>NZ_CM206813.1:2235000-2827288 GCF_059834485.2 Enterococcus sp. S86.2 | reverse complement strand
GAGTTTCCTCCTTAATTTTTTCCAATCAATAAAACGGCCTGCGTTTTAATTTACGTATATTCATAATAGTTAAGACATCCCAAGCGGGCTTAAAAAGCAAAAGAGCGCCTCAAAAAACACCTAGTAATAAATTACGAGGATCTGGCGGCACTTTGTGAAATTTCACGAACTCTAGATTGCTGCCAATTTAAAAAGAAGCAGACAAAAAGAGGTATCCCTAATTTATCACTTTTTAAAGAAGTTTTCCACAGGCAGAGAGCAAAAAGCAGAAAAAAATTTATTTTCAGCAAGTTTTCCACAAATAAACAAGAAGATGAAAATGTGAATTAACAGCAGGTATAAAAATAATCCACAGGCCTAAAAAAAATGTGGACAAATTTGAGTTTTTGAAAAGTTTCCACAAGGTCTTTTGGATAAAAGAGTGGATTGTAACAGCGTTTTGTAACGTATATCCACAGAAAAATAATTGCTTGTGGAAAAGTTTTTAAGCTGTGTGAAAGTGTGGATAATTATTTCCAAAACTTTAATTTAACTTTCAAAAATTTTTTGTGAATTCACAACCATCAACAGGCTTTATAAAGAAATGTGGATAACTTTTTTACTGTTTTAGCGTGATTTTGTAGTTGACAAAAAGCAATCGGAGTCGTTATACTATCAAAGTATGTCTGTAGTGATGGATATGAGAATTACCTCGGAGGTGGAAATAAATGAAAAGAACTTACCAACCAAACAAACGTAAACGTCAAAAAGTTCACGGTTTCCGTAAACGTATGAGCACTAAAAACGGCCGTCGCGTCTTAGCTAGCCGCCGTCTTAAAGGACGTAAAGTATTGTCAGCTTAAGCCACTGGTTGCCAGTGGTATTTTTTTTATGTTGGCTAACATAGTAAATAAAGTTGTCACTTCAAGATCACGTAAAAAAATCTCATCATGGTAGAGGTTTTGGCAGGTGAAATTGGAGTGGCTTTTTTTTGTTTTAGATTTGACCCCAGTGACAAACTCGCGGCGACAATAAACCAAAATCTTGCGAAATTTGAAGAACAATTTATTGAAATTCTGCCTTATTGCTGACGAATAAAACGAGTTCGTAAAGCTTTTTTTTGATCCAGTTATAGGAACTAACTCGCGGCGACAATAAACCAAAATCTTGCGAAATTTGGAAAACAATTTAGCAAGATTTCATTTTATTGCTTGCGAGTAAAACGAGTTCCGATAACTTTTCTTTAGATCCAGCTTCAAGCACCAACTCTTCGGGAAAAATTCAAAAATTTGATTCTGATAAAGAACATCAGCATCCAAATTTCCGACATTTTTCCAAAGAGTTACCCAGCGCTTTCCGCTTTTCTTTGATCCAGCTGCACAAACTAGCACGCTAAGAAATAAGTCAAAATTTCCAAAAATTTGAAGAGACAATTTCTGAAAATTCTGCGCTTATTTTTAGCGTACTGAACAAGTTTGTTTCGCTTTTCTTTGATCCAGCTTTGCGAACTAACTCGCGGCGACAATAAGTCAAAATTTCAAGAAATTTGGAAAACAATTTATTGAAATTCTGCCTTATTGCTGACGAGTAAAACGAGTTCGAAAAGCTTTTCTTTGATCCAGCTACAGTGACTAACTCGCGGCGGTAATAAACCAAAATCTTGCGAAATTTGAAGAACAATTTAGCAAGATTTTATTTTATTGCTTGCGAGCTAAAAGAGTCCCCGTAACTTTTCTTTTTAGGGTAAAGTTTAGGGGGGAATTATGGTATTATTGAAAGGTATGAGCAAATGATTTTAGAAGAAGTGAAGGAAACGTCATGAAAAAAGCCTATCGTGTCAAAAAAGAACGAGATTTTCAACGGGTATTTGAGCAAGGCAGCTCTTGTGCGAATCGCCGTTTTGTTGTCTATAAACTCCCGAAAGAACAAGACCATTTTCGTGTTGGTATTTCGGTGGGGAAAAAAGTCGGCAATGCTGTGATGCGCAATAGTGTGAAACGGAAAATCCGTGCTAGTTTGTATACTCTAAAAGATCAGATTGATCCGAATCTTGATTTTATTATCATCGCTCGACCAACTGTGAGTGAATTAGATAGTGAAGAATTGCTGCAAAATTTGAAACATGTACTAAAACTCGCAAAAATTATTTAAATAATCGTTAGAAGGGATCATGCCTCGTGAAAAAGAAACATGTCAAAAAAGCACTGCTTTTAAGCGGCATGCTGGCACTGGTAGTATTCTTGTCAGCCTGTGGTGCCACCGGAGAAGTAAGTGCCAACAGTACTGGAATTTGGGATCGTTACATCGTTTGGAACTTTGCCCGCGCTATTAAAGCATTATCGTTTGGTAATGCCGGAATTGGGATTATTTTATTTACTTTAGTCGTGCGGATTATTTTAATGCCATTGATGCATTTCCAAACAAAAAGTATGCGGAAAACCCAAGAATTACAACCAAAAATCAAAGCGCTGCAAGCTCAATACGCTGCTAAAGATATGGAAACGCAGCAAAAATTAAAAGAAGAAACGCAAAAGCTTTACGCTGAAAATAACGTCAATCCTTATGCGGGGTGTTTACCACTGTTAGTGCAAATGCCGATTTTGATGGCGTTATGGCAAGCGATTCAACGGGTACCAGAATTATCTCAAGGTCATTTCTTATGGTTGAACTTAGGGGAAAAAGATCCCTATCTGATTTTACCGATTTTAGCGGCGGTATTTACTTTTGCCAGCACATATCTTTCAAGTATGAGCCAAGTAGAAGCAAATGCCAGCTTAAAAATTATGAACTTTGCAATGCCATTGATGATTTTAATGATGGGGCTAGGACTTGCCAGTGGTTTGTCATTATACTGGGTAATTTCCAATGCATTCCAAGTGGTGCAAACATTATTAATCAACAATCCATTTAAGATTAGAAAAGAACGTGAAGAAGCACTTCGTCAAGAAAAAGCGCGGGAGCGTGCTTTGGAACGTGCGATGAATCCGAATAAGAAAAAACGTAAAAAATAAAAGGGGGTTACCTTGATGCCGATTTATGAAGGAGCAACCAGTGGTGAAGCAGTAGTAGCCGGTTTAACTGCATTAGGAATTTCAAAAGACGAAGCTGTAATTGAGATTTTAGATGAAGGCAAAAAAGGCTTTTTGGGAATGGGAAAGAAAAATGCCCGCGTTTCAATTGAGCCTTCGGTGGCAGAAGATATTAGTGAAGCTGTCAGCCAAACCGTTGAAGACGTACTCGTTGCCGCTGACAAAACACCAGTCGTTACAGCTGAAGTACCAGCTGCAGAAGAAACAATTGTAGAGATCACGCCAACAACTGCAGAAATTTTATCTGACTTAGACGACGAAGCAGCTTTAACACAACTTGCGCTTTATCTAACCAATATTACCAACGAATTAAATGCACCTGCCTTGGTCAAAACAGAGCGGGAAAATGGGTTGGTTATCTTCCATTTGGACACGAAAAAGCAAGGGATTCTAATTGGCAAACACGGTAAAATGTTAAATGCTTTACAATATTTGGCTCAAGTTTTCATTCACCGCGTTGCGAAAAATAAACTTTCGGTTGTAGTCAATGTCGGCGATTATCGCCAAAAACGTCAAGCCATTTTAGAACGGCTAGCACAACGGACAGCAGAAAAAGTGAAACGAACAGGACGGCCGGTTTTCTTAGAGCCGATGCCAGCTTTTGAACGTAAACAAATTCACTCTGCTTTAAGTCATGACGACAGCGTAAAGACCCACTCTGAAGGGGACGAACCTTACCGCTATTTAGTAGTGGAACCAAATAAAAAGTATTATTAAGCCCCCAAAAGCGGGAGTAAAAAAGATTTAAAAATAGAGGGGAGAGCCAGTGAAAACTGATTCTCCCCTCTATTTTTGATCAGCAGGGAATTAATGGAACAAAAGTTTTTCTATTCTTAAACAGGACAATCGTCAAAAATATATTCAATCCACAAAGAAGCAGTGCGCCTCGTTTCAAAAGCTTTGTAGCCTTTGTGGCTATAAATATAGTCTATTTTCCATTTTCTTTGTTGCATCATTTTACTGGCAACAAACGCTTTTAGTGCATTCGTTCTCTGGTCTGGCCACAAATTACGGTTATTTGCGATATAAACTAAATCGGTCAAAGAAAGCATATAAGCTTGTGGAAACATTAATTCCGTAATATGTTTACTGATTGGCTGACTATTTGATAATCGTTGATACATATGATGCTTTAACATGTAGGCAATACCTTGCTCGATTAATTGCTCGACTTTATCATCTTTTGTTTTAGCAAATTCAGAGTAGGTTATTAGCGCTCTGACGGTTTTTCCAATACCAATGTAACAAGGCGTGCTTTTCATACAGCCGCCAAATTTACATATTCCTTTATAGGGCCATTTTGTTACTTTATTGCGTTGGAAAAGCTGATATTGTTTTATCCAATCCAAAGCATTTTTAACCTCTGGAGAGTCAATTTTATCTAAGCGCACATACGCTTCCAATAGCATTGCGTTGTAGCAAGGGACAATATCTTCAATCTTTCCAGTGTAGGAAAATCCCGCCGTTGTAGCTATATGCTTGTCAATAAAATGAATAATGGTTTGTGTATAGGAAAGTCGATTTACATAAGGAATTTCTGCAAGGCTTACTAAGCGAAAAATATTAAAAAGAGCAGTTGGTTCATAATCTTTTGTCAGCTTTTTAATCAGTTGTGATTGATGTAATAAATAATCTATCGTGTTTTCAGTGAGGAATTCTTTGCGATCATTCAGTTTTCTTAATAACAAAGCTGTGTCTTCCATCTTTTTTCCTCCTAAAAAGATTGATAACTAAATTTTAACACAGCAAAATAGTTATGAATATTTATAGATGATGAAGCTTAAATTGAAGAAGGGCTGAAAGAGTCAAAGAAAAAAGATAATTTTTTGTAATGGAACTCTTTTATGTCTGCCTATTTCTTTTTTTATTTTTGCCAGTCTTTTATTTTCAGTTCTTTTAAAGAAAATTAGTCGGAATTTTTTGGCAGTTAAAGAGGACTAGGCAAGCTAAATAGGCTTCTTTTTAGTTTAATAAACTTTTTTAACGTTGTTTTTTATCCTAGAAAAAATAATCGAAAAGGAGTAAGAAATCCCGATCTTATGGGCTTTTCTCAGCATAAACTCACCCGCATTTCATTGACATCCCGAAAAAAACCAAGTATATTTTACTAGAAATCATTCTTATCGAAGTAAGATACGATGCCGTAGTCATTACTTTGGTCTGGAAAACGTCTGTTACGCCATTAACAGACGTTTTTTTGTTGCCTATAAAAGTAAATGAGGGAAGATAATTCCTTAATTTATGAGTTATAATGGTTTTTATTACAGCTGTCATATATACGCAATTCGTAATATGTATTACGCAAGAAAGAAGGATTCATGTGGCGGATTGGTTAATTATACCTACTATTTCCTGTTTAGTTATGGGAATCAGTGTTGTGATTAAAATTATTCAGATGCTCATTTCAAAAAAGACAAAAGGTCTACTGGGTTTTTTCCTATTAGCAGTTATTTGTTTTGGTGGGTTTTTCTTTTTACAGGCACTAACATAATCGATTATGAACAAAGGCAATTCTGAAGTTGCTTTCACTTTTTGCCTACGCTTTTATTTGAATTGTGGCAAGGACAACTTTTATCTTCCAACTTGCAACTTTTAGTGGTCTCTTTTATACTGAAATAGTAATCAATAACTCGTTAGAAGAAAAAGAGGGCTATTTGTGAGTGTAACAGGTATCTAATCAGCAATTTAAAAACAAGTAAACAAAAGGTTTATTTGTGATGCTCTAGATGCCTATTCGTAAGCGCAAGATTTTAAAGACGATAGGGAAACTATCGTCTTTTTTTGTGTCTAGCTTTACCAACGAACTTCCTACGGCAATAAGCTAAATTTCAAGAAATTTGGGAAACAATTTAATGAAATTCTGTCTTATTGCTTGGAAGTTAAACGCGTTTGTACAGCTTTTCTATGTGTCTAGCTTTATGCACGAACTCGCAGTGACAATAAGTCAAAATCTTGAGAAATTTGAAGAGCAATTTATCAAGATTGCTGTCTTATTGCGAGCGAGCTGATCGCGTGCAGATAGCTTTTCTATATGTCTAGCTTTATAAACGAACTTCCTACGGCAATAAGCTAAATTTCAAGAAATTTGAGAAACAATTTAATGAAATTCTGTCTTATTGCTTGGAAGTTAAACGCGTTTGTACAGCTTTTCTATGTGTCTAGCTTTACAAACTAGCCTGCCAAGAAATAAGTCGAAATTTTCAAAAATTTGAAGAGCAATTTTCAAAAATCCCGTTCTTATTTTTTGCAGCCTGAGCAAGTTTGTAAAGCTTTTCTATCATCATTCTAACGAGGCTTTTTTGCGTTTAGAATAGGGTCTAAGCAAGAAAGGAATTCAAATGAAAAACGTATTAACTGAAACGGAATTTACCAAAATTCGAACTTTAATCAGCCAGACGGCGATTAGTGATAAAGGGAAAGAAACCATTTTAAAAAGAGATCCTGCCACACAAATCCACACTGTACGCAATTGGTTAGAGGAAACACAAGAGGCTATGACAATTCTAGCTTCTGGTCAGCATATTCCTTTGATGGGTTTGACGCAAATTGGTCATTTAACGCAAAAAGTTTCAAAGGGGCAAATTTTAGAGCCAAGTGAGTTAACAGAATACAGCGATTTTTTACGCTCCTTTCAACTGATTCAAAAATTATTACAAAAAAATTCCTATCAAGTGCCGAATCTTTTTGCTTACAGTCAGCAGCTGGGGGATTTTACCGAAATTACCAGAGAAATTACGGGAATGGTCAACGGCACGCGCTTAAATAGCGACAGTAGCCGCCAATTACGCAAAGCCCGCAATCAAGTGCAAAAAATTGAAGGAGAAATCGAAACAGCCTTACAAAAATATTTGCGCAATGGTACCACGCAAAAATATTTACAAGAACGCTTAATTTTGAAAAAAGGCGAGCGGTACACATTACCAGTCAAAGCAGAGTTTCAAAATAAAATTGCCGGTACGATTATTGAACGCTCCAATAAAGGGACGACGGTTTTTGTGGAACCTAGTAATATTGCCCGTCTGAATGAAAAATTAATTTTGGCACAAGCAGAAGAAGTCGCAGAAGTTTATCAGCTTTTGGCGTATTTGACCGGCTTATTGGCAGCGTCCCAAGATAAAATTTCTTATAGTTTAGAAATTGTGGTGGAACTAGATATTATTTTTGCCCGGGCCAAATATTCCCGCAGTATTGATGGCGTGAAAATCGCCGTCAACGATGAAGAAATTTTACATGTATCAAATGTCACCCATCCTTTATTAGGCAAAAACGCCGTACCATTATCGGTTTCATTAGGCAAAGATGCCAGAGGGCTGATTATTACCGGTCCCAATGCAGGGGGAAAAACGGTGGTGTTAAAAACGCTGGCATTAACGTGTCTACTAACAGCTTTTGGCGTGTTGGTTCATCATGATGGCAATAGCAACATCGCGATTTTCAAAGAGATCTTAATTGATATTGGCGATCAACAAGATATGGAGAACGCTTTGAGTACATTTTCGGGTCATATGCAAAATATCGCCGAAATTTTACGCCACACCAAACGTCAGACTTTAGTTTTACTCGATGAAATTGGTAGCGGGACAGAGCCCAATGAAGGTGCAGCGCTAGGCATTGCGATTATGGAGCAGATGTATCAAAATGGCGCACTGGTAGTGGCGACCACCCATTATGGCGAAATTAAAGATTTTGCCTTAGCCCATGAAGATTTTAAAACAGCGGCGATGGCTTTTGATGCGAAAACCTTAACGCCTAAATATCAACTTTTGATGAATGCTGTGGGCAGCAGTAACGCTTTTTGGATTGCAGAAAAAATGCAGCTGCAAAAAGACGTGATTGATCGCAGTCGTCAATTATTGCAGCAAAAAGAATATGGAGGGAAAAAGCGAGAATTCAAAAATATTAGCCAAGGCAATGCATCACGGGCGAAATTGCCACAATTTCAAAAAGGTGATCGGGTCGTTGCACCAGAAAATGTGACCGCATTGTTTTATGAAGCAGATGGTGAAGAAGGAATTTTGTATTCGAATAACGAATTCTTTTCAGTCCCGCTGCGGCGCTTGCATCTGGAAATGGCAGCGGAAAAACTATATCCCCTTGATTATGACGTTGAAAGTTTGTTTCACGATTTTCACGAAGAAAAATTCAAACGAGATTTAACACGGGGTTCCAAAAAAGCGCATCACAAATTACGTAAAATGGAAAAAGCGCGACGAGAAAAGCTTTAGAATAGTGCTAGAAAAAGAGTGGAATATTTTCTGCTCTTTTTTTTTTGCGGTGTAAATAAAACATATTTTGAAATTAAATTTATTTATTTTTTAAAAATATATTGAAACTAAATTTCTGATATTGTATGATGCAAGCATAGCAAGAAATAAATCGCTAAAAAATGTAATCGATTTAAATATGAGAAAGGAAGATAAAATGCGTGCAATTGTATTGGTAGGCCATGGGGCTGGATGCACCGGTATGCAACAGTCGGCGGAAATGATTTTGGGAAAACAGGAGAACCTTTTTGCAGTACCGTTACAACCAGAAGAAAATAGTACAGACTATATTGAAAAATTGACTGCTTTTTGTCAGCAATTGAATGAGGATTACACTCGAATTTTATTTTTGGCAGACATAAAAGGAGGGACACCAGCAAAAGCAGCAGCATTAGTTAGTAAACAGCAACAATTAAATGGCAGTCAATTGATTATGGGGTATCATTTGGCTTTGATTTTATCCAGCTGTTTAGATGTACAAAAAAATGCAAGCGATTTAATTTTCGAAACGACGCCAATGATTCAAGAGTTTAACTTATAAAAGAAAAGAGGAAAAAAGAATGAGTATTAATTTAACAAGAATCGATGAACGGCTAATTCATGGACAAGTGGCTTATTCATGGTCTGTTGCTTATCCTTGTGACGAGATTGTGGTAATTGATGATCAAGCAGCAAATGATGAGATGCAAAAAATGTTACTGGAAATGGCTGTACCAGAAGGAAAAGGCTTTAAATTACTTACTGTAGCTGAAGGAATTGCATATTTTTCAAACGATAATGGCTTGAAATCATTTCTGGTTATTAAAGATCCGGCAATTATTTATGAGTTAGTAAAGGCAGGAATTTATTTTGACAGTATCAATGTTGGGGGCATGTACTTTAAAGAAGGCAAAAAAGAGATTACTAAAACAGTATATGTTGATGAAAGAGATGTTGCCGTTTTTAAAGAATTAGCCCACGCAGGTGTGAAATTAGACGTAAGAACAGCGCCTGGAGACAAATCAATTGAGCTTAGTAGTGTGATTTAAGTTTAAGAAATACAAAATTTTGACGGGGAAGTTTAATTAGCATAGGGGGAGAATAATGACTTTATTCAGCGGGATCTTGTTGAGTATTTTTGTCGCAATTTTAATTACAGAAAATTATGGTTATGGCTATTGGATGATTTCACGACCTATTTTTGCCGGTCCATTGATTGGGTTAGTCATGGGTGACTTACAAACTGGTCTGCAAGTGGGAGCAAGTGTTGAATTGATGTTTATGGGAGTTTTACCAATTGGGGGATCTGTGCCACCTAATGCACAAATTGCCGGTATTATTGGTACGATTTACGCCATCCAAGCTGGTTCACCAGCTCTTGGTATTTCTTTGGCACTACCAATTGGGATTTTAGCGCAATTTTTAATCATGTTAGCTTGGAACATTAATATTTTCTTGGTTCATAAGGCTGATTCTGCAATTAAAGAAGGCAAAACAAAAACGCTAGAAAAATTACATTTGGCTGGCGTGCTCGTTTTCTTTAGTGTGTTTTTCGTGGCCTCTTTTATGGCCATTCAATTTGGTAGCGAGTTTGTAAAACAAATTAATGATGCTTTACCAGTTTGGGTTTCAGGTGGCTTAACGATTGCATCTGGTCTTTTACCGGCAATTGGGATGGCCATGCTATTAAAAATGATGGATTTCAAAAAGTTTTGGCCTTTCTTTTTAATTGGTTTTGTTTTATCTGTCTATTTGAAATTAGATGTGTTGGCTGTTTCCTTATTGGGAGCCGGTGTTGCAGCGGGGGCTGGGGCTTTGAGAAAAGGAGAGAATCAAACGGCGCAAAATTTACCAACAGAAGAAGGGCCAACAGATCACAATCTCTTGGCTAAAAAAGATTTATGGCGCGTTTTTGCCCGTTCTTTTTTCAGTATGGCGACGATCAATTACGAGCGTTACATCAGTTTAGGCTTTGATTATGCCATGATTCCAGTTTTGCAAAAATTATATAAAGACGAAACCGAGTACCAAAAAGCACTACAACGACATAATGAATTCTTTAATTGCCACCCGTATACCACCAATATCGTTATGGGGGTTTCAATTGCCTTAGAAGAACAAAAAGCATTAGGAAAACCAATTACAGACGAAACGATTTCATCAACAAAAACGGCCTTAATGGGTCCTTTATCTGGAATTGGCGACTCTGTTTTTAAAGCAACATTTATGACAATTTTTGCTGCTGTGGGGGCTGGTTTAGCTCTAAACGGGAACATTTTGGGACCAATAATTTTTATCGTTCCTAATATTTTTCTAAATGTTGCCACGCGTTATCTAGGTGTATTTTGGGGATATAAATTTGGGGTTAAATTAATTGCCAAGATGAAAAATTCAGATTTAATTAAAAACTTTGTTCAAGGAGCGACCATCGTGGGGATGATGGTTACAGGCTCGATGGTCGTTAATTTTGTCAAAATCGAACTGACTGCTCAATGGGACAATGCCGGTAAAGAAATTGTCTTGCAGGATTTAATTAATCAAATTTTTCCAGGTCTTTTACCATTAATCATCACGCTTATTTTTTATTGGGCCTTAATGAAGAATAAAAAAGCAATTTATTGGTTGATGTTAGCCTGCTTTGTAATTGGCTTACTTGGAAAATTAACGGGAATTTTATAGACAAATGGGAGAATGCAGATGAAAAAAGAAGTTATGGCACAAATTAAAAATGGTGTGATTGTTTCATGTCAGGCACGTAAAGGCTGGCCAATGTATGGCAAAGATATTATGGCTGCTTTTGCCAATGCCGCTGCAGTAGGTGGTGCTGTGGGAATACGAGCGACCGAACCGGAAAATATTGCAGCAATTAAGACAGAAGTAAAACTACCAATGATAGGTATTTACAAACAGTGGTTTGAAGGCTACGATGTTTATATCACTCCGACTTTTGCGAGTTGTGAAGCTATTATTCAAGCTGGTGCAGATATCGTCGCACTAGATGGTACGAAGCGGCCACGACCCAATGGTGAAAAATTGGCTGATATTATTGCGAAGGTTCATGAACAATATCCAGAGATCATTGTAATGGCTGACTGTGATAGTGTCGAAAGTGGAGTATATGCTGAAAATTGTGGTGCAGATCTCGTATCAACTACTTTAGCAGGTTATACAGAGGAAACAAAAAATAATACCACGTTTAACCCTGATCTGATTTGTGAATTGGTAGAAAAAATTACAGTGCCAATTATTGCAGAAGGACATATTACTTCTGTGAATGACTTAAAAGCAGCATATAAAGCTGGTGCTTATTCTGTTGTAATTGGAACAGCAATTACACGACCAGAAGTAATTACAAAAAAATTTGTAACAAGCTTAGAAAACTAATTTGAGGTGAAGAAATGTTTTTACTCCCAGCGCTAAAAAAACAAGAAAATTTTTCGGAAATTGAAAGTCAAATTGCTGATTTTGTCTTGCAGGATGCTGAACGGGTAACCAGGATGACAATTAAAGAATTTGCAACCGGGGCGGCGGTTAGCGAGGCTAGTGTCGTTCGTTTTTGCAAGGCGATTGGAGTGAAAGGGTTTCGCGATTTTAAAGTAGCGCTAAGCCAAGAATTATTTAGTAATAGTAAAAATGAATTTAATATTGTAAAAAAAGAAAAACATGAAAAGTTATCGATAAATGACGTCTTTTTTAACACCATGGCATTAGATCAATTGGCAGTTCAGCAATTAGTGAATACACTCGATTTAAAAGAAGTAGCAAAAGCAATTACTTTATTAAAGGATAAACAAAAAGTGACAGTTTATGGCGTGGGGGCGTCTGCGGTAGTAGCCGAAGATTTCGCCCACAAGGTTAGTAAACTAGGTGTTACAGCCAGTTTTAATCGCGATTTCCACCAGATGTTGGCCTTAGTATTGAATTTAACAGCCGAAGATATTTTCTTAGTTATTTCAACTACGGGAAAGACAGCTGAAGTGGTGCAATTAGTAACGCTAGCCAAAGAAAAAGGTGCCACAGTGATCGCAATTACAACTTTACAAAATTCAAAATTAGCAAAGCTGGCAGATATTAAATTATCCACACCAGTTTTAGAAGAATATTTTCGAGTAGCAAATATGGCCACCCGAATTTCACAGTTGGCTGTTGTGGATGTTTTGTATATGGGGTTGTATGAGGAATTAGGCGAAGTTGCTGTTGATAAATTGTACGATTTGCATCATGCCATTCAGCGCTTTCGCGGGAAGTGATTTATGAAAAACGAACACTTAAGGTAATACCCCAAAACCTTATTTCATTTACAGGCAATAAAATAAAGACCTGCTAAATATTAGTGTCATTGCTAATATTTGGCAGGTCTTTTGCACTATCAAAAAAGGATAAAATTATTAGAAAATCCCAGACTATCGCTAGTTTTTGTCAGAATCGCGGCAATTTTTTGGCAGTAGAATTTGGCTTGTTTTTAGTTTTCTTGATTGTTCCAACTTGCAAGCTGCGTGACATATAAAAGCAAGCGATCGGCATAAGATGGGCTGTCTTTAAAGGAACGGATTTCTGCGTTTAGAGTGGAAAGATCATCTGTAATAATCCCGTCGACATCCATGAAAAAGAGGCTATCCATTTCAGTGCTGTTATTGACAGTCCAAATGTAAACTTGTTTTTTCCAAGCTTGGGCGTGCATGATGAAGTTGTTATCTAACGTTGTCTGCTCCATGGTATACGCATTGGCTTTGGTATTGGGATAGACAAAGTTATAAGGCAAAATAAAGCTAACAAATAGGTTGGGCGCTTGGGCTTTTAAGCCGGTAATGACGCGATAATCCAGTGAATGAATGCGATGCTGATTTTTTAAAATCGTTGCTTGGTATTTTTTTATAAAGTTTTTTAGCATTACTGGTGAGTCGTGGGGTGTTGTTTTAATTTCAATTAATAATTTTTGCTTGTGTTGATTGGCATAAGACAGGTAATCATCAAAGCTAGCAATTTTGGCTTTGTGGCCATTCTCCCGGACTGTTAGCGCTGTGAGCTGTGCCAAGGTCAATTCGTGGGGCGTTTTATTTACTCCGGCCAATGCAGATAAATTCTCATCGTGCATCACGACAAATTGTTGATCTGCGGTTTCGTGAATATCCATTTCGATATAGTCGGGTTTTTCTTTTAACGTGTCTGCCATCGCGGGAATGGTATTTTGCACGCCATTTGCGCCATTGACACCGCGGTGAGAAATCGTTAGCGGTAAAGTAGTCATAGCGCCGGTTAGAAAGAGGGCATTATAAATCATGACAACAATGGTGATGAAAAATATGACGCCCCCAGCCAAAACGCGCGTAGAAAAACGGTGCTTTTTGGTTGTTGTGCCTAATTGTGGTAACAAAATGTTTTTGGGTAAAATCATTTGGAAAAAGACAACCATAGCCCACAATGTAATCAGCTGTGTGGCAATTTCCATGATGCCTAAATTCACAGTCGCACCTGCTAATGGCCAATAGCTTGGTAACTGATCTAGTCCCAATTGAAGTAGATACAAGCAGAAAACAACGACGATCGTTAAGATAGCTGTTAATAAGTTAAGCCAAAACAAACGGAAAAAGACTTTGATTAGATGCCCCTTGCTTTTTTGCCAACTATTGAAGAAGGCTTGGCGTGCTGGTTGTTTTTGCAAGATTAAATTAGGTAAAAAATACAGAGAACGCAACCCGAGATAGCCCATCGCCAAAAAGAACAAGAAAATTAAAACGGCAAAAAGCGGTTTGGCAATTAAAAAGGTTAAAACAAAATCGGGAATTTTAATTTTACTTAAAAGCACGCTTTGGAAAAAGAAATTTGCAAAAGGTAAAATTAGAAAGCCGTAAATCAAAAAATAAAAGAAGGTGCTCTTAGGCAAGTGAAAAATTTCTTTCACCGAGTAACGAATGAGCGCTATTGGTTTTAAACTGCCTTCTTTTTGAATGAGGCTGATGCCGTAGAGCAAAAAAGAAAATTGCCAAAATAAGGCGATTAAAATTAAAAAGACGACAGCTAAAAGCCCCAAGGTGACAAAAGGATGGCTAATCAATATAGTGGGCAGATTGGTAATGGTTAGATAAGGAATGCGACCAGCTTTTAACACGTATTCTGTTAGAAAACGGGCTAAAGGGATAACGAGCCACTCCAAAGCCAAACTCATTGTCAAAACTAATAAAACATAACTGCCCCAGTGGTGAAAAAACTCTTTGGTACTGGCACGAATGGATTGATTCATAATTGTTTTCCTTTCTGGCTGAGAAGAAAAAAAGCCCTTAGTTAAAAAGTGGGCTGAATTTTACCACTTGTTTTTTTAACTGTCTAAAAATTCTTCTGCTTTATTAATGTAATGTATCTGAAAAAAAAGTCTGAACTAAACAAATTAAAGCTAATTTGTTGTAGCACAGACTTACAATAAGTTTTTAGCTGTTTGTACTTAGCCGCCAACGGTTGTTTCAATAAATTGGACGACGGTGCCGTAAGCGAAAATTTCCAAATACGTTTTGCCGTCAACTTGCACGTGATCGTGATCAAAATGGCAGTTGATGACAGCATTGGCGCCATAAGAAAAGGCCTTTTTCTTTAACATCAACATAATATCTTGCAGTGATTCGTTGGGGTCGACAGTTTCATCAAATAAATCTGTTTCAAATTTTTCGGCAACGAAAATTACGTCCCGCACAGCGTAGCTACGGTTGACGTTACCAGTGGAGATAATAACTTCGTGAATGCGCATGTCGTCTTCTTTTTGTTTGTCAAATGTCATATCGCTCACTCCTTGTAGGTTTGGTGCTGAAATGATTATTTTGTCAAAATTGCGAAATAATAATTCACCAGCAAAAACCAAATTTATTGTTGCAAACAGCCCCAAAAGAGCTGAAATTAACTGTAATTTAATTTTACCGTGATAAGAACCTTTAAGTAAAGCTAAAACCTCTCACAAATTCTGGCATGAAATCTTGCAAGACGGCTAATTTTATGCTAGTCTATGACCAGAATTTAAGGACTTGCAGTCAAAGTGCGCTGTCTTTTGTAAATCGCCGGAAGCTTCTCTAAGTAGAAGTTTTTTTCCTATTTGCAAAAGATGAAGCACTTTTTTTATTGCAATAAATCGTGGCAGAATCCTTTTAGACCGCGGATTATCGCAAATTTTTATTTTAAAATTTATTTTAACAAAAATAGTTTTAATCACTAACTGCAGGCGATACAGTTAAAAAAAGGAGTTTAACTAATGGCAAATATTACCCAAGAATTTGATACGATTGCCGCAATTTCCACGCCGCCTGGCGAAGGGGCGATTAGTATTGTCCGTTTAAGTGGGGATGATGCAGTGAAAATTGCAGATGAAGTCTATCGCAGCGGCAGCAAATGTCTGGCAGATGTTGCAAGCCATACCATTCACTACGGGCATATTTTTGATCCAGCGACAGCGCAGATGGTAGATGAAGTAATGGTTTCCGTGATGCGGGCCCCAAAAACATTTACCAGAGAAGATGTGATTGAAATTAATTGTCACGGCGGAATCGTCGTGGTGAATCAAATTTTGCAATTATTGCTGCGACAAGGCGCCCGGCTAGCAGAACCAGGCGAATTCACCAAGCGGGCCTTCTTAAATGGGCGGGTGGATTTATCCCAAGCAGAAGCCGTGATGGATTTAATTCGGGCGAAAACCGATAAGGCGATGAATTTGGCGCTGAATCAATTAGATGGAAATTTATCCAGCTTAATTCGTTCTCTACGCCAAGAAATTTTGGAAACATTGGCGCAAGTGGAGGTCAACATTGACTACCCAGAATACGACGATGTAGAGGAATTAACGACGCGCTTGTTGCTGGAAAAAGCCAATCAAGTGCAAGGGCAAATCGAACAATTACTTTTAACCGCCCAACAAGGGAAAATTTTGCGGGAAGGTTTAAGTACGGCGATTATCGGGCGACCAAATGTCGGAAAATCTAGTCTTTTGAATCATTTATTAGCCGAGGAAAAAGCAATTGTAACAGACGTTGCCGGCACAACGCGAGATGTCATTGAAGAATACGTGAATGTGCGAGGGGTGCCATTAAAATTAATCGATACCGCCGGAATTCGCGACACAGAAGATATTGTTGAAAAAATCGGCGTGCAACGCAGCCGCAAAGCGTTAGAAGAAGCAGACTTGATTTTACTGGTATTAAATCAAAGTGAAGCCTTAACCAAAGCCGACTTGGAATTATTGGAATTAACCCAAGATACCAAACGAATTATTTTGCTAAATAAAACTGACCTACCAGCTAAATTGGAACAAGAAAAATTACAGAAACTCGCAGCCGATGCCCCAATTTTTGCTGTTTCTGTTTTGCAAAATGAAGGTCTGGATCAATTGGAACAGGCAATCGCAGAATTATTCTTCGCTGGGCAAACCGGTGAAAAAGATGCCTCGTACATTTCCAATACCCGTCACATCGCCTTGTTGGAAAAAGCCAATCAAGCGCTAGGAGATGTGGTAACAGGAATAGAAGCTGGTATGCCAGTCGATTTGGTTCAAATCGACATGACCCGCTGTTGGGATTTCTTAGGCGAAATCGTCGGCGATAGCGTACAAGACGAACTTATCACCCAACTATTCAGCCAATTCTGTCTAGGCAAATAAAAACGGTTAAAAATTTTAAAATAATAAAATTGAGCAGTTAATTTAAATCGCGCTGTAATAGACTTAACAGTTCGACAATATGCAAGTTCAACTTAATGTCTTCTATTTAGTTGAACTGCAGGCGTAGTGAAACGAAGACAGACTTATTACTCAGTCTATACAGCAGCTAAGAGGAGCGGATTTATTTCATGGAATATCAAGCGGAGAGTTATGATGTTATTGTTGTTGGCGCGGGTCATGCGGGTAGTGAAGCGGCGTTAGCCAATGCGCGTATGGGCAATAAGACGCTGCTTTTGACGATTAATTTGGATATGGTGGCCTTTATGCCATGTAATCCTTCAGTCGGTGGTCCAGCAAAAGGTGTCGTGGTGCGGGAAATTGACGCGCTGGGCGGCGAAATGGGCAAGAACATCGATAAAACATATATTCAAATGCGGATGCTAAATACAGGTAAGGGCCCGGCAGTACGTGCATTGCGGGCACAAGCAGATAAACATGCATATGCACAAGAAATGAAGCATACAATTGAGCAAGCAGAAAATTTAACCCTGCGTCAAGGAATGGCAGAAAAATTGATCGTTGAAGATGGTGTTTGTAAAGGCGTAATCACCAATACAGGTGCACGTTACAGCGCAAAAGCGGTTATTATTACAGCCGGTACAGCTTTAAGAGGTGAAATTATTATTGGGGAATTAAAATATTCTTCTGGTCCGAATAATTCACAACCATCAGTTGGACTTGCCAATAGCTTAAAAGAATTAGGTTTTGAAATTGCCCGATTTAAAACAGGGACACCACCACGGGTCAAATCTGGATCAATTGATTATACGCAAACAGAAATCCAACCTGGAGACAAAGAAGCCAATCACTTTAGTTATTCAACGCCGGATAGTGCCTATAAACAAGATCAAGAACCTTGTTGGTTGACTTACACAAGTCCTAAAACCCACGAGATTATTCGCGATAATTTACATCGCGCGCCAATGTTTACCGGGATTGTAGAAGGTGTAGGGGCGAGATATTGTCCGTCAATTGAAGATAAGATTGTGCGTTTTGCAGACAAAGAACGTCACCAACTTTTCTTGGAACCAGAAGGCTTAAATACAGAAGAAGTTTACGTGCAGGGCTTATCTACTTCAATGCCAGAAGATGTGCAAGTTTTAATGTTGCGTTCGATTGCGGGACTGCAAAATGTCGAAATGATGCGGACAGGTTATGCGATTGAATACGATGTGGTCGTGCCACATCAATTGCGTCCAACTTTGGAAACAAAATTAATTGAAAATCTTTATACGGCAGGACAAACCAATGGTACTTCTGGTTATGAAGAAGCTGCCGGCCAAGGCTTGATTGCCGGAATTAACGCAGGCTTAAAGGTTCAAGGTAAAGAACCATTGATTTTAAAACGCAGCGATGGTTATATCGGTGTGATGATTGACGACTTAGTTACAAAAGGCACTCAAGAACCCTACCGCTTATTAACCAGCCGCGCGGAATATCGCTTGATTTTGCGCCATGACAATGCCGATTTGCGTCTAACACAAATGGGCCATGAAATTGGGTTAGTAAAAGAAGCACAATACCAAGCTTACTTAGCCAAAAAAGAAGCGGTTGAAAATGAAATTGCCCGTTTAATGAAAATCCGGATTAAACCGACGGCTGAAGTTCAAGCCTTTTTAGAAACAAAGGGTGCAGCACAATTGAAAGATGGTGTTTTAGCCAATGAATTTTTACGCCGTCCGGAAATTAGCTACGCTGAATTATTACAATTTATCCCTGCTGACGAGAATCTTTCCCCAAAAGAGATCGAACAAGTTGAAATTCAAATCAAATACGAAGGCTATATCAAAAAAGCCTTAGAAAAAGTTGAAAAATTAAAACGGATGGAAGCCAAAAAAATTCCAACCAACATTGATTATGCGGCCATTAATGGTCTTGCGACAGAAGCGCGTCAAAAATTAACCAAGATTCAACCCGAAACCATTGCCCAAGCGAGCCGCATTAGTGGTGTTAATCCTGCTGACTTGAGTATTTTAATGGTTTACATTGAACAAGGTAGAATTGCTAAAGTTGCGAATTAGTTTGCTTATACAAATTTTAAAAATTTTTTAAACAGTCTGAAATTTTTTTCGGGCTGTTTTTTTTTGCCTAAATTTCGATTAGGACGCGTTTTGTTAAATTTGTTTTTTTATTATGAAATAAAATAACGAGCCATTTTAGTGCGATTGAAATAATTTTAATTTGAAAATGATGATAAAATAATGATATAGTTAAAAAGAAGTGATAATAAAATGAATTAAGGTGTAGAAAATGAAGAATTTAAAAAGACGAACGTTTCATTTTGGTATGATGATTTGTTTGTTATTATCCGTTGTCAGCGTAAATAAATCTGATTTTGCTCAAGCAGTATCAGCAAAGCAAGACCGAAAAAAGACGGAGACGTTTGCGCCGAAAAATTCTAATCAAGAATTCATTAACCAACAGGGAAGTTCTAGAGACTCTCATGTTTTGAATGGGAATAATGAAGCGGGTTCTTTGTTGCAAAGTACAAAAACAAATGAACCCAAAATTAAAGAAGAAAATAATCAGGAGTCGATTTTGTCATATGCACCGCTTCAAGTGAAGGATGCTTTTTTGAATCGTCGGGGAATTGATCAGGGCACTGGCGTTGGTGTCGGCGCGCAGCAGGCTGCGATTCCTTTACAAGTAAAGCGATACTTGGACGAGGAAAAAGTAGAGGGGCGACGTGTTTTTAATGCTGCGGCTCTTGGTGGAAGTAAAGAAAATGAAAGGGAAATTGAAAGTGCGCTTGCCACACCTTTTGAAGCGGCGGATACAGTTAGTGACACGCTTAATTTAACGCGATTTCGTAAACAAACCTATTTCAATCACTATCGCGCAGGTATGGCGCAATCCCAGAATACGGTGGATTTTAGTCAGGGAAATAGTGGCACAGTTTTTAATGCGTATCTGTATATGGCGGAATATACAGAAGGTTTGACCTTTTTTATGCGACCACAACGCCAAATTTCCTCAGCTGATTATTACGATTATCAAGGCGCAGATTCGACAAAGTATGAAGTGCAAGGGTTAGGCGCCTATTATCATGGTTCAAAAGAAAATCCGGAACAAAAAAATCGCGTTACTGGTATCCAAGATGCCATGCTAGTTGCTTTTGATAACTGGTCCAATGACGGACACACGCACTTAGGATCTGATTCATCTTTAGCCAATAGTGAAACGAAGGGGAAATCCCATTTATCGGTTTATAACAGCAATAAACCCCATGTTTTTAAACCGGAATTAGCCAATGAAAATCGCAATGGTGCTGCTCAACGTTGGGCAGTTTATGCCGGAAATGGCTACTTTAATAAAAAATGGTTTAAATTCAGTTTAGCCAATATTAGAGCCCATTACGCTACGATTAGTATTCAATTGCTTACGGCGACGACAGAAGAAAATCTGGCTAGTTTTGATGTTGATTTACGCCATTATATTGATGGCTACAATGAACAGCAGCCGCCTCAATTAGTTTGGGGTTTTACTGCGACGATGGATACTTCACTACAAAATACTAACAAGCAGTTTTTAAACAAAAACATGATTTTCTTTTCCGATTTTAAAAATCCTAATCACACCATGACCGGAATTTTGCAGCAAGATGCATTTTTAAAAACGGATTTAACTACCTCGCTGGCAAACAAATTGGTAAAAAAAGAAGATGTTTTACAACAAGAGGTCACTTTCAAGCATACCAGCGGTAATCTGCCCTTTGAAAAAAACGGGGTAGAAATTGCCGGCACATACCAGAATGGCCAGTTTTATCCGCAACAAAAAATTGTTGTACAACCCAAAGAAAAACTGACATTACGTTATGACACAAAAATCAAGGCAGTACCTGAGGGAACTACGATCACTAAAATTCCGAAATTAAAAGGAAGCTATCAAGTAGAAGGCAACACGATGCAGGTACAGTTTACGACCGAAGCGTTGCAATATACCGTGACAGAAGATACGCCACCGGTGATTGCTTGGGATGAAAAATTAAATCAGTTCACCAAAATTCGTCAGTTTGATTTTACTAGTCCCAACTTAAAGACTCCGCTGAATTTTTATTTAAAAGATGAAGTGAAAAAAAATGAGACGCTAAAAGTCCAGTTGGCTAAAAAAGAGGGGAAAGAAGAGTCGGTCATTTGGACCAAAATGATCGCCAACAACAGCGAAATAAAACAGCAGACCTTACTTGCCGCAGAGCTTGTTGAACATGTGCAATCAGATAGCGAGTATAGTCTACAAGTTATTGAATGTGATGCCAGCGGTAAAACGCTCCCCCTTGTTTCCAACAAGATTTATTTGCAAACAAAATATACACCAGAGCTGCGCTTTACTTATGTCAGTGATCAGCTTCATTGGCAGGTCCCGTTAAAAGCCCAGGCTGAAATTTTGTCGCACCAGAGTAAAGAAAATTTACGCATCGAAATTTTAGATACACGCCCGCAAAATAAAAGGAGCAATTGGTATCTTACTTTGCAGCTGATGCCAGCAGAAGATTTTATTGGTCAGTACAGTTTCATTTGGAGAGACGACGATGAACAAGAACTAAATCGTCCCAATGCGCCGATTCAGATAAATGCGGCAAATTTTCAAACGGAAGACAATTATTTGAGTCAACGGGAATATGCCAAAGAAGAAGGGCTACTGCTCAAAACCAATCCCCTTCAAATGCAAGTAAAACCAGAGCTTAATCAAATAAAAGTCCAGTGGCAGCTACATGATGTCCCGATAGTGGAGTAGGAGGAAAATGGTGAAAAGAATATGCTTTTTAGTGCTAGTCTGCGGCCTATTTCCAGTGCGTGCTTTAGGGGCAGAAATAACCTATGATCAAGATCAAAAAACGATACCCTTGGAATTATATCAAGAAAAAACCAACGCAAATATAAATGATTTAACTTCAAAAAAAGACAATCCGCTGATTTTTATGCCAAAAACAGGAGAAGTTTTACAAATGGGGCTATCTTTTGTGGGGACGCTACTAGTTGGCGGCACAGTTTTATCTTATCAAAGGAGGCGTAAAGATGCGTAAATGCTGGCTTTATTTAGTTGGCTTGCTCGTGTTTGGCAGCCTCTTTATCCGGCCGCCGACAGGATTGGCCGCAAGTAATTTGATTATTGAAGTAATGGAGCAAGACTTGCAATTACAAATGGTAAAGCCGCCAGATTTTGGCCGGCATAAAATACGCAAGGAGCGCTTTACGATCACTTCCAAGACGGATTTAGTGATTCAAATTACAGATAGTCGTTACAGCAAACAAGCAGGTTGGCAGCTGCTTTATCAATTCCAACCTTTCAAAAAAGAAGCACAGTATCTAGCAAAAGACGTCTACTATCAGTTAGGGACAGGCAAATTACGAAAAAAAAATCAACAACAGTGGCAAGTTAGTTCCCAGTTTCAAAGCCAACCCTTTAAAACAAGGCAGCAACAAGCAGGAAATACAATTGTGAAAAAGACTGGCGAAACAGATCAAGGAGCGATTTCTTATGAATATCGGGTCAAAAAAGAAGACATTCAGCTAACAATTTCTCCTGACGCTGCCGCTGGTTTATACAAGGCCACTCAAATTATTGTCTTACAAAATGTACCAACCATATAAAAAGGAGCGAAATAAAGATGAAAAAATTTTTAGCAGCAGGTTTAATGACAATGACACTATTAAGTTGTGGGAATTCGGCATTTGCCAAGGTGGAAAGCGATACAAAAGGTAGTACCGATTTGAATATTACCGTTTTAGCCAATGAAAATCCGGAATTGCAACAACTAAAATTAATCAATGTTCCCGACCGTTTTGAACAAACAACCACCCTTAATGCTACCGGGAATTACACAGTAGACTTTACCGATCAAAATATTAAAGATGACAGCGATAGTGCGATCAAGAAAGTTTTCAAAAATAATTACGTTGTTTTTAATGATACGCCAAGTGTTTCATGGAATTTAAAAGCTTCTTTAAACAAAGATAAAGTTGATGAAGCTGGTAAAACCAATATTGCGACTGGCAATAAAGCGGTGACGATTACCAAATTTACAGTCGAAGGCAAAAAGATTTATGGTGCCGGTGCGGATGGCGACATTATTTTTTCTAGTCAAGATGTGACAGAAAAAGCCGGTTTCCTAATGAAAAAATTTGAAAGCGGCGCAATGGAATTCAAAGATCATGATTTCCAATTAAAACAAGGGGATAAAATTGACGTAGAAAATTTGGTACTCTTCACGCTAACGGCTTTGCCGGAAGTTGCGGAGTAATTTAGGAGGCAATAATGAAAAAAAGCGGCTGGATTTTGGTATGTTTAACTTTTGTATTCTTATTTTTAGGGCCAACAGCGCAGGCGAGTGGCAATGTAGAATTTAGCATTCGTGGTATCTTACCGGAAAATCAAATTGATAAAGAGCAAACTTATTTTGATTTGTTATTAAAGCCTGGTGCAAAACAAGAAATCAAAATCGCAATAAAAAACGATGCTGCTGTAGCTCAAAAATTTGTGGTAAATATTAATCAAGCCACCACCAATAGCAGTGGTCAAATTGATTACAGTAGTAAAAAGGCGCCATCTGCTGCAACGATATATCCAATTGAAGATGTCGTTCAAGCTCCCAAAACCGTAACCGTACCACCACAAAGTGAAATACAAGTGCCACTTTCTGTAACCATGCCAACAGAAAAATTCGCTGGTCGAATTATGGCGGGGATTCAAGTTTTAAAATTGATTGAAGAAGATGGGGCAGCTGTCACGAGTCAATTTGGCTATATTCTGGGATTGCAGCTGCGCAATACTTTAACACAAGTGAAGCGAGAGCTGAAAATTACCAATCCTAAAGCCGCTATTTCCTTTGGCGAGACAGCTTTTAGTGTGAACGTGGAAAATATGACCTTGGACGCGATTGGCAAGATGACCTACACCGGTAAAATTACAGAAGCGGGTAAAAAAACAGCGCTGCAAAAAATAAACTGGGAAAATCGTTCCATGGCACCTAACTCAAATTTTGATTTGGTCTTTGCAATGAACGATCAAGAAATTAAACCAGGCGCCTATCAGCTTCACTTACAAGTAACCGACGGCAAAGGCAATGTTTGGCAAGTAAACGAGTCTTTTACAGTGAGCAGTAAAAACGCCAAAGAAGTTAACAGTGCGATTATTCCGGTGGCAGCTAGTTCTCAGACACCGCCATGGCTGTATGGGCTAGTCGGTGCGTTGGCAGCGTTATTAGTTTTAGTAAGTGGTGTTTTACTAAAATCCCGCCGCCCGCAGGCTAAGGCCATCAAAGAATTAAACAGCTAAAAATATCTTTTAAAGTGGTAGCGGTGTTGACAAGTCAGCACCGCTACCATTTTTTAGAAAAAAAAGACCGGCAAAATGAAAGGCGGTAGCAAAAAAAGTTAGTTTTGTCGTCTAACTTTTTGCTACTTTCACCATTTCTGCCAAGTCTTTTTACTATTTTACTTGTTTTCCGTTGAAGTAACTGGCCGAAACCGGAATTTTACGGGCGACAAATTCTGCCGTAGAGTCAGCGTTTACTAAAGTGAAATTAGCTGCCATCCCCACTTTAAGCCAGCCGTCTAAAGCCAGTGCTTTTTGGCCGGTTACAAGTTCCAAACTTTCGGTTAATTCTTCTTGTGATAGTTGGTCAAAAATTTCAGCATAGCGATTTAATTTATCCATCACATCACCATTGCCAAAAGGTGACCAGCAATCATAGATGTTATCGCAGCCAATAAAGGTTTTGACACCGGCAGCTTTTAGTTTGGTTAATGGTGGAATAACAAAATTTAAAGGAATGCTGGAAATAATCGTAATCCCATTTTCTGCTAAGGCACTAAAAAGTTCATCTTGTTCTGTATCAGCTAAGTCTCTTAAACCATAAGCGTGACTAATCGTTACTTTATTTTGCCAGTTTGCTTCTTTGGTCAGCTCCAACAATTTAGAAAAGAATGCCCGCGCATTATCACCGCGTTCGTGAATGTGTAAATCCATGGGCACATTAAATTGAGTGGCTAATTCAAAAGTTTGATTTAAAGAAAGAGCTAAGTTTTGGTCAAGGGAGACCGGATCGACCCCGCCAACTAAAGTAGCACCATTGCGCAGCGCTGTTTTCATCTCATCATAGGCATCAGATAAAAGCAGACCATGCTGCGGAAAAGCAACCAATTCATAATCCAATTTATCAGTATACGCACTTAAAACTTTTTGCGCAGATTCCAAGTAGCGTTGGCCAACCTTGGGATGAATGTCGATGTGGGAGCGAAAATGAGTTACACCATGAGCCAGCTCTAATTCAATTAAGTTTTTCATGCGCTCTTCAAAAGATAAAGGCGCACTTTCTAAATATTCAAATTCTTTGGTAAAACGCTGCACCAAGCTATCAGCTGGTTCAACGGGATACCAAGGAATCCCTAATTTACTTTTATCAAAATGCACATGCATTTCGCGTAACTGCGGTAGGACTAAAGCATTTTTACCATCAATTATGGCGCTGTTAGGATCAAAAGATTCCTCTGAATCACTAACAGCAGTAATCACACCATCTTCAAAAGTAATCGCTACTTTTTTGGTCTTGGTTCCATAAGTGAAACCAGCGTTTTTTAGATAATCTGTTTCAATTCTGACGTTCTGAAGTACAGTTTTCATAATACACCTCGCTTATTTTTCATAAGGGTACTCCAAAGACAAATAAAAAGCGAATTTTTGCTTTCAGATGTTTTTTTACGCCGCAAAAAAGAGGTAAGCAAGCAAATGTTTCACATGAAACTTTTTTGTCACATTTTTTGTTACAATAAAAAATTGATTTTACAGCAGTAGACATGAAAAAAAGCTTAAGGCGTAACAGTCAGGTTATGGCTTATTTTCATCTTCAGCGGCTGCTTGCAGCTTTTGCCTTAAAGTGGTCATTTTTTCGTTGGCTTCTTCAAATAAGGCGGGAATTTGCTTAAGTAATTGGCTAGTGACACCCAGTGCATCTTGCGTTGCATGAGACGTTAAGACAGTGGTGCTGGCGGCAAAATTTTTGGACAGCTCACGAACGATCGCCTGTGTTTTAGCCATGACTTCTGGCGGCAAAGCGCTGGCGGAATAAGAGGCAAACAGTGTACTGGTAGCCGTAATCGTAGCGCTGTATTGTAGCACCCACGTGAATAAATACTGTAAATCAACTTCTGAAATCGTGTTATTATAAATAGCAGTCAAAGTCGTTAAAATTGGTGCGGTAACAGAAGCTGGCACAAGTTTAGTTAAAGAAAGATTTTTAACTGCCAGTTGCGGGTTTTGCGCTAAATCAAAACGGTAGCATAAATAAAGCAATTCTTGGATGCTGCTGGCAACAAAAGCCCCAGTTTTTTTATCCGCTTGATAAATTTTGGTTTCAGCGAATGTTTTTAATAAGTCGGTGCCACATTTTAAAGCAGAAGGAGCGACATAAAGGCGAAAATAGGAGCTCTCACTGGTAAGAATACCGTCTAAAATTGATTTTTGTATTTTGGTACTAGTAAACTCGGCGTTAAAGTCCGCTTCTTTTAGCTGATTTAATTTTTTTACAGCGTCTTTTTTTACCCGTGCCGTTAAGACGGCTTGTTTATTATCCGCTTGAAAACCAACCTGGGCAAAATAATGCAGGGAAAAAAAGTTATTTTGGTAGAGGCATTCATTTAAATCAGCTAACAAAATCTCGTTACCTGCATTTTGAATAAGCCAAGAGGTTAGCGTTTGTTTTAATAATTCTGCTTGCGTGGGTTCTTTTTTAAAAAAAGCCATGGGCTTACCTCCTTGTCTGATTTTTTATGATGCTTCTATTTTAGTCGAAAAAGCTGTTAATTAACAAATGATTCACTAAGAGCATTTTGCAAGTGGTATAATGATTGCAATCACGTTGGGGTTTTAGGTTTGGCTGGTAACAGGAGGTGGGCAAATTCGTTGGCAGATTATCAAATGGAAAAAACGTTAGGCAAATGCTTTCGGACAACGAAAGAAAGTTTTACTGGTAGTGTCAGGATTTTTGGCAGCTGGTATGATTATAGAGTGGTTGCAGGTTTGCCGGCAGTTGGGGATATGTTAGAAGTTATCGACTACACCCCTAATGCACTATTGGTAAAAGTGAACAATACATTATACGAAAGTGATGTGAATTACATTGGCAATTTTTAGTATCTTTTTTGTTATCTTATTGATTGGTTTAATTATTTTAATTTTGTCGCAAATGATTATTATCGTCGAGCAAGGGGAAGTCAAAGTCGTTGAAAGCTTTGGGAAGTATGTGAAATCGCTTGATCCGGGTTTACATTTTTTGATCCCCGTTTTGTACAACGTCAAGCAGCGGGTTTCTTTAAAACAAATTCCGATTCAAATTGATCCGCAAAGCGTAATCACAAAAGACAATGTTATCGTTGAAATTGATGAAGCGATTAAATATCACGTAACCGACGTCCGTGCTTTTGTGTACGATAACCAAAATTCTGTAGTTTCCATGATCCAAGATTGTCAGTCTAATTTACGGGGTATCATTGGGAAAATGGATTTAAACGAAGTCTTAAATGGGACCGAAGAAATCAATGTGGCGCTATTTGAAAGTGTCAAAGATATTACGGCGGGCTACGGCTTGTCCATTGACCGCATTAATATTGGGGAAATTTCAGTTTCCGATGAAATCGTGAATTCCATGAACAAGCTCATCACAGCTAGCCGCGACAAAGAATCCTTGATCACAATTTCAGAAGGTAAAAAACAATCTGTCATTTTGGACTCTGAAGCCAAAGCCTCTGAGATGGAAATTGATGCCGCCGCGCGGGCCAAGCAAACCAAAATTGATGCCACTGCCAGAGCGGAGCGCATTAAAATCGATGCCGCCGCTGAAGCCGAACGCATTCGCGTCGTAACAGAAGCTGAAAAACAACGTATTAAAGAGATCAACCAAGCCATCCAAGAAAGTGAATTGGATGAAAAAATGTTATCTTATTTAGGCATTGAAGCCTTTAAACACGTGGTGGAAAATAATCACAATACGGTTATCCTACCAAGTAACTTAACGGAAATCGGCAATATTCCAGCCATTAAACAAGTTTGGGACGCAACCGATAAAAAATAAAGCAAAAAAGTGATGATACGTTTGGGTATCATCACTTTTTTTGTTTCACACTTATTTAAGCTTGTAAATCCCGATGGAGCTGAATGGTATTTTTGGCCCAATTTATTTTGTCTAAGCGATAAGGAAAATCACCGGATACGGTGTAACTTCCTGGGGTGGGAACATTTATTTTTTGCATGCGGGCGTTGCCTTTGGCCAAATAACCTGTACCAAGTTTTAACATATCTCGTAAGCCGAGATTGCTTTTGGTGTGCTCTTTGACTGTACCAAAGTTTTGCGTAATAGCGCTAAGACTGGGCGTGACGGTCTTCCATTTCATAAAACGAATCAAATCTTCCTGACGGCTAAAAACGTCAAAAGACTTATCTTCGTCAATTTGATAGCTAATATAGGCATCAATTTCTGTCAAAGATAACTTTTGCGGACCTAATAAAAATTTTTGGCCGTTTTTTAAAGCGGTAAAATCTTTTTCAACTGTAATCGTTAAGGTACCATCTGTATCCAGACCGGCTTCTTTAATCGCGGTTAATCCCTCTTCTTTTTTCAAGATGAAGTATTTTGTTACCGACTGAGAAAATGCAACCGAGAAGTATTTTAAAAAATCAGTGATCGAATTTTTAACATACAATTCTCCCAAGGTAATGTTGTGGAGCATGATTTCAGGACTAACGCGCCATAAAGAACCCTTATCCTGCAAATCATAAACAAAAAAAGTTGAAAAAATACCGTCATCAAAAATAAATAAAACTTTCATGGGCTTCCTCCTTATACAGTGCAATTTATTAAAATTCCGTCTTAATGCTCAAAAGCCAAACTCTTGAAAAATTTGAAGAACAATTTATCAAGAGTTCAGCTTATTGCTTGAGAGCTGACCAAGTTTCTAAAGCTTTTCTAATTGTCTAGCTTCATGGACCAACTCTGCGGGAAAAATTCAAAAATTCGCTTCTGGTAAGGAACACCAGAAGTCAAATTTCCGACATTTTTCCACAGAGCTAACCGGTACATTCCACTTTTCTACATGTCTAGCTTTAGAAACTAACTTCCTACGGCAATAAGTCAAAATTTCAAGAAATTTGAAGAACAATTTATTAAAATTCCGTCTTATTGCTTGGAAGTTAAACGAGTTTCTAAAGCTTTTCTAATTGTCTAGCTTTATGAACTAACTCTCGGCAACAATAAGCCAAACTCTTGAGAAATTTGAAGAACAATTTATCAAGAGTTCAGCTTATTGCTTGAGAGCTGACCAAGTTCCTAAAGCTTTTCTAATTGTCTAGCTTCATGTACCAACTCTGCGGGAAAAATTCAAAAATTCGCTTCTGGTAAGGAACACCAGAAGTCAAATTTCCGACATTTTTCCACAGAGCTAACCGGTACATTACACTTTTCTACATGTCTAGCTTTAGAAACTAACTTCCTACGGCAATAAGTCAAAATTTCAAGAAATTTGAAGAACAATTTATTAAAATTCCGTCTTATTGCTTGGAAGTTAAACGAGTTTCTAAAGCTTTTCTATTTCTACTCTATCAATTTTTTTCTTTTTTGACTACCGGCGTAGGGCCGTTGCTTTTTTTAGAAAATGCGGGTATGATAACGAAGATTAGAACAAGGTGGTGGTCACATGATACGATTTGTATCTTCTGTACGCACAATTGGCTGGCAGTTAGACTGATGGCGCAGTTGTGACTTTCTTCTGCGCATCAGCGGTTTGGAGAAAGGAAAATCTTATGAATTTAGAACCTTATCAATTTTTTGCTTTAGCAAAAGACATCGACGATTTGATTAATGTCTATCAATCCGTCAATGACAAACAAACAGTCAACGCCGTACAGGCTTTAACAACTGAAAAAATTAATACCATTTTGCCGGAAGATTCTGAAAAAAAAGCAGCATTGGTGCAATTTATTTTAAATCCACATTTGACAAAAGCCGCAGCTGAACGTTATTTAAACGAATTAAAAGAACAAGTGACGCCTTTTGTTGCGCCAAGTGCTAAACAAGTGGAAAAAGTCTTTCGCAAGACGAAAAAATTGCGTTTACCAAATTTTGACGCGATGGATTTAAAAGAGCACACCTATATTGGCTGGAATGATCCGGGGCAGCAGCAAAAATTTATGCTGTATTATGAAAATGGTGCCCTAAAAGGGTTAAAAGGCAATTTTTCTAGTAATATTTTGAAAAATGTTTGTTCCATTTGTCATAAAACCAGTGAAGTGGCGCTATTTTTAGCCACGACTAAAAAAGGCGGCGACGGTACGTATACCAAACGTGGTAACTATATTTGCGTCGACAGCGACAAATGCAATCATCAACTTTATGATAAGCAACAGTTGCTAGATTTTGCTAACAAAGTAAAATAAAATTTCAGTTTACAATTTATAAATTTTAAAAGACAGAAGGGAAATCCTTCTGTCTTTTTATTAGCCTTTTAGCTGGTTTCACTGTAAAAAAGTGGTAGCAATAACTTAAATTTATCCGCTAGACCATTTTCATAGATTCACACGCCCGCTTTTTAAACTTCGGACATTTCTTCATCAAAAGTGCGGGGATCTTTTTTCTTTTTGGTAAAAAAGGCGATCATCAAGAGATTGCTGATTAGAAATAACCCGATAAAATGCGCCACTTAATTCGATTGGATACGTTCCACCAGAACTTGCCAATTGAATGATCATAAAGATAAGCATTAAAAATGAACCAAGTTTTCCTAATAATAAATTGAACAACGTGACGATCGACATAAAGGTCAGGGAAACGAGGATGCTAAACAAAATCACTTTGACTGGCTGTAAGACAGTCATACCTAAAAAGACGGTCAAGACGAAATACACCATTAAAGCTTGAAAAATTCCGACAGTGCCTAAAATCGAGGCTTTACTTGCCCACCATGCGATACCACTTGTCGGTTTTTTCTTTGGTGTAAACGTATCAAACAGCAAGTTAAATGTAATGGTTCCAATGAATAAGGCGACAGACATCATGTAAGGCGCCATTGCCGTCCCATTATTTGCTACTGAGTCAAAATCTTGGTGAATAGTGCTTACAGGCTTGGCCATGGCATCAGCTGAAACTTTCTGCGTGTTGATTTCTTTTATTTTATCAGCACCACTAGCCAATTGATTGCTCACTTCCTTTAGCCCACTTCCGACTTTTCCTAAAGATTGCTGTACTTGTTTTTCACCTGTAGCAAGTTGGAAACTGCCTGTTGAAATTTGTTGTGCGCCACTGTCTAATTTTTGCGCACCTGAAATTATGCTGCCGCCATTTGCTGCTAGTTGTCCAGTTCCATTCACTAATTGTAAGGAACCATTTTGTAAAGCAGACACGCCACTACGCAAAGTAGGCAGTTTTTGCTGTACTTGATTTAAGCCAGCTGTTAGTTGGTTTGAACCATGGGTAAGCGTGGCTGATTGTTGCTGCAAGCGCTCAGTTCCACTAGCCAATTGTTTTGCGCCTTGGGCTAATTGATTGACCCCGCCACTTAGAACAGGAACTTTTTGTTGTAAATTAGAGAGCCCGTTTGTTAGATTTCCAGCGCCCTGATTAATTGTTTGTCCTTGTGCTGCTAATTTTGTGGCACCTTGTGTGAGCTGTTCACTGCCAGTTGCTAATTGCTGAATACTTTTCGTGAGAGTTGGCATATTTTTATTTAATGCTGCTGTACCTTGGTCAATTGCTTGGATGCCTGGAACAACTTGATTGGCAATATCGTAAAGTCCCTGCACAGATTTATTAATTCCGTTACTAGCAGTAGCGCTGACTTGGGTCAATTGATTTGCACCAGTTTTCAAGTCAGCTATTTGCGTAACAGGAATTTGTTGGACGGCGGCAAGGCCACTTGTTAGTTTTTCTAAAGCTTGTTTTTGAGCTGTTAGTGAAGCAAAAAGTGGTGTCGTATCGATTGAAAGCTGATTTGCGGCCTGCAAAGTTTGGCTATCTTGTTGTTGCATCGTTGTTAAGACCAAGTCCTTTTGTTCTTGGGATAAAGTCACACCTTTTGTGGCTAAGGCAGCAACGATGGCATTTGCATTGGTTGCTAAATCTGTTTGGTAGTTGGCGCTAAGATTCTGTTTTGTCGTTTCGATTTGCTGATTAATTCCAGCAACATTTTCTGATACGCTATTTAATTGATTAGAGAGTTCTGTTACAAGGTCTGTGACCTGTGCAATATTTTCTAGACCGCTTAAATCAGTTGTGGCCAATGTTTGAGCAACTTGTGTAAGATAGCTTTTCACGCTATTTGTATAATTTAAAAGCTGATTTTTTTCTGCCACTGACATTTGCACAGCACTTAAGCTAGCTGATATTTTTTTAGTTCCTTCGTTTAAAGCTTTTACTTGTTGAGGCAGTTGTTTCGTTTTTGAAGCTAAACTCTGCAGTCCCGCTGAAATTTGCTGTGTGCTGTCACTGACGGATTGTACGCCATTTGTGTATTGACCTAATCCGTTTTGCAACGTTTGCGATCCAGTGCCTAATTGCCCCACACCTGTCGTTAAACTGGGAATATTTGTAGCAAATTGATTGATTCCGCGGGTTAGCTTTTTAGATCCCTTTGTAACAGTGCCGACACCATTTGTATATTGTAAAACGCCGGTGGCAAGCTTTTTAGAACCATCGGTCAGTTGACTGATCCCACCGGTTAGTTCCGGCACTTTACCCGCTAAAGTCGCAATGCCGAGATTAAGTTTTTTAGCGCCGGTATCAACTTTTTTAGCGCCGGTGACATATTGTTGCAGACTTTTATTTAATGTGTGGCTTCCATCAGAAAATTTTAGTGAACTAGCAGCTAGTTTTGTTAAATTATCTGAAAGTGTCTGGCTGGCAGTATTTAACTTGTCGGTTCCTGCTGCTAATTTTTTGCCGCCTGCTGCTGCGCTTTGCATACCAGTGCCGGCTTTGCCAAATTGTGAAAGCAATGTTTCGCTATACATTTGGGTTACTTGACTGGATACTTGATTTTTTATTTGGGTCATCGCGGAATCTGACATTTTAGCCCCAGTCAAATTAGTACCCTGAGAGGTTTGATACGTAATTTCCATATCCTTTGGCTGCTTAGTTAAGATTGTCGTTGCATTTTTGGAAAAGTTTGCCGGAATCGTCACGATCATATAATATTTTCCTTTTTCAATTCCCTTTTGTCCCTGTTCTTTGGAGACAAAATGAAAGTCTAATGCGTGTGTTTGTTTTAATTTAGTGGTTAAATTTTTACCAATGGCGAGTTGTTTGCCTTGATAGACAATTGGTTGATCTTGATTAACCACCGCAACGGGCAAATGATCAAGATTTCCGTAAGGATTCCACAGTCCACCTAAAAAGATGAGGTTGTATAATGCTGGGATCAAGCCAATTATCCCCAAGACGATTAAAAGAAATTTATTTTTGATTAACGCGCGCCATTCTTGTTTTATCATAATTTTGCCTTCTTCCCGATTTAATTCTGCTCACAACAAAAGCAAAACAACAACGTGTTGATTTGTGAACTTGGAAATTATATAATCGAGTAGAAAGATAGTCAACCAACAGATTTTTAGCTTTTGTCGATTTGAGAGGAAGAATACGATGGCAGAACAAAATTTAAAAAAAAAGCAAACAAAGAAAAAAATTTATCAAGCATTGATTAAATTGTCTAAAACAAAATTTATTCGAGATGTGACGGTTTCAGAGTTGTGTCGCACAGCTGCAATCAATCGCTCAACTTTTTATTTACATTATCAAGATATTGATGATCTGATTTTGGAGTTAGGGGAAGGCAATATTCACTTTTTCGTCGAAAGTGTCAAAGATAAGAAACTTTCTCCAAGTACAATCGATTTATCTGGTAATCAAACTGTTTTTATCGATTATAAAGATCTCGTCGAAACAATCAAACATGCCGAAAATGAAAAAGAAGTTGTGATGATGCTCTTAGGCAAACATGGCGATCCGCATTTTGCTACCGAGTTAAAAAATGCCATTCGTGATCTGCTGTCGTATTTTCTGCAAGATTATTACCCGCAGCTAAAAAGTAAGTTTCCCAATGTACCAGATGATTATTTAGCCATTATTCTCTTTGATACGTCTGCTGAAATCATTTTGTACTGGATGGAAAAAGGCATGCAAGAAACACCAGAAAAAATCAGTGAAATCATTTCCGCTGCCCGTATTGTAGGACCAATAAGCCTTTTGTAAAGCGATTTAAACAAGAAAAACAATAAAAAAGCAGGGATAATTAGCTGCCTTAGGGTTATTTAAGGCTGGCAGATTGTTTCGTTGTCATAAGCCACATTAATTAGCAGACAGCTCATTTTAGCTATATTTAGCACTAGAATATCTGCTATACTAAAAAGAAATTGATCGTAGGGGAGAAAAAATGAAAAATACTACCAGTGAAATTATTGGACAAAGTGATGGGCCAACAGATATTTTAGTGCCGGGGTCAAATTTTATTGTGCCCGTCATAGTTGCTGTAATTATCGCAGTTGTGGTGATCGGTTTTATGCTTTATCGGAGGAAGAAATAAGCGAATACATAAGCAAAAATTGCACCAATAATATTTTTAAACTGTCGAAGGTTCCGCTAAAAAAGCAGGTTCGACAGTTTTTTTATTTGTGTTTACCCCGTAAAACCCCGAACATTTCCGCTACATTTTGACAAAAAAAATCATCAATGGGTGGAAAGTCAGTTAAAAACCTGTTAAAATGGCAAAATATTCAGATTATTGAAAAAATAAAAAGGTTGTTGTTTTCGTCGGTGAAAAAGTAAAATCGTCACAAGTTAGTGGAAAGTTTGAGGGTTTATCGTTAAAAGGGGGAATGAAATGGATAAGGTGTTAGTAAAAATTAACGATATTATTTGGGGAGCGCCCATGATTTTATTGATTTTGGGGATTGGGCTGATTTTGACGGTTGGTTGCCGTTTTATTCAGCTAAAAAAATTGCCCTTGGCGTTGAAATTCATGGTGCAAGATGAAGAGGACGGCAAAGGGGATGTTTCGAGTTTCCAAGCGTTGTGTACAGCGCTATCTGCTACTATCGGTACAGGAAATATCGTCGGAGTGGCAACAGCGATTGTTGCCGGCGGTCCTGGGGCGTTGTTTTGGTTGGAATTAGCAGGTCTTTTGGGAATGGCAACGAAATACGCAGAAGGATTACTAGCCGTGAAGTACCGCTCTTTTGATACGGACGAAAAAGCATTAGGCGGCCCTTTTTACTACATCGAAAAAGGGTTAGGGAAAAAATGGCGGCCACTTGGCAAGGCCTTTGCCTTATTTGGTATTTTAGCGGGGCTGTTAGGTATTGGTACTTTAACGCAAATTAACGGCATTACTTCTGCTGCTGAAACTTTTTTTGATCCTGATAAAAATCACAGCTTACAATTATTTGGCAACAATTATTCTTGGGCGATGATTATTTCGGGGTTGTTGGTCACAATTTGTGTCGCCGGTGTTTTAATTGGTGGGGTCAAGCGCATTGCCAAAGTTTCAGAAATTATTGTCCCGGCAATGATCGTTTTATATGTGAGTTTATGTCTGTGGCTGATTATTTTAAATGCGGACAAATTACCTGGTGTGATTATTTTGATCTTCCGCAGCGCCTTTGGTTTTGAGGCAGCTGCCGGCGGAGCATTAGGGGCGATGATGATCGCTATGCAAAAAGGAATTGCCCGGGGAATATTTTCCAATGAATCTGGTCTAGGCAGTGCGCCGATTGCCGCAGCTGCCGCGCGGACCAAAGAACCTGTGCGACAAGGCTTGGTTTCTATGACCGGTACATTTATCGATACGATTATTGTTTGTAATATGACCGGCATGGCGATTATTTTAACAGATGCATGGAAAATAGGAAAAGATGGCGCGGCAGTCACCATTTACGCCTTTAGCCAGGCGTTGCCGATCTCTGAGGCGGTTGTTTCTTTCTTGTTGATGATTTGTTTAATGTTCTTTGCTTTTACGACGATTTTGGGCTGGAATTATTATTCAGAGCGTTGTTTGGCATATCTCTTTAATACGAATAAATTTGCTAATCCTTTTAAAGTTTTATACGTGGCAGCTGTTTTTATTGGCCCCTATTTGACCGTTTCAGCGGTTTGGACACTGGCAGATATTTGTAACGGCTTGATGGCTTTTCCAAATATCATCGCGCTGATTTTTTTAAGCCCGGTGGTCGTCAAAGAAACCCGCCAATTTTTTGCCACTAAAAAAGCAGCAACACCGCTTTTGGCACCTGAACTTTCTTTGGATGAAGATTGAAATCAAGTTAAAAAAACACCTTCTTAAAGAAGAGGGTGTTTTTTTAATTGTCGGCAAAGCAAAAAAATTTCACCAGAATAAATTGTTTTATTACAGGTTGGTAAAATCAATTTTACAAATGGACCTTCCAAAAAATAAGGGAAAATTACCCAAAACTTGCGATACAATTAAAAAAATCTCCCGCTTATTTTTGCGAGCTGAGGGCAGTTTGCGTATCTTTTGGTATACTGGAGAAAAAGGGCAGGGAGGTCAGATGATGTCTGTAAAAAATCGAATGGAAAAATTCAAACAGTATGGCGAAAGCCTGCCACAAGCCAAAGTCTATTTTCGCCAAGATTGGGGCGTTTATTATTTTGATATTATGGGGAAAATGTTTGGCATGATGAGTCCTGAACAAACAGAAAAAGCCATTATCACGTTAAAGAATGATCCTGCTAAAAATGAAGAGTTACGGGAGCTTTATCCCGACGTGATCATTCCTGGCTATTATGCTAATAAAAAACATTGGAATTCCATTTATTTGGCAAGTCCAGCCTTAACTGATGAGGAAATTAGCAATATGATTGCCGCTTCTTACCAGCTTGTCGTCAGTAAATTATCCCAAAAAATACAAGTGGAAATTGAAAAAAAAGATAAAGAATAAAAAACTTTCTAGCAAAATGGTGCCCAGATCCCATTGGCTAGAAAGTTTTTTATTTTAAAGATTGAATTGGAACAGGCAATAGGCCATGTAAAAGGAAAAACAGCTACAAAACAGCCGGAAAAGGGCACTTATTTTTGCAAATGCAATGATTTTAAGGTCTTTTTCAGCCGGGAAAATAATTACCCGTAACGAATTGTCTGGGTGTTCTTGTAAATAATTTTCCCAAAATGCCTGTGATTTTCTGCGATTAGGTAAAATAAGTGTGATTATTGCCATTAAAAATAGCACCAGGCCAATCCCAAAATAAAACCCTGAAGTAGAAGGGGTGAATGCAATGACGCAGGTTATACCAAAAACCAAAAACAGCACCAGATACAAAGCAACTATGATTTTGCTATTAAGCGAACTAGCAGAATAGATGCGATAATAACTGAGCAGGTTCGCCCTGCGAAAGGCTAAATCTTTTTTCGATAAGTCAGGATAGGTCTTTTTTACAATTTTATTTTTTCGTTTTGTCGCAGAAGAGGTGAGTAATCTTTCAATGAAAATTAAAAGCACTGCTAGGCAGACACTAAATAAATAGGCTCCAACTATGATGGGAGAGTCAAAAATTGGCACGTTATTACCTCAAATCTGATAGGATATTTTTTAATTTATAGCTTCTAGCATGACGTCTTGTTGTTCGTTGGCTACATTACCAGCATAGTTTGGCGTAAGTAGTGAGAGGCCGCCTTGATTATTGGCAATCAAATACAAGGTATTATTTAAATACTGTCCTGAACCTTTTGCCAAAGTTAATTGTGTATTTACTTTAACGGTTCGGATTGTATTATCAGCATGGGAAAAAACACGGATTTCTTTTGTTGGAATTGTTGTGACGTTTGCTTCGTATTGATTTTTAGTAGCATCAAAGGTAACGGTGGTCGTCGTTTTATTTGTCGCAATAGTAATAGCCGGTGGCACATTCATACCTTTTAAATTAAAGGTAACTGGTGTCGCAAATTGTGTAACATCCACGCCATAACTCGCGGCATTTTCGTTAGCTTCAACTGTCTCACTCGAGCTAGTATTTGTACTAGCGACAGCTGTTTGCTGTGTTGAAGATTGCGTTTGTGTTTTCGTTGAAGAAGAAGTTACTACTTGGGAACTTTCGGAGCTATCGTTATTTTTTGTTGAACTCATAGAAATTGTAGAATCGCTTTTTTTGTTATTTTGACCACTGGCACAACCAGCTAGCATGAAAAGTGTTAAAGAAGTGATAGCAGTGAGTGCCAAGATTTTTTTAAACATGAAATACCATCCTTTTGTTTATTAATATTGCCAAAGAACTTTGATAAGTAAAACAATAATAAAAATTTATTAATTACAATTGGCGTTCCTTATTTTAGAACAATTAGATTAAAAAAGATGTCATAAATTAAAAATATTTCCTTATAAAAACATAATGATTATATAAGTATGTTGTTATTATAAAAAAATAGAAATTTTGAAAATTTGAATACAAAGTGTTTTATAACCAATTAAGTTATGGGTTTGTTCCCTAGGTTAATTGCTTTTGATACTGCAAAGGAGCACAGCCAACGGTTTTTTTAAAAACATGATGGAAGGTTTTGACGTTGGCAAAGCCAGCTTTAGCCGCGACATCACTCATGGGCAAATGTTCTGTAGCTAGTAAAAACTTGGCCTGCTCGATGCGATATTCTTTCAAATACTGAGAAAAGGGCAGTCCCACCTTTTGTTTAAAAAAGCGGGAAAAGTATGTTTGACTAAAGCCCACCTGTTTAGCTGCAGCCGCTAACGTGATAGGAGAGTCAAAATTAGCTTCAACATATTCAAAAATTTGATCCAATAATTCGAGGGTTTCACGACTTTTCAGATTTTCTTTAGCAGTATTTTGTTTTACATTCGGTTTTTTCGGCAGTTGATATAAGGCATAAATAAATTGCGTCAAAAGCCCCGTCACACCATATTGCCAGCCCTCGTGCCTTGTTTCTTGACAGTCAAAAATCTCCCGCAACAGGTGATTCAGATTTTTTTGTGCCAAAAGGGGCCACTGCTGGCTGTAATTGGGCGCTTCATCAAAAAGCTGGAGTAAGGTGCGATCGGAGGTGACGAGATTGTTTTGCTCATAAAAAAAACGCAGATCAAACTGAAAAACAATACGCTTACTATCCGGGGAAGCAAGAAAAAAGTGGGGCTCGCCACTGGGAAAGAAAAAAATCTCCCCTTCTGCCAATTCAAAAATCTCCCCAAAGGCCCCCAATTTCACTGTCCCCGTCAAACAATAAATCACTTCAATTTCTTTATGCCAATGGGGATAGACGATTTCCCAACCATCATTAATAAACGTCCGAAAAGGAAAAGCACTATGCAATTCTGGTATTTCAAGATACAAACTCATAATTTTCTCCCGCTTTTTTAAAATTTTGACTATTCGAATTTCTGATATTTTTGAAAAAGAGCTAAATGCTACCTTTCGTTTTTCTAGATTCAGCTGCAAAAACGAGCTCTCTGGGACAATAAGTTAAAATTTCGAGAAATTTGAAGAGCAATTTATCAAAATTCCATCTTATTGCTTGTGAGCTAAACGCGTTTTTGAAGCTTTTCTTTTTAATCTAGCTCCGCAAACTAGTCTTTCAAGAAATAAGGCGAACTTTTCAAAAATTTGAAAAACAATTTTCGCAAATTCCGCGCTTATTTTTTAAAGACTGGCAAGTTTGCTCCGCTTTTTATTTTAGTATACTTTATTTATTTTTTTTAAAAGATAAAATGTGGGAATTTTTAGTTACGGATGCGGGAAGAATTTTGTGTGGTTGTTTTTTATAATGAAGAAAATAAAACGTTTCCAACAAAGGAGAAATAATTATGAGTTTAAAAGTTGGCATTATTGGCTGTGGTGGGATTGCTGAGGGTAAGCATTTACCCGCTTTAGCTAAAATTCAGGAAGTTGAGCTAGTTGCTTTTTGTGATTTGATAAAAGAGCGCGCAGAAAAAAACTGTGAAAAATATGGGAGTGAAACGGCCCAAGTCTTTACGGATTATAACGAGATGTTGGCTTTTTCTGATTTGGATTTAGTGCACGTTTTGACGCCAAATAATTCTCATGCCCCTATTTCAGTAGCGGCGATGGAAGCCGGGTGTCATGTAATGTGTGAAAAACCGATGGCTAAAACTGCCGCACAGGCAAAGGAAATGGTGGCAGCGGCAAAAAAGACTGGGAAAAAGTTGACGATCGGCTATCAAAATCGCTTTCGTAAGGATGCCCAATATTTGCAAGAAATTTGTACAGAAGGAGAATTGGGAGAAATTTATTTTGGGAAAGCTCATGCAATTCGCCGGCGGGCTGTCCCGACTTGGGGCGTTTTTCTAGATGAAAAAGCACAAGGTGGCGGACCTTTAATTGATATTGGAACCCATGCTTTGGATTTGACTTTGTGGATGATGGATAATTATGAACCAAAATTTGTCGTGGGTACGGCCTATCGTAAATTAGCGGAGCTTGAAAATGCGGCAAATGCGTGGGGCGCTTGGGATCCACAAAAATATAAAGTGGAAGACAGCGCATTTGGTTTTATCACCATGAAAAATGGGGCCACCATTTTCTTAGAAGCAAGCTGGGCGTTAAATTCTTTGGATGTTAAAGAGGCAAAGACAACATTGTGTGGCACAAAAGCTGGCGCAGATATGAATGATGGGCTAACTATTAATGGTGAGGATCACAGCACGTTGTATGAAAAGAAAATTGAATTGGAGCCAGGTGGCGTTGATTTTTACAATGGTGCCGCAGATGATCCCGCATATAACGAAGCAAGAGCGTGGATCGATGCCATTTTAAATGACACAGCACCTTTAGTAAAACCTGAACAGGCTTTAGTCGTCACTGAAATTTTAGAAGCAATGTATGAATCTTCGGCGACAGGAGAACCTGTTTATTTTGAACAATAATTTATAACTTTACCAAATTAAAAGAATACAAACCGAAAGGATGATCACAATGAAATTAGGCGTTTTTACCCCCTTATTTAATAATTTAAACTTTGACGAAATGATTGAAAAAGTCGCCAGCTATGGCTTGGAAACAGTGGAAATCGGCACCGGGGGATCACCGGGCTCTGCCCATTTAGATATTGAGCAATTATTAGCCTCCTCAGATAGTCGCAAAGAATATTTGGCTAAATTAGCCGATAAAGGACTGAGCATTTCGGCTTTAAGCTGCCACCACAATCCAATTTCACCACTGGCGCAAGTGGCAAAAGAAGCGGACGAACTTTTACAAAAAACCATTAAATTAGCTCAGTTAATGAACGTACCAGTGGTCAATGGTTTTTCTGGTGTTGCCGGCGGGAATGCAACAGATACGCAAGTAAACTGGCCGGTTTTACCGTGGCCAACAGAATATAGCGACAGCTATAACTATCAATGGGAGCAAAAGTTAATTCCTTACTGGCAAGAAATTAATACTGTCGCCGAAAGTGCTGGCGTGAAAATCGGGATTGAATTACACGGTGGTTTCTTAGCCCATACCCCTTACACGATGTTGCGTTTGCGGGAAGCAACGGGCAAAGCGATCGGCTGTAATTTAGATCCTAGCCATTTATGGTGGCAAGGCATTGATCCAGTCGCCGCAATCAAAATTTTAGGCAACGCGGGTGCTATTCACCATTTCCATGCCAAAGATACATTTTTAGATCAAGATAATATTAATATGTACGGCTTAACGGATATGCAGCCATACGGCAATGTTAAAACTCGTTCGTGGAATTTCCGTTCTGTTGGTTGTGGTCACGACTTGAAAGTTTGGTCTGATATTGTTTCTGCTTTGCGTTTGCAAGGTTATGACCACGTATTGAGCATTGAGCATGAAGATCCGTTGATGTCAATTGATGAAGGCTTACAACGGGCAGTCACGAATTTACGCTCGGTCATGATTTGCGATACGCCAACTGATATGTGGTGGGCGTAAATTACAATGCGAATTACTAGGAAAAAAAGGCGGACAAAATAAGACGTTGTTGTGGTAAAAAGACGTCAAAAGAAAGTGAGTGCAAAAATGAAACAATTACAATTTGCCATTATTGGGTATGGCGGAATGGGTTCTTACCACGCCACGACCATCATGCCGCAATCACAAGAACTTGTGGCGATAAAAGGTGTTTACGATCTATTACCCGAACGCAATGAAGCAGCAAAAGCAGACGGTTTTTTTGCTTATGGGAGTTTACAGGAGCTCTTAGCAGATGAAAAAAGCGAGGCAGTTTTAATCGCAACGCCTAACGACAGTCACAAAGACTTGGCGATTGCGGCTTTAAAGGCAGGAAAACACGTCGTTTGTGAAAAGCCAGTGGCGATGAATACAGCAGAATTAGATGAAATTTTAGCGGTGGCAGAAAGTGCCGAAAAAGTCTTCATGGTCCACCAAAACAGACGCTGGGATCCAGATTTTTTATTAATTCGCAAACTCTATCAAGAAAAACCACTGGGAGATTTATTCCAAATTGAATCAAGGGTTCAAGGAGCAAACGGTATTCCCGGCGACTGGCGTCATTTGAAAAAACATGGTGGTGGTATGCTCTTAGATTGGGGCGTTCATTTATTTGATCAACTACTTTTTTTAATTGACAGTCCAATTAAATATATTCACACCGACTTAAGTTACATTTTAGGCGATGAGGTGGATGACGGGTTTCATAGTTATTTGACGTTTGAAAATGGCGTTAAAGTGATCATTGAAGTCGGAACGACAAACTATGTCACCTTGCCGCGCTGGTATGTCAAAGGTTTAAATGGAACCGCGAAAATCTCTGACTGGGCGTTAAACGGTGAGATCATGCGGCGTACACAACAGGAAATCGCTGCGCCAAAACCCATTCAAGCCGGCGTGGGCTTAACCAAAACGATGGCACCACCACAAGAGGAGGCCACAGAAAAATTGGCTTTTCCTAAAGTAGAATCCCCTTATCCAAGTTTTTATGCGAATTTTTACGATGTTGTTGTGCATAATGCAACCCCAATTGTAAAAAACAGTGAAGTTCGCCGTGTTTTATCCTTACTGGAAAGTATTTTAGCAGCAGGAAAAGATTAAAAAAAGTGAGTCCGCTATTTGAGCAGACCTGATAAATTAGCCGAAAGCTAATTTTGCGGTTGCTACAATAGGGACTCATTTTTTTGGTGAGGTAATTTTAACTCTTTACTTCTTAAGATTTTCAAGCAAAAGTTTCGCCACGGCTTTAACAGAAAAAGGATTTTGTCCGGTAATAAATTGTCCATCTTGGAGGGCAAATTCGCTATAGGGCCGCCTCTTTTGGAAATGCGCCCCGCGTTCTTTGGCGACGTGTTCATTTAAAAAGGGCACGACGCTTTTTTTGCCGGCTAAAATTTCTTCACTGGTGGTAAAACCGGTGATTTTTTTGTCTGTAATTAAATAGTTGCCTGCATCATCTTGTAAATTCAAAAGTCCGGCGACACCATGGCAGACAGAAGTTATATAACCACCTTGTTTGTAAATATCTAAGGCAAGTTTGTGCAGGGTATCATTATTAGGAAAATCCCACATCACACCATGACCACCGGTGAAATAAATCGCATCATAATTTTTGGGGTCGACAACTTCCAGTGGCAGGGAATTTGCTAGCGCCCGCTGTTTAAAGTCGGTTGTATTATAAAAGTCCATGATTTCTTCATTCGTATATTTCATGCTGCGAGGATCAATGGGGACATATCCGCCATTGGGACTGACGTAATCATAAGAAATGCCGTGTTTTTGCAATTCGGCTGCAAATTCAGTGGCCTCACCTAACCATAAGCCAGTGGCATCTTCTGTGTCACCATAATGGGTTGTGTTCGTTAATACAATCAATACTTTCATTTTCTTCCCGCCTTTTCAATAATTTGACTGACGTGACTTAGCAATGCTTGTAATTTATCAATTTCCGTTGTGTCGTGGGATAAGTAATAGTAATTTTTGGTTCCTTCTTGGCGATAATCAATTAAGTTAGCTTGCTTTAAAATTTTTAAGTGATGGGAGACTGCCGGTCGTGATAAATTGGTGGCCGTAGTCAAATCATTCACCCGCAATCCCTCACAAGCTTTATCTTGCAGCAAAGCAATAATAATTGCTTGGCGTTTTTCATCGCCCAATGCGATTAAAAAATCGCTGACTTCGGTAAATTCTTGTTTCAAATTTGTTAAATCAGGGGACATGAGCAAACTCCTTTGGTCGATATTTTTAAACCATTAAACCAAAGGCTTAAAAAAAAGTCAATTTTTTTAACTTAGGAAAAGCGAGAAAATAACGCAGATTAAGGGGTATCTGCCAAAATCTGCTCGGTGAATTTTAGGCGCGTTTCAAATTCTTGACGATAAAAAAATTCTGCGTTAAGCTGTTGTCAGTTTTGAATGGTTTAAAAGTTTAAACGAATAAACGACGTGTGAGGATAAATGATGAAAGATACAATGATTGCAGCACAAATTGAAAATTACGGTGAAAAAATTGGCTTAAAAAAGCAGCCAGTACCTAGAATTGGCAAGAAGGACTTACTTGTAAAAGTCATTGCCGCTAGTATTAATCCGATTGATTTAAAAACAAAAGACGGCAAAATGAAGTTGCTCCTTCATTATAAAATGCCGTTAACTTTAGGCAGCGACTTTGCTGGCATTGTGGTGGCGCGAGGGGAACAAGTAAAAAAATTTCAGGTTGGCGATGCTGTTTATGGTCGGGTGCAAAAAAATCGCATCGGAACTTTTGCGGAGTATATAGCTGTAGATGTGAAAGATGTCGCCTTAAAACCCAAAAATCTGACATTTGCCAAAGCCAGCAGTATTCCTTTAGTTGCTTTAACCAGCTATCAAGCCCTACATGAAGTGATGAAAATTAAACCGCAAGACAAAATTTTAATTCAAGCAGGTTCTGGCGGGATTGGAACACTTGCCATTCAATTGGCAAAGCTTGCCGGCGCGTACGTTGCTACAACAACGAGTGAAAAAAATCGAACTCTCGTAAAAAGTCTTGGTGCAGATGAGGTAATTGATTATCGTAGTGAAAATTTTGCCGAAAAATTAAAAGACTACGATTTTGTTTTCGATACCATGGGAGGCGATATTTTAAAGGATGCTTTTAAAATCGTGAAGCTTGGCGGTAAAGTCGTGACCTTGTCGGGTACGCCTAATTATGCTTTTGCAAAAAATTATAATCTCCCCTTATGGAAGCAAATGGCTTTAGGGATTGCCAGTTATCCCATTACCAAATTAGCCAAAAAAACCGATGTGTCCTATGACTTTTTATTTATGCGGCCAGACGGCAACCAACTAGCTGCATTAACCAAACTAATTGAAGCAAAACAATTACAACCAATCATCGACAGCGTTATTTCCCTGGCCGAAATTCAAAAAGCCGTCGATAATTTAGCTTCTGGGCGCGCCAAGGGGAAAATTATTTTAGCAGTGGATGAAAAACTGGCACAAACTATATAAAATAACTATAATATATGTATTATTTGTTTTTTTATAAAAGAGATTTTAAAGAGTAAACTGTATTGAAATACTGATGAAAACGTTGACAAGTGCTTTTTGATAAAGTATATTGTTATTGTAGAAATAGAAAAGAGAATCAAACTATAGCGCTGTAGTTATAGTTATGAGTATGTTACTGAATATAATCAGGCAGAACTCAAGAATTACGAGATACTTTATGTATTTTGTAATTCTTGGGTTCTTTTTTCTGGAAAGGAGGAAAAAATGAGAATCAAACAAATTTTAAACAACAATGTTGCTTTAGTTAAAAGAGGGGGACATGAAATTTTTGTAGTTTCTAAAGGCATCGGATTTAAAAAGCAAAAAGGACAGCTAGTGCGTGATGAAGAAGTTGATAAAATGTATATTCTTGATTCCTTTGATATGTTAGATCATTTTAGCTATTTATTATCACACTCAGATCCTAACGACATTATTTTGATCAATAACATTATTTCCTATGCAGAAAAAGAATTACAATTTCAGGCGAGTGATTATCTTAGCCTAACTCTTTTGGATCATTTGGAATTTTTAATTAAGCGTGTAGAAAAGAAACAATACATCAAAAGCCCATTAATTTGGGATGTAAAAAGATTTTACCCCAAACATTTTCAAGTAGGAATTAGGGCGTTACGCATGATTGAAGAACAAAAAGGGATTCAGTTACCCGATGACGAAGCGGTATCGATCAGTTTACATTTTGTAAACATGGAAGAAAGTAAAATTGCAAAACAAGACAAAGTTAGTGAAATGCAAATTTTGGGCGATATTATTTCGATTATTGAGAAAAATTTCCACGTTAAATTAGACGAAAATTCAACAAACTTTTTGAGGTTCACAAATCATTTACAATATTTTATCCAACGTGTGATGAAAGGAGAATTGCATAACGAAGGAAAAGATACGCTTGGACTTTATCAACAAGTAAGTCAATTGTATCCAGCAGCTTTTAAAGCAGTTCAAAAGATAAAAGTATACATTCAGTCCCAGTTTGATTCTCAGATAAGCATCGATGAGGAAACGTATTTAATTTTGCATATAAGGCGAGTAACGGAACGATTGGAGGAAGAAAAATGAGTTATCAAGATCTAAATACACAAATTTTAGAATTAATAGGTGGTAAGGAGAATATTAAATCTGTAGCGCACTGTATGACGCGTTTGCGTTTTAACTTAAATAATCGCGATATTGCGAAAACAGAGGAAATTAAAAATATTGACGGAGTCGTAGATGTTGTATCTAACGAAGTCGCTTATCAAATTATTATTGGGACCCACGTAACCGAAGTTTATAACGAATTGATGGAAATGATAGGTGAAGATAAAACAACGATGGTAGCTTCAGCTCATCCTAAAAATCTTAAGGGATTTGTGCAGTCAATTTTAGCAGCAATTTCTGAAACAATGACATCAATTTTGGAGGTCCTAATGGCTGCTGGTATTATTGCTGGGTTTATGGCAATTTTATCATTGACAGGTGTAGTTTCTGCTGAAAGTCCGACTTACATGATATTTGATACATTAAGAGGATCGGTCTTTCATTTTTTACCGGTACTAATCGCGGCTTCAGCAGCTAAACGAGCGAAAATCAATCCTTATTTGGCCATTGTTTTAGCTGTAACATTATTATCATCAAATATTGATGGCGCAGAAAATTTGGCGATTTTTGGTTACAATTTACCAGCTATTGGTTATGCAAATACGTTTATTCCAATCATGTTAGGTGTGTGGTTTTTAGGCCTGGTAATTAAGTATTTGGGAAAACTTATTCCTAAAAGTTTGCAATATTTTCTTGTACCTGCACTTTCTTTAGTAATTACACTACCGGTTGTTTTAGTAGTATTCGGTCCGATTGGAACATGGATTGGAGATGGATTGAACGCATTCTTTAATCTTTTAATGAATACAATTGGCAATTGGAGTGTTGTAGCACTTTATTCTGCAGCACAACCGTTTTTGATTGTGTTAGGCGCCGCAAATTTTGTTTATCCAGTTGTTTTAAATTTCTTAGCGCAATTAGGTTATGACCCAATTTTCAGTGTTGCTTCAACCATTTCAGATATTGCTGTTTGTGGGGCTATGGTAGGGTACTTTTTAAGAGCAGTAAAAGGAAGTAAAGAAAAACAAACTTTTGGCACAGTTGGCTTTAGTGCTTTGATGGGTGTAACCGAACCAGCTGTTTTTGGTGTATTTATGAAATATCGTCGACCATTTTTAGCCGTAGTTATTGGTGGTGGCATTGGAGGGACGATTGCAGGATTAGCGGGTGTAAAAACGATGGGAATGGTTTGGGGACTGACTTCATTACCAACTTATCTTGCTGGTGGCATGCACAATTTTGTCTGGATGATGATTAGCGTTATTGTGTCCTTTGGTGTAGCTACTGCGGTTGCTTATGGTGTTGGAATTCCTCAAGAATCAGAATTAACGGAAAAAAATATTGAAAATAATGAAGTTGCAGTGAGTAATCCAGCATCGCTTAAACAGATGTCTGTTTCCCGGATTGCAGAGGGAACAGTTATTCCATTGAATGAAGTAAATGATCAAGCATTTGCTTCTGGGGCTTTAGGTAAAGGTATTGGAATTGAACCAGCAAGCGGAAAAGTTGATGTGTTTTCACCAGTCGACGGAGAGATTACAGTTTTATTTCCAACAAAACATGCTTATGGTATCAAAGGAAAAGATGGAATGGAAATATTAATTCATATCGGTATTGATACTGTCAATTTAGATGGTAAATATTTTGAAAGTAATGTAGCACAAGGCGACTCGGTTAAAAAAGGGCAACTGTTAGGCAGTTTTGATGTAGATAAAATAGTAGCTGCCGGTTTTGATCCAACAGTTATTGTCGTGATTACTAATTCACATGATTATCTAGATGTTATCCCCGCCTCTAAATCAAGTCAATTTGAAGATGGCGTTTTATTAAATATTATTATGTAAAGAGGGGAAAAAATGGCGACTAATTTTTTGTGGGGAGGTAGTATTGCTGCCCATCAATGTGAAGGATCATGGCAAGCAGGCGACAAAGGGCCTGCAATTATGGATTTTGTTACGAAAGGTTCAAAACAAAGCGCCCGAGAAATTACTTCAACTATTCTGAGTGATAAAGAATATCCATCTCATAAAGGGATTGATTTTTATAACCGCTATCAAGAAGATATTGCTTTGTTTAAAGAAATGGGATTTACTGCGTTACGGATTTCAATTGATTGGTCTCGTATTTTTCCAAAAGGAGACGAAACGTTACCTAATCAAACTGGTTTAGACTATTATGAGCGGGTAATTGATACGCTTATTGAAAATAAAATCGAACCCATTGTAACGTTGTATCATTTTGAGATGCCGATTCATTTAGTTCACGCTTATGGATCTTGGGCGAATCGTCAACTAGTGGAGTTCTACTTACATTATTGTGAAACAGTTATGCGACATTTTGATGGAAAGGTAAAATATTGGGTAACCTTTAATGAAACAAACCACCTTGTGCCAGAAACACAAGAGGCGGATATTTTTACGTATCTTGTGGCAGGTTTGAAGTACAGTGAAATGCAAAATCCTGATGAAGAACTTGCAATGATCGGCTATCACATGTGTTTAGCAAGTGTAAAGGCAGTTAGACTAGCACATGAAATAAACGTGGATAATGTTGTTGGCTGCGTTTTTGGATTAAACCCTATCTATCCTGTGAATTGTGATCCCGAAAATGTGTTGAAAGCATATTTAGAAAATGAAGAGGACTACTATCAAATTGATGCAATGTGTAATGGAGCATTTCCAAGATATAAACTCCAAGAATATAAGAAAAAAGGAATAGAAATATTTATCTCAGAAGAAGATAAACAAGATTTTAAAATGGGTAGAATTGACTTTATCGGCTTAAATTACTATATGTCTAGTGTTTCAGCTCCAAAATTAGAAGCTGGTGAAGGAAAATCAATTTTTGGTGGCATGCCAAATCCATATCTTGCGCAGTCAAAATGGGGCTGGGGAATTGATTCAGTCGGTATTCGCTATACCATGAACTATCTATACCGTAAGTATTCACTCCCGCTCATTATCACTGAAAATGGACTTGGGGCTATTGATACGCTTGGTGAAGATAAGACAATTCATGATCAATATAGAATGGATTACCTCACTAAACATATAGATGCTGTTGAAAAGGCAATGAAAGAAGACAACGTAGAATGTTTTGGTTACTTAGTCTGGGGACCAATTGATCTAGTAAGTGCTTCAACGGGTGAAATGAGTAAACGTTACGGATTTATCTATGTTGATTTGGATGATGCTGGCAATGGAAAGATGGACAGATATAAAAAAGATTCATTTTATTGGTTTAAAGAAACTATTGAGCGCAAAAAAGCTGGAAATGTAAAAAAGTGAATAGAAAGTTCCGTGTAATAAATGCAATAAATTTATTAGTGGGGAATAAAGAATGAAAATTGCATTTGTAGCTGCAAATGTTTTTTCATCCTGAATCTATGAAGCAAAGAACCTAGGGCAAAAGTGATTGCGACTTTTTACCCTAGGTTCTTTTTTTACCTTAAACAAGCCTTTAAAATTCAATTCCTCCCATTGCGAAAAACCTCCATTTGCGTTAAAGTAGAGAAAGCGTGAAACAAAAATTTGTTTCACAAAAAAGAAAGGAAAAGGCCATGTTACCAGAAGAATTTCAGCAGCAGTTGGCCCAAAAAGGCATTGAATTAAGTTCTACTCAAATGCAACAGTTTGAAAAATATTACGAGCTGTTAGTCGAGTGGAATGAAAAAATGAATTTAACGGCGATTACTGAAAAAAAAGAAGTTTACTTGAAGCATTTTTACGATTCGATTTTACTTGGTGTGGCAGTGGATTTAAAAGCAGAGGCTGCTATTTGTGATGTTGGCGCAGGAGCGGGATTTCCCAGCATTCCACTGAAGATTGCTTTTCCTGGGTTAAAAGTCGCTATCGTCGATTCTCTCAATAAACGAATTACCTTTTTAAATCATTTAGCACAAAGTTTGAATTTGACGGGGGTTGATTTTTATCACGATCGCGCCGAAACTTTCGCGCAAAACCCACAATTTCGTGCTCAATTTGATTATGTCACGGCTCGAGCAGTGGCACGTCTGAATGTTTTAGCGGAATTGTGTCTGCCTTTGGTGAAAAAAGACGGCTTTTTCTTTGCTTTAAAAGCGGCAAAATCAGAGGAAGAATTAGCAGAAGCTAAAAACGCGATTGCGACACTTGGTGGCAAGTTCATTGAAGATAAAGAGCTTGCTTTGCCCAATGGTGATACGCGACACATTTTGGTGATCCAAAAGAAAAAAGAAACGCCCAAAAAATACCCCCGCAAACCCGGCACGCCCAATAAGCAGCCGTTAAAATAGCGGTAAAACGATAGCAAAATTGTTTTATTTTAGATAGCTTTTTATCTTTAAACGGTGAAAAAAAGCCGTTTCAACATTTATTGTATCTAGTTTCATGAGCTGGAAAAATCGGAGACAAGCAAAAATAACCATCTGACAAAAAGCGTCAGCCGTCTATTTTGTTCTTGTCCCTCATTTTCCGACCGAGCTCATTCAACTTTTATTGTATCTAGTTTCAACGGCTAAAAAAGCCGGTAATAAGCAAAAAAATAAAAAAGTCAGAAAGCGACTTTCTAATTTTTCCGACTTATTCCTTCTTTTTTTAACAAGCCGTTTCAACTTTTATTGTATCTAGTTTCATGAGTTGGAAAAATCGGAGACAAGCAAAAATAACCAACTGACAAAAAGCGTCAGCCGTCTATTTTGTTCTTGTCCCTCATTTTCCGACCGAGCTCATTCAACTTTTATTAAAGGAGACAAGAGAATGGCACGAATTATTTCTGTGGCAAATCAAAAAGGTGGCGTCGGCAAGACGACCACAACCGTCAATTTAGGAGCTTGTTTGGCTTTTATTGGTAAAAAAGTATTGTTAGTCGATATTGATGCCCAAGGTAATGCCACCAGCGGTATGGGCATTCGCAAGCCAGATGTAGCCAAAGATATTTACGATGTTTTAGTGAATGAAGAACCGATTAAAGAAGCAATTTTACCAAGTTCACGGGAAAATATGGACATTGTGCCAGCAACGATTCAGTTGGCAGGTGCTGAAATTGAATTAACTTCCATGATGGCCCGCGAATCGCGGCTAAAATCAGCACTAGAAGAAATCAAAGATGATTACGATTTTATTTTCATCGATTGTCCGCCGTCATTGGGACATTTGACGATCAATGCCTTTACGGCGAGTGATTCGATTTTGATTCCGGTGCAGTGCGAATATTACGCTTTAGAAGGCTTGAGCCAATTACTAAACACCGTGCGTTTGGTGCAAAAACATTTCAATCCTGGTTTGGAAATCGAAGGGGTCTTATTAACGATGTATGACGCCAGAACCAATCTTGGAGCCGAGGTAGTGGAAGAAGTGCGCCGCTATTTCCAAGAAAAAGTTTATGACACAATTATCCCCCGCAATGTGCGGCTTTCAGAAGCACCAAGTCATGGTTTATCGATTATTGACTACGATCCAAGTTCAAAAGGTGCCGAAGTTTATCAAGCACTAGCAAAGGAAGTGTTGACCCGTGAAAAATAAAGGAAAAGGTTTAGGTCGGGGCATTGACGCTTTGTTTCAGGACTTGCAAGATTTAGAAGAAGTAGATGTAAAAACCGAGGAAGTTGTCGATATTCCTTTAAGTGAATTGCGCCCAAATCCTTACCAACCGCGCAAAACATTTGATGAGTCTTCTTTACAAGAATTAGCCGCGTCTATCGAACGTTCCGGTGTGTTCCAACCGATTATTGTCCGCAAATCGGCAGTAAAAGGCTATGAAATTATTGCCGGTGAGCGTCGTTTTCGCGCTTCAAAATTAGCGCAAAGAGAAACAATTCCCGCAATTATTCGAGATTTTGACGAAGAATCCATGATGCAAGTGGCCGTTTTGGAAAACTTGCAACGGGAAGATTTAAATCCGCTGGAAGAGGCGGAAGCCTATGAGATGCTAATGAAAAACTTGAAATTAACGCAAGCGGAAGTAGCGGAGCGTTTAGGTAAAAGCCGTCCGTATATCGCCAATTATCTGCGATTGTTGACATTACCGAAACTGGTTAAAGAAATGGTACAAGATGACCGCCTCTCAATGGGGCAAGCGCGGACGTTATTGGGGCTAAAAGATAAAAGCCAAATTTTAAAATTAGCCAATCGCTGTGTGAAGGAAAACTTGACCGTCCGTCAGTTAGAACAGTTGGTAAATACGTTAAACGAGAAAAAAGTTGAGAAAAAAACCCCGCCCCGCGTGGTCAAAGAAAAACCTTACTACTTGCGAGAAGGCGAAGACCGTTTAATGGATAAATTCGGTACGAATGTGGAAATTTTAGAAAAAGACGGCAAAGGAAAAATCGAGATTGAATATTTATCGCAAAAAGATTTGACCCGTATTTTGGATATTTTAGATATTCGCTTTGACGAGGCCTAAGCTATCGTTAAAACCAAATTTTTATTAAAACGAGGAGGATTCAAATGTACGATTTAGGTGACATCGTGGAAATGAAAAAGCCCCATGCTTGCCAAGCCAACCGCTGGGAAATTATTCGGATGGGTGCTGACATTAAAATTAAGTGTACCAATTGTGGCCACATCGTCATGATGACCCGCCGCGATTTTGAGAAGAAAATGAAAAAAATACTGGAAAAAGCGCCCGAAAAATAATCCAGTTTCATGGGCTAGAAAAGTCGGTAATAAGACATGAGAGCTTTGTAAATGTGTTTAACTCTCAAGCAATAAGGTGGAATTTTGATAAATTGCTTTTCAAATTTCTCGAAATTTCAACTTATTGTCGTAGCGAGTTCGTTTCCAAGGCTTACCAAGGTAAGAAAACTACAAAGCTAAAGAGCAGCTTTTTCGTTTTCTACCTTATTACTCCTTTTCTAAACAAGCTCATTCAACTTTATAATTAAAAAAAGAAAGAGTGAAGAAAATGGCTTTAACTGCCGGAATCGTTGGGTTACCCAACGTTGGGAAATCAACTTTATTTAATGCAATCACAAAAGCAGGTGCAGAGGCTGCAAACTATCCTTTTGCAACAATTGATCCAAATGTGGGAATGGTTGAAGTGCCAGATTGGCGCTTACAACGGTTGACAGAACTTGTGCATCCGAAAAAAACGGTGCCGACAACTTTTGAATTTACTGATATTGCCGGTATTGTAAAAGGCGCCAGCAAAGGGGAAGGTTTAGGGAATCAATTTTTAAGCCATATTCGCCAAGTAGATGCGATTTGTCACGTTGTGCGTTGTTTTGACGATGACAATATCACCCACGTTGAAGGTCGGGTTGATCCATTAGAAGATATCGACACGATTAATTTAGAGCTTGTTTTAGCCGACTTGGAATCGATTAATAAACGATACACTCGTATTGCTAAAATCGCGAAGACAAAAGACAAAGATGCCGTAGCGGAATTAGCGGTGTTAGATAAAATCAAACCAGTTTTAGAAGAAGGCCAATCTGCTCGTAGCATTGAATTTTCCGATGATGAACAAAAAATCGTGAAAAGTTTATTCTTATTAACAACAAAACCTGTTTTATATGTGGCCAATGTTTCAGAAGACGATGTAGCCAATGCCGATGATAACCACTATGTACAAGAAGTCCGGAATTTTGCGGCAACAGAAAATGCAGAAGTAATCGTTGTCTGTGCCCGTGCAGAAGAAGAAATTGCTGAATTGGACGATGAAGATAAAGCGGAATTTTTAGAAGCACTTGGAATTGAAGAATCTGGTTTGGATCAATTGATTCGTGCAGCGTATGATTTATTAGGTTTAGCAACTTACTTTACTGCCGGTGAACAAGAAGTGCGGGCGTGGACCTTCCGCAAAGGAATTAAAGCGCCACAAGCAGCGGGAATTATCCACACCGATTTTGAACGGGGCTTTATTCGGGCGGAAACAGTTTCGTTTGAAGATTTGGATAAATACGGCAATATGCACGCGGCTAAAGAAGCTGGTCGGGTTCGTTTGGAGGGCAAAGATTACGTCGTACAAGATGGCGATGTCATGTTATTCCGTTTTAACGTTTAAAAAAACGGTGTCATCTTGGCTGCAATATGTTAAAATGCCCTTTGTAAAAGAAGTTCAGGAGGAAGTCATTCATGGATGCAGAAGCACTACGCGCAATGGTTGCACAAAATCGCGAATTAGAACCGCAATTGACCAAACGTAACCAACAATATATTTTTGATTTGAAGAAATCTTTAGAAGCAGCGAATTTATCCGAAGCAGAAATGGCAACAGCTTTAAATGAAATTCTGCCGGTTTTAGTCAAAGAACAAAAAGGCGGGAAAACCGCGCGCCAATTATTTGGGACGGTTTCAGAACGGACAGAAGCTATTTTGGCCAAGCCAGAACCTAAAAAAGAAACCAAACCACTTTTAATGTGGGCAGATAATGCGATGTTCATCTTTGGTTTGTTTGCGGTAATGTTAGGCTTAATGCGCCTGTTCACGAAAAATAGCGGACAACAAACTTACGGCTTATTGACATTGATTATTGCCTCATTATTCGGGGGTTATGCATTTTACTTAATGTATAAATACATTTACCAATACGAACGCCCAGGGGCAGATAAGAGCAAACGGCCGAAATTATGGAAAACAATGTTAATTTTAGTCCCTGTATTCTTCTTATGGATTTTAGTCTTTACGGTTAGCGCAATGTTGCCATACAATATTGTGTTGGATCCATTTATCCAATTGGTTTTAGGTGCCGCTGTCTTTGCATTACGCTGGTACTTGAAGAAAAAATACAATATCGAAGGTTCCCTTACAATTCCCAAAAATTAATTTGTCGCTAAAACTGACTGGAAAAACTATTCCGGTCAGTTTTTTTGTTTAAGTAATTTCCGAACATTGTCTAAAGGTGTTACGACGAATTTTCAGAATATTACGTAAACAATTACAGCTGTTGACTTGTCGCTTATTTTCTGTTAGTTTCATAGATAAAAATAAAACTGAGGAGTGGTACTAACAATGTCTAACTGGGAAACGAAATTCGCTAAAAAAGGTCTAACTTTCGATGATGTCTTATTAATTCCGGGTGAAAGTCACGTCCTACCAAATGAAGTGGATATGCATGTTCAATTAGCGAAAAATATCCGTTTAAATATTCCAATCATCTCTGCCAGCATGGATACTGTAACCGACAGTAAAATGGCAATTGCCATGGCACGTCAAGGCGGTTTAGGTGTTGTTCATAAAAATATGAGTATCGCGATGCAAGCTGATGAAGTGCGCAAAGTGAAACGTTCGGAATCTGGCGTTATTATCGATCCATTTTTCTTAACTCCTGATCATTTAGTGCAAGATGCTGAACATTTGATGTCAAAATATCGCATTAGTGGTGTGCCGATTGTCGAAACAATGGAAAATCGAAAATTAGTTGGGATTATCACCAACCGCGATATGCGTTTTGTGACAGATTACAGCATTAAGATTGATGATGTGATGACCAAAGAAAATCTTGTTACCGCCCCAGTTGGTACCAAATTAGCAGATGCTGAAAATATCCTCCAAAAACATAAAATTGAAAAATTACCGATCGTGGATGAAGACGGTCGTTTAAGCGGCTTGATTACCATCAAAGACATTGAAAAAGTAATCGAGTTTCCTCATGCAGCAAAAGACGAACACGGTCGCCTGTTAGTTGCGGCTGCTGTGGGCGTAACGAGCGACACTTTTGAACGGGCGCAAGCGTTACTTGACGCTGGAGCAGATGCCATTGTAATCGACACAGCTCATGGCCACAGTGCCGGCGTTCTACGTAAAATTGCTGAAATTCGGGCAAAATTTCCACAAGCCACTTTGATTGCCGGTAACGTTGCAACTGCTGAAGGAACAAAAGCATTGTATGATGCTGGCGTCGATGTTGTAAAAGTCGGGATTGGCCCAGGCTCAATTTGTACAACACGAGTTGTTGCCGGTGTTGGCGTGCCCCAATTAACAGCCATTTATGATGCTGCTTCTGTTGCTCGCCAATATGGCAAAGCAATTATTGCCGATGGTGGGATCAAATATTCTGGTGATATCGTGAAAGCATTGGCCGCAGGCGGTCATGCAGTTATGCTCGGCTCCATGTTAGCTGGTACGGACGAATCTCCTGGTGAATTTGAAATTTATCAAGGTCGTCGCTTCAAAACTTATCGTGGGATGGGTTCGCTTGGCGCAATGGAAAAAGGTTCTAGCGATCGCTACTTCCAAAGTGGTGTCAATGAAGCCAACAAACTGGTGCCAGAAGGTATTGAAGGTCGTGTGGCCTATAAAGGTAGCGTGTCTGATATCATCTTCCAAATGATTGGTGGGTTAAAATCAGGGATGGGTTATGTAGGCGCAGCTGATTTGAAACAACTCCGTGACGATGCACAATTCGTCCAAATGAGTGGCAATGGTTTGAAAGAATCTCACCCACATGATGTTCAAATTACAAAAGAAGCACCAAACTACTCAGTTGAATCTTAATTTCTTTTAAAATTAAACAATAAAAATACCCGGACCTGCTTTTTGTCGTCACCTTTTTGACGAACTAGAAAACAGGTTCGGGTATTTTTTGTCGTGATAAAAAATAGCGTTTATCGCGACAAAAAGTTGAATTTTAGTCGCCTTGTTGGGGACTAAATTTTTTAGACGAGTGGCTCATAATAACTTAAATTAATGGTACGACTTAAGCTGAGGCTGTTATTTTGCGGCTGGCACTTAAGATAGTCAAAGCGAGTGGACGCACAATTAATAGTTGTAATGGTAATGCCATCACAAAATTAAATAACCAGGTATGCAAATACGTTGCCAAACTTAGCTGGTGCCAACCAGATTCTACGACAATGCCAAATAACGACATAAAACTAACCATGCCTAAAATCATGCAGACACTAATGGAAATGCCAACTTGCCACATTTTTTCTTTATTAGTAGGTAATTTTAAGGCGATTTTTTTAGCCGGTTTCGCTACAACAAAGACATCTAAAATAAGAGCAATTACAAAGGCAAAGGGGAAACCGCCAAAAACGGCACCAAACGATAACGCGCCATGTAAAGCAACATTATAAATCGTCATGCCAAATACCATGAATAGACACATACTACAGGTGAAAAGCCAACTTTCTTTTTTTGTTTGGGGCATACAAAACTTCCTTTCAGTTTGCGTATGACAGAAATTTTCTGTAAATACGCTATTTTTCAATTGCAACGTTAGCTATCGTATCAAGAGAAAAATTTCTTCGTAAGTTCTTTTTGCTCTCTTTAGAATTTCTTAATAATTTGGTTAACACGCAATGTATACAAAAAAACTCACCTTGCAGTACTCGGCATTTCCTAATGGAAAGCAGAGTGCAAGGTGAGGGAAGTAATTGGCTCTTTGGTAATGGCAATTTATTAAACTTCCGACTTAATACTTGGAAGTTAAATGCGTTCATAAAGCTTTTCTATAGGTCTTTAGCTAAGCGGTAGTCTTCGGCGCCGAAGTAGACGTACATTGGTTTTTGTTGTTTTTTCAAGAGTGTATCAACGGACACAAACTCGAATCCTTGTTGGCGCATGTTGTCGATTACACCAGGTAATGCTTCAACGGTGGCGGGTTGAATATCATGCATCAAGACGATAGCATTTTCAGTTAAAGTGGCTTTGATGCGGCCTTGAATCATGCCGGCATTTTTGGATTTCCAATCTTCTGAGTCAACATCCCAGTTGATGATGGGTTTTCCAGCCACGCGGGCCACGCGTTCATCTGCAGCACCATAAGGCGGACGCAGGTTTCGTGGTAAGATACCGCAAGCTTCAAAAATAGCTTTATCTGTATCGCGAATTTCCTTTTTCAAAGCCGCATCTGACAAACTAGGTAAGACCGGATGGGTGTAAGAATGGCTAGCAACTTCATGGCCATCGGCTACAACACGTTTGACGATATCTTGGTTGTCACTGACATTTTTACCCAGCATGAAGAAAGTTGCGCTAGCTTTTTTATTTTTTAAAATATCTAAAATTTTAGGCGTTGTGGCTGGATTAGGACCATCGTCAAAGGTTAAGGCCACGTATTTTTTCTTTGGATCAAGTTGCGGGAAGGCATCCTTGATTTTTTCTGGATTGACAAAATCTGTATTCACATAGGCGGCAATATCTTTGTAATCCAACGTAACCTGATCAACGCCGGTTTTATTTTTTGCCAAGTCGATGGTTAATTCATCTGGTGTGAATTCAATTTTATTCTGATAATTAATGCGGGGTAAATCTAAAATACTATCGATAACCGCTTTTTTATCTTTTGCTTCATTGAAAATCTTTTGTTGAATCACTTGTTGAATGCCAAGTAGGTCGCCTTCTTCTGGAATCAGCTCTTTAACCGTTACAGCTTTGCCAGTTTTGTGGGCAATATAGGCGGGCTTGTTGCTGACTGGTTTACCTTTGGTGAAACTTTGTTTATCCTTGTGCCACACATAAGGCTCAGCGACTAACTCGTAAGTATCTAACTGATCGCTAACAGGATTAACTTCCAATTTTGCGACAATCAGGCCTTTTTTATCTTTTAGACTTTCTTTGGCTTTATTGGTTAGGGCGGTTAATTCTTTGTTACTATCTGCTGCAGAAAAAACTTTGTCTTCTTTTGGTAGGTAAGTCACCGTCACCAAATCAGTAGCTTTTTTTTCTGTTTTTTCGCTAGGAATCCCACTTTGATTCCGTTCTTCTTGTACTTCTTGTAAGAGCGCAGTCGTTTTTTCTTCAAAAACTTTTTGCGCTTTGGCCTCTGCTTGTTTCATTTGATAAAAGGTATAGGCGAAAAAGCCGAATAAGACGACTAATAAAATGCTAAGCAAGGTAAAAATATTTTTACCCAAATTGTTACTTGGTTTTTGCGAGTGCCGACTGCTGCGGGTACTGTTGTTTTCTTCCATTTTACGCGTAACTCCCTAATTGTCCGTGATTATTTTCACTGTACCATTACTGGCCTATCCATTCAACACAAAAAGGTTGGCGCAAGCCTTACATTATCGTCATTTTCAAATTTCTTAAAGAAAAACCGCTCCTGGCATTTTAAGTAAAAAAACTGCCCGTCTGCCTTAATTTTTGGGCAATGGGACCAGAATATTTCGAAATTATTGCTCAAATCAAAAACATTTTTACCTAGGGGTGTTAAAGCTAGTTTGCAAAGCAATTATTTATGTAAAAAATTTATATTTTCCTGATAGTAAAAAAGCGCAGTTGAAAATTTTCGGTAAGAAAAATTTCCAACTGTGCTTTTAAATAGTGGATTAGTCTTTGGCGATTTTTTGTAAACCACCCATGTAAGGGACTAAAACTTCGGGAATAGTAACGGTGCCATCAGAATTTTGATAGTTTTCCAAAATAGCAGCGACAGTGCGGCCAACTGCCAAACCAGATCCGTTTAAAGTGTGGGCGTAGTGCAATTTGCCTTCTGCATCACGATAGCGGATCATAGCGCGACGAGCTTGGAAATCTTCACAGTTTGAACATGAGCTGATTTCGCGATACGTATTTTGCGCTGGAATCCAGACTTCTAAGTCATACGTTTTAGCAGCAGAAAAGCCCATGTCGCCCGTAGATAAAGCCACCACGCGATAAGGTAAGCCCAATTTTTGTAAAATTTCTTCGGCGTTATTGGTCATTTTTTCCAATTCTTCATAAGAATGCTCGGCATCAGAGAATTTCACCATTTCAACTTTGTTAAATTGGTGCAGGCGGATTAAGCCGCGGGTATCGCGACCGGCACTACCAGCTTCAGAACGAAAAGATGGGCTTAGTGCAGTGAAATAAATTGGCAAGTCTGCACCATCTAAAATTTCGCCATTATAATAGTTTGTTAAAGGCACTTCAGCCGTTGGAATCAAGGTTAGGTCAGTGTCTGCTAACTGGAAGACATCTTCTTTGAATTTCGGAAATTGACCGGTACCAAACATCGAATTGCTGTTCACGATGTAAGGTGGGATCATTTCAGTATAGCCGTGTTCATAGACGTGTAAATCCAGCATAAAGTTATACAAGGCCCGCTCTAAGCGTGCGCCTAGACCGCGATAGTAAACAAAACGGCTACCGGAAACTTTTGCGCCCCGTTCAAAATCTAAAATTTCCAAGTCTTCTGCTACTTCCCAGTGGGCTTTTGGTTCAAAAGCGAAGTTGCGTGGCGTACCAAAACGACGGACTTCGACGTTATCTTCTTCATCTTTACCGATTGGCACAGAGTCGTTAGGCAAGTTTGGTAAGGTTGTCGCGATTGTTTTTAATTCGTCGTCAATTGCCGCGATTTTAGTATCGTATTCTTTAATTTTTGCGCCGACAGTTTTCATGGCCGCGATTTTTTCTTCGGCATTTTCTTTATTGCGTTTTAATTGGGCAATTTCTGCTGAAACGTCATTGCGTTGTTTTTTCAATTCTTCTGATTGGACTAAAAGCGTGCGGCGTTCTTCATCTAATTTAACAAATTCATCTAAGACATCTGCGGGCACACCTCTTGTTGCTAATTTTTCTTTTACCATCGTCATGTTTTGGCGAATCATTTTGATATCTAACATTATTTTCCCTCACTTTATTTTTTTTTCGATAAGACTTTTTAAACGTATAACAGCTGCGAACTTTATCACGTCAGGAGAAATAAAAAAAACTATTCCATCCCAAATTGCTTGGGACGAAATAGTTTGTTCGCGGTACCACCCAAGTTCAGCTTACACTGCCCTTGTTGACTGGTATCGTCAGTCAGCCGCGCTTATTTGTCATAAGCGTACGTAAACAAAAACTGGATTCAACGGTTTGGCCTACTGATTCACACCACCATCAGCTCTCTTTAAAGTTACACCATTTACTAGGTTTTCTCGTTTTTCTATCAAGTTAGCTTTAGCATACTCAACTTTTGAATTTTCGTCAACTGGCATCTTCGTAGAAAAGTTTAACCCGTCAAACGTTAAAACAGCATAGACTTACTCTTTTGGATACAAATAGTGATCAGATTTCCGCGCTTTTGGTGAGACATTGCTTTTCACCGGCAAGTGAATAATAAAAGAAGTCCAGTTAGGATTACTCTTAGCGTAAATATAGCCGCCGTGTAGCGCAACGATGCTTTGCGTAATGGCAAGGCCCAAGCCGGTTCCGCCAGTAGCTTGATTACGAGATTCTTCTACACGATAAAAACGGTCGAACAAGGAGTCTAACGCTTGTTTTGGAATCATCGCGCCATTATTTTTAACAATAATAACTGCTTCTGTTCCAATTTGATCGACTTCAATCACGATTTTAGTAGCACCTTTGCCATATTTAAAAGCATTTGTGAACAAGTTGTTAAAAACGCGCACAATTTTTTCGGTGTCTCCATCCATAATCAGCTGTTCTTTTGGTGAAGAAACTTCAATTGTAATATTTTTTTTCTTGGCTTCCAATTCAAAATCTGCGGCCAATTGTTCTACCAGCTGAATCATATCAAAAGAAGTAACGTTGATCGGCACACTAGGCTGACGTACTTTTGTGTACTCAAATAAATCATCTACGAGAGACTTCATCTGTTTGGCTTTCACAAAAGCTGTGTGGGTGTATTTTAGCAAATCAGCTTCTGATTGATATTGGCCATCTTCGATTAGCCCCAAATACCCAATAATAGAAGTTAAAGGCGTGCGAATGTCGTGACTGACATTTGTAATGAGTTCGTCTTTGGACTTTTCAATTTTGCGCTCATCTTCAATAGCCGCAACGGTACTATCGACTAAACCGTTAATGCTGGAAACGACACGACTTAAATCGCCGCTTAATTCAAAGGGAATGCGATGATCGTAATTTCCGTTGGCGATATAGTGAAGTTCACTGATAATATGCCGCAATTGCATCTGACGATAACGGCGAATCAGCCGCCAATACAAGACACCAGCATCAAGTAATAAAAATAGCGGCAAAATAAAATTTCGACCATTCCAGAAAAAGTCAGAATCAAGCCGGTGGGCAAAAATATTTTTAGAATCCCAAATGGCGTTTTCCAGAGAAGGGGAGTTTTTAATAATCGAAGCTAAGACTACTAAAACAGCTACGTTTACTAATAGTAGTAAGATAATCGTAACAATTCCCTCAGCCAAAAGTTCGCTGATTTCTTTTGATGTCAAAGTTATGCGTTTTTTCTTTTCGACTTTGCGTTGTCTGCTTTTATTTTGCATCGATCTTATAGCCAACACCCCAAACTGTTTGGATCACTTTTTCGCCGCCAGTGGCTTCTTCGATTTTATCTCGCAAGTGACTCACGTGGACCATTACGGTTTTAGCTGAAACAACACTTTCTTGTTTCCAAACGCGTTCAAAGATTTCATCGGCACTAAAGACGCGATTTGGATGAGAAGCCAATAGATATAAAATACCAAATTCCAACGCTGTTAGTTGTATCTCTTTACCATCCATTGTTTTCACTTCATGGGAATCTTTATTAATGATTAATGAATTTACTTCTAGAATATCAGGTTGATCTGGCGTAACTTGCATTTTTGTTCGGCGTAAAAGAGATTTTACTCGGGCCATAACTTCCAATGGATTGAATGGTTTTGTTACGTAATCGTCAGCGCCTGCAACTAATCCTTTAATTTTATCCATGTCGGTTGTCTTAGCCGTTAACATAATAATCGGAATTTGTGATTCCTTGCGTAGCTCTTTGACAACTTGCATCCCGTCTTTTTCGGGCATCATGATATCTAAAATCATTAACTCAATATCGGGATTTGTGCGGATTTTTGACAGGGCTTCTTTACCATCATAAGCTTTGACCGCTTCGTAACCTTCATTGTGAATATAAATGCTCAATAACTCGACAATCTCTTTGTCATCATCAGCAACTAAAATTTTCATCATAAAAAATCCTCCTGTATTAAAAATAATTTGTTCTTTCTATAGAAGAAAAGATTTGTAAAACAAATTTAAGTAGAAAAATTTACCGTACTTTCTACAGCTATAGTATCAAAAAAGTGCTAAAGAAAACACTCAGAGCCCCTTTTTAACGATTCCTTAAAAATCAGCTTCAAAAAATTAACGAACGAAATTTCATTTAACCTAGTTTTAAAAAGTTTTATTTCAGAAAAATCACGAACGATTTTCCGTCGTTTCAAATCTATAGTTTAGAGTTGTGAAAAATGTTGTTAAATCAATAAGTTTTCGTTGACTTAAACTTTCAAAGTTGGTATATTATTACTTGTCCTTGAGAACGAGATTCTTAAGAAAACAAACTTTGAAAAAAGTTAAAAAAAGTTGTTGACAGTTGCTACAACGACTGTTAAACTAACGAAGTTGCTTGATGAGCGGCGAACTTCTGAAATATCATTTCAAAAAGTTTTTAAAACTTTTTGAAAAAAACAGTTGACAGAAATTAAGTCAGCTGATAAGATATAAGAGTTGCTGAAACATTTCAAAAAGCAACCAACTGCAAGTTAGATAAATACATTTAACTTTGCAAGTAGACCTTTGAAAACTGAACAAAGCAAGCAAACGAACCAATGTGTAGGGCGCTTCTTTTATAGAAGCAAACAACATGCAAGCAATAGCTAGCAAAGTTAATTTTTATTTGAGCTTAACAGTCTATGACTGTTCAAACACTTTTTATGAGAGTTTGATCCTGGCTCAGGACGAACGCTGGCGGCGTGCCTAATACATGCAAGTCGAACGCTTCTTTTTCCACCGGAGCTTGCTCCACCGGAAAAAGAGGAGTGGCGAACGGGTGAGTAACACGTGGGTAACCTACCCTCAAGCGGGGGATAACACTTGGAAACAGGTGCTAATACCGCATAACAATACCAAACACATGTTTAGTATTTGAAAGGCGCTTTTGCGTCACTTGAGGATGGACCCGCGGTGCATTAGCTAGTTGGTGAGGTAACGGCTCACCAAGGCCACGATGCATAGCCGACCTGAGAGGGTGATCGGCCACACTGGGACTGAGACACGGCCCAGACTCCTACGGGAGGCAGCAGTAGGGAATCTTCGGCAATGGACGAAAGTCTGACCGAGCAACGCCGCGTGAGTGAAGAAGGTTTTCGGATCGTAAAACTCTGTTGTTAGAGAAGAACAAGGATGAGAGTAAAATGTTCATCCCTTGACGGTATCTAACCAGAAAGCCACGGCTAACTACGTGCCAGCAGCCGCGGTAATACGTAGGTGGCAAGCGTTGTCCGGATTTATTGGGCGTAAAGCGAGCGCAGGCGGTTTCTTAAGTCTGATGTGAAAGCCCCCGGCTCAACCGGGGAGGGTCATTGGAAACTGGGAGACTTGAGTGCAGAAGAGGAGAGTGGAATTCCATGTGTAGCGGTGAAATGCGTAGATATATGGAGGAACACCAGTGGCGAAGGCGGCTCTCTGGTCTGTAACTGACGCTGAGGCTCGAAAGCGTGGGGAGCAAACAGGATTAGATACCCTGGTAGTCCACGCCGTAAACGATGAGTGCTAAGTGTTGGAGGGTTTCCGCCCTTCAGTGCTGCAGCAAACGCATTAAGCACTCCGCCTGGGGAGTACGACCGCAAGGTTGAAACTCAAAGGAATTGACGGGGGCCCGCACAAGCGGTGGAGCATGTGGTTTAATTCGAAGCAACGCGAAGAACCTTACCAGGTCTTGACATCCTTTGACCACTCTAGAGATAGAGCTTCCCCTTCGGGGGCAAAGTGACAGGTGGTGCATGGTTGTCGTCAGCTCGTGTCGTGAGATGTTGGGTTAAGTCCCGCAACGAGCGCAACCCTTATTGTTAGTTGCCATCATTTAGTTGGGCACTCTAGCGAGACTGCCGGTGACAAACCGGAGGAAGGTGGGGATGACGTCAAATCATCATGCCCCTTATGACCTGGGCTACACACGTGCTACAATGGGAAGTACAACGAGTTGCGAAGTCGCGAGGCTAAGCTAATCTCTTAAAGCTTCTCTCAGTTCGGATTGTAGGCTGCAACTCGCCTACATGAAGCCGGAATCGCTAGTAATCGCGGATCAGCACGCCGCGGTGAATACGTTCCCGGGCCTTGTACACACCGCCCGTCACACCACGAGAGTTTGTAACACCCGAAGTCGGTGAGGTAACCTTTATGGAGCCAGCCGCCTAAGGTGGGATAGATGATTGGGGTGAAGTCGTAACAAGGTAGCCGTATCGGAAGGTGCGGCTGGATCACCTCCTTTCTAAGGAATATTACGGAAACTACACAGTTTGTAACTTGTCTTTGTTCAGTTTTGAGAGGTCTACTCTCAAACATTTTATTTTGTTCATTGAAAACTGGATACTTGAAGAAAAAATCAAAACAAACCGAGAACACCGCGTTGAATGAGTTTTTTAATAAGTTCAATTGCTTATTTTCTTGAGTAAGCTTCTATCGCTAGAAGAACTGCTCAAAACCAGACCGTAAGGTCTTATAAGGTTAAGTGAATAAGGGCGCACGGTGGATGCCTTGGCACTAGGAGCCGATGAAGGACGGGACTAACACCGATATGCTTTGGGGAGCTGTAAGTAAGCTATGATCCAGAGATTTCCGAATGGGGGAACCCAACATCTTTTATAGGATGTTACGTATACGTGAATACATAGCGTATACGAGGTAGACGCAGAGAACTGAAACATCTAAGTACCTGCAGGAAGAGAAAGAAAAATCGATTCCCCAAGTAGCGGCGAGCGAAAAGGGAACAGCCCAAACCAAGATGCTTGCATCTTGGGGTTGTAGGACTCCAATATGGTAGTTCTTTCAGATAGTCGAATGACTTGGAAAAGTCAGTCAAAGAGGGTAAAAACCCCGTAGGCGAAATTTGGAAGGCACCTAGGAGGATCCTGAGTACGGCGGAACACGAGGAATTCCGTCGGAATCCGGGAGGACCATCTCCCAAGGCTAAATACTCCCTAGTGACCGATAGTGAACCAGTACCGTGAGGGAAAGGTGAAAAGCACCCCGGAAGGGGAGTGAAATAGATCCTGAAACCGTGTGCCTACAACAAGTTAGAGCCCGTTAATGGGTGATAGCGTGCCTTTTGTAGAATGAACCGGCGAGTTACGATTGCATGCGAGGTTAAGTTGAAGAGACGGAGCCGCAGCGAAAGCGAGTCTGAATAGGGCGAATGAGTATGTAGTCGTAGACCCGAAACCATGTGATCTACCCATGTCCAGGTTGAAGGTGCGGTAAAACGCACTGGAGGACCGAACCCACGTACGTTGAAAAGTGCGGGGATGAGGTGTGGGTAGCGGAGAAATTCCAAACGAACTTGGAGATAGCTGGTTCTCTCCGAAATAGCTTTAGGGCTAGCGTCGAAGTTAAGAATGATGGAGGTAGAGCACTGTTTGGACTAGGGGCCCATCTCGGGTTACCGAATTCAGATAAACTCCGAATGCCATTCATTTATATTCGGCAGTCAGACTGTGAGTGATAAGATCCATAGTCGAAAGGGAAACAGCCCAGACCACCAGCTAAGGTCCCAAAATGTATGTTAAGTGGAAAAGGATGTGGGGTTGCACAGACAACTAGGATGTTGGCTCAGAAGCAGCCACCATTTAAAGAGTGCGTAATAGCTCACTAGTCGAGTGACCCTGCGCCGAAAATGTACCGGGGCTAAACATACTACCGAAGCTGTGGAGTACACCGAAGGTGTATTGGTAGGAGAGCGTTCTAAGGGCGTTGAAGGTAGATCGTGAGGACTGCTGGAGCGCTTAGAAGTGAGAATGCCGGTATGAGTAGCGAAAGACAGGTGAGAATCCTGTCCACCGAATGACTAAGGTTTCCTGGGGAAGGCTCGTCCGCCCAGGGTTAGTCGGGACCTAAGCCGAGGCCGATAGGCGTAGGCGATGGACAACAGGTTGATATTCCTGTACCCGTTGTATTTGTTTGAGCAATGGAGGGACGCAGGAGGCTAAGAAGTGCAGACTGATGGATATGTCTGTTCAAGCAGTAAGTCTTGAGATGAGTCAAATGCTTATTTCTATAAGGACAAGCTGTGATGAGGAGGGAAATAATAGTACCGAAGCTTCTGATGTCACACTGCCGAGAAAAGCTTCTAGTGAGAAGACAACGGCCCGTACCGCAAACCGACACAGGTAGTCGAGGAGAGAATCCTAAGGTGAGCGAGAGAACTCTCGTTAAGGAACTCGGCAAAATGACCCCGTAACTTCGGGAGAAGGGGTGCTGACCGCAAGGTCAGCCGCAGTGAATAGGCCCAAGCGACTGTTTATCAAAAACACAGGTCTCTGCAAAATCGAAAGATGAAGTATAGGGGCTGACGCCTGCCCGGTGCTGGAAGGTTAAGAGGAGTGCTTAGCGTAAGCGAAGGTACGAATTGAAGCCCCAGTAAACGGCGGCCGTAACTATAACGGTCCTAAGGTAGCGAAATTCCTTGTCGGGTAAGTTCCGACCCGCACGAAAGGCGTAACGATTTGGGCACTGTCTCAACGAGAGACTCGGTGAAATTTTAGTACCTGTGAAGATGCAGGTTACCCGCGACAGGACGGAAAGACCCCATGGAGCTTTACTGTAGTTTGATATTGAGTGTCTGTACCACATGTACAGGATAGGTAGGAGCCGTAGAGATCGGGACGCTAGTTTCGAAGGAGGCAATGGTGGGATACTACCCTTGTGTTATGGCCACTCTAACCCGCACCACTAATCGTGGTGGGAGACAGTGTCAGATGGGCAGTTTGACTGGGGCGGTCGCCTCCTAAAAGGTAACGGAGGCGCCCAAAGGTTCCCTCAGAATGGTTGGAAATCATTCGCAGAGTGTAAAGGCAGAAGGGAGCTTGACTGCGAGACTTACAAGTCGAGCAGGGACGAAAGTCGGGCTTAGTGATCCGGTGGTTCCGCATGGAAGGGCCATCGCTCAACGGATAAAAGCTACCCTGGGGATAACAGGCTTATCTCCCCCAAGAGTCCACATCGACGGGGAGGTTTGGCACCTCGATGTCGGCTCGTCGCATCCTGGGGCTGTAGTCGGTCCCAAGGGTTGGGCTGTTCGCCCATTAAAGCGGCACGCGAGCTGGGTTCAGAACGTCGTGAGACAGTTCGGTCCCTATCCGTCGCGGGCGTTGGAAATTTGAGAGGAGCTGTCCTTAGTACGAGAGGACCGGGATGGACTTACCGCTGGTGTACCAGTTGTCTCGCCAGAGGCATCGCTGGGTAGCTATGTAGGGAAGGGATAAACGCTGAAAGCATCTAAGTGTGAAGCCCACCTCAAGATGAGATTTCCCATTTCTTAAAGAAAGTAAGATCCCTGAGAGAAGATCAGGTAGATAGGTCAGGAGTGGAAGTACAGTGATGTATGGAGCGGACTGATACTAATCGATCGAGGGCTTAACCAAAGTAAAAGAAAACTCGGAAGAGTTTTGAAAAACTTCAAGATCCAGTTTTGAGTGAATGAAATTCACTTAATTAAATAGTGTGGTGGCGATAGCGAGAAGGATACACCTGTAACCATGCCGAACACAGAAGTTAAGCTTCTTAGCGCCGATTGTAGTGAAGGGTTTCCCTTTGTGAGAGTAGGACGTCGCCACGCGAACTTATGGGGGTTTAGCTCAGCTGGGAGAGCATCTGCCTTACAAGCAGAGGGTCAGCGGTTCGAACCCGTTAACCCCCATATGAGCCGTTAGCTCAGTTGGTAGAGCATCTGACTTTTAATCAGAGGGTCACAGGTTCGAGCCCTGTACGGCTCATAAGAAATATGCGGGTGTGGCGGAATTGGCAGACGCACCAGATTTAGGATCTGGCGCCTTACGGCGTGGGGGTTCAAGTCCCTTCACCCGCATAAAAGGCCGGCTTAGCTCAGTTGGTAGAGCATCTGATTTGTAATCAGAGGGTCGAGGGTTCAAGTCCTTTAGCCGGCATCAAAACCATGCGGAAATAGCTCAGTGGTAGAGCACCACCTTGCCAAGGTGGGGGTCGCGGGTTCGAACCCCGTTTTCCGCTTTACTTTAAAAAGTAAAAAAGCCGGGGTGGCGGAACTGGCAGACGCACAGGACTTAAAATCCTGCGGTGAGTGATCACCGTACCGGTTCGATTCCGGTCCTCGGCATTAGAAAGATGCGCCCATAGCTCAACTGGATAGAGTGTTTGACTACGGATCAAAAGGTTAGGGGTTCGACTCCTCTTGGGCGCGTAGTCTTTTTATTTTTTATCGGGAAGTAGCTCAGCTTGGTAGAGCACTTGGTTTGGGACCAAGGGGTCGCAGGTTCGAATCCTGTCTTCCCGATTTTTTTATTTTAGGCTTTATTTCTAAATGAATTTAAGCTATAATGTTGTCAGACTTAATTTAATATTTATGCGCCCATAGCTCAACTGGATAGAGTGTTTGACTACGGATCAAAAGGTTAGGGGTTCGACTCCTCTTGGGCGCGTCTTAACGAAATCATATTAAGGATTTCGTTTTTTTGTATATCAAAATAGTTCTATCAAGGACAAAATTTTATTAGCTACGATAAAAAAATTATATGATTTTGTTTTAAAAAATAGACAAGCTAGTAAATTATTCAGTGAATTGTAAGGAAAAATAGTATGTGATTAGTTCAAATTAATGTATGAATATTCATTGTGTTAGATTTTTTACTTTTGTGAAAGTTGCGGTAAAATAGAGAAGTAACTTTTATTTCCTATAAAAAAGTTACGAAGCAGTTCGTGTGTACGTGTTTTATTTTTTCTTCCGCTAATTCTTAAAGGAATGTTGTGATTCAGTCATGTTCCTTTAATTATCCAGCTAAGTTGGGTATAATTAAGGTCAGAATTAGTCAAGGGAGGGAAATCGCATTATGAGTCGTCACAACACTTCTGATTTAATTGAAGCTTATTTGAAAAAAATTTTGGAAGATAGCGAAATGATTGAAATCCGTCGCACCGAGATGGCTGATTTATTCAACTGTGTACCATCCCAAATTAATTATGTCATTAATACGCGTTTCACAATTCAACGGGGCTATGTTGTTGAAAGTAAGCGCGGTGGCGGTGGCTATATTAGAATTGAAAAAATCAAAATTTCTGACAATCATCGCTTTTTAGAGCAAGTAGATCAACTTTTTGTCGATACACTGGGAGAAAAAGATGCTTTAGCCATTATTCAAAAGCTATACGAAGAAGATATTTTAACCAAAACAGAAGGTAATTTAATTTTAGCGGCTTTGGCTAAAAGTACGCTGGGACGTTTTAAAAATGAAAATGAAATTCGAGCTGGCATGTTACATGCAGTGCTAGAGCGATTAAGTTATGAGGATAGGAAGTGAGTCAGATGGATGAATTATTTACAGAAAAAGCCAAGGCGGTCTTGACGATTGCCCAAGAAGAAGCAAAAACTTTCAAACATCAGTCAGTCGGTTCAGAACATCTACTGTTGGCTTTGATTATTGAACAAGATGGTATTGCTGGAAAAGTGTTACGGGAAATGAGCGTTACTGAAACAGATGTTAGAGAAGAAATTGAGCATTTAACTGGCTATGGCACGATGAAATCTTATCCGGCTGGAGTTTACTTACCGTATTCACCACGGGCAAAACAAATTTTTGCCTATGCAGGTGACGAAGCAAAACGCTTAGGCGCTCCGAATATTGGCACAGAGCATTTACTACTGGGACTTTTACGCGATGATGAAATTCTTGCTTCTCGCATCATGGTCAACCTTGGTTTGAGCTTAGCTAGAATGCGCCAACTTTTGAAAAAGAAAATGGGCGTAAGTGAAAGCAAGGCACCCAATAACGGGTTAGGAGGACGCCGCAGACAAGCGCCTCAGGGTACAAAAGGCATGCAGCAAGGTACGCCGACGCTAGACGGCTTAGCTCGGGATTTAACGAAGCTTGCCAGAGAAAACCGCCTCGATCCCGTGGTAGGCCGCAGTAAAGAAGTAAAACGTCTGATTCAAATCCTCTCGCGCAGAACGAAAAATAATCCTGTTTTAGTGGGGGAACCTGGTGTTGGGAAAACAGCTATTGCAGAAGGTTTAGCGCAACAGATTGTACGGGGCGAAGTTCCGGAAGATATGCAGCAAAAACGTTTGATGATGCTGGATATGGGTTCTCTTGTAGCGGGTACGAAATATCGTGGTGAATTTGAAGACCGGATGAAAAAAATCATTGATGAAATTTATCATGACGGGCAAATTATCTTATTCATCGACGAGCTGCATACTTTGATTGGTGCCGGCGGAGCTGAAGGGGCCATTGATGCTTCCAATATTTTGAAACCGGCTTTAGCTCGTGGCGAGTTACAAACAATTGGTGCCACCACGCTAGATGAATATCAAAAGTATATTGAAAAAGATTCTGCATTGGAACGTCGTTTTGCTCGTGTGCAAGTCGATGAGCCAACGCCAGAAGAGGCCGAAGAGATCTTAAGAGGCTTGCGTCCTCGTTACGAAGAACATCATGGTGTTGAAATCTCTGATGAAGCATTACATGCGGCTGTCCAGTTGTCTGTTCGCTATATCAATTCGCGGCAGTTACCAGATAAGGCAATTGATTTAATGGATGAGTCTTCAGCAAAAGTACGTTTGGATAAAGCAGATGAACCTTCTGAAATTATCGGTTTGCAAGAAGACATTGCAAATCTGATGAGTGAAAAAGAAGAAGCAATTCAAAATCAAAACTTTGAAGCGGCAGCTCGTTTACGCCAAAAAGAGAAAAAGTTAAGTCAACGTTTGGCAGAATTAGCCTTTGCGGAAACAAAAGAAGCCTCTGGTTTTGCTGACCGTGTGACAGCAGAAGATGTCGCAACTGTCGTTTCTCAGTGGACAGGTGTACCGTTGCAACAAATGGAGAAAAAAGAAAGCGAACGCCTCCTAGATTTAGAAAAAATTCTCCATCAACGGGTAGTGGGCCAAGAAGAAGCAGTTAAAGCTGTCGCGCGTTCGATTCGTCGCGCTAGAAGTGGCTTGAAAGATCCAAATCGTCCAATTGGTTCCTTCATGTTTTTAGGACCAACTGGTGTTGGGAAAACCGAATTGGCCAAAACGCTAGCAGAAGCGATGTTTGGCAGTGAAGATGCACTGATTCGCGTAGACATGTCAGAGTTTATGGAAAAATACAGTACGAGCCGTCTGATTGGTTCTCCTCCAGGTTATGTCGGGTATGACGAAGGTGGACAATTAACAGAGAAGGTTCGTTCTAAACCATATTCTGTTATCTTGTTGGATGAAGTTGAAAAAGCGCATCCAGATGTCTTTAATATTTTATTACAAGTATTAGACGATGGGCATTTGACCGACTCAAAAGGACGTAAAGTTGATTTTCGTAATACGATTTTGATTATGACCTCCAATATTGGGGCTACGCAAATTCGTGAAGAAAAAAATGTTGGTTTTAACGTAACGGATTTAACAAAAGATCATGGGGCTATGCAAAAACGTATTTTAGAAGAATTGAAAAAAGCTTTTCGCCCTGAATTTTTAAACCGAATTGATGAAACAGTTGTCTTCCGTTCATTAGGAGAAGCTGAAATTCAACAAATCGTGAAAATCATGAGTAAATCCATTATAAAACGCTTAGCCGAACAAGATATTCAATTGAAAATCACACCTGCTGCCAATGAAGTTATCGGTAAAGCTGGTTTTGATCCAGAATATGGCGCTCGTCCAATCAGAAGAGCACTGCAAAAAGAAGTGGAAGATCGTTTATCTGAAGCGTTATTATCTGGCCAAATTCATTTGGGGGATAATGTTACAATCGGTGCTAAAAAAGGGAAAATCACCTTAACAGTAAAAGAACCTACTGAAGGGAAAAAATTGCAAAACGTTTAAAAATGCGGCCTCCAAATGTTAGTAATTTTCTAACATTTGGGGGTTTTTGTGTTCAGTTCTCTTTTAACGATTTTTTGGCAAAGTTTTGTTTTATCCATTTTACTTTCGGGGGATAAATTACCAGACTTATTAGCGTTCTGTTGTATTTTTAAAATCCAATCAGGAAATCTTCTAAAAATAGTAGGATTTTTGATTGCTACTTCTAAAATTCCACACCCTGTGATAAGATAATTGAGTTATCAAAGGGGGAAGAAGATGATTGAATTAGTCACAACGGTAGCCTCTGTTGACCAAGCCGAAAAATTACTAGCAGCTGGTGTGGACACCATCTACTTTGGGGAAGAAACGTTTGGTTTGCGGTTACCTTATTCATTTTCACGCAAAGAACAAAGGCAATTAGTAAATTTAGCCCATGCTGCCGGGAAAAAAGCAGCAATTGCCGTCAATGGCATTATGCATCCGGAAAAAATGAAGTTAGTACCGGAGTATTTAGCTTTTGTAAAAGAAAGTGGTGCCGATCAAATTGTGGTGGGAGATCCTGGTGTCGTCTATGTGATGACGCAAAATGAAAACTTGGCGACGCCTTTTATATATGATGGGGAAACCTTAGTGACCAGTGCGCGTCAAATTAATTTTTGGAGTAAAAAAGGTGCTGTTGGGGCTGTTTTAGCCAGAGAAGTGCCTTTTGCGGAAATGGTAGAAATGGCGCCACAATTAACGGTACCGGCGGAAGTTTTAGTTTACGGTGCAACCTGTATCCATCAATCAAAACGGCCACTTTTACAAAATTATTATAATTATACGCAGCAAGATGAGCGTACAAGTCGTGAACGCGATTTGTTCTTATCGGAACCAAAAAAACCAGAAACCCATTACTCAATCTTTGAAGATAGTCATGGGACGCATATTTTTGCTGATAATGATTTGGATTTGATGAAAGAAGTAGGACAGTTGGCCCAAACTGGTTTTACAACGTGGAAACTGGATGGATTGTTTACCGATGAAGCCAATTTTGTTGCCATTGCCGAATTATTTGTGGCCGCTAAGGCAGCCATCTTAGCTGGGACGTGGGACGAAGCACAAGCTGCAGCATTAGATGAAAAACTGCAGACCTTGCATCCTGAAAAGCGCGGATTAGACACTGGTTTTTATTATTTAGATCCAAAAGCGATTCGCTAAAAAGCAAGCGAAACTATTTACGATAAATGAAGTAAAAAAGGCCAGAAAGTTCAACAATAAGTAAAACCAGTGATAAGCAAAATGGCTTACACTGTTTTTGCCTTATTGCTCACTTTCTAAGCGAGCCTTTTTCACATCTAAAGCAGGAGTGACAAAAAGACATGACAAAGAGAGTCTTGAAGCGGCCGGAGGTTTTGGCTCCGGCGGGAACTTTGGAAAAATTGAAAACGGCGATTCATTATGGCGCCGATGCTGTTTATATTGGCGGGAACGCGTATGGTTTGCGAAGCCGCGCGGGGAATTTTAGTTATGAAGAAATGGCAGAAGGTGTAGCTTTTGCTAAAGAACACAATGCCAAAGTATACGTAGCGGCCAATATGGTTACCCATGAAGGGAATCAAGAAGGTGCGGGAGAATTTTTCCGCGAGTTGCGGGATGTCGGAATTAGTGCGGTGATCGTGTCTGATCCGGCATTGATTGAAATTTGTGCAACAGAAGCGCCGGGTCTTCCGATTCACCTTTCAACGCAAGCCTCTGCCACAAATTTTGAGACATTGGAATTTTGGAAAAATGAAGGCTTAGAGCGGGTCGTTTTAGCACGGGAAGTTTCAATGGCAGAAGTTGCTGAAATTCGCAAAAATACTGAAATTGAGATTGAAGCCTTTATTCACGGGGCAATGTGTATTTCATATTCAGGCCGGTGTACATTATCGAACCATATGTCCATGCGGGATGCCAATCGCGGCGGCTGTTCACAATCTTGTCGCTGGAAATATGAATTATACGATATGCCCTTTGGTACAGAGCAACACCGCAGTTTAACGGATAAAGGAAATGTAAATGAAGAATTTTCCATGAGTGCTGTCGATATGACGATGATTGAGCACATTCCAGATTTAATTGAAAACGGCGTGGATAGTTTAAAAATTGAAGGGCGCATGAAATCTATTCACTATGTTTCCACCGTTTCAAACGTGTACAAAGCGGCGGTGGACAGCTATATTGCAGATCCAGAAAATTATGTTTGCAAACAAGAGTGGATCGACGAACTATGGAAAGTGGCACAACGAGAGCTTGCAACGGGTTTTTATTACCATACACCAACGGAAAATGAACAGCTCTTTGGCCCAAGACGTAAAATTCCGCAATATCAGTTTGTCGGCGAAGTCATGGCCTATGATCCTACAACAAAAATTGCTACGATTCGCCAACGAAATCACTTTTCTGTCGGGGATGAAATTGAATTTTATTCACCAGGCTTTAAACATTTTGAACAATCAGTGGCATGGATGAAAAATGATGAAGGGGAAATGATCGACCGGGCCCCAAATCCGATGATGATTTTAACGATGCCTGTTGCCCAAGCTGTTGCGGTGGGGGATATGATTCGTAAGAAGAAGGATTAGGAAATAGGATAAAAGACAAGGCAGGTTATTTTGCTTGGCGGGAAAAATATCAGAAGCTTGACTTTGGTGTATTTTCCGCAAAGCAAAATTTCAGCTTATTGTGAATAAAACTAGTTCAACAATAGAAAAACTCCAGTCTAAATGGATGACTGTCACTAAGGTAGCTTTGATTGCTAACCTAAATGAGATAGCCGACCATGAATTAGACAGGAGTTTTTTGTTCAATAGATTGGGTGCAGGTTAATTTGTTGCGACTTTATTTATTCATGCAATTCCAGCGGCAAGCCGTCAGGATCGAAGAAGAAAGTCATTTTTTCGTTTGTGAACGTGTCTCGCCGAATTTCTTCACATCTTACCCCCTGTTCTTTTAAGTAGGCGACTTCGGCTTCAATATTGGTAGTTTTGAAGGCTAAGTGGCGTAGTCCGCAAGCCTCAGGAAAACTTGGTCGTTTGGGCGGATGAGTTGCGGCAAAGATTTCCAGTTGGCAATTATCTAATTGCAAATCGAGTTTCGTATCATTTTTTTCGGGCCGATAATGTTCTCTAATGATCGGTAGTCCCAGAATGTCCACATAAAAGTGTTTGGCGCTAGCGAGGTTGGAAACGATAATGGCAACATGATGAATTTGGGTAAATTTTAGCGGCATGATTTTGCTCCTTTATACGAAAATAACTATTACGCAAAAATTACTGGTTATATCCACGTAATCTTTAAGTAAGTTTAGCCTATAAACAGCCTACTAGCTTATCATTTTTCTTTCAAGTACAATACAGGTATTGGAAAAATTATGGGAATCCTAGTGTGTCTGAAAATGTAGTAGGCTTCAGATTTTAGCAAATTTTTTGAATGAAGACTAAAACGTGACTGATAGGACAAAGGTCAAATTATCTGTCGTTGAAATTTTCAGACGTATTCTAAAAGGATAAAGGGGAGAATTACGTGAAAAGTTATGATTATATTGTCATCGGTGGCGGTAGCGGCGGGATTGCATCGGCAAATAGAGCGGGGCTGCACGGACAAAAAGTTTTGCTAATTGAAGGCAAAGCTTTAGGCGGAACGTGTGTAAATGTTGGTTGTGTACCGAAAAAAGTAATGTGGCAGGCTAGTGAAATGCTGGAAATGATTCGCCGCGATGCACCAAGTTACGGTATTACAGCAGATATCAAAGCGTTTGATTTTACAGAATTGGTGACGCGCCGAGAAAAATATATTTCCTTTTTACACGGGGCTTACCAAAGAGGTTTAGACAGTAATAAAGTTGATGTAGTAACGGGCTACGGAAAATTTGTCGACTCCCAGACGGTAGTGGTTGGCGATGAAAAATTTACAGCCCCTCATATTTTGATTGCGACTGGGGGAAGACCGAGCCATATGAATATCCCCGGGGGAGAATATGCAATGGATTCAGACGACTTTTTTGCCATGACGAAAAAGCCGGAGAGTATGCTGGTCTTGGGAGCAGGCTACATTGCAGCAGAGCTTTCTGGTATGGCACAACAAATGGGCATTAAAACCATGTGGGCTTATCGGCAAGGGCGTCCGTTACGAACTTTTGATCCGATGTTAAGTGATAATTTAGTGGAAATGTACCAAGAAGCAGGCTTGTCTTTGTATCCTGAGTACGTTGCAACTGAAATTATTAAAAATGATGACGATACTTTTACAGTGACGTTTGAAAACGGGGCAAAGTTACAGGCTGAAAAAGTTCTCTTTGCCGGCGGACGTTTACCAAATACACAAAATCTTGATTTAGAAAAAATCGGGGTGAAATTAGACCAGCGTGGGTTTATCGCGGTGGATGAATTCCAAAATACTTCGGTGCCGGGTGTTTATGCGGTAGGCGATATTATCGGGAAAGTTGATTTAACCCCAGTTGCGATTGCTGCCGGACGGCGTTTATCTGAGCGCTTATTTAATGGCAAAAAAGATCTGCATTTGGATTATGATCTGATTCCAACGGTGATCTTCACCCATCCGCCGATTGCGACAATCGGGCTGACAGAAGAACAAGCCTATGAAAAATATCAAGCTGAAAAAGTAAAAGTTTACCGTTCCCGCTTTACCCCGATGTATTTTGCCTTAAATGATTATCGGCAAAAATGCGAAATGAAATTGATTTGTGTGGGAGAAGAAGAACGAATCGTCGGCTTGCACGCGATTGGTATCGGTGTGGATGAAATGTTACAAGGTTTTGCGGTTGCCATCAAAATGGGGGCGACAAAAGCAGATTTCGACAATACGGTTGCGATTCACCCAACCGGAGCCGAGGAATTTGTCACAATGCGTTAAAATAAAGTACGACCTTTTAAATTTGCTTAAAAGGTCGTACTTTTTTAGTGCTGATCATAAATTTTTTGAAAAATTTGGGGGTGAAAAAGAGAATTGTCCTCTCGTTTTAAAAAGAAATTCGCTTGGAGAACAAAGCGAAATTTTGGGAGCACCAAGTAATAACACGCAACATCAACGCTATAAGCGTTGTGTTTTCTAGTCATTCCCTAAGTTTCCGCCTTAATGCTAGAGGGCTAAACAAGTTCGTAAAGCTTTTTTTAATCTAGCTTTTCGCACTAGCCCTCTGCGACATTAAGGTAAAATCTGGCGAAATTTGAAGAGCAATTTAGCCAGTTTCCGCCTTAATGCTAGAGGTCTAAACGAGTTCGCAAAGCTTTTTTTAATAGCGGAACTTTTCTTCTAGTAGGTCCAATAAAAGGAATAATATGCCGCCTAATAATGCGATACAAAAAATGCCGGCAAACATTTCGGAGTAGGCCATTTTGGTCCATGCGCTTAAAATCAAATAGCCTAGGCCGTATTCTGTGGCGTAATTTTCGGCAAAGAATAAGGACGCTAAGGCAATGCCGATACTGACCCGTAAGCTGGTTAAGAGGCTTGGGATTAAGGCGGGCAAAATCAAATAATAAATCCGCTGTAAAAAATTTGCATGAAAGTTCGTCATTGTCTTTTGGAAGTTGGCTGGAATTTGGTGAACGCCATCGCGAATGGAGACGATTACCTGCAGTAAAATAATCGCAAAGAGCAAGAGTACCTTCGAAAAATTCCCCAAGCCCCAAAACAGCATGAAAATCGGCAAGAAAGCAACTTTTGGTAGCGGGTATAAAAAATAGATGAAAGGAGCTAAGATGCGATTGGCTCCTTTAGATAAGCCCAATACAATCCCCATAGGAACACCGACTAAAAGGGCCAACGCTAAAGCAGTCAACACCCGTAAAAAACTCGCACCACTGTGAAGCAGCAGCATTTTTTTCAAGGCCCAAAAAGTCGGCCAAGTAGCAAGGGGCGTTGGGATGGCGTGATTTTTCGTAATTAGGGCTAATAGTTGCCACAACAAAAGATACATAATTCCACCCAGCAGCAGTTGACTTACGTGTTGTCGTAATGTTTTCATTGTCGCACCTCTGCTCTTAAAGCAATGCAAAATTCATAAAAGGCCAAACTTTCCCGTCGATTTTTAGTGGTAGCGGTAAATGTTGGGTTATCTATGACGATGAGTTGGGCATCTTTGACAATTAAAATAGTTTCACCCAAAAAGGCAGCTTCTTCAATATCGTGGGTTACGACTAAAAGACTGTTTTGGCGTCTTTGTTGTTGGGCGATGAGTAAATCTTGAATTTTTTCTTTACTTTGGGAGTCCAAAGAAGAAGTGGGTTCATCCAGTAATAGAAATTGCGGGTTAAGGGCCAAGCCTTGTGCAATGGCAACCCGTTGTAGTTGTCCGCCGCTTAAAGCTTTCGGCCGTTTATCTTTTAAGTCGGTAAGTTGCAACTCCCTTAAAAGCTGTGTTACTTGTTGGTTGCGTTTGTCCTTTTTTTCGTGGGCTAATTTTAAGGGTAAGTTTACGGCAGCGGCAACAGTTAACCAAGGAAAAATTTGATTATTTTGAAAGACGGTCATAATCGTGTCTTCATCTTTTGTAAGGGTGCCGTCAGTGGGGGCTAAAAAACCTTGCAACAGCTGCAATAAAGTGGTTTTACCGCTGCCAGAAGGGCCAATGACTGCATAGCGGTGATAATTTTTAAAACGATAATTTAGGTTTGTGAAAATAGTTTGTTTTCCATAATGGAAGGAAACATTATTTAAGGTAATAGGCATGCTATAGGTATCCTTTTCTAAGTAGTTTGTGCATCTTTTTTCAAACCTTGTGTTATACTAATGGAGGTTTTCAATGAAAGACAGCTTTTAAGGAGAGAAAAAAATGTTTACAACTTTAGTGTTTCACGAAATCCGGCCACTTGCTGAGATAAAAGCAGGGATGCGCCCGATTCAAGTAGCAGATGGCTACGCCGATTCACTGCCGTTGCCTTTATACAATGATTTAGACAGTTTTACAGCCCAAATCGATTACTTAATCGCACAGCAGTATCATTTTTTAACATTGGCAGAAGTGGCAGCCTTTTATGCCGGAAAGTTTGATCTGCCCAAAAAAAGTATCTTGTTAACTTTTGATGATTGTTACCAATCACAACTGCGCTATGCTTATCCTATTTTACAACAACGCAAACTGACGGCGGTCTCATTTGTGCCAACTGGTTGGATCTTTGCAACGCCTAGTTTATATGCGCCGGAAGTTTCTCGTCCGGTGAGTTTCCCAGAACTATTGGGCATGGCAGATGTTTTTACTTATGCCAATCATACCCATCATTTTCACCAACGTAAAGGGACAACTGCTTCTAGAGCGATGTGGGAAAGTGAAACTGATTTTATTTTAGATTTAAAGAAGTGTAATCAATTTGTACCGGTGAAGGATGTTTTTGCTTATCCATTTGGGCTCTACGATGAAGAAAACGTAGCAACTCTGGCCAAAGAGGGCTTTAAACTAGCCTTTACCACCATTAAAGGCAGAAATGAAAAAGAGACAAATCCGTTGGAATTGCGCCGCAATGTGGTGCCGGCACAATTACCTTTATCAGCATTTAAAGAAATCGTGGGGGAAAAATAATGAAAAAAATAGCGGCGAGTTTATTGGTTGTACTCAGTGTTTTAAGTTTAGCGGCTTGTGGTCAAAACAATACCCAAACAACGCCAACAACAACGACGAAGACAGCTGAAAAAGTAACTGGAAAAACAATTAATATGGGGATTTTACCAGCAGAATCGGCTATCCCGATTATTTTGGCGCAAGAAAAAGGCTTCTTCAAAGAAGCTGGAACCAATGTCGCAATTAAATCCTTTGCTTCACCAAACGATCGCAATGTTGCCGTTCAATCCAAACAGCTAGACGGCACAATTAGTGATGTTATGACCGAAGCAACCTTTAAGAAAAATGGAATCGATATGAAAATTACTTCCGGTATTTTGGAAGATTTTAAAGTGTTGGCTTCCCCCCAATCCAAAATTACGGAGATGAAGGGCTTAGCGGGAAAAAAAGTCACTTTAGTTCCTAATTTTATTTTGGAATATATCATGGACGACTTTGCTAAAAAAGACGGCTTTACTTATGAAGTTGTCAATATTCCCTCATTTTCTGCCCGCTCAGAGGCGTTATTAAATGGCCAAGTGGACGGTGCGGTTTATACTGAGCCCCAAGCCAGCATGTTGGCTAAACAAGGCGCAAAAATTTTAGGTAGTTCTAAAGAAGCGAAAATTAACGGCGGTACGTTGCAATTTACCGATGCCATTTTAAAAGAACGTCCCCAAGATATTACTGCTTTTTATCAAGGTTATAATCAAGCTATTGATTATATGAATCAACACAAAGCCAGTGAATATGCGGATATTTTAACCAAATATCAATTCCCAGAAGCTATGAGTACGTATTTGGATAAGCGGCAAAAAGATTATCCTCATGCGCAAAAAGTACCTAAAGATCAATTTGATGCCATTATCAAATGGGCCAAAGATAAAAAGCAAATTGATGAAAATTATAGTTATACTGCATTAACAGACTTTAATCATTTAACAAAATAGTCGCTGAAAATTGCTATTTTGTAGCAATTGATTAAAAAGTCCCCAAAATTTCTTCTCAGAAAAGAAATTTTGGGGCTTTTTTTTCTTGCCTATTATACAGTTGTACTATATAGTTTAACTATACAGTTTGACTATATAAAAAACAGGGAGCACTTTTATGAAAACAGATCAATTACCATTAACGGAAACGATTTTTTATCTGCTGCTGGTATTTTCCGAACCGACTTATGGTTATTTGGCGATTAAAAAAATTGAAGAATTAAGTATGGGCAACGTTCGGATTGCAGCAGGTACGATGTATGGCGCAATCGAAAATTTGTTGAAGGCCGAGATGATTATCCAAGTATCGCCAGTACAAGAGCGCAGAAAAATTTACCACATCACAGAATATGGGCGCAATATTTTGACAGATGAAGTGAATCGGATGAGGCACTGTACACAGCTTTTTGAAGAAATGGGGGAAAAATAATGAATCGCACAATTACAAAATTTCGGGTGTTTTTTTCGCTAGAAAAAGAAGAAGTCTGGCTTAACCGCAAGTTAGCACAAGGATTTCAGCTATTTGACATCACCGGCAGCGGGATTTTTTATCACTTTAAAAAAGTCAAGGATACCGACAAAGTAATTCAATTTGATTATCGTAAGTTTACAAACAAAGAGGACTTTACCGATTATCTGCAATTTATGACCGATGCTGGCTGGGAGCATATTTATGGTCGTTACGACAGTGGTACCCAGTATTTTATCAGTGATCGCAGCCAAAATTTACAATTATTTTCAGATATTTCCTCTCTGATTGAACGGGAAAAACGAATTCGCAAGGGTGTCTTTGGCTCTTTGTCTTTTCTAGTCCCAATTTATGTGGCGCTATTTATGAGCAGCACTGACCTTTCTGTGTTGTGGCACCCACAAAAAGAATTTCTAACACCAGGTCTCTGGCAGAAAACGGGAAGTGAGTTTTGGCGCGCTTTTTTCTTTGAATTACCTTTTGCTTTGATGCGGATTTTGAATCATTTGGTAGTGCCGATTATTTTCTTGTTCATTCTTGCGGTCTTCCTTAATTCTTATTGGCGCATGCAGCGGTATAAGAAATTGGTGTATTAGTGAAACATTACAGGTCCAAAAAAACGACGTTAAAGTTCAAGGACGGTCTCTTTTCATTAGAGATAGTCCTTGAATTTTTAGCGTCGTTTTTTGGTAAAAAATGCCGTCTAATTGTTCCGTTCCAATATCGTCTGGGTTAAACGTAAAAGTGTCTCTTTGGTGTTTAAGTCATTTTCGGGCAACTTGTGAATCCCTTTTAGCGCTTTATCGGTGTAATCTTTTGCGTAGGCTTTTGCTTTTGTTACGCCGCCATATTCATGGACATATTGATAAAGCTGTTCAACTTCTGTATCGGTAATTTCAGCTTTTTTTTCTAAAAGCGGTAGTAATTTTTGTGGTGCTTTTTGTAAGGCTAATAATAAAGGAAGGGAGTATACGCCTTGGCGCACGTCTTCTAGGACCGGTTTTCCGATCTCGGTGGCATTTTTAGAATAATCTAAGATGTCATCGATGATTTGAAAAGCCATGCCGATATTTTGACCGATATCACCACATTGTTTGGCAAAACGCTCCCCAGTACCACTTTCTAAAGCCCCAACAAAACAACTTAGGGAAAATAGTTCCGCCGTTTTTCCAGAAATATTTTCCAAATATTCGGCAATGGATACATCGGTCGCATAACGGGTGTCCATTTGTCCGAGTTCTCCGTTTAAAATTTTTTCCATACTACGGGAGTTGATTTGCAAGCTGCGCATGGAACCAGCGTAGTCGGCCATTAATTTAAAACAGCAGACAAAGAGAAAATCACCAGCATAAACAGCCACAGCATTGCCAAATTCAGAGCGGATAGTTTGAAGTCCGCGGCGCAAATCAGCTTCATCGACAATGTCATCGTGGACTAACGTTGCTGTGTGCAACATTTCAATTGAAGCAGCCAAAGAGACAGCTTTCTTGCGGTCTTGTTCGGGCCCAAATTGTGAAAAAAGTAATTGATAAGCAGGGCGCAATAGCTTGCCGCCGGAGTGAATCATGCTTAAAATTGCTGTTGCAACAGGTTTGTTTTTTAACTTGATAGAATCTTCCATCAGCGTCAAAGTTTGACGCAATTCAGGTTGTAAGACAGGATAGTCCTGCCACAGTGGATGTAACTTCATAAAATTCTCCTTTAGGTTTTAAAAGGTGCAGAGGGTTCTTTTCCCTTTTATTTCCAACAATTGACACAAAAGATCAGCGTATTAGCGCCAACTTTGTTTTGTTTGATGTTCATAGGCAATTTGGAATTTTTGCAATGTTTGCACCCGCTGCAATAAAAAGTTTGCAGCAATACCAATGGCAATTCCAGATAAGATACCAAAAAACGAAAGAATCGGCAGGTACAACATGACCGTCCAAGATTGGGCAATAAAAGAAGCTGTTAAAAGCTGCCCAACATTGTGCATGAAGCCGCCGGCGGCACTAATGCCGATGATGCTTATGCGTTTTGGTCCCAAAATGCGTAAGCAGGCCATCGCAAAATAGCTTAGCATAGCACCGCTCATACTATAAAGAAAGGTCGAAAGTGTGCCCCCTAATAAAGTAGTTAAAATTAGGCGCATCCAAACTAGAGTAAAGCTGTCTTTTTTGGGCATGGTGAAAAGAGAAATAATGGTAATTAAATTTGCTAAGCCCAGTTTGGCACCAGGGGCAAAGGCAAAGGGGTAGGGAATCATATTTTCAATTAAGCCAATGACTACACCTTGTGCAACCAAAAGCGCAATATAAATCATTTTTTGTGTACGACTCATTTTTTGGGACGTCTAATTAATAAATTAAATCGTCGCCGTCACCTCCTGAACTTTGGCCTTGTACCTCAATGACCAGTTTATGAGGCAAACAGACAATCGTCTCGCCATTTTTTTTGGCCCAGCCCCGCCGCACACAGACCTGATCGCCGCAATTTGCTTCTTTGATACGGATTTGATCGTCTTTTACCTCGATTAAATTATAATCTCCATCAGGATCTTCGTAACGATACGTCTCAATTTGTCCTTTAAAAAGTTTAAAGGTCTTGATCTCTTTGCCGTCAACCCGCAAAACCGCTACTTTGGTCGTAACAGGAGCATCTGTTTGCTGCAAGCCAAAAATAAGGGTCGGGATAAAAGAAGCAATAATCAAAATAATAACGATGATAAAATCCCAGGGTTTTAATTTACTGGCTTTAATAAATTCTTTTAGTTTCAAAAAGGTCACCTTTCTAAGTCTTAAAGGGTTACAAACGTGTGCTAAAAAACATTTGAATACAAAGTTAGTGTATTTTTTGCGAAAGCGTGAAAGGTCACCTTCCGCTTTTTGATCTAGCAGTTAAAACGAACTTCCTACGGCATTAAGCTAAAATTTCAAGAAATTTGAAAAACAATTTATTAAAATTTTATCTTAATGCTTGGAAGTAAACCGAGTTTTATCCGCTTTTCTTTTGTCTAGCTTCAGGTGTCAACGCTTTAAGAAAAATTCAAAAACTCGATTCTGGTAAAAAGCATACCAGAATACAAGTTCCTGATATTTTTTTTAAGAGCTAACCGTCACCTTCCGCTTTTCTTTTGTCCTTTATTTTACCATAGGAACTTGGTTGGTAACTAAGAAAAGACCCAGACAAAAACTGCCCGGGTCTTTTTTACATGCCTAACAGCAAGTTTATTTTTGATTGTAAAGAGATTTCGGCTTGCCGTACCACCAGCCGCCTAGTTTTTTCTGAATCCATGGGATTACCCAACGGTCTAAACCGACTGCGCGACCAGAGCCGTTCATTAAGGCAAAGGCAACCGGGATGAACCAGATGTTAACCCAGTAGAACATACCAGACATACAGAACATGGCAACTAAGATGATTGTTGTACCACTCATTAACCAAGTGAACAAACCAGCCATTAAACAAAGTGCAATTCCGATTTCAACGAAGACCATCATTTTTTGGAAGAACATCGCAACGTCCATATTTGGCATCATCACTTTCATGATGCTGCTGAACCAGTCAGGTGCTTTGTCTAAAACAGCCATTGGTTGTTCGCCGTAACCGTAGCTTAAGCCAAAGTGGGCTGCATGTGCCGCAGCTTCTGCACCACCAGATGAAGCTGCATTTGTTGCTGCATCGGCTGCACCAGAAGAAACAGTTGCAGAAGCACCACCGACAGCGTCGGCTACGCTTGAAGCAGTCGTTGCCGCGGTAGCCGAAGCACCAGAAGCAGCGTCAGCACCAGAAGATGCGGTTGTGGCAGCTTCTTTAGCATATTCCCAAGTCCAAGGGAAGACAGAGTTACCTGTAAACCAAGAACCTTCGCCAAACCAAGTAGATGGTTTTAATACTTCGCCGTTTCCGACGATTTTTTTGAAGGCTTCAATAAACCAAACTAAACCGTAGAAAACGCGTAATGGGACACTCCACAAAACATTGCCGTAACGAGAAGAATGACCTCGTGTTACGTTGCGGTCGTCTTTGATGTGGAAGAATTCGTGCATCATGTATTGGAACATATAATAGCCAGAACGAATATCAAAGAAGTATTTCAAGTTGACGATGTGTTTCATAATGATTGCTAAGAAACCACTTAAATGGATTTTGCCGAATAATTCCGCAACGCCCCATTTCGCACCAACAGAAACCATGAATCCTTGATAGTTACTCTTGAATTTATGTTTTTGACCGTCACCTTTAATAGCAGATACTACGTTTGCTGCCGCACAGTGACCGGTTTGTTCAGCCGCTTGTACGATTTGCGGTGTTGGTGTATTTGGTTGTTCTTCATAGTAAACCAAATCCCCAATAATATAGATGTTTTTATCTTCGTAGCCTTTTGCTTCCATATATTCATTGGCAACTAAACGGTTACCACGAGCTGCTTCTAAACCAAAGTCAGCTGCGTCAGAGGTTGCTTTAACACCGGCTGTCCAAATTAAAGTGTGAGTTGGAATAGTAGAGCCGTCTTTTAATTTAATATGATCTGCGTCAACTTCAACGATTGGTGCATTTAAAACAAGTTCAACATTTTTCTTTTCCAAGTAACGAACAGCTTTGTTGGCATCGTTACGATTTAACATATTTAAAATTGTTGGCATTGCTTCAACAACTTTTAATGTAAATTCGCTTTTATCTAATTTGTAGTCTTCAGCTAAGCGGTCTTTCCAGTCCACTAATTCACCGATCATTTCAATTCCGGTAAAACCAGAACCACAGACAACAAATGTCAACATTGCTTTACGTTTTGTAGCATCAGGTTCAATTGCTGCTTTGGCAACGGTGTGTTCAATGTGTTCGCGAATGCGGACAGAATCTTCAAAAGACCACAGTGTGAAGCCGTGTTCTTTGACACCAGGGGTACCAAAATCATTTGGTTCGCCACCCATACCAATTACTAAGTGATCAAATGGATAGCTGCCAGCTTGTGTTTTGACAACTTTTTGATCTTTGTCGATACCAACTACAGTATCTGTTACTAATTTGACGTTCTTCTTACGGGCAAACAAGCGTTGTAAGTCATATTGAATAGCAGTTGGTTCCACGCGGCCGCCGGCAACTTCGTGTAGTTCTGTCATCATGGTGTGATAAGAATGACGATCGATTAATGTGATTTCCACATCATCTTTCTTCAATTTCTTGGCCATGAATTTAGTAGCGGCTACACCTGCGTAACCCGCACCCACAACGACAATGTTTTTCTTTGTCATTGAAAATCGCTCCTTAAAATATAAAAATAGTATGATAATTATTACACAATCCACACCATTATACAGACTTGTTCGCCATTTGTCTATTCTAAAAACTTCATTAGAATGAGGTTTTTCGCTGAAAATGAGCTTGTGAACATAGACCATTATTGTGAATTTTTCTCAAAGCTGTAAACGGTTGACTTTTACGTCGCTTTAATTACAATGTAATGTGCATCACATGCTTGTCACGTGAGAAGAATATGAAAAGGGGAAATACCATGTTAAACAAAAAATTAGTAGCAGGGTTTACAGTCTTGACGTTTTCTGCCTTAGTATTAGGCGCTTGCAGTCCAGACAAAAAAGATGATAGCGCGGCTAGTTCATCTGCTAAAACAGAACAAACAACAGCTTCATCCAGCAAAGCGGCAAATGCTGACGTTAAAATTGCCGATGGTAAAACAGAAAATGCAGAAGTTCCTGGAGCAGGTACAATTGTTATGCGTCAATTATACACAGCCCCTCACGGAGACAAATCATTTGCAGTTGTCAATGTAACATTAGATGGCGACAAAATTCTTTCCGCCCGGATGGATGAATTCCAATACGTTGAAAAAGGTGACGACTGGACTGGCGTGCCAAATTCAGACGGCAAATTGGGAGAAAACTTCCCGAAAGGTAATATTTTAGTTGCAAAAGAAGAAAACAGCAAAGCATACTCTGCTATGATGAAAGATCATGGTGGCGCAACGCAAACTTGGGATGCTAGCATGACAGCAATCACAAACTTTGTTAAAGGTAAAACAGTTGCAGAAGTAGAAAAAGCTGTTAAAGATTTAGAAGCACAAGGCAAAGATGCAAAAGTTGCCGATGTTGTTTCTGGGGCAACGTTTGCTGATACTAAAGGTTACTTGCAATCAATCGTAGATGCTGCTAAATCAGGTATGGTTTCAGTTGGCGAAAAAACAAGCAACACTGATTTGAAAGAAGCGATGATTTTAGCTGCTCCTCATGGCGATCAATCATTTGCTACTGTAACAGTTGCTTTAGACGGTGACAAAGTAGCTGCAACCTTTGTTGATGAATTCCAATATGTTGACCCAGCAGACTTCGGTGGCGTGCCAAACTCAAATGCTGCATTTGGCGAAGGCATTAAAGACAACTTGGTTTTAGGTTCTAAATATGCTAACAATGAAGCATACTCTGCTATGATGAAAGACCATGCAAAAGCTACACAAACATGGGAAGAAAATATTCACGCCGTTGATGCCTTTGCAAAAGGTAAAACAGTGGCAGAATTAGAAAAAGCTGTTAGCGACTTGAAAGGTCAAGGCGAAGACGGTAAAGTTTCTGACGTTGTTTCCGGTGCGACATTTGCTGATACAGCTGGTTACTTACAAGGAATTATCGACGCTGCTAAAAAAGCTGCAGAATAATTTTTATTAAAAAAATTTTTGAACTTCCGGTCTTTTACGACTGGAAGTTTTTTTGTGAAAAAAAGGCGGGGCAATGCTTTTTCAAATAAAAACACAAAAAGAACAATAGTTGTCAGAACACAGCTTTGCCAGTTTTTAGAAAAAGAAAAAAATGGCAGTTTTTCATGTGAAATTTTTTTCAAAATGAAACGAAATTAAGAAAAATGGCGAATCGAAGATACAATAACAGGCTTTGTGAATCGTTAACAATCATGGAAACGTTTGACTTTTATGTAAGATTAATTACAATGTAATATGTATCACATGCTTAGTATGTGACAAGAATAAGTGAAATGAAGAGGGGAAATACAAAATGAAATCAAAAAAATTAGTAGCGGGTTTTACAGTCTTGGCGTTTTCTGCTTTAGTATTAGGCGCATGTAGTGCAGACAAAAAAGATGATAGCGCAGCAAGCTCATCTGCTAAAACAGAACAAACAACAGCTTCATCTTCAGCAGCAAAAGAAGAAGCAGCTAAAGTTATCGCTGGCGGCGAAATGAAAGACGGTACTTACAAGTTAGAAGAAAAGAACTATTCAAACGGCTACCGTGCAACTTTTGAAATTACTGTAAAAGACGGTAAAATTACTGAATCTAAATACGATAACATCAATGAAGCTGGCAAATCAAAAACTGAAGATGCTGACTACAACAAACAAATGAAAGACAAAGCTGGTATCTCACCAGAAGAATTTATTCCTAAATTCAACGAAGAATTAGTTGCAGCACAAGATCCATCAAGCATGGACGTTGTTACAGGTGCGACACATTCATTTGAATCTTTCCAAAACTATGCGCAACAATTAATCCAAGCTGCTCAAGCTGGTAAAACAGATACAATTGAAATTGACAATGGTGCAGAACTTAAAGACGGCACATATGCATTGAAAGAAAAAAATGACAAAAACGGCTACCACGTTGACTTTTCAATCGTAGTTAAAGACGGTAAAATTACTGAATCTAAATACGATAACTTAAACGCAGACGGCAAATCTAAAAAAGATGACGCTGACTACGAAAAGAATATGAAAGACAAATCTGGCGTTGGTCCTAAAGAATATATCGAAGACTTAAACAAAAACTTCTTAGCTGCAATGGGCAAAGAAGACGGTTCACCTGCTGATATGGACGTTGTAACTGGTGCAACTCACAGCTCACATACATTCATCATCTACGCTGAACAATTAATCAATGCCGCTGAAAAAGGTGACACAACTCCAATCGAAGTTGACAACATTGTAACTGAATAATCTATCACCTGATGAAATCCCGGCTGCTTTTTTTAGCAGTCGGGATTTTTGCGATTTCAACTAGGCGTTCTCTGCCATAGTTGAATCGTATGGGAAGGGAAAATAAATTTTTTTTGAATTAAAAAAATACTGAAGTAAGAGCTAGCTGCGACTTCAACTAGGCGTTCTCTGCCGTAGTTGAATCGTATGGGAAGCGAAAATAAATTTTTTTTGAATTAAAAAAATACCGAAGTAAGAGGAATCTGCGACTTCAACTAGGCGCTCTCTGCCGTAGTTGAATCGTATGGGAAGCGAAAATAAATTTTTTTTGAATTAAAAAAATACTGAAGTAAGAGGAATCTGCGACTTCAACTAGGCGTTTTTCTGCCGTAGAAAAATCCTAAGGGAAAGTAAAGTGGTCACTGGTCAAGTTTAACTATATTTCTACTTTTTTTTGATTATAAAATAATGAAAGCTGTTAGAAATGCCACTTTGGTTAAAAGAAAGTGATAGTTTTCATTTTTTGCTAATATAACGAAAACCATTGTGAAAAAAATGGATAAAATAGTTATTAACTTTGACGGATCACAGCTTTTTCCAACGGTTTAATTTGCACAAAGGAATTTTTATTTTATTTTGTTATTTCATTTTCTTAAAAAAATGAAATATTCCGCTTTTTTTATAAGCTTGTGACTTTGCAAACAAGTTAAAAACCGCTATGATGTAAACGTTGATTTTAAGGAGGAAGGAACATGAAAAAATATTGGCGCCTGCTGTTTATTGCCTTTATCGGCATTTTCTTTTTAGCTGGTTGTGGCAAAGGCGACAGCGAGAAAAAGACGGCAAAATTACGAGAAGAACCTTATTACCAGGAAAAATTTTTAATGGGAACCTACGTTAGAATTCGCGTTTACGACGAAGGGAAAGAAGACGCGATGAAACCGGCTTTTGATCGGGTAAAAGAATTGGCTGACAAGATCACCATTAATCAAAAAGGATCAGAAATTGATGCGATTAATGCACAAGCGGGTATTAAACCGGTGAAAGTAACTTCGGATATGTATTACTTGTTAAAAGAAGCCTACAAATATAGTGAAGAAACAGATGAAGCCTTTAATATGACCATCGGTGCGATCACGCAATTGTGGCGGATCGGCTTTGACGATGCCAGAAAACCAGCCCAAAGCGAAATCGATGCCGCTTTGAAAAAAATTGATTTTCATAAAGTGAAATTCAACGACCAAGATCAAACGGTTTATTTGGAAGAAAAAGGAATGATCATCGACCTTGGTGCGATCGCCAAAGGCTATATTACAGATGAAGTAGTAAAAGTTTTACAAGATAAAGGTGTAACGTCTGCTATTGTTGACCTTGGCGGGAACGTTTATGTTTTAGGTCATAGCAACCGTGGCCAAAAAGATCCGTGGAATGTCGGTATTCAAGATCCTAATAAGAGCCGCGGCTCCATTGTCGGCAGTATCAAAGAAAAGAATCGGACGATTGTAACGTCTGGTATTTATGAACGCTTCTTGGAAGTGGATGGTAAAAAATATCACCATATTTTTGATTCTAAAACAGGTTACCCTTATGATAACGATATTGCCGGAGTATCTATTATTACGAATAAATCCATTGACGGCGATGCCTTATCAACTTCTGTATTTGCAAGGGGGGTTAAAGAAGGGTTGAAATTTATTGAAGAACATGAAAAAGGCAGCGATGCAATTTTTGTTACCAAAGACGATAAAATTTATGTGACCGACGGAATTAAAGATAATTTCAAAATTGGGAAAGACTCTGGTTATACCATGGGAAATCGTAGTGAATTAAAATAAAAAGGTGGGGCGGTTCTAAACGCGTTTAGTTACAGGTGATAAGCCAAAATTTTGCACCAGTTTTCTAAAATTAGGAAAATTGCGGCTAAATTTGGCTTATTATTTTGAATTGTTTATTGCCGCCTTTTAGATGGAAAAAGGAGTTTGTGGTATGTCTTTAAAAGTATTTTTGGAAATCGTGGAGATTAAGACTAAAATTGCCAGTGTTTTCCCCTTCTTAGTTGGGGCACTGTTTTCAGCTACGTTTTATCATTCCTTTCATTTTGGTTATACGCTATTATTTTTTATTGCCATGTTAATTTTTGATATGACGACAACGGCAATTAACAATTATATGGACTTTGAAAAAGCCCATTCACAAACCTATAAGTTTAACGAAAATGTGATTGGGCGGGAAAATGTGTCGCCTAAATTGGTGCGACAAATGATTGTAGGAATGATTTTAACCGCTGCTCTTTTAGGTTTTATTCTAGCCTATCAAACAGGCTGGTTATTGCTCGTGTTAGGTTTGGTGTGCTGTTTTATCGGCGTTTTTTACACCTATGGCCCAGTACCGTTATCCCGGATGCCATTGGGAGAAATTTTCAGTGGTGTAACAATGGGATTGGGGATTACTGCTATGGTAGTTTATATCAATACCATGAGTAGCAACGTGATGTATTTAAACGTTGATTTTGCGAGCGGTAAGTTTTCCTTTGACGGAAATTTCTGGCTGATTGCAGCGCTAGTTTTAGCCGCAATACCTTTAATTTGTACGATTGCCAATATCATGTTGGCAAATAATTTGCGAGATTTGGAAACAGATATTAAAAACCATCGCTATACTTTGGTTTATTACATTGGACGCGAGCACGGAATTCACTTGTTTTCGTATTTGATGTATGCCAGTTACGTGGCAATTTTGGTCGGTGTGTTACTGCAAGTCTTCTCTTGGCCGCTGCTTTTGGTCTTTTTAACTTTGCCAAAAATCCGCCAAAATTTAATTGCCCACAAAAAAGAATTGCCTGCACCCCATAGTTTTGTTTATTCCTTGAAAAACATGGTGCTCTTTAATAGTGCCTATGTTATCTGCCTAGGCTTGTCTTTAATCTGGCAATTGCTACGCTAACAGATAAAACCCAACCAAATAAACGCCCAGCAAAGCAGACTAGAAATTTCTAGTCTGCTTTGCTGGGCGTTTTTTATGTCAAAATAAATACGCGTTACTTTCACAAAAAAAGTTAGTGCTCTTTTTAACTGAACTTTTCTGCCTTATTTGCCAATGGAGCTGAGACTGATCTCGCCAGAGTTTAAGGTGAAGGTTTGTTGTGGCGTAGCTACGACTAGCTGGCCTTCATCGGTAATATCTTTAGCAATACCGGAATACGTTTTTCCGCCCTGCGTAAAGCTGACATTTTGCCCCAAAACAAAAGAGCGCTTGCGATACTCAGTTAAGAAATCTTGCTTGGGTAATTGCGCTAATAGGTCAAAAAAGTGCCGCCAAATTTCATTGATTAATTGATTACGTTCAAAAGGTGGCGTACCCCCTTCGGCAAAAAGGGAAGTGGCTTTTTGTTGCAGGTCACTTGGAAAATCTTTTTGTGGAATGGCAAAGTTAAAGCCCATACCGATAATCACGTGGGAAATAATGCCAGACTCAAAATCGCTTTGGGCTTCTGAAAGGATGCCGCAAATTTTACGCCCCTCCAAATAAATATCGTTGACCCATTTAATTTGTGGTTTGCGGGTTGTTAATTTTTCAATCGCCTGGCAAACAGCCACAGCCGCCAAAACGGTATACTGGGGTAATTCCGCAAAAGATTGGTTAGGAGTTAGTAGTAAACTCATGTAAATGCCTTCGCCTTTTTGCGCGAAAAACGGGCGGTTAAAGCGGCCGTGCGCCGCTGTCTGCATATCGGCTACGACTAAAAAGGGTGCTTTAATACCACTAACTTGGGCAAGTTTGGCATCTTTCATCGTCGATTCCGAGATGTCTTTTGTCGCCACTGCTAAATCAGGTAAACCAGCGGCAATGGCTACATCATCCAAGCGATCTTGTGGTAAATAACGGTAACCTGTTTTTAAATGCTCAAAAGTATAACCGACTTTTTCCAATTCTTTAATTGCTTTCCAGACAGCAGTACGGGAAATAGCTAATTCTTGGGCAATTTTTTCTCCGGATAAAGTGGCGTTATTTTGTTTTAAAAGTTGTAATACGCGGTCTTTTGTCGTCAAGAAAAAACCTCCTATCTATTTTTATGGTCATATAAAAGATAAAGGATTAATGCTAAAAAAGAAACAAAAAGACAGCCAATTCGTATTAATAAAATCGTTGGGGACTCAAAATGCCGGTGATTCAGCACTTGGCTGAAGAAAAATAATAATAATAGCAGCAAAACGGCTAAAATTATTTTGTGGCGGTCCCACTTAATAAAAAAGGCAGCAATAATTAGAAAAAGTAGCACCGGTACCCAAAAAATGAGGCCGCTAATTTTCTCCATACAAAACACTCCAAATAAAAGATTCAATTTTTTGCTGTAAAGCCAGACAGCTTCAGTTTAATGCCAAAAGACTAACCGAGTTCATTTGGCTTTCCTATTGTGTTAGCTTCATGAACTAACTTTCTACGGCTTTAAGTTAAAACTTCAAAAAATTTGAAAAACAATTTATTGCACTTCCACCTTAAAGCTTGCAAGTTAATCGAGTTCATTTGGCTTTCCTATTGAACTATATTTTTTTGTAGAAAGTCACGAAAAAATTGTTAATAATTGAACAAGAGCGGCTAAGTTTTTTCAAAGGAAAAGAATTTGTTTCACCATTTTGAAAAGAATCAAATGAAAGAATGAATCTTTAACAAACTATTAAGGAAAGCCGTCGGCACTGGGAGAAACCATTGACAAAATGGTATTTGGTCTGTATAATCGACAGAGCAAAAACTATCTGATGAAAAGAAGGAAGCAGGAACGATCTATTGTCCGTTTCGGCTTTGCCATAGGAAAACAAAAGTAGAAAGGTCAATTTGAACGTTCTATCTTTTGGTTTTTTTTATGCCCAAAAGCCGCAAAAAATGCTTTTTGTTACGAAAGTTTAATATTTGTAATCTTTTTGTAACGAAAGTTGGATAGCCTTTTTGAAAGAAATTTTTGAGGGGTGAAGAGCTTGGCTGGACACGTAGTAAAATACGGGAAACATCGCGAACGTAGAAGTTACGCTAGAATCAGTGAAGTATTGGAATTACCGAATTTGATCGAAATTCAAACCGACTCTTACCAATGGTTTTTAGATGAAGGTTTACGTGAGATGTTTGAAGACATCTTACCAATTGATGATTTTAACGGTAATTTGTCACTGGAATTTGTTGATTACGACTTGAAGGAACCAAAATACACAGTTGAAGAAGCTCGCGCGCATGATGCAAACTATTCGGCGCCACTACATGTTACTTTGCGTTTGACAAACCGGGAAACTGGCGAAATTAAATCACAAGAAGTTTTCTTCGGTGATTTCCCATTGATGACCGAACAAGGTACATTCATCATCAACGGTGCTGAACGGGTTATCGTATCACAGTTGGTACGTTCACCAGGTGTTTATTTCCACGGTAAAGTAGATAAAAATGGTAAAGAAGGCTTTGGTTCAACTGTTATTCCTAACCGTGGTGCATGGTTGGAAATGGAAACAGACGCCAAAGATATTTCCTATGTACGGATTGACCGCACACGTAAAATTCCATTAACAGTATTGGTTCGGGCGTTAGGTTTTGGCTCCGACGATACAATTCTTGAAATTTTTGGCGAAAGCTTATCATTACGCAACACAATCGAAAAAGACTTGCATAAAAACGCAAGTGATTCTCGTACTGAAGAAGGCTTAAAAGATATTTACGAACGACTACGTCCAGGAGAACCAAAAACTGCGGACAGTTCTCGTAACCTTTTGAATGCCCGCTTCTTTGATCCAAAACGTTACGACCTTGCCAATGTCGGTCGTTACAAAGTAAACAAAAAATTAGACCTTAAAACACGTCTATTGAACTTAACGTTAGCTGAAACTTTGGTTGACCCTGAAACAGGTGAAATCATCGTTGAAAAAGGCACTGTTTTGTCTCACCAAGAAATGGACAAATTAGCACCTTTCTTAGATAACGGTTTGAATGCTGTTACGTATTATCCTTCAGAAGATGGTGTCGTGACAGAACCAATGACAGTTCAAGTGATTAAAGTATTTTCACCAAAAGATCCAGAACGAGAAGTTAACGTAATCGGTAACGGCTATCCTGACGCTTCTGTGAAAACAGTTCGCCCTGCAGATATCATTGCTGCTATGAGCTACTTCTTCAACTTAATGGAAAGTATCGGCAATGTTGACGATATCGACCACTTAGGTAACCGTCGGATTCGCTCCGTTGGTGAATTATTACAAAACCAATTCCGTATCGGTTTAGCCCGGATGGAACGTGTGGTAAGAGAACGGATGTCTATTCAAGACACTGAAACGCTAACACCACAACAATTAATCAATATTCGTCCAGTTGTGGCAAGTATCAAAGAATTCTTTGGTTCTTCTCAGTTGTCACAGTTCATGGACCAAACAAACCCATTAGGTGAGTTAACCCACAAACGTCGTCTATCAGCCTTAGGGCCTGGTGGTTTGACACGGGATCGTGCCGGCTATGAAGTTCGAGACGTTCACTATTCTCACTATGGTCGTATGTGTCCAATTGAAACGCCTGAAGGTCCAAACATCGGGTTGATCAATAGTTTGGCATCATACGCAAAAGTAAATAAATATGGCTTTATTGAAACACCATATCGTCGTGTGGACCGTGCAACTGGCCGTGTAACGGATCAAATCGACTATTTAACAGCCGATATTGAAGACCATTACGTGGTTGCCCAAGCAAACAGCCCATTAAATGAAGATGGTAGTTTCAAAGAAGAATTAGTGATGGCCCGTGCAACTTCTGAAAACTTAGAAGTAACGATTGATAAAATTGATTACATGGACGTATCGCCAAAACAAGTAGTTGCAGTTGCGACTGCATGTATTCCTTTCTTAGAAAACGATGACTCCAACCGTGCCTTGATGGGTGCCAACATGCAGCGTCAAGCTGTGCCGTTGATTAACCCTAAATCACCATGGGTTGGGACTGGGATGGAATATAAATCAGCTCATGACTCAGGTGCTGCTTTATTATGTAAAAACCCAGGTGTCGTTGAATTTTGTGATGCATCTGAAATTCGTGTTCGTCGTGAAGACGGGGCATTAGATGTCTACTCTGTTACAAAATTCCGTCGTTCAAACTCAGGTACTAGCTACAACCAACGCCCATTAGTAAAACTAGGGGAAGAAGTTGAAAAAGGCGATATCCTAGCTGACGGACCTTCCATGGAGAACGGGGAAATGGCCTTAGGACAAAACGTTTTAATTGGTTTCATGACTTGGGAAGGTTACAACTACGAAGATGCCATCATCATGAGCCGTCGTTTGGTTAAAGATGATGTTTATACTTCGATTCATATTGAAGAATACGAATCAGAAGCTCGTGATACAAAATTAGGACCTGAAGAAATTACCCGCGAAATTCCAAACGTTGGGGAAGATGCATTGAAGAACTTGGACGAAATGGGGATTATCCGCATTGGTGCCGAAGTAAAAGACGGCGACTTATTAGTTGGTAAAGTAACGCCAAAAGGTGTAACGGAATTATCAGCTGAAGAACGTCTATTACATGCTATCTTCGGTGAAAAAGCCCGCGAAGTTCGCGACACTTCTCTTCGTGTTCCTCACGGCGGTGGCGGTATCGTCCACGACGTGAAAATCTTTACCCGTGAAGCTGGCGACGAATTATCACCAGGGGTTAATATGTTAGTGCGCGTTTACATCGTGCAAAAACGTAAGATCCATGAAGGGGATAAAATGGCCGGTCGTCACGGTAATAAAGGGGTTGTATCCCGGATTATGCCAGAAGAAGATATGCCATATCTTCCAGATGGTACACCAATTGACGTGATGTTGAATCCTTTAGGGGTGCCATCACGGATGAACATCGGACAAGTATTGGAATTACACTTAGGGATGGCTGCCCGTCAATTAGGTATTCATGTTGCAACACCAGTCTTTGATGGTGCAAATGATGAAGACGTTTGGGCAACTGTTAAAGAAGCAGGTATGGCAAGTGATGCCAAAACTGTTCTTTACGATGGCCGTACTGGTGAACCATTTGATGGTCGTATCTCCGTTGGGGTTATGTACATGATTAAACTAGCCCACATGGTTGACGATAAATTGCATGCCCGTTCAATTGGACCTTACTCACTTGTTACCCAACAACCATTGGGTGGTAAAGCGCAGTTTGGTGGACAACGTTTCGGGGAAATGGAAGTTTGGGCACTGGAAGCTTACGGTGCAGCTTACACCTTGCAAGAAATCTTGACTTATAAATCAGATGACGTTGTAGGCCGTGTGAAAACATACGAAGCAATTGTTAAAGGTGAACCAATTCCAAAACCTGGTGTACCAGAATCCTTCCGCGTATTAGTGAAAGAATTACAATCATTAGGTTTAGATATGCGCGTCCTTGATATCGAAGATGAAGAAATTGAACTTCGTGACATGGATGACGATGATGATGATTTAATTACAGTAGATGCTTTGACGAAATTCGCCGAACAACAATCTGCTAAAGAAGTTGAACAGGCAGCTGCCGCTGAAGAAAAAACTGCAGAAGAAGATTTAAATCAAGAAATCGAAACTGCCGAAGACGTTGAATAAGCTTTAATTTAACGGAGCATTTGGCACTTTTCAGTCATAGACTGTCAAGTGTCAAAACTCCCTTAAAAGCTTACGTTTATATTCAGTTGCAACCCGCTAGAAATGAAATGGAGGGAACCCCTTTTGATCGATGTAAATAAATTCGAAAGCATGCAAATAGGTCTGGCATCTCCTGAGAAAATCAGAAGCTGGTCATACGGGGAAGTTAAAAAACCTGAGACCATCAACTACCGCACGCTAAAACCGGAACGGGAAGGTTTGTTTGACGAACGCATCTTCGGTCCTACTAAAGACTGGGAATGTGCTTGTGGTAAATACAAACGCATCCGTTACAAAGGCATCGTCTGTGACCGTTGTGGCGTGGAAGTAACACGCTCAAAAGTACGTCGTGAACGTATGGGTCACATTGAATTAGCTGCTCCGGTTTCACATATTTGGTATTTCAAAGGTATCCCATCACGGATGGGCTTAGTTTTAGACATGAGCCCACGGGCATTGGAAGAAGTTATTTACTTCGCTTCTTATGTCGTAATCGATCCAGGCGATACTTCACTAGAGAAAAAACAATTATTGACTGAAAGAGAATACCGTGAAAAACGGGAACAATACGGTCAAACATTCACTGCTGCGATGGGTGCTGAAGCAATTAAACAATTGTTAGACAGCGTTGACTTAGACGGCGAAGCAGCTGAATTAAAAGAAGAATTAAAAACAGCTTCTGGTCAAAAACGGACACGGGCAATCCGCCGTTTGGATATTTTGGAAGCATTCCGAAAATCTGGCAACAAACCAAGCTGGATGGTTATGGATGTTATTCCTGTAATCCCGCCAGACTTACGTCCAATGGTGCAATTAGAAGGTGGCCGTTTTGCAACGAGTGACTTAAATGACTTGTACCGTCGTGTGATTAACCGTAACAACCGGTTAAAACGCTTATTGGACTTAAATGCACCATCTATTATCGTGCAAAATGAAAAACGGATGTTACAAGAAGCCGTTGATGCATTGATTGATAATGGTCGTCGTGGCCGTCCTGTGACAGGACCAGGTAACCGCCCATTGAAATCACTTTCTCACATGTTGAAAGGGAAACAAGGTCGTTTCCGTCAAAACTTGCTAGGAAAACGTGTTGACTATTCTGGTCGTTCCGTTATCGTTGTTGGACCTTTCTTAAAAATGTATCAATGTGGTTTGCCAAAAGAAATGGCAATCGAATTGTTTAAACCATTTGTTATGAAAGAATTAGTCCAAAGAGAAATCGCTTCAAACATCAAAAATGCAAAACGTAAAATCGAACGCATGGAAGATGAAGTTTGGGACGTTTTAGAAGACGTCATCAAAGAACATCCAGTTCTATTGAACCGGGCACCTACTTTGCACAGATTAGGTATCCAAGCCTTTGAACCAGTCTTAGTTGAAGGTCGCGCAATCCGCTTGCACCCATTAGTGTGTGAAGCCTACAATGCCGATTTCGATGGGGACCAAATGGCTGTTCACGTACCGTTAAATGACGAAGCGCAAGCAGAAGCGCGGATGTTAATGTTAGCGGCACAAAACATCTTAAATCCAAAAGATGGTAAACCAGTTGTAACCCCTTCTCAAGATATGGTCTTAGGGAACTACTACTTGACGATGGAAGAAGATGGCCGTGAAGGTGAAGGCATGATCTTCCGCGATATGGATGAAGCTGTAACTGCATGGCGCAATGGCTATGTGCATTTACACTCTCGGATTGCAGTTAACCCAAGAACTCTAGGGGACAAGCCATTCACTGAAGAACAAAAAAATCGTTTGATGGTAACGACGGTTGGTAAAGTTATTTTTAACTCCATTATGCCACCAGAATTCCCTTACCTAAACGAACCAACTGATTTCAACTTGACAATCCAAACACCTGACAAGTACTTTGTTGAAGCAGGTACAGATATTCCAAGTTTCATCAAAGAACAAGAGCTCGTTGGACCATTCAAGAAGAAAAACTTAGGAAATATCATTGCAGAAGTCTTCAAACGTTTCAAAGTTACAGAAACTTCTAAAATGTTGGACCGTATGAAAGACTTAGGTTACAAACACTCTACTCATGCCGGTATCACTGTAGGGATCGCTGATATCATGGTTTTATCTGAAAAACATGACATCATTGAAAATGCCCACAAACAAGTAGAAACAATCACTAAACAATTCCGTCGTGGTTTGATTACAGATGATGAACGGTATGAACGCGTTATTGGTGTTTGGAATGCAGCCAAAGATGAAATCCAACAAAAATTGATGGAATCTTTAGATGCGAAAAACCCAATCTTCATGATGAGTGACTCTGGAGCCCGTGGTAACATCTCCAACTTTACGCAGCTTGCTGGTATGCGTGGTTTGATGGCCGCTCCAAATGGTCGTATCATGGAATTGCCAATCATCTCAAACTTCCGTGAAGGACTTTCTGTCTTGGAAATGTTTATCTCTACTCACGGTGCTCGTAAAGGGATGACCGATACCGCCTTGAAGACTGCCGATTCCGGTTATCTTACACGTCGTTTGGTTGACGTGGCTCAAGATGTTATCATTCGTGAAGAAGACTGTGGTACCGATCGTGGTTTAGATATCAGCGCAATTCGCGAAGGCAACGAAATCATCGAATCCTTGGAAGAACGCTTAGTAGGACGTTATACACATAAATCTGTCGTAAATCCTGAAACGGGCGAATTAATTCTTGGTTCTGATGACTTAATCACCGAAGATATTGCACGTCAAATCGTGGATGCTGGGATTGAAACTGTTTCAATTCGCTCTGTCTTCACATGTAATACAAAACATGGTGTATGTAAACATTGTTATGGTCGTAACTTGGCAACAGGTGCTGAAGTTGAAGTTGGTGAAGCAGTTGGTACAATCGCTGCCCAATCAATCGGTGAACCAGGTACTCAGTTGACCATGCGTACATTCCATACCGGTGGGGTTGCCGGGGACGATATTACCCAAGGTTTACCTCGTGTCCAAGAAATTTTTGAAGCCCGTAATCCAAAAGGGCAAGCTGTCATCACTGAAGTTACAGGTGAAGTCATTGAAATCGCTGAAGATGCTGCAACACGTAGTAAAGAAGTGACAATCAAAGGTACGACCGATACACGGACCTACACTGTTCCGTATACAGCACGTATGAAAGTGACTGAAGGAGATTACATCCATCGTGGTGCGCCTCTAACTGAAGGTTCTATCGATCCAAAACAATTGTTACAAGTTCGCGATGTTTTATCCGTTGAAAACTACCTATTACGGGAAGTACAACGTGTTTACCGTATGCAAGGGGTAGAAATCGGTGACAAACATATCGAAGTTATGGTTCGTCAAATGTTGCGTAAAGTTCGCGTAATGGACCCAGGTGATACTGAAATTTTACCAGGTACATTATTAGACATTGCCGACTTTAAAGACCAAAACTACAACACATTGGTTGCTGGTGGCGTACCTGCGACATCTCGTCCAGTGTTACTAGGGATTACAAAAGCATCATTGGAAACAAATAGTTTCTTATCTGCTGCGTCATTCCAAGAAACAACACGAGTGTTAACAGACGCTGCAATCCGTGGTAAACGTGACCCATTACTAGGCTTGAAAGAAAATGTTATCATCGGGAAAATCATTCCTGCTGGTACTGGTATGGCACGTTACCGCAATATGGAACCAAAAGAAGTTACGGTTGCTTCTGAAAATGTGTATAGCATTTCAGACATCGAAGCCCAAATGGCGGCAGAAGATGCCTTAAACAACCAAGACTAATGCGTTAGTATTAAAAGTCGCGGCAGAACGCTTACGAAAATGCCGTTTATTTTTGGAAATGAGTCAGGACAAAATTTTTGTCCTGGCTCATTTTTTTTGATTATAAGAAAAGTAGGGATTGTCGTAGGAATAAATTATCTTTTTTTCTAAGCCTGCTTGTACCGCAAGAAAATAGGCAGGATAAATAAACCTTAGCCAAATCAGAAATTTAGCAGCTAGGTTTAGGATTTTTATAATCAATTTTTTGAAAATGAAGTTAAATTATGGAATTTTCAAAGTCACAAGTTTAAAAGATGCCGTCAAGGGAACTCCCATGCTAAAATAAAGAGAGCATGTATCGTTTTGTTAAAGTGTAGGACGAGGAAAAGCCCACAGCTTAAAAAAGGGATAAAGGGCAATCTGTCGCTATTTTTTTGCAGTAGTTTTGCTACGATAAAGTACAAAAGTCCGAAACTACTGCTAAGAAAAAGCAGCATAGAAAATTGCCAGAAAGATAACCAAGGGCTCCACGCCAGCAATAATAAAAGGTCACCAACCCCCAATTTCTCACGGTAGTAATAACTAAAAAGCGCTGCAAATAGGAGGCAATAAAGGAATGTCTGCCAATGAAAAGGCATCTTTAAATAAGACTGCCCAAGCCATAGCACAAGACTTGTTACCAAGAAGATACTGGTTTCTAAAATTTTGAAATAGTAGTCGGAAATACTCAAAAGCCAAGCAGAATATAGCCAAAAACAAGTGATGATCGGGTTTACCGGCGAATAATTTAAGCATAAAGTAAAGAGCAGTCCGCAAGTAGTTTCTGCAATAAGGTAATCAAAGGGGATTTTTGTTTGGCAGTGACGACAGCGTCCTTTTTGTAAGAGAAAGCTTAACAGTGGAATCAATTCCAACCAGCTAAGACGCGTGTTACACGCCTCGCAATGAGAGGGAGGAAAAAGTGAGCTATTTTTAGGCAGACGCGTCGCGAGAAGATAACCAAAAGAGCCAAAGCAACAGCCAATAATAAAAGTCATAACCATTCTCCTTTCAAAATAAATTACGCAAAAAATATGTAACTTATTTATGAAAAAATATATGATTTCACCAAAGCAAAAATTTTGTTTTAATGTTTTAAAATTAGCAGCTATTTATCAAAAGATTGGGAGTGTTCGTATGAAAAAAATCTGGATACCACTCATACTAGTGGCATTATTTGTTTTAGCGGGGTGTAATAAGGCTATTGCTGCCAAAGAGGCGGGTGAGCTGTTCGTTGATCGCGTCGTCTATGACGAAGATACGAAAAAATTTACAGAGAACTTTGCAAATGGAGAAGAATTGAATAAAGGCTTTAAAGAAAATGAGGCCAATTTCAAAGATAATTTTACAGCGGGGTTAATCAGTGTCGGTGATGCCGTTTCCAAAGATGAAGCCAATGAATTAACGGAATTATTAAATCATCAAATCAAAGAAGTTACCTCCTATGACGTAAAGGTAAAAGAAGCAGGTAAAATCTCCAATGTGACATATGAAGTGAAGGGTCTAGATTTTGCTGCCATCATGAAGGAAACTTCAAAAGGGATTACGCAAAAAATGATTGCAGATAATAAACTAGCCAACGATCAAAATAAGATTATTGAAGAAACGTTACAGCTGTTAAGAGAAAATATTAAAACAGCTAAAGCCAAAGAAACAGCTGTTCCAATTATGATCGAAATGAAACCTGAAAAAGGAAAGTGGACTATTGTCAGAGGACAAAGAGACCAAATTAATAATTTATACTTTGCCTTTGTAGCGGGTGTTAAAGATCAAGAAACACTGACAAGTGATTGGAATAAAGCGATGGAAGAAGTCGCAAAAGAAGTACAAGCAGAATTGAAATGACCCAATGACCTCTTGTTAAAAAACAAGAGGTCATTTTTAAAACGGGGGATTTTCAGTAAAGATTCCGCAAATTTACTTATTTTTTAAAAGTATGACAAAATTTGAAATAACGCCAAAGAGTGTTTTGTTGTACTTTTTTCCGATTTCATACTATCATTTTAATGTAAACAATTTGAAGGAGGATGAAAAATGAAATTTGCAAAAACAAAAGAAGTATTAAACCAATTAGTGGCAGACTTAAGTCAAATGTCAATGGTTATTCACCAAACTCACTGGTATATGCGAGGACCTGGTTTCTTGACATTACACCCAATGATGGACGATTTCATGGATGATGTGAACGACCAATTAGATGAAATTTCTGAACGCTTAATCACATTAGATGGCGCCCCTTTTTCTACATTGAAGGAAATGGCTGAAAATACTAAAATTCCTGATGAAGTAGGTCGTTGGGACCGTTCAATGGAAGAACGCTTAGCTACTTTGGTTGAAGGTTACCGCTATTTGGCTGACTTATACCAAAAAGGGATTGAAGTATCTGGTGAAGAAGGCGACGATCCAACGCAAGACATCTTCATCGAATTCAAAACAGCAACAGAAAAACGCATTTGGATGATTCAAGCACACTTAGGCAAAGCGCCTGAAATTGATGCTTAATATTTAAATACTATCTAAAAGATTCAGCGATGTATGTCGCTGGATCTTTTTTTGTTTAAAATTATGGAAAGTCAAAATAAAAAAACAGTTGCGATGTGCTATTAAAATCTATTTTTGTCTTTTTATTTTTTTGTCAAAATCAGATTTTTTGTATGAAATGTTATCAAACTTCCATTACCTAAAAGACTATTCAAGAAAGTAAATGATGATTGTGTGAAAAAACAGAAAAAAATCTCATTTAATCAGTAAAAATAGCCTTTATTTCCAGCCTAAATTACAATTATTTCATTTTTTTTAAGAAAAATTAAGAATATTTTGGTATAGATGAATTTCGTTGTGTTTTAAACAATGTCCTTTTTTAAAAAATAGTTATTTTATAATTTTTATCAATAAAATAATGATAATTTAATTGCTAATGTTTCATTTTTTGTTTGTTTTTCTTTGTAATATAACGGTTTTTCTTTAACGGAAATTAGTTAAACAAAACTAATTTTGGTTTTGAATAAATTTTGTCATTTCAATAATTATTATAAGATAATTGTCATTTTAAATAAAAAAAAATATAAAAACAGAAGAATTGCTGTGATATTATTTAGACCGTGAAGGAGGTGAATGAAAAAAGATGCGCTGTAAAATAAAATTTTTATTATTATTTACTATTTTACTTTCAACTGTGCCCAACCCAGTATTGGCGGCAGCGCTAGGAGATGAAAATGGTAAAGAAGATACGACTGTTAGTAGTAGTGCACAAACTGTAGACTCTACTTTTCTTGAAACAGACAAGAGCGAGACTTCCACTACGACACCACCTTTCAGTAGTGGTGAAAGTAATGTGGCAACTACGCTAGAAACCAATCCTACCAGCACAGCTACGACGACAAAAAGTCAGGAGCAAACAACTGAGGAAAGTAAAGATGTTCAAGTCAAAGAAAAAATGCGCCCCCGTCTGGCAGCAAATGAGGCGGAAGTAAACACTTGGACGGCTTTTGTCAGTGCGGTTCGCGATGAAACAATTACAAAAATTAGTTTAACAGGCAGTTTTGAAAATCCAAGTGCCTCTGATTCCAACTTATCTAGTTATCAACGAAAAAATGATTTGGAGATTGATGGTCGAGGGAATCGCATCCATTTTAAAGATGCATCGATTCGATTGGGGAGCCCACAAAATGCGATTGGTAATTTCCATATGCACGATATTGTTTTGAATCAAAAATATGTTGGGGCTAACTCAGAAGATATCGTCGGGACACGTTTGAATTATACGTATGGTGCAAAATGGAAATACCGTTTTGGAAATGTTACGACAGAGCCTGGCGTGCAACGCTTGGCACGTGCCTCTCATTCAGAAGTAAGAGTATATGGCAAGATGAATATTGATACCCGCGCAGAAAATTTTTATTTAGGTAGCATGATTATGGAAGACGGTACCCAATATAAAGGCAACGTTAATTATTATAACTTCTCTGTTTTTTGGTATAACGTTGCTGCTAGTGCTACGTCAACAGGAGCATCACGAGAATTTACAATCGGCAATAATTGTCGCGTGGACGCAGGACAAACACAAACTTCAGGGAGAACTTATCCTGCGGTTTATAGTCATTATCTAGCATTAACGGTTGGTGAAAATAGTGTTTATAACGTAGACATGCCGGGAAATGCCGTTCGGTTTGATGATGATGGGGCTGGAATGACGATTAAAAAAGGTGCAATTGTTAACTTAACTAGTAAACAAGACTCAGGATCAGTTGTAGCATTTAGTAATAATAATACCTATTTAAATGCTGAGCCGGGGAGTTATTTTTATGTAATTGGCACGAGTAGCCAACCGTTAATTAATGTTTCAGCTAACGGCTTAGGTACCGGAAATATTACGCGTACCGGGAATACCTTTACTTTAAATAGTCCCGCTCAATATGATTTGCGAAACTTAAACAATACAAAGAGTGCGGTGAACGTCGCGAATGGGAACCGTGCTGATAATAATTTTTATATTTTTGATTCGGATATTGATTTGTGGAATGTGGGGGTGCCGGTTTTAGGGCCTTCTAGTGAAACGTATGCAAAAGTTCCAAGTTTGTCTGTTGCAGGTAGTGGTACAAAAGAAGTAGTAAGTACATCAGTGAGTGGTCTGCAGCAATTCAAACAAGCCAATTATCGGCGGATTTCAGGGATGAATCAGAATCCTAAAATTGAATGGACGCCGGTAACGGATGCGGATAAAACGATTGAAGGACGCGTCATAATTGGGGAAGTGCCAGATAATAACGGGTTAGTTGATGGGGAGATCAAATATATTCCCGTGTATGCTTCAGAAAATCAAGCGCAGGTTACATTGACAGATACTTATGGGAATATTCGGAGTGATTTAGCCACGGATGCTAATGGGTATATCCGTTATAAAGAGACAAGTAATCCAGCTCAATTTCAAAAAGCTGGAGAAAAAATAACAGGTATTGCGAAAAGAGGCCCGTGGATAACACCGACAGCTAGCGCAACTACAGTAATTGATGCTACACCACCAGAACCCGCTAAAGTCGATAATTCGGACGCCATCCAAAGTATTACGACAAAATTAACGGGCACTGGGGAACCTAATAGTATTATAACACTAACTGTTAACGGTCAACCACAGGCAAATACATCACAAGTAGTAAATTCCCAAGGAAAATGGGAACTTGATATTTCCAGCTTACAAATTACGCGAGGCGATGTTATCCAAATCTTTTTGCAAGATCAAAGTGGTTTAATTACACAATTAAGTGAGGATCAACGGCCAAGTACAAATAATGATATTGGTAACATTAATCCTAAAGAAGATTTAAATTATCGGGACGCCACATTTAAGGCAGCAACTAAGGTTATCGTTGTGGGAAATTTATCATTAGATACAGTGCCAGATAAACTTGAATTTGGGAGCAATAACATTTCTAATCAAACGCAAAGCTATCAACCAACAATAAACGGTAAGCTTGTGATTTCTGATACTCGTGGCGGTGCTAAAAAGCCATGGCGCTTAACGTTACATCAATCTGAAGCTTTAAAAAACGGTACAGTTTCATTGGAAGATGACTTATCTTACACTTCTTCGCTGGGGGAAAAACAAATTACAACAGCTACGCAAATTGTGGAATCTGGTGAATTTACAACCGATGGTAGCAAAGAAATTTCTGCGAATTGGACAGGAAATCAAGGATTTAAATTAACTGTTCCTGTTGAAAAACAACGCATCGGAGATTACACAGGCAAATTAGCATGGCAACTAGAGGATGTCCCAGGAAATTAGGTGATTAGATGAAAAAAATAATAATCAGCACTGTATTGACGGTATTGTTTGTTTTCACCACAATCCCCGTCTTTGCGGCAGAAAAAAACTATGATAGTAACAGTGTCACTTCTTTTTACGGTAAATATGAATATAAAAAGAATAAAGATGACAAAAAACCTGAAGTAATTTTAACGCCAGGCCCACAGACAACTAACGATGTAAGTTCGTTACCGACTTATAAAGGACAAGAAGTGATTATTCCAGTGACAGGGGATGTCTCCTATCAATTCACGACAATAATGGGTATTGCATTATTGGCGATGATTTTTTTCAAACTAAAAGGAGGCGGGTACACTGAAAAAATTCGAAATACTTAGTTTTCTTTGCCTACTATCCTTTAGTTTGATTGGTGGAATAAAAGCTTATGGATCTGATACTGGGACTCATATCAGATATCAAAGTAGTGAAGATACACTAATTAAACCACTAGACCCACTTTTACCAGATCCTGCAAAGCCAGTAACACCAATTGATCCCACTGATCCAAGCGGTCCGGTCGCTGGGACAGGTGGCAGCCTTTCATTAGATTTTGCTTCTGGTTTTCAATTTGGCAATCAAGCAATTTCAACAAGAAACGAAACTTATTATGCTAAAGCACAAGAATATAGTGATTTTGATGGCGTAAAAAAGGTAGGCCCCAATTACGTACAAGTAACTGATATACGGGGGACAGGTAGTGGTTGGCATTTAGCGGTGAAACAGGCGACACAATTTCAAACGGCAGAAGGACAACTACTTACCGGTGCCGAAATTTCTTTTAGTCAAGGAGAGATGGTGTCAAACCTTGCGGATGATTTCGCACCAATCCCAGTTTCTTCCTATACGTTGCCGCTTAACAGTGAAATAGATGTAGTCGTTGCAAATCAAAATAAAGGGCTTGGAACATGGTTGTATCGCTTTGGTTCAGATGAAAAGACAGGGGCACAAGCTATCTCGTTGCATGTTCCAGGGAAAACAGTGAAGTACGCTAAAAAATATCAAACAGCACTAACATGGACATTAAAAGATGTTCCATAGCAAGTAATAAATAAAAAATATTTAGAAAACGTTAGGAGTAATAGACATGAAAAATATCCGCTTTATGACAGTGGCAGCTCTAGCAGCTTTATCACTTTCTATGGCTGGTGGGTTGGTTTCTCACGCAGCTTCAGTAGCTTATGATTCAAACGGGGTGGTGGAATTTATTCCCAATCCAGATCCCACCAAACCAGTTGATCCCACCAATCCAGATCCTACCAATCCGGTTGAGCCAGTCGATCCAACAGATCCAGACGGTCCAAAACCTGGTACCGATGGCCCATTATCCATTGACTACGCTTCTTCTTTAGACTTTGGGATAAATAAAATTACCAATAGTGATCAAGTGTATTATGCACGGGCACAACAATATAAAGATGGGACAGCCGCAACGCCGAATTATGTGCAAATCTCAGATAATCGCGGGAATAATGCCGGCTGGACTTTAAAAGTAAAACAAAATGGTCAATTCAAAGCTGCAAGTGCGTTAAATGATACATTGACTGGTTCAGTAGTGAAATTAGTGAGCCCGACAGTTGCGAGTAACTCAACTGCGGTTCATCCAACCGCAGCCAGTGTGATTGAATTAAATCCAGATGCCAGCGAAAGTTTGGTTATGTCGGCTAAAGCAGGTGAAGGTGCCGGAACTTATGTTGATCGTTGGGGTAGTGTTGAGACTGTTAAAGAAACAGACAAAGATGGGACACAAGTAGATGCGCAAGTAACCAAAGCTATTACGTTATCTGTGCCAGGTAGCACACCAAAAGATGCGGTAAAATACAGCACGACATTAACATGGAGTTTGTCTGACGTACCAGGAAATTAATAAAAAAGGAGCAATTACAATGAAAAAAATTGGTTATTTATTTCTAACAACAAGTATTTTAGCAGGCGTGGCTCTAAGTGGTACGACAGCTTTAGCAGCCGATGGCGCCAATTATGATTCAAATGGGATTATTACGTTTACACCAAACACAGATCCTACCAATCCCGTTGATCCAATCAATCCAGTAGACCCAGTGGAACCCGTTGATCCAACAGATCCAGCTGGCCCAAATCCAGGAACTGCTGGCCCATTATCGATTGATTATGCTTCAAGTTTAGATTTTGGCTCGCAAAAAATTACGTCTAAAAACGAAGTCTACAAAGCAAAAGCACAAAAATATGTGGACAAAGATGCCGTAGAAAAAACAGGACCTAACTTTGTGCAAGTAACAGACAACCGGGGGACAGAAGCTGGCTGGACGTTACAAATGAAACAAAATAATCAATTTAAAACAGCTGATAATGAAGAATTAACTGGGGCTGAAATTGTTTTTAAAAACGGCCATGTCGTAACGGCTTCTGATTCAGCAGCGCCTACCGGTCAAGCGACTATTATTGCTGATCCAAGTGGTGCTTTGCAAGATGTAATGTCTGCAACAGCAGGGCAAGGTGCCGGGACCTACTTACTAGATTGGGGTACAGATGCTACCACAGCAGCAGAAAGTATTGAATTAAGCGTACCGGGGGCAACAACGAAATACGCTAAAAAATATACAACCACCTTTACTTGGGTGTTAACTGACGCACCAGGAAATTAAGTTTTAAGACATGGGAAATAGAATAAAAAATTAAAATAAGACAAAATACCCGGACAATAGTAGATAAACGTGCTAAAAACGCTGTTTATGGCGTGATTTTTAGCATAGAGAAATGTCTCAATTGTTCGGGTAATCTGTTTTAATTACTAACTATTTTTTCATTGAAAGGATTATAGAAATGAAGGTAAAAAAAATAATCATGTTGCTAGCAGCCGTTTTTTGCTGTTTGTTATTACCACAGCCGAGTTTTGCCTCGGAGTTTAACTTTGCTGTGACACCAAAGACTTCTGCTAATCAAATTGATAAGACAAAGACGTATTTTGATTTATTGTTGGCACCAAACCAAGCAGATGAATTGTCCGTTGCATTACGCAATGACACGGATCAAAAAGTAGTCGTAGAAGCTCAAATCAATAGTGCCACTACTAATGGCAATGGGGTTGTTGAATACAGCCAAAATGAGATCAAAGCAGATGAGACGCTGCAATATAATATTAAAGACTTTGTAAAAGCACCAAGTGAGATTAGCTTGGCGCCTCATTCTGCAGCGGAATATAAAATTAAAATACAGATGCCCAATGAGAAATTTTCTGGTGTAATTGCCGGGGGCATCACGTTTAAAGAAAAAGCCGCAAAGACAGATAATTCCACTGCCAAGCAAGAAGATAAAGGCTTGGCAATTAAAAATGAGTATTCCTATGTTGTGGCGTTATTGATGCGCCAAACTACAGATAATGGCGCGCCGGACTTGAAACTAACGAAGGTCGCCGCAGATCAGCGCAATGCACGAAATGTCATTCAAGGGAATTTACAAAATCCTAATCCTACCTATTTAAATCAATTAGCGACAAAAACAACGATTAGCAAAAAAGGCAGTGATACAGCACTTTATACGTCAGAAAAAAAAGGCATGCAAATGGCACCAAATTCCAATTTTGATTTAGCTGTAGCATTAAATGGTGAAGCTTTAAAAGCCGGTAAGTATACCATGAAAATCGAAGCCTATGGGCAGCAAGATGAAAAAGGACAGTTTAAATTTATTGGAGATGGTCATAAAGAAACCAATTATCACTACCATTGGTCATTGTCAAAAGACTTTGAAATTAAAGCTGAAGTAGCCAAAAAATTAAACGACTCAGATGTCACCATCAAAAAAGACTATACCTGGGTATATATTTTAATCGGTATTTTATTGCTGCTCTTGTTAATTTTGTTCTTTATTATTTGGCGCAGAAAGAAAAATAAAGAAGATGATGAAGCAAAAAGTTCAAATTAGTCTGATTTTATTGTATGTCCTAGCAGTGACCCTGCTTTTTTTACCTTTTTTAAAGCAGGCATTGTTAATTTATCAAACCGATAATGTCACACTTAAAACAAGTCCTTTGCATACAAGTGAAGAAAGTGTGGCTTTAGAAGCTGTGCAGCCACCGGATTTAGCTGATGTTTTAGCATTTAAGAAAACGGCCGTCTTCAAAGAAAGCGGCGGGATAACATTACCGGCAGTAGGAATCAGCGTGCCTGTTTTTAACGGTGTGACCAACCAAGAACTATTAGTAGGAGCAGGTTCGCTTTTTCCAGAGCACTCGCCACAAGATCATAATTTTGTCTTGATTGGTCATCATCTTGGGCGTGAGAACTTGCTGTTTGGCAAATTACTCCAGGTGAAATTAGGCGATAGCATTTATTTACGCTACGAAAATAATTTTTATCATTACAAAGTAAAGGAAACAAAACTCGTGCATCAAAGTGAACTGCAAGTTCTGGATGATCACAATCAAACAGAGATTACACTAATCACCTGCGATAAACCAACGCAAACGCAATGGCGCTATGTGGTGTACGGCAAGCTGGTTCAAAATAATACCCAGTCACAAATAAAGGCACAAATGGTAAAACAGGCAAAAACGATTACGCGAAAAAATCAGCAACAAAATCGCTGGTATGGCATCGGCGTTATCGTATCGTTTTTACTTTGCTTGGTACTGGGAATTATCATCATTAAAAAAATCAGTTCATAATTTTAGAAAAGGGGTGATGTAATGAGAAAAATGACGCGTTCGGTCTTTTTAGCAGTAGGGGCTTCAATTTTCTTGTTTTCAGAACACGCCTTAGCCAATACGGTTATTTATGATCCATTAGATCCGCATAATGCGATTACACCAATCGCAAATGAAGAACAAAAAATTGAAACCAATAACACCCAAAAGACAGATGGAAAATTAGCATTGGAGAAAGAGGCAGCCAGCTCACCTATCGTTGTCTCGCCAAAATCCGCTAAAAAAATAATAGAGGCAAAAAAAGTGATGCAAGACGTAGTGCCAAAAGACGCTTATTTATTAGAGAAACAACAGACAAAAAGTAAAAAAACAGCTGTCTTTCCAAGTGAGCCTTACTACTTATCACCTTTACAAGGGCGGAGAAAAAATCAAGTTTTAATGCTTAACGACGAATTTTTTGCCCCCATGGAAATCGCAGCATTATTGCCAGAAGGAAATGCAACTGGAGGAGATGATGCCGACGAATGGACAGAAATTGCGCAAAGTGCCTATGTATTATCGGGGTTGGTATTGTACGGTCAAGGAAATGGAAAATTAGAAGCGAGAGTGAGTGATGACTTTGCTGGCTAATTTTTTAGCAAAAGAAGAGTGGCGTAAATATCAGCTCTTGAAAAAAGTAGAACGCAGCCCGTATTTTGCTTTAACAAAAAAAGAATTAATGGAAGAATTAGGAATTTCCAACTATGTATTAAAAAGCCTGATTGATCAGCTGATTTTAGATTTGGAACATTATCAGCTGGCACCAGAAATAAATCTTTTTGTCGAGGAACCTTTTTTGCAACTGGAAATTACCGGAAGTGCAAGTTCTGAAACGTTGTTAGAAAAATACGTGGCAGAATCAACGAGTTTTCAAATTTTAGCAGGGGCTGCTTTAGGGCAGTTCAAATCCTTGAATGATCTTTCCGAAAAAAAGTTGATCAGTTACCCAATTGCCCATAGCAATTATAAAAATTTGAATACGTATTTAAAAAATTTCGACATCACGATTGATAAAAAGTTTCGTTTAACCGGTAAAAGTGAAAAGAACGTGCGCTTATTTTTAACCGAGTTATTTGCCCGGATTTTTAAAAATGATCAAGATATTTATCCTGTGGCCGACCAAAATATGATTCAAACGAAATTAGAAGTATTGGATTTAATCAAAATGACGATGCATCAAAAAATGAAGTTGATGCATTACTTACACGTAACCAATTTACGTATTCAGCAAAAAAAGTATGTAGAATGGCAAGACTTAAGTTTTCTGTTGCCGGAAAATTTGGAAAAAGAAATGCAAACAGCCTTTTTTTACCGGGTTCCTTCGCAATACCGGGAGGCTGAAGCGGCGGCGTTTTACTGTTATTACGGAGCGCGTTCCAAAGAGATCGGACTAACATTTGCACTTGCAGAAAGTCCACAGATCAATCAATGGAGTCAAAACTTACTTGCCCAATTAATTCAAACTTTCCCAAAATTGATCAAGGAAACGGAAAGTTTGGCTGGATTTTTGACCCGTAGCCGTTATTTACATTTTCAATTGTTAGAGACAAGCACGGCATTTGAAAGTATTCAGCCGGAAATAAATATTATTTATTTTCAGCAAAATTTCCCGCGCGTATTAGCATTTTGCAGGCGTTATATCAGCAATCTTAAGCAAACAGCACCTGATTTGTATCGCAAGAAAAAACAGCTTTTACTGCAGTATCTCTTTTTAATTTTGGATTCGTTTCCTAAAAAATTGATTTTGGAAACGATCAATGTGTATGTCGATTTTTCATACGGCAATTTGTACAACCAATTTATCGTAAAAAACCTCGATTTTTTTAAACAGATCGGCGCAAATGTTGTTCCGACAATCAAGGATGCGGATATTCTACTGACAGACTCACGGGAGTTAGGGCAGGATTACCAAAAAGATTGTGTTGTCTGGTTAGCACCGCCACGACCTTTGGATTGGGCCAACCTGGCTCAAAAGGTAATTCAAAAAAGAGAGGCCAAATACAATGGGGAGAATTTAACTGTCACAGGGACTGGTGGTACTTACAAATAATAGTAGCAAATTTTTTGGGGAAGTTTGCTACTATTATTTGTGCTTTTCAGCAGTAAAGAGGCCGCTAATTTTTACTAAAAAATTGATTGATTTCCTAAGATTATCACTGTTAAGAGACTTAAAATAGTAGAAATTAAGCTTAAAAGCTGCAGTTAGGGCAAAACATTTCTGCATTTTAGCTTCGACAATGGTATAGTTGAGTTAAGAAAATACTTAGAAATTTGGCTAAGAAGGTGAGCAGATGGCAGTAAAAACGCGTTTGGCAAACGAGGCTGAAAAAGAGGCGGTCATAGCTTTTTTTAACAAAGGAATGGCACAAATCAATTATCCAATCGTAAGTTGGGTACCAAAAATCTACCCACTGGTAAGTGATATGACAGCCGCCTTGTCTAAAAAGGAACTTTATGTCGCAGAAATTGACGGTCAAATTGTTGGTAGTGTTATTTTAAATCATGAGCATGAAGTAGAATATTCCGAAATTGCTTGGGAAAATCAACACCTTTTGGATGAAGAGTTTTTAGTCATTCATACGCTATTGGCAGATGCTGATTTTAAAGGTCAAAATATTGGACGTAGTTTGTTAGCGTGTGCTAAAGAAGTTGCGCTAAAAAAAGGCTGTCAGGCCATTCGCCTCGATGTCTTTGCGGATAATTTACCGGCAAAAAGTCTCTATGAAAAATGCGGTTACTTATGGCGGGAGCGTAAAGAATTGCGTTCTTTTGATGACCGGGGCACAGATACGTGTGATTTGTACGAATTGCTACTCTAAAAAATTTACAGCAGACGTCTTTTGACAGGCGTCTTTTTTCTTGTTAAAATACAAACATACGTTCGGTTTGTCTTGTCAGAAAAGGTGGTGCCCAAAATGGATTTAACGAAAAAAATCGGTATTTTAGCGGATGCAGCCAAATATGATGTCTCTTGCTCCAGCAGTGGTGTGAGTGATACGAGTCGCAGTGGGACAATCGGCAGTACTGAAGCTGCTGGAATTTGTCATTCTTTTACCGCGGATGGACGCTGCGTGTCGTTGTTGAAAGTGTTGTTTAGCAATGCTTGTATTTTCGACTGCCATTATTGTGTCAATCGTCGTTCCAATCAGCGCCCGCGAGCTACGTTTAAACCAGCGGAATTGGCGAATTTAGTGCTTGATTTTTATCTGCGAAATTATATTGAAGGCCTGTTTCTAAGCTCGGCGATTGTAAAATCACCGGATTATACCTGTGAGTTGATGATTAAAACACTGGAAATTTTACGCTTTGAAAAAGGCTTTCGCGGTTATATTCACGTCAAAGCGATTCCTGGGGCGGATAGCCTTTTGATCGAGCGCTTGGGATATCTGGCAGATCGTATGAGTGTAAATGTAGAGCTGCCTTCAAAAGATAGCCTGCAGCTTTTGGCACCGGATAAAGATCCTTATGAATTATATAAGCCGATGAAACAAATTGCCCTAAAAAAAGAAGAACAAAATTTACTGCCCGCACTTTACCGTCACAAGACGCCTTTTGTGCCAGCAGGACAATCTACCCAGATGATTATCGGGGCGAGCCCGGAAACAGATCGTGCAATAGTAAAAATTTCCGGCAATTTGTATCAAAAGTATCAGCTAAAACGCGTTTATTATTCTGCTTATATTGCGATGAATGATGATTCACTCCTGCCCGCTGTAACGCAAAAGCCGCCTTTGTTGCGGGAGCATCGTCTGTATCAAGCCGACTGGCTCATGAGGTTTTACAATTTTACCCCCGATGAAATTTTGAAAAAAGAACAACCCAATTTCAATTTGTATCTCGATCCCAAGGCCAACTGGGCAATTCAAAATTTGGATCGTTTTCCTGTTGATGTGCAAACCGCAGATCTAAATACGCTTTTGCGCATTCCTGGCGTAGGGCCAAAGAGCGCCCGCAATATATTACGCGCCCGCAAATATTATCGTCTTCATTTGAGCGATTTAAAAAAGTTAGGCGTGGTTGTAAAACGTGCCCAATACTTTGTCAGCTGCAACCACGAAAAATTTCCCGGCTTAGTGCAAGATCCCCAGTGGATTATTGAAGCCTTGATTTCAAAACGCCAATTTAAACAGCTGCAGGCTCTTAATACCCAAAGTTTTGGTGAGCAGATGAGCTTGTTTGATGTCGAACGTTTTGAGCGGCAAAAAGGCCAGCGGCACCAATTTGCGTTGCAATAAGACAATATACAATTTAAAGCATCAGAAAGAAGGGATTTGTGATGGTGTGGATGAAAGAAACGATCGACATTTTGGAATACGATGGGACATTGGCGGGTTTTTATACCGTCATTGACCTGTCATTTCGCCGCCATCAATTTCCGGCTGTCGTGTTAAATCCGGCTACAACGGAAAATAATTTATTTCCGCCGGAGTGGATTAAAACTGATGAAAAAAAAGCCGAAAAGATTGCCCGTCGCCTGCAAGAAGTTCTAACACCAAATAACTATGTATTTCTTCACGACGGCTTTAATACGAGTTTGGAAAACAAGGAGACCTACTTGCTTCACGCGTTACATATTGGCCTTGATACCAAAGATAATTTGCAGAACTTTATTGGTAAACCGGAAATTTTAGCACTAGATACAGCAGTCCGTGCTTTGTATGGTGAGGCCCACCAGTACAAAGGTTTTGTTCGATTTGAATATGTGGAGGACGTTTTGTTTGCTAAAATTACGCCAAAGCACTATTGTCTGCCGTATATTTGCCCACACTTTGCAAAGCGTTACGCCAATGAAAAGGTCATGATTTACGATGAAACCCATCAATTATTAGCCTGTCTGGAAAATGGCAGCTATCGTTTATTAGAAAATATCACGCTGCCAAAAGATAAGTTTTTACAAGGCAATGATATCGTAGGGGAGCAGTGGCGCGCCTTTTTAGCCGCTGTGACGATTAAAGAGCGCATTAACCCTAGCGCCCAACGCAATCACTTACCATTGCGTTTCCGCTCTGAAATGACAGAATTTCAATAAACTTTTTTTGAGAGCTCAGTGGAAAAATTACGAAAAAAGTAGTCAGACCCCAGTAGGGCCTAGTGGAAAACTTGTTGAAAAGCAAAGAGGAAAAAAACAATCAAAAAACGCTGTAAAAACCAAGTAAAACTAGTAGAAAAACCTCCTGAAAAAGCTAAAAAGCAAAAAAGCAGGCGACCCATCTTTTAAGTTGAAGATCCAAATAAATTTGGGGTCTTTCACTTAAGCGACAAGGAAGTGGCGCGCTGCTTTTTTTGTTTTTCTATTTTAAGGGAAAAAATGAAGTTTTCAAGAATTAGAGCGACCATAAGGCAAAAACTTGAGAAATTAGAAAAAAATTTATCAAGCTTCTGCCTTATTGCTAGCGAGTTAACCAAGTTTGCTCCGCTTTTCTTATTGTCTAGCGTCACAAACTAGCTCTCCAAGAAATAAGACGAAATTTCTAAAAATTTGAGGAACAATTTTAAGAAATCCCGCGCTTATTTTTTGAGAGCTGATTGCAGTTTGCTCAGCTTTTCTTATTGTCTAGCTTCACAAACTAGCTCTCCAAGAAATAAGACGAAATTTCTAAAAATTTGAGGAACAATTTTAAGAAATCCCGCGCTTATTTTTTGAGAGCTGAGGGCGGTTTGTTCCGCTTTTCTTATTGTCTAGCGTCACAAACTAGCTCTCCAAGAAATAAGACGAAATTTCTAAAAATTAGAAAAACAATTTTAAGAAATCCCGCGCTTATTTTTTGAGAGCTGAGGGCAGTTTGTTCCGCTTTTCTTATTTCATTTTTAATTTTTGTTGGTTAAAGGTGATGCTTTTGATTTCTTTGTTATCTTTTAGACCGAATTCGTAACGAAAATTTTCGGCTTTTTTGTGATTGAGCTGATCGGCATATTCAACGGTGGTTGCAAATTTTGTGCCATCTTCATAGTTTAATGTAATCGTCGTACCGTTTAAATTGCCGGTGTAGTTAAAATCAAGGGCGATAGGTGAAAGCTGGATGTTATCTAATTTTAACTCTCCTTGTTGCGTTGTGAGCGTTTGAGAGGAGATTTTAGTTAACGGAAGTTCTTTGGCTTTTTTCAGTTGAATGGCCCAATCTCCCTCTTGGTAAGTTTCCCACCGCCAACCTGTTAAAACAAGTTTTGCCTGAGTTAAATCGGCTTTTTTAACTGGGAAAATGTACTCTTGATAATCTGCGCGACCAGTTTTGTTGTTATGGGTGCCATAATCGACGCTAAAATCAGCGAAAGAATCAATTTTTTTATCATTTATTACTAACTGCGGGAAAACTGCCGCCATTTTGGGTGTATTGGGTATTTTTAATTGCAGATGGAGTAAATCGTCTTTGTAGGCAATATTTGAAATTGTAAACTGGTTATCTAATTTTTCGTTTACTTGTGAAGGTTTAAGGCCAGTTTTCACCAGTTCATTCCAAGACACACCATAATTTTTGGCAACTTCTTCATTTAGACCGCCTCCTTGCGCTTGTTGTTTCGTTAAATCAATCCAGCTCTTTTTGGCTTGTAGTAAGTTTTGCCAATTTGGCTGATAGGTTGTCGCAAAGTCTTTTTTTCCACTGGTAAAGGCCGTTAATTGAAAACCTGAATTTGGCGTATCATCAGCGCCGATTGCACTGGTTACTAAAGTCGCCGTTTTGGTGCTGGCATCATAATGGGTCATTTGAGTATTCCCGCCGCCAAACATTTGCCAACGATCAATCATGGTGCTTTCGTCCAAGCGTTCGCCGGTTAGATCGGTTAGTTGGCTGACAAGATATTGATTACTTCCGTCTTTAAAAGAAGCGACGGCTTTTAGTTCCAATCCTTGATCGGTAACGTTTTGACTTAACTTATCAGAATTTAATAAAAGGAGTTCTGTTTGATTGCCAAAGCGTTTTTTGTAAGCCACCGATAAATCATCTCGGAAAGTAAAGCCGACTAATATTAAAGCTAAAGCAGCTGTGGCACCGCTGATTAACCAGCGGCGTCGTCGCTGGTTTCTTTTTTTAACCAAAGCTTTTTTTGTAGCAAATTTTTGGTGGATGTTATTTTTATTTTCTTTATCAAAGGGCTGTTCGTTATAATGTAACAACTCATCTAACTGGGTATCGTCTAAGTATTCTAAAGGATGTTTTTTCATGTATTTTCCACCTCTCTGAAAAAGGAATTGCGTTCTACCAAACTGCGTAATTTTTTTCGCCCCCGATACAACCGGTTGTCGACTTCTTTTGCCGGCAATCCGGACTTCTTGGCGATTTCTTGGGGCGTTAGTTCGTAGAAAATTCGCCAAAGTAAAATTTGCCGCGTTGGCTCATCAAAAGTCATAATAAGACTGTAAATTTCCTGCCAAGCCGCTTTTTCTTCTAACTCACTGCTAACTAACTCATCTGTGTTTTCTTCAATGTTCGCTAGTGTTTCGTGTTGACGCCGGCGTGCTTGTTGTAATTTGTTTTTTGTCATACTTTCAGTCATGATGCATAAATAAGTTTTTAGACTCCCTTTTTTTTCATCAAATTTTTCCGGCTGTTCCCACAAGCGTAAGAAGACATCGCTGACTACTTCTTCTAAATCCATGCCGTTTGCCGCGCCGCTGCGACTAGCCACTGCCCATAATAATTTACTGTAGGCGGTAATTAATGTGTTAAAGGCCGCTTCATCGCGCTTTTTCACCCTGCGATAAAAGAGGGTGTTTTCAATTTTTTCCATTACTTCACCACCTTGTTAAGATACGTTGCAAATTAAAACTATTTTGTTTGCTTTTGGTATTTCCTGACTTCACTTATACTACAAACCCAAAAGATTAAATTCCTCACTTTTTTTTGAAATATGTAGTTTTTTGTTTTGGAAAACTTGCTGGTGCTTTACGTTTAAATTTGAAAAACAAATTATCAAAATTTTATCGTATTACGCGCACTCGCGATACCTTGAGTTCATTTTATTGTTCAATATAAAAAATACCTGGATTAAGAAGTTTGCCGCAAAGCTCACAGTTGCAAGAATGGGGCGATTACTTTTGGTGCTGAAAGCAAGCGACCAAAAGTTTTCTTCTATAATACAGGTATTTTAACTTTTTATATGATAAAAATTGTCAGGACTATGTTAAATATTTGCGCCCGTAGTTTAATCGGCAGCTTTTTCTTTTTGCAGTTGTGTTTTGGCGGCTTTGATTTGTTTGTCTACTTGATCAAAACCGGTCCCACCATAAGAGTGGCGGTTTTTAACGGCGTTATAAGAAGATAATTTTTCATAAATGTCCGATTCAATGACAGGTGCGATTTGCTGGTATTTTTCCAGCGGCACATCTTGGAGGAAAATCCCCCGTTGAATGCAGGCTAGGACTAACTTGCCGACAATTTCGTGGGCTTTGCGGAATGGCACGCCGTGGTTGGCTAAGTAATCGGCTAGTTCTGTTGCATTGGAAAAATCCGATTCAGTGGCTTGCGCCATATTTTCTTTGTTAACTTTCATGGTATCAATCATGCCTGCCATAATATCCAGGCTAGTTAAAATCGTTTCCGCTGTATCAAACATGCCTTCTTTATCTTCTTGAAAATCCTTATTGTAGGCAAGGGGCAAGCCTTTCATAACGGTCAAAAGACCAAATAAGTTGCCGTAAACGCGACCAGTTTTACCGCGAATCAACTCGGCCATATCGGGATTTTTCTTTTGGGGCATAATTGAGCTGCCGGTAGAAAAGCTGTCGGTTAATTCCACAAACTTAAATTCATGGGAGCACCACAAAATCAACTCTTCGCAAAAGCGGGAGAGATGCATCATCATAATGGCGCTGTTGCTTAAAAATTCCAAAATGAAATCACGATCACTAACAGCATCCAAACTGTTGGCATAAATATTGCCAAAATCTAGTTCATTAGCCGTAAAAAAGCGGTCGACTGGAAAGGTCGTACCCGCAAGTGCGGCACTACCTAGTGGCATGCTATCAATTCGCTGTAAGTTTTCAGTAAAACGCGTTTGATCGCGGGTCAACATTTCATAATAAGCCAGCAGGTGATGGGCAAAAGAAATAGGTTGTGCATGTTGCAAATGCGTGTAGCCAGGCATGACGGTGTGGACGTTTTCTGCTGCTTTTTCCACTAAAACATTGCGAAAATGCTGAATTTTTGGTAGCAATTGTTTGACGATATCTTTTAAATATAAATGCATATCTGTCGCCACTTGGTCGTTACGACTGCGGGCAGTGTGGAGCTTGCCGGCAACCGGCCCGATTTCTGCGGCCAGATAAGATTCCAAGTTCATGTGGATATCTTCGTTTCCAATGGTAAATTCTAATTGTCCGGCTGCTAGTTTTTCTTGCAGTTTTTCTAACCCCCGCTGGATTTCAGCAGATTCTTCAGCGGTAATGATTTCTGTTTTGGCCAACATTTTAACATGGGCCAAACTGCCCTTGATGTCTTGTGTTGCCATTTTTTGATCAAATAAAATCGATGCGCCAAATGCGTCAATCCATGCTTCGTTTTGACCGTCAAAACGGCCACCCCATAATTTTGCCACTTTCTCCACCTCGTTTGTCAGTTAAAAAAGCTGCGACATAAGTTGTAAGAAAACTCTGGGATAAATCCAACCGGAAATAACTACAGTCCGCTGGATTTGTAACGAATCTTGGGGCTGTGAATTAATATAATCACAGCGCTTATTTACGGATAAACGAGGGTCCAGCAGTAGCTTCTCTAAGCTGAACACGTCTATTCCAATCTCGATTTGTTAAATTTTAGAGTTTGTATCGTTACCTAACTTATGGCACAGCCATTTGTCTTAAAGTTGATTGTCGGTAAAATAAATATCCTGTTTGTCTTTATTTTACCAAATTTTCTGCTTGCATTTGTGTTTGAACCTCAGCGTGAACTTTGCTGGGCAGGCCCCACAATTTAATGAAGCCAACTGCTGCGTCTTGATCAAAGGTATCAGCAGATGTGTAAGTCGCCAAGTTTTCAGAGTATAAACTATTTTCAGATTTACGTCCTTCCACAATCACGTTGCCTTTTAGTAATTTAACGCGGACGATACCGTTGACATATTTTTGCGTTTCTTTTAGAAAAGCAATTAAAGCGTCAGTTAGTGGATTGAACCATAATGCGTTATAAATAATGTTACTTAATTGCTGTTCAATCATCGGTTTGAAATGGGCTACTTCACGGACAAAAGTTAAGTCTTCCAATTCTTTATGCGCCTTCATTAAAGTCACTGTGCCGGGACATTCGTAGACTTCGCGGGATTTAATGCCAACCAGACGATTTTCCACGTGGTCGATTCGCCCCACGCCATGTTTGCCGGCAATTAAATTTAATTCCATAATAATGTCAGCAAAATTGTAGGTTTCGCCATTTAATGCCACCGGAACGCCTTGATCAAAGGTAATTTCCACGATATCAGCTGTATCAGGTGTATCTTCAATGGCAGTGGTAATTTCGTAAGCTCCTTCAGGCGGTGTTGCCCAAGGATCTTCAAGGATGCCGCACTCACACGCACGTCCCCAAATATTTTGATCAATCGAATAAGGATTATCTAAATTCGCTGGAATTGGTACACCTTTTTTGGCGGCGTAAGCAATTTCTTCTTCACGAGACCATTTCCACTCACGGACAGGTGCAATCACTTTTAATTCTGGCGCTAAAGAATTGATTGCAACTTCAAAACGCACTTGGTCATTTCCTTTACCAGTACAACCATGTGCAACCGTTGTAGCGCCAGTTGATCGGGCTAGTTCAACTAATTTTTTCGCAATTAACGGTCGGGATAGTGCAGATACTAAAGGATAAGACTGTTCGTAAAAAGTGTGGCCTTGCAATGCAATTAAGGCATACTCTTCGGCGAACTCGTCTTTAGCATCGATGGCATAAGAGGCGATTGCCCCCACTTGCAACGCTTTTTCCTTAATAAACGCCGTATCTTTTCCTTCCCCAATATCTAAACAACACGCGATGACGTCATACCCTTCATCGGTCAACCACTTAATGGATACGGAGGTATCAAGTCCTCCTGAATATGCTAATACAACCTTCTCTTTCATAATAAATACGCCCTTTCTGTTGTGCTTTTTTCAGTGTGAGTAAAAATGTGTTGACGCTATCGTATCAAATTGAAAATTAAAAAGCAAGCAAAAATATAAATATTTATACAAAATATTTTTAAAAAAGCATAAATTATACAAAAATAGGTGATTTATAAAGTTTAGTTTGTATAAAAGAACAAAATTGCTTAAAGAAATCTAAAAATCATTTTCTGAAAAATGATGGAATAAAATGTAACAAGGACTGTTTGTTGAAAATGTCTTTTTCTAAAAAATTTGATTATTAATAGTAGGGAAATAATGGCAGGAAAAAATAAAGTTTAAAAATACTGGGAAAAGCCGCGACTTTTGATTGACTTTGCGCAGTTTTACCGTTATTATGTTAAATGGTATTGTTTACCCCACAAAGAGCCCCGGAAACTCAAGTGATTGTAAACATTCGAAATTGAAATTGGAGGAAAAAATCTTGCGTACAACATATATGGCCAAACCAGGCGAAGTAGAACGTAAATGGTATGTAGTAGACGCTACTGATGTTCCAATGGGACGCCTTTCAGCAGTCGTTGCTTCAATCTTACGCGGTAAAAACAAACCAACTTTCACCCCCCATGTGGATACAGGTGATTTTGTAATCGTCATTAACGCTGACAAAGTGAAATTAACAGGTAAAAAAGCATCTGATAAAATTTACTACCGTCACTCAAATCATCCTGGCGGCTTGAAACAAGTTTCAGCTGGTGAATTGCGTGCTAAAAATTCTCGTCGTTTGATCGAAACTTCTGTAAAAGGTATGCTTCCTAAAAACACTTTGGGTCGCGCACAAGGCATGAAGCTACACGTTTACGGTGGCGCTGAACATCCACATGCAGCTCAACAACCAGAAGTATTAGACATCACAAACTTAATTTAATAGGAGGGAATTTCATTGGCACAAGCTCAATATATCGGCACAGGCCGTCGTAAAAATGCAGTAGCTCGCGTACGTTTGGTACCAGGTACTGGTAAAATTACTATCAATAAAAAAGACGTTGAAGAATATATCCCACATGCTGACCTACGTTTAGTTATCAACCAACCATTTGGCGTAACTGAAACAACTGGCGCTTACGATGTAATCGTAAACGTAAACGGTGGGGGCTATGCTGGACAATCTGGCGCAATCCGCCACGGTATTTCTCGTGCATTATTAGAAGTTGATCCTGACTTCCGTCTTGCATTAAAACGCGCTGGTCTATTAACACGTGACGCTCGTATGGTTGAACGTAAAAAACCAGGTCTTAAGAAAGCACGTAAAGCATCTCAATTTTCAAAACGTTAATCGTTGTTATACCAACGATTTCAAGCACTTTCCATTCAGTTGGGAGGTGCTTTTTTTATTTTGGTTACGAGTTTGGTTACGACTATTTTTCTCAACTTGTTTTTTGCCGATAATCCTCCAAATGTTTGACGGTTTCTTTTTGAACTTCTGGATTTACATGTCCGTAAACATTTCGTGTGATTTCAGATGTTTCCGCATGACCGACTAGAGATTTTACAATTAAATCATCGACACCATTGTTTAAAAGGTCACTGACAAAGGTATGCCGCAAGCCGTGTGGTGTTATTTTAGGAAGGCCGAATTTCTTTGAAAGGGCATCAAGTTTGTTGTTAAGATAGTCTGGATGCAAAGGTTGATTCAGTTCTCCCTTTTGAGTCGTATAGGTGAAGATAAATTGATCATCGGTTGGGAAAATATTGACTTGTTGAAGTTCATTGAATTGTACCTTTTTCCATTTTGCCAATAAATCAATGACGGAATCTGCTACTGGAATCGTCCGAAAGCGATAGGAGTTTTTCATTCCTTTTACACGTTCGTATTTTCCGGTAGCTTTATTTTTCACCAATTTATGCATGAGGGAAATCGTCTTGTTTTTGAAATCAATATCTGACCAGACCAAGGGATAAATTTCTCCTTTGGCTGCTCCTAATTGATAAACCAAAGAAAGTAACGTATAGTCTCGCACCCCATATTCTTGTTTCATCAAAGTTAACACCTGTTGAATGAGTTCCTTGGAATAATATTTTTGCTGACGTTTTTCTTCCTTTTTGTTTTTTAGGTCTGCATTTACAGGCATCTCCAACAAATCATAGGGATTCTTCTGGATATAACCTTTCACTAGGGCATAGCGTAATACTTGTTTGGTGTAGGAGACACAGTGTTTATAGTTAGCGTAAGGTTTAATCCCTTTTTCCTCATTGCCAAATGCCCACAAAATTTGGGTATCTTCTAATAGGTCATAGGTAATCTTATTAATTGGAATATCCCCTAGGTAAGGAAGAATCCGCTTCTTAAAACAAGTCTTAGTTCGATCCAAGGTGGATTGCTCATGATGTTGGGTTACCGTGTATTTCTTATCCCACCACATTTGGTAAACCTCTTTGAATGTATAAGAACCTTTCTTCTTTTTCACTTCTCCTTTCAATTTTTTTAATTTTGCTTCTGTTTCTAAAATCTCTGCTTCGTGTTTGCTGTCCGCATAAGCCACGTATCGAGAAGCATCTGCCCCCATATAAACATTGACTTTATACGAGCCATTTTCCATTAGACTAATTGCCATTTCTATCTTCCTTTCAAAAATGGCATATCAGTATCACTACACACTCATCATACAGCGCCTTGCTGTGCTTTGGAATACTCCCTTAGCCATTTATCTATCTCTTCTCGCTGGAATCGTACAACACCCCAAAGATGTATCATGGGAAGTCCTGCATCAATCCATTTATCAAGCGTGTTGTTGGCGATACCTAAATACTCACAAGTCTCTTTTTTTGATAAATAGCGATTCTCTAAATGTACGGCTATTCGTGCGTTTCTCACTTCATCTACCATTAAGGTATACATATATTCTCTTAAACTCGTCTCTTGATCAGGCGAAAGTGTAATTTCAACTGCCATTGATTGATCTACCTCCGATCTAGAAGTGAAAAGAAGAAAGGTGCTATTCAGTTTTCAAAGGGCATTTCAAAAGTACTTATAAAAGTACTTTTGTTTATCGTACACCCAATTCGATAGAATGTCAATAAAATAAAGTCCGAAAATAAGTACTTTTGTATTTCGATTATTAAGAAAGTTTGATATGATTAAACTAGAAAAATATCGGAGTGATGAGGACTATGAAAGTTGATCAACAAAGAGTAGCAAAAAAAATCCGTGAAATAAGGACGGATTTAGGCTACAGTATGGCTCAGTTTGGTGAGCTAATCAGTAATTCTCCCAAAACCACAGTTAATAATTGGGAGCGAGGAATTAATCTGCCCAAAGAAGATAAACTAAAAAAAATCGCCTTATTGGGTAAGACGACGGTAGAAGAGCTATTGTATGGGACGCCAGAGGAAGTACTAACAAATTTATTGAAGGACCATTTTCAGTTACAAGTGAATCCAGCATTTCTACAACAAATGTTGGTATTCTTGAAACAGCAAAAAGTGGATGTCTATGATGAAATGACGATTATGGAGTTTCTGCAAGGAATTATGGATTCCGGTATGTTAGTGGAGAGAAATGATCCGTATCTAACGTATTCCAAAGTTGAAGGAACAGATTCTCTTTATACGGCGGCCGCGGCTAATGACCCATTGGATCCATCACCACGTTATTATGCCTATGTAGACGTTAAGAACAACCGAGTTCATTTGTTGCCTTATACATTTGCGAAGCGACAAAAATATCTATACCATAATTTTCCGGATTTAAGGAATCAAATTGAAATTGATTATTTTACACGAGCTTTTCCAATGCTAGGTGTAGACTTAACTAAGTCTAGAATTATTTACTATGGCTTTGAACGTGCGCAGGAAAAATTGAATATTGTTGAGTATAGTTATAACAGCCAGTCAAAACGATTTGAAGTTAAGAACGAAGATACTACGAATTTTATATACAAGGCTTTTAAATCTGAGGCAAGTAGAATGCAAATTTATTTTTTAAAATTGAAATAGTGCGGTTGATACGTATAATTACTTGATAAATACCATCTATTACTTTTTGAGTGATAGGTAGTATTTACATTTTTGCAGTAAAGGTTTCAAAGTAAAGTAAGAAATAAAAAGACAGAAGCGATTGACAATATATAGATGTTCATCTATATTATTCATAGACATCCATCTATGTAAAGGAGTAGAAGATATGAATTATGATGAAATATCGATAATGCTTAAGGCTCTTGCTGATCCAAAACGTTTAAAAATCATTGATATATTGTCTTGCGGTAGTTTGTGTGCCTGCGATATCTTAGATCACTTTGACTTCACTCAGCCAACTCTTTCACATCATATGAAAGTATTAGAAAAGGCTGGGATTGTCACAGTGACTAAGGATAAAATATGGCATCATTATCAATTAACGGAAAGCTTCGCCGATCAATTTATGGGTTCAATGATGCAATTGTTTTCTGATAAAGATGATTGCATTTGTAATAAACTAAATTGTAATTGTAAAGGGGAAAAAAATGATGAAAAAATTGGAGCTATTTGAACCAGCAATGTGTTGTTCAACAGGAGTCTGCGGTCCATCAGTTGATGAAGAATTACTAATGGTAACCTCAGTATTTGAAAATTTCGAAGGACTGGATTCAATTGACGCTTCTCGTCACAATTTAACCAGTGATCCAGATGCTTTTGTCAAAAATCCAACAATCTTGAAGTTGCTTCAAGAAAATGGTAATGATATTTTGCCGATAACCTTATTAGATGGAAAAATTGTCAAAGAAGGTTCTTATCCAACCTTAGAGGAATTCGGAAAGTATGGAGAGGTTCGCTTTGTAGTTCAATCAGCTAGTTCTGGTAGCTGCTGTGGAGGGAATAATGGGAGCGAAGGCTGTTGTTAATAGACCTCTTTAAAAGGGAAAGGGAGGAGATACAATGCTTCAATATATACCAAAAAAGATAGAATTAACTAAATATCTGTTTTTCACAGGTAAAGGTGGGGTTGGGAAAACGACTACGGCTTGTGCCACGGCGACATCTTTAGCGGAAGACGGCAACCAGGTTATGCTAGTCAGCACAGACCCGGCTTCAAACCTGCAAGATGTTTTCCAAACAAAATTAACAAATAAACCGACTACGGTTGACGGAATTAGCCATTTGAAAGTTGCAAATTTTGATCCAATCACAGCGGCAGAAGAATACAAAGAGAGTATTGTCGGTCCTTATCGGGGAATCTTACCAGATAGTGCACTAGTTAATATGGAAGAACAATTATCAGGCTCTTGTACAGTAGAGATTGCTGCTTTTAACGAGTTTGCGAACTTTTTAACTGATAAAGAAGTTGCAGAGCAATTTGATTATGTAATTTTTGACACCGCCCCCACTGGGCATACGCTAAGAATGCTACAATTACCTTCTGCTTGGAATAATTATCTGGATGAAAATACAACTGGAGTTTCTTGCTTGGGACAATTATCCGGATTGGGTGATAAAAAAGAGATATATGAAAAAGCAGTGGAGACACTTACAGATGCAACCCAAACATCTTTAATTTTAGTGACCAGACCGCAAAAAGCACCACTAATTGAAGCTGAACGTGCTTCCGAGGAACTATTGAAATTAGGGATTAAGAATCAATTACTAGTGGTTAACGGATTATTGAATAATCCTGATGATGTGATTTCTCAGGTAATCTACGGTGAACAACAAAGTGATCTAGAAGAAATGCCAAAGCCTTTGAGCAAATTAGAAAAGTACTATATTCCACTTCGCCCATATAACGTTGCAGGAATAGATAAGCTTCAAATTTTATTGAGTAATCAACAGCCAGCTGTTCACCAACATGAACAGGAACCGATTGAGTTTCCAACGTTAGATTTTATTGTGAGTGAGTTTATTCGAACGAATAAAAAGATTATTTTTACGATGGGAAAAGGTGGCGTTGGCAAGACAACTGTTGCTATTCAAATCGCAGAAAAATTGGCACAATCAGGTAAAAAAGTTCGTTTAGCGACAACGGATCCTGCCGATCATCTAAATCTTTTTATTTCGAATGAGTTGCCAATTTCAATCAGCCATATCGATGAAGAACAGGAACTAGAATCTTACAAAAAAGAGGTTCTTTCAAAAGCTCGTCTGACGATGAATGCGGATGATGTCGCTTATGTCGAAGAAGACCTTCGTTCACCTTGCACGCAAGAAATTGCAGTATTTAGAGCATTTGCGGAAATTGTAGATAAGTCAGAAAATGAAATTGTGGTAATAGATACCGCTCCAACAGGACACACATTGCTTCTTTTGGATTCCACGCAAAGCTATGCCAAAGAAGTTGAAAGAAGTTCTGGCGAAGTGCCATTGTCGATTCAAAAGCTATTACCAAGATTACAAAATAGCAATGAAACGGAAGTATTGATGGTTACTCTGCCTGAAACAACGCCAGTGTACGAATCGATGCGTTTAGATGAAGATTTGAATCGTGCAAAGATTGCTCATACTTGGTGGCTAGTCAATCAAAGTATGTATGCTACCGATACGTCCAATGAAGTATTAAAGGCGCGCGCTACAAATGAAATTGAGTGGATCAATAAAGTAAAAGATCTTTCAGATGGGCATTTTGCGGTAACAGAGTGGGTTCCTAACTTTGACGCAAAATTAGTTCATTAATTTTTTGACCTATATATAGATGACAATCTATATATAGGTTCATCTATTCGTTTGAGGAAAATAAATTTTTTATTCTGCTGGAGATGGAAAAATGAATCAAGTAACTAAGAAATTGTCTTTACTAGATCGATATTTGACATTATGGATTTTTATTGCAATGGCAATTGGTATAGGAATGGGGTATTTTTTTCCCAATATTCCTAAAGTAATAAATCATTTAGAAGTTGGGACGACTTCGATTCCAATTGCAATAGGTTTAATTTTGATGATGTACCCACCACTTACAAAAGTAAAATATGAAGAAATGTGGCGTGTTTTTAAGGATTGGAAGGTACTCTTACTTTCACTAGTTCAAAATTGGATTGTCGGTCCAATTATTATGTTTGTTTTAGCAGTAGTCTTTTTGCACAACTATCCAAGTTATATGGTTGGGTTAATTATGATTGGGCTTGCTCGATGTATTGCTATGGTAATCGTCTGGAGTGAGCTTGCCCAAGGAGACAACGAGTATACAGCTGGATTAGTAGCATTTAATTCTATTTTTCAAATTGTATTTTACTCATTATTTGCATATATCTTTGTCACAGTATTACCGAACTGGCTTGGTTTAGAGACACATACGATTAATATTACAATGGGAGAAATTGCCAAAAGCGTTTTTATTTATCTGGGAATCCCATTTATTGCAGGTTTTAGTTCAAGATTTATTTTGATCAAAATGAAAGGGAAAAAATGGTTTGAAACTAAGTTTATCCCTAAAATAAGCCCAATAACTTTGGTTGCATTACTATTTACAATTATCGTAATGTTTTCCGTAAAGGGTGAAAAAGTGATTGAGTTGCCATTAGATGTAGTTCGAATTGCTATCCCACTACTATTCTATTTTGTAATTATGTTTTTTGTATCATTTTTACTCTCAAAAAAAATGGGCACAAGTTATCCAATCGCGGCGTCGTTATCTTTTACGGCTGCAAGTAATAATTTTGAACTAGCGATAGCCGTAGCAGTAGGTGTATTTGGGATCAATTCGGGTGAAGCATTTGCGGCGGTTATTGGCCCCTTGGTCGAAGTTCCAGTTTTAATTGCTTTAGTGAATGTTGCTTTAAAATTTAAACAAAAATATTTTTCGAAAGAAGGCGCAAGCCATTAGGAGGAAATAAATGAGTTCAGAGAATGAAAAACAAGGATTAGGTATTTTTGAAAAATATCTGACGTTATGGGTAATTGTGTGTATGGTTATTGGGGTGCTAATTGGAAAATTTTTGCCGAGCGTTCCTGACACCTTAAGTAAGTTTGAATATTATCAGGTATCAATACCTACAGCAATTTTGATATGGTTAATGATTTATCCAATGATGTTGAAGATTGATTTCACTAGTATTGTTAGTGCAGCCAAAAAGCCTAAAGGATTAGTTGTTACCTGCGTGACAAACTGGTTAATCAAACCTTTTACAATGTATGCTATATCCGCTTTTTTCTTCTATGTGATTTTTAAGAATCTTATACCTATAGAATTAGCAAAAGAGTACGTTGCTGGTGCTGTTATATTAGGTGCTGCACCTTGTACAGCTATGGTATTTGTATGGAGTTATCTAACGAAAGGTGACGCAGCATACACTCTGGTACAAGTAGCGATCAATGATTTAATTATTTTGATTCTATTCGCACCCATTGTAGCGTTTCTACTTGGTGTGGACAATGTTGTTGTTCCAATGGGAACATTGCTATTATCTACAGTTCTTTTTGTAGTAGTGCCACTACTTCTAGGTTTCGTTACTAGAGTAATGATAATAAAAAATAAAGGTAAGTACTATTTCGAAGATGTCTTTTTAAAGAAATTTGACTCTGTTACAATCATTGGATTATTGCTAACGTTGATTATTATTTTTTCTTTTCAAGGTGAAAAAATATTAGCCAATCTAATTCATATTTTATTAATTGCAATTCCACTAACCATTCAAACGCTACTAATTTTTACTATTGCCTATGGGTGGTCAAGGTTTTGGAAGTTGCCTCATGAGATTGCCTCACCAGCTGGAATGATTGGTGCGAGCAATTTCTTTGAACTAGCGGTTGCTGTTGCGATTTCACTTTTCGGCCTACAGTCTGGCGCGACTTTAGCAACAGTTGTAGGAGTGTTAGTTGAGGTACCGATCATGTTGCTATTAGTAAAGATTTCCAACAATACTAAGTCATGGTTTGTTAAGTCAGGTGATACTAACCAAATTGAAAATCTATATGAGTAGTTGGGGTGCATAGTATGAAAATAATAATCATCGGGTCTGTTGCAGCAGGAACAAGTGTTGCTGCAAAAGCGAGAAGGAACACAGAAGAAGCGGAAATCATTCTATATGATAAAGATATCGACATCTCATATTCTGTTTGTGGAATTCCATATGCTGTTGGAGGAGAAGTTGAAAAATTCGATGAATTGACTCCACGGAATGCTGAGTGGTTCAAAAAGAGATACAACGTAGATATTCATACTTCGCATGAAGTACAACGTATTGACCATAAAAAGAAACGTATTTACGGACTAAATTTGATTACTAGAAAGTCGTTTTCAGATGATTATGATGCATTAGTATTTGCAACAGGTTCAATTTACAATACACCGGCTATATTCTCTAATAGACAATTTGAAAATGTATTTCAAATCAAAAATGTTTCCAGTGGTAAAAATATTCACAACTTTATTAAGACTAATAAAGTAGAAAAAGCTGTTATTGTAGGTGCTGGATATATTGGGTTAGAGATGGCTGAACAATTACAGAGACAAGGAATAGCTGTTTCGTTACTGCAACGAGGCAACCATCCAATGTCTCATTTAGATTGGGATATGGCTATAAGAATAGAGAACGAAGTAGCAAAACAACAGATTGATTTTAGGCCAAAAGAAACGGTTGTTGAATTAGTAGGTGAAGAACAACTAACTGCTGTTAAGACTTCAAAAGGGAATGAATTATCAGCCGATTTATTTGTATTGGCAACAGGAGTAAGGCCAAATACAGAATTGGCTCAAACCATAGGAATAGAGTTGGGCAAAACGGGAGCAATTAAAGTAGACAATAGAATGGAAACCAATTTGAAAAATGTCTATGCAGTAGGGGATGTAGCAGAAAGCTACAATCGCATTACTCAACAACCAATCTATCGTCCCTTGGCTTCGACTGCGAACAAGATGGGTAGAATTGCTGGTGACACAATTACTGGTGGCTCTTTACGATTTAAAGGAATATTAGGAACCGGTATTTTGCGCTTTTTTGATTTAGCCATTGCACAAACGGGTCTTACTGAAAAGGAAGCTCTTAAAGAAGGATTAGAAGTTGCCGTTTTATACAATATAAAACCAAATAAACCTGATTACATGGATGGCAAAGAAATGGTCATCAAAGCAATAGCAGATAAAAGCAGCGGTAGAGTTCTGGGTGCCCAAATTATCGGTTATGACGGAGTAGATAAAAGAATCGACGTGCTTGCTACGGCTATTTCCTTTGGAGCATTGGCGGAAGAACTGTTTGATTTAGATTTAGCTTATGCACCACCATTTTCAACAACCAAGGATCCCGTTCATTATACTGGAATGGCCTTAGATAACGCGGTGAAGAGAAGAGCGCCTTTGATGTCCCCGATTGAGTTAATTGAACGACAACACAGAAAAGAAAAGTTACAGATAATTGATACAAGATCCAAAAAGCAATTCGAAAAATCAAAGGTTAAAGGAGCTATTCATATTCCATTATCTGATTTGAGGACACGCTACGATGAGTTAGACAAGAATGTTTTGACAATTACGTACTGTAATAAAGGTGTTACCGGGAATGCTGCACAAAATATACTGTTAAACGAAGGATTCAAACACGTGTACAATCTTTCCGGAGGAAACAAAAATTATCAAGAAATTTATGAGAATATTGATTAAATAGTAAATTGCTGAGGTAATATAATTTATGTCTGAAGAAAAGAGAGCCGTTGCTAGATTATTTGGGATGTCACTGGCATTTATTCTAGCTAAATTACTAAATTATCCAATTAGTATTGGAATATTTATCAACTTTATTACGCTAATTTTGGTATTCTATTTATTGGCCAAAAGGAAAGAAAGACAAAGTAAGAAAAAATAAGGTCATGTGGTCAATTGACCACATGCCTTTTTACAGTATAAAAGTTAGAGCGACTTCTAATTTAAGAATTGTTTTACGAAAGGAAAAAGTATATGGAATATGCACTTGAAATAATGAATTTAAAAAAAATCTATGGAACAGGTGTTGAGGCATTACGTGGAATTGATCTCCAGGTTGAAGAGGGTGATTTCTATGCCCTTTTAGGGCCCAATGGTGCTGGGAAGTCGACAACCATTGGTATTATTACTTCTCTTGTCAATAAAACATCTGGAATGGTAAAAGTTTTCGACTACGATCTTGATAAAGACTTAGAAAGAGCAAAGCAGCAAATTGGTCTTGTACCACAAGAATTCAACTTCAATCCATTTGAGACTGTTCAACAAATTGTAGTGAATCAGGCAGGTTATTATGGTGTTCCGAGAAAAGAAGCATTGAAGCGCAGTGAGAAGTATTTGAAGCAATCAAATTTATGGGAAAAACGTAACGAACGTGCTCGGATGCTCTCTGGCGGGATGAAGCGCCGGCTGATGATCGCTCGAGCACTAATGCACGAACCAAAGCTATTAATTTTGGATGAACCAACCGCTGGGGTGGATATTGAACTGAGACGTGAAATGTGGTCCTTCTTAAAAGAATTAAACGAAAATGGAACCACTATTATCTTGACCACTCATTATTTGGAAGAAGCTGAAATGCTTTGTCGACACATAGGGATCATTCAATCAGGAGAATTGATTGAAAATACTAGTATGAAAGAACTTCTATCCAAATTACAATTTGAAACATTTATTTTAGATCTAGCACCTCATGATGCAGTTCCTAAGATAGAAGGATATACGTATTCTTTAGAAGACGATCTGACTTTATCAGTGGAAGTTGAACGAAATCAAGGAGTAAATGATATTTTTAATCAACTCAGTGATCAAGGGATGAAAGTTTTATCGATGCGGAATAAATCTAATCGTTTAGAAGAGTTATTTTTGAAAATCACCGAAGAAAAAAGATTTTTGGAGGAAACCAATGCGTGATATTTATCTTACTGCTTTAAAAAGTCTTGCTATTAAGGAAACTAACCGTTATCTACGTATTTGGGTACAAACTCTGGTGCCACCAGTTATAACGACATCGTTGTATTTTATCATTTTTGGGAAAATGATTGGTGGCCGAATTGGAGATATGGGTGGGTTCACTTATATGGAATTTATCGTACCCGGATTAATTATGATGTCAGCAATCACAAGCTCATACGCTAATGTATCTTCATCTTTTTTCTCTCAAAAGTTCCAAAAAAATATTGAAGAGCTATTAGTTGCTCCAGTACCAACACATATCATCATTTGGGGATTTGTTATTGGTGGGTTAGGACGAAGTATTCTCGTAGGATCACTTGTAACGATTATTTCCTTATTTTTTGTGCCACTTAATGTTCATTCATGGATTATTGTTATTCTCACGTTATTAATGACTGCAATATTATTTTCATTAGCTGGTTTGATAAACGGTGTTTTTGCTCAATCTTATGACGACGTATCGATCGTACCCACCTTCGTTTTACAGCCGTTAACTTATCTAGGAGGAGTATTTTATGCGATATCGATGTTGCCCCCATTCTGGCAAGGTGTTTCAAAAATAAATCCAATTGTTTATATGATCTCAGCGTTTAGATATGGATTTTTAGGAACAACCGATGTACCAATAGCTATGTCGATTACAATACTTATTTTATTTATTGTTGTTCTTTATTCTATTTGTTACTATTTAGTCGATACAGGTAGAGGGTTAAGAAGTTAATGCTTTTACAATGATATCCCATTTAAAAGCTACAAATTAACATCGAATAGTTGTTTTTTTGAAGATCAGTCACAACTGATAAAAGCAATATCAACATTTAGAGCTTTAATTGTAGCTCTTACGTAGAATTTACTCTTTTTCCTAAAAAATCTACCAGTTAAAAGAAATTGGATTATCGAAGCTCACTAAAACTTAGTTTATTTGAATTGAATTTGTGAAATACTTTTAGGGCTTTTTGTATTTGAATAGTAAAACTAATGTGATGATGAAATATAGTTTTCTCCGCCATTATTTGTTTTTCTCCGCCAAATAAGATAAAATGGCGGAGAAAAGAGGTGAATGGCGGTGAAAGAATTTGATTATCATGAGTTGAAAAAGCTCTCTCTTAGTCATGATTTGCTAAATATGCTGACCAAGATTCATGATTATAAGGGGAAACAAGAACTGTATATTGCCACAAAACCAGAGATTTTAGGCAAACTGACAGACTTGGCTTTGATTCAAAGTACAGAGGCTTCCAACAAAATTGAAGGAATTGCAACAACAGATGGCCGCTTGAAGCAAATCGTAGCGGAAAAAGTAAAACCTCGTAATCGGGATGAAGAAGAAATTGCCGGTTATCGAGATGTGTTGAAACTGATTCATGATAGTTACGAGTATATTCGCGTCGTGCCCAACGATATTTTAACGTTACACAAAAATCTATATAATTACTCGGCTAAAAGTTACAAAGGTAAGTTTAAAAGTGGCGATAATGTTATTACGGAAAAAGATTTAGATGGTAACGAGCGAGTTCGGTTTGTACCAGCGCCTGCATATTTGACACCTGATTTAATTGATGAGCTGTGCTACCAATACAATCAAGCCATTCAGAAGGCTGAGATTGATCCCTTACTGCTGATTCCTTGCTTTGTTTTAGACTTTCTCTCAATTCATCCATTTAGTGATGGAAATGGGCGGATGTCTCGTTTATTGACATTGCTGTTGCTGTACAAGTCGGGCTATTTAGTCGGCAAGTACATCAGTATTGAGATGCTGATTGAAGAATCGAAGCAAACTTACTATGAAGCGTTACAGGCGAGTTCTGTGGGATGGTTGGAAAATGAACAAGACTATACGCCGTTTGTTCGCTATCTTGTGGGAATCATTTTGCGAGCCTATGAAAACTTCTCAGAGCGTTTCGAGATTATTATCAATCAGGAGCTAACACCAGCAGAGCGGGTAGTAGAAGAACTAGAGAAGTCTTTTGAACCTCTAAGCAGAGCTGACATGGAGAACTTGTTGCCGGATATTAGCCAGCGAACGATAGAACGGGCCTTGGCTGGGCTACAAACAGAGAATAAGATTCAAAAAGTCGGGCAAGGCCGTTCGACTAAGTATCAGCTAATAAATGAATTCAAATCGTAATACGATTCACGGGCCATTAATAGAAGCACAAAATCGGTAGTTTAAAATTCAATGAGGCTAATTGAAACTTGCATAACTAAAAATATTAGCTCAATACACTATTTGAAACTCGCTAAAACCAGTGAAAACAAAGTGTGAACTTTTTTAAATTAGTTTACACTTGTCAATAAGTGCTTATTTCCTTGGTATAACAGTGTTTGTACGTAGTTTTTCGATTGTTTTTCGTGTTTTTGTACCCCCCTGTTAGATAGGGGGGGTGAAACAACACTCGCGGGCTAGCGCCCACTCGTGTCCAAGGCGAACTCTTTACGAAGGGGAATTCGCTTGAGGCGAACCCCTCCGCAAAGAGCGCCTAACATTTGGAGGATTTGTTCTTTTATCTTTGACTTTGCAACGTTAAAAAGACCACATGGGTTTACCATGCAGTTTCTTCAATGGAAAGATAAAAAAGAAGTGTAGTAGATACTGATATGCTCTGAATTTGTCGTAACCAAATTGTCTTACGTTCAAAATTGGTTACGAATCGTGGTTACGAGTGCCTAAAATCGACTGAAATCCAGTACAAATCTTGAGGCGAAAAATACTGATAAATCAGCATTTTTGATATTCATTGATTTAAAATAACACAGTTGAACTGCCAACCAGGTCTTAAAAAAGCACGTAAAGCATCTCAATTCTCTAAGCGTTAAAAACAGCTTCATATCAGTACTTTCAGGCGTTTCGCAATTCACTTTGCGAAGCGTCTTTTTTTGAGTTGACACCATTGTTGACACCATTCCGATCTGACTCTTTTTGAGATAATTTACGATAGGCAATTTCACCAATAGGCATTTGAATCACATTTGGTGTATTTACATAAGCTCTTGTGATGTTGGTATCGCTGTGAGTCAATGCTTCAGAAATTTGTTCTAGAGCGACACCAGCTTGTTTGGCTAAAGTTGCGCCAGTATGCCGTAACTTGTGTGGAGTCGCATGGGTAAGGTGCTTATGTCGTCGCTCAATGGATTTCATGCGGTAGTTCAAATAATCTGTATGAAGCCTTTGATTGATATTCCCTTTATCATCAAAGAAGGTAAAGAGTAGCTGTTCTTCGGTTTGTTCGATTTCAAATTGAGCTAGTTCTTCTTTTTGCTGGACTTTCCACTGTTGAAGTAATTGCTTTAGCTCATTTGGAATATGGAAGATTGTCGTTTTATTCCCTTTTGTGCTTTTTTCATTGCCAAATTTATCCAAGGCTTTGCCAATCGTAATCTGGGAAGTAGTGAAATTCACGTTCTTCCATTTGATGGCATAAGTTTCTGATTTGCGATCAGATAAAAAGAAGGTAGTCAGAAATAATACATAGTCCTGTAAAGTCAATTGCCCACTTTCATAATCGTTTTGGACGGCAGTTAGCCATTCTTGAAGTTGTTCAAAGGAGAGGTACAAATCTTCTTCTTTTTTAGCTTCTTGCAATTGGTTTTTCTTAGTAGCGTTGATCCGTTTGAGCGATTTTTCTAGTTTATTCCGTTCAATGTATTCAAGTTCTTCTGCCCAATCGAAAATAGAATTAACGTAGCTACGTAGTATTTTGAAGTTTGCGTATTCGGCAGCCTTTTGCGTCATGATTTTTAGAACAAAGGCTTTGTTTTGATTCAGATAGTTCAATGTGTATTTTCCGAACATGGGTAAGATATGAAGTCGAAAAATATCTTTTGTATTCGCGATTGTAACAGGAGTGGGGGACTTCGTGTTTCGAGAAGTTAAACCAGCTGTATAAGCATCAACCCAGATATCTTCATAGAAATCTTTGAACAGTGCTTCACCACCTAGTTCAAAAGCATTCTTTTCTTTGTTTTCCCGTAGCTCTTTAATTTTGGCATAAAAATCGATTTCTGCTGCTTTTGCCTCCCTTCTAGTTTTGAAAGTTTTGGAATAAAGTTTGTTCACACCTATCATCTCTTGGATATCTTGTGGATAGTAAAGTCGTAAACGGTAAGTCTCATTTTCTGTTTTGCTAATTGCCATAGTATTTCCCTCCGAGTTTGCGAGCCGAAATCAAATACTATATATGGAGTATAACGATGTCGGAATTATTTTGCTAGGCTTGCTAGCCATTGATCAATGGCGATACGGTCAAATCTATTTGATCCGTGGATTTGAATGAAGGGCAAGCCATCTTTAATCCAGCCATCTAACGTATTATTGGAAACTTGTAGATAGTTACAAGTTTGTTTTTTATTCATATAGCGGTGTTGCAGATTTTCCTGTGTCTTAATTTTTTCGATTTCAGTTGTGATTAAATCAGATAGTTGAGTAGAAATGATGCCCATCTGGTCATCACTGAGTAAAATTTTCATTTCGGTCATATTCTCACTTCCTTTGAATTTTGCGTAGGGAATAATGAATTATTTTTTTATCTTGGTATAACGAACAATGCTTTCTTGAAAATCCATCACTTGTTCAGGAGTTCCACCTTCATTTATCGCACTGTAAAATATTGGACGTCTTACGAGATACTCATTGGTATAAAGTACCTCTTGATTTGTGATGTCAAAAGGTTGATCCACGAGTTGCTTTGTGACGCTGGGTACTTTGAGGTTACGGGATTTGAAGAATGCCTTCTTCTTATGCTCTTTCAAATCTAAGTCCTTATCGAAATATTTACTGATATAGCGCCCGCGATTTTCGATACTATCTACATCAATCTTGTTGATTTTGACAAATCCATGTCCCCAGATAGTAGTAAGACGATTGACGGAGATAAAGGGAAAGTCAAATAGGATGATATGGTAATGGATAGCACCTCGTTCTTGTTTTTCCCACGTGGCAAGGTATTTCAGGTTTGCTTTTTTTGTATGATAGAGTTCGTAGTTTAGTCGCTTGATAAATTTTTTAAATTCATTATTCGCATAGGCAATGTCTTGAATGTTTTCTCTGAAAGTGAGGGTTAAAAATTTTGTCTGATTGTCAAAGTTCATATCTACGAGTCGGGCAATTTCAAAACGCATATTTTGATAGTATTTTTGTTTTCGTTTTAAGCTGTCGTATTGTCCTTGAGCGGATAGTTCATCATAGTTTTTTCTTTTATCGCTAGTTGGATTTTCTTCTTCATAAAGCCAAGCTAATTCTTTTTTTCGTTTTGGATTGATTTCAATATTTTCTGTTTTTTGTTTAGGAGTAATGATTGCTTCATAATCATAAATTTCAAGGTACGTGGGAGTTTCAATGATTTTCTGATTATAAGCTTTCAAAAATCATCACTCCTTGATGTGTATTCAGTTGTCAAAGAACCATCATTTTTCGCCTGATGTTGTTCTATAAATCAAGTTAAGGGGAAGTCCTGCAAAGCAGTCCTTCCAGCCTATGGATTTATTGGGCGGTCTTAACGGACAGAAGCGGCTCTATGGCGCTGCCCCGCCGTTTCGTCCTAACCGCCCAACAAACCCATAGGAAAATTAATTTTGCGTAGCAGGGCCTTGTTTTTTCGGAATCAAAGTTGCCGCATCTGCCGTGGCTGATAAACCATAGCTAACGAATTGACCGTTAGAGCGCCCCCAAGGTGCAATCACTAAATTGGCAAATGTAACCATGGCTAAACCTTGTTGAGTAAGTTCTTCCGGAGTAATTACGGGATTTTCAGATTTGACTTTGACACTGATTTTTTCGTAGCGAAGTTTTGGTAGGATGCATTCATAACTCCAACCTAAAATTTCTCCGTCTTTTTGCCAGCGAGTAACATTGACAACTTGGTATTCTTTTTCGAGTTTTTCTTTTGGTAAAGTGAGATCATTGATTTTAATTGGCATAATAGCCCTCCCTTTTTAATATACGATAATTTATACGATTGGTTTAAAAAAAGATAGATGGCCATCTATGATTTGTATTTTATACGTTTGTTTATACGAAGTCAAGAGAATTAGCAAAAAAATATATACGAAATTTTATACGAATGGTATAATAGGGAAAAATGACAAGGAGGAAGTAATCTATGTTTGGCTTATTACAACCTGATAAAGTGAAGGTAGGACAACGAATCAAAGAAATCAAAGAGAGTATGAATCTGTCCTTTACAGAGTTAGGAAATCGCTTGGGGATAAAGAAACCAACAATCAGTTCCTATGTTCAAGGCTATGCGCTAGCTCCTGAAAGTGTCATTAATCAATTATCTAGTATTAGTGGGAAACCAGTAGGCTGGTTTTACTTTGGCGATATTGAAGAATATATTGCGGACTACTTGCAGTTAAAAGGGCAGAACAGGATTGTGCAAGAACATCCAGAAGTTGTGAAAGCAATTAAAGAAGAGTTTTACACTGGGAAGTTTAAAAATCCTGCATGGGAAAATGAAGTTGGTTATCCATGCGAGGAGTTTATGGATGATTATTTTTATGAATTGCAGCAAGAAGTCATTAAAGAAGAACTTCAAAAAATGGTACGTGATCAGATAAAAAAATTACCGATTGCCGATGAATTATCTAAACAGAAGAAAGATGAGGCAGTCACCATTATTACAAGTGGAATCATCGAATACATGGATGTAGCCGGCGAATTTAATTATGAAGATAAAGATGATATGATTAAACTGGTTAAGCAGGAAGTCGATAAGTACGATTTTTTTGCGAACAGTAATTTTGAAGATCGGTATTTAGTGGGAAAACTAATAAATATCTTGGCAGACCAACAAAAAACTGGAGAATTAATCAATCAATTGTCCGAAGAATTAACGAATAAATCTTTTTCCACAAGATTTGGAGGAGAAGAATTGATAGAAGCATTTGAAACGTTACGTCCGGTACTAATCAGAATTTATAGTAAAGTTAGTACGGATGAGTTGGAAGATTGGTTTGAGAAGTAAATAAAATTTTGTAAGAAATTTCATGAAGGAAGGAATGAGGGGGATATGAGGGGATTACAAGAGACACTGTTACTGAGTGGGGAGTTTTTAGTAATTGGGTTTATGAATTCGCGTTTTTTGAAAATAAAATATTTACGTTCCTATTTTTTATTTTTATTTGCTTTGATAGTGATAAATGTTGGAATATTCCATTTCATTGGTCCAATTTCTTCTGCATTATTTGGAATTTTTTTAGCAATTTTAGCTTTTAACTTTGAGAGCAATAAATTTGTAGCTGTCATTAGTAGTACCCTTTCAATAAGTCTCTATGTCTTCTTGAACTATGTATTGGGTTTCTTATTAACTAAAGTTAAAGTTTATGATGCTCTGACGTTACTTCAAGTTGTGGGTATGGTACTCATCATGTATTTGTTGATTGGGTCGCTAATTTCGGTAAAAATAAAAGAGTTTCTCCTTCATCTAACAAGTCAAAAAGAAACAGGCTGGGTTCTGACAGCTCTTTGTTCCTTGACATTGAGCAGTTATTACGCATTAATTTTTGATGAATACTATTTTGACAGCCATTCTTATCAGGGGCTGACACATTTATTTTTTATCATGCTGTATGGCGGTGCATTGATTGTGGGAGCCGGTTTTTCTGTAGGCTTAATTCGTCAGTTGCTAAGGAATAAACTATTAGAGCAAGAGCACCAGAGTTTAACGGAATACATGATGCTTTTAGAAAATACCAACAATGAAATTCGTAACTTTCGTCATGACTATAAAAATATCTTGTTGACGATGGATACTTTCCTTAAAGAAAAAAGTTATGACGAGCTTCAACATTATTTTTATACGTCGATTTTGCCAATGATTTCTGAGCTAAATCAAGAGGGCTTTAAACTTTCAAAAGCGACCAATATTGAGAGTAAGGAATTGAAAAGCTTAGTTATTCATAAAGCTCTTATCGCACAACAAAAGGGAATTGATACCATTGTTGAGGTGCCCGAAAAAACAAAGAAATTATCCGATAAACAGATTATTCCAGTGATTAGAGGAGTAGGTATTATTTTGGATAATGCAATTGAAGGTGCAGCAACGACAGAGTATCCTAGTGTGAAGATGGGATTGATTCAGACAAAGGAGTTTCTGACTATTATTGTTGAAAATTCTTGTCTGTCGACAATTCCCCCAATTCATCAATTAAAGGAAACTGGTTTTTCTACAAAAGGAGAGGGGCGGGGAAATGGCCTTTCTATTTTACAAAATGTAGTTCGTAATTCTACACAGCTGTTTTTAGAAACGAAAATAGAAGATAATCGGTTTACTCAAAAAATTGTGATTCAGATGAATGAGGAGGGCTAAAATGAATATTTTCGTTTGTGATGATGAACCTGTTTATCTTAATAAAATTGTTAAAGTCATTCGTGAATATATTTTGTTTAAAGATGTAGGAATGACCCTGAAATATAGTACGACAAAACCTGAGGAGTTGCTTACGAACTTTGAACAAGATAGCGAAATAGATAGTCTGTTCTTTTTAGATGTGGATTTAAAAACGATGATTGACGGAATGGATGTAGCTGAAAAGATAAAAAGCATTAATTCTAGCGCAAAAATTGTTTTTATTACAACTCACGGGGAATTATCGTCGTTGGTCTTCAAATATCAACTAGAAGTATTAGATTATATTGAAAAAAGTCATCTGTCAGCAGTTGAAGAACGTGTTAAAGCGTGTATCGATAAAGCATCTGAACGATTTTTACAACAACGGTTGACAGAAGAAGCGATTATTTTAAAAATCGAGAATAAAGTTGAAAAAATCCCACTTAATCAAGTAATGTTTTTTGAGAGTTCTGCCAAATCCCATTGCCTTGAAGCACATTTTAATAATCGCCAGTTTGAATTTTATGGCAAACTAGCTGATTTAATGGATTTAAGTCCAACCTTAATGAAAAGTCATAAATCCTATGTCGTTAATATCAAGAATGTGGTAAGTGTTGATGTGGCAAAACGAACATTAACTTTTGTGAATGGTGAAAGCTGTTATCTGTCATTCCGTTTCCAAAAAAATATTCTGAATCAATTCAAAAGCCATCTATAAGATGGTTTTTTTTTACGCTTGGGCATAAAAAACGACATCTTGGGCAAAAATCAACAAAATGCGTTTTCTTTACTTTAAGATACCAGTAAACGGAGGGGAAACTGTGGAAGAATGGTTGGCAAACTTGGTGTGCAAGAAATACGTGGCTCAAGCAAATTATTCTGAGTATGAACGTACAAAAATTATTTATGGATGGACAGTCTTGTTTTATAACTTATTTAAAGTTTTGCTGGTATTGATAACATCGTTGTTTCTTTATTCCTTAGAAGAAACGTTGATCAGTTATATTTCTTTCTGTCTTTTACGTATTTCAGGTTTTGGCTATCATGCGAAGAATAATTTTATCTGTAATCTATCAAGTATATTGCTTTTTTCGATTGCACCTTCTATTTTAAGCAAAATCATTCAACTCACGGATATTCACTTAAATATTTCCTGTTTCCTTTTATTTGGGATACTGGGCGTGATCCTTATTCTTCTTTTTGCACCGTCTTTTACTGAAAATTCATATACAAAGGATACAGATAGAGTACACTTTTTAAAATTTAGTTGTCTAATAACATTTCTGGGTTTACTTGGAATTTCATTGATATTTCCAGCTCAGATAGGGCTGTTAATGATGTATGGCATGGGAACAGCGTTACTATTTCTGTTGCCAAATTATACTATACGAGGAGGAATAAGATGGAAAAGAAAATTGGAGTTGTAGGGAAGGTCGTTGGAAAGTTAGGCTTTATTTTTGGAGATGGTGCTAAATGTCAATTGGGATTCTATGAACCTAAGAAACCTCGAATCTTAATGGAAACTAAGAATACAAAGAAATAGGGAAATTACAACAGTAAATGGTAATTAGATATTGAAAAATATTTTGTAAGGTAGATGTTAGTGAGACTCAAGAACTTTAGTAAGTAAAATTGGTAATTTATCCTACTATCAACAAGCGTATAAACATATATATGTTGGTTTACTGAAAGACATAGGTTGACTTCAATCACTAGTCAATTTCATTTTCAATTCTAAATCTATTTATTGGGTGGTTACTTATGGAAAAAGTCGATATTCAAAAGGAAAAAACTTTAAAATTAATGAAAGTTTTGATTAAGGAACTAGATCAAGTTGATTTAATTGATTTAGATCATGAAATACAAAAAATGTTAACCCTTATTCAAGTCGCAGGAATTAAAGTACGTGGACCGTTAATAACTAGGATGAAGAGGACTCACGTAACTTCAGATGGTAAATTGTTAATTGATTACGACATTATATTACAAACGGTTTCCGGTGGTGAAATTGAAGGGTTAGAATATTCAGAAGTTTATAAAGTGAGCAATTGCTTGTATGCTCACTTCGATGGGTTATCGGAAGATTTTCATTTTTCACAAGAAAAGCTGGGATTATATGCTTGGGAAAATAACATATTAACAACTGGAGAAGAGTATGTTGTTCATATTAAAAACGGTGGTGAAAAACTAATAGCAGATATTTTCAGACCTATTATTTAGATTGATTAAGGGAATGTATTTGCCCGTACCGTGTCAAAAGTTATACGAAAATTAAAAAAGAGGAGTGATTTATGTGGAAATGACCTGCGAGCTTAACATGCCATCTAGTTACCTAGACTTGACGGAAGATGAAATGGTGTATCTAGAAGGTGGTACTAAAACAACTTATGGAACAGCGAAAACGCTTAAAGGAAGTGCAAGTACGCAAATGGCTGCATGGGGGGCTTTGGCTGGAGGTTATAGTTATACTACAGCTGCGGCCGCTGCCTCTGGTGTAGGAATGACCGTAGCATGGATAGCAGGATTAGGAACAGCTTATTGTGCATTTGTAGCCAATGAATTTCGTGGGGCATACAATTATTTCTCCGGTAAGAGCCAAACCGCAAAAACACAGTATTATTTACAGGTGGTAACGTTTGTTGGAGGCATTACCGGTGTCAATTATGGGAAAAAGTAATCAAAATTTGTGGATTTCATTAATAATATTTCTGATAATAACTCTTATTCAAAATGTTTATGCGATACAAGGTAAACCAATTCCCGGTATAGTTAGTTGGTTTTATAACATATCTTTAGTTGTGTTTATAGTTCTTGTATTTATCCGTTTGTGGAAGAATGGCCATTAAATTATTTTGAAATTACACCTATCTAACCCCGAACACGGTCGGGGTTTTATTTATGAGGAGAAATAGTATGAAATTTTATACAAAAGATCAATTGAAAAGTAGTCGGATTTTTTTTGATAGAAACCCGGCTAATTATTTACTGTATCTAAGTTATTTTATCGTTTTAGTTTGTATATCTTTACTCATCATTTCCCGCTTTGTTACAAAAACTTATATTGTTAAAGGAACAGGTACTATTGAAACTTACAATAAAATATACATCACGCCACTTATAAATGGAAATATAACTTCTATTGAAAAGCCTGAAGGTAGCGATGTAGAAAAAGGAGATATTTTATTTAAAATTTCTACTGGTATTAATGGCATTGAAACGAGTGAACTTGATAAACAAATTAAAAAATTGGAAAAAAATAGAAGCATTTATGATGAATATGAAAAGTCTCTTAAAGAAAAAAAGAACTATTTAGACAATTCGGGAGAGGAACAGACATTTTATGGCAAAGTAGAATATTACTTATCTCAGGTGAATGAGGATAAAAAATATTCAGAAAAAATTAGAGTGGATATTAAAAATAAAGAAAATGACTTAGCAGAATTGCGAACGGAACTGAGTGAAATACAGACAGAAATCAATTCAGAGTACACTAAAAACTATGAAAGAAAAGTTAGTGATTTGAACAAAGCTGAATCGAAGTTACAGGAATTAGTTGGTGAGTTAGAGACTTTAAATACAAAAGTTAACAAAAAAGATGAAGGAAAAGATAGTACTTTAAAAAGTGAAATTAGCGCTAAAGAAATTGAGATTGAAGCTCAAAACGAAAATGTTGTTCAATTTCGGCGTGAGTTAGAAGATATATCTGATACTTCTGAGAGCGAACTTAACGATGAAACAAAAATTCAAAATGAAAAAATCAAGTCAAAAAATCAAGAAATTTCAGATTTGAAATCACAAACAAGCGAAAGTTCTTTAACTACTTTTCAACAACTAATAAGTGAGCTTGGAGCAACGCGTACAAGTAATGAAACAAAAATTGTGGAATTAGAATCACAAAAGAATATCCAAGGTAGCACTGATAATTTAACTGATGTGATTACTGATAAAGGTGGAACGGTACATTACTTATCTTTAATTAAAAGTGGATTGGGGGTTCAGGCACTGCAACCAATCGCACAGATTATTGATGAAAAAAATGATGAGTTAATCGTCGAAGCATATATCTCAGCACAAGATCGAACAAAAATTAATTTGAAAAATTCTGTGACAATATCGGTTAATGGAGTTAATAGCGCAAAGTACGGGTTACTTAGAGGAACTGTTTATTCCATAAGTAATGGTACTTTGATTCAGACAGTTAACAACGAACAACAAATTTTTTATCAAGTAAACGTTTTGTTAAAAGATACGAAGTTGCGTTCGGGTAGTGATGAAATAGCGATTCAATCATCTATGCCAGTACAGATGAACATTATTTATGACAAAGAAACTTACTGGGAATGGTTTTTGAAACAATTAAATTTTAAATAGTGAGGGGATAAGATTGCTAGATAAAAAACATCCAGTCGTTTTACAACATGATGAGTCGGATTGTGCTGCTGCGGCTGTTTCATCTATTTGTCGATTTTATGGAAGAGATTCCTCAATTACAAAAATGAGAGAAATTCTTTGTACAGATTTTAATGGTACTTCTGTTTCTGGAATTGTAAAAGGAACTGAAAAAATTGGTTTTAATGTTAAAGCAATCAAGATGAAATTCGAAGATATTACCCAAGAATATACTTTGCCAGCAATTTTCCACGTAACAAATGCAAATGGAGATAATCATTTTATTGTAGTCTATAAAATAAGAAAAAATAATTTCTATATAATGGATCCAGCTATCGGTTACGAGAGGAGGACGCGCGAAGAGGTAGAAAAAATTTTTACAGGTGTTGTGATTTTACTAGTTCCAAAAACTGAGTTTGAAGTAGTGAAGCAATATAAAATGTCAATGGGAAGCTTATTTAAGCAAATAATGCTTCCTCAGAAAAGATTACTTTTAACTGTAATATTGATGAGTGCACTTTTAACTATTTTAGGAATTATATCAAGCTTTTTTAGTAAGGTAGTATTTGATGAAATTATTCCGTACCAGTTAAAAAATACATTGTTTATTTATGCTGGAGTTTTTCTAGTTATTGGTTTTATTCAAATTTTTTTATCTTGGTTTCGTTCGTATGTATTGCTATTTTTATCAAGAAAGATTGATTTACCCGTTCTATTAGGGTATTATAACCACGTTTTAAGATTACCGTATAATTTTTTTAGTACTCGAAAAACAGGGGATATTTTGACAAGATTTCAAGATGCAATGGAAATTAAAGACATTTTTAGTCAAGTGAGCATTTCTTTAGTATTAGATATAACGCTTGCAGTTTTGACAGGAGTTGCCCTGATAAGTATAAATTTATCACTATTCGTTATTACCGCCATTTCAGTTATGGTAGATATTTTACTAATATATTTTTTTAAGGCCAGTTACAAGCGTATAAATTATGATCAGATGGAAGCAGGTTCTATTTTGAACTCTCAATTGATTGAAAGTTTGCAAAATATTGAAACAATAAAAGCGTATGGAAATGAGAATTCACAATTAGAAAAACTAGAAAATAAGTTCGTAAAATCTCTTAAACTCAGCTATAGTGAAGGAATTATTAGTCAACTTCAAGGAACCATATCATCGGGATTCGGAAATATAACAAGCGTTGCTATGATGGTAATAGGGGCTTTGGCAATTATTGATAGTAAAATGTCGATAGGTGATTTAATGGTGTTTCAAACATTGTCCGGGTATTTTACTCAACCAGTTCAAAATTTAGTGAATCTCCAATTGACCTACCAAGAAGCGCAAATAGCTATGAAACGCTTAGGAGAGATAATGGAGTTAGAAGTGGAAAATACGGATGGACAGCTTCTCCAGAACATAGACCTAACGGGAGATATTGATTTTAGTAATGTAACGTTCCATTACGGAAGCCGTGCTCCTATAATTCAAAATTTTAATTTATTTATTAAAACGGGCACAAAGCTAGCAATAGTTGGAGAAAGTGGCTCTGGAAAATCTACATTGGCAAAGATACTACTAAAATTCTATAATATTAGCGAAGGTACAATTAAGATTGGAAATTATTCTATTGATGATATGAAAATAGATGCTGTGAGGACGAAAATTGGTTATGTACCACAAAACATTGAACTCTTTACAGGAACTATCTTTGAAAATGTTAAAATCGGCAATGAAAGTGCGACTTATGAGGAAGTTTTGAACGCTGTTAAAATGACAGGAGCCTATGATTTTATTGTAAAGTTACCACAGAGATTATACGCATCGGTTGAAGAAAATGGAACCAATTTTTCAGGTGGGGAACGACAAAAAATTGCATTGGCTCGCGCGTTTCTAAAAAAGAGAGACCTCTATATTTTTGATGAAAGCACTTCGAATTTAGATAGTTTCAGTGAACAAAAAATACAAAATGTTCTAAATGAAGCGACCAAAGAAAAAACTACAATAATTATTGCGCATAGGCTGTCAACAATAGTTTCGAGCGATTTGATTATTTATATGGAGAACGGAAGAATTATTGAGCAGGGAAATCATAATACGTTAATGAGCTTAAACGGTAAATATGCAAAGATGATCCGTCATCAATATGGAAACGAGATACCGCACTTGGAGAATAAAAAGAGTAAAATTAGTATGGAAGAGGAGATTCTATATTGAATGATTATATTTCATAAACACTTTATGTGTGTGTATCCAATAGCATCGATTTGGCTCGCAAGTAATTGACACCATTGTTTTCAAATAATTTTAAAGTCAATAAAATTTTTCATGTTTCAATCTCTTTAAATCATTGCTATTAAAGCATTGTGAAGCTGTTTGAAAAAATGGTTGGGCTAACCAGGTCTTAAAAAAGCTCGTAAAGCTTCTCAATTTTCAAAACGTTAATTACTGGAGTCGTTGCGAATTTATTTGCTTACGAATACAGTATGGGACGGAGATTTTGCAAGAAATCGAGTACCATTCAACTGAAACGTTTCAGACACTTTCTCATTGCGAGAGAGTGTCTTTTTTTGTTTACTTGCTAAATAATTGCTATCGAATTGGATTGCTTAAAAAATATTACAGCAGGTCTATTTTTGCCGCTACGATAATCAAAAAATTGTAAATTCAGCACTTCAATCTGTAATACCAACAATTAAATACTATGTACAGCCGGTAAGATTGCGGATGTCATTTTTACTCAGATATATTTATAAGAGGCACTATCTTGCTTTACAAACTAGTTGAATATCTTTATACTGTGACTATATTGTAAAACAAGTTAGGTAGGAGACGACATGGCTCAAAAATCATCATCGCAAATGTTAAAAGGAATTTTGTCTGGTAGTATTTTGATTCTTTTGGCTGAAGAATCTTTATATGGATACACATTAAGTGAAAAATTAGCAGATTTTGGTTTTGCGGAAATTCCCAAGGGAACAGTTTATCCGTTATTGCTTACTCTGGAAAAAAAAGGATACATTGAAGGACGTATGGAAGTTTCTCCGGATGGTCCCCAGCGAAAGTATTATTTTTTAACTGAAGCAGGAATAAAAGAAAAAAATAGCTTCATTCGGCAGTGGAAACAGCTAAAAAGCAACGTAGATTCTTTAATAGAAAGAGATGAAAAAAATGAAAACTGAAGATTTAATCCAATTAAATGCTGACTTGCAAACTAAGCTGACAAAAGTAAATGAAGAGTATTACGGTGATCTTTTGGTCTATGTGCGTACAATGTCTTTTTTGCGAGATGAGCAGCAAACAGAGGAAGTATTACTAAGTATTTTACAAGACATTTTAGATGCACAAAAAAGTGATATCACGGCTGAAGAATATTTTGGTAAAAACCCTAAAAAATTTGCTGACGAAATTTTGCAGCAGTTGTCCGTCAATCTTATAGATACGGGTAAGTTAGTCATTTATGCAATAGGGGCTTATTTTTTATTTTCAGCATTACCGAGCCTAATCAATCCAACGTCAGCTTTTGATTTGGGAACTTTTTTTGTCACAGGTATTTATGTAGGATTTTTCTCGGTTGCAGCTTTGTGGTTGCTAGGAAAAAGCATCTATCAGTCACAACGACTTTTCAAAGTGACGGCAGCGCTTCTTGGAGCGCTTTTATTTATTGGAGGAATAGCGCTGAGTATGCGCATTTCTACCCCGTTAAAAGTTTATTTTAATGGCCTCTTGGGAAGTGTTGTTATTTTAATAATCGCGCTTATTATCGGGTATATTTTATCAAAGCAGGCTGACAAAAAACTTTGGTTGCCGTTTGTGCCTATTTTAAGCACAAGTGCATTATTGGGTATTCTTTCTCGTGTACCGATATTTTCAAACTTCTTTGATTTTTCAACACAACAAGGAAAAATTGTTCTCATTATTACGTTGAGCATTGCTTTGTTTCTTCAATTTATGTTGTTATTTTGGATCGGCCGCAAATCTAAGCAAGTGAAGTAGTCAGAAGAAAAGTTTGAAGTCAGTAGTGTTGATGCTTCTCGTTCAGTACAACATAATGCTTACATGTCTACACTAAAACCAATGATTTGCTATGTTTATAAAAAAAGTGATCAAGATTTTGAGTGGGGAATCACAAATCTTATTTAAAAGAATGTAAAAAAGGTTTGGAACAGTATAGAAAAGAAACTCAAATAAAAGAATATGCAGAAGAGTACGATCGAACGTAATTTTTTCTCCGCCAAATGATATAAAATGGCGGAGAAAAGAGGTGGATGGCGGTGAAAGAATCCAATTATCAAGAGCTGAAAAAGTTGTCGCTTAGTCATGATTTGCTGAATATGCTGACAAAGATCCATGAATATAAAGGCAAGCAGGAGCTGCATCTCGCGACAAATCCGAGAATTTTAAGTAAACTGACGGATATGGCTTTAATCCAAAGTACCGAATTTTCTAATAAAATTGAAGGGATCGCGACTACAGATGGCCGTTTGAAACAAATCGTGGAAGAGAAAGTCAAACCGCGTAATCGAGATGAAGAAGAGATCGCAGGGTATCGTGATGTTTTAAAACTGATCCATGACAACTATGAAAATATCAATGTCGTGCCCAATGATATTTTGACGCTGCATAAAAATCTTTATAATTACTCGGCTAAAAGCTATAAGGGGAAATTCAAAAGCAGCGACAATGTTATCACTGAAAAAGATTTGGACGGAAATGAGTGCGTTCGGTTTGTGCCTGCACCTGCTTATTTGACACCCGATTTAATGGGCAATTTGTGTTATCAATATAATCAAGCGATCCAGAAAGCAGAAATTGACCCATTATTATTGATCCCATGCTTTGTTTTGGACTTTTTATCTTAGCGATGGAAATGGTCGGATGTCGCACTTACTGACATTACTGCTGTTGTACAAATCTGGTTATTTGGTAGGAAAGTATATCAGTATCGAAATGTTGATTGAAAAGTCGAAACAAACTTACTATGAAGCGTTGCAGGCAAGTTCCATTGGGTGGCTGAAAAATAAACAAGATTATACGCCGTTTGTCCGCTACTTATTGGGAATTATTTTAAAAGCTTATGAAGATTTTTCAGAACGTTTTGAAGTTGTGATCAATCGTGAACTGACACCGACCGAAAGACTGTTGGAAGAATTGCAAAAATCATTTGATCCGCTTAGCCGAGCAGATTTAGAAGTTCTGTTGCCTGATATCAGCCGAAGAACGATTGAACGTGCATTATCAGAGCTGCAAACAGCAGGTAAAATCGAGAAAATCGGGCAAGGACGATCAACTAAATACCGTCGACTGATTTGATTTAAAATCCAATGAAACGCATTGAATAAAAGTGTGAACTGTTTAGCCTATAGGTCACATTTGGCTAAAATGCTGAAAGTCCTTGTGCCCCAAGGTTTCAGCGTTGTTTTTTGTAGTTTTTCGATGTTTTTGTACTCCCTGTTAGATATGGGGGGAAATGCAAAATGGTTTGCGCCATTTTGCAAAAGGCTAAGCTCCACAGCAGGTATTGCTGAGGCAAAACTGCCTGCCAATTGGGATAGTATTAGCAATGGTTAAAGATTTCGCTTCGATTTTAAATATGTGAGTTATGTAGTGGAAGAATTAAAAACTTGTAGTGATGCTGATATGCCGATGTTTTTTGGTTACGAACTATGGTTACAAGTGCTTGAAATCCAAATTGATTTGATTATTTCAAATGCTTGTTGATTCGGTCTTTTTGACATTCAATAATATTGTTTGAAGCGACGGAACTGCCAACCAGGTCTTAAAAAAGCTCGTAAAGCTTCACAATTCTCAAAACGTTAATCGTTGTTATATCAACGATTCTAGACACTTTCCATTTTTTGGAGGGTGTCTTTTTTTATAAATTGGGACGATATCGGGGATGTATAATGTAATTTGTTCATATGGAATATACAAATAGCTATTTGTATTGAGAAATATATTTGAAGTTCATGATTTTATGGTATATATTTATGTTGAGATTAAATGGAGAATCAGTCGGGTGGAATAGGTGTGATTAAAAATCTAGCTAACAAATAAAGATATCAACTTAGAATAGGAGATGGTGAAAATAGAATTACAAGTTAGAATTGCTTATGAAACAGCAGAAATGCTTGAATTGCTGAAAGAATATTACCAAGAGCATAATGAAATTAATTTTACTAAGGGTGAAGTATTGTCAAAAGCAATTTTAGATACTTATGATACATGGAAAGAAACTGATTGGAACAAGATACTTAATTTACCAATAACTCTTGATAAAGAGTATGAGATTTCTTCTGGGGCATTACGACCTAAATTCCAAATCTCTAAGAATATAGAACCTAAAATTGAAGAATTAAAAAAAATGATACAAAAAAGTGTCAATACTAATTATGTAACTATTGGTTCAGCGATTAAATTTGTTTTACGACTGGCCATATATGAATTTCAAAATAAAAATGATATTTCTGTAGAGACTGTAATTTTTGAAATATTGGATAGTTTTGACCAAAAAGATATATCTGCAGAAACTAAGAATGTGCTCAAAGAATTTGTTAACGAAATAATGATCAAGCTTGAAGTAAATGATTTATTATAGTTTTGTAATTTCCAGAACTCATTAGGAGTTCTTTTTTTATTCAAAAAAACGTCAATTAAATGGAGAAATAGATGTTGACAACGGTTTGTAAGAAGGTGTATTATTCAGATATAAAAAGGAGAAATACAGGAGAATTTCAGGATGGCGATCTTTGACAACTGAATAGATACTCGCTAACAAACTTCTTCAAGATTTTTTAAGAAATACACTAACTAAGGTTATAACGGAGATATTTATTATGTCAGTAGATTTATTTACACGTAGCACAATAAAACAAACCGTTTATGCAACGGAACTTATGAAGCTTTGGGAAACTATAATTTCAGTTATGTTTTTAATGATGAGCATGAGGTTGAAGATAAGATTGAAGATCAAGCAATAGAATTGTTGCAAGATTATAATAAGTTTGCTAAAGCATTGAGCAAGCCAGAACTATGTGGTCTTTATGATGTTTTTACGTTAGAGCAAGCTTTGGTGATTATCTGCTACATGATTGTAGAATATCTAATGAAAGAAAAATAATAGATTGAATAATTGAATTTACACTAAGAGAAAAGGCTTAATTGCTTTTTATTTATATAAATACAAAGGAGAAAATGCGATGAACAGTACGGAATGGGTAAAAATATGGTTAAAAACTTGTGATGAAAATGGAATTCCACCATGGGAATTTGACTTTAAACAATTTTACAAGAGCGAAATATTTCCGAGCGCTAATAGTAATGATACTTCTCACTTAGAATCATGGCTAAAATATAAATATACGAAGGAGTTAAATAAAGCTAAATCTAATCCATTTACCGATTCTTTAAAAAAAATATACGAAGATGAAAATATTGAAGATGCCATGCTTCGTGATCCCGACAAAGTAGCATTTCCGATATATAACATATTGAAATGGCAAGAAACAGAACACAATGCTATTTGTGGAGATTCTATGAATTCTTTTTCAACAACATTTACACCACTTCTTTCGATTTCTAGAACACCGTTTTCTATAGAGAATACTAAAATTTGGATGGATTTATTTGACGAAGTACCAAATTTAAAGACAAAATTAAAGACTTGGTCTGAAAAGAGTGAGATTAAAAATATCACGAAATTTTATTTCAATAAAGAAAATCAAGTAAGAATAAAAAATAATAAAACAAAAATTAATTTGTTAGAGGAGATAGAAAAATTTGCTTCATTAACTCATTCTGTTGGAAACTATACTGTGATGTTATCTTGGATGAATCAGGGTAGAGGTATTGGGAATGTAGGTGATTATTGGGATTTAACTTTGAAAGATTTAAAGGAATTCTTCTTGAATATTGATAACGGAAATTTAGGTGGAGATTTTTGGAAAAAATTTGTTAAAAAATATTATTTACAACCATTTGTAAACAATAATTATTCTGTTGGCGAATTATGGAAAGGTCATTTTGTTAAGGGGATATACCCAGAAAATATTGATGACTTTGAGCAATTTTACCGGAATGTCAATTTGCTAATTGAAGAACGAGGAAAATGGATGACTAAAATACTTTGTGAGAAACTCAACTTAACAAATTTAGAATTTTACAAGGATGATTTGGTGAACATGGAAAAGATTCGATTTTTTAATGACATTATTAATAGACAAACTTAGCAAGGTAAAAAAATGACCTTGCTTCCTTACTTGAAAATAATTGTTGTGCTAGTAAATAAAATAAAGGGATTTTTAAAATAAGCGATAAATTTTAAGAGAATATAGTCTTTGTATTCGCTGTACGACTAATTTTAACGATTGCTTTACCACAACAAAAATACTTTTTGGAACTACAGGAACAATTTTAGCAGTACTTGTTCTATATTTTGAAGCAAAAGTACGTATTAAAAATATAATCGCATTCTTTCGTGGACAGTAGAAAGAAATGAGATTCTATTATCTGCTACAAGAATGTATTAGAAAAAAAACAAATTTCTCTTCTCTCCCCTCAAACTTTCAAAAAAATAAGGATAACTTTTTAGAATATCCTAATTTATTACAATGTTTTAGATTTTTAATAGTAATTGCAGCTGCTAGCTTGATTATTATTTCGTTTTCTTTTAAGGATGTAATAGTAATTTTGTTAACTTAGTCTACTTGTATAGTTATATTCATAAAATAGTTTTTTGATTGAAAAAGTTAATGTGATAATTTTGAAAAGAATTTTACATTGACTGGCTACTTTTAGAATTTATGGTGGCGATAATCTATACTTTGAAAAAATATGTAACAATTTGTCTCGAATCGAAAGAAAAAAAGGACTTTCGGGAAATCAGAGACTGATGGCATTCAGCGCAGATGTAGAGTGCCTTAAAGCACTGTCTAGTGCTTATTTTGAGGTTGTTGGAAATGCTAACTGAAGAGGACATAATTTCAAAGAGACATAAGCACTCAAAGTATAAGTATGATAAGAGTGAGTATATCTCTATAGCTAATTTTAAATACGAAAGTATCAAACAAGGCAAGCAGATTCGATCGAGGATCAATCAACTTGAAAATTATTTTTATTAAGGTGGAGGAAAATATGAACGAAATTAATGAGCAAAGCCTTCAAGGAAAATATACTTTTTTTACTGAATCAGGAAGTACTTATATTTTAATAATTGATGAAAATCGAAAAGTGTGGTTAGAAAGAAAGAATGAAAATAGTGACTTGTCTTTAAGACGAGATAACGAAAAATTGTATGTCCAAGAAATCGTGCGATTACAGGTAGGCCTATCGGCTGTGTTTGTTCTTGAACCTCTTGGCAAAGGAGAAGTAACTACACGTATTACTTCAAAAGTTTTAGAAATAGTCTAGTGATAGGTAAGTGTGATAAAAGCTGATTGGAGTAAGAAGAAAACATTGGAACGATTGTACTTGCAACGAGGAGAATAAATATTTGAGTGACAAACTGATCTGAAGACTTTTATGATGAGCATCAAAATATATTTCAATTTTTTGAGTTTAGATTGAGTGAAATTTTGTCTGCTATTCTATCTCTAGTTGTGCAATGATGTGGATTTAATTTTGATAAACTAAAATTTTTGGAAATAAGTTATTCACTATTCAATACACTTTTTGACAAAGGAGTAACAGTTATGGCAAAAATTTATGCTGTTAGTGATATACATGGCTGCTATAAAGCTTTTAGACAAGTATTACGATTAATTGATTTGAGTGTTTCAAAAGAGAACCAGTTATATTTATTAGGAGATTATGTTGATGGTGGTAAAGATTCCTATCGTATATTAAAACAGATTATGAAACTAGAACAGAAATACCCAGAGCAGATAAAAGTGTTGTGGGGCAATCATGATGAAGCCTTTATGAATTGGTTAGAACAAAAAGATAATGATTTATTTGGTTATTTGAGTAGTGGTGGTGTTTCCACAATTAAAAGTTTTTTTAGAGATAACCCAGAGGAGTACAATATCATAGTTAAGAATGCAGACGGTAAGTCAAAACGTGCTATGGTGCAGGACTTGATTACTGCAATCAAGTCTGTAGGCAATAAAACGGGTCTTATAAAATGGCTACATAAAAAAGACGCCGCTTCACGTTTTATTGAAACCGATAATCAAATATTCGTTCATGCTGGAATTGCTGAGTACCCGGATGGACTCTGGAAGTATGCTACTGCTGACGAAGAATTTACTAATATGTATCCACCTAAAACGGGGTCTTTTTACAAAGATATTATCGCTGGACATGTTTGGAGCACTGAGGTATCGAAAGATTTATCGTATGCCGGAAAAGTATATTGGGATGGAGAAAGTCATTTCTTTATTGATGGCAATGTTTTGGCTACAAAAAATATTCCCGTTCTAGAATATGATACAGAAACAAAAAAGTATTTCAGCTTTGAAAAAAATACTGAAACCGATTCCTTAATTAAATATGAAATTAAGTGATTGCATAATCAAGGCTTAATGTATGTGAGAAAATATCGAATTTGAATAAATAGAAGGATGTGGGTCAAAATATTAATGGAGATGTTCACACTTTAACGATTGATCTAAATAAAAAAGTCTGAGTACCTATTAAACAATAGGTTAGATTTATATAGTGGAGAAGATATAATCAAAGATATTTTCTAATTTGAAAATGAGCACCGCTTAACCTTGCCAATAGCCCGATTAATCGAAGTCGATTTTAAAACTATTTATATGGGTAAAATAGCAGAAAAAAAATTTAGAAATTTCGTTATTTTAAAACGAAAAGCTGCTTAATGAATTGACTATAAGTATTTTTGAGATAGGAATGAAATTTTATGCTATACCAGGAAAACTTATTGTTGCCTACTAGAGGCGGAAATTTGATGTATAAAGATATAGATAAAATAAGTATTGATAAATTTACAGCAGTTAGATGTTTAATGAAATTGGAGATGTTTAAATGATTAATTTTACTTTTGAAAATTATTTACAACAAGATAGTGCTATGAGAATTGATGAGGCGTTAGAAATTTATAATGGCATTATGGGACAAGCTGATAAAGAGGACGAAGATTTTCGTACATTATGGGAAGATTTAATAGATGAAGCAAGTAAGTATGTAATAGTCCGTTCTAAATGGGCCCTCCAAACACAAGATGAACGGATTAGTGTTGATGCTTCTCGTTCAGCACAACATAATGCTTACATGTCTACACTAGAACCAATGATTCGTTATGTTTATAAAAAAAGTGATCAGGATTTTGAGTGGGGAAATTTGTTAGGTGATCGTAAAAAAAATCGAAAAAGATGGGGAGACTTTGCAGGTTATCTGCTCCTATTCAATACCTTAGGAAATCGCTAAAAGCATAAGAAATATAAAGTCTAAAAAGCTAGTATTCTTTAAAACGGCTGAAGGATAATAAAAAGTTTGCACTGAAATAATTAAGTGATCTCCCAAGTCTCATAGCAATACTAAAATTATAAAGAGCCGTATAAATCAGATATTTGAAATTGTAGAATTATTGTAGCACACAGAATATAATCGCATCGAAAAAAACAACAAAAGAAAAGAGTTAGAGGGAAAGTTCATGGATGCCAAGAGCTTATGATTTGGATAGATACAGTTCAAGAAGAATTTGAGAGTGGGAAATTGATTAGATAAGACGTTGTACTATTTATGCTGACTTTTATTTTAAGAGCTTGTAAAATGAACTACCTCACTTGTTAGGCTGAATAAGCATTCAAACTAGTAGTCAAATTTCATGTATATTCAGAAGAAAATTGAAATTGATAAAGTGCCATATTTTGATACGATAAAATAAAGTTTGTATTTTTATTGTATTTAGTTGGGATGTTTTTCAGATAGTATTCTGGATTGGTACATGGAACATATTTTGTTCTTATTTCAATAACTCCTGCGTAATTCTTTTCTAGAAAGTAATCCGGTTGCGAGTATATTGTTAGGTTACTATCAAAGCGTGGAACAATTGTCATGATGTTTTTTTAAATAATTTAAGGGTGAATATTATGAAAAGAATGAGATATGCTGCTATGTTAAGCGCAACTTTATTATCCTTAACATTCTTAGTAGGGTGCAATACTCATGAAAAACAAAGTATGTCTAAAATTTCTAGTGATACTACATCTGCTACCAAGAAAGAGGATACTTCTGATTCAAGTGAAACATTAGAATCTAGCTCATCTACCTCTTTAAAAACTTCTACCAGCGACTCCTTGGAATTCACTAGTGAGACTGAAAAAGACATACAGTCCGTTAATGTCAAAGAAATTCTATCTACTGATAACGTTCAGAAATATGTAGACGCTTACAATAAGTTTACCATGCAAGGTAACCCTTTTCCTCCAACTCAACGAGGGCTTACTGTAAGTAATGAAATATATTCTGCATCTGGATTAGAAGGTGCTGAATATGGTGATAGATTTTGGGGCATAATTGATTATTATGGGAATGCAGTTGAGCAAGGTTGGATTTCGCAAGAGCAAGCTAGTCAAGCAAAAAAAGAAGCTATCAACAAGCTACAAAGTGGGGGATATGCGTTACATTCGAAAAATGAAACGCAGCAGGTTACTGCTGAAAATGCAGCTCAATATGCAGAAAAATTTAATCAAGAAACTTTAGGCTGGGCATTACAATATATGCAAACAATACAAGATAGCGAAGAAAATTTTCAGGTATATTTTATCAGTCAAGACCCTACTGAAAAAGCAAAAAAGGGCTATTTTCTAGTAACAAAAGATAGAATGGTATCCAGATATTCAAACGGTGGGGGAGTATTATCAGATCCAATAGAGGTAACTTTACCTTAAAAACTTTTGCAACATTTTGGAAGCGTTTTTATTGCGAGAGAGTATCTTTTTTGTTTGCTCACTATATTAAAAATAAGGTAACGATTGTTTAACTTGAGAAATAATTTAGCTTAGATAAAGTAAATTTAGTTTCTTTTTTATCGTGTAGACCACCAATATGGGAAAAAATAGCAAGCATAGTTTCGCTTTTTTTTTAACGATATTTTTTTGAGGTAAACTGAAACTAGTAAATTTAAGCAAACGTGAATGGAGGTGTCATCAGATGACGGAAAAAAATTATGGCGAAACCTTTAGAAAAATCCGTAAAAGTAAAGGTTTTACAGTTAAAGAAGTAACTGATGGAATTGTAAGCCCGCAATTTTTAAACAAATTTGAAAAAGGCGATTCAAAAATAACGGTTGATAATTTAACACTACTGTTAAATCGAATCTTTATGTCATGGAAAGAATTCATGCAAATTCATGATGGCAACACGCTTGATCAACTTGAGAAATTCAGTAATGTGGCAAATCAGTTAATCTATTCGAAAAAGTACTATGAACTTGACCAACTTGCTAAGCAATTTGAAAAAGCATACGAAAGTGACGGATTTGCTAAAGATCTTCATCTTAGCCTAATTATAAAAGCAGGGTTTTATTACAACATCAATAAGACCATTTCAGATCAAGATATTAAGTCCATACGTAAGCATTTGCAGCAGATTGATAACTGGTATGAATATGAAAACTTTATTTTTGGTAGTTTTATTCATTTTTTGCCAGCAGAAGATGTGATGCTTTACTACAAGCGTGTAGCCAGAAATTTTGAGCGACAAAGAAAAGAGCATATCGATGATAGGCCAGAGACAGTTCAATTAATTACCTTTATCGTTAGTTTTTTTGTTGATCGTCGAAGACTAGATTTGGCGCAAGAAGTGATTAATGAATCAAGAGAATATATGGAAGTAGATGATGATCCGACCGATCTCTTTTATCGTGTCATCTATAAAAGTAAAGTAGCCTTGATTAAAATTTTGCAAGGAAATGTAGCGGAGGGGAAAGCTGAATGTGAGGGATATATCCAGGCGTTGAAATTGATTGGTAATTATCCGACGACGATCAATAGTTTGTTTATAGATTTAAACAAGGCGTTGTCAGAGGTGAATAACAGTCAAAATGGAACCAAATAGGAAAATGTATTGTCTCAATTAATCGAGTAATGCCCAACAATAAATGATAAAGGCATTGCAGAAACAAAGATAAAATAAATAGTGTGTATGTTAACTACTTTTTGAAATGCTTTCTGACTTTAAGGTCAGGAATTCTTGTATGGAATAAATGGTTTCACATTTAGAAAGAGTATCGTTTTTAGAAATCGTAAGGTATTGCTAAAAAGTAAGTGAGGAGATTGTGAGATGGCAGAGTTAAGCGGAAATACTGTACCAGGGATTACAGAAAAAGAGTTTCAAAATATTAATAACTATATTCGTCAATCAATAGATTCGGGAAGTTATTACTTATTGAAGGGTGGTAGCGTAGACGCAGCTGATGCAAAATTTGGTAATCCGAAAATTACAACAAATGTTGTGATGCGATATGTCGGATTTTTTGGAAATGGAGCGGACAAAGGTCCAAATTGGATAAAAAAATTCAAGCAGAGCCATCCCGCTATTAGCGATGATGAAATTTATGATTTGTGGGGAAATTATTTACATAATCTGTCTTCGTATTATATTGAAGGCGATAGATATATTGCAAGTCCAAGTTTCCGATCTGTACTACTAGATTATGCACAACAAAAAGCAAATGCGACTACGACTACACCTTACCGACCAGATTTATCACCGCGAAGATCTAATAATGCAAGACCAGAAAGTACAAATAAGGCTGAAGAAGATGGTTCTTTGGCAGTGGTAGGTTGTGCTGGTATTTTGATTATTTTGGTAATTATTTATTTTATTTTTATTAGATAAAATTATTGAGATGTAAAGGAGAATTGGTATGAATAAAAGAGCTACAGAATTTGAAAAATGGTTAAGGTTAACTGAACAAGCGAAATCCAATAAAGCTGAAGTGATTGGCAAGGGCATTAGTAAATTAAATATTCCAGGTGAAACAGAAGCTGATTTTTACAAGCTGGATACTGAAGAAGCGGTAAAAGAGAAGATTGCTTTTTATCGGCAACAACCAAATTGGCAAGAAGTAAATAAGGCTGTCAGCAACGGCTTATTTTTGGCAGTTCTAAATCACTATAGTGAATTTATGAAGGAAAGAGAATTTGTTACGAAAGCACAAGCGCAATTTGAAAAATGGTTACGCGATAACGACTTAGCAAAATCGAATAAGGCAGATGTTATTACAAAAGGAATCTATAAATTAAATATTCCAAATGAAACAGCAAGCAAATTTTTTGCTTTACCAACGTCGGATTTGATCGAAAATAAAATTGCCTTTTACAAACAACAACCGCAATGGGATGAAGTAAATAAAAGCATGAGTAATGGCTTATTCCAAGCTGTTTTAAACCATTATCTTACGTACAAACGAAGCTAAAAGTTTAGTAGAGTAAACGCTACTGTTGTTTATGAAATAGTCTTACTGAAAAATTATTTTAGGTGTTGATTATGCTCCATAAAAAGGAAAATCAATCCTAGCTACGCTACAAAAAAATATTGTAAAAAAACGTTGAGGATTGACCTTTATGCAATTTTGGTTGAAATTCTTACAAAATCAATAAGTACAACAGACATCTCCAATAAATGAGATGTCTGTTATTTATTTTTGTTTAACTTATCTTTTTTTAGTTGTGAAAGTAGGCTCATTGCTGCTAACTGTCTTTTGTGATTGAAGAAATTTTTACAAAAGGAAAAGTAGGACAAAGGATCTATCTTTCGATTGTGGCTCACAGCCAGAATTTAGTCTGCAATTTGCTATAATAGAAGAAAAGAAGAGGTGGAGGTATTTAAGATGTCAGAAGAATTTTCACCAAAGGCTGCTTTTGAATCGATTCGGCAACAACGTTATGAGCCAAGTCGTTTTTTTATGGACTTCCATATTGCTGGGTTTGCTTATTATGATGGCTTGGAAGTTATTGAGAATTTAAAGATAGGAAGGGTGGTAAATCTAGTAGGCGAGCCAGATAATCCTCGTGATCCTGAAGCAGTTGCTATTTATTATGAAGGGAAAAAATTAGGTTATATGCCTAGCAGTAAAAATACGATGTTCAGTACTTTCTTGTATTTTGGACACAGTGATTTATTCGAGGCGCGCATTCAAACTGTCAATCTTGAAAACCATCCTGAACGACAATTCCGCGTAGTGGTACGAATAAAAGATAACCGCCAAGAAAAATAACAGTGTTAAAGCTCTTTGATCTGTGTAGGCAGGATCAAAGAGCTTTTATTCTCGCTGGAAATGGGAGTATTTATAGGTAAATGTTATAATAAAAAATTGTTTTTATAGGGTATTTTTGAACATTTACAATCAGAAAATTTCTTCGTAAGTTTAACTGACAGTATTTATTGTAATATTACTTTTGTAAGATGTTATTACGGGTTGTTTTTAATACTTAATACACTCCTCTTAAAAGTATTATTTTTGTTATTATGTAAAATATTAAGCAAAAAGAGGTACTAATGCTATAATTTATGTATGCGCTATTATGGAATTAGTAAAGTTAGGGAGGATAATTATGGTAAATCGAGAATCAAAATATAGAATTGAAGCTACGACTTTTAGCGATTTAGATAAAATGTTAATTTTACCGTCTTTTCAAAGGAAACTTGTGTGGTCTAAGATGGAAAAAAAGAATTTCATAGAAACTTTACATAGAGGACATCCATTTGGATCAATATTGGTATATAAGTATCCTAATGAAACTAAATTATCTTTGATCGATGGTTTGCAACGGTTTACAACAATTAGAGATTATCGTGATAATCCTCACGAGTATATTCCAATTGAGAATTTTATCCAAGAATTGTTTAATATTATTTCGAGTGAGGATCTTCCTAGACCAACTAGAGAGCATCATAAGAAAATCATTGAAAAAAGTTTGAAGAAATTCATTGCGAGTCGAGATGAGAAAAATAGTAATTCACTGGCTTTATTTGAGCTTTTGAAGGGTGATTTCGAAGCGGTAGGCGTAAAAGTTGATAAGTTAGAAGAAATAGTGAAAATTCAGGATAAGGTAATTAATGATCTTGATGGGTATTTAAATATATATGAAATCGCTATTCCTACCATTGTTTTTACCGGTTCGGATACAGAGCTGGCTACCGTTTTTGAAAATCTAAATCGAGGGGGAAAAAAGTTATCAAAATATCAAGTTTTTGCAGCGCAATGGGACAAATATAGCGTGAAACTTTCGAATAAGGAATATGCAAAAACTCTCTTAGAAAAAACGATTGAATGGTATGAAACACTTGTAGAAGAACGTGGCATTGAAATAGAAAATTTTAATCCAGAGTCTATGCAAAAAGATGGAGAGATAAATATTGCTGAACTCTGTTTTGCTTTTGGGAAAATGATTTTAGAAAGGGTGCCAGTTTTTTGGAATTTTAAAAACGATGATTTGGCAAATGAAATTGGGTACTCAACGATGGCGATTATGTTGGAAATTAGAAATAAAGATCTAAGTACGATTATATCCAATGAAAATAGAGGCTTATTTGATGATTCTGATATGTTGGAGACTCTGCTGTATTCTTCTTTAGCGATATATGAAGATATAAACAGATTATTTCAGAAATATCTTCAGACTCCAGGAGATCCGTCTAACTTTAAATATTCAATAGGATCAAATTTTCAAATATTATCTTTTTTTGCCGCATTTTGGAATACTCGCTATAAATTGGATAAAATACAACGTAAGTTGCAGACAATTAACGGATCAAATAGAGAAACGAAGGCTATTAGAAGTAATCTAATTAAATGGTATGTATATGATATTTTAGAAGGAAATTGGTCAGGTACTGGAGATAGTAAGTTAGATCAGATTGCAATCGAGCATAACAATAAGTACCTGAAGGAAGTTTCAGCAGACACTCTTAATGATTCTATGCAAAAATGGTACGACGAGCAATTGCAAAAAAGGTCAATAAATTTTGAGCCGGTCGCAAAGATGTTATATACGATTAATGCTTCTTTTAATTACAATAACTACACAGCAACTAGCTACGACTTAGAACATGTGATTCCTAAAAAATTAATTAATAAAATTTCTACTGTTCATACAATTCCAGGAGGAACATTGGGAAATTTAATGTTTTTAGATTCGTCAACTAATAGGGGTAAGAAGGAACAATTTATGTATAACTATATAGATGATAATATCGGTGTCCTTACACAGGAGTTCATTGACTTAAATTATTATCCAATTAAAGCTCAATTAACGGATGTCAAAATAGAAATAGAGAAAAAAGGAGGCGATTACTCTAATACACAATCGGTAATAAAAAACAGGGGGAATTCAATCCTTAATTCATTAATGAAAAATTTGAAATAATTTTTATCAAACAATCTTTATGTAAGTAAAATAGAATATAACTTAAAAATATACTATAAAAGAAAAGCTTGGTTATGCGGACAAAGAGATCATTTCAGCATAACCAAGCTTCTTATGCACATTTGACTAGCAAATATAAAAAACAAGGGTAAATTTAAAGGTTAAGATAATTGTTTTACAGACAATTGGATGCTATAAGAAAAATTGAGGAGATTGGGAAAGGGCAGAATTAAATTCAAAGACACTGTACCAAGCATTATGGAATAGCGCGGATATTTTGCGTTCAAAAATGGATGCAATTGAATATAAAAATTATTTATTGGGTTTAGTTTTCTATAAGTATTTATCTGACACAATGTTATATTCCGCAGCTGAACTATTAGAAGTAGAAGTTGCTGATTTAAACGAGGCACAAAAAATTTACGTGAAGTTGCCAATCAGCCTAGTGCCATCCAAGTGGATAATTTGAATGCTGCTGAGTTGAAGAAATTTGTAAAGGCGTATCAGAAATTTGATCGGACTTATGCAGCAATTCAAGGTTACACTGATTTTGAGCCAGAACAAATCGGCACAGAGTTTCCCATTCAAGTAAGAGAAATTGAAGAGTATAACGGTAAATATGTGAATGCGATTGAAGAATTACGTGGAGGTGATGGTCCCGAGGTAGTTGATATCGATATTTTCTACGAATTAGCAACTGTCAAAACTGAAGAAATCAATTATGAGTATATCTTGCTGCTGATTCAAGCTTTCGTACCTAGTGGCGATGACGAATATGAACTAGTGGCAAAAGAAGATCAAAAGGCGACAGCAGAAGTAAATCGTTATATTGATGATTTAGCAAAAAACAACGAAAAACTTGCAAGTCTGATCCGTAAGTTGTGGCAAGGTGTCATTTTGAACCCGGAAAACTATCGGGATCAAAATATTTCCAATATTTTGGAGACCATGATCCAAGACAAACAATATCAGATGGTCAAAAATTTTTCAAAAAAATGGCAAGTCGATGAAAGTGATGCACGTTATCTGGTGGCAAACTATAATCCGAAGAAGCAACATCAAGTTGGCGAAAAAGAACTTGTCCGTCCTGAAAACTTTGAACGCTACAAATCAACCTCAGGACAAACATTATCAAGGATAAAATATCGCAAGCAAGTTTGCAGTGATTTTAATGAATTAATGGAAAAAGAAATTTTACCGTTACAAAAGCGGTAAGTAGTTGCAATTTATAGAGTGGAGAAATCCACTCTTTTTTTGAAGGGATATTCATTTCCCCTCTCCATATTTTCCACGATAATCAACGTATCAAAGTATGTTCCAATGAAAAACTAGGAGGTGCAGTCAGTAAACTGGCAAGCGTTGTTTGAACCACAAATTTTATTTCGTGGTGAAGAATTATTTGAAGAAGATAAAGTAATTTCATTTGAAATAAAGGGTAGTGAGATTTTTGCTGAGGTAGAAAGTTCTGCTGGGGAAGTCTACTACGAAGTTTATCTTCGTTTGGATCAGACAAAGCAGAGTCTAGTAGCGATGACTTGTGATTGTCCCTACGCAGAATCTGGTCGGCACTGTAAGCACGCAGCGGCGACGGCCTTTTGTTTTTATGCGACAAATAAAAAAGAATACTTACAGCAAGCTTCTTATGAAGAAGTTTGTCTTTAATTCGTAATGTAGAGGGTAGTGAATTACGAGCATTTTTATTAGCTGAAATGGCTCACACTGTAGCGTTACAGGCGGCTTTTTTACAACGCTTTGGTAAAAAAAATCGGCCTACAGGGGAGAATCAATTTGAATTTTACCGCGAGAAAGTGCAAGATATTTTTGATACGTATGCTGATTATGATGGTTTTATGGATTATGAAGTAACGGGTGAGTTTGAAGCTGATATGACTGATTATCTAGCAACAGAAGGGGAAAATTTGATTGCTAGTCGGAATTTTGCGGCGGCTTTTGAATTAGGGCAAGCTAGTTATGAAGTACTGCACGAAATTGATATTGATGATTCTAATGGCGTGATGCTAACAATTCTGACTTATATCACTGAATTGTGGGAAGAAGTCATGGAATTTGCTACTGCTAAAGACATAGAGCCTTTTTTTATCTGGGCTACCCAACGATTAAATAACAAAGAAGACTTTTTTACAGAAGACTTAATTGCGGTTTTGACCAATTTAGGTGAAGAAAAATTGGAATTTGCCCCTAGAATTGTCAAATTTGCGGATGAGAAAATGCAACAGATAGAAGCAGGGGGTGAGTTTGCCTATACTTTTGTGCTGTGGTTGGAAATAAAGTTGAAATTTGCGGCCAATGAAAAAGAACGTGAAAAGGTGTATCAAAAATATTGGGATTCACCCAACGTGCGGAATTTTAAGGCAGATATTTTATGGGAAAAGGGCAAATTATCTGAAGTTGAAAAATTATTACAGGAAAATTTAGTAATTGATCAAGCTGCCCCATACTGGTTGAGTGAGTGGCACGAACTATTGAAAATATTGTATTTGCAAATGCAGGATATCCCAAAGTATGAAGGGGAGTTGTGGGCATTACTGTTAGTTCACAACAAAGGTTCTGAATCGATTTTCCTTGAAATGAAAAATCATTTTGGGGCTGAAAAATGGCCAGCGGTAAAAGAAAAAATTTATCAAAAGTTAGCAGATTCAAATGAGATTGAAAAGTTATTCGCGCTGGAAGCAGATTGGCGTTTGTTATTGGACCACACGAAACAAACGGGGAATTTTGAATTAGTCTTACGACATGCGGAGGAAATTAAAGCAGCGTTTCCCAAAGAGTTAATTCAAATTTTTACTGAGGTCATTAGAGCAGAGGCAAAAACAGCCGATACGCGGCCGAAGTATCAGCAAATCGCGCAAAAATTACAGAAATTGAAAAAAATTACTGGTGGCATTGTGGCAGCCAGTCTTTTAAAAGAGGAATTACTGCAAAAATATCCTCGGCGTAGTGCCATGAAAGACGAATTGCGTCGTGTGTAGATGTGTGTCATAAGAACCAATAAATAAACCTCTAAACTAAACGTAGCAGAAAAAACGATTTTACCCCTCGTATTTTCTAACACATTTAGTTTAGAGGCTTTTCATTCCAAACCAACGAATATCCCTGCTCTTTTGCGTAACAATTATTACGCAAAAGTTCGCGCTAAAATTTTTCAAAAAGATTCTGCGTCAAAATTTCCGCCCAAATTTCCCAACAATATTTTCCCATGAAAATTCTGCAACAAAACACCGCAACGTCAAAATTTCCTGTCAAAAATAACTTCCTCTAAAACACCTTCCGCAAGCAATCGGCTGCTAGATACTTCTGGTTTACTTCGCCTGTTTGCCACAAGAAATCTGCTAATAATTCAAAATCTTTAGCCGCATAATTGTGCTGTTCTTCAAATGTGAAGTGGCGCAAGTTTTCGGCGGCTTGTGGTGTATAGTGGGCAACTTTTATCGCTTGAGCGCATTTTTCAGTAGCTGATAGAGCGTTGAAGTCTTGGGCCGCGGCTTCTAAGGCACGGTGGAAATTGGCAACTGTTTCGCCATTGTTATCATAAAATTTACGATCAAAGCACCACATCACCATATTTTTGTCCGAATTTTTGGAGTGCCATAAAATTTCAGTATCGGGCTGACTTTTTAAGATGTCTGTGATAAATGGTTCGATGGCAACGAGGCCGTCAATTTTCCCATTTTGCAGCAGGTCCATCCGCTCGTAGGTGTTATCGACCCACACGATTTCAGGCTGGTTGAGGATGTTTTTTAAATCATGAGCCATAAAAAAGGGAAACAGTCCTTTACGGGCGACCCCGATGCGCAGCCCTTTTTTAGGCGCGTCTTTTTTTACTAGCAGTTGAATGGTGCGGGTCAAATCAGTGGTGACGACAGCGTCTTTTCCTTGCTGGCGGTAGTTAAAGTAAAAGGTTAAATCCCCCATCATAGCATCCACATCACCGGCGACAAAACTGCTTTTTTGTGCGAATTGGAAGGTTTCGGCGATGGTTAAGTCAACGGGGACACCAAATTTTTTAAAGTAACCGAGTTTATCGGCAAAAATTACAGGTAACACGAGGGGATTGATTTTATTTTGAACCAAACGGATTTTTTCCATTATAAGTACTTCCTTCCCATGATTTGGATGAAAAATAAAAGGCTCATCCAAGTGTTAAAGTGATAAATCAACAGTAAGGGGCGAGGGCCATATTCTTTGCCCATTTCAGGGTAAACAGCCGGAATTTTCCAATAGTCTTTGTACCAACGTTGCCAGCCTTGGCGGTAAAAAATCAAACAGCCGACTAAAAATTGCCACCAGGGAATGGTTTGCGTTGCCAAAAGAATTACCCAACAGCTAAACAAGAGCAAAAATTCAGGTATCACAAGTAAAATGGCATTGCGAAAACCGATGACGTGAGGCAATGTTACCCGCACGCCGCGATCTTTTTCGTAGTCGCCCACGTTATTGGTGGACATTAAAAAGACGGTTAAAATCATGGGAATTACGCTATATACAAGTAGCTGCCAACTGCCACTGCCAATTTGCACCCTAGCTGCTAAGTAGCAGGCAAGGCCACCGACAAAAAAGCCAGAGACGATTTCTCCTACTGGATAAAGCAGGTAAGGTTTTGGACCTAAGGAATACGTAATTGCCGCCAATAAACCAACTAATCCCCAAGCGAGCAGCCACAAATCTTTGGTGAGAAAAACCAGCAGCAGACCACAGCTGCCGCCAAGGGCAATCATGAGGAGTAAAACAAAGACAGCATCCAAAAATTTGGCATCGCCACGAACCAAGCCCTCGCTCCCTTTGTGATGGGTAAAGGTTGCTTCATTTTCTTCTTTGGCTAAATAAGCGCGCATTTCATTGGCGGTATTGGCGACAATATTAAAGCAAAAGCCGGCAATAAAAAATAAAATCACATATAAAAAATGGATTTCTCCCGTTAAATATGCGCCAAAAAAGCTCCCGCTTAAAACCGGCAGTCCGGTGGCAAAGCCAGTCCGCACTTCCATGACAGTATAAGCACGTTTTGAAAAACCGTGTAAATAGGTTAGAACATTCAACTTTTGACACCTCCTGCCAAACTTTCATAAATATATTTTTGCAATGCTAAAAAGACCAGTAGCATCGGAATAATGCTTAAAATCACCAAGGCACAAATCACTTGCCAGTTGGTTTGATTAGGACCCATAAAGCGGTAAAGGGCAGTAGCAACTGTCCCGTTCTCTGAACCAGGTAAATATAAAAATGGAATATAAAAATCGTTGTAGATGCTAATCATTTTTAAAACGATCACTGTGCCAGTGGCTGGCCGTAATAATGGAAATAGAATTTTGCGATAGATTTGAAAATAACTAGCCCCTTCTAAAAGTGCCGCCTTATCTAATTCAACGGGGATTTTTTCATACATTTGCAAATAGACGTAAATCATGACAACATCTGCTCCCAAATAAATTACAACCGGGGCGATTAGGCGATCGTAAAAACCTAACGCGGTGATAATTTTGAAAGTAGAAATTTGGGAGACGACCATCGGGACCATCGAAATTAGAAAATAAGCCCCAATCACCAGCTTTTTAAAAGGAAAATCAAACCGATTTAAAACATAAGCGACCATTGAGCCAATTAAAACACTGCCGCAGACACCGCAAAAAACTAAAATGAAGGTGTTGATAAAGGCTTGGGGCAGATTGCCAGTGGTAAAAGCCAGCCGATAATTTTCAAAGTGCCACTGTGTTGGCGGGGTAATTCCGCGGGTGGCGTTAAATTCTTGGTAAGTTTTAAAAGAGCCAAAAAAAACGGTCAAAAGCGGATAGCAGCAAATAAACAGCCAGGCAATTAAAAAGAAATATTTACTAGTTTTGGCAATCATTCGCATTTATTTCTCCTCCTTTTGAAAGCGTTGTTGGGCTAAACTTAAGAAAATCACAATGAAAGACATTAAAACTGCTAGACTAGAGCCTAGGCCGACTAATTTTTGATCAAAGGCGACTTTTATTGTTTGGACTAAAAAAGTCGCGGTTCCATTGGCACCATTGGTCATAATCAAGGGGATTTCAAAGGCGGAAACAGCCCCAATGGTGAGTAAAATAAAGTTCAATTTTAAAACGGTGCGAATGTTTGGCAAAATAATATAGCGGGTTTGTTGCCATAAATTGGCGCCTTCTAAACTAGCAGCTTTTTGATACACTTTAGGCAGACCTTGAATGGCGGCAAAATACAGTAAAAAACTCGTTCCTAAATGGCGCCATAAGGAAATAAAAGCTAATGTATAATTGGCCACCGCCGGATCCCCCAGCCATAAGCGAATAAATTTGCCTAAATGTAAAAACTGCAAAAGCTGGTCAAATGAGCCGTCTGGTTCAAAGAACAGGCGGAAAATCAAAGAAGTGGCCACACCACTGATCATAATGGGAAAAACAATCACAGCCTTAAAAATATTTTTGCCGTAGGTTTTTGTCGACAATAAAATGGCTAAAGCTAAGGCTATCATGATTTGTAAAAGACCAGAACCTAAGTAAAAGAGATTGGTTTTAAAAGCCTGAAAATAAACCGGGTCCTGCCAAATGGTGATATAGTTTTTAAAGCCGACAAAGTTTTTTTCAACTGAAAGTCCGTCCCAATCGGTAAAGCTATTGTAAATTAACGTTCCAATCGGCAAGAGGCCAAAAATTAGTAACAATAAAAGCGGTAAAGAGAGAAAAAGCAGAATGGTCTGCTTCTCCTCTCTTTTTAGGCTGCGCTTATTCATGGGCTTTTGCTGCAGCCTCCCATTTTTTCTCTAGGCTTGCGACATAATCTTGATAGCTTTCATTTTGATCAGGGTATAATGCGATGTTTACAGTTTTTTGTAAAACATCCGTTAAGCGGCCAACACCGACTTCATTTGCAATAGCGCTATATGTGGCTTCAATAGCAGGGTCTGTTGCTGGGGCGGTTAAGATGACGTTGTTTTCTTTAATCGCTTTTTGCTGGCTTTCATTTAATTTGGCTTTAACAGGTGTCATGCCGCCCATATCTTTGGCAAAACCAGAAGCAGGATCAATGAAAAAGTCTAGGAAAGCTTTGGCAGCGACTTTATTTTTAGAATTTTTGTTAATGCCAATCACAGAAGGTGCACCAAGAGCTAAGCTGGTTTTACCAGCTAATAAATGTGGAAATGGCATAATGTTGATGGTATCTTTGCTTAATTTTTGAATTGGGGCGACATCTTGGGAGCCACTCATTAGCATGGCGATTTTGCCATCAGCTAATTGTTGTTGTGCTTGTTGGGTTTCTAGGGTAACGGGATCTTTTTCAATTAAACCAGCTTTTGCTAATTCGTAAATAACATCCATGACTTCCCGAATTGGTTGCCCGTCTTTAAAGGCAGTTTTACTTGTCACCATTTCTTTTTTGAAGTCTTCACCACCATAAGAAGACAACGCGCCTGCCCAAACAGCTAAGCGTTGGTAATTGGTATAAAAGGCAATCGCACCAGTTTTTTCTTTAATCATTTTAGCGTCTGTGATTAATTCATCGGTTGATTGGGGTAATTTATCAATGCCGGCCTTTTTGAAAACTGCTTCATTGTAAATTAAACCCAATGAGTTTAAAACAGTCGGCAAGCCGTATGCTTTGCCGTCGTAATCAGCTTCAGTGACGTCCAGATAATCTTTTTCCATCGCTTTTGTTGTGCCTAGCTCTTCAAAGTATTTACTGTAATCTTGTGGTTTGCCTGCCATTGAAAAAGGCACAAAAACAACGTCACCATAATCTTTGGTGTTCATGCGATTGGCGATGTATTGATCGTAATCAGTGCCAGCAGACTCCCATTTAATGTCTGTAATCTCAGGATATTTTTTCTTAAAATCTTTTTCCATTTGATCATAGAGTTTATCTGCATCTGTACGATTGGTGACAACGGTCAATTCACCGCTGACTTTATCGTTTTCTTTTGTGTCTGCTGCTTTAGAATTGCCGCAGGCTGCTAAAAATAAAGTTGCCGCCGCTACTGCCATCCCTAAATAAATTTTCTTCATGTTCTTTCCTCCAATAAAATAAAAATAAATAGCTGTTTGGTCAGCTAAAATTTACAAATCAAAAAAGAGTAGTTTGCTGGTATCAAAAGTAAAATGAACGCGTTGGCCCATTAAATTGCTGGTATCCTGGTATGTTTTGACTGAAAGTATGCTATCTTGCCACGCAAGCTGTAAAATACTGCTGCCCCCATAATACCGAATTTCTGTGACGACCCCTATTTCTAAAGGAGCCGTAAATCCACCATCTTTGTGTGAAATTTCACGAATATGAAGATACTCACTGCGAATGGCGACTAATTTTTTTGACTCCTGGGGAAATTGCTGCTGCAATTTTTGCGGCAATTTACTAAAAGGAAATAAATTAATCGCAGGGCGGCCAATAAATTCTGCCACAAAACGGTTCTGGGGTATTTCATAAACTTCATGGGGTGTACCAACTTGCTGGATAAGGCCGTCTTTTAAAACAATGATACGATCGGCTAATGACATGGCCTCTTCTTGGGAATGGGTGACAAACAAAGTCGTCGCCTGTAATTTTTTATGGGTAGCTAAAATTAAATCCCCCACTTGATCTTGTAATTTGGCATCTAAATTGGATAAAGGTTCGTCCATTAAAAATAGCTTGGGGTTACGCACGATTGCCCGCGCTAAGGAAACCCGCTGTCTTTGTCCCCCAGATAAGTTTTTGGGCAAAACATTTACTACCTCTGTCAAACCTAACTCTTTTGTTACCCAGTCTAATTTTTCTTGTCGTTCTTTTTTTGCTGTTTTTCGAATTTTCATGCCAAAAGTAATGTTTTCTGCCACCGTCATGTGGGGAAATAAGGCATACTCTTGAAAGACTAACGCCATATCGCGGTCTTTAGGTGCCAATTTTGTAATTTCTTGGCCAGCTAAAGTGATTTGCCCGCTACTGGGTTCTTCAAAACCGGTCAAAATATTTAAAAGCGTCGATTTTCCACTACCGCTGGGTCCAACAATGGCAATAAATTCACCTTTTGCCACATCTAAAGAAAAATCTTGCAGCGCTTTTGTCTTTTTATGGGGATAAAGCTTGCTGATATTTTGGATTGATAAATAACTCACAGCACAACCTCCTGTTAGCTGAAATTCGCCTCACCAAGCTTACACTTTTTTTGTTTATGCGTCAAAATACGACAAGCAAAATAAAATATGTATGAAAAAAAACTGAGAAAAAATAAAAATATATTGTCATTTTATTGCGTAATTATTTGTAGCGAAGAATTTAATGAGTAAAAACACGCTACACCAAATAATAATTGCGGTGCACTAAGATGAGTAGCTTTGAGGAATAGCTTTTTAGTAAGAAACGGAAATTTTCAATAATTTTTGCGCAAATCACAATCCAAAAGATGTTAGACTACACCTCAAGCTTTAAGAAGTTTTCACTTATGGTCAAAGAAGCTCCTTTTAGCACAGCATTTATACGCAAATAGGAATTTCAGACAAATGAATGTCCCAGCACTTTATCTGCTAACCATTCGCCGAATTCTTACAACCTTTTTTTACAAAGTTTTCCATGTTAAGATGAGTGACAAGAGAAGCTGAATCAAAAGCCGTAAAAAGTAGTGAGAAGAGGATTATACGTGGATGTTTTAACACAATTATTAAAAGAAAAATTTGGCTATGAAAGTTTTCGCGCAGGTCAATTGGAGTTAATTCAAAAAGTTTTGAAAAACGAAAATGTGCTGGGAATTATGCCAACTGGTGGCGGCAAATCCATTTGCTATCAGCTGCCGGCTCTTTTATTAGATGGCTTGACGTTAGTTGTGTCTCCTTTAATTTCTTTAATGAAAGACCAAGTGGATGCATTAAATGAAATGGGAATTGCGGCAACTTTTGTCAACAGCAGTCTGTCACAAGAAGAAGTGAGTGTGCGGCTAAAAGATGCTGCTTACGGAAAATATAAATTGGTTTATGTGGCACCGGAACGATTTGAGATGTTTTCTTTTAAGCAATTGTTGCAACAAGAAAAAATCAGTCTCATTGCAGTGGACGAAGCCCATTGTATTTCCCAATGGGGGCACGATTTTCGCCCCAGCTATTTGCAGTTAGCAAAAGAGATTAAAGCATTGCCTCAAAGGCCGGCAGTTATTGCGCTAACGGCTACGGCAACGCCCCAAGTTGCGGCAGATATTGAAAACAGTTTAGAAATTCCAGCTAACAATAAAGTACAAACCGGCTTCGCGCGGGAAAACTTGGCTTTTCAAGTGGTAAAAGATGCCAAAGACAGCTATTTATTAGAATACTTACGGGTCAATGCCAATCAAGCGGGTATTATTTATGCCAGTACGCGAAAAGAAGTTGAGCGGGTGTATCACTTGTTGAAAAGCAAAAAAATTGCGGCCGGCTACTACCATGGCGGTTTAACAGAAGCAGCCCGCACTAGAGCACAAGAGGCTTTTTTATTTGATGAAATTAAAGTGATGGTAGCAACCAACGCTTTTGGCATGGGGATTAATAAAAGTAATGTCCGTTTTGTCATTCATGCGCAAACGCCGGGAAATATTGAATCTTATTATCAAGAAGCAGGACGTGCAGGGCGAGACGGCTTACCCAGTGAAGCGATTTTGATGTATGCGCCCCAAGATTTACAGGTACAGCAATTTTTTATTGATAATTCCGATATGGAGATTGATTATAAGCAAAAAGAATATTTGAAATTGCGGGAAATGAGTCAATATGCCCATACTGAAATGTGTCTACAGCGGTATATTTTACGCTATTTTGGCGAAGACGGTCCTGAGTGTGGACATTGTAGTAATTGCTTAGACGAACGGGCAGTTGAAGAGATTACCTTAGATGCGCAAAAAGTGTTGTCTTGTGTAAAGCGCATGGGAGAACGCTTTGGTAAAGCATTAATTAGCAAAGTTTTGACCGGCTCAAAAGATCAAAAAATTACCCAATGGCATTTTGAAAAGTTATCCACCTATGGATTGATGAAAGACTGGAGTCAAAAAGATGTCAGCCAATTGATCGACTTTCTAACGGCAGAAGGCTATTTAACGCCAACGGAGGGACAATTTCCTTTGCTAAAAATTTCAGCTACAGGTAAAAATGTGTTGTTGGGTCAGCAAAAAGTGATGCGCAGAGCACAAGTAGTGAAAAAATTGGCACCAGATAATGAACTATTTGAAAAGCTGCGGCAATTACGTTTGGAATTAGCCTCAAAGCAAAATTTACCTCCTTATGTTATTTTTTCCGATAAAACTTTGTATGAATTAGCAGAAGTTCAGCCCCAAACTACATTAGAGATGTTGCAAATTAAAGGGGTGGGAGAAAATAAATTGGCGAAATATGGCGAAGCCTTTTTGGAAGTATTACAAAAATAAGCTTTGTTTATAACGAAGTAACCAAATTTGATTTAAAACTCTGGTAGCAACATTTTGAAAGTAAACAAAAAGTTCCCATTTTGACTTTTTAGTTCCTATCTTTAAAAATGTCGCCTACAGGAGTTTTTTTGTTCAAAAATCTTAATTTGTGTAGTAATGAAGGAATATAGAAATATTTTGTGCTTATTTTTGAGAGCGGATCATTGATAGGAATTTTTTTTAACGAAGTTTAGCTGTAAAAAATTTAGTGCTTTATGAAAAGTAACAGCATAAAGATTGCGATAATAGAAGTAGGGGTGTAGAATAGTTTTCCGCTTACAAATAGCGACACAAATGCAAATTTAGGAGTGGTGTTCGCATCGACACACAAGCAGAAGAAATGTATTTGAAAAAAGTTTATCACGCCTTGCAACAAGAACAAGAAAAATTGACTGAAACTTTAGCACAAGGGCAAAGTGCTGGGATTGCTGCTTTACAAGAGATGGCCCAGGATGTGCGGTTAAATTTTGATAATTTTGCTGATAATCTGGATACCTATGCCCAATTGGAAATGAAAAATCGCGAAATTGACCAACTGAACTTAAAGCAAGAAACCGCAGCAAATCGCCTCGCGCAAGTGGAACGTTTATTGCCCCAAGCCTATTTTGGTAAAGTTGCGGTGGATTATTTCGACAATGAAAAAAGCCAGCCTTTTTATATTGGCATCAATGGTTTTAGTTCGGAGAATGAAAATTTAGTTTATGATTGGCGTTCTCCAATTGCTGAGTTATTTTATAATAACGTTTTGGGGAAATCCCACTATTTGGCTAATGGAGCAGAAATTTTTGTTTCCATCGATTTGCGGCGGCAGTTTGTCATTGCCTATGATCAGTTAAAGCATTATTTTGATACCAATATCGCTATTGAAGACGACGTTTTACTTGCGGCACTAGAAAATAGTGCCACTGAGCAGATGCAAGCTATTACAGCCACGATTCAGCAAGAACAAAATGTTATTATTCGTGATCTGGCTGCTGAAATTATTTTGGTGAACGGTGTTGCAGGAAGTGGAAAAACTTCTACGATTATGCAGCGGATCGCCTATTTACTTTATTCTTTCCGCCAACAAATTAGCGCCGATGACGTGTTGATTTTATCCCCCAATGATAAATTTATTCAATATTTATCCCACGTCTTGCCGGCCTTAGGTGAGAAAAATCCTCGGAATTTGACGTGGCGTAAGTTACTGGTGTGGCAGTTAGATAAAGAGTTGGAAACAGAAAGTGATTACTTTGAGCGGATTACGAAAAATGACGTTTCTGACCAGACAGAAATTCTCCGTAGTCGAAAATTTGCTGAATTTGTTGCCAATGGCAGTTCTATTTTGCAACAGGGGAATTATTTTCAAGCAATCACACTAAAGAAAAAAGTGATTATTAAAGCAGAGTTATTAGCCGAAATGTTTGCTACGACGCCACCAGAGGCAGGTTTTGCCGAGCGACTTCAAGGGGTAGCAGCCAAATTAAATAGTTATTGGCAGCGACGTTTGTTAAAGCAAGCGCAGAAAAAAGCGTGGCAAGATCGTCTCTTAGCCTTATCGGAAACGCAACAACAAAAATATTTTGGACACCTATTGCAAGATGAGTCACCTAAAACACTACAAAAATATACACACAAGCTGTTGCAACAAAAATTTGCTGCTGTCACGGCACAAATTGCCGACTTTTCGTGGCTCCAACCAGAAAAAATGTTGGCAGATTTATATCAAGCCTACACCAATGAAACCTATTTGGCCGCAAAAGTAATGACTGTCGATGAAGCGACGATTGCGTTATTCATCCAACACCGTTTTATCCAAGCCAGCTCGCTTAGCCGGATGCAATATGTTTTAGTAGATGAAGTGCAAGATTATACACCGGCGCAAATTTTTCTACTAAGCCAATTGTTTAAAGCCAGCCGTTTTACTTTAGTGGGAGATAGCAACCAAGCAATTTTTAATACAAATACGGACTTTGCGACGATTGCGGCGATCTTTGAAACTTCTAAAAGACAAGTTACCCGCTATGATTTATTAAATAGCTATCGGTCCAGTGGTGCAATTACAGCCGTCTTCCAGCAATTAGCAGCCCAAGAAAACTTTACTATTGTGCCTGTGCGTCCCAAAGGTAAAGCAGTGACAGTAAAACACCTCGCCAAACTTTCAGATTTAAGAAACATAATAAATGAAATGAAGCCTGTGACGATTATTACGAAAACACAAAAAGAGGCCGATGATTTAACTAAATGGTGGCAAGGTCAAAATGCTGCTTTAAAAAAAGAAGCTAAGGCAAGAGCAGAAGTCACTATTTTACCAATCAGTTTGGCTAAAGGCTTGGAATTTGATCGCGTAATTTTGTACAATACCACAAAAGAAAATTATGCTAACGATCGCGAACGTAAAATGCTATATACGGCAGCCTCCAGAGGAATGCAGGAGCTTACGATTACGTATTTTGACGGATTAACACCATACCTTAAATTTCTAGCCTAAAAAAATCCGCTGTCAAAACACGTTTAAGTGCTTTGACAGCGGATTTTAAGTTTTTTTGAAATTCTATCCTGTCTTGTTACTTGCGAGCTTTCCGGTGCATTCAGCTTTTCTATGATCTAGCTTCATGCACCAGCTCTCTGCGGTAACAAGCCAAAATCTTGAGAAATTTGGGGAACAATTTATCAAGATCCTGTCTTGTTACTTGCGAGCTTTCCGGTGCATTCAGCTTTTCTATGATCTAGCTTCATGCACCAGCTCTCTGCGGTAACAAGCCAAAATCTTGAGAAATTTGGGAAACAATTTATCAAGATCCTGTCTTGTTACTTGCGAGCTTTCCGGTGCATTCAGCTTTTCTATGCTTCGGCGTCAAATTTTACTGTGACGTTGCCGTTGATGGCTTTTGTATAGGGGCAAATATTTTCGGTTTCTGCCATATATTTTATGGTGTCTTCTTTACTTAAGCCTTCAATTTTGCCAATTAGAAGGACTTCTAAATGCAAGGTGGTAAAATCTGGCAAGTCGCCAAGCAAGCTGACTTCGGCACGGATTTCACGTTTTTTATCACCTAAACCATCACGTTCTAGTGGAAATTGCATTGCGCCGTTAAAACATGCGGAAAGACCAGCGGCAAATAATTCTTCAGGGTTGGTATAACCTTCTTTTTTTACACCTGTTGTTAAGACATCCAAAGACCCTGTGACAGATTTACTTTCTCCTTCGCGACCACCTGTGTTAATCACTGTTGAAGTTGACATTTTTTTCATCTGTTTTCCTTCCTTTCAAAAAATAATGCTTTAAACATTTGCAACGATAAGGCGTTTTCACCTTCAAATTAACCGTATCACGATTGTAAATAAAAACAAAATGAAGTGCTTGTGTTTTTTTTGTTGCAAATACAATAAAAATATTTTAAGATAAACTTATCGCTAAACTGAAATGAGGAAAAATATGACGGATATTTTACGTGATTTAGGTAAAATTGCGCGAGCACTAGATTCTATCGCGAATATTGAGTTTAAGGAATTTGCTTTAACCCGCGGGCAATATCTTTATTTGGTTCGGATTTATGAAAATCCCGGAATCATTCAAGAAAAACTAGCCGAGATGATTAAAGTCGATCGTACCACAGCAGCCCGGGCCATTGGGAAATTGGAAAAGAATGGTCTAATTGAAAAGCAGCCGCAATCTGACAATAAAAAAAATAAATCACTTTTTGTGACCAATAAAGGAGCAAAATTGGCCCCAGTTATTCAGGCGGAAAACCAATATTCCAATAAAGTTGCACTAAAAGGATTTAGCGAACCAGAAATGCAGCAATTGGCGGCCTATTTGTCACGGGTAGAAGAAAATATCGCTTCAGAGTGGGAATTAGTGAAAAAAGGTGTGACACGACAGTATGACAGTGAAGATTAGTGCAGTAAAACAAGCAGAGCTTGAAACGTTAAAAGAAATCAGCGAGACAACGTTTAAAGAAACCTTTGCAAAAGACAATACGCCAGCAGATCTCGCTATTTTTTTGCAGCAAAATTATAATTTGAAACAACTCCAACAAGAGCTGGACAATGGCGATTCCTTTTTTTATTTTATTTATCAAGACGCGCAATTAGCTGGTTATTTAAAGCTAAATATCGGCGAGGCGCAAAGTGAAAAAAGTAGCAGCGAAAGCCTAGAAATTGCGCGTATTTATATTTTGGCGGCTTTTAAACGGCAAGGTTTAGGCCATGAGCTAATGCAATTTGCAGAAAAGGTAGCAAAAGAAAAACAGAAAAAAGAAATCTGGTTAGGTGTCTGGGAATACAATCCAGTAGCAATTGCTTTTTATAAGAAAATGGGGTTTGTCAAAAAAGGAGAACACGTTTTTACGATTGGCACAGATGATCAAACAGACTGGGTCATGACAAAATATTTGAATTAAAAAATCTTGGAGGGAAATAGATGAAAAAAATTATTGTAGATGAAAACTTTTGGGAGCTCTTTCCTGAAGCTGAAATTTTTATCGTAACGGCAAAAGAAATTAATAATCAGGTTAATGAAGAAGATGATCCGTATTTTTCTGATTTATTAGCAAGAGGCAAACACGATGCGCAAAAATTTTTGACGGCAGACTCTTTTAGTCAAAATGAAGTCATTCAAGAATGGCGCCAGGCATTTAGCCAATTTAAAACTAAAAAAGGTGCCCGTTCGTCAATTGAGGCTTTATTAAAACGGGCGAGCCAAGATCGTACGTTTAATCCCATTAATCCTTTGGTGGACTTGTATAACAGTGTCTCATTGAAATACGCCGTTCCTTGTGGAGGAGAAGATATCGCCTCACTTTCAGGGGATTTGCATTTGGGTAAAGCCAAAGGGGGCGAAAGTTTCAAACCGCTGGGAGCTAACGAAGATGCCCCGGCGCTCCCTGAAGAAATCATTTATTATGATGAAGTTGGTGCTGTTTGTCGCTGTTTTAACTGGCGAGAAGCCCAACGCACGATGCTACAGGAAAATACAACGGACGCAATTTTGGTCATTGAAGCGATCAATGCGCAACAAGCTATGCGGGCTAAGATGGCGGCGGCCGAATTAAGCCAGCTGATAGAGGGCTATTTTAAAGTTAAAACAACTACCGCAACGTTAACTAAAAAAACACCGGAACAACAAATTTAATAAAAAAACTGTAAAGAATGAAAGTGGCAGGCAATTGTATTGCCAGCAAGTAATTTCTTTGCAGTTTTTTTCTTTTTTTAAAAATAAAAAGGATAACTATCGTATTATTTGCAAATTTTTATCAAGCTAGCTAAAATTTTTAGTGAGAAGTGATAATATTCACAAAAAAGTGTTTGACTTTTCTGACAATTCAACTTAGAATATAACACAACCAATTTTATATTTTTGACGGTGAAAAGAAGAGTAGTAAAAAAATACTGTAAAGAGAGCCTTTGGTTGGTGAAAAAAGGACAGTTACTTTTTGCGAAACACATCTTGGAGTTGCATGTTTGAAAAAAAGTAAAAGATGCCGGGTTAGCCCGTTACAGCTGCGGTCATTGTTGGATGACTAGACAAAAAGGCTGACGACTAAAAGTGCCAAGATACGCACATTTATGAAAGCAATAAAATGCACCGTTTGTTAGCTTGATCGCTTGAGGTCTATCTTTGGATAGATAAATTGAGGTGGAACCACGCATTTTAGCGTCCTCTGACTTTGTCAGGGGGCGCTTTTTTTCAACTATTAAAGTATAAAATTTTTGCCAGGGGAGGGAATTTAATGGAGATTCCAGTAAATATTTTGCGCCAAGAAGAATTAGCAGCTTTAAAGTTGCGGGCTTTATATGAAAAAGCAAACTTTAACTTGTTTTGCTTAAATAGTTTTGAAGAATACAACTTTTATTTGGAGAAGAAAGATTTTTTAGCAGATGACGATGTGATTAAATTTAATGCTGCTGACGGGAGATTGTTGGCTTTAAACCCCGATGTCACGCTATCGATTGTCAAAAATACACCAGCAAATGAAAGCAGGCGCCTATATTACAATGAAAATATTTATCGCCATAATCGCCACACGAATGAATATCAACAAATGAATCAAGCCGGCATCGAGATTATTGGCGACGTGTGCCGTAAAGCCGAATTAGAAGTGATTCAACTGGCGATTGCATCTTTAGAAGTAATTGGTCAAGCAAAATTGGAATTTTCCCACAGTGGTTTAGTAGCTGCAATTTTGGCTTTATTTCCTGATAACCTTCAAGGGGATGTTTTCAGCAGTATTAAAAGTAAAAATGGCGAAGATTTGAAAGTATTGGCGCAAACGGCCAATTTAAAAAAAGATATGACGCAAAATTTATTAGCACTTTTGCGTTTGAGTGGTGAAATCAATGAGTGTTTGAAAATAGCTTTGGAACTAACTAAAGGCTTGCCGCAAGCGCACCAAGCGTTATTAGAGCTAGAGGAGTTAGCGGCAGCATTACTAAAAGAAGAAGTTACGCCCCGTTTGTTATTTGATTTATCGACAGTCAACGATACCAATTATTATAGCGGGATTATTTTTCAAGGCTTTGTCCCGCAAGTGCCACAGGCGATTTTATTTGGCGGGCGTTATGATGGCTTGCTGCAATCTTTAGGTAAAACACAAGCTGCGATAGGTTTTGGCATTCATTTAAATGCCATTGGCAATAAACAAGATAGTCTAAAAAGTGAACAAGACGTCATCAATATTGCGCTGCCAAAAGGGCGAATGGGAGAAAAGATCTATCAAATGTTCCACGATGCCGGTTTGTGTCAGGAAAATTTGTTAGATGAAAGTCGGAAGCTGATTTTTACCGATGAAAAAAAACAGCTTCGCTTTTTCTTAGTGAAGCCCAGTGATGTGGCTAGTTGTGTTGAACACGGTGCTGCGGATATCGGGATTGTTGGTCGGGATATTTTATTGGAAACAAAGGCGAATGTTTTAGACGTTTTGCGTTTTGCGATTGGGCAATGTGATATCGCCATTGCCGGCCCTAAAAATTTTCAAAAAGATACGAGTCGTCCGCTAAAAGTGGCGACCAAATATTCCAATATCGCGCGAACTTATTTTAGTAGCTTAAGCCAGCCAGTGGAATTGATCTATTTAAATGGTTCGATCGAGTTAGCACCTTTAGTGGGATTAGCAGATGTGATTGTGGACATTGTCGAAACCGGCACCACCTTAAAAGAAAACGGCTTGGCTGTTTTGGAGAAGATTACGGATTCATCGGCCCATTTAGTTGTAAATAAAACATCTTGGCGCTTTAAACAAAGGCAGATTAAAGAAATCATTCAGAAAGTGGGGGCAAAAAATGATTAAAATTTTACCAGAGTCAGAAGTAGATTTAGCGCAAATTACCACGAGCACATCTGGAAATACCGCTGAATATACGCAAGTGGTACAAACAATTATTGAAGACATACAAGAAAATGGAGATGCGGCATTAACGGAATATACTAAAAAATTTGATGGCGCAGTCATTTCTGATTTTAAAGTAACCAAAGCAGAAATAAAAGCGGCTATGACAGCGTGTGACCCCGCCTTTTTAACTGTTTTAAAAAAAGCACAACAAAATATTGCCGCCTTTCACGAAAAACAAATAGAAAATGGGTTTATGCTCGAAAAAGAAGGTGCTGTGATGGGGCAGCGGGTGATTCCCTTAGCTAAAGTGGGTGTCTACGTGCCAGGGGGGACGGCTGCTTATCCCAGCACCGTTTTGATGAATGTCATCCCGGCTAAAATCGCCGGTGTCAAAAAAATTGTGCTGGTGACGCCACCGCAAAAAGACGGAACGATTGCTCCGGCAATTTTAGCCGCTGCTAAAATTTGTGGCGTTGATGAAATTTATAAAGTCGGCGGTGCCCAAGCTGTTGCAGCTCTAGCCTACGGGACCAAGACCATCCCGGCAGTAGATAAAATTACAGGGCCGGGGAATATTTATGTCGCAACTGCTAAACGCCTCGTATACGGCCAAGTCGACATTGATATGATTGCCGGTCCGAGCGATGTTTTAATTGTGGCAGATGAAAGCGCGAAGCCGAATTTTCTAGCGGCTGATTTATTAGCCCAAGCCGAACATGACGTAAATGCGCAAGCCATTTTAGTCACTACCAGTAATGAAATTGCCCACGCCACAGCAAAAGAGATCAAAAAACAAACGGCAACTGCACCGCGTAAAGAAATTATTACCGCGTCTTTGGCAAATAAAGGTTGCATTATCGTAGTGTCAGATTTAGCGGCTGCTTTAGCGATTGCCAATGAAGTGGCACCAGAACACTTAGAATTGTGCATTAAAGAACCTTTTGCAGCTTTAGGTGCTATCACGAATGCGGGGAGTGTTTTTTTGGGCAACAATACACCCGAAGTTTTAGGTGATTACTTAGCAGGCCCCAATCACACGCTACCAACTGAAGGAACCGCGCGTTTTTATTCTCCGTTATCCGTAGCAGATTTTCAAAAGCGTTCCAGTTATTTATATTACGGAGAATCTGCCTTACAAGCAGTCTGTGACGATGTGATTTTATTTGCTGAAACGGAAATGTTATTTGCCCACGCAAATTCTATGAAAGTACGAGGGGGTAGTCGATGAATTATTTTGCAGCAAAACTTGCAACACTTGCGCCTTATGTTCCCGGTGAACAGCCACAAGTTGAAGTGATTAAGCTAAACACGAATGAGAGTCCGTATCCGCCGGCCCCAGCTGTTAGTGAGGCAATCGCAGATGCGGCAAAAACTTTAGCCCGCTATCCCGATCCTGATTGCCAAAAACTGCGGCAAGCCCTAGCGCAGCATTTTGCCGTTACACCAGCAGAAATTTTTGTCGGCAATGGCAGTGATGAAGTTTTGGCCTTTTGTTTTCAAGGATTAATGAATGCAGGCGTGGCTTATCCTAATTTGACTTACGGTTTTTATCCAGTTTTTAGCCAACTGTATGATATTGCGGCAAAAGAAATTCCTTTAGCACCGGATTTCAAATTGAATTTAGCGGATTACAAAGATGAAACAGGAACCGTAATTTTTGCAAATCCCAATGCACCCACAAGTCTGGGTTTACCAGCAAAAGAAATTGCGGCTTTTGTGGCAAAAAAGCCAGAACGGCTCGTGATTGTCGATGAGGCTTACGTGGAATTTGGTGGTGAATCTATGATTTCTTATGTGAAAGAATACGAAAATCTTTTAGTTGTCGGCACTTTTTCCAAGTCGTGGCAATTAGCAGGAGCCAGATTAGGCTATGCTGTGGGGCAACCAGCCCTGATTGCCGCCTTGAATAAATTGAAGTTTAGTTTTAATCCATACAGTATTAATACCATGACCGCCGCCGCTGGCATTGCCGCGTTAGCTGATAGTGCTTACCACGCTAACTGTTTAACGCAAATTATCAGCGAACGAAAAAAAACGGCCGCCGCATTAAAAAAACTAGGCTTTACCGTATTGGCTAGTCAAACCAACTTTTTATTTGTCACCCATCCTAAAATTAGTGGTGAAGTGATTTATGAAAAATTAAAAGCACAGCAGATTTTTGTCCGCTGGTTTAATCAGCCCCAAATTAAAGACTATATCCGCATCACGATCGGCACACCACAGCAGATGCAGCAATGCCAAGTGGCAATTGCCCAAATTATAAAAGCAGAAGTTTAAGTTCAAATAAAAATGCAGGATACAAAAGGAGGCCAAAAAAATGCGTCATGCAGAAATTATCCGCAATACGAGTGAAACAAAAATTAAGTTGAAGCTAAATATCGATGGCACCGGTCAGCAAGTAATTAAAACAAAAATTGGTTTTTTAGATCATATGTTGGAATTATTTACCCGTCATGGTCGCTTTGATATTGAACTGGAATGTGATGGCGACATAGAAGTTGACGGGCATCACACAACAGAGGATATCGCCATTGTTTTAGGACGAGCTTTTTCAGAAGCTTTGGGCGATCGACGAGGAATCAAACGCTATGGCAGTATGATTTTGCCTATGGATGAGACACTGGTGATGGCCGCACTAGATATTTCCGGACGAGGCATTGCTTGTTTGAACGTGCATATTCCCGCTAGCCAAATTGGCGGCTTTGATACGGAATTAGTGGAGGAATTTTTTATCGCCTTTGCTAGAGAGCTGGGAGGTGCCATTCACTTGCAACAATTAGCAGGAAAAAATAGTCACCATATTGTGGAAGCTTGCTTCAAAGGTTTTGGGCGCGCATTAGCAGAGGCCTGTGAGATCAATGAAGTAGCACCAGATGAGATTCCTTCAACAAAAGGTACAATTTTGTAGGCAATAAATCGAGTTGTCGTAAGTTCAAACAGTTCGGCATTAAAAAAGTCAATTCAGGTGACTAAAACCGTCACATAAATTGCCTGTGTATAATGCTCACTGTTACCCCGAACTTGAGACAACATCTAATAAAGCGAGTTGTCGTAAGTTCAAACAGTTCGGCATTAAAAAAGTCAATTCAGGTGACCAAAACCGTCACATAAATTGCCTGTGTATAATGCTCACTGTTACCCCGAACTTGAGACAACATCTAAAGGGGGGAGAAGTTTTCGTGATTGCGATTATTGATTATGGTGTGGGGAATTTGTTTAGTTTGCAGAGCTCGTTGCATTTTATTGGCGCGGATGTGATCGTCACACGTGATGTGGCAAAAATTCAACAGGCAGATAAAATTTTATTGCCGGGAGTGGGGGCTTTTGGCGATGCAATGGGGAAATTACAGAACAGTGGTTTGGCAGACGTAGTGAAAACTGAGGCACAAAATGGAAAGCCATTGTTAGGAATCTGCTTAGGGATGCAGCTGCTTTTTTCTGAAAGTCATGAGTTTGGTGTTCACAAGGGTCTGGATTTAATTTCTGGCAGGGTGGTCTCTTTGAAGTCGGCCTTTGACAAGCAGCAAATTGAATTAAAAGTACCACAAATTGGTTGGAATAAATTAGTTCTAAAACAAGATTCACCGCTATTAAAATATGTAGTACAAGGGGATTTCGTTTATTACGTCCATAGTTATTATGCCAGTCAGTGTGACAAAAGTGTGGCGGCTTTTAGCGATTATGGGGTGAAAATTCCAGGGTTGGTACAAAAGGGAAATGTTTTTGGTACCCAATTTCATCCTGAAAAAAGTGGTGAAGTGGGCTTGAATATTTTACGGGCATTTACGGAGGTGAAGGGATGATTATTTTACCGGCAATTGATTTATACGACCGTAAAGTTGTACGACTTTATCAAGGAGATTACGACCAGCAGGAAGTTTTTGGCGATGATCCCCTTGAATTTGCCAAAAGTTTTGCCACAGCGGGTGCAAAATATTTACATTTGGTTGATTTAAATGGGGCCAAAGAAGGCACGAAAAAGCAATTTGATTTGGTAGCAGAAATTGTACAGCAAACGGATTTATTTGTTGAATTAGGCGGCGGTATCCGTAGCGAAGCAGATATTGAAGATTGTTTGGCAGTCGGCGTAAAGCGGGTTATCTTAGGAACGATTGCACAAAAAAAACCAGAATTTGCAAAAGCGATGATCGCCAAATACGGTGAAAAAATTGCGGTTGGTGTCGATGCCAGAGAGGGAATGGTGGCTGTTAACGGTTGGCTTGAAACCACCCAAACAGACGCTTACACGTTTTGCCAAGAATTAGTGGCAGCAGGTTGTCAGACGATTATTTATACAGACATTGCTAAAGACGGTACTGGCGCGGGGATGGATATTACTGCCTATCAGAAATTAAATCAGTTGGGCTGTAATATCGTAGCTTCTGGTGGTGTGGCAACAATAGAAGATATCAAAGGACTTGTTCAAGTAGACACATATGGCACGATTGTCGGAAAAGCTTTGTACAGTGGACAACTGGATTTAGCGGCGTGTCTTTTTGCCGCGGAGGTGAAAAAATGATTGCCAAACGAATTATTCCTTGCCTTGACGTGCGGGATGGCCGCGTAGTAAAGGGTGTTAATTTTGCAGGAATTAAAGATGTGGCGTCGCCGGTAGAGCTGGCAAAAAAATACGATCAAGCAGGCGCAGATGAGCTGGTTTTTTATGACATTACCGCTTCAGCGGAAAATCGCGGCTTGTTTACTGATATTTTGCAAGCGGTGGCCAAACAAGTTTTTATTCCTCTAACGGTTGGAGGGGGCATTAATACAGTTGATGATTTCGATCGGGTATTAAAATGCGGCGCCGATAAAGTTAGCGTTAATTCAGGGGCAATCAAAAATCCGCAACTGATTGCTGACGGGGCACAACGTTACGGTTCCCAATGCGTCGTTTTATCAGTGGATGTAAAAAAAGTTGCGGACAAGTGGCACGTTTTTACCAAAGGCGGCAGAGAAGATACCGGGATTAATGCTTTGACATGGATTAAACAAGGAGAAAAATTAGGCGCTGGCGAATTGGTCATTAATTCGATGGATACCGATGGCGTGAAAACAGGCTTTGATTTGGACTTGTTGCAGGCAGTGGCCGATATTTCCCAATTGCCAATTGTAGCTTCTGGTGGTGCAGGTAGTAAGGTTGATTTTTATCAACTATTTCAAAATCCGCGAATTGATGCGGGACTAGCAGCTTCTATTTTTCATTATGATGAGATTCCAATTCCAGTGTTAAAGCAATATTTACTAGAGAAAAATATTCCAATCCGCAACTGAGAGGGGACAACCAAATGGAAGTAAAAAACTTGAACTTTGACGAAAATGGCTTGATTCCTTGTGTAGTACAAGACTTTTATACAAAAGAGATACTGACGCTAGCGTATATGAATGAAGAAAGTTTACAAGCCACATTGAAAGATCGGCAAATGACTTTTTTCTCCCGCAGTCGGCAAGAACTATGGCGCAAAGGAGAAACAAGTGGTAATAGACAAACGTTGATTTGTTTAAAAGCAGACTGTGACCAAGATGCGTTAATAGCAGAAGTAATTAAGGCAGGACCGGCTTGCCATACGGGGGCAGAAAGTTGTTTTAATGAACTTTTGTTTAAAGACAGTGCCCAAATAAATATTTCGATTCCAGAGCTTTACGAATTGGTTTTAGGGCGTAAAGAGGCACCGCAGGAAAAAAGTTATACCAGCTATTTATTTGCCAAAGGAAATGAAAAGATTTTGAAAAAAATCGGTGAGGAAGCGACAGAGGTGGTTATTGGCGCGATGAAAGAAAGCAAGGAAGAGACAACTTATGAAATTTCTGACTTGATTTATCATTTACTCGTTTTAATGGCCAATAACAACATTACGCCAGCTGAAATTATGGCCGAACTTTCCCGTCGTCAAGTGGTGGATCAAAAGACCAAGCAAGAGACGATGAAATAAGGGGGTGCGACAATGTTTTATTCAAACGCCCATACTCACAGCAATTGGTGTGACGGAGAAAATACCTTAGCGGAAATGGCGCAAGCAGCTGAAAAGCTAGGCTTTACCGATTTAGGCTTCACCAGTCATTCATCAGCTCCTTTTGATCTTACCTGCTCAGGTGTGAAAGACGAAAGTGCCTATCAAAAAGCCGTACGCAGTTTAGCTGAAAAAAGTTTGCTACAGATTAGTTGCGGATTGGAATGGGATTATTTTAGTAAGACACCGATTAGCGGATATGATTATTTTGTCGGTTCTGTCCACTATTTGCCCCCGCGAGCAGGTGTGTATCGCAGTGTGGATGATACGCCGGAAAATTTTGCTAAAACTTTACAGGAGTGGTATGACGGTGATTTTTTAGCTTTGGCGCAAGATTATTACGATTTAGTTGTAACACATATTACACAAAACCAGCCCAAAATCGTTGGTCATTTTGATTTGGTTACAAAATTTAATGATACGTTACAGTATCTAACCGCTAAAAATCAAGATGCCTATGAACAACTTGCTTTAACTGCTTTGAAAAAAGTTGTCGCAGTCATTCAAAAATATGATGGTTTGGTGGAAGTCAATACTGGTGGCATGAGTCGAGGGTGGACAAAGCAGGCGTATCCGGCCAAATTTTTGTTGAACTATTTAGCCAGTGAAGAAGTGCCAATCATAATCACCAGTGATACACATCAAGTAGACACCTTAGCATATGCCTTTGAGGAAACGAAAAAGATTCTACAGTCAGTTGGCTTTAGCAGCAGTTGGCAGTTAAAGGAGCGAAAATTTGTCCCTGTAGCCTTTTAATAAAAAGCAAAAAAACCCTCCAGCAAAGTTAGTATTTTTTGCTGGAGGTTTTTTTTTGGACAGAAAATCTCGTATCTTTTTTAAACTAGTAATAACTGATCGTCTTTTAAATTTTCACCGCTATTTTGATGAAACAGCGTCATCAAATCAGGTACTGTCAATTGACTTTTCTTTTTGCCGGCAATATCCACGACAATTTTGCCTTGATGGAGCATGATTAAACGATTGCCGTAACGAATGGCGTCTTTCATGTCATGGGTCACCATGAAAGCCGTCAGTTTTTCTTCCTTAATTAAACGCTCTGTCAGATCCATAACTGTCGCTGAAGTTTTCGGATCAAGGGCAGCCGTGTGTTCATCTAACAAAATTAATTCGGGACGTTGTAAGGTCGCCATGAGCAGCGTAATCGCTTGGCGCTGACCGCCAGATAATAAACCAATTTCTGCATTTAAACGTGTTTCTAAACCTAGATGTAGCGTAGCTAATTTTTCTTTGAAAAATTCTTTTTGCTTTTGTTTGACGCCCATTGAAAAGCCGCGAGAATGGCCACGTTTCATGGCTAAAGCCAAATTTTCCTCCACTGTTAAACGAACGGCAGTCCCCATTTTTGGATCTTGAAAAACCCGACTAATATCTTTGGCCCGTTTCGTAACAGACTGGCGGGTAATATCAGTCCCATTTAACATAATTTTTCCAGTTTCAGTTGGAATTGTGCCTGCAATGCTATTTAAAAGCGTGGACTTACCTGCACCGTTTCCGCCGATAATGGTAATAAAGTCGCCTTTGTTCATGGTTAAGTTGATGCCTTTTAAAACGTGATTTTCATTAATTGTGCCTCGTTCAAAAGTTTGCTGTAAATTTTGGATTGCTAAGACTTCACTCATGCTTTTTGGCCTCCTTTACCAGCTTTTGGCAGGAATTTTTGGCGGAATTGTGGCATTGCCAGACAAATAACTAAAACGATAGCCGAGGCAATTTTTGCATCCCCTGGTTCGACGTTAAATTCAAAAACAACCCCTAAAATTAACCGGTAAATAATCGCGCCTAAAACAATTGTTAGCATGCGCACCAATAAGGTTTTATTGTGGAATAAAACTTCTGCGATGATAATGGAAGCCAAACCGATAACGATCGTTCCCACGCCAGAATTCAAGTCGGCAAAGCCATTATTTTGCGCTAACAAAGCGCCAGAAAGTGCAACACAGCCGTTTGAAAGCATGTATCCAATCATTTTCATATTGTCGGTATTGATTCCGTTTGCCTCACTCATGGCCAAATTATCACCGGTCGCACGAATAGCCAACCCGATTTCGGTGCGGAAAAATAAAAATAAAATGAAGACAACTAGCAACGTAAAAGCAGCACCGGCAATAATGACGGCATTAACTTTTTCAATGCCTAAAGCTTGCAACCCAGAAAAAACGGTTTTTTCCCCTAACAATGAGATATTGGGTGCACCCATTACGCGATTGGTAACGGAATAAAGCCCCGTCATGGTAATAATCCCCGCTAAAAGAGCAGGAATTTTTAATTTGGTGTGTAAAATCCCTGAAACTAAGCCTGCTAAAACACCGCCTAAAAATCCTAATAGACTAGCTGCAAAAGGATGGATACCATTGGTGATGCTAATTGCTGTAATACCCGCGCCTAAGGGAAAACTTCCCTCGGCTGTTAAATCGGCAATATCTAAAATGCGGTACGTTAAAAAGACGCCGATACCTAACAGTGCCCACAATACTCCTTGAGATGTGGCAGACTGTACTAAGATAAAAATCGTGTCTAAAATATTCATACACTTTCCTCAAATCCTAATTATTTTTATTCAAAAATTTAGATTCTGATAAAGGGCATCAGAATGCAAATTTCTGATATTTTTCCAAAGAGCTAACCGGCCCTTTCAGCTTTTCATCATGTCTAGCATTACGAACTAACTCTCGGCGACAATAAGCCAAACGCTTGAGAAATTTGAAGAGCAATTTATCAAGCGTTCATCTTATTGCTTGAGAGCTGTGCAAGTTCGTAAAACTTTTCTAGTTACTCTGGGGTTTTGATGGATGCTGGGTCGATGCCGATGGCTTTGGCCATATCGTCGTTGATTACAAGTTCTAATTTTTTTGCTGTTTCAACTGGCGTAGTGCTTGGTTTTTCGTCGCCTTTGAGAATTTTTGCTGCCATTTGCCCGGCTTGTTTGCCTAGTGATTTATAATCAATGCCAAAAGTTGCCAATGCGCCGCCGTCTACTTGTTCTACGGAACCTGCGATAATGGGTGTTTTCGTTTGTTTTGCGACTTCGCCGACAACTGCTGCAGCAGAGGCAAAGGTGTTATCAGTGGGAACATAAATGGCATCGACATCTTTTGCCAAGCTAGTTGTGACTTGCTGTACGTCATTTGTAGTGTTGGCGGTCATAACTTTTACTTTCACGCCGGCATCTTTTAAAGCCGCGCTTGCCAGATCTGCTTGGATTTTTGAGTTGGTTTCGCCGGCGTTGTACATTAAGCCAACAGTTTTCGCTTCTGGGACGATACTTAAGAGTAATTGAATTTGTTTTTTGATTGGCACCATGTCAGAAGTACCGGTAACATTTCCTCCTGGTTTTTTATCACTGGCTACTAACTTTGCCTCTTTTAAATCGGTCACAGCTGTTACGACGATGGGGATATCACTGGTCTCGTTAGCCAGAGATTGTGCCGCTGGGGTAGCGATCCCTAACAGAAGATCAGGTTTATCTTTGAGTAATTTTTCACTCATACTTTTTAAGTTGTCCTGATTATTTTGGGCATTTTGATAAGCTAAGGTCAAATTATCGCCTTCTTTGTATCCACCGGCAGCCAGGCCTTCTTTAAACCCATCATAAGCCGCATCCAGCGAACCGTGTTCCACCAATTGTAAAACACCGACAGTTACGCCATCTTTTTCGCTAGCCTTCTTTTCTGTTCCACATGCCGCTAAAGTTAAGGTTGCAATGGTTAATAAACACAAGCCTAATTTTTTCATTTTCATATTTTTTCCTCCTATAATATCTGATTTTTGCTAAAAGATCGGTCACTGTAAAAAAGTTGTGAGTAAAAAAAAGCCATCTAGACACGTGGGTCTAAATGGGCGGGAAAACTTCTTCATAATTTTTCGCGACCATTTAGTTGAAATGGCCTGCTAAAAAGCTCTAGCCATCATAGATAAAAGCAAGTTGTGCCTGCTGTCTCTATGATGTTCACAGTGACAGCACTATCTAAAATAGCTAAAGTAGAAAGTATTTACATGATTTAATTTGCTGTTCATAAAAATCCCTCCACTTTTTGAATTAGTATCAGTATAAGGGAACATAATTAGCAAAGTCAATAATATTTTTGAAATTTTCTGAATATTTTTGCGAAATAAATTTCGCAGATTTTTTTAAACCAACATCAAAATAAAATTTTTTTGTTTTTTGAAGAGTATGAAATAATAACTAAAATTTTCCGATTTTTTCCAAATTGCTGAAAACAAAATAAGGCCGGAAATCCTTGTGAAAAACGTGCTTAGCGCTACTTAACTCATTTTCCAGGGAAAAGAAAAATGAGAAAAAAATAAAAGAATCTCTCATCGAACTCTATAAACTTACTGTTATGAAAAATGCTAGAATTAGCATTGCAGGTAAAAATAAAAAAGGGAGGATTTCCCATGATTGAAGTTATCGATCTTAAAAAAGTATTCGATAATGGTTTTGAAGCGTTAAAGTCTGTAAATTTCACCATTGAAAAAGGTGATCTGGTTTGTTTGTTAGGTCCAAGTGGCTGTGGCAAATCGACAATTTTAAATTTGATCGCAGGTTTATTAAGTCCTACTGACGGTGATATCCGCTTTGCGGGTAGCTCTGTAGTAAAAACAGAACCTAAAGATCGTAATATTGGTTTTGTTTTCCAAAACTATGCCCTCTATCCCCATATGACTGTCTTTGAAAATGTGATGTTTCCATTAACGGTTGGGGATAAAAAAATGCCTAAAAATGAAGCGATGAAGATTGCGGAAAAATACATGGCGTTAACCAACATTGAAGAGTTGAAGGACAAAAAACCTGGTACACTTTCTGGAGGACAACAACAACGGGTAGCCATTACCCGCGCTTTAGTACAAAATCCAGAAGTTCTATTATTAGATGAGCCATTGTCTAACTTAGATGCCCGCTTACGTTTGAAAATTCGCGAAGAAATTCGTCGCTTGGTTAAAGAAGTCGGGATTACAACGATTTTTGTTACCCACGACCAAGAAGAAGCACTATCGATTTCTGACAAGATTATTTTATTAAATGAAGGTGTCATTCAGCAAAATGATGACCCCCAAAATCTTTATCTAGAACCAAATAATTTGTTTGTAGCTAAATTTATTGGTAATCCAATTATCAATATTTTGCCCGTCGAAGTAAAAAATGGCATGATGCACCACGATGCTTTTAGTGTGCCAGTTGATCGTTTTATGGCGGCTCGTTTTAAAGAAGAAATGCCAGATGGCGACTACTTTATCGGAATTCGTCCAGAAGATGTATTGCCAGTAGATGGCGCCGGTGCTTTTCAAACAGTTATTGCCGGTGTTGAATTAATTGGCCGGGAACGTATTTTAAACTTTGATATTGATTCCCATCACTTAAAATCGATTGTCAGCATCGAAGAAGATATTCAAGAAGGAGCGCAGCTGACCTTTGATTTTGCTTACCAAAAAGCCTTTATCTTTAAAGCAGATGGGACGCGGATCTACTAATGTTTAAAAAAAATCATTATAATCCTGAAAATCAGCCGAAAGCATGGCTCTTCCTTCTGCCTTCGCTAATCGTCATTATGATTTTCAGCATTTATCCATTGTTTCGTTCGCTCTTTATGAGTTTTCAAAAAGGGACGCTAATTAATCAAGAATATGCTGGGATTGAAAACTATCAAAAAGTTTTATCTGATCCGGTATTTTTTAAAGCCTTAAAAAATACCGCATTATATGCCTTTACCGTTGTTCCAATCGCATTAATTATCGGTCTTGCGATTGCCTGGATTATTTTTGAAAAAGTGAAACACAAAAGTTTCTTTGAAACGCTGTTTTTCATGCCTTATGTCACCAGTACGATTGCGATCGGGATTGTTTTTCGTTACTTTTTTAACGGCTCCTATGGGATTATCAATTTTCTTTTGAGTAAAGTTGGTATTCCAGCTATTAATTGGTTAGATGATGTGGACATGAGCATGACCACGTTGATTATCTTTGGTATTTGGACTAGCTTGGCGTTTAATATCATTATTTTATTAGCTGGATTACGGAATATTGATCCAGAACATTATAAAATTGCGAAGATGTTTGGGGCCAAAGATGGTGAAATTTTCCGTCGGATTACATTGCCGCAATTGGTTCCAACTATTGCCTTTTTGCTAACGGTTAATATTATTGGCGCTTTTAAAGTGTATACCCAAGTTTATGCATTGTTTGCCGGGCAGCCCGGGATTGCCAAAAGCGCGACGACCGCCGTTTATTATATTTACGATAAGTTCCACATTGCCGGGCGACCTGGCATTGCCATGGCAGCGACTGTCATTTTATTCTTAGTTATTTTGTTCTGTACGTTTATCCAACGTCAAATCATGAAGAAAGTGGGGGAGTAGCGTGAAAAAAGTCGTAACCATTGTGGCGTTAGTCTTTTTAGTAGTGCTAGGCATTATCACCTTGTTCCCATTTGTTTACATGGTTTTAGCAGGGCTTATGACCTATAGCGAGGCTACGAGTATTCCGCCGACCATTATCCCAGAAAAATTCCAGTGGGCTAACTATGCAGCGGTCTTTTCAAAAGCACCTTTTTTACAATATTTTATTAACACAGTTTTTGTCTCTTTGGTGACAACCATTGCAACCTTGATTACTTCGGTTTTGGCGTCATTTGCATTAACTAGTTTGGAATTTAAGTTTAAAGGTTTAGTTGTGGGGATTATGGTGTCCTTACTGATGGTACCTTATGAATCGATCATCTTTACCAACTACAATACGATTGCCAAAATGGGGCTATTAAACAGTTATGCCGCTTTAATTATTCCTTTTTTAACAAGTATTTTTTACATTTATTATTTGAATAGTTACTTAAAAGGAATTTCAAGCACCTTTTATAAAGCAGCAAAAATTGATGGTGCTTCTGATTTAGAATATATTTGGCGTATTTTAGTTCCAATGTCTCGTCCAGCGTTAGTGACTGTCGGGATTTTAACATTTATTTCCAGCTGGAATTCTTTTTTATGGCCATTACTTGTGACCAACGAGAAAAAATATCGCTTATTAAATAATGGACTTGCAGCCTTTACGACCGAAAGTGGGAGCGATGTGCATTTGCAAATGGCAGCTGCAACATTAACCGTAATTCCCATCTTAATTATTTATTTGATTTTTAGAAAAGAAATTATTCGAGGAGTGGCAAAAAATGGTATCAAAGGGTAAAACCACCATCACTTTTCATAGTGGTATTTTAACCATCGGCGGTACTATTATTGAGGTCAGCTATGAAGATGCGCATATTTTCTTTGATTTTGGTACGGAATACCGACCAGAATTGGGCTTAAAAGACGATAGTCTGGCAACACTTTTGAAAAATCGTTTAGTACCAGAATTAAAAGGTGTCTATGATCCGCGGTTAAATTATACGTACCACGGCGAAGATGAGCAAAAATATAATGAGACGGCAGTCTTTTTATCCCATGCTCATTTGGATCATTCTAAAATGATTAATTATTTAGACCCTGCAATTCCCTTATACACCTTAAAAGAAACAGCAAAGATTTTACAAAGTTTAAATCGTAATGGGGACTTTTTAATCCCTTCACCTTTTGAAAAAGCTAACTTTACCCGTGAAATGACTGGTCTTATGGCCCATGATGTGGTGGAAGTAGGCCAAATTAAAGTGGAATTGGTGCCAGTGGATCACGATGCCTATGGCGCTTGCGCATTATTAATTCATACACCGGATTCTTTCATTACTTATACTGGTGATTTACGTTTACATGGCTATGATCGTCAATTTACGCTGGACTTTTGTCAAAAAGCTCGGCATACCGATTTACTAATGATGGAAGGCGTCAGCATTAGTTTTGATGAAAGAGACGATGAAGATATCAAAGTTTTCAGCGAAGAAGATTTAATCGCGCAACTTGTGACACAAATTGCAGCAAATAAAAAGCGTCAATTGACCTTTAATGGTTATCCTGCCAATGTGAAACGCTTTGAACAAATTATTAAACAGTCTCCGCGCACGGTTGTTTTAGAAGCCAATATGGCAGCTTTGATGCAAGATATCTTTGGCATGGACGTTCCTTATTATTATCCGTTAAATTCTGATACTACTATTTCTAGCCTAGATTCAAAACTAGAAATTTCTTATGAAGAACTACTGGCAGATGACCACAAATATTTGTGGCAAGCCGTAGCAAACTTCGAAAAATTACAAAGCGGCGGTCTGTATTTCCACATGGACGCGCAGCCTTTGGGGGATTTTGATCCCAAATATCAAGTCTTCTTGGATTTACTCGCCTTGAAGAAAGTGGAATTTGTCCGGCTGGCTTGTTCAGGACATGCGTTTCCACAAGACCTCGATGCCATTGTTTCAATGATCGAGCCTAAAATTTTGGTTCCAATCCATACGTTAAAACCAGAAAAACTGGAAAATCCGTATGGCAAAAGAATACTTCCCACCCGTGGGGAAAAAATCACTGAGTTCAAAGGAGAGTAAGAAATGAAGTTCAAAAAATTGGGTACAGCAGTATTGGCAACTGCCGCAGTTTTTGCATTAGCAGCCTGTGGCAACGGTTCAAAAGAAAGTTCTAAAGGCGACAGCGACAAAATCGTAACGTCAATCGACAAAGACACAACGGTTACATTTTGGCATGCAATGAATGGCGCACAAGAAGAAGCTTTAACAAAAATTACCAAGGATTTCATGAAAGAAAATCCAAAAATCAAAATTGAATTGCAAAACCAATCACAATACTCAGACTTACAAGCAAAAATCAACTCAACACTACCTTCTCCAGATGATTTACCAACAATCAGCCAAGCGTATCCAGGCTGGTTATGGAACGCTGCACAAGATGATATGTTAGTGGATTTGAAACCTTACATGGATGACAAAACCATCGGCTGGGGCGACCAAGAAGCAATTCGCAAACCTTTATTAGAAGGTGCGCAAATCGAAGGCAAACAATACGGTATTCCATTTAATAAATCAACAGAAGCTTTGGTTTACAATGCTGACTTGTTGAAAAAATATGATGTTGCAGTTCCCAAAACTTTAGCTGAATTAAAAGAAGCATCTAAAACAATTTACGAAAAATCAAATCATGAAGTAGTTGGTGCTGGTTTTGACTCACTAAATAACTACTATGTTATCGGGATGGAAAACAAAGGGGAAGACTTCACCAAAGACTTAAAATTTGATTCTAAAAAATCAAAAGAAGTGATTGACTACTATTTAGATGGCGTGAAAGATGGTTACTTCCGTATCGCAGGTTCAGACAAATATTTATCTGGCCCATTTGCAAACGGTAAAGTTGCAATGTTTATCGGTTCAATCGCCGGTGAAGGTTATGTGAAAAAAGATACTGAAGGTAAATTTGAATATGGCGTTGCACCACGTCCAGAAAAAATTAACTTGCAACAAGGTACTGATGTTTACATGTTCAACAGTGCAACTGCGGAACAAAAATCGGCTGCTTTCATGTATTTGAAATACTTGTCTTCACCAGAAGTACAATTATACTGGGCTGAACAAACCGGCTACATGCCAATCTTGCAATCTGTCTTGGAAAGTGATGAATACAAAAAATCACCAAACACGAAAGTACCTGCAATCTTAGAAGATGCAACCAAAGACTTGTTCTCGATTCCAGTGAAAGAAAATGCTGACCCTGCTTACAATGAAGTTCGGGCAATCATGGAAAATATCTTGTCTAACCCAGACAAAGATACTAACAAATTAATCAAAGATTCTGTGCCACAATTACAAGATGCGTGGAATCAATAATTTATAGTAAAAAGCTCCGCTGACTTGTTTGGTTAGCGGAGCTTTTTTTGTCTTATGTCCTAGAGTTGGAGGGTTCTTTTAGCTTTTTTTCGCTAAAATCTAGTGTTTTAATTTCTAAGAGAACAATTGGTCTTCAAGTAAAAATTTTTGTATTTTATGGTATGATGACAAAGGAAAAACTTTAAAAATTTCAGTGATTGTATAGGCTACAAAGGTTTGATAAAGAAGCAAAATTACCGATTTACTATTGCTCGCTAAGATCAATTTTTTTGTGAATGTCTGAATACTAAACAAACTCTTCGTGCTAAATACTGACAATAAGGCGTAATTTAGCTGAATTGTAGCTTATTGTGAGAAAGTTTGTAAATCTTTTATAAAAAATGCAGGAAAGGAAGAAAAAATGAAATTAACTATTTTAGCCACAAGCGATATGCACGGCTACATTCAACCAACCAACTATGCGGAAAAAGGAGCAGACTTACCTTTTGGTACGGCCAAAGTTGCGACTAAAATGCAAGAACTAACAGCAAAAGCAGATGGACCGGTCGTTAAAATTGAAAATGGTGACTTTATTCAAGGTTCACCGTTAAGTTATTACGCAGCCAAACAAAAGCAAGACCCAGCAGAAATTACGAAAGTCATTAATCATATGGGCTATGATGTGGGATTGTTGGGAAATCATGAGTTTAACTATGGACTACCTTATTTAGAAAAAGCAATTAAAAGCTATAATCACCCAATTTTAGCGGCAAATGTTTTAGACAAAGATGGCAAACCTTATTTTGGCGATCCCTATGTTATTTTAGAAAAAGCAGGCGTCAAAATTGCGATTTTGGGTGTGGTGACACAATATATTCCCCATTGGGAGCAACCAGCAACTGTTAAGGATTTAACTTTTAAAAGTTTAGTGGCAACCGCTAAAGAATACGTGCCCAAATTGCGCGAGCTAGCTGATGTTGTTATTGTTTCTTATCATGGTGGTTTTGAAAAAGATTTAGTGACAGGTGAAGCGACCGAAATGTTGACTGGAGAAAATGAAGGATACGAATTGTTGCAAACTGTCAGTGGCATTGACGCTTTTGTAACAGGCCACCAACACAGAGAAATTGCTACGGTGGTTAACGGTGTGCCGGTCATTCAACCAGGATTTCGGGGAAATTACATTGGTAAAATTACGTTAGATTTAAATAAAACCGGTGACAAGTGGCAAGTAAGCAATCCTGCTGCTGAAATTGTGGCGACAAAAGATGCAAAGGCGGATGGAGAAGTTGTTGGCTTAATTCAAGAATTGGATCACGAGTTGGAAAATTGGTTGGATCAGCCTGTGGGTAAAGTTCAAGGGGATATGCACATCACTGATCCAATGGGGGCGCGAATTAGTGAACATCCGTATATTGAATTTATTAATCGCGTTCAAATGTGGGCCAGTGGGGCTAAAATTTCGGGTACAGCCTTGTTTAATAATGAAGGAAAAGGCTTTGGTGAAGTTATCACGATGCGAGATGTCATCACCAATTATATTTATCCAAATACATTAGCTGTTCTAAAAATTACCGGTGCAGATTTAAAAGCAGCTTTAGAACAAACGGCAAATTATTTAGTGTTAGAAGATGGCCAAATCGTCTTTAACCCGAAATTTATTGATCCAAAGCCACAATATTATAACTACGATATGTATGAAGGTATTGATTATGCTATTGATTTGAGTAAACCTTATGGTGAAAAAATCACGAAATTACAATTAGCCGGTGCAGATATTTTACCTGATGACAAATTGGAAGTTGTCATGAACCAATACCGCGCAGTTGGCGGGGGCAACTATGCTATGTTTAGCGCAGATAAAATCGTTAAAGAAATTCCGCGGGATATGACAGAAGTAATTGCCGAATACTTGCAAGCCCATCCTGTTTTAAAAGCAGAAGTAAACCATAACTTTAGTGTGAAATAATCACAGCATAAAAGTCTCACGTTTTTGTTTTTCCCACCTGTTTAACAGGTGGGAAAATATTAAATGTGGGGCTTTTTGTGTAAAGAAAGTATATTTTTTACAAAAAAAAGTATTGCGTGACTGCTTAGTGCTTAGTATTACGAACTAACTTGCGGCGACAATAAGCCAAAATTTTAAGAAATTTGAGAGACAATTTATTAAAATTCCGTCTTAATACTTGGAAGTTAAACGAGTTCGTAAAGCTTTTCTAGCTGTCTAGCTTCAAGTGCCAACTCTTTGGGAAAAATTCGAAAACTTAGATTCTGATAAAGAACATCAGAATGCAAATTTCCGACATTTTTCCAAAGAGCTAAACGGCCCTTTCAGCTTTTCCTCATGTCTAGCATTACGAACTAACTCTCGGCGACAATAAGCCAAACGCTTGAGAAATTTGAAGAGCAATTTATCAAGCGTTCATCTTATTGCTTGAGAGTTGTGCAAGTTCGTAAAGCTTTTCATCATGTCTAGCTTTACGAACTAACTTCCTTCGGTATTAAGTCAAAATTTTAAGAAATTTGAGAAACAATTTATTAAAATTCCGTCTTAATACTTGGAAGTTAAACGAGTTCGCAAAGCTTTTCCTTTCCAAGTATAAATAGTTGCTTACTTTTAATAAGAGAGTTAAGATAAACACGTAATTTACAAGAGAGAAGGAAAGTCTTATGTATCATACAAGTAATGAAGAACATCCTATTGATATCGTGAATATTGCCTCATTGGAAGGCCGCGTGAAAGAACGCATGGAAGTTGGCGCTTTTGGTTACATTCGTGGCGGTTCTGAAGACGAATGGACGATGAAAGAAAACACTGCTTCTTTTATGAATAAAAAAATTATGCCGCGTATTTTACAAGGTATTGATCATGCAGACTTATCAACAAAATTGTGGGATATTGATTTGAAGACACCAATTATTCAAGCGCCTTCTGCAGCCCAAGGTTTGGCTCATGAAAAAGGTGAAGCGGATACCGCAAAAGGGGTTGCTGCTGCGGGTTCTATTTTTTCAATTAGTACGTACGCGAACACAACCATTGAAGATGCAGCTGCTGCAGCTCCTGATGCACCACAATTTTTCCAATTGTATATGAGTAAAGATGACGGCTTCAATGAATTTATTTTAGACAAAGCTGTTAAAGCTGGTGCTAAAGCAATTATTTTAACTGCCGACTCAACATTGGGTGGTTATCGTGAAGAAGATATTATCAACCAATTCCAATTTCCACTACCAATGCCTAATCTAGCTGCTTATTCTGAACAAAGTGCAAGTGGTAACGGTGAAGGTAAAGGGATTGCCGAAATTTATGCGGCTGCAAAACAAGGTTTAGTTCCAGAAGATATCAAAAAAATTAAAGATTTAACACACTTACCTGTTTTTGTTAAAGGAATTCAATCACCTGAAGATGCAGATTTAGCGATTAAAGCTGGTGCAGATGGTATCTGGGTCTCCAATCATGGTGGTCGTCAATTAGACGGCGGTCCTGCTTCTTTTGAAGTTTTACCTGCTATAGCAGAAGTTGTCGACAAACGTGTGCCAATTGTATTTGACTCTGGTGTACGTCGTGGGGAACATATCTTTAAAGCTTTAGCTAGTGGTGCTGATCTAGTGGCTATCGGTCGTCCCGTTATTTATGGTTTGAATTTAGGTGGGGCTGAAGGCGTGAAATCTGTCTTTGATCACTTAAATAAAGAATTATCAATCACGATGCAATTGGCTGGTACGAAAACAATTGCAGATGTAAAGAAAACAAAATTAATTGATTAATTTTGATACGTGGCTGTAATGAAAATATTTAACCTTAAGAAATAAGTGCATTCTCAAAAAAGGTTCTTATATTTTGTTTTAATCGCAATTACTTTAAGCAATTACAAGTAAGCCAAATTTTATCGCTTAAAAAGCTAGGACAAGTTATTTGTTCTAGCTTTTTTTGTTGCAGTGATTGTAAGCAAAATGAGAAAATAGAAAGCTAAAAAAATAGTCAAGGAGGTAAGTAGCTGTTTTAAAATAACTGTTGCTATATAACGAGGTTGTTGTATTAAATTGATTTATTCAGATACGGTAGGCGTTGTTTTCTGCTAATTTTTATTACGAGTGTCATTTTTCGAACAAAAAAAGAAAATCGCATTGTTTGAAGTCTCTTGAAAGAACATGCTAAAATAAAAGGGAGTAAAATGAGAGAGGGATGAGAAAATGAAGTGGAGTATGGGATTACTTTTAACTTTACTAGGTTTTCAAATGGCAATTGTACCGCCGGAAACTGTCGATTCATCACAGGTTGAAACAAAAAAAGAGACGGTTACAACGAATGTTTCAGCCAGTACTACTGAAAGTTCAGCCTCAAAGGAAAGTGAAGAGATAAGTGATGCAACTGCAAGTAGTAATGTGATTGAACCAGATGGAACAGAAACAACAGATGCCAATAATTTGCCCCGCGCCCAACGGAAATTACCAGAAATTAAAAGCTCTGCTCCTCTGCAATCACCTTTAACTGCTGCACAAAAGGCACAAATTAACGCGTTACCAGCAGTAAATGAAGCACAGCTCAATCGCAATCTTTATGCGCGGAGTAGCACGACAATGACGACAGAGCAGCAAAAAATTGTGACCGAAGTAAAGCGTCACTTAAATAAACCCTATCGTTGGGGAGCAGCCGGTCCCAATGATTTTGATTGCTCTGGGTTAGTTCAATACGCTTATTTGAAAAGTTTAAATATCCCCTTACAGCGGGTGACTTACCAACAAGAAAAGCAAGGTACAGAAGTTGCGCGAAGTAGTGCAAAAGGGCAAAATTTAAATTTGAAAGCAGGGGATTTACTATTTTATGGTCCCCGGAATGCCACGATCCATGTGGCGTTATACATTGGAGACGGACTTGCGATTCATGCCCCTTATCCTGGTCAGCGTGTCTCTGCTTTTGCCATTCAATATTTTTATCCAGATTTTGCTCGTCGAATAATCAAAGATGAACTACCCGTTATTAAAAACGGAACGAGTATTACGATAAAAAGTGGTGCGTTGAGTTATTCAGATGGCAGTTGGATTCAAAGTGCTGATCGCAATCGGGCCTATACAATTACCGGGTATAAAAAAATTACTGAAAAATGGGGCAGCCGCAAAATATATGCCGTTAAAGAATCCAAAAAATGGCTGTATGAGTTAGATGTTCAACCGCAAACGAGTAGCTATGGATTACTAGGCAACGGCACTATTTTTAGTCTAAAAAGTACGGCGGGTTCGTATCAAAGTGGCGGTAAAATTACAGCAAATGACAAAAAGAGTGCTTTTGTGATTGACAGTGTTCGTTATATCCCCAAAAAGTTTGGTAGCATTCGCGCCTATCGTGCCAAAGGGAGTAATCGTTGGTATTACGAGTGTGATGTGACACGTCAGGTTAGCAGCTATTCACAACTTGGAATAGGCACAGTGTTTAGCTTGAAAAAGACGGCGGGTTCGTATCAAAGTGGCGGCAAAATTACGGCAAATGACAAAAAGAGTGCTTTTGTGATCGACAGCGTCCGCTATATCCCCAAGAAATTTGGTAGCATTCGTGCCTATCGTGCCAAAGGGAGTAATCGTTGGTATTACGAATGTGACGTGACACGTCAGACCAGCAGCTTTAAAGAGTTAAAAGTCGGAACTAAAGTTGTGACGACTAGCCGCGCTACGCATTATCAAACAGGTGGCAAAATTACAAGTGGGGATAAGAATAAAGTCCACCAAATTGAAAGAATGCGTTTGATTCCCAAAAGAGGCATTCATATGCGTATTTATAAGATGAAAGGCTCAAGCCGCTGGTATTACGAAGGGGATGTGACTTTACAAACGAGTAGTTTTAAAGCGTTAAAAAAAGGACAACGGTTAAATGTTAAAACTTCAGCGCGCTCTTATCAAAGCGGCGGTTGGATCTTGAAAAGCGACTATAAAAAAACTTTTACCATCAAAAATGTACGAGATATTCGCAAAAAATATGGCAGCATTCGCGCCTATCAAGTTAACGGTAGTAACAAATGGTATTACGAAGCAGATGTTAAAGGGAAGTAAGTCTGGTGAAAATTAAAGAAAGACAGAAACAAAAGTAGGATGACTTTTGCTTCTGTCTTTTTTTGCTCTAGTGGTAATGCTAACCAATAAAACAGGAATTTTGCTAGCTTTTAAAGTCGATCAGCTAGTTGACGAGCTTTAGTTTTATTTGTGAAATTTTTATTTATTGTTGTTCTTTTTAATGGAAAAAGTCAGTCAAAGTTAATAAAAATATTTCTTTATTTTGATTGGGATAACAAACGCTATTCATAGCGGAGAAAATTATTTTTGTTGATAAATTGCAATATTCTAGATGATAATAATTTTTTAACGATAATAATTATCGTTATTTTGTCTAGAAATGATTATTTTTGAAAAATAAAGAATTGCTAAAAAACAAACTTTTTATTAAAAAAATGGGAGTGATTTTATTCACAATTAAATAAAAATATGGTAGATTTTTATATAACAACCATTATATAAGATTTGTTTTTTATAAAATGAGTAAAATAAGCAGTTCTTATTATGCTGGATAAGCAAGGGAGACGGGAGGCGAGGATTCCAACAAATTTAAAAACAAGCAAGACAATTATATTTTGACCGCAAATCAAAAAGTGATTTGCGTTATTTTCGTTTTTACTGAATTTTTAGCAGCAGAAGAAAACGAAATATTGTGGGGGAATAACATTTTTTTGGGAAATAAGGGAGGATGCAATTATGGAAAGAAAACAAAAAAGATTTAACTGGATAACATTTTTGACAATCTTGTTGACGCTTTTTCCGTTTGGGGAGGCACTTTTTAGTGGCGGAGCAGTTTTAGCGGCAACAGCAACAGATAAAACTACGCATACTGTTTTTCAAAATGAAGCAGGTAATGCCCGAATCACCTATAGTGTGGATGAAAAAAATAAGGAAATACAGTGGTTGATAGATTACAACAAGGCTGCTAGTGAATTACCCCGCGCTATTGGTTTTTCGCTTAAAAGTGGCAACGAAGAAGTGACACCAACGGCAATTCAAAGTAATGCAGGTGACATCTTTACTTATGCCGCTGGTTTTTTACAGACCGCCGCTGAAAAAACAGCACAATTAGGCCATCAAGTTGCTTTTACTACGCCATATCGACATCAACTGACGATTACACCGCAAATTTTGGCTTATGATTTAAAAGGTGGAAAAACAGATTTATTAGCACAAACCACACCGCTAACGGTAACACTGCCAGCTCTGTCTGCCAAAAAAGAAACGCAGTCAACCAGTAAACCTGCAGAAAAAGGCAATGAAAACAATAGCACAAGGAGTAACGCCAAAAATCAGGTGCTACAACGCGCTACAGCGCGTACAAAAGAAAAAGGCAATGAAGCCAATCTGGTGGACTTAGATACAGGAAATTTTTTAGGGGATAATCAAACAATTTTATTGAATGCTACTTTAAAAGACGATCAAAATCAGGAAATTAAAGATGGCGATAGCATTGTGATTGGTCAGAATATTCTTTTGGAATATAACTGGCAATTACCTGAAGGTCTGCGTAAAGAAATGCTGGGTTATACAGCTAATGCAGGTGACAATGACTTTCAAGGGGATTATTTTACTTTTAAATTGCCAGAAAATTTCCACATTCATCCTACAACAGCTGATCAAACAATTTCAGGCGAGTTAAAAGATGGGCAGGGGATTTGTTTTGGTCGTTTTAATATTCAAGCAGATGGAACGGTAACCCTTCATTTTTCCGATAATATTGAAAGACGCAACGATATTTCCGGCACATTTTATGTCGCTGGTACTGTCAGTGACGTAAAAGGAAATACAACGGGAAATGTAGAGGTAAAAGTTCCCTTTGTCCAAGAAGATAGCGATACGACAGTTCATGTTGAAGAACCTGACTACAAAGCTTTGGAAAAAACTGTTGGTAAAGTAAGCTATGGCAGTAGTGAAAAGGCCAATGTAACGTGGACAATTATCGGCAATAAATATGGCACAGAAATGACAGCCGGTAAAATTACAGATACATTACCTGAACATCTGACGTGGACTAAAATTACGGTTTATGAATACGACGTAGCCGATGTGAAGCCTGATGGAACATTAAATGGTACCGGCAAAGATGTTACCAAGTCGGTTGTCATTGGCAGTGACAAAACCAAAGTCGCTGTGGGCTTACCAACGCCGACAAGTAAAGTTTATAAAGTTGTGGTAGCAACAGAAATTGATTTAACAAAACTTTCTTTGGATAAAGTAGTGAGCACTGATGGAAAAAAAGTGACTTATACCAGTCCAGATATTAAAAATGAAGCACACTTAACTGCAAAAGAAGGTTTAGATTTGACGGCAGTGGCCTCTACTACTGTCGTGGGCAGTGCTACTGTGACGAAAAGTTATGTGGAACAATATGGCGAGATTATTAACTGGAATATTGTTTACAAGCAAAAAGATGCCAGTTTGCCAGCAGTCGATATTTATGAATTACCGGATGGAAATCAAGATTTTTGTACCAAAGATGGAACACCAATTACAACGGCAAAGCAACTGCAAGATTATTTGCAAGAAATAACAGTACCCAAAACACAAGTTACCGTCAGACAAGATGCCGGCAAATATGTTATTACGATTCCAAAAGGAACAAAAGGACAAGTGAGCATTCCGATTTACACCAAATTAAAAACAGGTGCTACGGCAACTTCAGTAGCCAATACTGCTTCTTTTACTGATAATAGCGGCAGTAAAGGCACACATCATTTAACCAGTGGGGTGGTAAAAGAAGTCAATGGTAAGGCTGTTGACTTTACGAATAAAACCATTCCTTGGGCAATTACGATTAATAAAAAACGCAGTGGTAAAAATGATGCAATCAAATTGGATAAATGGTCAATCACCGATACATTGCAAAATGACATGTATATTCCAGCTAGCACTGCAGCAGATTTAAAAGGAAAAATTACCGTTACCCGTTATGACAAGAATAATAAGTTAGTAGGGTCATTTACTAATTTTACCGTTACCATCGATGAAAAAAATGCCAATGGTGTTACTAAATTTACCGTTAGTTCTACGCTAGAAAAAGCTTCTGACGATTACTTTATAATTCGATTTAAATCAAATTATGAAACATTAGCCGATACGATGGTGAATCAGGTTGTTTATAACTATTCAAGTAACGGCGTAAAAGGCCAACAAAATGGAGAAGGTAAATATGAACATAAAAGCTACTACAATATTGATTTAGATAAAGCCGGCACGTACCGCTATGATAAGAATACTAAAAAACACTATGTAAATTGGGGCGTGACGATTAACGCACAAGGGCACTATTATGGTGAAGATGCACAGGTCGTCGATGTCTTAAACCCGGGGCAAACATATGTGGAAAATAGTTTTAAAGTCTATGTTAAAAAAGGGGATAACTTTGAAGAAGTTACAGAAAATCCACCTTTGAAGCTGCAAAATGATAATGGAAAGTTAACGATTACCGGTTTTAAAGCTGGCGAGCAGACAATTTATAAAGTTACGTTTGATGTAGTAGTAAAAGATTTAGAAAATGAAAGCAATATCCCCTCTGGAATCGTGAAAAACACAGTACAATATAGCGATCGTAATAATGCAGAAATTAAAAAAGACGCACAGCTTAGTCTAGACAATAACAAAGCCTACGTTACCAAAGAAAAAAATGCGGCAGGGGTTGTGACAAATGATCCGGATTACCCGGGTAAAAAGATTACAGCCTATCAGGTCACAGTAAATCCAGCGGGCTTCATCTTGTACAACGTGAATGTTGCGGATGAACCAAATGAATTTTTAAATCTTATTCCAGCAAGTTTTAAAATTATGGACGATAACTACGAGTTGAAATTAAATCAAGACTACACGGGGAGCGTTACACCGCGAGGTTATATTATTACACTGACAGGTCCATATGAAAAATTGGAAAAAACATTACAAATCACCTATAAGGCAGAGGTCAATCCAATTGGACAACCGGGAAAAGAAATCCAATTGAAAAATACTGTCAAAGTAACAGGTGATAATATTACACAAAAAGAAATCACAGATACAACAGAAGATAAATTCAAAATTTCAGATGCTGGTGGGACCGCACAAGGTGTTACCCATAAAATCACGTTGCACAAAGAAGATCAGCATAGCCAAGCAGCGCTGGAAAATGTTCGTTTTGATTTGTATCGCAAAGGATCTGACGAAGCAATTGATACCAAGCAGACAGATACTTCAGGAAATTTAACATTTGAAGGACTAACTTATGGAGAATATATCATAAAAGAAGGCCAAGCATTAAGTGGTTATTATATCAGTCCAGAATTAAAAGCAGGAATAAGCGTAGTAATCAAAGAAAATGGTAATTCTCAAGCGCAAACCATTTCTTTGAGCTACACAAATGAGCAAGTCGGAAATTTAAAACTGATAAAAAGTGATGCTGAAACAAAAGATAAGAAATTAGCAGGTGCCGTTTTTGCCTTGTATCATGCAGATGAAAAAGGCAATGCCACAACCCAAGTTACAGAAGATGCGCATGGTAAAAAACTAGGTGCAACGGCTACCCATTATTTCACCACGCAAAATGACGGTACTATTTTGGTCGAAAATTTACTTCCGGGTAAGTATATTTTTAAAGAAATTACAGCGCCAACAGGCTATGAATTACCGCAAGATTTGTATAGCACAGTGGTGCAAGTAAAAGCTGACGCAACGCAAACAGCAACTGTAACCAAGACAAATGAAGTTTTAAAAGGTACGATTCAGTTGAAAAAAGTTGCTGAAAAAACGTTAACAGCATTGCAAGGAGCGGAATTCACCTTAACGAGTGAGCCCCTTCAGACACCTGTGGTTAAAACGAGTGAAGCAGATGGTAGCTTTAGTTTTGATTTAGCGTATGGCTACACTTATACAATTACGGAGACAAAAAATCCCAATGGTTATAAAGGCGATTTTGTCTTAACCCAGATCGCTTTAAATGAACAAGGAAAAGTAACAGTGGCAGGTAAAGAATTAACAGAGGCAGTATACTCTGTGACCAATAAATTAATCACGACTGAAATTGCCGGTACTAAAATATGGAATTTAAAAGGCAATGATGAAGCGGGCGTCGTGCCAAATGAAATTACAATTCAATTGGAACGAAAACAAGCAAACACACCGGATGCAAATTATCAAATTGTTGATGAAGTTAAGACAAATGCGACAAAAGGGTGGCACTATCAATTTAGTAATTTACCAGTTTATGATGTTGATGCCGCTGCTGGTGTGAAATTTAGCTATCGGATAAAAGAAGTTCCCTTAGCTGGTTTTGACAGCCAAGTTACAGGAACTTCACTTACCAATACTTTAAAGACTCAAAATATTAGTGGTGAGAAAACTTGGGATGATTTGGCTAGAAAATATGCGGTCATACCAACTTCTATTACGGTGAATTTAGAGGTTAGTTGCGATAATGGAAAGAACTGGCAAGCTTTCAGACGCAACCAAGTTCCTGTTAAGGCAGTCGTGACAGCGCCGAAGTGGGCCTATAGTTTTACCGATTTACCGTTGTATGATGAACAAGAAAATCGCCTAACTTATCGGGTGAAAGAAGATGTCCCTACTGGTTTTGTAAGTCATGCCAATGAATACAATTTGCACAATGAAATGGAGACGACAGAAGTTAGCGTTGATAAAATTTGGCTTGATCAAAGTGATCACTATGGCATGCGCCCAGATGGACTAGACTTTACGTTAAAAGTCAAAGTTGAAAAACAGTGGGTAGATTTTGAAGATGTTTTTAAAGTTGACAAAAAAATCACCTTGCATAGCAGTGATAGCGATAATATTTGGCATGGTACATTTACCGATCTGCCAAAATACGATGCCGCTGGAAGTTTGATACAATACGGTGTAGCCGAAAATTTAGTGGGGATTAAAGAAGCCTATACCCCGCAAGATGAAGAAGCTGGAGCCGACCATTACGTAAAAGAAGTTGCCGAAAATGGAAGGGTAACGTTTACCAATTGTCTGCGGGAAATCTCAGTGAGTGTGACCAAACAATGGCAAGATTTTGATAATCAATTTGAAAGTAGACCCGAAATTGTAACCTTTGAATTGCAGTCTTGGCCAGAAGGAACACCAGAAGCATTAGCCCAAGTTGTAAAAACGCCGACAAACAAGACAGGCCGTTATCAATTAAGCGGTCCAGATTATGGAACGGTGACAGTCAGTGGGTTGCCAAAAGCCGATCATACGCAAAAAACGTTGCATTATAAATTTGTGGAAGTAAAGACTGCCGCTAACTATGAAGCTGTAACGAATTTTTCTGCTGATGGCAGTCAAGTGATTACAAATCAGCTAATTACCACCAGCGTTGCAGGAAAGAAAACGTGGCAAGATGCCAATGATGCGGCCAAAGCTCGTCCAACCCAAATTAAAGTCCAACTTTTGCAAAATGGTCAAGCTCTGAGTGGTGCAGCTTACAGGAAAATTGTGACCGCTGCTAATGATTGGCGTTATGAATTTAGCGACCTGCCGAAATTTGATCAAAATGGCAAAGCTTATGTTTATTCCGTCAAAGAATTGGATATCCCGACCGGTTATGAAGCCATTGTCAAAGACATGGACATTACAAATTACTTGCAGAAGGTGACCTACAATGTCCAAAAAGTTTGGGTCGATAATAACGCAAGTACTCGACCAGATAAAATTTCTGTCGCGTTAACTGCCAATGACCAAGTAGTGGCGACTGCTATTTTGTCTGCTGATAATTCGTGGCAGTATACGTGGGAACAAATGCCGCAAATTGACGAAAATAATCAGGTGATCAACTATCAAGTTGTGGAAGTTGAGGTGCCAAATGGCTATGGTGTAACCTATGCACAACAAGGAAATGATTTTGTGGTAACCAACACGTTGTTGACTACGCCGGTTGTACCTACTACACCAGTAATACCAACAACGCCTACGACACCAACTAATACACCAACTACTTCACTGCGGGCAAGATTGCCGCAAACAGCGGGCACACTATCTGATACAACAAGCACAACGACGCGCCGCCGTTTACCAAATACCGGAAGCAAAAATACTGCTTTACCATTTTATGGTTTACTAGTATTGCTTAGTGTTGCTGCTTGTGGCTGGTTTGTTTACCGTAGAAAAATATAATCATGTAGTTAAAAAACAGTACCTACTAGGATGTAAACAGTAATTTTACTGCTTACTTGGTAGGGCTGTTTTTTTTAGTAAGCTGCTAGTTGTCAGCTAGTCTGACTGCAAGCAAGCCTAAAATATTTTTTTAAATATTAAAAATAACGCACAATAGCTCCTGGCAGTAGCATTTCTTGTCAAAAACAGGTAACATGAATTTAATGAGAGTATACTTTGACAAGGGGGAAGGGATATGAAAAAACTTATTTTAACCACAGTTGTATTGAGCGGGTTAATTTTAGCTGGCTGTCAAAACAATAATGACAAAAATAATAACAATGCAAGTAGCGAAAGTACGACGGTAACCTCAAGTGTAGCAACAAGTGAAAATCAAACTTCAAGTAGCAAAGTAGAATCAACGGTTACTGATAAAAATGGAATTATCATGCCGAAAAATGAATTGTTTGAAGAAACGTTAACTAAATTTAAATCTGCCCATACAGAAGCGATTATTACCAACTTTAAATGGGAGGCGCAAGGGCCAACCGGTCAAGTTGAGATTGAAGGCGAAGACAGTAGCCAAGAATACAACATGATTTTTGATCATAGTGGCAAACTAATCGGCGATACCAGCAAAGTTAACGATGATAAAAACTGGCAAGAAGATGAAGTGAAAACCGATGCGGTGCTGACTTTGACAGATGCAATCAAAAAAGCACAAGAGCAAGCGGATGGATCAATTACTTCTGCTGAATTGGAAAAAGATGATGGTGTGACCAAATGGGAACTAAAGATATTACACACCAATCAAGAAATTGAAATTACACTGGATGCACAAGGTGGCAAGGTTTTAAGTAAAGAAATAGATGATTAAAACCTAAGACTGTGACTATTTGTTGCAGTCTTTTTTTTATTTTGAGAAAAGTACAAAATTTTTTTACAGTAAGAATAACGGGACCTAATCAAAAATACGAAAAAATTCGCGCGATTTTTCCAAAGAATAAGCTGTGGCATAATTTTTTTGTGCCAGAGACCTTTCGTCAATTTTTTCTAGGTGTAAAATCTTTGGAAAACAGCATTTAGACTAAATTGTCATGATTTTTGCAAATATTTGTTATAATACGTAAAAAAGGGGGGAGTCCGTTGGCAGAAATGCGAAAAAAACGCCTGATGCAAGTAGAAAATCAAGTAGTATTGCCTTTAAGTCAGGAGTTTTTAACCAAAAATAATTTACAGGCTGACAGTATTGTGAAGGTCGATGAAGCACTATTAGCACAAGCTTTGACGGAACTTTCCAAAGAAGATATTTTAGAAGATGTCTTAGCAAAAGTGATGAACCAATATGCAGATGAAGAGGAAAAAAATGATGGAAATTAGACAAGCGCAACCAGGGGACTATCCGGCTATTTACCAACATGTACAACAAGCTTTTAAAACAGCGCAAGTATCCGATGGGACAGAGCAAGATTTTGTTGAAGCTCTGCGTAAAAAGACAACATTCATTCCTGAATTGGAATTTGTAGCAGTTGAAGAAGGTAAAATCATTGGTCATGTTATGTTAAGTGAACAAGAGGTAAAGACTGAAGATACCCATATGCGCAACTTTTTACTGTTAGCACCATTAAGCGTCGACTTTAATTACCGCAATCAAAAAATTGGGGGAGCTTTGATGGAAACAGCATTTAAAAAAGCTGTTGCGCTAGAACGTCATGCTGTTTTTTTAGTGGGAAATCCAGATTACTACAGTCGCTATGGTTTTTCTCAAATTCAAGCTTTTGGCTTGAAAAACAAAAGCACGATACCTGATCAATTCATTTTGGGGCAAGAATTGGTTCATGGTGTTTTGGCTGATATCAACGGAGAATTGGAAATTAAAGAATAAGGAGTGGTTACAATGCCCAAAACACGAATTGAGGCATTTACCGATGCGGTTATTGCGATTGTAATGACCATTTTGGTTTTAGAATTACATGAACCAAACGGCAGTACCTGGCGTGCTTTTGCTGGGGTGGAACATCAATTTGCGATTTATTTAATTAGTTTTGTTTCTTTAGCAGTTTATTGGAATAATCATCATCATTTATTTAATATCGTCAAAAAAGTTGATGGCTGGGTCTTGTGGGCGAATAATTTATTTATCCTCATGATGACGCTATTCCCGTTTGCGACAGCTTGGATTGGGGATTATCCGACTGAGTTAGCGCCGCAATTGTTGTATGGCTTGGTTATTTTCGGCACGGATCTGGCGTATTGCCTGCTAGGCTTTGCCTTGGTGCGGGTGAATGGTAAAAATTCAGAAGTCGGAAAACTTTTTGCCCATTATCCAAAGATCAAAATCACATTGGTCATGAACATCATCGCCTTATTAGCGGGCTGGTTAATTCATCCTGTCAGCGTTTTAGTGGTAAATGCGTTGATGTTGGTAATGTGGTTTATTCCTGAAAAGAAAATTGAAGAGTTGAGTCATTTAAACGAAAGAAAGTGATGAGATGTTTGAAACCTTTGCACAGTTAAATTTGCATGTCACGGAGATGCCAGTGGAGCTGGAAGATAATTCTCCTGTTTATCGGGGTTTTCTAAGAGAACTGCCCCAAATTGTCGGTGAAGGACATTCCCGGCAAGAATTGTACCGGCAATTGGCTGAAGGGTATGCAGCATATCGGCAAAGTTTGGTTGAAGAAAGTCGCGAAGAAGCGCAAACCACGTCATTATTAAGCGCCGAACAACTGTTAAAATATTATGACGGGGAAACTTTTGACGGTTTTTCTATCGATACGAAGGCGTAACGCTAGTAAAAAATGTAAAATATACGCACTAGCTTTATCCAGCAGCTTTTTTACCCTAAAAAGTAAGCTGTCCTCTTGACCAAGCTGGAAAAAGTCAGTACAATGACTTTTGTGAATATTTTCAAATCGTACAGATAACACGTTTTTGACGTGTCGAGAGAGAGGCGGTTTCTATTTCGGTAGAAACTGCTTCTCTTTTTTTGGGCTTAAGGGTGACTTTTTGTAAAGCTAACAGCGCATAAATGCTCTGCGTGTAAATTTGAAAGCCAACCTTCCTCAGACAGCTCAAGTTTTTGTACTTATTGGAGAATTAGGAGGAATTTGATGGAGAAAAAAATTCACTTATTATTAGCTGTTTTGGCAACTGGGATGATGTCTTTTGCCGGCGTTTTAATTGAAACAGCGATGAATGTCACCTTTCCAACTTTAATTAGCGAGTTTGGGATTACTACTGGTCAAGTACAATGGGTAACGACGATTTATTTGTTGATTATTGCAATTATTGTGCCCTTTTCAACTTATTTATTGAAAAACTTTCAAATCCGCACGTTGTTTTTGGCGTCCAATCTTTTATTTATTGCCGGACTTTTGATTGATTTTTGGTCGCCAAGTTTTCTAGTATTACTGGCTGGACGTCTATTACAAGGTATTAGTACGGGGATTGCGTTACCGCTAATGTTTCATATTATTTTAACCTATACGCCAATTGAAAAGCGAGGTGCAATGATTGGCATTGGAAATTTAACTACTTCCATTGCACCTGCAATTGGGCCAACTTATGGCGGTGTGTTAACTTCAGCTTTAAGCTGGCATTATATTTTCTTATTTTTAGTGCCGGTCTTATTGCTTTCTCTAATTTTAGGATTATATGCGATTCCGGCAATGGCAATCAAAAAAGGCGGCAAGTTGGATCTTTTCAGCATGGCAGGTATTATTTTGATGTTCACGGGCTTTTTATTGTTCTTAAATCAACTTGGCTCATTATTCAGTATCATTCCGCTTATCGTGGGACTTTTAGGCTTAGCTTTGTTTTATCACCGAGCTACAACGGTTAAAGAGCCGCTAATTCGTTTAACTGTTTTAAAAAATAAAGGCTTTCGTTTATTTTTATTAGGCTTTTTGGTTTGTCAATTTCTACTGTTGGGAATTTCTTTTGTCTTACCCAATTTTGTCCAAATTGTAATGGGCAAAGATGCTTTTGTAGCTGGACTTGTGATGTTGCCAGGAGCTGCTGTGGGGGCTGTTTTAGCACCTATTTCTGGACGAGTATTGGATAATTATGGGGCTAAAAAGCCAATTCTATTTGGTTTAACCTTGGTGACAATTGGCTGGTTGGCCTTGACGCTTTTGTTACGCACACCAATTTTACTGGGTTTTGTGGCAGCTCATGTATTTTATATGATTGGCATTGGTTTTTCTTATAGCAATATGATGACAACTGGCATGAGCCAAATTGAAACAGAAATGTTTGCAGATGGGAATGCGATTTTCAACACACTGCAACAATTTTCCGGTGCTGTTGCCACTGCAATTGTGGCAACGATTATTAATTTAGCGCAAAAAAGTCAATCAGATTACCAAGCTGGGACTATTTTAGGTTCGCAGCTATCATTGATTTTTCTATTTGTTTTAGTTGTTTTCGTCTTTATCGGCTGTCTACGCTACTTTAAAGCTACGGCGAAATAAAAAAACTGGGCACAAACTCGTCGGCCAAAATTTTGGCGCAGCTTGTGTCCAGTTTTCATTTTTTTAAGACGATAAATCAGAATTTCAAGAAATTTGAAAAACAATTTATTGTAATTCCGCCTTATTGCTAGCGAGTAAAGCGCGTACAAAAAGCTTTTCTATCTGTCTGGCTTTTTGAACTAACTCGCTGTGACAATAAGTCAAAATTTCAAGAAATTTGAAAAACAATTTATTGTAATTCCGCCTTATTGCTGGCGAGTAAAACGCGTACAAAAAGCCTTTCTTTATTCAGGCATAATCAATTGATCGATTTTTTTTAAGACGACAGCTAGGGCGTGGGTAACTTTTGAACGGGATAGAATATAAACCGTTAAAAGAGCGCCGCCAACTAAAATTAAGCCATGTAACAAAGGATTCTGAATAAACTCGCCTAATTGAACGACCGGAGCAATCAGATAAATGTGCAGCAGATAAATTGCCAAAGTATTTTGGCCCCAAACCGTATAAAAATGCCGCTTTTCGGTTGCCATTACTAAAAAAGCAAAAACAAAAGCAAAGCCTAACGCATAAAGACACATGTCAGCTAGGATATTTTGCCAGAGGGGGATTTCAAATAAGTCATAAGCACGATCACCCCATAAAATTTCTGGAGGCAGTTGGGCTTTTACCCAAATAAAAGCAGTCACCAGTCCTAAGATTACCACTAGTAATCCTAACACGCGTGAAAAAGGGAAACGCCGTAGTTTTTCAATCATTTTCCGGTCGGTATAATAACCGGCTAAAAAGAATGGGAGAAAACCTAGCGTACGAGCCATGGCCATGTAAGTACCAAACTCTGTTAATAAACCGGAAAAAATACCGACGATAAAACTAAAAAGTAAAACATGGCGTACTTTGATTAAATCAGGTAAGAGCAGCCGCCAAATGAACATACAATACAAGTACCATAGCGTCCAGCCGGGATTTAAAATAGTAATCGTTTCAATTTTACCCATTAATAACAAGATGATACTTAAAATAAAGTTCAAAATAAGATAGGGAATCAAAAAAGTTTTGACCGCGCTTTTGCGCCCCTTTTGTACCCGTTTGGAAAAATAACCGGAGATAAAAATGAAAACCGGCATATGGAACAAGTAAATAAAAACGTAGAAGAACTCTGCTGTTTGGTTGTTTAACCGAAAGTATTCCAAAGCGTGACCTAAAATCACCAAAAAAATTAAGACACCTCTTAAATTATCAAAAAGCAGTTCTCGTTGTTTTGAAATAATGGACACCTCCTAGTCCGTCAGTTATGCTAGAGATAACACTATTGTACCACTTTTTCAAGGAGGGATGAGATGCGTTATTCGGCAAAATTTGTCAAACAGGTTTTTAAAGTAATTCAAATGAAAAAATTAGTGGGGATGTCCATGGTGGCACCGCCAAAGCGCCGCAATATCAATATCCGACAGTTGGAAAACAGCGACTTGCCGCAAAAGCGCAGTGAAATTAGTGGTCGTGAACTGATTACATTATTTCCACCCCATGTGACCAATAAGCATGTGCTTTATTTACACGGTGGCGGCTATGCATTAGAAGCATCGCCTTTTCATAAACAAATTCAAGAACGTTTTGTTACACGCTTTAATTTAAAAGTAAGCTATTTTGACTATCCGCTGGCACCAGAAGCGACAGCTGTCCAAACCCTAGCGGCAACAAAGGAAGCTTTTTATCACCTGCGTTACTTATATCCAGATGATGCGTTTTATATCTTTGGAGATTCTGCTGGGGGCGGTTTATCAATGAGTTTAGCGCAGCATTTACGGGATGAAGCAGCTGCAAAACGGCCGCAAAAATTAGCGCTGGCTTCCCCTTGGTTAGATGTTTCCGTGAGCGATCCCCGCTCTAGTGCACTAGAAGAAAAAGATGTCTTGTTGGAAAAAGATCTGCTAACTAAAGCAGGGGCGACGTATGCGGGGAATTTAGCTGTCGATGATCCGTTAGTCTCACCGATTTACGGGACGTTTGAAAACTTAGGGGAGCTTTTAGTCATTAGTGGAACAGATGAAATATTGTATCCTGATGTTTTGCGCTTAAAAGAAAAAGTTGCAAATGTTGCTGGGACAACGTTAAGTTTAGTCATTGTTCCAGAGATGATGCATGATTTTGTGGTTTATCCTTTGAAAGAATCGTTGCAGTATGTTGATGAAATGGGCGAGTTTTTTGCAGAAGATGAATGAAAAAAGCTAGCCAGACGACCTTTAACTCTTAAAATAAAAACTGCCGCAAGGAATTTTACAGTTTTCCTTGCGGCAGTTTTAACTTTGTTCTCTATGAAAAAGCCATTTTTGCAAATTTAGCGCTTATGGTTTAGGGCAGAAGGATTTCCTTTAGCCTTTTTTAATAGTTTGATCAGGCTCTTTTTGGCAGCATTTTTTTCATTAAGTCAAATTGAGCAGCCAATTGTTCGTGGGTAATTCCGCCGGTAAGTGCCATGACGCTCATCCCTTCAATGACGAACATGAAATTTTCAGCAATGGCAGGAATCTTTTCATCTTGTAAAACACCCTGTGCGACCCCTAATTCTAAAATTGCCAAGATGGTATTTTTTGTTGCGGCAAGTTGTTCTTGCTGAAATTTATGATCAGCAGCCGTTTTGTGGGTGAAATAATACTCGTACATCGAGCGGAGTAGACTGTTTTCCATTTGATTTAAAAGGCGATCTTCGTGGCTTTCAAAATAGTCATTTAGTAACTCTTCAAAAGGCGGATTTTTAGTAATCGCGTACCGAATATCATCAAATTTACGATTAGAGCGCTGTTTAATAACTTCCATAAAAATTTGATCAACCGAATCAAAGTATAAATAAATACCGCCCCGACTGATACCAGTTGCTTCGATAATATCCTTCATCGTCACATCAATTAAGCCTTTTTGGCGAAAAACTTCTCGGGCATTATTTAAAATGGCTTCTCGTTTTTGCCGTTTACGTTCGGCGTTGGATAAATTTTTCATTTTCTCACCTCAAAATTAGTGACACGCGTGTCATTTTCTTGTATAATCACTTCAATGACACTAGTGTCATTATAATTGAATTAAAAGGAGAACTCAAATGAATACGAAAAGTAAAAGTTATCGCATTGCCATTCGTGCTATTTTGACTGCTATTATTATTTTACAAGCAATGGTGCCGTTTTTAGGTTTTATTCCATTGGGGATTACGAGCTTGACGATTATTCATATTACAGTCATTGTCGCGGCAATCGTTTTGGGAACCAAAGACGGGATGTTTATTGGTTTAGTGTGGGGAATTTGCACGATTATCCGGGCCTTTACTTCACCGACGACCCCTATTGATACAATGGTCTTTACCAACCCGATTGTTTCAGTCTTACCTCGGATTCTTGTTGGTTTGGTGGCGGGGGTTTTATTCCATTGGTGGTATAAGAAAAAAGGCAATTTATATGTCGCATCTATTTTAGCTGCTATTGGGGGCACATTAACCAATACGATTTTAGTCTTAACTTTTATGGGGACGCTTTACACGGGACCGGTTGCCTCAGCTTATGGCGTTGATCCCTCAGGTTTATTAAAAGTTTTGGCGACAATCGTTGCAACAAATGGTATCAGCGAAGTGATTGGTGCGGTTATTTTAACTCCGATTTTGGTCAAAGCGATTTTTACAGCAACGCATTTAAAACCAGCGTATCATTCATAATTAATACGAAGAAAACAGCAGGATGATTGTAGTCCTGCTGTTTTTTTCTATCAGGAAAGTAAAAAAATTCAAGTACTTAAAACATAAATTGCAAAAAAATGTGACGCTATTTTGTTAAAATCACTGATTTTTAGAAAGTTATCAATGAAATTAACGGATTTTAGGGCTGATGCTAGGATTCATGTATAAAAATTGCTATCATGAAGAAAAGCAGTCGAAAAGGAGTCGAGATGAAAAAGAAAAGTGTATTATTATTTTTACTAAAGTTGTTTGGGTTGAGTTTTGTGGGCTGGTTATTCTGGTTGTTTATATTTGCTATCTTCACTCCAGAAGAAGCACAAGAAGTTTCTGAAGTGTTAAGTAAACTTGGCTTAGTTTTAGGTTTGTGTACAGGCTTACTTATTTCCATTGGGTTAAATTACAACCAGGCAACGAAGAAGCGACAAAAAATTAAAGCGGCTAAAAGTAATATTTTAATCGTAGAAGAGCGGGAAGATTCTTTATTGGACAAGGCCAATAAAGTGGTTGAAAGATATTTGGCACATGAAAAAGAAATTCTGATAAATAAAGAGGAGCCGACTACTTTTACAGTAACGGGAGCATTGCAGTTTCAAAACTTTATTGAAAACCACCCTCAAACAAAAGCAAATGCGCATATATCGGAATTACTCAACCAAATTAAAGATTGCGAGAATACACTTGCGAATTTCAAAATTAGGTATAATTCGGATGTCGAAAGCTACAATTCCCTTATAAATAGTATCCCCCTGTCAGTATTAAAGGGTGTATTCCATTTTGAAGAAATCGCGTATTATGAGCGCGACCTTGAGTCAGTAACGTTAACCGATGAAATGTTAGATTTCTAGAAAACTTACGCTTGCATCTGCGCTATTGAAATAATGTCATTTTTTAAGGAGAAACCTATAATTTTGTTAATAAAAAGCACGAAAAGTCTAAACAGATTTTCGTGCTTTTTACGTATATTGACTTGATCAACTAGTTTTCTTCGATCATTGTTGCTTTAATACCAAAACCTGCTAAAATGCGGGCTGCAGTATAGGTGTTTAAGCCTTTGCGGAAAGTTAAGTAAACTTTTTTGTCCGTTGGAATTTCAGCGATACGTTCCCGCAACTGACTTAAAGGAATATTAGCTGTTGCTTCTACGCTACCACTTTTGGCTTTGCCGGGTTCTCTCACATCTAGGAAATAAGCATTGGCTAAATCTTCTTTGGAAATAGCTGCTACTTGGATCGTTTCGGCCACTTTGGTCACTTGGTTAATGCCCACATAACCGGCAATATTCACGACGTCGCGAGAAGAAGAGTAAGGTGGTGAATAAGGGATTTCAAGATCTGGCAAATCAAAGACAGACAAGTTTCCGGTAATGGCAACAGATAGTTGACCAATCCGTTTGTCGACACCTTTTTTACCAACTGCTTGAGCGCCTAAAATTTTTCCAGTTTGTCCGTCAAAGATTAATTTCAAGTTTAATCGTTCCGCACCAGGATAGAAATAGGCGTGGTCAAATGGTGTGATAAAAATTGATTTGTAATTTGTGATACCGGCAGCTTTTAGCATATGTTCAGTTAAACCAGTATAGCTAGCAGTATAATCAAAAATTTTCGCTACACCACTACCAAGGTAACCACGATAATGAAGATCGGCACCATTGATGATGTCAGCTAATAAATGGCCTTGGCGATTAGCTGCACTAGAAAGCATACTTGGTGTTGGTAACCCAGTTACGATACTTGTTGTTTCGATAATATCGCCAATGGCATAAATGTCTTCAACATTTGTTTGCAAGCGATTATCAACTTTTACTTGCCCAGTTTTTGATAATGCGATACCAGCGGAGGCAGCTAATTCATTGTTTGGTGCCACGCCGGTTGCAAAGATGATCATATCTGTTTTTAGGGTATCGCCATTTGATAGGTGAACAGTGTGGCCATGATCACTGATTTCTGTGACCGTCGTATTTAAAACGACATTTAAGCCATGTTCAATTAAATGATCATAAATTAAATCAGCAATTTCCGTATCATACGGGAAAGCAACCTGTGGTAATTGATCAATTAACGTTACATCTAATCCACGTTCTTTAAAGTTTTCGGCTAATTCCAAGCCCATTACGCCGGCACCTAAAACTGTCACGCTTTTTGGATTTTCGTTATTCAAAAATTCCATGATTTTATCAGCATGGGTTACATTTCGTAAAATGAAACCATTTTTAGCTTCGTCGGCACCTTTAATTGGCGGAAGTGTAGGACGAGCGCCTGATGCCAAAATCAAACGATCATAATTGTCGATTTTTTGGGTATTATCAGCCAAATTTTTCACAACAACAGTTTTGTTAACTGGGTCGATGCTCGTAACTTCATGTTCAATTAAAACATCGATATTATTTTTTTCTTTTAATTGTGCGGGTGTCCGTTCAATCAAGCTATCGCGATCTTTAATAACACCGCCTAAATAATAAGGTAACGCACAACTAGCAAACGAAATATTTTCACCACGTTCATATAAAACGATTTCATGAGTTTCATTTAAACGACGTAAACGAGTGGCAAAAGAAGGTCCGCCAGCTACGCCGCCAACAACGATAATTTTCACAAGAAAACAGCTCCTTTTTTCTGACTTACTTGTATAGTAACTGTTTTTTAAAAGGGTGGCAAAGAAAAACACTTACCAAAAATAAGCGTCAAAAGCTTGCTGCAATGCACTTTATGCGCATAAAAAAACCACCAAATTTCAAAAGAAAAATGGTGGTTTTTGCACAAAATCAAACGAGCTTGAAAAGCTAACATCGTGAAGTTTGTTACGAATTATAATTTGCGTTTAAAAGCATAGACAGGCATTAAGACACCAGCCACAGTCCCGATTTTTTCTTCTTGGAAAGTATAACCTTGTCGTTGCCAAAATTCTTGTGCCCGCGGATTATTTTTCAAAATACCCAACCGAATTTCGGTGCCCCCCGCTGCTTTTATTTGTGCCATAATTTGGTCATGCACGTGTTTTCCAATTTCTTGATCCCGCATTTTGGGCGTAAGCAGCAATAGGCCAATCATCCAAGCTTTTGGCGTGGGATGATCTTTCACAAGATCAAGAACACCGATTAAACTATTTTGATTATTAAAAATGCCGTAAAGTGTTTTATCTTCTACTTTTTTTTGAGGGGGCAAAGATGTGAGTAAATCTTGTGCTTCTTTGGCTGGATTTGATTGTCCAGTAGCCAGCGTCATATAATCACTAGCTTCTTGACAAAGTGTAGTAATAGCTGGTAAATCTTGGTTGGTTAAAATTTTTAATTTGTAATCCATGGATTATTAAACTCCTTTGGTATAGAAAAAAATAAATAATTCACTTGGAATTATGAAATAAACAATAAGCTTTATTCTAACATGGAATTCAAAAATTATAAATAACGAAGAATTTGGAAAGAGAAAATTTGAATAGGAAAAGGGACTCACTTTTTTAAGCTAGTTTTAAAACGTGTTATAGTAAGATTGTCAAAGTGCACTAATCTTACCAGTTGACAGGAGGAACATCGATGGAATCAAATGAAGTATTGCAGCAGATAAAAGGCGGATTAATCGTTTCGTGCCAAGCTTTGCCAGATGAGCCGCTGCACAGTCCCTTTATTATGAGTCGAATGGCGAAAGCTGCTTTAGCCTCAGGGGCTAAGGGAATTAGAGCCAATTCGATTGTTGATATTCAATGTATTAAAGATGCCAATGATACGGTGATAATTGGAATTATCAAAAAAGAATATGGCGATAATCCCGTCTTCATTACACCAACATTAAAAGAAGTGCGGGCATTATGCAGTATTGGTTGTGAAATTGTAGCGATGGATGGAACAACAAGAAAACGACCAAATGGCGAAAAATTAGCAGATATTGTAGCAACCATTAAAAAAGAATATCCCGAAACTTTATTAATGGCTGACTGTGCAACGCTAGAAGAGGCCAAATATGCGCAGAAATTAGGCTTTGATCTAATTGCCACCACTCTTTACGGCTATACGGCTGAAACTAGTGGTAAAGATATTGCCGATGACGATTTTGCTTTGCTAGATGAGCTGTTAAAAGTAATTCAGCGACCACTTATTGTCGAAGGCAACATCGATACACCCGAAAAATTAGGACGTGTAATGAAAAAAGGCGCATATGCAACAGTTGTGGGTAGTGCGATTACCCGGCCGCAACTCATTACACAAAAATTTGTCGCAGCATTGCCAAAATAAAAAAAACTTAGAAATAGTAGCTTTTACTGTTTCTAAGTTTTTTTATCGTTTACAAAATCGCAAAAAGAGCGATCAGACTATGCAGTAGAAAAAAATAGGGCTCATCCTCACAATAACTCCCACAATTTTTCTAACGCAGGCAGATAACTATCCCTAGCAGGGCGTAACGCCGTAATTTCATTATGAAGCTTTATTTTAGAGACGGAGATTTCTACCAGTTCCTTTTTTTCTAGTTGGTTGGCCACTAAAGAGTATGGCAATAAGCTAATGCCCATTTTCTTCTTGCTGGCGGCAATTAAGCTAGCCGAGTCAGTACTTTCCCACAGAGGATAGCAGCGTAGTCCTTTTAGCGTTAGGAAGGCTTCGAAGGTTTCTCTTACAGCTGAGCCGCGTTCTCTTAGCAGCAAGGGCTGATTTAAAAGTTCCGGCAAAGTCAGCTTGCCAGTTGCTGTGGGTAAAAAATTTGGTGCCGCCACAAAAACGAGGGGGTAGTTGGCAATTACTTTTTGCTGATACTTTTCACTGGGAACCCGGCCTTCTAAAATGGCTAACTCGACTTTTCCTGCCGCTAATTTCTTAAAGCAATCATCAGCAGGAGAAATATGCACAGTGATTTTTTGCTGCGGTAGTTGTTTTTTGAACTGCTGCAATACTTCAGGCAAGGTGATTTCACCATATGTAATGCAGGAAGCCAGCCGCAAAGGTGCGCTTTGTTCCAAATTTTGTAGTTGTATTTCGACTTGCTGAAATTTTTCGACCAACGGTGTAACAGCAGTTAGTAGCGTGTTACCGGCTGCGGTCAGTTCGATTTTACGATGGAGGCGTTCAAATAAAGGGATGCCTGCTTCTGCCTCTAAATCTTTCATGGTATGGGAAATGGCAGATTGGGTCATAAAAAGTTTTGTAGCCGCCCGGGTAAAACTTTTTTCTTTTGCCACAGTATAAAAAATTAAACATTGACGATATTGCATCAAATTCACCTCACTTTGCATGAATTTTACTCATGTTATTATGCAAATAATAGCATTTCACACATGTGAAAACAAACCCTATACTTAAATAGATGATAGGTAAAAATGACTGAAATTTTATGAGGTGAAAAAATGGAGAAGTTGAAATTTTACGCATGGATCTGCCGCGTTAATTTATACATTAGCGCCTTTACCTTTGGTGGCGGTTATGTTGTGGTACCCATGATTCGTAAATTTTATGTAGATGAAAAAAAATATTTTTCCCAAGACGACTTGATGGAAATGGCGGCGATTGCTCAATCTTCACCAGGTGCAATTGCGATTAATCTAAGTGTGTTAGCAGGAAAAAAAGCAGGCGGCTATGCAGGAGCGATTTTAAGTGCTGTTTGTGGCATTATTCCTCCTATTGTGATTCTCGCAGTGATTTCCAGTTTTTATGTTGCCTTTAGTCAAAATCTAATGGTAATGGCCGTCTTGCGGGGAATGCAAGCTTGTGTGGCCGCGATGATTGTGGATTTGCTCATTGATATGGTGCAGGTAATTGTGCAGGAAAAACAGCTACTACTAATCGGATTAATTCCTTTTAGTTTTATCGCCAATGCCTTTTTTCAAGTCAATGTCTTAGTGATTTTGGGCATTACGGCGGTCTTGTGTTTCGCAACAGTCTACAAAAAGGGGGAGTTCTAAATGTTGGAACTATTTTGGCGCTTTTTAACCATTGGTTTTTTAAGCATCGGTGGTGGTTATGCGATTATTCCGTTAATCCAAGAACAAATTGTGACTGAACTTCATTGGCTATCAGAAAAAGTTTTTACCGATATTATTACGATCTCGCAAATGACGCCAGGACCTTTAGCTGTGAATACTTCAACATTTGTGGGCATGCAGCTCTTTGGTATCCCAGGGGCTGTCGTGGCCACGGTCGGCTGTATTGCCGGCGGAGTGGTTATTTCCTTAGCCTTGGCAGCCTTTTTTCAAAAAAAGCGAGAATCAAAACCTGTTCAAAGCTTACTTGCTGGTTTAAAGGCAGCTTCGGTTGGATTAATCATGTCAGCGGGGTTAACGATTTTATTGCTAACACTTTTTAATAATAGTGATTTGGCGCGTTTCAATTGGGCCAAATTGGATTGGATTGCCTTAATCTTAATGGCAATTTCACTTTTTATTATGCGAAAAACTAAAATCAATCCCATCGTACTAATGATCGCAGCCGGCATCATCGGCGGCCTTGTTTATAAGTAGAAAAGTTTTACAGAGTCGCACAACTCCCAAGCGATAAGGGCTCATTTTAATAAATTGTTCCTCAAATTTCTTAAAATTAGAGCTTAATGCCGTAGGGAGTTAGTCTGTAAAATTAGCCAAGTAGAAAAGTTTTACAGAGTCGTACAACTCCCAAGCAGTAAGGGCTCATTTTAATAAATTGCTCCTCAAATTTCTTAAAATTAGAACTTAATGCCGTAGGGAGTTCGTGCGGCTTTTCTTATATTTGGTAGTTTACCTGCAGTGAAACGGTTAAAATAATTCACCAAAGAAAACGCCTTTGAAAAAGGAAAGACTCAAAAAGATCAGCATTAAAACGGTAAACTGAATCGGCACACCTTGTAAAAGTCGTGGAATGGGTGCAATTTTAAGCCGCTCTAAAATACCCGCAGAAAACATACTGACAACTAAAAAGAACAATAAGCTAAGTAAGTAGGTGTACCAAAAATCAGAAGAGCGGTCTATTTGATCTACAGGTACGAGCGCCAAATTTAAAATCAGCGGTAAAATCACAAGACAAGATTGTAACGTAGTACCTAATTTTTTCTTTGTAAACATGAGGATAACACCACTTATTAAAAAGCTCATCAAACCGACTAAAAACGGGAGCATCACTACTTCATTACTGCCATTTATTCCGACTAAGTGGTAGTAGAGCCAAAATAAACTAGCGCCGCCCAAAGCAGCAATTACAATTAAACAGGTGAGTTGAATTTGTTTTAAAAACGGAGTAGTTTCTTTTTTACCGACTTTTGCTGGGGTTTGATTAACGACCAGTTGAAGTACTAAAATAACGAAAAAACAGGTTAAACGCAAAGGTAAAGTCATTGCTTTTGCCTCCTATCTTCTTAATTTTAACCCAAAAGGCAGTCCAGTTTGTTCACCTAAAACTCGGCGGCGCAATAAGCGGTCAATAAGTGGTGTGGCACAATTCATAGTTAAAATTGCATAGCTGACTCCTTCGCTTGTCGCACCCCAAAAACGAAAGACAATAATCAAACAACCAATGCCAAAAGCATAGAGGCATTCGCCAAATTTTAAAGCAGGACTAGAAGCGTAATCGGTAGCCATAAAAATGGCACCTAATAGTAATCCGCCACCAAACAGGTGCCCGGTCACTGTTTGCCACGGTGCCAAACTACCGTCGCCAGCAAAAAGCCAAGCGCCGATAGCAACAGTGATTAAAATAATGAGGGGAATGTGGAGTTGAATAATTTTTTTACGCCATAAAACCAAGCCCGCCACTAAAATCAGCAGACTACTGGTTTCGCCAATTCTTCCGCCAGTCACCCCTAAGAAATTTTGCCACAATTGGGCTGGACTTAATGTTTCTGTTTTCATCTGTGCTAGTGGTGTCGCTTTGGTAAGAACATCTGGAGAGAAATTGGCAAATGGTGGGTTGGGCCAGCTGATTTTAAACATATCTTGGAAAAATAAGCCGACTAATAGTGCACGACCGCCCAATGCAGGATTTAAAAAATTATAGCCTAAGCCACCAAAAAACTCTTTTACAACAATAATGGCAAAAACAGCGCCAATCACAGGGAAATACCAAGGGGCAGAAGGGGGCAAGTTCATGGTCATTAATACAGCTGTCACAATAGCGCTCAAATCCCAAGTTAAATCTTTTTTCAAAAATTTAAACCAGATGATCTCACACAATTGGGCCGTAACAATTGCGATTAAAAACAACAGATAAATGCGCCAACCAAAGAAATAACCAGCAGTAAGCACAATTGGCAGTAAAGTAATTAAGACCCATTTCATAATTTCTCTGGTGGTGGTATCTCCGTGTAAATGAGGGGAGTCGGCCATCTTTAACGAAATTTTATTTGTTGGCATCTGCTAGCGCCTCCTTTTCTTGCTTAATTTCACCACTAGCCTGCGTAATATTGGCTGCTAAATTGCGTCTAGCCGGACAAACATACGTACAACAACCACAGTTAATACAAGCTGTGGCCAATAATTGATCACAGGTAAATAAATCGCCACTTCGATAAGCTAGATCAATATTTTGCGGTTCTAAGCGAACAGGACAAACCTCTACGCAACGATTGCAACGAATGCACGGGGATTCAGGGTATTTACCATCGTGAGCTTCGTTAAAAACAATGATGCCGTTACTACCTTTTGTTAAAGGGAGCGCTAAATCTGTGACGCTTTTTCCCATCATGGGTCCACCGTGAATAACGCGAGAAGGTGTTCCGATAAAACCGCCACAATAGTCAATTAAGTCTTTCACTTGTGTACCAAGTGGGAAACAAATTACTTGTGGCATTTTAACATCGCCGCAAATAGTAACGTAACGATGGGTCAAGGCTTTTCTTTCATCGACACTTTCTGAAATCGCAAAAGCCGTGGCCACGTTAATCGTAAAGGCACCCGTTTCAACCGAACGACCATCAAGAGGAGACTCAGCAGCGATTAAAGTTTCCAAGAGCTGTCCCTCACCGCCTTGAGGATATTTCACTGGCAGCGGGATGACGTGGCAATTGGGGATTTTTACAGCAGCTTTTTTCATCGCTGTAATAGCTTTTGGTTTATCTTTTTCGATGCCGACTAAAATCGTTTTAGCACCTAAAATTTCTCTGGCAATTTCACCGCCGCGCAAAATTTTTCGGCTTTCTTTTTGCATTAAAAAATCGTCAGACGCGATAAACGGTTCACATTCAGCACCATTCAAAATGATCGTTTGGACATCGATATGACTAGCGGGATTTAATTTGACGTGAGTTGGAAATGTTGCACCACCAAGACCGACAATGCCGGCTGCCCGGACAGCTTTTTCAAAAGAAAAATCAGGAGAAATTAAACTTTCGGCAGTATTTTTAGACGGATCACGTTTGATTACTGCGGCTGTTTGTGTTTTGCCACCAAGTGCAGGTACTTCGCAAACAGCGATGACTTTTCCAGTAACAGAAGTATGGACATGACCACTAATATCGGCAGAACTTTTGGCGATAATCTCTCCTTTTGTGACAAAGTCGCCGACCTTTTTGATTAATTTATTGGGAGATCCGATATGTTGATCAAAGGGGATAACGACTTTTTCAGGCTCAAAGTAGGCGACGTTGTTTTGCTTTACTTGAAATAATTCTTTTAATTTATTCGTACTGGCGTCAAAAAAGAAACCACCAGAAAATTGCTTTATTTTCATGCTTGTCCCTCCTTTTGAAAACGCTATATATTTATCGTAACATAAGGAAAAAAATCACAAAAGAAATATGGGAAAAACCAAAATGGTGAAAAAAGCGCAAAGCCGCCTTAATAAAATCTTAAAAAATAAAAAAGTATTGCTGAAATTCGGATAGGGCAAGTTTTAGATAAAAGTTATTTCAACTAAAAAAAGAAAGCGGATACATATTGTTTGAAGTGTGTTTCCTTTATTCTTTATACTGAAATTAGCGAGGTAAATGTAAAGTGTTACGATTTACCTGACCTTAAGTAAAACAAGTTAAATAGGAGGAGATTCGGTGAAAAAACCTGCAGAATTACTGGATGACAAGTATTTGTTGTACATTGATGGAAATTGGACCCAAGGTGTTAAAGGAGAAACGTTAACTTCTAAAAACCCCAGTGATGGTACTACTTTAGCAACTTTTATTAGCGCAGAAGAAGAAGATGTGGATAATGCGGTAAAAGCTGCAGCAGCAGCATTTGCTACTTGGAGTGTGACCAGTGTTGAAGAACGTAGTAAAATTTTGCTAGAAATTGCAGACGTCTTGGAAGCAAATGCAGAAAAATTGGCGTGGATTGAAACTTACGATAACGGGAAACCATTGCGGGAAACTAAAAATGCGGATATTCCGTTGGTTGTCGATCATTTCCGTTATTTTGCCGCACTTGTTCGTTCAGAAGAAGGTACGATCAAAGAGCTAGATGAGCATACACTGACGATGGTTTTAAAAGAACCAATTGGCGTTGTCGGACAAATCGTGCCTTGGAATTTCCCTTTATTAATGGCAGCGTGGAAAATTGCGCCGGCATTGGCTGCAGGAAATACAATTGTCATTCATCCTTCGTCGTCGACACCCCTTAGCTTATTAGAAGCAACAAAATTAATAGGGCCACTGTTGCCAAAAGGGGTATTAAATGTGATTACAGGCAAAGGTTCAGAGTCAGGGAATTATATGTTGACTCATCCTGGTTTTGCCAAAATTGCTTTTACGGGTTCGACTGAAGTAGGCTATCAGGTCGCAAAAGGAGCTGCTAAAAATTTAATTCCAGCTACGCTTGAATTAGGTGGAAAATCAGCCCATATCATTTTCAGTGATGCGAATCAAAAAAGGGCTTTAGAGTTTGCTAAAAATGGTATTTTAACCAATCAAGGCCAAGTTTGTTCTGCTGGGAGCCGTTTATTAGTACAAGCCGATATTTACGATGATTTCATCGCTAAGTTAGCAGAAAGCTTTGAAGCAGTAGAAGTGGGCTTGCCTTGGCAAGAAGATACGGTGATGGGATCACAAATTAATGAAGGACAAGTCGAAACGATTTTAGATTATATTGACATTGGCCAAAAAGAAGGGGCTCGCGTCGTCACAGGTGGAGATCGTTATACGGATGGTCCTTTGTCTCAGGGGGCATTTGTTAAACCAACAATTTTAGCCGATGTTACAAATGATATGCGCGTCGCCCAAGAAGAAATTTTTGGTCCGGTAATTGTAGTGATTAAATTTGAAACGGAAAAAGAAGCCATTGCGATTGCGAATGATTCAGATTACGGATTAGCTGGGGGCGTCTTTACTGAAAACATCAACAAAGCTTTCCGTGTAGCGAGAGCTGTTCGCACAGGAACGATGTGGGTCAATACCTATGGAGAGCTGCCGGCAGGTACACCTTTTGGCGGTTATAAAAAATCGGGGATTGGACGAGAAACCTATAAAACAATTCTCGATGCCTACTCTCAAACCAAAAATATTTATATGCATATTGAATAAGTTAGATTTTTAGTTGATAGTGTGAAAAAACGACCTGCTTTCTTTAATAGAAAGCAGGTCGTTTTTGCCTGTTTTGATTTTTAGCGTAAACTTTTTTGACTAATCTTTTTTTCCAGCTGTATAAATTGGCAAAAAGCCGTCTAAAAATTCGATTGTTAAAGGTAAGGCCGGTCCCTTGTCGCCGTCGATACGACTATAAATGGACTTTTGTTCCAAAGATTTGACAGTAATTTTTTTTGGTTTCAAATAAGTTAAAGTATTATTTTCTTTTTGACGCAAGTTACCAGTCAGTACAAAAAATAGCAACTGAAATAATTTTCCTAGACGCATATTGTGCAAGATACTAACATGAAACGCGTGGGGACTGGAAGCAACGTAATCGATACCTCCAACTAAGTGCGTGGTGGTGAGTAAGAAAATCCAGACTTTCATTTTTTTATCGAAATTTTCGGCTTGAATGTGAACATGATAAGAAGCTTTTTGACTAATCTGCTTTAGACCTTTTAATGGATAAATCAGTAAGCCAAATTTTCGCTTTTCACTTTGACGAACTTGGTTGGAGATATCTGCTAACGTACCGAAAGTCAAGGAGCTAACGATCGCTTTTTGACCGTCTTGGCAAGAACCGATCCCGACATGTTGTAGCTTTTGCGCTAAAATTAAAGAAATTGCCTGATTTAAATCTGTAGGGATTTCCCAACGAGTAGCAAAATTATTGACTGTCCCACCGGGAATAATCCCCAGCGGAATCGTTTTGTTTGCTTGTAAGAAAGCCGTGGCTACTAGGTTTAACGTTCCGTCACCACCAATTGAAATCAGCGCATCGTAATCTGTTAACGAGTTGCGAATTTTTTTGACGGCTTCTTCAGGATTGGGTGCAGTCAAAGCTTCAGATGTATGACCTGCTTTCTTTAATTTTGTGGCAATTTTTTTTGCGGTTGCTTCATTATCGCCACGTCCTGCAGTTGGATTATAAAAAATAGCATAATACATTGCTATCACCTCTTCTTAAGGGTAACACTTTTTAGCTGGAAATAAGGAATAAAAGCGCCTAAATTTACTTTTTAATCAGCTTATTAAAATTCTAAAGTATTGAAGCCAGCACGCCTATTGGCGAGTTTCTTTCACTTCATTTTTATTTGGGGTGACAAAATCGCATAGGCGTGCTACCGCCAATTCTTTTGTATCTAAGCATTCCACGATGGCCACATTCTGATATTCCTTCACAAAAATAACTTCATGGACACCTTCTAAACCGACTATTTTAGCTTGGCATGTTTTTTTTTCATTCATGTTTGTCATTAGGCAACAGTCCTTCATTTTTAGGTAGAATAACCCATTTAGATAAAATAATCGAATGATTCGTCTTATAAGTGGCAAAATTACGAATTATTTATTTGAAATTTGAGCAGATTGATTTTTTGTCGTGGGAAAAAAGCGTATGATGAATAAAAGTAGCTATTTTAAAGTTAGCTTTTGACTATAAAAAGGAGGCAAGAAAGCGAGAAGATGAAGAGAATTGGACAGTGGTTGTTGTGTGTAATCGGCGTTGAAGTCGTTGGGGTTTTATCAGGATTGCTAGCGGGGGATATTGCGGCTACCTATGCAAAATTGGACACACCTCCGTTTTCACCACCGGGAAATATTATTGGAATTATTTGGACAGTTTTGTATGGCCTAATTGGAACGGCGCTATTTTTCATTTTAGAGGCGAAGACAAGTAAGAAAGTGAAAAATCACGCCTTATTTTTATTTTTCCTACAGCTACTATTAAACTTTATTTGGAGTATTGTGTTCTTTGGCGCAACGAATTTTTGGGTGGGCGTAGTCATTGTTTTATTGCTATTAGCAGTAGTTTTGGCTTGCCTCATTTACTTTTATGCAATTCAAAAGCTGGCGACATTTTTATTTACCCCTTATTTTATCTGGTGTGTGTATGCCGCATACTTGGCTATCGGCTTGGCTATCAAAAATTAAAAAAAATGAGGAGAAAACTACTGGATTTAGCAGTAGTTTTTTTTGTTCGTAAACTTTCAGTATACCTACTATGGGTATGCTGAAATTTCGTTGGAGTGTTATTTTCCTAAGTAAATCTGGCACTTGGTTTGACAAAGAGCCTTTTCTACTATTAAATATACCTATTAGGGTATATAAGGAGCGAAGCGATGTTTTCTTTTTTTTCAAAGATAAAAAATATTACAACAATAGAGTTAGCAACAAAATTAGCCGATAACATTGTATTGTTAGATGTTCGGACGCCTTCTGAATACCGGCAGGGGCATATTGCAAAAGCAAAAAATGTTCCGCTAAATAAAATTGCGGCCTACAAAGAAAAAACAGACCAAAGAATTTACGTGATCTGCCAGTCGGGCATGCGTAGTAAACAAGCAGCAAAACAATTAAAACAAAAAGGCTATGACGTAATCAATGTTAAAGGCGGCATGAATCAGTGGTCTGGTAAAGTTAGAGGAGGAAAATAATGAAGGTAATTATTGTAGGGGGAGTTGCTGGTGGTATGTCAGCAGCAACAAGACTTCGCCGCTTGGATGAAACAGCAGAAATTATTATTTTGGAAAAAGGCCCCTTTGTGTCTTTTGCCAACTGTGGCCTGCCCTATTATGTTTCAGGTGAAATAACAGAAAGAGAAGCGTTGCTTGTGCAAACGCCCGAAAGCCTGAAAGCCCGCTTTAATCTGGATGTTCGCCCATTTAATGAAGCAATAGCAGTCGATGCCGTAAAAAAAGAAGTAGCAATTCAAAATCAAAATGAAATCTATCGTGAAAATTATGACGTTTTAGTTTTATCGCCGGGGGCAAAACCCTTTATCCCACCAATTACAGGACTAAAGGAGGCAAAAAATACATTCACACTTCGCAATGTACCAGATTTAGACAAAATTATGCAGGCGTTAACACCTGAAGTAAAACGGGCAACGGTTATTGGTGCGGGCTTTATCGGTTTGGAGATGGCGGAAAATCTACAAAAAGCCGGATTAGCAGTGACAATTGTGGAAAAAGCACCACATGTTTTGCCACCATTCGATCAAGAGATGGCAAGCTTTATTCAAAAAGAATTGGTGGAAAATGGGGTTAAAGTGATTACGGGTCAATCAGCAGTAGCATTCCAACAAGCCGGAGATAAAATTATTCTTGAAGATGGCAGTAGTTTGACAACTGACATCACAATTTTATCTGTGGGGGTTCAACCAGATACGACGCTGGCTAAAGAAGCCGGCATTCAATTAGGTATGAAAGGTGGCATTATTGTTGATGAAAATTATCAAACGAATTTAGCGGGAATTTTTGCAGTGGGAGACGCCGTTGTGACAAAACAACAAATCACCCACGCAGATACGTTAATTTCGTTGGCCTCACCGGCTAATCGGCAAGGGCGCCAAGTTGCCGATGTAATTTTTGGTTTGCCTCGCAAAAATAAAGGAAGTATTGGAACCGCAATTGTCCGCGTCTTTCATTTAAGTGCGGCAGCAACTGGACTTAGTGAAACAGGCGCCCTACAAGCAGGATTAGATTATGAGGTTATTCATATTAGCGGGAAAGATCATGCCGGCTATTATCCTGATGCGGCTGAATTAACTTTGAAATTAATTTTTAATCCTAAAACGGGCGCTATTTACGGGGCTCAAGGTGTGGGAGCCAAAGGTGTCGACAAACGCATCGATATTTTGGCGACGGCAATTAAAGGCGGGCAGACTATTTTTGACTTACCAGAATTAGAGTTCACCTATGCGCCACCTTTTGGATCGGCCAAAGATCCAGTCAACATGTTGGGTTATAGCGCTTTGAACATCGTAGAAGGCTTCAGTCAAAATATTCAATGGCATGAACTTACTGAGGAAATGAAAAAAGGCAAGCTATTATTAGATGTCCGGAATAAAGCAGAATTAACTAAAAATGGAAAGTTTTCACAAGCTGTGAATATTCCTTTAGATACATTACGGGATAATTTAGCACAACTGGATAAAGAAAAAGCCTACATTGTAACATGTCACAGTGGGTTACGCAGCTATATCGCCGAGCGAATTTTAAAGCAAAATGGCTTTGATGTGGTAAATTTAGATGGCGCTTTTGCTTTGTATAAAATGGTCAAACCAGAGGAGATTGAATATGAATAAAACAATTACAAATGATGAATTTGCTAAATTATGGCAAAATGCAGCCCTTGTGGATGTGCGAGAAGACGATGAATTTGTCGCCGGACATATCCCTGGCGCCCAAAATATTCCGTTAAGCCAATTAGAAAGCCGCTTTAAAGAATTAGACAAAGACACCCATTATTATGTTATCTGTCATTCTGGCAGACGTTCGGGACTAGCATGCGATTTTTTAAGTCAAAAAGGCTATCATGTGACGAATGTTTTAGGCGGAATGGTGGAATGGAGAGGGGAAATAACCGATGGCCACTTGTGATAAAAACATATTAAATCGTTTAAAGCGCACGGAAGGTCAAATTCGCGGCATTCAAAAGATGATTGAAGATGAAAAAGAATGTGTGGATGTGATTACCCAATTAAGTGCTGTTCGTTCTAGTATTGACCGTGTCATGGGCATTATCGTGGCAGAAAACCTAAAAAATTGTTTGGAAAACCCAACAACGAATGCAACAATTCAGCAACAAAAAATTGATCAGGCCATTCAAATGATTATTAAAAAATAAAAAAAGTGACGAACCTACCGCTGTATGAAGATTGCCTTCAATAAATACAGCTTGTAGGTTCGTCGCTTTTTAAATGAGCTTTTAGAAATACTAGGTCCCACTAGGCCTGACTATAAAAGTACGAAGAAAACCTTTCGAGTGGTCTAGTTTTTAAAACTTTCCGAGCGTTCTAGTTTTAAATCTTTTCTTAGCGCCAGCCTAATTCTGGGGCCACATCTTTAATGATTGTTTCCAAAATATGCATGTTATATTCAACGCCTAGCGTATTTGGAATTGTAATTAGGACAGTATCGGCTTCTTTGATTGCTTCGTCTTCAGCTAATTCTTTTACTAATTTGTCTGGTTCACCAGCAAATGTCCGACCAAAAATGGTTGGATTGCGGTGGTAAGCCAAATAGCCAACGGAGTCTTGTTGCGGTTGTCCGTCTTGGCCGAATAATTGACGATCCAAGTCCGTTGTAATTGGTTGGATTGAGCGAGTAACGAGGGTACGTGGTTCAAAATCGTGACCAGCTTCTTTCCAAGCTTGTTTAAATGCACGTAATTGATTAGCTTGTTGTACATGGAAAGGCTCATTACTTTCATAATTTACCAAAGTAGAAGATTGCAAGTTCATTCCGTGTTTCGCTGCCCAAATCGCAGTTTCTTTTGAACCAGCACCCCACCAAATACGTTGACGCAAACCTTCTGAATAAGGTTCAATCCGCAATTTACCAGGTCCTTGTGGGAACATCGGTTGAGGATTTGGTTCGGCAAAATAATTGCCCTCTAATAAATCAAGAAATTCTAATGTCCGTTCCCGCGTAATTTCTTTTATTTCATCTTCGCTATAGTCATAGCCAAAATATTTCCAACCATCTAAAACTTGTTCTGGTGAACCACGGCCCACGCCAAGTTGCACGCGTCCTTGGGTAATAATATCTGTTAAGCCAGCATTTTCAGCCATCATATACGGATTTTCATACCGCATATCAATTAGACCGGTCCCAATTTCAATCTTGCTTGTTTTAGCACCAATTGCTGAAAGAAGTGGAAATGGTGAACCAATTTGAGGTGCAAAGTGATGAACGCGATAGTATGCACCGTCAATGCCGATTTTTTCGGCTTCAACAGCTAATTCAATCGATTGCAAATAAGCATCTTTAGCGGTCTTAACCAATGACCCCCGGTCCATCCAATGACCAAAACTCAAAAAACCAATTTTTTTCATGATGGATATCCTCCTTTATTTCTTTTATCAGCATAACCTTGCTGATAAATTACCATGAGTTTACTACGATTTTTTTTAAAAGACGAATAATTGTGCCGGAAAGAAAAATATTGCGAATATTGATCGAATTTCATATTTATTTTTTTAGAAAATGCAACATTGAGTGTAGTAATGTTTACGCAAAAAATAGTTTTTCCAATCAATCTTTTTTTTATCTTTGTCGGAAAGATTTGATTGGGGACTATAGCGCAATAGTACCCGATATATTTTGCGAGTTTAAATAAATGCAGGAATTAAAGTGATGCTTTTTATAAAATTATCATTTTTTTTTGTAAATCTATGAATTTTTGAAAAAAAGGAGGGCGTGTTTTTTTTATTTTATTGATTTATTTTATTAATTTTGAGAAATGGGTTTCAAGAATTTTTATATACTAAAAATGTGGCCTAAAAAAATTAGGTGTAGGTAAAACTGGCTTAGGTCGTTGGTTTTACTAAATAAACAGACGGAATATAAAAAGGAAGAGGGGGAACGAACATGTTTGGTAAGAAGAAAAAGGATGATTTATTGGCTGAATTGGAGGAATTAGGATTTCAGAGTGACGGTGATGACGAAGTGGTTTCAGAATTAGAAGCAAAGAATACTGCACTCAGCAAAGAAATAGAAGCGTTGAAAGTAAAAAACGAAATAATAGAAAAAGAAAAGTTGACTTTAACAAATGAAAAAGAAAAATTACAAACTACTATTGAGAATATGGAAAACGAGTTAGCTTCTGTTCAGGCAATCCCAGCTGATTATGATGGACGTGTGGCAGAAGTGGAGCGATTAAACCAAAAGATTGAAACACTTAAGGCGGAGAATAAACAGTTAACAAACAATTTAGAATTTGCGAGTAACCGCGCAATGGAACTAACGCAACGTTTGGAAAGTCACGAACTTAAAGCCAGTAGTGAAGATAAAATTGATCCAATAGAGTTAACTGAATTGCAAGTGAAATATCAAAAAGTTCAAGAAGATTACCAACGAGTAAAAGAAGAGTTAATTTCGTCAAAATCCAATTCAGTACAGGATGAGTTAGAACTTACAAAAAATGAATTAGCAGACGTTTTAATAGAAGCAAAGTCTAAAGCTAAGGAAATTGTGCGAAAGGCTGAATTTGATGCTCATGACATAAAAATGAAGTCCGAAGAAGAATTAGATGAACTAAAGCAAGGTTGTATTCGTTATCAAAATTATATTGAAAAAATGCGGGATGAATCAATCGTATTGTTGGATCAATTGCTACAACAATCACAGCGCGCAACAAAATAATAAACAAAGTGAGGGGGATATCCATGAAAAAAACATTCGCACTTTTAACAGGTACATTTTTTGCTGTTTCTTCTTTTACAACGTTCTTTGCAGAGCAGACAAGAGCTAAAAATCTTGATGAAGATTTTAGTAGTCAAGATGAGAAGGGTGAAAACGATAAAATGGAAATTCCCCTCGTAAGTAGTGAAGCGTTAGATAAAACAGATGAAACAAAAGAATTAGATGAAGCAGAAAAAGAGGATGAAACGGCTGAAGTGAAAGAGGATCAGGATTCTTCTGACGCAATGGAAGAATCTCAAGAGGAAACAAAGGAGTCGACAACGGAATCCGAAGAACCCGAAGAATCCGCTTCATCTGAAACTACAAGTGTTACAACGGAACAATCGTCTGAAACAAGCAATGAAGGTGATAAAACAACATCAGATTCCAATTTTAATACAAATTCACCCCAAGTTAGTTCACCAACTGCCATTGAAAAAAATAGCCCGGTATCTGCTACGAAACAAAGTGAGGGTTCAATCGCAAAGAAAACGACTAAAGTAACGAGTCCCAAAAGTAAAAAAGTTGGTGCTTATCCATCATCTAAAAAACAGGCTTCCTTCATACCTACAAAAGTTACAAACAAGTCAAGTGGAATCAACGGTAACGAGTACATCGGTGAAAATAGTTACACTTTTTCACCCAATTTCACAACGCAACGCTTTGTTCAGGTTATTGGGGAAGACGCTAGGCGACTAGGGCAAAAGCACGGATTATACGCATCGGTGATGATTGCGCAAGCAATTTTAGAAAGTGCGTCAGGTAATAGTTCGCTTGCAAGCCCGCCTAATTATAATTTATTTGGTATTAAGGGAAGCTATCATGGGACAAGTGTTAATTTTGCAACGCAAGAAGATGACGGAAGTGGCAATCATTTTACTATTCGAGCAAATTTTAGAAAGTACCCTTCATACAAAGAGTCATTGGAAGATTACGTTCATCTGATTCGGGGGGGATTGCCTTATAATCATGGCTTTTACAGTGGTGTGTGGAAAAGTAATACACAAACATATCAAGATGCCACTCGATTTTTAATGGGGCGCTACGCAACCGATACTAGTTATGCTGCAAAGCTGAATGGTTTGATTAAAGCCTACAATTTGACCATTTATGATACACCCAATGGAAAAATTGAAAATATTGCTTCTACTATTATTTTAAGTGAAAAAAATGAGGTAGCAGATGTTAGAAATAGAAATACTACACCAACCAAAATACAAAGGAAACAAAAAGAAACAAGAAAAATAGAAAACAAAGCAACTGTGTATCACGAGGTTCAAGTGGGTGAATCATTGATTTCAATCTGTCGCTTGTATCAAGTTCCGCTTAATCAAATTGTTTCACACAATGATTTAAGCAGTTACCTTATAACAGTGGGACAAGTACTAGATATTGGTAAAACAATTCGGCTGAAAGAAGAAGAGAAATTAGATTATGCAACAGGATATTTTGATATGAACCTTGAGCATTTTAGTAAGCCAGCAGGAAAAGATCTGTTTTTGAGATTGAACACACCCTTTTTCAAAAATTATTCCGTCAAGGCCTACAGAGAACGTCCTGCTGGTTTTTATAGTGTTCAACGTGGTGATACGTTAGCTAAGATATCAAAACGTTTTGGGATATCGGTTCAGTCGCTACGAAGATGGAATAATTTAAATAGCTATTTAATCTACGAAGGACAACAACTGCGGTTAACACCTTGGTTGAATGATCCGCTTAGCCAAGGTTTCATCACTATTTAGTGATTGAAAATAACGCCCATTGCCTTTCTCCAATGAGCAGAAATTAGTATAGAAAGGAGTTGAGAATTGAATGAAAATAGAGAAAAAATTGTTTGTTGCAATAGTAATGATTGTTGGGTTGTTAGTGGTAGGCAATTCTGTGAGTTGGTTACACCCGTTGTTTGCACAAGAAAAGCAAACAGTGACTACTTTTGAAAGTTCTAGCATGTTAAGTTCGCCAATTGAAGAAACGTTAAAAGCTACCAGTGAAACAACAGAAACTAGTGGAAATATAATAGAAGGTTCTGAAAACTCGGATAATCTTACTAATGAAGATGAAAAATCTTTGCAAACAGATAACGCTATTCAGCCATTGAATATTGGCGTTCAAGCTGACGAAGTGGTTGCTGAAGTCACAAACTGGGCAGAATTAGTTAAAGCATTTGGTACAGTTACTGTGGATCGTATCGTTGTTAAAAATGACTTTGCTATCCCAACTGATTTACGGGAAGGGTTTGCATCTACTGCAGAAGCTAATACCTATATTGGACGAGATTATTCAACTTCAAGCGGAGGAGCAACCTATCCCAGGATGCAGCCCGCTGGTATAGCCAGAAAGCTAGTTGTCGATTTGAATGGTAGCACTATCGATTTTGGTGGTGTATGTATTATTTTTCGTGATGCAAATATAACCGGAGCCGGTAGTAGAGGAAATTGGGATATTACTTGGCAAAATGGAACTATTTATCATGGAAACTTCTATGGCTTTACGACATTGAATGATTTGAGTAACAATATTCAACAAAATTGTAAAATCACGTACAAAGATTTGACGAATATTGGAAATCAAATGATTCATTCTCCTTATACGGATGTTGAGATTCAAGGCCAAGTTTCTACTAAACAAGAAAGTCCATTTACCTCAGGCCTTAGAACAGATGCAGATGGAAACGTTATTTCATGGGAAAATAATGCAACCAATCAGTATAACATGCTTATTACCAATTTACATGTTGCTGAAGATGCTGTTTTTGAGATGAGTACTTTACAGGCGGGTAATGTACGTCTTGAAAATCAAGGTTCACTAACAATGGGGAAAAATTCTCAAATGATTGTGCACGCAGCACAGACTGATTCTGGTGATGAATATCAAGGTGTTGCTCTCGATTTATGGGGGAGCATCATTATGGATGAAGGAGCATATCTGTATGTTCAACCTAAATTAAACCGAAGTGCAGTTACTTTAAGATCTAGTGGTAGCTCAGTGGTTATTGGGAAGAACGCGAAGTTCGAAATTGATTCTGTAGGTCACACCAATAATGATGACTATGTTTATCGAAATCTGTTACGTCTGTCAGCTGGAGCGACTGTAACTGTTGACGAAGAAGGTACTTTGGATATTTCGGCAAAACAAATGGGAAGCTCAAATTCTAGTATCGTTTATGTAGATGGTACTGCTACGTTTGAGGTGAAGAAAAAGGGAATATTCAATATTGTAAGTGATAGTACATCCAATTCCCAAAACTTGCTGTATTTCTCTAACAACAGTTCAACTTTTACTTTTGCAGATGCGCAACGTGTTAACTTGGAGAGAACAGGTACGATAAGTGGCACATCTAATGGGCTAATTTATATTGGTGGTAATGGAGGACGCCTAGATGTCGATATCCAGAAAGTAAGTCGGTGGAATCAAGGTGAGCTTGGTGCAACGCCTACAAAGGTTTGGACACCAATGTATGGTATGCAAATTGTTTATAACGGTAGAACGTCAACTGTCGCACAAGCAGCTTCCCTCACGGAAGATGCAGCAAATACGTTCAAGGATGAATTTAAAACAGATAACACCCAGCGTGTTTTGTTTGAATATATTCCTGACGTAAACGTTAGTATCAACAGTGTAGCAACTGATAATGTCAATGATGATTCCTCTTATGTTATTCGAGGAAACACCAATCCGGGAGCTTATGTTCGTATTAAGGATGTGCCAGTTAACAATACAGTTGAGGCGGCGATGGATCCGGCTGATAACGCAATTGCAAGTCCGGCTGAAATGGCTTCACCTAAGCCAGATGATCCTGATTTCACAAGCAACTTCACTTTACAAGCAGATCTTACAACCGGTAATTTTGAGTACACCATTCCTAATGGTAAAAAGTTAGTAACTGAAGGAAAGGTAAAAGTATTGGCTTTCTTAGAAGGTAAGTATGATGAGGCAGAGCAAACAATCTTAGATAAGACTGCACCAACTGCTGATCCGAAGCCGTACATTATTAGTGTCGGTGATGCTGCACCTAATCCAAGGGCCTTAGTAGAGAATGTTCAGGATACCAATCCATTAGAACAAACTTTTACCTATGCTTATGCTGATCCAGATAAAGTAAATGCATTATTGAATACTCCTTCAGAGAAAGGACATGATGTAGATATCATTGTATCTGATAATGCTAAAAATGGAGCTACGATTACTTCTAAATTAATTATCTGGGATCTTGGCGAAGAGCTAAAAGGTGAGGATTTTAGTGTTAAATCCAATGATGTTGCTGGTAAAACAGAAGATGAATTGAAAGAACTCGTTCGTGATCACGGCAAGTTGTCCGCCTTCAAATTATTTGAGGGGGCTAATAACGATTTAACCGAGCAAATCGAGATCACAGATTTAGGTGGTCTTAAACAAACGCCTGGTGACTATACGGTGACACTTAGCGTTGCTGCTGATCCAAGTATTGGGTTAGATGCACCATTATCTGCGACACTCGTGGTAACCGTTAGCGATGATGTTCCACCAACTGGAACAGGCAAGCCAACACTAGTACCACTTGATAAGCCAGAATATATTACGGAAGCAGATTTAAAAACCTTCTTATCAGAGTACAGCGATAATGTTTCGGCTAACGAAGATATTACGGCTGCCTTAGTTGATCCTGATGGTATTGCAGATTTAGTTGCAACAGTTGGTGAGAAAACGATACAGATTACTTTAACAGATGAAGCGGAGAATACAAGTGAGCCAATTGATGTTCCAATTCCTGTCGTTAAAGGAGAAGTGAGCGGTGATGTCGCAATAACAGGACAAGATTTCCGTATAGATCGAAGTGAATGGGAAGAGGCTGACGCTAACAATACCTTGAAAGATTTCATCCTAAATAAAGGAGAAGTTCAAGCTTTGGAAATGATTGGCGGCGTAGTTACTCCAGTTACTGATTTCGATAAAATTAGTATCGATGATACAAACGTTACTGTTGATAGCGGTCATGAAGAACAACCTATGGAGATTATTTTAACAATTGATAATGGCAAAGATCATATTTCTCAAACTATTAAAGTTACTTTTAACGATAAAACTGCACCAACAGCTGATCCAAAACCAACGGATATCAACATTGGTAATGTAGCTGCCATACGGGATAGTGATCCGAATGTTTTTCTTAGTAATATTAAGGACAATGTCAGTACTGAAGATAAGATCAAAGTAAGCTATACTGCAGGGCAAGATTTTGCTGTGATGGTTGAAACTCCTGGTAAGAAAGATTTAAAGATTGATATTGAAGATGAGGCAGGTAATAAAGCAACGATTAATGTTGAAATCAATGTCTTTGATAATAGTCTTACCATTCGTTTTGTAGACAGCAAGGATAAAGATATTGTGACAGCAGTTGTGATAAGTGACAAGATTCCTGGAAATAAAGTAGACCTAACACAAAATCAAGATGTTCTTAGGGCCTTAAAAGATGCAGAAGATTTGAATTATCAGCTTTTAACAAGGCCAGACGATGAAACAGAAGTCGAAGTTACTTCAACTGGGAAAATTGTGAAATACGAATTTGATGGTACGTTGTTTATTTCATCTTATCCAGAGGTACTGGATTTTAAAACACATGAAGTCTGGTTTTCTAATATACGTGTGGATAAGCCACAATATCAAAATCCATTAGTGATTTGGGATAATCGCGGGACAAAAGCAGACTGGACCTTAACAGCTACTTTAACCAAAGATTTTACGCTTAAAAATGGTGATGAGGCAGATCCTAACTTTGTTTTAACAGATGTATTAAGTTATCAAGTAACCGATGAAGAAACAAGTGCAGTACTATTGCATGATCAAGCCGAGCCTGTTTTTACAGCGAAGCATACCGAGGAGCAGGCAGAGTATAACATCAGCGATACATGGACTGAAGACGGGGCAGGGTTGAAATTTGAAACACCTGTTTCTAAAGTGAAAAAGCTGGGAGAATATCAAGCTGAAATTCTTTGGACATTAGGGGACGCAAGGTAGAAAGGACGTGAGAAAAAATGAAACGAAGATTTTTTAGTCTTAAACAAAATGTAACAACTGTCGTTATTTTTCTTGCGTTTTTCGCATCCTTTAGTGTAGCGAATGCTGAAGAACAAGGTCAGAAATCTCAAAGTGTCACAACAGAAGGCGTAATTATCTTTGAGGAAGGAACCGATGAAGTACAAGATTCCACAGGACAATCTCAAAGCATTACACCCGTGGTAAAACCAACTGGTACACCAAAACCAGTTGGTAAAAGTTATCCTGCGACAGGTGAAATAGTGAAAAAGAGCTTAATGTATCTAGGCATTGGATTAATCGCTTTATTCTTCTTGTTATTCTGGAAAAAACGTAAAAAGGAGGAGGACAAAGTATGAAAAGAATCATTTTACTGTCTTCACTACTTTTATTCACGCTTCCAGTTACAGCACAAGCGCAAAGCGATGGAATAGGTACAGGAAAAATAGAGTTCACAGACAAGCAACAAGTAGCAGATCCAGAAAATCCAACCATACCGATAAAGCCGGAAAATCCTATTCCACCTAATTCCAATCCCTTGCGTTTAGATTATGTTCCAAGTTTAAATTTTGCAACGCAGAAAAGTGATGGAAGAGATCAAATGTATGCCGCCAATGCCATGATGTTTGAAGATGAGACGACACCTCGGGCGCAATTCATTCAAGTGACTGACAGAAGGGGAACAAATGCTGGTTGGACTGTAAGCGTGAGACAAGAAAAGCAATTTGCAACAGATGAAAAAGTTGAATTGGATGGTGCGATGCTTTCTTTTGATTACTCTTGGGCAAATGGCTCTGATGAAAGTCGAACGCCAATTGTAAAAAAAGACATTATTGAAATGAAAATTGGTGAGACACAAGAAATAGCGAACGCTAAAAAAGGTACGGGTGACGGAACTTGGTTTATCTCGTTTGGCGCTTCCCAGCATAACTCAGCTGGTGTGGCGAATACTTTGGAACCAAGAAGAGATAGCAACAACCAGGTGACTATTGATACTAGATATAATAAACCGTTATTTTTTAACTCCGCTGTTCAATTATCGGTACCTGGAAGAACTAAAAAAGTTATAGGTAAGCCTTACAAAACGGAACTGACTTGGATTTTATCTGAGTTACCATAAAAAATTGGAGGAAAAGAAGATGAAAAACATTACAAAATTAACTACAGCAGCATTATTGGGAACAATTGCATTAGGCGTGGTAGCTCCAGCAGCACATGCAGAAACAAGTCCAGATGTAATCGGGAAAGGACATATTGAATTTAAACAAGAGAAACCGGAAAATCCAGATCCAACACCAGGGGGGGAAGAAGGTCCAGAAATTACAAAACCAACACCTAATCCAGATCCCAACCCATTGAAAATCGTTTCTGTAACAGAAATGGATTTTGATATTAATGAAGTACCAGTGGGGAATGCTGCTCGGTCTTATGATGTTTTGCCATTTGAGACAACGGAAGTTGCTCCAGAAGGAGAGGAAGAAACTCCTCTCAAAACAGCACACTTTGTTCGTTATATGGATGTTCGTGCCGACGGATTTGAAAACCATCATACAATTAAAGCAAAATTAACCCAACAATTTGCTCATAATGATCATGAAGGAAAATTTTTAGATGGAGCAAAATTATTGTACAAGAAAATCACATTAGAAGCAGGAAACGGTACGAATGATACGAATACACCGTCGGCTACAGCTGTAGAAGATGCGGCAAGCGCAGAAATTAAGGAAGATGTGCAAACGATAATTGTAGAAAATAAAGAAGCGGGTAAAGGCCGGGGTGTTTTCGATATTATTTTTGATAAAAAAGCTGATAAATCAGAATACACTAAAGAAGCATATAGAGGCGTGTCATTAGAGGTACCAGCTGCGGTTAATATGCTAACAGGAGTCTATACTGGTGAAGTTACGTGGACAATTGAAGATGCGCGATAATTAAGAAACATAGTTTGATCTATCAGACGACTGCTTTGTGTGGTCAGTGTGAAAGCAGTCGTCTGATTAATGACTAAAGGGGTGTGTACCATGAATAAAAAGGCCTGGGTGGGAATAATCTTAGTCTACATAATGGGATTATTTCTTGGAAATACGATAGTTAGCTATGCTGCTGATAGTGCTGAGGCTCAAGGTGGTTTTTCATATGAGGTTGTTCGACCGGAAAATCAAATTGATAAAGGTGTCGGCTACTTTGATTTGAAAATGGAGCCGGAACAAAAACAGACTGTCAAAATAAAACTGCATAATACTGGAGATAAAGAAATTACTATTTTAGTGGGTGCCTATGGAGGAAAGACTAATAGTAGTGGTGTAATCGAGTACAGCAACAATGCTATTGAAAATGACAAGTCGTTGAAGTATCCTTTTGAATCCGTCGTAAAAGTACCCAAAGAAGTTAAGTTAGCTGCAAATTCTTCACAAGATTTAAATATTGACATTACTATGCCAAAATCTGAATTTGATGGTTACATTGCTGGAGGTATTTTACTACAGGAAAAAGATGCAGAAGGTACAAAATCACAAAGTCAACAAGGGATGGTTGTTAACAAGTTTGCCTATCTAACTGGGATGCTATTGAGTGAAAAAAATCCAAATACAAATAAAGAAGAAATGAAATTAAATCGCGTTTATGCGACGTCAAAAAATCATCGTAATGTAATTAGTATAAATTATTCAAATATCCAGCCGATTTTTGTAGATGATATGACAACAGATGTTCAAATCATGAAGGGAGATTCAAATGAAGTCGTATATGACGCTAAAAAATCACAAATGCGGATGGCGCCAAATACGATGATTGATTTTCCTGTTAGCTTGGAAGGCTCGGAGATGATACCTGGAGATTATCGTGCTAAAATATTAGTAACGACAGAAAAAGGCGGACGCTGGGAGTGGGAACAAAAATTTACCATTACTGATGAAGAAGCAGATAAATATAATGCACGGGATTTGACTTTGGTTCAAGATCCAGGCCTTAATTGGCGGTTGATAGCAATGATTGTCGGTGGTTTACTAGTATTACTACTTATCATCTATTTCATTGTTCGCAAAATTAACAAAGAGCGTGAAAAGAAGAAATTAATCGAGCGAAAGCTAGCTGCAAAAAATAAAAAAAGATAGGAGCGAGGAGTGATGGAACTACTAGACTGGCTTTTTATAATCCTCCTCTCCCTTGCAATTTTTGCAATCATCTTTATGTTTATTTCGATTGCTGCTTGGGTAACCAACCAGCAGAAATTAAATAAAGTCAGCGCAATGAAGCCCAGCAAAAAACAACGTCGGGCTTGGTTGCGCTATTGCGTTGATTTGATGGATAAGGTAAGTAAAAATAGAAATAATGTGATTTTTGCTGTGATTTTTTCAATAGTATTCGCAGGTGGAAGCTATTATATCCGCTATTACCAATCCACAAGTTTAACGGCAACGGATTCTGAAAATGTTGTTCAAGGCTACTTCATTGTTCAAGAATTGGAAAAACAGTTAAAAGAACTATCAACCACCAGTAACGAAAAAAAAGCGCAAAGCACAATCTACGATTTATCTTCTCGTTTAGTTAGTTATGGTTCGAATGTTCCGGAACCTCGTTTAGGAAAAGATGAAAAATTGGTATTGAAACAGTTGTATACACGAATGAAGCAGTTGGGTATCAATTTAGCCGGACTTTCCATCAAACAGCTAAAAAATAAGGAAGTTAATTCCGGCTATTTAAACGACATTAAGCGAACGCAAGCTGCTCAAGAACAAGTTTTTAATCACTTTAAAGTAGATAAATCAGCCCTCCAACAAGATTAGGAGGGAACTGATGAAAAAAAGATTAAATCAACAACAATTACAACTACTTGCGCAAAGCATCCGGAAAAAAAGGCGCAGGCGCTACCTTCAAGATTTATTTGTTACCTTTGGAATTTTTGTTACAGTGGTTATGGGAGTATTCTTTATTTTTTTTCAAATACAGACAGTGAATGACTTCAGCATGTTGCCAAATTTGCAAGCGGGAGACAGGTTGATCTTAGGAAAGTATAAGAAGATTGAGCGGTTTGATATCGTTGCTTTTCAAATTCCAGGAAGAAAACAACAATCGATTCGACGTGTTATTGGTTTACCAGGAGAAGAACTTCGCTATCATGAAGATATTTTATACGTAGGTACGCGGGAAATACCCGAACGCTTTTTAAGTGATGATTTAGTTGCAGCAAAAGATAAAGCGTATCAGCTGACACCAGATTTTACTACCAGTGATATTAGAGGTGTAAAGAATCAACGAATTCCCGCTGATCATTATTTAGTTTTGGCGGATAATCGTAGTTTTGGTGTTGATAGTCGGGATTACGGATTAGTACCAAAGGAAAATATTCTTGGTGTTGGCGCAGCAATATTTTTACCAGTTTCCCGTATGACGCAATTGTAGGAGTTGAAAGTTATGACAGAAAAAAAACAAGAAAACCCTCAAATTGTGTCGCAAGTGGCTTCAAAAAAAAAGATGCGAAAAAAACTGACCTCAGAGCAAATAGAGCTAATTTTGCAGCGTCGGCGAAAAGAACAAATACGAAAATACTGGGATCTATTCTTACTGTTAATGACAATAGTAGTGTGTGTTCTTTTCTTAATAAATGTTAAAGCGCATCAAATTGTTGGTGAGTCTATGATTCCAACGCTTCATAATGGAGACCGAATTTTAATAAAAAAAACACAAGAAGTCCAACGCTATGACATTGTGACGTTTACACCAGACGGCAATGACTCACAAGGCAAGACTTATATTAAGCGTGTGATTGGTGTTCCAGGTGATAAATTTGTTGTTCAGGGCTCAACTTTGTATTTATTTAACCAAAAAAATATTGATACAGAATACGATGCTCTTCGATATTCAGTTAACTTGCCGGATAGTACGCAGATTTTTGAATTAGATAAAAAACTTGCTGACAATTTACGGAATCAGACACAGGTTCCTAAAAATGCTTATTTTGTATTGGGGGATAATCGCAAAAACTCTGAAGATAGCCGTATTATTGGATTTGTACAAAAAAACGCAATCGAAGGAGTTATGAAATTACGTTTTTATCCATTTGATAAAATTGGCTGGGTACACTGAACAATATTTTAATAGTATGATAATTTAAAATACAGAACTTTTAAGACTAGGCTAATGGGCTTAGTCTTTTTTTATATTGAAATTAATGTTGAAATAGTACATCAAGTGTATTATAATCGCATCTAGTAAATTAGATGTACTAAATTAGTGAGGAGAAATAGTGATGGATAATTTTATACACGCTTCAGAAGAAATCGCGCTTTTTTGTCGCATGAATGTTAACGTGAAAAAAAATTTACCAATTCGTTCTAGTGAGATGGGAATGTTGATCTATTTAGTTAAAACAGAAGGAGAGAAGACACCCAATGCAGTGGCAAAGTTTTTTAATGTGACAAAAGCGATGGCCACTAATATGACGACCTCTTTATTAAAACAAGAATATATTGCAAAAGAACAGTCGATGATAGATAAGCGCAGTTTTAGCTTAATTCCAACGAAAAAAGCTGTTGAATTAGTGGAGAGCGCATATACAGAATACTTTAAAACAATGACATTGTTGCAAGAAAAAATGGGAAAAGAAAAGTTTGCAGAATTTATTGACTTGTTAGAAAGAGCTAACGAAATTTTAGTGGAGGAAAAAAAGAATCATGAGTAGAATTTTAGTAACCGGAGCTTCGGGAAATGTCGGCAAGTACGTCGTAGAATATGCACTAAAAAATGGCCAGCAAGTGACTGCTGCCGGGACACATCCAGACACGTTAACAAAAATGTTTGGCAATAATGAAAATGTCCGCGTTGTACCCTTTGATTTTATGGATGAAAAGACCTATGCAAAAGCGTTGCAAGATGTACAAGCAGTCTTTATCATGCGTCCGCCTCATTTAGGCAATCCCGCTGATTTGTATCCTTTTATTGATGCATTAAAAAACAGCGGTAAAATCAAATTAATTAGCTTTTTATCATTGATCGGGATTGAACATAATCCTGTGCCTCCTCATTATAAAATTGAAAAATATATTGAAAAATCTGGCGTCCCTTATTGCCATATTCGCCCTAGTTTTTTCATGCAAAATCTAAGTGGTGTACACGCTTTTGAAATTAAACATTTCAATAAAATTGTTGTACCAGTTAAAAAAGCATTAACTAGTTTTATTGATGCTGAAGATATTGGTGAATTGATAGCAAAGGTTTTGACTAACCCAGCGAAGCATCAAAATACAGCGTATGCCATCACAGGTAGTGAAGCGATCGACTACGATCAAGTTGCAGACACATTAAGTGAAGTTTTACAGCGCAAAATTTCTTACGCTAATCCTGCGCCACGTTTGGCTAAAAAATATTGGATCACCATTCGCGGACTAGACAAAGAATATGCGACAGTGATGGGGATGCTTTATATGATGACACGCTTAGGAACAGCTAAGAAAGTCACGGATACATTTAATGTCATCATGGGTAAAAATCCTCGCAGCTTTGCAACGTTTGTCAAAAAAAATGCTGCCGCTTGGCAATAAAGAAAACTTAGTGATCACTAGGGAATTAAATAACGAAAAAATCGGATAAGTTTTTTTATATTTGAAATTGTAATGAAGAATCAACATGATCAAATAAGTTGTACAGATAAATTATTTACAATTCAAAACTGTCACTTTTCTTTTTATATGGCAGGCTTTTATTTCGATAATTGGATAGTTTAACATACAAGTAAATCAAATCATTAGGTAAATGGTATTAATGAAAAAAGGTCTTAATTCTCTTTACTTTCTAGTCAGGATACAGTAGTATTACAGTACTGAATAAAACAAAGAGGAGATTGTATATTATGACTGCATCCATGAAATTGCGTATTGAACTTTTGAATAGCTAATTAAATAAATTCAAAAGTCTTGGAAAGAGCGATTTCAAGGGATTAGTGTGTACTTTTCCTGAATATAGAAATCAAAGGATAGTCCTAGACTATCCTTTTTGTGTACTCTTTTTCCCGAGAAGAAAGAGAAGGAAATTAATGGAAAACTTAGCACTTAAACTAACGAATATCCGAAAAAATTTGGGTACAAAAGAAGTAGTAAATATACAAGAATTGACAGTTTATGAAAATAATCGCATTGGTATTATTGGTGATAATGGGACGGGAAAATCTACTCTGTTGAAGATAATACAAGGCGAAATAGTACCAGAAACCGGTTCTATTCAACGGGAAGTATCTTTTAGTTATTTTTCACAAATACCAAAAGGAACAAAGGTCATTGATTCTGAGAGAATGGATTGGGAGCTTGTTAGTCGCTTTAAAGTTCCCAAAAATGAAATCAACACATTAAGTGGTGGTGAAGAGACCAAATATCGCTTAGCTCAGACCCTATCTACCTATCAAATGGGTCTGTTACTAGATGAGCCAACCACTCATTTAGATCGTAATGGGGTTGACTATTTAATTGAAGAGTTAAGATATTATTATGGCACACTTATTTTTGTTAGTCACGATCGCTATTTTCTAAATCAATTAGCAACTAAAATTTGGGAGATTAGGGATGGTCAAGTTACCGAGTATATTGGTAATTATGATGCCTATAAACAGCAAAAAGAAAGCGAGAAATTAGAGCGGCAAAGGGCGGCTAATAACTATACTAAAGAAAAAAAGAAGTTGGAAGCTGCAATTTTTCAAAAAAAGAAGCAGGCAGCCAATTCTGAAAAAGTATCTGCCAAGAAAAAAAAGCAGAATGTTCGACCTGACCGTCTATCTTCTTCAAAGCAAAAAGATACTGTTCAAAAGGGGCTTCAAAAATCGTTTAAGTCAATGGAATCTCGTTTAGCCCAGCTAGATGAGCCTATCCAACCCGAGAGCAAAAAGCACATTCTATTTCCAAAAGTTAAATCAGTTGAAATCCATAACAAATTTCCTATACGTGGAGAGCAAGTATCTTTAAAAAAGGGAGAGAAGAGTTTGTTGGAGAAGTGTGATTTTCAGTTTTCCTTGGAAAAGAAAATTGCTATTGTTGGGGACAACGGGACTGGAAAAACAACCCTATTAAATCATATTGTATCAAATGGAGAAGGCATTATTCTTTCTCCCAAGGTCACCTTTTCAGTGTATCGACAGATGGATTATAAATTTAGTGAATCAGAGAGTATTTTGTACTATTTAATGGAGCGTACTGAATATTCAGAAGCAGTTGTTCGAAGTATATTAAGTAATTTAGGATTCTCTCAAACAGATATTGGAAAACCATTGACTTCTCTAAGTGGGGGTGAATCAACACGGATTTCATTAGCTACAGTTTTTACTATACCCTCCAATGTCTTGATTTTAGATGAGCCAACTAATTTTATAGATTTGACAACGATTGAAGCATTGGAAGAATTAATAAAGGCATATGCCGGAACGGTCCTGTTTACTTCTCACGATTCTCATTTTGTTGAGAAATTGGCAGATGAAGTATATATATTAAATAATAAGCAATTAATATTAAAAAATTGATGTTTTTTTTCCTTACGGTCCGATTTTTTCGACAAATGGATTGAATTCAAACTGAAAAAAATATAGGAAGAGTTTACAGAAAATGACCTGACTCCCAGAAGTTAGACCAAAAATCTAACTTCTGGGAGTCAGTATATTCAGCGTGATCTTTTTTATTTAAAGGAAGATTCATACTAGCATAAACGATAGAAAAACAAAGTGGAGAAAGCATTTGCTTCTATAAAAAGAAGGGAGAACTAATTACTATGAAGAAAAAATGATTTTATTTTCGACGCTCATTTTGTTATTGATTTATCCATATCAAGTATTTGCATCAAACATGGAAAATAATACTGCAAGAAAATTACTTAATCAGGCAGAGTTAGTTGCAAGCATAACTAATCTGAACGAACAAGAAAAAGAAGTAATTAAATTACAAGAGATATTAGAAAATTATGATGTAGATATCTCCGAATCGTATTGGACACCAGAAAAAAACGAAGCGTTGACACGTGGTTATGGACAGTGGCATGATTTAAGGAAAGGTTAAAGGACTAAACGATTACAAAAAGGCTCAAAAAAATTTAAAAAATATGAATGCTGCTCGTTCAAAAATTAAAGCTCGAAAATTAAATATGAAGAAAGCGACTGATATTGTAATTGCAATTGGAATATTTATTGCTGTAGTTGATTTTGCAATTTTCGCTGCTTCAGCAGTGGCTAGTTGGGGCGCGTTTTTCTTAGTATTCATATAGATAAGGAGAATGTTGGTAAATGGAATATTTTGTTAATGATGAACACTGGGATATTGAGGGTTATTATAAAAATTTAGAACAGTTATCAAAACGTTTGGGTACTTCATATCAATTCCTAAAAGATAATTCTTTTCACGACTATCGATTAGTAAAGACGGAAGTAAAAGAACTAGAAAATTTAGTAATAGAAGTTAATCTGTGTTTACGTAATCCTTATGAAAATATTGACTATATTATTAGATGGAAAAATATCAAAAAATTTTCTTTTCAGTATGATTACTCAAAGTACAAATTTTCCAATTTGGATGATTATGTTACGGATGATGGATATGGGACTGTTGCAGAAGATGAGATCACCGCTTATGATGAAAAATATTTACAACATGAACTTCTTTTTACTTCGAGAATGAAATTACATTTAGTGGGTGAAAGTATTGAGATAAATCGGATATAACTACTAACGTACTAGAGTTTAATATGACTATGATTGTGTAAAAGTTTAGAGATATAGGTGATCCTTTTTTTGCTCGGGTAAGGCTATTTGTTAGTTTAAATTTAGCCTAACTTATCTAATAAATCCGACAAGTTTTGGCACTATGTTTATATTTATATATATCTAATAATAATCTCAAAATTTTATGTTGGGGAGGCTCATAAAAAAGGATGAAAATAATGAAGAATAAAGGTATGATATTAAGTCTGATACTCAATATTTTGTTGATAGGTACAACGATTACATTCTTTGTCAAAGCGAATGACACTAAGGTAATGTTAAATACAAAAATCCTGAGTTCTCATACTTATATACCAAAGCGTGATTCCAAAAAGTGGGATAGTAGTAATCCTAAAGGGTACTATCTGTTCACTAAAGATGATCAAAGTATTGAAGTAACCACTTTTCAAGAAAAAATAATTCTAAGCTCAAAGTATAAGTTTATTGGCAATGGTGTATACGAGCTTTCTGATTCTAAGGGATATATTATTGCACAGGATAAAGGACTAGATATTTATTTAAAAGAGAGTAATCCCTTAGTATTTGAGTCTTATATTATTTTTGATAAATAGGTTATGCGTATAAATTATTTCTAACAGGTATAGTTAGCGATACTGTTCATACTACGACGACCATCTATCACCTCTGAAATGATAGGATATTTTTCTTCTGGAGAATAAAGACTTCTCTTAGACATACAAAAACTCCCTATAAAGTAGATTTGGAATTTTTGTTTTTCCTTGTCTACTTTATAGGGAGCATATCAGACAACGTTCTAGGCTTATTTTTATTTCCACTCAATTACAATTGTTTTCTTTGAGAAGTCTATAAATAGCACACTCATAGGATTGCCATGAATCTAACAAAATTGACGGTAGATTTTGATGCTAAATTTAGAGTTGGTCTTTGGATTTGGAACATTAGAATCAAAACCAGCGGATTACTTTTCCGAAACATTTGTAATTGATTAGAAAATTATTATATAATGATTAGTAGTTGTGTGGAAAATTAAAAAAGGAGAAAGATATGAGAAAAATAAAAAGTTTTCCTAAATCATTTTTTGTAGAAGAAAAATATCGCGCGAAAATGGTCAAAGGGAAAAAAGGTTGGGTTATCAAAGGTATGTTGTTTGCGACTTTGCTTGGTGGAGGCATGTTGGTTACAAACTCTACACAAGCAAATGCCGCTGAATGGGTTCCAAATTCAGTTCAACAAATTTCTAATCGGATACAATATTGTTTGCTTTGATAATATTAGGGCTAGATAACGAGAATAAATAGAAACTACTAAAAAATTAAGAAGATAGGATATTACTTTTACTGTTGATTTCAATTCTACAGTAATACGCTGGTATTCTGTGAGTTTAAAAAATAGAAATGAGGATTTTAAATGGAAAAAAGTTATCTTGTTGGTAGCCGCATAAATAAAAATATTTCAAGAATTAAACCTAGTGGGTACTTATCTTTTCAGTTTGATTTGCCGTTTCAGTTACCTGTTCCTAAGGGAATTAATTTAGGATCGACCTATGCGAAAAAAATGATTATTTGTAGGGAAAAATATCGTGAAATTAACGAGACTACAAAGCAGTATTATTCAAGCATTGAAGTTGTGAGTTTTCTATTAAAATCCGGTAGATTAGATTTTTCTGATGATCTTTTAAGCGATTATCTGAATGATTCTATAGAGTTTATAAATAACACAATAGAAAGTATTCTTAACTATCATCAATATACGGAATTAAGAGAAATTTCGAGATTGGATTTACCACAGCATTTCCCAGTATTTTATTTACCTTCATCAATAATTAATGAAAATAAAATTCGAACGATGATGTTTGTAAACAAGGAGTATGATAATTCTCTTTTTCCTATACCTATGTTGAATGTGGAGCAACTTGAAGAAGTTGCCAACTTTTTGGAGAATAAAACAGATGAAGTGTTCTTATCATCAACAAGATATCATAGTAGAGGAAGGTATGATATAGATCATGGATATTACCAAGAAGGTCTAATAAAATTGCAAACAGCAATGGAGATCTTTCTATACACAGTTACAAAATTCATTATGATTCATGAAGGAGAGACCAAAAAGAAAATTTCTAATGTTATGAAGAGGACTAATTTTAAGAATTTAATTGATCAACATTTAGCTCCTTTTTTTAAAAAAAATGGACTTTCCTTTGATTGAGAGAAAAACGGAACTATTCTGAATGATTATTGGAGATTAGTATATTTATTAAGAAATGAAGCTGTTCATGAAGGGAAAAAAATATTTGAAGAAGATGCGCGTAGAGCGTTAGATGTTGTAAATAGTTTCATTAAAGAAATGGTTGATACTATTCTCAAAAGTGATTTTAAGACCTCGATTTATGATTTTTCCAACTTTATAAGATAACATCAGTAAAAACAACTAAGCCTACACAATTAATCAAAAGAAATGTCAAAGGAGATCGTTTGAACATGGATTCATATTATATGCCTGATGATTTAGGAGTTTCTTTGGAGAATCTGTATGCTCTGGAATTGAACTCCCAAGATAAAGAAATTTTTGAAAAGTATGTCGAGATAACGAGATACGTGCAAGAGGTAAATAGTTTATTCCTTATTTTTAGATGTAACTTAACTAATATTCTTAATACTTTTGAATTGAGATTAAATGGTGCTTTAAAAAGAAATAAAAATATAGGTTTTACAGAGGATAGTTATATCTTGGTAAATGCATGGACAAACAATTATATTAGTTCTGCGCGGACATTAACCGAATCAATAGAGAAATGGCTCAAAAATAACGATGTAATACTATTCAATAAATTCAAAAAAGATTTTCTTAGTAAAACCTATGATGAGAAATTTTCATATCGTTTTTTTAACCAAATAAGAAACTTTACACAACACGGACACCTAGCAGTTGATTTTGATTTGGAAGGGAAATTTTGTTTTGATTTTCGTAAAATTTTAGACGTAAAAAATTTTAGTATTTCAAGTACGATGAGTAAAGAGTTGGAAAGTATAAAAAAAGAAATACGCGAGACTTACGGAGATGCTCCGTACATTTCATATGTGCGTACTATTGCTGAGTATAATTTAGCTATCACAAATATTTATAATAGTTTTCTAAATGAAATTGAACCTATTTTGAATGTTAGAATAACAAGTTTGAATGATTTATTGAAGGATGTGACAGATGATCTGTCTGCGAAAAATTTTGTAAAAGACAATCTCTTAATTTATGATTTTGAAGAAGAAACAGGTATTCTACATGTTCTTGACATAAAAGAATATTTCAAAAGAATATTTTTGAGCATAAAAGAGGAATCATGTAAAATCTTAACTCAAGAGAAGAAATTTTTACAAGAAATAGAAATGAAAAGTAAGAAATAGCTAAGGTTTGTAAACTTTATCGTAGAATTGAAATAAAAAATCCTTTGTCAGAGTGACCGACAAAGGATTTTTTGTAGGGAAAATGGTAGGGAACCATCTCGTTTTTAATGAAAATCAAGCATTTTAATAGTTGAAAAACGTTGATTTATCGGCATTCCCCATCCATATTATGTTGGCTCTTTATTCCCACTCCAATGTCACAGGTGAGCTTAAAACACTGTTAAATCAGTGATTCTAGCACTTTGTATATTTCTTGGCGGGGATTCTGGCGGGAAACTAGATTATTCTTATTTTTTTATGGTTTGATTCCCGTTAAAAGCAATCTTTGTCTTTTTAGCAGTTTGAATCTTGATACTACCGGCCATTTCCTTTGCGATACTTTCATCTGCACCCGACCACATATGTGAATAATGCTTTAGTGTGATTTCTGGGCTTGAATGACCCATTCGTTTGGAAAGGACTAGTACTGAAACATTGAATTCATTGATTAGGAAAGAAGCATGAGAATGCCGTAATCCCTTTGCTTGGATTTTGTGAACACCGGCAAAGTTTGCATAACGCTCAATGATTCTACCAATAGTGGATTTAATCATTGGAAGTCCATCATACGAGAAGACAAAATCATGGATTCCTACTTGGCTTTGACGCTTTTTCCAAGCTGCTAGAATTGCAAGAGTATCATCATCTAAGACAATTGTGCGCTTACCATCATCTGTCTTCGTGTAATCATTACGATCCCAGTCTGTGCGACTTCGTGTAACTAGCATATGATGGACTCTAAGACGTTTGTTCCTAAAATCAATGTCATCCCACCACAAAGCCGTGCCTTCATTTACACGCACTCCTGTCATGTAATACACCCACAGCATGACAAAACACAAATGTTCGTAAAAATCATCGATGCAAATAGTTGCAATCACTTTTTCGAATTCATCTTTTGTCCAATAAGCAACATTGCATTTTCCTTTGGGGATAGCCTTCACACGTTTTGAAATATTACTCTCAAGATATTGCATAGTCACAGCCATATCTAAGCTTTTTCTGAACATACCGAAAATCAGACTAGCATAACTTTGAGAATAACCCGCACCACAAGAATTCTTTTCGGTTAGTAGCCAAGTTCGATAGGATTGTACATCTTCTACATTGATTTCGCGTAAAGGTTTGTCTGAAAAGCGGTCACGGATATTTTCTAAGGTCTTTTTTCGGACTGAAAAAGTACTTTCTTCTACATCTGTTTTGTATGCCGGGATATAGACCTTATCCATGAATTCACCATAGGTTAGATGGTAGTTTGCATATTTTTGGACTTGATGATATTCTCTCTTTATTCTAATCAATTCTTTGTAGGCTGCGTGAGCAGACGTGAACTTTTTTCCAGATTGCTCCGTTCTGCCTTTTTTGCGCAGTCTTTTTCCTGTTATACGATCGGTGCCTAGCTCTGTTTCATAGTAAAACTGATTTTCTTTATCTACATAAACTCCTGCATATTTCGTTTTAGCCATTGCTGTTTTCCTCCGACTCTAGTTCACAACCTAGAATGGATTCAACAACTTCTTTTGGCACGCGACCAACGCGCTTGTTCATATAGAATGGATATCCTCGTTGTACCATGATTTCTTTTGATTGTCTAATGATATTTTGTGCCGTATGTTTTGGATATCCCTGTTCCATTAGTTCATTTTTATCAATGAATGCTGCCATCAATTTCACCTCACTTAGTAAGAATCCTCATTTTCCAATTCCAGTATTTTTTGTTCGATAAAGGTCTGATCTGTTTCCGTGAATTTTTCTTTTCCTGTGGCTAGTAATTCTCTCAAATAGACTTCTGCTTGTTCTGGACCATAGGCTTGTAGAAAAGCTTCATAAATCATGGCGAGTGATTTCGAAGTGGCACTTTCTAACCATGCTTTCTTCTTGGAAAAGGTTGGCTTTTCACGAATTACACGTAAGGGAATTTTTGGAATGCCCCCCACAAATTTGTCCCACCATTTCATATTGGGCCAACGAGCTTTATTGTGATAATTGACCGGTCCTTTGGGTTTGGTCTTGAAGCTGTAGTGGGAAGCTAAGATGCCACGAATGACCGTATTTAGTGGTATTCCTTTCGCAATCTTCTCTACGGCTTGTCGAGCCTTTTGATCGGTTAATTCCAATTCCCAGCGAACCCATTCATTGACTTGGGCGATTTCCCCTGTTTTATCTCGAATTTCTTGCTTTTTATCGTAAATCCGCAGTAGTTGAGGTTGAGCACCAATATAAAGCGTGTGGCCTGTCAGAATGCCATCCTGCAATTGACCACTATTCACTTCTCGAAAGTGGCGACTTTGAGAGCTGAGTTGGCCGTTCTTCACATATTTTTGGAGCATAGCCACAGAAGGAGAGGAGCCATCAAATAAATCCATCGCTAAGTCTGCACGGGTGATAGTTCCTTTGGCTTTTAAAATGGTGGCTAAAAATTTTTGCCAATGCCAACCCTCCACGCTGGACATATATTCTTCATATTGACGACACCCTTGCCCCGATAAGTTTACTAACAGATTGTTATGGTGGTCGCTTTGATGGATGATGATATCTGCAAAGGAATAGTGAGAATCATAAGTGGGAAAAGGACTCCCTTTCTTTTCCGAAGTAAAGTCAGAAAGGGCAATTCCCAATAAATCCGCAACTTTTTCCATTGAAGCATCCGGCAATGAAAAGCGTAGAAAATCGATCAGACATTCGTTACTTTGCTGGGGTGCTTGGTTCATTCACTTCTCCTAGTTGATAGGAGGTGGCGCTGATTTTCAACGCTGCAAATTGCCACGTATCAATCATCGGTTGGCCTTCTCCCACAAACGACTTTTTCTGAATTTTTCGAGGATAGACATTTAAACTATTGAATCGAATGGGAATCAATTCGCCGTCTTCATAGTTATCTAAAATTGGTAATTCTTCTTGGTGTTCGACGACAATGGTAATTGGGGAGCCGAGTTCTGTCCCGCCATTATTTAGAACTAGTTCGACAAAGGCTCGATCATAGACTTTGAAGGTGATGGTCATTAGCCCAGTCTCTACACGTTCCCCAACATGGTTTTGTTCACGTTCCATACGCATTTGAATATCGCTTTTGGCCACGACAAAACGTTGAGGAAGTTTGAATTGTTTAAGGTCGAAGCGAAGGCTGGCTAGATTGATCGTTTCTGAATCGTTTAGGGAGATAGTGGTTCCTTTTTGGATCATTAATTTTTTTGACATGTGTATTTCTCCTTTTGTTTTGAATTTAGTCTTTGTTCTAATTGGTTAAAATAAAGTAGAGTGGGTGCACGAATCAGATGCATAAAATTTCCTCCTTTCACTAACAAGAACAATTTGGAACCCCCTATTTTCCAAAAAATGTGGAATTTCTCATAATTTTCTTTATGGATGATTTCCCTTCCATTACTACTACAATCTGAGTAGGGCAATTTTTCGAAACAACAGGCAATTGAATTAACTTGTAAGAGATTCTTAAACTATTTGCTTCTTAATCGCCTCATTTCGAAAAAGTTTCTTTTTTGAGAAAACACAAAAAAGACGTGTAAACGAACTCGGCTCTGCCGCTGGCAGCCGGTCCGTTCACACGTCTTTTGCTTTTCTATTTAGCTAATTTTGACAAAAATAGAATCTTTGAAGAATGCTCGTGAAGCCTTTTGTAGCAACCCTCAGAGGGATTTCCAATGAGTTCGGTACCCCCGTGTTACTAACGGGGGTGATTTGCTAAGGTATAAAGGATTTTACTTTTTCTTTCACTCTAATAAGAACAAAGAATACACAAATTGAGCAGGAAATTAATAGGCCTAACATTAGTATTCGTTTCAGAAATTCGTTCCTACTACAAGTAGAGATAATTTCTGATAAGTTCAAAATATTGCTTTGGTCTTTCAAGAGTAGTTGCCCCAAAGTTATCAAACATACACTAACGGCAAAGGTAATTGTGAATTTTTCGAAGACAAGCGAGAGTGTTGCGCAAAGAACAGTAAGAAGTAGATACAAGAGGATTGTTCCAATGACATACTCAATCAGATAAGTAAAAGCGGTCTTCCTAACGATTTCACCTGTTTCGCCTAAAAAGAATAATGGATATTCCTTCATCCCAATTCCCGAAAAAATACTAACAATGCCTGAAACAACAAGCAGTGGAAAAACAAAGCTCGCACATAGGAAGGCAAAGTAAAGGATCATCTTCTTGAAGAAAAGAGTAACTGGTTTTTGCGGAGCGAGCCATATCCACACACTAGCAGTATCTGTTTGTTCGTCGGTAAAGTATTTACAGAGAAACAGAAGGGCCATTAACCAAAGAGTCGAGTAGGGAATTAGTTGAATAAAAAAGACAAAATAGTTAATTAATGGCAATTTTTGGGTATGCAATGGTTCAATTAGTGCCAGCTGATGATTCGAAAAGTATTTCAATTTAGCACTAAGGAGTTTTTGCTCCTTGACTTGTTCACCAGTCTGCCCTGAAGCAATCATTTCTTGATAATCTTCTTGTGCAATCTCGCTTTGAGCCTGTAAAACTTTCTTATCATCGCCGTTTTCCAATGCGCTAAGAAGCGCTCGATACATTTCAACTTTTTTTGTCAGTGTAGCAATTCTGGTGGGATTTCCCTCTTGTTTCGTTAAACGGTCAATTTCGGCTTCTAGATCTGTTTTTGTAGATTGGGCATCGATGATTTCTTGTGCATCGCGGTTTTCTTGGGAACTGCTGAACTGAAAAATCAAAGGAATAAGAAGTAGGATCAAGAACAACAAGATTGGTGAGAAATTCAATTTTTTTGATCGAAACTTTTGCCATTCCCATTTCATGACACAATCCTACCTTTGGCTAATTTTTTTGCTAAAAAGAGGTTACTTATCAAGAAAATAACAATTAATACAGCAAGGATCAACAAACCTTTTTCAAGCGTAATCCCAGCAGAGGAAAAGGGAGTGGTGCCAACCAACAATCTCGGGAAATCCCAGTAGCTTGTTGGAAGAAATTTTGCGACTGTTGCTGGGAGAAAATCAGGCAAGTTTCCAAGAGCTAAAGGTAAAATCAGAATTTCTAAACATAAAAAAATTGGAATAAATTGTTTGAAAAAGTATTGAAGCAAGTACCCAATCAAAATTAGCAGGAAAAAGAAAAGTAAGGTGCAAGCTAATAGGCGTGTTACATATTGAATGATAGTGGTTTGGTGGACAATTTCATTTTGATTAAGGTAAAAAATCGGATAATTGAGATTGCCCATCCCATTTTTTACGGCAGTGATTGCAAAAATACCAGCTGTCCCCACTATCAACAAGCTCGCTAAAGTAATCAAAAGTAAACCGGACTTGTTACTCATAATTTTCAACATACTTTGGGGTGTGCTCATTAAAAAATCGTTCGTTTTCTTGCGGTGTTCATAGCTACAGAATAAGGCAATTAACAAAGCGCCTAAACTAAGAAGCAGGGGATAGGGTAATTTAAAAAAAGTCGCAAATAAAAAATTGCTTGCGGGTAATTCTGCCGTATAAAAGGGATCAATCCATTTTATATCTGAGGATTGAAAAAAGCGCAGTTCTTCATAGTTTCGTTTCAATTCGGGAATCGTTGCACCAATCAAGTTTCCTTTTTCAGCTTTTTCCAGTTGAATTTTAGCTACCGCAGATTCTCCTGAGAGTAACTGTTTTTCATCGTGCATTCGAACACCGGTCAGAATTTGTTGATAGGCCTGTAATTCATCTTCGGAAGCTTTGATTAAATATTCAGGGGCACTCTGTTCCTTCATGGAGTCAATTGCAGCCTGCAGAAGCTCACGATTTTCTTTGATATAATTAATCTTTTGGCTGGTTAAATCTGCTTGTTTCTTCTGATCCTGAATGAGCGGGGAATTTCCTACCAGAATGAAGACGAGTGTAAGAAGGAGGACAACCCATTTATTTATTTTCCAACTCTCAATTTTCATAGTCGAATCCTCCTGGAACACCGAATAATTCATTGTATTTTTCTTGAAGGCTGTCAGATGTATCAGATAGTTCCACGAGCTTTCCATTATGTAAAAAGACAACCCGTGTACAAAGCGCAGCCACACTTTCCAGATTGTGAGAAGACATAATGATGGCTTTATTCTGTTTGGCAAGCTTCTTAATAAAAGAATTAAAAAGTTGTGTGTTTGTAGGATCAAGTCCATTCAAGGGCTCGTCAAAGAACAATAAATGAGCATCACTAATATAGTATAAAGAAAGTAATAGTTGTTGCTTCATTCCAAGAGAAAGGTTCCGGACTTTCATATCTTGAAAGGATGCAATCTGAAAAAGGGCTAATGTCTCTGATAGTAGGATAGTAGAGTGCCAAAGTTCTTTGATCATTTCTAGATGTTGTTTCACTGTTAAATCAGGATAAAGATTTTGGGCACTCTCCAGAAAAAAGGTTTGTTTTAAATACTTCTCTCGTTGATTCGCTAATTCAATTGTTTCATCAATCGTCAGTGTCCCATCTAGTCGCGGAAGCAAGCCAACGAGACTTTTTAGGAATGTTGTTTTACCTGTGCCATTGGGAGCGACTAATCCCACTACTTCACTCCCTTCAATCGAAAAATCCAACTGAGTTAGAATACTTTGTTTCTTATAGTTCACTGTAAGATTATGGACAGTTAGCATTTACTTTCCTCCCGTATTTCAAGTGATAAAACCAAAAATGACTTCGAAAATATATCGAAGCCATTTTTTCATCTTACCAAACGTTGTAAGTATTTTGTCGTCTCCAGATAGTGGATGTTCCAGATGGTTTACTACTGATATTATTATATCCTGTACGGACAAAACTGGTGTTATAGCGCAAATCACGTCTGGTTATATCTCGTTTTGCCCCATAGCTTCCATTACTGTATTGAGTTACAGTATAATAATCTTCAACATTGGCTATTTTAACTCTGGGTGTTGGTGTTAAGTCGTTGGAGGCAGTCGCAGCATAACTTGCACTACCTATGGAAAGTAAGCCTAAAGCTAATAGTGAGGAAGTAATAAATTTTTTCATTTGAAATCTCCTTAGCTAATTAGTTTGAGATAGTGTAACTATCGAAGAAATACATTTTTAGTTATTAATAATAAATTTATTATCGTTAGAAGTTTCATCTTTAGAAAAGTTTGGATCAATTTTTCGTCTAATAATCTTTGCTTTTCCGGTACCAACAACCTTTCCGTCTTTAATAGTCTTCATTGTTAACTCATCTTGAAAAAATGAACTATTAGGAGAATTTTTCGAGGACCACTTCGGATCATCCATGGAAAGATTCTTCTTTAAAGTAGTTTGATTGTAGATTATGCTTAAAGACAAAATTAGGGAGATGGTAAGAATAGTAAAAACAGTTGCTTTCTTTTTTTTCATAGTAAGTGCACCCTATTTCATTGGCGTGGATAATAGAGCTGAAGATTGCTTGTACATTGTGCCTGAGTAGTATCCAGTGTTTCGATATTGTTTGTAAATTTTCAATCTTCCTGCATAATGATCGTAAATCCATTTTCCTTTAAGTCCGTCGTAGTAGTTTTTTACGTCAGCTGTTACATTGATATAGGTAGGCATTGGTTTTAGTGGATCTGCTCCCCAGTCAGTATAAGTATACGAACTTACATAGTATGATGAGGGATTAGATCGTAATCTAGAATCTGGTTCTGGTAGTAAAGTATTATCAATCAAAGTGTCACTGTTAACTCTGATTTTATCTGGTGAATCCGTTGATCCGTTAGAATCAACAGTAAAATTACCAGTTAGACCTGAAATATCTGAATTTTCAGCAGCAGAGGCTACAATTTGTCCAGTCCCGCAGAGAAGACAAGTCATAGCTAAAATACCAATAATTATTTTTTTCATGATGATCTCCTTGTCAAAAAGAATTTGTCTAATATACTGATTGGAAATCTAAGGGGAGTATGAATTAACTGTACCAACCAATATAGTATTTTCCGGAGCTAATGTACTCATAGTAGAGTAGTGTCTTACCAGCAAATTTTTTGGGAGGGATTGAAGGGAATCTGTAAGAGTATAATGCAGTTCCTTCAATAGCTTGATTTGTTTGTATCTCCTCCTCACCATTGTTCACAAGTACACCTGGTCCTATCATTAAGGAGCAAGCTAAGGTAAATAACACAGTTTTCAATTTTTTTCCTCCTTTCTCTTTATTCAAAGTGTATCAAACCAGCAATATATTAAATACTGGACGGGGCTGTTCGTCTGGTTTTGGAGGATATTCGTCTCCACGAATCGTAGTATAATTTTGTTATAGTAAAAAAGTAGGTGAAGGCATGAACTATTTGTTCTTATCGTTTTGCTCCACAATTCCGGTTCTTCCATTTCTACTGAATAGTAGAAAGAAGAAGCATCCATTTTTTTTGTTAGCTGTTTTTATTGGTATTTTTATTTTTCAAAATTACACTTTTCCAGTGGTTGGAACAATTGCTACATTTTTACTTATCTTTGTTTTCCTATTATCTTCAGACCGTGATCTCATCACGGCATTTATTTACTCTGCAACATTCTTCTTAAATAATTTGGTATTGCAGATTATTGTATCTCCCATAATTTCTATTCTTTCAATGAAAATGGAATGGTGGATGATAGTTATATTTCAAGCTGGGTTTTATGTATTCTTCCAGTTTTCTCTATCTAAACTAGAGGTATGGTTTTATGAAAAGTATGTGGATACAGAAATAGTGAAGATTATAATCGCTATGTCAGCATTAATTGGTTTTTTATATAGCATTTGGCTTAATGATTTACCGGGAATCAATGCAGCTGAATCGGGAACCCTTCTGAGAATTACAATAATTGCAGCGTTATGTGCGGTCTTCCTGTTTCTGTTGGTAGTTTTATTTTTTGCACAGCGAACAATTTTAGATCGAACAAAAGTAGCGCAAGAAAAAGTAGAGATGGAAAACAGTAAAATTTACTATCAAGAACTAGCAAAAAACGCCCAACAAATCCGAAATTTTAAGCATGATTTTCAAAATCTTTGTCTTGGAATGGAGTTGGTGATTCAAAAAGGTGAAATTGACGAAATTTCAAAATACTTTGAAGAATATATAGAAAAACCAAGCAGACAACTCTCAACACTTGCATATAACCTCTCTGCGTTAGAAAAATTAACGAGTGTTCCACTAAAAAGCTTACTGTATGCGAAACTAGGAACAATAGATTCAAAATCTATTCATTTGGTAATAGAAATTGACGATAATATAGTATTTTCGGAATCCTACTTATCCAATCTGATTCGAGGTTTGGGGATTATTCTGGATAATGCACTTGAAGAACTGGCTTTTTTAGGTGGAGGAGAGTTAAATATAGGGGTTAAGCAAAATGGTACGGATATTCAGTTAACTGTTGAAAATTCCTGCCGGAAAAATTTACCACCACTTTATGAACTTCAAAGTGTTGGCTATTCAACTAAAAGCTCGAACCGGGGTTTAGGGTTAGCTAGTTTAGAAAATTGTTTATCGGACTTTCCATTTCTATTGAGAACACAAATTTCATCAGAACGATTTATTCAAGTTATTATTATTGAAGGGTCTGAGTCAAAATGATCAAAGTGTTTGTGTGTGAAGATAATCATCATCAAAGAGAGTATTATGTAGAACTAATTATGAAAATTTTCCAGGAGGGTAAGTGGAAGGGAGAAGTCTACTCATTTTCAAATCCTTATTCTTTGTTGGAGAAGTGTAGTCAAAACTACTCACTTGAAGAAAAACATTTATACATATTAGATATTCATTTATCATCTGATATGGATGGAATTGAGCTTGCAAAAGAGATTAGACGGTTCGATTCTCAAGGAGAACTAGTTTTTTTAACAACAGATGGAGAACAGATGCCTATTACCTTTCGATTACAATTAAAGGCCTTGGATTATATCTTAAAAGATCAAGAGGATAATCTCATGGAAGCTTTTTCCAGATGCATCAATCAAGTATCTAGGATAGATTATGCTAATCAACACTACTTAGTAATTGAGAGTAAGGGAATGTTATATCGATATCCATTTCAAGATGTGATGATTCTTTGTACTAGCGGGAAAAAGAATATAATTGAACTTCATACTCGTCAGGGAATAGAAGAATTCAGGGGGACATTGAAAGATATTTTGAAAGATTATCCTGAACTACTTCAAATACACCAAGGAATTCTAGTAAATCCCATTAATATTATGAAAATAGACGAGAAAAATAGAATATTGACTATGTTGAGCGGGGAACAATGCGACATTGCATACCGATATCGAAGAAAAGTTTTGGAATATCTTAGAACGTGAGATTTTTTCTATTGAGTGTGAAAGAAAAAAACGTCAAATAAAGCCTAAATCAAAAATCCCGTCAGATTTCTCTGGCGGGATTTTGGCGGGGAACCTAGTTAAAATAGGTCCTTTTTATCCATTCTAAGTGAACGAAAAAGTTGTTAAATCAACATTTCGCAACCAAGTGAGGTTACTACTTTATTCCCACTCGATGTAAGTTGCTTCACGAAAACGTTGATATACCAGCATTTATACGTCCTGCCTTACATTAAGGTAGGGAAATGGTAGGGTTATATTTTTACTGCTTGATTCCCATTAAAGTGTGGTATGTTTGATTCCTTTGCGTAGATAAACTTGATATTACCAGTCATTTTTTTAGCTATGTTTTCATCATTCCGACTCCACAAATGTGCATAATGCTTCAAAGTGATTTCTGGACTAGAGTGTCCTAATCGTTGTGACACCACTAAGATATCTGCATTAAACTCATTGATTAGGTAACTGACGTGAGAATGACGTAATCCTTTACCTTGAATTAGAGGGACTCTAGCTAATTTTGCATATCGTTGAATGATTCGTTGAACCGTTGAGCGATAAAGAGGAAGATCAGTATAGCTGAGAATAAACTCTTTAACTCCATGATACTTTTGAACTTGCTTCCACTCTTTTAATACTTTGACGGTGTCATCATCTAAAGAAATGATCCTCAATCCGCTTTCAGTTTTCGTATAGGGTTTTCGAATAAAATTAGATTGGTTTGTCATTTCTAAAGTATGATGAACTCTTAGTTTTTTTCGCTTGAAATCTACATCATTCCAGTTCAACGCTAATCCTTCACTTACTCGAATACCGGTCATATAGTATAACCAAATTAGCACAAAGCACATATGTTCATAAAAATCGTCTTTGTAGACTGTAGCCAAGACTTTCTCAAAGTCTTCTTTTGTCCAGTAAGAAACAACGGATTTGCCTTTTGGGATTGCTCTTGTTCTTTTAGAAATATTTTCGCTTAGGAATTGTAGAGTAACTGCATAGTCGAGAGATTTACGGAACATTCCATAGATAAGTGAACAATATGATTGTGAGTAACCACTATTATTTAATAACCAAATTCGATAATTTTCACAATCTCTTACATTGATTTCACGCAATTTTTTGTTTTCAAAATGCTCGGTAATCTGAATTAATCCGCATTCACGAGAGTGCCAAGTGCTTCTTTGTACGCTGGCTTTGTAGTAAGGGATATAAGATTCTTCCATGAATTTCTTATAGCTTAGATCATAATTAGCATATCCGTTTGTCATCATGTATTCATTTTTGATGCGCATGACTTCTTTATGTGCTTCGCGAGCAGATGAAAATCGTTTTCCTAAAGAATCTTTTGTTCCTTTTTTCTGGATTCTCTTACCAGTCACTTGGTCAGTTCCCAATTCAACTAGATAGAAGAAGCGACCACTTTTATCTTGGTATACACAAGAATACTTTGTCTTTGCCATGTTTATTAATTACTCCTCCTGCGATGGAGGAATACCGATAATTTCTTCAACGACTTGACGAGGCACAACACCTAGTCGTTTATTATTATAATATGAAAAGCCATTTGAAACCAAATTAAATTTTGCTTGCCGAATGATTGACGCAGCTTGATGTGGTTTAAATCCCATTTTTTCGAGTTCTTTTTTTGAAATCATGTTATTCATTTTTATCATCCATTCTTATAACTAGATAAATTTTTGTAATTAATATAGTACAGTTTTTAGTGTATCGTTCTTACAAATTTTGTAGTTCGATTAATAAATCGTTTAATCGAGCCTGTACCTCCTGAATGTTAATATTTGTTTGGTGGATAAACTCTTCATTGCTCATTGGAAATCCTTCAATCATATTCTGATTCATATAAATAGTAGCTTTGATGGTGTCGATAGTGCTATAGACCGATTTAATCTCATAAATCATTTTAATTTTTGCATTCTCTAATTCTTTTTCCACGGTTTTCCCTCCAATAGATAGTATGGTTTATACTTGTTTACCCAACTTATATGATCTTGATTGGGAATAAAATTTTCGTAGTATTGTTTGTATAAATAAATTAATAAATCTTCCGAAGCATGAGAACCCCATATTTGATCTATTTTGTATAATGTTGGAAGTAAACCCGAACCTTTTACAAGATGATCAATAGATTGTTCAAGTAAATTGTTACGTGACGAAGGAGTATTAAACTGAAAGTTTTTATCATTCAGAGCTTCAAGCATGAGTTTTGTGATAAGATGTGGTTTGTTGGATTTTGTGTAAAAAAACATATACTTATCTAGAATAGAATTAAGCAATAGGTTCTTAAGATCTTCATCGGATTTGCATTTCTGGATTTCTTCGGTTAGCCTATGTGCATAGATACCGCTGTATTCTGCTTCAATGCGGGTCCAGTTATCTACTGATTTTGCAATATGTCGTTTGTGCTTCATGATTCTTGTTCTTTCTTTTTATCATAAATTCTTATATGAGCATTTGTATTTCGAGATTTAGACCCAATATAAATTGTTTCTGCATTAAAACTTTTTGAAATGTCAGAGAGTTTAGAATTGTTCTTTCGATAAGGCTTTTTTTGGTTTTCACGAATGATTTTTTCAAGTGGGGTATTGCTAATATTTTCCATATCTAATCTCAGTCCTTCCTGCTTCAAGTGAACGCTTCAATTGAGCGATATTGATGTTATAGTTAAAAAAATCTACACAAGGATCAATACGTGATAGACGATAATCATACATATCTGATTCAATTAATCGAAAAAAAGTATGGATATGAATTGAAGTGTTGAACATTAACTCATATCGTTTGCGGTACTCCTCCCAGGAATATGCACTAAACTTTACGATAATCCCCATCTTATAAAAGGCTTCATGATATGCGATGCAAAAGTAAAAAGGTGAATTATTAAAAGAGTATCCTATGTTATATCCATCTGGAATTCGTACATCAGCTTTATCGAACCCATTGAAGAGTTGTGTCATCTTAGATTTATGAATAAACTCTTCAATTATCTGTGGTGCAATTATTGATCTCCAATCATCAAAATTAAAATTCTTATTTGTAGGTTGCAATACCATCGTAAATTGATCGACACCTACTTCAATGTGTTTTTCCATTTTCTTCTCCATTTTTCTTTATAAAAGTTTTATCAGCTGAAACCCTTGGTATATCAATATTAGTAGTTATTTCTCTTGCAAGTGGAACTGGGGTGATTACCATTACCCCAGTTCTAAGTCAAAATGCTCTGCTATCGCTCGCATTTTGACAATTACTAATTACGTATCCAAAAAGTTGCAATAAGGAATATTTACCATTTTGGGATGATCAACAGTTGCAATAGAAGGGCAACTAATTAGACCTTGACCAGCTTTTAAGTCTAATAGTGGTATTTCTACACTAGAAGAAAATAATGTGCGATAGGTTTGCTCATCGCTAGAGCCAAGAACTATCTTGATTACTAATTGCTCTCTTATGCTAGTAGGTAATGTTTGAGCATTCAGTTGTTGTGTAGAAATCCAGAGGAAACATCCTAATTGTCTTCCAATGAAAGCAATATCAGCCAGCTTACTCTCAGTTTCATCACGTTCTTTTTTTGATAATAGCTTCCAACTTTCCCGTAAAGAACCAAATTCATCTACTAAGAGAATTATTGCAGGTAAGTTAGCATCCTTGTAAGTTTTATTGTGATTGTTAAGAAAGAAGGATTGCAAGGCTGTTTGCCTTTCTATCATTTTTGAATGAAATAAAGATATTGTTTCCAGTGACTTATTTCTATCGACTACAGTTGCTCTTGTTTCTTTAAATATGTGAAATAAATCTGCTTTTTTAGGATCAATTATATAAAGTGTATGCTCAATTTTTTTATTTAAAATTTGAATACACAGCATCTCAAGGAAGAAAGTTTTCCCACTACCTGTTTGACCGCTTAGTCCTATATGGTGTAACGGAATTGTTGAACGATTATCTAAACGCAAATGATATGCATCAGTTTCTTTGGATGACCACTCCACATAGTCAGATTTACTGTGAAAATTTTCTTGAGTAAATAAATCTATTCTATAGAATTCAAAGATGTACCAATTTCGATCCTGTGAGAGAAATCTTCGTTCTATAATGCATCTTTTTAAAGCTCCGTCCAGTCTTACTTGCTCAAGTTGTTTATCAAACTTAATAGAGTTACGGATTTTGATGAAGCCTGTTTCTCGTTTTCCATTGTCATCAAACTGGACGATGATTTTAGGAATGTGTACATATTTTGATTCGAAGTTGTTTATAGTTTCAAATCTGGCTTGTTTGATTTGTTTTCGGATATTTAAAATCATGTTATAATGATTTAAGGAAAAACTAAGGCCGTGCCAAATTTTATTGCGATAACACCAACTGATAATGTTGATAATAAAAACAGATAGAGCTATCATCAAAAAAATATTGGAAGAAACAGTCGGTAATGTTGAGAACAATGGTTGTTGTTTTATTTTCGTATAAACAGTTGTGTAAACTAACCACGTCAATATAGCTGTCACTATAATGGAGTAGGATAGTATGCCGCGAATCATTCGGTACGTTTTTTTCATTATTGATAAACCTCATAAGTTAGGAATAGTTAGAGGGGGCGAAGCCCCCCTTTAACCAATGCCTGATTATTGAAATTCAATATCGTCTGCTTTTACTGAGAGCTCTGATTGATATTGACCATAAATTGTTGCTGTCGGATTAATCAAAGTTACAGGCGTCATCTTTTTAAAAGATTTAGCAGGTTTATTTACCTTTACATTAATTTGTTCTCCGGCGTTCAAATCTTTAATTCCACTTTTATAGGTAGAATTATCAGATGCAATAACGCATTTATACGTAGTTCCTAATTCTTTAGTGATCTTCCCTTCTTTATATTCTGACCATAGCTCAGCTTTCAACGCTAACAAGGTTTTATCTTGAAAAAACTTTTTGGCATTAAATTGTTGGTATTCTCGTAATCCTTTCATTACTTTTGTCCTTTCGTTTTTTATTAGTTAGTAGCTACTTAACTTAGTAATATGATAACACAGTATTTTTAGGCGGTTATTCATCAATCATTGCTATCCGACTGATTTAAAGCTACTTATTAGTCATCAATTGGAGGTATTGTTCATTTTTATTTTTTATACATAGGAAAAGGTGGTTAATATGGAATTAGAGTATACAATTAACGATGTGTATAACTATATATTGAGTGAGTTTGATTTAACTGAATATATTGAATTACATGAAGGTGATGGGAAGTCAATAAAACGATATATACAGAATATGATGACTAAAAAAAATATTCCCTATGTTCGTCAGGAGTATCACAAAAAGGGAAAACCAAAAATTTATAACCAAGAGAGTGTTGATATGTTAATAGAATATTGTGGTCGCTATTTCGCATCATTTTCCGTAATATCTGATGAAGAAAAGAGCTTAGCTTTAGAAAACCATTCGAAATTTAAAAATATTTCATATGAATTAGACAATATGGAACGTTTGTCTGATGATGAAATGAAAGAAATATTTCAAAATTGTGGCACAGCTCCTACCAACGAGGAGCTCGAGTTACAAAATCAACGTGTGGACTATAATATTACATTCGACAGTCTTTATAAAGAAAGAAAGTATCAAATAATGCTTGAAGCATTATTTAATGATAAATTTGAAATGAATGAAGAAAATTTGATGGTAGATATTCAAAATAAAGCTAAGCATTTAGTATATGATGCCCATGATCATAAAATTATTCGAAGCTTATCAAGAATAGATTATGCTGAAAACTATTATAAAAAGAAATGATGACTATTAAATTATTCATGTTCTATTGATAATCAGTTGTGCGAATGAATAAGTTGTTCTGTTAGAAATCAAAGTTTTAGATAGCGATATAGTCTTGTTAAATAAATATTTAAAAGGGTAATCTTGAAAAAGAATTTATTTTAATTGAAAGGTGTAGTCAAGAGTGGGATTAGGGATAGAAATTGAAATAGTTTCAACTCTAAATCTATCATGAGAATCTGGCAAAGTTTATTGGTTAGATGTATTTTTAGGGATGACAATAATCCAGCTTTGAAAAAAGATCTCTACCAAATTTGGTAGAGATCTTTTTATGGAAATAAAGTTTGAATTATATAAATAAACGTTTTATGTTTTATTTTTTAAGACTAATACATGATCCACATTAATTTTACCGCCACGATTTGCACGATCAAATCCCATGAAATGATTCTTAATAATATAACTCCATCTTGTTTCTAATATTAATCCATTTTTTTCTGCAAGTTGTACGAGTATAGTTGCAGTATTGACTTCGACATTACTAACAGTACTGTTTCCTACGGCCATAATATAGTGAGCACCGCTATTCATTGTGGTTATGGAAGACTTGAAGTGTTCCTCCATGAATTCAAAGTATTTATATATGATATAGGCGTGTTTCTCACCATTTTTTTTATCTTCAAGTACTTTTTTTATACTGTCATCCATCAGTGGGATGCCTAATGAACGTTCTTCAACAAAAAAGTTTGAAAATTCTTTTTTAGGTACTAGTGTCGTGCCCGTATACAACTTTCTTTTTTTGTTCTGTTTTGTCTGGGTATTCATGGAAAATAAGTCTCCAACCCAGAATAATTCTACCATCTGATTATATACATAGTCGATTGACTTAATATAAGGGGGCGAAGTAACTATTAAATCAATTTTTTTAGGAATTAATTTAGAAAAATCAGCATCTCCGTTTGTTCTAAATACGCTAGCTTTTGCTTTATTATTCCATAAAAGATTGAATTCCTGAAAACCGTTCAAAAAGATTCCTAACTGTTTTCCAAATAATGAGTACACTTCAGAGGGTTTTTTAGGTTTTGTTCCAGAAACATATGTTTTTTGTGATTGATTATCGGCATTTGATGCACGACGAATTATTCCTGAGAAAGCGATAATAAAAGCGTCATAATAATCAGATATATTGATAACATCTTTAAACATTATAGGGATTTCATCAATTAACCCTCTAAGTTTACTTAATTTTATTACTGCATCATCTGTAAACCAATGATTTAAATTTTCAACTTCAGGCATAAATTTTGCTTCGACAGTTTCCTTGTTATTCATAATCCAGTCACTGATAATTGAAAACTGGTTCGGATCCAAAGGAGTTGATTTAACTTTTGAAATTAAACAAGAAAGTGGGTCAATATCGATACCAAAAGAATCATGACCTAATATTGTTGATTCTACTAGACTTGTCCCACTACCTACAAAAGGGTCTAAGACTATTTGTTTTTCATCATTAAGGTAGTTATTAATTGCCCATTCTGGTATCTGAGGAATGAATTTTCCTGGATACTTATGAAAACCATGTGTCAACGGTGTGACAATATTAGTGTCAATACTCACTAGTGCATTATTTGGTATTGCACTAGGTAATTTTTCAAAGTGTAAAATTGTCATAGGTTACTCTTTTCTAAGGATTACAATGGATTCTCTCATGAATCCCATTACGTCCTTTAAATATTTTCTCTGTTGAGAGCTCGTAGTTAAATGTCTGGTAACGATTATTTCTTCCACTTCGAATCCTATTTTTTCCCCTATTTCTGCTATTAATAAGTCAGATGGGATAATGATTCCCGCATAAGCAGAATTTCCAACTACTATAGCTACTCTACCTTTATCTTGTGTTTTTACATATAGGTTACGTATCAAAGTCTCCATATCGTCAAAATAACCGGATACGACTACTGGAATTTTATTGCTCCATAACTTTTTTGTTTCTAAAATAGATGTTAGATGTGAGACAGATTCGTTAGCATTTACTAATAATTTTGAAACTGTAGCACTTGCATTTGAACGTAATCCAGTTCTTTTAAGTTGCTTTAACTCATCTTGACTCTTTATAAATTCTCCTAACCATAATTCAGTTTTGTGGATTTCAAAGTAATCAAAGAAATTCACGTATGGAGGGGAAAAAATTGTTAATTCCATTTGCTCGGGAATATCCAAGACTCTCTCCATAGATGAACCTAATAGCATAGTCGGTTCTGGAGCGGAAATAGGGTTGCTTTGTAAATCTTCTAAAATATTATATATGTTGTTAATAATTTTATTTAGAACATAAGAAAATTTATCTTTTGGAAAATGCTCTTCTTCCCATTGCTGTATAGGTATATTAATATAACCATTTTTATTTCTTCGTCTATTTCTATACTTTAATCCGTTACCTTCTTTTTTTACATTGGAAATAGATTCAATATTTGAGAGCCACGATAAGAAGAATATATCCCTTGTGTGAGAGTTGTCAATTGATGTGATATGTTCTTTTAACTGAAGTATGGTTTGCAATATATCTGTATTAAAATATTTATATGCTAATTCAAAGTTTGTAGCACGTAATGTGGAGTCACGTTTCAATTTTTGGAAAATTCCCAGCTCATTTTGAATACTTTTAATATCCTCTTCAAAATAATTTCTATTTTCAACTTCTGAAACAAATAAAGAAATAGGGTTTACATCTATTCCATAGGTTTTTAGATTGCTAAATCTACCAGCGAGAATGGAGGAACCACTCCCCATAAAGGGATCTAGAATGGAACCAGTAACATTATATTTAGTAATAAATTTTTGAACTAATTTATAAGAGTATCCTTCTCGATAAGAATACCAGCGTTGAAAAGGGATTTCATTAGTTGTTTGGAAATGGACTAAATTTGAATACGACTGATCCAGCACTATATTATATTGTTTTTCGAGGTTTTCTAAAAAAATTTTATCTTCATATGCCACGTGAATCTACTCTCCTAAAAATACATTTTCTCTATGGTATAACGCATAGACTCTATTAAAGTGGACTTTTTCTGGTAGTGTTAATTGTTTCGCTTGACTGTCCAGAATACGCATAACATTTATTTGTTTTTCGGTCTTAATTAATTCTGATGAATATATAAATTTTGAGGGGACGATTTTTCCATATCCATCAAAAGTAAATAATCCAGCGTCAAACATTTTATGGCAGCTTAAACATAATGCAACGCCATTCTCTACATCACTTCTATGCTTATTATTAGTTATTGTATCTTCGGCGCTAAAGGGCATGATATGAGCAGCTTGAATAAATAGTGTTCCTTCTGCATCACAACCTGGAATCGCACAATGATAATGATAGTTATTTTTGACTGCTTTAGACCAAGTGGATGTTCTTTCTGATTGTTTAGTTGCTTGCCAACGTTTCTCTAGCTGTTCCTTGCTAAGTGTAATTCTAAACGTAGATAATCCTTCAACTGCATCTATAAGCTGAGGAGTTCCATACTCTTTAAATTCACTTAGCAATGCTTCTCTAAATGGTGCACCTAAAGCCAATGGATTATTCTTAATTTCTTGTGCATTAATTTTTGGCTGTGGAACGTAATTTCTTATTGCTTCAAGCATATTTGGAAATTGGTTACCAAACTCCAAGCCACCATTATGGTTCTTAATAAACAAAGCTGACTGTACTAAATCAGTTGTCCAATATGAATAATTCTTCCCTTTTTTTCTTGTAGTGTCTCCGTCTATAAGATATTCTAATCTATTTCTGTCCAAAGCACCGTTGTTAGAGTTCAATTCCTCTATGAGCCTTTTAATTAACAAACCACTTTCAACTGGAATACTATCAAACCTTTTACTATCAGGAGAAAAAGAAACAGTTGCAAGAGCATTTGCAATTGTTAGTCTATATAGTAAATTTGCATCTCCACCTCGTCCATCATCAACTGCATCAGACCATAATAAACCCATGGTAGTCCACTGTAAAGGAAGTTGATTACTGTCTCTAATAAAACCTAGACGAATCCAGTTTCTAATTTTTGTTTGCATCGTTGATGGTTGGATGGATTCATTTCCTAACTTGGCTGTAGCTGAAAAATCATAAATCCAAGCATTTTTAGGATTTCTTCTATCTGCTCCCCAAATTTTACCGATAAATTCAGTTTTCATACTTGAAGCCACAAGCAATTGAATTGCGGCTAATTCTGAAAGCTGGCTACCGGTTCTTGAATGGAACCAGTCTCCTTCAAACTTTGGCATAAAAAACCTCCTAAACTTCGCTTTTGTCTTACTTATTTTAACAGAAAAATTGTAGTTAAGTATTTAGTTATGCAAGAATATACCTTTTTCTTCTGTAAATATGATAATCCATCAACGTTAAGGTTGCTCATAGTAATATCTACAGAGTTATTTATTATATAAAATGTAAAGCTAACATTAAACAAAAGCCAAATATAACTTTATTTCATGACCCTGAATAACTATATGAGTTATAGATTTTGATATAGATAGTTATTTAAGCAATAAATTTATTAATTAGAAAAATAAAAGACCCCTACCAAATTTTGGTAGGGAAATGGTAGGAAACCATATCATCTTTAATGTAAATATAGTATTTTAAGAGTTGAAAAATGTTGATATATCGGCATTCCCCATCCATATTATATTGGTTTTTTATTCCCACTCTACAGTTGCAGGTGGCTTAGAGGTAATATCGTACACGATTCGATTTACGTGGTCTACTTCGTTGACGATGCGGACAGAGATTTTTTGTAAGACATCCCAAGGGATACGAGCAAAGTCTGCTGTCATGCCGTCGATTGAAGTAACGGCACGAATACCGACAGTGTAATCATACGTACGGCCGTCTCCCATTACGCCAACTGAGCGAATACCAGGTAAGACAGTGAAGTATTGCCAAATGTCACGGTCAAGGCCGGCTGCGGCGATTTCTTCTCGTAAGATAGCATCTGATTCCCGCACGACTTCTAATTTTTCTTCGGTTAATTCACCTAAGACACGAATGCCAAGACCAGGGCCTGGGAATGGTTGGCGCCAAACGATAGCATCAGGCATGCCAAGCTGTGTTCCTAATTCCCGCACTTCGTCTTTAAATAACGTGTTTAATGGTTCGATTAATTTAAATTGCATATCTTCTGGTAGACCGCCAACATTGTGGTGAGACTTAATGGTTTGTGCTGTTTCTGTACCAGATTCAATGACGTCAGTGTAAAGAGTACCTTGAGCTAAAAATGAGATACCTTCTTCACCGGCAAGTTTTGTTGCTTCGTCATCAAAGACATAGACGAATTCGTTACCGATAATTTTACGTTTTTGTTCAGGATCAGAAACACCTTTTAATTTGTCTAAGAAACGATCACGAGCATCAACTTTAATGATGTTTAAGCCAAATTTACCGCCAAGGCTTTCCATTACTTGTTTGCCTTCATCTTTACGTAAAAGACCGTGGTCAACGAAGATACACGTTAGTTGGTCCCCAATGGCTTTTTGTAATAAGACGCCAACAACAGAGGAGTCAACGCCGCCGGATAATCCAAGTAATACTTTTTTATCACCGACAGTTTCACGGATCTGCGCAATTTGCATTTCGATGAAGTTATCCATTGACCAGTCGCCTTTACATTGGCAGACATCCATTGCAAAGTGACGTAATAATTCATTGCCGTATTCAGAGTGACGAACTTCAGCATGGAATTGGATACCGTAAATTTTGTCTTCTTTATTTTGGATAGAAGCGATTGGGCAATCTTTACTTGTTGCTACAACTTCAAAACCTGCTGGTGTTTGTGTTACCAAATCACCGTGGCTCATCCAAACGTTTTGTTTTTTCGGTGTACCGACAAAAAGTTCTGCATCATCGGCAGTTACTTCTAATTCAGCTTTACCGTATTCTTTGTTTAACGCGGGCTCAACCTTACCACCTAATTTATAAGTGATTAGCTGCATGCCGTAACAAATACCTAGAACTGGGATTCCCAATTTCAAAATCTCTTCATCAATGCCAAAGGCGCCTTCATCATAAACGCTGTTTGGTCCGCCGGAAAGAATAATTCCCTTTGGATTAATGGCTTTGACTTCTTCTGCGGTGATTTTGTGGCTCATCAATTCAGAAAAGACACCAAATTCACGAATGCGGCGTGTAATCAATTGGTTGTACTGGCTACCATAGTCCAAAACGATAATCTTTTCGACTGTCGGCAGGTGGTCAACATTTGTCACAGTTAAATCCCTCGATTCTTCAGATTATTTATTGTAAAGAAGTAAGCTTCTTACAAGCAGTTTAACAGGCATGAAAATAAAATCAATATTTTCGCAAATAGATTTCATCAATTAAATGATGGTTTGTTTTATGGAGAATTATATCTGCTCTGCTTCTAGTAGGCAAGATGTACTCTTCTAAATTCTTCAAATTCACATTTTGCCAGACGCTTTCAGCCATTTTAACCGCTTTTTTGCGATCGCCAATGGCGAATTGATAGTAATAATTGGTTGGATCTAAAAAGGCGGTATCCAGTAATTGCTCAAAACGTTCCAAATACCATTGTTCAATTAATTCGGGCTTAGCATCGACAAAAAGTGAGAAATCAAAAAAGTCACTAACGTAAATTTGTTGGTTTTGTGGCAGTTGCAACGTATTAATCCCTTCGACAATTAAAATATCTGGTTGTTCAATCAATTCAAATTCATCGGGGATAATATCGTAAACATTATGGGAATAAACAGGTACTTGAATGGAATTCTTGCCAGATTTTACTTCATTTAAAAACTGGATCAAACGTTCCATGTCGTAACTTTCGGGAAAACCTTTGCGATCCATGATCCCTTTTTGGGCTAATACTTGGTTTGGGTATAAAAAGCCATCGGTTGTAATTAGTTGGACATTACGTCTAGGAAATAGCCGCGAAAGTAATGTTTGGACTAGGCGAGCAGTGGTTGATTTTCCCACCGCCACTGAACCTGCAATTCCGATAATAAAAGGTGGTGTTTTGACATAACGATGTAAGAAGAGACCTTTACTTAAGTTGAGTGATTCTGCTTCTTTCATATATAAATGAATCAAATGACACAACGGAATGTAAACATCCTCGACATCTTGCATCGATAGGCGGTCATTTAGACTCTTGATGCCATCCAATTCTTCTTGGGTTAAGGGCATATTGTTACTATTGTAAAATCCCTGCCATTCTTGACGGGAAATTTTGTAGTAATTCATTTTTTCCTCCATGAGCGACTCCTTTTGGCTATTTTTCAGAAAAAGCCAACAACATTTCCATAGCGGATATGACAATATGCGCTAGGACTTCGCGAACATTTTAACACATAATGGTCGCTATTATCAGTAAAAACACAAATAAATGCAGTTTAACGGTCTTTCTGCTAGTATAAAGATGGATGATATTTCAGGGCAAGCTGTAAAATAGGTTTACGTTGAATTTAAAAAAATTTTAAAGGAGCGAGGAACATGAAAAAAATTGTAATAATGGGCGATAGTATCGCAGCCGGTTTTTTTGAAGGGCAAGTCACAGACTTATTAAATGAATATGTGACAGATACACTAACAGGGATGGGCTTTCCAGATTATGCGGTCGTTAATTTGGGAGAACGTGGTGCGTCAAGTGCTACAGCTTTGGAACAATTACCTAAAGCAGAAGCTGAAAATCCTGATTTTGTCGCAATTAATGTTGGCATTAATGATGCTATCAACAATCGTGAGAACGTGAAAGAATACGGCGAAAACTTGAAAAAAATGATTACGGCTTTTCCAGCTGAAAAAGTCATTTTAGTTGGCCCAAGCTGGGTAGATCTGACGATTAAAACCGCCGGAAATAAAGAAACACTCGTGAAATATATTGCAATGGCAAAAGATATCGCACAAGAAACTGGTGTGAACTACATTGATATGTATCATCATATGGAAGTTTACCCAGACCCAGCTGAATTTTTACAAAGTGATGGTTTACATCCATCAAAATTCGGGTATCATCTATTAGGAGCGCTAATTGCGCGGGATATTAAAAATAAACTATTAGGATGAAATTATGAGTGATCATTATTATACCAATCAACCCAATGCAGCCCACGACTTTGCTGAATTTGATTTTGAACTAAAAGGGCGCAGATTGCGCTTTGTGACCGATAGCGGCGTTTTTTCCCGCAATACAATCGATTATGGTTCGAGAGTTTTAATTGAAACCTTTACTGCTACTAATTTGCCAGCCGGAGCATTGCTTGATGTCGGCTGCGGCTATGGCCCGATTGGGTTGGCGATAGCGGCGACAACCGATCGCTTTGTTGAAATGGTGGATGTTAACGAGCGGGCAATTGACTTGGCATGTGGCAATGCGAGCCGCAATCAAATTGAAAATGTCGACATTCATGAAAGTGACATTTATGCAGACGTAAAAAAGACAAGCTATGCTGCAATTTTAAGTAACCCGCCAATTCGTGCCGGTAAAAAAGTTGTTCATGCTATCTTAAGCGATGCCTATTCCTTACTTATGCCAGGCGGCACATTGACTGTGGTCATTCAAAAAAAACAAGGTGCTCCTAGCGCCGAGAAAAAAATGCAAGCAGTCTTTGGCAACTGTGAAATTTTAACAAAAGACAAAGGCTACTATATTTTGCAAAGTGTAAAAGAAGATTAATGAATAAAAAGCAACTTTTCCCAGGGAAATTTAAATGGGAAGAGTTGTTTTTTTGCTGTAAAAAAAAATAAACTTTTTCCTTGCTCTGAAACGAGTTTCATACATTATGCTCTAAATGTAGTTGGAAGAAAGCAAAGAAAGTGCTTTTTTATAATGTTAAATATGAAACAAAAAATAGGGGGAATGAAAGATGTTTACGTATGTGAAATTAACTAAAAATGGTTGTACCCAGCTTTATTATGTGCAAGTGGAAATTGCAGATGGCAAAATTACGCTAAATGATGTCAGTGGTTTGCAAGCGCACCAAATTTTATCTGAGGAGATTTGTGATTTAGATTGGCAAGTTTTTGATGAATATTATGGCGGACGACGTTTTTCATTTGGCAAAGATGAGATGAGTTGCCAAGTTTATGAAGCGGGGCTTGCTGTGATAGACTATTTATATAATCAATTACAAGTAGCTGTATAACAGGTAAGAGACGAGGTGGAAAAAGTGGCAAACATCCGCGATATTGCAAAGCTAACGGGCTATTCGGTGACGACCATTTCACGGGTGATCAACAATCATCCCTATGTGGCAGAAGATAAGCGACAAAAAGTTTTGCAGGTAATGGCAGAGCTGGATTATAAACCGAATCGGACTGCGCAAAATTTAAGTAAAGGCCGGACGCGTAATGTGGGGGTCATTGTCCCTTTTGTAGATCATCCTTTTTATAATCAGTTATTAAAAGGCATTATGCGGGCCGCTTTTGCCCACCAATATAAAATTACATTACTGCCAACTAATTATGATAAAAAGCTAGAAAAAAGTTATTTAGAAGAGTTAGCAGCTAAAAGTTTTGACGGGTTAATCGTGACAACCAGAGCCAATCACATGGATGTTTTTTTACCTTATCTTAAAAAAAATAATATTGTTTTTTGTGAGGCTTCTGGCTTAAAAGAAATCAGTTATGTTGCCATTGATTTGGCTAAATCATTAAAAGAAAGCATCCTCTACTTAAAAGAACAGGGTGTGAAGCGCTTGGGGTTAACGCTAGGGCGCAGTAAGCGTATAAGTGGTAATTCTATTTTAACCATTGAACAAAGCCAAAAATACTTTCCTAATTTTTCAGCAGACAACATTTTTTGGGACTGTATTCATGCTGAAGACGGCATTCAAGCGGCAGAATTTTTTAAAGAGCAAGCAGTGGATGGAATTATCACCAATGGCGATGAAGTCGCTGCGATGATTTTAGCGCAATACCCTTCAGATGCACAGCCTTTGGTCATTGGTCGGGAAAATTTATTGGTGAGCCAACTCCTTCATTTTTCAACCGTTGATCATCAATTAAAGCAATGTGGCAAAGCAGCCTTCCAACTTTTTTATGATGAAAAAAAAGCGCAAATAACAATTCCACATCAGTTGATAATTCGATAAAAAAGACCTCTGTAGTTTTTTCTATAGAGGTCTTTTTAGCTGCTGAAAATTTTGGGAAAAGTTTTGTATTACTTTATTTCCATGAGGTAAAAAGACATCAGAAAATTTGTCGCAAGAATAATTCACCCGCTATTTTTTTAAAGTAGATTTTGGTACACTAGGGCTTGTGGGGGGATTAAAATGAAGATGACCATTAAACAAATTGCGGAAATGGCAGGGGTATCTGTGACAACGGTTTCGCAAATTTTAAATAATAAAGGGACGCGCTTTAGTAATGAAACTAGGCAACGGGTCTGGGATATCGTAAATAAATATCACTATAAGCCTGATTTTTTTGCGTCTAATTTGATTAATCGTCGCTCAAAAACAATTGGGATGATTATTCCAGATGTGACAGATTTTTTCTTCTCAAAAGTAGTCGAAGGGGCAGAACGTTATGTTAATCCGCTTGGCTATATGATTATTTTGTGTAACTCCCAGCAAAGCCAAGAAAAAGAGATTACGTATTTAGAAGAACTTAGTCACCGTTCAGTAGACGGGGTTTTATTTGCAACGCCGCATTTATTGCCAAGTGGCTATGAAATTGGGAGCCCAATTTATCACAACATGCCGACGATTTTAATTGATCGCGGGATTAACCAACGCAGCAATGGCCGTTTAATTGTCAAAGATTACGAAGGTGCTTATCAAGCTGTAAGTTATCTTATCGCACAAGGACACCAAAACATCGGTATGCTAAAAGAAAGTACCGGCTATTACCAATTGCAAGAGAGGTTTAATGGGTATCGCCATTGCTTAAAAGATCACGGTATCGCCTATAAAGGACGCTATGTGGTAGAAAATGAGTTAACAGTAGCTGGTGGTTACCAAGCTGCTAAGGAGCTATTGCGACAAAAAGAATTAACAGCTATTTTTTGTAGCAATGATTCGATGGCAATCGGCTGTTACCAGGCAATTTATGAATTAGGAAAAAAAGTGCCAGAAGATATTTCGGTGATTGGATTTGATGGCTTGAATTTGACGGAATACGTGACACCTCCGTTAACTACCGTTTTGCAACCAGCTTTTGATATTGGTTTTTACGCCGCTAAATTTTTAGTCGACGCAATCGAGTTTCCCAAACGACGAATTCCGAATAAAGTATTTGATACTAAATTAATTATTCGTGAGAGTGTGATGACCTTGACAAGTGAGGAGTAATACAGTATATTGCTCCTGTAAGCGCTTTAACAGGTTGGGATTTATTAGGTAAACTGTTTTACTAAAGTGGTTTACCAATTGAATTATTGTTGTATAATAACACTGGACTTAAGGAGGAAAAGGCATGCGAATGGTCGATTTAATCGAAAAGAAGCGTGATGGTCAATTGTTATCTAAAGAAGAAATTGACTTTATTATTACAGAATACACAAAAGGTGATATTCCAGATTATCAAATGAGCGCTTTGTTGATGGCGATTTATTTTACAGATATGACAGATGAAGAAATTACGAACTTAACTTTAGCGATGGCACATTCTGGAGAAGTTATCGATTTATCTTCAATTGAAGGAATCAAAGTAGATAAACATTCTACCGGTGGGGTGGGAGATACTACTACTTTGGTGCTCGCACCACTGGTGGCAAGTGTGGGAGTTCCTGTTGCAAAAATGTCTGGTCGTGGTTTGGGCTTTACTGGCGGAACGTTAGATAAATTAGAGGCCATCCCAGGTTTCAAAATTGAAATTTCAGACGAAGAATTTATTAAAATCGTAAACGAAAGTAAAGTGGCTGTGATTGGTCAATCAGGTGATTTGGCGCCAGCGGATAAAAAACTTTACGCTTTGCGGGACGTCACTGCAACCGTCAGCTCGATTCCGTTAATTGCCAGCTCAATTATGAGTAAAAAAATTGCTTCTGGTGCGGATGCCATTGTTTTAGATGTTACGACTGGTGATGGTGCTTTTATGCGGGATATAAAAGACGCGCGGCGCTTGGCCCACACGATGGTGCGCATCGGTAATTTAGCCAATCGTCAAGTAATGGCGGTTGTTTCGGATATGTCACAACCTTTAGGTGAGGCAATTGGAAATAGCTTAGAAGTCGTTGAAGCGATTGAAACGCTAAAAGGCGCTGGACCGGCTGATTTAGTAGAAATGTGTTATGCATTGGGCAGCCAAATGGTCGTGTTAGCCAAACAAGCTCAGACGCTACAAGAAGCGCGGGAAATGTTAGAAGAAGCCCTGACTTCTGGTAAAGCACTAACAAAATTCAAAGAGATGATTAAAAACCAAGGTGGAGATGAAACCGTCGTAGATGAGCCAGAACGTTTACTAACTGCCCAATATGAAATAAAATTGCCAGCTAGAAAAAGTGGTGTTGTCACAAAATTAGTAGCCAATGAAATCGGTATTGCAGCAATGCTTTTAGGGGCAGGTCGTAAGACAAAAGAAGATGAAATCGATTATGCTGTCGGTTTAAAATTGCACAAAAAAATTGGTGATAAAGTTGCAGAAGGCGAGGCACTACTGACCATTTACAGCAATACAGAAGATGTTGCCGCTGTAGAAGCGTTACTTTATCAAAATATTGAAATTGGCGCGACGGCCACTGAACCTCCGCTAATTCACGACATCATCACGAAATGATTGCCGTTTCAAGAATCATTTTTTGAATTGCGAGATACATGGTAAAATAGTCATAATAAAAGTTTTTAATTAAAAATTTGATTTATTTTATAGTTCAAAGAAAATTTAGCAATTAAAATATTTAGGGAGTTGTACAAAACATGGAATTAAATCGCATGATCGATCATACAATTTTAAAAGCAGACGCAACACAAGAAGATGTGTTACGTATTATTGAAGAAGCAAAACAATACCATTTTTATTCTGTCTGCATCAACCCAACTTGGGTAAGTTTTGCGGCAGAACAGTTAAAAGGTGAACCGACAGCTGTTTGTACGGTGATTGGCTTTCCTTTAGGGGCAAACACATCAGAAGTTAAAGCCTATGAAACAACAGATGCCATCAATAATGGTGCAGATGAAGTGGATATGGTAATCAATATTGGTGCGCTAAAATCTGCCCAATTTAAAAAAGTTCAACAAGATATTGAAGCGGTGGTAAAGGCAGCGAAAGATAAAGCCTTGGTTAAAGTGATTATTGAAACAGCGCTACTAAATAACGAAGAAATCGTAAAAGCTTGTGAATTAGCTAAAGCAGCAGGAGCAGATTTTGTGAAAACTTCAACTGGTTTTTCAACTGGGGGGGCTGTGGTAGAAGACGTACGCTTGATGCGTCAAACAGTCGGACCAGAAATGGGTGTGAAGGCTTCTGGGGGCATTCATAATGAACAAGAAGCAATGGCAATGGTAGAAGCGGGCGCTAACCGGCTGGGTACTTCGGCTAGTGTAGCAATCGTGACTGGCTCCCAAGGCGGCGGCTACTAAAATTTGGACAAATAAAACAAGATATTTCGATTGAATTTACTAAACGTCAATTACGATTACAATAGGTAAATTTGAGGTCAGGTGGAAAAATGAAAGCAAAAATAGAATGGATTAACGTGGCAACCGAAGCTTTAGATAAAGCCTACGTGCCTTACTCACATTTTCCGGTGGGGGCGTGTTTGGTCACCAAAGCAGGAAAAATTTATCAAGGTTTGAATATTGAAAATGCTTCTTATGGGCTAGCAAACTGCGCCGAACGGACTGCCTTTTTTAAAGCCGTATCAGAAGGCGAAAGAGAATTTAGTCATTTAGTAGTAGCAGGACATACACCAGAACCAATTTCACCATGTGGCGCTTGTCGGCAGGTGATGGCAGAATTCTGTTCACCAGAGATGCCCGTGACGTTAGTTGGCGATCATGGTGTGACAAAAGAAACCACAGTAGGAGAATTATTACCATATTCTTTTACCGATAAAGATTTTGACTAGTAACAACTGGTCGCTAAAACATGTTCATTCAGTCAATAGACTGTTGAAAAAAACTTACTTTTAGGGGGCTTTACAGAAATGAAAAAAGCAAAATTATTTGGTCTGGCAACAGTTGCGTTAGCATCCATTATGTTGTTAGGTGCCTGCGGTGGCGGCGGAAGTAACAGTACAGACAGCACTGGTGGCGGTTCAGATAAGGGCACAGATGCAAAACATAGTGCTGCAATCGTAACTGACATCGGCGGAATCGATGACCGTTCTTTCAACCAATCAGCTTGGGAAGGTTTACAAGCTTGGGGTAAAGAACACAATTTGAAAAAAGGTGTGGGTGGTTTTAACTACTTCCAATCAAACGATGCATCTCAATACACAACAAACATTGACAATGCCGTTTCAAATGGTTTCAAAACAGTCTTTGGTGTAGGGTATTTATTAACTGATTCAATCGGACAAGCAGCAGATCAAAACCCTGATAATAATTTCGTTATTATTGATAGTGTTATTGATGGCAAAAAGAACGTTGTTTCTGCAACATTTAAAGACAACGAAGCTTCATATTTAGCAGGTTATGCTGCAGCCTATACGACAAAAACAAATAAAGTCGGCTTCATCGGTGGTGAAGAAGGTGCTGTAATCGATCGTTTCGATGCTGGTTTTACGCAAGGTGTTAAAGATGCAGCGAAAAAATTAAACAAAGAAATTACAATCGAAAACGAATATGCTGCTTCATTTAACGATGCCGCTAAAGGTAAAGCTTTAGCAGCAGCAATGTACCGTGACGGCGTAGACGTAATTTTCCACGCTTCTGGCGGTACTGGTGCTGGTGTCTTCTCTGAAGCAAAAGAATTAAACAAAAAATCTACTGAAGCAGAATTAAAAGACAAAAAAGTTTGGGTTTTAGGTGTGGATAGTGATCAAGAAGCAGAAGGTAAATTCCAAACTTCTGATGGTAAAGACGATAACTGTACATTAGCTTCTACACTTAAAGGTGTAGGTGCTGCGGTACAAGATATTTCTAACCGTGCTTTAGAAGACAAATTCCCTGGTGGCGAACACTTGGTATATGGTCTTAAAGACGGTGGCGTTGACTTGACTGAAGGTTTCTTATCAGACGATGCAAAAGCAGCAATTAAAGAAGTTAAAACTGAAGTTGCTGACGGCAAAATCGAAGTACCAGAAGTACCAAAAGACGTTAAATAATTTATTTTTCAGGTCTTGTCTGTTTGACGGGCAAGACCTGATTTTTCAATTGATTTCTTTAAAGGTGAATTTGGCTTTACGTACATGAGGTAAAAAATTTCAAATCCAGCTTTAAGGAAAGCAATTTCCTAGCGGCAGCGCCGCAAAAATTTTTGCATTTATAGATAACGTATTCAATTTTACAAGTTGCGCAAGACGAAAAGTAAGGATGTGAAAAAATTTGGCACAAGAAGAGAAATATGTCATTGAGATGCGGCATATCACCAAAGCTTTCGGCGATTTCAAAGCCAATGACGATATCAATCTACGGGTCAAACCAGGCGAAATTCACGCTCTCTTAGGCGAAAATGGTGCCGGTAAGTCAACATTGATGAATGTTTTGTCAGGATTATTAGAACCAACTTCTGGTGATATTTTCATGAATGGACAAAAAGTAAATATTACCAGTCCGACGGCTGCCAACAAATTAGGTATCGGAATGGTGCACCAGCATTTTATGTTAGTGGATGCTTTTACTGTGACAGAAAATATCATTTTAGGTAGTGAACCAACAAAAGCTGGCGTGATTGACCGCAAAAAAGCGCGAGCAGAAATTATGCGCGTTTCAGAGCAATATGGTTTGGCTGTTGATCCAGACGCTTATGTCAGAGATATTTCGGTGGGGATGCAACAACGGGTGGAAATTTTAAAAACATTGTATCGTGGTGCCGAAGTATTGATCTTTGATGAACCAACAGCGGTATTAACGCCACAAGAGATTGATGAATTAATCACCATTATGCATGGCTTAGTCAAAGAGGGTAAATCGATTATTCTAATCACCCATAAGTTAGATGAAATTAAAAAAGTGGCGGACCAGTGTACTGTTATTCGTCGTGGGAAAGGAATTGGTACCGTAACAGTTAAAGATGTTACCAGTCAAGAATTAGCTGATATGATGGTAGGCCGCGCAGTTTCCTTTAAAACACCGAAGAAAGATGCCAATCCACAAGAAGTTATCTTGTCGGTTGAAAATCTAGTGGTCAAAGAAAGCCGCGGTTTAGAGGCTGTGAAAAACTTAAGCTTGCAAGTTAGAGCAGGTGAGGTTTTAGGGATTGCTGGTATTGATGGAAACGGTCAATCAGAATTGATTCAAGCGCTAACGGGTTTACGCAAAGTTGAAAGTGGCAAGGTCTTTTTAGACGGCGATGATATCACCAATAAAAAACCGCGCCAAATCGTGGAAAAAGGTGTAGGTCACGTACCTGAAGACCGCCACAAATATGGCTTGGTATTAGAGATGACATTAGCTGAAAATATGGCGTTGCAAACGTATTACCAAGAGCCTTTAAGTAAAAACGGCTTTTTGAATTATGGTGAAATCAATGAAAAAGCGCGAGATTTAATCAAAGAATACGATGTGCGAACGACAAATGAATTGGTTCCAGCCAAAGCATTGTCTGGTGGTAATCAACAAAAAGCCATTATCGCCCGCGAAATTGATCGAAATCCAGACTTGTTAATTGTTGCTAACCCAACGCGCGGTTTGGATGTTGGTGCGATTGAATTTATTCACAAACGCTTAATTGAACAACGGGATAAATTTAAGGCTGTTTTATTAGTTAGCTTTGAACTAGAAGAAATTCTAAATGTTTCCGACCGAATTGTTGTGCTACACGCTGGGGAAATTGTCGGGGAAGTTACACCGCAAGAAACGAGCGAAAAAGAACTTGGTTTATTAATGGCGGGCTATTCTTTAGAAGAAGCACGGGCAGAATTAGCCAAAGAAAGCACACAAGCGCAAACGGAGGAAGTAGGTGAGGCAGTTGAATAATCGTTCTGAAAAAATCAGAAATCTCCTCGTACCGGTTATTGCGGTTTTACTTGGGTTTATCATAGGTGGCATTATTATGGCGGCCTTTGGTTTTAATCCGATTGCCGGTTATAGTCAAATGTTGAAGACCGCCTTTTTAAATCCGCAAACAGGTGCGATTAACCCGCGGAATATTGGGGAAATTTTTGTAACGGCGGGTCCGTTAATCTTCACAGCATTAGGGTTTTCGGTGGCAAATTCAGCCGGCTTTTTCAATATCGGTCTTTCGGGTCAGGCTTTATGTGGCTGGGTTGCTAGTATTTGGGTCGCTTTGGCTCTGCCTGATGCGCCCAAAATCGTAGTTTTACCTTTAGCAATTATTGTTGGGGCTTTAGCTGGTGCAATCGCAGCGGCAATTCCTGGTATTTTACGCGCCTTCTTTGGTACAAGTGAAGTAATTGTAACCATTATGATGAACTATATTTTGCTTTATACAAGTACCCATATTGTCAACAATGTGATGGACGAAAAATTGATGAGTAACAAAGGGGTCACAAAAATGATTGGTGCAAACGGTTCGTTACGAACGGACTTTTTAACCAATATTTCCAATCATTCTCGGTTAAACATGGGGATTTTCTTAGCTTTGATTTTCTTGGTGTTGGTTTATTTCTTAATGAAGAAAACGACATTAGGTTATGAAATTCGCTCGGTGGGTTTGAACCCATTTGCGTCTGAATATGCCGGCATGAGTAGTAAACGGACGATCATTGTTTCAATGGTCATTTCTGGTTGTTTAGCTGGTCTTGGTGGTGTGGTTCAAGGTTTAGGTACATTCCAAAACTTCTTTATTCAAGGAACCTCTCTATCCATTGGTTTTGACGGAATGGCGGTTTCGTTACTAGGAAGCGGCAGTTCAGTAGGGATTTTATTGTCAGCATTACTGTTTAGTGTCTTGAAACTTGGCGGACAAGGGATGCAAGTTGCAGGTATTCCATCAGAATTGGTGGATGTGGATATTGCCATTATCATCTTCTTTGTCGGCATTAGCTTTGTTATTCGCTTTGCATTAGCAAAATTCTTTGGGCCTAAAAAAGAAGTTGCTGTCGTAACTGAAGTGGAAGCTAGTCCAAGCGACCAGGATGAAGAAGGAGGGAAAATCTAATGAGTATTGATTTAATTGCCTCAATTTTAACCCAAACCTTGATTTATTCCGCTCCTTTAATCTTAACTGCATTAGGTGGAGTTTTCTCTGAACGCAGTGGGATTGTAAACGTTGGTTTGGAAGGTATTATGGTAATGGGGGCCTTCACCTCTATTGTCTTTAACTTGGAAATGTACGATCAATTTGGCGCAATGACACCGTGGCTGGGAATTTTAGTCGGAGGGTTAGCAGGGATTGTCTTTTCATTATTACACGCAGTGGCAACGATTAACTTTCGCGCCGACCATATTATCTCTGGTACTGTTATGAACTTAATGGCGCCAGCTTTGGCAGTCTTTTTAGTCAAAGCTATCTATGGTAAAGGACAAACGGATAATATCAGCGGAACACTTGGTTATTATAGTTTTCCAGTCTTAAAAGACATTCCAGTTATTGGAACAATTTTCTTTAAAGATACGTTTTTACCGGCATATGTTGCCATTTTGATTGCTGTTTTAGCTTGGTTTATTATTTTTAAAACAAAATTTGGTTTACGTTTGCGTTCAGTGGGGGAACATCCTCAAGCTGCAGATACGCTAGGGATTAACGTGTATTTAATGCGTTATTCGGGAGTGTTGATTTCTGGCTTTTTAGGCGGGATGGGGGGCGCAGTTTTTGCGCAATCTATTTCTGGTCGTTTTGCCATTACGACAATTGCTGGTCAAGGTTTCATTTCCATGGCGGCAATGATCTTTGGAAAATGGAATCCACTGGGTGCGATGGGAGCGGCGTTATTCTTCGGCTTTGCCCAAAACATCAGTATTGCCGGTGCTAAATTGCCGATTATTTCATCAATTCCAGATGTCTATTTGCAGGCAGCACCGTATGTTCTAACAATTTTAGTGTTGGTAATCTTCTTAGGAAAAGCATCAGGTCCCAAGGCCAACGGTACCAATTATATTAAATCAAAATAGTTTGTTTAAGGGTGGGACTAAGGGACATTGTTGCTTTGTCCTGCTCTTTTTCTATGGATTCAAAAAGTTGTTTATAACTGCCAAATAGGGTGACTTCTAGTAAGATAGAGGTAGCTTAAAATTATAGAAAGTAGGGAATAAAATGTTTAAACGTGTACATTTAATCGTCATGGATTCAGTGGGTATCGGTCAAGCGCCGGATGCCGAAAAATTTGGTGATGTTGGAGCAGATACATTAGGCCACATTGCAAAAGAAGCTGGGTTAACTATCCCGCACTTGGAACAATTAGGTTTAGGGAGCATTCGCCCTCTAACAGGTGTTAAAGATGAAAAAGATCATCAAGGTTATGCCACTAAATTAGAAGAAATCTCTGTGGGCAAAGACACAATGACTGGCCACTGGGAAATTATGGGATTAAATATTAAAAAACCATTCCGCGTTTTCCCAAATGGTTTTCCCGATGAATTATTAAAACAAATTGAAGATTTTTCTGGGCGTAAAGTCGTCTGCAACAAACCTTATTCCGGCACAGAAGTAATTAACGACTATGGTGAACACCAAATGAAAACTGGAGATTTAATCGTGTATACTTCTGCAGACCCAGTTTTACAAATTGCAGCCCACGAGGAAATTATTCCTTTAGAAGAGTTGTATCGTATTTGCCAATTTACTCGCGATATTACAAAAGATGAACCTTATATGATCGGCCGCATTATTGCACGTCCTTATGTAGGTGAACCTGGTAATTTTACCCGCACAAGTAATCGTCACGACTACGCCTTAGATCCGTTTGGTAAAACGGTCTTAGATTCATTAAAAGATAACGGCAAAGATGTCATTGCTGTGGGTAAAATCAACGATATCTTTAACGGCCAAGGTGTTACAGAAGCAATTCGCACAAAGAGTAATATGGACGGTGTGGATAAATTATTAGAAGTAATGAAAAAAGACTTTACCGGTTTAAGTTTTACAAACTTGGTAGATTTTGATGCGCTGTATGGTCACCGCCGCGATGTCGTGGGGTATGCACATGCCATTGAAGATTTTGATTTGCGGATTCCAGAATTGTTGGACAATATGGCCGATGATGATTTGTTGTTAATTACTGCCGATCATGGTAACGATCCAACTTTCCCTGGTACAGATCATACCCGTGAATATGTGCCATTACTTGCTTATAGCAAAAAAATGACCGGAAAAGGCGCATTGCCACAAGGTTTTTATGCTGATATTTCGGCAACTATTGCAGAAAACTTTGCTGTACCGGCAACAGAAAACGGCCAAAGCTTCTTAGCTGCTTTAAAATAAAATTTTTAAGAAAAACTGACAGTAGGAAATAGTATTATTTTTGCTGCTGTCAGTATTGCCTTTGTTAAGTTTTAAAACATTACACAACAGGTTAATGCAATCATGGGAGGTCTTTATGACAGAGATTTTAGCACAATTACAAGAAACGACAGATTTTATCAAAGAACAAGGTGTAAAAGCAGTTGAATTTGGCTTGATTTTAGGTTCTGGCTTAGGAGAATTAGCTGAAGAAATTCAAAATCCAGTGGTGATTTCCTATAATGAAATTCCTCATTTTCCAATCTCAACAGTCGTGGGACATGCTGGTCAGCTGGTTTATGGCGATTTGGCAGGAAAAAAAGTTTTAGCGATGCAAGGGCGTTTTCATTATTATGAAGGCAATTCGATGCAAACAGTCACTTATCCAGTCCGCGTGATGAAAGCACTTGGCGCACATTCTGTGGTTGTGACCAATGCGTGTGGTGGTGTGAACGAAACATTTGCACCCGGGGATTTGATGTTAATTACAGATCATATTAATTTCATGGGGGCAAATCCTTTAGTTGGTCCTAATGAAGAAAGTATGGGACCACGATTCCCAGATATGAGCCAAGCCTATAGCATAGAATATATGACAGTGGCAAAAGAAGTCGCAAAAGCGGCGGGCTTACATTTAAAAGAGGGTGTTTACATGGGCTTTTCTGGTCCAACTTATGAAACACCAGCTGAAATTCGGTTTGCTCGCACAATTGGCGCAGATGCAGTCGGAATGTCAACCGTGCCAGAAGTTATCGTAGCGGCTCATAGTGGCTTAAAAGTATTGGGTATTTCTTGTATCACTAATTTAGCTGCGGGCATGCAAAAAAATCTAAACCATGCAGAAGTGGTGGAAACAACAGAGCGTGTGAAGGCAGAATTTAAAGCATTAGTGAAAGAAACACTAGCAAAATTATAAAAAAACTGTCAGAATAATTTTAGCAATAAATAATTATCACCAACGAAAAAGGAAAGGAAGTTATTCATGAGCGTTCATATTGAAGCACAGGCCGGTGAAATCGCCGATAAAATTTTATTACCAGGAGATCCATTACGGGCAAAATATATTGCCGAAACTTTTTTAGAAGACCCGATTTGTTACAATAACGTGCGGGGAATGTTAGGTTATACCGGTATTTATAAAGGTGAGCGGGTATCCGTGCAAGGAACTGGCATGGGGATGCCTTCTGCTAGTATTTATGCCCATGAGTTGATTAACTCCTATGGTGTCAAAAAATTAATTCGCGTTGGGACTTGTGGTGCGCTATCAGAAGATGTGCATGTGCGGGATTTGATTATTGCCCAAGCGGCTACGACTAGCTCCTCAATTGTGCAAAAGAATTTTCAATCTTTCCATTATGCACCAATCGCTGATTTTGAATTATTGAAAAATTCTTATGATATTGCAAAAGCAAAAGGTTTTACCACCCATGTTGGGAATATTTTATCAGAAGATACATTTTATAAAGATGATTTGGCTGAAACTTTTGCTTTAGCTGATGTAGGGATTTTAGGCGTGGAAATGGAAGCAGCTGCTCTTTATTATCTAGCAGCGAAATTCCACGTGCAAGCACTTGCTATTTGTACAGTTAGTGATCATATGATTACCGGTGAAGAAACCACCGCAGAAGAACGTCAAATCACATTTAACGATATGATTGAAGTTGGTTTGGAAACGGCAATTAAAGAATAAGTCAAAAGAGGCTAGTTTGAAAAAGATGAATTGTAACAACCTTAAAAAGTTAGAGGAAAAAAGCTAATCTTCTAAGGTTGTCAAAAAATTGTCTTTCAAGCAGCCTCTTTTTCTTGTGTAATGTAAGATTTAAGATACCGCTTTCTTTTATAGTAGCTTAAGGGTAAAGTAAGAATGTAGATTAATTTCAAAGGAGTGACAAGTATGAATAATTTTACTTTTAATGTTGCAACAGATATCCGCTTTGGTAAAGATCGGCTGCATGAATTGACCGCAGTGATAGAAAATTTTGGCCAAAGGGTATTACTTGTATATGGTGGTGGCAGTATTAAGAAAAACGGTTTGTATGACCGTGTCTTAAAGGAACTGGCGGACTTTAAAATTGTTGAACTGGCAGGAGTAGAACCAAATCCGCGCATTGAAACTGTGGCAAGAGGCGCAAAATTATGTGCTGAAAATGAAATTGACGTGATTTTAGCAGTAGGTGGCGGGTCGACAATTGATTGTGCCAAAGCCGTCGCAGCTGTCCATGGTAGTCCTGATGAAGAGCCATGGGCGGTAATTGAAAAAAGAAATTACGCTGGAGCTGCATTACCAATCGTCACGATTTTGACGTTGGCCGCAACTGGTAGCGAGATGAATCGCGGTGCTGTGATTACCAATTGGCAGACCAACCAAAAATTAGGGATGGGAGGAGAAAACTTATTACCTAAAGTCTCCTTTTTAGATCCGCAAAATACGTTTAGTGTAGGGAAATACCAAACCGCAGCCGGTTCAGCAGATATTATGAGCCACTTATTTGAAAACTACTTTAATACAACGCCTGCAACAGACGTGCAAGACGGTATCAGTGAAGGCTTGATGCGGACAGTAACGAAAAATTGCCCAATTGCTTTAGCTACTCCAACAGACTATGATGCACGGGCAAATCTGATGTGGGCCAGCACCTTGGCATTAAACGGCTTAACTGGTAGTGGGAAAGGCGGTAGTTGGTCCTGTCATGCAATGGAACATGAATTGAGTGCCTTTTATGACATTACCCATGGAATTGGCCTAGCCATTTTAACTCCCCGTTGGATGCATCATGTGTTAAATGAAGAGACTGCAGTGAAGTTTGCCCAATATGGCCGCAATGTTTGGCAAATTAATGAAACGGTACCGATGATGGCAGCCCGCATGGCGATTCAAAAAACATATGATTATTTCAAAGCCTGTGGCATTCCGATGACACTGCCAGAAGTTGGTATTGAAGATGATCGCAAATTTGAAGTGATGGCCAAGCAAGCAGTGGCTTATAGCAAAATTGCAACCGATGCTTTTGTACCCTTACAAGTGGAAGATGTTGTGAAAATTTACCAAGACAGTTTGGTTGAACAAAACTATTTGTAAAAGGAGCTGTTGTGAAATGTTAAAAGAGCAAGAGCTGTTTTTGCAGTTCATTAAAGAGCGGGTAGTTGCAGGTCAAGAAGAACCAGCAACAGAAATTTTAGTAGCGGCTTTTGCCAAATTAGCAACCGATGAGTTTACGGTAAAAGAGTTTGCTGCTGTCAGTGAAAAATTAGTCCCGCTGATTGCACCGCAGTACCAACCAGAAGTACAAGCAGCAATGGCCCGTTTTGCTAAAATGCTAAAGTAATTTTGAAAAGTAGAATAGATAGCTGGCATTACTGTGCATTTTGTCTTAACAGGTAAGTGAAAAAAGCCATGGCAGCAGTATTTATTTTAAGAAATAAGCTAAAAATTGCAGGTTGGGTATTTGTCTGATTGGTATTTAAAAATACCAGTTACCTGCAAAAAAAGAGGCTGCAACAAAAGTACCGATGCACTTTTGTTGCAGCCTCTTTATATAAATGGCTTATAAGTAGTATTTTTTAGCTACTGATAAATCGTCGTTTAATTCATAAACTAAAGGTTGGCCAGTTGGAATTTCAAGATCCATGATATCATCATCAGAGATGCCTTCAATGTGTTTAGCCAAAGCGCGTAATGAGTTGCCGTGTGCAGCTACTAAGACAGTTTTGTCGTCTTTTAATGCTGGCGCGATTTCATCTTGCCAGAATGGTAAAGCACGTTCTAAAGTAACTTTTAAGTTTTCTCCACCAGGAACGTCCCGTGGATCTAACATAGCGTAACGACGGTCATTTGCTGCAGAACCAGGATCTGTTGCATCCAATAATGGAGGTAATGTGTCGTATGAACGACGCCAGATGTGAACTTGTTCGTCACCGTATTTTTCAGCGGTTTCTTTTTTGTTCAAACCTTGTAATGCACCGTAATGACGTTCGTTTAAGCGCCATGATTTAACTTGTGGCACCCATAATTGGTCAGATTCTTCTAAGATATAGTTACAAGTTTTGATAGCGCGTTTTAATACAGAAGTATAAGCGATATCGAATTCGATGCCGGCTTCTTTAATTTTGCGGCCGCCTTCTTTTGCTTCTTCAACACCTTCTGGAGCTAGGTCTACGTCAACCCAACCAGTAAATTGGTTCAATGCATTCCATTCGCTCAAACCGTGACGAGAAAATACTAATTTTGGCATGAATAACTCTCCTTTGTCATTTGGTTTCTGAAATTTTCAATTCCTTCCACATTGTACACTGTTTTAGTGCATTTTGCCACTAAAAAAAGGCACAGCACCTTGCTCTTTTGAAAAAGACAAGTCGCTGTGCAGCAATTTAATTCGTAATTTTTTCCAATTCTTCAGGAGCTAAATTAATGTATTTATAGCAGGTTCCCACTGATACACCACACTTAGAAGAAATGAATTGAATTGTTTCTTTTTTATCGTAATAAAGCTGGCGAATTTTTTTCACCGTTTTCCCATCGATTTTGGGACGACCGCCAATTTTACCTTTTTGGCGGGCTTTGTTTAGACCGACAAGGGTACGCTCTTTAATCAGCGCACATTCCATTTGTGCTAAGCCTTCCATTAAATTGAAGTAGATGTCACCCATCTGGCTTCTGGTGTCAATGCTTTCAGTCAAACTGACTAAATGCAAGTTGCGATTTTTAAATAAGCTGGTTAATTCGGTCAGTTGACGCGTAGAACGGCCCAAACGGTGCAAGTCGCTTACGACTAAGGCGTCACCTGGTTGCATTTGTGCAATCACAGTATCTAAATCGGCGTGATTTTCCTCGTGGTATTTTTGTTCAAAAGTATCTAAAAATACTGGGCCACAGCCATATTCCGTCAAAGACTTCACTTGGGAATCTAAATCATTGTCGTTGATTGTGGTGCGGGCATAGCCAAAAATTGTCATGATAAATCCTCACAGTCTTCATTTTCATTAAGAAAAATGTAGCATAAACTCCGTCAAAATGGTACCGTTTCTTGCAAAAAAACGCAAAAAAGCTTCTGAGAAGAGGAAAGTTCAAAAGTAGATCTTTATAAGGTAAAAGCTTTTTTAATATTTACTTGTTTTTTTGTTTGGTCAAAAAAAGGTTGGGATAAACACTACCTGTCGTTTATCCCAACCTTGAAATGTTTAATTAAGAAAAAGCGGGGTTGTGTAACGTTTTAGGGCCGTCTTTTTCACCGACAATTACCAACTGCGTCATATCTAAAAACAAGCCATGTTCCACTACACCAGTCATGTGGATTAATTCTTCAGCCAGTGCGTGAGGATCGGCGATTGTCTCTAAATGCAAATCAATAATATAATTGCCGCTATCCGTGTGTAAAAACTCGCCATCGCTCGTTTTACGGAAAGTGGGGTTGTAGCCTTGTTTGGCTAAAATGTTGAAAATTTGTTGGCTGCCAAAAGGAATCACTTCAACTGGTAGGGGAAATTTACCCAATTTTTCGACCATTTTAGAGCTGTCAACAATCCAAATCACTTTATCAGAATACGTGGCAACGATTTTTTCATATAAGAGAGCGGCACCGCCACCTTTAATTCCTAAAAAATTAGGATCAACTTCATCGGCACCGTCAATGGTAATATCAATGTGATCGACTTCATCAATTGAGGCCAATGGGATCCCTAGTTCTCTGGCTTGAATTAAAGTTTGGGTAGAAGTGGTCACACCGGTAATTTGTAAATTCTCTTCTTTAATCATCCGACCCACTTCTGCCACCATGTGATAAGCAGTTGAACCCGTTCCAAGTCCGACTGTCATACCGCTTTTAATATGCTTGCAGGCTTCTTTGCCAACCATTTCTTTTAAGTCCATCGTAATTTTTACCCCTTTACAAACTAATTTGACTTCATTTTAAAGCTTTTTTACGGGAAATGATAGCTTTCTGGCGTTTCTTTTACAGTTAAAAAAACTATAAAGCAACTTTATTCAAAATGGGCTTCATAAAAATTTTACTTCTATAAGATAAATACAAAGAAGGCGTCATGGGAATGAGAAAAATCGGCTGTTTAAAAATTTTTCAAGAAGTTTGCAAAAGCTTTGCGTTTTTTATTGACACCTATTTTCAATCATGCTATTCTAACAAAGGTGCTTTGTCTACAGGTCTCTTAAAACAGACGTGCTGACTGTAAGAAAAGTACAACTGACGATTATGCACAAGGCTGCATTATTTTTTATCGCTGAAAAAGAACCACCTGGATGTGTGGAGCTAGAAAGGCGAATCAAGGAAGGAGGAAAACAAGGGATGCCTACAATTAACCAATTAGTACGTAAACCTCGTAAATCCAAGGTTGAAAAATCAAATTCACCAGCATTGAACAAAGGATATAACAGTTTCAAAAAAGCTCAAACGAATGTGAACTCTCCGCAAAAACGTGGGGTTGCCACTCGTGTGGGTACAATGACACCGAAAAAACCGAACTCAGCTTTGCGTAAATATGCCCGTGTTCGTTTGTCTAACTTGATCGAAGTAACAGCTTATATCCCAGGTATCGGCCATAACTTACAAGAACACAGCGTTGTTTTATTACGTGGTGGACGTGTAAAAGACTTACCAGGGGTACGTTACCATATCGTTCGTGGTGCATTAGATACAGCTGGCGTTAACGACCGTAAACAATCTCGTTCTAAATACGGTACAAAACGTCCTAAAGCTTAATCTAGTTTACAGACTATTATATAGAACACAATACAAAATGACTACGTAAAGGAGGAGTTACGGATGCCTCGTAAAGGTCCAGTTGCAAAACGCGATGTTTTACCAGATCCTATGTATAACTCAAAATTAGTAACCCGTTTGATCAACCGTGTTATGGTTGATGGCAAACGCGGGATTGCTGCAAATATTATCTATAATGCTTTTGACATTATTAAAGAATCTACTGGTAACGATCCATTAGAAGTCTTTGAACAAGCAATGAAAAATATCATGCCTGTCTTAGAAGTTAAAGCTCGCCGTGTCGGTGGTTCTAACTACCAAGTCCCAGTTGAAGTTCGTCCTGAACGTCGTACAACTTTAGGCTTACGTTGGGTTGTTAACTACGCACGTTTGCGTGGAGAACACACAATGGAAGAACGTCTTGCAAAAGAAATCATGGATGCAGCAAACAACACTGGTGCTTCTGTGAAAAAACGCGAAGACACACACAAAATGGCCGAAGCCAACCGTGCTTTTGCCCACTATCGTTGGTAAGATCTTTTTTGCTCTTGCAAAAAAGACAATTCGATTGTTACACCAAGTAAGCGGGCAAAAGATTTCTTTTGCCGCTTTTTAAAGAGAGGAGCACAAGCAAGAAATGGCTAGAGAATTTTCGTTAGAAAAAACTCGTAATATTGGTATCATGGCTCACGTCGATGCAGGTAAAACTACTACGACTGAACGTATCCTTTATTATACAGGTAAAATCCATAAAATTGGTGAAACCCACGAAGGCGCTTCACAAATGGACTGGATGGAACAAGAACAAGAACGTGGTATCACTATCACTTCTGCTGCGACAACTGCTCAGTGGAAAGGTTACCGTGTCAACATCATCGACACACCAGGACACGTGGACTTCACAATTGAAGTACAACGTTCATTGCGTGTATTAGATGGTGCGGTTACTGTCCTTGACTCTCAATCAGGGGTTGAACCACAAACTGAAACTGTTTGGCGCCAAGCAACAGAATACCGCGTACCTCGTGTTGTATTCTGTAACAAAATGGACAAAATCGGTGCAGACTTCTTGTACTCAGTTTCTACATTACACGATCGTTTGGGTGCTAACGCTCATCCAATCCAATTACCAATTGGTGCAGAAGAAGATTTCACCGGTATCATTGACCTTGTGACAATGAAAGCTGAAATCTACACAAACGACTTAGGTACTGAAATTCAAGAAACTGAAATTCCTGAAGAATACCTAGAACAAGCGCAAGAATGGCGCGAAAAATTAGTGGAAGCAGTAGCTGAAACTGATGAAGATTTAATGATGAAATATTTAGACGGCGAAGAAATTACTGAAGCTGAATTAAAAGCTGGTATCCGTCAAGCAACAATCAACGTTGACTTCTTCCCTGTAATGGCTGGTTCAGCCTTCAAAAACAAAGGGGTTCAATTAATGTTGGATGCTGTTCTTGACTACTTGCCTTCACCATTAGATGTTGAAGCAATTAAAGGGATCGATCCAAAGACTGACGAAGAAACAACTCGTCCAGCTGACGACGAAGCTCCATTTGCCTCATTAGCATTTAAAGTTATGACTGACCCATTCGTAGGTCGCCTAACTTTCTTCCGTGTTTATTCTGGTGTCTTAGAAAGTGGTTCATATGTATTGAACGCTTCAAAAGACAAAAAAGAACGTATCGGACGTATCTTGCAAATGCACGCCAACACGCGTAACGAAATCGACCGCGTTTATTCCGGTGATATCGCTGCTGCCGTTGGTTTGAAAGATACAACAACAGGGGACACTCTTTGTGCCTTAGATTCTCCAGTAATCTTAGAATCAATCGAATTCCCTGACCCAGTTATCCAAGTTGCTGTTGAACCTAAATCAAAAGCTGACCAAGATAAAATGGGTATTGCATTACAAAAACTTGCAGAAGAAGATCCATCATTCCGTGTTGAAACAAACGTTGAAACTGGTGAAACTGTTATCTCAGGGATGGGTGAATTGCACTTAGACGTCTTAGTTGACCGTATGCGTCGTGAATTTAAAGTCGAAGCAAACGTTGGTGCTCCTCAAGTTTCTTATCGTGAAACTTTCCGTGCTGCTACTGAAGCAGAAGGTAAGTTTGTACGTCAGTCTGGTGGTAAAGGTCAATACGGTCACGTATGGATTGAATTTACGCCAAACGAAGAAGGTGCCGGTTTCGAATTCGAAAACGCCATCGTTGGTGGTGTGGTTCCACGTGAATACATTCCAGCTGTTGAAAAAGGTTTAGTAGATGCAATGGACAACGGTGTCTTAGCTGGCTATCCATTAGTTGATATTAAAGCAAAACTTTACGACGGTTCTTACCATGATGTCGATTCAAGTGAAACTGCCTTCCGTGTTGCTGCTTCAATGGCATTGCGGGCTGCTGCTAAAAAAGCAAAACCTGCAATCTTAGAACCAATGATGAAAGTTACAATTACTGTTCCAGAAGATTACTTAGGTGATATTATGGGTCACGTAACTGCTCGTCGTGGTCGCGTTGAAGGTATGGAAGCACACGGTAACTCCCAAATCGTTAATGCTATCGTTCCGTTAGCAGAAATGTTTGGTTACGCAACTACATTGCGTTCATCTACACAAGGTCGCGGTACTTTCATGATGGTATTTGACCACTATGAAGATGTACCAAAATCTATTCAAGAAGAAATCATTAAGAAAAACGGCGGCAAAGCTGAATAATTTTTGATGATTAGGATTTTTTTAAAAGAGCTATATTTTTTAAAAAAATTCGTGTACAATAATTAACGATGATAAGGGCAAACTGTCGCTTGCGGCAGTTTACCTATCAAAAAATAAAAACTATTACGTATTTTTAGGAGGAACATTTTAAAATGGCAAAAGAAAAATTTGACCGTTCTAAACCCCATGTAAACATCGGTACTATCGGACACGTTGACCATGGTAAAACTACTCTTACAGCTGCAATTACAACTGTATTATCTAAAAAAGGTCTAGCACAAGCTTCTGCTTACGATCAAATTGATGGTGCACCTGAAGAACGCGAACGCGGTATCACAATTTCAACTGCTCACGTTGAGTATGAAACTGAAAACCGTCACTACGCTCACGTTGACTGCCCAGGACACGCGGACTACGTTAAAAACATGATCACTGGTGCTGCTCAAATGGACGGCGCGATCTTAGTAGTATCTGCTGCTGATGGTCCTATGCCTCAAACTCGTGAACACATCCTATTGTCACGTAACGTTGGTGTTCCTTACATCGTCGTATTCTTGAACAAAATGGACATGGTTGACGACGAAGAATTATTAGAATTAGTTGAAATGGAAGTTCGTGACTTATTGTCAGAATACGACTTCCCAGGCGACGACACTCCAGTTATCGCAGGTTCAGCTTTGAAAGCCTTAGAAGGCGACGCTTCATACGAAGAAAAAATCTTAGAATTAATGGTTGCAGTTGACGAATATATCCCAACTCCAGTTCGTGATACTGACAAACCATTCATGATGCCAGTCGAAGACGTATTCTCAATCACTGGTCGTGGTACTGTTGCAACTGGTCGTGTTGAACGTGGACAAGTTCGCGTTGGTGACGAAGTTGAAATCGTAGGTATCGCTGAAGAAACTGCTAAAACTACTGTAACAGGTGTTGAAATGTTCCGTAAATTGTTGGATTACGCTGAAGCTGGCGACAACATTGGTGCATTATTACGTGGTGTGGCTCGTGAAGACATCCAACGTGGTCAAGTATTGGCTAAACCAGGTTCAATCACTCCACATACAAAATTCGCGGCAGAAGTTTACGTTTTAACTAAAGAAGAAGGCGGACGTCACACTCCATTCTTCACAAACTACCGCCCACAATTTTACTTCCGTACAACTGACGTAACAGGCGTTGTTGAATTACCAGAAGGTACTGAAATGGTTATGCCTGGCGATAACGTTACTATGGACGTTGAATTAATCCACCCAATCGCGATCGAAGACGGTACTCGTTTCTCAATCCGTGAAGGCGGACGTACTGTTGGTTCAGGCGTTGTTACAACAATCGAAAAATAATTCTTGAACTTTAGAAGCAAAATCTTCGGATTTTGCTTCTTTTTTTGACTATAAGAAAAAATGAAAATTTCCTATAGCGGCTTTTTACTGTTAGATTTAAACCGTGCTTTAAAAATAGATATCTAAGACCATAAGGTGAGAGCCAGCAGGATTCCTGCTTCTTTTTTTATTATTTACATAGGAGTATCCAGCAATTCACAGCAGATTTTTTAGTAAAGAGTCTGTTTTTTGCTGCAGTTTATTTCGTAAGCTATCCTTAAAACGAGTACAATAGGCGAAATAAAAGTAAAAACCCTACAATTTGAAAACAAGCCCTTTGCGTGGCGTCCTCTTCAAATTGTAGGGTTTTTGTGTGAAAAAATGACGTGTGGTAGTTGATTTTTAAAGTAAATGTTGTTTTTTTAAATAGTCGTTTAAATGAACGTTCCGCGGTTCTTTGTAGTAGTCGGCGAATTTTTTAGTCCAAAGTTTTGTTTCGCGGGCCTCGCCGAATTTTTTCATCGTCTGGTCGTAATCTTCGATTAATTGATAGTCATATGCTTGGTAAGTGTCGTAATGAATGACGGCTTTTTCTGGTAGGCGAGGTTTTACCTGCATTTCAACAGTGGGTTTTCCAATGCTAAGACCAGCGATTGGGTAAACGTAAGGTGGTAAATTGAAAAGTTCACTGACTTGGTCGATTTGATTACGTACACTGCCGACAATCACGCTGCCAAGACCCAATGCTTCTACTGCAGTGACCGCATTTTGCAATGCTAAACTGGCATCTGTCGTTGCAATAATCAAAGGGTTCAAACTATCTGTTACGGCATAATCCACGCCTTGTTTTAAAGCAACTAATTGTGTGCGCTGTAAGTCGGCCACAAATAATAAAAAGACAGAGCTGTGGAGCATGTGGGGATTACTAGGATTTAATTCAACTAGTTTTTCCCGCAATTTTTTATTTTTTACCACAATGATCGAGTAGGCTTGACCATTCATCCAAGACGGTGCTTGGCGACTGGCAGCTAAAATTTCTTGTAGCTGTTCATCTTTTAGCTCGTAGTTTTCGTCAAAGTTGCGATAGCTACGGTGGTTTTTCAATAATGTGATAACGTCCTTCATTTTTTGCCTCCTAAAATTAGAAATTGTTTGTGTTATGCCTTTGTTGAAGGTGTCTTACGTAAAAGCTTGCGAGTAATTCGTTCCATTTTTTCTGCCAGCGTCGTTACCAGCTCCGGCGTTAGCTGGGTATAATTTATTCGCATAGACATTGTATCATTACTAAAGAAAAAAGAAGGGGCGACCAATAAATTTTCCTCGAAAAATAGTTGCCAATCTTTGCGGTTCAAATTTTGGTGTTGCCACGTAAACCAATAATAAAGGCCGCCTTTAATTTTTGTGAATTCCCAATCTGTTTTAAAGGGGGCAAAAGTTTCGCACAATAGCTGGCTGCGTTGTTCAAGTTCTTTGATGAGTTGGGCGTGTTGGGTATCGTATTCAGGACTACTTAAGGCAATGTTGGCCAATATTTGGGTGAATAAGTTGGTTTCGCTATCCAATGACTTTTTCGTATTAGCGAGGGAAGAAATCAAATTTTTAGGAGCCAACAGCCAGCCAATTTTAATACTGGAACCAAAAATTTTTGACAAAGAACCAAGGTAGAGCACTTGTTCGGGCGCAATTTCCTTTAATTTAGGAATTGGAGTCGTGAAATCTAACTCGCCAAAGATGTCGTCTTCAATAATGGGGACGTAATACTTGCGACAGATTTCAATGATTTTTAGCCGACGTTCATAAGAAAGGCAGCGACTAGTTGGATTTTGAAAAGTAGGGTTTAAATAGAGTAGTTTTACTTTTTTTGCTAAAATCTGCTTTTCTAATTCACTGGGCATAATTCCTTCGTGATCGGTGGCAATGCCTTCTAGCCGTAATCCCAGCGACTGAAAAAGAGGTAGTGCAAATAAAAATGACGGATCTTCTGTGGCAATCACATCACCAGGTTGTAAGAGTGTTTGCAAAATTAGTGAAATTCCCTGCGTCGAGCCAGCAGTAATCAATAAGTCCTGATTTTTTAAGGAGAGCTGGAATTTTTGGGCTAATTTTTTTGTAATTGTAGCCTTTAAGGGCAAATAGCCAGTATCCCGCAAATTTTTTTCTTCTTTAATAATTTGATCCCAGGATAAAGCCGGAAATTTAAAAGCCGGAATTAAGTCCTGGGGTAGCTCGCCATTGGCTAAATCGATTGTTTGCAAGTTTTTACGCAATTGGTTTTGTGCTTTACTGTAAGGATCTTGCTGACTGCGACTGGCCAGTAAATGCTGCCATTGAAATTGTGGTGCTTGCCGCGAGCCCCACCGACCTTTGGCGACTTCGGTTCCGCTGCCTTGTTTGCGAACAAGCCAGCCTAAACTGGTTAACTCTTCTAATGCGTGGTTGACAGTGGAACGGTTAACGTGATAAAAGTCGGCCATTTTTCGCTCGGGCATGAGGCGATCACCAGGGGCTAATTTTCCAGATTCGATTTCTGCGATGATAACTTCCATTAGTTGTTGGAACAAAGGTGTTTTACTTTTACGGTTTAAAGTCATAAATGCTCCTTTGTAAAATTAAGATTTTACGTTCTAGAAATTATAGTCCAAAAATTAATTGGTTGGTTTCAAAATAAACCAATTGGTCGTTTCCGTCAAGAAGTACAAGCCCTATACTTAAAATTAGTATCCCGCAAAAATGAGTTTAGCAAAAATGGGCTAATAATAGGTATTTAAAAAGGAGTGGTCAAATGAAAAAGGTATTAACAATTGCGGGTTCTGATTCTACCGGTGGTGCCGGATTGGAAGCCGATTTGAAAACCTTCGAGGAATACGGTGTTTTTGGTTTTGCGAGTATTACTTCGATCGTCACAATGGATCCTAAAACAGGTTGGTCCCATGAAGTGACGGAATTACCGGCTGAACTGTTGTTAAAGCAACTTATTTCTGCTTTTGCCGGAGCGGATATGGCAGCTTTGAAAACAGGGATGATGGGAAATGATGCCAATATTTTAGCGGCTGTTGATTTTTTGGACAAGCAGCAGGTGGAAAATATAGTCGTCGATCCAGTTATTGCCTGTAAAGGTACGGCGCAAATTTTGCAACCGGAAGTAGTTACGGCAATCAAAAAATATTTATTACCGCTGGCGACGATTACCACCCCTAATTTAGTAGAGGCCGGAATTTTAGCGGAGCTAGGTGATTTGACCAATCTTACGGATATGAAAAAAGCGGCCCGGGCCATTTGGCAACAAGGGGCAAAAAACGTTGTCATAAAAGGCGGTCATCGCTTAGGAAGTGATAAAGCTATTGATCTATTTTACGACGGGGCTGAATTTGTCACCTTTGAAAATGAATTGTACCAAACCGATTTCAATCATGGTGCGGGATGTACTTTTGCTGCGGCAGTGACAGCCGGTCTGGCTAAAGGGGCTCCGATGAAACGAGCTGTGGCGATGGCTAAACAATTTGTCGCCGCTGCTATTAAAGAAGGCGTGCAGATTAATCCTTATGTCGGACACGTCTGGCATGGCGCTTACAACAAGGCGCAAAAAAGAATGGAGGCCATCCAATGAAAAAAGATTTTTCCGTCCAAGCAATTGTCTTAGTAGCGTTGTTTACTGCTTTGACTGTAATCGGAACCACGATTAAAATTCCACTACCCACCGGAGCTTTTGTCCATTTAGGCAATGCGGTATTATTATTGGCAGTTTTATTATTAGGCTACTTTAAAGGTTCATTAGCAGGTGGGTTGGGCTTTTTCATCTTTGATATGTTAAACGGCTACGCCACAGAAGCACCGTATTTTATTTTGGAGAGCTTTATTGTTGGTGCAGCAGCCTATGGGGCGTTACTTCTTTTTAAGAAAAAACCAACAGCGCTTTGGCAAGTTGTTGTCATTGGTTGTGTGACAGGGATTGCAAAAGTGGCAATGACCCAAATCAAAAATACAGTGATGTTAGTCATCGCCGGAGCGGACGTACAGGCAGCTTTTGTAGGCGCAGCGGCGAAATTACCAGCAACGTTAATCAATGTTAGCATGACTGTTTTGATTGTAGCCTTTTTGTACTTTCCGCTAAGAAAAGCTTTGACTGCTACGATGAAACGTTCTTTTGTTTAATTTAAAAGCTACTGTTTGTAAAAATAGTTTTTGGCGAAGTGTTAAGGCGCTAAAACCATAGAATACAGACTGTAGTTTTTTTTACTAAGTAGTGAATGTTCGTGTTTTATCCGGTTTTCAGCGTAGTAAAAAGCGATTATCTCTTAGAAAAAAATATTAACAAGCCTTTTTTGGTTATGGTTAGCAATTAAGAAATTTCTTTTCATTATTGAATAATAAAAGTGAAGGGAATCTTTCAAGTATTATTTACCTAAAAACTAGACAAATTCCCTGCCTTTTTTAAAAATATTCGTCTTTTCAAGCAGTTTAAATTATGTTATTATTTGTTCGCAGTGAAATCTGTGCTGTAGTTATTCATTATGGGAGGATATTATGTTTAAAAAAGTTTTGAAAGTGGGTTTGGCAAGTGCGGCAGCGATGCTTTTACTAGCTGGCTGTGGTAATTCTTCATCAAATGATAGCAAAGGTGAAAAAGATGCCGATGGTAACATCAAGTTGGAAAAGCTGACAATTGGTTTTGTACCGTCTCGTGACGCAGATGAAATCGTAACAGCTACTGAACCTTTGAAAAATCTTTTGAAAGACCAAATGAAAAAAGAAGGCTATAACATCGAAAACGTGGATATCTCTGTTGGTACGAGTTATGAAGCGGTTGGTGAATCATTGTCTTCTGGTACGCTTGATGTTGGTTTCATTCCAGGTGGGACGTATGTCTTATACGAAGATGGAACAGACGTATTATTAACTGCAACACGGAAAGGTTTATCCATTGATTCAGACGATGCGAAAGTTTGGAACGATGAAAAACCAACAAAAAACACAGACGAACAAGTTGCTTACTACCGCGCATTGATTATTGCAGGTCCTTCAGCAAAAGGCCAAGCTTTAGCTAAAAAAGTTAACGCTGGTGAAAAATTGACTTGGAATGATTTAAACAGTGCTTCTTGGGCAATGGCAAACTCTTCATCTTCAGCAGGTTACATCTACCCAACCTTGTGGATGAACAAAAACTACGATAAAACATTATTAGATTTAAAAGATGCGGTTCAATCTGACTCTTATGCAAGTTCATTTGCCCGTTTAGCAGCTGGTCAAATCGACGTTGTGATGGCCTATGCCGATGCACGTTTAGACTATGTTGACACTTGGACAAAAGAATTTGGTCGTAAAAATGATATTTGGTCTGAAACAAACGTTATCGGTGTAACAGACCCAATCTATAACGACACAATCAGCGTCAGCAAAAATGCACCAAACATGGACGCAAAATTGAAAAAAGCACTAAGCAAAGCTTTTATTGAAATTGGTAAAACAGATGAAGGTAAAAAAGTAATCAGCATTTACAACCACGAAGGTTATAAAGAAGCAAATGCTTCTGATTACGACGATGAGAAAAAAGCACAAGAATTAATCAAAAAAATTAGCGAATAATCGCGCAACTAGCACGAAAAATAGTAAAGCAGGGGTTGTGTTCATTAACACAATCCCTTCCTTTCTGTTTGCAATGCTGGAAATTTTTACGGGATAAGCCGAAATTTTAATGGTTCTTGCCAAGTAAAAGCTTTTACCTGAAGCAGAATGGCTTTGCAGTGAAATTAAAATTTCGTCTTATTGTGGGAAAAAGTGTTTTTCGACAGTAATTAGTAATTATTAAAACTTCAGTGTGAAAGGATACAGCAATGATTAAATTTGAAGATGTGCAAAAAGTTTATCCTAACGGTACCGTTGCACTAAAAGACATTAATTTAGAAATCCAACAAGGTGAATTTGTGGCAATTATCGGCCTTTCCGGCGCAGGGAAGTCTACTTTAATTCGTTGTATTAACCGCATGCACGACATTAATTCTGGCACGTTACTTGTTAATGATGTCAATGTTAGTCAATTAAAAGGAAAAGAAATTCGTGAATTCCGCAAAAATATTGGGATGATTTTCCAATCTTTTAACTTAGTAACACGTTCTACGGTTTTAAAAAATGTTTTGGTTTCTTCAGTGCCAGACATGCCTTTGTGGCGTCGGACCTTAGGGATTTTCCCCAAAGAAGATAAAATCCGTGCGCTAGAAGCATTAGATAATGTTGGGATCTTAGACAAAGCCTATACTCGAGTAGATCAACTTTCCGGTGGGCAACAACAACGGGTCGCTTTAGCCCGCACGCTAGCCCGCAAGCCAGGCATTATTTTAGCTGACGAACCGGTAGCTTCTCTTGATCCTGTTACAGCAAAATCAGTTATGGAAGATTTACGTCGTATCAATCGAGAAATGAATGTTTCTATTTTGTTGAATATTCACCATGTGGAATTAGCGTTAGAATATTGTGATCGTGTTATTGGGATTCGTCAAGGTGAAATCGTTTATGATGGACCAACCGATGTAGTGAATCAAAGCATCTTGGATGAAATTTACGGCAAAAATCAACCTGTGGAAGCGTAGGTGGTCAGCTTGTTTAAAAAGACATTAACTTTAAGTAATGGCAAACAAGTGACGAGCAAACGGTCATTTTTGCCAATTTATATTTTAATTACAGTAATCTTCATGTTTGTAGCAGCAGACGTAACGAATTTTTCATTTAGCACTTTAATTTTAAGAAGTAAACAGTTCTTTGTGATTATCGGCGACATGATTCCGCCAAATTGGAAATACATGAATCGGGTCTGGGGACCATTATTAGAAACAATTAAAATGTCATTGCTCGGGTCAATTATCGGTTCGCTATTGGCGATTCCTTTTGCGGTATTATCTTCTATTAATATTGTTAAAAATCGGTTCGTTGCCGGTATTTTCAAATTTATTTTGAGCGTATTGCGGACATTGCCAACTTTAGTCGTTGCTTTGATTGCTACCTTCATTTTAGGTTTAGGGGCATTTGCCGGTACGATCGCTATCTTTATGTTTACCATTTCCTATGTTGGTAAAATTATGTACGAACAAATTGAAACAATTGATATGCGAACTTTTGAAGCGATGGAATCTTTCGGTTTAACTAAGATTCAAGCTTTCCGATATAGCATTTTACCAGAAATTTTACCTAACTATTTATCGACTTCAATCTTCTGTTTTGAAGGAAATGTCCGGTATGCGTCTATTTTAGGCTATGTTGGTGCCGGTGGTTTAGGTTTATTGTTAAATGAACGTTTAGGCTGGCGCGATTATGCCAGTGTTGGTTCCATTTTATTGATGTTAATTGTCACTGTTGCGCTAATCGAGATGTTAAGTGAATACTTGCGTCAGAAATTAAAATAGGGGGACGCCATGAATACATTAGTAGAAAAACAATTGGCAAAAGAGCCCAATAAAAAAGTACAATACGCTACGATTGCTTTAATCGTTGTCGGAATGTTTATCTGGTCGTTGACGGCCATTAAAATTAATAAAACCAGTACGGATGGCTCCCAAGTTGCCTTGAATATTTTAAAAGGGATTGTGACACCGGATCTGAATTTTCTTTTTGATTTCTCTAGTACTGGGGTTGCCTATTTATTATTTGAAACAATTTGTATCGGTTTTTTAGGAACTATTTTAGGTTCGATCTTTTCAATTCCGATTGCCTTTTTGATGTCACCTAGTATTATGCCTAAACCAGTTTACATTTTGACGCGCTTTTTGGTGGTCATTATCCGAACTGTGCCGGCTTTGGTTTATGGGTTGATGTTCGTACGGGTAACTGGGACGGGTCCTTTTGCTGGGGTAATGACGATGTCAGTCACTTCGATTGGGATGGTTTCTCGGCTTTATGTTGATGCAATTGAAACAATTGATACTGGCGTTTTGGAATCAATGACCTCAATTGGGGCTACGACCTTCGACAAAATCCGTTTTGGAATTTTACCGCAATTGCTAAGTAACTTTGTTTCGATTACGATTTATCGTTTTGATATGAATTTACGGGATGCGACGATTTTAGGTTTAGTTGGTGCCGGTGGTATTGGTTCACCGTTGATGTTTGCTATTAACGGTTATAAGTGGAATCAAGTTGGCTCAATTTTAATCGGCTTAATCGTTTTAATCTTAATCGTTGAAGTCGTTTCAAATAAAATTCGTGCAAAATTAATTAATGGATAAAAGTAAGGGCGATGACATTTTTTTTGTCATCGCCTTTTTTGTGAAATTACCCATAACGAGTTTCTGCCTATATATAAATTGACTAAGCTTCAAAGGATAAAATGTCCTCAGATTAGCCAGTCTATTTTTTGCACATTACATCCTTGCTTGTGCTATTGCCTGGATTATCCTCTTTGAAGTGAGAATAGATGAATAAATTCTTCTGTCACCATCTGTACTTGAGGTGCAATCATTTTGAAAGATTCGTTGATGTCGATGAACTGATTGTTGCTATCAAACATTTCTTTGGCGATGTTTAGTGGTGGGTTGACAGACATGTTATACATATTCAAACCTTGGGTAACCAACTTCATTGCAAGTAATCCTTGGAAACCACCGTGCCCTCCGTAGACCATGATGCTAACGGGTTTGTGTTGCCATTCTTCATATAAAAAATCTAGCGCGTTTTTCATCACGGCAGGATACCCCCAATTGTATTGTGGGAAGAGTAAAACAAAACCGTCATAATTTTTAATTAGGGCGCTCCATCGTTTTGTATGTGCTTGTTGATAATGCCCTTTTGCAGGAATTTGTGGCTCATCAAGAAAAGGTAAATTGATTTTAGCTAAATCAATAATATCAACCATTAGCGCATCGTGTTTCATTTTGTCTTGTACCCAACGTGCGATATCGCCACCAATGCGATTAGGACGATTGCTGCCTAAAATGATGCCAATCTTTTTAACCATTTGCTCATCTCATTTCAATTTATTATGTGCAACTTGCACACAATAAATTGTAGTTGATGTGTGCTATAATTGCAAATATGAAAACTGAAATATTTGACGCGCTTTTCACAATTGTCAACTTCTTTAATGATCCCAGACACGATGCTAAACTTTTAAAGAAGGCAGGGATAAGCAATGATCAAAATTTATTACCAGTAGTTGTTCGTGTTGGTAAAAGTGGAACAATAAGTGTGGGAGAATTAGCAGCGCAATTAGGAAAAAATCATTCTTCGACAAGTAGACAGGTTGATAAATTTGTGGAAAAAGGCCTCTTACTTTCCTATCCAAGTAAAGAAGATAAGCGTGTTAGAATCGTAACCTTAACCGAAGACGGAAAAAAACTTTATACCCAATTGACTAACGCGAGAAGTGAAGTGATGGAGGAGTTGCTTACTCACTTTACTTATACTGAAGTAAAAGAGATTAGTGTTAGTCTACAAAAGTTAGCAAAAATATTAGCTGAAAAAAATAAATAAGCCGATTAAAATACGCTACGCCGCATAGACAAGAAAGAAATTAACCATTTCTAGTATGGTCTTTGCGGTGTAGTGTGCTCATTTTACGTCAATTATTTTTAATAAAGCTAGTTGGCTATTTTTTATCCAGCGTAACAAGTTAATAGAAAAAACAGAGATTTTTTTTATTTTTAAAATGAAAGCCTTTGCAAATAAAAAGTGGTGAAAAGTGCATGAAATCAATAAAAAATCCTTGCCAACACTACTTAGATATACTATAATCATAAAGGTGCTGCTTACAAATGTGTGAAAAGCACTGGTGGGATAAGGTTTTATTCTACCGGCTACGAAACGAGAGGTTGCGACACGCCCGGACGCTTTGCCATGGACGAGCGTGACGGAAATTTTCGTGGAGCTATGTCTACTTTTCAAAATAGGCGAAGGAGGGAAAACAATGGCAAAACAAAAAATTCGTATCCGTTTAAAAGCGTATGAACATCGTATTTTAGATCAATCAGCGGATAAAATCGTAGAAACTGCAAAAAGAACTGGAGCTTCTGTGTCAGGTCCAATTCCATTACCAACAGAACGCAGCTTGTACACAATTATTCGTGCGACTCATAAATACAAAGATTCTCGCGAACAATTCGAAATGCGTACTCACAAACGTCTAATCGACATTGTGAATCCAACACCGAAGACAGTTGATGCTTTAATGAAGTTAGACTTGCCAAGCGGCGTTAACATTGAAATCAAACTATAATTAATCAAATTAAGATGGAGGTGTAATCATGACCAAAGGAATCTTAGGGAAAAAAGTGGGAATGACTCAAATCTTCACTGAATCTGGTGAGTTAGTACCTGTAACAGTTGTTGAAGCTACTCCAAACGTAGTATTACAACTTAAAACAGTGGAAAACGACGGCTATGAAGCAGTTCAAGTCGGTTACCAAGATATGCGTGAAGTTTTATCAAACAAACCTGCGCAAGGTCATGTTGCAAAAGCAAACACGGCTCCTAAGCGCTTCATTCGCGAATTCAAGGATGTTGAGCTAGAGGGCTTAGAAGTAGGATCAGAAATCAAAGTTGATATTTTCGAAGCTGGAGATGTCATCGATGTAACTGGTACAACTAAAGGTAAAGGATTCCAAGGCGTAATCAAACGCCACGGCCAAAGCCGCGGACCAATGGCTCACGGTTCTCGTTATCACCGTCGTCCTGGTTCAATGGGTCCTGTAGCACCTAACCGGGTATTTAAAGGCAAACGTCTAGCAGGCCGCATGGGTGGCAACCGCGTAACAATCCAAAACTTGGAAGTTGTTCGTGTTGATGCTGAACGTAACGTAATCCTAATCAAAGGTAACGTTCCTGGCGCGAAAAAATCATTGATTACTATTAAATCTGCTGTGAAAGCAAAATAAGTAAACTTAAGGAAGGAGGAACTTAGGAATGCCGAATATTGCATTATTTAAACAAGATGGTAGCCAAAATGGCGAAATCACATTAAACGAAGAAATCTTCGGAATTGAACCAAATGAAAGTGTTGTCTACGATGCAATCATCATGCAACGCGCTTCATTACGACAAGGAACACACGCTGTGAAAAACCGTAGCGCAGTTCGAGGCGGTGGCCGCAAACCATGGCGCCAAAAAGGAACTGGTCGTGCTCGTCAAGGTTCAATCCGTTCACCACAATGGCGTGGCGGTGGCGTTGTCTTTGGACCAACTCCACGTTCATACAGCTACAAACTTCCTAAAAAAGTTCGTCGCTTAGCAATGAAATCTGTTTTATCAGCAAAAGTTGCTGAAAACAAAATGGTTGCAGTTGATGCATTAAGCTTTGACGCACCAAAAACAAAAGAATTCAAACAAGTTTTAGCTAACTTGTCAGTTGATTCTAAAGTATTAGTTGTACTTGAAGCAGACAACGACTTTGCTGCTTTATCAGCTCGTAACTTACCAAACGTGACTGTTGTTACTTCAAACAACGTATCTGTATTGGACGTAGTTTCAAGCGATAAATTGTTAGCAACTCAAGCTGCTCTGACTCAAATTGAGGAGGTGCTTGCATAATGAACTTACTAGACGTTATCAAACGCCCAGTGATCACTGAAAAATCTATGCTTGCCATGGATGACAAGAAATACACTTTCGAAGTGGACACTAAAGCGAACAAAACTTTAGTAAAACAAGCAGTTGAAGCTGCTTTTGACGGTGTTAAAGTGAAAAACGTTAATATCGTGAACGTGCGTCCGAAATTCAAACGTATGGGCAAATATGCAGGATACACAAAGAAACGTCGCAAAGCGATCGTTACTTTAACTGAAGCATCAAAAGAAATTACAATTTTCGAAGCTGAATAAGCATTAAATTCTACTACTAAATAGGAGGGAAACAGGCGTGGCAATTAAAAAGTACAAACCTACCTCAAATGGTCGCCGTAACATGACAAGCTCTGATTTTGCTGAGATTACAACAAGCACTCCAGAGAAAACTTTGTTGGCACCGTTGAAAAACAATGCCGGTCGTAACAACAACGGTCGTATCACTGTACGTCACCAAGGCGGCGGTCACAAGCGTCAATACCGCGTAATCGACTTCAAACGTAACAAAGATAACGTTGTTGCTACTGTTAAAACAATCGAGTATGATCCAAACCGTTCTGCTAACATCGCGTTAGTACATTATTCAGACGGTGTTAAAGCTTACATCTTAGCTCCAAAAGGCTTAGAAGTAGGTATGACAGTGGTTTCTGGTCCAGAAGCTGATATCAAAGTTGGGAATGCATTACCACTTGCAAACATCCCAGTTGGTACTGTTATCCACAACATCGAAATGAAACCAGGTAAAGGCGGACAATTAATCCGTTCAGCTGGTACAAGCGCTCAGGTATTAGGTAAAGAAGGCAAATATGTCTTAATCCGCTTAAACTCAGGCGAAGTACGTATGATCTTAGCAACTTGCCGTGCAACAATCGGTTCTGTTGGTAACGAACAACACGAATTGATTAACATTGGTAAAGCTGGTCGTTCTCGTTGGATGGGTAAACGTCCTACAGTTCGTGGTAGCGTAATGAACCCTAACGATCACCCACACGGTGGTGGTGAAGGTAAAGCTCCAATCGGACGTAAAGCTCCAGTATCACCTTGGGGTCAACCTGCATTGGGTTACAAAACACGTAATAAAAAAGCTGCTTCAGACAAACTTATCGTACGTCGTAGCAAAGCTAAATAAGGTTTTTGACCATGTGGTCTACATTTTGGAAGGAGGTTCACCATGGGTCGTAGTTTAAAGAAGGGGCCTTTCGTCGATGAACACTTGATGAAAAAGGTCGAAGCACAACAAGGTGCCGAAAAGAAAAAAGTCATCAAAACTTGGTCACGTCGTTCAACAATTTTTCCGAATTTTATCGGTTTCACGATTGCTGTCTATGACGGACGCAAACATGTCCCAGTTTACATTCAAGAAGACATGGTAGGACATAAATTAGGTGAATTTGCACCAACCAGAACTTATCGCGGGCACGCTGCCGACGATAAGAAAACAAGACGTTAATATTTGAGGGGAGGATATCATCATGGCAGAACAAATTACAAAAGCTAAAGCAACTGCGAAAACAATTCGCGTATCTCCTCGCAAATCTCGTCTAGTGATTGATTTAATTAGAGGTAAAAGCGTTGCTGATGCAATTGCAATCTTAAAGTTCACACCAAATAAAGCTGCCGGAATCATCGAAAAAGTTTTGATGTCAGCAGTTGCGAATGCAGAAAACAACTTTGACTTAGATGTTGAAAACTTAGTTGTTTCCGAAGCCTTTGTTAACGAAGGACCAACAATGAAACGTTTCCGTCCACGGGCTAAAGGTTCAGCTTCACCAATCAACAAACGTACAAGTCATATCACTGTAGTCGTATCAGAAAAATAAGGAGGGATAATCAGTGGGTCAAAAAGTACATCCAATTGGAATGCGTGTAGGCATCATCCGCGACTGGGATGCAAAATGGTATGCTGAAAAAGAGTATGCTGACTTCTTACACGAAGATTTGAAAATCCGTAAGTTTATCGCGACTAAATTAGCTGACGCTGCAGTTTCTACTGTTGAAATCGAACGTGCTGCTAACCGCGTGAACGTTTCTATCCACACTGCTAAACCAGGTATGGTAATTGGTAAAGGTGGTTCAGAAGTTGAAAACTTACGTAAACAATTAAACAGCTTAACTGGCAAACGTATCCACATCAATATCGTGGAAATCAAAAAACCAGATTTAGATGCAAAATTAGTTGGTGAAGGAATTGCACGCCAATTAGAAAACCGGGTTGCGTTCCGTCGCGCTCAAAAACAAGCGATCCAACGTACAATGCGTTCAGGCGCTAAAGGGATCAAAACAATGGTATCTGGCCGTTTAAACGGTGCTGATATCGCTCGTAGCGAAGGCTACTCAGAAGGTACTGTTCCACTTCATACATTGCGTGCCGATATCGACTACGCTTGGGAAGAAGCAGATACTACCTACGGAAAATTAGGAGTTAAAGTGTGGATCTATCGTGGCGAAATCTTGCCAACGAAAAAGAACGCTCAAGACACTAAGAAAGGAGGGAAATAAACATGTTAGTACCTAAACGTGTAAAACATCGTCGTGAATTCCGTGGTAAAATGCGCGGAGAAGCAAAAGGCGGTAAAGAGATTGCTTTTGGTGAATTCGGCTTACAAGCTGTTGAATCACATTGGATCACCAACCGTCAAATCGAAGCTTCACGTATCGCTATGACTCGTTACATGAAGCGTGGTGGGAAAGTGTGGATTAAAATTTTCCCTCATAAATCATACACATCTAAAGCGATTGGCGTACGTATGGGTAAAGGTAAAGGGGCTCCTGAAGGTTGGGTTTCACCAGTTAAACGCGGTAAAATCATGTTTGAAATCGCCGGCGTTCCTGAAGAAGTTGCTCGTGAAGCATTACGTCTTGCTTCTCACAAATTACCAATGAAAACGAAGATCGTAAAACGTGAGGAAATGGGTGGTGAATCGAATGAAGGTTAAAGAAATCAGAGAATTAACCACTGCCGAAATGCTTGATCAGGAAAAACAATTGAAAGAAGAATTGTTCAACTTGCGTTTCCAATTAGCAACCGGTCAATTAGAAAACACTGCACGTATCAAAGAAGTACGTAAATCGATTGCACGCATCAAAACTGTGTTGCGTGAACAAGCGAAGTAATTGTGGAAGGAGGCCATTAGCGGTATGACTGAAAGAAATCAACGTAAAGTTTACCAAGGTCGCGTGGTATCTGACAAAATGGATAAAACCATTACTGTCGTTGTAGAAACAAAGAAAAACCACCCTATCTACGGTAAACGCATGAACTACTCTAAGAAATACAAAGCGCACGATGAAAACAACGAAGCAAAAGTTGGCGATATCGTGAAAATTATGGAAACTCGTCCATTATCTGCTACTAAACGTTTCCGTCTAGTAGAAATCGTTGAAAAAGCTGTAATTATCTAATTACACTTTGAAACTTGGTAGATAAATAAAGCGATAAAGGAGGATACAACCGTGATCCAATCAGAAAGCCGATTAAAAGTTGCTGATAACTCAGGTGCGCGTGAAATTTTGACGATCAAAGTCCTAGGTGGCTCAGGTCGCAAAACTGCTAACATCGGAGACGTGATCGTTGCTTCAGTTAAACAAGCAACGCCAGGTGGGGTTGTCAAAAAAGGCGACGTTGTCAAAGCGGTCATCGTCCGCACTAAATCAGGTGCGCGCCGTACTGACGGTTCTTATATTAAATTTGATGAAAATGCTGCGGTAATTATCCGTGACGATAAAAGCCCTCGTGGAACTCGGATCTTTGGCCCTGTTGCCCGTGAATTGCGTGAAAACAACTTCATGAAGATCGTTTCCCTAGCACCAGAAGTATTATAAGAAAACCTATTTTAAAAGGAGGTGCGAAACAGTAATGTTTATTAAAAAAGGCGACAAAGTCAAAGTTATCACTGGTAAAGACAAAAACAAAGAAGGCGTTGTTTTAGAAGCTTTCCCGAAAAAAGATAAAGTTGTAGTCGAAGGTGTTAACATCGTGAAAAAACACCAAAAACCTTCTCAAGCTGCTCCGCAAGGCGGAATCGTTGAAATGGAAGCTCCGATTCATGTATCAAATGTCATGATCATCGACCCATCAAACGGTGAAGCTACTCGGGTTGGCTACAAAGAAGTTGACGGTAAAAAAGTCCGCGTTTCCAAGAAAACCGGTGAAGTTTTAGATAAATAATTTAAGGAAGGAGGGGCAACTAAATGAACCGCCTGAAAGAAAAATACTCAAAAGAAGTAGTTCCAGCTTTAATGGATAAATTCAATTATAATTCAGTGATGCAAGCACCAAAAGTTGAGAAGATTGTTATCAACATGGGTGTGGGTGATGCTGTTTCAAATGCGAAAAATTTAGATAAAGCAGTAGAAGAATTAACTTTAATCGCTGGTCAAAAACCATTGATTACAAAAGCTAAAAAATCTATTGCCGGCTTCCGTTTACGTGAAGGTATGCCAATCGGCGCCAAAGTTACTTTGCGCGGCGAACGCATGTATGAATTCTTAGACAAATTGGTAAGTGTTTCACTACCACGTGTCCGTGACTTCCATGGTGTAAGTAAAAAATCATTCGATGGTCGCGGTAACTACACTTTAGGTATCAAAGAACAATTAATCTTCCCTGAAGTTGATTACGATTTGGTCGACAAAGTACGCGGGATGGACATCGTTATTGTGACAACAGCCAACACTGATGAAGAATCACGTGAATTGCTGACACAATTAGGCATGCCATTCCAAAAATAATTAAAGGAGGCGAACTACGTGGCTAAAAAATCAATGATTGCTAAACAACAACGTCCTGCTAAACATTCAACACAAGCTTACACTCGTTGCGAACGTTGCGGACGTCCACATTCAGTTTATCGTAAATTTAAACTTTGCCGTATTTGCTTCCGCGAACTTGCCTATAAAGGTCAAATTCCCGGCGTGAAGAAAGCTAGCTGGTAAACAAATACTCGCATAAAGGAGGTAAAGAACCCATGGTCATGACAGATCCAATCGCAGATTTTCTAACTCGCATTCGTAATGCTAACATGGTTAAGCACGAATCTTTAGAAGTGCCTGCATCAAAAATCAAGCGTGACATCGCTGAAATCTTGAAAAACGAAGGTTTCATCCGTGATGTTGAATATATCGAAGATGACAAACAAGGCGTGATCCGTGTCTTCCTGAAATACGGCAAAAACGGTGAACGTGTTATCACTAACTTGAAACGTATCTCTAAACCAGGCTTGCGTGCTTACGTTAAAGCTGACGAAGTACCAAAAGTATTAAATGGTTTAGGTATCGCCATTATCTCGACTTCTGACGGTGTAATCACTGATAAAGAAGCGCGTCAAAAAAATGTCGGCGGCGAAGTTGTCGCATACGTATGGTAATATAATCTTTTACAAGGAGGTGTCTTTAAGTGAGTCGTATCGGTAATAAAATCGTTGAATTGCCTGCTGGCGTTGAAGTTAAGCAAGATGGCAACAACATTACAGTCAAAGGTCCTAAAGGTGAACTTACACGTACTTTTTCTGCTGACATTACTATGAATGTCGAAGGAAACGTTGTAACTTTCACTCGTCCAAATGACACAAAAGAAATGAAAACAATCCACGGAACAACTCGTGCCAACTTCAACAACATGGTCGTAGGTGTTTCTGAAGGTTTCCAAAAAGCTCTTGAACTTATCGGGGTTGGTTACCGTGCCCAATTACAAGGCAAAAAATTAGTCTTAAACGTGGGTTACTCTCACCCAGTTGAGATCGAAGCGCCAGCTGGCGTTGAAATCGAAGTTCCAGCGAACACACAAGTGATCGTTAAAGGAATCAACAAAGAAGTAGTTGGCGAATTAGCTGCGAACATTCGTGGCGTACGTCCTCCAGAACCTTACAAAGGCAAAGGGATCCGCTATGTTGGCGAATTCGTACGTCGTAAAGAAGGTAAAACTGGTAAATAATAAAGGATATAGCCGAAGCCCGTATGAAAATTACGGCTTCACATCTTCCTTTTTTGAAGATGACTATATACTTTTCGCGGCTTAGGCCAGCAAATAGAAGAGGTGACAATTGTGATTACAAAACCAGACAAAAACAAGACACGTCAAAAGCGTCATCGCCGTGTCCGTAACAAAATCTCTGGTACTGCTGAGTGCCCACGTTTGAACGTATTCCGTTCTAACAAAAACATCTACGCGCAAGTTATTGATGACGTAGCGGGTGTAACGCTAGCAAGTGCCTCTGCCTTGGATAAAGAAATTTCAGGTGGAAATAAAACAGAACAAGCGCAAGCCGTAGGTAAATTAGTTGCTGAACGTGCTGCTGCTAAAGGTATTAAAGAAGTAGTCTTTGACCGTGGTGGTTACCTTTACCATGGCCGTGTGCAAGCTTTAGCTGAAGCTGCGCGCGAAAATGGACTAGAATTTTAGGAAAAGGAGGAACACCATTCATGACTTACATCGATCCAAATCATTTGGAATTAGAAGACCGCGTTGTTGCGATCAACCGTGTAACAAAAGTTGTTAAAGGCGGACGCCGTTTGCGTTTTGCAGCTTTAGTTGTAGTTGGCGATAAAAACGGACACGTAGGTTTTGGTACAGGTAAAGCACAAGAAGTACCAGAAGCTATCCGTAAAGCGATCGAAAGTGCTAAGAAAAACTTGATTGAAGTACCTATGGTGGGAACAACTATCCCTCATGAAGTTATCGGCGTCTTTGGCGGTGGCCGCATTTTAATGAAGCCAGCTGTTGAAGGTTCTGGGGTTGCTGCAGGTGGACCTGTCCGTGCCGTCTTAGAATTAGCAGGCGTTTCAGATATTACTTCTAAATCATTAGGTTCAAACACACCAATCAACGTTGTTCGCGCAACTGTTGAAGGTTTATCTCAATTAAAACGTGCTGAAGAAGTTGCTGCATTACGTGGCAAATCAGTTGAAGAAATTATCGGATAAGGAGGACAACAATAATGGCTGAATTAAAAATTACTTTAAAACGCAGTGTTATCGGACGTCCTCAAAACCAACGTGATACTGTTAAAGCGTTGGGTCTAGGTAAAGTGAATACAACTGTAGTGAAACCTGCTAATGATGCAATCAAAGGTATGGTTAACACTATTTCTCACTTAGTGGACGTTGAAGAAATTTAATCAAACTTAGTTTAACTTGTTAAGGAGGTGCCAACCCTATGAAACTTCATGAATTACAACCTGCAGAAGGATCACGCCAAGTACGCAATCGCGTCGGTCGCGGTACTTCATCTGGTAACGGTAAAACATCTGGTCGCGGACAAAAAGGTCAAAAAGCGCGTTCAGGTGGCGGTGTGCGTTTAGGCTTTGAAGGTGGTCAAACACCATTATTCCGTCGTTTGCCAAAACGTGGTTTTACTAACGTTAACCGTAAAGAATATGCAGTAATCAATTTAGATGTCTTAAATCGCTTTGAAGACGGTACTGAAGTAACACCTGTTACTCTAGTAGAAGCTGGAATCGTGAAAAACGAAAAAGCTGGAATCAAAGTTTTAGGCAACGGTGAATTGACTAAGAAATTAACTGTGAAAGCAGCTAAATTCTCAAAAACAGCCGAAGAAGCTATCACAGCTAACGGTGGGTCAATTGAGGTGATCTAATGTTTAAACTGTTGAAAGACTCTTTTAAAGTTAAAGATATTAGATCAAAGATCTTCTTTACCGTTTTTGCTTTATTCGTCTTTCGTCTAGGAGCACATATCACCGTTCCTGGTGTTGATGCTAGTCGCCTGCAAAGTATCGCAGAACTACCATTTTTAAACATGTTAAACATGGTAAGTGGTAGCGCGATGCAAAATTTCTCAGTCTTTTCAATGGGTGTGTCACCTTATATTACTGCTTCAATTGTGATTCAATTGTTGCAGATGGATATCGTGCCAAAATTTGTTGAATGGTCCAAACAAGGGGAAGTAGGTCGACGTAAATTAAATCAAGCTACGCGCATTTTGACATTGGTGTTAGCCTTTGTTCAATCAGTCGGGATTACAGCTGGATTTAATTCTTGGACACAGCTTGGCTTTGTGGATAACCCAGATGTGATGACTTTTGTTGTAATTGGTTTAATCTTAACTGCCGGTACAATGTTTGTAACGTGGTTGGGAGAACAAATTACTGAAAAAGGTGTCGGCAATGGGGTTTCTATGATCATCTTTGCTGGTATTATCTCTCGTTTACCTGATGCGATTAAACAATTAGTTGAAGATTACTTCATTAATATCGAATCAAGTGAAATTTGGAAATCGGCATTATTTATGCTTGCTCTGGTAATTGCTGTTTTAGTAATTATCACGTTGGTCACTTATGTCCAACAAGCAGAACGTAAAATTCCGATCCAATATACAAAACGAGTTGCTGGCGCACCAACAAGCAGTTACTTACCGCTTAAAGTTAACGCTGCCGGCGTTATTCCAGTTATTTTCGCCAGTTCTTTCATTGCTACCCCGAATGCCATTTTACAAGCTTTAAGCGGCTCGTATCGTGGCGAAGGTTGGTATGAAGTAATGATGCAAATCTTTAATTATAATACGGTGCCAGGGGCAACGATTTATACATTATTGATTGTAGCATTTACGTTCTTTTACGCTTTCGTGCAAGTTAACCCTGAGAAATTAGCGGAAAACTTACAAAAGCAAGGAAGTTATATTCCATCGGTCCGACCTGGTAAAGGTACTGAAGATTATGTCTCCCGCTTATTGATGCGTTTAAGCGCAGTTGGGGCTTTGTTCTTAGGTCTAGTTGCTTTGTTACCAATCATTGCACAAATGGTCTGGAACTTACCACAATCAATTGGTTTGGGTGGTACAAGTCTATTGATCGTAATCGGTGTTGCACTGGAAACTGCTAAACAGTTAGAAGGTCTAATGCTGAAACGGAAATATACTGGTTTTATCAATTAGAGTGAAGGTGAAGTGTTGAGGGTCTTCCTCAACACCCCCACCATAAACTTACAGGAGGAGTTAGTATGAACCTTGTATTAATGGGATTACCTGGTGCAGGTAAAGGAACGCAAGCTGAAAGAATCGTTGCGGCGTATCAAATTCCTCACATTTCAACAGGTGACATGTTTCGGGCGGCTATGGCCAATGAAACAGCTCTCGGCCTGGAAGCAAAAGCTTATATGGATAAAGGTGAATTAGTGCCTGACGAAGTTACCAATGGTATCGTAAAAGAGCGCCTAGCAGAACCTGATACTGACAAGGGCTTCTTGTTAGATGGTTTTCCTCGGACAATTGATCAAGCAAAAGCATTAGATCAAATGCTTTCAGAACTTGGAAAAAAATTAGATGCCGTCGTTGAAATCCATGTTCCGTCAGAAATCTTAGTTGAACGCTTAGCGGGTCGCTATATGTGTCGCAATTGCGGCGCGACGTATCACAAAATCTTCAACCCAACTAAAGTTGAAGGCACTTGCGATCGTTGTGGAGGCCATGAGTTTTATCAACGAGAAGATGACAAACCTGAAACAGTCAAGAATCGTCTAGCTGTCAACATTAAAAGCAGTGAACCGATCTTAAGTTACTACAAAGATCAAGGTTTATTGCAGTCGATTGATGGAGATCGTGATATCGATGCAGTCTTTGCCGACGTGCAAAAGATCATCGGGTAACACGCGCAAACAGCTACCGACTTGCAAAGAAACTTTCTCTTGCTAAGTGTGATATATTATGATAGAATATGTCAGTCCGCCTTTAGCGTTAAATAAAGGCAAGTTTTGAGAATCTCAGGTGGGAACGCCAAGTTTCCGCCATTTTATCGTGTAAAGCGAAACAAGTACAAGGAGGTACTGTGCGTGGCAAAAGAAGATGTTATCGAAATCGAAGGTACAGTCGTCGAAACTTTGCCGAATGCAATGTTTAAAGTGGAATTGGAAAACGGACACCAAGTGCTCGCTACGGTATCAGGTAAGATCCGTATGCACTACATCCGCATCCTGCCCGGTGATAAAGTGACGGTAGAATTATCGCCATACGATTTATCACGTGGTCGGATCACATACCGTTTTAAATAATTGTACTCCGTAAACTTCAAGGAGGTATTATCATGAAAGTAAGACCATCAGTAAAACCAATGTGTGAACATTGTAAAGTAATTCGTCGTAAAGGACGCGTTATGGTGATTTGCCCAGCAAATCCAAAACATAAACAACGTCAAGGATAATCGGAGGTGTAACAAAATATGGCACGTATTGCAGGAGTAGATATTCCTCGTGATAAACGCGTAGTAGTTTCTTTAACTTACATCTATGGTATCGGAAACACTACTGCGAAAGAAGTGTTAGCTGAAGCTGGCGTATCTGAAGATGTTCGTGTTCGTGACTTAACGAATGAACAAACAGATGCTATCCGTGCAGCAGTTGACAAATTAAAAGTTGAAGGTGACCTTCGTCGTGAAGTCAACTTGAACATCAAACGTTTGATGGAAATCGGTTCTTACCGTGGTATCCGTCACCGTCGTGGTTTGCCAGTTCGTGGTCAAAACACTAAAAACAACGCCCGCACTCGTAAAGGTCCTTCTAAAACAGTTGCAGGTAAGAAAAAATAATAATCTAGTGAAGGAGGTTAAAACTTCATGGTAGCAAAAAAAGTGAATCGTAAACGCCGTGTCAAAAAGAATATTGAAACCGGTATTGCGCATATCCATTCAACATTCAACAATACAATCGTAATGATCACAGATACTCATGGTAATGCTTTAGCATGGTCATCTGCTGGTGCTTTAGGTTTTAAAGGTAGTAAAAAATCAACACCTTTTGCCGCTCAAATGGCAGCTGAAACTGCTTCAAAAGCAGCAATGGAACATGGATTAAGAACAGTTGATGTAACTGTTAAAGGCCCTGGTTCTGGACGTGAAGCAGCAATTCGTTCATTACAAGCAGCAGGTCTAGAAGTGACTGCAATCCGTGACGTGACTCCAGTTCCTCATAATGGATGCCGCCCTCCAAAACGCCGTCGTGTTTAATGAGTGCTGCTCAATTTGAGTTTCTACATTTTTACGTCATTGAACAAGACACTTTTCGTTTTGAAAGGGGTAAAAGATAAGAATGATTGAATTCGAAAAACCAAGAGTTGCAAAAATTGATGAAGAAAAAGATTATGGCAAGTTCATCGTTGAGCCTCTAGAAAGAGGTTATGGGACTACTTTAGGCAATTCCCTACGTCGTATTTTATTATCTTCATTGCCTGGGGCAGCGATCACAAGTATTCAAATTGATGGCGTCTTACACGAATTCTCCACCGTCAAAGGTGTGCGCGAAGATGTCGCACAAATCATTTTGAATATCAAAGGTCTTGCTCTTAAGATGTACACGCAAGAAGAAAAAACCCTTGAAATCGACATTACCGGTCCAGCGACTGTTACTGCTGGTGACATTATCGTTGACAGTGATGTAGAAATTTTAAACAAAGATATGTATATTTGTAGCGTTTCTGAAGGGGCTACTTTTCATGCCCGCTTGACTGTTCGACCTGGTCGTGGTTATGTGCAAGCTGATGAAAACAAACGGGAAGATATGCCAATCGGTGTTATCCCAGTTGATTCAATTTACACACCAGTGAATCGTGTTAACTACCAAGTAGAAAACACACGGGTTGGCCGTCGTGACGATTTTGATAAATTGACGATGGAAATTTGGACTGACGGTTCTATCATGCCGATGGAAGCGATGAGTTTAGCTGCGAAAATCATGACTGAACATTTGGATATTTTTGTGAATCTAACTGATGAAGCTAAAAATGCTGAAATCATGATTGAAAAAGAAGAAACACAAAAAGAAAAAATGTTAGAAATGACAATCGAAGAATTAGACTTGTCTGTTCGTTCATATAACTGTCTGAAACGTGCTGGCATCAATACAGTACAAGAATTAACCAACAAATCTGAACCAGAAATGATCAAAGTGCGTAATTTAGGCCGTAAATCACTTGAAGAAGTGAAAGCTAAATTACACGATCTTGGTTTAGGATTACGTAAAGACGACTAATAGTCGCAGAATCAAAAAGGAGGGAATTCCACGTGAGTTACCGCAAATTAGGACGCACATCTAGCCAACGTAAAGCGATGTTGCGTGATTTAACAACTGATTTATTGATCAACGAACGTATCGTAACGACTGAAGCTCGTGCTAAAGAAGTTCGTTCAACTGCTGAAAAAATGATCACTTTAGGTAAACGCGGCGATTTGCATGCCCGTCGTCAAGCTGCTGCTTTCGTACGTAACGAAGTAGCAAGTGTACGGGAAGAAAACGAAGAAATCGTTATTGAATCAGCTTTACAAAAGCTATTTAACGATATCGCTCCTCGTTACGCAGAACGCCAAGGTGGCTACACTCGCATCTTGAAGACAGAACCAAGACGCGGCGATGCAGCACCAATGGTTATCCTAGAACTTGTTTAATATCACACTTTTCATCACTTTATCGATGTCCTTTAGAGTGTTATGATGTTGGAAGTAAATTCCGAGTCTAGCTCAGCGCCGCCCCTTAGTTTTACTAAGGGGCAGGCACTCATCATAAAGTGCTTTTTTTTTACCCAAAATTTACTGTCAAGACAGTTTTAAAACAGAATGCCTCCTAAATTATTTTTTAACAGTTAAAAAAATGAAAGATTGTTTAGGAGACATTCAGTGATAACAATTTGTATTTGCCCTTATTTTCTGCTAAATTTAGTAGGAAAAGCTTTCAAATCAGCTTTTTTACCAGTAAATGTTCATTTTGTGAACAAGACTAAGGATTAAAGGACAGGAGTCGGCATGGAAGATATTATTGAACTTGTAGATATTAAATTCAGCTACGATCCAGAAGCTGAAAGAAATGCACTAGATGGTGTTAGCTTTAGTATCAAAAAAGGCGAGTGGGTTGCAATCGTGGGCCATAACGGTTCTGGTAAATCTACTTTGGCTAAAACAATTAACGGCTTGCTGTTGCCACAACAAGGAAGCGTTACAGTCGGTAAGAATTTATTAAATGAAGAGAACGTTTGGGACATTCGCCGTATGGTAGGAATGGTTTTTCAAAACCCTGATAATCAATTTGTTGGCTCAACGGTTGAAGACGATGTCGCCTTTGGGCTGGAAAATCAAGGAATTCCTCGTGAAGAGATGTTATTACGGGTGACAGATGCGCTAGAGCAGGTCCGTATGAGCGACTTCAAACAAAGAGAACCCGCACGTTTATCCGGAGGCCAAAAGCAACGGGTAGCCATTGCTGGTGTGGTAGCACTGCGTCCAGATATTATCATTTTAGATGAAGCGACCAGCATGCTAGATCCAGAAGGTAGAGAAGAAGTTATTGCGACCATCAAAAAAATTAAAGATCAAAATAATTTGACGGTTTTATCCATTACCCATGATATTGACGAAGCGGCCAACGCAAACCGAATTTTAGTAATGCAAGCAGGAAAATTGGTAAAAGAAGGAAGCCCGGCTGAAATTTTTTCTGCTGGCGAAAAATTAATTGAACTAGGTTTAGATTTACCTTTCCCTGAAAAATTAAAAGCGGCCTTAAAAGAGCGGGGCGTTGCTGTACCTGCTGAATACTTGACTGAAGAAGGGATGGTGGAGTGGTTATGGACATCCGTTTTGAACAAGTAGGCTTTACCTATCAACCGGGGACACCATTTGAACAACGCGCTTTGTATGATATTGATTTAGAAATTGCCACAGGATCGTATACTGCCATTGTTGGTCATACCGGAAGCGGTAAATCAACTTTATTGCAGCATTTAAATGCCTTATTAAAGCCCACTAGCGGCGCAGTTACAATTGGAGACCGTAAAATTATCGCTACGACAGATAATAAAAATTTAAAACTAATTCGCAAAAAAGTAGGTATAGTTTTTCAATTTCCCGAAGCACAACTCTTTGAAGAAACAGTCGCCAAAGATATTGCTTTTGGGCCGAAAAATTTTGGTGTCTCAGAAGAAGCCGCGAAAGCTTTGGCTGAAGAATACCTCGATTTAGTTGGCTTAGACGCCTCTTACATGGAGCGCTCACCATTTGACCTATCCGGTGGTCAAATGCGGCGGGTGGCGATTGCAGGGGTCTTAGCGATGGAACCAGAAGTCTTAGTCTTAGATGAACCAACTGCAGGGCTTGATCCCAAAGGGCGTAAAGATATGATGGAGATGTTTTTGCGACTACACCAAGAAAAAAATATTGCAATTGTTCTAGTTACCCACTTGATGGATGATGTCGCAAATTTTGCTGATTACGTATATGTATTGGAAAAAGGTGCCTTAGTAAAATCAGGTCGGCCTGTAGATGTTTTTCAAGATGTTAAATGGGTACAAGAAAAACAAATTGGCGTGCCGATGGCGACAGATTTTGCTTTGCGTTTACAAGAAAAAGGGATGCATTTTGATCGTTTGCCAATTACTGCTGAAGAGTTAGCAGATATGCTATTGGCAGGAGGTGGCAAAAAATGATGAATAAACTGATTTTTGGTCGCTATATCCCAGGAGATTCTTTGATTCATCGTTTAGATCCGCGGGCGAAACTAATTGCTAGTTTTTACTTTATCGCAGTTATTTTCTTTGCTAATAATTGGCAGAGCTATGCCTTTTTGGCACTGTTTACCTTAGGCTGTGTTGCGCTTTCCAAAGTTAAGCTTTCCTTTTTTATTCGCGGTGTGAAACCTTTAATTTGGTTGATTTTATTTACTGTCTTGTTGCAAGTCCTATTTACCACGGGTGGAAATGTCTTGTGGCATTGGTGGGTCTTTACGGTGACAGATTACGGATTGCTAAATGGTGCTTTCATTTTCTGCCGTTTTATTTTGATCATTTTTATGTCAACCTTATTGACGTTAACGACAGCGCCGTTGGAGTTATCAGATGCTATTGAATATATTTTGCGCCCTTTAAATGTTGTGCATTTTCCTGTTCATGAAGTTAGTTTAATGCTTTCAATTGCGTTGCGTTTTGTACCAACGTTAATGGACGAGACGGAGAAAATTATGAATGCACAGCGGGCTCGTGGTGTTGATTTTGGCGAAGGCAACTTAGTTCAAAAGATGAAAGCTATTATCCCGCTTTTAATTCCATTGTTTGTTTCTAGTTTTAACCGTGCGGAAGATCTAGCAACTGCCATGGAAGCACGAGGCTACTCTGGGGGCGAAGGTCGGACAAAATATCGGAAATTGGATTGGCATTTGCGCGATACCATGGTGGTAGTCGTCTTTGCAGCAGTTACAGTCTTGTTGATTTTGATTCGGAATTGAGGAAATAAATTTGCGCTATAAAGCTATCATTGCTTATGACGGTACAAACTTTCACGGCTTTCAACGGCAAGTGTCAGGGCGGACTGTCCAAGCAGAATTAGAAAAAACGTTAACGAAAATAAATAACGGCAATTTTGTCGAAGTTCAAGGCTCCGGTCGCACAGATGCTGGAGTACACGCCTTAGGACAAGTCATTCATTTTGACTTTCCCAAAGAGCGGCCTTTAGAAAAAATGCGCTTTGCACTAGATACGCAGTCACCAGCGGATATCGCTTGTAAAAGTGTTGAAATTGTTCCAGACGATTTTCATGTTCGTTATTTAGTTAAGGAGAAAACATATCAATTTAAAGTGGATATCGGTAAACCCCGCAGTCCATTTCGTCGCTTTTATGCCAGCTACTATCCTTATCCACTTGATTTGGCAAAAATTGAAGCAGCGCTGCCGGCATTTTTGGGCACCCATGATTTTACTTCTTTTTGTGCTTCTGGTAGTTCAGTGGAAGATAAAGTTCGCACCATTCGGGTTGCAAAAATGGCCGTCAATGATAGTGGCGATGAATTGACGTTCACTTTTACTGGGGATGGCTTCTTATACAAAATGATTCGGATCATGGTGGGAACGTTATTAAAGATTGGCAATGGCCACATAAAAGCAGATGCTATTCCCGCCATCATTAAAGCTAAAGATCGTAATTTAGCAGGACCAACAGCTCATCCAGAAGGTTTGTATTTGGTTGAAGTGAAATACGACTAAAAAAGCGTTGTTGCGCTGTCTGAATACAGACAGTGTAACAACGCTTTTTATAATGGCCACGTAGCTAAAATTCCACAAAATTTGAAGAACAATTTAGTGAAATTAAATCTTAATGCTCGTGGACTAAGCGAGTTTGTTCCGCTTTTCTTTGATAAAAGCGGTCAAAGAAGTAAAAGAGGATAAGGCAAGTGATAAACAGAACAACACCAAGGATAAAACCTGGTGGTAAGTAGCTTAATGTAATGGTGTGACTTCCTTGTTTTACTTTGACGCTGACAAAAGCATCTTGAAAGGCAGTAACTGGGACTTTCTTGCCATCGATTTTGACTTGCCAGCCTTTATCAAAGGGAATCGTCGTCACGAGTAATTGGTCAGAGGTAGCTGTAAAGTTACCGGTGGCACTGCGATTTCCGGTTTTTAGTGGCACGCCATTAGCTTGCAATTGTTTCATCGCCGTTGTATAAGCAGTCGTATCTAATGTGACGACTTGTGGGTTTTGTAACCCGATGGATTTAGTCCCATAAAAACTAGCAGTAAAGGTGATCGTGGTCTCTTTGTCGTAATAGCCAAGATCATAATATTGACCGCTAATATTAATTTGCGTTTTGCGCTTTTGCCCGTTGATTAAAATCGTGACAGTCGAGCTTTCTAATTCAGCGAAGTCTTCTGGATAAAGACTTAGGTAAGCTTGCTGATGGGCGGGTATGGTCACGCTCCAAGTAATATCTTTTGCTAAATTGGCTTTTTGCTCTGTTAGGCGTAAAAAGTTTCCATTATCTGTTACAGTCGCGTTATCGGTTTTGACTAAAGATAAGGGGAGAAAGTCAAAATAACGGAGATTTTCGCCGCTTAATTTATTCACTAAGTTTGTTTGACTTGTCAAATTATCGTTGGGCGGTTGGACGATTTTTGCGGCAGTGTTATCCGTTAAAAAGGCTAAAGGTAAGGCATAATCGTTTTCATATAATTGATAGTCAGCATTTTTGGCCTTTTCTTTAAAACCAAACTTATTTAACGGTGTTTTCGTTAAGTTGTATTTGATCCCCGTCAAGCCATCCATTAATAAGGTATTATTCGTATAGCGGATATTTAGGTTGGTACCACGCGAACGAAAACCCAATTGATCCAAGTAGCTGGAGGAATGACGATTCCGAATGGAAGAAAACATGCTGATCCCACTGTAACCATAATTAAAGCTGTCGTTACTAGAAACAGGATCAAGATTTTCTAAGCGATAAAATGTCTTGTTTGCGGCTTGGGTTTGATCTACAAGATTTTTAATCGCCGGATAAGGTTCAGTATAAAGACTGCGGGAAGCGTAATTCCAATCGTTTAAAATGCCGTGTACCATGCCGTTGGTATTAATCGCCGCTTCGCTGCAAACAACTGCCAACAGTAAAATGCGCGCGGTCTTTTTCGTGAAACTATTTTTAGCAGTAAAAGTAAAAACTAAAATGTATAAAAGTAAAAAGCAAATCGTTAAGACAAAAGAACCAAATTTTACATAAGTGTATTCATGATCGCCTCTAAGCCCCATGGCTAAACAGAATACAAGCATCAAACCAATCATGATTGCTACTAGTTTGGGCCAGTGTTGGACCTTGAATTGTTCCCAGCCATAACCGGCTAACATAATCACTAAAAAAGAAAATAAGTAGGCGTAACGGAATAAAAACATATTCGGTGCATGCATTCCTTGCCAGAATAAGTTCAATGGGACTAGATAAAAACTGGCAATTAAAACGGCAAATAAAGCAGCAAAAAGAATTTTTTCCCTGCGGGCAACCGCTTTGGTAACAAAATAAAACAAACAAAAGGCTAAAGGCAATAAACCAATGTAAATAAAAGGAATACTCCCGTATTTGGTAGTATCGTAGACCCCAATCATATTTTTCATGATAATATCTAAAAAACTAGTGGCTTCAGTTTTTAATTGGGTAATCTGGGTAAGTTCCTCACCGTTGGTCCGCAAATCTAAAACAGCCGGTAGAATAATAATCATGGCAGCTCCGCCAGCTAATAAAGAAGTTATGCCATAAGGTAGAATTGCATTTTTGTTCTTTTTGAAATTGCCAATAAGGCGTACAAGAAAATAAAGAACAGAAAAAATACCGATCATAAAACCCATGTAAAAGCTGGAAATAAATAAGAGCAGATAACTAAAAAATAAAAGACGCGGTTTCTTCAATAATATGAGTCGATCGATACCCCAAATAATTAAAGGCAGGTATACTAAGGCGTCAATCCACATGATAATTTCAGAATGGGCAACGATAAAAGACATTAAGGCATATGTTGTCGCTAAGGCGACATGAGCCCATTTATCAAGCTTAAAAGTATGTTTGGCATAAAACCAAAAGGCCAAACCGGCACTGCCGACTTTTAATAAAGTTAGAAAGTAGAGGGCGTCTGGCATCAACTGATTTGGAAAAAATAGCACTAAGGGTGTAAAAATTCCACCTAAATAATAGGAGATTAACGAAAGATAATTTAGCCCCAAAGAAGTATGCCACGAATACAAAAAGCTCTGTTTGCCGAGCATTGCGTTGCGGAAGCTCGCATGAAAGTTAGAAAACTGAGAAAAAGCATCACTGGCTAAAATACTCCGGCTGCTACCGGGATAAATCCCGATGGTTAAATAAATAAAGGCCAAAATAAAAAAAGGCAGGCCAAAACTCGCCAACATTAAAAGGCGATTTTCTTTTAGAAAAGACTTCACTTGCTGCATTAGGTCACCAAATTTCTCTAGATTAAAATTAAAACTCGTCTATATTTTATCACAACTCTGTGTCGCTGAAAGCTTTGGTAAAAAAAGAAAAAACTCTTTTAAAATTTGAAGAAGGAATGGGGGTACAAAAAGTGAAATAGTCAAATAAATCAGCAAGAAAAAAGCGAATATGCGAATTGGTATATTCTCATTTTGGGGGGTGAAGCGTCTTGACACTTTACAAAAAATGCAGTATTTTTAGGGTATTAAAAAAACATATTTCGTCTCAATATTACACGGTTAATATTGGCACATATCTATAAAAAAGACTGGCTTTGTGTCAGTCTTTTTTTGCGTTTTTGTAGGTTGTGATGTTTTTGTTAGTGGGTTTCAAATTTATTTTTATAATAACGTTCTTTTTCTATTGGTCACTTTTTGTAAAAAAATTAGGATTTTACGCAAAAAGATACAAAAAAACCGTCTGAGTTTCCTCAGACGGTGTATTGTAGTCTAGTGTCAATTAAACGCGCTCAACTTTTCCTGATTTCAAAGCACGAGCTGATACCCAAACTTTTTTAGGTTTACCATCGATTAAAACGCGAACTTTTTGTAAGTTAGGTTTAACTGTACGTTTTGTAGCGTTCATCGCATGGGAGCGGTTATTTGCACTTGATGTTTTACGACCTGTAAAATAGCAAACTTTTGCCATGTGACTAGTTCCTCCTTTGCCTTGCTATGGAGCGCATATTAGGGCTCATACTAACTGAATTTACCACAAACGATACAATTATGCAAGCTAAATTTGCCGGCAAATATTGACTTTTATCTTTAAACCATGTAAATTAAACAACGTTGCAGGCTTTATCAAAGTTTTTACTGCCGTTAGCTCTTTCTTTTATTTAAAGGGTAGCTATGATAAAATACTATAGAAGAAAATGGGGGAATTTGTGCCCCTCTTTTGTTATATTCAATTGAAGAAATTCAAGGGAACAAATTTTGTAAAGCTTAAATTAAGGGGGCTTATTTTTATGGCTGTAAAAATTAATACTGCATCTGGCACAATCGAAATTACAAACGAAGTGATTGCCACAGTGGTCGGTGGCGCTGCTACTGACGTATTTGGCATTGTCGGCATGGCCAGCAAGAGTCAAATCAAAGATAATATCAATGAAATTTTACGTAAAGAAAATTATTCCCGTGGCGTTATCGTGCGACAAGAAGAAAACGGCGTTGCGGTGGATGTTTACACCATCGTCAGCTACGGAACGAAAATCTCGGAAGTTTCTCGTAATGTACAAGAAAAAGTGAAGTACAATTTGGAAAGTATGTTAGGTGTAACGGCTAATTCCGTTAATGTTTTCGTTCAAGGTGTACGTGTACTGCCAGATTAGGCAGGAGATCAGCTTTTGAGGGATCGATTCTAAGGAGGATTATCAGTGAAAGTAACGGAAATAAGCGCAAGTCAATTCCAGGAAATGGTCCAGGCTGGTGCTAGTCGTCTGCAAGTCAATGCAGAATATGTCAACTCGTTGAATGTTTTCCCGGTGCCAGATGGCGATACCGGAACCAACATGAATATGTCCATGACCAGTGGCGCTAAAGCTGTTTTAGATTCTGCATCAGAAAATGTTGGGGAATTAGCCAATGTTTTAGCTAAAGGATTGTTAATGGGAGCCCGAGGAAATTCCGGTGTTATCTTATCGCAATTGTTCCGCGGTTTTTCAAAACAAATTCCAGATGTGGCCACATTAAATGCCACAGACTTAGCCAAAGCATTTACCCATGGTGTGGAAACGGCGTATAAAGCAGTAATGAAGCCAGTTGAAGGAACCATTTTAACTGTGGCTCGCGTTGCGGCAGAATACGGCGAGAAAAAAGCAGCTGAAACAGATGACTGTGTAGAAGTTTTAAAAGCAGTTGTAAAAGGCGGAAAACGCGCCTTAGCCAAAACACCAGATTTATTGCCAGTCTTAAAAGAAGTTGGCGTAGTGGATAGTGGTGGTCAAGGTTTACTTTATGTTTATGAAGGTTTTTTATCTGCATTAACTGGAGAATATCAAGCGGATGAAACATTTGAACCAACCCCTGCTGCCATGGATGAAATGGTCAATGCCGAACATCACCGTAGCGTGCAAGGGCAATTAGCTACAGCAGATATTAAATTTGGTTATTGTACTGAAATTATGGTAAATATCGGTGAAGGACCAACTGTTGACAGTGAGTTTGACTATGAAACTTTCCGTAATTACCTAGATGGTTTAGGCGATTCATTATTAGTTGTCAATGACGATGAAATCATCAAAGTCCATGTGCATACAGAACATCCTGGTGAAGTCATGAATTATGGTCAAAAATTTGGGGCATTAGTTAAAGTTAAAGTAGACAATATGCGCTTGCAACACGAAACCATTTTAGAACATGACCATCAAGTTGAAGAATTTGCCACTGAACCAGCTAATTTACCACGGGTTCCTTATGCTGTAATCGCAATTGCAGCGGGTGAAGGAGTAGCAGAATTATTCCGGAGCTTAGGAGCAAACTATGTGATTTCAGGCGGTCAAACGATGAACCCAAGCACACAAGATATTTTAGATGCGATAAAAAAAGTTAATGCCGATAAAGTAATTGTGTTGCCAAACAATAAAAACATCTTCATGGCTGCTGATCAAGCAGCAGAAGTTGCAGAAATTCCAGTAGCAGTAATTGCTTCTAAAACTATTCCACAAGGTATGACTGCGATGTTGAGCTTTAACGAACAAGCAGACCTTGAGACTAACAAACAAGCGATGACAGATTCCTTAAAAGATGTTATCTCAGGCTCAGTGACGCATGCAATTCGCGATACCAACATCGATGGGATTGAAATTCATGAAGGCGACTTTTTAGGAATGGTCGACGGTGCAATTGTTATTTCAAATCCAGATCAAATGCAGACAGCTTTGACGACTTTGGAAAAAATGATCACACCAGAGACTGAAATTATTACCATTATTTTTGGTGATGAAGCCAAAGAAAAGGATGCCGAAAAACTGTCCGAAGCATTACTTGCAAAACATGGTGATTTAGAAGTCGAAATTCTCGAAGGCAATCAACCGGTATATCCATACCTGTTTGCAGCAGAATAGAAAATAAATTTGACAAATTGCAGGTGAAACCAGCTACTTCCAAAAGATGAGCCTGGTTTCACTTTTTGTTTTCTATAGGAAAAGAATAAAATTTCCAGACAGATAATGCAGCAGATCTTACGAGTGAAAGCCAACACATTTTTTTAAGTCTTTATTTTGGTTTATTGCTAAAAAGTTGCCCAAGTTATTTTGACTTTTTTTATTTTTTACGAAAATTGAGGTGAACAGATGACTGCAGGACTAAAAACAGAAGTTGCTTATTTAAAAGGTGTGGGACCAAAAAGAGCGCAGGATTTAGCTAGCCTTGGGATTGTGACGGTAGAAGATTTACTAAGCTACTACCCTTTTCGCTATGACGATATTAAAGAACGTGACTTAACCGAGCTTTCTGATCAAGAAAAAGTTACCTTAAAAGGTGTCGTAGTGGCGCCGGCTGTGGTGAATCGCTTTGGGTACAAAAAATCAATGTTGAAATTTCGCATGATGCAAGATCATGTGGTTTTTAATGTCTCTTTTTTTAATCAGCCCTATTTAAAAGACAAAGTTGTTTTAGGTGAAGAATTGGCAGTTTATGGCAAGTGGGATGCCAAGCGAAAAGCAATGACGGGTATGAAAATTTTGGGCTCTGGCGCAGATGATGATTTCGCCCCAATTTATCACGTCAATAAAAGTTTGAAACAAAAAACGTTAATCGATTTAATTCGCCAAGCTTTTGAACTTTATCAAAATCAAATTGACGAGAATCTGCCTGTATCCTTAAAAGAAAAATATCGCTTAATCGATCGTGACAAAGCGATGTATGCCATGCATTTTCCACGGGATAAAGAAGAAAGTCATCAAGCCAAGCGGCGCGTTGTTTTTGAAGAATTTTTCTTGTTCCAAATGAAGTTGCAAGCCCTAAAGCAAGCAGAAAAAGCTGCAATCAATGGTTTGGCGATTCAATATGATGTCAAGCGGTTGAAAACTTTTATTGATAGTCTACCCTTTGAATTGACAGGTGCGCAAAAAAAAGTAACCAATGAGATTTGTGCCGACTTAAAGAGTCCCCAACATATGCAACGTTTATTGCAAGGAGATGTCGGTAGCGGGAAAACGGTCGTGGCGGCGATTGCTTTATATGCTACAATGACAGCTGGCTTTCAAGGGGCGCTGATGGTACCAACAGAAATCTTGGCTCAGCAGCACATGGAAAGTCTAAACCAATTGTTTGATCCGTTGGAAGTTTCTACGGCTCTTTTGACAGGATCCACCAAGGCCAAAGAACGCCGGCTTATTTTATCACAATTGGAAAATGGTGAAATTGACGTCATTGTTGGGACCCATGCGCTAATCCAAGAAGATGTGACGTTTTCAAATTTAGGCTTAGTGATTACCGATGAACAACACCGTTTCGGGGTAAACCAACGTCGTGTATTACGGGAAAAAGGCTTGCGCCCAGATGTCTTATTTATGACAGCTACGCCAATTCCGCGAACCTTAGCGATTACGGCTTACGGGGAAATGGATGTTTCTGTTATCGATGAACTGCCAGCTGGTCGGATTCCAATTGAAACACGCTGGGTGCGACCGAGTCAGTTAGATGCTATTTTGGATTGGTCTTATCGCGAGTTAAAAAAAGGACATCAAATGTATGTTATTTGCCCATTAATTGAGGAGTCAGAAACATTGGATGTTAAAAACGCGACGGAGATTTATGAACATCTACAAGCTTTTTACGGGGATGATTATGCAGTGGGGATGCTTCACGGCAAAATGAAAAACCAAGAAAAAGAAGCGATTATGACTGATTTCAAGGACAATAAAATGCAAGTGCTAGTATCCACGACTGTCATTGAAGTTGGCGTTAATGTGCCCAATGCAACTGTGATGCTGATTATTGATGCCGAACGTTTTGGTTTAGCACAACTCCATCAATTGCGGGGCCGAGTGGGGCGAGGCGCAGAGGCTTCTTATTGTATTTTAGTTGCAGATCCTAAAAATGAAACGGGAGCTGCACGGATGAAAATTATGACAGAAACAAATAATGGCTTCATTTTAAGTGAAGAAGACTTGAAACTACGCGGCCCAGGAGAAGTATTTGGTTTCCGGCAATCAGGGATTCCGCAATTTATAGCCGGTGATTTAGTCGCAGATGCCAATATTTTGGAAGTAGCCCAAAGTGAAGCAAAAAATGTTTGGCGAATGAAAAACTGGCAAGTATTACCGGAATATCACGGATTGGCTGCAGCAATAAAAAATCAGACCAGTGCGCAATTCTTTGATTGATTATGCTATACTTTGTAGCATATGAAAAGCTTATAACCAGCTTATAGGCTGTAGTTAATGGTTTACAGGAGGTAATAACGAAATGATGAAAATCGCAGTCGATGCGATGGGCGGCGATAATGCACCCAAAGCAATTGTCGAAGGTGTCATGTTGGCAAAAAAAGATTTTCCTGATATTGAATTTCAATTATATGGTAAAGAAGCAGAAATTAAAAAATTCGTAACCGATGAAACAAACGTTAAAATTATTCACACGGATGAAAAAATTAATAGTGATGACGAACCGGTTAAAGCAATTCGTCGTAAAAAACAAGCTTCGATGGTCTTAGCAGCACAAGCAGTGAAAAATGGCACAGCAGATGCTATTTTTTCTGCGGGGAATACAGGAGCATTATTGGCAGCCGGTTTGTTTATCGTTGGGCGGATTAAAGGAATCGAACGTCCCGGTCTAATGTCTACGTTACCAGTAATTGGTAAAGAGGGCGGTTTTGATATGTTAGACCTTGGAGCAAATGCCGACAATAAACCAGAACATTTATTGCAATATGGCATTTTAGGCTCTTTTTATGCCCAACATGTCAGAGGGGTTACAAATCCTCGCGTTGGTTTGTTAAATAATGGGACCGAAGAAACCAAAGGTAGTGAATTAACGAAAAAAGCTTTTGAACTCTTAAAATCAGAAAAAAGCATTAACTTCATTGGTAATGTGGAAGCAAGAGAACTTTTAAACGGTGCAGCAGATGTTGTCGTGACCGATGGCTTTACCGGCAATGCCGTTTTAAAAACAATTGAAGGAACAGCGTTAAACATGATGGCGCTTTTAAAAGAATCTATCTTAGCAGAAGGCTTCAAAGGGAAAATGGGCGCATTGCTGTTAAAAGATGGTTTGCGTAATTTGAAAAATGAAATGGATTACGCCAAATATGGTGGTGCTGTTTTATTTGGCTTAAAAGCACCAGTAATTAAAACCCATGGTGCTACAGGACCAGAGGCGGTCAGCTATACAATTCGTCAAATTCATACCATGTTACAAGCGGATATGGTCCCACAATTAGTCGCACAATTTGAGGCGCGGGAAGATGAAAAGGCGAATTAAAAAGCTTTTAAAACGACAATTACTTAAAAAAGGCTAGACAAAGTATTTAGAAACCCTTAAAATGTTTGGTAGCTATCTTTTGATATTGTCATAAACGTGGAGGTGAATACATTTGACGCGTGAAGAAGTATTTAAAAAAGTAGCAGCCGTGATTGCAAACCACTTTAACGTGGATGCCGATCAAGTTACTGATACTATGAGCATCAAAGACGACCTGAATGCAGATTCCATTAGCGTGATGGAATTTGTCTTGGAATTAGAAGATGAATTTGGTACCGAAATTTCTGATGAAGATGCCGAACAAATCGAAACAGTAGGTAGTGCAGTAGATTATATTGCCAGCCACTTGTCATAAGAAACCAGTTAAAACTGAATCTTTTGTCACTAAAAGAGTAAAGAAAGTTTACCTAAAATTTTCTTTACTCTTTTTTTCTTTTAAAAAAAAACAAAATCATTTTGGCATTTTTGCGCATTATTTGTTGTTTAAATGCTTTTTTATGGTAGGATAAAAATACATAAAAATAAATATTTTTGTATGGAATTTCACTGGTGAGTTTACGTGAAAGTGCTTTTTTAGCGAGGAAATTAATCTTTAAAGTTATTTGTTGAGGGAATCTTTGTGAAATTGCATGAATTGTAGCTGAAATTTACGCTTTAATTTTTATAAAAGATTAGCTTAATAGCAACTTTTTCTTCAAATTTACGAGAAATCAAAATTAATTTTGGGAGTTTTCTGAAAATTCTGCTTTCACAGCTCTTTAACTTGCATTATGATACACCTTTCTATATAATTATTAAGAAATATTAGCGGGAGTAATTGGAGACTGGGAGAAGACAGCATCTCTCCCATGCTTTTTTACATTTTCCGGCAAAAAATCTCCGCATTAGCGAAAGAGGGGTATTGGATTGTCACAAGATAATCAATTATTAGAAGTTCAAGATCTGCACACGGGCTTTCGTATTAAAGATGAATACTACGATGCTGTTGACGGTGTGTCATTTACTTTAGAACGTAACGAAATTTTAGCGATTGTTGGTGAGTCAGGTTGTGGAAAGAGTACACTTGCAACGACCATTATGGGATTGCATGATCCAAAAAACACCCGTATCACTGGTGAGATGCTTTATAAAGATTTGGACTTAGCCAATTTAAATGAAACTTTATATAACAAAATTCGCGGAAATGATATTGGGATGATCTTCCAAGATCCATTGTCAGCCTTAAATCCTTTGATGCGAATTGAAGACCAGATTAAAGAAGGTTTGGTTTATCACACCAATATGACCGCAGAGCAACGGCAAGCACGGGCGATGGAATTACTGGATCAAGTTGGAATTCCAAATCCCAAACGAGTAGGGCGCCAGTATCCCCATGAATTATCTGGTGGGATGCGTCAGCGGGTTATTATCGCGATTGCGATTGCAGCAAAGCCACCGATTTTGATTGCCGATGAACCAACTACTGCATTGGACGTAACCATCCAAGCGCAAATTTTAGATTTGTTAAAAGATTTACAAGAAGAAACGGAATCTGGCATTATTTTGATTACCCATGACCTGGGTGTCGTAGCTGAAATGGCTGACCGAGTAGCGGTAATGTATGCTGGTCAATTTGTTGAAGTGGCACCAGTAGAAGAGTTGTTTAACAACCCACAACATCCGTATACCCGTTCACTTTTAAACTCAATTCCGCAAGAAGACAATCACGATAATGAACTTCATGTAATTGAAGGGATTGTACCGACCTTGGTGAAAATGCCACGGACAGGTTGCCGTTTTGCACCACGGATTCCTTGGATTCCAGAAAGTGATCACGAGGAAAATCCAACCTTACACGAAGTTGGAAAAGATCACTTGGTGCGTTGTACTTGCTACAAGCACTTCCATTTTAAAGACGAAGGAGAAGTGTAAATGTCAGAATTAATTACGATTAAAGATCTGAAAATCCACTATCCAATTCGCAGCGGTTTCTTTAACCGCGTGACAGACCATGTCTATGCCGTTGATGGTGTTGATTTTGTCATCGAAAAAGGTAAAACATACGGTCTTGTAGGGGAATCAGGTTCAGGCAAATCTACAACCGGTAAAGCGATTTTAGGATTAGAAAAAGTTACCGGCGGAGAAATTATTTATAACGGACAGGATGTCACAAAACGCAATGTCCGGAAAAAAATGAATTACAACAAAGACGTTCAAATGATCTTCCAAGATTCTATGTCCTCTTTGAACCCGAAAAAACGCGTATTAGATATTATTGCAGAACCGTTACGCAACTTTGAACGTTTAAGCGATCAAGAAGAAAAAAATCGCGTAAAAGAATTATTGGATATCGTCGGGATGCCAGAAGATGCCTTATACAAATATCCCCATGAGTTCTCTGGTGGTCAAAGACAGCGTTTAGGTGTTGCCCGTGCAGTTGCAACAAATCCAAAACTAATTGTAGCCGATGAACCTGTATCTGCTTTGGACTTATCCGTTCAAGCACAAGTGTTGAATTTCATGAAACGCATCCAGCAGCAATATGATTTGAGTTATTTATTTATTTCCCATGACTTGGGTGTAGTCAAACACATGTGTGACAATATCGCTATTATGTATAAAGGCCGATTTGTTGAAATTGGCAGTCGGGAAGATATCTACAATGATCCACGTCACATTTATACAAAACGCTTATTATCTGCCATTCCTCGAATTGATGTACCAAATCGTGAGGCGCATAAAGAAAATCGCCGTCACGTGGAAGAAGAATACATCAAACATCAAAAAGATTATTACGACAATACGGGGCGCGTTTATGATTTACGCAAGATTACAGATACCCATTCTGTCGCATTATTAAACGAGGGGGCTAAATAAAATGTGGAAAACAATTTTACGACGTGTACTTTTAATGATCCCTCAAGTTATTATTTTGAGTATTTTAATCTTTATGTTAGCCAAAATGATGCCTGGGGATCCATTTACCGGGTTGATCAGTCCTACGACTTCACCGTCACGGATTGCAGAACTAAGAGAACAAGCTGGTTTAAATGATCCATGGCCGCAACAATATGTTCGTTGGGTTGGTAACGCCTTAAAAGGTGACTTTGGTATTAGTTATAACTACAAATATGCCGTTACGACAGTTATCGGACAACGGATCGGCAATACGGTTCGCTTGGCGATTGTTACAGTTATTTTGACTTATTTGATTGCTATTCCAATGGGGTTATTTGCCGGCAGATATCAGAACTCTTGGTTTGATAAATTTGTTGTTGCATATAACTTCATCAGCTTTGCGATTCCAGTATTCGTATTAGCTTTGATTATGTTGTTAATTTTTGGTTACCGTCTAGATTGGTTCCCTACCACGGGGAGTGTCTCGATTAACTCCAGTGCTGGGTCCTTTAAGTACTTCTTAGATGAGTTATACCACGTCGCGTTGCCGGCAATTGTTCAAGCGTTACTGGGAACAGCTGTAACCATCCAATACTTACGTAGTGAAGTTGTCGATGCAAAACAAATGGATTATGTGCGGACTGCCCGTTCTAAAGGGGTACCAACCAACCGCGTGTTTACCCGCCATATTTTCCGAAACGCATCATTACCAATCGCTTCACAATTGGGGTATGAAATTGTCGCATTGATTTCTGGTTCAGTGGTTATCGAGCGTATCTTTAACTATCCGGGGATTGGGAACTTGTTCATTTCAAGTATCCAACAACGGGATTATGCTATCATCACTGCTTTGACGTTGATTTTCGGGATTGCTACTTTGATCGGGACATTGGTGTCTGATATCGTGATGAGTATCGTTGATCCGCGGATCCGCATTCAGTAGTAGGGGGATAGTAGAATGTCTGAAAAAAATACAACAGAAAAAACGGCTCCAGTTGAAAAAGTATCGGTTCCACCAATGGGAATTCGAATGATTGCCCGCGAATTTGTTAAAGATCGTTTGGCACTTTTTTCACTGATAGTCTTAGTCTTATTATTACTTTTTGCTTTTGTGGGGGCGTTGTTCTTTGACCAGAGTTTGGTCAATACCGTTAACCCAATTGACCGCTATTTGGAACCAGGATCAATTTCCATGGAAGGTCATAAATTACTTTTAGGTTCTGATGATGGTGGTCGTGATGTTTTAGGCTTGCTTGTAATCGGTGCACGTAACTCAATTTTTATTGGTTTTGCAATTACGATTGCGACATCGATTATCGGTGTGGGTATCGGAATTATGTCGGGTTACTTTGGTGGCATTTTCGATATGATCGTGATGCGTATAGTCGATTTCGTTATGATTTTACCCATCCAATTAATCATCATTGTGTTAGTAACCATTATTCCACGCTATACAGCACTAAGTTTGGTTATCATCATGAGTGCGTTTTATTGGACGGCTAAAGCACGGCTGTTTCGTGCTAAAACATTGTCTGAAGTTCGACGGGATTACGTTTCCGCTTCAAAAACATTGGGGACAAATGATTTTAAAATTATGTTTAGAGAAATCATGCCTAACTTAAGTTCATTAATTATCACCAACTTGACGATGAACTTTGCTGGTAATATCGGGATTGAAACAACATTGACTTTCTTAGGTTTTGGTTTACCAAACGAAACACCAAGTTTGGGGACACTGATTTCATTTGCAACCGATTCTGATGTCTTGGTAAACAAACAATGGGTTTGGGTACCAGCTTCAATTCTAATTTTAGTTTTAATGTTAGCCATCAACTACGTAGGACAAGCATTCAAACGTTCAGCAGATGCGCGTCAACGTCTAGGTTAATTGCGGTATAACCATCTCTTACAGATGTTTGTATAAAAAAAGTTTTTAGTAAATGTATGGGAGGAACGGAAATGAAGAAAAAAATCATGGGTATGGTATCATTGTTCAGTATTTTTGCATTAGCTGCCTGCGGTTCTGGCGGTTCAGACAACAGCAAAAATAATGACAGTGGTTCAGGTGACAAAGCAGCAAACACATCTTTTGAAATGGCAACAAAAAATGATAAAAAGGCAATTGACGGCGGCACTTTAGAAGTAGCAGTCGTATCAGATACTGACTTTACTGGTATTTTTAGTCCTGCCTTTAGCCAAATCACATTGGATGACTACTTTAGTGAACCAGCACAAGAAACATTGATTTCTGTTGATAAAGATTTGAAAATCAAAGAAGACAATCCAGCCTCAACAGTTAAAATGGATCCAGATAGTAAAACAGTTACCATGACGATTAAAGACGGCGTAAAATGGAGTGACGGCAAAGACGTTACAGCCGACGACATGATCTTCCCATATGAAGTAATCGGACACAAAGACTACGCAGGTGTACGTTACAGTGATGCCCTACAACAAATCGAAGGTATGGTAGAATACCACGATGGCAAAGCAGACTCAATCAGTGGGATTGAAAAAGTTAACGACAAAGAAATCAAAATCAAATTCAAAAAATTCCTACCTTCAATTTTACAAGGTGGTAATGACCCAATCTTAGGTTATGCTATGCCAAAACATGCTTTTGAAGGCATTGCGATTAAAGATATGGAAGGTTCTGATCCAGTTCGTAAAAATCCTGTTACAATGGGACCTTATAAAATTAACAAAATCGTTGCCGGACAATCTGTTGAGTTTGTTCCAAACGAACATTACTATGGTGAAAAACCAAAATTAGATAAAGTTGTCATGACCAAAGTTGGTACAGCTGCAGCAGCTGAAGCTATGAAGTCTAAAAAATATGACATGTTCTATGAAATGCCAACAAACACGTATGATTCATGGAAAGACAACAAAGGTTACCAAATGTTAGGTCAATTAGACAATGCCTATGACTACATCGGCTTCAAGATGGGTAAATGGGATGCTGATAAAGGTAAAGTTGTAATGGATCAAAATGCTAAAATGGCAGATAAAAACTTACGTCAAGCAATGGGTTATGCCCTAGATAATAAAATTATCGGCGACCGTTTCTTTGCTGGGTTGAAAATACCTGCTAACTCATTAATCATCCCGCCATTTGGTGATTTATATGACAAAGATCTTAAAGGCTACACACAAGATGTAGATAAAGCGAAAAAACTATTAGACGATGCTGGCTTTAAAGATACTGATGGCGATGGTTTACGTGAAGACAAAGACGGTAAGAAATTAACAATCAACTTTGCTTTCCGTGACAATTCTGGTGTAGCAAAATCAATTGCAGATTACTATATCCAATCATGGAAAAAAATTGGTTTAGATGTTAAATTATCTGGCGGCCGTTTGATGGAGGTAAACAGCTTCTACGACAAATTAGGTGCTGACGATCCTGAAATCGACGTTTACCAAGCTGGTTGGTCAACTGGTTTTGATCCAAATCCAAGTGGTTTGTACGGAACAGTTGCACAATTTAACTTTACTCGTTTTGAATCTGAAGAAAATACGAAGTTGTTAGAAGAAATGTCTTCTGAAGATGCATTAGATTCTGCAAAACAAGTAGAAATGTATAAAGAATGGCAAGAATATGCTTTTGATCAAGCATTTGCAATTCCAACAATGTATATGTACACACTACGTCCTGTAAGTGATCGTGTCGTAGATTTCTCTATTCAACGTCAATACGATGCTTATCCATGGGCTACAATCGGTGTAAGTTCTGAAGAACGTTAATAATTGATAAAAAATGACCACGAATTTTCGTGGTCATTTTTTTATGGGAAAAACGTCTGTTAAAAAAAAGCGTGTTTTTTATTTTTTGTAGGTGAAATAGTTAAAAGTTCGTTGTAAATCAACGGAGATATCGTGAATAACATTTCCTAATCGCTAGAAAATCAGTATAATAGGAAGGTGAGTATTGAAACAAAATCCAACCTAAAAAGGACTGTCAATAATGGATAATCAATTACAAACTATGTTAAAAGAAAAATTTGGGATTGTTTTTAAAAACGTATCGTTATTAGAACAAGCATTTACCCATTCATCTTATGTCAATGAGCATCGCAATTTGAATTTAGCCGACAACGAACGTCTGGAATTTCTCGGGGATGCCGTTTTGGAATTATTGGTTTCTCGTTACTTGTATCGCCAATATCCCGATTTACCTGAAGGAAAGCTAACGAAAATGCGGGCGTCTATTGTGCGGGAGGAAAGTTTAGCTGCTTTTGCTAAAGAATGTGATTTTGACAAAGCAATAAAGTTAGGTAAAGGGGAAGAAAACTCTGGTGGCAGAACTCGTCCTTCACTTTTATGTGATCTTTTTGAAGCTTTCTTAGGGGCGTTATATTTGGATCAAGATTTAGAAACAGTTAAAGCTTTTATTCAAAAAGTGATTTTCCCTAAAGTTGCTGCGGGTGCTTTTTCACATGAGATGGATTACAAAACACGTCTGCAAGAAGTCTTGCAAAAAGGTGGCGACGTGCAGATTGATTATCGCCTGGTCAAAGAAGAAGGTCCGGCTCATGAACGGATTTTTTGGACAGAAGTATATTGCGATGATCGTTTAATTGGTAAAGGCCAAGGAAAATCAAAAAAATTAGCCGAGCAAGCGGCGGCCAATAACGCCTTAGAAAAACTTGCATAGTAGAGATCAGAAGGGAGCCCGGAGCTTTCGTGTATTTAAAGAAAATTGAAATCGCAGGCTTCAAGTCTTTTGCAGATCGAACTGTAATCGACTTTGAAAATGGCGTAACGGCTGTTGTAGGGCCAAACGGTAGTGGTAAAAGTAATATCACCGAAGCAATTCGCTGGGTTTTAGGCGAGCAATCAGCCAAAAGTTTGCGCGGTGGCAAAATGCCCGATATTATTTTTGCCGGTTCTGATTCCCGCAAGCCATTAAATATCGCAGAAGTCACAGTGGTACTGGATAATAGTGATCATTACCTGCCACTTGACTATAGTGAAATCAGTGTGACACGCCGCTTACGACGCAGTGGTGAAAGTGATTTTTATATTAACAAGCAAAGCTGTCGCTTAAAAGATATACAAGATTTGTTTATGGACTCAGGCCTTGGTAAAGAGTCCTTTTCTATCATTTCTCAAGGTAAAGTTGAGGCGATTTTTGCCAGTAAACCAGAAGATCGCCGCGGGATTTTTGAAGAAGCCGCGGGAGTTTTAAAGTATAAACAACGGAAGAAAAAAGCAGAGCAAAAATTATTTGAAACAGAAGACAACTTAAGCCGTGTCCAAGACATCGTCTATGAATTAGAAGATCAACTGACTCCCCTCAAAGAACAAAGTCGCACTGCAAAAGAATTCTTGCGGCTGAAAGAAGAATTAAAGCGCATTGACGTGGCCCATACAGTCACAGAAATCAAAACAACGAAAGCTACTTGGGACAAAGCAGAAGAAAGTTTACAACAGTTAAATCAAGACCTAAAAGCTATAACGAATAAACTGACAACAGCAGAAAATCAATTGCAAAATAAGCGCCAAAAGCGACAAGAATTGGATCAGTGGTTAGAAAATGCCAATCAACAATTACTTTTTCTAACTGAAAGCTTAAAACAAGCAGAAGGTCAGCAAGAAGTCTTGTTGGAGCGCTCGAAACATACGCAACGTAGTTTTTCTGAATACGAAGAAAATTTAGCAGAGAATAAAGAAAAAATTGAACAGCTAGAAAATGCGAAACAAGAAATTATTCATGAACTTTCAGCTAAAAATGGGGCAGTACAAAACTTAGAAACAAGCGTTGCAGCATTAAAAGACGAATTAACGCGGCTACAAAAATCCACCAAAGAGCTCTTAGAAGAATTGCGGGGGCAATATGTGGAAAAAATGCAGGAGCACGCAAATATTGGAAATGATTTAAAATATTTAGAACGTCAATATTTACAAGAAAATGCTAAAAACCAGAAAACAATGACCAAACAAGGGGAGTTGCATAACCAAATCGCCACGCTCTCAGTGCAAAAAACAACACTAGCAGAAAAATTAACAGCAGCTGAAGAAAATTTGGTAGAACAGCGTAAAAATTACATTTTGGTCCAACAGCAAGCCCAAAAGTTACAACAAGAGTTTGAAATGGAACAAAAGAAAATGTATAGCTTGATGCAACAAGTGCAACAAGTAAGAGCAAAGCAAAAAAGTTTGCAAGATATTCAAGACAATTACACTGGTTTTTATCAAGGGGTCAAAATTGTTTTACAAAACAAAGAGCAGCTGACAGGAATTGTAGGCGCTGTGGCAGAGCTTATTCAAGTGCCAACTGAATACACCTTAGCAATTGAAACAGCTCTAGGAGGAGCCGCGCAACACGTTGTCGTGGAAAATGAAGGCGATGCAAGACAGGCGATCACGTTTTTAAAAGAACGTCGCGCTGGCCGTGCAACTTTCTTGCCTTTGACGACAATTAAAGGTCGCCATTTAAGTGAAGCGGTCATTAATATGGCAAGTAAAAATAAGGGCTTTTTAGGCGTAGCCAGTGAATTAGTTAAAGTTGCAGAAAAATTGCAGCCGATTTGTGACAACTTATTAGGCAGCACCTTAATTGCCCAAGAATTAAAGAGTGCCAATGAAATTGCCCGCGATGTGCAATTTCGTTACCGTGTTGTTTCATTAGAAGGCGATGTTATGAACGCTGGTGGCTCCATGACCGGGGGGGCGACTAAAAGAGGCAATCAAGGGAGTCTTTTTAGTCAAACCAATGAATTGCAAAACTTAACAACGGAACTTCAGACACTGGATACGCGCTTACTAGCAACTGAAAAACAAGTTCAGCGCATCGAAGAACGGGTAAAAGAAAAGACAGCTCAATTGGAGCAACTACGCAATAGTGGCGAAAGCGCCCGCTTAACAGAGCAAGAATTAACCAATCAAGTCAAAAATGTGACCCAAGAATTACAGCGCTTGGAAAAAGAGCAAAAAGTATTCGCTTATGAAAATCGAGAAGTGCAGCAATTTTTAACCGAATATGAAGAACAAAAAGCAGAGTTAACCGCAAAACAAGCACAAGTCGACCGCAAACGAGAAAGCATCAACAAAGAGATTCAACAATTGACCCAACAAGAAGATGTGATTGAAGAGAAAAGACAAGTGGCTAGTGCTGCTTTAGCAACAAAACAAGCAGAATTAGCAGTAGCGGTTGAAAAAGTCAGCAATTTAAAACAAACGCTTGAAAGAAATGACGCCGCGTTACAAGAAGCAAATAGGCGCCATGAAAGTTTAACTAATCAAATGGCTGCTTTAAACTCCAACTCAAGTGATCATGAACTGTCTGAAGAAGCCTTGCAAAAAAAAGTTGCAGATCTTCGGCAGAAAAAAGCCGATTTAGAGGGCGAATTGGCAGCAAACCGGCAAGAGCGCAGTGTGTTGCAACAAGTTATCACCGCTGCAGATGAAGAAATGACGCAGTTGAATTTGGAACAAAAAACATTTTTATCGCAAAAAACCAAAGAAGAAGTAGCCAAAAACCGCGCTGATATTCATTTGGACAATCTTTTGGCTTATCTGCAAGAAGAGTATAGTATCACCTTTGAATTAGCTGTTAGAGAATATGACATAGTTTCAGATAGTCAACAAGCTAAAAATGAGATTCAACGCTACAAACGTGAAATTGAACGTTTAGGGCCAGTCAATCTAAACGCCATTGAGCAATATGAGCAGGTGCTAGAACGCTATACCTTCTTAACAAGTCAACGAGATGACTTGTTAGCAGCCAAAGATCAATTATTTAAAACAATGGATGAAATGGACGAAGAAGTGAAAGTTCGTTTCGGTGAAATTTTTGAAGCAATTCGTTTGCGCTTTAAAGAAGTCTTTCCACAAATGTTTGGTGGTGGTCGTGCAGAGTTGACACTAACAGATCCGACAGATTTATTAAATACAGGGATTGAAATTGAAGCCCAACCACCTGGTAAAAAATTGCAAAACTTAAGTTTACTTTCTGGTGGCGAACGTGCGTTAACGGCAATTGCATTGCTGTTTTCAATTATTCAAGTACGTCCGGTACCGTTTTGTGTGTTAGATGAAGTAGAGGCTGCTTTAGATGAAGCTAACGTTACCCGCTTTGGGCACTATTTAAGTCGTTTCCAAGATGATACGCAATTTATCGTAGTGACCCACCGCAAAGGAACGATGGAAGCCGCTGACGTGCTCTATGGGGTGACCATGCAAGAATCTGGCGTTTCTAAAATTGTTTCTGTCCGTTTAGAAGACGTCAGTGAAGGCGGTAAGATTAAAACAGAAGTGTAAGAAAAATTTTCTGAACAATTACAAAAGCTTTTAGAAAGGAGTCTATTTGATTGATTAAGATGATCGCTATTGATCTTGATGGTACGTTACTAGATCAGGAAAAGAAAATTAGTCAACGTAATAAAGAGGCTTTGGCAAAGGCTAAAGCACAAGGGGTAAAGATTGTTTTATGTACAGGACGACCTTTACGGGCAATCAGACCTTATTTAGAGGAATTGGAGTTAAAAGAGGCTGGAGATTACAGTATTACGTTTAACGGAGGGATCGTGCAAAAAAACGATACTGGTGAAGTAATGGCGAAATCTGTTTTAAGCTATGATAATGTACAAGAATTGGTAAAATTAGCGCGTGATTTGGCGTTACCATTAGATATTGTTTCCGATGAAGTCGTTTATATTCTGCCTACAGCTCCAGATCACCAATCTATTTATTCCAAGTTAAATCCATTGTTACACTTCCAACCCTTTTCACAAGCAGAATTAACGGAAGAATTGTTATACAACAAAGCAGTGGTTGCTTTTGAGCAAGAATACTTGGATCAACAGTTGGCAAAAATCCCAGCTGAGTTCAAAGAACGTTATGAAATTATCAAAACACGCGATGTTTTACTGGAATTCATGCCAAAAGGCGTAACCAAAGCGTATGGCTGTAAATTGTTAGCAGAGCATCTTGGCATTACAGCTGCGGAAGTCATGGCGATTGGTGATGAAGAAAATGATCTACCGATGATTGAATACGCGGGAATGGGTGTGGCAATGGATAATGCGGTAGCGATGGTCAAAGAAGCTGCGGACGTTATCACTGCTAGTAATGTCGCAGACGGCGTAGCACAAGTAGTCGAAAAATACGTGCTACAATAAATGAAAGCAAAATTACGATAAGGAGGTTCAATATGGGCTTTTTCGATAAGATTAAAAAGGCTTTAATGGGGGAAGCTGAACCAAAAACTCCCGAAGAAACACAAGTGCCACCCGAAGAAACAAAGGAAAATCTGTCTGATGACAGACCGCAATCAAACCCCGATACGTCAGCTGAAAGTACAGAAGGTACAGAAAGTACAGAAAGTACAGAAAATGCTGCGGATATACCGGCTGCTGCTGAAAAAGTAGCCCAAATACCTGCTACTACACAAGTTGAAATCCCAGCAGAAATCTCAGAAGAACAAAGTATTACCGATTCCAAGGTCGAAAAGAAAGAAGATTCTGCAGAAGATAGTGCTGCTTTTGTTGTCACTGAACCAGCCGAGACTGAAAAAAAATCAACGGTTGAAGCAAATGCCAATCAGCCAGAAACTGTTGATTTCACACCACCTGTCAGTGAAGCTGCTACTTTTGTTTCCGAAGAAGAACAAGTAGAAGAAATTAAAGAACAAAAAGAGCCAATTGCTTCAGAAAATGTACAGGAAAAATATGACAAAGGGTTAAAAAAATCACGAAAAACTTTTGGGCAACGCTTAAATGAATTGTTTGCCAACTTCCGTAGTGTGGATGAAGCGTTTTTTGAAGAAGTAGAAGAAACCTTGATCGGTGCGGATGTTGGTTTTGAAGCAGCAATGAAAATTGCCGACGACTTACGCCAAGAAGTAAAATTACAGAACGTGAAAAAGCCAGCTGAAGTACAAAATGTTATGATTGAAAAATTGGTTGATTTGTATGATGAAGCCGGTAGCGATGAGGTCAATACGTTAAATATTCAACCTAATGGTTTAACAGTTATGCTTTTTGTTGGGGTAAATGGTGTCGGTAAAACGACAAGCATTGGTAAATTGGCTTATGAGTATAAACAAGCCGGAAAAAAAATACTCTTAGCTGCAGCGGATACATTTCGTGCGGGTGCGATTGACCAATTAGTGGTTTGGGGTCAGCGCGCTGGTGTAGAAGTGGTTCGTGGCAATGCCGGAGGGGATCCGGCTGCGGTAGTTTATGATGCCATGGAAAAAGCGAAGGCACAAAATGCGGATATTTTATTAGTTGATACCGCGGGACGATTGCAAAATAAAGTCAACTTAATGAATGAATTGGAAAAAATTAAGCGTGTTATCAAGCGGGAAGCACCTGATGCTCCTCATGAAGTCCTATTGGTTTTAGATGCCACCACTGGACAAAATGCGATGGTTCAAGCTAAGCAATTTAAGGAAACGACGGATGTGACAGGGCTGATTTTAACAAAATTAGACGGAACTGCTAAAGGTGGGATTGTTTTAGCCATTCGAAATGAATTGCATCTACCGGTTAAATTAGTTGGCTTAGGAGAAGGTATCGATGACTTGGAACCTTTTGATCCTAATGAATTTATTGTCGGCTTGTTTAAAGGCTTAATAAAGGATGTATAAAAAAAGCCTGATGACTAGCATTTTTTAAAAGGTATTTTAAAACAGCAAGGTGAAGTTTTACTCGCTATCTGGGTGAAATTTCACCTTTGTCTTTAACTTTGAATAAAAACCTGGAGGAATGGTATGACACAAACAAGTTTATTAAAACGTTTAATCTTTTATTGTGGTTTTATTCTATTACAAAATCTTGTTTCAACGGTGGTCTTTTTGCCGAAAATTAGCGATGTGTTGCTCGCTTTAATTAGTGTGTTAGTCGCTGGCGGGTTTATTTATTTTTTAACAACGCGCTACCAAAAGCAGTTGCTGGTCTACAACCCCCGCGCAATTGGTCAAAAAAAAGTCGTAGGAAAATGGAAGTATGTGCTTTTAGGTGTCTTGGCGATGTTTGCTGCTAATATTGTGTTAGCAAATTTTTTGCCAGAAACAACGGAAAATCAAGCCGGGATTAATCAAAGCTTTTTGGTAAATCCCATCACCCTGACTGTCTATGGTGTGATTTTAGCCCCGATAATTGAAGAATTGCTGTTTCGCGGGATCTTTATGAATTACTTTTGGAATAAAGATACTGCCCGTGCAAAAGTTTTAGCGGTACTCACTTCGGCATTATTATTTGGTCTAATGCATGAACCCCGCATTTCAATGGCATTACTTTTATATATGACTTTAGGAATTGTGTTGGCAAGTGTGTATCAAAAAACAGAAGATTTACGTTGCTCAATGCTGGTGCATATGCTCTATAACGGTTTAGGCTTTGTCGGTATGTTTTTAACATTGCAATAAGAAAAGCTGAACAAACTTGTCCAGACTGCAAAAAATAAGGATGGGATTTTCGAAAATTGCTCTTTAAATTTTTGAAAATTTCAACTTATTTCTTGGCGGACTAGTATGTGAAGCTAGCCAATAAGAAAAGCTGAACAAACTTGCTCAGACTGCAAAAAATAAGGATGGAATTTTCGAAAATTGCTTCTTAAATTTTGGAAAATTTCAACTTAAAGCCAAAGAAAGCTAGTATGAAAAGCTGGGTAGGGATACTCCTACTAGTAAAAAAGATCGGAAAATGCAGCGTGAGATGCGACATTTTCCGGTCTTTTTGCAGTTTAAAACTATGATTCTTTACTACTGATAGGAATGATCAAACTGAAGGTAGTGCCTTCTTTTGAACTTGTGACCTCCATTAGCCAGCTGTTGCGTTTGACGATGGAAGAGACAATGAAAAGACCAAGTCCGGTTCCCCCTGCTTCTTTTCTAGTAGTTAGAAATGGTGTGAAGATCTGATCTTTAATACTTTTATCAATACCAGGACCATTATCTGAAACTTGAATCAGTGCTAATTTTTTATTTTGATAAATAAACGCGCCTTCTGTAATTTTTGCCTGCATCACAGCAGAAGGTGTGGTCAGTGAAACAGTAATAGTCGCGTCCGATTTCGCTTGATAGGCATTGGTGATTAAGTTATAGAGTAAAACTTGAACATCGTCTTGTTGGAATAAGGCATCGGCTGAAAGGTCGATTTCTTTTATGATGGTGACAGATTTTGGAATTAGAATTTTCATCGTTGTAACAGCTTCTTCGATTGCTTGATTTAAAGACTGTACTTTTTTCGTTTGATCTTTTTCCTTTGAAAAATGCAAAATTCGTTGCGAAAGTTGTTGCCCTTTTTTAGCGGCATAGTGCATATCTTCTAAATCTGCGATAAGTTCTGGATCATCTGTGTGTTCTGTCATTAATAGCTCAATATTACCAATTAAAGGCGTCAAAAAATTGTTCATATCATGTACGATTCCGGTTGTAACAAGACCGATTGTTTCCATTTTTGACTCTTGTAGGAGACTTTTTTCCAATTGGTGTTTTTCAGCTTCTAATTGCCGTTTTTCTTTTAAGCGTTGGTTTTCATTAGTTGTGTGCTGTTGTTTGGCAAGCAGGCGGACCATCAAAACTAAAAGCGATGCAACCATTAACAAAATTACAACAAGCCCTAAATTAATCAGTAGATCGTGCAAAATCCAACCGTTATCTTGGTAAAAGTCTGCTGTATTGGCAATGACAAAGCGCTCTTCGCCAATTTTTACCCATTGAAAGGCATTGAGTTTTAAAACAGAAGTTAAATCCGACTCATTCCACCAATAAGAATGATAACTTAGGCTGCCTTTTTCGTGCTTTTTTTGATAGACATCGAGTTTTTCTAAATCAGTATAATCTAGGTTAGGAAACCGTTTTTTACGGCCAGTTATAATATTTAATCCTATTTGTTCTCGGGCCGGATGCATGACGACTTCCATTTTTTCATTTTTCATTAGAGGGTAACGTTGTTCTGTATCCGTTGGTTGAATTTTATCTAAGAATAATTGCTCTAAATTTAACGGTACGACAACTAACCCTTGTAGCTCTTTTTTTGTATTGTAAATTGGATGGTAGAGATTAAAAAAAGAGTTTTGCTGAATAAAATAGACCTTCCCATTTTGGTTGACTTGTCCTTTTAGTGCTTTTTGAAAGAAAGGATCCGTAGTCATTTTTTTACTTAAGGTACTATTGGTCACCTGATTTTTAGCAGAATAATGACTTTCTAATGGTTGCCCCTCTTTATCAAAAAGAAAGATACCAGAAAAAGCGTGATTGCGCATAAAAAATTGCGTAATAAGATTATTTTGCTGTGGTAGTTGTAAGGCGGTATCCGTATTAATTGTATCCGTTACAAAACTGTCCAAGTCGCTGGCACTACTTGTAATTTCAGCTACAATTAATTTGGTACTTACCTCATTGACCTGTTCTAATTGTGTTTTTCCCATTTTTAAAGCTTCTTGTTGTATGTTATGATAGCCTAAAGCCGTGATGAGAATACCTGTTAAAGTTATCGCCATCACCGTGATAAAAAGTGCATTCATTTTTTTAGTTAACTTTTTCATTTTTTGGTAAGCCTTTCATTTTAACTTGGAGGAATTTGCGATGCGCAATGAAAAAATCTTAGTAGTTGACGATGATCCAGCGATTCGCCGCTTAATTTGGAAATCACTGCAATCGACTGGTATCCTGATTTATCAAAGTGATTCAATTGAAAAAACGATTGATATTATGAGTCGGGTGGAATTTGATTTATTTTTATTAGATATTAGTTTGGAATATGAAAATGACGGGTATCACTTAGCACAAATGATTCGCAATGAAAACAGCGTCGTGCCCATTATTTTTTTAAGTGGTAAAACACAAGATCAAGATATCGTTACCGGCCTTGAAACAGGGGCGGACTTATATTTGACCAAGCCATTTTCGCCTGCTATTTTAAAGGCGCAAGTCTTGGCTTCTTTAGACCGCAGTTTGGTGTTAAAAAAACATAATGGTCAACAAATTAAAACCAGCAATGTCTTAAAAATTGGTGAATTTACGTATGATAAAAAACGCTACCAGCTTTATAAAAACGATGTAGCACTTAAACTATCTTCCAAAGAAACACAACTTATGCAGTTTTTTATGGAAAATCCCAACCAGGTTTTTTCAAAGGAACAGATTTACCAAAGTGTTTGGGACGAAGAAAAAACCGATGCCAACACTATTATGGTCTTTATCAATCATTTACGCAATAAGATTGAAGATGATCCGAAAAATGCAAAATATTTGCAAACAGTGTGGGGAATCGGTTATACATTTGTCGCAACTATTTAAAATAGTCCTTCTAAAAGGGCAAAGTAGATGCCAAGGGATAATAAATCGGCGGCACCCCCAGGACTCCAATTGCGAGAAATTAAAATTTCATCATATTGGATGAGCGCTCTTATTAGTTCTGCGTTGGTTAACTCTTTTGCATGGAGTTGCTGCATTTCTGCCTTTAGCGTAGTAAGGGCTGTTGCTCCGCCGCGATGTAAGACGTTACTGTCTTCTAATTCACTCATTAAAAAGACCAATGCCCGTAATAATAATTCTTCACGGGGCAAATTACGATTTGCCCGCAGATAAGGAAGTAAAACTTCTCCTAAAGCCGGATAACCTGCTGCGGCTTGACCACGAATGCCTGTCGCTCCTTTAGCTAGGTAAAGCTTTTCACCGTGTGTCAGTTCTTTTTTTGATGCAACATTTTTAAAGTCGGTTTTTAATAAGTCTTTGGTAATGGCTTGACTTAATTTTAAAATATTTTCAGAGTCAGTTGCAGTCAAAGGCAACTGGCTTTTTTGTAGATGTAGTCCTGTCGCACCTAATAAAACCGCAAAAGAAAAATTGGCACCTTTATGGGTGTTGATTCCATTTGTCGCAGTAAACATGGCCGCTTCAGCTTGTTGGCCTAGTTGGCGTAAAGTATAAAACAGTTCAGCCGGAGTTCCCTGGTGTTGTAGTCCGGCTTTTAAATATTGAGAAAAATAAGGGGATAGCGCCAAGATGCTATCAATGAATAAATAAAAATCCATATCTTTGTGAGCGCCGTTAGTTAGACGGTCCACTAGCCCTGGTTTTGGTGAAAGGGCAACTTCGTAAAAAAGCCCCTTTTTAGCTGCGGCAACGACGGTGTGGTATTGGTTATTCAATTTGATGTGACTCCATTTCTTGTAAAATAAATTGTAAGGAGTGGTTTAAATGTTCATGGGTAATTAGCGTTACTTGGGTAATATCGTTTGTCACCATACCGCGATAAAGTAGCCAATGCTCCTCTAGTGCGCGATAACGCCGTTCAGATGAGCGAATGGCGATATCACGAAAATAAACGAGGTAGGCTTGTAGATCTGTCACAATAGTTTTCAAACGTTTCATCTGACTCTTTTCATAAATAAACGAATTGAAGTCAGAGAAGTTTTGTAAAACTTCATCGACTTTATCTTCTTGATTGAGGCGGTCGCCTTCTTCTAATAAAGCCCGCAAATCATCGAAATCTTTTGGGGTCATAAGCTGCATGGCCTTAATTGTCGCAAGTGTATCCAGCGACTTGCGAATATCATAAATTTCGTGGGCGTCTTTTATACTAATTCCTTTAACTACGATACCAACGCGGGGAACATGTTCGACTAATTGTTCTTCTACTAATTGGTGCAAAGCAAAGCGAATCGGGGTCCGGCTGATATTTAGCGTTTCTGAGAATTCTTTTTCGTTGATCCTCTCACCAGCAGGAATTTGACCTAAAATAATACTTTTTCGAAATGCTTCGTAAATAGAAAGTTTTAAGGGTTGATTTTGAGATAAGTCTAAATTATTTTTAACGGCTGCAATGGTTGCGTTCATTTTTATCAATCATCCTTTTATGGAAGTCTTTTTAAGTGAATTGGGACTTGATTTCTCGCCTCATCATATTTTCTATCTTGTTATTTGTCAACAAGCGTTTTTTCTTTTAGATAATAGTAGGTAATAAAAAGAAAAAAACCGGGTCGAAAGTGGCCCGGTTTTTTTTGTAACTTTATTTTTGTGGGATATAAAACGGTAAGTGACCGAATAACATAATCGTTACCACGAAGATGACGAAGATACAAGCGGCCCATTTCCCAGCTTCTCGTTGCCATTGTCCCATATCTAGTTTTGTTAAACGTAGTAGTAAGTAGATAAATGCTACTAATGGTGACAATAAGTGGAATGCTTGTCCCATTAATGAAGCAAGCGCCATTTGCATATTGGTAAAACCATAAGCACGACCTGCTTCAGCTAAGACTGGCATAACACCAAAGTAGAAACCATCATTTGAGATGAAGAATGTACCTGGTGCTGAAATTAATGCAATTACAATACCCCAGAAACCAGCAAGTTGTTTTGGAATAATGTAAGTGAAACTTGTTGCCAATGCTTCAGCTAAACCTGAACCTTGGAAAATACCCATGAAGACACCAGCAGCAAAAACTAGAATAACTACTTGAACAGCGTCGCCACCGTTAGCGCCGATACGAGCTGACTGATCTTTTAAGACAGGGTAGTTTACGATTAACGCAATACAAGTACCTAATAAGAACAAGAACAATGGTGGTTGTGCAAACCAACCAGGTAAACCAATTTGATCTGCAAATGAACTCAATACTAACCAAGCAATTAAAGCAATAGTCATGATTCCATTAAAAGCAAAAAGTTTTGGACGACGAATTGCCATTGTTTCTGGGTCTGTAACAGCAGTCATTTCTTCAATTTCTGCATCTGATAATTCTTTAATCCCTAAGCGTTTTCTTTCCTGACGTCCCATGTGAGGTGCTACTATAAAGATAACGAATAAAACAGAAAGAATCATACCTGGCATTAGGTAAGCTAGAATTTCAGCACCAACATCTAACACGGCCATTGCCCGTGCAGTTGGTCCGCCCCATGGCAATAAGTTCATGATTGTGTTTTGCAAAATAACCAAAACAGCTAGGTTCATTAATTTCATATCTAATTTTTTATAGATTGGAATAAAAGCAGAACAGCAGATTAATGTTGTTGTTGTACCGTCACCGTTTAAAGAAACAGCTGCGGCTACAACTGCAGTGGCAATCAAAACTTTCATTGGATCGCCTTTGGCAAAATGGATCATTTTTTTAGTGATTGGATCAAAAAGACCAGCATCTAACATGATAGAGAAGTAAAGGATGGCAAATAATAACATAATCCCTGTGTTAGAGGTTGTTTTGATACCTTCCATAACCCAATCGCCGATATTGTTGCTACCGGCTACACCGTCAACGACAGGTGGTGCGGTTACACCAGCAGCCAGTGCGATTAAAGCAAATACTAAAGGAATAATAACTAATGACGTAAGTGGAGATAATTTCTTTTTCATGATAACGAACATGAAGACGATAATCATGAGGTAAGACAAAATAGTAAGTAACATTTCCTTCTTCCTTTCAAAAACAGTTTTTTTGTGCTAGCGACAAAATGTGATGTAAAAGCTGGCTAACAAATGCATTTTTTCACAATTCTTCTGCTAACGCTTACATCATACGTAAGAATTTTCTAAAAAAAAACAAGCTTTTTAAAAAGGAACACGAAAAAAACAATTTGAGACAACAAATCTTATTTAGTGCTTAAAAAGTTATTAATAAAATCTTAACAGAGTGAAAAGGCTGTTAAATCAACGTTTTAAAGCGTTTTTAGTAAAATATGTGATTTTGAAACAGTAAAAGAACAATTTAATCAGAAAGCAAATCTTCTCAATAAAGTAAATCATTCTATAATGAGGATGTTGTAAGACAGTAACACCAAATTTTGAAATTATCTGTAGCCGACAAGGTTTAAGAAGATGAAAAGAAAGGAGTGAGTCGATGGGATTATGGGATTTTTTCCGTCAAAAGAAAACCGAAGAAGCGCAACCTATCTCACCTTCTGCAGTAGAGAAACAACCTACATCACCATGGCAGGAAGTACCCGCTTATATTGAAACAGATCCAAAAAATTATGAACTTGTTAGCGTTATTGCCTCCGCAATTATGGCCGGTGAACAGTCAGATAGCCAGTTTGTCGTGAAACGAATCTTAGAACGCAATCCTGAGGCCAAGCTCGTATCCATTATCTCAGCGAGTATTGCTGCAGGTGAACAAGAAGACAGTCAATTGACGGTCAAGAAAATCATGAAAAAATAAAACTATCTATGAAAGAGGAGAATGATTATGTTACGTAAATTCAAAATTGCAATTGATGGAACAGAGTATTTAGTAGAAATGGAAGAAATTGGCGGCGTGCCACAGCCGGCAGCACCAGCACCACAAGCAGCTGCACCAGTTCAAACAGCTCCTGCAGCAGCGCCAAAAGAAGAAGCACCACAAGCAACTGCCGCTACAACACCAGCAAGCGCAGATGCAATGACAGCTCCAATGCCAGGAACAATTTTGAAAATTTTAGTAAACGTTGGCGATGAAGTCAAAGAAAATCAACCAGTTATGATTTTAGAAGCGATGAAAATGGAAAATGAAGTTGTTGCACCAAAAGCTGGTACAGTAACAGGAATTCATGTGACACAAGGCCAAATGGTTAACCCTGGTGAAGCGTTAATTACAATTGGTTAATTTGATCAATTAGAAATGAAAATTTGATATAGGAAGTGAATTAAGTGGAAACTCTTTTAGAAGGAATTATCGGTATGGGACAAGAGCCGGGAAGAATTGTCATGATGCTAATCGGCGGCTTGTTGATGTACCTAGGGATTAAAAAAGAATACGAACCAACATTATTGGTGCCAATGGGTCTGGGAACAATTTTAGTGAACTTCCCAAATTCAGGTGTTTTACAAGCCGGTGGCGAAGCTGGTCCTTTCCAAGTATTATTTGATGCCGGAATCAGTACAGAATTATTCCCACTACTATTATTTATCGGGATTGGTGCCATGATCGATTTTGGGCCATTATTACAAAATCCGTTCTTGCTATTATTCGGTGCAGCTGCCCAATTTGGTATTTTCTTTACTGTTATCGTAGCCGTTTTACTTGGCTTTGATATTAATGATGCTGCTTCAATCGGGATTATCGGTGCCGCAGACGGTCCGACTTCAATCTTTGTGGCGAACACATTGAACTCAAAATATATGGGGGCAATTATGGTAGCGGCTTACTCATACATGGCCTTGGTACCAATTATCCAGCCAGTAGCCATTAAAGCTGTTACAACGAAAAAAGAACGTCAAATCCGCATGACCTATCATGCTGGGGCGGTATCACAAACAGCAAAAATTTTATTCCCAATCGTTATTACGATCGTAGCAGGTTTGATTGCGCCAGTGTCATTGCCATTAGTAGGTTTCTTAATGTTTGGTAACTTGTTAAGAGAATGTGGCGTTTTAGATCGTTTGTCAGTTTCTGCACAAAACGAATTGGTTAACTTGGTAAGTATCTTACTTGGTTTAACAATTTCAGTAAAAATGCAAGCCAACGATTTCTTAAAAGTAGATACATTAATCGTTATCGGGTTAGGTTTAGTCGCATTTGTGATGGACTCTGTCGGTGGTGTGTTGTTTGCCAAAGTGTTGAACTTGTTTAGAAAAGAAAAAGTAAACCCAATGATTGGTGCTGCTGGTATTTCTGCATTCCCAATGTCAAGTCGTGTTATTCAAAAAATGGCGACAGAAGAAGATCCGCAAAACTTCATTTTGATGCATGCAGCTGGTGCCAACGTTTCAGGTCAGATTGCTTCTGTTATCGCAGGCGGTCTGTTATTAGCGCTATTAGCATAATAATTTGCAAGTGAAAAACAGCTTGATAACAAAAGGAGGAAAACCATGTTTGAAGATTTAAAAATTGCATTTGAACTATTAGGTTTTGGTTGGGGTGGCGTTTTTGTCGTAATCTTAATCATTTACGCAGCCTCACAATTATTGGCGAAATTATTTCCGCCAAAATAAAAAATAATCGGGTGAGAAAAGATGTTAACACTAAAAAGACTCTGGTTGATCCAAGATGTAAAAGACCATAATCAGTGGAGTGAATTTTTACAAGCCGGTGGGCTGCATCCTGCTGAAGATGCGACGTATACTGTAGGAATTTATGATGGTGAAGAATTAATAGCGACCGGATCTCTGTCAGACAATATCATTAAGTATTTATTAGTATGCAAAAGATATCAATCTGAAAACTTGTTGACACAAATTATTGTTCATTTAATTGAACGCTTGCATGAAGAGGATATTTTTCACTACTTTGTTTACACTGCACCGGATAAAGAAGTTATTTTTCGTTCTTTAGGATTCAAAAAAATCATGAATACTAAAGAAGTATTGTTTATGGAACAAGGAGAACCTAGTTTTGACGACTATTTAAATTATATTGCTCGTTTTGATCATCCAGGTGAAAACGGTAGTATCGTGATGAATGCTAATCCGTTTACCTTAGGCCATAAATACTTGGTGGAACAAGCACGTAAAGTTTGTGATCATGTCTATGTTTTTGTTGTCTCAGAAGAAAAATCAGAATTTTCCAGTCCTGAACGCTTCGCTTTAGTTAAAAACGGCTTAAAAGAGTTTGAAGATGTGACGGTTTTACCGGCCAGAGATTATATGGTGTCATCTTTAACATTCCCAGCCTATTTCTTAAAAGATCGTGCCGAGTTAAATGTTGCTAGCGTTCAAGCCCGTTTAGATGCAACCCTTTTTAAAGAACGTATCGCACCTGTATTGCATATTAAAAAGCGCTTTGTTGGAGAGGAACCTTATTCAAAAGTAACCAATGTTTACAATGAAGCGATGAAAGAAGTATTTCGTCCGGATCTGTCACTGACTATCTTGCCTCGTTTGGCAATTGAAGGTGAAATCGTCAGCGCAACCAAAGTACGACAAGCACTCCAAGATCACAATGAGCCACTTGTCCAATCCTTCGTTCCGGACACTGTTTTAGCTTACTTGAAAGAGAAAAATAAAATTTGAGGTGAAAATTGTGGAAATCAAAAAAAGTGCAGTAGCTGGTACTGTGGAGTCAAGTGACATTATGGTTACTGTCGCTCCAAACCAAGAAGAAAAAATTGCAATTGCGTTAGATAGTAGTGTTGAGAAACAATATGGACAAGAAATTCGTGATTTGATTGAAAACACATTAAAACGCTTGGATGTAACAGCTGCTAAGGTAACAGCAGTCGACAAAGGTGCATTGGATTGTACCATTCAAGCGCGGACATTGACCGCGGTTTACCGTGCGAGTGAAGTCGCAGAATACGACTGGAAGGAGATCGACTCATGGAACGCTTAAGAAGAACGATGATGTTTGTACCTGGTGCTAATGCCGCAATGTTGAGAGATGCGCCTTTATATGGTGCTGATTCAATTATGTTTGACTTAGAAGATGCTGTTTCTTTAAAAGAAAAAGACTCAGCTCGGACTTTGGTTCACTTTGCTTTAAAAACATTTGATTACAGCAGTGTGGAAACCGTAGTCCGAATTAACAGTTTGGATACAGTAGGTGCACAAGATATTGCTGCAATGGTCTTAGCTGGCGTCAATGTTATCCGTTTGCCAAAAACTGAAACAGCACAAGATATTGTGGATGTGGATGTTGAAATTACAAAAGTAGAAGAAGCAAATGGAATTGTCGTTGGGACTACTAAAATGATGGCAGCGATTGAATCAGCTGAAGGCGTCTTAAATGCCCGGGAAATTGCGAAAGCTTCTACCCGATTAATTGGTATTGCCCTTGGTGCAGAAGACTATGTAACCAACATGAAGACGCGCCGCTATCCAGATGGACAAGAATTGTTCTTTGCCCGTAGTTTCATTCTTCATTCTGCAAGAGCAGCCGGCATTGCCGCAATCGATACAGTTTATTCAGATGTCGATAATGAAGCAGGTTTCTTAAAAGAAGTTGAAATGATTAAACAACTTGGTTTTGATGGAAAATCAGTGATTAATCCGCGCCAGATTCCACTTGTCAATAAAGTATATGCACCGACTGAAAAAGAAATTCAAAACGCAAAAGAAGTAATTTGGGGAATCAGAGAAGCCGAAGCCAAAGGATCTGGCGTTATTTCAGTTAACGGAAAAATGGTAGATAAACCTATCGTGGAACGGGCAGAACGTGTCATTGCTTTAGCAAAAGCTGCCAAGTTGATTTCCGAGGAGGATATTTAAAATGACAACAAATAAATTAGGTCGCGAAATTCCAACACAATTTGCTGAACAATATGGTGTTTTTGAAGGTGAATTAGCAAATATCAAAGAATACCAAGAATCAAGTCGTAAGATTAAACCTGTTAAACCAAGAGACACGAAACTTTTAGGGAGTATTCGTGAAGCGATTGAAAAAACGGGCTTAAAAGACGGCATGACAATTTCATTCCACCATCATTTCCGTGAAGGTGACTTTGTTATGAATATGGTTTTAGAAGAAATTGCTAAAATGGGGATTAAAAATTTATCCATTGCACCAAGTTCTATTGCCAATGTTCATGCACCATTAATTGATCACATTAAAAACGGTGTGGTCACCAATATTACGTCAAGTGGTTTGCGGGACAAAGTCGGCGCAGCCATCTCAGAAGGAATTATGGAAAACCCGGTTGTGATCCGTTCCCACGGTGGGCGTGCCCGGGCGATTGCCACAGGAGATGTCCACATTGACGTTGCCTTTTTAGGCGCACCAAGCTCAGATGAATACGGCAATGCCAATGGTACGGTTGGTAAAGCAACGTGTGGTTCTTTAGGCTATGCTATGATTGATGCTAAATATGCTGATCAAGTCGTTATCATTACTGATACTTTAATGCCTTATCCAAATACACCAATCAGCATTCCTCAAACAGATGTTGATTATGTAGTAGAAGTTGACGCCATTGGTGATCCAAACGGAATTGCAAAAGGTGCAACACGTTTTACTAAAAATCCAAAAGAATTATTAATTGCCGAATATGCAGCAAAAGTGATTACAAATTCACCTTATTACAAAGAAGGTTTTTCTTTCCAAACAGGTACAGGTGGCGCAGCTTTAGCGGTTTCACGTTTTATGCGCGAAGCAATGCTTAAAGATGGTATTAAAGCCAGCTTTGCTTTAGGTGGAATCACCAATGCTATGGTGGAACTATTAGAAGAAGGACTTGTGGAAAAAATTATCGATGTGCAAGATTTTGATCATCCTTCTGCTATTTCATTAGGAAAAAATGCAAATCACTATGAAATTGATGCTAACATGTATGCTTCACCATTAAGTAAAGGTGCTGTGATTAATCAACTAGATACAGCAATTTTATCTGCTTTAGAAATTGATACAAACTTTAATGTAAATGTTATTACAGGTTCTGATGGGGTTATCCGTGGCGCTTCAGGGGGACATTCAGATACTTCAATGGCTTGCAAAATGAGCTTGGTTATTGCACCGATTATTCGTGGTCGGATTGCAACAATTGTCGATCAAGTAAATACGGTTGTTACGCCAGGTTCAAGTATTGATGTCGTGGTAACAGAAGTTGGGATTGCTATCAATCCAGCGCGCCAAGACTTGATTGAACACTTCAAAAAACTAGATGTACCACAATTTACGATTGAAGAATTAAAAGAAAAAGCATATAGCATCGTAGGAGAACCGCAACCAATTCAATACGGCGATAAAGTCGTAGCTTTAATTGAATACCGCGATGGCTCAATCATCGATGTGGTCAAAAATGTCTAATTATTTTCAAGGTGAAACTGTTGCGCTATCCGAAATGTTAGCTGCTCGTGAACAAAGAGTTGCATTGCAACATGAACTTTTAAAAAAATGTGCTAACGCAAGCTTGCTTTCAGCAACAATGAATATTCCAGGGCCGGTTAAAAATACTCCGGCTTTGGAAAAAACATTTATCACTTTGGTCGAGACAGTTCGCAAAGAATTAAAAGATTTCTTTATCATTGAAACAAATTATTTTTCCCGTAAAACCGGTTTGGAGTTTTTACTTTTAGCAGAGATATCCCCGGAGCTGTTAAAACGAAAAATGATTGAAATCGAAGAAAAACACCCACAAGGCCGCTTGGTTGATTTAGATGTTTTGTGGCTAAAAGATGGTAAAATGCAGTCAATTAGTCGGCAAGATTTAGGCTTTCCTGCTAGAAAATGCCTCATTTGCAATAAAGACGCCAAGGTTTGTGGTCGGGCTAGAACACATACAATTGAAGAAATGCAAGCAAAAATTGCAAGTATAATAGAAGATAGAAAGGAGTAGGGAGATGACCAAACAAATTCGCTTTATGGAAACAGTTTTGCGAGACGGCCAACAAAGTCAAATCGCAACGCGGATGTCCACTGAAGATATGTTACCAATCATCAAAACGATGGATGAAGCTGGCTTTCATTCATTGGAGATGTGGGGAGGCGCAACATTTGATTCTTGTCTACGGTTTTTAAATGAAGACCCGTGGGAAAGATTGCGCAAAATCCGCCAAGAAGTCAAAAATACGAAATTACAAATGCTATTACGTGGTCAAAATCTACTCGGCTACAAAAATTATGCAGATGACGTTGTACGTGAATTCGTCATGAAATCTGTTGAAAATGGAATCGATATCGTGCGGGTTTTTGATGCTTTAAATGATACCCGTAATTTACGAACTTCAATTGAAGCATGTAAAGAAGCTGGTGGTCATTGTCAAACAGCGATTTCTTACACAACTAGCGATTTTCATACCGTCGATTATTTTGTTTCTTTAGCCAAAGAAATGGCAGAACTAGGTGCAGATTCAATCTGTATTAAAGATATGGCAGGAGTTTTAACCCCTGCGACTGGTTTTGAATTGGTGAGCCGCATTAAAGATAGTATTGCTTTACCATTGGAAGTTCATACCCATGCAACCAGTGGAATCTCAGAAATGACCTACTTAAAGGTAGCTGAAGCTGGAGCGGATATTATCGATACTGCAATTTCATCATTTTCAGGTGGGACGAGTCAACCGGCGACAGAATCTGTTGCTATCGCTTTATCAGGTCTTGGTTTTGATACCGGTCTTAAAATGGATAAATTGGAAGAAATCGCAAATTATTTCAATCCAATTCGCGATCACTTCCGCAATGAAGGAATACTAAATCCTAAAGTAAAAGATACAGAACCAAAAACTTTAATTTATCAAGTTCCCGGTGGTATGTTATCTAACTTATTAAGTCAATTGACTGAACAAGGCAATGCAGATAAGTATGATGAAGTTTTAGCTGAAGTGCCAAAAGTGCGGGCAGATTTAGGTTTCCCACCACTTGTAACACCACTATCACAAATGGTCGGTACGCAAGCATTAATGAATATTTTGGCTGGTGAACGCTACAAAATGGTACCAAACGAAATCAAAGATTACGTTCGTGGCCTATACGGTAAACCACCAGTTGCTATTAAAGAAGATATTAAAGAAAAAATTATCGGGGATGAACCAGTTATCACAAAACGTCCTGCAGATTTACTAGCACCACAATTACCAGGTTTTGAAGAAGAAATCAAAGAGTACGCAAAGTCAATCGAAGACGTGTTAAGTTACGCTGTCTTCCCACAACAAGCAAAAGATTTCTTAGGACGCCGTGAAGATCCATTTTATGACGTACCACTTCAAACTGTAAACGTAAAGATTGACGTACAATAAGAAAAAAGTTAATGACTCTTTTAAAGTTCAATTTTTAATCGAAGTAGTAAAAGCTGTAAAAATCAGTAATGATTTTTACAGCTTTTTTTGTGATGAGATTGGAGTCCAATCACCAAAAAATGATTTTATCATCAAAATTTATGATTGAATGCAAATTTTGATGATAATTATTTTTTTAAATGATTGAGCTTTTTGAATACTTAAGTAATATTGTAAGTGCTTACAATTAGTTGCGGCCGGAATTAATTGTTTAGTGATGGATTAGTTAAATAATAGCTGAAGTGAGGTTAGGAAATTGAAAAACTCAAAAATGAAAAAAATCGCTTTGTTTACTTCTTTATTAGTAGTTCCGTTTTTAGTTGCTGGATGTGGAAATGATGCAAAGGAAAGTTCTGCCAGTAAAGATGGAAAAACAGAAATTAAAATTACTTGGCGCAATACCGGAGATCATGATAAGATGCAGAAATTTTTAGAAGAAGAATTTATTCCGAAATTTGAAAAAGATAATCCAGATATTAAAGTGACGCCATCTTCTATTACTGCAAGTGAGGGTGATTATTTTTCTAAAGTTGCTTTATCAATGCAATCAGAGAGTACTGCTCCAGATATTGTTGCAGAGGATTCTTTCATGCTAAACTCGGATGCCAATGCCGGCTATTTGACAGCTTTAGATGACTACGTAGCAAAATGGGACGATTGGAGTAATTACACTGAGAATTTGAAAGCAGGATCTATTGCTCAAGATGGTAAATTATATGCTATTCCAGGAACATCAGACTCCAGAGGAATTTGGTTTAATAAAAATGTATTTAAAAAAGCGGGTTTACCTGAAGACTGGCAACCAAAAACATGGGAAGATATTGTAGCTGCAGCAGAAAAAGTGAAAGAGACGCAACCAAAAGTAATTCCTTTTGGTATGGGAGTAGCAAAAGCAAACGGTGAGTCTGTTTCTATGCAAACTTTTGAAATGTTGTTATATGGAACAAAAGACCAATTATTTGATTCAGAAACCCGAAAATGGGACGTGAATAGCCAAGGTATTTTGGACTCATTAAACTTTATTGATGAAATTTATAATCAGAAAAAATTAGGACCATCCTTATCAATTGCTATTAATAGTAACTACGGTTCAGTAATGTTCCAAGAAAAATTTCCTAAAGATGAGGTAGCTATGCTTTTGGATGGATTCTGGAGTCAGGGAAATTGGACTGAATCAGGAGCAACTCCAGTTGAAAACATGACCGAGCGTTTTGGATTTGCTGCTATGCCAACCCAAAATGGCGATGCACCAGGAACTACTACAATGTCTGGTGGTTGGACATGGGCAATTCCTGCAAAAGCTAAAAATAAAGAAGCATCATGGAAAGTTATACAAGCATTAGGTGGTAAAGAAGAACAAGCCAAGCGTGCAATTGCAGAAGGGAATTTAACAGTACGTGATGATTCCGCTGAATTACCAGAATACAAAGATCAACCGTTCATTGCTGAAGCTACTAGTTTCTTAAAGAATGCGCATTTCCGTCCAGCTGACGATAAGTATCCAAACGTATCTGTCGAAATTCAAAACATGGTGGAATCTGTGGCGACAGGTTCAAAAACGCCAGAACAAGCAGCAAAAGACTATGCAACCAATGTGACGCGGATTGTAGGAGAAGAGAATATTAAAAAATAATATATGGGCGGCTTTACAGCCGCCTTTTACTTAAGTAGGTGAAAAATATGGAAAACGGATTAATTGAACCATCAAAACATGAAAATAAAAGAAAACCACTATCTGATAACTTGAAGTCAATTTTCTTTTTATTACCAAGTTGGGTTTTGTTGTTAATCTTCTTTATTGGTCCGATGATTTTAACTTTTATTTTTTCTTTTACAAATCTAGCGTTGACAGGTGCTGAAGCAAGTCAATTGCAATTTATTGGTTTTGAAAACTTTACACGCATGTTTCAAGATCCAGAGTTTCGAACTAGTGTCTGGAATACAATCATTTTTGTATTTTTTTCAGCAGTATTAGGCCAATGCTTTTTAGGATTTCTGATTGCCTTTTTAATGCGAGAAAAAAATAAAACGTTTCGAAGAGTAATTGGTTTGATTATTATTGCTGCTTGGGTCACACCAGAGGTTGTTGTCTCATTTTGTTGGGTGGCATTTCTTAGTGAAAGTGGTACAGCCAATTGGGTATTGGGATTATTAAATATCGAGCCAATAGCATGGTTGTTCACTTTTCCGATGGCTAGTGTAATTATTGCAAATATTTGGCGAGGCACTGCTTTTTCAATGATGGTCTTTCAATCGGCGTTAGATGATATTCCAAAAGAAGTAGAAGAAGCAGCTATTATGGATGGTGCTTCACGCTGGAAAATTGTGACCAAAATTACAATTCCAATGGTAAAAGGTACAATTGCAACAAACTTGATGTTGGTAACCTTACAGACTTTAGGCGTATTTACCTTGATTTATACAATGACTGGTGGTGGCCCTGGGGTAAGCACGGCTACTTTGCCTGTATTTATGTATAAACAAGCATTTGTGAGTTATCAATTAGGATATGGAACGGCTATTTCTTTAGTTCTCTTAGTAATTGGAGCAATAGCAAGTCTTATTTACATGAAAACTTTGAAAGTGAAAGTGTAGGTGAATGAAATGGTTAAAAGAAGTTATCAAATTGAAACGGCAATCCATTATATCATTCTAACTTTATTAGGAATTTTATTTTTACTTCCGTTATTATGGATGCTTTTTGCATCTGTGGATACAGGTGCAATTCAGGCATTGAAGATGCCTAAAAGTTTTACCTTAGAAAATTTTATTTCAATTATTACTGATGGCGGATTAGTTCGTTCTTTTGGCATTGGTCTATTGATTTCAGGCTGCCAAGCATTATTGGTAGTGGGGCTTTGTGTATTGGCTGCCTATCCACTTTCGCGTTATAAGCTTCGCTATAAAAAATCATTTATGATGACGATTTTATTTATGACGTCTTTGCCAATGACAGCGGTTATTGTACCTGTTTTTCAAATGTTCTTATACTTAAAATTTCAAGATTCACTAATAGCACTTACGTTCTTTCTAACGGCTTCATCACTGCCATATGGAATTTGGATGATGAAAAATTTTATGGACTCAGTCCCGCTAGATCTGGAGGAATCGGCATGGATTGACGGTGCGTCTACTTGGCAAGGAATAAAAAAAGTTGTTGCACCACTGATGTTACCTGGAATTTTTACAGTTGGGATATTTACTTTTTCTGGAAGTTGGGGGAACTTTTTTGTACCGTATATTCTAATCCAGTCTCCAGATAAAATGCCTGCGTCAGTTTCAATTTTTCAATTTTTTGGTAACTTTGGCATGGTTAATTATGGCCGACTGGCGGCCTTTTCGGTTTTATATTCTTTACCAGTTGTAATTTTATATGCTATTTCACAGAACTTCATGTCTAAAGGATTTAGTATGGGAGGAGCAACAAAAGGATGATGAATTTTACATTTGTAGAAGAAAAGCTGCGTAACCGAATTGATAGTTTAAAAGAGCTCCGCTATCAGAGCAAGGTAGAGATTACGGATTGGTTTATTAAAGAAGATGTCACAAAAGAAGAAAAATATCCACCAGTAGATTTTAATGATTGGCAAACGTTCAAATTAGGAGATCAGTGGAGTGGGCGAGATTTTTATCTATGGATTCAGCAAGTGGTGAAAATTCCTGATGGTGGACGATTACTGTTTCTTTTTGATTTTGGCCGAACAGGCGGTGGATATAATTCTGGGTTTGAGTCGCTTCTTTTTATCAATGGCAAACCTTACCAAGGTGTAGATAGTAATCATCAAGAGGTTTTTTTAGATGAGGCGTTATACGGAAAAGAAGTCACAGTATCCTTGCGGTTGTGGTCTGGTCTTGAAGGTGGCGGACCAGAAAAAATTCAACGGCATGAATTCAAAAAAGCGGAGTTAGTAGTGTTAGACGAACAAACAGATGGATTATACTATCTGTCAGATGTTGTCTTGAATACTATTTTGGAATTAAGTGATAATGACCCAATCAGATATCAATTATTAGATGTGTTAAATCGAGCATTTACGAAGGTTGATTGGTCTTACCCTGGTAGTAATGCATTTTATACTTCAATTGAACAAGCGGAAACTTATCTATCTGAAAAAATTGATGAAATTGAGAAAGATGATAATGTTGAGATTACGGCGATTGGCCATACTCACATTGATGTAGCATGGTTATGGCGGTTAAAGCATACACGAGAAAAAGCAGCTCGAAGCTTTTCTACCGTGTTACGCTTAATGGAGAAATATCCAGACTATATTTTTTTACAAACTCAGCCTCAACTATATAAGTATATGAAAAATGATTATCCTGAGATATATCAGAAAATTAAGGAACGTGTTGCAGAGGGGCGTTGGGAAGTTGACGGAGCGATGTGGTTAGAATCAGATTGTAATATTCCCAGTGGTGAATCATTGACGCGACAAATTTTACACGGTTCAAAATTTATTAAAGAAGAATTTGGTCAAGAAGTGAACTATTTATGGTTGCCAGATGTTTTTGGTTACTCATGGGCGCTGCCACAGATTTTGAAGAAAAGTGGCATTGATACTTTTATGACTACAAAAATTAGCTGGAATCAATTTAATCGGATGCCTCACGATACTTTTATTTGGAAGGGAATGGATGGTAGTGAGATCTTAACGCACTTCATTACAACACCAGAGCCCAAACCGCATGCCAGTTGGGCATCTGAATGGTTTTATACGTATAATGGCCTTCTAGAGCCAGAAACAGTTTTGGGAGCTTACAGAGGATACAGGGATAAAGACATTAATTCTAGTCTTTTGATTTCTTATGGACATGGAGATGGTGGCGGTGGTGTTACGCGAGACATGTTGGAAAAACGTAGACAAATGGATCGAGTGGCAGGCCTGCCAAAAGTTAAAACAGGAAGAGCAAAAGAATTCTTTGAAGAATTACAAAAAACTTTTAGTGAGACAGATCATTATGTTCATAAATGGGATGGAGAACTATATTTAGAATACCATCGCGGAACATATACTTCGCAAGGTTACGTGAAAAAAATGAATCGAAAAACAGAGCTTGCATTACGCGAATTGGAAATTTTGTACACATTCGCAGAGTCTAAAGGCTATGATTATCCTAAAGAAAAACTTTTTGAACTCTGGGAGATTTTATTGCGAAATCAATTTCACGATATCATTCCTGGCTCCTCCATTAAAGAAGTTTACCAAGATCATAAAGAAGAATTTATTATGGTCAAAAAGGAAATTCAGAATTTATATCAGCAATTAAACAAGAAAACAGATAAATTACTGCTCGTTAACACTGCTGCTTGGTTAAGAGATACACTTGTTTGTATTCCATTGCAAAGCGCAGATAGCTACCAAGATGAACAAGGAAATATTTTTTCTACAGTCAAAACAAAAGATAAAAAGTATATTTATGTTCCAGACTTACCAGCGCTTTCTGATAGACTTTTAACACCAATTGATGAGGTAGTCGCAACAGAGCACGTAACTGGAGTCGTGAAAGAAAATTATGTTGAAACTCCCCATTATGTTTTGAAATGGAATGAGGATGGTCACTTTACAAGTCTCTATGATAAAGATTTTGAGCGTGAAGTATTAAAAGGAAAAGGCAATCAGTTGCAAATTTTTGAAGATAAGCCTAAGGACTTTGACGCGTGGGATATTGATATTTTTTATCAAGAAAAGATGATGGAGATACCGTTTACAAGTTTTGAGTTGACTGAAAATAACGAATTTTTTGTAGAAATTACTTTTGATGCAAAAATTGGTAAATCTGAACTTACTCAAAAAGTACGTCTTTATGCGAATTCAAGACGAATAGATTTTATTACAGATGTGGATTGGGTAGAGCGACAACGGCTATTGAAAGTAGCGTTTGAAGTAGATGTACGTGCTGTAGAAGCAACCTATGATATTCAATATGGAAATGTTAAGCGACCTACCCATTGGAATACCAGCTGGGATATGGCTAAATTTGAAACAGTTGGGCACCAGTGGGCGGATTTATCTGAAAGAAATTATGGTGTCAGCTTAATGAATGATTGTAAATATGGTTATGATATTAAAGGGAATATAATGCGATTATCTCTATTAAAAGGTGGTATATATCCTGATCCAGAAGCTGACCAGGGGCATCATCGTTTCACTTACAGTATTTTTCCTCATAGTGGGGATTGTATTTCAGGAGGAACGGTTAGAGAGGCGTGGGAAATCAACAATCCTATTACCGTCTTAAATCAAGAGGATCATTTGCTACCAGCACTACAGTTATCTGTTGAAGGTGGCGTTGCAATTGATGCAATAAAAAAAGCTGAAAATGGAAAAGGCTTTATTTTACGAGTACATGATTATTCTGGCGGTCGTAGTAAATTTGAAATTTTGGGAATGAAGGATGTTAATTGGAATCCGACGAATTTATTAGAACTAGATGAATCTGATTGTAGTAAAGGGCATGTAGCTTTTGAAATATCACCATATGAAGTAAAAACAACTCGAATATACTGATAAAGTGACAACGGTATAAAAAATGAATCGAAAAATAAATTTATTATTTAATTTTTGATGAATGATTTATGAAACCGTTGTCTTTTTGTCTTTTTTTAGCATAAAAACTGTGCCATAATTCAATGGGGGTGTCAAATGAGGAATACAATATACAAAAAGATTTTTTTCTCTTTTTCCATCATTATTGTTTTATATACAGTTTTATTACTTTTTGTTTTTATTTCCAAAGAATTGAGCCGTCAGCGTTATGAGTCTGCCGTTGAGGTAGAGTTCTATTTGGAAAGAGAAGGTGCACGGATTGATTCACAGATTGAGACGGCAATTGATTCAACACAAATGTTAGCCGACAATAAAAAGATCCAAGAATTAGCCAATGTAAAACAAAATAATTATGCATTATTTTCAGATATCTTCGACCAAATGAAAGATAATCTTTTTTCAGGCTATCAGTTAGGTTATAATCTCGGAATCACACAAGGGATAAATCAAAAAGTTGTAGGATTGAATGGTTATTTTGATTTTGATGATTATTTAAGTTTTATTGGGATACCCAAGGACAATCCTGAAATTCAAGAATTTTTTAATGATGATGATCGGTATAGAATTCGTATTATTACCGTAAATCAAAGTATTTATCTACTAAGAAAAATTTATCAAGCAGATAATCCAGCTTCGTTATATTTTATTGTAAATTGGGATAAGCAGCGCCTTCACGCACAAGAAAATATTAATGAGTTAGGAAAGTTATACTTTCAAGATTCAGAGGCGAGCAAAAAGAACCTTGGAGATGGGATTAGTATATTATCTTCTTTAGTTCCGATAAAGCCACAAAAATCGAATCTAATTGGACATAAAGTAGAGTCAGATAATTCTATTTTTTGGAAGTTTTCCAACATCGTTCCTTCGTTGGCTTATGTCTATATCGTGCCGCAAAAGAACTTAAGTCGTTTACCCTTAGATACTGTGTGGGTTATTGTCGCTGTTCTAGTTGCCTCTTTGTTGTTGGGTTCATTACTGACGCTATATTTTAGTCGAACGAATTATCGTCCTTATCGCAAAATAATCTCAGAAATTCAACATGATGATAGCGGTAGCGTAAACGTGGAAATTCTCTTGAAAAAAATTGAAGATTTAAAAACGGGTCGTGCGGACTATGATCGCTTTCAAGCATCAAATATTGAAGACATTAGAGAAATGTTTTTCAAAAATGTTTTACTTGGGAAATATCCACCTAATGATCTTCAAAGAATCGCTTCTAGTGTGGGGTTAGAGTCACTAAAATCAGGTGGTTTAATTGCAATTTTAACGATTAAGGGACGTTCAACAGATGAAGAGAACTTAAAAGAAAGAGAGCTGCTAAAAGCACGACAAAGGATTATTGAATATGGGACAGATACGAAAAATATTAAGTTATACGTCCAACCGATTGATTCCGGACGATTTGCTTTAATTTATTCTACGAAAGAACAAGCGGGGGTCTTAAGGAGAATTGAAGATTTACGTAACCTCTTGGCAAATAATCTTCATTTAGAAAGTCAGTTTTTCCTATCAGTTCCATTTGATACGATTACAGATTTTGCATCGGTTTTTAGAGACGTTTTTAGTTTAAATACAGACAGCTTATTTAAACCTGAACAAATTATTATTAATCGTTCTCTAGATAAAGGCAATGATTTTGTTTACTCTGTTGAAGCTGAGCAAAGACTTGTTCATCTTGTTAAAGCGCGAAAAATTGAGGAAGCACGTAATCTGGTTGAGAATATTTTACGAACAAATTACATTGAAAAAAGACTTACGACCCATGCGTTAGAAGATTTAAAGCAGTCTTTAATTAATACAATAAAACGAATTACGCAATTGTTGGGTGTAGATTTTGCTGATTTCTATACGAATAATCAAACACTATTTGAACAGCTAATTAGTACAGATTCCAAAGAGCTCTATAGAGTGTTTTTGACATTATTCCAAGAAGTATTTACTGCTGCCAAAGAGAGCGAAGAAGAGGCGCAAGATATTATAAAACGTGTGCTGGAATATATTGATATAAATTATAAAGAGGATCTATCTCTATCTGATTTAGCTGAAAACTTTAAATTAACAGAATCCTATTTGTCTCGTCTAATTAAAGAAGGAACAGGGATTACATTCAAGAGTTATTTGAATCAATTGAAAGTAAATTATGCGAAAAAATTATTAATGGAGAAAAAAATGAAAGTTAATGAAGTTGCTGAGTCTGTAGGAGTCAAGAATGTCAACACATTCATTCGCATGTTTAAGCAATATGAAGGTGTCACACCAGGCAAATATCAAACTTATGGCAATGAAGAAAAATAAAAGTAAATATCACTGTGTCGTAAAAAAATATTATTTGTAGAAAGAAATTCTTTGATTTTGTTACCGATCGATAGAAAGTAAAGAGAATTAAAAATAGGAGCGTAAGTATGGAAATAAGTGAATTTAATAGTATTACAGAGCAGCATTTAACTTTGTTATTAGAGGCCGATCCGGCAGAAAAAATAGTGAGAGACTATACAAAACGAGGGACAGCTTTTGAATTGCGACAAGAAGGGAAATTGGCAGGGGTTATCGTGTTATTGCCGACACGGCCGGAAACCGTTGAAATCATGAACGTAGCAGTTGCCAAACCATTTCGTAGACAAAAATTAGCACAAACGCTGTTAGGCCATGCTCTTTGGTGGAGTAAGAAAAATGGTTTTCGAACAGTTGAAATTGGTACCGGATCAACTGGGATGGAACAACTTTATCTGTATCAAAAATGTGGCTTTCGGATGACCCATATTGAGCGTGACTTTTTTGTGCGCCATTATCCTGAAGAAATTATTGAAAATGGTCTGGTATTAAAAGATATGGTCCGTCTGGCCCAAGATATAGAGTAAAAGGAGAGTTTAGTATTGTTAGATAAATCAATTCCTTATAAAGAAGTTTGGATGAAACGCAAACTGACGCTGCCGATTTTAGCGGCAGCTTTGCCAAAGGGATTTTCATTTCAATTTTATCAAGTTGGTGATGAAAAAGCGTGGAGTGAAATTGAAACGAGTGTTTTAGAATTTGAAAATACAACCGAAGCAATGCGCTATTTCAAACGTACCTTTGCACCCTACAAAGAAAAGTTAGCCCAGCAGATGTTGTTTGTGGTCGATCCCAATGGTAAAAAAGTTGCAACCTGTACGGCGTGGCAAAAAGAAATTCAAGGAGAAAGTTATCCTTTATTTCATTGGTTGGCAGTTGATCCTAAGTATCAGGGACTAGGACTGGCAAAAGCATTGGTAGCACGGATATTGCAAATTTTTCAAACCATAATGCCAGAAGAAGCGACAATTTATCTGCATACACAAACGTGGAGTCACGATGCCATTGGCTTGTATGAAAAATTTGCCTTTTCCTTAATGGCAGAAAATCTTGATGGCACAGATAATGACGATTACCCAGCGGTTATAGAAATATTAAATCGTTTAAGAAAATAGACGTTTTCGTTTTTTATGATAGAAATTTTAAGCTACAAAAAAAGAAGAACATGTAAGGAGGAAAGAAAATGAGGGAATTGACGTTTGTTAAAAGTGCTGAAGAGACCAAAGTATGCCAAGTTTTAGAAAATAAAAAGGAAGTTTATTTTTTGTCAGAGGTTTTGACCTTGCCCACACGTAAAAGATACCGACTGTATAACACTGATGGGCAAGAATTAGGGGAAATAAAGCGTAAACGCTATAGCATGGGGTATGTCGACTTACCACGGCTGTTTTTGAAACTAAGAGCCTATAATGAAATTAGTATCGTCAAAGATATGAAAAATTTCCGTACGAGTTATGAAATTAAAGGAGAAGGTTTAACACTTACGGGAACATTTTTAGGAGATAGCTTTGCTATCATTAAAGGTGTAGAAAAAATTGCAACAGTGCAAGTTGGCAAAGAGAAAGAAGCCTATACTTTTACAGTTCAAGTGTTAAAAGAGAACTTTGCAACCTTGATTGTCGGTTTTGTAACCCTCTTAATCTTTGTATATGACCATGAGAATGTTAAATTAGAGCAAAGCGAGTAGCACGCATTAGCGACATATGATTTAGCAGTGGCAGAAAAAAGCATTTTGTTGCATTTTTTTAGCTGCAATAAAAGATAAACTGCCATACAAAAAAACAAGAACTGCCTACTTTTTGTAAGGCAGTTCCTGTTTTTTTCTGACGCAATAGTTAGGGGGCTAGTGCGTACTTTTGAAATGTTTCATTTCCAAATACCAGCTCTTTAAAAAAATGCAAGAATCAGTCTCTGATAAAGAGCATCAAAATACAAATTTCTGAGATTTTGCAAAAGAGCTAATCGGTATTTTCTGCATTTATAATTATCTACTCAAGGCATGACGAAGTACTTGTTTTTGCCAAGCATTTTCGTAATGAGCCAATTGTTCATGGTAGCTGCGACTTCCTTTTTGAATCCGGACTTGCATGAATTTGATCAAGAGTAAAAATGCGGTGATGATACTAAATAAAATAATAAATTGTAACATCTTCCTCACCTCCTGAAACTAGTTTAGCGTCTTTTAGTTTTATCCAGATAGGACATATGTCATAATGAAAGCGATTGGAGGCGGATACATTGCAAAAAAAGTCGCTAAATGTTAAACAAGAACAAATTTTGGCAGAATGGAATTTAGCAAAAGACCATTTACGAGGGTGTGAGTTGTGGCAATTTGAACAAAGAGAAACCATCATTACCCAAGGTGCGTTGTTGGATCGCTTGCTTTTTGTTTTATCCGGCAAAGCGAAAGTTTGTACCTTAGCTGATAATGGCAAAAATTTGGTTTTAGCCTACTATATTTCTGAAGGTATTATTGGCGATATGGAGTTTGCTATGAGAAAAGATGAGGCGGAAACGACAATGGTGGCATTGTCTGATTTTCAGTGTATTGCCCTGCCGATTTTGCCCAATGAAGCCTACTTGCGACAGAATAGTCTTTTTATGAACACAATGGCACAAGGTTTGGCCGAAAAACTACAGCTTAGTTCGGAAAATTTTTTATCGGCGGCTTTTTATCCAGGAAAACAGCGTCTATGTGATTATATCCTGCAATCGGCATATAAAAATTTCTTTAGCGATAATCTAACCGATGTGGCGGCGACAATTGGAATGAGCTACCGTCATATGTTTCGTTTGCTAAATGATTTAATAACAACTGGCGTTTTGACAAAAGTTGGCAATGGCTACGAAATTTTACAGCCGGACCAATTGCAGCGTTTTGCGAAAGGATATTTATAGTGGGACATATGTCCTAGTGATAGAAAAAATTTTAGCGAGCTTTTAAAAGCGCATTGATTGTCCTCAAGTTACATTCCAGCTAAAATAAAAGCAAAGAAAAAAGATGGAGGCGTTAGGATGGACTTGGAATTAGCGGTAAAACTTACAGAGGATTTAAGAGAAATCTATTGGGAAAAATGGCAAAGCCACTTGTATTTTGTACCAACAAAGAAGATTTTGCCTAAAGTGGAGCGGGGAATTTATATAACGACAGAAGAAAGACAGGTTAAGACAATAGAACTTACGCCGCCCAAATCAGTTACCCAGCCAACTATTGTCATTGAGGTGCCGTGGGAAATTGAGCCAGTGCTTTTATTGCAACATTTAGTAAATGTTTGGGAAGAAAATGGCTTAGAAGTCATCACGAAAGCCCCGACTGAAAAAATTCCAAGTAATCAATATGATAACCTTGCAACATTTCAGTTGGATCTTTTTTCTGTCTTTAATTTTTTAGGCTATCCAATGGCCAAAGTGAAGAAAAAACCGGCCAAAGCACAACACCGCTGGAATAAAAAAGTCAGTGACATCACGTTTCACATTAACCATGAAGGCGCTACAGGAGAGGCAATTTGGCGTAAGCGTAATGAATTAGTCTTATTAAAAGGAGCGAAATTAAAAGCCGAAGCACCTTTGAATAAAGATGGTAGCGTAGGCTTTGCGGTACGATTTGCCAATCAATTACGGGATGAAAATGCAGATAAGGTGAAAGACTTTACGACGATTGCAGATATTGTTTTTAAAAGTGTGAATGAGTTGGGCAATTTTTTATATTTTGCCGGTACCAATAGTTGGTTGGTGCTAAAAGATGACAAGGGCAACACCATTGATAGTTATACGGTGGTAAAATAGCTCAGAAAGGACAGTTATGTCAGAGAAAATTTTTATCATGCCTGTTGCTAAAGTATATTCCTTATATGTAAAAAAAGCAGAACGCAAAGGCCGCAGTAAAGCTGAAGTGGATGAAATTATCATGTGGCTGACGGGCTTTGACAAAGAACAATTAGCTAGGGAGATACAAAATGATACCGATTTTGAAAACTTCTTTTTAAAAGCGCCACAACTTAATCCAGCAGCAACTTCCATTAAAGGTGTGATTTGTGGCGTACGGGTGGAAGAAATAAAAGACCCTTTGATGCAAAAAATTCGCTACTTAGATAAGTTAGTTGATGAACTGGCAAAAGGTAAAGCGATGGCTGAAATTTTACGTAGCAATTGAGGAAAGCAAACCTTTTTAACCAGATAACTTTGCGTATCCAATGTATTGCGCTAAATTTCATGCAGTAAAAATAGTCTGGGACATAACTTTTTGAGTTATGTCCCAGACTATTCGTATCTGAATAAACGGTGGAATCAGCAGCAACTCCTCGGAGTTAGACGCTTCTGTTCCAACCTCTTTTTTTGCTATACTAAAAAAATACTGTAGTCTAAGGCGGGGATAGGATGAAAATTGCAATTTTAGGTTATTCTGGTAGCGGTAAGTCGACTTTAGCCGCCTATTTAGGCAAGCAGTATGGTATTAGTTACCTGCATTTAGATCAAGTGCAGTTCACTGACAACTGGCAAACGCGTCCAGAAACTGTTGCCAAAGAGATTGTCGAAGATTTTATGGGAAAACCAGATTGGATTATTGACGGCAATTATACCCGCTATTATCAAGCAGAACGTTTGAAACAGGCAGACCAAATTGTACTCTTATTATTTCCCCGTTATGCCGCTCTTTGGCGGATATTTAAACGAACAGTGCGTTATCATGGTAAATCTAGACCGGATATGGCAGCTAACTCTCCAGAACATTTTAGTTGGGAATTTTTCTGGTGGATTATCTGGAAAGGACGAACTTCGAATGTGAGAAAGCACTATCAAATCATTCAAAACCAATACCCACAAAAGGTTATCGTTATTAAAAATCAGCAGCAATTAAATGCTTTTTATCGCCGGCCAAGAAAATAGTGACTGACAATCATAGTTTGAATGTAATCGTCTAGAGTTAATTCAAACTATGATTTGTCACGATTTCAATGATTTATTTTTCTGGTGGATAAGTAAATCCGGACAGCTGCCCACTTTGACTGGTGAGGGGAAAGACATCTACTTTAGTTACAGTGGCGCTTTTTACCGCGTCATCTGTTAAAATCTTTTCTAATTCAAAGGCGGGTAAATATAGGGTTACGCCATATATTTTGAGGCCATTTTTGTTCACATCTGCTAAAACATTTTTTAACGTCGTAGCTTGAATCTTACTAGGGTCTTGTGCTAGAAAGCTCTCGTTTTTGATTAAGTATTGCAGTAATGATTTAAAATGGGTGGTTTGGCGTTTTTCTTCTGACCATTGATTTTGCTTTGTGTCAGCTAGGTGGCTAACCAATAAGGGAAAATCATCATTTAATTGCTTTTCATTTTTAATGCCGACGCCAATACCCGAAAAGCCGCCAGCAGGATTAAACCCTACGACAACAGGGTTATTCGTGTCATCAATTGTCTTTTGTGAAGGGCGCACAGCCTGCCACAATGTATTCACGTTGTTAGTATTGAGTTTTAGCCACTCTTGGTAGGCGCTAATACTTTTATCTGCTTTAAAAACAAGATTGACATTTACATAGGTGCTTTTTGGCAGCGGCTTGATATTTTCTCTCAGATTGCTTTTTGCAAGAGCGGTATCAGCTTTGACAACTTTTGTGTCAGCTAGTTGGTTTGAAGGGAGCATTTCTTGGCTAAATGTGGGCGTGAAATAATGAAACTCAGAATTATTCAAGTAAAGTTTATTCCGCTTAATTTCAAATGTCTTAGTACCGATTATTTGGTTGCTGTATTTAGAGCGATAGGTTTCGTTGATTTGATAAGTTCCAATTCCTGTTTGTTCCATCGTCAAATCCGTCATGTCATAATCTGGGATTGTCAATTCATTATAAATTTGGCGATCGAAAATATACTGGTTACCTTCTACATAGGCGTTTTGACCAGTTGGATTATAAAAGAATTGATTCAAAACTTTGGGTACTGCTAAAAATAGTAGGATCGTCACAAGAACCGCACTAAAAACAAGCAGTATTCCCCGACGATGATTTTTTTGTTGTATTTTTTTTTGAACTTTTTTAAAATCAAAATTTTGTTGAGTCATCTTGTAACATCTCCTTTAATTGCTTGCGACTGCGATACAGACGGGTCTTTACTTGTCCAAGGGATAAATTTGTAAGTGCAGCAATTTCTTTTATTGGCCAATCGAGAAAGTAAAATAAATAGAGCAGCTCTTGTTGGTCTTGCGGCAAGGTATCTAGTGCGTGATAGAGCTGTATTTTTTCCTCAGTTTGTAACAGCTGCTCCAAAGGTGAAAAATCAGAATCAGAAATTGTCTGTGCCGTTGTTTTTGTTAAGGGGATAATGTGCCAACGCTTTTTCTTGCGAGTAATATCGATATAATGATTTTTGATCACACGTAACAACCAAAATTTTACCCTTTCTTCTGGTAAAGTAGCAAAAGCGTCTAAAAGTTTAAAAAAAGCATCACTTACTAAATCTTCTGCGAGCGTTACATCTTTTGTCAGGCTCAAACTATAAAGCCAGCATTCTTTGGCGTAGCGCTCATATAAAATTGCCAATTCTGACTTCATCTTTTTCACCCCTTCATTATAAATACGTTTTTTTTTAGCTTTGGTTACAGTTTTTCTTTAATTTTAACATTTCTATTAACTTTTATTGAAAGTGCTTTTTTGAAGCGGGAATAAAGGTATAAAAATGGGATGTTTGTTACACTTATTTAAGTAGCAACCTTAAAATAAGTTTTATTTTTGTGAAGGGGCGAGTAAGTATGACGGGAAAAATTGCGGCAGTAGGATTTTATGAAGGATTACCACTAAGTGATCCCAATAGTTTTCAAGATATAATGGTGCCACGTCCCCAGCCTTTAGCCAATGATCTATTAGTTGCAGTTAGGGCGGTTTCTGTGAATCCAGTCGATACCAAATTGCGACAAAATGCTCAAAAGACGTTAACGCCACAAATTTTAGGCTTTGATGCAGTTGGAGAGGTAGTGGCGACAGGGGCAAATGTCCACGATCTTCAAGTGGGCGACAGAGTGTATTATGCAGGGACAAAAAAGCGCGCTGGTAGTAATCAAGCATTGCAATTGGTTGATCGCCGTATTTGTGCCCTAGCTCCTAAAACATTGACTGAAGCAAAGGCTGCCGCCATGCCGTTAACAACGTTGACTGCCTATGAACTATTATTTGAAAAATTTGGTTTAGTGGCAGAAAAAAATGCTAATGAGGGTAAGAAGATTTTAATTATTAATAGCGCAGGCGGGGTGGGTTCAATTATGAGTCAACTGGCGCACTGGGCCGGCTTAAGTGTTTATGGTACGAGCAGTCCGCATAATTTTGAATGGCTGCGCTATAATCAAGTCGATTATCCGATTGATTATCACGGTGATCTGGAACAAAATTTACAAGCGACTGGCACAAATAAGTTTGATTATATCGCCGTACTCTATGCCATTACCCCTTATTTTGAAGCCGTTAGTAGCTTAATTGCGCCCTTAGGACATGTTGGCACCATTGTAGAGGTGAAAGAGGCGCTGCCATTAGTTGCATGGAAAAATTTATCGGTTAGTTTTGATTGGGAATACATGTTTACTAAAACGGATTTCAACCAAGAAATTGAAAGTCAAGGGAAAATTTTAGCTCACGTTGCGCAATTGATTGATGAAGGAGAGCTTCACACAACGTTAACCAAAACAATTTCTGGCGGAATTAATGCAAAAAATTTGAAAAAAGCGACTGCGTTAGTTGAAAAAGGACATATGATAGGTAAAGTCGTCGTAACGGGACCTTTTTAGAACGTTATTTTAAATTCTTTAAAATAGGAATTCGCATTTTTTAAAATTTGTCTTCTTGTTTTATAATATTAGTGTCTTAGTAATAAATGTAATGGGTTACATTTATTACTAAGACAGTTTTTTTTAGTTTGCTTTTAGTAAATTTGAAAATATTCAGATATGAGACTGTTGTTATAATTTGAAGATGATATGGTGGATGCTATTAGAATTTTTTTTTAGGTTGCGTGGGGTTAAAAACGGAGGATACATCATGGAACAAAGAAAAATAATTGGAAAGATTCTCCAAGTCGTGGTCGCGATTATTTTGGGCTTTGTTGCCTATTGGGTGTTAATAGTATTAACAGGAGGAACAACACTTTAAAAGCGTGAAGTGAGGGATTAAAAATGGGGAAAGTACAGCGGTATTTTGGATTAACGTTACTCGGTTTTTTACTCGTGTATTTTTTTGATTTTCATGATTGGCGTCTTTTTTTATTTTTGGGACTTCCGGCTACGTTGACGGGATATTATTTGGCGGCCTATCATCATCGAGAATTTGCTAAGCAATGAGAATAGATGCGACAGCTTCGTTTTTTAACGCTAGCGTGGCTACGCAAAAATAAAAAATGGAATGGTGAAAAGTTAAGGTAAAATGGGATTTTCCTTAACTTTGAGCAATTCCATTTTTTTTATGCTGTCTTTCCCATATAATGAGCATGAAACTAACTAAAAGGAAGCTGCTTATGAAAACATTTAAAGAATTATTGCATCAAGAAGCGGTACAACCCTATCTTTGGCAAGCCCGCTATGGTGTCGAAAAAGAAAGTCAACGGATTACAGCAGAGGGCACCTTGGCCAAAACAGATCATCCCTCAGTCTTAGGTAATCGTGCGTATCACCCGTATATTCAAACTGATTTTTCCGAAACCCAATTGGAATTAGTCACACCTGTAGCTGAAACAGCAAGTGAATTGATGCGATGGTTAGCGGCTATTCACGACGTTACCTATCGTTCAATGTCGCAAGCAGAATTTATGTGGCCAATGAGTATGCCACCTCGTTTACCGGCAAAAGATGAAGACATCGTTATTGCGAAATTAGACACTTTTGAAGATATTTTATACCGTCGTTATTTGGCTAAAGCCTATGGTAAAAGAAAACAAATGGTCTCAGGCATTCATTTCAACTTCGAATTTGGCGCAGATTTGTTACAAAATTTATTTGCAAGTCAAAGTGAATACCCAGATTTTACTGACTTTAAAACGGCAGTCTACTTGAAAGTTACGCGTAACTATTTGCGTTATCGCTGGTTTTTAACCTATTTATTTGGTGCTACACCAACGAGTAACGAAGGCTATTTTGTGGCAGAAGATGCACCAAATGAACCTGTACGTAGTATCCGCAACAGTCGCTTTGGTTATACCAATCACAATGATGTGCATGTTTCTTATGAAAGTTTAGCAAAATATTTAGCCGATATTGCACAGATGGTAGAAAGCGGTAAACTTTCAGAAGAAAAAGAGTTTTATGCGCCAGTGCGCCTGCGGGGTGGGCAAAAAGTTTCGGACTTAGCGCAAACTGGTATTCGTTATATTGAACTACGCAATATTGACTTAAATCCCTTTACGCCCTTTGGCATTAGCCAAGAGCAAGTGGAATTTTTCCATGCCTTTATGTTGTATATGCTTTATTTACCCGAAGAGGCAGCCGCGGATGAATGGGTAGCAAAAGGAGATGAAATTAATAATTTTGTGGCCTTGGAACGACCTGATCACCTGACCGATTATGTCGAAGAAGGAATGGACTTGGTGGCCGGACTTAAGGCTATGGTGAAAAAATTGCAGCTACCATTACCAACGGACTTCTTTACTTTTGTTGAAAATGCTTTTGTAGATCCTAGCGAAACTTTTGCGGCACGTTTGTATGCAGCTACAAAAGAAAATCCTATAAACTGGGGACGCAAAGTTGCCAAAGAAAACCAAGCAAAAGCGTGGGCGAAACCCTATCAATTGGCTGGTTTTGCTGATATGGAATTATCAACCCAAATCATGATGTTTGATGCGATTCAAAAAGGTGTCCAAGTTACTGTTTTGGACGAGCAGGATCAGTTTTTACAATTACGTTTTGCTGGGCGCACCGAATATGTCAAAAATGCGAATATGACCAGTAAAGATAGTTATGTTGTACCGTTAATGATGGCCAATAAGACGGTGACAAAAAAAGTCTTAGCTAAAGCGGGCTTTCGCGTACCGCAAGGAATGGAGTTTACGGATATCGATGCGGCACTGCTTGCTTATCCAAAATTTGCTAAAAGTGGCTTTGTGGTCAAACCGAAATCTACCAATTATGGTTTGGGAATATCCATTTTTAAAAACGGTGCCAGTCTAGAAGATTTCAAAGAAGCCTTAACAATTGCCTTTGCTGAGGACACAGCTGTTTTAGTAGAGGAATTTATGGCAGGAACTGAATATCGTTTCTTTGTTTTAGACGGTGAGGTTAAAGCCATCATGTTGCGAGTACCTGCAAATATTGTCGGTGATGGAAAGCATACCATTGCCCAATTAGTGGCTGCAAAAAATCAAGATCCGCTAAGAGGAACACAGCATCGTTCGCCGCTAGAATTAATCCAGTTAGGCGAGCTTGAAAAATTAATGCTAAAAGAACAAGGCTACACAACCAACAGCGTTCCAGGAGTTGGTGTAACGGTTTATTTGCGGGAAAATTCTAACGTTAGCACAGGTGGGGATTCTATCGATGTGACCGATGACTTTGCAGCAGATTATAAAAAAATTGCAGCAGATGCGGTAACAGCCTTGGGGGCTAAAATTTCCGGGATTGATTTAATTATTCCGGACAAAGAAAAACCCGCCAATAAAGAAAAAGCCTATGGCATTATAGAAGCCAATTTTAATCCCGCCATGCACATGCATGTCTATCCCTTTGGCGGAAAAAGCCGGCGTTTGACCATGGACGTGTTGCGATTTTTATATCCTGAGATCAATTAAATTAAAAAAGTCAGATACGCTGCGTAATTTTAGCGACAGCGTATCTGATTTTTATTTTTTAATATTCAAAACTTTTAATTTCAATGGTTTGCTTGGTTTCTTCCACTTTTAAGCCAGTCGTAGCTTCCCACCAGTTTTTCATTTCTTTCTCGTAAGTTGTAGGAAAAGCATCGACAATTTCTAGTAAGCTTTTATTATTGATTTTGGCATAAGGAAAATTCAAGGTTAAATTGTACTTCAGCTCCGTTAACAAACTGTAATATTGGAACATTAGATAATTCATTTCATCTGGATCATCACAAGATAAAACTTTTGGTGCACGGTCCAACATAAAGCCAAAACTGCGCATCATAAACATAATTCCATCCAAATGATCAGGTTGAATATAAGAAGCATCCTTCAAAATATCAATATGCGTATCAAGGGCTTCTAGTAATTCCGTTTTTAAAGCAGTGTACTCTGGTTGTGTCATAGCAATCCCTCCTAATTAAGCTGTTTTAAATGATTGAGTTATCAAATCATTTAAAACTCGTTTTTGTCAGCAGATCATCAGCTGTCTCATCGCTTTAATTTTGATTTTAATGAAATAAGCGCTCAAAAAAGCCGGTTTTTTTCTCCGGTTTTTGTTCTGTTTTTTCTTCATTTTCTTCAGGATATTTTTTTTCCACATCAATTACCGGCTCGTTGACGGCTTCTTTAGCAACTAATAGCAAACCAAAGCTGTCGGGATTAGCATCTACAAAATCATTCACGACTGTAAATTTTGCGTTGTTTTTAGTGGCCAGTTGAATATATTCGCCTTGTATACTTTCTGGCATTTGGCCATTTAAAAGAATCGTGGCATCTTCATGTTTTTTTAATTCAGTTAAAAAACTGTCTTTATCAGTGGGATTTTTCATTTGCGCAATGGTCATGCTTAAATAGCAGCGTTCACGAAATGTTCCCATATATTTATGTTGTTCATCAGGATTAACTAACGGCGTACCATAGCGCCCCTTATCCAAGTGCTGTTGTAATTCGTCTGTCATCTCGTCTCCCCCAATAATTCTGATAAGCTAATTATAGCATGTTTGAAAGAAAAGGTAAGAAAATGCTTGCATTCTGATTATTTGCAGGATTTCATTGGAAATCGCCTTTTTTTCTGAAAATGAAAGGGGTATACTAATTGTTAGTAGATGAACAACAAAGAAGAAAGAAGGCGACTGTTTTGGAAAACTTAGGGGAAAAAATGCTGTTACCGTTGATTATTTTATTTTTATTGGTTAGTACATATATCGACAGCCTTTCTCTTTTTCAAATCATTGGGGGAATTTTGCTGGTGATTTTAATACCAGCTGGCTTGAACTTTTTAAAAGTGCGCCAGATGGAGCGTTCATAATCACAAAAAAGCACGTCATCAATCTGAAGCTTGGGGGTTGTTTACACCAGTTCTCCTAAGCCTATTTAGATTTGTGACGTGTTTTTTATTTGATTGTAGTTTATGGACTATGCTTATTTCAGTTGTCGATTTGGAGGTAGCGTTGGTATTTTTACTATTTTAAAGCTTTTTTTGTACTATAATAAAAAGAAAAGGACGAAGAAGGGATTTTTGTGAAACGCATTTTAATAAATGGTAAAATTTTTACCGGTGAAAAATTTGTCTCTGCCATGGAGATAACAGATGAGACAATTAGTTGGATTGGGGATAGTCAAACCGCACGCAAACGTGCTGCTGATGAAGTAGTGGATTTAAAAGGGCGGTTGACCTTACCGAGTTTTTGGGATGTCCATACTCATCCGTTGTGGATTTCAGAAACATTAGGTAGTGTTGCTTGTACGCCACCAAATATTTTCAGTATTGAAGAGATGATTGCAGCTTTAAAAAATTCCCCTCAAGTAGGCAAAAAAGATGCGTGGATTGAAGGTTGGGGGTATGATGAATCAAAACTTGCAGAATCCCGCACGCCAACACGTCACGATTTAGACAAGGTATCCACTACCCAACCCGTTTATGTCTTGCGTTCAGATTGTCATTCTTGTGCAGTTAACTCTGTGGCGCTAAAATTAGCCGGCATTACAAAAGAGACTCCCGATCCTTTTGGGGGCATGATTGGACATTTTGAAAATGGTGAACCCAATGGCGTAATGTTGGAAAATGGCGCCAGTAAATTAATTAAAGCAGTCAAAGAAAAGGACACCTTTGAAAATGTCGTCAAACGCACCTTGAAATTGGCCGCACATTATCGTAGTCGTGGTATCGGTGTGATTAGTGACATGATTAGTTTGGTTGCACCATTTGATTATGCTGAAATTTATTCAGAAGCAGCTCGTCGCACCTTGGAACAAGAAGTTTATTTGTATTACTCCATCGATGAAATTAAACGCTTCAATTTGACTAAATTACCGCAACCTACCCATCCCCACGTGCATGTTGCAGGAATTAAATTGTTTATGGATGGGACGATTTCCAATCGAACTGCCAGAGTTAAAAAACCTTATAAAAATGCGACTACCACCGGATTTTCCATTAATACTGCTAAAGACTTACAACTGGCATATAAATTTGCAAAAGAAAATAACTGTCAAATTGCGATCCATGCGATGGGGGATGCCGCAATTCAGCTTATTTTGGATACTTATGGTGATTTACAACCGTGGTTATCTGATCGTCCTTCGGTCAGAATTGAACACGCAACATTACTAGATGATAAAATATTAAAACAATTTCGGGATGCAAAAATGAATTTTGCCTTTGTAACACAAATTATTTTCTTGTACGCTGAATATGCTGCTTATTTTCAAAATTTAGATGAAAAACGTTTGAAGGAATGTTATCCCCTAGCTTCCATGTTACAAAGTGGGGTGCCGACAGCATTATCTTCTGATGCTCCTGCGACCGCTTGGATTAAACCAGATGATGTTTTTGCTAGTCTTGCTTGTGCGGTTACACGTCTTGGCGCAAATGGGGAGGATTTAAATCATAAAGAGGCAATCGATCTTGTTACTGCCTTAAGCATGTATACAAAAGCTGCAGCACGTATGGTAGAAACAGCGCAAACAGCGATGCTTACAGTTGGTCAAAGTGCTGACATCATTGTTCTTTCCCAAGACTTATTTAACGTCGATCCGCAGCAGTGGCAAAAGACAACAATTGAAAAAATGTATCTCCGGGGAAAAGAACTAAACGCATAAAAACAAATGAAATAGAGGTGTAAAATGGAAGAATTCGTTAATATTCCTTTGACATTCGCTGAAAATACCGTATTGGAGACCAATCGTTTACGATTACGACCGCTTAAAATAACGGATGCAAAAGATATGTATGAATACGCAAGTGACGAAGAAACAACCCGCTATGTTTTTCAAACCCATCGCAGTTTAGAAGATAGTAAATTTGCTATTGCCAACTATTTTATGGCAGATCCCCTAGGCAAGTATGCCATTGAGGAAAAAAAGAGCGGTAAAATGATTGGCACAATCGATCTACGGGTGGAAGCTAATTATGGTCGAGGCGAGCTAGGGTATACGTTAAATAAAGCTTATTGGGGGCAAGGTTTAATGCCAGAAGCGGCTTTTGCTTTACTCGTTTTAGGTTTTGATAAAATGAAGTTAGTCGCAATTAGTGCCTATCATAATTTGGAAAATGCTAAATCTGGGCGTGTGATGGAAAAGATAGGGATGAAAAAAGTTGCCGAAATCAAAAGCAGTCGTTTATGGAAGGGCGAGCTAATTGATGAGGCTTTGTATCTGATTACTGCTGCCGATTGGCAAAAACGCGTCATGTAAGCTGGGCTAGTAAAATATACAATAGTTAAAAAAACAGATACTTTGAAAGGAAATGATAATATGAAACTTTCAATTGATACTGAAGTTGTGAAATTAATCCGTGATAAAATGCAGCCAGGTGATTTAGTTTACCTCGATTTTGAAGATGGAGATGGCCCTTTTGCTAACACCGGTCTTAGCTGTCGCTTGGATTTAAGTTTTCGGATTATTATCACGCCAGCTGATTATCCTGCGGTGGGACTAAATGTCTACAACGAGACCTTAATAACAGATATTGGACCGCTAAAAATTAAAAAAAGCTCCGAACGGTATTTGGAAGAAAATACGCGTCTAGTGGTAAATCAAACACTCCAGACATTGCAATTAAAAGGAGATAGTGGAATTTTAGCGAATAATATTCCTATCTTACGAATTGATAAAGTGATTGCAGGTGGTAATGATGGGAAAATTAGCGGTTGTTAGTGATCTTCATGCAGATATCAATCGTTTTACAACGGAAGATTTAGCACAGTTATTGTCCGTTTTAAAAGAAAAAAAAGCAGATCGGCTCCATTTCGCCGGTGATTTGGCCAACAAAGTGGAAAAAGCACAAGCAATTGTCGCCTATTTTGAGCAATACTTACCGACTACTTTTAATTGGGGCAATCATGAAATGGCAGATTTAACTGCTGCGGAAATTGAAGATTACCCCAATCCAGCTTTTTTAAATCAGAAAGCTTTAGCTTTAAATCAAAAAACAGTTTTAGTGGGCTATAATGGGTGGTATGACTATCGTTTTTCAACGCTAAAAGATAAAGAAAAAATCGAAGCAATCAAGCGGCTTTATTGGTATGACCGCGTGATTAAACGAGAAGAAAGTGATCAAAAAGTAGATGCGCAATTGCAAAAACGTTTAAAAAAATTATTAGATGCTTTAAAAAAAGCCGATAAAAAAGTCATTTTAGCAACGCATTTTGTTCCTAAAAAGGAATTTATTGTCTATCAAACAGATCCCAAATTAAAACGTTGGAACGAGTTAAACGCTTTTTTGGGTTCAGAAAAATTAGGGGAGCTTTTAGATCACTATGATAATCTTGAACAAGTGGTTTTTGGCCATACCCATCGTCGCTTTGATGATAAAAAAATAAATGGGACACGCTATAGCTGCCGTCCTTTTGGCTACTTTTTTGAATGGCAGCTGACACGAGAGTTTGTTTTAGAAAATCAATTAGTGGAAGAATACAACCCGATGAAATTGCGAGGCGTATTAAAAGCTCATGAAGCTCAGTTTAAAGAATATCAAAAGCAACATTTAAAAAGCGAATTTGAACAAGCCGTCACCATGATTGACTATTAAAAAAGTAGTACCAAAACACCTGATAAAGGGCCTTTTGGTACTACTTTTTATTTGTTGCAATGATTCAAGTAAGATTATAAAAATAAACCTTTGTATAATAAAATTGCGACGATACTTGCTAAAATTGGTGCTAAAACGGGTACCCAGGCATAGTCCCACTGGGAAGAACCTTTATATTTTAAAGGTAAAATACTGTGAAGAATTCGAGGCCCTAAATCACGAGCAGGGTTTAAACCAGGCCCGGTTGGTCCACCTAATGACGCAACCAAGGTCCAAACTAGAAAACCTAAAGCAAAATGAGCAGTTCCTAAATTATTTTGGAAAAATGGTGCTTTGGTAATTCCGATCGCTCCAAAGAATAAAATAAATGAACCAAAAAACTCATTTACAAAACCGTTTAATTTTGAACCAACACTGTTAATCGTTGAAAATGTTCCTAAAACATGATTGGTATCTTCTGTTTGATCGTAGTATGGTTTATAACACGCTACGACGATTAATTGTCCCACAATGGCACCAAGCATTTGCGCTACAATATATGGCAAAACTTCGCTCCAAGGGAACATGCCGGCAACAGCTAAACCAATTGAAAAAGCTGGGTTGATATGGTTACCGCTGATAGAGCCAAACATCATGGCCGGGATCATAACCCCACACCCATAACCAACAGCAATTAACATCCAGTCACTGCCGTACCCTTTTGTTCCTTTCAAGTCGACGTTTGCAACAGCGCCGTTACCTAGCATAATTAAAAAAGCTGTACCGACAAATTCGGCTGCTAGGCGTGTCATTAGTGAATAATCCAAATAAAAAACCTCCTCAAATTTTTGTTTGCGTTTAAAATAAGTGCAAAAAAGTAAGCTAAAAAACTCAAACATTACTATAAAAACAGATTTTATTTAAAAAGACAAATGATAACACTTCTGATAATTTCTGAAAAAATGCTGTTACATTATTATTAAGATTATTACAATTATTTTAATAGTAATCATAGAAAGTGTTTTCTATTGCGTCATATCAAGGGTTTTGCTAGAATAAAAGACAAGGATTGAATAACATCCTAATTATTTTATTCCGAGTAGGAGGAATTATTAATGAACAAAGCAGATTTAATTTCAGCTGTTGCTGAAAAATCAGGGGTTACAAAAAAAGACGCGACTGCTGTCTTGGCTGCCATCATCGATACTGTTGAAACAACATTGAAGTCAGAAGAAAGCGTACAAATTATGGGCTTTGGTACTTTTGAAACACGTAAACGTGCTGCACGTAAAGGTCGCAACCCACAAACTGGTGAAGAAATTGAAATTCCAGCATCTGTTACACCAGCTTTTAAACCAGGCAAACAATTAAAAGACGCTGTAAAATAAAAAAATGCCGTGATGAAAATCACGGCATTTTTTTTGCTATTATTTGCTAGAAGCAAAATAACGTTGAGGCAAGCGACGCAAAATGAAGATACCCAAAACACCACAAGCAACAGCCTTGATGATTCCTGGTAAGATAAAGGGAATAAAGCCAGTTTTAAGCGCGGCTAAAAATTCCATACCGGTGCCAAATTTCAACCAAGCAGTACCAAAAAAAAGTGTCACCATGGCACCGACGATATTTGCAATAACTGCCCAAAAATAATTTTTTTGCGTGGCTTCTAAAATAGAGCCGGTTACTAAGCCGTTGAAGATAAAACCGATCAAAAAACCACCCGTTGGTCCGAAAAGTACACCAAATCCAGCGCTACCGCCAGCAAAAACGGGTACACCGATTAGACCTAAGATAAGGTAGATGGTAATCGCCCAAGTTCCGGTTTTCGTTCCTAAAATGGTGACGGTTAAGCCAATGATGAAGGTTTGTAAAGTCAAGGGGATTAAACCCAAAGGTATTGTTACTTGGGATAAAATAGAAATGATCCCTGCAAAAATTGCTGCTAATAATTGTTCCCGTAAAGAAATACGCATTTTTTTCACTCACTTTCGTTAACTCCATTTACAAATGGTTAACAAGATTATATTTCTTGGTTAACGAAAAGTAAAGTGTTTTTTGAAATAGTTAACCAAAAAAATTTAAAATATTGTATGATAGTAAAGAATTCGCTTAAAAAAAGAATTAGAGGAGAAATTATGAAGCAGTTGAAAAAGCAGATGCTGGTAGTTTTTGGTATTGTAGCGCTAGCACTACTCTTATTATCCTTTTATAAACCAGCGGGGAAAGCAGAAAGTGTTAAAGAAGATTTTGCCAGTTCAAAACATTATTCAGAAAAGGAAATTCAGGCGGCTGCAGAAGTTGTAAAAGGTGGCTTTTCTGAAGTCTTTAAAAATTGCCGCTTAGATACATTATCGTATCAAGAAAAATTACAAAAATATGCCCGTCTAAAAAGTGAAAAAGAAGTTGCCCCAAAAACAGAATATTTATTGTTGACCAGTACCCTTTACGTGGGTCCAGCTGGGTATGAAAATTTACGTCCCAATACTTTTTACCGCGATTGGTGTTGGTATTTAAAGCGAATTGATAAAGGTGAGTGGCAATTGTATTACTTTGGAAATCTGGAATAAATTTCGCTTTAAAATAGAAGTGTGATTCATTAGAAATGTGCAGTCGTCTTTTGACGACTGTTTTTTTTATTTAATCCGATACTACAAAAAGTTGTTTTATGAAACTATGAATACGATAGGCATGCAAGCATTAATCTAACTCTAGATACGTACACACACATTAGCGATGAAGCGGATCGGTTAGCTGTAGAAAATCTCATGGATTATGTTGATAATAAGTAAATTCTAAAAAAATCTAAGGTGAAATCGAAGGTAGAATATTTTTTTGACAAATAAAAAACGCAAATCCTTGAAGATAAAGGATTTGCGTACAATGTAATCGTGATTACATTAATTGGTTGTAGAATTCAACGACGAATGATTCGTCAACATCAGGTGTCATTTCTTCACGTTCTGGTAAACGAGTTAATGAACCTTCTAATTTTTCATCATCAAAGCTAACGAAAGCAGGACGTCCGATAGTTGCTTCTAAAGCAGCGCGAACAGCTACGTTGTTTTGAGATTTTTCGCGAACACCGATCACTTGACCAACTTCAACGTGGTATGAAGGGATGTCAACGCGTTTGCCGTCAACCGTGATATGACCATGGTTAACTAATTGACGAGCTTGACGACGAGTAGTAGCCAAACCTAGGCGGTAAACGACGTTATCCAAACGTTGTTCTAACAAGATCATGAAGTTAACACCAAGTTTACCTTCTTTGATTCTGCCAGCTTTAACGAATAAGTTACGGAATTGACGTTCGTTCATGCCGTACATGTGGCGTAATTTTTGTTTTTCAGTTAATTGCAAGCCGTATTCAGATTTTTTGCCGCGGCTGTTAGGGCCGTGTTGACCTGGTGGGAAAGGACGACGAGCTAATTCTTTACCAGTGCCAGATAATGAGATACCTAAACGACGTGATAATTTCCATGATGGTCCAGTATAACGTGACATTTAAAAATTCCTCCAATAAAATAAAATTGTTTTTTGGAGTAAAATAATCCGATGAAAAATTCATATTCGTGCAGTTCATCCTTCAATCTTCACCTTTGCAGCCGCGGTTACACAATTGAACTGGCATGCCAGCGATGGACTGGTGACGAGCTATTATTCTTCTGCTGCATTATTTTACACAAAGCTTAGTATACGATAATTTTCTAGCTATAGTCAAGAAAAATTGTTCTACTAGGCTGCTTTTACAAAATGATAGGATATGGGAATAAAAAACGTTGTTTATTTATCCGCATTTTTAGTATAAATAGATTATTTTAGTGAAATAGGATCAAGATGACTTAGACAACGGTCATTTTACATTGGCAAAAAGAGTTATTTTTCTCTTTGAAAACTAACGATATTTGAAAAAAAGATTAAAGATAATCATCGTCTTGTAATTTTGTTACGTACTTTTTCAGAAATTTCCCGAAAGAACTTTACAAAACCGAATTGCCTCTATAAAATAAGTGGGTATTTATAATTATTCACTTAAAGTAGAGGAGAAAAGAGATGAATCCTGTATCACCGTTATTTTCAAAAATTGACACATCGATTGAAAAGAAAGTTGATTTAATCCAAGGAAGTTACTTTCGTTATGCGGTCCGTGCAATTTTAGCTTGTTTATTTTTAGGTTTGGGAACGGCTGTAGCATTTGCAATCGCAATGAAAGGCGAGCATATTGTGCCAGGTTTGGGCAAAATGTTGTATGCCTTCATGTTCAGTTGGTCACTTGTAATGATTTTGTATTTGAATGCCGAATTGGGAACTTCAAATATGTTATACATGACTGTTGGTGTTTATCGTAAACGTTTGAATTTTGGGTTAGCTGCGAAAATTTTATTTTCTTGTATTTTGTTTAACTTGATTGGCGGTTTGGTAGTGGGCTTTTTAATTGCTCAAACAGGGCCATTTCAAGGTTTAGAACCAGATAATTTCTTCTTTACCTCCATTACTGGTAAATTGGAAAAATCAACGATGCAAATTTTGATTGAAGCGATGTTTGCTAATATCGTGGTGAATACGGCGGTTTTAATTAGTATGCGTATGAAAGATGATGCTGGTAAAGTAGCGGCAATTATCTTTATCATTTTTATCTTTGCTTTTTTAGGCTATGAACACGTGATCGCAAACTTCCCAGCTTTTTCATTAGCTTATTTTGCTTCTGGTGGAGCAATTGAAGGTATGACAGCAGGTACTGTTTTTCATAATCTTATTTTTGCTTTAATCGGGAATTATATTGGCGGCGGCTTGGTGATGGGCTTAGGCTTTGCTTGGTTAAACAATTCGAAATCCATTTATGTTGACTAATTTTTAATAGTTGTAACAAAACTTTTGATTGGCAAATCTTTGCAAAGAAGATTTGCGTGAGATAAGTTTTGTTACAGCTTTTTTTTTGACAAACTGTAAGTAGTAATAGTCTTTTGAGGTGTAATTTAGTTTGTCTTTTGTTATGTAATCTGATTTTGAAAAATGAAACCTTGCTTGTTTTTCTAATAACTTTTACAATTGACGTTGATAAGAAAGAAAACGCTGCAAATTCATAAGGAGATTTTATGTCACGATTAACTTTTGTGCCTAATCCAAGTCAAGCTATTCCCATGGCTAAATATATGAAAAATAAATTTCCTTTTTTGGGTATTCCAAAACCACTACGCGCTAAGGTGCAAAAAGAACTTTTAAAGGCAAGTCGCCAATGGTCTACAGCCACATTGCAAGAAGAAATTTTTTATTATTATCAGCAAGACGCGCGAGAATACCAGTATTTAGCGATTGATTTGTTTAATAAAAATGTTTTACGGCTTGAATTGTCTGAGTTAAGAGCTTATTTGCCACTAGTGGCGCAAAAAGAGTGGTGGGACAGCATTGATGCGTGGCGTAAAGGGTTTAATGATTACATTAAGGCCTATCCTAAAAGCTTAGCAGAAGTGTTCAGCTGGTTTTATCAGGCAGAAGATTTTTGGTTGCGCAGGATGAGTATTAATCTGCAGTTGCAAAGTAAAACTGCGACAGATTTGGTTTTACTAGAAAAAGCGATCATGTGGGATCTGAGTACGCCAGAATTTTTCATTCAAAAAGCTATTGGTTGGTCATTGCGGGAATATAGCAAAACAGATCCAGTTTATGTAACACAATTTATTGCCCAGAATAATTTAAGTCCGCTTGCTACAAGAGAAGGCAGCAAGCAGCTAAAGAAAGCGAGTAAAAAATGAAGCGAAAATTAATTGCCTTTGATATTGATGGAACATTGTTGAACAGTCAAAAAGAAGCCTTACCCAATACAATAAAAGCCTTGGAAAAATTGCGCAATAATGGCCATTTGGTCATGGTTGCTACCGGTCGTAGTCGGTTTTTGGCCCAACCGGTCTTGAAAAAATTAGCTTTTCATAACTATGTGGTTTGCAATGGTTCAGCCGCTTTTTTAGACCACAAACAGGTTTATAAGCATTTATTGGATGAAGCGCAACTAACAGCGCTAATTTCTGAACTGGATGAATTAAGAGTCGATACCGCTTTTATTGGGATGGATGCAATGGGTCGCCATAGTGATTTTAATGTTTCCGTCATGGACGAAGCGATGCGCTCTTTTGGCTCTCATGTGCCAAAATTTGATCCTGATTTTAAAAACCAACAAGAAGTGTATCAAGCGTTAGCTTTTTATGACGCTAATTATGAAGGCCGTTTTGATGAAAAATATCCGGCGTTGCGTTTTGTTCGTTGGCATGAAAAATGTGTGGATATAATTCCAGAAAATGGTTCAAAAGCTGCCACAATCCTCCATTTGGGAAGAACTCTCGGCATAAAACAAGAAGATATTATTACGTTTGGCGATGGCCAAAATGATAAAGAAATGTTGGCTGCAGCTGGAATCGGTGTGGCGATGGGAAATGCTGAAGATGATGTGAAAGATGTTGCATCTATTGTAACTGCTTCAAATGATGAAGACGGGATTTTTAAAGCCTTACAAGAATTAGCTTTAATTTAAATAATTTGGAGGTGGAAAAGATGAAAATCGCACTAATTGCACACGATCGCAAAAAAGATTTGATGGTACAAATGACAACGGCTTACCGAGATATTTTAGCGCAACATGAACTGTTTGCGACTGGAACTACAGGTCAGAAAATTGCAGAAGCAACGGGACTTTCAGTCCATCGCTACAAGTCGGGTCCTTTAGGTGGCGACCAACAAATCGGCGCAATGCTTGCGGCTGATGACTTAGACATGGTGATATTTTTGCGCGATCCACTTGCCGCGCAACCCCATGAACCAGACGTAACAGCTTTGATTCGGTTGTGTGATGTGTACGAGATTCCCCTCGCCACCAACATTGGTACCGCTGAAATATTAATTCGTGGCTTAGCACTAGGACTAGCTGATTTTCGGGAAATCATCCACGAAAACGATCAACGGCCACTTTCATTTTAATGATGTATTAAATGTGCTTTGTCGATCGACAAGGCACTTTTTTTACTATCAGAAATTAACAGAAATAAACGAATTTTATCGGCAACAAACCACGATATTTTTTTAATTTTGGCATCCGGTTTAAAATATTTTGATCTTATGGCACAAAAGCTAAAGGAGTGCGCGCGCTCTTTTTTATTACCGTTAGTTAACGCTAGTGATGGACACTTTTTTTTCCTTGGAAAAACCACTATAATGGAACAAGACATTTAAGAGAAGAGGAAAATTTGTGCGGGTATTATTTATTGGAGATGTTGTTGGAACACTAGGTAGAGAAACGATTACGGCGTATTTGCCCAAGTTAAAGAAAAAGTATCGTCCGCAAGTAACGATTGCAAATGGGGAGAATGCCGCCGGGGGTCGGGGGATTACAGGCAAAATTTATAAAAAATTTTTGCAAGATGGTGTGGATGTCGTAACACTAGGAAATCACACCTGGGATAATCGCGAGATATTTGAATTTATCGGGGATGCTAAAAAAATGATTCGCCCAGCTAACTTTCCTGCTAAAGCACCCGGTGTGGGGATGGTTTTTGTTAAAGTAAATGAAATTGAGCTAGCAGTAATCAATTTGCAGGCCCGGGCATTTATGACAGCGATTGATGATCCTTTTACGAAAGCAGATGAATTAGTAGCAGCAGCCCGCAAGCGGACACCGTATATTTTTGTCGATTTTCATGGGGAAACGACTAGCGAAAAACAGGCTATGGGCTGGTATTTAGATGGTAAGGTTTCGGCTGTTGTCGGAACCCATACCCACGTGCAAACAAATGATGGGCGTATTTTACCAAAAGGAACAGCATTTTTAAGTGATGTCGGCATGACAGGGCCTTATGACGGAATTTTAGGCATGAAAAAAGAAGGGGTCATTGAACGCTTTATCACAGCTTTGCCACAACGCTTTGAAGTGGTAGAAGAAGGAAGAAGTATCCTATCTGCTTGTGTGATTGATATTGATGAAAAAAATGGTCATGCCAAAAAAATAGAGACGATTCAAATTTCAGCAGATCGTCCATTTTATGAATAGGAAGAAAAAATGGAAAACTTTGAACCAGCAGTAACGGCCGCATTAAATGAATTAGTTCAGGCGCTAGCAGAAAATGAAGTTGTCAAAGACTATCGTCAAATTGCAGCAAAAGTGGCAAATAATCCCCGCTTAAAAGAACTGGAAGAAAAAATTAAAGCAGCGCAAAAAGAGGCGGTACAATACGATCATTATGACAAGCCAGAAGCACAAAAAGCCGCAATTTCAGCAGCGAATGAATATACTAAAGAATATGAAAATCATCCGTTGGTCATTTCTTATCGCGAAAAACTGGCACTAGCTAATGATTTACTGCATTTTATTACGGAAAGTATCTCCCAAGATGTGAATCAAACCTTAGAGAGTCACAACGAACAGGAAAAAACAGAAAATTAGTCTAGGAAATTTTTAAGCTAATAAGTGAAGTAAAAAAATAAATTTTACCCTGGTACAAAACAGTTAGTGTGAGCTACTGAATAACTAAAGGAGGAGCTTTCATGCCTCAAAAGACTAAAAATACACCCATGATGGAACAATATTTAAGTATTAAGGCAAACTATCAAGATGCTTTCTTATTTTACCGTTTAGGAGACTTTTATGAAATGTTTTACGAGGATGCGATTAAAGCTGCTCAAATTTTAGAGCTGACTTTAACCAGCCGCAATCGTAATGCAGATGATCCAATCCCCATGTGTGGTGTCCCGTATCATGCGGCTCAAGGCTATATTGATACGTTAATTGAACAAGGATACAAAGTTGCTATTTGTGAACAAGTAGAAGATCCCAAAACTGCTAAGGGCATGGTAAAAAGAGAAGTTGTCCAATTGGTCACGCCGGGGACAGTCATGGATGCAAAAGGATTGGCAGCAAAAGACAATAATTTTTTGACCGCTTTGAATTTTGACGGTGATACGTATGGATTTGCATACGTGGATTTAAGTACAGGTGAGTTGAAGGCCGCAATACTGCCAGATGAAGAAGCTGTTTTAAACGAAGCCAGTGCTTTGCAAACAAAAGAAATTGTGTTTACTAGTGAAATTACAGAAGAGTTAAAAAAGACGTTGCAAGAACGGTTAAATCTCGTCTTTTCTAGTCAAATGGAAATGACGGATAATGCTGAATTTCAATTTTTAACCAGTGAATTAAAAGAAGTAACTGAAAAAGAAGTTACGGGTAAGTTATTATGCTACTTAGCAGAGACCCAAAAGCGTAGCTTAGCCCATATTCAAAAAGCAGAAAGCTATCAACCAGATCACTACTTAAAGATGGATTACTATTCGAAGTTTAACTTGGAGTTGGCACAATCGATTCGGACGGGTAAAAAACAAGGTACGCTATTGTGGCTTTTAGATGAAACCAAGACAGCCATGGGGGGGCGCTTGTTAAAACAGTGGTTAGATCGTCCCTTAATTCAAAACAAACAAATCACGCTGCGTCAAGAGATGGTGCAGTCTTTATTAGACAGCTATTTTGAGCGGGCTGATTTACAAGCAGCCTTAACCAAAGTGTATGACTTAGAACGCCTAGCTGGTCGGGTAGCTTTTGGCAATGTGAATGGGCGTGATTTACTACAACTAAAAACATCGCTCATGCAAGTTCCGCAAATTCGTAATCTTTTAAGCGGGATTAATAATGGTGCATGGAATGATCTGCTACTTGATCTAGAACCGATGGATGATTTAGTTGCTTTAATTGAACAAGCTATTAATGAAGAGGCCCCTTTAGCCATTACAGAAGGCAATGTCATTAAAGACGGTTTTAACGCGCAACTGGACCAATATCGCTTGGCCATGCGTAACGGCAAACAATGGTTAGCTGAGTTAGAGGCAAGTGAGCGAGAAGCTACTGGAATTAAAAATTTGAAAGTCGGCTTTAACCGCGTCTTTGGCTATTATATTGAAATTACCAAAGCCAACTTAGCAAATTTAGCAGAAGGCCGTTATGAACGAAAGCAAACCTTAGCCAATGCGGAACGTTTTATTACCCCAGAATTAAAAAAATTGGAAACGCAAATTTTAGAAGCTGAAGAAAAATCAGTGGATTTAGAATACCAGCTCTTTTTAGCCGTACGAGAAGAAATCAAAAAGGCGATCAGCCGCTTGCAAAAATTAGCCAAAGCAATTAGTGCCACCGATGTGTTGCAAAGTTTTGCCACAATTGCGGAGCGCTATCAATATGTGCGACCAGCTATGAATAACAAACAAGAATTAGCGATTAAAGAAGGACGACATCCCGTTGTGGAAAAAGTTTTGGGCCATCAAGAATATATCCCAAATTCCATTACAATGGATCGTGAAACGTTAATTCTTTTAATCACCGGACCGAATATGTCAGGTAAGAGTACCTACATGCGGCAGTTAGCATTGACTGTCATTATGGCTCAGATGGGAAGTTTTGTACCAGCCCAAAGTGCCAATCTGCCAATTTTTGATCGTATTTTTACCCGCATTGGTGCAAGTGACGATTTAATTGCTGGTCAAAGTACCTTCATGGTGGAAATGATGGAAGCTAATCAAGCGTTACGGCATGCCACACCGAATAGTTTAATTTTATTTGATGAATTGGGGCGCGGCACAGCAACCTATGACGGGATGGCACTGGCGCAAGCTATTATTGAATATATTCACAAAGTAGTAAAAGCCAAGACCCTTTTTTCAACCCACTACCACGAATTAACTGTTTTAGATGAAGCATTGCCCCAGTTGCGTAATATTCACGTAGGCGCGGTGGAAAAAGATGGTGAAGTTGTTTTCTTGCATAAAATGATGGAAGGGGCTGCTGATAAGAGTTACGGTATTCATGTGGCCAAAATTGCAGGCTTGCCAACGGATTTACTGGAACGGGCCGCAACGATTTTGCAGCATTTGGAAACACAAGAGACAACCGTTACCACACCTGCGTCAAAAGTGTCAGAAGAAGTCGAGCAAATTTCATTATTCCAAGAAGTTTCCACAGAAGAATTAGGTGTCATTGATACGTTGAAAAAATTAGACTTATTGGATACAACGCCACGAGAAGCGTTAAATATTTTATACGAGTTGCAAAAACGAATTTAGAAAAGGAGGCAGACGATGGGTAAAATTCAAGAGTTATCTGAACGTCTTGCCAATCAAATTGCTGCTGGTGAAGTGGTGGAACGCCCTGCATCAGTGGTGAAAGAATTAGTTGAAAATGCGATTGATGCAGGATCTAGTCAAATTGATATTTTAGTCGAGGAAGCTGGGCTAAAAAAAATTCAAGTAACAGATAATGGTGAAGGTATTGCCGAAGATGATGTGGAAAATGCTTTTAAACGCCACGCAACAAGTAAAATTCACAGTCGGGATGATTTATTTCGGATTAGAACATTGGGATTTCGTGGTGAAGCACTGCCGAGTATCGCCTCTGTATCATATGTAACGGTAGAAACAGCGATTCAAGATACTACGCAAGGTTCTTTGTTGCAACTAGAAGGTGGCAAAGTAATCCAGCACACAGCGGCGCCATTACGACAAGGAACTAAAATTACAGTTGAAAATTTATTCTTTAATACGCCAGCCCGTTTAAAATATGTCAAAACATTGCAAACGGAATTATCTAATATTGGGGATATCGTCAACCGCTTGGCATTGAGCCATCCAAATATTGCATTTCGTCTTGTTCACGATGGCAATAAAATGCTCACCACTGCGGGTAATGGTGATTTGAAGCAAACGATCGCCGGTATTTTTGGTGTTCAAACTGCGAAAAAGATGTTGGCTATTGATACAAAAGATTTAGATTTTACGGTCACAGGCTTTATTTCTTTACCTGAAGTAACACGTGCTAGCCGTAATTATATTTCAACCATCATTAATGGACGCTATATTAAAAACTTTGCGTTAAATAAAGCCATTATTACTGGTTATGGTTCAAAATTAATGGTTGGACGTTTTCCCATTGCGGTTTTAGAAATTACCATGGACCCACTATTAGTGGACGTGAATGTCCATCCAACCAAACAAGAAGTTCGTCTATCCAAAGAGCCAGAGTTAACAAAGTTAATTAGTAAAGCAATCAATGAACGGCTGCGGGCAGAAAATCTTATTCCCGATGCGGGAGAAAACTTGGGCTTTAAGAAAAAAATTTCCCGTGATGAACAAGAAAAAACAGAACAATTACAAATGGCATTGCCGGCTGCTGAAAAGAAAAACAACGGTTTAACGTTTGATCCTAGCAGCGGCAAATTTGTTTATCGTAATTCACAGTCTGTGGATAAAGCTGTGGATGATTGTGGACAAGTTGAGGAAAGTAGCGCTGAAAATCCCGTGCCAACAGCTGATGAGAAGACAAATGAATTTTATAATAGTTCACAAGTAGCAGAAATTCCAACAGAATTTCCCGTTGCGCCAAGTTATCCCCAACAAGATGAAGATGAGCCGGTTTTTATTTCTCCTGTGGATAATAAAATTGAAGATAAGCCAACTTTCTCAGCAGAAATTACACCCGAGCGTGAAGTAGAACTATCACCAGCAGAACTTGCCGAAGAATTGCAAAGTGAGTTAGATCACCCAGAATTTAATCTCCAGGATAAAAATGGCAGCCAAGCTTTAAACAAAGCAATCGCAGCTTTAGAAGCTGAAAAACCAGTAGAACGTTTTCCACAATTGGAATACTTTGGACAAATGCACGGCACGTATCTTTTTGCCCAAAGTAGTGATGGCCTGTATATTATTGATCAGCACGCAGCCCAAGAGCGGATTAAATACGAGTATTTCCGTGAAAAAATTGGCGATGTAGGCAACAGCTTGCAAGAACTACTCGTTCCGATTGTGTTGGATTATCCCAATAGCGACGCTATAAAATTGCGGGAGAAAAAAGAAATGCTGCTGGAGGTTGGGATTCAACTAGAAGACTTTGGTGCCAATAGTTTCATTATTCGCGCGCATCCAACGTGGTATCCTGCTGGACAAGAAGAAAGTATCACCCGTGAAATGATTGATATGTTGCTAACGACAGGAAATGTCAGTGTCAAAAAGTTTCGGGAAGCAACAGCGATCATGATGAGCTGTAAGCGATCCATTAAAGCCAACCATCACTTAAATGAATTGCAGGCGCGTGTGTTGCTGCAAGATTTGACGCTATGTGAAAATCCATTTAATTGTCCCCATGGTCGTCCAGTATTGATTCATTTTAGTAATGGTGATATGGAGAAGTTATTCAAGCGCATTCAAGATCCTCACCGTTCACCTATGAGTGGTCTGGAAGATTAATTTTTTTTAAGCTAGCAGGAAGATTGTTTCGGCAGTTTTCCCGCTAGCTTTTTTTAGCCAGATGAAAAAGCGAGTGAGGGGGATATCTTTTGAAAATACCTCTAAAGTATGAAGTATTTTCTGTTTTTTTCTGGCATAATAAATAAAAGTCTTATTAAGGAAAGAGTGTTGTGAATGATTGTTGATTTTGTTGTTTTAACCGGGTTGTTTGGTATTGGTATTATTGTTGTCAATTTATTAATTGCCCTGATGGAAAAAAACAGTTCTAAAAAAGGATTAGTTGGGTTAACCGTTTTTGAACTGCTTTTCATGGGTATTTTTTTGTATCTTGCACTTCCAAGTAAAAACTTGAGTTCACTTTTATGGTACAACTTGTGGGGTGCATTTGCCGCAATCTTGTTAGCTGGAGGTTTGCTAACCCTTGTAAAAACGGGGCGTAAAATTCGTCAAAAAACATTAAATGTAACCGGAAAACGGGTGGATGTTTCTTTTGATAAAAAAACTTCTCCTGTGCAGTTGGGAAAATTGTTTGGTAGTGTGGTGGCCCTGATGGTAATTTTATTTGCTGTTTCTAAAATTAGTGCAATTACTTCTATTGACGAAGTTTATTCTTCCATCCATGCTAAAACAGAGGAAAAAGCAGAGGTATTAACTTCTACCAAAGAGACCCCAATTGCAATTGCACCAGATATGGCCAAGCGGAAAATGCTACAAAAATTCTCAGTGATTCCAAACTCCAATATGTTCACCTTAGATGGCATTACTGCCCAGACGATTAATGGGGAATACGTTTATGTGGCAACAGTGGAATACAATGGTTTTTTCAAGTGGCTTAAACTTGGAGAAGTTCCAGGTTATTTCAAAATTAGTGCTACGGATATTAATGCACAGCCAGAATTTGTCAAAGAGCCATTGAAGTACACCCCCTCGGCTTTCTTTAATCAAGATGCCGGACGAAAAATTTATGCTGCGTTTCCCGGATATGCTTCTTATGGCAAAATCAATTTAGAAATTGATGATAAAGGAATTCCTTACTACATTCAAACACTGTATAAAGAATATGGCGTAACCGGACTAATGCATTATGACAATTTCAAAACGGCAGTCTTAAACGCCCAAACAGGAGCAGTTAAGCTTTATGACAGTAAAAAGGCACCAGCTTTTGTGGATGCACCCATTACTTCAGCCGCGGCGAATAGTATGAATGAATTCTTCGGGCGTTATGGGCAAGGCTGGTGGAACCAATTTATTTTTGGGGCCAAAAAAGATGTGAAGGTTCCTACAGACAATGGTATTTATGCCGCTGGTCAAATTACGCCAATGCTTAGTAAAGAAGGGCAATTAAATTATTTTACCGACTTTACCAGTGGCGATGATGATCAAGATTCTGCGTTGGGGTATTCATTAATTAATGCCCGCAGTGGTCAATTGACTTATTACCGTGATTTGGAAGTTGGGATTATGGATAGTGACGGTGCGATTTCCATTGCTGCTAAAATCTATCCAGAAAAGAAATGGGATGCCCAAATGCCTGTTCTTTACAACATTGATGGCGTTCCAACGTGGATTGTTTCGTTGATGGATACCAAAGGAATCTTCAAAAAATATGTCTATATCAATGCGGTGGATAACGATATTGTTGTCGATGCCGAAAATGCGCAAAGCGCACTAGATGCTTATCGGATTGAACTTGCAACTAAAGGCAGCAATAATAGCAGCACCGATGCGGATTCCTTAGCTGAAAAAAGCGGTATCGTCCAACGTGTGGTTGTGTTAGCAAATGGTAGTAATACTGTTGTATCCTTTATGCTAAAAGACGATAAAACTGTCTATAGCGTCAATTCAAACAACAGTCCCTACGCTATTTTTATTAAAGAAGGCGACAAAGTTACCTTTAAAGCTAACGTGACAGCAGATCAAACTGCGGCCAGCATTCAAGATTTAACAGTAGCGGGAATTGGTGAAATAAAATAAAAAAGAAAAAATCGGGAAATCACTCTTTCCCGATTTTTTCTGGTGGAAATTTTTTAAATTTGAAAAACAATTTCTAAAAATTCTGTCCTTATTTTTTAGGTCTATTCAGTTTCCTCCGCTTTTTTTCTTCATGCTTATCAGTTGAAAGTAAGAAGGAGTAGTTTTACACTTGGCAGTGGCGTTAGAAGTAAAGATTTATCATTTAGCTATAAAGGTTATTGTAAAGGGCAATTTAAAGGAGGAATTTTTCTTGGCAATTATTTTAGCATCACAATCCCCAAGACGAAAAGAATTGTTAGCGCGTTTGGTAGCGGATTTTAAAGTTGAACCGGCAGATATTGACGAAACGGTAAAAAAAACAGATTTACCCGAAGAATACGTGATTCATATGGCAAAAGAAAAAGCCAAGGTTATTGCAGCTAAACATCCCAATGATTTGGTGATTGCAAGTGATACGATTGTAGTAAATCATGGCAAAATTTTGGGTAAGCCTGAATCAAGAGCAGAAGCTTTTACCATGTTAAAGGATATGAGTGGTGGCATGCACCATGTTTATACGGCGGTTGTGATGCGTAAGGGGCATCAAGTTTTGCAAGAATTGGTTCCTGCCAAAGTTTTATTCTTTGAATTAAGTGATGAAGAAATTAATCGGTATCTGGATACAGGAGAGTATGCAGATAAGGCTGGTGCTTACGGTATTCAAGGTCAAGCAAGCCTATTTGTTAAAAAAGTTGATGGTGATTATTATAGTATTGTCGGCTTTCCGGTAGGCGTTGTGAATCAAATGTTGAAAAAAATAAATTAAAAAATGCGCAGCAAGTAGCGGGATAAAAAGTCAGATAAGCCACTGATTTTCGTGCCAATATTTACTGCGTATTTTGTAGGCATAAAATTTCTGCTTTCAGACACAGGGGCGTACTATTTTCTTAAGAGGTGATATTCATGGATAAAGAAGAATTGAAAAAGCAATTAACACCAGAAGAATATGCGGTAACACAAGAAAATGCAACGGAACGGCCCTTTACTGGGAAATACGACGATTTTTATGAACAAGGAATTTATGTGGATGTTGTTAGTGGCGAGGCCCTTTTTGCTTCGACGGATAAATACGATGCTGGTTGTGGCTGGCCTGCTTTTTCAAAACCAATTGAAAAACTAGGTGTCAAAGAAAAAGCAGATTTTTCCCACGGGATGCACCGAGTAGAAGTAAGAAGCAAAGAAGCCAACTCACATTTGGGGCATGTTTTTAGTGATGGGCCACAAGCGTTAGGAGGCCTGCGCTATTGCATTAATTCTGCGGCATTAAAATTTATCCCCAAAGCCAAAATGGAAGCTGCTGGTTACAAAGAATATTTGCCGTTGGTAAAATAGTCAGCTTTTGTCTAGTTCCAAACTATGCTACAATAAGGGGAACGTATGTACAGGAAGGACAAAATAATGTACGAGTATTTAATCGGCAAAATTACGGGGATAACTCCGGCTTATATCGTGTTAGAAAATCAAGGGATTGGCTATCAGATTGCAGTAGGAAACCCTTATCGCTTTCACGAAAATAAAGAAACAAAAGTGTACGTCCAGCAAGTTATCAGAGAAGATGTCCATAGCTTATATGGTTTTAAAACGCTAGCGGAAAAGCAACTTTTTTTACGCTTAATCAGCGTTTCAGGCATTGGTCCAAAGTCGGCTTTGGCGATTATGGCCGGTGAAGAGCATACCGGTATGATCAATGCGATTGAATCAGGGGATGTAACGTATTTAACCAAATTTCCTGGTGTGGGTAAAAAAACGGCCCAACAAATGATCTTGGATTTAAAAGGCAAATTAGGGGACTTATACGACCCACAAATGAATTTGGAACTCTTACCTCATGCAAATGGTAAGATGGCGTTAACAGAGGCAATGGAGGCTTTAGGAGCATTAGGCTATAGTGCCAAAGAGGTCAAAAAAGTTGAAAAAGCTTTGGCGAATGAAGAAATGCAAACGACAGACGAATATTTACGGGCTGCCTTAAAGCTTGTAATGAAAAAATAGAGAGGGGGGAAAACTGTGACAGAAGAGAGAATTGTCTCACCAGAAAAAGAATCTGCAGAACAATTATTAGAAAAATCATTGCGGCCACAATTTTTGTCGCAATATATTGGGCAAGATAAAGTAAAACATGAATTATCTATTTATATTGCGGCGGCCAAAAATAGAGAAGAGTCTTTAGATCACGTCTTATTGTATGGACCACCAGGATTAGGTAAGACCACTATGGCGATGGTGATCGCCAATGAAATGGCGGTTAATATTCGGACCACTAGCGGCCCTGCGATTGAAAAACCAGGTGATCTTGTCGCAATTTTAAACGAATTAGAACCTGGCGATGTTTTATTTATCGATGAAATTCATCGCTTGCCGCGAGTAGCAGAAGAAATGCTCTACTCGGCGATGGAAGATTTTTATGTGGATATTATGGTAGGACAAGGACCAACAGCTCATCCTGTCCATTTTCCCTTGCCTCCTTTTACCTTAGTGGGGGCAACGACGCGAGCAGGAATGCTTTCGGCACCATTACGGGATCGTTTTGGAATTATTAGTCACTTGGAGTATTACGAAGAGACCGATTTAAAAGAAATCGTCTTGCGTTCAGCTGATATTTTTGCTACCGACATTGTGGCAACTGGTGCCCATGAAATTGCCCGGCGTTCTCGTGGCACGCCGCGAATTGCAAATCGTTTGTTAAAGCGTGTGCGCGATTTTGCCCAAGTGGAAGCAGATGGGATTATCGATGATAAAATTGCCGCCAGAGCGCTACGATTATTACAAGTAGATGAAGCAGGACTGGATTATGTCGATCAAAAACTAATCAAAACTATGATTGAGCTTTATGGTGGTGGCCCGGTTGGCTTAAGTACATTAGCGGTAAATATCGGCGAAGAAACTGAGACAGTAGAAGATATGTATGAACCTTTTTTAATTCAAAAGGGATTCTTAAAACGAACGCCGCGGGGACGAATCGCTACCAGCCTGGCTTACGAACATTTTGGTTACCCTTATGAATAATGGAGTGTGTTGGTATGGCTGTTAATCAGACAAAAGTAAAAATTGCGACAGCGTTAATCGAACTGGTGAAAACAACAGATTATAATAAAATCAGCGTGCAAACAATCGCCAGTCAAGCTGGTATTAACCGCCAGACTTTTTATTATCATTTTGCCGACAAAGATGAATTACTACGATTTATTTATTATAGTGAGGCATTAAACTTTTTAACAAGTGACGAGTTGTCTTTGGACAATTGGGAAGAACAGGTTTTACAAATGTTGCGGGCGATTCATTCACGGGGAGATTTCTATCGAAAAACCGTAGCCGATCGAAAAGAAATCCTAATTCGCGAATTTTCACAAATTGTCGGACGTCTTTTTCGTAAATTGTTTGAAGAATTTGATACAGAAAACTATTTGTCAGAATCTGATAAAGACTTTTATGGTCACTTTTTTGCCTATGGCTGTAGTGGTGTCTTGTTAGCTTGGATTGAAGCAGATTATCCAGAGTCGCCGTTAGAAATTGCGACCCAAATGTTTCGGCTGGCAAAAGACGTAGAGCTTTATTCGTATCGGTTATATCAACAAGATGATCAGTAGGAGGTAAAGACATGGCTAGTATTTTATTTGTTTGTTTAGGTAATATTTGTCGCTCGCCAATGGCAGAAGGATTATTGCGACAATATGCTAATGAAAGAGGCTGCAAAATAGAAGTCGATTCTGCTGCGACTAGTCGCTGGGAGATCGGAAATCCACCTCATCTGGGCACCCAAAAAATTTTGAAAGCAGCAGGCGTTGATGTCGCACAAATGTTTTCTCGACAATTAAAAGCTGATGACTTTTACCATTTTGATTATCTTGTGGGCATGGATAAAGAGAATATGGCCGACATTTTAGCTGTGGCACCACCGGATAAAACAGCACAAGTGGCGTCTTTTATGTCTGTTGTAGCTGGTAAAGAAGATATTTTTATTCCAGATCCTTATTATACAGGTGATTTTAATGAAACAAAAAAACTAGTAAAAATGGGGTTAAAACCATGGTTTGAAATTTTGACTAAGGCTTAGGCAGTCAAAAAAGCTTGTCTTTTTGCGGAAATTTGATAAAATATGCTTACTTATCACAAAGGGGTGGCAGAAATGAAAGAAAAAATGAATGTCAAAAAATTCGGCAATTTCGTGGCCAACACCTCGAATGCCTTATTAAAAGGATTCTTAAGTGACAGTATGGAAGAAGAACTGCAGGCAAAAATTTCAGTGGAGATGGCAGAAACTTTAGTTTTAGCAGCTGAAAAGGAAAGTTTAGTAGTTTTACAGTTGGATATAGCCAAGAATAGTGTTAAATACGAGACCGTGTATGGTTGGATTTTAAATAAGCAGTTAAATCCCAATCATTTAGTCATTAAACCGCAAAATAATGAACAGCAAATGCGGATGATTCCTTTAGAGTCGATTCGTAAAGTCAGTATTTTAGATAAAGAAGGGCAACGCACGAGTATTACTCGCGCATAAGGGCCAAGTAAAATTAGAATAGTCTAGTCAGCTGCGCAACGTTTGTTTGCGTGGTTTTTTTTATTTAAAAAATGCGAAACTAAAAAAGGGCCCGTCGCTAGGGAGGCGACGGGCAAGGAGTTAAAAATGAAAAAGTGTTAGTTAGGGTTGTTTGTTGGTACACTTATATACTACAAAGTATTTATGAATTTTTTGTGAATCAAAGATACAGAAGTTGGTAAATATCTTTAAAAAAGTATTAAGGAAAAAATACTGATAACTAAAAACTAAAGTTTCAAATTATAGGCACGAAAGGTATCTCCGTGTTTTAAATCACCGTATTGATAGCCGCGTTTAAACCAATCGACGCGCTGCTCAGAAGTGCCATGGGTGAAGCTATCTGGAACAACATAACCTTGAGCTTCTTGCTGTAAGGTATCGTCGCCAATTTGATTGGCAGCATGAATGGCTTCATCAATATCACCAGCTTCTAAGATAGGCTGTCCTTGGTACGTTTTATTTTCGAGATAGCGAGCAAAGCAACCGGCAAAATAATCAGCCTGCAATTCTAAAGCGACGCTGTAACGATTATATTGTTTTTCTGAGAGCTGACTGCGAAGGCGGTCCATTTCTTCAGAGGTGCCAAGTTCGTATTGAACGTGGTGTCCGACTTCATGGGCAATAACGTAAGCCATGGCAAAATCACCCGTTGCGCCAAAGCGCTGGGACAATTCTGTTTGAAAACTCAAATCTAGATAGACTTTTTGATCTCCAGGACAATAAAATGGTCCAACCGCAGAAGAAGCTTGGCCGCAAGCCGAGCGCACACTGCCGCTGTATAAAACCAATGTCGGATCTTGATAATCTGGTTGGTGTTGCGCGTATTCTGTTTTTTTGAATTCTGTGTTCCAATAATCTTCCAAGTGGCCAAAAACAACGCTGGCAAATTCTTTTTGATCATCTGTACCAGTGGGCTGTTGGGCAGTAATCGGGCTATTATCAGTTCCTAAAAGTGACCCCAAATCGATATTGCCACCAGAAAAGAATAAAGAGAATAAAACGATTAAAAGTAGGCCAATCCCGCCCCCGCCGATTACACCACCGGATAAACCGCCGGAACTGCTTCTACGGTCTTCGACGTTTTTACTTTGTCGTCCGCCTTTAAAACGCATTAAATCTCCCCCTTAATTGCGCGTCTATTTATTTTTTTCGTTAAAAATCTTGCGTAGACGTTTGTATAAGATGATGTATTGTTCATCATCTAAACCGTGTTCCCATAAAAAGACGTTTAATTCAGGGTACTGATTTTTTACTAATAAAGAAGAGCTGATAATTAAATCATATTGGTCACGTTTTTGGCTGTTGTATGTTTCAGCGTTAACAAATTGTAAGTCAGACATAAACTGATAAACGCTTTTAACAAGTAGATAATTGTGTTCTAAAGCCACACCAACTTCTACTTTATGCGCTTTTGTAGTTGTATCGTAAAGAGGCATTAAAACTTGCGTAAAGCCATTGACCAAACTGCTAATCGTCGCATTATTAACAAAGCTATTATAAGGTTCTTGTTCACTCATCTCGGTAAAGAAAGTGTGAATTTTAGCTTCCATTTCTCGAATTGGCGATTCAAAAACTTGTTTTGGTCCCAATAGTCGTTGAATAGTTGGAAACCGATATTTAATGACATAATAACCAAAGGTAATATTTAATAGATTTCCTAGTACCATTGGTTGATCCAAAAGCGCAGGGTTGTCTGAAAATAAGTCAGCTTTGGCAAAATCTAAGAATTTTGCCACCAAGTTATAAACAGGATTTGGTTTTTCGCTGAAGTCTTTAATGGTTTGCGTTAAAGTTGGATCATCTTCTAACGTGTAAAAAGGAATAAAGTGTGCCAAGAAGAAAATAAAGCTAGACTCTGCTTTATTTTGCCGTGACGTCAATTTATTGTCTACTAAAGGATTCAAACGAGAAAAATCATAATAATCGTTATCTTTCATCAAGCAGTCGTAAGCTTTGTCATATTTTACAAAATTACCTTTTTCAATTCGCAATAAGAAAATCGCGGCAAAGTATTTTAATTCCCAACGACCTAAATAAGTACGGGAAAGTGGGAAGTACTCGCCAAAGGCATCGACAATTTTTTCAACTTTTTCTTCGGACACACTAAAAGGCCAAGTAATCCCTCTAGAACCCAACCAGATTAAATTGAATAAGGCCAAGCGTACAAGGCGTTCATCCCCTACCATGCCAGCTTCAGTGTATGTAAAGCGCAGATTAAAAGATTTCAAGAAGTTCTTTAACTTCTCAATCTTACGCGATACTGTCGAGCGACTTGAGAAGTAACGGTCACAGAAATCTTCAATCGTTGGATTTTCTTCATTCATAAAATATAAAATAAATTGAAATGGCACTGAACCTTGTAATAGATAGTAACGGTACTCGTCGATGGTGGCCGTTAAATTAAGACAATCAATTTTGCCAGCCCCGATTAAAAAGCTTTCGTGTTCAGGATGAATCTTACTAATATCTTTATCAATTTCCGTTAAGTCGATGACAGTTTGCTGGTAGTTTAAATCCATTTCTTGGGCCAGCTCTGCAATTGGGTAATTCTGTCGCCCAATAAACATCATTTTGCGGAACAGTTTAAATTTTAACAAGGTTGATGAGTCCATCATCAGCTCTTCATATACCATAAATATCCCTCCGTAATTTGACTCCTTTTCCCTCATTGTATCGTTTTTTTGTCAGACTGTCAGTTATAAGCACACGCAAAAGCGCCGGCTTTTAAAAAGAAGCCAGGCGCTGTTGTTTGTTTATTTTATATTTTGTTTTTAAGAAAATTTACTGCGAATTTTCAACTGGGGCTTTTTTGATGACGGTCCATATTAAACCTACACCAAAGCCGATGACAGCAGGTAAAATCCAGCCCATTCCCAGTTTGAAAAAGGGAAGGTAATCTGTCGCAAAGTGTAAGAGACTTTGAACCGGAGCTAAATTTTTCAAGAAGGCAGGGGCAGCGTTCAAACCGTCAATGATTGCAGCAAACAAAGTGAAATACGTGGTAAGTCGATACACGCTAGCTCTTTGTTTAAACAAAGGTCCAAGTAAAGCTAATAAAATTAAAGTGATGGCTAACGGATACGTGAACATCAACACCGGTGTTGAAAACTCAATGATCTTCGTTAGTCCAACATTGGCAAATAAGCAGGCTAAAAAACTAGCACCAGTAACAAAAGTTGTATATTTTTGTTGGGGGAATAATGCAACGAATGTTTCCGAAAAAGCCGTAATTAACCCGATTGCAGTTTTTAAACAAGCGATGATAACGATAAAGGCTAGTAAAATACTTCCACCGGTACCAAGATAGTGGCGGGCAATCTCTGCTAAGGCAATGCCCCCATTTTCAGAGATGGCAAATTTACCTAAACTCATGGTTCCCATTAAAGCCAGTAAAGTGTAAATAATACCCATTAAAAGAATGCTGACAAAACCCGATTTAACCGTATCGATGGCAATCGTGCTGGGTTTTTTAACGCCCATATCTTTTAAGGTCGTCACAATAATAATCCCAAAAGCAAGGGAAGCTAAAGCATCTAAGGTGTTGTAGCCTTCAGTAAAGCCTGTTAAAAAGGCGTGATTGGTGTAGTCTGCTTGAATAGGCGTAGCCTGAATACCACCGATGGGATTTAAAAAAGCTAATAAAATTAAAATTCCTAATAGTAATAAAAACAACGGATTTAAAAATTTACCGACATAATTTAATAATTTTGTTGGCTTGCGGGATAATGCCCAGGCAGCTACAAAAAATAAAATACTAAAGCCTGCTAATGCTAGTGTAGTTTGCTCCTTAGCCAAAAAAGGCGCTAAGCCAATTTCAAAAGAGGTTGTTGCTAACCGAGGTAAAGCAAAAAATGGTCCGATAACTAAGTATAATAAAATAGTAAAAATTTTGGCATAGGTCTTATTGACACGACAAGCTAAATCATAAAGTCCGCTGCTGCGGGATAAACCGATAGCTAAAACACCTAAAAAAGGTAAGCCAATACCAGTAACCAAAAAACCTAAATTCGCGCGAAAGACGTTAGCACCGGCTAGCTGTCCCATGTGCACTGGGAAAATTAAATTCCCCGCTCCAAAGAATAAACCAAATAACATTGAACCGACAAACAAATAATCTTTAAATTGCAGTTTCTTTTCCATTTTCCCACCTCTAAAATTGTGTTTTCTAAAAATAATTGCAAAATGCTTCGATAAATAAGTCATTTGCTCTTGTGAAAAGATTCTTTAAATGACAAATGTACCGTTTTATAAGTGTTACAAAAATAACAGAAAAGGTCTTGATTTTCAAGAGTTTTCTGAAAGTTTGAATAAAAACGCGCTAAAGCAGGGGATAAAAGGATTACTTGTGCCCATAATCTTTAGGTATGCTAAAATAAGACGAGGTGAATATTGTGACAAAAGGACGTTTAACGGCTTTTACTGACGGTGTTGTAGCAATCGTCATTACCATTTTAGTATTGGAAATTCGTTTTCCCCAAGCGCCAACTTTAGCATCACTTTTAGCCATGCGGGATGTGTTAACTGCGTATACTATCAGTTTTATTTTTGTCGCGGTTATTTGGGTGACACATCATCGGGTGATGAAGATGACAGAAAAAGTCGATGACCGGGTCATTTGGGCCAATATTTTTTGGCTTTTTTGGTTAACTTTGTGTCCAGCTGTCACGCAGTGGGTGGGAAGTAATCCGGGGATGTTCTGGCCAGCGTTAGCTTATGTGGTGGTGTACACCATGTGGAGCTTTTCATTTGGTATTTTAACAAAGCAAATTTTAAAAGCGAATGATGACAACACCCGGGGAACACAGTTGTTGCGCAATGATCGTCGTAGCAGTTTTTCAATGGTGATTAATCTATTATTAGTGGCAGCCGTTTTTTGGCATCCTACGATTGGGTTGTTTGGTCGTTTTATTGTTTCTGCCATTTGGATTCCTTCTTACGAAACAGCCGCCAAAATTCAAGCAGGATTGCATCTATAAATTTTTTCATTTTCGCAGGGGAATTTATCCTCCCTGATATAGATAAAAAGCGTTGGTAGTGAAGGGGAATCCTTCATTACCAACGCTTTTTGCAGGTAACAAATAATTGTAACAAAAGGCCCTCATTTTATTTTCGCTCGAATTTAAAATGATAAATGAGCCACAAGATAACAAACCAAACTGGCGTTACCAAGGCTGCAATACGCGTCTCTTTTGATAAAAGTAAAACGACGGCAACAAATAATAAAAAGGCAAAAATTAAGACATTGCTATAAGGGTAAAGGGGCATTTTGAAGTCGTGACTTTTCTTTCCCAGCATACTTTTGCGATATTTCATATGGGTGTAAACCAAGATACCCCAAATAAACAAAAAACAAGTCGTCGCAACACTTGTTACGATGGTGAATACTTCACTGGGCATAAAGTAATTTAAAATGACGGCAATAAAAATGACTAATGCCGAAAAGAAGATGGCATTACCTGGAACTTGATGTTTGGTTAATTTTTCAAAGGGCTTTGGCGCACTGCCTTCTTGAGCTAAAGAGCGTAACATACGGCCGGTACTGTAAATCGCGCTGTTACAAGCAGATGCGGCGGCTGATAAAACGACTACATTAATGACAGTAGCAGCAGCAGTAATACCAATGTCAGAGAAGACTTCAACAAATGGGCTTTCACTGGAATTTAAACTATTCCAAGGGTAAATTGCCATAATGACAAACAATGCTCCTAAATAAAATAGAATAATTCGAATAGGGATGTTGTTAATTGCTTCTGGTAAAACTTTTTTCGGATTTTTGGTTTCGCCAGCAACAAGTCCAACCAACTCAATTCCGGCAAAAGCGAAAGTTACCATTTGAAAAGAGAGAATAAAGCCAGAGGCACCTTTTGGAAACCAGCCACCGTGATTCCAGACATTGCTGATTTTAACTGTCCCTGCAGCGGTTTTGTAATGGGTGACAATCATATAGGCGCCTACGATTATTAAAGCAATAATGGCCACCACCTTGATTAAAGCAAACCAAAACTCCAATTCGCCAAATAAAGACACAGCAATCATGTTTAAGGCAACTAGTAAAACTAAGGCAATAATTTCAGGCAGCCATTGGGGGACTTGCGGAAACCAATACCTCACGTAAAGTCCAGTGGCAGTTAAGTCGGCCATGGCAATTGAAATCCAACAAAACCAATAGGTCCAACCGGTTAAAAATGCCCATTTTTTGCCTAAATATTCCGCAACAAAATCTAAAAAAGAGTGTTTGTCCGTATTTGATAAAAGTAACTCGCCTAAAGAGCGCATAATCAAAAAGCAAACGCAGCCGGTAATTAAATAGGCAAATAAAATGGAAGGTCCAGCTAATTGGATCGATTTGCCGGCACCTAAGAAAAGTCCTGTTCCAATCGCGCCTCCGATTGAGATTAATTGGACATGGCGATTTTTTAAACTACGATTTAATTCTTGTGGTTCCATAAATCATTCATCCTTTGTAGGTGAGCACTACACTCACACAAATTTTTAAAAGTTTGAAAAGCATTGGCTCCATTTTAGGATAATTTTCTGAAAATTTCAATGATGGATTTTTAAACCGGTAGATAAAAAGTCTTCGTAAGCCTAATTTGCTTAGTTTCACAGCGCGTTAGTTCGTAAATTTAGCCCCATAATCTTACCATAAGTGATTTATTTAGAAAAAATCTGTCGAAAAAAAACACCGGGTAGGTTTTAGAAGATTTATTATCTTCTAAAATCTATCCGGTGTAACAATTATTCGTCTTTGTCTAAAACGCGGTGTAGGAATTTTTTGGTGCGTTCTTCTTTTGGATTTGCAAAGATATCTTCTGGTGAACCTTGTTCAGCGATAACACCTTTATCCATGAAGATTACGCGATCAGAGACATCACGGGCAAAATCCATTTCGTGGGTTACGACTACCATGGTTAGACCAGTATGGGCTAAAGCTTTCATGGTTTTTAAAACTTCTCCTACCATTTCAGGATCTAGCGCAGAAGTTGGTTCGTCAAAAAGCATCACATCTGGATCCATTGATAACGCACGCGCAATGGCTACCCGTTGTTTTTGACCACCGGATAATTGAGCAGGCTTGGCATCAACGTAGCGATCCATACCAACTTTTTCTAAGTTTTCTAAAGCAATCTTTTTTGCTTCAGCGCGGTTTCGTTTTAAAACTGTGGTTTGACCAGTGACACAATTTTCCAAAACGTTCATATTGTTGAACAGATTAAAGGATTGGAAAACCATGCCTAAATGCGTCCGATACTTTGTCAGGCTATAACCTGGGGATAAAACATTTTCCCCTTTATAATAAATTTCACCACTAGTAGGTTTTTCTAGTAAGTTAATGCAGCGTAATAAAGTTGATTTACCAGAACCAGAGGAACCGATAATTGAAACAACTTCACCTTTAGCTACAGAAAAATCGATATCTTTTAAAACTTCATTTTCACCAAAGCTTTTTTTCAAATGCTGAATGTTAATAATTTGTTCTGCCATGTTCTTTCCTCCTAAGCCTGTGCCTATTGTTCTTCTGCTTCTAAATCAGCTTCATCTGCTTTGATATAAGATTGGGGACCATCCATCCGTTTTTCCACAAAACGTAAAATGCGGGAGATGCTGTAGGTCATAATTAAATACATGATGCCGACAATTGTAAAGACTGGGAAGAACTTGTAGTTGGTTCCGGCAGCAGATGTTCCTTGGAAGAACAAGTCCGCAACAGAGATAACGCTTAGTACAGCTGTATCTTTAATATTAATGACAAATTCATTACCTGTCGCTGGCAAAATATTGCGGATTACTTGAGGCAAGACAACTTTTGTCATGGTTTGTCCGTGAGTCATCCCAATGGCTTGAGCGGCTTCAAATTGACCAGGGTCAACGGCAAAAATACCACCACGAACGATCTCAGACATATAAGCTCCGGTATTAACCGAAACAATGATAAAAGCAGCTAAGGTTCGATTCAAATCGATTTGGAAAACTTGTGCGAGTCCATAATAGATGACCATCGCTTGAACCATCATTGGTGTACCCCGGAAAACTTCAATGTAAACAGAAAGTAGCCAATTAAAAATTCTTTGGAAGATGAAAACAGCTTTGTTTTCTGCTTCTGGTAATGAGCGAACAACGCCGATTAATAAACCAAGGCTCGTTCCTAAAATCGTGCTGACAATGGCAATCAATAAAGTTAAGCCCGCCCCACGTAAAAATAGTCCGCCGTATTGGCCCCAAATGGTTTTAATATCGTGTAAAAAGCCAGACTCTGCTTCATTTTCTTCTGTCGCAGCAGGTTGCTCTTTAATGGCAGCATCCATCAATTTTGTGCGTTCATCTTCAGAAATACCCGCTAAAATTTCATTAACCTTTGCGACATCAGGATCACCTTTACGCATTCCGACAGCGACTTGGACATCTTCTGGATTGGTTTTAAAGCCTTTATCTTTGGCAAATTCTACCATAGCATAACTTTTATCAACGGATGTTGCAGTCACGCCTTCTGGTCGTTCTGAGACATAACCGTCAATCACACCAGAAGATAATGCCGCCCGCATTGCAGAAAAATTCTTTTGCGCTTGTTCTTTTTTTACATCGGGAATTTGGTCAATTACGGTATAGTGAAAGGTATTTAATTGTGCAGTGATTTTAGCGCCTTTAAAATCAGCTAAGTCTTTCGCTTTTGCGTATTTACTATCTTTTCGTGTGACAATAACGAGATGTGATTCATAGTAAGGATTGGTAAAGTCGATTTCTTTTTTACGTTCGGCAGTAGGTGACATGCCGGCAATAACAGCATCAATTTTTCCAGATTGCAATGCGACAGGTAGGCCATCCCAATCGGTTTTAACGATGACTAATTTTTTGCCTAACCCCTCGGCAACTTTTTTGGCAATCTGAACATCGTAGCCACCTGCCCAAGCTGAGCTTTCTCCTTGAATTGGGACAGCGCCGTGGGCATCAGTGGTTTGCGTCCAGTTAAATGGCGCATAGCCAGCTTCCATGCCTACCCGTAAAGTGTCTCAGCTGGTGTTTTGCTGTCAGCTAAGGCCGGTGTCGCAGCAAAGGCGACGGTGAAAAAACTTAAAATAATGGTAAGTAGTGCGGTAACTGAGATTTTTTTGTTCATGTTCTGCTCCTTAAAAAGTATTTGACAATACCAACGAATGAAGTGGGGCCACTTAAGACTTAAGAGAGATGGGGGAAGTTGTAGCCAGCGAAAACAAAAACAGCCGAAATCTGTTCGTATGAAAAGAAATCGGCTGTTGACAAAGAGCATAATTCGTCGACAAACCTCTCACAAAACATAGCGCAACTTAGCCAAAAGCTAAGACAGTCCGCCGGGTATTTCCCGCGCGTCCCAACAAATCGGTGAGCAAACACGCGACTCATTTCGGCATCATACCCTAGGCCTGCTTCTTAATATTTGCTTACTCGACAGGATTAATGAATGATGCGACCTCTACCTCGGTGACGGAGGTATCTCGTATTCAGTTGATAGTACAAGAGAATTTTACGTCAATTTAATAAAGCTGTCAAACTTTTTTACATTAAAATGAAATATTATGCAGTATTTTCAGTTAAATGAAGGTTCTTTAATTTTCACTTGAAATACTGTTGTATTAGTAATTTATCTAGGGTTTGCTTAAGTTTATATAAGGAGATGTTAGTTTTTACCAATGTTTTTTTTAGTTTTGTTTCAGCAAAGATTCATGAAAATATATGTATAAAATATACGGAGAATACAAAAAAATACTGCGTTAAGAAAATACCTGAAAAAAGGAGAACCCATTGTTTTCTTGTATTTTAAAAGCAGTATTTTTCTTTATTAAATTAAGCGATACTTTCTTTTGGTTCGCGACCCAAAATAGCTTGGACAACGGTTAAGACAAGTAATACGCCGATGATAATATAAATCAAGCTTGAGTATTGTGTAATTCCCCAACCCCAGGTGCGATAAATTGCCAAGACGATTGCTTGTACGATGGCAGCAAGAACGTTAAAGAAAGCAAATGCCCATAAATTGCCGTTTTCTTTGCGGGCCAAATAAAAAATAGAAAAGAAAATGCTTAACGCAGCCCATGCAACACAAACTAGGATTACGCCCCAATAAATAATGAATGGTACCAATGGTTTCACCTCGCTTTTACATAAACGTAACTTACTTGTTACGTTTTTCCCAATGTATTGTATCACGTTTACAAGACGCTGTCATGAATTGAATTCATTTTCATTTATCCTGCCGATTTTAGTAGAGAAAATAAAGTGTTGGTAAAGACATTAATTGACGATTAATAGAGTTTAGGCTACTTTTAAAAAGACAAGTTTATTAGATTGGGAGTGGATAGTATGTGGTTTGTAGCAGCGCTAGTAACAATTTTAGCTTGGGGGACAGCAGATCTTTTTTATAAGAAAGGCAATGACCCCAACGATAGCCACAGTGCGATGAAAACCACAATTATGGTGGGCTTAGTTATGGGACTACACGTTTTGTTTTATTATGTCATTTACGAAGGTATCAGTTATGATTGGCATAATTTAGTGCTGTATTTGCCAGTATCGGCGATGTATATCTTGTCAATGGCGATTGGTTATTTTGGCTTACGTTATATCGAAGTTTCCATTTCCTCGCCAATCAGCAATTCTTCGGGGGCTGTAACTGCAGTATTAGGCTTTTTAGTTATGGGCAACAGCGTCAGCTGGTTACAGTTGGTCGCCATTTTGATGATTTTAATTGGTATTTTACTGCTATCGATTTTTGAAAAAGAGCAAGATGATGCTACTCTTAAGGCAGAAGGTGTCAAAATTGATAAAAAATATCGCTTTGGTGCCATCGCAATTTTATTTCCCATTTTGTATATGATTATTGATGGAATGGGGACATTTTTAGATAGCTATTATTTAGAGTATCGCAAACTAATGCCTGAAGATCAGGCTAATATGAGTTATGAATTAACCTTTTTGATTGTGGCTTTAATTTTATGGGCATACTTAGAATGGGTGAAAAAAGAGCCCGTCTTTGTTTTTAATGAAAAAGACAAAGGTCTTGCGGCAATTTTTGAAACATTAGGGCAATTTTTCTACGTTGGGGCTGTTTCTACCAAAGAAGCAATTATTGTAGCGCCCTTAATTTCAGCTTATGCGATTGTATCGGTCATTTTAGGGCGTATCTTTTTAAAAGAAAAATTGAAAGCCAAACATTATTTTGTCATTGGTGCGATTATGATTGGAATTATGATTTTAGGCTTTTATGATGCGTAATGAGTAAAAGTAATTCAGTAGATAAAAGGCTAATCTGTCAGATCTGATTATTTCAATAATAAAAAAAGGCGGTTGTGATTTGCAACTTCAAAAAGTTGGCTTTAACAGTTAACGTTTGTTTTTTGAAGTTGAGTAATGCGGCTGCTTTTTTGTTTAAATAATTGTCAGATTTATAAGGAAATCAGCGAAGTAGGTGTTTCTGACGTATAATAGAAGTTGAGGTGTTATAAATGACAGCAATAAAAGATGCTATAAAAATAATTGATGCAGCCCCAAAAATTACCTTTTTAACCGGTGCCGGAGTTTCGACCCCATCGGGTATTCCAGATTATCGCTCGCTACATGGAGTCTATCAGGGGATTGATCAGCCAGAATATTTATTAAGTCACGATTGTCTTGTTTATGAGCCACAAAAATTTTATCAATTTATCAAACAACTTTATCATCCGGAGGCACAGCCTAATATTATTCATAAAAAGATTGCAGCCTTAGCAAGAAAAAAGCCTGTTTGGGTCATCTCCCAAAATATTGATGGGCTTCACGACAAAGCCAAAACGCCGCATGTTGTCAATTTTCATGGTAATTTATATGATGTTTATTGTTGTAAATGTAATCAAAGCATTCCTTGGGAAAAATATTTAACTTGTGATATCCATGAAAATTGTGGCGGACGTTTACGACCAAATATCGTCTTATATGGTGAAGGTTTTACAACCGATGTAGTTAATCATGCAACAGCTGCGGTTAGAGCTGCAGATTTAGTAGTAATTGTCGGTACTAGTTTTCAAGTAGCGCCATTTAACCAACTGCTCTATTACCGGGACAAACACGCCAAAATTATGGCAATTAATCAAACATCCCTTGCTATTCAGGAACCGTTTACCATGGTACAATGTGCGGCAGAAGATTTATTTAAGGAAATCAATATTTAGGAGGGTACTAATGGTTAGTGAAAAAGAAAAAATGATTGCAGGACAACTGTACTTTTCAGAAGATCCTGAATTAGTTAGCGAACGTAAATTTGCTAGAGAGCAAATGCAATTGATTAACAAAGAAGAAGACGCGGCGCTTCGGAGCCAGCTTTTAAAAGAAACTTTTGGCAATGTAGCAGGAAATATTTACATGGAACCAACAGTGCAATTTGACTACGGCTACAATATTACGGTGGGGAAAAACTTTTATGCCAACTTTAATTGTGTTCTGCTAGATGTTTGTCCGATTACAATTGGGGACAACTGCATGATTGCGCCAAATGTTCAGCTTTTAACCGCAACACATCCTTTAAATCCAGTTAAACGCAACAGCGGGTTAGAAAGCGGCAAGCCGATTACAATTGGGAACAATGCCTGGTTAGGAGCAGGATCAATTATTTTGCCGGGAATTACCTTAGGGGATAATGTCGTAGTTGCTGCAGGTAGTGTCGTGACTAAATCTTATCTTGATAATGTGGTAATAGCAGGCAATCCTGCGCGGGTGATAAGAATGATTGATGAGGATAATGCCAAAAGCCCATTAGACAAAGCACGTAAAGAAATTGATCAAATTGACCGAGAATTGGTAAGTTTACTTGAAAGGCGGATGATGGCAGTCAGCCAAATTGCCGCTTTTAAAAAGGAACAGGCACAACCAGTCTTAGATGTAAAACGAGAAGCCGCTGTTTTACAAAAGGTAGCTGAAAACGTCAAAAATGCTGACTATAAGCAGACAATCACAGCCACTTTTGCCGATATTATGGCGCATTCGCGCAACTATCAACAGCAGAAATTGTCAGAAGGTGAGAAGTAGATGGAGGGAAAAAAGCGACGTGAGGTGATTGCAGAACAGTTGAAGATTGCGCAAAAGCCAATTAGTGCCTCCAAGTTTGCTCAGCAATTTGCAGTTAGTCGCCAAATCATCGTAGGAGATATCGCGTTGATGCGTGCCTCTGGATTAGAAATAAAAGCGACCGCCCGCGGATATTTACTGCAAGAAAAGCGTCACGGCAAATTAAGCAAGATTGTCGTGCAGCATGATGCCAGCCGAACCAATGAAGAATTAAATCTGATTGTACAAAATGGCGGTGAGGTAGTTGATGTCATTGTCGAGCACGAGATTTATGGTGAATTAACAGGCAACTTGCAAATAAAAACGCCAGCAGATGTAGCAGCTTTTATGAAAAAATACCAGCAATCCAATGCCAGCTTACTTTCAGAATTAACCAATGGCATTCATCTACATACGATTGCTTATGAAAAAGATGAGGATTTCGTTAATATAAAAAATGCTTTAGCAAAAGCAGGTATTTTATACCAAGAATAAACGAACTTGTTTAGACAGAATAAAAAGCCGCGCGAACTTTTTTCGTAAAGTTTGTGCGGCTTTTTTATCTTGCTTGGCTAATTTTTCTTACTCAATTACCAATACGCCTTCTTTTAAGGAGAATGGGTTTTCTTCATTAATGTGATCGTAGAACATGACGCCATTTAAGTGGTCAATTTCATGTTGCACCACAATGGCTTCGTAGTTTTTAAGACGACGTTTATGTTTAATACCATCTTCATCATAGTAAGAAACACTGATGCGTGCATGGCGCACAACGTAACCAGGCACTTCACGATCAACTGACAGACAGCCTTCGCCTTCACCTAGACAGGCATCTTGGACTGAATGGCTCAAAATTTTAGGATTGAACATAACAGTACTAATAATTGGTGTATCATTTTCTGGATCGTTGCTAGGTACGTGGACAGCAATTAAACGTTTTGAAATATCTAATTGTGGCGCAGCTAAGCCAACTCCGCCGCGCAGATGCATTTCTTCTGCCTTGATTGGATCTTGACTATTTTTTAGAAACTCTAACATTTCTTCCCCAAGTTTCTTTTCTTCTGACGTTGGGGGCATGGGTACTTCTTTGGCAACTTCCCGCAAAGTGGGATTACCTTCTCTAATGATGTCATCCATCGTAATCATGATTTTTCACCTCAAAGTTGATTTTTCTAAAAGTAAGTTTACCACAGAATGCTATTTGGTGGGGCTTTGAAATTTTCTTCTTAAATTTTTGCAAAGCGTAAGAAATGTTATTTCAAAAAAATAATAAAAATAACGAAAAAAGGTTGCGTAAAAATAAATCATGATGTATACTCCGAGGTGTAAGCGATTACTAATCGTTTTTTCATAAAAGATGGAGGGATTTCATTGTTTGGCTTTTCGATTTTTTTAAATGAAACACTGTCCCAACAGCAAAAAGACTATGTGGCGCAAATGGCACAAGCTGGTTTTAAAGGCATCTTTACTTCTTTACACATTCCAGAAGATGACGCAACAAAATACAGAGAACGTCTTAGCCAATTAGGGAGTTGGTGTCAAGAATTCCAGTTGGATTTGATGGTAGACATTTCTGGTAACGCGTTAGTTAAAGCTGGTTTTCAAATGGAAAACTTAGCTGAATTGACAGCAATTGGCGTGACTGGTCTGCGTATGGATTACCATATCAGCAATAAACAAATCGCCAACTTTAGTCACCAGTTGCAAATAGCATTAAATGCTAGCACGGTCACCCAACAAGATATTGCTGAATTAAAGGCAGCAAATGCCGATTTTTCACACTTAGAAGCTTGGCACAATTATTATCCGCGACCAGAAACTGGTTTAGCTGAAGATTGGTTTTTAGAAAAGAATCACTGGCTAAAAGCAAATGGATTTACTATTCAAGCCTTTGTGCCAGGTGATGCCAATTTAAGAGGTCCGCTTTATGAAGGTTTACCAACATTAGAGCAAGATCGTTACCACCACCCTTTGGCTTGCGCCTTATGGCAGAAAAAGGCAGCAGTTGATTTGATCTATATTGGTGACGGAGGCTTAAAAGAACGGACAAAAAAACAATTTGAACGTTTTATAAATAACAACGAAATTTTATTACGTGTCAATGATTGTGGCACAGAATATTTTTCTTATATTTTAGGCGAGCATGTGAATCGGCTCGATGAAGCGCAGGCGGTCATTCGCAGTGCGGATGCGAGATTTCGTAAGATTCCCCACATTGTAGCCCAAAATACAGTATCCCGTACATTAGGAAGTGTCACCGTAGATAATGAAAAATATTTACGTTATACAGGTGAAATTCAACTTTGCCAAGAAGCACTACCTGCAAATGACAAAATTAACGTAGTAGCAGAAGTTGTAGCAGAAGAAAAAGATTTAGTTCGTCACATTAGAGGTGGCATGAAATTTAAACTTGAACAAATGGAGGAAGAACATGAGTAAGATTAATTTAGAAAACTTAACAACAGAGCGCCGTAATGAAGCAACCTTTGGCTTAGATGAGATGTCTGTTAAAGAAGCTTGTCAAAAAATGAATCAAGAAGATCAAAAAGTTGCTTTAGCGGTTGAAAAAGAATTGGCTAGCATTGAAAAAGTAGTCGAAGCAACAATTGCAGCTTTCAAAAAAGGCGGCCGCTTAATTTATATGGGGGCTGGCACTTCAGGCCGTTTAGGGGTCTTAGACGCTGCAGAATGTGTACCGACTTTTGGTGTAGAACCAGAAATGGTAATCGGACTTATTGCTGGTGGTGACAAAGCGATGACCGTCGCTGTTGAAGGTGCAGAAGATTCTGCAGAACTTGGGGCCAATGATTTACATGAATTGAAATTAAACGAAAATGATATGGTGGTCGGCATTGCAGCTAGTGGACGGACGCCTTATGTTATTGGTGGTTTAGATTATGCCCGCCAAGTTGGTGCTGCTACGGGTACGATTTCATGCAATAAAGATGCGGAAATTTCTAAACATGCACAATTCCCAATTGAAGTTGACTGTGGTCCTGAATTTTTAACGGGCTCTACGCGTTTGAAATCTGGAACAGCACAAAAACTAATCTTAAATATGATTTCAACAATTTCAATGATTGGCATCGGCAAAGTTTATAACAACTTAATGGTGGATGTAAAAGCAACCAATGAAAAATTAGTTGAACGCTCAAAAAGAATCATCATGCAAGCAACAGAGGTGGATTATCAAACAGCAGCACGCTTCTTTACAGCAGCAGATGAAAATGTTAAATTAGCCATCGTCATGATTTTGACAGACAGCAATAAAGAAACCGCTGCTGAAAAATTAGTGGCAGCAGATGGTTTTGTAAAACAAACATTAAACTAATGGCATTATGGAGCTGTAGTAAACTATTACAGCTCCTTGAATAAGAAGATTTTAAACAATTTATGATTTCAAGGAGGAAAGTTAGAATGGCAAAAGAAGAATTGAGTTTAGAGCAGTTGGCAAAAGAGATTTATAAAGGCGCCGGTGGCATGAACAATGTTGAAAGCGTAACCCACTGTATGACGCGGGTAAGAATGTCGGTTCGCGATCGTGATGAAGTTAATGAAGCACAATTAAAAGCGATTCCAGGCGTATTGGGTGTAGTGGACGATGAACAACTACAAGTAATTATTGGTCCTGGGAAGGTTAATAAAGTTGCAAAAGAAATGGCAAGTCAAGCGGGTGTTTCTTTAGGTGAAGAAATTAAAGCTACTACAAATGGTAAAGATGCACTTAATCAAAAAGCCGCAGAAATGAAAGCAGCACAAAAAGCCAAACAAAAACAATCACCATTCAAAGCACTTTTAAAAGATATTTCTAATATTTTTGTACCAATGATTCCGGCTTTTGTTGGCGCTGGTTTAGTTGCAGGTATTGCTTCTGTTTTAGCCAATATGGTTACGGCTGGACGACTAGACGCTGCGACATGGCAACAATATATCGATGTTATGAATATCTTAAAAAATGGGATGTTCTCTTTTCTAGTCATCTACACAGGTGTTAATGCAGCCCAAGTTTTTGGTGCAACACCAACACTTGGTGGGGTAATTGGTGGGGTCGTAACCTTAACTGGGATGAACCCAGAAGCACCAATCACCAACCTTTTTAATGGTCAACCTTTAGCGCCACAACAAGGTGGTATTTTAGGTGTTATCTTTGCAGTATGGTTACTTTCAAAAGTTGAGAAAAAATTACATGATATCGTCCCAGAAGCAATTGACATTATTGTAACACCAACCATTTCATTACTTGTTATCGGATTAGCGGAAATTTTCTTAATTATGCCTTTAGCTGGTTTTGTTTCAAATGGTTTAGTTGGCGGGATTAACTGGATCTTAAACGTCGGCGGTGCATTTTCTGGTTTTGTATTAGGGGCAAGTTTCTTGCCGATGGTTATGTTTGGTTTACACCAAATTTTAACACCAATTCATATTCAAATGATTGAAGCAACAGGCAGCACACAATTATTGCCAATTTTAGCAATGGCTGGTGCTGGTCAAGTTGGGGCGGCTTTGGCATTGTGGATTCGTTTACGTAAAGACAAAGAATTAACAGAAATGATCAAAGGTGCGTTGCCAGTTGGTATTTTAGGAATTGGCGAACCGTTAATTTACGGGGTAACACTACCACTTGGTAAACCATTTATCACTGCTTGTATCGGTGGTGGTGTTGGGGGTGCAGTAATCGGCGCTTTAGGTAATGTTGGCGCAACCGCAATTGGACCTTCTGGTGCAGCATTAATTCCATTAATTGCTAACGGCCATTGGTTAGGTTATGTATTAGGCTTATTGGCAGGTTACGCTGGTGGTTTTGTGGCAACTTATTTCTTTGGCATTCCAAAAGAAAAATTGGCAGCTGAAAAAATGGCAGAAGAACCAACAACAGCTGTTTCACCAGTACAAACTACACCTGTCAGCGAAGTAGCAGCGACAACTGAATTCTTTGCTGTAGCAAATGGTGAAGTAAAACCTGTTTCAGAATCAACAGATGCAGTTTTTTCACAAAAAATGATGGGTGAAGGTTATTTTGTTGTACCAAAAGAAGGTACAATTTATGCACCTGTAACCGGCACGATTTCATCTGTATTTCCAACGAAGCACGCAGTTGGTATTACAACGGACAATGGTTTAGAAGTGTTATTACACATGGGTGTTAATACGGTTGAATTAGAGGGTAAACCATTTGATTTGAAAGTGGCAGAAGGTCAAAAAGTAACACCAGATACGATTGTGGCTGATGTCGATTTAGCAGCAATTAAAGCAGCTGGCAAAGGCACAGATATGTTAGTCTTAGTGACAAATATGGATAAAGTAAAAAATGAAGTTTTAGAAAAAATTGGTGCAACAGAAGCGAAAACACCAGTTATGAAAGTGGAAGTATAACCAAATTTTTCTTTTAGAGTAAAAGAAGTAAAGTGAGGTAAAGGATATCCTTTACCTCACTTTTTTTGCGAAATACTTGTAGAATTTGAAAAATAATGGGAAAGTGATAGTAAGAATAGTACGCAGAACTTCTCATTATAATGAAAATGAAATAGCCAGCTAAACGAAAGTTATTGAAAGACAAGGAGGTCAGAAGATGGCCGGAAAAAAATTAACGATCCCGCGTTATCAACAAATTGCTGTTGAAATTGCAGAGCGAATTGTCGAAAACCGCTATAAAGAAGGCGAAAAAATTCATGCCCGCTCTACTTTAGCAAGCAATTTTAACGTTTCCCCTGAAACAGCTAGAAAAGCAATCAATGTTTTAGTTGATCTGGGCATTATGGATGTGCGTCATGGTAGTGGAGCTTATGTTGCTTCGCGTGATAAAGCGCAACGTTTTTTAGCACAATATAAAGATGTGAGTTCAATTCAAGAAATAAAAAAAGAAATTTTGGCTAGCGTGGAGCAGCAACAACAAGAGCTAGAAAACTTTTCGGGGCTGCTAGACACTCTTGTGAATCAAACCAGACGCATCCAGCAGACGGCCCCGTTTTTACCTTACGAAATTCAGTTGGACGAAACGGCAAATCACTTAAATGAATCCATTAAAGATTTGAATATCTGGCAAGAAACAGGGGCAACGGTGGTGGCCTTACAGCATGAAGAACGATTGCTTTTGTCACCGGGACCTTATGCGAAATTTGAAGTTGGCGAAACGGTCTTTTTTGTAGGGGATGAATTAGTTTTTCAACGTATGATGAACTTCTTTTATCCAGAAAAAAGATAAATATTAAGAAAACCTTAAGAAGATAAATGACTAGTGTTATAACCAGGAAAACGAATTCACGTTTTTTCCTGGTTTTTCTTTTTTGACTAAGTGACCACATGATGATAATCTAGTGTGGTCAGTTTTTTGAGAGGAAAATTTTCAAAGTTGTTTTCAAACTTGAAATTTCCATCCTAATAGCAGAAACACACTATTGCATTTCGTTATTAGGCAAGCTGTTTTACTAGCTTAAAACAGCAAAAATAAATAGGGGGTAACAAAATGGCTAAAGTGAAAGTAGAACACTTAACAAAAATTTTTGGCAAAAAGCAGCAACAAGCCCTTGCCATGATGAAAGAACATAAAAGCAAAACTGAAATTTTAGAGAAGACCGGTGCGACAGTCGGTGTTTACGATGCGAATTTTGAAGTAAACGAAGGGGAAATTTTCGTAATTATGGGCCTTTCGGGTTCTGGTAAGTCAACGTTAATTCGTTTGTTAAATCGTTTGATTGACCCAACAGATGGTGAAATTTACATCGATGGAAAAGATATTGCAAAGATGAATAAAGAAGCTTTACAAGAAGTTCGTCGTAATAAAATCAATATGGTGTTCCAAAGTTTTGCACTATTTCCACATCGCACAATTTTAGAAAATACGGAATTAGGGTTGGAAATTCGTGGTGTCTCAAAAGAAAAACGACGCCAAAAAGCAGAGCAAGCCTTGGCTAATTCTAGTTTAATCGCCTTTAAGGATCAATATCCTGAACAGCTTTCTGGCGGGATGCAACAACGGGTTGGTCTAGCTAGAGCCCTTGCCAATGATCCGGAAATTTTATTGATGGATGAAGCTTTTTCAGCGCTAGATCCTTTAATTCGGCGGGAAATGCAAGATGAATTGTTGGACTTGCAAGAAAATGTGCAAAAAACCATTATCTTTATTACCCATGATTTAAACGAAGCTTTGCGAATTGGTGATCGAATTGCTTTGATGAAAGACGGCCAAATTATGCAAATTGGAACCGGTGAAGAAATTTTAACGAATCCAGCCAACCAATATGTGCGTGATTTCGTTGAAGATGTTGATCGCTCCAAGGTGTTAACCGCACAAAATATTATGGAGCCGGCAATTACGATGAATATTGAAGCAGATGGGCCTAACGTGGCGTTAAATCGCATGCGTAAAGAAGGTGTCAGCATGTTGTTAGCAGTTGACCGTAAACGTAAGTTAAAGGGTAGTTTGACAGCATTAAAAGCGTTGGAAGCGAGAAGAGATCAATTACCACTAAAAGAAGTCATTGATAAAAATGTCAAAAAAATTCCCCAAGATATGCTAGTAACTGATATTTTTGACGTGATTAAAGACGCTGAAGCACCTTTAGCTGTTGTTGATGAAAATGATAAATTACTGGGCGTAGTCATTCGCGGTAGTGTGATTGAAGCACTCGCTCAAACCGGAGACAAGGAGGTGGAGTTTGTTGGATAATTTATTACAACAAGCAATTCCAGTAGCAAAATGGGTGGAGAACTTTACAGATTGGTTGACAAAAACCTTTGCGGGGTTATTTAGCTTCGTGCAAACGATTGGTCAAGTCATTATGGACACTATCACCAATACCTTGCTGTTTATTCCACCGTTGTTATTTATTATCTTATTGGCCGTTGCTGCCTTTTTCTTATCAAAGAAAAAACCAGGACTGACGATTTTAACTTTTTTTGGTCTATTATTTATTTACAACCAAGGTCTATGGAATGACTTGATGAATACGGTCACGTTAGTTTTACTTGCGAGTCTCGTTTCAATTATCATCGGGATTCCGTTAGGGATTTTAATGGCGAAAAGTGAAAAAGCCAATACAATTGTGTCGCCGATTTTAGACTTTATGCAAACAATGCCGGCATTTGTCTATTTAATTCCTGCTGTTGCCTTCTTTGGTATCGGAATGGTGCCGGGTGTTTTTGCTTCTGTTATTTTTGCTTTGCCACCAACTGTTCGAATGACAAATTTAGGAATTCGTCAAATTCCAAGTGAATTAGTCGAAGCTTCCGATTCTTTTGGTGGAACAGGGAAACAAAAACTATTTAAACTAGAATTGCCTTTAGCTAAAGGCACGATTATGGCAGGGATCAACCAAACGATGATGCTTGCACTTTCAATGGTTGTAACAGCATCAATGATAGGTGCTCCCGGACTTGGTCGTGGGGTCTTATCTGCCTTGCAACAAGCACAAGTCGGGAATGGTTTTGTTAATGGTTTAGCTTTAGTTATCTTAGCAATCATCATCGACCGTTTTACACAAAAATTAAATGCACCAAAAAAAGAACGGAATAAAAATCTTGCTCCTGCTGCTAAGAAAAAACAAAAATGGATCACAGGTGTTGTAGCTGTTGTCGTGATCGCTTTAATTTTTGGCTCAACTTTTGCTGGGAGCCATGCTTCTGATAAGGGAGAAATTCACCTGTCTTATGTTGAATGGGATACAGAAGTAGCCTCTACTAATGTTGTCGCTGAAGTTTTAAGAGAAGAAGGCTATGATGTGAAATTGACACCGTTGGATATGACGGTGATGTGGCAATCTGTTGCCAATGGCGAAACAGATGGCATGGTAGCGGCGTGGTTACCCCATACACACCAGGCACAATATGCTAAATACAAAAATCAAGTCGAAAATTTAGGTGAAAATCTAAAAGGTGCCAAACTTGGAATTGTGGTACCAAGCTATATGGCTGTTAATTCGATTGAAGATTTAAGTGATCAGGCCAAACAACAAATTATCGGCATTGAACCAGGAGCTGGTGTGATGAAAGCAGCAGATAAAACTCAGGCTGCTTATCCGAACTTAAAAGATTGGACCGTTGAATCTTCTTCATCTGGCGCCATGACTGTTGCATTGGGTAAAGCTATTAAAAACAAAGAACCAATTGTTATTACTGGCTGGTCACCTCATTGGATGTTTGCTAAATATGATTTGAAATATTTAGCTGATCCTAAAGGGACAATGGGGGGAGCTGAAACAATCAACACGATGGTTCGTAAAGGCCTAAAAGAAGATCAACCGCAAGCGTACAAAATTTTAGATAACTTCCATTGGGAACAAAAGGACATGGAAGATGTCATGTTAGCCGTTCACGACGGCAAAGATCCAGCCCAAGCTGCTAAAGAATGGGTAAAAAATAATCCAGATAAAGTAAATGAATGGGTTAAATAAACAAAATAAAAAATCCGTATTCCCAAGCTAACACGTAGCAAAAGGGAATACGGATTTTTTTATGGCGTGAAATAAGCAGATACATAAGCCTCATTTGCTTAGACAAAAAGAAACAATGACGAAATTTAAAAATGTTTTTCCCGGAAGTCTTTGATGATTTGCCGTGATTGATAAATTTTTTCAGCATTTTCTTGGTTGCGGCTGATATATGAGTAAAACAAAATATCCACTGCTAAAAACTGTGCAATTAACGAATTGGTGGCCGCACTACGCAGGTCAGCTTCTTGTGGTCGGGAAACCTGTAAGGAAACATCCGCTAATTTAGAAAGTCGGTTATTACCAAAACGAGTTAGGGTAATAATTGGAATCTTCAATTCTTTTGCGATTTCAGCAAAGTAAACAATTTCTGGCGTTTCACCGGAATTTGAAATCAACCACAAGGCTGCGTCTTTTTTAGTGTTGATAAGTTGTGGTAACAATGCGTTATAGTTCGTTTCTAAAGATACGCTTTTACCAATACGGTCCCATTTTTGTTTAATGTCTTCGGCTACTAGATGAGAAGCACCTACGCCGGTTACAAAAATACGCTCTTTTGTTTCCAGCAACTTCAATGCGGCCACTAATTTTTCGTCACTTAAGATTTGTGTCGTTTCATGTAGTGTAAGTTGGGCATTTTGCGACAATTTTTCTTTTAAAGATGCAATTGGTTCATTTTTTTTTACATCTGAATATTCTTGGTTCCCGCCATTCTGTTGACTTTCAGCTGAAATTTGAATTTTGAAGTCGGTCAGACTTGAAGCGCCAACTTTTTTGGCAAAGCGGACAACAGTCGGTGCACTGGTTTTTGAACCTTTGGCAATTTGTTCAGCTGTCATGGTCGGTATTTTATCAATATTCTTTTTTATATAACGAAAAATCCGCAGTTCTGCTTTGGATAATTCACTTTCCATTCCTTGAATTCGATTGATTAGTGCCATTGCAATCACCTCAAGGATATTATAACAGAAAAGGTATGCACTGGGGATGCTAAAGGATGTCAGAAATGGACGTATTTTTGTCATAGGATAAGCTTGTCTAACGGTCCAAAATTTTTTGCTTTAGGAAAAAGTAGTGTAGTTTAGTAAAAAAAGTACCTCCGTAAAATTTCAAAGCAATTTTTACGGAGGTACTCTTTTTTATTTGGCTAACAAAGTCAATAGAAGGCTTAGAAAGTTTTTGCTGCAGCTTTTACTTCTGTTGTAGCTTTTGCCATAATTTCATCGACTTTGGTTGGGTCAAAGTCTAAGCCTTCAGCTAAAACTTCACTAAAGTCGCTGATACCAATGAAGTTCAATAGTTGGCGGGTATACTGGGCAGCGAAGTCTTGTCCGTTATAAAAACCGCCGCTTGCTTGAATATGCAATGCTTTTTTACCTGTAACTAAACCAACCGGACCTTCAGCTGTATATTTGAAGGTTTTACCGGCAACACAGATTGTGTCAAACCAGGCTTTTAAGCGACTTGGGATACTTAAATTCCACAATGGGTTGGCAATCACGACTTTATCGGCCTTTTCAAATTGTTCCGTCAAACCATTAAAAGCAGCCAGCTTAGCTTGTTGCGCAGCTGTTAGCTCGTTAAATTGTGCCCCGTTCATTAAAGCGTGCCAGCCAGAAGTGATATCACCATCGATTTCAGGAAAATCAGCAGCATAAGGATTGACCACGATAATTTCATCGTTGGGGTTAGTTTCTTTATAAGTAGTTAAAAAGCTTTCTAATAATTGAATTGCATGAGAATCTTTGGCATCAAGGGGATGTCCTTTAACTGCAAGTAATGTTGTCATGTTTTTTCCTCCAATTTTTTCCAGTACGTATTTGTTGCCACAATTAACAAGCGACATCAGTTTTTTTAAACTATGTATGCGTATAAAAAAACGCACGTTGTGATTATAACGGTTACATTTAATAATTTTCAATTTATTTGCTTGTGAAAGACGATAAGTAAAATTTAAAAGGATTCAACTTGCATTTTCTCTTCTAATCAAGTAAAGTATACCTGTGTGCAATGCGCACCACCTGTCACTTGGTTTGGCGAGTCACCAACGCTTTACTCAGTCGCAGGGAGAATAATAATGTGAGGTGAAAAAACATGGCAATTTCAAAAGAACGTAAAAACGAAATCATGACAAAATTTGCACGCCACGAAGGCGACACTGGTTCTCCAGAAGTGCAAATCGCTGTGTTGACTGAAGAGATCAACCACTTGAATGAACACGCACGCGTCCACAAAAAAGACCACCATTCTTACCGTGGTTTGATGAAAAAAGTTGGTCATCGTCGTAACTTGTTAGCTTACTTACGTAAAACTGACGTACAACGTTACCGCGAATTGATCCAAGCTTTAGGATTACGTCGTTAGTCGTTATCGTCTTAAAAGTGAGGTTCAGCATGAATCTCACTTTTTTTGCTATAAAAAACTAAACAAAGGCTGGGGTAGTGGTAAGGCTAACTACTAACCAAATGAAAGCTTTGAAATGTTATTTTAAATTTTTCATTTGTTTAGTAGCAGCCCACTATCTACAGAAAGATAGGAGAACTTATGACAAAGCAAGTATTTAAAACAACTTGGGGCGGCCGCCCCTTGCAAGTTGAAGTCGGTCAATTAGCTAAACAAGCCAACGGAGCAGTTTTAGTCCGCTATGGTGATACAGCCGTATTGAGTGCAGCCGTTGCCTCAAAAGAAGCAAAAGACACAGACTTTTTCCCATTGACGATTAACTATGAAGAAAAAATGTATGCCGTTGGTAAGATTCCTGGTGGTTTTATTAAACGTGAAGGTCGCCCTTCAACTGACGCAACATTGACAGCCCGTTTAATCGACCGGCCAATTCGCCCAATGTTTGCAGAAGGTTTCCGTAATGAAGTGCAAGTAACCAATATTGTAATGAGCGTAGAACAAGATTGTTCACCTGCTATGGCTGCAATGTTAGGTTCATCTTTAGCGCTATCTACTTCAGACATTCCTTTTGATGGCCCAATTGCTGGTGTTGAAGTTGGTCGTGTCAATGGTGAATATGTGTTGAACCCAACTGTTGAACAAGCAGAAAAAACAGATATCGAATTGAGTGTAGCCGGGACAAAACAAGCTATTAACATGGTGGAATCCGGCGCTAAAGAAGTGTCAGAAGACGATATGCTAGGTGCTTTACTATTTGGTTTTGATGCAATTAAAGAATTAGTTGCTTTCCAAGAAGAAATTGTCGCAGCTGTCGGCAAAGAAAAAATGGAAGTAAAACTTTTACAAGTTAACCCAGAATTAAAACAAGACATTTACGATAACTACTACAATGTTATGAAAACTGCTGTTATGACAGAAGAAAAACTAGCTCGTGAAGATGAAATTGAGAAAGTAAAAGAAACTGTCAAAGAAGTTTACGCAGAAAAATTTGCTAATATTGAAACAGAAGACTTGGTTCAAATTACAAAAGAAATCAAGCAAGTAGCTGAGGACTTAGAAAAAGATGTGGTACGGGAATTAATTACAATTGATAAAATCCGCCCTGATGGTCGTAAGTTAGACGAAATCCGTCAACTTTCCTCAGAAGTTGGTTTATTACCAAGGGTTCATGGTTCTGGTTTATTTACGCGGGGACAAACGCAAGCCCTATCTGCTTGTACTTTAGCACCACTAGGAGAACATCAAATTATTGATGGTTTAGGTGTGGAAGAGTCTAAACGTTTCATTCACCACTACAATTTCCCCCAATTTTCAGTTGGTTCAACGGGTCGCGCCGGCTCACCTGGTCGTCGTGAAATTGGACATGGTGCTTTAGGGGAACGTGCATTAGCACAAGTGATCCCAAGTGAAACAGATTTCCCTTATACAATTCGTTTAGTCGCAGAAGTTTTAGAATCGAATGGTTCTTCTTCACAAGCAAGTATTTGTGCAGGAACATTAGCATTGATGGATGCTGGTGTGCCAATTAAAGCGCCAGTTGCCGGCATTGCGATGGGTCTGGTTTCAGATGGTGAAAATTACACAATCTTGACAGATATTCAAGGCTTGGAAGATCACTTAGGGGATATGGACTTTAAAGTTGCAGGTACCAAAGATGGTATTACAGCACTACAAATGGATATCAAAATTCAAGGTATTACAGAACAAATTTTACGTGAAGCATTAGCGCAAGCGAAAAAAGCACGTTTTGAAATCTTAGAAGAATTAACTTCAACATTGGCGCAACCACGCGAAGAGTTGAGCCCATATGCACCGAAGATTGAAATGATCCAAATCGATCCTGAAAAAATCAAAGTGGTTATCGGTAAAGGTGGCGACACCATTAACGGTATCATTGAAGAAACAGGCGTTAAAATCGATATCGATCAAGAAGGTAAAGTTTCAATCGCCTCAGCTGATTCAGAAATGATTCAAAAAGCGATTAAGATTATTGAAGAATTAACCAAAGAAGTAAAAGTTGGCGAAGTTTACTTAGGTAAAGTTGTCCGCATTGAAAAATTTGGTGCCTTCGTTAACTTAATCAAAGGTAAAGATGGCTTAGTTCACATTTCACAGCTCGCAAATGAACGTGTAAACAACGTAGAAGACGTAGTGAAATTAGGGGATGAAGTTTTAGTTAAAGTAACGGAAATTGACCGTCAAGGCCGTGTCAACTTATCTCGTAAAGCATTATTAAAAGACGATAACAAAGAAGACGTTAAATAATAAAAATAGGCTTGGAGCAGAGGTTTGATTAACCTTTGCCCCAAGCCTTTTTAGTTGAGAAAATGATAAGATTTTTCTTTCGCGCTGGTATTAAAAAATTCCCAATGCTATGAACTTTTATGGATATTGCGCTTCACAAACTACTCTGATAAGAAATAAGGTAAAACTTTTAAAAATTTGACGAACAATTTAAAAAAATTCACACTTATTTTTCTTAGACTAAACGAGTTTACTTCGGCTTTACTGTTAATTCTTTTGTGCTTTGATAAGTAACATCATAGGGCGGCGAAGTTCTTCTTTCATGCCATCTTCATGCCACCTGTCTTTTGGCGGCAAGGGTTCCACCACATCTAAAAGCGTAAAATCATTTTTTAACAAAGTCTGCAAATAAGTTGTGAGGGTTCGATGATATTTTACAACTTTTTCCCCTAAGAAATTGGTTTTTCGTAAACCTTCTGTAAAGTAATGGTCAAGGGGATAATGTAAAATATTTCCATTGTCATCGTAATACCAATCTTCTGATCCTTCTGCCGTGAAGGCGGGATGTTCCACTGAAAAAAGTAAAATTCCCTCAGGTTTTAAGTAGCTTTTGATATTTGCAATTAAACTAGCAAAATCAGCGACATAATGAATAGCTAAAGAGCTCATGACGATATCAAAAGAATCAGCAGGAAATGAAATTGTGGCAATATCAGCTTGTAAATATTGGACAGGATATTCTTTTGTTTTTTGTTTGGCTACTGTCAACATTTTTTTTGATAAATCTACGCCGGTTACATTCTTTGCGCCGTGTTTTGCGGCATAAAGACAGTGCCAACCATAGCCACAGCCAAGATCCAAAACTGTTTTTTCCTTAAAGTCTGGTAATAACTTTTGCAGCGTTGGCCACTCTCCAGCACCAGTTAAACCTTTTTGGCTGCGGTCCATTTGGCTGTACTTGTAAAAAAATGTTTCGTTGTCATAAATATTTTCCATGTTTTTTTCCTCCATGTCATTTTTTATTAAATGCCATGGCGTTTGGCTCTTTTATGGGCAATCATAGTATCACTCTACTTTCTCTTTTTATTTTAGCACGCTTAATAGGAAATATCGCTGCGATAACTTTTTTTTACTTGTATAAATAATAGGCTTGCAATCAATAGGGTTAAAAATTCACTTAAAGGTAAGCTGCTCCATACCCCGACTATGCCAAAAGTTTTTCCAAGTAAGATTACAAAGGGGAGAATTAATACATAACCCCGCAGCAAAGCAACTGTAAAAGATTGTTTTGCGTAACCGACAGCAGAAAAGAAAATACTAAAGACGATATTAAAGCAGGCACCAAACAAGGCTAAAAAGTAAATCCCCATCCCTTTGGTTGCAAGGTGTGTTAAGGTCGCATCGTGATCGCGATTAAATAAGCCGACAATTGGGAACTTGAAAAGAGTTATAACGAGATACAACAGGAATGCTAAAAAAAGGCTCACGGTAAAACCGTAACGTAAATAGCTGAAAACTTTTGTTTCTTCTTTTTTTGCTGCCGCTTGTGAGATTAAAGGCTGAATACCCTGTGCAACGCCCGTAAACAAAGATAAGCCGACAAGTAAGATATTGGCAAGCACGCCATATGCTGCTACAGCAATATCTCCGCTTAAAGCAAGCAGCACTTGATTGAAAACTAAAATGCTAATGCCGGTACTCATTTCGGTCAAAAAAGAAGCTAAGCCTAATTGTGTGCTACAGCTGATGGTCTTGAATTTTGGTAATGTAAATTGCCAAATTAAACGACGGTTGGCTTTCTTTTTGTGGGTGCTTAAAATCAATAAACTTAAAACGGGAGCTAATACAGTAGCTAGTGCAGCCCCGGCCATTCCCATATTCATTGGGAAAACGAAAATATAGTCAAAGATAATATTAAAAAGACTAGAAAAAAGCATAGCTTTCATCGCCAGTTGCGGATTATGATCATTGCGAATAAAGGCTAAGACCAAATTGTTGCAAATGAAAAAAGGCGCCATAATTAAAATGAAACGTAAGTAGGTCGTAGTTAGCGGCAATGTGGCCAAACTTGCTCCCAGTAAAGAAGCTAAAGGTGCTGCAAAAATTAAACCCAACAAAGTAAAGAGGAGTCCGATGATAATTCCTGTCAAAAGTAGCTGGGAAAAGTAATTTTTTTGTCCTCCTTTTAAAACAAACAAGGTAGCACCCCCCATTCCTAAAAGTAGTCCTAAACCATTCAAAAGGTTAAAGAGCGGTAAAGCAATATTAAGAGCAGTTAAGCCTAAAGTTCCTACACCATTTGCAATAAAAAAAGTGTCGGCTAGAATATACAAAGACAAACCAAAAGTACTTAAGACACTCCGCGTGACATAGCCTCTAATTTCTTTCATAAAAATTCCTCCAAAAAAAGAGCAGAACTTTATCCTCCATTGGCCTATGGGATAAAGTGCTACTCTCAACAATTTTTTGTTGGCAAAACCCGGCGATTTTGCAGATATGTGAATGAATTCATTTTAGCAACTTGCCAAATATTACGCAATCTTAATGAGCAAAGGTTCATTTTATTTTTCAAATTAAGTTGTTACATAAGCAAATAATGGAAAAAAGACCAGTTTTAATTTTGTACCTTAATAATAAGGAGATGAGAAGATGATCTATCAATGCTTATTGGAAAGAGATGAACGAGCAATTTGGCAAATTTATTCGTTGGGACAAAGAGGTGAGCTGGTTGCATACGAGCACTTGCAAGCAGCATTTCATTTCGCTAAGACAAAGATTCAGCGCTTGTGTGATTGGTGGGCAGAAATTGAGGAAAAAGAGGCAGTCGGGATATATTTTACGCCACGAAATGCCGGTATTCAGGTTGAATTAGCAGATCATTTTTGTCAAACGCGTTTGTGGCAAAGACTATTGTCTGAAAGTTTGACATTTCACTTGTTGTGGCAAAAACTAAACGATCCCTTGGTAACGATCACGCAACTTTCGCAGCAGCACTATATTGCCCGGAAAACAGTGTGGCGACGTTTAGAAGGACTTCGGCCATTGTGGTTAAATTTCAATTTACGCTTAGATGATAATTTTCAAAGCTGCCTGATGGGTTTGGAAAGTCAGAAACGTTACTTGATTTTGCAGTTAAAAAAGATGCAGATGCTGCCCTTTGAAAGGGATAATGCAGCACTATTGTCCTACATGCAAGAACTTAGCTTAAAGCGTCAAAATTTTGGCTTTAAACTAACCCCGATGGAAGCAAAAATCTTACATAGTCGTGCACCACAACTTCCTTATCAAATTGATGAAAGAGGATGGCTATATTTATTGCGTCAATTATTAGGAAATGAGATTTGGTTACCTAAAAGTTATCAAACTTTCGTTACTGCATTAGAAAACCACCCCCATTCACTTGGTTTAACGTCAACAGACACAAAAGAAATTTATCGCTATCATTTATGTTTGCAGCTTTTTTGTGGCGATAGCTTTGAGGAGTTTTTAACGCCTCGCTGTATTTTATCTGAGGCTTATTTGATACAAGAGTTCAGTGAAAAATATGTGGATAAGTATGCAAGATTCACCCGCAAGCATCGCTATGTCATTAATGGCTATGATTACGCATTGAAAAAGAAGTCTTCTTCTTTAGAATTTGCTTAAATCTACTTTTTTAAGCGGAATTTATTGCATATAATTATAATTTTATTGTAAATGATGATAAAATATAAGCAATAAGTGACGAAAGTAGGTGGCAGAATGCTGGAGTTATTTTGGTCTTTCATTGTTGGTAGCACTTTAGGTCTATTGGCTGGATTAATTATAGGAAATGATATTCGTAGTGGTTTTTTAGGCTATATGATAATAGGTTTTTTAGGTAGTTGGGTTGGGCGAATTTTTCTTGGTCCCACTGGTCCGCAAGTTGGTGGCTTCTACGTAATTCCCGCTTTAGTTGGTTCGGTGATGTGTCTAGCAGTCTGTTCATACCTTTTACAAAAAATTCGTCAGTTCGGTTTTTATTAGTCAGTTTTAGCCATGCAGTTCGCATGGCTTTTTTTTATGGGATTAAATGGCTCACTCTTTTGTAAACGCTTTACATAATGTTATGTTAAAATTAATTGAGCTATTATTTTTATCGTCTTAAATTTTCCTTTAAAGGAGGTGCCTGATGGGATTTTGGAGCCGTTTATTTGGCAAGGAACAAACCGATACAACGCAGCGACAAGTTGTTTCACAAAACAATGCAGTGGCACACAAAACGCAAACTGACAATGATCAGTGGGAAGAGCTACCTTTTTTTATTCCCAATGAGGATGACAATGAACTTATAAGTGTGATTGCTACAAGTATTGCTGCTGGGAACAAAGAGGGAAGTTCTTTTGTGGTCAAAAAAATTATGAAAAAAAATCCTGAAACGCAATTAGTGGCAATCATTGCTGCGAGTATTGCCGCCGGGGTAGCACCGGATTCACAATTTATTGTTAAAAAGATTTATCAAAGAAAATGACGGAGGGATTATATGTTACGGAAGTTCAAAATTTCAATTGATGGCAAAGAGTATTTAGTCGAAATGGAAGAAATTGGTGGCGTAACACCGCAAGTACCAGCGCCAATGCCTGCTGCAGCCACACCACCACCAACGCCAACACCGACAGCGCAACCTGTATCAGAAAGCACACCCAAAGATAAACCAAAATCTACCGCTGCATCAGCAGGTAGTCACACACTCAGTGCCCCTATGCCAGGTACAATTTTAAAATTGTTAGTAAATCCCGGCGAGTCAGTGACAGCGAATCAACCCGTAATGATTTTAGAAGCGATGAAAATGGAAAATGAAATTGTAGCACCAAAAGATGGGACAGTTGCTGAAATCTTTGTGCAGGTGGGGGCAATTGTCAACGCAAGTGATCCCTTGATTGCCTTTAATTAGCAGTTAGGAGGGAAATTTGTTGTCAAAAATTAAATTTATGGAAACCGTTTTGCGCGATGGTCAACAAAGCCTGATTGCCACTAGGATGCCAACGCGGGATATGTTACCGATTTTGAAAACGATGGATCAAGCGGGGTATCACGCATTAGAAATGTGGGGTGGTGCCACTTTTGATGCATGCTTGCGCTTTTTAGACGAAGATCCTTGGGAAAGACTACGAGCTATTCGCAAAGAAGTTAAAAATACCAAACTCCAAATGCTTTTGCGGGGACAAAATTTACTTGGTTACAAAAATTATGCTGATGATGTGGTGACTGAATTTGTCAAAAAATCCGTTGAAAATGGTATCGATATTGTGCGTATTTTTGATGCTTTAAATGATACGCGCAATTTAAAAACTTCTGTGGAAGCTTGTAAAGCAGCTGGGGGACATTGTCAGACCGCAATTTCTTATACAACTAGCGATTTTCATACTGTTGATTATTTTGTCGCCCTAGCAAAAGAGATGGCCGAACTTGGAGCGGATTCGATTTGTATTAAAGATATGGCAGGGGTACTTGTACCTCAAACCGGGTTTGAACTTGTTAGTCGTATTAAAGATGTTGTTAGTTTACCAGTGGATGTGCACGTGCATGCGACAAGCGGGATTGCGGAGATGACGTATTTAAAAGTAGCTGAAGCCGGAGCAGATATTATTGATACGGCAATTTCTTCTTTTGCTGGTGGGACGAGTCAACCGGCGACAGAATCTGTAGCAATCGCCTTAGCTGGATTAGGTTATGAAACGGGGTTAGATCAAGGAAAATTGGAAAAAATTGCCGATCATTTTAATCCTATTCGCGACCGATTCAGAAATGAAGGAAAATTAAATCCAAAAGTAAAAGACGTGGAACCAAAAACATTGCTGTATAAAGTGCCTGGTGGGATGTTGTCTAATCTTTTAAGTCAATTAAATGAACAAGGTTTAGGAGATAAGTACGATAGAGTTTTAGCTGAAGTGCCAAAAGTGCGGGCTGACTTAGGTTATCCGCCGTTGGTTACACCGCTGTCACAGATGGTAGGAACGCAAGCGTTAATGAATATTATCAGTGGTGAGCGTTACAAATTAGTACCAAAAGAAATTAAAGACTATGTCAAAGGGTTGTACGGCAAGCCGCCAGTAGCAATTTCTGAAGCGATTAAAGAAAAAATTATCGGTAATGAAAAAGTGATTACCGAACGTCCCGCTGACTTACTGGCGCCACAATTACCAGGTTTTGAAGCCGAAATAAAGGAGTATGCCCGTTTCATGGAAGATGTCTTAAGCTATGCTGTTTTTCCGCAGCAGACTAAAGACTTCTTGGGCCGCAGAGAAGATCCATTTTACGATGTGCCATTTCAAAATGTCTTGGTGAAAATAGAAGTATAACAAAGTGATTATCATGTTTTTGTTATTAAAGGGCCCGAATAAAAGGCGGAGCTAAAAAAGCAGTGACAAAAATTTTGGCACTGCTTTTTTGATGCAATACTAAGTTAGCAGCTATAACAGCGGCATCGTTTAAGGCGAGTATAGCTGCGCCGACTTAAACTCAATCGGGAGTTTTTATGACAAATAACTTGCCACTTTCGTTGTAATCAAGTCGACAGCGACGTGATTTTCGCCACCTTCTGGCACGATGATATCTGCATAGCGCTTGGTTGGTTCAATAAATTGGTGATACATTGGTTTTACTACTGATAAGTATTGTTCAATGACCGAGTCAAGCGTACGACCTCGTTCTTCCATATCCCGTTTAATACGGCGGATAATGCGAATATCATCATCAGTATCCACATAGATTTTAATATCCATCAAGTCCCGTAAACGTTCATCTTCTAAAATTAAAATTCCTTCTAAAATAATGACTTCTTTTGGTTCTTGCACGATGGTTGCTTTACTGCGGGTATGGGCCACATAGTCATAAACGGGTTTTTCAATTGCTTCATAACACATCAATTTTTTGATATGTTCAATCAAAAGATCAGTATCAAAAGCAAAAGGATGATCGTAGTTTGTATTCAGGCGTTCTTCAAAGCTTAAATTACTTTGATCTTTGTAGTAAGAATCTTGTTCCAGCATCATGATGGAGTGGTCGGGAAAATTATTGAAAATTGCCCGGCTGACACTTGTTTTACCACTACCAGAGCCACCAGTCACACCAATAATGATGGGCTTGTTCTTTGTCATGAGAAAACCTCTTTCATTTTTTGTACTAGGTCTATTATATAGATTTTTTCAGAAAATGCTATGCTTTTTCGTTAAATGACGCGCCTAAAATAGGATAGAGTTGATCTAATACTTTGACTTCATAGGTTGGTTTGACATCTGGTAATAATTGTTTTGCTTCAGGATTTAACCAGACACTGTCTAAACCAGCATTGTTAGCTCCTTTAATATCAGAGGTTAAAGAGTCCCCAATCACCAAAGCCTTTTGGGCAACAAAGTGAGGAATACGGCGGGCCACGTAGTCAAAATATTCTGGCATTGGTTTTTGATAGCCGGTATCTTCTGAAACAAAGATATCTTTAAAATAAGGAAGTAATTTTGCGTCCTCTAAGCGCTTGTATTGCGTTTCAGAAACGCCGTTTGTTACGACATATAAATCGGCTTTATTCGCCAAATCGGCGATAATACGGCGGCTATTGCCTAATAATTGGTGTCCTTGGGTTAAATAGTGGCGATAATTTTGATCAAGCGCGGGACCATCGACATCTTTGCCTAAAGTTGCAAATAATTTTTGAAACCGGCCGTTGGTCACTTCTTGGCGACTTAACTTACCTTGTTCATAATCAGCCCACAATTTGTGATTCATCGTCTTGTAATATTTTTCAATTTCTGGTGTTAGGGTCATATTCAGCTGAGCAAAGAGCTTTTGTAAGGCTTGGTCTTCGGCTGCTTTAAAGTCCAGTAAAGTATCATCTAAATCAAATAACAGGGTAGAATAATTCATTTTATTCGCTTCTTTCTATCTAAAATAAGGTTTTAATAAGGTTAATTGCGCTTTTGTTAAGGGAAAATAATCTCCGGGCTGCGAGTTTTCAGGTAAATATAAAGGTCCCATAGCAAGTCGGCGTAAAGTTAGTACTTTTTTTCCACAAGCTAAAAACATTTTCTTGACTTGATGGAATTTACCTTCCCAGATGGTTAGACGGATATAGCTGCGCTGATTTTTCGTATCTATTTGGAGTATTTCTAAATTGGCGGGTTTGCACTGTGTACCATCCAAAAAGATAATCCCATCTCGAAATTTAGTGATATCAGTTTCGGTTACGATTTCATTAATGCAAGCTTCATAAACTTTGGCTACTTTTTTTTCAGGGTGCAATAAATCATAACCGAGTGGCCCGTTGTTTGTTAAAAGTAAAAAACCAGAAGTATCACGATCTAGGCGACCAACAGCGTATAAATCGGGATACCTGTCAGCTTTTTTTAAACAATCAAAAACAGTTTGGTGGTTTAGATCAGAGTTAGCAGTTACCACGCCAGCTGGTTTATCTAATAAATAATAGACTTCGTCGGTAAAGAGCTGTTGATTGCCGACCATGATTTTATGGATTTGACTATCGACGTTACGATTTTGGTGGCGTTCCTTTGTGCCGTCAATTGTTACCTGTCCACTTAAAAAAAGGCGTTTCATTTCTTTGCGGCTGGTATGTAGTGCCTCTTCAATTAATTTGTCTAAGCGCATATTTACTCCTTTATTCAATAGCAAAGTCTTGTCTATTATAGCGAAAAAAAGAGGGATTTACAGCAAAACAGCACTTTCCTTGACTTAAATTTAAATAAGGCCTAAGGTTAAATAGTAAAGTAAATAAAGTTTCTCATACACACAGCGTTACGACCTGGTGGAGAAAGTTTTAACCGACTTTGACAGGACAGTTGTGCATACGACTGTCCTTTTGCGTATTTTTATACGCACCACACTGATGTGCTGAGTAACAAATTTGCTTTTAAAGATTACCGCAATTGCGGCCAAAATTTAGGAGGAATTTAGTTATGGCAGTAAAATTAAATGTAGAAAAAAGAGCAATCCGTCCCCGTTCCCTACGCAATAAATTGCGTCACGAAGGTAAAGTACCAGCAGTTGTAAATGGTTACCAAATTGAAAGTACACCAATTGCAGTTGATGCGGCAGCTCTTGAAAAAATCTATCGTGAACACGGCGCCAATGCTGTTATCGTATTAAGCATTGATGGTAAAAACGTGAACACATTAGTCCGCGGCACACAATCAGATACTTTTACTAAAAAATTAACACACGTTGAATTCTTGTCAGTAAATATGACAGAAGAAACAGAAGTTGAAGCCGAAGTATTGCTTGTCGGCGAAGCAGCAGGCGTGAAAGCCGGCGGTGTGTTGACACAAACATTATACAATGTCGTTGTTTCAGCAACACCAGACAAATTACCAGAACGCATTGAAGTAGATGTTACGGCTCTTGAAATTGGGGATGCCTTATCAGTTGCCGACTTGCCAAAAGATGCTGACTTCACGATTGTAACTGATCCAGAAGAACAAATCGTAGCTGTAAGTGAAGCGCAAGTCGCTGAAGAAGAAACAGAAGAAGCACCAGCACCAGAAGCACCAGCTGAAGCTGAATAAATTTGACTTAAAGCGCCGCTTTTTTGCGGTGCTTTTTTTCTTTGTAAAGTAAAATTACAGCAACTTTTCCAATTTAAACAAAGCTTTTACAAATTACCTTTATAAGTGCAATTTTTTTGCATTCTTACTTATTTAAAGTATGATAGACATAGAATCGATACTGATGTTTAACCTACGAATTAAGATGGTAAAAAAACCATTTCTAAAAAAATGAATCGTAGTAAACACTGCCTTAGGAGGTTTTGAATTTGTTTGAAGTATTTGATAAAAAACGTAGCCGCTTTGCTTCTGTTGGCGTTGTTTCTAGCATGCCAGGAGAATTAATTGACAGCATTTGGTTCATTATCGACCTTGATTTAAAAGGAGTAGTACCTTTAAATAATTTAATCGCTTTTGAATTACTAAATCATGATGGCAAAGTGACCATGCATTTTTCGCAAGAAAATAGTGAAGTTGAAATGGATATAGACTTACCTTTCCCATTTTCTTATGAATTGCCCCAAGAAGTTTATGCTTATGACGATGGAAAACAACAAACAATCTTGTTGCCAAGTGAAACAAATCGTTAGAGATATTTACTCTCACCTTGAAAGGTGAGAGTTTTTTTTACGATCAAAGGTTTTTACCTGAGATAGCTAGTGTGTTTAAAGATCGTTTGCTCCTGGGATAATGCGAGGGCTAATAAGAAATGATTGACAAGGGGGAGTTTTACGGTTAGAGTAGTGGACATGCGATGAGTCGATAAGACCAACTTGTGTGGTCGAGTCAAACAGCAACACCAGAAGGAAACTTCACTGCCGGATTTGCAGGGTGTTGGAAGTGAGGTAGTGGACGACCAAGCTTCTACCAATTTTGGTACTGGAAAAAGTAGCTTTGAGAATTTTCTCTCAAAGCTACTTTTTTGTTTTACAATTAAGAGGCAAAATGAAAGCATTCCGTCACAAGCAATAAGCAGGAGTTTTCAAAAATTTTTTTAAATTTTTAGGAAAGTTCAGCTTATTGTCGCAGCGACTGCTCTTTGTTTTACCGTTTAACACGAGGCAAAATAAAAAGTTCTTATAAAAAAGGCGGAAAGAAAAAGTTACGAGAACTTTTTCTTTCCGTCTTTACATTTATTATGCCAGTAATAAATGAATAGTTAATGCGTTTGATTATTTTGCTTTTTCGGCAGCGTAGATAGCGTTACGTTTTTTCATTTCTCGTGCATACCAGACGAAGATTAATAAGTAAGCGACTAAGGCTAAAGCTGCGTATAAGACAAAGGTGATTTCACCTTGAGAAGCGTTTCCGACTAGGTAAGCCAAGAATTTTTCAACTGGGCCTTCCATCGTTGTATGAGAAATCAAAGCATCTGCATTTAAACCTTTAGGGAATGCGCCAACTTTTTTAGCTGTTTCTGTAATAAATGGTGCCATTAATGTACCAGACCATAAGAAGACAGGTAATTCGATTGCACCGATAACGATCATGCGGATTAATTTCCCGCGTGTTACAACTAACAATGCTGGTGTAACACCCATTGCAATGATACCACCAAGTGGCAATAATTTATTACCAGGTAAGATCATAGCTTCTAATAACATAATTGGTGCTAAAACGTTCGCAGCAGCCCAAATTTCGGCACGGCCTGCGATGAACGGCCAGTCTAAACCAATGTTTAATGTGCGACCTTTTAATTTGTTGCTGGCAAAATCAGTAATACCTTGTGATAGAGGTTCAACAGCTGCGATAAACCAAGCACCAATCATTGAGAATAGCTCCAAACAGGTTGCGGCTGTAAATGCTAAAGCGAAGATTTGTGTTGGTGTTTGTCCAGCTAACATCCCCACGAAGATACCTAAATAAATACCAATTGCAAATTTAGAACCCCAAAAACCGATTTTACTGTTCAATTTAGCAGCATCAAAATCGTATTTATCTAACCAAGGGAAAACTTTGTCAAAAATTTTATCAAAAACCATAATAATTGGATTCATCATATAGTTCATGTGGGTGGTTGTCATTGGGTTAGCATCAGGTGCGTTTAATAAATCGTTAAAAGTTGGTTTCATCAAGTCAGAGTTGATGATTTTCAATACGCCGATGAAAATAACCAATGCTGTTGCGATAAACAAGTTGGCACCACAAAAGATTGCAAATAAGCCAACGATAGATAAATGCCAAATATCAAAGATATCAACATCTAATGTATTGGTACGATTTAAAACTAACATTACAATATTGACAATTACCATAATCAATAAGAAATAAAGTGTGTAAGGGGAGCCCCAAGTAATAGTAGCGAGAGGAGCCCAACCAACGTCAGTGATATTTAATGAAAGACCTGTACGTTCAACAAATGATTGCATGGCATCAGCAAATGATGTCGATAAAATATTAATAATAGCTCCGATACCGGTTAATGCAATCCCTAATTTAAGCCCACCTTCTAATGCTTTGGTGAATTTTACTTTGAATAATAGTGCGATTAACGTTAAAACAATTGTCATTAATGGCGCTGCCCCTAAATTGATTAAGGGTTGGAAGACCTTGTTGGCTAAATCAATAACTGTACTCATATTTTCTTCTCCTCTTTAGATAGTGCAAACGGAGAAAAAGAACTCCGTTTGCTACTTATTTATTTTTGCACTTGTTTAATAGCTGCTTCCATTTGCGTGTAAACCGGTTCAGCCATTGCAGGAATGCGATAAAGGATTGCGCCAGCGTCGACAACAGGAATATTAACAGGAAACCCTAAATCTGTGTTGGCAATTTGAGCAAAGATATCGTAGTGAGACAACATTTCTTCATTAATGTCTTTAATCATGACCGCATCACAACTTACTTGATACCCACGTTTTGCTAATTCGCTTTCTAAAGCGCTTTTAATTTGGTGGCTGGAATTAACTCCGGCGCCACATGCTGCTAAAATTTTAACCATAGTGATTACTCTCCTTTAAAATTTTCTACTAAAAATTGGTAAATTTGTTTTGGATCTTCATAAGTAAAGAATTCAAGCATTTTTTTGCGATCAGTAGAATTAATAAAATCCATGATATCTGCCAATAAACCGGCCTGCGCTTCACCATCTTCATTCAAAATCATAAATAGAAAAGAAACTTGTAATTCTTCATCTGGATTAATCATATTGTGAAATGTGATTGCTTGATTAATTTTGATTGGCACAATTCGCGTTGTTTTAACGAATTCGCTTTCAGTATGAGGTATCGCAATATTAGGTAACTGTGAATCAACAGGGGTCATATCTAAACCTGTTGGATAATTTAACTCACGTTCAATCAAATTTACGATGAAATCATCTGTTACCAAATCTTTCTTTAATAAATCTTGGTAAATTTCGTTGAAGACTTCTTCTTGCGTGGTTTTATCAGATACATAAACCGTGTCAGGGGCAAAGAATTCTTTTCCTGTACTCACTATAATTCCTCCTGTTCGCTTTTGTTTAATAGTGTGTTTAAACCTTGCTTACACTCATATTATAATCGCTTTCAAACGCTTGTCAACTAGAAATCAAAATAAAATAAACAATAATTCGCGTTTTGTTGTTGAAAAATGTTTTGTTCTGTTTTAATATGAGGATGAAAGGAGGGTGCATATGCTTAAAAGTGAACGACAACGCTCCATTTTAAATCTTTGTGAGCAATATGGTGTGATTACAGTACAATTTGTGCGGAAAAATCTCCAAGTATCGGATATGACGATTCGGCGTGATTTGGAAGAATTGGCGCAGCAAGATAAAATCATTCGCGTTCACGGTGGTGCGCAAAGTAAAACATTTGCCACTGGGAAAAGTACGGTGACTGAAAATGCTGCAATAGTGCCATTAGACGATTTGGAACTTTCCCATTTAGAGAAAAAGCGCATTAGTATAGAAGAAAAAAATTATATTGCCAAACAGGCTGTTCAATTTATTGACTCAGGAGATACGATTTTTTTAGGTTCAGGGACAACAATTGAATTAATGACAAAATATTTAATGAAACATGATTTGCGGGTTGTTACGAATAGTTTGCCAGTCTTTAACTTATTACAAGAAAATGAACAGTTGGATTTATATTTGGTTGGCGGATCTTATCGGCAAAAAACTGGCGCTTTTGTGGGATCAATCGCCAATGAAACAATTCAAAAGTTAAGTATTGAAAAAGCGTTTGTTGGAGTCAATGGCGTAAGGGAAGAATATGTATCTACTTTCAGCATCGAAGAAGGCAAGTTTCAACAACTGGTTTTAAATCAGGCAAAGAAGCGTTACTTGGTTGCCGATGCACATAAATTTAACCAAAGTGATTTTTATAACTTTTTCAATTTACGGGATATTGATGCATTATTCACCGATAAAAGTATTGAAGAAGCTGTCAAAAATAAATATCAACAATATACCACTATCTATAGTTAGAAAAGATAGCGAAATTAGAGGAGGAATACAAATGCGTGTCGTACTTGGTTCAGATGCACAGGCAAAGAAATTGAAGGATATTATCAAAGAGTATTTAGTTGGCGAAGGTTTTGAAGTCGTGGATAAAACAGAAACACCAGCCGCAGATTTCGTTGATTCAACTTTAGCCATCGCAAATGATATTAAAGAAAACGAAGGCTCAATGGGAATTGCTTTTGATGGTTACGGTGCGGGGAGTTTTATGGTAGCCACAAAAGTTAAAGGCATGGTCGCTGCAGAAGTTTCAGACGAACGTTCTGCATACATGACTAGAGAACACAACAATGCCCGTATGATTACGATTGGTTCTGAAATTGTCGGTGAAGAGTTGGCAAAAAATATTGTCAAAGAATTTTTATCTGCTCACTATGACGGTGGCCGTCATCAAATTCGCGTGGATATGTTAAATAAAATGGCGTAGAGATTTTTGTTTTGCCAACTGCCTGTAAGAAGTAAGTTTTTGAATTACAAATGATGAAATTAGTTTAAAGATGAGAGGAAGAATGAATAATGAAAATTGCCATTGGTTGTGACCACATTGTCACAGATACAAAAATCGCAGTTTCTGATTTTTTGAAAAGTAAAGGTTATGAAGTAATAGATTGTGGCACGTATGATTTTACCCGGACCCATTATCCAATTTACGGTAAACGCGTCGGAGAAGCAGTAGCAAGCGGGGCTGCAGACCTTGGTGTGACGATTTGTGGTACCGGCGTTGGGATCACAAACTCTGTCAATAAAGTGCCCGGTGTACGTGCTGCCCTAGTGCGGGACATGACGACTGCCATTTATTCAAAAGAACAATTAAATGCCAATGTAATTGGTTTTGGTGGAAAAATTACTGGTGAATTTTTAATCAATGATATTATTGAAGCTTTCATTAAAGCAGAATACAAAGAAACACCAGAAAACAAAGCGTTAATTGAAAAAATTAATGCCGTTGAAGGACCAAAACCAGAACAAGCAGATGCGCATTACTTCGATGAATTTTTAGCAAAATGGGATCGCGGCGAATATCACGACTAATTTTGGCTCATAAAAGCTGAGATTTTTGTAAATTCAAGTTGTTTCTGTTAAATTTTAAGTACAGTTGTGAGTAAGCCAGCAGTTGATAATCAACTGTTGGCTTTTTTGCTATCAAAAATATATCATCCTCACAGGAATACCTCGCTTTGCAGCAGCGTATCAATGGCTCAAAAATGTGCGATTCCTTCAGCTTTTCTGAGCTGGCTAACCTTTTGAAGGAACTTGCTGTGAGAATAAGCCAAATTTCAAGAAAAAGGAGAATTTATCATGATTTCATATGGAATTGTCAGTACCGCATCAATTGTACCTCGCTTTGTGGCAGGAATTCGCGCTAGTAAAGAAGGCGATGTAGCTGCGATTGCTTCACGAGAATTAGCCAAGGCACAAAAAGTAGCAACCAAGCTTCAGATTAAAAAAGCTTATGGTAGCTATGAGGAACTATTTTCTGATGAAGAAATCGATATTATCTATATTGCAACTTATAATAAAGGACACTACGAAACCGCCAAGCAAGCCCTAGAAGCAGGAAAGCCAGTATTATTGGAAAAGCCGTTTACTTTATCAGCCGCTGAAGCAAGTGAACTGTTTGAATTAGCTGCAAAAAAAGGTCTCTTTTTGATGGAAGCGCAAAAAGCTGTTTTTTTACCGATTACTTTAGCTGTGAAAAAAGCAATCGAAGCTGGAAAAATTGGAGAAGTTAAATTAATGCGCTCGCTAACGTCATATCCCAATATCGATCACGTGAAATGGTTTCCAAGTCTTGAATCAGGAGGGGGAACGTTGCATGGTTCAGGCAGTTATCCGCTTCATTATATGCACTACATTACAGGGGAGAACTATCAAGCGGTGAACGGCAACGCGATCATGCCAAAGGGGCGTTCTGATAAGCAAAGCGACTTGAGTTTGAAATTTGGGACAGCTATTTTAGCTAATATTTTTATTACGACTGAATTTGGTACAGATAATGGAATGACAATTTATGGCAGTCAAGGTCGCATTGAAATTCCTAACTTTTGGAAAACGCAAGTCGCTACGATTTTTACCAAAGAAGGACGGGAAGATTTACAAATTCCTTTTACCAGTGAATTTGCTTATGAAGTCGATCACGTGAATGAATGTTTGAAAAAAGGCTTATTGACAAGTCCAATTATGACACCGGAATTGACCATTGAAACAGTAACATTAGTGGAAAATCAATATCGAAAATGGTTACAAGCTCAATAAAAGTAAAAGACCAAGGGAAAAATTGCACCATATATTTTCCCCTGGTCTTTTGTATTTGAAAATAATTTTGCAGTCAATGGTAAAACACAGGTGCGCTACTGGAGTATTTCTTTTTATTGCTTAGCGGGAATTTTAACTCTAAAAATGACACCTTTTGGTTTTAAATCATGCACCGAAATTTTCCCGTGGTGATCTTTAACAATTTGCCAAGCGATAGAAAGTCCCAAACCAAAACCACCGCTATTTTTGTTGCGGGAACGTTCTTCGCGATAAAAGCGTTCAAAAATTTGTTTTTTGTCTTCATCATGAATGGTTGCGCCAGTGTTGCGGACTTCTAAAAGCCAATCATCATGCGTAATTTGAGAAAGCACCGTAATTTTATCGCCAGTTTTTGTATATTTTAAAGCATTATCTAACAGAATAACCAAAAGTTGGTGAATTCTTTTTTCATCAACGGTAACTGGAGTTGCTGCGTAATTTTCTAATACAAAAATTTTCCCATCTAATTGCGCAATCTCTTGGAAAGGTTTTATTAATTGTGCCAGAAAAGGCTGGGGTGCTAGCTGCTTTAAAGTAAGTGTCGTTTCATTTGCATCACTTCTGGCAATAGTTAGTAAATCAGTCGTAAGAGAATTCAGGCGTCTGGTTTCGTTGAGGGCTTGGGCGATAGCTTTAGACTCTTCTAAGATAGTGTGATTAGGTGTTGTAAACAACTTTTGCAAACTATTTTGAATAATTGTTAATGGTGTCCGTAACTCGTGGGAGGCATTTTCCACGAATTCTTGCTGCTTTTGCCAGGCGAGCAGAATGGGCGCCATATTTTTCTTTGAAATAAAATAGCTGACTGCTAAAGATAACAGCCAAAATAAAATCATACACATAATCAATACCGTTTTGAAAGTCTGCAGCGATTCGTCGATTTGATCGGTATTTTCCAACAATTGTACATAGGCCACATTTTCTTTTGGCGTTGCTAATTTTCGCGTAATTGAACGGAAATGTAGCTGTTGCTGCCCGTTTTTTACAGTAATCCTTTCGATACTGTCTAATTTATTTTGCGTTAAAGTTAAATCTTGCAGCTCAGTAAAGCGCCCACCTAACGCCGCTTGATTCAAAATTTTCCCCTCAGCACTCCATAAGATCATTTGGGAATTAAAGCGATTGCTCCGGTTTTCCATTGGCGCAAAATCTGATTTTGGCATCAAAAAAGGATTACCTTCTTTGAGTCGTGTAATTTCCATGGTGACACTGCGCTCATCTTGGCTGATATTTTTTAAAGATTCGTCTGTTTGTTTATAGGCAGAACTTTGCAATAACTGTAAAACAATAAAACCCAATAACAAGAAAATAAGGGCAAATGCGCCAGCATTTAATAAAAAAAATTGCCGGCGTTGCTTTTTGGATAGCTCTTTATTCATAATTTACTCCTATTCCTGCAGCAGGTAACCGACATTGCGCAATGTCTTGAAATCATCGGCTACGCCGGTTTTTTTAAGATGTTTGCGTAAATGGCTCATATAAACTTCCACAACTGTTAATGTCGTGTCGGAATCAAAGCCCCAAATGCGGTCGAAAATCTGTTCTTTAGTTAAAATGACGCCTTTATTTTGAATGAAATAAACGAGCAGCTCGAATTCCTTGCCTTGAATGGCTAAAGTTTCGTCTTTAAAAATAACTTGGTTACTTTGTAAATTGCAGGTGATGGGCCCATAATGCAGCAGATTTTCTTCGTATAAGCCAAGGGAGCGCTTAAGTAATGCTTTTACCCGTAACAATAATTCTTCGCGGTAAAAAGGCTTTGTCAAATAATCATCTGCTCCTTTTTGAAAGCCGGTAACTTTATCATCAATGCCGTCTTTTGCCGTTAAAATCAAAACAGGCGTTTGAATGTTTTGACGGCGCAGTTGCGCCAATAATTCGTAACCGTTAATTTCTGGCAACATTAAGTCTAATAAAATTAAATCGTAAATATTACTTTGGGCTTCAAATAAGCCAATCTCCCCATCAAAAGCTTGTGTTACTTCACCTAAGGGCTGAATAATTTCTTTGATATTATCTGATAATGTGTGTTCATCTTCGACTATAAGTAACTTCAACATACACTTCACCTCAGCTTCATTTTACCATGCTCCTCCTAAATGAAACTTAAACTTTTTCTTTGCTATTAAAAATAGTTTTTTTAGTGGTTTAAGCTGATTTTAAGCTGATAAAAATAGGCTGAGAAAGCAAATAAAAACAACAGGAGGATTTGAAATGAATTTTTTAAAACGAGCTTACCAAAGTCTTTGGGCTAAAAAGGGGCGAAGCGTGTTATTAATCGCCGTTTTTTCAGCAATTTTGATTTTTGTTTTAGCTGGGTTAACAATTAAAAGTGCAGCTGAAGTTGCCAGTGAAAACGCCAAAAAAAGTATTGGTGCAACAGTCACACTCACCACTAATCGCGCGGCGATGTTTCAAAAAAGTGAAGAAGATACCAATGAGACATCAAATCGTCCTGATCCAGCCAGCTTTAATTTGACACCAGTAAATTTAGCGGATGCAAAAAAGATTGCCGCCCTTTCACAGGTGAAATCTTATTCTTTTGAAGTTAGCACCTCAGCGGCTAAAAGTACGGGGATTACGCCAATTTCAAGTGAAGCTGATCAAGCAGAGAATACAAGTAGTACGCAAAATTCAGAAAATGAAAATATGAAAAATCCAGGTGGACAAATGCCGGCAAACATGGGGCAGATGGATCAAGGAGACTTTCAAATTACAGGTGTTTTGGCGAGTGATTCTTACAGTACATTTGCAGCAGGTACTGCCAAAATTACATCAGGTACTGCATTGTCTGAAAAAGATGAAGGCAGTAACAATGTCTTAATTGAATCTTCCTTAGCTAGTGCCAATGATTTAACTGTTGGGGATACCTTTAAAATTAAAAATAGTGAAGATAAAGATGTAACCGTCAAAGTAAAAGGTATTTATGAAACGAGTGATAGTGGTACGAGTATGGGGATGCGTTTTAATTTTATGAATCCTGCCAATACGATTTTTTCTTCTTATACTTTAGCCAATAGTTTAAAAGGCAGCACTAGTGCAGATACAATCGATTCGGCCGTTTACAATTTGGCTGACCCTAAAGAAATGACGAAATTTGTCAAAAAAGCGAATCAATTGATCGATACAGATACCTATAGCTTACAAACAAACGACCAAATGTATCAACAAATGCTACAACCTTTGAACAATGTTTCAGATTTTGCCAAAAATATAATAGTGCTAGTAGTTGTGGCAGGTGTCATTATTCTAACTTTAATTGTTATGTTAACGATACGTGAACGACGCTATGAAATTGGTGTTTTACTATCTTTAGGAGAATCGCGCTTTAAAGTGATTTTGCAATTCTTTAGTGAAATTTTTGTCTGCATGATCTTTGCTTTGGTGATTGCAACATTTAGTGGAAATTTAGTTGGTAATGCAGTTGGAAATCAATTGTTGCAACAGCAAAATCAAACAACTGTCACAAATAATCAAGCATCAAGAACAAATGATCAAGGCAATCCACCCTCTGAGCAAAATGGTGGACCAGCTGGTGGTAAAATGGGCGAATTTGGCGCTAGAGGCGGTGGTTTTGGTAGTGTGATGCAAACTAGTGAAGAGGTTAAAGAATTGAAAATCAGTGTTTCTCCAACTGAAATTGCAAGTTTAGCAGCTATGGGCCTAGCAATCAGTCTGTTGGCCATTTTACTAGCCAGTGTCGGCATTTTACGCCTAAATCCTAAAAAGATTTTAGTTTCGTAAATCTAGTTTAAAAATTGAAGGAGGAATAACCAATGACACTAACAACAGAAAATTTGGGCTATTGGTATGAACCAGATGGCCCTTTGTTTGAAAATGTAAATCTGAGTTTTGATTCAGGAAAACTCTATGGAATTTTAGGAAGCAGTGGTTCTGGAAAAACGACTTTTCTTTCGCTTTTGACAGGTCTTGATACACCAAAAGCAGGAGCTATTTTGTATAAAGGACAGTCTTTAAAAGAAATTGGCTTGCAGGAATATCGTCGCAAAGATGTCTCAATTGTTTTTCAGGCTTATAATTTATTGCCCTATATGTCAGCTTTGGATAATGTTTTGACAGCTATGGCAATTGCAAAAACACAACAAAGTGATCCTGAGGCCTATGCCTTAGCCAATTTGGCGCAAGTCGGGATTACTAGTGATTTGGCGGCTAAAAAAGTAACCCAGCTTTCAGGGGGGCAACAACAGCGTGTTGCGATTGTTCGCGCGCTATGTTGTGACCATGAACTGATCGTTGCCGATGAGCCCACTGGCAATTTGGATGAAACAACGTCAAAAGAAATCGTCGCATTGTTTGAAAAAATTGCCCATGAACAAAATAAATGTATTATTTTAGTCACACATGAGCAGGAAGTAGCCGCTAGTTGTGATGCCGTTTACGAGTTGAAAAATAAAGTATTTCAGCTTATTTAAATCATTATCGCCAAGTTTTATTAAGATGGGCAACAAAAAATGCTTTTTAAAATATTTTTCACTCTTCATTATTGCGTAAAGAAAAACACGGCGCCAAATGCTCTTCTTATTTGCTAAAACGCGTGTTGTGCTTCATACTAAAACTAACGTAGTATGAAAAAAGGGGAATGAAAATGCGTTTTGTAGTGGATGGCGACGGTTCGCCAGTAAAAAAAGAAGTAATTGGACTGGCGGAAAAATATCGGGTGCCAGTACTCATTGTGACCAGTGTTGATCACTATACAACTGAAACGTATCCAAATTTTGTCCGGTTCATTTATGTGGACAAAGGAGCTGACAGTGCAGATTATCGGATTGTCAAAGAAATAAACGCAGATGACTGGGTGATTACGCAAGACTTTGGCTTAGCTTCTCTAGTCTCACCAAAAGGTGCCCGCGTGTTTCATCATAGCGGAAAAGAATATTTAGCTGCGACAATTGATCAATTGTTAGAACAACGCTATCTAGGGGCTAAATTAAGAAAAGCTGGTCAAAAGACAAAAGGACCAAAAGCTTTCACGAAAGAAGATCGCCAAGAATTTGTCGTAAAGATGGAAAGTTTATTGCAAGAAACATTATAAAATAGGATTACAGCAGATGGGTGAAAGTATCTGTTGTAATCCTATTTTTGACTAGAAAGAATAGCAATTCATCTTTTTTTAAAGCGGCGATAAAGATAGCTAAGTGACAATAATAAAATCGTGACAAAGGCCGCAATATAACCGAATAAGCCTAAATTGTCGACAAATTTTGGCTGAGCGTCAGGACTTGAAACGACTAACAGTGAAGAACTCAGAATAACTGCTGCTAAAACTAGAGCGACTACAATGCGATTGACCATGGCTTCAAGGCGGTCTAGAATTTGTTTTTGGTCGTTAATTTCTAAGTTGACACGACTCTTACCGTTGCTGACAGTATCCAGCGCATTACTAATTTTTTCAGGTAGTTTGGGTAAACTTCGTAAATTTTTAAAGAGGTTTAGGCCTTGTCTTTTGGCTTCTTCTTTTAAATCAAATTGTTTGAAAAAATATTTTTGCGCGAAATTTTGCAAAACTTCCATCATCGAAAGTTCAGGATCTAATTCTTCCACCACGCCTTCTAAGGTGCCAAAGGCTTTTATTAGCATAGTGACAGCTTGGTCCATTTGTAAATTATTAGCGTTACAAATGCCGATTACCTGACTGAGCACTTGTTGTAAATCGATTTCTTTTAAAGAAAGATGATAGTATTCCACTAAAAATTGTTCGAGCTCATCGTGAAAACGATACTCATCAAAAGGGCCTTCTTGACGACACAAGCGCAAAACAGCTTGTGCCACCGCAGCAGTATCTTGGGTGTAAAGGGCAATCACTGTATCCGTTAATTTACTTCGCAAGTTATCATCTAAATTGCCCATCATACCAAAATCCAAATAGACAACTCGGTATGGAGGAAGTTGGGTTTTTGTTTTCCAAGTTGCTTCAGATCCAAAAGGTCCAAACCGCCCGACTCTTTCCGTTGCTAAATTTTCAATATTGGGGTTTAGCAGCTGTAAGAAAAGATTTCCTGGGTGTGGGTCGGCGTGAAAAAAGCCATCTTCAAAAACTTGCTTCATGAAGGATTCAACTAAAAGTAAGCCAATCTTTTTCTTTAACGCTTGGTTACTAACATTTTCGTAGGCTATCTCATTTTTTGGTGCTTCTAGCAAGTAACGCAGACTTTTGCCGGACATAAATTCTAAAACGATGACTTTTTTCGTGCAGTACTCAGGAAAAACTTGGGGGACTTTTACTTCATGCCAATCGTTGTTGTTTTTATAAAAACGCGCAGCATTTTTACTTTCTTTTAAAAAGTCCGTTTCATTATCAAGGGAAGTTTTGACTTCGCGTAAAACACTGCGTAAATCAATGACTTTTGTTTCAGGAATTTTGGCAAATAAAGGGATAGCCTTTTCAAATAAGGCTAAATCAACATTGATGGCTGAAATAATACCGGGGTGCTGGACTTTAACGACAACTTTTTGACCGCTTTTTAAAGTTGCGCGATGGGCTTGCCCGATTGAAGCAGAAGCAAAAGCTTGTTCTTCAAATTCAGTGAAAATATCAGAGATAGCAAGTTCCCATTCAGACTCCAACAGTGCTTTTACTTCGCTGAAGTCATCGCTTTTGACGTTGTCTTGCAAGCTCTTAAAGGCTTTGATATAAGCAGGTGAAAGTAAATCGGTCCGCACCGATAGCATTTGTCCGATTTTGATAAAAGTTGGCCCTAATTCTTCAAACGCAGTTCTAACAGCGTCTGGATTTTTTTGTTGGCTGAAATTTTGAATAACTTTATATTTGGTGAAAATTTTGACAATCATCTGGAGTCTTTTTTTCTTAGACACTTCTTGACTCATTTTGACACCTCCTAAGTCTTGCTCACAAGTGGCGTGCTTTTTCTTCTATGGTACTGTTTAAAAGCTTTGGTGACAAATAATTCAACTAAAAAAGCATTTTACTCAGTATTTAAAAAGCATTTTACAAATCGACTTCAAAAATAGCTGACAGCTACTTTTGAAATATTATGTCGCGAAAGGCTTTTTTGTGCTAAAATGTGAGAGATAAAAAAGATGTGAGTTGATCACGGGAGGAAATACTTTTGAAAATCGTATTATTATATGGCGGTCGCAGTGCCGAGCACGATGTCTCAATTCTTTCAGCTTATTCAGTGCTGAATGCTATCTACTACGACTACTATCAAGTCCAACTAGTTTTCATCACAAAAGATGGCAAGTGGGTCAAAGGACCGTTGCTGACGGAAAAGCCAAAAAATGAATCAGTTCTTAATTTAACTTGGGATACAAAAGATGCAACAGGTGAAATTATTTCACCAAGTACCATCAAAGAAGATGATGCAGTTGTCTTTCCATTATTACATGGGCCAAATGGCGAAGATGGAACAATTCAAGGTTTCTTAGAAACGATCGATATGCCTTATATTGGGGCTGGGGTTTTAACTAGTGCTTGTGGCATGGACAAAATTATGACGAAATATATTTTGCAGGCTGCAGGTATTCCGCAAGTTCCTTATGTTCCTGTTTTGAAAAACTTATGGAAAGAAAATCCAAAGCAAATTTTTGAACAATGTGAAGGCACCTTGTTATATCCAATGTTTGTTAAACCAGCGAATATGGGTTCATCTGTAGGAATTTCAAAAGCTGAAAACAGAGAAGAATTGCAAAATGCTTTGCAAGAAGCCTATAAATACGATACCCGCGCAATTGTAGAACAAGGGATTGAAGCACGAGAAATTGAAGTCGCAATTTTAGGCAATGAAGATGTGCGGACAACTTTAGCCGGAGAAATTGTAAAAGATGTGGCTTTTTACGATTACAATTCTAAATATATCGACAATCAAATCGTAATGCAAATTCCAGCAGAAGTGACAGAAGATGTGCAAGAAAAAGCGCAAGAGTTCGCCAAAAAAGCCTATATTATGTTAGGTGGTAGCGGATTGTCTCGCTGTGACTTCTTCTTAACCAATAAAAATGAACTATTCTTAAATGAACTAAACACGATGCCAGGTTTTACCCAGTATAGTATGTATCCATCATTATGGGAAAAAATGGGCTTAAAATATGGTGATTTGATCGAAGAGTTGATTCAATTAGCATTAAAACGCTATAAACAACGGCAAAGCTTTTTAACCGACGTGAAATAAAGAAAAGGTGAGATGATTCTTTGCGAACATCTCACCTTTTTTGTTTTAATGCAAGAAGTTAGAATGTTTAAAATGAAGGTGCGTTTTATAGCGCTCATAATATGGTTAGAACGGAGAATATAATGAATTTAACAGTTAAAGAAATTGCTGCTTTGTTTGGGCAAAATGAATTTCAGGAAGAAACACTTATTTCTAATATTGAATTTGATAGCCGTAAAATCACAACTGGTGGTTTATTTGTTCCCTTAGCAGGTGAGCGTGATGGGCATGACTTTGTCAATTTAGCCAAAGAAAACGGTGCGATTGCGACATTTTGGAGTCAGGAGCTCAATAAAGCACCAAAAGATATGATCGTTATTTTAGTTGCAGATGTTTTAGCTGCTTTTCAAACGTTAGCACAATATTATTTACAAAAAGTTAAGCCTAAAGTTGCGGCGATTACAGGAAGTAATGGTAAAACAACGACAAAAGATATGACAGCTGCGGTAATGGCGACCCAGTTTAAAACATACAAGACACAAGGAAACTATAACAATAATATCGGCATGCCTTATACTATTTTGCATATGCCAACAGACTGCGAAGTTTTAGTTTTAGAAATGGGAATGGATCATGCCGGTGAACTGACAGAATTGTCTTTGCTGGCACAGCCAGATGCAGGGGCAATTACCATTATCGGCGAAGCACACATTGAAAATCTTGGCTCGCGAGCTGGGATTGCTAAAGCAAAAATGGAAATTACAGCGGGGCTAAAAAGAGACGGCTTATTGGTTGTCCCAGCAGATGAAGAGCTATTAACACCATTAGTTTCTGATCTAACGCAAAAAGTTGTAACGTTTGGCTTAAGTGCCGGTGATTTAACCGCTACAATTACCAAAGAAGATAAAACAAAAACGACTTTTATGGTTGCCGATAAAGAATATAGTATTCCAGTGATTGGCGGCTATAATGTCAAAAATGCATTAATTGCCTATGCGTTGGGAGAGTATTTTGGTGTCTCACAACAAAATATCAAACAAGGCTTAGCAGAATTCCAATTAACAAAAAATCGGACAGAATGGCTAGCTGCAAAAAACGGTGCACAGATTTTAAGTGATGTATACAATGCCAACCCAACTGCGATGGGCTTGGTACTGGACACAGTGGCCAACCTAAATACAGCGGGACGAAAATTAGCAGTTTTAGCCGATATGTTAGAATTAGGCCCGGATTCACCAACCATGCATGCGCGTATGGCAAATCATATCGATGATCGCTTTAATGTCATTTTTCTGTATGGTAGTGAGATGAAAGCTTTATTTAACGCTTTAACTAAAAAAGATAGCCAACTAATGGTTTATCATTTTGATAAAGAAAATAAAGCTCAACTAATAAAATTGGTTCAAGCTGAACTACAACCGACAGATACGATTGTTTTAAAAGGGAGTAACGGAATGGGATTAACAGAAGTTGTATCAGCTTTAATGTAACCATAAAAAGCAAACAGTTTGGAGTATGACTGTTTGCTTTTTTATATTATGGATGAAAATTGAAAACTTGCTGAAAGTTTCATTCTGTGTTAAAATGACGCGATACCGAAAATCAAGGGTAAAGTGAGATTCACTTTTTGAAGTTAAGAGGACGGTACAAAAGTAGACAATGAATAAGCGAAAAAGCATAGTTCTATGCTTGATGAAGAAATTTAGCTTTTTGATTGTGCCTCTTTTGGCCTTCCTCTTTTGCTATTTGGCAGCAGGCTGCCGAGAGTTATTTTCGGTAGAGGGGCATCAAATACTATAGATAAGAAACACATCTCAAGGAGGAAACTTTTGAAATTTAACGAACTTAATTTATCACCTGAATTATTGCAATCTGTCGAGCGGGCCGGCTTTGAAGAAGCAACTCCAATCCAAGAAGCAACAATTCCTTTAGCACTAGCAGGTCGCGATGTAATCGGCCAAGCACAAACCGGTACTGGTAAAACAGCGGCGTTTGGTCTACCGATGTTAGAAAAAATTGATACAAATAACCACACATTGCAAGGACTTGTTATTGCACCTACTCGTGAGCTTGCGATTCAAACGCAAGAAGAATTGTACCGTCTAGGACGAGACAAAAAAATCCGCGTCCAAGCTGTATACGGTGGCGCCGATATTGGCCGTCAAATTCGCGGCTTAAAAGATCGTCCCCATATTGTTGTTGGGACGCCTGGTCGGATGCTTGACCACATTAACCGTCACACATTGAAATTAGGAACTGTTCGCACATTAGTCTTAGACGAAGCTGACGAAATGTTGAACATGGGCTTTTTAGAAGATATTGAAAAAATTATCTCTCAAGTTCCTGAAGAACGCCAAACATTACTATTTTCTGCTACGATGCCCCCAGCTATTAAAAATATTGGCGTAAAATTCATGAAAAATCCTGAACACGTTCAAATTAAAGCCAAAGAAATGACAGCTGATTTGATTGATCAATATTATGTTCGGGCCAAAGATTTTGAAAAATTTGATGTAATGACGCGCTTATTAGATGTTCAAACACCAGAACTTGCGATCGTTTTCGGACGCACGAAACGTCGTGTTGATGAATTGGCACGGGGGTTAGAAGCGCGGGGTTACCGTGCTGAAGGTATCCATGGTGATTTGTCACAACAAAAACGGATGAGTGTTTTACGCGCTTTTAAATCAGGCCAATTGGATATTTTAGTTGCTACTGACGTTGCTGCTCGCGGTTTGGATATTTCCGGTGTAACACATGTTTACAACTACGATATCCCACAAGATCCAGAAAGCTATGTTCACCGTATCGGCCGTACTGGTCGTGCCGGTAAAGGCGGAATGTCAGTAACTTTTGTAACACCAAATGAAATGAGCTACTTGCACGTTATTGAAAACTTAACGAAAAAACGGATGTCACCATTACGTCCACCAACCGAAAAAGAAGCTTTCAAAGGTCAACTAGGTGCTGCGGTACAACAAGTTGAAGATGGGTTGAAAGAAAACGGTTTGGAACGTTACATGACTACAGCAGAAAAATTAATTGAAGGCTATGATCCAGAAGTTTTAGTCGCTTTATTGCTAAAAACTATCGCAAAAGATCCAGCTGATGCTGTACCGGTTAAAATTACACCAGAACGTCCTTTACCAAGTGGTAAAAAAGGCTTCAATAAAAATGGTCGTCGCAGTGGTGGTGGCGGTAGCAACAATCGCAATCGTAAAGATGGCGGGAACTACCGTAACAAAAATAAAAATAGCCACTATAACAAAGAAGGCCAAAAACGCAACGATCGCCGGCGCGATGACCGTCGTCAAAATGACGGTGGCGGAAAACGCAGCTTTGTTATTCGCAACAATCAAGATTAATACTTGTACATGCAGCGAGTCACTTTCTAGTGATTCGCTGTTTTTTATTATCTAAAGAGGCAGTCTTTTTTTGTTGTGCAAAAAGGTCTTAGTGTAAAATAACGTTTTTTTTATAGAAATATAGTTCAGGTGGCTTTTTTACACTATTTCTTAACAATAATATAAATTTTTATATAGTAAATATTTTCATTTTTATTTCAAAAAAGGGTTTACATAGCGTATGAGTTTGCGTTACGCTTGAGTTTGAATAAATTTCACTTTATAAAACTTCGTTACAGCTTTTTGAAAGATGTGAAGTCTTTTAATGGTTTTTCTCGTAACATTTGGTAGAATGAGACTAGCAAAAAACATCTTTTGAAACGGCTTGAAAATTGTAATGTAGGAGTTTGCAAATGATAAAAGGAATTGGCATCGACGCGGTTGAGTTAAGTCGAATTAGAAAAATTATTACAGATAAGCCACAATTTGCTAGTCGGGTGTTAACACCAAAAGAATTAGCGATTTTTCAGCAATTGCCTTTTAAACGGCAGGTTGAATTTTTAGGCGGCCGCTATGCTTGTAAAGAAGCATTTTCAAAAGCATGGGGTACAGGTATAGGAAAAGTAACTTTTCAAGAACTAGAGATTCTGCCAGATGAATTAGGGGCGCCCAAAATGACCGCTTCTCCTTATATTGGGCAAGTATTTGTTAGTATTACCCACACAGATGAAACAGCATTTGCGCAAATCTTATTAGCAGAGTAATTTTTGTTTGAAGATAGAAAGAAGGAAAAACCGTGGTTACATCGATTCACCGTCCGACAAAAGCGATTATAAATTTAAATGCAATTGTAAAAAATATTCAAAATATCTTGCAGCAATTACCGCAAACTACAAATCTTTTTGCAGTAGTTAAAGCAGATGGATATGGTCATGGTGCCACAGCAGTAGCTCATGCCGCATTAAAAGGTGGCGCCAGTGGTTTTTGTGTCGCAACGATTGATGAGGGCATTGAATTACGTGAAGCAGGCATTACCCAGCCGATTTTAGTTTTAGGATTGGTGGAGATTAGTTATCTTCAGCTATTAAGTGAATACGATTTGGCTTTTCCAGTTGCGACGGTAGAGTGGCTACAGGAGGCTTTTGAAATGCTTCAGGTAGAACAATTGCCACGACCGTTGAAAATACATTTAAAAGTTGATACGGGCATGGGGCGGATTGGATTTTTAGCTCCTGAAAGTGTCAATGAGGCCGTTCGTTTAATGGAAGCGATACCGCAAATGAAGTGGGAAGGGATTTTCACGCATTTTGCTACTGCAGATCAAGCAGATAAAACGTATTATGAAACCCAAAAAAATCGCTTTTTAGCGGTTTTAGAGAACTTACCCTATCAACCTCGTTATGTCCATGATAGTAATAGCGCAACAGCACTATGGCATGAGCCAATTGGTAATTTAGTTCGTTATGGCGTGGCTTTATATGGCTTGAATCCTTCTGGACATACATTAACAGCACCTTATCAATTAGAGCCAGCTTTAGAATTAGTGTCTCAAATTGTTCAGGTGAAACAATTACCGACAGGAAGCGGCATTGGTTACGGTGAAACGTATATTACACCCCAGGCAGAGTGGATTGGAACTATTCCAATTGGATATGCTGATGGTTGGTTGCGAAAATTACAAGGATTTAGCGTTCTAGTTGACGGAAAATTTTGTGAAATTGTTGGTCGTATATGCATGGATCAAATTATGGTTCGCTTACCTGATGAAGTAGCTGTAGGCACAAAAGTAACGCTGGTTGGGAAAAATGGTGGAGAAGCGATCACACTTGAGGAAGTTGCAGAAAAATTAGAGACAATTCACTACGAAGTTGCTTGCGGTATTTCACCGCGGGTACCACGGGAATATATTGAATGAGGATGAGTTAAATGGTGAAACGCGGAGATATTTTCTTTGCTGATTTGTCACCGGTTGTTGGATCTGAACAAGGCGGCATTCGCCCAGTATTAATTATCCAAAACGATCGGGGCAATCATTTTAGTCCAACCGTAATTGTTGCAGCTATTACGGCTAAAATGGCAAAACCAAAGCTACCAACTCATGTCGGCATCAAGGCGGCAGAAAGTGGTATTAATAAAGATTCGGTAATTTTGTTAGAACAGATTCGCACGATTGACAAAAGCCGCTTAAAGGAAAAAGTCTGTGTGTTGGATTCTGTTACGATGAAAGCAGTGGATCGGGCATTACGTATCAGTGTCGGGCTGGCGGATTTAACGCCTGCTTTGCATCAGCAGGATACATAATTAAAAAGCTCTTCAACAAGTTCTGGCGCTTGTTGAAGAGCTTTTTATTGATGAGTAAATACTTGCGGGAGGACAAGTATTTTATTTGGATGCAAATACTACGAGATTGTGAATGTCATTAATACAAGCTTGCAAGGTAACTCTTTCACCGCCGCCAGTGCCAATCATTTTATCCCAATAATCTGCGCCATCGCTTAGCCGATACGCTTCATCATCAACTTGGGTGATTTCATTAACAGTATAAGTGGTGACTTTACCATTTGCATCTGATATTCTAAACTGAGAGCCTATTGCAAGGGTGAAAATTACATCGAAGGCACCAGGGTTATGCGCAATAATGTGAGTATTCAAACCATCGTCGCCAGATTGAACGGCAGCACCGCCCCATGTAGCTGCACGGCTGTGGTCAGCATCAATTATCGCTTGTCCGCTACCTTGTCCGGCATTTTGATAGTTGATAAATTTTCCGTTAATTTCCAATTGCATGGGTTGAATTGTGGCAGGAGCAGCTGGAGCAGAATTTTGATTTGAGTTACTTGTATTTGCTGTTTGATTATTATTTTGCGAATTATTGTTAACGTTTTCTTTTTGTGCTGCCTCATTTTTAGCTTCATTTGTATTTGAACTAGTTTGGTCTGAAACTGTGTTTTGTTGCGTATTTTCAGCTTGTGCTGCCAGTTCTTGTTCTTTAGCGGCTTTTTCTTCAGCCTCTTTTTTAGCAGCAGCTTCTTTTTTAGCCTGTTCCTCTTTGGCTTTTTTTTCAGCCTCAGCTTTGGCTTTTTCTTCAGCTGCAGTGTCAACGACATTAACGATAATTTGTTTTGTACTGGTATTGCCAAGTTCATCTTTAGCAGTTAGTAAGACCGGCGTAACACCGACAACTGAGGTATCTACGGGTGTTTGAACTTCCAAAGTAGGATTTTCGTCTTGATCGTCGGTTACTGTAAAGTGGTCCGCAGGATTGAAACTTGTTCCTCGTTCTAATGTGATGGCAGCATCACCTGTGATTGTTGGTGCAATGATGTCACTTGGTGTTTGTGCTGCTGCCGAGTTGCTACCGTATGTAGTGCCAGAAGTATAAAAGTCAAAAGCAAGAAATGCAACAAGAGCGCCTAAACAAAGGATGATTAATTTTGTTGCCCTTTTATTCCATAATTTCTTTAACATAGTCGTTCCCCCCATTACTATGTTTCCGTAGGTGACAAATCTGAATTTTACTGTGACTTGTTCTTTACACTCTTAGATTAACGAGAATTAAGGCAAAAGTTAAATAAATTTCACAATAGATAACACTTTATATTTTTATGGCGTTAAGAAAGCCTTAGAGGTTAGCGGTTTTTCAAAAATCATTCATAAATTTCATTTTTGTGAAAAAAACTGGAGTAATGAAAATTAATAAATAAAAAGTTCAGAATAATTCCCGCATTAACTACTTATATGTTAAAATAAAATTAAAAAAATGGCAAGTTGGTGAGATAGATGAGATTGTTATTGAATACAGCCATGAAAAGACGTTTATATTTAATTGAATTTTTAACGAAGCATCAACGCTGGTGGTCACTAGAAGAGGCTGCAGCTACATTAGAATGTTCAACCAAAACGTTAATAACGGACGTTAACTATATCAACGATGAATTAGAAGAATACCTTCATATTGATATTTCAAAAATGAAGGGAATCAAAGCACAGCCTGTACAGTCCAACAAGATTAATAACATTTATCAAAAAATTCTACAAGATTCCAATGAATTTCAATTTATTGAGGCGGTTTTTTTGAATCCCAATCGAGATGCTGAATATTGGATCAATAAATTGTTTCTAAGTGAAGCAACATTTTATCGTATGGTAAATAGTACGGCTAAAGCATTAAAGAGAAGGGGTTTAGTCTTAGAACGTAAACCATTTCGAATTACAGCTCCAGATGAGCGCTGGGTTCGCTTTTTTTACCAATCTTATTTTCTTGAAGCCTATGGGACTACTGAATGGCCTTTTGACTTGGAACGACAGCAGCTCGTTTGTTTTGTAATGCGGACTTCAACAGATTTTGATATTTTGTGGGATGATCATGAAATTATTGAACACGCATATTTATTAATGGTAACTATAATTCGTGCATCGCAAGGGTTTATGTTAAGTGAAGAGATTTACGCTGAGCCGGATGATTTCTTGGATCGTTTAATCAAAAGTAATCGCAGTTATAGTGAAAAATTTGCTGTGACCAATTATAAGTTGGTTCCCATGTGGCACCGAGAAACAAGTCGGACAGTTTTTCACGAGTATTACAACTGGGCAAATCGTCAACAAGAATTTCGTATTCAAACGGCAATTGAACAGTTTTTACAACGCGTGTGTCAGGCAGTTGACTTTCCGCTAAATGAACGGGATGAAAAGAAGATCGTCCAGCAAATGATGGGACTTTATTCGACGTATTCCCTTTACCCTTATGATCGGGAAATCTTGCATAATCAAAGTCAAGAATATGCGCGTAATATTCAACGAATCTATCCAATCTTTTCTAAGATTGTCAGTGTGCACTTAAGAGAAATTGAAAAAGACTGTAATTTTCCTTGGGTACAAAAGACAGAAGCAGATGTGCGCTGCATTTTATTGAAAGAATGGGCTAATTTACCCTTGCAGTTGGAAAGTTTGCGACGTAGTCTAAGCATTTTGGTTGTTAGCCATAGAGGCGTGCGTCACGCAAAAATGTTGCGCTCCTTGCTAAAAGCGCCGTATGGAGATCGTTTTAAAATTGATTTATATAAAGAATCGCCTTTATTTGTTTCTACAGCGGAATTGGAGCACTTTGAAGATTATGACTTAGTTGTCACAAATGACCCAATTCATAACTATCAAAATGAAAATCTCATGATTGTAGATGACTATCTTTCAGAAGCAGATTGGGAAGTGCTGAATCGCCGCATCATTGCAATTCAAAAAGAAGCTTCTGATCGTTACTTAACCCAGCTTGACGCAAAAGACTTTCACTCAGGTCGCTCCGTTTATCCAAGTCGTCAGCCTAATGAACGAATTGCAACTTTTATTATGGATGAAGCATTGGATAATAAAAAACAACAATAAATTTGTTGAAATAATGAACTTGGCGCAAAAAGACACCTTGTAACCGCGGTTGGTTACAGGGTGTTTTTTGGTCTATAATAAAGGTAAAATAAGAATAGGAGAATTGCTGATGAGAAAAGAACAGTGGCAAAAAATTAAAGAAAATTACAGTGAAGAGCGAGAATTTTTAGATGGTGTTTTTTATCGTCTGCGCCTGTTACCACAGCATAAAGCTGAGCTGGCAATTATTCATGCAGGCCCCTGTGGTGAGACGATTCATGCACCGAAAATTACATTTGATACTCAAACTTTGCAACCCTTAAGTGCTTTTGATAGTTTGGCAACACCCACCATTAATTTATCTTATGATGAGGCACCAGATAAAGTTGTCGAGTTGTTTGATTTAACAGTGGCAAAATTTTTGCAGGCAAAGAATTTAGGGTGATGTGATGATTGAGATGATAATTTTTGATATGGATGGTTTACTAATAGACAGTGAGCAAATGTATCAGCGCGGTTGGTTACAGGTTGCTAAAAAACATGGTATTTCACTGACAAAAGCAGATATGAAGGGGTGGAGTGGGCAAAGCGCTAGTCAAACAATGGCAAAATTAGCTGCTCATTTTGGTTCTGAAGAAATCGTGGAAAAAATGAAAACAGAACGGGAAGTTTTTATTGCTGCTGAATTGGCAAAAGGGGCGTTGCAGTTGAAGCCTTACGCAAAAGAAACTTTAGCAAAAGTCAGAGAAAAAGGTTTATATTGTGGTTTGGCCACCTCTACTTTGAGAAAAAGAGGTAAAATGTATTTGGATTATTTCCAATTGGCGTCTTTTTTTGATGTGATCACATTTGGCGATGATGTTAAAGAATTAAAACCAGCACCAGACATCTATTTGGCAACTGCCGCAAAAGTTGGAGCAAATCCACAAAATACGATTGCAGTCGAAGATTCTTTAACCGGCGCTAAGGCTGCTTTGCAAGCGAAAATGAAAGTTGTACTCATTCCAGATCAAAGTTTACCAGCCAATCACCGCGATCCGGCTGAAATTGGCTTAACTCCATTTTTACAAGGAACAAGTTTAAAAGTTTTATGGGATTGGTTAGATGCCATGAACTAAAATTTATAATCAAAAATCAAAATTATAGTAGCTTTTCATTCACTGCGGCAAAATGGTGGGTGATCAAAGCTACTATTTTTGTCTCTTGTTTTGTCTCTTGCTCAAAAGAACCGTATTTATTTCTATATAATGATAATTTTGGTAAACTTAAAGTAATGTTTAAGAAGTAACCCCATTTGAAAAGAATGCAAGCCTTTTCTTTATGACAGATTGTCATAAGTGTCAAAAAGTCACGACGAGCTCGTTTTTTTAGATGGTTCCTTAAAATAAAAAATGGTAAAGTAAGCAGGCAGAAAAAAATAAAGGTGATGAATATGCAACATATTAAAAATGTTTTTGAACTATATAAAACAGACTGGAAGCGAATCTTTAAAAATCCAATGGCAGCTTTCTTAATCGTTGCGTTAATGGTTTTGCCTTCTTTATATGCTTGGTTTAATATCAAGGCTTTGTGGGATCCTTATGGCAATACTGGGGAGTTGCCCATTGCCGTTTACAGTGATGACGCAGGGGCGAGTTTACAAGATAAGAAAGTAGAAATCGGCGAGCAGGTGATTGATACTCTTCATGACAACAAGCAACTAGGTTGGCGTTTTGTTGACTCGAAAGAAGAATTAACCAAAGGCGTGCGCTCTGGGAAATATTATGCGGGGATTTATCTTCCAAAAGAGTTTTCCAAAGATTTATTGAGTTTTACAACGGGAACGATAAAAAAACCGACGATTGAATATTACATTAATGAAAAAATCAATGCAATTGCACCAAAAATTGCTGACAAAGGTGCTACTAGTTTACAAGAACAAATTTCTAATCAGTTCATTGATACTGCTAGTAACACGCTGATGAAAGTTTTCAATGAAGTAGGCTATGATATTGACAGTAACTTAGTCAGCATCAATAAAGTGAAAAATTTGATTTTAACTACCAATGATAATTTGGATCAAATTGAAGGCTATACCAAAGAAGTGGTTGCGTTAAATGATAAGATGCCTGAAATTAAAGAAAAATTGAATAAGGCCAATCAATTTATCGACTATCTACCTCAAGTAGATGAAATGGGCAACAAGTTAGTTAGTTTGAATGATAAAATGCCCCAATTGAAAAAAGAAGCGGCAATTATTTTGGATTTACAAGCTAAAATTCCTGAAATCCAAAACGCAGGGAAACAATTGGCGATGGTTGATGGTGACTTTGAAAATATTAAGAGCACGATGGATGCCGGGATTAAAGACGCCAAGCAAGGCTTAACGATTATTGAACAAGTCCAAAGTGTTTTACCTGATATTCAAAAATTGGGCAATCAGGCACAAGAATTTGCCAATACCACCAAAGAAGGGGCCGAAGAACTGCAAAAGGCTATTCCGAATATCACGCAAAGTGTAAATATGATTTTAAACAATCTGAAATTCATTCATACAGAAGTAAATAGTGCTTTAGAAGACGTGAAGACAGCTTTAGCCGATAACAAATTGACAGATGATGAAAAAAAAGCGATTGATAAATCATTACAAGATTTTGTTAGTCACCTGCAAACGCAACAAACAATCATTCAAAACTTGATTGATTTCATTAATAAGTTGCCAAATGCGAGTGATAGCCAAATTTTACAAGACTTGGTGAGCCGACTAAATAATGCAAAAATCCTAATTAATGGTCTTGCAAATCGCGTGACGACTTTAAATGGCTATATTCAAGCGGGAAATGTGGATGCTGCCCTTAACTTTATTGAACAAGTCCAAAGTGTAGGAAATGAAGTAGATAATGTGTTAAGTGGCATTGATGCTAATCAAATTTCAAGTGAGATTTCAAAAGGATTGACACAATTGATCACAACGATCAATACGGCCGATGGACTATTGACCAAAGCACAACACATTGATTTTCAAGCTTTATTAGCCTCAACCAAGACGACTATTACAAATGCGATTAAAATTTTAGAAAAGTATCAAAAAGAAATGCCAGCAATCGGTAAAGAGTTACATGATGCGAATGTCATGCTAAATGGCCACATGAATGCGATTGTTTCTGGTATTAATAAAGGTGCGGACCTTTATAAAAATGATTTACCTGAAGTTGAGAAAAAATTAGCACTGGCTGTTGATTTTTATGAAAAAGATTGGCCAGGAATCAGAAAAGATTTAACCAGCACCATGGGAATGGTTAATGAAAAATTACCCGAAGTTGAAAAAGCATTGGATGTAGCAACTGGCTTAATTCAAAATAATTGGCCTTCGTTACGCGCAGGCATAAAAAAAGCGGCAACTGCGATTAAAAAAGGTGAAGAAACAGCCGACCTTGGTGAAATCATCAAACTATTGAAATTGGATGCCAATAAAGAAAGTGAATTTTTCACCAACCCAGTTGCGTTAAAAACCAATCAAATGTATCCAATGGCCAATAACGGATCGGCCAGCACACCGTTTTATACCGCACTATGTTTATGGGTGGGGGCCTTGTTACTTTCTAGTGTCGCGGCAACCGATGTCTTTATTGAAGACAAAAACAAAGGTCGCTTTTCAAAACGTGAAACTTTTGTTGCTCGTATGCTAACTTTCTTAACGGAAGGTGTGGCACAGGCTTTAATTGTTACCTTAGGAAATTATTTCTTATTAGGTGTCGATGTTAAACAACCTGTTTATGCTGTTTTATTTGGATTACTAGTGGGACTTTCCTTTATGATGATTGTCTATGTTTTAGCAGCGTTATTTGGTAACATCGGTAAGGGAATTGCGATCATTATTCTGGTACTGTCCATTTCTGGTGGTGGCGGGAACTATCCAATTCAAGTTTCCGGTAAATTTTTCCAAATGATCAACCCATTATTGCCATTTACCCATGCGGTAGATTTATTGCGGGAGTCAGCGGGAGGAATTTATTGGGCAAATGCTTGGCCAAATATTTTTATCATGTTAGGACTGTTTATTTTCTTTGGTGTCGTTGGGACGATCGCCTATCCATATTTAGAAGGGGCGACAAAAAAACTCGGCAATATGACCAAAGAAAGTCATTTCTTCCATTAAAAGTAAGAGAGCAAATTGTAGCAACGCAAATTACTGCAATTTGTTCTCTTTTTTCTCCTTTTTAGAAAGCGATTTCTTTTGCTTGTTAGTGGTCCTTTAAAGCTTTAAAAAAAGCTGTAGATTTTTAAATGAAATTTTCATTGACTTTTTCAAAAGAGAGGCGTAGCATACACTCTTGATTGCAGCAATTATTTCTATTTTTTGGGTTGTTACAAAACCACGATTAACTATCTTGTTAGACTAAATTATTTCGTAAAGGAGTAAGGAAAAGTGAATTATTTAAAGCGGCTGTTAGTGGGACGGCCTTTAAAATCAGCAGAAAATGATGAACAAAAATTAACGCGGTTTGCGGCGTTAGCATTATTATCTTCTGATGCACTATCTTCAATTGCGTACGGAACAGAACAAATTGTTGTTGTTTTAGTCGCTTTGTCCACAGCGGCAATTTGGTATTCATTGCCAATTGCAGCATTTGTCATTATTTTGTTGGTCTCTTTGACATTGTCTTATCGGCAGATCATTCACGCTTATCCACATGGCGGGGGCGCCTATGTCGTTAGTAGTGAGAATTTGGGGCGGAATGCGGGCCTGATTTCCGGAGGTTCCCTTTTAATTGACTATATGTTAACCGTAGCGGTATCTGTTTCTGCTGGAGCTGAAGCGATTACGTCAGCTGTACCGGCGTTGTACGGACACCAAGTTGCCATTTCCATTTTCATCGTTTTGCTGATTATGATGATGAACTTGCGAGGATTAAGAGAGTCGGCTAGCTTTTTGATGGTGCCGGTTTATACATTTATTGCCGTAATCACGATTTTAATTGCTGTTGGTCTATTTAAAATCATTAGCGGTGTACAACCACTTAATGCAACGGCGCTACCTGGAGCAGCGATTCCGGGAATTTCGATTGCGTTAATTTTACGAGCATTTTCTTCTGGTTCATCTTCTTTAACTGGGGTGGAAGCCATTAGTAACGCTGTACCTTTCTTTAAAAAACCTCGGGCAAAAAATGCAGCTGCAACGCTAGCAATCATGGCGAGTATCTTAGGCTTCTTCTTTGTCGGAATTACTTTTATCAACTATTGGTATGGGATCGTCCCTGAACAAGAGGTAACAGTTTTATCTCAAATCGGGGAAGCTGTTTTTGGTCACGGAATTATGTATTATGCATTACAATTTACGACAGCTTTAATCTTGGCTGTGGCTGCCAATACGGGTTTTTCAGCTTTTCCAGTTTTGGCTTATAATTTAGCAAAAGATAAATTTATGCCGCATATGTATCAAGATCGTGGTGATCGCTTAGGTTATTCCAATGGGATCATAACCCTTGCAGCAGGCTCTATTGTCTTGTTGATTATTTTCCAAGGTTCGACAGAGCGCTTGATTCCGCTTTATTCTATTGGGGTATTTATTCCCTTTGCGTTATCACAAACCGGGATGGTCCGTCACTGGCAAAAACAAGGCAGTGGCTGGTTGAAAAAATCCATTGCAAATATTGTCGGTGCCTTTATCTCATATGCGATTATTACAATCTTATTTGCTTATCGCCTAGGTGATATTTGGCCATTCTTTATCATTATGCCGGTTTTATTATTTATCTTTTACAAGATTCATGATCACTATCGGAAAGTTGCCGAGCAATTGCGTTTAATGGAAGATGAAGCCAAACTTCACACTTACGACGGCAATACCGTGATTGTCTTAGTTGGTAATGTGACCCGCGTAAATGTCGGGGCACTAAATTATGCCCAATCTATTGGTGATTACGTGGTTGCGATGCACGTTTCATTAGATGAAGATGTAAAAAAAGAAAAAGAAATTGAAGCAGAATTTAAACAAAATTTCCCAGATGTACGTTTTTCTGTTGTTCATTCCTCTTACCGTTCGATTGAAAATCCGATTATCCGTTACGTCGACTTAGTGAGTAAAAATGCCGTGAAACACAACTATACGACAACGGTTATCATTCCCCAATTCGTACCGCGGCGACGTTGGCAAAATATTTTGCACAACCAAACAAGCTTACGTTTGCGGATGCGTTTATCTTGGCGTCAAAATATTGTCGTCAGCACCTATAGTTACCATTTGAAAAAATAAAAAAGACTTGAAATTTTGTACCGATTGTTAAGGGTTAGTTTTTACGCTAGCTCTTAACAGTCGGTATTTTTTTCAAGTCTTTTTTAGTTGATTCACTGATATGTTTTTAACTAAAATTAGCATTCTCAAATGAATAAATCGCTTTAGCAAAGCTTTCTAACTAGCTAGCTTCATGTACTAACGCGCCAGCAATAAGTCAAAATTTCAAAGAAATTTGCAGAACAATTTATTGCAATTCTATCTTATTGCTTGCGAGTAAAACAAGTTTGAAAAACTTTTATTGATGTCTAGTTTTTCAAACTAACTCGCTGTGACAATAAGCCAAAATTTCAAGAAATTTGCAGAACAATTTATTGCAATTCTGTCTTATTGCTTGCGAGTAAAACAAGTTTGAAAAACTTTTATTGATGTCTAGTTTTTCAAACTAACTCGCTGTGACAATAAGTCAAAATTTCAAGAAATTTGCAGAACAATTTATTGCAATTCTGCCTTATTGCTTGCGAGTAAACCGAGTTTGAAAAACTTTTATTATTATTTTGAAGTTTTGCCAGCGGGATCTAGGCGATGTTCTACAATGCTTAAAATCCAGTCTGTGATAATCGCCATTAAAGCAGTTGGTAAAGCACCGGCTAAGATAATTGAAGCACCATCTGTAGCATTTGTACCGCGAATAATAATGTCGCCTAAACCGCCAGCACCCACAAAAGCACCAATTGCTGTAATCCCGATCGCAACCACTAAGGCGTTACGGATCCCGGCCATAATAACAGAAATGGAAAGCGGCAATTCAATCATGTAAAGACGCTGCCAGCTAGTCATCCCCATCCCTTTACCAACATCTAAAGCATTTTTATCGACCTGTTTCATTCCCGTATATGTGTTTTTAATAATCGGTAAAATAGAATAAAGGAAAACCGTTACGATAACGACATTTACCCCTAGACCTAATCCAATCATTAAAATGGATAACATTGCCAGCTGCGGTACGGTTTGAATGACATTAGCAATCCGAATCACCCAATCGGCTAATTTGTGTCTTTTAGAAATTAAAATCCCTAGTGGAATTGCCACAATCGCTGCAAGTAACACGCCATAAATCGAAATTAAGAAGTGACGTAAAAACTGGCTGAAAACGTAACTGCCGTTTTCTTTAAAGTAATAAACAAATTGTTCGGCTAAATTCATATTTTGCAGATCCATCTACTCACTTCCCTTCGAAATAGTGGTTGTCTTTAAGAAATTTTTCTGCAACGACAGAAGGTTCAACTAAATTATTATCGGCTTCATAATTTAATTTTTGCATTTGCTTGGTGTCTATAACACCTTCTAGGCGTCCTAATGCCGTCTGTAAATCAGGGTATTTTTTTAACAATGCATTATCGGCAATAGCAGCTGCATCATAAGGTGGGAAGAATTTTAAATCGTCTTCTAACATCACCAAGTCGTAGCTGGCAATCCGGCCATCGGTGGAGTAGCCTAATACGATATCCATTTTGCCGGCGGCTACTGCGTCATAAACTAAGCCAATTTGCATCGGTAAAATATTTTTAAATGAAAAACCATATTCTTTTTGGAAGCCGTCATACCCATCACCTTTACGATTAATCCAAGAAGTATCGACGCCGGCAACTAGCTTGTCACTTACATTTTTTAAGTCGCTGATTTTTTTCAAATTATACTTTTCAGCTGTATCTTTGCGAACTAAAAACGTATACGTATTGTCAAAACCATAAGATTTAAACCAAGTTTGTTGATAACGCTTGTTAAATTCGGATTTTACAATCTTAAAAGCTTCGGCGGGATCTTTGACCGGTTCCATGCCTAAGGTGGCAGTTAAGTCAGTCCCGGTATAGCGCGCGGCTGAAATTTGAGCGTCGCCATTTATCATAGCTTGGTTGTTAATTGTAGTAGTCGCCAAGTTATTAATAATTGTCGTATCCAAATCGGTGTAGTGTTCAATCATACCAGCGACTAAACTCGCTAAAATTTGTGCTTCAGAAGTAATACCACCAGTAATGGCAACTGTATTTTCACTACTAGAAGAAGCTAGTCCAGGAAATGAACAACCAGCTAATAAAACCGTCGTCATCAGCGTAAGGAAGAGTGTTTTTAATTTTTTCATTCGTCTGCCCCCCTTAAAGCTTTTGGCGTTAAATAGTTTTCTAATAAACCTAAAAGAAAATCACTTAATAAAGCCAATAGTGTTACTGGAATAGTCCCAGCAAAAATTAAATCAGGTTGGTAGTTATTTAACCCGCTGAAAATTAGATCCCCCAAACCGCCAGCACCGATATAAGAGGCTAGCGTTGCCCAGGCGATGACATAAACTGAGGCTAAGCGAATTCCGGCCATAATGGTTGGCATCGCAATTGGCAGTTCCACACTAAAAATTGACTGCAAATTCGTCATGCCCATTCCGCGGGCGACATCTAGGTAATTGCCATCGACATTTTTCATCCCAATGTAGGTATTCCGTAAAATTGGTAAAAGCGAATAGATGAATAAGGCAATAATCGCCGGTACTTTCCCAACACCAAAAATGGGAATCATCAATGCCAAAAGTGCAAGAGAGGGGATAGTTTGCAACGCAGAGGTGACTGTAATCACAATGTTAGCTGCTTTTTTAAAGCGCGTCAAAAGAACACCTAAAGGCACTGCAATAACAATCCCTAATAGTAAAGCAAAAAAAGATATATAAATATGCTCAAAACTTTTATTTAAAATTTCAGAACCGTGTTTTGCAAAAAAATCAGCCATGCTTTACGCCTCCTCTTTTGCAGATTCAATCGCTTCACTGATGGAAGCTTCATCACCCCATAAAACATCGTAAACAATATCAACCAATGAGGCGCGGGTTAAAATTCCGACGACGCGGGTTTTTTGATCCACCACTGGAACATATTTTAAGCCCCGTTTTAAAATGCGCTGCAACACGTCCCGTAGTAATTTATCTTCTTTGACATAAAAGACGTCTTTATTCAAAATATCCCCCACACTAGAGGCTTTTCCGCGCATTTTATCGATAGACTCGACGTCGATAAACCCTTTTAATATTTTGCTGTTATCTGTTACCAGCAGCGTATCCACGCGTTTTTCCCGCATCAAAGAGATTGCTTCACGTAAAGATTTTTCTGGTGTGATCGTAATCGCGCTTTTTAACATAACTTCGCCAACGGTGGTTGTATCAGGTTTTGCTTGTAATAAGCGATCTTCACCAATTAATTCTTCGACAAACTCATTCGCAGGATTACGCAAGATATTTTCTGGCGTATCAAATTGGATCACTTTACCTTCACTCATAATGACAATGCGGTTGGCTAATTTTAAAGCTTCGTCCATATCGTGGGTAACAAAAACAATCGTTTTACCTAAACGTTCTTGTAGATCCTTCACTAAATCCTGTAACGCGTCACGGGTAATGGGATCTAAGGCACCAAAAGGTTCATCCATTAAAATGATGTCTTGGTTGGCTGCAAGGGCGCGTACTACCCCAATGCGCTGTTGTTGACCGCCGGAGAGTTCAGCAGGGTAACGATCTAACATTTCTCGTGGTAATTCCACTAGATCAATCATTTTTTCTGCAGTTTCTTTGCGAGTTTGTTCATCTACTTTCAGTAGCTTTTGGACCAAGGTAATATTTTCTCGAATCGTCATATGGGGCATTAAGCCGATATTTTGAATTACGTAGCCAATTTTGCGTCGTAATTCCACCGGATTAACTTCCTTGATGTCTTTGTCATTAATTAAAATTTTTCCTTTTGTCGGTTCATTCATCCGGTTAATCATCCGCATACAAGTCGTTTTACCAGAACCACTTGTGCCGATAAAACAAATAAATTCCCCCTTATCAAAAGACAAATTGACGTCTTCGACAGCGACTTTGCCGCCTTTGTAAATTTTTGTTACATGTTGAAATTCGATCAATGTGCTTCACCTCTTCATCTTTTTTCCCTGTAGGTATCACTACTAGTATGAAAGTAAATGGAAAATATGACAAATAATACGCATATTTTTGCAAAAATAAATGAATTAAAGGGTGAATGACAGCGTTTTATTATTTTTGGCTTATTTAAATCCTGTATGAAAAAATTCACGTCGGGATAAAGAAATCCTAAAGGCAATCTGTGGTTCTTATTAAACAGATAAACTCAAATTAGCTTCGTATATTTTTAAATTGATGCCCTTTGTTTCAAAAAAATTCCAGACACAGAACATGTATGCAAAAAAAGGCCCAGTGACAAAGATTGTCACTGGGCCTAAGTAAAATATTTTTAGTCAACTGGATATAAATTGGCTTCAATTTCCGCCCGCTTATCAGCTAAAAATGGTGGTAAAGCAAAACTTTCCCCTAATGTTTCCAAAGGTTCATCGATAGTAAAGCCTGGCGACATCGTAGCAAATTCAAGTCGGTTACCACCTGGTTCACGAATATAGAGGCTCTTGAAGTAACCACGGGAAATAATTTCTTCAATATTCCAATTTTGCTCTTGTGCTTTTTTGTATAAATCATCTAAGGCAGCATCATCTTTTACCGCAAAGGCAACATGGTCGATACTACCACGACCCATCCGCATTTTTTCTGGGGTCTTTGTTTGATAGATTTCTAAATGTTCACTTTCACTTAGTTTGATTTGACCAGCGACCACATCCCAATCCAAATAGCGTTTGAAAAAGTCCGCCGTTTTTTCGAGATCAGCTACATGTAGTTGTGTTGAAGCCAACCCGAGGATTTGTTTGTCACCAGGAATATCATTTTTGACCTGTAATTCAGGTTTTAATGGACCTTCTGGTACTTCTGTTAAGATTACAGCTACATTATCAGGATCATCAAAAAATAGTTGATTTTCTTGTTGGGTAACCGCAACACCGGCATTTTCTAACCGTTCTTGCCAATAATTCAAACTATTTTTGGGAATCTTTAATCCAATCGTGGCTAAAAAGTGGTCGTGATCATATCGTTGCCCAAGATGGGGCACAACAAAAAAAGTAACAACACTGCCGGGACTGCCGGTATAATCACCGTAGTAGTAATGTAGCATTCTATTATTTTCTTGATTGACAGTATTTTTAACAAAACGCATACCCAACAGTTCAGTATAAAACGCAACATTTTGCTTGCGGTCTTTGGTTAATAACGAAATATGATGAAACGCTGGCATAAAAGACACCTCTTTTTAAAATTGGAGAAAACAAAGCAGGGGCTAAGTTTCTCTTACTTAATGTAAGGATACTTGCTAAAAGTCTTTTCAGCAAGTATTGTGTCTCATTCATCGTCAAGGCTTCTAAAAAGTGTTAAAATACAAAAGACAATTTCAGGAAAAGAGTGGTAAATATGTTAACAACAGAAGATTTTGATTTTGATTTGCCAGAAGAACTAATTGCGCAAACGCCCTTGGAAAAGCGTTCTAGTTCACGTTTGTTAGTTTTAAATCGGCAAACAGGTGAAATGGAAGACAAACACTTTGGGGATATTATTGATGAATTGAATTCTGGCGATGCGCTAGTCATGAATGACACGCGTGTTTTACCAGCCCGTTTGCATGGCGAAAAACCAGATACAGGGGGCCATTTAGAAGTTTTACTTTTAACCAATACCAAAGGTGATACATGGGAAACACTGATTAAACCTGCTAAAAGAGCTAAAGTGGGGACAGAAATTGTTTTTGGCGATGGTAGATTAAAAGCCGTGGTAGAAGAAGAATTAGAACATGGTGGTCGCATTATTACTTTTAAATATACGGGCATTTTCTTAGAAATCTTGGAATCATTAGGAGAAATGCCGTTACCACCTTATATCAAAGAACGTTTAGAAGACCCAGATCGCTATCAAACAGTATATGCAAAAGAAAATGGTTCGGCGGCAGCGCCAACGGCAGGATTACACTTTACCCCTGAATTATTAGCCGCAATTGAAGCAAAAGGGGTCAAATTGGTTTATCTAACATTACATGTGGGACTTGGCACATTCCGACCGGTTAGTGTCGATAATATCGCTGAACACCAGATGCACAGTGAATTTTACCGTCTGACCGAAGAAGCCGCCCAAGTGTTAAATGATATTCGTGCAAATGGGGGCAAGATTGTCGCAGTAGGAACGACATCCATTCGTACCTTGGAGACAATTGGTACGAAATTTGATGGTGAAATTAAGGCAGATAGCGGTTGGACGGATATCTTTATTACGCCAGGCTATGAATTTAAAGTTGTCCAAGCTTTCAGTACCAACTTTCACTTACCAAAATCAACATTAGTTATGTTAGTCAGTGCCTTTGCCGGTCGTAAATTAACTTTGGATGCTTATCAACATGCCATAAACGAGCGTTACCGCTTCTTTAGTTTTGGCGATGCAATGTTTGTAAAATAAATGGCGTTAAAAAATTCCTAAGCAGGTAGTGATCCTTTAAGATTAGCTTTGCTCTAATTTTAAAGGAAAATATCCGCTTAGGAATTTTTTATGGGAAAATAAAGATTTATCCTCCCTTAACTAGGTTCTGACAAGTTAAAAGCATTTTGCCGGTTTGAGATGTGGCGAAAGTGAATTAGAAAATAAGCGTAACAATATCCACCAATACATGAGAAAGCCAAGAGCCCCAAATACTGCGATTTGTTTTTAAATAGACGGAGTTAAAAATCAGGCGTGCCACTCCTTGGAGCAGTAAAACGTGGAGCAAGGTTGAAAATATGGAACCATCCCAATAAACAAAGCTATGCATCAAGCCAAAAAGCAAGGCGCTCAAAAGTGAGCTACTCATTAAAGATAGACCTTTATTTCTAGCGGTTTCTAAAATGCCGATACCTAATAATTCTTCTCCCAATAACATAAAGGGAATTTTTAACAGCATACTGCCCAGCTGGTTGGCAATGGGATTACCTGCCCAAGAAAAACCTAAAAAATTAGCCAAGGTACCAACAACAATACCTAAAATTAAGTAACCGACAAATCCTACTAGTATAATCCAAGGATGCTTTGGGAAGGTAAAAATAGTAAATAAGTCTTTCTTAAAGACGATAAGCCAAGCAGCGATACTTCCTAATAGCAGTGCCCACCAGGCCCATGTGAAAAGCGATAATAGTGTAAACCCGATACATAAAAATAAAGCACCCAGCACAATGTTGCGTGTTTGTAGTGGCTTTGATTCTAATCGATTCATTCAAATTTCTCCTCTCTATTTTTAGCGTGACCTACATAGATTATTGTAACAGCCAAACTTCTTAATGAAAAAAGATAGCGCTTTAGATAATCAAAAGTGCAACACTGAAGTCTATTGAAATACTATTTGTACACTTTTTTGCAATAGTTAAAAAGACAAAAAGAAGAGGATGGGCTCTCGAGTGCCCATCCTCTTTTATATCATGGAAGGATTTGTTGAAAAGGGTATTTGCAGTTTATATATGCAAAGTATTAATCTCTTGTGTTAAACATAAAATTTTGTTTTCACTACATTTTCTACACTAAAACATGTGATTCTTGTTGCTATTCACTTGTAATCTTGTATCCTGTAATTGTTACGTATTGATTTTTTTACTACATGTTGCTTAATTCTCAACCTCTAATACGCATTCACTATTTATAATTTGGTGCTACTTCACACATATAAATCTAGGTGAATCTTGTACATCGAACAACTTTTAGCTTGTTTAATTTTTCTTCTTTTCGAGATCTCCTTTCCAACAAATATCTTCCTTCCTTACACCCATAGTATAGCACGATATAAAAGCGCTTTCAAGTAATAAACTCACCTTTTTCAAAAGAAAATTCCTACCTTAAATATGAATAAAATATGAACATTTGTGAAAAAACCGCATATAATTTGTGGTCTTAAAAAATCATATGTTATAGTTAGATTGTGAATTAAATTAAAGGGAGAGAAGATGATGGACTATTATAAAAAAACAGCGGACGAAATAGTGAAGGAGTTTTCTTCACAAAGTAAAGCAGGCCTTAGTCAAGATGAAGCAAAAACGCGTTATGAAAAATATGGACCAAACCGTTTTGCTGAAGAAAAAAAAGATTCCATGTTAAAGAAAATTTTATTAAGTTTAACGGATTTTACTACATTAGTTTTAATGGTAGCGGCAATTATTTCGTTTTACACCGCCATTGCAACGGATCATGGTGACTTATTTGAAGGAATTTTGATTATTGCGATTATTGTCATTAATTCGGTTTTGACAATTGTGCAAGAAGGAAATGCTGAAAAAGCGCTCAGTGCGTTGCAGGATATGAACAAACAAACGGCAACTGTTATAAGAGACGGTCAGCAAAAAGATATCGATGCGGATGAATTAGTACCAGGTGATTTATTGGTTATTGAAAATGGTGCAATGATTGCGGCGGATGCTCGTTTAACGCAAGCTTCCCAATTGCGAATTGAGGAGTCTGCGTTGACCGGGGAAAGTGAGCCGGTGGAAAAAGATGCTGATTTTGTTAGTGAGGAACAATTGCCATTAGGAGATCAGCAAAACATGGTCTTCAAAGGCTGTACTGTCGTAAATGGACGCGGACAAGCGATTGTTACTGCTACCGGGATGCAAACGCAAATGGGTAAAATTGCAGGCTTGTTAAGTGATGCAGGCACTTCTTTGACACCTTTACAAAAAAGGTTAAATCAATTAGGCAAACGGATCAGTTTAATTGCTTTGGTTGCTGCAGCTTTAGTCTTTTTAATTGGGTATTTACAAAATGAGCCAATTTTAGAGATGTTTATGACGTCGGTTTCTTTAGCTGTTGCGGCAGTTCCTGAAACCCTAACTGTCATTGTCACATTAACATTAGCTTATGGCGTGCAGAAAATGGCCAAGAAAAATGCAATCATTAGACGATTACCGGCAGTCGAAACGCTCGGGACTGCAAGTGTGATCTGTTCGGATAAAACCGGTACTTTGACTCAAAATAAAATGCAAGTTCGCCGTGTTTGGTCTAGAGGTGATGAAGTAACAGACGTTGAAGATGGCATGACAGATGAAGCGATGGAAGTATTAAAAATTGCCAGCCTTTGTACCGATGTCATTGTAGAAAAAGGCGAAGATGATGAAGTAATCGTCAAGGGTAACCCGACAGAAGTTGCCATTGTAAGAGCGATCGAAGAAAATTATCATACAAAAAAAGAATTAGATGAAGAATATCCGCGGATTGCAGAATTGCCTTTTGATTCACAGCGCAAGATGATGACAACGGTGCATAAAATGGGGAATAAGAAATTTCTTTCCGTTACCAAAGGCGCCTTTGATGTTTTAATGCCCAAATTTCATTATGGGGACGTAGAGCGGGCACAAGTTGTAAATGATCGTTTTGGGAAAAAGGCGTTGCGCGTCATTGCAGTTGGGTATCGAATCTTTGAGGCAGAGCCAACTGAGATCACTTCGGAAAATTTGGAACAAGATTTACGCTTACTGGGATTAGTGGGGATGATCGATCCGCCGCGACCTGAAAGTAAAGGTGCGATTAAAAAAGCACGCAAGGCAGGAATTAAGACCGTTATGATTACAGGGGACCACGTAGTAACTGCTAGTGCAATCGCCAAAGAGTTAGGTATTTTGAATCACAAAAATCAAGCAATCTCCGGGTCGCAATTGCAAAAATTAACCGATGATGAATTAGATGGAAAAGTAAAAGATTTAACCGTCTATGCTCGTGTAACACCAGAAGATAAAATCAGAATTGTAAAATCATGGCAGCGAACGGGTGCTGTCGTGGCCATGACCGGAGATGGTGTCAATGATGCACCGGCACTAAATGCTAGTGACGTTGGATGTGCGATGGGAATTACCGGGACAGATGTCGCCAAAGGAGCAGCAGATATTGTTTTAACCGACGATAATTTTGCTACAATTGTTGATGCAGTTGCGCAGGGGCGAACTGTTTATCAAAATATCCGTAAAGCGATCAACTTTTTATTAAGCTGTAATATCTCAGAAATTTTCATCGTCCTTATTGCCATGCTGATTGGCTGGGGAGCACCATTTAGTGCTGTGCAATTGCTATTTGTAAATGTTGTAGCAGACGGCTTGCCAGGCTTTGCCTTAGGAAGAGAGCCAGCTGAAGTGGGAATTATGAATGAGCCACCAATTCCAGCTCATGAAGGAATTTTTGCCCGTGGTCTTTGGCAGAAGATTGCGGTAAATGCAGGTATCTTTACTGTAGTAACACTATTTGGTTATTATCTTGGTTCTTTTGTGGATAGCGTTAGTCCATGGGTAGATGCAAGTGCTGAAGTAGGTCAGACGGTTGCCTTTTTAGTCTTAGCCTATTCTTCGATTATTCATGTTTTTAATGTTCGGAGCAGTCGTTCGATTTTCCAAGTGAAATTAGCAACGAATAAATCATTGTTTGAAATGGCAGTCTTAGCGATTTTGATTACAACTGCAATTGCTTTGTTGCCTTTTACACAAGACTTGTTTAATTTAGTGCATATTAGCTTAAATCACTGGTTTTTAGTGGCGATTTTATCAATCGTCCCGGTATTTGTAAATGAAATGATTAAGTTTCATTTTTCAACTGACGAAGAATAAAAAATTCCTGAAATTTTTAGAATGCTCTTTTTACGCTAAGATAAAAAAAACTCTGTTGCCTTCATCTAAAATGAAAGTAACAGAGGTTTTTTGTGTTTGATCTTTTTACACTAGTATGACTTATTAAAAAGTTTCGGCTTCGTTTGGTAAGTTGTTGTAAAAAGCTGCTTTAGTGGCATAAATATAAGGATTTAACCATAAGTAGCCAATACCGCAAGTCAATACTGCCAAGATGTGCCAACCGATAAAGCTTAGATCCAACCAGAATAACTGGCCTTTGTAGCCGTTCATTAAGCGACGGCTTGCAGTAATACATTCAAGATAACCTGGTTTTTGGCCAGTACCATCTAAAATATCGTAATAGATAAAGTTCGCTTGTGAATAAGAATAACTTTTAACAATCCCAGGAATTAAGAATAGTAAAGACCACAAACCAATAAAGATTGTTGAAAGTAGGTAAATACATACAACGCCAACTAGATAAGGGCTTTTGAATGCGCGGAAAATATCACTCATTGGATGGATGTCCACACGTTTGCCACGGTAAATATCTAAGAAAGTCCAAGACATTCCAGAGACAAAAATAGAGGTCAGAAGCCCGCTAATAATGCCGCCACCTTGTTGTCCAATTTGTGCTGTCCAAGAGACATCACCGTTACTGTTTTGAATCCCATTTGAAACGGTATCCAATGTATCAGGACTAAAAAGTGCGATACCACTAATAATAGCAATAAGAGGAATGATAATAATTGCTGCAATTGCAATACCAATAACCGTTGGGATTAAGTTCATTAAAACGGCATCTTTCCAGCGCCCTTGTAGCATTTGTTTTGCTTCTAACTTTAATTCACCAGATGATTTCATTTTTTTCAACTCCTTTTTCAAAGTAATATTAGTATAACAAAAACTTTAACTTTTGGAAAATTACAAGAATTTTTCTGTATTTTGCCTTTTTTTAAAGGAATAAAGGCACATTTATTAAGAGAAAATAACAGTAGAAATTATGACCTTGCAAATTTTTTCCCGAGCCTTTATGATGGTTGAAGCTACAAAGAACAAAGTAGAAAGTAGGGAGTAAAATGGCACAAGAACCAGCCATCAAATACCGTTTAATAAAAAAAGAAAAGCATACGGGAGCTCGGTTAGGTGAACTGATTACACCTCACGGGACTTTTCCAACCCCAATGTTTATGCCAGTAGGAACATTAGCAACTGTAAAAACTATGGCGCCAGAAGAATTAAAGGAAATGGGTGCCGGAGTAATTTTGAGTAACACTTACCATTTATGGCTACGACCAGGAGAAGATCTAGTTGCAGAAGCTGGTGGTTTGCACAAGTTTATGAATTGGGATCAACCTATTTTAACTGATTCAGGTGGCTTTCAAGTATTTTCATTAGCCGATATGCGTAATATCACCGAAGAAGGCGTTCATTTTAAAAATCACTTAAATGGTGCACCGCTTTTCTTATCACCAGAAAAAGCGATTGATATTCAAAATAAACTGGGTTCAGATATTATGATGAGTTTTGATGAATGTCCGCCGTTTGATGAAAGTTATGATTATGTCAAAAAATCCGTTGAACGGACTTCACGTTGGGCACAAAGAGGATTAGAAGCCCACGCCAATCCAGATCGCCAAGGTTTGTTTGGTATTATCCAAGGAGCTGGCTTTGAAGATTTACGTCGTCAAAGTGCCAAAGATTTAATTAGTATGGATTTTCCCGGCTATTCTATTGGTGGGTTATCAGTTGGTGAACCAAAAGCTGAAATGAATCGCGTCTTAGATTTCACAACACCGCTGATTCCAGATCATAAGCCCCGCTATTTAATGGGCGTTGGGGCAGCAGATTCACTAATTGATGGTGTGATTCGCGGAATTGACATGTTTGACTGTGTCTTACCAACAAGAATTGCCCGCAATGGTACTTGTATGACTTCACAAGGCCGGTTAGTTGTAAAAAATGCAAAATTTGCCCACGATTTTAGACCATTAGATGAAAAATGTGATTGCTATACTTGTCGTAATTACAGTCGCGCATATATTCGTCATTTGATTCATTGTGATGAAACCTTTGGGATTCGTTTAACCACATATCACAACTTATACTTCTTGTTGAATCTAATGAAACAAGTTCGCCAAGCAATCATGGATGATAACTTGTTAGAATTTCGTCAAGCTTTCTTTGAAGAATATGGCTATAATAAAGAAAACGCGAAAAGTTTTTAAAATTCATAGAAAAAACTAGTTTAAGTAAAGAATCTTTGTTAAAGTTATTCTTGTGAATCAAATTAAACGAGGTGAATAAAATGGGTGGCTTACCAACGATTATCATGTTCGTTGTTTTATTAGGGGCAATGTGGTTTATGTCACGTTCAACGAAAAAACAACAACAAGAACGTCAAAATACGTTGAATGCAATGAAACCAGGCGATGAAGTTGTAACAATCGGCGGCTTGCATGGTGTTTTGTCTGAAGTTGACGAAACGAATAAAACCGTAACAATCGATTGCGAAGGTGTGTTTCTTGTCTTTGATAAACAAGCAATCAAATCAATTACTCCTGGTAAATCTGTCGTAGTTGACGATACGGTGACAGAAGTTAAAACAGAAGACTTAATTTCTGATTCAACAGATTCAACTGACGAAAATAGCGATAAAGAATAATCCTGCTTTTGCGGGATTTTTCTTTTATCCTTTAGTGTTAGTCAGCTAATAAAAAAATACCCGATACATAAAAAAGATGGAGTTTGCACGACCTTTTTAATACAAGGAGAAAAAAATGCAAAGCTTAATTAATAAATTACAAAAAAGACGGGACCAGCTAAGTGAATTGGAACGCCAAGTTTTTGATTATATTTTACGTAATCCGCAAAAAATTGGGCAGATGACCGCCGATGAAGTCGCTGGGGAGCTGTTCATTTCAACGGCGACAGTATCGCGTACGGCAAAACATCTGGGATTTCGCGGCTTTCAAGAATTAAAATACGCGATTGCGCAATATGACGATGTGGAAAAAGCAGAACAGCACGATTTACGAATTGATCACGACATAAAAACCATTATGACCTCAATTGAAAAACAATTGCATCAAACATTTCGTCTGTTGCAAAAAGAGCCGTTAGATGAAGTAGTGACAAAGTTGTTTCATGCTGAAAAAATTGAAATATTTGGTGTTGGAGGCAGTTTGCCAAATTGTATCGAAGCTGCACGCAAATTAACCTTCTTAGGTAAAAATGCCTCTGCCAGAATTGATTGGGATGAACTTCAAGCGGTTTCTAAATCTTTAACAAAAAAAGATGCCGCAATTATTGTCTCCAATAGCGGCGAGACAATTCATTTAATGGAATACGCCCGTAACCTGATGGCAAATAAAGTTCCAATCATTGCTATCGTGGGAACGAAGAATTCAACCTTGGCTAAACTAGCGGACTATCCCTTACAAGTTATGGTAGAAATGGTCTATTTTGATCAAGTTGATTTAAGCTCGCGGGTGTCTTTAACAGCTGTTACAGATATTTTAATGATGAAACTAGCAGAAAAAATGGGATAAAAATGGCAATAGCGATAATGAAAGAGCATACAAAATCTTGTATGCTCTTTCATTATCTTTCGCAAATATTGCATTTTTGTTTTAACTGGCTAAAATAAGACAAGTAATAAGAAAGCGGATACATAACATTTTTCTTGTTACAGGTGATGTGTAGTAAAATAAAAAAATATTATGCACTACCACAAATTAAAAATTATCACTGAAACTTATCTAATGTATCCGAAATAATTTACAGCACTCATTTAATTAGCATAAGAACAGATGATAATAAAAATAACAAGTGTGGAGGACACAAGAATGAAGAAAAAAGCTGGGTTTTGGGAATTTTTTCAAGGATTAGGAAAAACGTTTATGCTTCCAGTAGCATTGCTGGCGTTTATGGGGATTTTACTAGGGATTGGGAGTTCATTTTCTAGTGAGTCAACAATCCAAGCCTTACCATTTTTAGGAAATGATATTTTACAAGTTATCTTCCGCTTTATGTCAGCGATTGGTGGTTTTGCATTTACTTATTTACCAGTTATGTTTGCCATGGCAATTCCTTTAGGTTTAGTTCGTAAAGAAAAAGGGGTGGCAGCCTTTTCTGGTTTTGTCGGCTACGTTGTAATGAATTTAGCCATCAATTTTTACTTAACTGAAACAAACAACTTAGCTGCTGCTGAAAGTTTACGAGAAGCAGGCCAAGGAATGGTCTTTGGTATTCAGACAATAGAAATGGGTGTACTAGGGGGTATTATTGCCGGAGTAATCGTCTATCATCTGCATAATCGTTTTTATCAAACGCAGCTGCCAGATAGTTTTGCTTTCTTTTCAGGCGCTCGTTTTGTCCCAATTATCACATCACTTGTAATGGCGTTGGTAGGGACAGCGATTCCGATGATTTGGCCAGTATTTGCTTTACTTATTACTGGTATTGGCACTTTAATTCAAAAAGCTGGTCCATTTGGTCCATTTTTATTTGGTTCAGGCGAACGTTTATTACTCCCATTTGGCCTGCATCATATTCTAGTATCTATGATTCGTTTCACAGAAGCTGGGGGTCATGCAGTAATTGATGGTAAAGAAGTTTTTGGTGCTTTAAATATTTTTTATGCAGAATTGCAAAATAATTTACCAATCAGCTCTGCTGCTACTGCCTTTTTATCACAAGGTAAAATGCCTACATTTATGTTTGGTCTACCAGCAGCCGCACTGGCAATGTATCAAACTGCCAAACCAGAAAATCGTCATAAAATTAAAGGTCTATTAATTTCCGGCGTAATTGCAACTTTTGTCACGGGAATTACAGAACCGATTGAATTTCTATTTTTGTTTATTAGCCCATTACTATGGATTTTCCATGTTATTATGACTGGCGCTGGTTTTATGATTATGAGCTTATTAGGAGTTACGATTGGCAACACAGATGGTGGGGTATTAGACTTCTTAATCTTTGGTGTAATGCAAGGTAATTATACGAAATGGTGGATGGTATTAATCGTGGGTGCTTTTTGGTTTGCAATTTACTACTTCGTCTTTAAAACCGTTATCTTACGAAAAGACTTGAAAACACCAGGTCGTGAGGCAGTAGTAGATGAAACAGAATACACTGATACTGAGACAAACTACGCTAAAAAAGGTGGCTATGATGCGACGGGCATTTTAAATGCTTTAGGTGGCGCAGAAAATATTGAATCATTGGACAATTGTATTACACGTCTTCGTTTAGTTTTACAAGATGGCAAAAAAGTTCGAGATGATGAATTGAAAAAATTAGGGGCTTTAGGCGTCGTGCATTTGGATGATACCAATGTTCAAGTCATTATCGGTACTAAAGTTACAACAGTGCGCAATGCACTAGACAATTTGATTTAAGAAAAGAGGCAAAGACGATGGATTTTGACACAGTCGTCAATCGTAAAGGTACATTTTGTACCCAATGGGATTATGTTCAAGATCGTTTTGGCGTAGCGGACTTGCTACCCTTTACGATTTCAGATACCGATTTTGCTTTACCTGATGAAGTAATGACAGCTTTAAAAGACCGGTTGCAACATCCAGTTTTTGGTTATACCCGCTGGAATCACGAAACATTTAAACAAAGTATTTTACATTGGTATGAAAAAAGGTTCACGAGTTATCTTACGCCAGAAGATATCGTTTATAGTCCGACAGTCATGTATAGCATTTCAAAATTATTGCAAATCGTCTCTAAAAAAGGAGAAGGTGTTATCGTTCAAACGCCGGCCTATGATGCGTTTTATAAAACAATTGCTGGCAATGAGCGTAAAATTATTCCCAATCCCTTACGTTATGAAGAAGGTCAGTATGAAATTGATTGGCAAGATTTAGAACTAAAATTAGCAAGTCAAGAGAATACGGTGCTGTTATTATGTTCTCCTCACAATCCTACTGGACGCGTGTGGCAAAAAGAAGAATTGGCTAAAATTGTCAGCTTGTGTTGGCAATACGATGTCTTTTTGATCAGTGATGAAATTCATATGGATATCCTTCGTAAGGGGCAAAAGCACCACCCGATTATAGATTTCATGGATAAAAATGTTGCGCTAGTAACATCGGGGTCTAAAACTTTCAATTTTCCAGGGTTAATTTTTTCATACGCCATTTTACCAGATGAAAGAATACGCGAGCAGTTTCAACTGGCTTTGAAAAATCAAGATGGTCTGTCTTCAGCTAGCAATCTTGGCATGTTGGCTACTATGACTGCGTATTATGAATGTAGTTACTGGGTGGATGAATTAAATGAATACTTAGACACCAATTTTGCATTTGTTAAAAAATATCTGGCAGCAAATTTGCCGCAAATAAAAATCGTTGATTCAACAGCAACGTATTTGATGTGGTTAGATATCACAAAACTTAATTTACCAATGGAAGTTGTCCAACGACGTTTAATAGAAATTGGGCAAGTTGCAATTATGGATGGCAGTGTTTACGGCGATGAGGGGAGTAATTTCTTGCGTCTAAATATCGGGTGTTCAAAAAGCAAGTTAGAACTGGGCTTAGAAAAAATGGTAAAAAGTTTCACTTAAAAATAAATTGTGGCATTTTGCACGAGCTTTTAAATGGTATTAAAAAGTCTAAATGAAAATAAAATACTTAAGTTATAATTAATCTATTTTCATTTTATCTAACGAAATAAAAAAATATTTTATGAGCAGTTACAATAGATGAAAATCTTGTAACTGCTTTCTTTGTTTTTAAATCAATGTTTGCTAAAACGTGATTGGAACAGTAAAAACAGCGTTATAACAAAAACTGTGAAAAAAATCACAAAAAGTATTTACAACGAAAAAAATATAGTGTATAGTTCTGTATGTGAAATGATTAACAAAGAAAATTTAACCAACTTTTAGGAGGAACACAATGGCTAAGACATTGGAAAAAGAAGTTAAAGTAATCGATACAGATGCAGTAATCGACGATTTGGCAGCAAAAGCAAATGCGGCTGCTAAACAAATGGAAAACTTTACACAAGAACAAGTAGATAAAATCGTTCATGAAATGGCAATGGCTGCTTTAGACAAACATATGCCTTTAGCAAAAATGGCAGTTGAAGAAACTGGTCGTGGGATTGTTGAAGATAAAGCAATCAAAAACATGTACGCATCAGAATATATCTGGAATTCAATTAAACACGATAAAACAGTCGGCATTATTGGCGAAGACAAGCAAAAAGGTTTAATCGAAGTTGCAGGACCAGTTGGCGTGGTTGCAGCAGTTGTACCAACAACTAACCCAACTTCAACAACAATTTTTAAAGCGATGATCTCATTGAAAACTGCAAATGCAGTTATCTTCTCTTTCCACCCATCTGCACAAGAATGTTCAAAAGAAGCAGCTCGTATCGTGCGTGACGCAGCAATTGCAGCAGGTGCTCCTGAAAACTGTATCCAATGGATTGAAAAAGAACATTCTTCAATCGAAGCAACACAAAAATTAATGAATCATCCAGGCGTTGCCATTGTATTAGCAACTGGTGGTCCTGGTATGGTTAAATCAGCTTATTCAACTGGTAAACCAGCTCTAGGTGTAGGTGCAGGTAACGTACCAGCTTACATCGAAAAAACAGCTAAAATCAAACGGGCAGTAAATGACGTTATCGTTTCAAAAACATTTGATAACGGTATGATCTGTGCTTCTGAACAAGGCGTGATTGTCGATAAAGAAATCTACGCTGCTGTTAAAGCTGAATTTGAAGCGCATCAATGTTATGTTGTGAAAAAATCAGAATTGAAAAAATTAGAAGATGCTGTAATGAACGAAGGTAAATATGCTGTTAACCCAGCAATCGTTGGTCATCCAGCAGTTGAAATTGCAAAATTAGCCGGTATCAAAGTTCCTGAAGGGACAAAAATGCTAATCGCAGAACTTGACGGTGTGGGTGCGGATTATCCATTATCTCGCGAAAAATTATCACCAGTTTTAGCTATGATGAAAGCTGAAAGCACAGAACACGGTTTTGACTTAGCGCAAGGTATGTTGGAATTAGGCGGTCTTGGCCATACAGCAGTTATCCACTCTGAAAACGAAGACTTGCAATTACAATATGGCTTGAAAATGAAAGCTTGCCGGATCTTAGTAAACTCTCCATCTGCTGAAGGTGGTATCGGGAATATCTACAACGAAATGATTCCATCATTAACATTAGGTTGTGGCTCTTACGGTCGTAACTCTGTATCTAAGAACGTATCTGCGATCAACTTAATCAACGTTAAAACTATCGCGAAACGGAGAAATAACATGCAGTGGTTCAAATTACCTTCAAAAATTTACTTTGAAAAGAACTCTTTATTGTACTTGGAAAAAATGGAAAATGTTGAACGTGTCATGATCGTTTGTGACCCAGGTATGGTGCAATTTGGTTACGCAGATACAGTTCGTGAAGTTTTAGCTCGTCGTAAAAACGATGTGAAAATTGAAATCTTCTCAGATGTTGAACCTAACCCTTCAACAAACACTGTTTACAAAGGTCTTGAAGTATTCAACGCTTTCCAACCTGACACAGTAATTGCTCTTGGTGGTGGTTCTGCAATGGATGCGGCAAAAGGTATGTGGATGTTCTTTGAACACCCAGACACTTCATTCTTTGGCGCGAAACAAAAATTCTTAGATATCCGCAAACGGACTTACAAAATTGGCAAACCTGAAAAAACACAATTTGTATGTATCCCAACTACTTCAGGTACTGGTTCAGAAGTAACACCATTTGCAGTTATCACAGATAGCGAAACCCATGTAAAATACCCGTTAGCTGACTACGCATTGACTCCAGATGTTGCCATCGTGGATCCTCAGTTTGTAATGTCAGTACCAGCAGGTGTGACTGCCGATACAGGTATGGACGTATTAACTCACGCAATTGAATCATATGTTTCTGTTATGGCATCTGATTACACACGTGGTTTAAGTTTACAAGCAATTAAAATTGTCTTTGACTATTTAGAAAAATCAGTGAAAACACCGGATATGGAATCTCGTGAAAAAATGCATAACGCTTCAACAATGGCTGGTATGGCATTTGCGAATGCATTCTTGGGTATTTGTCACTCAATTGCACACAAAATTGGTGGCGAATACGGTATTCCTCACGGACGTACAAATGCGATTTTATTACCGCACATCATCCGTTACAATGCCAAAGACCCACAAAAACATGCGATGTTCCCTAAATATGACTACTTCCGTGCTGATACAGACTATGCGGATATTGCGAAATTCTTAGGCCTTAAAGGTGAAACAACTGAAGAATTAGTTGAAGCATTAGCAACAGCAGTTTACGAATTAGGTAAAAAAGTCGGCATCGACATGAGCTTGAAAGCCCAAGGTGTAACGCAACAAACATTGGATACAACTGTTGATCGTATGGCAGAACTTGCTTATGAAGACCAATGTACAACAGCAAATCCAAAAGAACCTTTAATCTCTGAATTAAAAGGTATCATTATTGAAGCGTACAACGAAAAAGCTTAATTTTATAGCTGACGTTTAAGACGATATTTGATATTTTTGATTAACAAAAACCGCCCGGCTTCTTAGCAGCTGGGCGGTTTTTTACTAGAAAAGGTTAAAATCTTTGCCTAGATAAATTCATTTACAGAAGATTTTTCATGTCTAACTTTCTGCGACATTAAGCCAAAATTCCAAGAAATTTGAAAAGCAATTTATTGCAATTTCGTTCTAATGCTTGGAAGCAAAACGAGTTCAAAAAGCTTTTCCAGCTGTCTAGCTTTCTGAATCACCCTTCGGCCAAAAGCCAAAATTAGCAAAAATGAAACAGCCATTTTAGCAAATTGTGGTCTTATGGCTCAGGGCAGAGCGATTCCTTCAGCTTTTCTCATACTTCTTGACTTTTTGGGCACATAATTTGATACTTGGCTATAAAGAAATAAGGGGAAAGGAAGTGAAAAAATGTTAGCAGAAGCAATTGCGCAATTAAAAACGTCTCAAGTATTATTGAAGAAATTTGTCGCAGGAATTGAAAATCCTACTGATGACGCAACATTAATCCAATTACGTAATGACTTAGTCGATTACGGCGAAAGTTTATCTGTCGTAACATATTTTTTTAAAGATCAAGCAGAAAACGAGCTTAAAAATTATGAATTACGAAATATTTTGCAGCAACAATATACCTTATTACAAGCTATTATTGGTGAGTTGCAGTCAACAGAAGGGCAAGCAGAAGCAAAAGCAAAATTTGATTTGACACCAGGGGCAATCCGGCGATTGACAGAAAGTTTAAAAGGTATCACAGAACTCAACCGGACTTTGCAAAAAGAACCTAATCTGGTAGTCGATTTAGCTAAAGTACCAGTTACAAAAGAAAGTGCGGCACCAGAAAAAAATGGTTTTTTTAAACGACTTTTTAAAAAATGATCAATAAAAAATAACGTCCTTTTCAAATTTTGAAAAAAGACGTTATTTTTTGTTTTATCTAAGTGATAACTGAAGTTTAAAAACGAAGCGGTATTTCATTTTGTCCTCTACTTGCATACTTTCTTACATCAATGCCGCGGGCTTGGCACCACTGCCAAACTTCATCAGTAAAAATAAGCGGAACTGTTTCTAAACTATGGGTATTTTTTTTACCTACCATGGTGTAAAGAAGCGCCAAATCTTCTTGCCAATTTTGAATCATTTCAATCGTAGCCTCAACGCCGTGGCTTAAAAGTTGATTTAAAATGGTGGCAGAAATACCTACTGTGTCAGCGCCTAAAATTAATGATTTAAAAATATCAAAAGCATTGCGAATGCCACCTGAGGCGATTACTTCAAAGGAGCGCGTTACTTGGGCAGCTTCAAGTAACGAAATAACAGTCGATTGGCCAAATTCACTTAAATACGCCATTTCACGTTTTGGTCGGCGTGCATTTTCAATTTGGGTAAAACTAGTACCGCCTTGACCAGAAACATCAATCGTTTGAACCCCAACACTGATTAATTGCAGCATCGCTTCTCTGGTCATGCCAAAGCCAACTTCTTTGACTATTACTGGTACTTGGAGTTTTGCAACAATTTCAGCGATGTTGTCTAACCAATCCGAAAAAGTTCGATCTCCTTCAGGCATGACCAATTCTTGCGGTGCATTTAGATGGATTTGTAAGGCGTTAGCACCAAATAGTTCCACGGCACGTTGCGCATTTTCCAAGGCGTTGTGCGCACCAATATTAGCAAGAAAAAAGCCAGCTGGATTAATCTGGCGCACTATTTTAAAACTATCACTGACACTTTCGTCTTTTAAAGCAGCTGTGACAGAGCCTGTTGCCATCATTAACTGACATTCTTTAGCAATAAGGGCCAAATCGTGATTAATCTGTAATGACTTTTTGGAACCACCAGTCATGGCATTAATGAAAAAAGGAAAGTTTTCTTCGTGATTTAAAATCTCTGTTTTTAAACTGACATCTTTTACATCAATTTGTGGTAACGGGGTATGAATTAAACGGACTGCGTCAAAATCATTTGTTTTTTCTTTATGAAAAGCTTTTGCTAAGCTTACGTGTTCATCTTTACGATTCATGCTGCGTCCTTTCTTCAACCTTTTTTTGATAATGATAAACGTGTAAGGGCAGCGGTGTGATACCAGCTTTTTCCCAAACGCTCATCAAAGGCAATATACCACTTTTTTGATCGGTAATCACGATACCGCAATCACCGCCACCAGCGCCAGAGGATTTGGCAGCACCACCGTAATTTTCAGCTAAATCACAGAGCATTTTTAATGGAGGTGTTTCAATCGTGACATTGGTGATTTGGGTTAATTCGTTTAAAAGCCGCCGGTTCTTCTTGATCATTTTTTTTATCAAGCTGATATTTTGGGTGTGAAAACCAGTAATCATTTGCTCTACACAGTCTTTACTGGTGGCTAAAAATTCTTCATAAGAAGTAGAGGTTTTCTTATCTGCTCTGGATTCATTTACTTGATCCACCAGATCAGAAGTAGACGCAGGAGATCCTGTCCAACCGATCAACAAACGCAGATGAGAAACTTCTGGCAGCGGTGTAATAGCAAGCTTAGGCCATTTTTTTGCTAATAAAGTCGTGATACTTTCTGCTTGGCGATGTTTTTGCAACCAATTTTGTTCAAAGGTAGAAAAAGCAATCCAGCCGCCGTAAGAGCTTGCGGCAATATCTCCGCAAGAGCCATTGCCTTGCACTTCTAGGTGAGATAAGGCTGCGAGTTTAAAAGTCATCATGGGAGTTAGCGAAAGTTCATAAAATGCACTTAATGCTTTTACTGTTGCGACTGTTACCGCTCCGCTAGAACCCAGACCGTATTTACGACCATTAGAGTTATCCAATTCACTTGTGACCTTTAAATCAAAGAAAGCCAATTGTTTGCCTTGTTCTTGGGCATATTTTTCGGTGATTTTAATTGCTGCCAAAATATAATGAAATGGATTTTCCCGAATATCTAAAACCAGTTCGCCACCGCGGCGCGTCCATTTTACTGGCAATTCACTGTATTGCGCCGATTGGATGCTACCACTTTTTGTGGCTTTTGTGATGGTAACTGTGATAAATTGATCGACGGCGATAATAATTGCAGGGTGACCTGCTTCAACCACGGCATATTCTCCTGCAATATAAAGTTTTCCTGGAGCCGAAGCTTCCACTAACATTTCTTTTTCCCCCTGTAATGTGTCTCCATTTATAAATACGTAATTCCTGGACCACTAAAAGCGGTGACAAGCTGATCTGCTGCAAAATAATCACGTAATTTAGCTTTGATTTTTTCAGCATCTTTTTTCAGGCATAATACTTTAACATTTGGTCCAGCATCCATGGTGAAATAACAAGGGATTCCTGCTGCCCGCATTTTTCTGACCGCCTGCATTGCTTTTAAACTGTCAGGTGACCAATAAGTAAATGGTGGTACGGCTGCTAATGTCGTGCCGTGCATTTTTAAAGCATTGTTTTCAGCGATGCTACCTAACTTATTAAAATCTTGCGCGTGGATGGCAATTTTAGCACTGGCTAAATCTTGCGGTGTCGTTTGCAACCAACCTTCATAAAAGGCTGAAGTTTCGACTGTTTGTCGCATACCATCACGGCTGGAAACATCTTTTTCTTGATCGTTAATCAAAATAAAGAGCATTGCCAGTTCATTTTCCCAGCCATTGCTTGGCACCACTTCAGCAAAAGAAGTTTCATCACTGTTACCTTTTTGCCATTCCACAAAACCAGGGAAAATACTGCGACAAGCAGAACCTGAACCACGGCGCGCTAAGCGGGATAAATCCCGATCAGACAAATCTAATTGCAGCGCTTGGTTGCAAGCGGCAGCTAGGGCGGCTAAGCCGCTTGAAGATGAAGCTAAACCAGCGGCATAAGGAACATGATTATAACTTTTTACTTCAGCGAAAAGCGGACAAGTTGCCATTTTGCGCACTAAGTCTAAAAAGCGGCTGACTTTTTCTGTGCTTTTTTCATCTTGTAAAATATCATCTAAATAAAAGGTATCTGCTGTTAAATCTTCTGAAAATATTACTGTCGTCTCGGTATAAAAAGCATCTAAAGTTAATGAGAGACTGTTGTTCATGGGAATAATTAATTCTTCATTGGCTTTGCCCCAGTATTTGATTAAGGCGATATTGGTGTGTGCCCGGGCACTTCCTTTAAGCATATTGATAAACTCCTAATTCTTGAATCCAAGTTGCTTTGGCACCTTGGTTAGTTAAAGCGGTCGTAATTTTTTTGGCGGTACTGTAATCTGAAGCTAGGGCGATCATGCAGCCACCCTTACCACCACCAGTTAGTTTAGCGCCTAGTGCACCATTTTGATTGGCCACCATAATTAAATTATCCAATGTTTGATCGCTTACTTGTAGGGCGGCTAAATTTTTTTGGGCAGCATTCATTAGTTCTCCCAGATACGCGGCTTGATTATTTAAAATAGCCTTTTTAGCTTTTAAAGTTAAGTCTCCTAGCTCATTAATTAAATGACCAGTAGTCTTATTATCTTGTTCAAAACGTTGCGCTACTGCTTTAACAGTTTGGCGGGTTTTGCCTTTAACACCGGTATCTGCCACAATTAAAAAGCCACTGATGTTGATAGGAAAAGTCTCAAAAGCTGCGCCTTTTTGAAATAAAATCGGTTCATCACCGGCTGTGGCTGCAGCATCAATGCCACTTGGATTCCCATGGGAAATTTTCTCAGCATAATTTACATAGGTTAATAAAAGCTCATGGCTTAGGGGTAAATTTTGCCAATCAAAAAATGCCCGGGTAATGGCTACCGCAACAGCAGCGCTTGATCCCATTCCTCTTTCAGCGGGAATGGTACTAGAAATTGTAATTTGTACTGGTGGCGTAGAAAAGTCATGACGCAATTGGTGAATGAGTGTTTTAATATTTTCCAGACTTTTTGGTGCCTTCGCTAAGGGACCGACAAAATAACCCGAACGTAATACGTCGTAAATGTGGTCGGTTATTTCAGCTGTGACATGGGTCGGTTGGAAAGGAAAAGCGATGGCGGGTTTTCCATAGACAACAGAATGTTCCCCCATCAAAATAATTTTTCCATTGGCATTACCTTCACCACTGGATTTCATGCAAATGCCTCATTTCTTTTTATATTTAAATAAAACAAAATATGTACTGCTTGTCCATTCTACTAAAAATTAAGCGAATCGTTAAGGGTTTATGAAAAATTTCAACGCTTTTCAATTTTTTCTTAAGAGATTTTTTTAACTTCTTTTTTTAAAATCATTGCATTTATAAAGGTAAACTATAGAAAGCTATTTTTTTGTCAGTCAAATAATTTTTTTCACTCAGGTGGCTTGTTCTAATTTTTAAGCCATATTGGTAGCGGATTTTATCAAAATAGTACCTGTTTTTGTGAGTACTTTCTTATTTGACGCAACAAGATGTTGTGGGGTATAGTGTGTCAGGTAGAGAAAAAACACAATATTTAGTGATAGGTGAGTTGGAGGTCCATGAGTGTGATTGTATTAGCAGGTACCATTGGCGCAGGTAAATCAAGTTTAACAGAAATGATTGCCAATCATTTAAACAGCGAAGCATTTTATGAATCAGTTGATGATAATGAAGTATTGCCCTTATTTTATCAAGATCCCAATAAATATGCTTTTTTATTGCAAATTTACTTTTTGAATAAACGATTTGATAGTATAAAAAAAGCATTGCAACACGAAGACAATGTTTTGGATCGTTCGATCTATGAAGATTCTTTATTATTTCATTTAAATGCTGATTTGGGTCGGGCAACTGCCACAGAAGTACAAGTGTACGATGAATTGTTGGCCAATATGATGCAAGAATTGCCATTTGCCGCTCAAAAAAAGCATCCTGATTTATTGGTTCACATCAAAGTGTCCTTTGAAACGATGTTAGCGCGAATTAAAAAACGTGGTCGCGAGTTTGAACAATTGGAATATGATCCAAGTCTTTACGATTATTATCAAGAATTAAATCGTCGTTATGATGCGTGGTTTGAAAACTATCACGAGAGTCCCAAATTACAAATTGATGGCGATCTGTTGAATTTCGTGGAAGATGAAGTAGCGGCAAAAGAAGTTATCCAACTGATTGATGACAAGTTGGCAGAAATTCGCCAATTAGAATTTATCGGCTAAAAAGTAAAACGCTGGAATCCAGGCTTATGAATAGGGATTCCAGCGTTTTTTGTTATAATTGAAGATAGAAAATCAAATGAGGTGGAATATGGAACATAAAAGAGAATTTAATCAAGGCGCCTCTTATTGGGTCCAAGTCGATAATCACAGTGTCACCACTTTAAGTGAATTACAAGAAAAGTACCAGTTAAGTGATGAGATGCTGACATATTCTTTAGATAAAAACGAACGCGCGCGGGTAGAATATGATCCCGAAGAACATGCTTTTTTACTGGTTTATAATGTGCCTCATCGCCATAAAACAGATAATCATTATGAAACAAGTCCGATGACTTTTATTATTAAAGAACATCATCTTTTTTCTTTTACGACAGAGCATACCAGCTATGTAGCAGATATGATGGAGAATTTACTTCACAAAAATAGTAAACAAAGTGAATACAGCTTATTGTTCCACACGCTATTTTTAATCTCAGATTCTTTTTTTCCTTTGATTGAAGAAGTGAACAGTGAGCGGATGCGTTTAAATCAAAAACTGCGGGAAAAGACGACAAATAAAAATTTACTGGAACTTTCTGACCTTGAAATTGGTTTGGTCTATTTAGTAACAGCGACCAAACAAAATGCGGTCTTATTGCAACAAATCCGCGCCTTGAATATTTTCCATCGCCTGCAAGATAATGAAAAAGAGCAATTGGAAGATGCTCTAATTGAAGCCAAGCAAGCAGTGGAGATGACGAATTTAGCTGCTCAAGTTATCGACCAACTTTCAGGTGCCTATAACAATCTTTTAAATAATAATTTGAATGATACGATGAAATTTTTAACTATTTGGTCGTTATTGCTTACGGTACCGACGATTGTTACGGGCTTTTTTGGCATGAATGTTCCGCTGCCATTCTCCCATTCTGTTTTTGGTTGGGGGATTGCAATGTTGATCAGCATTGGCTTATCTGTTTGGATGCTTTTGGCTATGTGGCGCCGGATTAAATAAGCTAATCTTTAATAACAAGCCCCAGACTAGCTGCAATAACTAAGGCTTGTTGGGAATTGACAATGAGCCCGCGCAAGTTTTCTTGCTCTAAAATGATGCGATAAAATTTGTTATTGCTAAAATCAAGCTTGTTTAAAGATGTATGGCCCCAATTACTACCTGTTAAATCATTGTTAATGAAGTTTATATGTTGCCATTTCAGATTGTAAAATTCACTATCAGTCAGGCGACAATTGGCGAAAGTCACAACTTTCAAATTTCCTTGACTAAAAGAGACAAAGTCACAAAGACAGTCGTGAAATTGACAATCGCGTAAATAACTTTCTGCAAAATTGGCTCCCGTGAGCTTACATTGTTCAAAAATTACTTGATGAAAGCTGGCTTTAAGCCATTCAATATTGGAAAAATCACAATTACGAAAAATCACGTTGCTAGCCTCGAAATTGTCCAGGCGGGTTTTATGCAAGGTGATTTTTTCTAATTCACTTTGACGAATGATGATGTTTTTACCAGTTAAATAGCTGTGATCGCTATTAGTAAAACGATTTGCTTCAAAGTAGGCTTCATCTTCAATAAAAAAATCATTTTTAATTAAAACTGGTAATTGAGGTGGGGCAGGCTGCTTCATTGGCGCGTCTCCTTTGTGGTTTGTTAGTTGCATTTTAGCTAAAAAAAATACTAAAAACAAATTAAGCTAAAACAGATATGTCATTTCACTTAAAAATATTTATTATTTTAGAATAATTATTGTGAAAAATATTTTATCTCATAAATTTCTAATATTGAAAACGTATTATCGCAAGCTTTAGAATGGAAACTCCTGTTATAAATAAGGCAATAGAGATTCACAAGCAGAATGATCGCCTTTAGCTTCTTTTTTTTCTAGAATGTAAACGGAAACAGAAAATAGATTGTTTCACACTTATTTTTTCAGAATTGCTTTTTTCTCTTTTTTTGAAAAAGTTTGTGAAAAAAGTAGTATGAATGAGTTTATTATTGGAGGAATAAAAAATGACAAAAACGATTATTGTCGGAACTAACCATGCCGGAATTGCTGCTGCAAATACATTATTAGATAATTACCCAGATCAAGAAGTCGTGATGATCGACCGCAATACGAACTTAAGTTACTTGGGTTGCGGCACTGCCTTGTGGGTAGGCCGTCAAATAGATGGTTATCAAGACCTTTTTTATACAAATAAAGAAGCATTTGAAGAAAAAGGCGCCAAAATTTATATGGAAACTTCTGTAACCAGCGTTGATTTTAACAAAAAAATCGTTCATTGCGAGAAAAAAGACGGTTCTACGTTTGAAGAAAATTATGATAAAATTATTTTAGCTACAGGTTCTCGCCCAATTTCACCTAAAGTACCTGGTCACGATTTAGACGGAATTCACTTCTTGAAATTATTCCAAGAAGGACAAGATGTTGATCGCGAAATGGCACGAGACAGTGTAAAAACAGTGGCTGTCATTGGTGCTGGTTATATCGGTGTAGAAATTGCAGAAGCAGCAAAACGCCGAGGCAAAAATGTCTTATTATTTGATGCTGCTGATCGTTCATTGCCTTCATATTATGATAAATGGTTTACAGATGATATGGATAAAAATTTGGCAGATCACGGGATTGAATTACATTTTGGAGAATTGATCAAAGAATATAAAGGTGATAGCCGCGTAGATGCCGTTGTTTCTGAAAAAGGGCAGTACCCAGTGGACATGGTTATTAATGCGATTGGTTTTGGGCCAAATGCACAATTAGGAAAAGATCATTTAGAATTATTTGCTAATGGGGCTTATTTAGTTGATCGTCACCAACAAACAAGTGATCCAGATGTTTATGCAGTCGGAGATTGTGCGACCATTTACTCTAATGCACTTGATGCTACGACTTATATTGCACTTGCCTCTAATGCTGTTCGTACAGGAATTGTGGCGGGTCATAATATTGGTGGCACACCGGTTGAATCTGCTGGCGTTCAAGGCTCAAATGGTATTTCAATTTTTGGCTTTAATATGGTTTCAACAGGCTTGTCTGTTGCTGCAGCCCAAAAGAACAACATGGAAGTTAAATACACGGACTACGAAGACTTACAAAAACCTGGTTTCATTAAAGAAGAAAATGGCGATGTGAAAATTCGTATCGTTTACGAAGCGTCTTCACGTCGAATTGTCGGTGCACAAATGTCTTCCACCGAAGATATTTCCATGGCAATCCATATGTTCTCACTGGCAATCAGCAAACACGTTACAATCGACGAATTAAAATTATTGGATATCTTCTTCTTGCCACACTTTAACCAACCTTACAACTACATTACAATGGCTGCTTTAGCTGCTGAATAGGTAGAAAAATAAAATAAGTGTAAAAACGTTAAGAGCAGTTTTATCGCTGTTCTTAGCGTTTTTTTGTAATCTTAAAAAATTTTAGGCTGTTGGGGAAAAGTTTGTCGTTATAGTGCTACTCGCATTTGGTAGTTATGAAAACTAACAGGCTTCTTTTTATTAAATGCGAAAATATTGGAGATAAAGAATATTTCAAGTGGTAGGATTAGTTTTCACTTGACGCCTCCTATAGGGATAACGGCATAATGAAATAGTAGACAATTTATTTTAAGTGGTAGGCTGATTATTAAAAACTTAGGGAGGATTAAAATGGCAAGATCAAAAACAAAAGAAGCGTTACTTCAAGCAGGAAACGATACTTATCTTAATATGATGGAATTATTAGACACACTGCCACAGGAAAGTTTAACGCAAAATTTCACCTTTGACGTTGAAAAGGAAAAGCAAGCACATTGGCAGCGGGATAAAAATTTACGGGATGTTTTCGTGCATCTGTATGAATGGCACAAGCTGCTGTTAGATTGGGTAGCGGCCAATCAAAATGGAAAAGCAAAACAGTTTTTAAAAGCTGGCTATAATTGGAAAACTTATGGGAAAATGAATGAGGAATTTTTTTTAAAACATCAAAATACCAGTTATGAAGAGGCGTTGCAACTTATAGCTAAAACGCATTACCAAGTTATGGATTTGGCTAAGACATTTTCTAATGAAGAATTATTTGAAAAAGGAGTATTTCCGTGGGTGGGAGGAAGTACCTTAGGGAGCTATTTTGTTTCTGCAACAGCGAGTCACTATGAATGGGCAATGAAAAAAATCAAACGATTCAAAAAGAGTTTGTAGCTCCGTAGTAAAAAAGTCTGTCTACCCAAGTATGTTTTAATTCTTATGCGTAAGAGTAACCAAATTTTGAAAACAAATATAAAAGAATATTCAGAAAATTTAGAATAAACTGTTGACATCATTTTCACGAAGCTTTATGATATTTGTAACAAACAAGCAGGTGATGAAAATGACAACTTCGACATTCATGATGAATTTATTATTATAGCCTAGGACTCTTTTGGTAATTTAAGAGTCCTATTCGCATTGCATTAACGGTTAAAACCTTAATGGAATGCTTTTTTTATAAATTTTTTTGGTGATAAAAGCTGTTGCACATTGCAAATTACTGCATCAAGGAGGGAATTACATGCGCGAGATTCAATTTTTTGACACAACGCTACGGGATGGCGAACAAACTCCCGGTGTTAATTTTAATACGAAAGAAAAGGTGCAGATTGCCTTACAGTTAGAAAAATGGGGTATTGATACAATTGAAGCGGGTTTTCCGATTGCTTCAGAGGGAGATTTTGAGGCTGTAACAGCAATTGCCAAAGCGGCAACTACTATGACGGTAGCTGGCTTAGCACGGTGCCAGAAAAAAGATATTGATCGTGCTTATGAAGCGTTGCAACATGCTAAGTTTTCTCAAATTCATGTATTTTTGGCAACGAGTGATGTGCATATGCAGTACAAATTAAAAATGACAGAAGATCAAGTCTTAGCAGCGATTTGGGAACATGTGAGTTATGCAAAAGAAAAATTCGCCAAGGTTCAATTTTCACCTGAAGATGCTACACGTACCAACAAAGAATTTCTATTAAAAGCTGTTCAAACGGCAATTGATGCGGGTGCCACAATTATCAATATTCCCGACACAGTCGGTTATTCCAATCCGACTGAATATGGTGCTTTGTTCAAATATTTATTGGCAAATATCAAAAGTGAAGAAGAAATTATTTTTTCTTCCCATTGTCACGATGATTTAGGTATGGCCACAGCCAACGCATTGGCTGCAATTGAAAATGGTGCCAATCGAATCGAGGGTACAATAAATGGTATTGGTGAACGCGCGGGAAATACGGCTTTAGAGGAAGTGGCCGTAGCACTGCATATTCGCCGTGATTTCTATCAATGTGAAAATAAAATTCAACTTAAAGAAACAAAACGAACCAGTGATTTAATCGCCCGTCTTTCAGGAATTTCTATTCCGCGTAATAAGGCGATTATTGGCGGCAATGCCTATGCCCACGAGTCAGGAATTCATCAAGACGGTGTTTTAAAAAATCCAGAAACATATGAAATTATTACGCCACAATTAGTGGGTGTGAATACGAACTCCTTGCCACTGGGAAAACTTTCTGGCCGTCACGCTTTTGTAACCAAAATGGAGGAATTGGGCTACAGCTTAGCAGAAGCAGAAGTCAAACCACTTTTTAAACGTTTCAAAAATTTGGCAGATAAGAAAAAGCAAATTACTGACGCAGATCTCCTGGCTTTGGTGGCCGATCAAGTACGCCAAGAAGAAACAAGTCTTCACTTAGCTGGTGTGCAGTTACAGTATGTTTCTAATGGTCATCAAGGCGCGATCGTTTCGGTTCGTGACAAAAAAGGAGAAATCAAAATGGCTTCTGCGATTGGTTCTGGCAGTATTCAAGCAATCTACAATTCAATCAATCAGATTTTTGAACAACAGCCAGTTTTGATCAGCTATGAAATCACCGCTTTAACTGCTGGCGAAGATGCGCAAGCACAAGTGCAGGTGATTTTAGAATGTCCCCAGACAAAAAAACGGATTAACGGAATTGGCATTGATTTTGATGTCTTAGAAGCTTCGGCAAAAGCCTATGTTCAAGCCAGTGGTAACCTAAAAAATCTTTTCTCAGAAGATAAATAATAAATTTAAGGGGAATCGTGATGAAAAAAATTACAGTTTTAGCCGGGGATGGAATTGGACCGGAAATTATGAATAGTGCCATTGCTGTGTTGCAGGCAGCTGCACCCAAGTATGGTCAGGAATTTCAATTTGATGAACAACCTTTTGGCGGTGCTGGAATTGAAGTCAGTGGTAAAGGATTGCCGCAAAAAACATTAGTTGCCTGTCAAAATGCGGATGCAATTTTATTAGGGGCTATTGGTGGTATTGCAGGTTCACCTTGGGAAAAAGCTGAGCAAACGCCTGAACAAGGACTGTTAGCTTTACGAAAAGCGTTAAATCTCTTTGCCAATATTCGGCCAATCAGTGTGCCAGATGCACTGCTACCCTTATCTCCCATTAAAGAAGCAATCGTAAAAGGGACAGATTTTATCGTGGTGAGGGAATTAACCAGTGGCATTTATTTTGGTGAACCAAGAGAGTTACAAGAACAAGCAGCTTTTGATACCTGCCGTTACACGCAAAAAGAAATTGCGCGAATTGCCCATAAAGCTTTTCAAATTGCACAAACTCGTAATAAAAAAGTAACGTCAGTGGATAAAGCCAATGTATTGGCTACAAGTAAATTATGGCGCAAAGTTGTGACGCAAGTAGCCAGACAATACCCTGATTGTACATTGGAACATCAGCTGGTTGATTCCTGTGCGATGCGTATCGTGCAACAGCCCACAGAATTTGATGTGATTGTCACAGAAAATTTATTTGGTGATATTTTAAGCGATGAAGCCGCTGTTTTACCGGGAACATTAGGTGTTTTGCCAAGTGCTAGTCATAGTGAAAACGGTGTGTCATTATATGAACCCATTCACGGTTCAGCCCCAGATATTGCCGGAAAAAATATTGCCAATCCTGCTTCAATGATTTTATCAGCGGCTTTAATGTTACGACAAAGTTTTAATGAAGAAAAAATGGCGCAAGCAATTGAAACAGCCGTTTTTGCGGTTATGGATGAAGGTGTCATTACGGCTGATTTAGGCGGTAGTGCAAAGACGACGGAATTTACAACAGCTGTCATAAATAAAATTCAAGCATAAACAGTTTATGGATTAAAGGAAGAAAAACATATGTGCATAAGAGGGGAGTAAAAAGATGGGAAAAACACTTTTTGATAAGATTTGGGAACGTCACGTCATTAAAGGAGAAGCAGGAGGCGCCCAATTATTATATGTAGATCTGCAGCTAATCCATGAAGTTACTTCACCGCAAGCTTTTGAAGGCTTGCGACAAGCTAAGCGTAAAGTTCGCTGTCCCAAGCGAGTTTTTGCCACGATGGATCATAATGTCCCAACGGTGGATATTCATAATATCACGGACTTGATTGCAAAAAAGCAAATCGATACCTTACGCCAAAATTGTCAGGAATTTGGGATTGAGCTTTGTGATAATGGTTCAGAAAATCAAGGAATTGTTCACATGGTAGGACCAGAGATGGGGTTGACACAACCAGGTAAAGTCATTGTTTGTGGCGATTCCCACACGGCTACTCATGGTGCTTTTGGCGCAATTGCCTTTGGGATTGGCACAAGTGAGGTGGAACATGTTTTTGCAACGCAAACAATTTGGCAGAAAAAACCAAAACGCATGGGTATTAAAGTAACAGGGGAATTACAACCAGGAGTTTATGCTAAAGATATTATTTTAGCTTTGATTGCTAAATACGGTACGGATTTTGGTGTTGGCTATGCGGCGGAGTTTTTCGGAGATACAATTACGAATTTATCAATGGAAGAGCGGATGACTATTTGTAATATGGCAATTGAAGGTGGTGCTAAAATGGGGATGATGGCCCCGGATCAAAAGACATTTGAGTATGTTGCAAAACGTAAATATGCACCTAGAAATATGGACGCAGCTATAGCCGATTGGCAGACGCTTTATACAGATGAAGATGCCCAATTTGATGCGTTATTAGAATTGGATGCCAAAAATTTAGCACCTTATATTACCTGGGGGACCAATCCGGAGATGGGGGTTTCTTTTGAAGAGAACTTTCCTGCAATCAAAGATCATAATGATGCATTAGCTTATGAATATATGGATTTAAAGCCTGGTCAAACACCCAATGATATTCCAATTGAATATGTTTTTATTGGTTCTTGTACTAACGGCCGACTTTCAGATTTACAAGAAGCCGCTAAAATTATTGCAGGCAAAAAAATTAAAGTCGGTGTCACGGGCATTGTTGTACCAGGTTCACGACCAGTAAAAAAGGCCGCTGAAAAGTTAGGGCTAGATGAAGTTTTCAAAGCTGCAGGATTTGAATGGCGAGAACCCGGCTGTTCCATGTGTTTGGGGATGAATCCAGATAAAGTTCCTGAGTTTGTCCACTGTGCCTCTACTTCTAATCGCAACTTTGTGGGCCGTCAAGGGAAAAATTCCCGCACGCATCTATGTAGTCCGGCTATGGCGGCTGCCGCTGCGCTAAATGGAACTTTTGTCGATGTACGAAAAATCGTGAAAGGAGCTGCTTGTTAATGGAGGCATTTAAAGTCTATACGGGAATGACTGTTCCTTTTATGAATGATAACGTGGATACCGACCAAATTATTCCAAAAACGTATTTGAAACGTGTAGATAAAAAAGGTTTTGGTGAATTTCTTTTTGATGATTGGCGCTATTTGTCAGATCACAGGCCCAATCCTGAATTTGTGTTAAACTTTCCAGAGTATCAAAAGGCTACGATTTTAGTTTCAGGCGATAATTTTGGTTCTGGTTCTTCGCGAGAACATGCGGCCTGGGCTTTAATGGATTATGGCTTTAAAGCAGTTATTGCTGGCAGTTTTAGTGACATTTTTTATATGAATGCGACTAAAAATGGCCTGTTGCCGATTGCTTTAGACAAAGTAGCACGAGAAAAATTAGCAGCTGTATCACCGACCGCTAAAATTACGATCGATTTACCAAACCAAGTTGTCAAAACAAAAGAGGACACATTTTCATTTGCTATTGATGAAACGTGGAAAAATAAATTGGTGAATGGCTTAGATGAAATTGGGATTACCTTGCAAGCAGAAGAATTGATTAGCCAATATGAAAATGAAGGTGTACCCATCTATTGGCGTTAACAAAAAAGCTTTCTGTCAGTCTCTGGGATGAAATCACTAAAAAATTAAAGTAAGAGCTTAATTTTTTAGTGATTTCATCTACAGGTACATTTACAGACGGCTTTTTTTGTCTCAATTTATGAATCACTACGGCCATAAGCAAAAATTTTCAAAAATAAAAAGCCATTTTAGCAAATTTTGTTATATAGCTTGGGACAAAAAGGTTCCTTAAGCTTTTCAAGCTGGCTTGTTTTTGAAGCAACTTTCTGCGATATTAAGCCAAACTTTCAAGAAAATTGAAAAGCAATTATTGAAATTCTGTCTTATTGTTTAAAAGCAAAACGAGTTTTAAAAACTTCGCTACTTTAAAAAGCCAAGTTTAGTTGATTTAAAAAGTGCATGAGTTGATGGTAGTCAATTTCGGGATTGCGGCTTTTAATATTTTGATAAACTTTTTTTGAAATATTAGGTAATTGGGATTTAATTTCTCGCCCTTTTGGGGTTAAATCAATTTTTAGAATTCGCTCATCTTCAGGAGAACGGCTACGATTTAGTAGTCCTTGATTCTCCATTTTTTTTAAAAGTGGGCTTAAAGTGCCCGAATCTAGGAATAATTTTTCACCTAAACATTTTACGCTCATATCCTCTTCAATCGCCAATAAAGCGATAAAACTTGTATAAGTCAAATCCAATTCTGCTAGAAAAGGTTTATATAACCGAATTATTTCTTTTGAGGCAACATACAGTTGAAAACATAATTCTTTTGTTAAAAAATCTTCCGCCAATTTTTTCACGTCCTTTTAATTTCTTTTAGTCTAAGCAGAATCTAAATTTTTGTCAAACACAATTAAATTGTATACAATTTAATTTGTAAATAAGAAAGAAGGAATTGACATGAAAAAAGTTTATGCAACTAAGATGATTAATACCGGTGGTCGTACAGGAGAAGTTCACTCACCTGATCACGCTTTTACCATGAATATTTTGCCTCCTGGCAGTAAAGAAAAAGGCGCAACAAATCCCGAACAACTTTTTGCAGCAGGTTACAGTGCTTGTTTTAACAGTGCACTTTCTTATATTAAAGAACAAGCGGGCTTTACCGGTGAATCTACGATTGAAGTAACCGTTTCTTTATATAATTTGAGTCAATCGGAATTACCTGACGTGCAATTAGGTGTTGAAATTGCCGGACATATCGACGGTGCGACGAATGAAGAAACAATGGAATTATTGCAAGAAGCGCATAAAGTTTGCCCGTATTCTCGTGCTACCAAAGGAAATATCGCAGTAACTATTAGTGCTTATTAAGTAAGGGGGTAAAAGAATGGAAACTCGTGCAATTGTCATTAATCAGTATGGTGGTAGTGAAGGTTTACAAGAAGAAAATGTGAAGCTGCCCGCTTTAAAAGAAGATCAAGTTTTAGTTCAAGTTCAAGCGACCTCAATTAATCCAATCGATTGGAAATTGCGGGAAGGTTATTTGCAACAGATGTTTGATTGGGAATTTCCCATTATTCTTGGCTGGGATGTAGCTGGAATAATTAGCGCAGTTGGTGAAAATGTCACAGACTGGCAAATCGGTGATCGTGTTTTTGCTCGACCGGCGACTACGCGTTTTGGAACTTATGCCGATTATGCGATTGTGGATACAAATCTTTTGGCTAAAATACCCGCTAATATTTCCTTTGAAGCTGCTGCTGCCACACCTCTGGCGGCTTTGACAGCTTATCAAGGATTATTCAATCATGGTCATTTGCAAAAAGGTGAAAAAGTTTTGATTCATGCTGGCGCCGGTGGTGTCGGAACTTATGCAATTCAATTAGCAAAAGCACAAGGAGCTGAGGTATTTACAACTGCCAGCAAAAAAAATCATGAACTGCTTTATCGCCTTGGTGCAGACAAAGTAATTGATTATCATGAAGAAAATTTTGCGGAAGCTTTTTCTGATTTAGATTTGGTATTGGATACAATGGGAGGAAAAATTCAAGAAGACAGTGTCAAAGTGCTCAAAAATGGTGGTCGCTTAGTCACAGTCTTAGGTATCAGTAATCCGGATTTAATGACAGCTAAAAATATTTTTGCACAGGCTATTTGGTTAGAACCAAATGGTAAAGAGTTAGCGCAATTAGCCAATAGGATGCAGGCAGGTCAGTTAGAAAGTGTTATTGGTGCGCAATTTCCGCTAACGGCTGCAGGGGTGAAATCAGCCCATGAATTAAGTGCTACCCATCATGCGGTGGGCAAAATTGTTTTAACCAATAATTAAAAAAATATAGATAAATAAAAGTACAGCTTTAAACAACACAAAAAATACAGCAGAAATTATAGGTATAAATTTCGCTGTATTTTTTTGTGTTGTTTAAACTTTTTCTACGCGTAGCTTGAGGATTAGGGGCGATTTTGTTGGCGCCATTTTAAAGGCGTTTGTCCCTTAATTTTTTTAAAAGAGCGGATAAAATAGCTAGGCTCCAGGTAGCCGAGTTCTTCACTAACATCGCTGATTGATAAATCAGTATCTTTTAACAACTCTTCGGCCCAATAGATTTTTAGCTTACTGTAAATCTGGCTAAAAGGCTCACCAAATTCTTCTTTCAAAAGACGGCTTAAATAACTAGGGCTCAAATTCACCAACTGTGCTAGTGTTGGCAGATCCACATGATTGCTTTTATTAGCGAAGACGGCATCGACAGCTGGTTGCAAAATTTTGTTTTTAGCTTGATAAATGCCACTGGTGGTATTTAAGCGTTTTTCTAAGACTGATTGGCGAATATCCTCTTGAATAAAGGTCAAATCAACCGGTTCTTCATCTTTTATGACAGCTAAATTTGTAGTGCGCTTTGTTAGACGAAGTGTTTGTTGATAGGCTTTGATTAAGTAATCTTTTTTGATGGCTTCGGTGACAATATATTCACTTAATTGTTCTAACATGTTGGCTGCATGATTTAAATCGGCCATACTAAAACGCGGATAGGCGTTAATTAAATCCTGATGTTCAGCTTTAAAGGCGGCGACATCAGCGCGGGTATCCAAGTTTAAAATCTGTTCTAATTCTTCTTGTTGTTCGTCTAATAAAATTTCCCCTGCCATAATAGCACCGACGTAATTATTGTCCACCAGAATAGGAATGGCTAAATCAACAATATTAAAATGACAGCGGTAAATGAAAGGTTCACCGGTGCGCACAGCTTCTAAACCGCCGCGGGCATCACATTTTTCACAAAATTGTGCTAATTGTGGGTGGTGACGGGCTAAGTTACAAAAGGGTTTCACTTGGCTGTGCTTTGTAATGGGTTTGCCTTTGTAATCAACTAAAATAATTGCTAAGTGGGTAGCGACAGCAATACTTTCTTGTAGGCGCTCCCATTTTTCTAAATCCAAAACTTTTTCAATCTCAAAATGGGTACTCATAATTGGGCCCTCCGTAGTTTTATTATAGAACTTTTTGGTTTAATGACAAATAATTGCTATTTCACAAAAAAATTCTATCTAAATTTATAAGAAAGCGCTATCAAAGTGTCGTGTTAATTGTAATGGAAGCGGTTATTATTGTGGCGTAGAGAAAAAGAGATAGTTAATTTTTACTATCTTTAATTTTCAATTTATAAAAAATCGACCCACCACAAATGAGGAGGAATTTACTATGAGAAAAGCATTAATCTTACCAACAAAGTATGTCCAAGGAGAAAATGAATTACTAAATTTAGGTTATTTTGTTCAAACATTTGGCAAATCAGCTTTACTAATTGCAAATCCAGAAGATGTCAAACGCGTGAAACCGCAATTAGATGCGACTGCCAAAAAATTTAATATCACCTTTATTGAAGGTGGTTTTAATGGTGAAGTTACTCGCGCAGAAACCAAACGCTTGCAAGCTGTAGCAAAAGAAAATCATACTGATGCCATCGTTGGTTTAGGTGGTGGTAAGGCTATTGATGCTTCAAAAGTAGTCGCAGAAGGCGAACATTTAATTATTGTACCAACAATCGCGGCAACGGATGCACCAACTTCACATTCTGCTGTTTTATATCATGAGGATGGTTCTTTTGATGATTATGCATACTTTAAACAAAGTCCAAGTGTCGTTTTGGTAGATACAACTGTCATCGCCAAAGCACCAACCCGCTTTTTAGTTGCTGGTATGGGAGATGCTTTGTCCACTTATTTTGAAGCAAGAGCCACGCATAACTCTTATTCACGGGTAAATGCGAGCTTACCAATGGGCTCAAGAGAAGGTTTAACACCTAATGCGTCTGGAACGTATGCGGCTTTAGCGATGGCTAAATTATGCTGGACTCATTTGCAAGAAGATGGTTTAAAAGCCAAAATTGCAGCGGATAGTAATTTAGTAACAGAAGCTTTAAATAAAATCGTTGAAACCAACATCTTGCTTTCAGGACTTGGTTTTGAAAGCGGTGGTTTAGCAGCAGCACACGCCATTCATAATGGGATGACGGTTTTACCAGGTGCCCATGGCTACTTGCACGGTGAAAAAGTGGCTTTTGCAACAATTGTTCAATTGGTCTTAGAAGATGCGAACAAAGAAGAATTAGAAGCAGTCATGGATTTTAGTGCTTCTGTTGGTTTGCCATTAACATTGGCTGATTTGGGAGTTGAAACGATTTCCTTTGATGAAGCCATGGCAGTTGCTGAAATTGCTTGTATTCCAGAAGAGTCCATTCATTCAATGCCGTTTCCAATTGTGGTAGAAGAAGTGGCCAATGCCTTAATTGTCGCAGATAAAATTGGTCAAAATTATAAAGAGCGACACGACTTAGCATAGATTTTTATTGACGAAGGAGTAGGTTATCCGTGAAAAAAAGTATCTTTTTAGTTTCCCATAGTAAAGAAATTACGGACGGTATTAAAGCTATGGTGGAACAAATGGCTCAAAAAGAAGAAGTAGCTATCTTTTCTTTAGGCGGCACAGCTGAAGGGCAATTGGGCAGTGATCCAACCAAAATTATGGCTGCCGTAGAAGCATCACAAGATGCCGCCGTCTACCTTGTTTTTGCCGATTTAGGCAGTGCGGTGTTAAGCGCTGAATTGGCCTTTGATTTGTTAGCTGAAAATGACCAGAAAAAATATCGCTTAGTGGACGCTCCTCTAGTTGAAGGTGCCTTTGCAGCTGCAATTACTGCCGGCATTACAGATGATGTTGAACAAATCATGACAGAAGCAAAACAAGCAGGCAAAAAAGGATGGTAAAAAGATGAAGAAGATTATTAATGAACCGGGTATGATTGTGGATGAAATGTTGCAAGGTTTAGTCAAAAGCTATCCTGAGTCAATTCACCAAGTGGCTGACTCGCGTGTTGTGGCAAAAAATGAAACCAAAAAACAAGTTGGTCTAGTATCTGGTGGTGGAAGTGGTCACGAGCCAGCCCATGCTGGCTTTGTAGGGGAAGGGATGTTAAGTGCGGCCGTTTTAGGAGATGTCTTTACTTCTCCAACCCCTGATCAAATTGAAATCGCTATAAATGAAGTAGATTACGGCGCAGGTGTTTTATTAATCGCCGATTGTAAAATTAAGCTAGACAAATAAAAAAGTCATTTGTGCTACACTCAAGATAGTTCCCGCAAAAGAATTATAAGGAGTGAAGACAAATGACCTATACCCATCTTACATCAAATGAACTTGCAATGATAGAGGCGTATTATAATAATCATCAATCTGTAGCCAAAACCGCAGTACTATTGAATAGATCTAGACAAACGATTCATAAAGTTTACCAATTTTTCAAAACAGGGCACAATGCTCTAGATTATTTCAATCAATACAAGAAGAATAAAACTCGCTGTGGCAGACGTCCTATTGTCTTATCAGATGAACAAACAGAATATATTCAAAAGAGGGTTGTTCAAGGTTGGACACCTGATGTGATTGTTGGCCGTGCAGAGTTTTCTATTTCTTGTTCTATGCGTACACTTTATCGTATGTTTAAACAAGGCGTATTTGAAGTGACTCACCTACCTATGAAAGGAAAACGTAAAGCCAACGGACACAAAGAAACTCGGGGAAAACAATCTTTTCGTCGATCACTTCGTGACAGAGGAAAAGATTATTCTAAATTCAATCAAGAATTTGGCCACCTTGAAGGGGATACTATTGTAGGTAAAAAGCACAAAAGTGCTGTTATTACCCTCGTTGAGCGATTATCTAAAGTAATCATCACTCTTCAGCCAGAAGGCAGACGAGCTATAGATATTGAAAATCGTTTGAACCAATGGATGCAATCTGTACCTAAGTATCTATTCAAATCAATGACTTTTGATTGTGGAAAGGAATTTTCAAATTGGAAATCAATCAGTAATATCAATGATATTGATATCTATTTTGCAGATCCTGGTACACCATCACAAAGAGGTTTAAATGAAAACTCTAATGGTTTATTACGTAAAGATGGTTTACCAAAGCAAATGGACTTCAACGAAGTTGATGAATCTTTTATCCAATCTATTGCATCGAAAAGAAATAATATCCCTCGAAAATCATTAAACTATAAAACACCAATAGAAGTATTCTTGAGTCACATATGCAAAGAGGAATTGTCTAACTTAATTTGACAATTAATAAATTGTAAAAAATTACACCGGCGATATTTTAAATTTTGAAATGGCGAAGGATATGGCAGCATTAAATGAAATTCCAGTGGAGATGGTCGTAGTTGATGATGATGTCGCAGTTGAAAATAGTACGTATACAGCCGGAAAACGTGGCGTAGCAGGAACTATTTTAGTGCACAAAATTTTGGGTGATGCAGCCAGAAATGGTCTAAGTTTAAGCGAATTAAAAACGCTGGGGGAAAAAGTTGTCGCTGAAATTAAAACCATTGGGGTGGCCTTAGCTGCGGCAACCGTACCGGAAGTTGGAAAACCTGGCTTTACTTTAGCAGAAGATGAAATTGAATTTGGTGTTGGTATCCATGGTGAACCCGGCTACCGTCGGGAAAAGATGCAGTCTTCAAAAGAGATGGCCCAAGAATTAGTTGGTAAAATTTTGGCACAATATGAACAAAAACCTGTTGAAGTTGGGGTGTTGGTGAATGGTATGGGCGCAACACCGCTAATGGAACAATTTGTCTTCATGAATGATGTCTTAAATGAATTAAGCAGTCAAGGTATTGCAGTTACTTTTCACAAAGTGGGCAATTATATGACTTCCATTGACATGGAAGGACTTTCTTTAACCTTGATTAATTTGAGTGAGAAAACTTGGTTAAGTGCGCTAAACAGTCAAGTAGACACAATTTCTTGGTAAAAGTTGGCAAAGAAAGGACAAAAAAGACAATGGAAATAACCGTAAAAGAATTGCAAGCATGGTTGGCAGATTTTGCAGCTGAAATAAAAGCCAAAAAAGATTATTTAAGTGAGCTAGACACCCCGATTGGTGATGGGGATCATGGAAATAATATGGCTCGCGGAATGAAGGCCTATGAAGAAAGTTTGGCACAACAAAAACCTGCGACAATTAGTGATACCTTTAAAGTATTGGCAATGGCCTTAATTTCAAAAGTTGGGGGCGCTTCTGGTCCCCTCTATGGCTCAGCTTTTATGAATTTAACCAAAGAAACGAAAAATATTACAGAAATCACCAGTCAGGCCCAATTAGGAAATTTAATGGCACAAGGCTTAAATGGTATTCAATTACGGGGAAAAGCTGAAGTTGGCGATAAAACGATGGTCGATGTCTGGTCGCCAGTGGTAGCCGCGTTAAAAGAAGAAAATTTAACGGTTGAAAAAATTACAGCAGCTAAAGAAGCAACAAAAGATCTAGTGGCCAAAAAAGGCAGAGCTTCTTATTTAGGCGAGCGGGCAGTAGGCCATATCGATCCTGGAGCAGCCTCAAGTGCCTTGTTATTTACCACTCTTTTAACATATTTTTAAAAGCGTAACGAATAAATAGCATTTTAAGAAGGGAAAAAAATGAAAACAAATTTTGATTTTATGATGCCCAGTGTCAATTTTTTTGGTCCAGGAGTAATTAAAAAAATTGGCGAACGAGCAAAAATATTAAATATGAAAAAAGTCTTAATTGTGACAGATAGTTTTTTGCGTCAAATGGAAAATGGTCCGGTCAAACAAACAGAAGCAAGTTTATCTGATGCTGGTGTGGCTTATGCAATTTTTGATGAAGTAGAACCGAATCCCAAAATTCGCAATGTGAAGGCTGGGGCAGCATTGTATCAATCTGAAAACTGCGATGCCATTATAACCGTGGGCGGTGGCTCTGCTCATGATTGTGGCAAAGGGATTGGAATTGTTTTGACCAATGGTACTGACGTGACAAAATTGGCAGGAATTGAAACGCTAGATAAACCATTACCTCCGCTAATGGCAGTTAACACGACGGCAGGTACTGCTTCTGAAATTACCCGGCACACAGTCTTGACAAATGAAGCGACACATTTGAAATTTGTAGTAGTTTCATGGCGTAATGTACCGCTAGTTTCCTTTAATGATCCATTACTAATGCTAGATGTTCCAACAAAATTAACCGCTGCAACTGGCATGGACGCATTGTGTCATTGTGTGGAGGCTTACGTTTCAGAAAATCGCAATCCGATTACAGACGCGCAAGCAATTCAAGGAATGAAGTTAATTGGGCAATATTTACGACGTGCAGTGGCAAATGGTCACGATTTAGAGGCACGTACCAATATGGCCTATGCTTCGTTACTTGCGGGTATGGCATTTAACAACGCTGATTTAGGGTATGTTCACGCAATGGCGCATCAATTAGGTGGTCAATACGATGCGCCTCATGGTGTTTGTTGTGCTGTATTAATGCCTACTGTTGAACGTTGGAATATGATCGCTAGTCCAGAACGCTTTGCAGATATTGCTGTTTTTTTAGGTGAAAATATTGCAGGCTTGTCAAAAATGGCAGCTGCTGAGCGGGGAATTGCAGCATTAGAACGTATTTCAGAAGATGTCGGCATTCCTGCAAATATTAAATCCATAGGCGCAAATCCGGCTGACTTTTCTTTAATGGCAGAAAATGCTTTGAAAGATGGGAATGCTTTTTCAAATCCCCGTAAAGGGATAAAAGCCGATATCGTTTCACTGTTTGAAGCAGCCTATAATGCTTAACTAAAGGGATAACAGGTGGTATTAAAACCGTCTAAAATAATAGCACCTTTTTTTATTTAACTACTCCTACGCGTCGTTTGTTGACAAAAAGTGTCAACAAAAAGAGCTGTGACAATTGTTGTCACAGCTTTTTTGTTCGCTTAAAAAGTTTAGTGAAATATAAGAAATGTGACCACTAAGCGGACTATTTTAGTTTTAGTGCTAAAAATGATACGCTTACATTGAAGGAAAATTAAATAGTAGAGGAGTGGTGAAAATGGAGGAGAAAGAAAAACAATTAGCAGACTTGGCTAAAGAAGCAAAAAAAGATAAGACAATGGAAAAAATCGACGAAATGGAAAAAGAATTGCAACTGGATGATGACAATGAAGAAAAAGATGAAAAAGAAAGCAAAGGCCTTGAAAAGGTGTTAGAAGAGACCCCGTTACCTGGCGCCAATTTTCGTGGCCCCAACCAGACCTTTTAGGCAATTAAAAGTATAGGTGTAAAATCGTAAAAGATAATACAGCCTCAAATAAAAGCCAGTTTCTTGAAATGAAGTACTTCTAAAAAGTTAGATTTTTAATCTGACTTTTGGAATTGCTGCAAAAGAAAATGGCTTTTTTTTGCTTGGTAACAGAAATTTATAAAAAAGTTAGTCAAGTTTCTTTCTTGTTGACAAAGAATTTTGGATATAGTATATTATACGAGTTGAGAAATGAAAGCAGAAGCACCCGCTTCTCGCCTTAGTGAAGATATTGCTGGGCAGAATAGTTAGATCGCTTGTTTACAAGCTGATTTTGCGCGCGGGTTCGAATTCGAACTCGTTTTTTTATTGCTTTCTCTCTTCAAAAAACTTGGAGGTGAATGACCATAGCAAAGGATATGATGGTAAACGACGGCATTCGTGCACGTGAGTTGCGTTTGATCGACCAAAACGGTGAACAATTAGGTGTTAAAACTAAAGCAGAAGCATTGAGTATTGCAGAACAAGCCAATCTTGATGTCGTTTTAGTAGCTCCCGGTGCGAAACCACCAGTAGCGCGGATCATGGATTACGGGAAATATCGTTTTGAACAACAGAAAAAAGATCGTGAAGCTCGTAAGAAACAAAAAGTGATCAACATTAAAGAAGTTCGTCTAAGTCCGACAATTGATGTCAATGATTTCAATACAAAACTGCGTAATGCACGTAAGTTCCTAGAAAAAGGAGACAAAGTGAAAGCTTCGATCCGTTTTAGAGGTCGTGCCATTACCCACAAAGAAATTGGTCAGAAAGTCCTTGATCGCTTAGCTGAAGAAGTTGCGGATATCGCAGTTGTTGAGCAAAAAGCGAAGATGGACGGACGCAGCATGTTTCTAGTGGTTGCACCAAAACCTGAGAAATAAGCGTCAGTCAGTCAAAGTTCATGAAGAATTGATTTTGAGGAGGAAATTAGTTATGCCAAAACAAAAAACACACCGCGGTTTAGCAAAACGCGTAAAACGTACCGGTAAAGGCGGATTAAAACGATTCCGCGCGTTTACAAGCCACCGTTTCCACGGCAAAACAAAAAAACAACGCCGTCAATTGCGTAAAGCAAGCATGGTGTCAGCTGGCGATTACAAACGTATCCGTCAACAATTAGCTCGTATGAAATAAGCTAATTGAACCCTTGCTTTACCATTTCAAAAATTCGAGATTTATTTTAGGAGGAATTAAACATGGCACGTGTTAAAGGTGGAACAGTAACTCGTAAACGTCGTAAAAAAGTGCTTAAATTAGCTAAAGGTTACTACGGTTCCAAACATACTTTATTTAAAACAGCAAAAGAACAAGTAATGAATTCATACAACTACGCATACCGCGATCGTCGTCAGAAAAAACGCGACTTCCGCAAATTGTGGATCGCACGTATCAACGCAGCGGCTCGTATGAACAACTTGAGCTACTCAAAATTAATGCATGGCTTGAAATTGGCTGAAATCGACATCAACCGCAAAATGTTGGCTGATCTTGCAGTCAACGACGCAGCAGCTTTCACTGCACTAGCTGACCAAGCGAAAGACGCATTGGCTAAATAATTATATTTAACTACTGCAAATCCCTCACGAAATTCGTGAGGGATTTTTTTACGATTTACTAAGTACTTTAATTCACAAATAATCCATATCTGTTATAAATCAGAGATTAAATAGTCTTGACAACTATAACAGTTGGTCTCATACTTTAACTAGTTGAGTAGGAGGAAGAGTATGGTGACAAGAGTAAAAGTTGATACAAAGAAACTACATAGTATTGGTGAAGCAGCAGAAATTTGTAATGTTTCAAGGAAAACATTGCGTTTTTATGAAGAGTTAGGATTACTTGTACCAGATTATATTAGCCCTAAAAATGGCTATCGCTATTATAGTGATGACACCGTTATGCTGATTCCTGTTTTGAAATACTACAAACAGATGGGGTTTCATTTGCAAGAAATGACAGGAGTATCAAATAATTCAGACTATTTTTTCCATCAACGCAACTTTCTTACTAAACTGGAGGTATTAAAGCAAGAAGAAGAACGTATTCAAAATTGTCATGAATCCGTTTCTGATTGGGTCGGGCTATTGAATGAAGGCACAATCGCGATGGAAAATAATATGAATAATATTAGTCTTAAATATATTGATCGTGATTATTATTTTTTTTTAGAACAAGATTTTGAATACGATTACAAAAAATCGATTATCAATATTGAGTGGACGAATTATTTAGGTGCTTCTGATAGTGAAATTACTGGGCCGGTTATTTTGTCTTTTGACGATTATCGTGCCAAAGCCGACGGGCGAATGAAACGAGCGACGGTGGTACAAAAACCTGTCCGAAATAGTAAGTTTCTCTTGCCGAGGCAAGATTTTGGAGGGCAAATGTTTGTCTGTATGTATCATTTAGGAAATCAGAAATTGATTGCAGGTAAATATGCGCTCATAGAAGAGTGGGCAAATAGACATCATTATCAACTTGGACCAAGTTGCTATGAACGATATGTTATTGATTATTGGTCGACGCAAGATACGAATAAATTTGTAACGGAGATTATGCTTCCTGTCCAAAAAATAACCACATAAAAGAAAGAGGAATAGCGGTAATACACCACTAAATACGTTAAACATCTAACGTATTTAGTGGTGTATTTTTTTGTTTTTAAATAAGTATTTTGACTGAAAAGAATATGAAAAAAAATGAAATAATCCAAAACATTAATCTAAAGGACAATCTTTTGTATAATAATAAATCTGCTACTAGAATGTTGTTATATCAACTTTTACTAAATGGTTATTAAAAATGTAACCGACTTTTTCATTTTCAAGTTGCATGAAAAGATGACTTATCTCCGAATCTAGCTTTTTCATCTATTTTTTGTTGTTTTTTTTTTTATCTTTCTGTAATAATTAGAAAAATAAAAACTTGTTTTTGAAAAAAGTTATTTTAAAATAGCAAATGGCTTTATAACAAAGATAAATCGAAATAAAGTGATTGATCAAGGAGTGTATTCTCGATTAAATTTAGGTAATTGAGAATATAATCTGTATCAATGGAAAAAGATTGTGTTGTAAAGCACAATCTTTTTTTTATTTCCTATTGACTTACACCATTAGGGAACGCTCTAAATTAAAAATGCATAAAAAATATAAACGCAAAAAGCGTGTATTGGAGGAACTGTTATGAAATACGATGCATTAGGAATGGTAGAAACCAAAGGATTAGTCGGATCAATTGAAGCAGCAGATGCGATGGTCAAAGCAGCTAATGTTTCCTTAATTGGGAAAGAATTAGTCGGCGGCGGGATTGTTACAGTCATGGTTCGTGGCGATGTAGGTGCCGTCAAAGCAGCAACAGATGCCGGAGCGGCAGCAGCACAAAGAGTAGGGGAATTATTATCAGTTCATGTTATTCCACGTCCTCATAGTGAAGTTGAATCTGTTCTTCCACGTACGTCAAATGAATAAGGGGAATAAAATATGAACAGTGAAAAAAGTGTGATGCAAACGCAGGTTTCAGCTGAAACAAAAATGAAAGCAGTTGGGAAAAAATTTAGAGTTGCAGGTATAAGTAATGGACTCGTTTCTGGTCTAACTTACGGCGTATATTCAACGCTTGTTATGGTAGCAAGTGGTTTTGATCCATTAGTTAGTGCAGCTGGATTTTTAGCAGCACCGTTTGTTTGTTCGGGTTTAAATGATTTATTTGCTGGTATTTGGTTGCTGATTTATAACGCAAAACAAGGTCGCTTAAAAGAATTACTACGAACTTTGAAAACAAAGCCAGGGAAAATGCTTGTCATTGGCTTTTTACTAGGTGGTCCAGTTGCCAATGGCGCTTATTTAATTGGCTTAGCGATGGCTGGTGCTTATGCAATCCCAATTTCGGCAACATGTAGCCTTTTTGGAGCATTATTTGCTTGGGTCTTCTTAAAACAACGGCCAACAAAACGAGTTGTCTTAGGAATGGTCATGTGTGTGTTTGGAGCTATTATTATTAACTGGGTAAAACCTGAAGGATCACCAAACTTTACTATGGGAATTATTTGTGCCTTAATTGCCGCAGTTGCTTGGGGCTTAGAAGGTGTCTTCTCTAGTTTTGGTGGTGCCATGATTGATACAGATGTTGCAGTGAACTTAAGAGAATTAGTTTCTGGTTTAGTTGTTTTAGTATTAATTTTACCACTAGTTGGTGGCTTGAATTTATTAGGTGGAACATTATCTGCAGGGGTTCCAGCCCTTTGGCTAATCTTATCTGGTCTAAGTGCTGCCGTATCTTTTGTTTGCTGGTATAAAGCAAATTCAATGGTTGGTTGTGCAATTGGTATGTCGCTAAATGTAACATATGCTTTCTGGGGTGTTTTATTCTGTGTCCTATTTTTAGGTCAAACCTTAACACCAACGATTGTGCTTGGATCAGTTGTTATTGTAATGGGAGCTATCGTAGTAACGATGAATCCTTTAGACTTATTTAGAAAAGGGGCGGCATAAAATGTTACTACCTAGCAGAATGGCTGTTTTAAATCATATGTTTGATACGGAAGAAGTAGATGTAAATCAAGTTATGTCAGCTCTAGAAAAAGATTATGGTAATGAAAAACAGTTCAACGAAAAAATGTATTTAGATCATTTGTTAGCATTAGAAGCTAACGGGTTAGTCGAGATGGCTAGTTATGATTTAGATGTGAATAGTGAATTGGTAATGCGTTATGTAATCACAGAAGATGGGCGACACGCAGTACGCAAGTATGTGGATGCCTCATACCGTAAAAGATAAGGAGACTTTCAGATGAGATATATGGGAGAAGAGGCACTGGGATTAGTAGAAACGGTGGGATTAGTTCCAGCTTTAAAAGCTTGTGACGAGATGCTAAAAGCAGCGAATGTCGAATTAGTCTCTTATGAAAATATCGGTTCAACTTTAGTCACCATTATGATTAAAGGTGATGTTGCAGCTGTTGAAGCCTCAGTTGTAGCTGGAGCAAAAGTCGCGGCTGAAATTGGTAAATTAACAGCACAAAATGTCATGCCTCGACCAATAAGAGCTGTTGGCGACATTGTATCTGTTCATGACATTGATCAACAATAAGAGGTGAAAAGATGAAAAGATATGAAGCAATTGGCGCAATTGAAACATTTGGTTTAGTTTTTGTTTTGGAAGCAGCAGATTCGATGTGTAAAGCAGCAGATGTTGAATTAGTCGGTTATGAAAACGTCGCGTCAGGTTATATTTCCGTTATTGTTCGAGGCGATGTGGCGGCTTGTAAGGCTGCTGTGGAAACGGGTATTGCAGCTGTAACAGCAATAGGAGCAGAAGTTTATAGTTCAGTTGTAATTGCAAGCCCGCACCTTGATTTGGGTAAAATTATTGATCGTTATTCATTAGAAAAATTATTACCAGCGTAAGGAGTGGAGAACATGCAGTTTGTGGATGATGATTTAAAATCAATCCAAGAAGCACGTGTCCTGGTTGAATCTGCTCGTGATGCACAAATCTTATTAAAAGAATATGATCAAAAAACAATTGATTGCATAATTAAACAAATAATTAAGAATATTGAAATGGTATTGCCTGAATTAGTGTCTTTTGAAGTAGCTACAACAGGAAAGGGGAACCAGGAAGATAAACTATTCCTGTGGCAAAATTTTTTATACCAGTTTACATCTTCACTAGAAGAAAAAGTAATTGGTATATTAGACTGTGAAAATAGTCATGTCCAAAAGATTGGTGTTCCATTAGGTGTAGTTGCTGCTATTTTACCGGAAGAAAATATCATTTTAAATGCAATTTTTTCAATGATTAGTGCTTTAAAAGCTGGTAATGCTGTAATTTTAATTCCACAAGGGAAATCTGCGAAGGTTGTTGCAAAGCTATTTCAACTTATTCAAAAAGATAACGTGGGATTACCGAAGTCAAGTTACTGCTTTATGGAAAATACAGCACCTGAAGGAATTCGAGCAATCATCGAGCAAGAGTCGATTTCATTAGTAATCAACAGTGCCGCGCCAAAATATTTTGACTGGAAAAATAGACCCAAAGCCACAATATATGGTGCGAGTGGTTCGACGCCTGTTTTTATTGAAAGAACAGCAAATATGTATGAAGCTTGTGAATCGATAATTAACAGTCGTTCTTTTGATAATGGTCTACTCCCATCAGCAGAACAATTTGTCATTGCTGAGAGTGTTGTAGCAAAAGAAGTGAAAACGCTGATGATTCAAGCGGGGGCTCATTTTATGACTGCTACTGAAGAAAAACAGCTTTTGAAAGTATTATTTATTGGCAGCAAGGTTAATCCTCAAGTGATTGGTAAAGACGCGGGAACAATCGCAGCATTAGCTGGTTTTTCAGTTGTGGCTAAAACAAAAGTTCTCGTATCCGAGCAGCCGTATATTTTTGATGAAAATCCTTTTGCAAGCGCTTTAAAATGTCCGGTTTTAACTTTCTATTTAGAATCTGACTGGATCCATGCTTGTGACAAGTGTATCCAGTTACTAAAGGAAAAAGGCAACGGACATACTTTAGCTATTCATTCTAATGATCAACGTGTCATTAATGAATTTGCCTTAAAAAAACCTGTTGGACGCATGTTAGTAAATACTGGTGCCAGTTTAGCCGGAATCGGCTTGGATGCAACGCTACCATTGTCAATGATTTTAGGTGGAATGACCACCGGCAGAGGTTATGTAGCCAAAAATGTCACCGCAAAAGATATGAGCTATGTTCGCGAAATTGGCTATGACAATAAAAAGGCGAAACTTGTCATACCAAGTGAAAAAAAGAGCAGTAAAGGTGTTGCGGAGGATGAACAAATGTTGTTAGAAAAGTTATTACAAAAAATAATCGAGCAATAAGTGAGGGGTATAAATGGATATCAAAGAGTTTTCAGCTAAGCTAGCTGAAGCAACCAAAGAGTTAAGTTCAGAAGAGAGACAAGCTTTAGTGAAAATGTTTGCTTCTGTATCTGATGAAGTTAAAAATGATGAAGTTGTTACCGAAACCCTAGTTTCAGAAGAAGGAACAAGTATTCCAAACGGGATTACCAAACGTTTACAAGCGTTAAAAGATAATTATTTAGAGCAAGTGCCATCTATTACAACATATCGTGCGCGTGCTATCACTAAGATCGCTAAAGAAAATCCTGGGATGCCAAAGATTGTTCTTCGTGCCAAATGTTTTAGATATTGTTGTGAAACAGCGCCTCTAGTTATTCAAGATCATGAATTAATTGTCGGCGCTCCTAACGGAAAACCTCGTGCTGGCGCTTTCTCACCAGATATTGCGTGGCGTTGGATGGAAGATGAGCTTGAAACAATTGGTACACGTGCGCAAGATCCGTTTTATATTTCAGATGAAGATAAAAAAATCATGCGAGAAGAACTTTTCCCATTTTGGGCAGGCAAATCTGTTGATGAATATTGTGAAGATCAATATCGCGAAGCTGGCGTTTGGGAATTATCTGGCGAATCTTTTGTATCTGACTGTTCATACCATGCCTTAAATGGTGGTGGGGATTCTAATCCCGGGTACGATGTCATTTTAATGAAAAAAGGTATGATAGACATTCAAAATGAAGCTAAAGCGCATTTAGAAGAATTAGATTATGAAAATCCAGATGATATTGAAAAAATTTATTTTTACAAATCAATTATCGATACGACAGAAGGCGTCATGATCTATGCACGTCGTATGGCAGATTATGCGGCAGAATTGGCCGCAAAAGAAAGCAATCCAAGACGTAAAGCTGAACTTTTAAAAATTTCAGAAGTAAACCGCAAAGTACCAGCGCATAAACCTGAAACTTTTTGGGAAGCGATTCAAGCTGTATGGACAATTGAATCCTTACTTGTAGTGGAAGAAAACCAAACAGGTATGTCTATTGGACGTGTGGATCAATATATGTACGAATACTTCCAAGCTGATTTGGATGAAGGTCGGATGAATGAATTTCAAGCGTTTGAATTAGCAGGCTGTATGTTAATTAAAATGTCTGAAATGATGTGGATTACGAGTGAAGGTGGTTCAAAATTCTTCGCTGGTTATCAACCATTTGTAAATATGTGTGTTGGTGGTGTGACACGTCAAGGACGAGACGCTACAAATGAGCTAACTTATCTATTAATGGATGCTGTCCGTCATGTCAAAGTGTATCAACCATCATTGGCATGTCGTATTCATAATCATTCACCACGGGAATACTTAAAAAAAATAGTTGATGTTGTACGAGCAGGGATGGGATTTCCAGCGTGCCACTTTGATGATACCCATATCAAAATGATGTTAGCTAAAGGTGTTTCGATTGAAGATGCGCGTGACTACTGTTTGATGGGGTGTGTGGAACCGCAAAAATCTGGTCGTCTTTATCAATGGACATCAACTGCCTATACACAATGGCCAATCTGTATTGAACTTGTTTTAAATCATGGTGTTCCATTGTGGTATGGAAAAAAAGTATGCCCTGACATGGGAGATCTTTCACGTTTTAGTACATTTGAAGAGTTTGAAAGTGCTGTTAAAGAGGAAATTAAATATATTACGAAATGGACAGATGTGGCAACCGTTATTTCACAACGTGTTCATCGTGATTTAGCACCGAAACCATTAATGTCAATTATGTATGAAGGGTGTATGGAAAAAGGAAAAGACGTTTCTGCTGGAGGCGCGATGTACAACTTTGGACCTGGTGTTGTGTGGTCAGGTTTAGCAACTTATGCCGATTCAATGGCAGCAATTAAAAAATTAGTCTTTGAAGATAAGAAATATACTTTACATGAATTAAATGAAGGATTGAAATCAGACTTTGCTGGCTATGAACGCCTACGAACAGATTGCTTAAATGCACCTAAATATGGAAATGACGACGATTATGCTGATTTGATTGCGGCTGACTTGATTAACTTTACAGAAGCAGAACATCGTAAATACAAAACATTATATTCTGTTTTGAGTCATGGTACATTGTCAATTTCAAATAACACACCGTTTGGTCAAATGACAGGGGCTTCTGCGAACGGTCGTAAAGCATGGACACCTTTGTCAGACGGTATTAGTCCAACACAAGGCGCAGACTTTAAAGGTCCAACTGCCATTATCAAATCAATTTCAAAAATGTCAAATGACAGCATGAATATTGGGATGGTTCATAACTTTAAAATTATGTCTGGTCTGTTAGATACACCAGAAGGTGAAGAAAGTCTAATTACCTTATTAAAAACAGCGTGTCATTTAGGTAATGGCGAAATGCAATTCAATTATCTAGATAATAATACGTTAATTGAAGCTCAAAAACATCCTGAACAATACCGCGACTTAATTGTCCGTGTGGCAGGGTACAGTGCATTCTTTGTCGAATTATGTAAGGATGTTCAAGATGAAATCATTAGTCGTACAATGTTGACTAAATTTTAAAGAACTGGAGTTTGAAATAGATGGTTAATGTGAAAGAGGAACGGATAGAACGGCAAGCCATGATTTTCAACGTACAAAAATACAGCCTATATGACGGACCCGGAATCAGAACTATCGTCTTTTTCAAAGGCTGCCCATTGCGCTGCCAATGGTGTGCCAATCCAGAAGGTATTAATCGTAAATTTGAAGTAATGTACAAAGAAAGTGTTTGTACGGATTGCGGCGCCTGTGCGGATGTTTGTCCATTAGGTATTCATTACATTGATGAAAATGGCAAGCATCAAGTGCGTCGCGATATTTCTTGTAATGGTTGTCAAAAATGTATCGAAGTTTGTCCCATGAAAGCATTGAATATTACTGGCGCGATTAAAACTATATCAGAATTAATGGAAGTCATTCATGAAGATGATGCTTTTTATGAAATGTCCGGTGGAGGTGTAACGTTTAGTGGCGGAGAGTGTACGGCGCAGCCTGAAGCTGCACTGGCATTATTGAAAGCTTGTAAAGCAGATGGGCTCAATACAGCGATTGAAACGTGTGGTCATAGTCGCATGAAAAAACTACTGGAAATGGCCGATTATGTTGATTTATTTTTATATGATATGAAGCATATGGATCCCGTACGACATAATGAGCTGACAGGTATTAGCAACGAAAAAATATTAGAAAATTTACAAGAGTTGTTATTGCGAGGTTATAAAGTTCAAATTAGAATGCCAATGTTAAAAATGATTAATGATAGCCACGAAGAAATTAAACAAATTATTGATTTTTTACTACCTTATAAAGACTTACCCAATTTTAAAGGAATTGATTTATTACCTTACCATAAATTAGGTGTGAATAAGTATGGACAGTTAGGCATGACGTATCCTGTCTCAGGTGATCCGAGTTTAGCAGAAGCTGATTTGGATCGAATCGAAGGCTGGATTGCAGAATATGATTTTCCAGTTCGAGTAGTTAGACATTAAAGATAAAAGCTACGCACGAACCAATCAAGATTTTTTTGCTTACAAAATCTGAATTGGTTAACTGAAACAGCATTTTGGGAGGAAATGGCATGTCGCAAAGTATAGCGCAACGCGTAATTGAAGAATCGGTCCCCGGAAAACAGATTACATTGGCTCATGTCATTGCAGCACCTGTTATCGACGTCTATCAATCATTAGGAATTGAAGAAAGTGGTGCCATTGGAATCTTGACAGTCTCCCCATTTGAAACAGCCATGATTGCTGCAGATACAGCAGTCAAAGTAGCGGATGTAGAAATTGGTTTTTTAGATCGATTTACGGGTTCAGTTGTTATTACAGGAGATGTAGAAAGTGTCGAGACAAGTTTAAAAGAGGTGATTCGTGTCTTTGAAACTATTTTGCATTTCAATATTGTCGATGTGACGAGAACATGAGAACACTTTTAATTGGTCCAAAAAATAGTGGGAAAATGACAGTTGCTAGTTTGATTGAAGGCAGTGAAAAGCCATTAAAAAAAGTTGCAAACATTGTCTATTACAAAAAAACGATTATTGTACCAGATAGTTATTTGGAAAGTCCGTGGATGCATAAACATCTGATTGCATTGCAACAATCTGCGTTTTGTGGCATTTTTTTACAGCCATTAGGAGCTAAAAAACGTAGTTATCCTCCGAATTTTGCCAAGGTATTTCGCATTCCAATTCATGGAGTCCTAACCTATCAAAAGCAATACACGAAAAGTAATTTAGAAAACGCGTCACAGCAACTTTTTGATTGTGGTATAAATCAAATTGATTTGCTCTTTGATTTAACAAAAGATAACTATGACCAAATAGAAAAATTAATAGGAAGGGGGGAAGAAGATGAATAGCTTTAAAATGGCAACGAAAGTATATTCTGGCAAGCAGGCCATTTCCTGTTTAAAAGATTTCCATTGTAAACGAGCCTTAATAATTAGCGATCCTTTTATGGTAACCAGTGGTATGGTGGACAACGTAACTGAAATCTTGAATGAGGCCAGTGTACCGTATGAAATTTTTTCAGAGATCGTTCCAGATCCTACAATTGAAGTTGTGACTAAAGGTGTAGCTTGTACAGCACAGTTTCAACCCGATCTTATGATTGCTTTAGGTGGTGGCTCAGCCCTGGATACAGCAAAAGTAGTCAGACAAATTTATCAACAAGTTGAAATTGATAACGCGGTGCAATTGGTATGTATTCCAACTACAAGTGGTACAGGAAGTGAAGTGACAAGCTTTGCGGTCATTTCTGATCCAAGTGTGAATGGCAAATATGCTTTAGTCGATGAGGATATGATTCCAAATGTCGCAATTTTAGATCCGATTTTTACCTTGACAGTACCAAGCAATATTACGGCAGATACAGGGATAGATGTTTTAACACATACACTAGAAGCTTATGTTTCAACAGATGCCACTGACTTTACTGACGCTTGTGCAGAAAAAGCGATGCGGATTATCTGGCAAAATCTAGCACATATCGTAGAAAATGGTGAAGACGAGGTTGCGCGAGAAAAGGTTCATAATGCCTCTTGCTTGGCAGGGATGGCTTTTAGCGAAGCATCTTTAGGGATCTGTCATAGTTTAGCTCATGCGCTAGGTGGTAGATTTCATATTCCACATGGCCGAGCCAATGCGATTTTACTACCACATGTTATATCTTTTAATGCTGGGTTGGAAACAAGTTGTGATACAAAAGCATTAATAAAATATGCTGAAGCAGCTAATTTGTTAGGTCTGCAAGCGATGACACCACGGACAACAGTCAATTTGTTAATAGCAGGCATTCAAAAAATGACGCACAAAATGAGCATTCCGAAATTTGTAACGGGGTTAGGGATAGATGAAGCGGAATTTAAAGCAGCAATTCCAACAATGGTAGAAGCTGCCTTAAAAGATAAATGCACGCTAACCAATCCACGACCGGTCAAAGCAGCCGATTTAGCAGAAATTTATGCCAGAATGTGTCGAGGTGTTTATTGATGCGTTATATTACTGAGCAAGAACTACAAGTACGTTTTCGTGAAGAAAAAATACAAAAATTTAACCTAATGGAAAACGAAAGATTAACTCCAGGTGCAAGACAATTTTTAGGCGATCATCAAATTGCAATTATTGAGTGTGAAGGAACTTTTCCAAACAATCAATCCGAGACAATAGCTTTACTCGCAGTCTCTGAAAGTAAACGAGAAACTTTATTTCCCTTACTAGAATTAGAATTATGGGAAGCCGCTTTAAAAGCAGCCGAAATTAGTCGAGCGTATAAAGAAAAGATACTTTTTCTTGTTCAACTGGTGAAAGCCATTCAGACAGATGATTTTACTGGGCTTCAACTAGATGCTAAAACAGCACCACAAAATGAAGTGGAAATTGAAATCATGACAATCAAAGAAGAACTCATTTTTCAACCCAACGGGAAAATAATTATCAAACTACAACGAGCAAGTGTTTATGCAACAGCCTTGCAAAGTTGTGTGTCAAAAGAACAAAAGATTGCTTTAGCACAAATCATTTTATTCTTAAGACAAGAAATTTATCAATTGGAACAAGACTAAAAGTCGGAGGTTTGCGTTTGTGATGACGATAACGGATATTGATGTGTGTGACAAGATTGTGGCAAATTTTGAAACTGTAATAAAAACACCAAAGAAAAATACGAGCTCGATTTATTATACCGGAGTGGATCTTGGCACAGCGTGCATCGTTTTGGCTGTTATGGATGAAAATTATCAACCAGTAGCGGGCGCTTATCGTTATGCAGATGTTGTACGTGATGGCATGGTAGTCGATTATATTGGTGCTATTACGATTGTCAAAGAGTTAAAGGCAGAATTGGAAGTGAAATTAGAAACAGAATTAATCTATGCTGCTGCTGCCATTCCACCAGGAACAGATGAATTAGACAGTGGTGCAATTAAAAATGTTGTACAAGGTGCAGGATTTTATCTAACCAATATCTTAGATGAACCAACGGCTGCAAATCAAGTTTTACAAATTCAAAACGGAGCGGTCGTTGATATTGGTGGTGGAACAACCGGAATTTCAATCATTAAAAATGGTGAAGTAGTCAAAATTGGTGATGAAGCAACGGGTGGAACACATTTAACATTAGTGACCGCCGGTGCTTATGGCATATCAGTGCCCGAAGCCGAAAAATATAAACGTAATCAGAAAAATCATGCAGAACTTATTGCCGTTTTAAAACCGGTTGTTGAAAAAATAGCTACAATTATTTCATCACAAATTGAGGGCTATGCAATTGATGGCTTATATTTAGTCGGTGGGACAGCTTGTTTAACGGGCATTGAATCAATCATCGAAGAAAAAACTAAAATTGTAACGTACAAGCCGTTCAATCCAATGTTTGTTACACCATTAGGTATTGCGTTAAGTTGTACAGATAAAATTTTGTAGTCAGTAATCAATTTGGCAATAAGCTAAAAGCCTTAAAAACTTCTATTTATTCTTTTATCGTATTGCTGGATTATAGTCTGACTGAAAATAGGAGGCACAGAAAATGGATTGTCGAATTATTAAATCGCCAGGTGAAGGAACACTAGCCATTTTGAACCGCCGGAAAGGTTCGGGTCCAAAATCAGCTTTGGACACACCAGATGCGGTTGGACTTGTTCAAGGAAAACTAATCGAAATGGTTTGTGCAGCTGATATTGCAGAAAAAGCAGTGGGTGTAACGGTAGAAGATATTCGTGGTAGTTGTCCACAAAATATGATCATGCTTGCGATATTTGGTGACACAGCTTCAGTTGAATCTGCGATTGAAGAAATCAAACGTAAAGAAAAGGAACGAAAATGGTAACGGCAAAGTTAGTCGATAACATCTGGGCAACGAGAAAATCAGAACAGTTAAATGGGTTGAAACTGATGATTGCTGAAGTTATCGGAGGGTCACGGGATGGTGAACAGATGATTGTCTGTGACGTCATTGGTGCGGGGATTGGAGATCGCGTAATCATTACTTGTGGAAGTGCTGCAAGACGAATGTTAGAAGATGATGCGATTCCAGTTGATGCTGCTGTCGTTGGCATTATCGATGAAAGTTGTGAATCTGTTTAGGAAGGATCAGAAGTAATGAAAAAATTGATTTGTGCTGAAGATGTTACCAAAGCACATAAAAATTCTGAAAGTTTATGTGTAAATAAAGACACGATTATTACGCCGGCGGCAAAAGATTTAATTGAAAATCTTCAAGTACCGTTAAGTGAAGTTTGCGAACAAGCTTTAGCTGCTGAATTGCCACAAAATTTAACGCAAGATACTTTAGTACAGTTACTAAAAATGATTTTAGCAAATGAAAATCCAACATTTTTAGCTGAAAACCATCGCAACGGCTTGAAAGTTGTTAAAGGTAGCAGTGTGAAAATGGACGTTTTTGATACGGGTAACCCTACTGACAAGGTCTTTTATCAAGAATTGGTTAGTAAAGATGAAGCGAAATTGAGTGCAGGATTTTTGGAAATTGATCATTCTCAATTTGATTGGGAATTAACTTATGAAGAAATTGATTACGTTATTAGTGGAACTCTAGAAATTACGATTGAAGGTAAAAAATATACAGCTCATGCAGGAGATGTTGTTTTTGTACCGAAGGGAAGTAAAGTAATGTGGGGTTCACCTGATAAAGTAAAATTATTTTATGCAACTTATCCAGCAAATTGGCCAGATTTAATTTGAAAAATTCATACTTAAAGCTAAGGTAACGAAGGAGTAAAAGATGAAAGCACTAGGATTAGTTGAAACCAATGGATTGTTAGCAGCAATTGAAGCAAGCGATGTGATGTTAAAAACCGCTGAAGTAACCTTGATACAAAAGGAAGCAATTGGCGGTGGCATTGTAACGGTTATGGTTAGTGGTGATGTTTCAGCTGTTAAAACAGCTGTGGATGCAGCGGCGATTGCAGTTCAGCGCCTTGATGATGGTTTGTTTATCACAAAACATGTGATTGCAAGACCAGATGAAAGCTTAAGCTTGTTAGATGTGATCACTGAAAAAAGTGAATTATTAAAAGAAGAACCAATAGATCAAGTAGACAACGTCACGAAAAATTCGGTTGAAAGTCTCGTAAACCACGAAACGATAAAAAAAGAACCAATAAAAATTAAAGAGGTCTCCAATCATCCTTCCAAAATTGTGGATGAAGAAATAACAAAATCTTTCACAACAATGAAGGCGGTGGATTTACGCAAACTTGCTAAAAAACAAGTCGAATTTTCAATGAACAAAAAAGAAATCCAACAAGCTAATAAGGAACAATTGATTGCCGCATTAACTGGTCATTTTAAAGAAAATAAAACGAATTCGAAGTAACAGCGTTTTACTTCATATGTGATAGCTATCAATCGTAATACTAAAGGAGTCATCATAATGAATAAGTTTGATAAAGATTTATGTTCTGTACAAGAAGCTCGTGACTTAGCACGAGCAGGACATAAAGCAGCACAGGAATTTGCAACGTTTACACAAGAACAAGTCGATGCCATTTTAGAAAATATGAAGGAAGCGGCAGAAAAATTTTCTGTTTGTCTTGCCAAAGCAGCTGTAGATGAAACAGGATTTGGTAAAGTCGCTGATAAAACGTATAAAAACCATGCAGCAAGCACGCTTTTATACGAAGAAATAAAAGATGAAAAAACAGTCGGTATTATTCATGAAGATAAAGTTAAAAAAACACTAGACGTTGCAGAACCAGTCGGATTAGTTTTGGGAATTATTCCTTCAACAAATCCAACTTCAACTGTTATTTTCAAAGCCATGGTAGCTTTGAAAGCGCGAAATGCAATTGTTTTTGCCCCCCATCCAGCTGCAACAGATTGTACAAAAAAAGCTGCGGATATGATGGGTCGTGCTGCTGAAGCGGCGGGTGCTCCAAAAGGCATTATCGGTTGCGTGAGCACACCGACAATGGAGGCAACAAACGAATTGATGCATGCTAAAGAAGTGAGCTTGATTATTGCGACAGGTGGTCCTGGCATGGTGAAGGCAGCTTATAGCTCTGGCAAACCTGCTATTGGAGTAGGAGCAGGAAATTCACCAGCGTATATTGAAAATAGCGCGGATGTAAAACATGCTGTTTCTCAAATTATTGCGAGTAAAACATTTGATAATGGAACGATTTGTGCTTCTGAACAATCTATTATTTGTGAAGAAAGTAATGAAGCGGCTGTCGTGGAAGAGCTAAAAGCACAAGGTGGCTATTTCATGACCGAAGAAGAAACGAAAAAAGTTTGCGGTCTGCTCTTTAAAGGTGGCAGTTATGCGATGAATGCTAAATTTGTTGGGCGTTCACCCCAAATGATTGCTGAAGCAGCCGGATTTTGTATCCCGCATACAACAACTGTTTTAATTGGTCGTCAGACAGGTGTGGGGCAAGGAAACCCTTTGTCTTATGAAAAATTGACAACTGTCTTAGCTTTTTATACTGTCAAAGATTGGGAAGAAGCTTGCCGATTAAGTATTGAACTCTTACAAAATGGTATTGGACATACCATGAGTATTCACACAAATAATCGTGACATTGTCTTAAAATTTGCGACCAAGCCTGCTTCTCGTATTTTAGTTAATACGGGTGGCAGTCAAGGGGGAACAGGGATTAGTACTGGCTTACCAATTTCCTTTACGTTAGGTTGTGGAACATTTGGTGGCAGCTCTGTTTCAGAAAACTTGAGTCCCAAACATTTGTTAAATATCAAAAAGGTTGCATATGGATTAAAAGATGTTACAACATTGTTTGCAGAAGATAATAGTTTTTCTCATCCAGAATTAGAGGAGCCGATCGATTCGACGGCGACTTTACAAAATAGTACGCAAACAACAAGCACTCCAGTTGAAAAAGACGTTGATTTTTCATCAGATGAATTAACGGAATTAGCTGAAGTTGTTCGAAAAGTTTTATCTAGAATGAATAGCTAGTTTTTTGTGAAAACAAGAAAATGAGGAATTAGAGGAGTTAAAATGGAAGACTATGAAGTGATTTTGGATGCTATTATGGCACATTTAAATCCCCGAGAAACAGTCGCAAAAAATGAAATCCCTGTTGGAATTTCTAATCGTCATATTCACTTGAGCCAACAAGCAGTTGATAAATTATTTGGCTGTAATTATGAACTGACAAGGCTAAAAGATTTATCTCAGCCTGGCCAATATGCGTGCAAGGAATGTGTCACAATTTGTGGCCCTAAAGGTGTGATTGAAAAAGTTCGTATTTTAGGCCCAGTCAGAACACAAACACAAGTTGAGATTTTACAAAGTGATACCTTTAAGCTAGGCGTTAAAGGTGAATTACGCTTGTCGGGGGATTTAGTAGGTACACCGGGTATAACGTTAGTTGGTCCTAATGGATCATTTGAGCTTCAAGCAGGTGTCATTGTTTCAAAACGTCATATTCACATGTTACCAGAAGATGCAACTCGTTTTGGTGTACGCGATGGGGAAACTGTCTCGATTGAATTTAGTGGTCAACGAGGTGGTACTTTAAACAATGTTGTAATTCGCGCAACCGCGAATTCAGGCTTAGAGTGTCATATTGATACGGAAGAAGCCAATGCTCTTGGTGTTGTACCAGGAACAAAAATAGAAATTAGAAAATAATTTAGGAGGAATACAAAAATGAAGTCAGATGCATTAGGAATGATCGAAACAAAAGGATTAATTGGTTCAATTGAGGCAGCAGACGCAATGGTGAAGGCAGCTAATGTTACTTTAGTAGGAAAAGAACATGTTGGTGGCGGTATTGTGACTGTCTTAGTTCGTGGTGATGTTGGTGCGGTTAAAGCGGCAACTGATGCCGGTGCTGCAGCAGCTCAACGAGTAGGAGAATTATTATCAGTTCACGTAATTCCACGCCCACATGCTGAGGTAGAGTCGATTTTACCAACTACTAACGCATAACGTAATAAATTATGGAAGAATGTGCATAGTAGTCATGCGCTAATCCATGAGAATTAGCTTTCGAGCTAGTGCTTAGACCTATCTTTATATTAACGATAACTTAGTTAACTACTGCAAATCCCTCACGAATTTCGTGAGGGATTTTTTTACGATTTACACGTCCTGAAGTAAGGCGTATAAAGGTAGTAGCTCTTTGTAAGTTTCTTCAATATATTTTGCGGCTTTAGCAGGATGATGCCATAATTCATCTTTATTTTTAATAATTCGTCCAATTTGGAATTCAGCTTTTTTAACGGTGCTCAGTCGCAGTAAGGCATGTTCTAAATTTTCTTGCGTTAATGGGACTGTTTTTTCTTTGGTATGATCCAAACTCATAACGGTATCTGCTGGTAGCCTATCAAATATAGCGGTGTTTTTTAACAGTATAGCTGCCATTTCTTTTTGTCTTTTTGGTTGATTGATAATGGAGAGCCACATGAAAACATATTCTGGCCAAATACCGATTTGAAAGTGAGCACTCATTTTGTAGCCGCGTTTACCTTCGCTCATAGCGGCCCAAGTATTTTCGGGCGGGTGAACAGTTCTACGGCGGTGTTGGGCAATATGCAGATAAAAAGGATGTTTAAAGTGTTGTGCTAGCATTTCGCAAGTTGGGTTACCAATTGCTGTAAAAACTGGCTGAATCTCGCTACGAATAGCAGCCATTCGTGCTTCTAGACCTGGTATAGTAAAAACGGTAAAGCTTTTTTCATTAAACATTTCATAACTCCCTTTAGTTAGTGTTAATTTAAAGATAGCATATTTTCTACGTCTGGTAACACAATTCTGCACTTGTAGTTTATGTTTGCAAAAGTTTGTTTGTTGTTTAAAAACGTTTGTATAAAGGCGATTGGATACCTGAAAATTGGGTTTATTCCCCTGGTATTGTTTATTTCTCTTTTATTTAAAAATATTTTTGAATGAAAGTGTTTACAATTTGTTTGAAGCATGATACATTAAATATGTAAATAAAGTGTGGATTGTTACTAATTCGATTAGGCAAGAACCGCAAATATAGAAATGGGTAGTTACTATCTTTTCTATATTTGCGGTTCTTTTTTTGTAAAGGAGTGATGAAATGTATGAAATTGCACAGGTTCTAAATAATAATGTCGTTATTATCTGGGACCACGGGCGACAAAAGGCAATTGCAATGGGAAAAGGCATTGCTTTTCAAAAGAAGAAGGGAGATTTCGTAAACAAAAATGAAATTCAAAACTTATTTGTTTTACGAAATGAACAATCCGAACAAAATTTTTCAGCGCTATTAAAGGATGTACCCATCGATTTTATTACGACAAGTTACGAAATTATTGAACATGGGAAAAAGAAGTACCAATTTCCTGTTCAAGAGTACATCTATGCGACACTGACAGATCATATTTATTTTAGCTATCAAAGAATTATGAATCATGAATATGTTGCTAGTATGTTGCCAGATTTAAGTCAGCAATATCCGATAGAGTATCAGATTGCTGAAGATGCTTTAAAAATTATAAAAAATAAACTAGCTATTATCATGCCGGCAGGCGAAGTTGCAAATATTGCTTATCATTTCATTAATGCAAGAGGCGTGACAAATGAAAGTCAATCATCAAGATTATCTCTGATAAAAGACACGTTAGCGGAGATTGGTCATTTTTTACAAGAAAAAGGTATTTCGCGTGAAGCAGATGGTAACTTGTATGATCGTTTAATGATTCATATTAAATACACGTTAGATCGAGAGCCAGATGAAATGAAAAGTGATGCTTTAGCAGAAAAATTTCGTGAGAACTTAATTGCTGAATATCCGCAAGCGTATCAAATTGCAGGCGAAATTTTTACCATTCTTATAAAAAAAGCCAACGTTACCCTTAGTTCAAATGAACAAGTTTATTTAACAATTCACCTACAACGATTATTACAAAGAAAGCAGGGAAAATAATGAAAAAAGATGAAGTTGCTATGATTGGTTTTGAAATTGTTGCCTATTCTGGCGATGCTCGTTCAAAACTTTTAATGTTGTTAAAAGAAGCCAAGTCAGGAAATTTTACAAATGTTACTGAAGGTATTGCAAGCGTTGATGAACTTTTGAAAAAAGCCCATGAATCACAAACACAAATGTTAGCAGCGGAAGCTGGAGGTGAGGAAGTAGATTTAGGCTTTATCTTTGTACATGGACAAGATCACTTAATGACTACATTATTATTGCGAGATATTGTCATGGATATGGTAGAGCTTTACCAACGTACCAACGAATAACAAAATAATGTTTTTAATAATGAGTAGGGTAAAATTTAGGAGGGAAAAAAATGAATAAGATTATTCAAACAATTGAAAAATGGAAACCATTTTTTGAAAAAGTTTCAAAAAATAGCTATTTATCCGCAATAAAAAATGGCTTTGTATCTTGTATGCCTGTTGTTATTTTCTCTAGTATTTTTCTTTTAATCGCCTATGTGCCAAATATTTTTGGGTTTTATTGGTCGGATAGTATAGAAGCTATGATTATGACGCCATACAATTTTACTATGGGATTTTTAGCCGTAGGGGTTGTTGCGACTACAGCTAAAGCATTAACAGATAACTTTAACCGCAATATGCCACAAACAAATCAAATTAATATTATTGCTCCAATGGTTGCGTCAATTTGTGGATTGTTATTGCTAGCAACAGATCGGCTTGATGGCGGGATTTCGACTGGCTACTTAGGTTCCAGCGGTTTGTTGGCAGCTTTTATCGTTGCATTTGTGACAGTAAATGTCTATCGCTTTTGTGTAAAGCGCAACATTACAATTCGGTTACCAGAAGAAGTGCCACCGAATATTTCACAAGCATTTAAAGATATTATTCCTTTTGGAGTTTCAATTATTATTTTTTGGTTATTTGACTTAGGTTTCCGTTCCGCTTTTGAAATGAATTTTGCTCAAGGTGTTATTACTTTCTTCCAACCCCTTTTTACAGCAGCAGATGGTTGGATTGGTTTAGCTGTTATTTATGGGGCAATGGCTTTCTTCTGGTTTATTGGTATTCACGGACCGTCAATTGTAGAGCCAGCTGTTTCAGCTATTTATTATGTCAATATTGCAGCGAATGTCAGTGCAATGCAAGCTGGTGATCATGCGGCCAAATTATTAACTCCTGGACTACAATATTTTGTTGCTACTTTAGGTGGAACAGGAGCCACATTTGTCGTACCTTTCTTATTTATTTTCTTTGCGAAGTCAAAAGCGAATAAAGCAATCGGTAAAGCAGCAGTTGTTCCAACTTCTTTTGGGGTAAATGAACCTATTTTATTTGGTGGACCGCTAGTATTAAATCCAGTCTTCTTTATACCATTTATCACAGCACCAATCGTGAATGTTTGGTTGTTTAAATTTTTTGTTGACATACTTGGGATGAATAGTTTTCTTTATGTTCTACCTTGGACATTTCCTGGACCAATTGGACTTGTCTTGGGAACGGGATTTAGTCCACTTTCATTTGTATTAGCAGTCGCATTACTTGCTGTAGATGCTCTAATCTATTATCCATTCTTTAAAGCTTACGATTTGCAGAGATATGAAGAAGAACAAAATGAAAGTGATAATGAAAAAAATACTATCGAAAAAAGTGATGAACCAATTGTAACTTTAGCTGCAGAAGAAGTGATTTCTGATGAATCGAATGTACTTGTACTATGTGCTGGTGGGGGGACGAGCGGGTTGTTAGCCAATGCATTAAATAAAGGCGCAAAAGAATTTAATGTAAAAGTTACGGCTGCTGCTGCGGCATGGGGAGCTCATCAAGATATGCTTTCAGATTACGATCTTGTTATCTTGGCACCACAAGTTGCAACAAACTTACCAGAATTACAAAAAGATTGTGAGCGTTTGGGAATTTCGTGTGTCGCTACAGAAGGAGTTGAATATATATCCTTAACGAGAGATCCAAAGAAATCATTAGAATTTGTATTAAATATTTTGAAAAATAAAGGAGGACAAACAGATGACGTTGTTATTGCCTAAAGAATTTATTTTTGGCGGAGCTACAGCAGCATATCAAGTAGAAGGAGCTACAACAGAGGATGGAAAAGGGCCTGTCTGTTGGGATGTATTCTTAAAAGAGCAAGATCGTTTTTCACCAGATCCTGCAAGTGATTTTTATCATGAATATCCAACTGACCTAGCTTTAAGTAAAAAATATGGGGTTGATGCGATTCGTATTTCGATTGCATGGACACGGATTTTTCCTAATGGTACTGGGAAAATAAATGAAAAAGGCGTTGCATATTATCACGCTTTATTTGATGAATGTTTGAAAAATGATGTCCAACCATACGTAACATTGCACCATTTTGATACACCTTTGGTTTTGCATCAAAATGGTGATTGGTTAAATTCAAAAACAGTTGATGCTTTTGTAGACTACGCAGACTACTGTTTTGCTGAGTTTGGTCATCAGGTAAAAAAATGGATTACTATTAATGAACCAGCTTCCATTGCTTTTGGCCAATATGTCGTAGGAAATTTTCCGCCTAATATTCAATACGATTTAGAAAAAGCAATTCAGTCTATGCATAATCAAATGGTGGCCCATGCCAAAGTAGTAAATCTTTTTAAAGAAAAAGATTACCCTGGCGAAATCGGTATTGTTCACATTTTAGAATCCTATTACCCTGCTGAAGATGCGGTAGAAAATTTGGCTGCGGTTAATGCCTGTAATGTTTTGTACAACCAATTTATGCTAGATGCAATTTATAAAGGCTATTACGATGATGATACAATGTTTGTCATTAATAAAGTTTTGGAGCAAAATCAAGGGAAATTAGAGATTAAAGCCACTGAACTAGCAGCGTTGGCAAAAGCGGCAAAACAAATCGATTTTCTAGGCTTGAACTATTATCAAAGTCATTTTGTTCGCCCTTTTTTAGGCGAAAGTTATATTCATCATAACGGTACTGGTGAAAAAGGAACCGCTGTTTTCCAATTAAAAGGGGTTGGAGAACGGATATATAATCCCAATATTCCTAAGACTGACTGGGACTGGGTAATTTATCCAAAGGGGCTTTATGATATGATGCTTTATATTAAAAACCGCTATCCAAATTATCAAAAAATCTATATTACTGAAAATGGCTTAGGGGATAAAGATCAAGTAATAAGTGGCAAAGTATCAGATCAAGCGCGTATTGATTACGTAACGGCTCATCTTAAAGCGATCGAAGAAGCAATTCAATCTGGAATTAGAGTCAAAGGTTATTTTATTTGGTCACTACAAGATATGTTTTCTTGGACGAATGGCTACAATAAACGGTATGGTCTATTTTATGTAGATTTTGACACGCAAGAAAGAATTCCCAAAAAAAGTGCAGCTTGGTGGAAAAAACTATCTGAAAAAACAAAGAACAGCTAAAATTTTTACTATTTTATAATTAAATAGAAACGTAATATAGAAAGAAAGTTTTCGCATAAAAACGAGAACTTTCTTTTTTTTCATAAAAAGTCTTTTATTTTTTTAAGTTAATGTTACAATTGTGTTACAAAAGAAATGTTTTTGTAAAAAATAAAAGTGAAGAAGTGTGATCAAAGTGAAAAAAGTATTGGGGATTTTGGCTTTCATGGCACTATTAACAGTTCCAAGTGCGTATGCCGCTGAGGAAAATACAGCTGCAAATGTGAATGAAAGTGAAGAAACACTAACCACCACAACGACTGAGCAGATGAGTACGACTCAAACGACAACATCTTTAGAGACGACAAGTGAAAAGACAACAGATACGACAACCAAAGCTGTTGAAGTGGGGGAAGCAATCAAAAATGGTATTGAAGAACAGACGGGAATTAAAGCTGTTGAAGCTAGTGAAACCGTTAATCAAAATGTAGTTGAAATTCGCAAAGCCTTAGCAAGTGGGCAATATGCTATTACGCCAGAAGAGTTGGCAAACTATACAGATGAACAGTTAGACGAAGCGTTGCAATTATTTACCCGCATAAATCAAGATTTTTATGGTATGGATTTAGGTGCGTATGTACGTCTATTAACAGCCTTGTATCAAGATAAAACAATTGCTGTGTCATCAGCACTTGCAGCTTTAAGTTTTGATGCGACCGGTTTATCTTTGTCGGAGTTGAAAAACCAAGTCGATGCATTAGAAAATTACTTGCAAACTGTTTATCCAGCCAATAGTAGCTTTATTTCAATTCGGCAGTTAAGCCATGATGAACTGCTTGCGATTTTAAATTTTATAACACCACTACAAGAAAAAATGTTGGCAGAAGAAGGGCGATTTTTCCCCGGCATTATTGCTTGGGTTGCCCGCTATGCCTCTGAAGGAATCCCGCAAGCCCGCAATGAATTGGTGAAGCCTGTGACGACGAATGCGACCACAGAAACAACCTCTGCTACTAATGAGACGACAACGGAATCTTCTGTAACTAAAAAAGAAGATAATAAAAAAGAACAAACTGGAATTTTACCAAAAATGGGAGACAATCCGATGTTTTATGTTTCAGTTATAGGGATATTGGTAATTATTAGCGTTACTTTCATTTTTTACCGTCGCAAAAAGAAATAGACATTTTATAGCTAGAAAATAAAATATCCTTGGGAAAAAACTGGTAAAAACAGTTTACATTCACAAGGATATTTTTTTTGAGTGATTATTCAATTTATAACTACGGACATGATTTTGATAACTAAAGTAGTCAGAGTAAATGGATGAATTAAAAAAATAGAATCGGGAAAACAGGATTTGAACCTGCGACCCCTTACTCCCGAAGCAAGTGCTCTACCAAGCTGAGCTATTTCCCGTCAACGATTACTACGTTACTGCTAAAAGATAATTTTTGCAAAAGAAAAGGTCAAGTGTTTCGTAAAACGACTTAGCATCATGACAGAGTGCAAGTCATCAGTTATACTAATTAAAAGTCATCTTTTCTAAAGGGACTAAGGAGGTTTTTATGGATTTTGCCAATCAAGATTTTGCATATTACGAGCGCACCATTGCATTGATGTATCGCAAGTTTTTTATGAAGCGGATTGTATTATCACTTTTAGCACTTTTGATTATTGTTATTTACAGTCTTATTTTTAAAGATCATTTACTTGTAAATGGTGTTATTGTCGTCATACTTTTAGGGGTAACTTTTCTACTGCTACAAAAGCTGCAGGAATTTCCCAAAGTTTATGCTGACTTTTTAGCACAAAATAATCCGACAGCTGAAATTATTCAAATTGAAGAAGCGGAATATACGTATAATGTCAAAAAAGATAAGCAATTAATCGTTGCGATTAATAAAAAAGGGGCGCGTAACTTACCTGCTAGTAATAAGCAATATACTTTGTTAGTCGGATTTGCGAAAAACTTTTTTACACTGCAGCCTTTGGAGCTTTACTATTATGATATGTTGGAGCTGACTTATGAAGAGAAGTTTCGGTTAAAACGCAATGGTTACAGTAACGTGCCTAGGTTTTTACGCCGTTTTACTTGGAGTAATTTGAAGGCTACAGCTGGTAATGGTGTGAATTTCATTTTAGGAAATCTGTTTTTCTTATTTATTTTATATCGATTACTGCGTTATTTATGGCGCTTTGTTCAAATGTTGTTTTGATTGTTATTTAATAATTTACTTATTGACAGCAAATGTTGTGGATGGTAGATTTGTATCAAATTTTAAGAAAAGGGGTCAGGCGGACATGGCACAGCGAACTGTTTTAGTTGCAGATTGTTGTTGTATGGTGCAAAAAATTGCAGCATACCATTTTGTCATGCCTATTAATAGACCTAGTTTCTAAAATTTGTCGTAAATAATTCTGCGTGCACCAGAGTATATTTGCAAATATTTTTAGACTTTTCGAGGTACTGATTAATAGTCAGTACCTCTTTTTTTGTTTTCAACGTCAAATTAAGGAGTAAAAACATGATAGTAAATCAGATTGATGAATTGATCGGCAACACGCCAATGATACGGTTTACCAGTAAACAATTGCCGTTGCCTTTAGGGACAGAAATTTTTGCAAAACTGGAGTTTTTAAACCCTGGCGGCAGTATCAAAGATCGCTTGGGGCAATTTCTAATTCAAAAAGCGCTACGAAAAGGAGAACTGCAAGTAGGGGGGACGTTGATTGAGCCGACAGCAGGTAACACCGGAATTGGGTTAGCGCTAGCGGCGCAACCGTATAATATTCAAACCATTTTTGTAGTACCAGAAAAATTTAGTTTGGAAAAACAAGCGTTAATGCAGGCATTGGGGGCTGAAATTGTTCATACGCCAACAGCAGCTGGCATGAGTGGTGCAATCAAAAAAGCCAAGGAATTAGCAGCAGAAATTCCTAATAGTTTTCTGCCATTGCAATTTGAAAATAAAGAAAATCCCCAAGCTTACTATGAAACCTTAGGCCCAGAAATTGCGGCCGAGTTTCCAAGTGGGTTGACGGCTTTTGTAGCAGGAGTCGGCTCAGGGGGCACTTTTGCTGGAACAGGCGCTTACTTGCAAGAAAAATATCCTGAAATTTTGTTGTATGGTGTAGAACCAGTGGGCTCTATTTTAAACGGTGGAAAAAGTCATGGTCATGAAATTGAAGGCATTGGGGTAGAATTTATCCCGCCATTTTTTGAAGCTTTAACAATCAGTGGCTATGAAACCATCAGTGATGACTTAGGATTTTCTTATACGCGTAAATTAGCCCAAACCTTTGGTATTTTGGCTGGCAGTTCCAGTGGCGCGGCTTTAGCAGCGGCAGTGAATGTGGCCCAAAAATTGCCTGCTGCTAGTGTGATTGCCACAATTTTTCCTGATGCAGGCGATCGCTATTTATCAAAAAAAATTTACAGTCGGACAAATTATTAAAAAGAACTAACAGTAAAAATTTATCAAAAGAAATTTTGAGGAGGAAATTTTATGCATCTCAATACGAAACTTATTCATGGGGGTATTAGTACAGACCCTGCTACAGGGGCTGTTAGTGTCCCAATTTATCAAACATCTACTTACAAACAAGATGCTGTTGGTAAACCAAAGGGTTATGAGTATTCTCGCTCAGGAAATCCTACTCGATTTGCCTTAGAGAAATTAATTGCCGATTTAGAAGGTGGGGTAACAGGTTTTGCCTTTGCTTCTGGTTTAGCAGGTATTCACACCGTTTTATCTTTATTTAACCCTGGAGATCACATCTTACTAGGAGATGATGTTTACGGCGGCACGTTTCGTTTGCTGGCACAAGTTTTTGAGAAGAATGGTTTGACCTATACAACAATTGACACGAGTGATTTAAGTAATATTGCCGAAAATGTTCAAGCAAATACGAAGGCCCTTTACTTGGAATCTCCTAGTAATCCACTTTTGAAAATCACAGATATAAAAGGCGCTGCGGCATTAGCCAAAGCCAATAATCTTTTGACAATTGTGGATAATACATTTGCTACACCGTATTTTCAACAACCTTTAAACTTAGGGGCAGACATTGTGGTGCATAGTGGCACGAAGTATTTAGGAGGACATAGTGACGTCGTTTCTGGTTTAGTGACGACGAATAGTCATGAATTAGCAGAAAAAATCGGCTTTTTGCAAAATGCGATTGGAGCAGTGCTAGGACCCCAAGACAGTTGGTTAATGCAACGGGGAATAAAAACTTTAGGCGTGCGGATGCGCGAACATCAGCGTAACGCTTTAAAAATAGCTGAATTTTTACAAAATCATCCGGCTGTTGCTAAAGTTTATTACCCGGGTCTTAGCACACATCCGGGTTTTGAAATCGCAGAAAAACAAATGCAAGGCTTTTCCGGCATGGTTTCTTTTGAACTTTTGGCAGAAGAAAAAACGACAACATGGGTAGAAAGTTTAACTTTATTTACCCTTGGTGAAAGTTTAGGTGGTGTTGAAAGTTTGGTCGAAGTTCCTGCAGTAATGACCCATGCATCCATTCCCAAAGATAAACGAGAAGAAGCAGGGATTAAAGACGGCTTGGTCCGTTTATCAGTGGGCTTAGAAGATCAACGAGATTTATTGGCAGATTTAAAATTAGCCTTTGAAAAGGTGGGATTGTAAATGGGTTTGGAGTTTATGCCGATTTTTAAAGAGTGGGCTGGCGCATATGATGATACAGTGGCAGGAGGCGATCGTGAATACGCCGAGGTCTTTTCAAACTATAATGAGATGTTGCACATGATTGCTGAAAAGTCAGGGCAAACTGTGTTAGAATTTGGCAGCGGTACGGGTAATTTAACTATTAGTTTATTAAATGCTGGTAAAATTGTTTACCCAATTGAACCATCAGCTGAAATGCGAGCGCTGGCCCAAAGTAAGCCTGAACTTGAAAAGGTGGATTTTTTGACTGGCGATATGGAAGATTTTCCTGTGCCAAATGATAACATCGACACAATCGCCGCGAATTTTGTTTTCCATCATTTAAATGGCATAGAAAAAAAACAAGCGCTAAAAAAATACGCCACACTTTTACCTAAAGGTGGCAAAGTCATTATTGGTGATACGATGTTTGTTTCGCAAATCCGCTTTGATGATGTAATTACAGAGGCTGTGAAGGCTGAAAAATTAACACTCGCTGCTGATTTGCAACGAGAATACTATCCTTTATTACCAGATTTAGAAAACTATTTCCATGAAGCTGGTTTTGCGGTAAAATTTTGGCAGATTAACACCTTTGCCTGGATTGCCGAAGCTGTAAAAAAATAATGCAAAAACTTCCCCAAAAATTCAGGAAATTTAAATGAAAAGGAGTAACAACAATGAAGATGAATGTTGAAAGTTTCAATTTAGACCACACAAAAGTAAGCGCACCTTATGTTCGCGTTGCTGATCGTAAAACAGGGGGCAATGGCGATACGATTATTAAGTATGATGTCCGTTTTAAACAGCCCAATAAAGAACATATGGAAATGAAAAGCTTGCATTCTTTGGAGCATTTAACAGCCGAATTAATTCGAAATCATGCCGATTATATTGTAGACTGGTCCCCGATGGGATGCCAAACCGGTTTTTACTTAACGGTTTTAAATCATGATAATTACGCTGAGATCTTAAGTGTTTTGAAAAAAACGATGGAAGATGTATTAGAAGCGACAGAAGTGCCTGCAAGTAATGAAAAACAATGTGGCTGGGCAGCTAATCATACGCTGGAAGGTGCTAAAAGTTTAGCCCGAGAATTTTTAGCTAAAGAAGATGAGTGGTCAGAAGTTTTTGCTACAAAATAAAAAAGTTAAGCTCAAGCTCTTAGCCGTTCAGAGCTTAAGTGAAAAACACCGAGATCAAGGACGTTATTTCCTTTATCTCGGTGTTTTGGTTTCAATCAGAAGATATAAAGTTTTCCCGTGAAATTAATTGCAGCTGTATCCGTGGCTGTTTCACAAACTAGCACTTTAAGAAACAAGGCGAAATTTCCAAAAAATTAAGCAACAATTTTAAAAAAGTTCTGATCTTATCTCTCAGGGCTGAAGGATTTTTTCGATTTTTCTAGCTAGTCCTTTTTTAATAAATTTTTAGAGGGCTGTATAATCACTGAATAGTTGGTGAAAGGCTGGGTTTGCTTTTTTTAAGTGGACCAAACGCCCGGAATCTCCTTGCAAGAAGCAGTGTTGACTGTCACCTGTCGTCAAGATTTTACTTTCATCTGTTACAGGTGTAATACGATACGCAAAATTTAGACGGGTACCGGTATATTTTTCTACTGAAACATGAATTTTTACCGTATCACCGTAACGAATCATATCTTTATACTGACAACTCACCCCAAGTACCGGGACGATAATGCCGCTTGCTTCTAAAATGTGATAAGGCAGCCCTAAGTGTTCCAATAAATCAACACGAGCTTCTTCAAACCAACGTATATAATTGGAGTGGTGGATAATTTGCATTTGGTCGGTTTCATAATAATGGGGACTGCGGACATATCCTGAATATTTCTCCATAGTTGCTCCTGTCTTTTTTTATTTAGCATAGCAGTCTTTTATAAAAAGTACCAGAATATTAAAAACGGAATAAATCATCAATTAATTCATAATCGTCATTGTTGAGGCGAATGTCTGTTGCTTTTGCATTGGCACGCATTTGTTCTTCATTGCGAGCACCAGGAATCACAGCAGCAATATGGGGATTTTTCAAATACCAAGCCAAAACTAATTGTGAAACGGTGGCATCGTTACGGTGAGCGATAATCTTCATCTCTTCCATTGTGGCGATAATTTTTTGATAACGTTCGCCGGTAAAATCGGCTTTTTTACTTCGCGGGTCTGGAGCAGAAAATTTTTGATCCGCTGTATATTTTCCTGATAGCAAACCAGAAGCTAATGGGAAATAAGGGATAAAGCTGATTTGGTGTTTGTCTAAATAAGGAAACAATTCTGTTTCGGCTTTACGGTGTAATAAATTGTAATTGTCTTCAACAACATCGACATAATTGTCTAAATTTGCTTCTTTTACTTGCGCTAAAGAAAAATTAGAAACACCAATAGCCCGAATTTTACCGGCTTCTTTTAATTCATGTAAAGCTTTTACAGCTTCATTTTTTGGTGTAGTTTCATCTGGGAAATGAATGTAAAAAATGTCAATGTACTCTGTTTGTAGGCGTTGTAGAGCATCTTCTACGGCATTTTTTAAAAATTCGGGACGATTGTCCATTTTGTCTTCGTTGCCAGGAATATGGGCAGCTTTGGTCGCGATAATCACGCGAGCTCGATCAAATTCATCTTCTTGTAGAACTTCACCGATTAATTTTTCCGATTGACCCAAACCATAAGCATAGGCTGTGTCTAGCATGGTGACACCATTGCGTAGCGCAGTGCGTAAAACCTCTTTGCCCACTTCGTCATCTAAATTTTTGAAAAGGTTATGCCCACCAATTTTATTTGTGCCAAGTCCTAAAGTTGATGCGTAAACTTGTGATTTACCAATTTGTACATCTGCCATGAAAAAGACCTCCTGTATGTTTACTTTTCTATCTTTACTTTAGTCTAAATCAATCTGACAAAAAGCTGAATTGAAACGTCTTGTGTAAAATTAATTTCTTATGTTCCTAGTTAAAAAGAGGAAAAAAAGCTAGCTGCAAGCACTAACTCTTCGTAACAATAAGTCGAAAAGTCGAAATCTTGAGAAACTTGCGGAACAATTTTCAAAAATTTCACGTTTATTTTTTGGGAACTAAACAAGGTTTACTCAGCATTTTTTCATCGCAGTCCGTCATTTTTTTGAAAAGCTTTTTGAAAAATCTTGACATTTTCACGTAATTCTAGTAGCTTAACAGTAATAGTTAAAATCAGTGAAAGAAAGAGTAGCAGATAAGTCACTTTTTAGAGAGAACTACCTTGGCTGAAAGTAGTTTAAGTCTTATTTGTCAAAGACATTCTGGAGATGAGCGCGTGCAAAGCCGCTTCCGTTTCACCAACGTTATCGGTGTTGAGGAAAGTTTAACTTTCAAATTTAGGTGGTACCGTGGACTAACAATTCGCCCTTGTTCTCACAAGGGCTTTTTTTGTTTTTCAAAAACTGCCAATTACTGATTAAAAAAGTGTCTATGGAGGGTAAAAAATGGCAAAACGAACTGTGTATTGTGGTTTAGTTTCAAAAGCAGAATTAGAACAAACAGTTACATTAAAAGGTTGGGTTCAAAAACGTCGTGATTTAGGTGGCGTAATTTTTATTGATTTGCGTGACCGAGAAGGTATCGTGCAAGTTGTCTTCAATCCCGAATTATCAAAAGCAGCTTGGGAAATTGCTGACAAATGTCGCAGTGAATACGTAATTGAAGTAACGGGTAAAGTTATTTTACGGGATGAAGCAGCAATTAATCCAAAAATGAAAACCGGTGAATTCGAAGTTATCGCAAGTGACATTACAGTTTTAAACAAAGCGAAGACACCGCCCTTTGCAATTGAAGACGAGCAAGAAATTAGCGATGAAATTCGGATGAAAAATCGTTCAATTGACTTACGTCGTCCAAAAATGACACAAAATATTATCATGCGTCATAAAACTACCCAAGCAATTCGTCATTATTTAGATGAAAATGGCTTCTTGGATATTGAAACGCCTTACCTTGGTAAATCAACTCCAGAAGGCGCACGGGATTATTTAGTTCCTTCTCGGGTACACCCAGGACATTTTTATGCATTACCGCAATCACCACAACTATTTAAGCAACTATTGATGAATGCTGGATTTGATCGCTATTATCAAATTGCCCGTTGTTTCCGGGATGAAGATTTACGGGGCGATCGACAACCAGAATTCACCCAAGTAGATATGGAAATGAGTTTTCTAACAGTTGAAGAAATTCAAGATTTAACGGAAGGCATGATCGCCCGCGTGATGAAAGAAGTTAAAGGCATAGATGTAAAATTGCCATTTCCACGCATGACTTATGATGATGCGATGAATCGTTATGGTAGTGATAAACCCGACACTCGTTTTGAAATGGAATTGGTGGACTTAGGCGATGTTGTAAAAGATGTCGATTTCAAAGTTTTCCAAATGGCACTAACTTCTGGTGGTGTGGTTAAAGCATTAAATGCCAAAGGTGCTGCCAGCAAATATTCACGCAAAGATATGGACAACTATGCGCATTATGTTAGTCAATTTGGTGCCAAAGGATTAGCCTGGGTGAAAGTGGAAGAAGATGGCTTAAAAGGTCCAATTGCTAAATTCTTAACCGAAAAAGAAGCAGAAATTATAAAAGCAACAAACGCGCAAGTTGGAGACTTGCTTATGTTTGGTGCCGATCAATTTAACGTAGTCACGGCTGCTTTGGGGGCTGTTCGTAATAAAATGGCCAAAGAATTAGGGCTAATTGATGAAAGTAAATTCAATTTCTTGTGGATTACAGACTGGCCACAATTTGAATACAGTGAAGAAGAAGGGCGCTATGTTTCTGCGCACCATCCATTTACTTTACCAAAAGAAGAAGATATTCAATATTTAACAACCGACCCAACTAAAGTATATGCCCAGGCCTATGATATTGTTTTAAATGGTTATGAATTAGGTGGCGGCTCGTTGCGTATTCATGAACGTGAATTACAAGAAAAAATGTTTGCAGCATTAGGTTTTGGTCGAGTAGAAATGCAAGAACAATTTGGTTTCTTACTAGATGCCCTAGAGTACGGATTCCCACCACTTGGCGGTATCGCATTAGGCTTAGATCGTTTTGTTATGTTGTTGGCAGGAGAAGACAATATTCGCGAAGTCATTGCCTTTCCAAAAAATGGGAAAGCAGCCGATCCAATGACGCAAGCACCAAGCACGGTTTCACCTTTACAGTTGTTTGAATTAAGTATTGATGTGACCGCTACAGAAGAAGACTAAAAGAATCTTAAAAGGACGCTCACTTTGGTGGGTTGTCCTTTTCTTTTTGGGCTAGACTTCGTATAATGTACACAGCGAGAAGAAAGTTGAATTATTGTGTTGTGCATTGATTTGGCTGGCCTCTTAGTTAAAGGCATAAGGAGCTTTTTTATCATGAAAAATATTGCGCAAAAAGTCAATTTTACTGACTATTTGCAAAAGTTTTCGTTTTCAGTGGTTTACGCAATTTTAGCCTCAATTGCGGTGAACTTTTTTTACCAGCCGGGGAAAATTTATTCTAGTGGGATTACTGGGGTAGCCCAAATCATCACGACGCTATCTAAAGATTTATTAGGGTTTCATCTGCCGGTTTCGGCAAATTTATTGATTTTAAATCTGCCATTATTTTTAGTTGGCTGGTATAAGGTAGGCCATAAGTTTACGATTTTTACCGGGATTACAGTTATATTGACCTCACTGTTTATGCAGATTATGCCAGAAGAAGTTTTAACTACAGATCCAATTGTCTGTGCTATTTTCGGTGGTGCCGTCATGGGAGCTGGAATTGGCTATGCACTAAGAAGTGGTCTATCTTCTGGGGGCTTGGATTTTGTCAGTATTGCCATCCAAAAAAAGACCGGTAAGACGGTGGGATCAATTTCCATTATCTTTAATATTTTGATTATGTTTGCTGCAGGCTTACTCTTTGGCTGGCAATATGCTTTATATAGTGCCATCGCTATTTTTGTTAGTGGCAAAGTCACTGATGCCGTTTTTACCAAGCAAAAGAAAATGCAGGTGACCATTATCACCCGTCATCCAGATGCGGTTATTCATCATATTCAAGATAAAATGCGCCGGGGAATTACTATTATTAATGAGGCAGAAGGCGCTTATAAACACGATAAACAGACGGTGCTTTTAACTGTGTGTACACGCTTTGAGCTACCGTTATTACGACAGGCTATGCGTGAATCTGATCCGAAAGCCTTTGTGAGTATTGCCGAAAATGTTCAAATTTTAGGACGTTTTTATGAAGAAGAATTATAAATAGCAAGATAAAAAAGGAAATAATCTACAAGAATTTATTTTGAAAAGTGGCGAAGTCATGGAACAAAAAACAAAACGAAGATACATTACCGGCCTTGATGGTGTGCGCACCTTGGCTGTTTTAGGCGTTATCTTTTATCACCTTTTGCCTGATAAAGTAAAAGGTGGTTATTTAGGGGTAGCGATATTTTTTGCAATTTCAGGTTATTTGATTACCGATCATTTAAATCAAGAGTGGCAAGCAACGGGGAAGATTCGCTTACTGACCTTTTACAAAAAACGATTAAAGCGTCTGTGGCCCAACTTAGCGTTGGTAATGGTGCTTTCCACTGCGTATATTACGTTATTTCAACGTAACCTCTTGAATAATTTACGAGGCGTATTTTTTAGTAGCCTATTATTTTTCAATAACTGGTGGCAAATCAATAATGGCGCTTCTTATTTTGACCGCTTCAACAATGAATCGCCTTTTACCCATATTTGGTACACCGCTGTTGAGGCTCAAAACTATTTAATTTGGCCCATTATATTTATTATATTGATGTTGCTTTTGAAAAAAAGAGGGAAGATTTTTATTGCCATTGTGATTGGTGCTATTGCTTCGGCAATCTGGATGGCGATTTTATTTAAGCCTGGTAGCGATCCAACACGGGTGTACTATGGTACGGATACCCGTGTCTTTGGAATTTGGTTAGGTAGTGCGTTAGCATTCATTTGGCCTTCGAATCATTTAAAAGAAAAAATTCCCCGCGAAGCCAAACGCTTATTAAATGGGGTGGGATTAGGTTCTTTACTCCTTTTGATTTTGAGTTTCTTTTTCTTAAGTGATCAAAGTAAATTTTTGTATTATGGCGGCTTCTTTTTAATCAGTATCTTATGTGTTTTGTTGCTGGCCGTCGTGGTACATCCTGGTGCCAGCTTAAACAAATGGCTTACCAATCCGATTTTTAGCTACATTGGCAGTCGGAGCTATTGGATTTATTTGTATCAATATCCGGTCATGATTTTTTATGAAGCAAAAATAAAAAACTTAGCAGACAATGTTTTGCTGCACACGATAGTTGAAATCTTTTTAATTATGCTTTTGAGTGAACTATCGTATCAGTTCTTTGAAAAGCCATTAAAAAACTTTGACTACAGTAAAACTTGGCAGACAGTCAAAGGCTGGTTTAAAAAACCAATCTTAAGTCGCCAGAAACCAGCGCTAATCCCAACTATTGCCATCTTAGCAATTACACTGGTAGGTTTAGTTATTGCGCCGGTAAATCACGTAGATGCTAATCAGCAAAGAATGAAAGAACAGATCTTAGCCAATCGCAAGATTGCCGCTGAATCGAAAAAAACTGCAAAAGAAAAGACAACTGAAAGCTCAACTAGCGGAAGTCAAGATAAAGAAGCCACCGCAAAACAAGCAGAACAACATTTAGAATTAGCCAAGAAATATGGTGTCACAGACCAACAAGTAAAAAAATCTGATGCGGCGAAATTTACTTTCTTTGGTGATTCGGTCATGTTAGGCGCAGCAGCAGGTTTAAATGAAATGTTCCCGAATTCAGTAGTAGACGCTGAAATTAATCGGCAGGTCTATGCTAGCGTAGATTTACTGCAAAAACTAAAAGATGATAAATTGTTACATGATACAGTCATTATTGGTCTTGGAACCAACAGTCCATTTACAGACCAACAATTTGCCGACATTATGAATGTAATGGGGAAAGACCGCAAAGTTTACTGGATCAATATGCGTGCCCCGACTGTTCGAACACAAGGCACAGTTAATGCAGCTTTGACCAAAATGGCAAAGCAATATAAAAACTTAACAATCATTGATTGGTATGATTATAGTATCAACCATGGTGAGTGGTTTTATGAAGATGGCACCCACATCAATCCAGATGGGTTAACCAGTTATGTAAAACTAATGGTGGACAGTTTAATTAAAGCCTAAACTGAAATAAGAAAGAAAACTCCTTTTATCCAAGTATTTATCAGTATTAACTGATCAGCTTGGTAAAGGGAGTTTTTTACTTAAGTGATAAAGACGTTGAAAACATCTTTATGAATGGATTGTGGTACCATTAAATGGTAAACAGCTTTGACAAAAGCCAAGAAAAGAGATGTACTTTTTAAGTAATAAGCGTATCTTTACTAAAGAAATCTAGCAGAAAACTTAATTAAAAGGAGCATAACAATGACAGTAGATTATGATTCAAAAGCTTATTTAGCAAAAGTTGATGCATGGTGGCGTACGGCAAATTATATTTCAGTTGCACAAATATATTTAAAGGACAATCCGTTACTTAAAGATGAACTGACCAAAAAAGATGTTAAAGTTCACCCCATCGGTCATTGGGGAACAATTGCAGGTCAAAATTTTATTTACGCCCATTTAAATCGAGTAATCAATAAGTATGATTTGAATATGTTCTACATTGAAGGTCCTGGTCATGGCGGTCAGGTAATGGTTTCAAATTCTTATATTGATGGAAGTTATTCAGAAATTTATCCAGAAGTTACGCAGGATGAAGCTGGTTTAAAAAGACTGTGCAAGATTTTCTCATTTCCAGGCGGGATTGCTTCTCATGCAGCACCAGAAACGCCAGGTTCTATTCATGAAGGTGGCGAGTTAGGTTATTCGTTGTCCCATGCAACAGGCGCTATTTTAGATAATCCAGAAGTTATTGCCGCTACCGTCGTGGGAGACGGAGAGGCAGAAACAGGGCCGCTAGCAACATCGTGGTTTTCAAATGTCTTTATTAATCCAGTTAATGATGGGGCTGTCTTACCAATTTTACATCTAAATGGGGCTAAAATTTCTAATCCGACAATTTTGTCGCGAAAAACAGATGAAGACTTACAAAAATATTTTGAAGGAATGGGTTGGGCGCCTATTTTTATCAGTGGCGATGATCCTGAAACTCTACATCCACAAATGGCTAAAGTCATGGATAATGCCATCGAAAAAATTAAAGAGATCCAAACAAAGGCGCGTCAAGGTAAAGCTGAACAAGCGGTCATGCCGCATTGGCCTATGATTATCTGTCGCACACCAAAAGGCTGGACCGGGCCAAAAGAATGGGATGGCGAGGCAATCGAAGGCAGTTTTCGGGCGCACCAAGTTCCTATCCCAGTTGATGGTAATCATATGGATCATAGTAAGGCACTGGTTACATGGTTAAAATCATATCGTCCAGAAGAATTGTTTGATGAAAATGGAACAATTAAAGCTGAAATTCGTAAAATAGCTCCCAAAGGAAAAAAACGAATGTCAGCCAATCCAATTACAAACGGTGGTCTTGATCCGCAACCATTAAAAATAACAGATTGGCATAAGTATGCTATTGATACGACAACCCCTGGTGCAATAACCGCCCAAGATATGATTGAATTTGGTAAATTTGCGCGGGATTTAATCGTAGCTAACCCGCATAATTTTAGAATTTTTGGTCCAGATGAAACAAAATCGAATCGCTTAAATGAAATATTTGATGTCACAAATCGCCAATGGTTGGAACCAGAAAAGCCTAAATATGACGAATGGTTAGCACCAGTTGGACGAGTAATTGACTCGCAATTGTCAGAACATCAAAGTGAAGGATTCTTAGAAGGGTATGTATTAACAGGAAGACATGGATTTTTTGCCTCCTATGAAGCTTTCTTGCGTGTGGTGGACTCTATGATTACCCAACATTTCAAATGGATGCGTAAAGCCCATGAACAATCTTGGCGAAAACAATATCCTTCTTTGAATTTGATTTCTAGTTCGACTGCCTTTCAACAAGATCACAATGGCTATACCCACCAAGATCCGGGAATTTTAACGCATTTAGCTGAGAAAAAACCGGAATTTATTCGGGAATATTTACCAGCTGATACCAATACCTTAATGGCAGTAATGGCAAAAACACTCGCCTCGGCAGAAAAAATCAATTTAATCGTGTCTTCTAAACATCCCCGTCCGCAGTTTTATTCGGTGGAAGAAGCAGAAATATTGGTGAAAGATGGCTTGAAGATTATTGAATGGGCCTCAACAGATGGAGATGAAAGTCCCGATGTTGTCATTGCCGCAGCAGGTACTGAACCAAACTTGGAAGCTTTAGCAGCGATAACGATTTTGCACAAAGAATTTCCCGACTTGAAGATTCGCTTTATCAATGTTGTTGACTTGTTGAAATTACGTCATCCAGCTGTTGATAAGCGGGGCTTAACGACAGAAGAATTCAACAGTTATTTTACCAAAGATAAGCCAATCGTATTTTGCTTCCACGGTTATGAAGGTTTGATTCGCGATATCTTCTTTGATCGTGAAAATCGTAATCTACACATCCACGGCTATCGGGAAAATGGCGATATTACAACGCCCTTTGATATGCGTGTATTCTCTGAAATGGATCGTTTCCATGTTGCACAAGATGCTGCACGGGCAGTTTATGGTTCTAAAAGCGCTGAATTTGTCCAAAAAATGACAGATACACTGAATTATCACCACGACTATATTCGTGCTAATGGCGTAGATATTCCAGAAGTTGAAAACTGGCGCTGGGAAGAATTGTAGTCGTAATAAATGAATTGTACAGAAGTATCTTTTTTTGTGATGTATAAATAAAAAAGATAAGACCAAATTGTACCGACCCCCAAAAGTTAGACAAAAATCTAACTTCTGGAGGTCGGTATTTTTTATTATTAGTCCAGTCTTTTTTTTGTTTATTGGAAAATGAAGCGAATAAATTAGTTAATTACTGAAATGGTGCATGTACCGAGGGATAGCGGCACTGATAGTTGTCGGTAAAACGACGTAATTTTTGGCAGAAAGCAAATCACCAATGTAGCTATGAAGATAAACAGCGGCGCAAACAGCAGCCTCTTTTGCTGCAAATTGTGCTAGAAAACTTGTAATAATGCCAGCTAATGTGTCACCGGTACCACCGGTAGCCATGGCGGGATTACCTAAAGGACACCGATAATTCTTTTTGTTTGTATAAATTTCTGTACGGTGGCTTTTGACAACAATTGTGGCAGCTAATTTTTTTTGATAGGTGTGATTGGTTATTTCATTTTGATCTGCAATAGCAATCCCGCTTAGACGTTGCCACTCCATTTGATGAGGGGTGAAAACAGTCTTGTCAGGGTGAGGCAGCGTTAATTTTTCATGGGCGAATAAACTGATAGCCGATCCATCAATGACTAGCCACTGTTTTTCTTGTCGGCTCAAGACAAATTTTAATAAAGCGAGACTATGTTCTTCTAATCCGAGACCAGGGCCAATTAAGAGAACATCAGCACTTTCAATAATTGTACGCAGAGCTTTTGGTTCGTTCCAATCAAGTACCATGACTTCAGGTAAGCGGGCGTGAAGAGGAGCGTGATTTTCTTTTGCGGTAATGACTGTTACCAGACCTGCTCCACTTTTAAGACAACTTTCTGCACTCATGATTATGGCGCCACCGTACTGGGCATTGCCGCCAATTAAAACTGCACGACCAAAAGTTCCTTTATGGGAAATTGCAGGTCGCTTTTTTATAACGGTCGTTAAAATTTCTTCAGTTAAAGTCTCCATTTTTTACTCCTTTGGTAGTTATTGACAGTTTTTTAAGCAGTGTTGTTTGAAAATTGTAAAACCTACTTGCTATGATGAAAAGTAAGTAAAATTTTGCGTGAAATACGCAATAAGTTTCTTAGAATTTTAAAATGAATAGGAAAAAATTTATTGGGATTAATTTTTTTGTTAGATCTTCTTTTAGTTCATTATAACGAATCTTTTCCCCCTTACCAAAAATCAATCGCCATCCTTTGTCAAAAAGCCTTTAAAAGTGGTATGATGGTTGGGAAAATAACGAAGCTTTATACGAAGACAAACGATTTTGAATACACCTATTTAAATCTAAGTCGCGTAATCGTCAGGAGGAAATGCAGATGGAAATCAATTGGCAAAAAGAAGTCGAAGCTAGAAAAGACGACTTATTAAAAGACTTATTCGACTTACTTCGCATTAACAGTGAAAGAGATGACAACAAAAAAACAGCGGATGCACCCTTTGGCCCTGGACCACGAGATGCTTTAAAACATATGCTGGCTTATGGTGAACGAGACGGATTTACAGTTAAAAATGTTGATAACTATGCTGGTCATATTGAATTTGGTGAAGGGGACGAAACCCTTGGTATCTTTGGCCATATGGACGTGGTACCAGCTGGTGATGGTTGGCAAACAGATCCTTATGAACCAGAATTAAAAGACGGGAAAATTTTTGCCCGCGGTTCTTCTGATGATAAAGGGCCAAGCATGGCAGCTTATTATGGTATGAAAATTGTTCGTGACTTAGGATTGCCATTGAGCAAAAAAATTCGTTTTGTTGTTGGTTCTGATGAAGAATCAGGCTGGGGCGATATGAATTACTATTTTGAACACGAAGAAAAACCAGATTTTGGCTTTTCACCAGATGCTGAATTTCCAATTATTAATGGTGAAAAGGGAAATATTACCTTAGGGGCACATTTCCATGGCAATAATGAAGGGGAATATCGCTTGAAGAGTTTTGCTGCCGGGCTAAGAGAAAACATGGTTCCTGGTGCAGCAAATGCCAAAGTTATTCTGCCAAATGACAAAGCAGCCCTAGAAATGGAAAAAGCGTTCTATGACTTTGTAGAAAAAAATCCTGTTACAGGAACAATTACAGTTGAAGGCGTGGAAGCTTCATTGGAATTAGTGGGTAAAAGTGCCCACGGTGCTAGCCCACAATCTGGGATAAATGCGGGAACTTTCTTGGCATTATTCTTAGACCAATTCAAATTTGGTGGCGGAGCAAAACAATTCTTACACGTAGCAGGCACGATTATTCATGAAGATTTCTACGGTGAAAAATTAGGCGTAGCTTATGAAGATGAAAAAATGGGCAAACTTACGATGAATGCTGGTTTGTTTGCTTTTAAAGAAAGCACTGACGGTTTCCAGGCTGATAATTTTATCGCCATGAACTTCCGGTATCCAAAAGGTATCACAGCAGAAGGTTTGGAAATTTCAATTGATGGTAATTTAGGTATGCAAGGTGCTTCTATTACCCATAACGAACGCAATATGTTACCACATTACGTACCAGAAGATGATCCATTGGTAGCGACATTATTGTCAGTCTACGAAGATCACACTGGTGAAAAAGGTCATGAAAAAATCATTGGTGGTGGCACCTATGGCCGCTTGTTAGAACGTGGCGTAGCTTATGGGGCAATGTTCCCAGGGTATGTGGATACCATGCACCAAGCAAATGAATTTATGACATTAGACGATTTATTGCGTGCAACAGCCATATACGCCGATGCGATTCATCGCTTGGCAAAATAAAATTAAAAATTAAGAGGTTAAAATCTTAGCCTGTTTGTTTGAAAACACTGGGACAAAAAGAAGATGTACTTTTTAAGTAAAGCTGCATTTTATTGCGTTTGAATTTGCGCAAATCATTTTTGTTCGGGTGTTTTTCTTTTATTTATGAATTTTGTCGGGAAAGGAGGATTAGATGAAAAAGCGTAGCTGGTTTGTTTTAGGAATTGTGTTGATAGCATTATTAGGCGGGGTTTGGTATACAAAGTATCATCAAGAAGAGTCAGCGCTACTGAACACGCAGCGGACCAAAACACAGCAATTGAAAATTATCGAAGCTTATCCTGCTGTCTTTCAAGCTTTAACCAAACAAAAAGATGAAAAAGAAAAAATGTATCCTATTCCTGGCTTGTTTACAGGTGAGAGTATTAATTTAAAAACAGGGAAGAAAGAAACATGTCATGATCTAACGCCCCAAGGAATTGCGGTCAGCGGCACTGAAATTTATATCAGTGAATATTGCCACTTGCATGAACATCATTCTGTGGTACAAGTTTTAGATCGCGCAACCAAAGATTGGGTACAGACGATTATTGTGCCAGGTAAACCACACTTAGGGGGCCTAGTTTATCGCGCCAAAGAGCAACAGCTTTGGCTGGCTACTGAAACAAAAAAACATGCTAGTCTGTCCTTATTGTTAAAAGAAACGATGACAGCTTATGATGCTAATCTTAGTCTGCGGCCCATCAAATATGATACCGTCATCCCAGTAGGAGATATCCCTAAAGCTTCACTTTTAGCCTATTTGGATCCGTTTTTAGTCGTGGGCTATTTTTCCAATCATCAGCAAGGTAAATTAGGTTTATTTCCTTTTGCTCCTAATGGGGATTTAATTTCTGTTGTTAGTAAAACACAAAATTTAAATGATTTAGGTTCAGTAGATAATTTACAAACAGAGGATACAGAGAAAATCTTGAAAAAAATTCAAGGGATTACCTATTGGAAAAATTATATGCTGATGTCCCAATCTTTTGGCAGTCACAATAGTAAACTGTATGTTTTTGACTTGCAAGATACAGTCGGTGGTTTTAGCCCAGCCTCTGCTAAATTGATTTTAGATTTTCCACCTTATTTGGAGCAAATTACAGCAGATGGGGATGATTTGTTTGCGATGTTTGAAAGTGGCGCCAAAGCTTACCGAAGCCATACCAATAAAAATGTCGAGTATGCTTTACAATTAGATATAAAAACATTGTTGCAATCTTTAATAGCAAAATAAAGCACACTCCACATTTAAACGGGCGACAAAATAAAAACGACTACAGTGCCCACAGGCATACGTAGTCGTTTTTTAGTTGGGCAAAATGCACCCAATGATTATTAGTCGCTAATTTTCACACGTTTAACATCTAAGACCGTTCCGGTTTTTGCATCGGCCAAAAATTCATAGGTCACTAACTGCTCGTCTTCTAAACGTGTAATGCCACCTTCGTAGCCTTCTGAATGAATGGCGAACTTTCGTAAAGGTTGTTTCTCGAAGTTAATCCAAGAACCTTCGATTGGACCTTCTTTTAAAAACTCTTCTTTTACGATTTGCAACACATCATCTGCGCGCAATGTTCTTTTTTTTTGCAGCCAAAAGGCAGAAGCCATCCCGCCAACTAGACCAACACCCATTCCCAGCGCCAGTCCGCCTTTAAAATATGAAAATTCATTTTCGTTGTTCATTCGGCGCCCTCCTATACTTTTTCATCCAGTAATTTCGGTTGTTAATTTCCAGAGCGTATCTTCTTTCATTATCCACTTTCATTTTATCACAAAGTAAAAAAATACATAGAAAAAACTACTTTCGAAACGAATGGATTTTGCTTAGGATTTGTTATGCTATAATAGGCACGTAAAGATTTTTTATGAAAGAAGGGTTAGCCTCCGGGCGTAAATAGATGGAAGAAAAAACATTTGCACGCATTAAAGAACTAACAGAACTACAAGGAACAAGTGGCTTTGAACATGAAGTCAGAGCCTACATGAAAGAAAAAATGACACCTCTTGTGGATGAAGTGCAACAAGATGGTTTAGGCGGACTTTTTGGTATCCGCCACAACGAAGATGAAGATGCACCACGGGTAATGGTGGCAGCCCATATGGACGAAGTCGGGTTCATGTTGACAGAAATTACGGCAACTGGCTTATTTAAAGTTGTTCCATTAGGTGGTTGGAATCCTTACGTTGTTTCAGCACAACGTTTTACTTTAAAGACGGCAACAGGCCACAACTATCCATGTATCTCTAGCTCCGTTCCGCCACATTTATTAAGAGGAACGAGCGGACAACAAAATGTTTCAGTCGACAGTATTTTATTTGATGCTGGTTTTGCTTCAAAAGAAGAAGCTTTAGAATATGGCGTTTTACCAGGGGACACAATTGTACCGCAAGTTGAAACGATTAAAACTGCCAACGGCAAAAATATTATTAGTAAAGCATGGGACAACCGCTACGGCTGTACACTTGTTTTAGAAGCATTGGAAGCTTTGCAAAATGAAAAACTAGGTCATACTTTAATTGCTGGTGCCAATGTGCAAGAAGAAGTCGGTTTAAGAGGTTCAAAACCTTCTGTTTCTAAATTTAAACCAGATTTGTTCTTTGCGGTAGACTGTTCTGCGGCAGATGACACCGTTACAAAAAATGGAACATTCGGTCACTTGGGTGAAGGGACGTTAATGCGTATTTATGATCCAGGTTTGATTATGTTACCTCGCTTGAAAGAATATTTATTAGATACCGCTACGACCCACAATATTCCTTATCAATACTTTGTTTCAAAAGGTGGAACAGACGCTGGGGCAGCCCATACAACAAATGAAGGTGTTCCTAGTACAGTTATCGGCGTTTGCGGTCGTTACATTCATACGCACCAAACAATGTTTAGTATTGCCGATTTTGAAGCGGCCCGTGAAATGTTAATTCAAACATTAAAAGGACTAGATAAAAGTACAGTAGCTACAATTGTTGGCGGTAAATAACCGGTAGTAGTTAACGAAAAGTTTGCTATAACGCTATAATAAGAAGTTACTTTTGATTAGCAGCATTATTTAGACTATGTAAAATGTAAAAAGGAGATATTATGATTATTCCGAAGAATTTAGAAGAATTAGCAACCTATGTAGATAAGGGACAAAACGTCTTTTTCTTCACTGCTGATTGGTGCGGTGATTGCCGTTTTATTAAGCCGGCGTTACCAGAAATTGAGGCGGATTTTCCCCAATTTAAATTTATTGAAGTCGATCGTGATGAATACATTGATGTTGCTGCAAAATGGAATATCTTTGGCATTCCCAGTTTAGTAGCCGTTAAAGACGGTAAAGAATTGGGGCGCCTAGTAAATAAAGATCGTAAAACCAAAGGAGAAATTGAAGAATTTCTAAACAGCTTACCACAAGCATAAAAAGGGGAGATTATCATGAGTGGACAGGCGTATCAAAATATTTTAGTCGGTATTGACGGTTCAGAACAAGCAACCCAAGCTTTTCAAAAAGCAGTGGAAGTTGCGCGGCGTAATAACGGTAAAGTTTATGTTGCTAATGTCATTCAACAAAATGTACCAGTCTTAATGGGCTATAGTTCTTTAAATCAAAATATTGTTGATCAAGAAACCAATACCGCCAAGTTGCTGATCGAAGAATGTAAGGAATATGGGAAATCCGTTGACTTTACCAATATCGAAGGTATTATCGCTTATGGTTCAGCCAAAAGTGCAATGGCCCAACAATTACCAGAAAAATATGCGATTGATTTGGTGATGGTGGGACAATCAGGTTTGAATGCAGTGGAACGTTTTATGACTGGCAGTGTAGCAAGTTTTGTTATCCGAGAAGCTCCATGTGATGTTTTAGTCGTAACTTATGAAGAAAAAAACGAAAAAGCATGACGGCTCCCTTCTTTTTTGGTAAGATAGCTAGCGGTAGTTAAGACGATTGGCTACAAATTTTTTTAAAGAGTTATTTTGAGGAGGAAACGTTGTGATTTTTGCATACAACAAAGCCCATGTTGGCGATACTTTATTAGTAATGATGGCTGACGACAAGGGATTAGAACAAACTGTTGAACGAAAATTCAATATTGCGCAAATTAAAAATAGCGCAGGTACAATTGTCGGTTGGAATTTTTTCCACGTTTCTGAATTTTTAGCATTAACTGGCAATGGGGCCATTTCACTAACAGATGAACAAATTGATCTTCTAAATGAAAAATTAGCAATTTCTGGTTTTAGTGAAAAGCTACCTTATGATCACAAACCACATTTTGTTGTTGGTTTTGTCGAAAGTTGTGTACCACATCCAGATAGCGATCACCTATCGATTACAGAAACTAGGGTTGATGATGGGGAAGTCTTGCAAATTGTCTGCGGTGCAGCCAATATTCGCGAAGGTCTGAAAGTTGTAGTTGCTAAACCTGGTACCATGATGCCTGATGGAATGCTAATTTGGCCTGGTGTATTACGGGGTGTAGAAAGCTATGGCATGATCTGTTCTGCTAGCGAATTGGGATTACCCAATGCACCACAGAAAAAAGGTATCTTAGAATTAGGGCAAGATGCTGTTGTTGGCAGCGAATTTAAACTAGCTTAAAAGTAAAAAGGGAGCTTTTCACATTTTGGTGAGAAGCTCCTTTTTGCTGAAAAGATTATTTTAGAAAAAAACTAAACCCCCGTAGCCACTCGCTACGGGAGGTTCCTGTTTAAATTAGTTATTTTGCTTTAGAGCTGATTGATCGATGGTTAGCGAAACTTTTGTTGTGTGTTCTTTACTACCACGATAGTAAGTAATTTCAATGGAGTCGCCAACTTTTTTCTTATACAAAGCTGATTGTAAATCAGAACTTGAGTCAACCTCTTTGCCATCGATTTTTGTGATGACATCGTATTGTTTTAAGCCAGCTTGTTCTGCAGGAGTAGCATTTTGAACAGAAGTGATAACGACACCATTTTTAACAGTATTTGGTACTTTCAAGATTTGTTCTTGTTGTTGTGATGTTACAGCAGATAAATCAACCATCGTAATACCAAGTGCTGGACGAATAACTTTACCATTTTTCTCAAGTTGATTGATAATGGAGACTACATCGTTACTTGGAATGGCAAAGCCCATCCCTTCGACACTAATATCAGAGCTTGAAGAATTTGTTGAAGCGATTTTACTTGAGTTAATCCCGATTACTTGACCGGCGATATTTACTAAAGGACCACCTGAGTTACCTGGATTAATTGCCGCATCGGTTTGAATCGCACTAATATTGACACCTGTTTGAGAATCTGACACTTGGCGATTCAATGAAGAAATAATCCCAGATGTTACGGAGTTTGCATATTGTGAACCTAGTGGTGAACCAATCGCGATTGCAGGTTCGCCAACTTTTAACGCAGATGAATCACCAAAAGTAGCCGTTTTGTCAACCTTATCACTATTAATTTTTAAAACAGCTAAGTCAGTATAACTATCGGTTCCAACTAATTCAGCCTTGATTTTTTCACCATTTTTTAAAACAACTTCCAAGCCATCTTGTCCTTCAACAACGTGATTGTTGGTAACCACATAAGCTGTTTTGCCATCTTTTTTGTAAATGACGCCGCTACCTTCGCCGACAGCTTGTAAACCACCAGATTCGCTATCACTTTCTGATTCAGACTCAGAGCGCCCTTGACCAAAAAGATCACCAAAAGGATTATCTGATGAGGCTTGTTGCTTTTGTAAGTTAATGACAGAGACAACCGCATCTTGAACCTTATTAACAGCTGAGGTTATATCTGTCTCGGCATTGACCTTGACGTTTGAGACTTTTGTGTCGCCACTTGCAGTAGTCGTTTGTTCGGTGGCAGTATTATTCGGTTGTAAATCTGCGCCAGTAGCCAGTAGATAACCACCACCTACTAATACAGCACCTAAGACACCACCCAATAGTCCGACTAAAAAGCGGCTAAGTGTGCCTTTTGATTTTTTTCTTTGCATGTCCATTTCCCCCTTAATGTGGAATTCTTATAATTATAGTATATGATTTATTGCTGAGTTTAGTCTAATTATAGACTTTGAAAAAAATATGAAGAAGTTGGTATGAAATATTTCACAAATGGCGAAAATTTATCTTTTGGTGTTTCAAACGGCTGTTATCTCGTTTTAAGAGTACTTGGGGATTAGTTATCCACAGACTTGTGAACAATGTGGATAAAAGTGTTGAAACGTATGTTTGCATGGGTTTAGTGGGGGTAATTCGGCGTTTTTGCGTAATAAATATTTAGCGAAAAGAAAAACGCGTGTGTAAAACTTTGTGGTAAACTAAAACAGACTTATTAACACTTGGGGAAAAGAGGTAAAACATGCAAATCAGAATTATTGCAGTCGGTAAATTAAAAGAAAAATATTTGGTCCAGGGCATTCAGGAATACATGAAACGTCTAGGAGGCTATACAAAAATTGAATTAATTGAAGTGCCCGATGAAAAAGCACCCGAAAACTTAAGCGGCGCGCAAATGATGCAAGTCAAAGAAAAAGAAGGCGAACGGATCTTAGCTAAAATTAGAGAACAAGACTATGTTTTTGCACTAGCAATTGAAGGTGTAAATCCAACTAGCGAAGCATTTGCCAAACAAATTTCACAATTGATGGTCCAAGGGAAGAGCAGTTTTGTTTTTGTAATTGGTGGCTCTTTGGGCCTAAGCCCAGCGGTTATAAAGCGAAGTGACACGCAAATTTCCTTTGGCAAAATGACCTATCCTCATCAGTTGATGCGTTTAATTTTAGTGGAGCAAATATATCGTGCTTTTCGGATTAATAATGGGGAGCCTTATCATAAATGAGGCTATTTAAATCCTGTAATGAGGAATTTTATTTAGAAAATGGCAGCATCGCTAAGGTAGCAGGGCTTGCGTAATTTAACACGGAGATAAATGGATTTTATTAAAAAAGAAGTTATGCATGATTGTTTATAAACGAAAAGATAATAATAAAAAATCTGCTGTGAAAACAACCGATATTTCATTTGCGAAAGTTCAGGATTACATTTTAAAGTGTGGTCCTGAACTTTTTTATTGAAGAATAACGAGACGTTCAGGAGCTGATAAAATAGTGTTTTGAGTAGTAATGACTTCGCTTACTTGATACAATGAGATTAAAATACAACTAGGAAAACGAGGTGTTTTTATATGAAATATTGTCCAGAATGTGGGAGTAAGGTGATAGCGGGGGCAAAATTTTGTCCAGAGTGTGGTTACAAAATTCTGACTCAAAATGAAAAAGCAACATTTCCTGGGGTAGCAGTAACCAAAGTTTCTTCTGATGTCTACATTAAAAGAACTTTAGCCAAATCGGGGATTGAAGAGACTAGTATCATACCGAATATTGCTGAAAAAACATTACTTACAGCATCAAAAACAATAGCTAGAGATACTAATCCCGCATTAATTCTTGGGATAATGAATACGGCCCTTTTTAAAAAAGGAAAAACGGGAGCGGTATTCACAGGTACCGAAGTCTTTGTGCGGGGAATGCTTGAGAATTCTGTAAAAATACCATACGAAGGAATAGTGGATGTAGCATATAGCGTTGAAAGAAAGGGAAATAGTAAGAGGAAGATAACAGAAGTTGCCATTCTCACAGTAGATTATCAAGATGGTAACTCTATTCGTGTCGACTCAGAACAGCTAGATTCTGATTTTCCACTTGAGTTTTTAGCCCAACTGCTGCAAAACTTTAATTTGAATGTAGACAAAATAGAGACTAATATTGAAATTATTTAGTAGCGATTGTCGGACTAGAAATTATTAGACGGGATTTAAACATTTAAAAAGTAAAATTTTTTTCTTAATGAATGAAGGTCAACGATAAAAATTATCTTTTGGGAAATGTACGTATAAAGATTTTGTTTCACTAGATTTCGGGATGCTAAAAATCACCTAAAACATAATTATTTGCAAAAACTAAGCGCGTGCAAGTGTGCTATAGTTATGAAGACTTATGAGAATTATGGATAGCCTTGTAGATGCCGCATTTTAGCGCTGCTGGTAATACGTGCTGTTTTATTTCTTGAGGTAACGTAGAAAATAATTTGGAGGAACCAATGAACAATAACGATCGATTATTACGGTTGCGTTATGCAATCGACCTTAAAGATGCTGATTTAATTAAAGCTTTTGAACTCGGTGAGCACCCTGTGACCAAAGAAGAAGCCCGGGCGATGCTGACAAAAATTCAAGAAAAACACGAAGACAATGCAGAAAAAAATGTCTACGAAAAAGCCATCAATAATCAAGTTTTTGATGCTTTCTTAAACGGCTTGATTCTTTTAGCCCGGGGTCCGCAAAAAGATAAACCGGCAACAGCAGACACACCACAAAAGAGTAAGGAAATTAAACATATCAATAATGTCTTACTGAAAAAGTTGAAAATCGCACTTTCAATGACGACTGAAGATATCTTAGCTATTTTTGCGGAGGTTGAGCTTTACCCGTCAAAAGGAGAAATCGGCGCTTTTTTACGAAAAGAAGGACAACGGAACTTTAAGCCTTGTGGCGATAAATATATGCGTAATTTTCTTAAAGGATTGGGAATTTATAATAGAAGAAAGTAGTAGAAAAATTGATAAAGAGGACCCGTCATTAGGTAGTACCGATAATGACGGGTCTATTTTTCTTGAAATCGAAAGTTCATTTGAAAGCTATTCTAGACTGATTCATACTATAAAAATAATAAAAAGATACTAAGATTACAAGGAAGCTTACCAGCAGTTGGCTAACTTGTAAGCTTAGTATTTTTGTTGTCAGGATTATTTTGTCAGGAATTTTTTTAATTAAGTTTTTTATTTGCACTTGAATTTCAGTTGAACCTTATTTTGAAATTAGGCGAACTAATAATTGCCCATCGAAAAACATAAAGAAAAGTAAGCATGTAAAAAAATCGGAAATGATGCTCAAAAGTCCAATACTTCATTTGGTGAGGCTTAGCTATGATTGGAAATTTGCGCGTAGCCTAAGCATAGTAGAAAAATAGAAAAGGATCTTATTTGTTAGTGCGCGGTCTTGTTATAAACCCCGCGCCAAGTGGAAATTTTAATTTATTAAATGGATATTTCACAATTCAATCATTTTACATCTGCGTAAAAGGACAACTATAATCAAAATATACCTACCGATTGGTACAAAAAATTATTGGAGGCGCGCTATGGAAAAATATGAAAATATTATTATTGGCTTTGGAAAAGGTGGTAAAACACTGGCAAAAACGTTAGCTGCAAAAGGACAATCGGTTTTAGTTATTGAAAAATCACAACGAATGTATGGTGGAACGTGTATTAATATCGGGTGTATTCCGTCAAAATCACTTATTTTAAATGGCGAAAAGAAGATGGATTTCGTCACTGCTGTGGAACATAAAGAAAAACTAACGAAAATGTTACGTAATAAAAATTATCATATGATTGCTGATGAAGCCACAGGCGTAGTGCTAGATGGCACGGCGCGTTTTATTTCAGACCACATTTTAGAAGTCGCTTTACCAGATGGCACAAAAATGCAGGTTGAAGGGGAAAAAATCTTCATTAATACCGGTGCGTTGCCGATTATCTTGCCTATTGTTGGGTTGGCACAAAGTAAATACTTGCTTGATTCCACCAGCGCAATGGATCAGGAAAAATTACCAGAAACATTGGTCATTATTGGGGCTGGTTATATCGGTTTAGAGTTTGCTTCAATGTTTGCTAGTTATGGTAGTAAAGTTATCGTTTTAGATGCGCATACTGAATTTATTCCGCGCGAAGATGACGATATCTCAGAAATGATCTATCGTGATTTAACGAACGCAGGCATTGAGTTTCACTTAGGTGTAACGGTCGATCAAGTAGTAGACAAAGACGCTACCGTTGAAATTAGCTTCACAGAAAATGGCGAGATGAAAAAAGTTGTTGCGGATAAAGTTTTAGCTGCAACTGGTCGAAAACCAAATACTGCAGAACTAGGTTTGGAAAACACAACAATTTCAGTCGATGATCGTGGTGCTATTGTGGTCAATGATCTACTGCAGACAACAGCAAAAGATGTTTGGGCAATTGGGGATGTTAAAGGTGGCTTGCAATTTACTTATATTTCTTTAGATGATTATCGGATTATTTTGGATCAATTGATTGGAGAGAAAAAGCGCCGAGTCTCTGATCGTGAAGTTGTTCCTTATAGTGTCTTTATTACGCCACCGTTGTCTAATGTTGGCTTAACTGAAAAAGAGGCTAGAAAGAAGGGCATTGCGTATAAATTATTCAAATTCATGTCTGCTGGAGTTCCTAAAGCACAAGTTTTAGAAGATCCAAAAGGTATTTTTAAAGTTCTGGTTGATCCTGAGACTAACCAAATACTAGGTGCAAGTATTTATGCTGAAGAATCCCACGAAGTCATTAATTTGATCGCCTTAGCAATGAAAGGTAAACTGCCTTACACATTATTGCGTGATCATATTTATTCACACCCAACCATGAGTGAAGCGTTAAATGATGTTTTGAAGTAAACAAATTAAATTTACTTTGAAAAATTGGGTATAGCATTCGTGAAAAGGAACACTCATAAGGAGAATTATTACTTTGAGCACAAAAGAAAAACTAATTGCTGCAGCCCGGGAGCTAATCTATCGACAAGGCTATAACAATACCTCCATTCGTGATATCCTACTGGCTGCAAATGCTGGCAAAGGGCAACTTTATTATTATTTTGATTCGAAAAAAAGTATCGGACTAGCAGTTATTAAAGAAAATATTGCCATTTGGCAAAAAGAATTGTTTGAAGGTATTTTAGCTCCCAGCTCGCAGCCGGAAAAGGATTTTACTGAAATGCTCACTTGGATTTTTTCCTTCCATCAACAACAACAACACTATTATGGCTGTCCGATGGGAAATCTTATCGTAGAGTTGTCCTTAGAAGATGAAGATTTTCGAATTTTACTAAATGATTTTATGCAACAATGGCTTGTAGCTTTGGCAAACAAAATCAAAGTATTACGTTCAATTGATTTAGCCGCCGCTAAAATAGCGGCACAAAAAGTTATTGCACAAATTCAAGGAAGTATCCTTTTGCTAAAAGTAACGCAAGACTTAACAATTTTGGAAAGCAACCTACTGGAACTAAAAAAACACTATATAAAAGCCAATTAGCTTTTATGCTTAAGAACCTGTCAGGCTCTCTTTGGTTTATAAGGGGAGTAGGGCAGGTTTTTTAGCAGTAAAGCTAAGATTCTTTAGGGTTATCCTTGTAAAAAAAGTAGCCCCATGATTTGAAAAAGACTTTGCCTGCAGTACATTATTCAGCGACTTTAATTATTGGCTTAGATAAACTACTAGTCTTTATTTTTTTTGCTATTACATATATGAGTTAAATTTGTGGGCGGTAGATGTAATCTGGATAAAATCGTTTTTGCTAGCAATATCAGTCTAATTGTTAAATAGGTCCGATAAAAAAATTAACAATAAAAAATCCTCCAAAGCCTTACGCAAGATTTTGGAGGATAGGTGTTATTCTTTGTAATTGTGGGTAGCCTGTAAAGTGCCGTCCTTTTTATAAATACGTAAAGTTGACTGTTTATTAGTAGCAATTTCTTTGCCCCGTTTAATCGCCTCTTCTTTGTTTGAATACGTATCACTGGCACGTTTAGCACCTACTGATAGTACTTCCCAAACATCATTCCTATATTTTACTAGTACATCAGCGGTTAATAATTTTGGTGCATTGTCATCTTTCTTGTGAAAATCATTTTTTTGCGGATCGGCTGCTTGTTTAAATTCGGTTTTTTCTTTTTCATCGGCAGCGGCATACCATTTTTCTGCTTGACTCGTGGCAATCGGAATCGCGCGATCTTCAGGATAGCCATCTGCTAGTAGCGCATTGGCAATTTCAATTGTCTTCTTTTTTACTAAGGGCTCCAAATTTTTCAGTGATGCCGGATAGTCCAACATGTCCCATGCCATAAAATAACCCCCTTTGTATTGTTAATTTCATCATACTACGATAAAAATTTTTTTGAAATGGATAAGGTTGACTGAGAGATTTTATTAACGGAAAATAAGTTAGCATCTAATTAAAGCTAGTTTAATATGGGATAGAGCAATGGATGTATTGCGAAATATTGTATCAAAAAGTATCAATAAAAAATTTACCCCACGCACGATTTTTAGAGCGGGGTAAACCATTTTATTGATAATAATTATCTAAGAATAAGGATTTTTTTGAGTAAAACGTTCAGAAATTACCTGTTGAATCAAAGTTTCTATTTCTGCGACATCGTATTTATTGCAGCAGTCAGAAAAAACATAGTAATAGCTTTCCCTTGTTCGAAAAGACTCAAGATATATATTTGAGAGCAGTATATCACCGGGAGTATCTTCTTCATACAGAACTAAATCCAGCTCATATTTATTTCCTAATGTATTTTTTAAAATTTGAATCGTAAGGGATGCTAAAAATGGATTAACACTATGGTGAACAGAAATCAAAATACGTTTATTTGATAGATCTTGCGCAATGTTTAAGATTGAAGAGTAGTTTATTTCAGATAAAATACTTCTATAACGCTGAAGTGGGTCATCAGGATAAAACTGGTTTTGACAAAAATCCATAAAGTCGTGGACATCTTTGGAATCTGTAGGTGTTCTTAAATTTTGGGCTGTTAAAAAAATTCCCCAAGAATCGAAATTAAGCACAAAACCATTAAAATAATAAAGTTGTGAATGGTATTGATAGAGATAATGGGACAAGATGCGGTGCCTTTTTGGGAAAGCTTCACTTTCAATATAGCCAATACGACACAAGTAACTTAAAATTTGTTGATTTTGATAATCTAAGTAAGTTTTTTCTTCTCGTTGCTGTTTTGCCAGTCGAAAAGCAAATGACGAGTAAACTGAAAAATTTCGCGTACTACAAAAGAAATCGTAAAACATTAGACCTTCATGAAGTGTGTAAGGGCGATCATAGTTTTTCATATATTGAAATAAAATACTATTTATAATATCAAAAAGCGGACGATCCTTTTGTTCAAAATCTTTTGGAAAACTGTAATCACGTGTTTGATTAAAGCGGGTAAAAGATATTTTCATCCATAGTTTAATTTGAAGTTCTTCCATCTGGTCAAAGGTTACGTCTAGTTGTTCTTTGAGGTCTTGGATAAGGGGACCATACATTTGATTGACTTCTTTACTGAACTCGCTTTTGTTTTCTTTTAAAAACCAATAATAGCTATAAAAAAAATAACGAATTTGATTTTCACTGCCGGTTATTTTTCCTCGTTTAATGGTTATTTGGAATTCTTCCAAAAGTTCGTTTAGTTCGGCAATCCGTCTATAGTAAGTTGCGGAGCTAATATTAAATTGATCTTGAAAAACTGGTCCGTTGATGGATCCATTGTCAAAAAGCCACTTCACTATTTGAAATTTTGTTGAGTGTTCTAAAAATTTTAGAAAGCACACTTTCAGCGGGAAGGTGGGATCTTTTTTAAAAGTGAGAGTTTGCTGTTCTTCGATTATTTCAATACTATTAGAGAAGCCATTTTCTACGACAAAATCAGCTAATAATGCCAGATACTCTGTCAACGTATTTGGTGTAATTACCAAATTTTTACAGAGTTCATCTTTGGTGCAAGTACCACCATTATTGTACAAATAAACCAGAATGTCGTTCATAAAATCATATGGTTTTTCTAATAACTCTCTTTTTAGCAAAGTAACACCCCCTTGGTAATACGATCAATGATTTCATAGCATTTAAAAATGCCAGTGGAAAATTAGTACATTTATATAATATTAGAAAAAATAAAAAAAATGAAGTAAAATGAAGTCGATTGAGACAAAAGGAGCGTAGCGAAATGAAAAAAACAGTAGTTATCGGTGCCTCCCATAGTGGACAGATGGTAGCAAGTGAAATTAAACGATTTGACCCGGATCATGAGGTTGTTTTAATTGAAAAGGAAAAAAATGTACCCTTTATTGCTAGTGGTATTAACTTAGTTTTAAAAAATAAAATCCACGATTTATCTGACGCAATCGCCCCCTTAGTCGATTTAGATAAAATTGGGGTTAAGTCTTTTTTTGGTTATGAAGTTGTTGAGATTAATTGGGATAAAAAAACTATTCGTTATACTAATGGCAAAGGTTTACAAGAAGAAGACTATACTAATTTAGTTCTTGCGACCGGCTCTAAACAGTACTTGCCGCGACAATACATGAATGTAAAAAATATTTATAGTTATAAATCATTTTCAGAATCTCTAGATGTTTTGAAAGTGTTAGAAAATGCTAATACTATTGCGATTTCAGGGACAGGTTATGTTGGGGTAGAATTAGGAGAAGTATTAACCCAATTGAACAAGCAAGTATCTATCATTGGGCCTACCAAAAACTTGATACAAGAGTATTACGATCAAGAAATAAGTGATTGTATTAAGCATAAATTTACTAATTACGGTACTTCTCTTTTTTTAGAAAATCAAATTATGGATATAAATGAAGAAGATAACAGGCTTAACTTACAACTTTTGGAGGGTTCTGTTGCTTGTGATGTTTTAATAATGGCGAATAATTCAAGGCCTAATAGTGAACTATATTGGAATGGTTTAAGAATTTCGCAAGACAAAACAGTAGAAGTTAATCAGTATCTTCAAACTAATCAACCGCAAGTATATGCTATCGGGGATCTTATTGCATTACCGAATTTACTGACTAAGAATAAGACAAGACTATCGCTAATTACCGAGGCACGACAAACGGCTAGGATTGCAGCGTTAAATATAGTTGGGAAAAAAACTGTTATGCCAAAACAACTTAATATTTCTACAACGCAACTTTTTGGATTATATTTTGGTTCAGTGGGCTTAACGAAAGAAAAACTTGAACAGTCGAATATTGCCTATAAGACGATTAGGGTTGGAAATCTCTCTTCGTTTGAGAAAATACGAATTTCATTGCATGTGGATTTTAAGGATAGAATAGTGGGTGTACAAATAGTAAGTGAAAAAAACATCCAGACGTTACTAGATCTGTTGGAAATTGTTATTAGAAGTGGCTGGAAAATGGAAGAGCTATATAGTAATAACACATCTTTTTTCCCAATGTCGCCAAGTTTTACGTCCGTACTTCATGAAGCTGCAGCCTGCTACTTAGCACAAATACGAGAAGAGTAATCATCCATAGTATTAAACAATTATTGAAATTTTAAAAGGCACAAAAAAATTGCTGTAACGTAATTTTTACTATTTGATTGGTATTAGTAAAGGCAATAAAAAGCAGACCTATCTTTTAAAATAGATAGGTCTGCTTTTTATTGCGGGCGTACCATGGTTAAGATATCTCCAAACAAAGCGTAATTATTCCCAGCTAATCGCGCGACTGGTCGCAATTTTTCATTGAGAATATATTCTTTATCTAAGTCGAAAACACTTTCAGCAAAATAATAATCCAAAACTTTTAAAATAAATAAATCAGAGATTATCACGCCTTGATCATCTTTTAAAGGGATTTCGTGTTGTAACTTAACTTCTAAGCGAATTAATGGATCGATAAGTCCAGGAGTGGCAACACTGCGACTTTTAACTGTTGGCATATCGATTAAAGAAAGTTCACTTTCATCAGGCTTTAGACTAGCGGCCGTTTCATTCATTTGATGTAAAATATTTTCATCTACGACATGAATGACTCCTTCTTTTGTCTGACTCAGGTTTCTGGCAGTATCTTTTTTTTTGCCATTTTTTCGGGTAGTTGCAATCAAAACATAAGGTAAGTCACTAGAGACAACTGTGAAAAAACTAAATGGCGCCAGATTAACGACATCATTTTCACTACTTTTGGTTGTAATCCAAGCAATTGGTCGCGGGGCAACTGCGCCTGTTAAAAATTTGTAATTTTGTTTTGGTGCCAATTTATCGGCTGAAAAATGGATCATAAATGAGCCTCCTTAAAAATAAGAATACAATAATACCCGAACGTCAATTGTGCTACCTATTTGCTGTCTATTTTTATCATATCAATTTATAGACAACAGTAAAACGATAGCGTTGTGTTCGGGTAATTATCTTACTTATTTTAAATGAATTGAATTAAAAATCGGGATGATTTTATTCTTACGCACGTTTAGTATTGGCATCACTTGTGTCAAATGGGCGTACATAATCTTCAATTTCTTGTCGTTTGGGTTCCAAGAAAGGTGGTAAAGATAAAATTTCGCCGGCGGTTTCATAAGTTTCGTCTTCTAAAAAGCCAGGACCATCTGTTGCAAGTTCAAATAAGACATTTGGTGCAGCCATGAAGTATTCAGAGGCAAAGTAAAAACGTTCTGTGAACCCTGAATTTGGAAATTCCAACTCATTAATGCGACCAATCCACCATTCCAAAGCTTCTTTATCCGCAACGCGTAATGCTAAGTGGTGCACATTACCAAAACCTTCTGTAGCTAGAGGAATATCATCGCGGTGTTCTACAATAATGCTGGCACCGTTACCACCTTCACCAATTTCAAATAAATGAAAGTCTCCATCATTTGCTGTTTCTTTAAAACCTAAAACATTTGTTAGAACTAAATTCATGTGTTCAAAATTTTCAATTGTAACAAAAGCAGGCCCTAAACCAATTAGCGCATGCTCACTTGGCACATTGCTGTTTTTCCAAGGTGTACCACCGGCAACGCCTTGGTTATTTTGGTCAGAAATCAATTGATAGCGTTGATTATCAAAATCTTCGAATTCCATATACTTCTTACCAAAGCGTTCTTTAATTTCGCCATGTTCGACTTTGTGATCATCAAAACGAGATGTCCAGTAGGTCAAAGCAGCATCATCTTTGACACGGAATGAAGTACGAGAAATTGTATTTGTACCTTTCGTACCTTTTGGAATACCTGGAAAGTCAAAAAATGTCATATCTGTTCCGGCAGAACCTAAGTCGTCTGTGAAATATAGATGATAAGTTTCGATATCATCTTGATTTACTGTCTTTTTAATTAGACGCAGTCCTAAGATATCAGTAAAAAAGCGATAGATTTTTTCAGCGCTTGAAGTCATTGCAGTAACGTGGTGAAGCCCTCTAATTTGTGTATCCATTTTAATTCCTCCAAATTGGTCAAATAGTATTCTTACTAAAAGTAAGTATAACGATTAAACATATTTTCAGCAATTAATATGCTTTAATTACTTATTAAAATATGGAAAAGCTTATCCACTTAAATTATATATCCCACTTTTTTGAATGAATTTCAATTGAAAAAATTTACCATAGTCCGTTACTTTGGAGTACACTAAATAGTAATAAAAAGTAAAGGATGTGTTGGTTTGAAACAAAATCATCTGTTTTTTGATTTGGATGGTACCATTATCAATTCACAAAAAGGAATTTTTTCTTCGATTCGTTATGCATTACAAAAAATGAACTTATCGGATTTATCAGATGAAGAACTACTTTCCTTTATTGGACCACCGCTGTTAACATCATTTAAAAAAATCGGTATGGATGAAGAACAAGCAAACAAGGCGGTTGTTTTTTATCGTGAACATTATCAACAAAGTGGGATGTTTGAAATCACTCCTTATGAAGGTATCGAGGAAGCTTTAGCCAAACTAGCTAAGGAAAAGCAGCTTTATTTAGCTACTTCAAAACCAGAAGTTTTTGCCAAGGCAATTTTAGATTTTTTGGATTATACACAATACTTCACTGGGATATATGGCGCCGACTTGGATAATAAACGCAGTGAGAAAGCATCAGTTTTAGCTTATGGGCTTGAAAGTACTGGATTAAAAGATAAATCTACTGCTGTCATGATTGGTGATCGGGAAAATGATATTTTAGGTGGTAAAGCAAATAATATTTTACCAGTTGGTGTTTTGTATGGCTTTGGCGACCAAGCAGAATTAAAGGCAGCAGGGTGCGAAATTTTTGTTGAATTACCAAAAGATCTAATTAACCTGTTTAATGGATAACTTAAAGAACTAGGTTTTGATACCTAGTTCTTTTACTATTTAAAATGGGAAAAAGAGCAATACAGAAAAAATATAAAAAAAATTTTAACGAATTTATTGAACGTAGTCATCGACAACCTAAGATAAATATGACTTATTTTCTTTTGATTAACCTGGGTTAATTTTTTGAATTCGGTGTAAATACGAACGTTGGGATAAAAGCTAGGATTATACAAGTTTACATCGGCAGATTTTTTTGTTTTTTTGTGTTGACCAATGCTTCTTAAAGTGGTAAATTAATCAACGTTGGCAAGGCAGTCACACGATTGAAAACAACTTGAAACATTTTTGAAAAAAGTTGTTGACAGTTGCTACAACGACTGTTAAACTAACGAAGTTGCTTGATGAGCGGCAAACTTCTGAAATATCATTTCAAAAAGTTTTTAAAACTTTTTGAAAAAAACAGTTGACATAAATTAAGTCAGCTGATAAGATATAAGAGTTGCTGAAACATTTCAAAAAGCAGCCAACTGCAAGTTAAATAAATACATTTAATTTTGCAAGTAGACCTTTGAAAACTGAACAAAGCAAGCAAACGAACCAATGTGTAGGGCGCTTCTTTTATAGAAGCAAACAACATGCAAGCAATAGCTAGCAAAGTTAATTTTTATTTGAGCTTAACAGTCTATGACTGTTCAAACACTTTTTATGAGAGTTTGATCCTGGCTCAGGACGAACGCTGGCGGCGTGCCTAATACATGCAAGTCGAACGCTTCTTTTTCCACCGGAGCTTGCTCCACCGGAAAAAGAGGAGTGGCGAACGGGTGAGTAACACGTGGGTAACCTACCCTCAAGCGGGGGATAACACTTGGAAACAGGTGCTAATACCGCATAACAATACCAAACACATGTTTAGTATTTGAAAGGCGCTTTTGCGTCACTTGAGGATGGACCCGCGGTGCATTAGCTAGTTGGTGAGGTAACGGCTCACCAAGGCCACGATGCATAGCCGACCTGAGAGGGTGATCGGCCACACTGGGACTGAGACACGGCCCAGACTCCTACGGGAGGCAGCAGTAGGGAATCTTCGGCAATGGACGAAAGTCTGACCGAGCAACGCCGCGTGAGTGAAGAAGGTTTTCGGATCGTAAAACTCTGTTGTTAGAGAAGAACAAGGATGAGAGTAAAATGTTCATCCCTTGACGGTATCTAACCAGAAAGCCACGGCTAACTACGTGCCAGCAGCCGCGGTAATACGTAGGTGGCAAGCGTTGTCCGGATTTATTGGGCGTAAAGCGAGCGCAGGCGGTTTCTTAAGTCTGATGTGAAAGCCCCCGGCTCAACCGGGGAGGGTCATTGGAAACTGGGAGACTTGAGTGCAGAAGAGGAGAGTGGAATTCCATGTGTAGCGGTGAAATGCGTAGATATATGGAGGAACACCAGTGGCGAAGGCGGCTCTCTGGTCTGTAACTGACGCTGAGGCTCGAAAGCGTGGGGAGCAAACAGGATTAGATACCCTGGTAGTCCACGCCGTAAACGATGAGTGCTAAGTGTTGGAGGGTTTCCGCCCTTCAGTGCTGCAGCAAACGCATTAAGCACTCCGCCTGGGGAGTACGACCGCAAGGTTGAAACTCAAAGGAATTGACGGGGGCCCGCACAAGCGGTGGAGCATGTGGTTTAATTCGAAGCAACGCGAAGAACCTTACCAGGTCTTGACATCCTTTGACCACTCTAGAGATAGAGCTTCCCCTTCGGGGGCAAAGTGACAGGTGGTGCATGGTTGTCGTCAGCTCGTGTCGTGAGATGTTGGGTTAAGTCCCGCAACGAGCGCAACCCTTATTGTTAGTTGCCATCATTTAGTTGGGCACTCTAGCGAGACTGCCGGTGACAAACCGGAGGAAGGTGGGGATGACGTCAAATCATCATGCCCCTTATGACCTGGGCTACACACGTGCTACAATGGGAAGTACAACGAGTTGCGAAGTCGCGAGGCTAAGCTAATCTCTTAAAGCTTCTCTCAGTTCGGATTGTAGGCTGCAACTCGCCTACATGAAGCCGGAATCGCTAGTAATCGCGGATCAGCACGCCGCGGTGAATACGTTCCCGGGCCTTGTACACACCGCCCGTCACACCACGAGAGTTTGTAACACCCGAAGTCGGTGAGGTAACCTTTATGGAGCCAGCCGCCTAAGGTGGGATAGATGATTGGGGTGAAGTCGTAACAAGGTAGCCGTATCGGAAGGTGCGGCTGGATCACCTCCTTTCTAAGGAATATTACGGAAACTACACAGTTTGTAACTTGTCTTTGTTCAGTTTTGAGAGGTCTACTCTCAAACATTTTATTTTGTTCATTGAAAACTGGATACTTGAAGAAAAAATCAAAACAAACCGAGAACACCGCGTTGAATGAGTTTTTTAATAAGTTCAATTGCTTATTTTCTTGAGTAAGCTTCTATCGCTAGAAGAACTGCTCAAAACCAGACCGTAAGGTCTTATAAGGTTAAGTGAATAAGGGCGCACGGTGGATGCCTTGGCACTAGGAGCCGATGAAGGACGGGACTAACACCGATATGCTTTGGGGAGCTGTAAGTAAGCTATGATCCAGAGATTTCCGAATGGGGGAACCCAACATCTTTTATAGGATGTTACGTATACGTGAATACATAGCGTATACGAGGTAGACGCAGAGAACTGAAACATCTAAGTACCTGCAGGAAGAGAAAGAAAAATCGATTCCCCAAGTAGCGGCGAGCGAAAAGGGAACAGCCCAAACCAAGATGCTTGCATCTTGGGGTTGTAGGACTCCAATATGGTAGTTCTTTCAGATAGTCGAATGACTTGGAAAAGTCAGTCAAAGAGGGTAAAAACCCCGTAGGCGAAATTTGGAAGGCACCTAGGAGGATCCTGAGTACGGCGGAACACGAGGAATTCCGTCGGAATCCGGGAGGACCATCTCCCAAGGCTAAATACTCCCTAGTGACCGATAGTGAACCAGTACCGTGAGGGAAAGGTGAAAAGCACCCCGGAAGGGGAGTGAAATAGATCCTGAAACCGTGTGCCTACAACAAGTTAGAGCCCGTTAATGGGTGATAGCGTGCCTTTTGTAGAATGAACCGGCGAGTTACGATTGCATGCGAGGTTAAGTTGAAGAGACGGAGCCGCAGCGAAAGCGAGTCTGAATAGGGCGAATGAGTATGTAGTCGTAGACCCGAAACCATGTGATCTACCCATGTCCAGGTTGAAGGTGCGGTAAAACGCACTGGAGGACCGAACCCACGTACGTTGAAAAGTGCGGGGATGAGGTGTGGGTAGCGGAGAAATTCCAAACGAACTTGGAGATAGCTGGTTCTCTCCGAAATAGCTTTAGGGCTAGCGTCGAAGTTAAGAATGATGGAGGTAGAGCACTGTTTGGACTAGGGGCCCATCTCGGGTTACCGAATTCAGATAAACTCCGAATGCCATTCATTTATATTCGGCAGTCAGACTGTGAGTGATAAGATCCATAGTCGAAAGGGAAACAGCCCAGACCACCAGCTAAGGTCCCAAAATGTATGTTAAGTGGAAAAGGATGTGGGGTTGCACAGACAACTAGGATGTTGGCTCAGAAGCAGCCACCATTTAAAGAGTGCGTAATAGCTCACTAGTCGAGTGACCCTGCGCCGAAA
>NZ_CM206813.1:1780000-2232500 GCF_059834485.2 Enterococcus sp. S86.2 | reverse complement strand
TTACAATCAATTAATGAAGAAAGTCTGCAAGATATCGTAGATACAAATTGGAATCCGCCAGTAACCCGACAAGTTCGAATTGTCTCTGCAATAGATGATGCAATAATGCACTCTGGACAGGCAGTTTACACTAGAAGATTAGTGATTGGAAAATAAAAAAATTAGAAGCTACGGGGAGAATTTTTTAGCCCTGTTTTTTCTTTGGTACGCTAACTTTTTCAATGGCTTATTTGGTAGAATAGACAACAAGTTAAAAAAGGAGTCATAAAATGAAAAATATTAAATTGACGATTGAGTATGATGGAAGACGTTATCTGGGTTGGCAGCGGCTTGGAAGCTCGGATAAAACAATTCAAGGGAAAATCGAAAGTGTTTTGTTCCAAATGACTGGAGAAAAAATTGAAATTATTGGTTCTGGTCGAACAGATGCAGGTACACATGCCAGAGGGCAAGTAGCAAATTTTAAAACTGAATCTGAATTGTCGCCACTTGAGATGCTTAATTTTTTGAACCGTTATTTACCTAACGATATTGTTATTAAAAATGTAGCGGAAATGAGTGAACGATTTCATGCTCGTTACAATGCCAGTGGTAAACAGTATAGTTACTATGTTTGGAACGATGTAATTCCGACGGCTTTTTACCGGCATCATAGTTTTTATGTACCCCAAGAGCTAAATTTAGAAAAAATGGAGAAAGCTGCTGAAAAGTTGCTCGGAACCCATGACTTTATTGGATTTTCTGCTTTAAAAAAGACAAAGAAATCGACGGTTCGCAAGATTGAAGAGATTCGAATTGAAAAAGATGGTGCCATGTTGCACTTTACATTTATAGGTAACGGTTTTTTGCATAAGATGATACGAATTTTAACGGGTACTTTGTTGGAAATTGGTATGGGTAAATTAGATATTAATATTATTGATGAGGTTTTGGCAAATAAAATTCGCCAAGATGCAGGAGAAACAGTTCCAGCCGCAGGGCTATTTTTAGATGAAGTTTTTTATGAATGATAAGAGGGATAAAAAATGCAATTAGATATTGCGGATTTTGAGGTTTTAGCTAGAGATAATTATACATTCAAACACTTAAAGGTAACATATTCAGTTGCCGAGCTTGAAGAGATCAAGTACGAATATAAAAAACATTGGCAAAAATGGAAAGAACTGAATTTAACAGTTGCTACTAATTTGCCCAAAGACTTTGGTATTACAAAGCCCAAAATAGAAAGCTGGACCAATGGTTGGAATTTACGTAACCACTTTTGGTGTGCCTATCGTAGTGAATCACGTCAAAGAGAAAACGCCTGTCTAGCGGTACTATTAAATAAAAAGCAGTATCAGATTTATCTCATGTTTCAACATTACAAAAGTGCTGAACGGTCCGGAAGTGTTGCGGCCTATAACGATTTATTACAAGAAATTGCTATCTGGAGTCAAAAGATCGATATTACAGACTATTATATTTGGCCTCAAGTGGAACATGAACTAGATGATCATCTGGCTTTGAAAGATTACTTGGCTAGTGAAAAGTTACAAACAGAATTTCAAGCAAAGCTAGCAGGAAAAACTTTTCAAATCGGGAAACTTTTAATGAAAGCAAAATACCCTCAAATTGAAGATAAGACCGTAGCAACTTTAAAAGAATTAATGCCGTTATATCAAGCATTAGGTTAATAAAAACGAAAATACAGCAGGTGGCATTGGAAGATGCTGCCGCTTTTTTTATGAAAAAAATTTTGTCGTATAAAAGTAATGATTCAAGTAAAGTGTAAGCTTTAATCTTGCCAAAAAAATTTGAATCAAGTATATTTTAGCAGTTAGTTTAGCACTTTAATTTTAAATAAAAGGAAGTAAGAAAATGACAGCATTCATAAATAATGACTTTCAGGATATTGTTTTAAACCGCAAATCGATTCGACGGTATGATGAAAATGTAAAAATCAGTCGAGAAGAAATGTTGACTATGTTAGATGAAGCAAATCGTGCACCTTCTGCAGTTAATTTGCAGCCTTGGCGCTACGTTGTTGTGGATACAAATGAAGGAAAAGAACAGCTACGCCCTTTTATTCGCTTTAATCAATTGCAAAATGATACTTCTGCTGCGATGATCTTAATTTTTGGTGACCGTAAAAATTATGAATACGGTAAAGAAATATATGGGGCAGCATTAAATGCGGGACTGATGCCGCAAGAAGTTCATGATCGGCAATTAGCTACCATCATTCCTCATTATCAAAATCTATCTTTGAATGAAATGGATAATGTCGTTTTGCGAGATGCTAGTCTTGCAGCAATGCAATTAATGCTAGTGGCGCGAGCCCATGGCTATGATACCAATGCAATTGGTGGTTTTGAATCAGAAAACTTAGCGGAAACTTTTGATTTAGAAAAAGAGCGCTATTTACCAGTGTTAATTCTCTCTATTGGTAAAGCGGCAGAGTCAGGTTACCAGTCAGTTAGACTCTCTGCTGATAAATTGACAACTTTCAAATAAGCCACAAAATAAAAGACCTAAACCAAAAGTTTGTATTGTTTTTGGTTTAGGTCTTTTTTTCATAAGCAGATTTTTCTAGCTTAAAATGAAGCAGCCTAAATGAAATAACTGACAAAATTGCTTTATCTAAATGGTGCGGTAAAATAGCTTAGCTTGGCTTGGATTCGTTTACTTCCGTGGTATAATGATTTCAAAGTAAAACTTAAACAATCGATTCTGTTTTTAATCAGATAAAAATAAGGGTGAAAAGAATGGCCACAAAAGCAAGATATGAAGTGCTTAATTCGATTAAGCACTTAGAAGATGATGGTAAAAAGGATCTGACAACGCAACAGATTGCCGATGAAAATGGGTTAACCAGAGGTGTAGTTAGCCATTATTTATCCCAACTGTTAAAAGAAGAATTGGTAGAAAAATTTGGGACAAAGCCGGTGTATTGGCGTCTTAAAAAAATTAAAGATCCATTTCGCGCATTTATTGGTGGCGAAGGTTCGTTAAAAAAAGTGATTGATGCCTGTAAAGCGGCTGTCAAATATCCACCAAATGGTTTTCCTTTGATTATAACCGGTGAATCTGGGGTTGGTAAAAGCTATTTAGCGCATTTGATTTATGAATATGCTAAGGCAAAAAGTGTAATTTCTTCTGAAGCGCAACTTATTTCTTTGAATTGTGCTGACTATGCCAATAATCCAGAATTACTTTCTTCAGTCTTGTTTGGTTTTAAAAAAGGCGCTTTTACCGGAGCGACAGAAGATACAGCAGGACTTGTGGCAGCAGCTGACGGGGGATTTTTGTTTTTAGATGAAATTCATCGCCTACCTAAAGAAAATCAAGAAAAATTATTTACTTTATTAGATAAAGGAACATATAGTCCACTTGGTAGTAAAGAAGTACGACAAGTAAAGGTTCGTTTTCTTTTTGCAACGACAGAATCATTGGACGATATGTTACTGTTAACTTTTAGAAGACGAGTGCCAATGACCGTTACAATCCCCAATTTTATTGCAAGGCCCTCAGAAGAACGAATGGCATTAATCCAACATGCATTTATTACGGAAGCTAAAAAAATGAATAGAAAAATTAGCGTGAATAATAGTTTGATTATGGAATTACTAAAAACGCCTCAGGCTGGGAATTTGGGTTCGTTGAACAATCAAATCAAACTTCTTTGCGCCAAAGCCTATGCAAAACAAGCCGGGGATGACTTAATTATTGGAGACAAAAAACCAGCGGTAACTTTTTTACCCACCGATAAAATTACCAATCAAAACAGCGTGGCAAAGGAAATTGTCACCGCAATTTTGGCAGAATTATCCGAAAGCGAAAGTTTTCTTGATGGCCAATTTATTGTTGCAAAACATTTAAAAAAAGCACCAGGTGATAATGTTAGTTTACAAGTGACAAGCTATAGACAAGTGCTAAATGATACTTTAATCTCCTTATTATGGGAAAAATATGGAGTCAAAGAGCTGATACCAAAAGAGATTTTAAATTCTTGCGCTTTCTTTTTAGCTAATGTGCCACCGGTGCCACTTAGAGAGCAAAAAGCTTGGCTACTGAAGATAAAAGAACAATATCCGCGGGCTTTTTATTTATTTCAACAGCTATTTTCACCTTTAAAAAACAATGCAAGCAACGAGCAAATCGCACTTGTTAGTGGTATGGCGCTTTTTCTATTAGACTATGCTGCGATAGAAAAAATTGAAGAGGTTAAAACCTTGTGCATTTTAATCTCTCATGGAAAAAGTACAGCTTCAAGTATTCAAGGGGTGGTAAATGGCTTAGTGGGAAATTTTATTTTTGCAGCTTTTGATATGCCCTTAGATAGCAGTATGCCTGAAATTAGCCAGAAAGTGCAGCAGTATATTGCGAAGTTAAATCAAAGAAAATTACCAGTTATTTTGCTTTTTGATATGGGTTCTTTAAGTCAAATGTATAAACAAATTAAACAGTACTTGGATTCTGATTTATTAGTGATTAACAATTTATCAACACCCCTTGTTTTAGATGTAGCGCTACAAGTTCAACAACAAAAAAGTTTTAGAGAAATTGCTGAGCGGGCCAATACGTATCACGAAATGATTCATATTCAGTATTACGAAGGAATCTCTCAAAATAAAAATATCATCGTTTCGTGTATGTCAGGTGTCGGATTAAGTGAAGAAATTAAGCAGATCATGTTGGATCGTTTGCAAATGGAAAAAGAAATCATTACCATGGACTATCGAGATTTAAAAAATTCACTTGCTTCCCATGATATGGGGTATTTTGAAAAGACAGATTTTATTATCACCACCACAGATTTACCATATGATTATCAAATTCCAATTTTAAATATTTACGATATTATGGAGGCCAGTGGTACTAAACGCTTAAAAGAATTGTTATTAGCAACAGGTGAAAAGGAAAAAACAATTGCCAATTTAATTGAAGGGTTATTGGAGTTTTTCACTATTGAAGGAATTAGTAGTCGACTGCAATTTTTAAATCCGAAGGTTGTTTTAGGTGAAGTACAAGGCGTTGTAGCAAAGTATCAAGATTTCTTCACCATTGTCTTTGATGCAAAAGTGAAGTTGAATTTATATATGCACATTGCTTTAATGATTGAGCGGATGATGATTTCTTCACGGGAAGAGTCCGTCAGTGTCCAAGCAGAAGAACAACTGGATAAAACCAAACAAGAGTTTTTCTCGATTTCAAAAAATATTTTCCATCCGCTGGAAATGAAGTACAATATTGTCATTGATGATTATGAGCTCTCCTTAATGTATGAACTATTAAAATATTATATCTAACTTGAAAAAACGTCTTAAATAAAGGGCTGCAAATTGAGTTTTGCAGGCTAATTTAAGACGTTTTTCGCGTAATTAAAGTTTAGTTAGCTTTCAGGAATCGGCACCAATTTGATTTCCTTATTTTGAAATAGCGCAAGTTCAGTGACACCCAATTTTTTTAGCATTGCTCCCATTTGACTAAATTGGTTACGAAAATCTGACGCAATATGGGCATCAGAACCTAAAGTGAAAAGCTTACCACCTAGATTTTGATACAAGGGGACTGCATATTCATATAGTTGGGCATTTTGGTATTTGGCAAAACTTTTTGCGTTTAATTCTAAGCCCCAGTTTTTTGCGATTATATTTTTAAAGATTCGCGTTAATTGCTCTTCATACCGAGTTGCAAGTTCATGGGAAGTCACGTCTAAACGTCGTAAGCCGTATTCAAAGTGAGTTAGGATGTGACCAGCTTTAAAATCTTCGGTTACGCGTTCCATTTGCTGAAAGTATTCATCCATAATGGTGTATTTATCTTTGGTTAAAACAATATCGTCCATATAGTCGAATTGTCCGTTTTGATGGATACTTACCAATTGTAAATCATAGGGATACGTAGCGAGGTAATCGTAAATTTTACTTTCTTGACCAGGAACCACACCAATTTCAATCCCTTTTAGAAAAGTTGTAGGCTGGCTTATAAATTTTTGCTGTTGCCTTAAAAGTTCTTCGTAATCTGGAATATCATCTTGAAATGCATGAGCTGGATTTTTTAAATCAAAATGATCGGTGGCCACAAAAGTTGCGGGCTGTTGAACAAGATAATTTTCGAACCGTTCTTCAGAATCAAAAGACAAAAAAGTATGAAGATGTTGATCGTAATAATTCATGGCAGGCCTCCTGTCGGCTACTATATCCGCTTTTTTAATTAAGATAGCATAACTTTATTAAAAAAACGCCAAGTTAGTCGAAATTTTTAGTAAAAGGATTGCAGCAAGAAGTTTTGAAAGTAAAAAGCTAAGTTACGTGGGAAACAGCGCTTAAAGCTGGGAATCAAAAAAGTCCTTTTATTTTAGTGTATGGGCCTGGTAAACATTGCTAAAATTTAAATTAATCAAAAAAGAAGTGCTTATTTTATTTTAAGCACTTCTTTTTTTTGCCCATTAAAAGCTTGATTTAAACCCTTTTTTTGAAGTTGGCACACAACTTGCTGGTAGTAAAGTGTCAAATGAAGAGAGGAGCAAAGTAAATGAAAAAAGTAGTAATTGCCACTCATGGCAATTTAGCCCAAGGAATTCAATCCACATTGGAATTATTTGTTGGTAAGAAACAAGATATTACCTATATTTCGGCTTATACACAAGGACAAGCGGATTTAGACACTCAGATTGATAATTTTTTTGCCCGTGTTACGCCAGCAGATGAAGTTATTGTTTTTACGGATATTTATGGAGGGAGCGTTAATCAAAAATTTGCAACTAAAACAACAGGAGAAAATATTTTTGTTGTTGCTGGTTTTAACGTGCCACTTTTATTAGAAGTAATTTTAGCAACAGAAGCGATTAGTGATGAATTTATTCAAGAAATGATTACCAAAGCACAAGCAGGGATGCAACAAGTCAAACTTGCCAAAAATACGACTGAAAATGATTTTTTTGCTTAAAAAGTGTTAAAGAAAAAGGAGAGAAATAAAATGATTAAAACTTTACGAGTAGACGAACGCTTAATCCACGGCCAAATTGCAATGGTATGGTCCCGTGAGTTAAATATTGATGGGATTGTCGTTGCCAATGATGAAACAGCTGGCAATGAAATACAGCAAATGGCTTTAAAAATGGCGGTACCAAGTGGGATCAAAGTAATTATAAAAACACTTCAAGGTGCAATTGATCTACTGCAAGATCCACGGGCAGAAAAAATGAAGTTGTTGGTTTTGGTTAAAACCGTTAATGACGCTGTTATACTTGCAGATAAACTGCCTAATATCGCCTATGTGAATATCGGCAACGTCGGAAAAGCTGTAATCGGTGAGAAGAAGACTTTGACACAATTTGTTATGTTAACACCAGCAGAACTTACAAGCTTAGCTACTTTAGTTGAACTGTATCCAGAAACTGCACTACAAAATTTACCATCTGATAAAAAAGAGTTGGCCAAAGACTTTATCAAGTAATTGTTGAATCCACGTAAATAAAAGGAGCGAAAAATTATGTTATATGAAGCAATTGTAGTGGCATTAGTCGTCTTTTTAACAGTCGGCGGCCAGGAATTATTAGGTTTTACTATGTTGGGGCGTCCTATTGTCATTGGACCTTTAGTAGGGTTATTGCTTGGTGATATTCAAACAGGTTTATTGATCGGAGCCTCTTTAGAAACTATTTTTATGGGAGTCGTTAATATTGGGGGCGCAAGTTCAGCCGAACCTGGTCTTGCAACGGCTTTAGCTGCAGCATTTGCCATCAATTTGGGTGGTGGCGTGGAAGTTGCATTGCCAATCGCGATTCCATTAGGGATCATCGGATTACAAGTAAAGACGTTATTATATGTAGCAGTGGTAGGGCCTTTTGCTAGTCGCTTTGACAAAATGGCTGAAGAAGCTAATGAAAGAGGAATTATCCGCTTGCATTTTGGACTATGGGCATTGCAATGGGCGATCTATTCATTAATTCCATTTTTTGCCATCTTATTTGGCTCAAAAGCTACGCAAAATGTCTTGGAAATGATTCCGGATGTGATTATTAATGGTTTATCTGTCGCTGGTAATTTACTACCTGCAGTCGGAATGGCGATGTTAATGAAAATTTTATGGGACAATAATGTTTCCGCATTTTACTTCTTAGGCTTTTTGATTATCGCATATTTCAAGATTCCATTGATTGCAGTAGCAGTTTTAGGGGTAATTATTGCCGTAACGATTGGACAACGGGATTTCCAATTGAAGAAAATGGAACAGCAAATCCAACAAAAACCTACGCTAGCAGCGACAAATGAAACAACAGAAGAGATTGAAAATGATGATTTCTTTAGTTAGGAAAGATTAGTTAATCGTAAAAAATGAGGAGGAAAAACGATGTCTCGATTTAATCAAAATGTTTCACCAGAAGAAAAGAAATTATTACGCCAAATGTACTGGCGCTCATTCACCTTGTATTCTGCTGTTACGCCAGCAAAACAAGGAGCTTCAGGCTTTGAATATGCGATGTTACCTTTTATCAATCGCTTTTATAAAAAACAAGAAGATAAAAAAGCTGCAATGGTACGTCAAATGTCTTATTTTAATACAAATGTGGCCATGGTACCTTTTATCATGGGGCTAAGTGCTTCAATGGAAAAAGAAAATAGTGAAAAGACAGATTTTAATCAAGATTCCATCAATGCGATTAAAACATCTTTAATGGGCCCATTAGCTGGTATTGGCGACTCGGTTTTCTGGGGCGTTTTGCGAGTAATTGCGGCAGGTGTTGCAGTCGGATTAGCGCAATCAGGTAATGTCTTGGCTCCGATTATCTTTTTACTTTTGTTTAATTTGCCCGTTCAACTTATTCGTTGGTATGGGGGGCAATTGGGTTACACACTAGGATCGGCTTACATTTCAGATTTATACGAAAATGGTCTGATTAATATTTTAACAAAAGCTGCAACCATTGTTGGATTAACAATGGTAGGTGCAATGACGAGCCAAATGGTAAAACTTGATTTGAAATGGAAAATGGTAATGGGTGGCAAAACGATTTTAAAATCCCAAGAAATGCTCGATCAAATTTTTATTGGTTTACTACCTTTAGCAGTTACCTTATTTTGTTTTTATCTATTAAAGAAGAAAAATGTTTCGATTAATGTTCTAATTTTTGGCATCATTATTGCAGCCATTGCTTTGTCATTACTTGGAATTGTATAAAAGAAAGGGGAAAGAGCATGCGTAGTGATTGGTGGAAAGAAGCCGTCATTTATCAAATTTATCCCAAAAGTTTTTACGACAGTAATGATGATGGCATTGGTGATTTAAAAGGAATCATCGAAAAATTACCCTATTTAGTCGATTTAGGTGTCGATGCGTTGTGGTTAAGTCCGGTGTATTTATCCCCGCAAATTGATAATGGCTACGATATTGCTGATTATCGAAAAATTGATCCGATTTTCGGAGACAATGAAGACTTGTATGCCTTAATTGCAGCAGCCCATGACAAAGGGCTAAAGATTATTATGGACTTTGTTGCCAATCATACTTCGGATCAACATTTATGGTTTCAAGAAAGTCGCAAGTCAAAAGACAATTTCTTTTCCGATTTTTATATCTGGCAAGATGCTAAGCCCGATGGTTCGCCCCCTAATAATTGGGGCTCAAGTTTTGGTGGCTCGGCATGGACTTTTGATGAGCGTAGAAAGCAGTATTATTTACATTATTATGCGAAAGAACAACCGGATTTAAATTGGGAAAATCCTTTTGTCAGAGAATACATCTACGATATGATGCGCTTTTGGAAAGCCAAAGGGGTAGATGGATGGCGGATGGATGTGATTACTTCCATTTCAAAAGATTGGCAATTTCCCGATAACCCCCGGAGCAATACAACAGAAAATCAACAAAATGGTCCCCGCATGCACGAGTTTATTCATGAATTGAACCAAGCGGTCTTAGCACCTTTTGATATGATGAGTGTGGGCGAATCTCCAGCAGCTAAAGCACATGATGCCTACACATTAGTTGATCCTAAGCGAGAAGAATTGGATATGATTTTTACTTTTGAACATATGCATATCGATCGTAAAAAAGGAGATGTCAATGGTCGATGGGCTTTAAAAAAACGAGATTTAGTTGCATTGAAAGAAATTTTAAGCAACTGGCAGCATGAATTAAAAGACAAAGGGTGGAATGCGCTTTACTTTGAAAATCATGATCGCGCCAGAGTAATCTCACGTTGGGGTAATGATACAAATCACCGCTACGAATGTGCAACGGCCTTTGCGACAGTCTTACATGGCTTACAAGGGACACCTTTTATTTATCAAGGAGAAGAGATTGGCATGACGAATGCTGATTTTGAAATTACAGATTATGAAGATATTGAGCTATTAGGAAATTATGATTACTATGTAAAACAGCAGCAAACTATTTCCCATGAGGATTTCCTACAAGCAGCTCACAAAGTTAGTCGTGATAATGCACGAACACCAATGCAGTGGACAGCGGAAAAAAATGCTGGCTTTACTAAAGGTGTGCCTTGGTTTAAGTTGAATCCTGCTTATTCTAAAATCAATGTAGCCAATGATTTAAAAAGTGATCATTCTATTTATCGTTATTATCAAAAGTTGATTGCATTGCGGCACAATGAAACGATTTTAAAAGAAGGAACCTACGAATTATTATTGCCAACAGATGGACAGATCTTTGCCTATTTGCGCAAAGATAACCAAAAACAATGGCGGATTGTGGCGAATTTAAGTGAAAATACAATCGAAAATCCATTTGCAGCCAGTGATCAAAAAGCACAAGTGATTCTTAGCAATCAAAAAAATCAGGTGGTTTCAGCCTATTTACAGCCTTATGAAGCGTATATTGTTGAAGCTTAAATAAATAACTTCTCAAATTATGATGGATAAATTTCTTCCTTACTAACCGCTTTTAGAAAGTAAGAAATTTTTCAGTCACTGTTTGAGAAGTTTTTTTGTCAAGGGAAATGAAGTTAAAGACTACATTTTAATGTTTGTCGTAAAAAGGAATAGCTAGAAACATTGCATATTTCAATAATGTATCTAATATGTAAGATTTGTCAAAAAAATTATATAAAATATTATATATCGACTTTGACTTTACCAGTATGGCGGCGTAGTATGCAGATGTAAAGCGGTATCATTAATAATGTGAAAATAAGCACAATTTAAAAAAGGAGGGAGTTAATGCAGATTGAAAAATTTATTGCGGCACGAAAAAAAGCTGGCTTCTCACAAATCGAATTGGCGCAAGGCATATGTACACAAGCAACTTTAAGTCGTTTTGAAAACAATGGCCAAGTGCCAAGTTTGAAAATTCTCATAAAGCTCTGTGAACGGCTAGACTTTCCAATTGGAGCGTTATTTCCCAAAATCGGTGTGAAACATACAACGCTTGTTGCCACCTTTGATGAAATCGAATTTTTATTGATTACAATGGAATATCAAAAGGCACAAAATTTGCTAGCCAATATTTTAACAAGTGAGCTGGATACTCCTGAGTTAAAGATGCGCTACCATTATTTGTCAGGTTTTCTTTTGTATTATCAAAAAGCAGCAGCTGTCGAGGTTTTATTTGCTTTTAATCAGTTGCTATTGGAAGAAGATACGCTCTATCAGCTGTTGGCTTATACGGGCATGGGACTAGTTTACAGTGAGGCTGGTGAAAAAGTAAAAGGGGAAGTCTATTTTGATAAAGTGTTGCGTAAAATTTATGACTATCCAGTTAAATCCATAGAAGAAACCTGGCGCGTGTTGCATATTTTATACCAGTGTGGTGTTTTTTACAGTGAAATTGCAGAATATCAAGTTAGCAATACGTTATTGGAATATGCGCTTTCCATTTGTTCAGATAATCACGTCACCTTCTATTTGGCAAGAGTGGCTACACAGTTAGCCTGCAATGCCATGAAACTTAAAATGCCCCATGGCGAGATTTTAGAACGGCTTGCAGACGCTAATGCGTATGCCAAAATTAATCGCAACGAAATTGCACAAAAAACGATTGCCCAGCTAACACAAGCAGTCAAAAAAAGTTAAGTTGGTCAAAAAATAAAGAGGTGAATACTTTGGCAACAAGACAGCTTTATATGATGGGTACAGTCATTGATCTTCTTGTTGATCACCAAGAAGCAGAAAAAATTTTGGATGAGTTGGAAAAACGATTAAAGCTTTATGAAAAGCGGTTTAGCGCCAATGATCCTACTTCTGAACTAATGGTCCTAAATCACAATGCCGGCATAAAAAAAGTTGTCCTTCAGCCAGAATTATATGAATTAATCAAGTTAGGAAAAGAAAATAGTCTTACAAGTGAGCAGCTAAATATTGCCATTGGCCCTTTAATTCAAACGTGGCGCATCGGTTTTAGTGATGCTAAAGTACCTTCAGATGAAGTGATTAAAGGTTTATTAGCTAAAACTAACCCCCACAATATTCAATTAGATGATCAAAATCAGACTGCTTTTTTAACAGAAAAAGGCATGCTGTTAGATTTAGGGGCATTAGCTAAAGGTTTTATTGCTGATTTATTGGTGGCATATTTAAAAGAAGAAAACGTCACGGGCGCATTAATTAATTTAGGTGGCAACGTGGTCGTTTTTGGCACAGCAAGACAACATGAAGATGGACTATGGCGCATTGGTGTGCAAGACCCTAGCAAAGATAGGAATCAAACGCGTCTGATTTTAAAGGTAACCAATCAATCCGTGGTTACTTCGGGAATTTATGAGCGTAGTCTAATCAAGGAAAATAAAAGATATCACCATATTATTGATCCAAAGACTGGCTATCCTGTCAAAACGGAGGTTCTTAGTTTAACCATTGTATCAAAAAAATCAGTAGACGGTGAGATTTGGACTACCCGCTTATTTGGGCTACCAACTGCTGAAATCATACGTACTTTAAACCGTACTTCAGGTATTGAAGGAATTATCATCACAACAGATGAGGTCATCTTATCTGATGGAATTAGAGATTTAATGTAGAGAAAGGATTTTTCAAATGTATAAATTTATCGGACTTGTGGGTACCAATTCAAAGGAATCAACAAATCGTGCATTGTTGGCCTACATGCAAAAAAAATTTGCGGCTGAAGCAGAAATTGAATTAGTAGAAATTAATAATCTTCCTCTTTTTAATAAACCGGCAGACAAAAAAATACCAGAAAGTGTGCAGGCTATTGCTGAAAAGATCAACAAAAGCGATGGTGTAATCATTAGCACACCTGAATATGATCATGCAGTGCCAGCAGCGTTAATGAATGCTTTAAGCTGGTTGTCTTACGGTATTTATCCTTTTGTTGATAAGCCTGTTATGATTACGGGTGCTTCTTATGGGACGTTAGGTTCTTCTAGAGCGCAAGCCCATTTACGTCAAATTTTGGATGCACCAGAATTAAAAGCACGAATTATGCCTAGTTCAGAATTTTTATTGAGCCATTCTTTATCGGCTTTTGATGAAGCGGGCAATCTAAATGATGAAAAACAACAAGAAAAACTCGCAGGCCTATTTCAGGATTTCACTGTTTTTGTCACGATTACCAAACAATTGCAAAACAGTCACGCTGTAAATCAACAAGCAGCTGAAAATTTTTCTTGGGATAACATCTAAAGCAGGGTTATTTTAGTTTAACTATTTACAAGCATAAAGGAGTCTTTGCTATGAAAATCGTCGGTATTGTCGGATCAAATGCAGATCTTTCTTATAACCGTCTTTTGTTAAAATTTATTGGTAAAAAATTTGGTCATTTATTTGACTTTGAGTTGTTGGAAATCACCGATGTTCCCTTATTTAATCAAAGCCAGGATGCAACAAATAGTCCAGCTATTCAAAAATTAAATCACAAAATTAAAATGGCAGATGGTGTAATTATCGCAACTCCAGAACACAACCATACTATTCCGGCTGCTTTAAAAAGTGTGCTTGAATGGTTATCTTTTAAAATTCATCCCCTTGAAAATAAACCGGTTATGATCGTGGGAGCTTCTTATTATGACCAAGGTTCTTCCCGGGCACAACTACATTTACGTCAAATATTAGATGCGCCTGGTGTCAATGCGATTGTTATGCCAGGAAATGAATTCTTATTGGGAAAAGTAAAAAATGCTTTTGATGAAAATGATAATTTGAAAGATCAAGGAACAATTGATTTTCTTGGGAGCACATTGGAAAAATTTCTTCAATTTGTCAATGTCACGGCTTTATTAAATCCTAAGCCCAAAGCAGAACCAGAAGATTTATATGCAACTGGTAAAATTGACACAACAATTGAAGGTGCCGATATGTGGGCAGATGACTGGTTGGAACAAGCGACAGCAATCGTTGAACCTGCAGTAGGTCGTGATTATGTTAAATTAGACCGGGGACTTTTAACCGTGGATCAATTGAATTATTTCTTAGATTCGATGCCGATGGAATTAACCTATGCCGATAGCAACAATCAATTTTTATATTATAACCAAACAAAGCCCGCTAATGAGATGTTAGCGCCGCGGGTGCCAGGCCAAGTGGGAAATCCATTGGCAAAATGTCATCCAGAAAAAGCTTATCAGAATGTCGAATGGGTAATTCAACAATTGCGCTCAGGTGCCACCGATGTCGTTCGCGTACACGTTCCAAAACAAATGCCTGAAAAATATATTGTTCATAATTATCAAGCTATGCATGATAAACAAGGCAATTATATGGGAATTAATGAATATATTTTAGACTTTAAGCCAATTGTCGAATGGTACTTGCAACAAACGGGGCAAAAATTAGTTGGCGATGTCGACGGCGTAACTAGTGCTTCTAAAAAAAATGAAACACCTGCAGTTGACGGCGTCTCCAGTGCTTCTAAAAAAGACGCAGCGTCTGCAGTAAGTGCTGTAACACCAACACCTGCAGTTGATGGTATCTCTAGCGCTTCTAAAAAGGATTAGTAAAAACAAACGATACTAAAAAACACTAAAGACTAGATTCGCAATCTGGTTTTTAGTGTTTTTTTGTAGGTTAAAACAAATGGTTTTTTTCAAGGTTACCATTATTACAGTAGTTTTTTTATATATTGTGATAAAATTAATTTATTGAAATGTTAGCGGTTAATTTTGGTTATGGTTATTGGCTTCAAAAGATATAAGGGGGGATTGAATGTTGAAAAAGTGGTTGACACATTATCGAAAATTTAATCAACAACAAAAGAAGTTATTATGGTTTTGGTTATTGGGGCTATCAATAGTTTTTATTGGCTATATTGGCTATACGACGTTTTATTTATATAGCGATAAACAGTCAGAAAACAAATACTGGACCCAGTATTTACATGAAAAAGAACAATTAACAACATCGCAGCAAAAACAAGCAAAAGATGCGATTTCAGTCAGTACGGGTGTCTATGTTGAGAACATTAATGAAATTAGTATTCGTAATTCCAATTTCAATGTCACATTTCAGGTCTGGTTTAAATGGGATGATCACCATGATTTGAATATGTTGGAACATTACGAAATATATAATGGCCAAATTAAGTCACAAGAAATTTTAAAAGAAAGTCGCGTTGGAAAAACGAATTATCAATTGGCACGTGTAAATGCTGTCGTCACGAAAACTTTTTGGACGACGCGATTTCCCTTAGGCTCTTATCAAATTCGCTTTTATTTAGAACCTAAAAGTCCAATTGAAAATATCGTATTACAGGCGGATCGTAAAAATTCATCGATTAATGAGAATATTAATATTTCTGGGTTTTCGGTCAAACGTTTTGACACCAATCTTTTTGTGCAAGAGTATCAAAATAATAAAGCTGACCCAGAGGCAAATGGAAATTACACAGTCACTGAATTTTTAACGGCAATTGAATTAAACCGTGAAAATATTGGGTTATATATCAAATGTTTTATTGCTCTAGTGGGGACTTTAGGTTGGGTCCTAATTGTTTTATTCATTTGTACGTACCATAATGTAGATCCATTGGGGATGATTCCAAGTGCATTATTTGGTACTGTAAGTAATATTTTAGTTGGAGCAAATTTGGTTCCCGATGCACTACACACGGGCTTATTGGAATTTGTTAATATTTTTGGCATCATTGTTATTTTGTTTTCATCCTTGGCTGTCATCACCATTAATCGACAGCGTTCTTACTATCACGATGATGATTTTGCTGCTTTTTTTGGCCGCCATATTTTTTGGATGGTCGCCATATTTACGGTGGCGGGAAATATCTTGTTACCAATGGCAGCTTATAATTTTTAAGCAAAAAATGTAAAAGTGCGCCAAAAACAGTGGATGTTTTTGGCGCACTTTTTAGGCGATAATGAAAGTATAGATTTTTCATAAGGCAAACAGTGATCGATTGCTTTAGCTTTTTTTATAGAAAAATAGCGTTGCTAGATTAATAGTCGCCCCGACTAAGTTTCATTTTGTCTATTTTGCGACTATTTAAAAACCAGTACTGATGATAATCTCCGACAAGAGCGGTAAAGGGAACACCGACAATATCTTGTTGTGTTAATTTTTCTTCTAAATAAACTTTTAGAATCCAAGGATCTTCAAGTGCCGATTGCTCTAAGTGCAATATCCGTTCAATTTTTGCAGGAGAGACGTTAAAATCTTCAGCAATTAAGGTAGGACTTAAAGAAGCACGACGCATATTTTCTTGTAGTTGTGCAATCGTATCAATTGTTTGTTGGGTAGTTAATGACATGCTATTCACTCCTTATGCAAATGGATCATTTCAATTTTTTTAATAAAAAGTTGTAATTACAACTTTTACAACGGCTAATATACGCTTTCCTTCTATAGTTGTCAATGGAAAAGTTGTAAATTTAACTATTTTCCATTAGACTGACTGCAGGGAGTGATAATATGTTAAAATCAGATTCCATTTCAGAAAAAATCTATCAAATTAGCAACTTACAACAAAACTTTGTCGCACAGTCATTAAAATACCTTGAGCTTAATCCAATCCAAGCACGAAGTTTAAATTATATTGCGCAGCATCCCGGTACGATTCAAAAAAATTTGGCTGGATATTTGGAAAAACCCAATGCTACAGTAACGAATATTTTGAAAAGTTTAGAAAAAGCTGATTTTATCAAACGAAAAATTCCAGTTGAAAATGAACGCCAAAAGCAATTATTCTTAACTGCTGCTGGTGAAAGAGTAATTGGCGAAGTAGAGCAGATCTTTGCCCAGTTAAATGCTTTAGTAGAATTAGAATTGACAGCCAAAGAAATTGATTCACTAAATCAAGTGTTACCCAAAGTTGCGAGCGTATTCAGTAAGGAAAAATCTTAAGCTAGTAAATGCTAAATAAAAATAGAGCTATTTCCAACGTAACTAAGGAAATAGCTCTATTTTTTGAACCACCAAAAAAGTAGGCCGCTTTAAAAGCTGTGCTACTGTTTTCTGTCTCGTTTATTGTTTTAAGCAGCCGCTTCAGTATTTTTAAATTGTGTTTGATAAAGCTTAGCATATAAGCCATCTTTTGACATAAGTTTATTGTGTTCACCTTGTTCAATGATTTGCCCATGTTCCATAACCGCAATCTGATCGGCATTAGCAATAGTGGAAAGACGGTGGGCAATCACAATACTTGTCCGATTTTGCATAAGGTTATCCATCGCTTTTTGTACATAATATTCAGAAATAGCATCTAAAGCAGAAGTTGCTTCGTCCAAAATTAAAATTTGAGGATTTTTTAGGATGATGCGAGCAATTGCAATCCGTTGCTTTTCCCCACCAGAAAGCTTAATGCCGCGATTACCAACGACAGTATCATAACCATTTGGCAATGTCATAATGAAGTCGTGAATATAAGCCGCTTTAGTAGCCGCAATTACTTCTGCTTTGCTTGCATTTTCATTGGCATAAAGTAAGTTATCGTAAATTGAGCCGTTAAAAAGAAAGGTCTCTTGACTGACTACACCGATATTTTGTCTTAGACTGGTGAAAGTTACGTCTTTAATATTTTGATTATCAATGGTAACAGTCCCACTTGTCGGATCGTAAAGACGTGTGAGCAGGTGAGTTAAAGTTGATTTTCCCGCACCAGAAGGACCAACTAAAGCTAAAGTTTCACCAGGAAGAATTTGTAAGTTAATATTGTTTAAAACTTCATTTTCTTCATAACGAAAATCGACAGCGGTAAATAATACTTCACCACGACTAATGGTCAGATCTTTTGCTTGCGGGGTATTTTGGATTGTTGGTGTAATATCCATATACTCAAAAATTCGTTCAAATAAGGCAAAAGAACGCATTAAATCAACTTGGATATTGGAAAGCTGGGTAACCGGGTTATAAAGTCTACCCAAAAGTGAAGCAAAGGTGATAATGCCGCCAATAGTTAATTGTCCTTTGGCCAGTAAAAAACCACCAACTAAATAAATCAACATCGGCCCAATCGCCATTAAGACAGACATCGCCATGCGAAACCAACGCCCAGCTAAAGATTCTCTAATTTGTAAAGCAGTAACTTCTTGGTTGATTTCATCAAAGGTACTAAAAGCTTCATCTTCTTTTGTAAAAAGCTTCATTAGCGTACTGCCACTAGTGCTTAAGGTTTCTTGGGTATGTTGATTTAGTTTGCTTAAGGCACTTTGACTAGCAGCAGCAATTTGCCATCTTCTTTTGCCGACTTTACGAGTTGGCAAGATGAATAATGGAACGGTGACAAGCGCAACAGCTGCTAAAATTGGATTCATAGAAAATAACGCAAAAAGAGTCGTTGTTAAAATGAAAATGCTGCTTAGTGCATTGATAAAAGTCGTTTGAAACACTTGTTGAATGCCGTCGACATCACTGGTTAGGCGTGTCAAGATTTCCCCTTCTTTTACCGTGGTAAAAAAACTTTGAGGTAAAAAGGAAAGGTGACGGTATAAATTGTTTTTCATCGTCAGCGTAATATTTTTGGCAATCCAAGTACTTAAATAACCTTGGGCAACTTGTAAAAGGTTCAATAAAATCGTAGCCGAAATTGAAAGGCCCACGAGAATGCCTAATTGCGGTAAATTGTGTTTTGGCAAAGCTATGTCGACTATTTTTTGTAATAAAAGTGATGGCACAAGTCCCAGCGTGGAAGTAGCAAAAATTAAAAGAATTACCAGGATAAGTTTTAAGGTATGTGGTTTGAAATAATTGAGGATTCGACGGATGAAACTAAGTGTCAATTCAGGTTTTTTTGTTTGGTCAAAGTCAAAGCGCATTCGAGCCATTAAATCCCCTCCATTTATTAGTTAGGTACCTAATTATTATACTACCTTTTTTGAAATTTGTAAATAGATAGGCACCTAACTATTTGACGAAAGAAAAATCATTGCGTAAAATTAGAACAATAAAGGATGTGTTTTGATGAAAGAAGAAGTTTTATTTGAAGAATTTCAGCGTTTGAATCGTTTGATGCGACGACGCCTAAAACATAAAACAAAGAAAGAGGAATTTTCCTTTGGTCAGAACCGATTATTACGGATTTTGGCTAGACATGAGGGGTATTCACAAAAAGAATTAGCTGAAATGATGCATATCAGACCTGCGTCATTAAGTGAACTATTGAAAAAATTGAGCCAAAAAGGATATTTAATTAAAAAGCAAAATGAAACGGATCGCCGCATAACCAATTATTTTCTAACTGCAGAGGGTAAAAGCTACATTTCATCAATTCAAGATGAACAAAAGCATTTGGGACAAGATTTATTTGCGACGTTATCTACTGTAGAAAAAGAGCAACTGCATCACATCTTAAATAAATTGACCACGCGCTTGGAGGCAGAATAAATGAGCAATCTAAAAGAACGGGTACTTGTTTTTAGCGATGCTATTATCGCAATTATTTTGACGATCATGGTGTTGGAAATTCCAATTAAGTATGCCAGTAGCGGTGATATTGTCTGGCAAACATTATTATCTGCTGTGGGCATTTATTTTATTAGTTTTTGTTTTGTAGCGAATTTATGGTTTCAAACGGCGTATGCTTTTAATCGAATTGAACAAGTTAAAAACAAGAGCTTGGTGGTTTATCTGCTCTTGCTATTTTTCTTGTCTTTGGTCCCAGCCGCGACGCGGATTTTAATTGAAGATACAACACAGCAGACAGTTTTGATTTACGGTATTCTAACTTTAATTGTGACAGTATTGATGCGCCGCTTGGTTACGGCTTTGACGAAGCAGTCAATAACGGAAATAAATTTACAAAAACGCCGCGTAGATGAATTAAATCGCCAAGATATGCTGAGTTTTATTGCCCGCATAATTATTTTAATAATTGGCTTATTTCAGGTCCATGTTGCCTTAGTTATCTATTTGGCATTGCCAATTTTAGCCTTTTTACAAAATATGATTGATCGCGAGGAAGATCGTTTTGTTGATACATTAGACCAAACAGAACAAGCTGATTATTTTGCTGATCGTAATCAAATTTGGGGCAGTTCAATGAAACGGTATTCGAAATTATTACGCGACTCTTTAAAAGATCCCAATGAAAAAGATGGTCAACAATGGGAAGATATTATGAAAGAGTGGCTGGGAAAAGTGGATCAAGAAATTGCGATGCGACAAAAAGCTATGAAAACCGCTTCTACTCATGAACAAGAACACTTGCAACAAGAGATTAATCGACTACAAATGCAAAAATCGCGACTGCAAGAGCGCGAAAATCACTTGGAACAACGCCCGTTCAACCGCAATCACCCGAAATTTCAGCCAAGTAGCAAAAAAACACTGTCTAAAAAATAGCGCATAAATGTAAGACAAAATAATTGAAAAGAAAAAAGTTTGGCGTTATCCTTTTTATGTTGCATAAATGGGATATAGCCAAACTGGTAAGGCACTTGACTCTGAATCAAGCAATTGCAGGTTCGAACCCTGCTATCCCAATAAAAAAGCTATAACAAATTGTTCAACGACTTATGAAAATACCGTCTATTTATAAAAAGTGCTGTGGCAACTAGTTGCTACAGCACTTTTTTATGTTAATGACAAACTAGATTGCTTCTTCGGAGTAGTAGGGGCAAAAGAAAAAGGATTTTGCGCTTTTTTTTGTAGCGCATCAAGCAGGTGTTGGAATAATTCTCCTTGATATGCGTGATGCTGTAAAGCTAAGAGATAAATCTCTTTATCAGCAGTAAAGTGATCTTTGGTCACCCCGATATAAAAATCATAGTTTGTATTTTCTTGATAGATTTCATAGCTGACAAATTTGATTTGATTAAGAAAATTTGTCAAACTGGTCATCATATAGTAATTCGGTAAAGGTTGAATACCGACAAAAAGCTCGATTTGATAGTGCTTTTTTTCCACGTAAGGGTAAACAGATTCTGCTAAAAAATAAGGTAAGTCTTTGACTTGCTGGGCTGACAGTAATGTTTTTTCTAAATAATATTCATACTCACATAAAAAGAGCTGACAGAAGGTTACCAATTCTTGATAGTTGTCTTTTTGTGTGACTACAGTTGGTAACATAGTTTGTAAGCGGGTAGCCGCAAGCAATGCTGGTGATTCCAATAAATAAAAAATTAGAAAGATATTGCATTGTAAGACTGTTGCTTCACTTTTAGTCAAGGGTTGATAAAAATAGTCTTTTTGTAGTTTCACGATGAAATCTTGGCTGATAGTTGCCGTGGGAATTCCTCTTGCCAAAAAATCAGTAAATTGTTGGGTAACTTTTTTTATCCGCCAATCATTTTCAGATAAATAGTGGTTGGTGAATAGTTTGAAATATAATGAACAGGCTGCATTTTCAATTTCTGCCGCATCACAGCTGAAATTGGCGAAATAATCTTCTAAAATCTTGGCTTTAGCTAAAAATAATGGTGGTGGACAGCTAGGTTTTGGTAGTGGGTGGTGATTTTTAAGGCGTAGGCGCGCGATTAATAAACAAGATAAGCCGACCCATTCATTTAATAAGTTAGCACCCTGATGTGCTAACTTATCCAATACACGTAATTCTTCTTCAAGGGAAATATCTGCTGCAAATAAGTCTGCACCAAAAGCGCCAACCCCCAATAGCTTGAAAAACACAGCCTGGACGTTTTCTTCATCGCTACTAGTAATGGTCATTTGGCCGGCGTTTAGCCAAACATCATATTTTTTTAAGTAAAGAGATAGTGGACGAATTCTCCTTAATAAAGTTGACTGACTAATAAAATGTTCTTGGCAAAACTGCGGCAAGGTTTTTTCAGGAGTTAGTAAGATGGCTTTTAAAATCTGATACCCCAACGACTTTTGAACTAAAAAGCGGAGATACGCCGTTTCTTTACTATTATCTTTTTTCCAAATGACAATCCCTTTTTCAGGAACAAGGGATCCCCAGCCTAAAGCAAGAAAATCTTCTTCCAGTTCTAAAACTAGTTGAGCTGCTTTTTTATAGTTCATATTTAATTCAATACTTAGTTGATTAATGGAAAAGTGAGGGCCTCGCTGATTATTTATATGGTGTAATAAATCTCTTTTTTCGCTACTAATTTTATCTAAAACTATTGAAAATAGTTCATTTATGACCATATTTTATTCTCCTTGTGGCAATGGATCTGCTAATTTTCTTTAGTTTAACAAATGTAAAGAGAAAAAATGTCTAATCTTTTTTACGGATGATTAAAAAATAACCAAAAATGAGTATATTTATCGTGAGATTGCTTTTGGCTGGAAGCGACGCACACTTTAGGATCTCAATCTTCTACGCAAGCTATTTTTTGTTAGCCAATTGGAATAGTTGCAAACAGGATGGCTGTTCTTCTTAACAAAATAGAAAACGAATCACAAAAAAGACATCTGGCTAATATGTCTTTTTTTGTTACAGTTCATTATTTTTCATAACAGAGCTAAAGAACTTATTTTAGCAAAAAGGGCTAAAAATTAAGGTTTGTCAATTTTGACAAAAAGTACAGAAAAAATTGATATTTTATTGCTATTTAAAATTGAGATAACATTTGCTTTTTAGTTTTTGTTGCTGCTATAGCTTTTTGCCTAAAATAAATAAAAAAGTGCTTTAATTTTCAGTTGTAAAATTAGAAAATGGTTAATTTGACGTTAGAAATAAATTTGTTATGATGTGGACGTAGAGCGATAATTTTGTCTAGAAAAGCTTCAGCCTGTGGTTGATTACCGATTGAAGCTTTATAAAAAATTATCCAAATTTTAGAAGGGATAGGTGTGAAATGAAGAAAAAAGGAATCGCGCTTGCAGTACTTCTAACAGTAATCGCCCCTTTTATTATCCAATTATGTACAGGATTTGCCCAAACTGCCGCTGCTATTACACTGCCGCTTGCAAATAAAGAATACCTCATTATGGAAAATGAGATAGTAAAAGTTCAGGCTAAAGCACAAAGCGAAGATCAGAGGATTATCTGGCAGATTCACTACGAAAAAACTACTGATGAAGTGACACCGTATAAATTAAAATTCAATTTTGTAAATGGAGAAGCTGCACCAGCTAGTAATTGGCAAAGTGAGAGGCAGTGGCTTCAAGAAACCAGTTTTACAGCCAAAAATGAAGGAACTTTGTTTGTAACGACACCAAAAACACAAACACAATTAAGGCTTTATATCCAAGCAGATCGACAAGATTGTCTTGAAACAGCTACTTTACAGAATGCTTTTAAAAAAAATGTTCCCACAGTTGATACAGAAAAATACCCCACAGTAAGAATTGTTCCCGATGTTTTCACCGGCAAAGACGCTGAGGAAAAAATTTTGACAATGAGTCAAAAACAAACAAATTCTCTTAATGAATCAGACTCAAATAAACAATCCGTAATAAACGATTCAAAAGAAGAGAATAAAATGAACTCAGTTAAAACCAATGAAACACGCCCAACAGATCAACTGGCAAAAAGAACTACACATGCTGCTGTAACGGCAAAAGACTTAATCATCTCTCCTGATGTGTTGGCAAATGTCACCGTAAAATCTGCGGCAAAAGAAAATGGGGATGGTATCTGGACAGCTGGGGTAAAAACAGTCTCTAAACCTAATGGTACCCAACAGACTGGTGAAAAAAATGATTACAGTTATTATCAAGATGCAATAAAAACGAATAATCGTTATGCACAATTTTCTAAAGGCTCAGGTTCTAGTGTAATTGCCTATCCAATTGAGGCCGTTAAAAAACAAATTAAAAAAAATGGCACAGGCAGTATTTTGCAATATACCGACACCAAAAATAAAAAGGTCGATGAAGTTATTGAGCTAAATTTTAGTGAAGTTGGTTTTTATCTCGATAGTAACAGTGACTTAAAGCCAGTAGGAGCTAAAGTTACAATTTCCAATATTCAAATTGGGGCAGGACCAGATTGGTTGAAATGGGATAATAACGATTCGCTCTATCCCTGGCTGGAGTTTTCTAACAATCTTTTTTCTGGTGTTTTATACAGTTTTGTCCAAGGCTTTGATATTGATTTTGAGTTCTTTGTAAAAGGCGATACTGCAAAACTTGTTCATTTTGAAAAAAATGATAATTCTGTCTTTACTTTTGCTTCTTTAAACGGCTACGGAAAAGGAAATCTCCACCCTTCAAAAGATGCGGAAAATATCGCAATACACGAGTTTGCCGGCCTAAGGAATAAAAAAGACGGGCAACTTGTGGCAGATTCATTATTAAGCCAAAATGAAGGCGGAAAATATTATGCTACTGCAGATACAGGTGGAAAGTTTGATGACCATTTAGGAGCGGCAAACTTTAATTTAGCTGCCGTTTCTTTTGCCTTAACTGGAACAAAGCAGAGCTTTACTATGGGCTCTACCCAAGGCCGGGCTTGGAATACTTTTGCAAGTAGTCAAGTAAAAAAAGTGCAACAAAAAGCACCCACAAAAACGGTTCAACCGATAAAGCAATATAAAAAAGGCGATACTTGGAATGAACCAACTGGCGCAAGCTCAGGATTTGAGCAACGTTATTGGAATGACTTAGATAGTTACGATGTAAAAAATATATTACCGTGGGATTTACCTAAAAACTATCGTCAAATACAACACAATGCAGAAACTGGAGCATTAGCAGCTGGAGTACCGTCAAAAACGGCACGTTTTGTGGAGCCAAATAGCGAACATTATTATTTCATTAATCAAGAAACAATTAATCTGTATACGGAGTCAATTTTGATGCCAGAAAGTTATGTTATTACAGATACCCTACCAATAGGGGTCACAATTAAAGGTGCACTACAAGATGTGCTGACACTTTATAATTTAGATGGGCAAATACTTGAACTATCTGAAGAGGAGATAGCATATAATGCCAAAAATAGAGAATTAACAGTAACTATCTCGAAAGAAAATACCATGAACATTCATAAAAAGGCAGCTGAAAATGCCTTTAAAGGTCGGGACTTCAGCTTACGGGTCAAAGCAAGTGTCGTTGACAAATCAGATGAAACAAGCAGTGCTGTGATGACCAATAGCGCAAAAGTAAAGTTTGTTTATGCGGCAGAAAGCGATATGGAAGAAAAGCTCACCAATAAAGTACAAACGCGCTTAAAAGAGGCCACAGTCAATGTAACGTTGACGAAAATAACCGAAGGAAATGTGGCACTTGATGGCGCGGAATTTGGCTTATTTACAGATAAGACAGTTAGCACTGCTAAATATATGACCAAAGCAACGGATAAAACTGGGAAATTACAGTTTGAAAACGTGATACCGGGTCAATATTGGCTAAAGGAAACCAAAACGCCCACCGGTTTTCAAACAATGGAACCGCGTCAAGTGACCATTACAACTACCGGGGAAATGACAGCAACAGGAATAAGTAATAATCAAATCACAAATAAGTTAAAACCAATTCAAATTTTCTTAGAAAAAATTGACAGCAACGCACAGGCACTTTCAGGTGCAGTATTTAAATTGGTAAATCAGGCTACAAAACAGGAGTACCCTTTTGTAGCCACAAAAGAAGCGGGTAAATATGTGTTAGAAAATTGTCCTACTGGAAGTTATAAACTAATTGAAGAACAAGCTCCAGCAGGCTACGAAAAAATTAGCGACGCAATTGGAACACTAAAAATTACTGACACCGGAGAAATTACCTACTCTTTAAAAGGGGCAACAGTTGATAAAACTAAGGATACAATCAAGGTGAATTTACCAAAAGTCCAAAATCATTTAAAAAAATTCGATTTAAACCTGGTAAAAAAAGATGCGGCTACGGAAAAAACGTTAACCGGCGTAGTCTTTACACTATTTGATGAAACAGGGACACAAGAAATTAGTACGAAGTCGACAGATGCGCATGGGAAGCTGACCTTTACCGGCTTATTAACAGCAGGGAAAACGTATCGCTTACGAGAAGTTGCCCCGTTAGCTGGTTATCTTCCTTTAAACTATGATTTTCTAATCAAAGTGGCAAATAATGGTGAAATATCTGTTACTTATAACGATAAGGATTGGGACTACACCTCTGATAACAGTGCAACAGGGGATACAAATAATTTTATCGCGCTAATAATCAAAAACCAAGCCCGAGGGTCACTACCTAACACCGGAGGAAATGGGCGTCACCCATTCCAGTTACTAGGACTAGGCGCTATTTTTGTTGCGGGCATTTTATGTTGTTGTTACCAACTAAAAATAAGGCAAAGAGATGCATCTTAATGGAAAGACGATCATTTTTTCTAGCAGCGCTTTTCCTTTCGTTTCTGGTAAAGTGCCTCAAGATCCTAAATGGCTTACCAGAAAAAAGAGCCGCAAATACAAAACTACCAAGAAACTGCTGAAATACTAGCAGCTCCCCATTCCATCGATAGGCCAGTTCAAGTGTTAGTAACGCTGATTCCAACTGGATGAGTCTGAACCTGTAAAATGCATTAGCAAAAACAAACGAAGGCGATTTAATTCGTGGCTGTAAAAATTAGGAGGAATAAAGATGAGAAAAAGTTCAAAGATTTTATGTATTTTAACGATATTTTTCGTGTTATTACCGTTATTTTGGATATTTGGTGAAAAAGATGCAGCAGCGGCCATTGAAACGCAAACAGTCAAGCTGCACAAAAGACAGTTTGAAAATTATCCCAATGAAAAAACGTCCAATTTAAAGTGAAGGTCAAAAAAAGTGGCCAAAGTTTTTAGTTATAAAAAATTGTTCCAAATCTCAACCAATTGCAAGTGCAGTTACCCTATGAAAATAAATCTTCAATAGGAAAATTCGCAACGGAAATAAATGACGAAATAAAAGACGAATTATTTCGGTTTTTTCTTAATTGGTGTTAGATTTTAAAAGTAGTTTTTAGATGAAGGGAAGTCCTTAAAGTGTTAAATGAAAAATTACTTGAAGTTTTAAATCATGAAGGTGCCGTTACTATTATTACCTCCAGCCAACAAGCACCAGGCTTTCATGCAGTGAACACGTGGAACAGTTATATCCATGTAATTGATGATAAATTATATATTCCAGCCGCAGGTATGCATTCAACTGAAGCAGATGTAAAAAAGAATAATCAAGTGCTTGTCACACTAGGTAGTAAGGAAGTTGAAGGAACAGTCGGGGCTGGCGCGGGTTTTCATATTCTTGGTCGTGCAAGTTTTATTACAGAAGGTCCCATTTATGATCAAATGAAAGCCGACTTGCCATTTTTATCCCGAGTATTAGAAATTACAGTTGAAAAAGTCACGCAAAAAATTTAAAGATTTTAGCATTTCTATATCAATAGATAGCGCTTGTAGTACTAATGAATTCTATTAGCACTACAAGCGTTTTTTAGCTGTTACAAGTATATTTTTTTACAAGGAAAAACGGTAATTTGACTGCTTTTGCGTTACCTGAACTTTTCAAACTCTCTGCTAAGAAATAAGCAAGCAGCTACGAAAATGAAAAGCCCTTTTAATAAATTTTGGTCTTATGTAGCAAGGTTGAAGGATTTTCTTATTGTTGCAGATTGTTTTGCGTCGCTTTTGCATTTTCTTTGAGCTACAATAAAATGGAGGTGAGACAATGATTTTACAAACAATTTTATTATTATTCGGCGGTGCATTAGGTGGTATTTTAGGCGCTGTCTTGGGCATTGGTGGGGGCATTATTTTGACGCCATTTTTGACGTTAGTCATTGGTCTGGATATCAAATATGCTATTGCAGCTAGCATTATTAGTGTGATTGCGACAAGTTCTGGGGCGACGATTGCCTATTTGAAAGACGATATGCTCAATTTGCGAATTGCAATGTTTTTGGAAATTGCAACAACGATTGGAGCGATTGTCGGGGCAATTTTAGCAAGTATAGTGGCACCCCAATTTCTTTTTGTTTTGTTTGGTGGTTTTTTATTATTTTCAGCAGTAAATATGATTCAAAAATTAGTAAATAAAAAGACAGAAAAGATTGCGGTAACTTCTGATCCATTGGCTGAAAAATTGAAACTCAATGGCTCTTACTTTGAAAAAACGACCCAGCAGAAAGTCGACTATCAAGTTGAAAAAGTACCAGCGGGGTTTGCCATGATGTTAGCAGCTGGTTTGGCTTCTGGTTTACTTGGTATTGGTAGTGGCGTTTTTAAAGTAACCGCGATGGATACGATTATGAAGATGCCTTTAAAACCTTCCAGTGCTACGAGTAATTTGATGATGGGAGTAACTGCGGCGGCATCGGCAATGGTCTATTTTTTCAACGGCACGATTATTCCAGAGGTTGCAGCACCACTTTCATTAGGGGTTCTAGCTGGAGCACTGCTAGGTTCTCGCATTATGCAGCACTTGCAACCAAAATGGATTCGTTTCATCTTTATTCCCGTCTTGGTTTTAATGGGACTACAAATGGTCTTACGCGGATTTGGGGTGAATATTGGATGAGGACAAGTAAAGAGCAAAAAGAAATTCAAGCAGTCGAGTTTGCAATTGGGAAAATTTTACGCATTGGGGTAATTGTTTCGGCTGCGATCATCTTTTTTGGTTTAGTTTTACTTTTAGCAAAAGGTGGGACTGGCTATAAATTAAACGAAACACCCAATACGTTGATCCTAATTTTGACTGGATTATGGGCCTTAAAACCCGGGGCCTATATTATGGCTGGAATTTTTTGTCTAATCTTAACACCAGTCCTCCGGGTAGTGGTTTCAATCTATGCTTTTTTGAAAGAAAAGGACTATTTATATGTCACCATTACCATAATAGTTTTAATTATCTTATTGATTGGTATTTTTACGGGCTTTGTCGAAAGAAAATAGTAAAAAATTTGGACCGCATAATTGACACAGTAAAATAGCATTGGCTATTGGGCTAGTGGTGTCAGTTTATGGGTCCATTTTTATTTTCATAATAAAATTTATTTACTCCGTGTTTCAATTGAAATTTTGGTCTCGTAGTAGGTAACACCATGAGGATGCAAAGCTTTTTTAATGCCCACTAGTGACTTTGATCCCAATAATTCCCACCAGCAATAACGCTACGAATAACCAAGTTAAAGGTGCTAATTTATCATGGAAAAAAACCACACCGACGATGATAGAGCCAACAGCACCAATTCCTGTCCAAACTGGATAAGAAAGACTCATTGGCAACACTTTAATAGCTTTTGATAAAAATAAAAAACTGGCGATCATCCCTAAAATTGTATAAATCGAATAGTCCAGCTTGGCAAAACCTTCACTCGCTTTCATCATCGTTGACCAAAAGACTTCTAAAATACCTGCTAACCCTAAATAAATCCACGCCATTTTAATGCGCCTCCTAAATATTTTTAGCAAATGGTGTCCTACTTTTTGTAAAAGGATACCTTAAACTAGGGACAATGAATTTTTGAAAAATAGTGTCAGTTTCAAAAATGTTGCCTCAATATAAAGGTCCTCTGATCAGCAAGACAAAATAAAAAAAAGAGGGCACCATTCCTACAAAGACCTAACGGAATGGTTTCCTCTTTAAGCTGCCCGGTAGCAGCGAATAATTGATTTGCTTGATTGAAATTTTAGCACAAGGGGGCAAAAAGTCAATTGGTGTCACTCAAATGAGCAAATTCTTACTGATTTCTGACACTATTCTGACATTGTTGCATCAATTGCGGCAATTAAAGCATGACGAAAGTTGTTTGCTTCTAAAGCAGCTACCCCGCGAATTGTGGAACCACCTGGTGACGTAACACCATCTTTTAGTGCTGCAGGGTGAATTTTACTTTCTATGGCTAACTTCGCTGTTCCTTGCAACATTTGTTCCACTAATTCATAAGCTAACTCGCGTTTTAAGCCATGAAGCACCCCAGCATCGCCTAAACTTTCAATGAACATCGCAACAAAAGCTGGCGTGCAGCCAGCAATAGAACCCACAATTTCTAAGTCAGTTTCTGGTACCTCATAGACAGAACCGAGTGGGGCTAAACTTTTTAGAATAAATTCCTTCGCTTCTGGTTTGATATTTTTTGTAAAACTTATTCCCAAAACACCTGCGCCAACTTGAACAGGGGTGTTCGGAATGCAGTGAGCAAAAGGATAATCTGTTCCAAGCACTGCTTTCATGTCACTTAAAGTTACGCCACCAGCTACGGAAACAATTGGAATATTCTTGGCTAATACAGTTTGGGGCAACGATTTTAAAATGGGTAGGACACTGCTATTATTGGTCGCAATGATCAGTAAATCCATGGCAGTTAAATCAGATAAATCAGTTAACAGCTTGAAACCCAATTCCTTTTGTAAATTTTCTGCGGTTTGGCTGTGACCTGCTTTAACGTAAATATCTAAAGCGGCTACCTTGTCATCATGAAGCATCCCTTTAATTAGCGCACTCCCAATTTGACCCGCACCAAAAAACGCAATTTTCATCTAAATTCCTCCTCATAATCAATTAAAAATTTTAGCGAAGTTGTAAATCATGGTTGAAATAATTTTTATACGCTTTGTAACCGGCGATAATTGCACCAAGGCTTGTAGTTGAAAGTAACATAAAAGTTACCATGATTTGATATTTGATCGCATGTACAGGATCAACGCCGGCAAAAATCAGACCCGACATCATGCCCGGCAAGCTTACTAACCCCACCGTTTTGGCAGAGTCAATAGTCGGCTGCATCGCTGTTTTAATACTTTCTTGCAAAATCGGTAAAGCGGCTAGTTTTACCGGAGCGCCAAGCGCAAGTTTTTCTAAAACCTGCTGTCTTTGGTCATGGAACTTAGCGTACAAATTGCGATAACATAAGCCAATCGCAATCATAGCATTACTAGCTATCATACCGCTAATTGGAATAATTTGCGAAGGAATGAATTTGATTGCCCCTGTTGCAATTAAAACGCCCATAGTAAGATAAGTGCTAATAAAAATTGCCACAAGGGAATCAAGAAAATGTTTATGAATGCTGGGGTTACGTTTATGGGCATTCCAAGCAGCATTTAAAACAATGAAAAAACTCATGCAAGTTGTTAACCAGAAATTATTGACTTGAAATAAATATTTTAAAAGATAACCGACAATAAATAATTGAATAACAGCCCGTAATATACTGTAAAAAATATCGCGACTTAAGCCCAATTGCTCCTTATAGCTAATGGCAACTGCAACTAAGACCAAAATAAAGGCTAAAACTAATGACTGATTATTAACGGCTAATTGATTCATTGGTGATTTTCCCCTTTTCTAACCACAATATTTTGCTGGCGCTGTGAATTTCTGCTGGATCGTGGGTCACTTGGATGATGGCGATGTTTTCTTTTTGAAGTGTTGCAATCAAATTGTGGACAATCCTTTTACTCTTTTCATCTAAGCCGACCGTTACCTCATCCAATAATAAAACTTTAGGTAAAAACATAATATTACGAATTAAGGCGACCCGTTGTTTTTCACCACCGGAAAGTTCAGTGATTTTTTTGGCGAGGTAGTTCTGAGGTAAGGCGACAAGCTGTAACAATTCTTCGGCTCGTTGATGATTGAAATCTTGATTACGAACAGTGGCAGGAAAAGATAAGTTATCGTAAACTGTTTTTCCAAAAAGACTTGGCTGTTGAAAACAGTAGGAAACTTGTTGCCGATAAGTAGCTATCTCATAATCAGACTGCTTGTTATCCTCAAAATAAATCGTGCCAGCAGTTGGTGTGAGTAACGTCGCGATTAATTTGAGCAGTGTGCTTTTACCACCACCGGAAGGCCCAGTTAAAGTTAAAAATTCTCCTTGTGATAAAGTGAAACTGATTTGATCGATAATCTTTTGATTCTCAACGGTGTATTCCACCTCAGATAGACGTAATAATGACATAAAATTCTCCTTAGTTTTAATCATTCAACTATTTATTTTAAATGAGTTAGTTGTTAAATTCTATTGACAGGACTTAAATGAAAAAGGCTATCAATCATGTAGAAGTGGGCAAAAAAAATACAATAAAAATGTTTTAAGCAGCCATGAATTCCTACAAGCCCTCTTTTTAGGACAGATGCTTTACAAAGTGAAGTTGTCAGCAGACTTTTGGTGTAAGTTCGTTATAATAAAATTGGCAAGTTGTTTTAAAGGAGAGGGTAATCAATGGTAGCAATTAAAGTCGTAATGAGTGATGTAGATGGCACAATTTTGAATTTTCACCACCAAATTAGTAATAATTTAAAAAATGAGGTCAAGAAATTAACAGCCAAAGGCATTCCTTTTGTTTTAGCTTCAGCTCGTTCACCAGAAGGAATGAAACAAATTAGTCGTGAGTTAGCACTGGAAAGTGTGCCACTTGTGGCTTTTAACGGAGCTTTGATTTTAAAAGAGGCTACGACTATTTTTACCAAGCCCCTTGAAAAATATGAGGTTATGCGGATCCTCACGTTATTAGCGGCTCATTTTCCTAACATCGGAATTAATCTTTATAGTGAAAACAACTGGTACGTCAATAAAGTCGATGAGCACATCAAAGGTGAAAGCAAAATTACGCAATTAACACCAAAAGTTGCAGATTTAGCTTCTTTAGTGGCAACTGTGCCGGTCCATAAATTGCTTTTAATCGCAAGTGAAGCTGAGATTAGTGCAGCCTATGAATTTTTAACACCTCAAGTAACCACTAGTGCACTTTATTTATCAAAAGAAAATTATTTAGAAATAACGCATCGCGCGGTTTCAAAAGCTGAAGCACTACGAAAGATTGCAGCTTATTATCAAATAACTTGCAGAGAAATTATGGCCTTTGGAGACAATTACAATGATCTACCTATGCTAAAAGCAGCTGGTATTGGCATTGCGATGGCAAATGCGCCCCTTGCAGTAAAAAAAGCCGCAGACAAAGTAACCAAAACAAATGACGAAGATGGTGTGGCTTCTGTTTTAGCAAAACTACAATGACGACAACAAAAAAGAAAAGAGGGCCTGATTTTTGTCCCTAAAAAATTGCGGGTTTTTTTATCGCCGATTAAAATTTTGAAAAATTGTCCTACATGCTTATTTTAATAGCTTGTTTTATTTAAAAATCGGGAAGTATTAAACTTGCGATTGTTACCGTAATGTAAAAATTATTTGAATAATCAGTGAATTTTATTTACAAGCGTTATTTTACATGGTATAACCTTCCAAAAGAGAGTTTGAGGTGGTTCCCATGAAAAAAGAAGAAGTATGTATCAATGCGATTTATGAAGCAGATGTGATTGGTTATGAGGAACGAAAAACAGTCAAAGTTATTAGTATTTTAGAGCGAACTGTAACGGTCGAAGTTTTAGATTGCGGGCTGGTGGCCTTAGCAAAAATTGCCACGATGGAAGCTGCACTGACTGCTTAAGTAAAAGTTTTATTTAAAGAATAAGGTGAAATTTACTTGTTTTGATCTCTTTGGTTGTCTTAATTTTTACGTCATAAAGACAAAACTAGACTTTCAATTTTATAAACTTTCATCTGGAGTGTAGCGGAAAGTAATTAAAAAAGGGCTCATGTAGTTGTAGTCCAGCAGAAATAAAAAAATACTCAAAAGTTTGATTTCTCACGGTGATTAAGGTGAGATTCATTCTTTTGAGTATTTTTATTTACAGTAAAAAATTATTTTTTTCTTGGCAAGACGGTGATGCGGTAATTATCGAAGTAGCTCGCATCGCCCCTACATTGGGTAAAAGCAAAGATACCCATGATAAGCGCACCAATGGTATTGGTTAATAAATCGCCCATGGTATCCATTAAAGCCGCTCGGCCAACAAGATCAACACCACTAGCCCGGTAACGTTGTAAATTCATATCGCCAATGGTGTCACAAAGAAATTCCCAAAATTCCCAGAAAACACCGCAGACACCAGCAAAAGCAAAACCAAAAAGTAAAAACAACCAAGGGGAAACATCTTTACTTTGCGCCTTGTTTAGCGCAATAGCAGCAATGCCATAGCCAAGGGCAGTTAAAACCATCGGGCTGATACTGTGGAGTAATTTGTCCCACCAACTGATATAGGCAATTAAGTGTAGACAAGTTCCTAAAAATACTGAAATTAATAAAAAGAACCAGTAAAAGATAACGATCATGGCTGGAATTTCAATGCGGAGAAACTTACGGCATAATTGCGGTAAATAAATCAGAATAATCCCGGCAAGACATTCTACAAAGACTACTGGGGAATCTGTTCGGGCTTTTGTCACCAGCTCAAAAAAGTTAAATGCTAAGACAAAAAGTCCAAAAGTCAGTAAACCCAGTTGGATTTTTTTAATATTCATAAACAGACCTCCAACAAAAGTGTCAACAGTAACTGTTGCAATAAGTGCTAAATTCAGTATACCAAAGATACTGTGATTACTGAATTAAGAGCCATTTTAAAGCTAGTTGAGCCAAGCTGTTAACTGATGGAAAACGTCAGTGACAGCTTCATTGTCTTCTTTTAAAAAGTCGTGGGGCAGGTAATAAACAGGAACAAATTTACTGTCAGCGCTTTTTTTTGCGAGGGTCTTACTGTATCTAAAGGGCACTTCATTGTCGTTTGCACTAGCCGTGCTGAAAATCGGTGGCAGCTTGGTTAAATCAGCTTCCGTTAAGGTAAACAGTTTTTGATTTTCTTTTGTAATGCCATAGTACTGCGCTAACAAGTTGTGAGAAACACCATATAAATAAAGTAAATAGCGTTTCATAAAAGGATCATCATAAACGGGTGTCGTTTGGTCAATATCTTCGATCATAGCTGCAGTAATGGTCTCACTACTTAGACTACGCGGTGTGTCAATAAAAGTTAAATCATAATAGCCATAAAAATTTATTAACTGCTGGGGCAAAGTGCGGTTTTCTTTTTGCAAAAAAGTTGTTAATAGCAGCATTAAATAGCTCCCCGCAGAACGGCCGCAAAAACTAAAAGGGGCCCCTTTAATAATTGTTGTTTCTAATTCTTGCCAAGTTTGTTTTAATTGGGCAAAGATTTCAGCTAGGCTACTATTTGGTGCTAGTAAATAGTCAAAGCTAATAATCGTATAACCCCGTTGCAAAAAGACTTGGGCCAAATTTTCGGTCAAGTCGGCTTTACTGCCAAAAATTAGACCACCGCCGTGAAAATAAAGGATATAGCGAGGGGCCATTTTGGTTAAGGGCATAAAAATCGTGGCTTTACTGCCGCTAGTTAAGGTAACTTGTTTTTTCAATTTTTTTTCTCCTTAATTTTAAGTGTAATAAGTAAGTGGCGATTTCAATATTCATCGTTTGCAAAGGATTGTTCAAGTCTAAAGCTAAAAGTTCTTGAATGCGATCGATACGGTAACGAATCGTTTTTGCATGTAAAAATAATACTTCTGAGGTTTGTTTGTAGTTGCGATTGGTTTTAAAAAAAGTAAACAGGGTATTGAATAATTCTGGTTGTCGCAGTTGTAAGTCAATGAGTTCAGGGAAAATTAAATCAGCGACTTCTGCGAGTTTTTCTTCTGAAATAAAATAGCGAAAAATTCCCAGATCTTGAATATCTACGACGTTTGCAATGAGATATTCTTGATTAAAACGTAGTATATCCAAGCAGTCAATTAGAATTTCTTTGATTGTTGCCACTGGTTTAATAGGACTTGTAGCAATTACCAAATGACAATTTTGACGTAAGGAATCAACTAGTTGTCGGCGAATTTCTTCTTTTGATAGACGGCGCTGTTCATCTTTTAAATTATATAAAACTAGCGAATAGTTGTGATGTTCAAAAAATAAAGTATGGGTACGTAAACTGCGTAATTTATTTCGTAGCATTCGTTTTTCTTCTGTTGGTAAATCTTTTGTGGCAAAGGCCACGCCTTGATAGTAAGGATAGTAGTCCATTTTAGCTTCTTTTAGCAGGCTTTTTACTTCATCTAAATTGTTAGGGGTATTTTGTAAAATGGCATCCGCTAAGTTATTTAAGCGGGTGTAACGGTCTTTTTTAATCAGAAAATCCATTTGCAGTTTTTCTTGAATAACATCAATTAAGTTTTCGATGATCATCAAATCGGTTTCCTTTAGACCAACTTCACCTTCGTGAACTAAAAGAGTACATTCGCTACTAAAATTGTTGGCGATATTGGTTTCAAGAGCAAAATATTCTTTACTCTCACTATGGGAAAATAAAGTTAACAATTCATAGTGGTTTTTACTAAATTCTCCAATTGGCATTTTGACGCGTTTGGTAACCACTAACTCGTGAGGAAGTGTCCCAAAGCGCAACGTCAATTTTTGTTCTGGCAAGAGTAAAAGACAATCTTTTTGAATCATATGATAAAACTCCGTCATGATTTGTTCATAAGAAGAAAAGTTCCGGGTCAATCGGTTAAAACGTTGTCGGACTTCATAATATGTTTTTAAAACATGCGATTGATGATTCAAAATGGGCTGATAAATTGCCAAAACAATTTGTTCATAGGTAACATCTTTTTTTACTTTAATTAAGGGGAGTTGATATTTTCCACAAAACGATAAAAGCCATTCCGGTACGCGGTTAATTAAACGTTCGACTTTGACCACCATACCGCTGACGCCAATTCCCCGCATTTTTTGAAAAAAGTCTTCAATTTCAGCTAGTTCCATGTTTTCAAAGGCATAAAGGGAAGTTAAGATCAGCTGATTTTTTCGACTCCACTTCTCAATATCCAACGCTTCTAAAATCATCACCGATTCAATTTCATTTTCTAAACCGATTTCTCCGGTTAACAACTGACTGTTTTGAAATATTTCTAACCGCAATAATTCATATATTCTCATTTTATTCTCCTTTTTTACGCTTTTGGATAAAAAATATGTAAAATTTTTGGAATATTATCAAGTGTAAACGCAATCAATAAAAAATACAATAAGAGTGTAAAGAAAATCAGGAATAAATAAACATCAGTTTTGACGTCAGCTGATTTAAATTGACTGGTTTTAATAAGTGAAATTTCTCAGGAGATTTTTTTGAAAACAAGGAGGAATAGTATGTTACAAACGGTGATTTTGAAAAATAATTATCAAGACTCAATCAATCTCATGCTATTAACAAATAAAATTAATGATTTACCAAATGTCAGCATGAGCCAAATTATGATGGGGACAGATGCAAATAAAGATATTTTACAAAATACGAATCTGTTAACGTCACAAGCTCAAAGTGCTTCACCAAATGACTTAATGATAGTCGTCGATAGTGAAGACGGAGAAATTATGGCAGAAGTGCTGCCGGCTGTTCACGCTTTTTTAGATGACTTATCCACCAAAAGTGAAACGACTGAAAATAAAACGGCCACTTCTTGGGAAGAGGCATTAACACAATTGCCAGATGCTAATATGGCGTTGTTTAGTATTCCTGGTGAATATGGCGCGCCTGAGATGGAAAAAGCGTTAAAAGAAGGTCTGCATGTCTTTTCATTTACTGATAATGTTTCTTTGGAAGACGAGGTGCGTTTGAAAAATTTGGCCCACGAAAAAGGCTTACTTATGATGGGGCCAGATTGTGGTACAGGGATTATATCTAGTATCCCGATTGCATTTACGAATGTTGTTTCGCCGGGGAATATCGGTGTTGTGGGTGCTTCTGGTACGGGTATCCAAGAAGTGACAACTATTATTGATCGGCTAGGAAATGGCGTCGTTCACGCTATTGGAACGGGCGGTCGCGATTTAAGTGATAAGGTTGGTGCAACTACGGTAAAAGATGCCATTGTGGCTTTAGAAAATCACGAACCGACTGATGTGATTTGCGTAATCTCTAAGCCACCTGCAAAAGAAGTGCGCAATGAAGTGGTGCAATTGTTACAAAGTGTCTCAAAACCAGTTGTCGCGATTTTTCTAGGAGAAAAACCAACCGCTCATGAAGGCAAAGTTTATTTAGCACATACATTAGAAGAGACCGCAAAAATTGCGATTGATTTAGCTAATGAAAAACCAATCCAAAAAAATTATTTTGAAGCGATGGCAAAACCAGCTGTACCTGTCTTGTCTACTGATAAAGTGGTGAAAGGTTTATACTCTGGCGGGACATTGGCAGCAGAAGCGGGCATGATGATTTCAGAAGCATTAGGTTTGGAGGGGCTAATAAAGCAAGCAGGCTATATTTTAAAATCCAATGGTTATGATGTGATTGACTTAGGTGATGATATATATACCCAAGGAAAGCCACATCCGATGATTGATCCTGAAGTGCGAATTCAAAAAATCCATGAATATGGTGCGCAAAAAGAAACTGGCATTATTTTATTTGATGTTGTTTTGGGTTATGGTGCACACGAAGATATGGCGGGCGCGTTGTTGCCAGCAATAAAAGAAGAATTAGCAAAAGCGCAAAATGAAGGACGTACGCTTTATTTTGTTGCAACGGTTGTGGGTACGAGAAAAGATCCACAAAACTATGATGAAACAGTGAAACGCTTAGAAGAAGCGGGCATTTATGTCGCCGAAAGTAACGCGAAAGCTGTGCAATTGGCATTATTATTAAAGGGCATCACAATTTCTGAAGCAGATAAAGAAGTCGTAGCTTATTCAGGTGAAAAAGTTGCGATTCCCCAGGCAAGTCAAGCCGTCATGGAGTTGTTAAGCACGAAGCCACGAATTATTAATGTGGGACTGCAAAGCTTCAACGATTCGATTACAGATTACGGGGGGAAATCGGTTCAATTTAATTGGCGTCCCCGTGCAAGTGGTAATAAAAAAATGATTAAAATTTTAAGTGCATTAGAAGACCATGCAGCAGAAATACAGGCTGAAAATGACAAAGTAATTGAAAAAATTAAGAATTCACAACCATTTTTAGTTGATGTACGACCAGCCAAAGAAGTTATTCAAGAATTAAATGAAGCACAAAAAACCTTGTTACATGCCGGTCCACCGATTACTTATGGGCAAATGACTGGACCGATGAAAGGATCATGTATTGGTGCGGCTTTATTTGAAGGCTGGGCCAAAGATGAAACACAGGCAAAACAAATGTTGGAAAATGGCGAAGTTCGTTTTATTCCATGCCATCATGTTCACGCAGTCGGGCCAATGGGAGGGATTACTTCTGGCAATATGCCGGTGGTTGTTATTGAAAATCGTTTAGATGGTACAAATGCATACTGTACGATGAATGAAGGTATCGGCAAAGTATTGCGGTTTGGTGCTTACTCACAAGAAGTGGTCGATCGCCTGCATTGGATGAAAGACATTTTGGGCCCAACAATTGCTAAAGCCTTAAAACAAACTCAAGAAGGCATTAATCTAAACGTTTTAATTGCACGTTCCATTACGATGGGAGATGAATTCCACCAACGAAATATTGCGGCTTCTGCTAATTTTCTAAAAGAGGTAGCGCCACTAATCGTTAAACTACAAATGGACGAAAAAGAAAAATACGACGTCATTAAATTCTTAGCTGATACGGATCAATTTTTCTTAAATATTATGATGGCGACAGGTAAAGCAATTGTAGATACTGCGCGTAAAGATACTAAAGGGACAATTGTCACGACCATGACACGTAATGGTGTTGATTTTGGTGTTCGCATTGCTCAAACCGGTGATGATTGGTACACAGCACCTGTTAATACACCAAAAGGATTATACTTCACCGGTTTTACAGAAGAAGATGGTAACCCCGATATCGGCGATAGTGCTATTACTGAAACGGTTGGGGTTGGAGCGATGGCAATGGTGGCCGCACCAGGAGTGACACGATTTGTTGGCGCTGGTGGTTTTCAAGATGCTTTGGATATTTCCAATGAAATGGAGCAAATTTGTCAAACGCATAATCCGACTTGGACAATTCCAACTTGGGATTTTAAAGGTACTTGTTTGGGAATTGATATTCGCAAAGTTGTTGAAACGGGAATTACACCAATTATTAATACCGGTATTGCGCATAAAAAAGCCGGTGTTGGACAAGTCGGTGCCGGCACAGTTAGAGCACCTTTAGGCTGTTTTGAAAAAGCATTAGAAGCTTATGCTAAAGTGTGGGATATTCATGTTGACTAAAATTGTTATTAGTGATTACCTCTTGCCTTTGGAAAAATTTGGCGTAATTGGATCGGTGCACAGCGTTTTTGAGCATTCTTTTAATCTCAAAGTTGGTGAAGCCTTAATTAATGTGGCCAATTATCATGAATATCTCTCTTGCTTTGGTTTATTTGTTCCAACAGAAATGTTTGCAGCATTAAAACCTTATGTCAAACAAGGAGATCCCGTTAAAATAAAAAATGACCGCATTGTTTTTTATAATCAAATGCAAGTTAAAACCTTACCTCTGATAGATTACACAAGTGTTTCTTTAAAAGTGTCTGCTACACATCTGGAAAAAGAGCCGCTGCAATTTTTGCAGCAGCTCTTAGTAGCAGCCGATTTAGAAGAAAAAATTGGTATCCAAAAAGACGTAAATTTTATAGCTGTTAAAAATCAATTGTTGCAGCCAGAACAAGCAAATTGGGAGGCGGTAACTAAATTTCTAATTGGTCGTGGGCAAGGGTTAACCCCAAGTGGAGATGATATTTTAGTTGCTTATGCTTTTATTGCCCGTATTTTAGGAAAACCTTACGCCACAGATCTAGTAGCTAAATTGGCTAAACAAAAAGGACGCACGACAGATATTAGTTGGGCTTATATAAAAAGTTGTGAGACAGGTTATGTTAACTCGTTGATTTATCAATTGTACCAAGACTTAAAAAAACAGCGCAAAGAAAATTTAGCTCAAGATATTCAAAATATTATGGCAATTGGACACACATCGGGAAAAGATATGTGTTATGGCATTTATCTTGGGATAACTGCAGTTTTAAATACTTAAATTTTTGAAAAAAGGAGCAAGACTATGGAATCTTCCAAACAAGCAGTAAAAGTGAGCAATAATTATTGGATTAAAGTTGTCGCCTTGTTTTTTGTTGGCTGGATTTTAATGTATGCCACCCGAACGATTTTCAATCCAATTATGGGAATTATTGGTGAAAATTTTGGTTTAAGTAATACCCAATTAGGGTTAGCCAATTCTATTTTCTTTTTGACCTATGCAATTGCACAAGTACCATTTGGGGTTATTGGCGATAAAATTGGTCGTAAATTAGTGATTACGATTGGTTTTCTAATTATGGGTGTCATGACGTATTTTAGTGGGCTAGCAACAACATTTGTCATGTTTTTAATTATTCGGGCAATGGCTGGTATTGGTCAAGGTGCGTATTATGGTCCACAATATGCTCTATCAACAGAATCTATTCCTAAAAGTAAACTAACATTAGGGACGGCTATTATTAACAGTGGGATGGCCTTTGGGACTTCAGGTGGCTACTTACTTTCCAGTAAATTGGTGTTGGAAAATGGGGAACATTGGAGTAAACCTTTCTTCATTATGGCGGTACCGACGATTATTGTTGCCATTTTATTTTACACATTATTAAAAGAAAAGGTTATTCGTCCAGAAGATGAAGCGAAAAAAGTGGCAGCAAATCCTACTGAAAATAAAGTTTCTTTTAAATCAATTATTTCCAACAAAAACTTACTGGCTGCATTCATTTTATGTTTCACTAGCATTTATGCCAATTTTGTTATTATTACTTGGTTGCCATCTTTTCTAATTGCTGAACGCGGTTTTGCTGGCACGAGCGTAGGTTTTATTTCTTCATTAGTACCGTGGGCGTCAATTCCTGGAGCGTTGATTTTTGCACGTATTGCCGATAAATCTGGCAGTACCAAAAAATTAGTGTATTTACTAGTGCCATTAGCCATTCTATCAGTCTTTTCAATTGCGTTTGTAACCAATCGTACACTACTAATTGCGGTGTTAATTTTATACGGGTTGACTGGGAAACTGGCTCTTGATCCAATCGTTGTAGCTTACGTGACAAAAAACGCACCAAAAGGTTCCTTGTCGACTACTTTAAGTGCGTATAACTTTATTGGAATGTCTGGGTCCATTTTAGCACCTTATATTACCGGCTTTTTAGCAGACACCGTTGGTTCTATGAAAATCGGTTTTTATCTTGCTTGTGTTTTACAAGTGATTGGTTTACTCGTTTTTGCGGTTTTAGCAAAAGATACAAAGGAAGAAGCATAGTTTTTAATAGCTGTGGTCGGAGCTAAAATAAGACTATTTTGATTTATAAAAACAATTTCAACTACCACAGCTATTATTTTAATCGCAGCGCTATCGTCTTATGATTGCGGGGGGAAACTAAAGATGGCGGGCGATCATTACAGTTATAGAGGTGAGGAAAATGACAAAAAAATTCTCCATGATCACCCAAATATTGATTGCTGTCGTTTTAGGTTTGGCATTTGGTTTGTTTATACCAGAATGGGCCCACTACTTAAAAATTATTGGCGATATCTTCTTAAAGTTGATGCAGATGGCAATACCAGTTTTGGTTTTAGGTCAAATTATTCAAGCAGTTGGCAGCATTAAGCCAAAAGAGTTAACGAGTTTAGGTATTCGCACGGTTGTAGTTTTTGGTGTGTCATCACTATTGGCAGCTAGCTGGGGTATTTTCATTGCAGTTTTGTTTAACCCCGGCTATGGTGTGGATATGACTGCCTCTTTAGGTCAAGGGATTAAAGAGCAGGAAATTTCTTTAAGCCAAACAATCAGTGACTTTTTCTCGAAAAATATTTTTGCTTCGTTGGCAGAAGGTTCTATTATTCAAATTATCGTATTTGCTTTATTTTTTGGCTTAGCTCTCAGCAAATTTATGCAAAAAAAACCAACATCACCCTTATTCCAGATTATTGTAGATTTTAATGAAGTCATTATTAACATTATTTATTATGTGATGATTTTTGCTCCAATCGGGATTTTTTCCCTAATTGCTTCTACTATTAGTGAGTTGGGGATTAAGATTATATTGCCGCTAATGAAGTATTTGTTAGTCTATGGTTTAAGTACATTCCTGTTTTTAGGTTTATGGATAATCGTAATCGCCCTTTATGGCAAGTTAAATCCATGGCGGCTGGTTTTGAATATGAAAAATATGTCGGTGATGGCGCTTGCGACGACGTCTTCAGCGATTACACTACCAATTGCGATGGAAGAATCCCGGCATAAATTAGGGTTAAGCAATCGTATTACCAATTTAGTTTTACCTTTGGGGATGTCATTAAACAGTAATGGTTCGGCTATGCACATGGCGATTACGGTTATGACAATTGCCCAAATGTATCAAATGGATTTTTCGATTGAGAAAATGTTTTATCTAGCGATAACAGCAACATTTGTTTCCTTAGCAAATGCTGTGGTACCAGGAGCAGGCCTTGTTTCACTGGCGATTATTGTACCTCAAATGGGTCTACCTATTGAAAGTATTGCAATATTTGCTGGGGTAGAATGGTTTGTGGGAATGCTTCGGACGATTTTAAATGTAAATTCAGATGTTTATTCAGCGATTGTAGTAGCAAAGTCTGTCAATGAAATTGACTATGGCATTTTCAATCAAACAAAAAGTTAGTCTAGGAGGTGGGAGAAAATTTTTGTCCCACCTCTTTCTTTTGAATAAACGGCGTTTAAGGTATAACTTTGTTAGTAATAGTCGACTGAGGAGCTGGAATCATATCTACTTGATCTTGAAGCTGAACACTTCTATCAAGCCCTTTTTTATTATGAGGACAAATAGGCTGTATTTACCTTTTTACGCCACTGGTTTTTTAATGTTCTTGTGATACTATAGAAAAATATGTAAAGAAGCTTTTTTTACTATTTTTTGAAGGGAAGAAAAGAAATGTCTGTTTTCTTTTATACGGATCGTGGCAACAAACAAAATGAGGACTTTGTCTACGGCAATGATACATTTGGTTTTATTTTAGATGGTGCCAGTGGATTAGGAGATAATTATTTGGCGGGTATGAGTGATGCGCAGGTTTTTAGCCATTTTATCGGCGGTCAACTGATAACACTTTTGGCGAATGAAAAAATGGCAACAAGTCGTGCTTTGATGCAGGCTGTTACCAGCTTTGCACAAAATTACCGCAAAGAATTAGGGAAGCTAACCCCTGATTTGTGGCCGAGTGCCACATTTAGTTGTTATCGTAAAATTGGCACGGAAATGGAGTTTAGTTGGTTGGGAGATTCACCAATCACTGCATTTTTAAACCAACAAATGCGTACTTTCTATGATCGGACCGTTCCACAAAATGATCAACGAATTGTTTCAACTTTTCATCAACTATTAAAAAAAGGCGAAACAATTGAAGCTGCAAAAGCGGCAGTGACAAAAGATTTGGTAAAAAATCGGCAAACAAAAAATACACCAAACGGATATGCGATTTTAGATCCGTCCCCAATTGGCATTGCGCGCTTATCACAAAAAAGTGTACCAGCTGACCAATTGGAAAAAATAGTCATTACCAGTGATGGCTTTTATCGGTTAGTGGATACCTTTAATGAATGTACACCGCATCAGTTAGGTCACTTTCAAGATTATGGAACTTTGGTAGCCGCCTGTGATCACCTTCGTAAGTTAGAAGGTGAAGATGCAAAATTGCTAACCTATCCGCGTTTTAAACAAAGTGACGATGCCAGTGTTCTTGTTTGGCAAAAATAAAAAGATGGACCACATCTCAGCTTCATGGCTGTAAACGTGGTCTATCTTTTTATTTTCATGAGATTATTTGCTTGGATTTTCACTAGGCATTGTTGACAATCTTTTGAATTTGATCGTCTAAGCTGCGAATAACATGGGCAGCATTGCTTTTAAAGTCTTCACTAAAGCTGTTACCTGCTGGTGTGACAGTACCGACTTCTTTGTTCATAATATCGTAGATAACCAGACTTTCATCTTCTTTTTGCCAGTTCACTTTCCAATAAGGTCCTTCAAGTGCACCGTTTAAAATATCTTGTGCATTGTCTAAAACGGCTTGCAAAATAATTTTTTCTTCAGTCGTTGCGATACCTCGATTTTTGTCGTCGGCTAATTTTTCAGTTACTTCAATCATGTTAGTGGGAACAAGTAGTGACATGGTAATTCCTCCTTTTTTTCTATTATAACTTTTATTTGAAAATGGGGGTAAAGATTACCTTTTCATCATTTTCAAGGTTTTTGTTTCACAAAAATGAAGAGAAGGTCTACACTTTAATTAGTGAATAAGTAAAAGTCAATTAATTAGTGAAAGGATGAAAAAAATGAACAATCACAGTGCATGTACGACGATTTTGGTAGGAAAAAAGGCTTCAATTGATGGTTCTACTATGATTGCCCGCAACGAAGATGGAGAAGCGCCATTAAATCCTAAGAATTTTATTGTAGTAAAACCAGAAGAACAAGTGCAAAATTACAAAGCTGTTATTAGTGGTGTTGAAATAAAATTACCTGACAATCCCTTGCGTTATACTGCTACGCCGGATGTTTCACCCAAAATCGGTATTTGGGGAGAATCTGGTATTAATAGCGCGAATGTTGCCATGTCAGCAACTGAAACAATTACAAGCAACTCTCGGATTTTGGGAGTTGATCCTTATGTGACAGGCGGTATTGGGGAAGAAGATATGCTGACTATCGTCTTGCCATATATTAAAAGTGCCCAAGCAGGCGTTAAACGCTTAGGCGCATTGTTAGAAGAATTCGGCACGTATGAACCAAATGGTATTGCCTTTTCTGATCAGGATGAAATTTGGTGGTTTGAAACAATCGGTGGACATCACTGGGCTGCTGTTAAAATTCCAGATGATGCTTATGTGGTAGCACCTAATCGGATGAATATTACTGATTTTGATTTTGATTCACCCGATACATTGTGTTCGAAAGATTTAAAAGAATTGATTCACACCTATCATTTAAATCCTGATTATACTGGCTATAATTTACGGCACATCTTTGGTAGTGCAACGGTAAAAGATAACCAATACAACAATCCGCGAGCTTGGTATGTGCAACGCTTCTTCACGCCAGAGATAGAACAATCACCCTTTGATCAAAATCTGCCATTTATTTGTAAAGCCAATCGTTTAATAAGTGTGGAAGATATCAAATGGGCGTTAAGTTCTCATTATGAAGAAACAGTCTATGATTGTTATGGCGACGGTACGAAAGCACAAAAAAGCCAGTTGCGTCCCATCGGCATTAACCGCAATCAAGAAGTACACATTTTGCAATTGCGTAATGACGTACCAAAAGAAATTGCAGGTATTCATTGGTTGGCTTTTGGTCCGAATACCTTTAACACTGTTGTGCCATTTTATGCAAATGTAGAAGATACACCAGCTTTTTATAAAGAAGTAAAAGAAGATTTTAGTTTGGATAATATGTATTGGTTAAGTGGCGTGATCGCCGTTTTAGGGGATACAAATTATAATTTATATTCAGATGTACGAGATGATTATGTACAAGATAGTGTTGCCGCTTTTCGTCATATCCAACACAAGGCAGATCAAAATGCAGTCAACAAAGCAGATAGCTCAAATTATTTAGCTTCAGTGAATGAAGAGTATGCCAAAGTAGCCAAAGAGTTGACAACAAAACTGCTTGGGCAATTGGTAATGCTTGGTGCACCACAAATGAAGTTGCGTTTTAACTTAGGGGATTAATGTGAATACGTTGTAAAAGCCAATTAAGCAAAAAGGAGCTGGGACCACTTATAGTCCCAGCTCCTTTTTACAATAAAAATTGATCTCAAAGCAGCTTATCGCAAAAGAAGTTGCTTTGAGATTAATCACTTTGTTAAAGGCTATAAAATTTGAAAGTCATGTCACTATTTTATTTCCTTACGCAATTTGTGCAAGGGTTCCTAAATTTTTTTATGAATAGAACTTGTGGCGTTATGCTAAATTTGGGAATCATAGGAGGTTATAGCGATTTAATTTAAATGCGTTAATGCTTTTTTGGGTACCGCTTTTTCAGCGACTTCTTCCCACTGAGTCACGCCTTCTTTTTTGGTATTGTACGTAACTTTTAAGTATGCATTTTTCCGCAAGGGGCGTTCTTTGTTGGCACGAAAGGTTAATTCTTTACTTTTGCCATTTTCATCGTAACCGGTTAATTGATATTCGTAGTCTAAATATTCTTGGCCGCTGTCATCTTTTAAGGTCACTTGTTTACCATCTGTTGTCACTTGAACATAATAGGTATCGCCACCCATCTCTGTTGTTTCAATAAATTTAAATAATCCAAAGGCCGCGACGATAACAACCACTAAGCCGATTAATAGTTTTTTCATGTATTCCACCATCCTGTTTACTTTATAACACTATCTTAAACGGATTTTAAAAAAGGTACCATAGCTTTTTATTGCGAAAGACTTACATTTTTGCAATAAGCCGATTTTCATAAGTAAAAAAAATAGCCTTCTAAAAGGCTAAGGTGATCTGTTACAAGAAAATGCGTCATGCCATTTTCTTATGTAATACGGCTAAAGGGGCTAAAAAAATAGCTTGGCGGAAACTATGGGGAATAGTTTTCCGCCTATTGGGAAATTAAGGTTATTGGGGAATATCCTTGTTTCTACTACTCATTTTAAACTGTTTTGACTAAATTGCATTATAATTATTCTAAATAGGAAAATCAAGCGGGTTTACAATGTTATTTTCTTCATTATAAAAGGCGACAATATCCTCTTTTTTAGATAATTTTCGTTTTACTTCATTTTTTTTTGAATTAGAGAATTTTTTGATAAGAAAAAATTTGAAAAAATAGATAAAAACGCCTGCTGTACAATTGTTTTGAAAATAATTGTACAGCAGGCATTTTGCTTGGATTTTTTTGATTAACCTTTTACAGAACCAGAAGTAATCCCTTCTACATAATATTTTTGCATGAAGATAAATAAAATCGTAATTGGAATTGCAATCAGTACACAACCGGCTGTAAAAGACATAAATAAAGAGTTTGCAGTTGTTTTGTTCATCATTGAGAATAAGCCGATCGCAACGGTGTAGTTTTTAACATCGTCGCCCATGATGATCTTGGCAAAGATAAAGTCCATCCACGGAGCCATAAAGGCCATTAAAGCAGTGTAGACAATAATTGGCTTGGAAAGAGGAAGCGTAATTTTAGTAAAAATTTGCCATTTGTTGGCACCGTCAATCATGGCAGATTCATCCAAGGCCATTGGAATGGTATCAAAGAACCCCTTCGCAATATAAAAACCTAGGGCAGCGCCCGAAGAGTAGATCAAAATTAAAGCGACCAAACTTTGAGTTAAATCCATTGCTTTTAAAATATAGTAGACCGCAATCATACTCATAAAGCCAGGAAACATATTTAAAACTAAGGCCACTTTTAAAAATGGTTTCCGTAGTTTAAAACGCAATCGCGATAAGGCATAAGCCATGGCAATTGTAATGAAGGTTGAAAGCAGACAGCTAATAACTGCAACAAAAAGTGTGTTTAAAAACCAACGGACAAAAGGATAGTTGCCTGAAGCATCACTTAAAAGGGTAGCATAATTTCCCATTGTAAATTCTTTGGGGATGATATAAGGAACAAATGCGCCCCCTTCTGAACGAAAGCTCGTAAGAACAATCCAGAAAATAGGAAAGAGCCAAAAGACTGCCATAATCGTTAAAATGGCGTAGATTAACGTGCGGGTTGCTCTTTGTTTTTTATGATAACTTTTGCTTTTTGATTGTACCGCCATTTTTTACGCCTCCTTAAATGAATTTGTACGCGTGTAGGCCATTAAACTAAAGACTGCTGATAAGATGAAGATCAAAATACCGATAACAGAGGCTAAATTATAGTCCATCGTATTGACAGTCAAGTTATAAAGCCAAGTAACTAAAAGGTCAGTGGAACCAGCGCCGTAAAAGTCAGAGTTGGTTGGACCACCTTGGGTTAATAGATAGATAACGTTGAAGTTATTGATATTGCCGATAAATTGTTGGATTAAAGCTGGTGTCATGACAAATAGGATTTGTGGGAAAGTGATGTTACGGAAAATTTGGAATTTATTCGCCCCATCAATTTCAGCAGCTTCAATTTGATCAGTTGGCAAGTTTTGGATAATCCCAGTTGAAATTAACATCGTGACTGGAATCCCGATCCACATATTGACAACAATAACGGTAATTTTTGCTAAAATTGGATCTGTTAAAAAAGGAATCGAGCTAGAAATCCAACCTAAATTTTGTAAGATGGCATTAATTGGTCCCGCATCATTTAGTAAATTACGCATGACAAGTAAAGAGACAAATTGCGGCACAGCCATTGTAATAACAAAAAGTGTTCGCCACATTTTTTTGTATTTAATGCCTTTTGCGTTAATTAATAAGGCTAAGATAATACCAAAAAAGAAATTGGTTACAGTTGCAAAGATGGCCCAAATTAAGGTCCAGCCTAAGACGGGGAAGAAGGTTCCGGCCATATCACCGCTAATGACATTACCAAAATTTTGTAATCCAACCCAAGTAAATAAGCTTTTTGGTGGTAAGTGATTATGATCGTAGTTCGTAAAGGCGATGGAAATCATGTATAAAAGCGGTAAAACGGTAAAGAACAAGACACCGATTAATGGGACAGACATTAACGTAACATGGAAACGTTCGTTTAATAAGCTGCGTAAGTCTTGAGTAGTTGAAGGAATTTTATCGCCAGATAGTTTTAATTCAAAAAGGTGACGTGCACTTTTTAAGTTGATAACATATAAAATAATTAATAAAACACAGACTAAAATAGCCGCAATCCCAAATAGTAAAATCAACATGGAATTATCGCCTTTTTGTAAAAGTTCAATTCCTAAATCTTCGTTATAAACCAAACCTTGTTTTTTTGTGCCTAAGGTTTGAAGCATCGCTAAGGCGTGAGCACCATTGGTTACAAGCCAATAAATAAAGCCAATTTCACTGGCTAAAAACAAAAGACCTTTTGGAATTTGTTTGTTTGCCAGGTTAGCAGCACCCATAATGAAAAAAGATAATTTAGTGGGCAAATCACCTTTTTTAAAAAGCTCTCTAAAGGTGATGTGGGTTTCATAGTTTTTCTTTTTGAACATGTGGTCTTCACCTAACTTTCGTTTTTCCTGCTTGTATTTAAAAGAGGAATTTTGAATAAGGAGAATTGAACAAAACTCCCAGTTGTGTTTGAAAGCTAGCTGCATTGCCAAGCTTTCTTAACTAAAAAGGCCGAGCGAAAAAATCTGCAGGGATTTTTTGATCGGCCTTAAATTTTACACTTGCGTCAAACTAATAACGATTTATTCTGCTGATTTAGATGTATCAGCAACAAATTTATCCAATTTTGCTTGGTAGTCACTAGCGGCGATTTTGCCTTTGTAAGTGTCGTTAATCAAAGCGTCCATTGGTGGCCAGAATGAAACCATTTCTGGTAATTTGGGCATTACAACAGAATGTTCTGGGTCAGCCATTTCCATAACTGCTTTTGCGACAGCGTCTTCTTTAACTTTGCTATCTTCTTGTAATTCTTTGTTAGCAGGAATTACGCCGTTTACTTCGAATTCTTTTTGTTGTGTTTCTTTACCACTTAAGTAGTTTGCTAATGCCATGGCTGCTAGTGGTGCTTTTGTTTGTTGGTTAACACCGTAAACTTTAACACCTAAAAAAGCTTTCATTTGTTTTGGACCATTGCCAAAATCAATGGTAGGGTAAGCTGCAACAGCCATGTTATCACCCAATGCTTTTTTCACATCATTTTTAGACCATGGACCAGAAAGGAAAGCATCTGTTTTACCAGATTGTAAGTTTGATAAGGCAGATGCGTTGGCTTGAACGACACCGGCATTATCTTTTTGTTTGGCGATCCAGTCAAGAACTTGTACACCTTGTTCATCATTGAAGTTTGTTCCTTTTAAGTCTTCACCATTTTCACCATATAAAACATTGCCGTTACTCATGAATAATGGACCAAAGATGTAGTTGGCACCTGCTTCAGCAAAGTTTGTCCCAATTTTACCTTTTTGGGTTAACGTTGCCCAAGTTTTTACATCATCTGCAGATAATTTTGCTTTGTTATAGTAAAGAACTTGTGATTCAACACCATAAGGGTAGCCGTAAATTTTATCTTTCCAAGTAACACCGTTAACAGCTGCTTCGGTATTATTTTCTTTAATTTCTTCTGCTTGTTTTTTACCAACGGGATACAAAAGACCAGCTTCTGCCATTTGACCAATTTGATCGTGGGGCATCATGAAAACATCAGCAGCTTTTTCTGGGTCTTTTGAAACATCTGCTTTAGCGTCAGCAGATTGACCGGCTTTAATGGTTACTTTTACATCGGGATATTCTTTTTGGAAATCAGCAACAGCTTCTTTAATAGCTGGAATATGTTCAGTATCAATCCATACTTTTAAATCACCTTTTACTTCTTCAGATTTTGCGGATGAGTTATCTGCGCTGTCATCTTTTGAATCACTTGAACCACAAGCTGCTAATGTCATAGCAGATAAACTTAAAACTACGCCACCCATCAATAACTTTTTCCAATTTGATTTCATTTCTTGTTCCTCCCAAAAATTATTTAAATGATTTCGCTTACAAAATGTATTATGCAACCGATTGCGGAAATAGTCAAGCAATTTATTTGAAATATTTTTTTTGCTTTTTTAAAACACGAGATACAAATTGAAAGTTCCATAAAAGTTTTACGTATATAACGAAAACAATTGACGATATATACTAATTTTGCGAACGAAAATAAGAATCGGTCATTTTAGTAACACTTGCAAAGAAGCAAAAAAATATAAATGCAATCGTTTGCGGTAATTTCATTGAAATTCAAATTTTAATATGTCATAATGAAGCCGAAATGAACTTTTTCTCATGAAAAATATCGTGAGTAATCAAAAAAGAAGGGTGCGATTTGATGAATACAGCAGCAATTAATCACCGTCCAGATAGCGAGTTTGCCTATTTATATCAAAAAGATCTCATGCACATTCGCTTAAAAACAGCCAAAAATGATGTGAAAAAAGTAGAACTTCTTCATGGGGATACCTATACTTTAGAAGCAGAAAAGTGGTATCAAAAACCATTAGTAATGGAAAAATATTTAACGACTGAATTGCATGATTATTGGGTGGTAGCAACGAGTGAACCATATAAGCGCATGGCTTATGGCTTTAAAGTTGTCGGTTTAGATGATAGTGAAATTTTTTATGGCGATCATGGCTGTTTTCCAGCTGAAAAAGAATACCTAAAGATGCCGAATAACTATTTTAGAATGCCGTATTTTCATGAAGTTGATCGCTTTAAAGCACCAGCGTGGGTAAAAAATACAGTATGGTATCAAATTTTTCCAGAGCGATTTGCCAACGGGGATAAAAGTAATGATCCAAAGGGAACGCTGCCGTGGGGCTCAAAAGATCCTGATCGTCAAGATTTCTTTGGTGGCGACTTACAAGGCGTTTTAGATCACTTAGACCATTTCACCGAACTTGGGATTAACGGTCTCTATTTTTGTCCGATTTTTAAAGCCCATTCCAATCACAAATACGATACGATCGATTACTTTGAAATTGATCCAGACTTTGGCGATAAAAAATTATTTAAAAAATTAGTAGCGGAATGTCATAAACGGGGCATCAAAATAATGTTAGATGCAGTCTTTAATCATATGGGAGATACTTCACCACAATGGCAAGATGTTTTGCAAAATGGTGCCGCTTCAAAATATGCTGATTGGTTTCACATTAATGAATTTCCAGCTAGCTATAAAGAAGGAAAAGATTTTGAAGATGCCTATGATATTACCTATGATGTTTTTGCTTTTACTCCCCATATGCCAAAATTAAATACAGCAAATCCAGAAGTAAAAAAATATCTTTTGGAGATTGCAGCGTATTGGATTAAAGAATTTGATATTGATGCTTGGCGTTTGGATGTCGCCAATGAAGTCGATCACACTTTTTGGCGGGAATTTCGGCAAGTGTGTGATGCAGCCAAAGATGATTTCTATATTTTAGGTGAAATTTGGCACTCTTCTCAAAGTTGGCTTAATGGTGATGAATTTACCGCTGTAATGAACTACGCATATACAGATGCTATTTCCGGTGCTTTTGTTAAAAAAGACATCACGTTAGAAAAAATGGTATCGGAAATTAATCGGCAATTAATGCTTTATCGCCAACAAACCAACCAAGTGCAATTTAATGTCTTAGATTCCCACGATACACCGCGAATTTTAACGGAGGCAAAAAACGATAAAGACTTAATGAAACAAGTAGAGGCTTTTACTTATTTACAACCCGGAGTACCATGTATTTATTACGGCGATGAATTTGCCATGACAGGAGAAATGGATCCAGATTGTCGTAAATGTATGGTTTGGCAAGAAGAAGATCAGGACTTGGATATGTTTGCCTTTTTCAAAAAACTGGTCAAATTTCGCCGTGACTTTGCAAAAATACTATCAGAAGGTCAAATGATTTGGGAAAATGTTGATCTAGCTAAACAGCAAATTGTACTTCAACGCAAATTAGCAGATAAAAAAATTATCGGCTACTTCAATTTGGGTGAAAATGCGAACTCTCTAACTATTAAAGGGGAAATTATTTTGGCTAATGGCTTTACTGCCGATCTGAAATTAGCTCCTAAAGGTTTTGTCATTACAAAAGAGGATTAGAAAGAGTGAAAAAAATGGAAAAACACTGGTGGCAAGAAGTTGTTGTATACCAAATTTATCCCCGCAGTTTTAAAGACAGCAATGGTGATGGAATTGGCGATATTGGCGGTATTATTGAAAAATTAGATTATTTAAAAAAACTGGGAATTGGTGCGATTTGGTTATCCCCAGTCTATGCCTCTCCCAATGATGATAATGGCTACGATATTTCAGATTATGAAGCGATTATGGCCGAATTTGGCACAATGGAGGATATGGAGCGGCTAATTACTGAAGCTAAAAAGCGTTCCATCAAAATTGTGATGGACTTAGTAGTCAATCATACTTCTGATGAGCATCAATGGTTTCTTGAAGCCAAAAAAGGCAAGGAAAATACCTACCGCGATTATTATGTGTGGGCCGATCCTAAAGCAGATGGCAGCGCGCCCAATGAATTGGGATCGACATTTTCTGGCAGCGCTTGGGAATTTGATGAAGCAAGTGGGCAGTATTACTTGCATTTATTCTCCAAAAAACAACCTGATTTAAATTGGGCCAATGAAAAAGTGCGGCAGGCAGTTTATGATATGATGAATTTTTGGATTGAAAAAGGAATTGGCGGTTTTCGTATGGATGTCATTGATTTGATCGGCAAAGTGCCAGAAAAGATGATTACCGGCAATGGTGCCAAACTCCATGACTATTTACAAGAGATGAACAAAGCAACTTTTGGTAAACACGATTTGTTAACCGTCGGCGAAACGTGGGGAGCAACACCTGAAATTGCCAAATTATACTCAAATCCTAAACGCCAAGAGTTAAGCATGGTCTTTCAATTTGAACATGTCGCATTAGATGAACAGCCCCAAAAAAGCAAATGGGATTTACGTCCCCTTGCAGTGGCGCAATTGAAGGAAGTTTTTGCCAAATGGCAGACAGAACTAGGTGATGAAGGATGGAACTCACTATTTTGGAACAACCATGATTTACCCCGCATTATTTCCCGTTGGGGAGACGAAAAAAATTATCGTGTTAAAAGCGGTAAATTGTTAGCGATTTTATTACACTTACTAAAAGGGACGCCATATATTTATCAAGGAGAAGAAATTGGCATGACCAATCATTTGGTTAGTGCCATTGAAGAAGTTGACGATATTGAAAGTATTAACATGTATCATGAACGACTCGCTCAAGGATATAAACCAGCTGAAATTATAAATGCCATCAATGTTAAAGGAAGAGATAATGCCAGAACACCCATGCAATGGGACGATAGTCAACACGCTGGTTTTACGACCGGTACACCGTGGCTTGCGGTAAATGAGAATTATCCTAAAATAAACGTCACCCAAGCATTAGCAGATAAAGATTCACTTTTTTATACGTATCAAAAATTGATTCAATTGAGAAAAGACAACCCGTTAGTGGTATGGGGGGATTTTCACCTATTAAAAACAGCTCCTGAAGTTTTTGCCTATACACGAAGCTTCAAAGAAAAAACGTGGCTTGTTGTGACAAACTTTGCTAGTGAAGCAAATGAATTTCATTACGACGGTGCAATTAAGGAACTGATTTTATCCAACGGTCCTACGCCAAGTCAATTAGAAAAAGTTGTACTTATGCCTTGGGATGCTTTTGTCGTGGAAGTGGTGAAATCATGACCAATTGGTGGCAAAATGCAGTGGGGTATCAAATTTATCCCCGTAGTTTTTATGATAGTAATGGGGATGGCATTGGGGATATTAAAGGAATTATTGCCAAAATTCCCTATCTTAAGGAACTGGGAGTTGATTTTATTTGGTTAAATCCCATGTACAAATCTCCCAATGTAGATAATGGCTATGATATTTCTGATTATAAAGACATCGCAGCCGAATATGGTGATATGGCACAGTTTAAGGAACTTTTAGAGGCGTGCCACAAAGAAAATCTGAAAATTATTTTGGATTTAGTAGTCAACCACACCAGCGATCAGCACCCTTGGTTTGTGGAAGCAAGAAAAGGTAAAGAAAATCCGTACCGTAATTATTATCACTGGCAGAATGCTACGCCCGCTAACTTGCCGAATAATTGGCAGAGTTTTTTTGGCGGTTCAACTTGGACGGTCGATGAACCAAGTGGTCAGGCTTATTTTCACGTATTTGCGCCAGAACAACCGGATTTAAATTGGAAAAATGAAGCTGTGCGTACTGAAATTTACCAAATGATTCGCTGGTGGTTAGAACTGGGAATTGATGGATTTCGATTAGATGCCATCAGCCATATCCAAAAGGAACCTTGGAATTTTAAAATTAAAGATAATCCCTGGGCGCCTTTCATGAATGTAGCTGGTATTGACAATTATATGAAGGATTTACAACAAATTTTTAATGAATACAATGTGATGACAGTAGGAGAAGCCAGTGGCGTTTCCAGTAAAAAAGCGGTTAATTGGACAGATTCAGAAGGGTATTTGGATATGATTTTTGAATTGGAACATAATGTTCGAAAAGGAGTTGCGGGAAGCGAACGGATTGATTTATTAGGCTTTAAAAAAGTTATCGCCCGTTGGCAAAAAGATTTAGGTAAAAAAGGTTGGAATGCCCTATATCTTGAAAATCATGATAATCCACGCTTTAACACAATTTTAGGCAACGAAACCAAGAAATCAGCGAAAGCTTTAGCCATGATGTATTTATTATTACGTGGAACGCCTTTTATTTATCAAGGGCAAGAATTAGGCGCAACAAACTATCCATTTCAAACAATTTCAGAAGTGGATGCCAAAGATACCCTTTCTTTTTATCATCGGCTGCTAGCTGAAAATAAAAGTGAAGCAGAAGCATTGCAGCTTGCCACTTCTTGGAGTCGTGATCATGCTCGTACCCCAATGCAATGGGATGATAGCAAAAACGCTGGCTTTACTACAGGTACACCTTGGCTGAAAGTCAACCCCAATTATGTCAAAATCAATGTTGCAGCTGAAAAAGAAGATCCTGACTCGGTCTTGAATTTTTATCGGCAATTGATTCAAATACGTAGACAAGAGGAGACTTTTGCAACTGGGACCTTTGAATTATTGGCTCAAAATGACCCTGATATTTTTGCATATTTAAGAAAAGGGGAAAAGCAGTTTTTAATTATTACCAATATCAGCCAAAAAACTAGAAAACTAACGTTGCCCAAAAAAATCTGGCAGAAAAATTGGCAGTCCTATATTGCAAACGACAAAACCGCCCCTAAAAAATTAACAAAAGAAATGACATTTGCTCCTTACGATGCTTTGTTATTCGTGGAGCAATCAAATAGCTGATAATTTATAATCTAGCAAAAAAGCGAGCCCCACTAAGGTCGGCTCGCTTTTTTTGTGCTATCAATATTCTTTTTTTTACTTGCTAAATTTAATGAAATAAATATGGTGGAGTATTATTATTTTGGCGCGCAATTTTGAAACAAAAGGTCCATTTATTATTCCTGTTTATCAAATGCTGTCTGGTTTATTTGCTATCATTTTTGACCGTATCAGGTATGACAAACTAAATCATTTTAAAATTTAGCTTGAAAATATCTCAGTAAGTGCCAGTTTTATATTTTCGTGTTCTTTAATGCAAGTAAATGTTTTCTGAGAGTAGCATCGGTAGCATAAATATATAAACCAAATTTTCCGCGTTTGAATAAAATATTGATGCTGTTTGCGACAATCTCATTTTTTGCTTTTGCTAATGAAGCAACATCTGTTCTGGTTTTAAAGGCTTCATGATCTTCGTAAAGATTACTGTCAATGTAAATTTTTTCCTCTGCTTCATCATATTTTACGCTCGGTCCTAAGATGACTCCGGCATAATTTAAATCAAAGCCTTGGATCGTGTAAATCGAGCCGACTTCATTAATAGTTTCGGGGCGTTCTGCCCAAGGGCGATCGGTAAAATTAAGTTTGTCCCAGGGAAGTTTCAAATTTCCGGCGGTTACAAACCATTTTTTATCATCCAAGACAGTGAAGGGGAAATCAGTAGTAGCTAGTAATCGGGATAGGCCAAATTGCTGATTTTTAGTTTTGATTTTCTCGTAAAGAGACAGCCCATCGGCAAAAAATTCTAACTCAAAGTTTTTTGTTGTTGGTTTTGGGACTAAATGCCCCTTTACAAAGGCATTAATCCAGTCTGTCACTTTGGCATCCTGGAGCCGATATTGCTGATCTAAGTAATAATATTGGGTAGGGTAGTCCTTTAATAGACTTTTTAACCAGTTAGGTTGCCAATAGCTTTTCAATTTTATTACTTGTGCAAAATCAAAAACTAAAATAACGACCTTGGCTAATTTCATAATTTCGACTAATTGATTTGTCTGTTGAAATTTATTAAATGGATCTGACTTACTCAATAAGAGATGCCCCTCATCAATCATGATAATCTCAGCTTTTTTATGCTCCTTTTGATAGTGGTTAATAAAAGGTGTTGGTTTCATGAAATCTTTTTTGTATAAATAAGTAGATTGCTGGGCTAATTCTTTATAGATCTTCAACATTTCGTTGTGATTGACCAATAATTTATTGTCAAAACCGCTAAAGGCGGTGTTAGGTTGCCGACTTAGTTTTTGCAGCTTTTCAAAGGCGCTGGCTAAAACAATACTTTTTCCCGCGCCAGCCTCACCACTTAAAACAAAGACAGCTGTTTTGTCGCAAGGAATATTTGTTGCACTAAAATCTAAAATTTTGCGGACTACATTTTGCTGGTTGTCATCGAGTTTTGCTGTTTTTGGCAAAATAAAACTGCTAGTTAAAGTTTCCATTTAATCACTTCCTAAAACTATTGTAGAAAAATTGCGAGTATTTGTAGAATATTTTGTTTTAAAAGCGCTATTGTTTTTGCTAAATTGCTAGTTTCTTTATAATAAAGAAGAGACTTCAATTAATTAAAAAAAGGAATGAGAAAAATGGAAAAAGAAACAAATCAAGGGATGATGGCCGTAATTGCTGCTTTAGTCGCCAATATATTAGTGGCGATTAGTAAATTTGTCGGCTACTTGTTAAGCGGGAGTGCCGCAATGTTAAACGAGAGTATTCATAGTGTCGTCGATTGTAGCAATCAAGCGCTATTGCTAATCGGGGATAAGTGGGCGGCACGTCCGGTCAGCCAGTTGCATCAGTTTGGTGAGGGGCGAGCAAAGTATTTTTTTAGTACCATTGTAGCGATGATGCTTTTCTTTGGTGGTGGTGCTTTAGGTGTGATGGAAGCAATGGAAAAGCTTTTTCATCCGGCTCACGAAGTTGGTAACCAATGGCTTGTGATTATCATTTTAATTTTTGGGATGGCAGTAGAAGGGAGTTCACTACGCATTGCCTTTAAAGAAATTAAGGAATTGAATGAAGAGAAGTTACCGTTATTTCGCTTTTTAAGAGAAAGCCGTCACAGCGAAATTTTAATTATTTTTACCGAAGATTTTTGTGCAGTGATTGGTTTAGTAATAGCTTTATTGGGAACTATTTTAACCATGGTAACCGGCAATGCACTATTTGATGCTTTAAGCGGGTTATTAATCGGTCTATTGTTAATGTTCGCTGCAATTTTTCTAGCACGGGAATTTTATAGTCTAATTATTGGCGAAAGCGTTACTGCTAGTGATTTGAAAAAGATTAAAGCAGCCTTTTCGCGCACAGAAGTAAAACGTCTGATTGATATTAAGACTGTGCATTTGGGGCCAACAGAAATTATGATTGCCGCAAAAATTGACATCGTTGATGAAGCAGAAGCCCATAGTTATAGGGTTGTAAATGAGATCGAGCGCCAAATTCGTCAAAGTCTGCCAGATAAAAAAGCCTATATTTATATCGAAACAGACGAATACGATCCCAACTACGTTAGAAAATAAAAAGAGGCTAAATGAGAATTTTGGCTAAAACTAGCATAAACGCGTCTTGTTTGCTACAATGAAAAAGAATTTTATAACAAGAAAGAAGGATTTAGACAATGATTGCAGCAAGCGACTTACGGGCAGGGATGACATTTGTCCAAGACGGTAAATTGATCAAAGTTTTAGATGCGAGTCATCATAAACCAGGTAAAGGAAACACGGTAATGCGAATGAAACTTCGCGATGTTCGAACTGGTGCGACATATGACACAACTTTACGTCCTGATGAAAAATTTGAAAAAGCACACATCGATACAAAACCTGTGCAATATTTATATACAATGGATGATACAGCCTTCTTCATGGATTTGGAAACATATGAACAATATGAAATTCCAGTTGAAACAATTGCAGAAGAAATGAAATACTTGTTGGAAAATATGGAAGTTAAAATTCAATTCTTCGGTTCTGAAGTAATTGGGGTGCAATTACCAACAACTGTTGTCTTAGTTGTTACAGAAACACAGCCTTCAATTAAAGGTGCAACTGTAACTGGCTCTGGTAAACCGGCAACAATGGAAACAGGCTTAGTTGTTAACGTACCAGATTTTATTGAAGCCGGTGAAAGCTTAGAAATTAACACGGCTGAAGGTACGTATATCAAACGTGCAAAATAATTGAAATGAAAACCAAGAGGTGCAACTTTTACTCTTGGTTTTTTTGTGCTACTTTTTTAATAGCAAAACTTTTTTTGAAGAGGGGGCATTTGAGTGGATTACATAATTGTAGCTTTCTTTGCGTTTTTTGGTGGCAATGCACGCTATTTATTGGGTTTAAGTTTACCCGCAGTCAATGGCTTTCCGCTAGGAACCTTGGTGGCCAATTTATTGGGCTGTTTTTTGTTTAGCTGGTTAGTAAAACACATTATGGCCGATCAAGATGTCAATGGCCGGTTAATTTTAGGCGTGGGTACTGGCTTTTTTGGTGCCTTTACAACATTTTCTTCCTTTGCTTTAGATACGGTAAAACTTTTTGAAACAAACGTTTTATTGGCGGGACTTTATTTAACTGTATCCATTTTTGGTGGAATTTTAATGGCCTATCTAGGAGAAAAAGTATGGCGCCCAAAGCCTCATAAGGAGGACTTAAAATGAATATGCTACTGGTTGGTTTGGGAGCTGCGTTAGGTGCTATGGCACGCTTTTTTATTAATCGTTTTTTTGAAAAGCGACCCCATCCGTATCCGTGGGCGACCCAAATTATTAATTTAACAGGTGCTTTTATCTTAGGAGTATTTTCTGGCTTGCATTTAAGTGATGCCGCATATTTGTTTTTGGGAACTGGTATGATGGGCGGATACACGACTTTTTCTACCTTTAATTTTGAATTATTAACTTTGTGGCAGGCAAAACCTAAACTTTTTTATCGCTATTTTGCTATTTCTTATGGTGGCGGCTTATTTTTAAGCTTTCTGGGGGTTTTCGTAGGAAGTTTGGGACAATAAAATACCCAAAGGATATTTAGGTAAAAGACGGTATTTTGTCTTTGCTAAAGTCCTTTGGGTATTTTCTATTTCATGATTTGATAGACATCTTTTGAAATACGCGAGATAATCTCATAGCCGGTACCTTGTGTCATTACACTAATAACATAAGGTTCTTTTGTATAGACAATGCCACAATCGTGAGCATAGCCGCCGAGATCACCAATTTTATGAGCCACCCGCACTGGCAAATATTTTGGCAAACGCTGACTATCATAGGTTGTATGGGAAAGATAAGTCAGCACCTTGCCTCCTTCAAAATATATAGCTTTTAAAAGACGCGTATTTTCTTTGGCATTAATCACACTAAAACGCGTCCATTTGCGGCCGATGATACTACTAATTTCGTTTTTCATTTTTTGACTATATTTATCAGCTCCATAATAGCCTAAGAAATTAGCACCTTGATTATCTGAATACTTACAAGTCCAGTTCATAATTGTATCTAAAGAATAATAGTTACCAAAACGTTTGGATTGTAAAATGCCAGCTCCGCCCCGCATATAAGATAAAGACATTTTATTGATCGCATCGGTGTAACGATATTTTTTATAAGGATTTAACTTTTTGGCATTGATTTGCTTTTGCGTATAATACAAAGCCGGTAATTTGCCGGTGCTGGCCGCATGAAAATTTTTATTTCCATTTATTTGGGCCACGCTACCGTCGGTTAAACTCATCACATAAATGCCTAAATTTTTATTTTTATATTTACGATTGAGTAATTGTTGCACCTGTTTTAATTTTTGGGCTTTGGAAGTTGCTTGTTTTGTGGCACCAGCATTAATGTATCCTTGCCATTTGCCAGATTGGGTATAAAGACTTAAATAGCGAGCTCCATTTGCGTGCTCGTAGTAGCCTTTAGCAACATACAGACTGCCCATTAGCTTTTGACTTGTATTTTTCTTTTGCCATTTAAAATTTTGCCATAATGGTTGATTTTTGTTGGTTAAAACAACGCTCTTACCCCACTTTTGATAAATGCCTTGAGGACCGGCTGCTATTTTTGTGGCGGCACTATTTAAATAGCCAATCCAGTTGCCTTTTTGATTATAAAGTGTGTAATAAGTTGCGCCATTAACATGGCGATAAAGACCGCGAGCCAAAAATGTTTTGCCGTAAAGATTTCTAGTTTTATTGCGATATTTCCAGTTGAAATTTTGATGAATTTGATAATTTTTATTGGTAATGGTAACGTATTTGCCTAATTTTTGGTAAACTCCTTGTCCACCGGGGGCAGTTGTGGTTGCTTTGACATTGGTAAATCCGACTCGTACTTGCTTGCCGCCTTTAAGTTGGTAAAGGCTGTAATAATCATTGCCGTCAAAATGGTGGTATAACTCTTTTACTAAAAAGGACTGCTGATAATATTTTTTAGTCGTTTGTGGGGTGCTCTGAATCCAAGATTGCAAAAAAGGATAATTTGTAGCGGTTAAGGTTACATATTTTTGCTGTTTAATCGCAGTTCCTGCAATTGAGGTGATATTGGTACTACTGGCTTTAATGAAGCCAACGAAATTTCCTTTATTTGAATATAAATCAAAATATTTCTCACCGTCGGCATGAAGGTAAGTATTGCGACTTTGCCAAGTTTTCAGTGTCAAAGGATTGGTTGACTGTCCATTTTGTAAGGTGTTATCTCCCCAATATGTTGTGGCATTTTTGAAGGTGAGATACTGAATTTTAGGTTGAGGCAATCCCAGTGGACTATCACTTAGGACACCGCTAGTAGCTAAGACATAAAATATGGTTTGACCTTGCAATTTGTAATAGACTTTATCATCAAAAGTGGTGATTTTACTTAAAATTTGGAAAGTCTGCTGGAAATAATTTTTTGTTATTCCTGCTGGTGTTGCTGTGAAATCTGTCCAAAAGTTATCATTTGGCGTTGTAATGGTAAAGTATTTCTTTTCACTGGCTGTTGTATAAAACGCAGGGGCGGTGTTCTTTTTTTGCAGTTGTGCTTCATCTTTTCTGTCTGTTGTTGCGATAGGTTCATTATGTAACGAGGGACTTGTCTCTTTTGTGGTGCTAGTGATTGTTTCTGTTACTTCTTCTTGCATACTCGTGTTTGTTGTTGCTGCTAAAGTGCTGGACGAAAAAGAAATCACTAACGCCAAACCAACGAATATCAAACCGACCTTTTTCATAGTTATCCTCCTTTTTGTTGCCGCTTTCATTTTTGATGGTACCATAAAAGGGTCCTCCAGCAAAAAGAGAACCCTTTTTTAGACGATTTAGTTAAAGTTGATTTTGCTTTTGATGGGCTTTTAAATAGGCTTCTTTTTGTAGTCGGCTTAACTTTTTAAAGGCAGCTTCAGCTTTAGTTGCACTACTGCGATCAAAAAAGACTTCTGCATGCACCATTTGTAGTGGTCGTCTTTTTTTTAGCCGGGTATACTTGGCACCAACGCCGTCATTATGTTCTTTTAAGCGGCGGGTCAAATCTGTCGTATAGCCGGCATAAAAAGTATTATCTCGGCATAAGAGAACATAAAAATAATGCTTATTGGCCATAAAGCATCGCCTTAATAGCTGGGGTATATTCATTTGTTTTGGAATATACGGTTAGTGGTGGCAAAATTTTAAATCCGTCTTTTTTACCATTTTTTATTCCTTCAACTAAAACAATATTTGCATCTTTATTGGCTTTAGGGTAGACAAATTGAACGCGCTTTGGCGCGATGCGATAGGCCTGCATCAATTCTAAAATTTCTAAAAAACGATCAGGTCGATGGACTAAAGCCAAGCGTCCATTCATCTTTAGCATTTGGCTGGAGACGTCAATGACGTCTTCTAGTGTCGCGTGGATTTCATGGCGGGCAATGGCCAAATGGGGATTAGGATTTTTTTCATTTGTCGCTAGGTTTTTAAAATAAGGGGGGTTGCACAAGACCAGTTCTACCGAATCTTTTTTTATAACCGATAAGCTATCTTTTAAATTTAGTTCATAGACTTTTAGCTGTTCTTCCAAATGGTTTAAAGCGATACTGCGTTGTGCCATATCCGCTAAGCGGGGTTGAATTTCGATTTGATCAATTTTGGCATTTGTTTTATGACTGACAAAAAGACCAACCGCCCCGTTGCCAGCACAGAGATCAACAATTTTACCTCGCTTGGGAATATTGGGAAAGTTTGCCAGTAAGACGGCATCGATGGAAAAAGAAAAGACATCTTTACTTTGAATGATCTTAATTCCTTCTGCGTATAAAGCATCAATACGTTCATTTTTATTTAACACGATTTACACCTGCAATTTTTTTTAATTGAAAATCTCTACTCGTATTATACTCGACTGATAAAGTGGTGCAACTGTTGGTAAAAAAAGCTTGTCAAAAGATACTTTTTTTTGCATACTTAGACCGTGTTGTATTTGAAATAATTTGTGTAAGGGCAAAATAGAAGGATTACTCCTTACCCATTAAAAACGCAACTTGCAGATAATGAGAGAAATAGAGAGGAAGATCAGATGTTTTTTACCATGATGCGGGGCATTGTCCGCTTTTTACTATTTGTACTAAACGGTAATTCTGAATTTCAAAATAAGATTGCATTACCACAGAATGAAAATTATATTTTAGTTGCACCTCATAGGACTTGGTGGGACCCATTGTACATGGCAGTCGGCGCGAGACCGAAAAAATTCAGTTTTATGGCGAAGGAAGAATTATTCAAAAATCCTATTTTGCGTTTCATTTTAATTCACGCCAATGCTTTTCCAGTTGACCGCAAAAAACCGGGTCCTTCTGCCATTAAAACTCCAGTAAAGTTGTTAAAAAATACTGATCTAAGTTTAATTATGTTCCCTAGTGGTACCCGGCATGCCACTGAGCTAAAAGGGGGCATGGCACTCATTGCTAAAATGGCTAAAGTTAAGATTGTGCCTTGTGTTTACCAAGGACCATTGACCTTTAAAGATTTGCTAAAACGAAAAAAAGTTACCATGCGTTTTGGTGAACCCATTGATATTAGCGATGTGAAAAAAATTGATAAAGAAGGCATGGCGGTGGTGGAAACGCGCATTCAAACAGCCTTTGATCAATTGGATCGCGCCATTGATCCTAATTTTAAATATATTGTTAAATAATTTTTTTACCAGCGTATTTTACGCTGGTTTTTTTATAGTCAAAAATGAAGGAATTATCTCATTTTTAAAGTTTGCACGGAGATTTTAATTGTTCATAAATAAAGTGATGTTGTTGATAAAGTCTTTTTTTTAGGCATTTTTACAAGCAGTAGCCGTGACTTTTTGAAAAGGGGTTGAAAGTGTTATAATGGTCTGAAGATGCTTTTTTAGAAAGGTTGGAGTACAAATTGCGTTTTTTACACACGGCAGATTGGCATATTGGCAAAAAATTAAACGGTTTTGATCTCTTAGAAGAACAAAGTGCCGCCATTGACCAAATTTTATCGTTGGCTTTAGCAGAAAAAGTTGATGCAGTGGTAGTGGCTGGAGATTTGTATGATCGGGCGGTACCAGCAGTAGATGCTGTCAATTTATTTAATGAAAAAATTATCGCGTTTAACTTGCAAAATAAATTACCGCTGTTGGCCATATCTGGTAACCATGATAGTCATGAACGCCTAAATTTTGGGACGCCTTGGTTTAGTCATACCGATTTTTATTTACATACAGAGTTGGCGCAAGCTTTTGAACCGGTGGAACTAGCAGATACACAATTTTTTCTTTTGCCATACTTTGAGCCCTTTAATGCGCGCGTTTACTTTCAAGACGATGGCATTAAAACTTTAGCCGAGGCTATCAAAAGCGTAATAGCCGAAATGAAGCGCCACTTTAAGCCAAATATGCGCCACGTATTAGTTGCGCATTTTTTTGCAGCTGGTAGCAGTAAAAGTGATTCTGAAACAAAAATCATGGTAGGCGGTTTGGATAGTGTACCGGTAGATTTGTTGCAGGATTTTGATTATGTTGCCTTGGGTCACTTGCATAATCATTCTGCTCTTAATCATTTGACAGTACAATACAGTGGTGCACCGTTAAAATATGCGATTTCAGAAGAAAAGCAAACAAAAGGTGTTTATATCGTTGATACCAGCGACTTATCCCGCACATTTTATCCTTTGTCTCCGTTACATGACATACAAAGGCTTGTGGCCAGTTATGAAGAATTATTGACACCAGCTTTTTATCAAAAAATTGCAAGAGAAGATTTTTTACACATTCAATTAACTGACCGTGGGGTTATCCCTAACTTGATGAATCAATTACGCGTAATCTACCCCAGACTCTTGGGGATTGAGCGAGTAAATCCGCTTGAAAGTAAAGCGCAACTGACCCAACTAAAAAAAAGAGCAGATACGCCGAAAAAAGTCGTTAGCGATTTTTTTGCTGAAATGACCAACGAAGATTTAACTGCCAACCAAGAAAAATGGTTAGCAAAAGGGTTACAAGCAGTAGAAAAATTAACCAAAGAAGATTAGGGACAATTCATTAGATATATATGAAAGTTGTTTTAACAAGGAGGAAACCACCGCGATGCAGCCACGTACTTTACGCATGAAAAATTTTGGTCCATATCTGGATGAAACCGTTGAATTTGGGGCTTTTTTAGACCAGGGCTTGTTTTTGGTCAGCGGGAAAACCGGTGCTGGAAAAACAACAATTTTTGATGGAATGACCTTTGCTTTATTCGGTCAAACCTCTGGTAAATTGCGTAGTGGTAAAGAAATGCGTTCCCTTTTTGCGCAGCCGACAGAAGAAACGGAAGTGACGTTTTCTTTTAGCCACGGCGGCTTACTTTACGAAGTGATGCGACGCCCCGAACAAGAGGTAGCTAAAAAGCGGGGGACGGGTACCACCATAAGAGCCGGCAAAACAACGCTGACTATTTATGACGAACTAGGAAACGAAAAAAAACAATACACTAAAAATGTCGATTATGAACTTTATCAACTACTACACTTAACCGCAGACCAGTTTTTCAAAATCATCATGTTACCACAAGGTGAATTTCGTAATTTTCTCGTTGCTTCAAGCACAGATAAAGAACAAGTTTTACGACGCTTGTTTGACACAGAAATTTACCAAAATTTGCAAACTTGGTTAAAAGAACAAGCAGCCGCTAAAAATCAAAGTATTGCAGAAAAACAAACACAAGCCGCAGCTTTAGTCGATAGTTTTAAATGGTTTAAAACTGCTGCTGTTTTTTCGACCTTGACTGAAACCCTAACTGCTTGGCAAGGTGATTTAGAAGAATTAGTCAAGGAGGTCGCCGACCAAACCGAAGTGGTTGCAAACTTAACTGCAAAAAAAAACACGGCCGAAAAACAGTACTATCAAGCAGAAGAGTTAAAACGCAGCTTTGATGAACTAAAAAAAGTTTTGGAAGAAGAAAGCAAACTAGCTTTAGAAAAAACGGTGATAACACAAAAAAAAGATGAGCAAAATTGGCTCTTGTGGCTCCAACAACACTTGCCGCTGATCAATTCTGTTAAATTGGCTGCAAGTAAAGTCAATCTTCAAGCTGATAAATTAGCCATCGCAAAAAAAGAATCGCAAAAAAATGCGAAAGCACTGGAAATCTGGCAAGAGCAAAGAAAGACTGTAGCAGCGTGGATATCACAGTTAGAGGCAGCGCAAAAGTCGCTTCACAATTTAGAAGTGAAACTTCCCCAAGCCCAACTATTGGAACAACAACGACAAATACTTGCCACAAAAAAAATTACTAGTGAAAAAACGCAAGCTGAGCTGACAATACTGAATCAAGCTATTGCTACTTTACAGCTAAGTCTTAGTCAGCAAGAACAGCTCACAAAAAAAAGCAGCCAGTGGCAAAAAACAATGACTGCCTTAACAAAAATACAGCAAACAGTCCGTGATTATGAAAAATTAATTGAAACAAAAACTTCTCAAAACAAAGAGTTACAGTTGACCAAAAATGCAATGACAAAGTTGCAAGTTACGATTCGTAACTTGCAAGCAGAGCTAAAGGACGCAGAAGAAAACTACCGTTTGCAAAAAAGCAATTACGCAAAAGCCATGATTGCCCGATTAAGTTTAGATCTAGTTTCTGGGGAGGCCTGTCCAGTTTGTGGGGCAACTGAGCATCCTATGGTAGCCCAGCATGATTTGACTTTAAAGACGGTTACAGAAAGTGAAGCTTTATTAAATGCAGCTGAAGAAAAAAGAGCAGATTTAGCTGAGACGCTTGCCCGCAACTATACAAAACAAGAACAATTGACACAAGAAGCAGATAAATTTCAAAAGCTAATCCTCAAAACCCAAGCAGAAATGACCGACTTAAAAGAGCAGATTACTCGTGATTTTACCCTGTTACAGACAATAGGAGAAAAAGAGGATGTATTTACAGCAATCACGCGTTTTTTTGCGCAACAAGAACAACTAGGCAATGAGATTCAAAAGGCAAGTGAAACACAAGCTGAAATAGCAGTGAAATTGGCCGAGAAAAATGAAGAACGCCAAACTTTGACAAGTCGCTACCAAAAAGAAGTTAATCAACTAGAACGACTTAAAGGAGAAGTTGAAAGTTTACAAGGTCAAGTTGGTAAAAGTGACGCACCTGTTTTACGTCATCAGATTGAAATTTTCACAACCGAAATCAAAAAACTAAATGCACAATTGCAAAAAGATCAAACCACAGGTGAAAATTTAAAAGCCGCGGCCAAAAGCTATTACGCACAAATTAAAGAGTTATCAGATTATCATCACGAGGCGCAACTAGAAGTGGAAAAATTAGACGCACAACTTACAACAAGCTTAGCGTCTTCTCCACGAGAACTTTCTAAAAAGCAGCTGCTAGAGCAATTTGTAGACGAAAAAAAACTACATGAGGTATCAGAAGCAATAAAAACGTACGAAAATAAGCTATTGTTAATAAAAGAGCAAAAACAAAAGCTACAAGAACATTTGAAAGAACAAGAAATGCCGCAAATTGCCCAAATGGCGGTTTCTTATGAAAACGCGCAAGTACAATTGCGTGAAAGCCAACAACGGCTTTTACTTTTAAAAGAACAGCAAAAAGATAACGAGCAATTAGTGGCAAAGTTAAAAACATTGCTTGCTTCCCACGAAAAATCTTTGGCTAAATTGGCAGAAATAGAACAGTTAAGTCAAGTATTGAGCGGGAAAAATACGTATAAAACTAGTTTAGAACGCTATGTTTTACAAGCTTATTTAGCTGAAATTTTAACATTAGCCAATGTTCGCTTAGAGCAGCTGACTAATGGTCGTTATCAATTTAGTTTAGCGGAAAAATCCGATGGTGGTCGTGGTCAAAAGGGACTAGATATCGATATATATGATGACAATGCAGGGCAAGTGAGACGCGTTCAAACATTATCAGGTGGTGAAAGCTTTATTGCGGCTTTAGCTTTGGCATTATCTTTAGCCGATGTCATTCAAAATAAGACCGGTGGCATTGCTCTTGATGCTTTGTTTATTGATGAAGGTTTTGGTTCGCTAGATGAAGAAGCGTTGGAAATGGCGTTAGAAGCTTTAAGTACACTCGAAACACAAGGAAGGTTAATTGGGATTATTAGTCACGTACCAGCCTTAAAAGAAAAGATTGTAAGGCAGATAAATGTTAAAACCAATGGTGCCGGTCAAAGTAAGATTGCAGTGAAATTAGCTTAACAAATAACAGCTTATGCTGTTTGCAAATATTAGATGGGAGAGATTTGGGTGAAGTGGAGTATTCCTGAAAAAGTGATTGAACGAGGGCGTACATACCTCAATGAAGGAAGAGTACTATCAGTAACGCCGGATCCGGCCAATAAAGTTTGGCATGCTGTTGTATTAGGTAGTGAAGAATATTTGGTGGATTTAGATGCTACTGCCAAAGAAGAAGATTATTGTCAGTGCCCTTACTGGGAAGAACACCATTATTGTAAACATACAGTGGCAGTCGAATTATTTTTGCGTCAACAAGGCAAGACGCGTTTTATGAGCAGTATGGAAGTTCCAGTCAAAAGTAAATTTTCAACAGCAGAAATGTTTACCAACGGTTTTGCCAAATTAAAATTACCAGTAGCAGAAGGGCCGGCAGTACCGTTACGTTTACAGTTTAATATAGAAGCAATTGAGACGAATCCTTATCATAAAGAATTGGCAGTTTTTGGGATTAGTTTAAAGGTTGGCCAGCGGGGTGTTGCCCGCAATTATATTGTAAAAAATATTTATAAATTTCTCCAAGCCTATTCAGAGCATAAAAAAATCCTCATTAATAAACAGCATAGTTTTCTAATTGAACCAGCTGCTTTTAGCCCAGACGTTAATGAAGCATTAGATGTTTTGTGGGGAATGGCACAGACACAACAATTAATGGGGCAAACTGGAATTTTAGTCAATGGCAAATTAGACAAAAAATACTTATTGGTTCCAATTGGTTGGGGCCAAAAATTATTAACGATGCTAGGAAATTTAGGCGGAACATTTTCCTACGATGAAAAGAAACTAAATCCAATTGTCTTTTCTGACGTTACATTACCACTAGAATTTACCGTCAAAAAAGTTGAAGACCAATTCATTTTAGAAATTGAAAAAGACTACGATCAAGTATTTAACTATTATCATTGGGGCGTAATCGATGAACAAATTCACCCATTGTCTAGTTGCCAACAAGAAATTTATTTAACGTTGGATCAGTTATTAAAAAGAATAGAAAAAAAAGAAATTCCTTATGCCAAAAAGGAATTATCGGTTTTATTTAAGCAAGTCTTACCATTATTGCGTCAAATCGGGAATGTTACAATTGCAAAAGAAGTTTATCGCTATATTAGCGATGAAGATTTAGCAATCAGTTTTATCTTGCGCAAGAAAAAAGGTCAGGTTGCAGTTGAATTGCAATTTGCATATGGCAATGCGATCTTCTCCAGCGATGCTACGCATAATGTTGTTGAAGAAAATCAGCCCGAGGTACTAAGGGATTACCAAAAAGAAGATCGTGCACGTCATTTGTTGCAACAACAAGGCTACGTGGAAAATGATACCGGCTTTAGTAAAGATTTGCCGACTGGCAGTGGACTGTATTATTTTTTCACGCGGGAACTGCCAACTTTACAACAACTAGGTACAGTTAAGCTGGGTAAAAAATTGCGAGAATTGTATTTGGATGCCCATAAGATTGAACCAGAAGTTAAAGTGGACAGTGATGGTTCTTGGTTAGATGTTCACTTTGATATCTCAGGTATTGGTGAAAAAGAAATTGATAATATTTTGCAAAGCTTATTAAATCAAGATGCTTTTTACACGCTAACTAATGGGCAGATATTGTCACTGGAAACACCAGAATTTCAAGAAACCAGCGCGATTTTACAAAAATTGCGACAAACAAATAGTCAAGACGGCGTCATAAAAATGCCGTTAAACCAAGGTTTGGTTTTACAAGAGCAGCTAAAAACAGCGAATGTCGCGTTTAGTGATAACTTTACCCAAATGGCCAAAGATTTAACGCATCCTGAAAACTATCCTGTGGCTTTGCCTGAAGGTTTAAATGCGGACTTACGCCCTTATCAAGTAACGGGTTTTCGTTGGTTAAAAATGTTGTCTCATTACCAATTTGGCGGAATTTTGGCCGATGAAATGGGTTTAGGGAAAACATTACAGACCATTGCTTATCTTTTATCAGAAAAGCAAGAAAAAGCTAGTAGGACAACGTTGATTGTGGCACCGGCTAGTTTAACTTTCAACTGGTTAGCGGAGTTAAAGAAATTTGCCCCAAGTTTGAAAGCAGTGGTGGTGGGTGGCAATAAGCATGAGCGGATGCAGTGTTTAAGTCAACCGGTGGATATTTACATCACCTCTTACGCTAGTTTGCGTCAAGATATTGCCCTTTATCAAGAATTAACTTTAGACCAATTAATCCTAGATGAAGCTCAAATGGTGAAAAACGCGGCTACAAAAACAGCAAAAGCCTTACGCTCTTTAGTTATTCCGAATCGGTTTGCTTTGAGTGGGACCCCAATTGAAAATAATTTAGAAGAATTGTGGTCGTTATTTGAAATGATTATGCCAGGCTTTTTCCCAAGTCAGCAACGTTATCGCCAATTATCAGCCGAACAAATTGCCCAAATGATTAAGCCTTTTGTTTTACGACGGGATAAAGCCACCGTCTTAAAAGACTTACCAGAAAAATTGGAAACCAATTATTACAGTGCCTTAACCGAAGATCAAAAGAAAATTTATTTGGCATATTTACGGCAAATGCGCGAAGAAATCAGTCAAATGGATGCGGCTGCCTTTAAGAAAAATCGAATCAGTATTTTGGCCGGCCTAACGCGCTTGCGGCAAATTTGTTGTGATCCGAAATTATTCATTGACGATTATACCGGAACGTCGGGTAAATTGGAGCAAGTAAAAGATCTAATTCAAGCGGCTCAAGAAAATGGCCGGCGGGTTTTATTGTTCTCGCAATTTACCGGTATGCTGACAATTATTGAAGAAGAGTTAGCTAAATTAGGTTATGATAGTTTTTATTTGCGGGGTAGTACACCACCAAAAAATCGGATTGAAATGGTAGATGCTTTTAACAAAGGGGAGAAGGATGTCTTTTTGATTTCTCTAAAGGCTGGTGGAACTGGCTTGAACTTGACCGGAGCAGATACGGTGATCCTTTACGACTTATGGTGGAATCCGGCTGTAGAAGAACAAGCGGCCGGGCGCGCTCATCGGATTGGTCAAGAAAAAGTAGTTGAAGTGTGGCGCATGATTGCAGAAGGAACTATTGAAGAGCGGATGAATGCCTTGCAACAAGACAAACGGGAATTGTTCCAAAAAGTTATCCAGGGCAATGAAACACAACTCCAACAACTGACAGAAGCAGATATTCGCATGATTTTAAGTGCGGGAGAATAAATGAACGACAGGTAAAATAAAAAGGCAGTAGGACCACTAAAAAGTAGTCTTACTGCCTTTTTTATAATAGGGAAAAGGATCAATTTTTTACCAAGCTGAATCGCTTTATGATAAGTTTATCCATGACTAGTTTTTCAAACTAAGCATCATGATAGGTAGGTGAACTTTCTTGAAATCTTAGCTTAATATGTGAAAGTAAAAGGAGTTTGAACTGCTTTTTATAGCGCTGATTACTCAGCGAAAATTGCCTTAATTGTTGGGGTTAGTTGCGCAAATGAAGTCAGTTCAATATCTTGAACTGCTTGCTCTCCAGCTGGAATTTGACGGTTACGGTGATTAAACCATAAAGATTTCCAGCCAGCGCTTTTAGCGCCAACAACATCATTTTCAAAACTATCTCCGACATATAATGTATTTTCTGCAGTAAGATTAAACTCTTTTTCAGCGAGCTGGAAAATTTCGCGATCAGGTTTTTGAAAACCTGTTGCCTGTGAAATAATGACGTTATCTTCTTTAACCCAGTTTAAAAGATTTAGTTGGATAACTTTTTTGTATTGGTGGTCAGTCGGGCCGTTTGTGATAATACTGATTGGAATATTTTGGGCCTTTAAAAAGTTTAATGTTTCAAAAACAGCATCGTGCATGACGATATTGTCCAACTCTTCTTCATAAATTTTTTGAAATTCTAAAGCTGTGGCCTCTGTGATTTGTGGATAGTCCAAATCCTTTAAAGACTCCATGATGCGTAAGTTACGCATATACGTTAATGTCCATTCCCCTTTGGCAACTTTGCAAAATGTTTCGTCGCTATGAAAACGAAAACGAATGTAAAGGTCGTGCATGTCGTTATCTGTTACTAAAGGAATAATACGGTGGACAGCGTTGCGAAAAGGTTGCTGTTGGTCATAAATTGTGTCATCGACGTCAAAAACAATTGCGTTAATCAAAAAAGGCCATTCCCTTCAAATTTTCTGCAAATTTCATAATATCCTGATTCATTCTAACGAAAAGGATAGCAGTTTTAAAGAGTAAAAAGTTGATTTATAAAGGTTTTCTTTACCTAATTAAGAACAAACCTTTTGATAATAGGCAAAATTATATTACAGTTCTTTTTACTTAAAAAACAATTGTGATAATCACAAAGGAAGGAATTATAAAAAAACGAAGGTCATTTTAGTTAATGCTAAATACTCAAAAATTAAGTTAATTTAAAAGAAATAAGACAAAAAAAATTATTTAAAGGGCAATATCATTTTGTTTCTGAATTTTCTGAAAAAGAGATTTTTTCAAAGAATAATTAAAAAAACTTTTTTTTCAAATGATATTTTCACAATCTCACTACTGATTTTTTGTTAGTAATTTATTACAGATTACCGCTAAAAAAAAGAAAGAAAATAACGCGATTTCTATTTGAGACTATCTTTTTTTTAGGTATTTGCAAAAAACAGGGATAAAAAGGGCGATAAATGCCGATAAATTTGTCTAGACAATTTTATTGTTGTGAATGCAACAAAATTTAAAAAACGAAATTACAGAAATTATATAACAAATTTTCTGTTTGTGTTACAGTGTTTTTTTCATTTTTAAACTGTGCTATATATAAGCAAGTAAATGGCATTTAAATTTGATAATTCTAATCTTTCTAACGTGAAAATCGATGAAAACGTGTGTAAGTTAGGAATGTGTCATTAAGATAACTTTAATTTTTTAAAACTTTTTTTGAGAAAAGGGTAGTATTTTTTTTTTCAATTAGGTATAATAAACTCAGATGAAATTATAAGTGATGTCACAAAGAGATTACTTATATAATAAAAAAGGAGTGATACACGTTGTTGACACTTTATACTTCCCCTAGCTGTACATCGTGCAGAAAAGCTCGCGCGTGGTTGCAAGAGCACGAAATTCCCTTTGTAGAACGCAACATTTTTTCAGAACCTTTGAATATCACTGAATTAAAAGCGATTTTACAAATGACTGAAGATGGTACCGAAGAAATTATTTCTACTCGGTCAAAAGTCTTCCAAAAATTGAATATTGATTTAGATGAATTACCATTAAAAGAATTGCTAGATTTGGTACAAAACAATCCTGGTTTATTACGTCGTCCAATTATGATCGACGAAAAACGTCTACAAGTTGGTTTTAATGAAGATGAAATCAGACGTTTCTTACCACGCGAAGTACGCCAATTAGAATTACGGCATGCACAATTAATGGCTGGATTATAAAAGTTTTGACTGCTACATATTTTGTGGCAGTCTTTTTTTACGCTATTTTAAGCCGTTAGTGGATTTTAGCGGTTCTAAAAAAAATTTTGAAGACAGCGTTTTTTTGAACTATTTTAAGATTTACTAAATCACGAGGTTTTTCTTTACATTTGATAAGGTTCCGTTACAATGTAGCTATAATGTTAGAAAAGCGAGGTGTAGCTAAGATGGAAATGGAACATATTAACGAAAATACAATTCGTGTTCTCATTAAAAGCGAAGATTTAGCTGCCCGGGGAATTACCTTTTTAGATTTATTAGGTAACCACAATGAAATTGAGAACTTCTTTTATAGTATTTTAGAAGAAGTTGATGTCAACGAAGAATTCAAAGGCAGTGAAGCTGTTACTTTCCAAGTTTTGCCAAAAGGTGATGGTTTGGAATTATTTATCAGTAAGAATATTCCGAATGAAGAATTTAATAATTTGGAACAAATTGCTGACGGCAGTGCTGAAGAGGTGAGTGATTTCTTGAAAAAGCATATTGCAGAACAATTACAAGAAGTCGAAGAGACAGAAGAAGAAACAACGGATATCAAACGCGATTACGTCTTTGAAATGATAGATTTTGAGCAAATGATTCAATTGGCCCATGAATTTGAGGGCGAAGGAATTGTAAGTAATCTTTATGAGTTGAATCATTTTTATTTCTTGGAAATTCGTTTCACAGATGAATACTTATTAAAAAATCAAATTGACGATTACTTAGCGTACTTAAGTGAATTTGCTCGTTTGAGTCAAGTAACGCCAGAAGTGCTAGCCGAACACGGTAAGCTTTTGATGGAACTTGATGCTTTAGGAATTACCCGTCGTTACTTTTGATAAAAAAGATCTGGATTTTTCCAGGTCTTTTTTTGTTGCCCCTAGCTAAATAGTGCGTAAGTTCTTATGGGGGAGATAAATGCTAATTGCCAGAAATAAAGCAGGCGAGCTTGTTGCCGCTTTAAAAGCAAAAAAACAAGAAGAATATCATTGTCCCGTGTGTCAAAAGCCCGTCTGTTTAAAACAAGGACAAAAACAGCGCACACACTTTGCGCATCAGAGAGAACACTGCTGCAAAATAGTGACAGAAGGTGAGACAAATGAGCATATTGCCGGCAAAAATTGGTTGCATCAACGACTAGAAAATAGTCAATTAGAAGTTTATTTGCCACAATTAAAACAGCGACCAGACCTGTTAGTTAATAAAACAACCGTAGAATTTCAGTGCTCTGTTTTAGACTTAAGTCGTTTAAAAGCCCGTACAAAAAATTATCAGTCTTTTCACTATCAACCCTGGTGGATTGTAGGACAACGGTTTATTCCGCAACAACAGTTGAGTCAGTTGCAAAAAGCTTTCTGTTATTGGCAACAGACAGCCTATTTATGGCATTTGGATACAGCAGCAAATCAACTTCGGCTTTATTATTTGGCCAACTGGGATTTTAACCGCGGGTATCAGTGGCAATGTCAAAATGTTGCAGAAAATACGAACTTGACTTCCTATACATCCCATGTTTCATCTTTAACAAGTAATAAGTTCTATTGGCGTAATGCCGCGTATAAACGTTTTTTGCGCCAACGCTTATTCCAACGCCAGCCGCGCTTTTTGCGTTTGCAACATTTTTTTTATCAACGCTATAGCCATATATTGGATTTACCTTTTTGGTGTTATAGTAGCAGTCGTTATCATTTTTTCTTTGAACATGAGCTGTTGTTATTGCGTTTTTTATATTTGCGTAACAACAATTGCCAACAATGGATAAAAGACCTAAGCCAACTCAAATGGCAATGGGATTTTCCCTTAGTTTCGCAAAAAATAATTTTAAAAGAAATCTATTTGGAATGCCAGCGCTTATCCGGTCGGGAAAAAGAAAGTTTTTTGCCACCAAAAAAAGGCAGTTGTGATAGTATAGAAAGTAATCGAAGAGGATAACTTTTCGTTTAAGTAACTATCAGGAGGTTTCAATTATGGCGACAAAACAATTACCAACAAGAGAAAGCTTACCGACAGAACTGACCTGGGATTTAACTCCAATTTTTGCTGACGACCAAGCTTTTGACACAGCCTTTGCTGATTTGAAAGAAGAATTAAAACAAGCGGATAAATACAAAGGAACACTAGCAACGAATGCTACGGCTTTCTTAGCGGCTTTGGAGTTTTGCTTGGCTATTTATCGCAAATTAGAAACGTTATATGTGTACAGTCACTTAAAAAATGATCAAGATACCGCAAACACCACTTATCAAGGATTATATGCGCGAGCTAGCAGTTTATTAGCAGAGGCAAGTGCGGCTATTTCTTGGTTTGAGCCAGAAGTTTTGACACTGTCAGATGATCAGATTTGGTCTTATTTTGAAGAAGAACCAAAATTGGCAGTTTATCGCCATTATGTAGCGCAAATGGTCGACAATCGTGCCCATGTTTTGCCGGCGGACCAAGAAGAATTATTGGCTGGGGCAAGTGAAATTTTTAATGCAGCAGATGATATTTTCTCTGTGTTAAATAATGCAGATCTCGTGTTTCCTACGATTGAAGGCAGTGATGGAGAAAAAATTCAATTGTCCCACGGTGTGTACGGCCAATTAATGGAAGCAACGGATCGCAGCGTGCGAGAAGCTGCTTTTAAAGGATTGTACAGTGTGTATGGCCAATTTCGTAATACGTTTGCCCAAACGTTAAGCTCTCATGTCAAAGGACATAATTTTAAAGCAAAAGCACGAAAATACACGTCAGCTAGAGAAGCTTCTTTAAGCAATAATCATATTCCAGAAAGTGTTTATGATACCTTAGTTGAAGTTGTGAATAAACATTTACCACTACTACATCGTTATGTAGCATTGCGAAAAAAATTACTCGCAACTGATGAATTGCACATGTATGATATGTACACACCTGTTTTAGGAGAAGCGCCAATTCGCTATACTTATGAAGAAGCGGTTGAAAAGGCTAAAGAAGCTTTACATGTGATGGGACCAGAATACAATAAAATCGTAGAACAAGCTTTTTCAAGTCGTTGGATTGACGTGGTTGAAAATAAAGGCAAACGTAGTGGTGCTTATTCTTCTGGTGCTTATGATACAGCTCCTTATATTTTAATGAATTGGCATGATACCTTAGACCAACTATTTACTTTAGTACACGAAATGGGTCATAGTGTCCACAGCTATTTTACTCGTAATAATCAACCTTTTGTTTACGGAGATTACTCTATTTTCTTAGCGGAAATCGCCTCTACAACCAATGAAAATATTTTGACAGAATATTTGTTAGAGACTGAAAAAGACCCGAAAGTACGGGCATATATTTTAAATCACTATTTAGATGGCTTTAAGGGAACTATTTTCCGCCAAACGCAATTTGCTGAATTTGAGCACTTTATCCATACTGAGGATGCAAAAGGTACGCCTTTAACAAGTGAGTATTTAAATGATTATTACGGGGATTTAAATGCGAAATATTATGGACCTGATGTAACAAAAGATGAAGAGATTAAATTGGAATGGGCGCGAATTCCACATTTTTACTACAACTATTATGTTTATCAATATGCGACGGGCTTTTCTGCCGCTTCTGCCTTGGCGAAGAAAATTTTAACCAAAGAAGAGGGCGCGTTGGAACATTATTTGAATTATTTGAAGGCTGGTAATAGTGATTATCCAATTGAAGTAATGAAAAAAGCCGGTGTGGATATGACAAAAGCTGATTATATTGAAGATGCCATGAAGATGTTTGAAGAACGTTTGAGTGAATTGGAAACATTAGTAGCTCAATTATAAAATAAAAACAGAGCAGACAGTTGCGCAATTGTCTGCTCTGTTTATTTTTAGCAATAAAAAAAGCTGGGACAAACGTCAACCTAACGTTTGTCGCAACTTTTTTTGTTACATTAATTTTAAATGCTTGGTATCGTGGGTAACGCGACGTTCATTTTTACGCTGTAAGTAACCATCAATGTGAAAAATTTGATAATTTTCTTGATCGACTTGGCACAGGCGCGGGATATCAGCTAAGGCGTCTTCGCCTTCTAATAAAACACCATAATCGCGTTCGCAAGCATAATTGTAAACAACTGCAGACGGATGCGTGGTAATTCCCATCTCACGAGCGGTATTTTGATCTTCTTGGAATAATGTTTTGACTAAGTCGCTCTGTCGATCTTCTGTAAACATTTCTACGTCGCCACCAACAGCTTCAACCAATGAAATGACCAGTTCATGATTATATTCTTTGCCATTACAAGCTACTTCTTCTTGCATTTGCATCAAAAATTCTCGTGCTTTCTTTTTGCCTTGCAGTTGGAGTGCTTTGGCATCTAAAGCAGCTGAATAAGTATTTTCAAAAAGTTGATTTCTAGCATGAATGTCGTGTTTTGGTGTACCGCGACGTGTTAAAACAGCATCAATTGTCTGCATATTCACTAAAGGCATCAGCCTGAATTGGATTTTTTGCTCCGATGTTTGTACAAAGTTCCAAAGATGCTTTTCTGATCCTAAACAGATAGCACCCAATGGATTGACAAACAAATAAATTTCAATCACTTAAATCTCCTCCAACAAATTGAGTCGTTTCTGGCTATTTCAACTTAGCAGAAACGTAGAAAAAATGAAAATAAATAGTTTTTAGCTTTGCTTTTTTTTAAGACTCCGACTAATTTTATTTTCCGCTGGAATATAAGAAACTGCCAATGTCTTTAATAATTGCGTGAAAGCTTCTTGTCCTAATTTAGCATCTTTTACTTCTAACTCTAATTCAAAGTCATGGCCTGCTGGTAGATAGAAACTTTCATCTAATGCCAACAAACCAGCGTCAATTTCAAATTCAGCTCGTTTAGTAGTTAGCTGACTGATGATATGTAATTCCTTTAATGTAACATGTAACGTTTTTAATTTTTCTTCAACCGGTCCATTTGCTGGAACTTGTTGTAATGTTAAGTATTTTTGCGCCTCTGCTAGCGTCAACTTTTCCGTGGTTTCTAGTAGACCTTCTTTTTGTGGTGTTTTTAAAGTCACTTCAGCAAAAGAAGGGAGTAAACGAATTCTTAAACCGGCATTGGCATTTTTTAACTTATTGTCAAAGGTATCAAAGTAACAATTTGTCTGTTCTACGACCATCTCATCTGTAACGTGATAGTACGTCATAATGCGCTTGAAGTCAGTTGCGCTTAACATTGTTTTAAATTCGATCTCAGTCGATTGGCTCATAATAATCCCTCACTAGTTTACGTGTTCAGGTGTGAAACTGCAAGCTAAAGCATTGAAAAAATGACAATCCTCTAAGAAAGTAGAAAATAAAAAAGCAGTAAGTGGATTGTAAAAATTCTGAAAATAAGATTTAGAAGATACAAATTTTCTTTTAAAGGGGAACCATTCCGAACTTTTTGTTTCGAATGTGCTAGCTTTGTTCACATCTATCAATTCATTGAATTTATATTCTGACATAAAATGACAAGATACGCAATTGATACGATTGAATTGTGTGAATATTTTTTCAATTTGAGGGGATAAAGATTTAAGGCGGTTTGTGGTAAAATATAACTTGTATGTATTAAAGAAAATTGAGGGATAATTATGGATCGAGATTGGGATAAATTTTTAGCACCATATGAACAAACCGTATCAGAATTGAAAGTAAAGTTGCGGGGGATTCGCAAACAATTTCGCGAACAAAATCAACATGTGCCGATTGAATTTGTCACTGGACGAGTTAAACCAGTGGAAAGCATCATCACAAAAAGCCAGATTCGCCATATTCCCATGGAACGTCTGGAAGAAGAGATGTCAGATATCGCGGGGCTTAGAATTATGTGTCAGTTTGTGGAAGATATTCACCAAGTTGTCCAATTACTACGCAACCGCAAAGATATGAAAGTTATTATTGAAAGAGATTATATCACCAATAAAAAGGCTAGCGGGTATCGTTCTTACCATTTGGTCATTGAATATCCTGTCCAGTTAGTAAATGGCGAAAAAATTATTTTGGCAGAAATTCAAATCCGGACATTGGCGATGAATTTTTGGGCGACGATTGAGCATTCTTTGAATTATAAATATCAAGGGGCATTTCCAGAAGAGATGAAAATTCGCCTGCAAAGAGCGGCCGAAGCAGCCTATCAATTAGATGAAGAGATGTCGACGATTCGGGAAGAAATTCAAGAAGCGCAGCGTCTATTTTCCCACGGCAGAGGCAAGTCAGACGATAGTTATTATCAGGCTTCAATTGATCGGGAGGAGACATAATGACCTTAAAAGTGGCCATCGTTTCAAATCATGGTCTGCAATCGGAAAAAACAGAGCGGCAATTACGAAAACTTTTAGCAGAAAATGAAATTGTCATTGATCAACAACGACCAGAGATTGTCATTTCTGTTGGTGGTGATGGTACTTTGCTTTCAGCATTTCATCGTTACAGCCATATTTTAGATAAAGTCAGTTTTCTTGGTGTTCACACTGGCCATTTAGGGTTTTATACGGACTGGCGTGACTATGAAATACCAGAGTTGGTTACGAGCTTGAAAAAAAATCGTGGTGAAAGTATTAGTTATCCGCTGTTAGATATCCGCATTGAATATCAAAACGGTAAAGCTGCCAAACACTTTTTAGCTTTAAATGAGTCGACCATCAAACGCGGGAATCGAACGATGGTAGCAGACGTTTATTTAAAGGGGGAACTTTTTGAACGATTTCGTGGGGATGGTTTATCTATTTCAACGCCAACTGGTTCAACTGCTTATAATAAAAGTGTTGGTGGAGCGGTGTTACATCCCAGTATTAATGCGATTCAACTAGCAGAAATTGCTTCGTTGAATAATCGCGTCTTCCGAACGTTGGGATCTCCGTTAGTTATTGCTGCAGATGAGTGGATGGAAATTCGCTTGCAAGATAGTAATGATTACATGATTACCGTCGATCAATTAGATATTCAAAAAGATCACATTGCAGCCGTCTATTATAAAATTGCCACAGAACGGATTCATTTTGCTTCATTTCGGCATATGGATTTTTGGCATCGGGTTAAAGACGCTTTTATTGGAGAAGATTAGGCAATTATGAAGTTTACGTATCATTATCAGAAAAACTCAGAGCAGCAGTTAAAATACTTCTTAAAAGAACAAGGCATTTCCAAAGGTTTGCTGGCGAAAATTAAATTCCAAGGGGGCTTGATTTTAGTCAATGATAAACGTGAAAATGTCTTGTATTCTTTGCGCCCTAATGATAGGGTTACTATTGTCGTGCCCGATGAAAAGGAGCACGAAACAATGCTTTTGGATGAGACGCCAATTGCGATTGTTTATGAAGATGAACATTTATTGATTGTCAATAAACCAGCAGGAGTTGCTTCGATTCCGGCGCAATATCATCCTAATGGTACAATGGCCAATCGTGTGAAAAATTATTATAAAATGCAAAATTATAAAGATCAGGTAATTCACGTGGTTACGCGGTTGGATCGTGATACAACTGGCCTGATGTTATTTGCCAAACATGGTTTTGCCCATGCGCAACTCGATCGTCAATTACGTGAAAAGCAAGTGGAAAAAAGATATCAAGCTTTGGTGGCTGGCGCTATTCAAACGTTAGCACCCCATGCAGTAATTGATTTACCGATTGCTAGAGATTTAAGCTCGTTGTTAAAACGTAAAGTAGATGATACAGGACAAAAAGCACAAACAGAATATTGGGTCCAAAAAGAAAACGACCAAATCGCATTAGTGAATATTAAACTTCATACGGGTCGGACGCATCAAATCAGAGTCCATTTTAGTGGGATTTCTTGTCCGCTACTAGGTGATGATCTCTATGGTGGGCTTATGACAGCTGGAATTATGCGGCAGGCCCTTCATTGTTACAAACTTTCTTTTAATCATCCTTTTAGTGGTGAAAAATTGACTTTTACATTGGCTTTACCAGAAGATATGGCACAGGTTGCCCAAAATATATAAGAACGCGTGGTGAGTGTGAGTGGATGAAAATTTAGAACTGGAAGAACGTTTTGCTGAATTGAAACAAGCGTTGCTTGAAGACGATATGCAAGGGTTTAGAGAACCTTTCTTAGAAATGCACATATACGAACAGGGGCAGTTCTACCAGTCCCTCACCAGCCAAGAGCGCCATCGGATGTACGGTTATCTGTCACCTAAAGAATTAGCAGACATGTTTGACGTAATCGAAGAAGACGATGAACATATGACAGATTATCTTTCTGAAATGCGTCCGGGCTATGCTGCGGCCATGTTAGCTGAAATGTATACAGATAATGCCGTTGACTTATTAAATACTTTGGATAAAAAAGCTGTCAACAAATATTTAAGCTTGATGGACAAAGAAGACGCAAGTGAAATTAAAGAACTGCTGCATTACGAAGATGATACTGCCGGTTCAATTATGACCACAGAGTTTGTCTCAATTGTGGCTAATCAAACGGTTCGTTCGGCGATGTATGTTTTAAAAAACGAAGCCGACGTAGCCGAAACAATTTATTATATTTACGTAGTAGATCAAGAGAATCATTTGGTGGGGGTTATTTCTTTAAGAGATTTAATCGTCAATGAAGATGATACAATGATTCAAGATATTATGAGCGAACGGGTCATCTCAGTTCATGTGGGAGATGATCAAGAAGATGTCGCTCAAACTTTCCGGGATTATGACTTTTTGGCATTACCAGTTACAGATTATGATGATCATTTATTAGGGATTGTCACAGTCGATGATATTATTGACGTTATCGACGATGAGGCTGCAAGTGACTACTCTGGTTTAGCCGGTGTCAACGTTGAAGAAGTTTCAGAAAATCCTGTCAAAGCTGCTAGTAGACGACTCCCTTGGTTGATTACGTTGCTATTTTTAGGGATGGCGACGGCGACTTTAATTTCTCATTATGAGAAACTTGTAAGTGAAGCGAGTATTTTAGCTGTTTTCATCTCCTTGATTACAGGGACGGCTGGTAATGCTGGGACACAATCTTTGGCTGTGGCAGTACGGCGACTCGCAATCAATGATGACAAAGAAAGTAGTTTTGTTAAAACAGTTATTAGTGAAGTTTTGACCGGTTTAGTGACCGGGTTCATTACCGGTCTAACCATTTTCATTATTGTTGCGGTTTGGAAACACAATCCAATTTTAGGTTTTGTAATTGGAATGGCTATGATGTGTGCTATTACGGTGGCTAATTTGGCGGGGAGCTTTATTCCAATGTTAATGGACAAACTTGGTTTTGATCCTGCTGTGGCCAGTGGCCCGTTTATTACCACCTTGAGTGATTTGACCAGTGTGTTAATTTATTTTAATATTGCGAGTCTTTTCATGCAGTACTTCATTTCTTAATTAAAAAAATAAAATGAGTAATCCATAAAAAAGGCTGTGACAGATTTTTGTCACAGCCTTTTTATCGATAAACGGTGGTCTGAAAATAGCTTCTTTTGTGATAAGCTGAAACTTCACAAAAAATTTGAGTAACAGCCATTCAGTAGGGACATGTGATAAAAATGCTACAAGTAAGGTGTTTCTGGTCTTAAAAAAATTATTTCTTACTGCTGCAAGACACAGCGATTGTTGCAGTAGAGCTGTGTCTTGCAGTACCTGATTAACTCTTGCGGCTGAATATTTTGTTCCAACATTATTTTGATCGGTAGTTTTTATTGTAAAAAGCGTTGCTTATATTCTTCATATTCTGCTGGGGTAATTAAACCAGCATCTAGTGCTTTTTTACGTTCTTTCAACTTTTCAAAATTTGTTTCTGTCGTAAGTTGGGATTTAGACAACTTCGCTTTTTCCTGTATTTGTTGGGCACGTTTGGCAGAAGTGATGCCATCCATAATGCCGTCTTGCATATCGCTTTTACTATCTTCTAGCAATTTGGCAATAGCAAAGACCGTTTTTTTCGTCCAAAAAATACTAAAGACTTCGCGAAAACTTTCAATTCGTAAAAAACCCCAAAAAATTCGCGTATTGGGATTAATGGTGTTGATATTATGCAACGGAATACTTTTATAATCGTGGTTAAAAGGAACCCAGCGGGCAAAAATCAGGCGCCCAGCGTCAGTAATAGCATAGGCGTGGAATCCTTTACAGTCAAAGTAACGCACTTTGCCGGTTTGTGTTGCGCGCATTCGTTCTTCAAAGTCTGCGCGGTCTTCACCTTCAAATGGTGTGAAATTTTCATTATCTTCGGGATGATGGCGTCCGATGAAACTTGCAATGACCTCTTCATCTTTACCTAAAGCAGCCTCAATTAAACCAAAGTGTTTTCGTTGGAGCCAGCCGCCGAAAATTGGTGTGATATTTTGGCCTAATTTATGGTTACGGGCATAAGCATACATGGCATCTGCTTTTTTCATGGCATCTCCTTTTAATCGGTTATTTTTACAATTTTAGTTCCGTGAGCTTCATTGACCCCTAAGGCAGTTACAATTTCAGCCACATTTTCAGCGTTAATTCCAGCTCCAGGTAAAATAATCAAGCGGTTCTTGGCATAAGCGATCAATTCTTTTAGTCGAGCGATGTTTGCTGAAATTGGCGTACCACTCGGGCCGCCATGGGTTAAAATGCGTGTAACGCCGTGGTCTGCTAACCAATCAATAGCCTCAAACTGACGACTTGGTAAGATGGCATCAAAGGCCATATGAAACGTAATTTGTAGCCCTTCTGCGGTTTCAATTAAAAGTTCCAAAGCTTCTTCATCTAACCAACCACTAGGTGTTAGACAACCAAAAACCACACCGTCTGTTCCTATTTTTTTAGCTTCGATTAAGTCGGTATGCATGATTTTTAGTTCTGTATCATTGTAGATAAAATCACCACCGCGAGGGCGGATCATGGTCATAACGGGAATACCTTTTTCACCGGCATAATTTAATGTTTCTTCAATGACACCTGTACTAGGTGTCGTTCCGCCTACAGCTAAGTTATCACACAGTTCAATGCGTTTTGCTCCTGCGTGAATGGCTCGTGGAATATCAGTGAAATTTTCGGCACAAAATTCTTTAATCATAATAGTCTCCTTTAGTATCTCATTAAAACTGTTAGACAGCTTACTTTCATGTAGTATTTTATCACAGCCTTGTGTTAAAGTAGAGTAACTAAAAAGTACCGCTGATTTCGCCGTATTTAAGGGGAAGTGAGGAAATAAAATGTTAAAAAAAATTGATTGGGGCAAACAATTTGTGACTGCAAATCACCCATTGTTTTTATGTCCTTTGTGTCAAAGTGAAATGGGGGCAGTTAAAGCGGGGCTTGTCTGCCAAAAGGGACATCACTTTGATGTCTCAAAAAAAGGAACGCTATATTTTTTACAAAAAAATATTAGCAGCGGCTATGATCGCCGGTTGTTTACCGCAAGACGTCAGCTGATTCAAGCCGGAATGTATAACGGGCTACTGGAAAAAATTCGAGAATATATACCGGAAAGGTCGACAGTCTTAGATGTAGGCTGTGGCGAAGGTAGTTTTTTTAATAAAATAGCAGCAGGCAAAAACATTACGGGAATTGGCTTTGATATCGCAAAAGATGGTGTCTACATGGCAACGCAGCAAAGTGAACCCTTATTTTGGTGTGTCGCAGATTTGACACGACTGCCTTTTGCCCCACAAGTTTTTGATAGTGTATTAAATTTATTCACACCATCTAATTATAGAGAGTTTAAACGCGTTTTAAAGCCGACGGGAACATTAGTGAAAGTTGTCCCAAGAAGCGGTTATTTACAAGAATTACGGCAAGCTTTTTATCCCGCGGATAAAAAGAAACAGCATTATGAAAATCATGAAGTAATTCAACATTTTAAAGAACAATTTAAATTAGTAAATCATCATGAAATAACGTATACATTTGATGTTTCCAATGAAAATCAAGCTGCTTTATTGGAGATGTCTCCCTTAGAGTGGGGCGTTTCTTCTGAGCAAAAAGAAATTGTAGCAAAGAGTCCGTTAAATAAAATTACAATCGATCTGGATGTTTTAATTGGAAAAGAGAAATGAAATTTTTGTGACTTTTTTCGGTTAAAACTGTTGCATTATTTAAGTAAGAGTGATATATTACAAACAAGTCATTTTTCATTGGTTTTTATCAGGTTCCTGTTCTGATAAAAGTTAGTGAAAAGAACTTCACTAACGTAGCGACTCGCAGTGATTAACACCGAGCCGATACGTTCTTTTTTTGCACTTTTTTTAAAAAAGTAGCTATGAAGTGATATAGTAGGAGAGAATATTTACTTTTAAATACAATTCATAAAAATCACAGAATTTTTTATCAAAAGGAGTAATGAAGTTGAATCATATTGTTCTATTTGAACCACAAATCCCAGCCAATACAGGTAACATTGCCCGTACTTGTGCGGCGACGAACACACCGCTTCATTTAATTGAACCATTGGGATTTTCAACCGATGACAAACATTTAAAAAGAGCAGGCCTAGATTATTGGCATGATGTGAATATCACATATCATAAAGATTTGGCAGCCTTTTTAGCATACTTGGGTCAGCGACGCCTTTATTTGATTACAAAGTTTGCCAACCAAACTTACAGTGAAGTAGATTATACCGCCGACGAAGAAGTATTTTTAATGTTTGGAAAAGAAACGACCGGATTACCAGAAACATTCATGCGGGAAAATCCAGAAAAGTGTTTGCGTATTCCTATGAATGATGAACACGTTCGTTCGTTAAATTTATCCAATACGGCGGCATTAGTAATATATGAGGCGTTGCGCCAACAAGGATTTCCTAATTTGGAACTACGTCATCACTATGAAAATGATAAATTAGACTAGTTTTTATCTACTAAACTAAAGGAGCATTTGTAATGGAGTTATATTTTACCCGCCATGGTAAGACCCAGTGGAACAATGAACGCCGCTTTCAAGGAGCCAAAGGCGATTCACCACTTCTTGCAGAAAGTTTAGCTGAAATCAAATTATTGGGTCAGCACCTAAAAGATATCCCCTTTGAAAAAATTTATGCCAGTACAGCGCCTCGTGCCATGAAAACGGCACAAGGAATTTTAGCTGAACTAAACTATCAACCAGAAATTATTTACAATGCTGGTTTAAGAGAACTGGGTTTGGGGAAACTAGAAGGCCAACTAATCGATGAAATGACAGACCGCTATCCAACTGAACTACACAATTTACGCTATGCTTTAGATCAGTATGATCCAAGTGTTTTTAACGGTGAAAAAATTGAAGCAGCACTGGCACGGATTGAAACAGTTGTAAGTGACGCTGTTATGCAAAATAAAGGGCCACTTTTATTTGTGGGGCACGGCGCTTCCCTAACTGCTGCTATCCAGTGGTTAGCGGGCAAAGAGTTGGGGCAATTACGGGAAATGGGTGGCTTAGTGAACAACAGCTTAAGTATTATGACTACCAGTGAACCGGAAAATTTAACACCATTCAAATTAACAAAATGGAATGATGCCAGTTTTTTAGGTGATCAAAGTAGTTTAGACGCCTTATTGTAGAAAGGAGCCGGTTTTTGATGGAAGAACGAAAATTTGTCAGCGGTACAGTCGCGGCAATCTTTTTTGAAAACCCCGGCAATTTTTATAAGGTGATGTTGATTGATATTGCAGAAACCAATACCGCTTATCGTGAACCGCAAATTGTCGTGACGGGTTCTTTTGGAGATATCAACGATGATACTTTATATCAATTTTATGGTGAGCTAATTGAACACGCACGATACGGGCTACAGTTTCAAGTAGAAAGTTATGCCCAAGATCAACCAACTTCTGAAAATGGTTTGATTAACTATTTTGCTAGTGAAAAATTTCCTGGTATTGGACCCAAGACGGCAGAAAAGATTGTAGATACACTAGGGGTTGATGCAATTAAAAAAATCGTTGAAGATAATTCAGTGTTAGAAGCAGTTGAAGGGTTAAACGAAAAAAAACGACAGCAGATAGCAGAAATTGTGCGAGCCAACCAAGGTATGGACGAAATTGTTGTCGGCTTGTCTCAATATGGTTTTGGCAGCCAGTTATCTTTTGCCATTTATCAAATGTACCGAGGACAGGCATTAAGTATTATTGCAGAAAATCCTTATCAATTGGTAGAAGATATTGAAGGTATCGGGTTTAAAAAAGCCGATCAATTAGCCGAACAGTTAGGGATTGCGGCCACTAGCGACAAACGGTTGCGGGCAGCGGTCTTGCATCAAGTTTTTCAAAGTGCGCTGCAAAGTGGGGATACGTATGTCAAAGCGGATACCTTATTAGATGATACCTTAACCCTACTGGAAAAAAGTCGTCCGGTAGAAATTAACCCCGAACAATTAGCCGATGTGATTATCGCGTTAACTGAGGAAGATAAAATTCAGCAAGAAGCTACGCGTATTTACGAAAACAGTCTATATTTTGCCGAGATTGGAATTGCTGGGTCGATTCAGCGAATGTTGCAGCGCAAAAAAGAAATTAAGTACCCAGAAAAAACGATTGAAAAAAAATTAGCCAGTTTGGAAAAACGACTCAAGATTAAATATGGGACATCACAAGCTGAAGCGATTAAAGCAGCGTTGGCTTCACCATTATTTATTTTGACTGGCGGTCCTGGTACCGGTAAGACGACGGTTATTAACGGAATCGTACAATTATTTGCTGAATTAAATGATTTAAGTTTGGAGCCATTGGATTATACACAAGAGGTTTTTCCAATTCTTTTAGCCGCACCAACTGGCCGTGCGGCAAAGCGTATGAACGAGACAACAGGATTGCCTAGCGGTACGATTCACCGCTTACTGGGTTTAACGGGTAGAGAAAAAGTCGGTGAGACAGAAATCAATGAATTAGCAGGAGGGTTGTTAATTGTTGATGAAATGTCGATGTTAGACACATGGTTAGCTAATTCTTTGCTAAAAGCAATTCCGAGTAATATGCAAGTTATTTTTGTTGGTGATAAAGATCAATTACCTTCTGTCGGTCCAGGTCAAGTATTACATGATCTACTGCAGATAAAAGCAATTCCCCAGCGCGAGTTAACTGACATTTATCGCCAAGGGGACGGTTCGACGATTATTTCATTGGCCCATGAGATTAAAAACGGCCGCTTACCAGCCGATTTCACTAAAAACCAAGCGGATCGCTCTTTTTTTCCTTGTCATGCGCAACAAATTGAACCTTTAATTGCACAAATTGTTAAAAAGGCAAAAGCCAAAGGGTTTAGCGCCCAAGATATTCAATTGTTAGCCCCTATGTATCGTGGTCCTGCTGGAATTGATGCGTTAAACAAGATGATGCAAGAAATTTTTAACCCCAATGATGGGACAAAAAAAGAAGTAACCTTTCACGAGCACGTTTATCGCATTGGGGATAAAGTTCTACAGCTAGTTAATTCACCAGAAGAAAATGTATTTAATGGTGATATGGGTCAAATCGTGGGAATTATTTACGCCAAAGACAGTGAAGATAAAGTCGACGAGTTGGTTATTCAATTTGACACCAATGAAGTAACCTATAAGCGCAATGACTGGCAAAAAATTACCTTATCTTATTGTTGTTCGATTCATAAAGCACAAGGTAGCGAGTTTGAGATGGTAATTTTGCCGATGGTTTACCAATATCAACGTATGTTGCAAAGAAACCTGCTTTATACAGCCGTAACCAGAAGTAAAGATAAATTAATTTTGCTTGGAGAGACACAGGCTTTTGAAACGTGTGTTACGAATCAATCCGCCAATCGTTTAACGACGCTAAAAGAGCGCATAAGCGCATTTGTCGGTTTGACAGACGAAGAATTAATCAAAGCGGATCAAAAAAAGACACCTGAGGCTAACGAGCTACAAAAACAACAGCAAGCTGTTACCTATGAAGAAGTGCAACTAACAGAAGATAGTCACCAAAAAGAGGCTGGGCATTTACCAAATAATAATGAAGTGAATGAATCGGCAGAAGTGAGCCCTGTTCACGTTATATTAACGGGAAAATTGGTTCGAGAAAATGCCATAGATCCTTTAATTGGTATGAACGGACTGACCCCGTTGGACTTTATGTAGGCAAAAAAAGACTTAAATGATTTTTAGTTTCGGAAGGCTAAAAATCATTTAAGTCTTTTTGTAAATTATCAGTAAAAATTTCACCGAAATATACGTTGCAGTCAAAATATACAGGTAAAATGTTATAACTAATACGCTACGTGCAGTGGTAATAAGTAGAAATTTTTAAATTTGAGTAGCAATTTAGCAATATGTTGCTCTTATTTGCAAAAGCTATGGGAATTGACGAAGTCTTCTTTATTTATTCTGGATAATACCAAATTAATTGTGGCCGGGTGGAAAAGGTGATATCAAAAGGGCGCAAGCCCATTACTTCACCATCTGCTTGACCGTATTCTGGAACAGTGGAGACAATTCTAAGTTTATGTCCGGTAAAATGGTGGTAATGTTTTGATGTTGTTAGTTTGTTGGTAATCAGACGAATAATCAACCCGAAAATTTTAATCATCGAAATTCTTTCTACTACAACCAAGTCAATATCTGAGACAGTAGCTTTTGCCATGGGCGCAATCGCCACGCCGCCACCAAAATAGGGATGATTGGTCGTAGTACATAAAAATGCTTTTTTAAACGTAAACTCTTCACCGTTGACCTCAAGTAAAATAGGGAAGCCCTTTTGTGTAAATAAAACTTTGACAATAGAGGCGATATAAGCAAAGGAACCAAGATTATATTTGTTTAACGTTTTTTTAGTCATGGAATCATTCGTAGCCGCCACAATTGCTGCATCCAAACCAATACCGATATTGTTAATTGCCAGCCCTGTTTCCGTTTGAATTTTTTCTTCATAAGTCAACGTGTTAATAATTTGTGGCTCTTTTGCCCGCTGAATTGCCCAAAAGGCTTTTTGGGGATCTTTTGGTAAGTTTATTCCCCGCGCAAAGTCATTGCCAGAGCCACCCGGGATATAGCTGACGGGAATTTCTTTGTCCATCCGGTAAAATTGATTTAAAACTTGGTGTAAAGTGCCATCACCACCAATTACGACCAGCAAAGGATAAAGTTTATCTGCATAATCTGCTTTTATTTCCGCATTCCAACCAATTAGTTTAGAATTAGCAAGTTCTTTGGCTAATTCAGCTTCATGACCTGCATATTCGGTATAATAACTTTCGTAACTCATTTTTTGTTCATCTAATAAATTTTGAATAATCGCACCGGTTTTCTTTCCATTGCCGTTGCCTGAAACCTGATTAATCAAGAGTATGTAATGGAATTTCACAATGTTTGCTCCTCTTTTACACTTAATGCTCCATATTTTAACAGAAAAAATAGAGGAGGGAAAAGAAAAAAGCACACAAAAAAAGATCTAGTGAGTTTTTTTGTAACGTGTTACTCTTCTTGTTGCCTTTTTGTCCTTTTTATTAAGGTTCTGATGTCCACTTAATAAATGATAAACTCACTAGACCTATTCAATTAGTAAGGAGTAACTCAAATTCCCACATCCTTTAACAATTTTTTTAAGTCTCATAACAATTCTTCGTTTTGTAGAACCTACATCGTCTACGTTACTGGGAATTCCTATGACCCCTTACACTTATTTTATACCATATACGAGCACTTTTTGCAAGCGTTTACAACAGAGGTTACAATTTTTTTCGCTTTTATCTGATAACTCGTGTTTTCTTTTAGCGTTAATTTTGCTATACTCCACAGGGGAGGAAAACGATGAAATATTATCATTTAGTTGGATTTTCAGCAGTCTTATTTTTACTACAATGGGGTTGTGAAAATTTGTTAGGTTTAACTTACACCAAAGAGGCCAATTTATTTTTTGTCAGCTGTCAGATTATGGCGTTAAGCATTTATAGTCTATTTTTTTGTGTTTATTTCATTGCCAGTAAAAAACAAAGAACTAGTAAAAAGATAGCTGCTGTAGTTAAAATGGATCAAGATATCAAAAAACTTAAAAAAGCCAGTTAACCTCCCGCGGTTCATCAACCATCCCGCGTCATCAAAACTCGGAGAAAGAAGGAATAATTTGTGCAAATGAGTAAACGTAGCAGTAATGTTAAAGTTTTGGCGGTAAATGCAATTGTTGCGGCTTTATATGTCGCCCTTTCGCTTATTACGCCCTTTTCTGCGGGACCTATTCAATTTCGGGTCTCAGAAAGTTTGAATCATTTAGTTGTTTTTAATCGTAAATATTTGTGGGGAGTCTTTTTAGGCGTCGTCATTTATAATGCCTTATTTGGTTATGGTATTTTAGATGTGCTCTTTGGTGGCGCGCAGACGCTATTGGCTTTAAGTCTCACGAGCTTTTTACAAAATAAAGTCAAAGACAAAAAAGTATTATTAGGTCTAAATATTGCCTTTTTCACTTTTAGTATGTTCTTAATTGCTATCATGCTAATGATTACGGCTAATTTACCATTTTGGCCAACGTACTTCACTACAGCTTTAAGTGAACTGATTATTATGAGTATTTCCGCACCACTGATGTACTGGTTAAATAATAGCGTGAATTTTGATAAACAATTTTAAACGTATAGCATAAATGGACTTAGCAATTTTCTGCCAAGTCCATTTTTTTAGCTTCTGTTTTAATTTTAATCAGTAAATAGCCAAGGCATTAGCGCATATTTTCAAAAATCAGCTATGATTTTTTTATTCTGAAAGAGTTAGATCTTCAACTTCAACAACTTTGAAATTCTTACTTTCTAAATGACTAATAATTTTATCGCACAACGCTTTGTCAGTTTTGGCTGGTAATGTAATTAATGTGCGACGAATAAATTCATCTTTACCGATATCTAAGGTAATACAGCTGGCGATGCTACTGTATTTTGCGATGATTTTACTAATAGCAGCTAAATCACCTTGTTTACCTGTTGAGGCAATTGTTAAAACGTAACTTCCCTGATCAATACTCCACGATTGGGATAACATATTTAATAAGGAACTATGAGTCAAAATACCATAAAATTTATTATTTTCGTTTAAAACCGCAATATAAGGAAGTTCTTTAATCGTAAAGAATACTTTAAAGAAAGAAGAATTTACATAAATAAATTTTGTTGCATTTTTCAATAAATGGGTAACAGGTAAATTCATATCACCGCCGTTAGCTTTGTGGCGGTAAATGTGCATTTTATAAATGTTGCCGCGGAAAATTTTTTCACTTTCATCTAGAATCGGTACACAGCGGAAACCAGAATCTTCTAGAATTTCCAATGCTTCAGCCAGTGTTGCTGTTTCTTTGACCGTAGTCAAATCTCTTTTTTTATACACCATGGTTTTAAGTAACATAACAAACCCTCCATTGTCTCCAATTTAACAAATTAATCATATCATATTCTCTATAAAAAGACATAACCGACTACCTTCATTGACAGTCCGAAAAAAACATGCTAAGTTAAAGTGTACTTTTGTGAAGAAATTAACCGAAACTCGGGTAATTTTAAAAGTGTGATAAATTTGAAGGAGGCCATAAAGATGGGTGCGAAAAAAGCCGCTTTAGCCTGCTCCGTTTGCGGATCTCGTAACTACACTAAATCAGTGAGTGAAGGGAAAAAAGGCGAACGTTTGGAGATTAATAAATTTTGTAAATATTGCAATCAATATACATTGCATCGAGAAACCAAATAGGAGGCAGCAGGCATGAAATTTTTACGTAGTGTAATAGACGAAATGAAAAATGTAACATGGCCCACCAAAGCTCAGTTACGCAAAGATACATTGGTTGTCATTGAAACATCTTTGATTTTTGCTGCAATGTTTTTTGTGATGGACACGGTGATTAAGAGTGTCTTCGGCTGGATTTTAAAATAAATTAACTAGCTGAATAATACAAAAAATGCTATAATAGCCAAGAAGAAAAAACTTCGGGTAACTGAGGTTTTTTTATTTTAGACAAAAGGAGCCAAACAAATGGAATCATTTGAAAGAAACTGGTATGTGCTGCACACGTATTCTGGTTATGAAAACAAAGTTAAAGCAAACATTGAATCACGGGCGCAAAGTATGGGTATGGGAGATTTTATTTTTCGCGTTGTCGTCCCAGAAGAAACTGAAAAAGAGCTAAAGAACGGTAAAGAAAAAGAAGTCGTTCATAAAACTTTTCCAGGTTATGTTTTAGTGGAAATGGTCATGACAGATGAATCGTGGTATGTAGTGCGGAATACGCCTGGTGTTACCGGTTTTGTCGGCTCACACGGTGCTGGTAGTAAACCTGCGCCTTTATTACAAGAAGAAATCAATCATATCTTACGCTCCATCGGTATGAGTACAAGAACTAGTGATTTAGAAGTCAACGTTGGTGATACAGTTAAAATCATTGAAGGTGCATTTGCTGGTTTGGAAGGGCAAGTTGCTGAAATTGATGAAGAAAAACAAAAACTAAAAGTCAACATTGATATGTTCGGCCGCGAAACAAGTACGGAATTAGATTTTGAACAAGTAGATAGCCTATAAAATAGGTTGTAATAAACTTGTCTTACATTTTTATAAAAATACCTAAGAAAGAAATGTTCAGGCTACTTGCCTGGCTTACTGCAAAGTGTAAATTGGCAGTATACATTTTGGACTTAGGTATTTTTTTGTTGATCTTGAAAAATACAAGCTTATAAGACAAGTATAATTTTTTAGATATATTGTGCTAATTATTAAAAAAATTATCAGGTTACAACCAGTTGTGTATTTCCTTTACTTTTCTAAATAAGTGAAGCTGTTAGTTCTTTTTTAGTTGAAATTACTTTAAAAAAACAGGATTTTTCTGATTAAGCGTGCTATTTTATTTGTTAAACTTTTTCTTGACAGATAATGTTAGCGCTTTTATAATTGGTCTGTGGTTACTACCAGATAGAGTAACAAAAGATTCAAGGAGGGGATAAGATGATTGGTTGTATATTAACTGGTCACGGTTCGTTTGCTCCGGGTGTTTACGGGGCATTAACAATGATTGCCGGAGAACAAGATTTTTTTGATGTAATTGCCTTTGAGGATGGTCAAAATGTCGATGATTTTGAAGAAAAAATGAAACAAGCGGTAAAACAATTAGATCAAACCTGTGAAGGTGTTTTAATCTTTAGCGATTTATTGGGAGGTTCACCTTTTAAAACTGCAATGATTGCAGCACAAGATTTTGATGCAGTAGAAGTTATTGCAGGTGCCAATTTACCCATGCTTATTGAAACAATTGGTTTGCGTTATGCCAATACAGACTTAGAACAATTAACACAACAAGCAATAACAGCCGGACAAACCGGCGTCGTTCATCCCAAGCTGGTTATTAAAGAAGACGAGGAATTCGGGGAAGAAGGAATTTAATTATGAGCATTTGGAACAGTATTCTGGGTGCTTCGATTGTGGTATTAATTTTTGTAATCGCTTTTGCTATTATTTATTATTTTGTTGGCGCCCGTGGCATGAAGTCACAAAAAGAGCATTTCAAAAAATTACATCAATCTCTTGCGCCAGGACAACAAGTGAAGTTTGCAAATGGGCTTTATGGCACTGTGAAAGTTATTAACCAAAAGAAAGAAACAGTGGATATTGAAGTCAAGTCAGGAACTATTATTGAAGTTTCTCGGTACGCAATTTCAGAAATCGTTAAATAAAAAACATTTAATTTAGGGGGAATTCTCATGTCAGAACCAAATATTTTATTAACACGTATTGATAATCGTTTAATTCACGGACAAGTAGCAACACAATGGAATGGTACTTTAGGAGCTAATTTGATTTTAGTAGCCAACGATAAAGTAGCAGGAGACAAAGTGCGCCAAGGATTAATGGATATGGCTGCGCCAACTGGAGTTCAAACACGGTATTTCTCGATCCAAAAGACGATCGATATCATCCACAAAGCATCACCAAAACAAAAGATCTTCATTATTGCGGAAAATCCTGAAGACGTTTTGAAATTAGTTGAAGGAGGAGTGCCAATTAAAAAATTGAATATTGGAAACATGCATATGGCAGAAGGAAAACGCCAAGTTGCGACAACGGTAGCCGTGGATGATGCAGACGTTGCAGCCTTTAAAAAATTGCAAGATTTAGGGGTGGAACTTGAAATACGCCGCGTACCAACTACAGCAGTAGAAGACAGTAGCAAACTATTCAACTAAGCGTGTGCTTAAGGAGGGAGTTTAAGAATGGATTATAATTTCATTCAGATTTTATTGGTCTTTATCGTGACGTTTGTCGCTGCAATTGACCAATTCAGTTTCTTGGAATCATTATATCAACCAATTGTTACGGGTATGGTAATTGGTCTTATTTTAGGGGATTTACAAACAGGTTTAATCGTTGGTGGTACGTATCAATTAATGACCATCGGCAATATGCCCGTTGGGGGAGCACAGCCGCCTAACGCCGTTATCGGTGGGATTATGGCCGCTATTTTATCGATTACATTGAAATTAGAACCAACTGCAGCTGTTGCAACAGCAATTCCATTTTCTTTATTAGGTCAATATGCAGTTACTTTAATTTTCTCTGCAATGTCACCAGTGATGTCTGTTGCAGATAACTACGCTCACGAAGCCAACACAAAAGGAATTGACCGCATTAACTATTTAGCGATGGCTGCAATTGGTGCTATCTTTGGTTTAATCGTTGTCTTATTCTTTATCGGTGGTGCAACTTTTGGTGAACAAGTCGTTAGTGCCATTCCTGAATGGTTAATGAAAGGTTTATCAGCTGCCGGCGGTATGATGCGTTATGTCGGTTTTGCAATTTTATTAAAAGTTATGGTTTCGCGCGATATGTGGGGCTTTTACTTTATGGGCTTTGGTCTAGCAACAATCGTAATGGCAGCTCCAAGTCTATCAGGTCCAGCCTTGATTATCTTGGCATTTATCGGTTTTGCGTTAGCATTCTGGGATTACCAAATCCAATCTAAATTCAAAACAGCAACAGCCAATGCAAATGACTTCGGAGGTGACGAAGATGGCATATAATATTCCAGATACGTATCAAGATCAATCAGTCGGCGAAACACTGGATAAGAAAACGTTAAATAAAATGGTTTGGCGTTCATTGTTCTTACAAGCATCTTTTAACTATGAACGGATGCAAGCAGGTGGCTGGTTATATGGTATTTTACCAGGCTTGAAAAAAATTCATAAAAACAAAGATGACTTGGCAGCTTCCATGAGTCACAACCTTGAATTTTTCAACACCCATCCATTTTTAGTAACTTTTGTTATGGGGATTGTTTTATCACTAGAACAAAATAAAGCAGATATTCCAACAATTCGTGCCGTTCGTGTCGCTGCGATGGGACCTTTAGGTGGGATTGGGGATGCCTTATTCTGGTTTACCTTAGTACCGATTACTGCTGGTATTACTTCAAACATGGCTATCAGTGGTAATATTGCCGCACCATTTATTTTCTTACTTGTTTTCAATATTGCCCAATTTGCGTTACGTTTCTTCTTGATGAACTGGTCTTATAAACTAGGAACAGATGCTATTGGTGTCTTAACCGAAAATGCCAAAGAATTTACGCGGGCAGCAAGTATTTTAGGTATCTTCGTCGTAGGTTCACTAACCTGTGTTTACGGTGCTACAAAAGTAAACGTTCAAATTCCAAACGGTGAAACAAATGCTGTTCATTCTGTAACAACAGTTGTCCCTGCTGGGGAAGAACACAAATATGATGAATATATCTTCAAAAAAGATGACAGTGGTAAATTGACAGAAGAAGTGCAAGCGGCAGCTGAAGGTGAAAAAGCCTTAGGCGTAGTTAAATTGCCTTCAGGGGATTTTGAAGTAACCTTCAACCGTAATGAAACAACTCCGGTTACGATTGATATTCAAAAAATCTTAGACGGTATTTTACCACAAATGATTCCATTAGCTATGACTTTACTTTTATACTTCTTATTATCAAAACGTGGCTGGACACCATTGAAATGTATCTTGTTACTATTGGTAATTGGTTTAGTAGGCTCAGGCTTTGGTATTTGGCCTAATATTTGGCCTTAAAAAAACTTTGACAGATTATACCACTTATCCGTAGTTGATAAGTGGTATTTTTTTAGGTAGTGGTCTAGATCAAGTTTTAAAATAAAGCGTTTTATTTACTATTGCTATTGACTTTATAGGCCTTAGAAGATAAACTCATACTGTGGTAGTAACCAGTTAGAGGAGGTGTCATATGACCCGAGCAAAAAAACAACCTTTGTACGATCAATTAGTCGAATTATTAAAAGAAAAAATTGAAAATGAATACGAAGCCAATATGATGCTACCTTCTGAACGGGAATTATCAGATGTGTATGGTTTAAGTCGCACAACGGTTCGCTTGGCATTACAAGAGTTAGAAAAAATTGGCTATATTTATCGGCAACACGGCAAAGGAACCTTTGTATCTGATTTAAAAGAGTCCAGTTTCAATTTGCAGAGTATGTATAGTTTTACCGAGCAAATGAAATCTTTGGGGCGACATCCAGAAACGAGAGTTTTGGATTTTGAAACAATCGAAGCCAACAAATTTTTAGCTACGAAATTTAATGTCAAATTAGGAACGAAATTAATAAAAATGAAGCGTCTCAGAAGTGCTGATGGCGAACCATTAATGCTAGAACGCACCTATTTGCCGCTAAATAAATTTTTATCTTTAACCAAAGAAGATTTAGATCAAAAAGCCTTATACGATATTTTTCGCGAAGATTATAATGAGATTGTCAAAGTAGCCGAAGAAGAGCTATTTGCCAATATTGCACGGCCAAAAGATGCGCCTTTTTTAGATATTAGAGAAGGGGCGCCGGTGTTGACTTTAATGCGCAAAACTTATAATCAAGCCAATGAAATAATCGAGTTCACCTATAGTGTTGCCCGTGCGGATCACTTTCGCTATAAAATCGTACATCACAATGGCAATTAAAGAGCAAATAAGATCACGTTTGTAAATTAAAGGAGGATTACAATGTTTCAACTGACAGCAGCAGAATTAACTAAAATGGGAGCAGAAATTACCACCCGTGAAATTAAGCAACAACCGAAATTATGGCAAGAAGCATTTTCTTATTATAAAGAAAATCAAAAAAGAATTAACAATTTTTTATCAGAAGTAAAAGATGCCGCACATGGTAAAATCCGCGTTGTTTTCACTGGTGCGGGGACTTCTCAATATGTAGGCGATACAGTAAAACCTTATTTAAGTAAAGTAGGAGATAACCGTAAATTTATCTTTGAAAGTATTGGGACAACTGATATCGTGGCTTCTCCGGCTGAATATTTACATCCAGATGATTGGACTATTTTAGTATCATTTGCCCGCAGTGGAAATTCACCAGAAAGTGTGGCCGCTGTGGATGTGGCCAATAAATTCGTGAAAAATTTACGTCATATTACCATTACTTGTGCTCCAGAAGGACAATTGGCAAAAGCGGCTACCGATGATGCCCACAATTTATTATTAATGATGCCCGCTCGTGCCAATGACCAAGGTTTTGCTATGACTGGAAGTTTTTCTTGTATGGCGCTAAGCGCATTATTAGTCTTTGATGAAACTAACGACTTCACTCAAAAAGAAGATTACGTCAATGCAATGACGACCTTAGGCAATGAAGCAATCGCTAGAGAAGCTGAGGTACAAAAAATTATTGATTTAGACTTTGAACGTATCGTCTATCTTGGTTCTGGCAGTCTATCTGGTTTAACCCGGGAAGCTTCCTTGAAAGTATTGGAATTAACTGCTGGGAAAATGGCTACGATCTTTGATTCTTCAATGGGATTTCGTCATGGTCCAAAATCATTTATCAACGATAAAACAATTATGTTTGTTTTTGTGAACAACGATGAATATACGCGTCAATACGATGTTGATATTTTAGAAGAGGTGCATGCAGATAAAATTGCGCCATCTGTTTTAGGAATTACTCAAAAGGCAGCAGAATCAAACTTTAGTGGTGATAACTTTGTTTTTGAAACAAGTGATGTGAAATTACCAGACGGATACGCAGCGTTGCCATTTTTAATTGTAGCCCAAACAGTTTCGCTGTTAGCCTCTATTAAAGTTGGGAATACACCAGATACACCGTCTCCTACTGGCACGGTTAACCGGGTTGTTAAAGGAGTAACGATTCACCCTTTTGAAGCATAAGTTGAATACAAAGTCTGACTCCCGTGTTTTTTACGGGGGTCTTTTTTTAGACGAGAAGCACAATGGGATAGGCAAAGAATTCTTTAAAAATAGCTATAATTTTCGTCAGCAGGTTATTGTAGCGTATAATTAGGCGAAAGGAAGTGAAGACATGAAGAAGATACTCACAGTGCTTATTTTATTGTTGGCTTTAGCTGGCTGTGGTGGAAATGAAAAAAAAGTCAATCCTACTGCTAAAGCGCAAATAAAACCAAAGACGAGTGTAATCCTTAAAAAAAGTGCGGTACCCACGCTATTTATCCACGGTTATAGCGGTACTAAAAATTCTTTTGGCGGTATGTTGCAACGTCTAGAAACAAGTAACTTAGCCAAAAAAGAGTTGATTATGACCGTCTCTAAAGAAGGTTCAATCACAACAACAGGGACACTGAGTGGTAAAAAAGATAATCCGATGATTCAAGTCATCTTTCAAGATAATAAAAATACGGAATGGTCACAATCTGAATGGTTGTATAATTGTTTGGCTGATTTAAAAAAAATGGGGGTTGAAGCGGTCAACTTGGTAGGACATTCGATGGGTGGCGTTTCGGGATTGCGGTATATGATGAGTTATCCTAACGATCCGTCACAGCCTGAAATTTTAAAATTTGTGGCGATTGGTGCACCTTTCAATGATTTTTTAGACACTAGTAGCAATCAAGATATGGCCGACTTATTAAAAAATGGGCCTACTGAAGTTTCTAGTCGTTACCAAGATTACCAAAAATTAGCAGCCAATTTAGCTAAAAATACGAAAATTTTACTTTTAGCTGGACAGTTAGATGAAAATACGTTTAATGATGAAATGGTCCCAACTACGAGTGCTCTAGCAGTGAACGCCTTACTAAAACAAACCAACAGCGTGACAACCCAAATTTTTTATGGTCCCAACGCACAGCATAGTCAACTGCACGAAAATAAGGAAGTCGATAAAAAAGTTTCAGACTTCTTATGGCCAAAGAGCTGACTTTCAAAGCCAGACAACCAGAAAAGCTTTTCGGACTTGGTCAGCGCTCGAAAAATAAGCGTGGAATTGCCAGAAATTGCTCCTCAAATTTCTTGAAATTTCGCCTTATTTCTTAGAGAGCTAGTGCGCAAAGCCAGACAACCAGAAAAGCTTTTCGGACTTGGTCAGCGCTCGAAAAATAAGCGTGGAATTGCCAGAAATTGCTGCTCAAATTTCTTGAAATTTCGCCTTATGATCACAGCAGGTTAGTTGAAAGAGCCAGACAGTGCTAAGCGGTCAAATCACTATTTATCTTTTGAAAAATTTATCTCTTCTTTATAGTGAAGATAGTGAAGGAAATAAATGAGCCAATCACGGCGTACAAGGCGTGATTGGCTCGTTTATTTTTCTGGTGCTAAGCCTTTTAGTAAAACTTCGCTCCACTCTGCAATGTAAGGCAATGCACGAGTATAAATTGCTGGTTCGGCAATGCCTGCGATCATTGATTCAGTGTAAATAAAGAGAAATTCATCGGTATACTTCGGATCAATAAATCCTTCTTTTCGTCCTTGTTGAAATAAGGTGAGGAGTGTTTCATTGCTTTTTTTTGCATAGCCGTTCATGAATTCAGCTAATTCTTTATCTTCTGTTTGCGAATAATAAGCCATAAGATCAAGATAAAATTGTTGACTAACATGGTCTAAGCGGTTGATTTTTAGCTGTGTTAAGGCGGTAAAAGTATCTGGAAAAGATCTTTTTTCTTGCAAAGTTTTTTCTGCGTCATAAGCCATTTCGGCCATAAAGTTTTTAAACACCATTTTAATTAAATTATCCTTGGATTGAAAATATTTAAAAATCGTAGCTTTTGAAATATTGGTTGCAGCAGTTACTTTGTCAATGGTTAGAGCTTTGCTTCCTTCAGGTCCATTCATTATTTCCGATGCTGCCTTTAAGATGGCGTGCTTTTTTTGGGCACTTCTTTTTTCAAAACCGTTCAATTTTGTGCCTCCTTTTTAATCCATTACTACTTATATTATAGTAAAATAATTTTAAACTGCAAATTAAAAATAAGTTCAAAAGTAGGTGGTTTTTGATTGACATTTTCAACTGAGATGCATAATATTGAACTCGTATTAAGTAAATAGTTCAAAAATATTTTTTTGAAAAAGGGAGACTTAAAAATGACGCAGTTAATTGAAATCAATAACTTGCAAAAAAGTTTTGGGAAATTTCAAGCATTAAAAGATGTAAGTTTTGCGGTTGCTCCAGGAGAAGTAGTGGGATTCATTGGCCCCAATGGTGCTGGGAAATCGACAACGATTCGAACGATTTTGGGCATCTTAAAAAAAGATGCGGGCCATGTTCAAGTATTTGGCAAAGATGCTTGGCAAGATAGTATCGAAATTCATAAACGACTATCCTACGTTCCAGGGGATGTCGCCTTGTGGGGAAATTTAACCGGTGGGGAAATTATCGACTTATTTATGAAGTTGCATGGAGGCGGTAATTTACAAAAGCGAGATGAATTAATTCAAAAATTTGAATTAGATCCACGAAAGAAGGCCAAAAGCTATTCAAAAGGGAACAGGCAAAAAGTCGGGTTGATTGCTGCGTTGTCGGTTGATTCCGATCTTTATATTTTAGATGAACCAACATCTGGTTTAGACCCCCTAATGGAGGCTGTTTTCCAAGATGAGGTAGAAAAAATAAAAAATGCTGGTAAATCTATTTTATTATCTTCTCATATTTTAAGTGAAGTAGAGCGCTTAGCAGATAAAGTTGTTATTATTCGTGAAGGCAAAATAGTAGAAACCGGCACACTCCAAGAATTGCGACATTTGACGCGTTCTACGGTTTCACTCGTTGCAAAAGGCGATGTGGCAAGTTTAGCTGATGTTACTGGTGTTTACGATTTCAGTCAAAAAGGAACAGAAGTAAAATTTGCGATCGATAATAAAGCGTTAAATACTATTTTAGCCGCGGTAGCAAAATTTGAAGTTGAAAAATTTGAAGTTGTACCGCCGACACTGGAAGATTTGTTTATCAGACATTATGAAGGGTGATGGCAGCAATGGCAGAGAAATTTTCACAATGGAATTTATTATTTTTTCAATTTCTAAAACGCGATTGGAAGAAAATTGTTGTTTGGTTACTGGGTTTAGGGTTATTTAGCGGGGGCTTTGTCTCCGCCTTTGAAGAACTTTCAAAAGGACAAGGGTTAGTGGGAATGTATCACACGATGCAAAATCCAGCCATGATTGCGATGATTGGCACAACACCCGTCTCTGATGCAAAAGCATATACGATTGGTGCAATGTATGCCAATGAAATGCTGCTGTTTTGCGGTTTATTTGCTATGGTAGTGGCCGCTTTACATGTTATTAGTCATACTAGAAAAGAAGAAGAACAAGGTTTAACAGAATTAATTCGTTCATTTCGTGTCGGACGACAAGCCAATTCGCTAGCTGTTTTACTTGAAACATTTCTAATTAATGTTGTCTTGGGATTATTTATCGGTATTTTAATGGCATCATTTCATGCTACCAGTATCGATCTAAAAGGAAGCTTATTGTTTGGGGCATCAGTAGCATTAGCCGGTATATTGGGTGCTGTGATTGGATTGTTATTCGCACAAATTATGCCTTCATCAGCAGGTGCAACAGGCGCCAGCCTCGGATTTATTGGTCTGTTGTACATGGTGCGGGCTGTAACGGATATCAGTAATGGTGATTTATCAAAATTAAATCCTCTTTCCTGGACGTATCTTACGTACCCATTTACGAAGAATAATTGGTCTTATCTGATAATTGGCTTGATTTTTAGTCTGATCATTATATTATTTAGCTTCTATTTAGAAGGAAAACGAGATTATAATGCAGGCTTTTTACCAGAAAAAGAAGGGCGCAAAAATGCTAGCAGGGCACTTTTGTCTATACCAGGTTGGTATTGGCGTATTAATGCTGGCATGATCATCAGTTGGCTTGTTGGTTTTGCAGTGATGGGAGCAGCCTATGGTTCTGTTTATCAGGATATGCAAAGCTTCATGGAAGGTAATGAATTAATAAAACAAATGTTTGTGCATACGGGTGGAAGTTTAGCTGAATCCTTTACTGGCACGATCATGATGGTAATGGTAGCGTTAGTGGTGATTTTACCTGTTGCGATTTTAAACAAATTATTCACCGAAGAAAGCAGTGGGCGTATGAGTCAGTTGTTTTCGACTAAAGTTTCTCGTTTAAAACTTTATGGTAATAGTGTTTTATTAGCTATAATCAGTGGTGTGGCTGGCATTTTCATTAGTTCAGCTTGTCTAGGAGCAACAGCAGTTAGCGTTATGAAAGAAAATGCAACAATGCCGATACAAGAATTTTTTGAAGCTGGTTTTAATTTATTACCAGTCGTCTTGTTCTTTGCTAGTTTAGCGGCATTATGTTTGGGCTTTGCACCAAAAATTAGCAAAGTGATTTACGCGTATCTGGGTTATTCCTTTGCGCTAAGTTATTTTGGTGGTATTTTAGATTTACCAGATTGGTTTAGTAATACTTCTGCTTTAAAATGGTTGCCACAGCTGCCTGTAGCAGATTTTGATTTTACCCGTTTTGTTGTGATTAGCTTAATTAGTTGTGGTTTATTTATAGTTGGATTTATTGGTTATAATCGTCGCGACTTACAAGAATCGGCTTAACAAAAAGCATTATGAAGGCGTCTGCTTTCATAATGCTTTTTTTAGTCTAACTATAAGAAGAACCGTTACTCATTTATTCTTGTTTGGCAAAAATTTCTTTTTGCAATCGTTGGGCCGTAGGGGTCATCGCTAAACCGCCTTCTGCTGTTTCTTTAAAGATAGAAGGCATTTGACGTCCGACTTGATACATTGCAACTACCACTTCATCTGGTGGGATGACACTTTCAATTCCGGCTAAGGCCATATCAGCGGAAATAAAAGCTTGAGAAGAACCTAATGCATTACGCTTCACACAAGGCACCTCGACTAAACCAGCAACTGGATCACAAATTAAACCCATCATATTTTTTAAAGTAATCGCCACTGCTTGGGCTGCTTGATGGGCACTGCCTCCGTTAGCACAAACTAAAGCCGCTGCGGCCATTGCACTAGCAGACCCGATTTCTGCCTGGCAACCACCTTCAGCTCCAGAAATCGAAGCGTTATTGGCAATCACTAAACCAAATGCGCCAGCAGTAAAAAGAAAGTCCACTTGTTCTTTGTGACTTAAATTTAAACGCTCACGTACCGCCAGTAAAACCCCAGCTACAACCCCGGCACTACCAGCAGTAGGGGTAGCGCAGATTAAGCCCATTTTGGCATTGACCTCGTTGACGGCGATGCCGTTTCTGACAGCCGTTAAAATTGTATCACCACTTAAAAAATTCCCACTGTTTAAGTAATCATCCATCTTTTTAGCATCACCGCCAGTTAAACCTGTAACAGAAGTAACTCCCGCAACACCTTCGGCAACGGAATTTTCCATAACGGTTAAGTTACGTTCCATTAATGCGATAATCTGTTCTTTTTTTCGTCCTGTGACAGCTATTTCAGTAGCAATCATTAAATCTGCAACAGAAGGATAATTTTTAGCTTGTTCTACTAAATCTGCAATTGTATAAAACATCAGATAATGCTCCTTAATCAAAATAATTAACAGTATACATGTGATCCAAAGCTTTTAACTGCTCACAAATACCTGGTTGCGGCTCATCAACTTCAATAATCATAATCGCTTTTTCACCTTTTGACTCCCGCGTGACAGTCATGGTACCGATATTTGCCCCGCGTTTTGATAAGATATTGGTAACTTTAGCAATCATACCTGGCACATCTTGATGAACTGTAATAAAGGTTGGTGTTCCCATAGATAAAGAAATTTTAAAACCATTTAACTCGGAAATTTGAATATTGCCACCGCCAATTGATTTGCCGGTTACAGATAATGTTCGCTCACCTTTATGCAGGACCATTTTGACTGAGTTGGGATGTTCCGCCTTTTCACTTTTAGGAATGAAGTATACTTCCATACCATTTTCGTAAGCGATTTTTAAAGAGTCTGCCAAACGGGTATCATCTGGCTCCATCCCCAACAAACCACCAACTAATGCGATGTCTGTTCCGTGACCGCGATAAGTTTTGGCAAAGGATTCATATAAATAAATATCAACACTATCTGGCTGTTCGCCAAAAATACTGCGAATAACTTTTCCAATTCGAGCCGCACCGGCAGTATGAGAACTGCTAGGGCCGACCATGACAGGTCCGATAATGTCGAAAACGCTGCGATATTTCAGCTGTTCCATTGAAGGCACCTCGTTTCGTTTTATGCACTTGTAGTCTAACACAAAAATAACAATTTTTAAGCTTGTTTTTCTTATAAAAAAGATAAGTTTTTTGAAATTTTAATTCAATTCAACTGCGCAATAATAGCAAAAAAAATCAGATACCACAATATATTTACACGAAAGCATTCTTTTACGATATAATTATTTTGTAAAACGTTTTCAAAAAATGAAGGAGCGATATTAATGAAACTAATTATTGAAAAAGATTATGAAGCCATGAGCCAAGTAGCCGCCAATATTTTACTAGGTTTAATGAGTGAAAGTCGGCGTGTTAATTTGGCGATTACTGCGGGCAATACACCCAAACGACTATACGAGATCATGGTGCCTCAAGTAAAAGGGCGCCCTTATTTTGAAAATGTTCATTATTATAATTTTGACGAAATTCCAATTGTCGGTAGCCAAGGTTATGGCATTACCATGCGCAATTTAAATGACCTGTACTTTGGACCAGCTAATATCAAAAAAGAGCAGTTGCATCCATTAGATGAAACAAATTGGCAAACACAAGATGCGCGTCTAAAGGAAGCTGGTGGCTTGGATTTAATTTTAATGGGCATTGGTGCAGATGGTCATTTTTGTGGAAATATGCCTGGTTGGACAAAATTTGGCTCTGAGACATATGCTGTGGATATTTCTGATGCCGATGAAGCCAGAGAGTCATTGGCCGCAGAAGTTGATGGCAATTTAAGTAAAGTTCCCAATGAGTTTTACACGATGGGACCAAAAAGCGTAATGGCGGCAAAACACTTAGTCATGTTTGCCAACGGTAAGAAAAAAGCAGCAATCGTCAAAAAAGCATTTTTTGGTGAAGTAACAGAAGATATCCCATCTTCAATTTTACAATTACACCCGAATTTAACGCTAATTTTAGATCAAGAAGCAGCCAGCGAATTAACTAATCAGAACTAGAGGACCTTTTAGCTTCTCTGGTTTACCAACCCAACTCTCAAAGCCAATAAGTCAAAAGCTCGAGAAATTGGAAGAGCAATTTATCAAACTTTTGTCTTATTGCAAGAGAGTAAAGTAGGTTTGTTAAACTTTTCTTGTTGTCTAGTTTACCAACCCAACTCTCAAAGCCAATAAGTCAAAAGCTCGCGAAATTAGAAGAGCAATTTATCAAGCTTCTGTCTTATTGCAAGAGAGTAAAGCGGGTTTGTTAAACTTTTCTTGTTGCAATTTTTGCGAATTTTGCTATAATATTTCAGTGTGCGTAAACTCACGCTTATTTTGAGGCACGCATTTTTAATTGTGTTTTTACTATTTAGTAGCAGCACAAGTACGTGGGAGGAGAAATATGCATCTCCAATTAACCACATCACGGACTCAAGGAGGTATGTCTCGTGGCAAAGAAAGTTGAAAAAATCGTTAAATTGCAAATTCCTGCAGGTAAAGCAACACCAGCTCCACCAGTAGGTCCTGCGCTAGGTCAAGCGGGTATCAACATCATGGGCTTCACAAAAGAATTTAACGCCCGTACTGCTGATCAAGCAGGTTTAATCATTCCAGTTGTGATCTCTGTATATGAAGACCGTTCATTTACATTCGTCACAAAAACACCACCAGCTGCAGTATTATTGAAAAAAGCTGCCGGTGTTGAAAAAGGTTCAGGCGAACCAAACAAAACTAAAGTTGCAAAAGTTACGCGTGATCAAGTTAAAGAAATCGCTGAAACTAAAATGGCTGACCTAAACGCTGCTGATGTAGAAGCTGCTATGCGCATGGTCGAAGGTACTGCACGAAGCATGGGGATCACTGTAGAATAATTCTACACCCTGAGGAAGTAGCTTCTCAGTTTACTCGCTATTGAAAAATACGAGACACGTGGGAGGTTCTACCGTTATAACCACATCAAGGAGGAAACAAAATGGCTAAAAAGAGCAAAAAAATGCAAGAAGCATTAAAAAAAGTTGACGCAACTAAAGCTTACTCTGTTGAAGAAGCTGTTGCTTTGGCAAAAGAAACAAATATCGCAAAATTCGACGCAACGGTTGAAGTTGCATACAAATTAAATGTTGACCCTAAAAAAGCGGATCAACAAATCCGTGGTGCTGTTGTATTACCAAACGGTACTGGTAAAACACAAACTGTTTTAGTTTTTGCTAAAGGCGAAAAAGCTAAAGAAGCAGAAGCAGCAGGCGCTGACTTTGTTGGCGACGACGACATGGTTCAAAAAATCCAAGGCGGATGGTTTGACTTTGACGTAGTTGTGGCAACACCAGATATGATGGCTACTGTCGGTAAATTAGGTCGTGTTTTAGGCCCTAAAGGTTTAATGCCTAACCCTAAAACTGGTACAGTTACAATGGACGTTACAAAAGCTGTTAACGAAGTAAAAGCTGGTAAAGTTACTTACCGTGTTGACAAAGCTGGTAACGTGCACGTGCCAATCGGTAAAGTTTCATTTGAAGATGACAAATTAGTTGAAAACTTCAAAACAATTAACGATGTGTTAGTGAAAGCTAAACCATCAGCTGCAAAAGGTCAATATATCAAAAACATTTCAGTGACTACAACATTTGGTCCTGGTGTTCACGTTGACCAAGCTTCATTTTAATTAAACGTAATTAAAACATTGACTTGACTACCTTATCTATGGTAAGGTAGTCAAGGTTAATAATTAACTGTACCGAAGACAGTAGGTGACGTATGTCTTAATTTCCTACCGAGGACGTTTATTGGAGAACATTCAATAGTCCCTCTATGTCTACGGTGACAAGGAGAGGCTTTTTCTTTGCCTAAAATCCTTGTTCATCAAAATCAGGAGGTGAAATACAAGTGAGTGAAGCAGCAATCGCTAAAAAAGCGCAAATCGTTGACGAAGTTGCTGAAAAATTCAATGCAGCTGCATCTGTTGTAATCGCTGATTACCGTGGATTAACTGTTGAAGAAGTAACAACTTTACGTAAACAATTGCGTGAAGCAGGCGTTGAAATGAAAGTTATCAAAAACTCTATCCTTTCTCGCGCTGCAAAACAAGCCGGCTTAGAAGGTTTGGACGAAGTTTTCACAGGTCCTACTGCCGTTGCATTTAGTAACGACGACGTAGTTGCACCAGCGAAAATCATGGACGAATTTTCAAAAGACGCAAAAGCATTAGAATTAAAAGGCGGTATCATTGAAGGTAAAGTGGCTTCTTTAGAAGAAATCACAGCTTTGGCAAAATTACCAAACCGCGAAGGACTACTTTCTATGTTGCTATCTGTACTACAAGCGCCAGTCCGCAACGTGGCTTACGCTGTCAACGCAGTGGCAGAAAGCAAAGATGGAGATGCAGCCTAAGCGCCGCATAATCTAAATAAAAAAAACAAAACCTAAATTGGAGGAAAATCAATCATGGCATTGAATATCGAAAACATTGTCGAAGAGCTAAAAGGCGCGACAATCTTAGAATTAAACGACTTAGTTAAAGCTATCGAAGAAGAATTTGGCGTATCTGCAGCAGCTCCTGTAGCTGTAGCTGCAGCTGGTGCTGCTGGTGCAGCAGAAGAACAAACAGAATTTACTGTTGAATTAACTTCAGCTGGCGACCAAAAAGTTAAAGTTATCAAAGCAGTTCGTGAAGCAACTGGCTTAGGCTTGAAAGAAGCTAAAGCATTAGTTGATGGCGCTCCTGCACCAATCAAAGAAGCAGTTTCTAAAGAAGAAGCTGAAGAATTGAAAGGCAAACTTGAAGAAGTTGGCGCATCTGTAACAGTTAAATAATCACTGATTATTTCAAAAGCCGAGATCCTTTGGGGTCTCGGCTTTTTTTTTAAAATTGCTATTCAAAATGAATTAAGAAGTTTATGTAATCTGACATATTTGAAGCTCTTTCATTGGGCAGTTGACCATATTTTTGCTACACTTGAAGAGTAGTAAAGAATAAGGAGGCTATATCAATGGATAAAGATCAAGTTAAAGGTAAAGTAAATGAAACAGCAGGTAAAGCAACAGGTGATGATTCAAAAGAATTAAAAGGTAAGCTACAACAAGAAGCTGGCAAAATCAAAGAAAAAGCTGAAGATTTAAAAGATGATGTAGCTGGTGAAATCAACAAATTATTTGATAAAAAAGATAAAGAAAAATAAATTTTTGACTTACAGGCTGCATGCAGTCTGTAAGTTTTTTTTACATTTTACTCAGGATTGTTAAGAAAAACTCTGCTACTTTTAAAATTTGTAAGCATAATTTTATAGCTAACACATATTTTTGTACGCATACTCGCGATATTTAAGAGAAAATTTTATCTAGTCACACGTTTATGAATTTCTTAAAAAAGGTGGAATTTGGTCTAGACTTTTGTTGCCTACATAAAAAAATGGTGCTATAATTGGGCTATACCAAACAAGCGTAGAAAGAGGTTATCAAAATGGAAATTATCCGCGTAAAAGATGCCGCTGCTGGCGGAAAAAAAGCCTTTGAAATTATTCAACAAGCCATGAAAGATGGTATCCATACATTAGGTTTAGCAACTGGAAGTACACCGATTACTTTGTATCAAGAAATGATGGCAAGTGATTTAGATTTTTCAGAAATGACTTCTGTTAATTTAGATGAGTATGTTGGTTTAGGTGGATCAGATAAGCAAAGTTACCGCTACTTCATGAATGAAAATTTATTTAATCAAAAACCGTTCAAAGAAACGTTTGTTCCAAATGGTAAAGCAGAAGACTTGGACGCTGAATGCAAACGTTATGATGATGTAATTGCAACGCATCCAATTGATATCCAAATTTTAGGTATTGGTCGCAACGGTCATATCGGTTTTAACGAACCAGGGACACCACTAGATAGTAAAACATCAGTGGTTGATTTAACGGAGTCAACAATTGAAGCAAACAAACGCTTCTTCGATAAAATTGAAGATGTACCAACAAAAGCTGTTTCAATGGGAATTGGTTCTATTTTACAAGGTAAAAAAATGGTCTTAATGGCCTATGGTGAAGACAAAGCAGATGCGATTGCCGGCATGGTAAATGGTCCGGTTACAACAGATCTTCCTGCTTCTGCGCTACAAAATCACGCAGATGTGGTCGTAATCGTCGATGATGCAGCTGCCAGCAAATTATAATAAAAGCTAATTAAATAAAAGCACTTCATTATCTGTAAGGTACGTCATTGTGACGAATGCTTACTTAATGAAGTGCTTTTTTGTTAAAAGAATTATAAATTTTATGATTTATAAATGTTCGAGATGGAGCTTTGTGCACCAGCTCTTTGCGACACTAAGTCAAAATCTTGAGAAATTTGAGAGACAATTTATCAAGATTCCATCTTAGTGCTTGAGAGCTAAGACGGTGCTCGCAGCTTTTCTAGAGATGGAGCTTTGTGCACCAGCTCTTTGCACACTAAGTCAAAATCTTGAGAAATTTGAAGGACAATTTAGCATAATTTTATTTACCTGCTATTCTTATTAAATAAACATGGTTATAACTAAGACTGTAAAACAGGTAAGCAAATTAACAATATCGTTATCAATAAATTTTAGTCCATGGACAAGCTGACCGGGTTTATTGTGATGATATTCCTGCTCAGTTATTTGATGGCAAACAACGCAGCTGTATTTACTTTGTAAAGCTGAACCCAAAAGACTATCGACAAACATTCCCAATACACCAAGTAAAAATGGCTGCCAAAAAGTAGCAGGCTGGAAGCCGATTGGGGTAAATAGAAAAATGCCGCCAGCGTGAGTTCCCGCAATTAAAAAGCTGCCACCAATTTCCGCAAAAGTTCCCAGCAAACTCACCCCCCCTGATAAACCAGTGGCAACTTTTTTTAACGTTAGAATATTGTAAGGATCCCCTTTAGCTAACATGCCAATTTCAGAAGCCCAAGTGTCTGCAGAACTGACTGCGATCAGAGCTGTCATAATTTCTGACCAGTTAAAAGTCGCGGGAAAAAATTGTGCTAATAAGCCAGCAACAAGAACGGGCAGGCTATTAGCCAAAAGCTGTTCAGCATCTCGCTGGGCTCCTTTTTTGCCAATTGTATCGAATTGGTTACTAGCAACTTTTTTAATCGCATGGATGAAAATCGCACTGCCAAAGAATAGCCCTAATAAAAGCCAAACAAACGGAGGCGTTAGCGCAGCTAAAAAAGTACCTAAAAAAATAAAAGCAAGATAACCTGAGAAAGTTAGATAATGGGCGATAAAAAGTACAAAACCAAGGAGCGCTGTGAAAATTAAGCCCCCACAGGCTAAATACACTGTAATCATTTGACACCTCTTTTGTTAACGGAATTTACACCCTTTTAGTGTAACATAAGAGAAGTTAAAGGAATGGTTCAGCCCAGAGATAGAAGACCAAAATCCTGATACATAGCAGTTCCATTTTTTCAAATTTTGACTGATTGTTACAGCGAGTTAGTTCAAAAAGCTAGACAGTAAGAAAAGTTTTTTGAACTCGCTCAACTCGCCAGCGATAAGACGGAATTCTAATAAATTGTTTTTCCAATTTTTTCAAATTTTGACTTATTGTTACAGCGAGTTAGTTCAAAAAGCTAGACAGTAAGAAAAGTTTTTTGAACTCGCTCAACTCGCCAGCGATAAGACGGAATTCTAATAAATTGTTTTTCCAATTTTTTCAAATTTTGGCTTATTGTCGCAGCGAGTTAGTTCAAAAAGCTAGACAGGGCTAAAGCCGTTAGATCAATCTTTTTCTGGTGGACAACTTATACTTCCTATAATAGACGAAAAAGCACCGCCAAATTATTTTCATTACATAATTGCCGTGAAATTCTGGCAATTGTAATAATCATAATTGTAGCGGTGCTTTTTTGAACTAATTTGTTATGACACTAGTAGTAGTCAAAAGAAAATGGAATTTGGAAGTCTTTTTTTTACTTAAAGACCAAAGTTATAGTCGTCATCTTCCATTGCTTCAACTTGACCTAATAAATAACCATTGCCGACTTGGGAGAAGAAGTCGTGATTGCTTGTCCCAGTTGAAATTCCGTTCATAACAATCGGGTTAACATCATCGGCAGTATCTGGGAAAAGCGGATCTTGTCCTAAGTTCATCAATGCTTTATTGGCGTTGTAACGTAAGAAGGTTTTTACTTCTTCAGTCCAGCCGATTTCATCATATAATTCTTCGGTATAACGTTCTTCATTTTCATACAATTCATATAATAAATCATACATCCAATTTTTTAAGTCTTCTTGTTTGGTTTCATCCAGTTCGTTAAAACCTAATTGAAATTTATAGCCAATATACGTTCCGTGAACAGATTCATCGCGGATAATCAATTTAATAATTTCAGCGACATTGGCCAATTTATTATTACCTAGATAATACAAAGGTGTATAAAAACCAGAGTAAAACAAGAATGTCTCCAAAAAGACACTGGCGATTTTCTTTTCCAAAGGTGTGCCGTTTTTATAAATTTCATTGATTCGTTCGGCCTTTTTTTGTAAATATGGATTCGTGTTGGTCCATTCAAATATTTCGTCAATTTCTGACTTTGTATTTAAGGTTGAAAAAATCGATGAGTAACTTTTGGCATGGACGGATTCCATAAATTGAATATTATTCAATACCGCTTCTTCATGGGGGGTACGGACATCTTTTCGTAATTGATCCATTCCGCTTTCAGATTGGACGGTATCTAATAAGGTCAACCCGCCAAAAACGTGGCCTACTGTTTGTTTTTCAAGTTCTGATAAAGTCCGCCAGTCATCCAAGTCGTTTGATAGCGGAATTCTGGTATCTAACCAAAATTGTTCGGTTAGTTTTTCCCAAGTGGATTTATCGATAATATCTTCAATTTCGTTCCAGTTAATGGCTTCATAATAAGTTGCCATGATCTGCCTCCTAATCGTAATTGTTTTAACAGCTTGCTCGCAAAAAGTGCAAGCTGTTAAGACAAGCCCTTTATTTTTCACTTTTAATTAAGGGTTAAATGACACAACTTTCACATTGGTTACTGCCGATTTCTTCTGCATCGTCGGTAAAGGTACGGACGTAATAAATCGATTTAATGCCTTTATGAAAAGCGTAGTGACGCAAAATATTCAAGTCACGGGTCGTTTGTTTGGTGGTAGCCGTTTTCCATTCATAAAGGCCCTTGGGAATGTCAGAACGCATAAACAGCGTTAAGCTCATACCTTGATCAATGTGTTGTTGGGCTGCGGCATAAACGTCGATAACTTTGCGCATATCCATATCATAAGCTGATGTGTAATAAGGTAATGTCTCATTTGAGAGATAAGGCGCTGGATAGTAAATTTTACCAATTTTCTTTTCTTGACGTTCTTCAATCATCCGAGTAATAGGATGTAAGCTGGCACTTGTGTCATTAATATAGGAAATAGAACCATTTGGCGCCACTGCTAAGCGGTTTTGATGATACAAGCCATCTTTTTGAATGGCTGCTTTTAATTTGGCCCAATCTTCACCTGTCGGAATGAAAATGCCGTCAAATAATTCTTTCACCTTAGCAGATTGGGGGATATGATTTTCAGCAATATATTTATCAAAATAGCTGCCATCAGCATAGGCTGATTTTTCAAAGTTGTAAAAAGATTGCTGGCGTTCTTTAGCAATTTTATTACTTTCGACCAAGGTCCAGTAATTTAACAACATAAAATAGATATCAGTAAATTCAACGGATTCTTTTGAACCGTAAACCAATTGATTTTTAGCAAAGAAAGTGTGCAAGCCCATGCCGCCTAGTCCGATTGTATGAGCTTGGTCATTTCCGTGGGCAATGGAAGGGACTACATCGATATGAGAATTATTGGTTACAAAGGTTAGTGCGCGTGTCATAGCTCGGACCGATTTACCAAAATCAGGGCTAGCCATTAAGTTAACAATATTGGTTGAACCTAAATTACAAGAGATGTCCGTACCTAAGACTTCATATTCTTGACGTCCATTTAAAACAGATGGAGTTTGGACTTGCAGTACTTCTGAACACAAATTGCTCATGATAATTTTGCCGTCAATCGGATTTTCACGATTAGCTGTATCGATATTGACAATATAAGGATATCCGGATTCTTGTTGTAATTTAGAAATTTCATTTTCCAATTCCCGCGCTTTGATTTTTTGCTTACGGATATTCGGATTTTTAACTAAGTTGTCGTATTCTGCAGTGATATCGATATAAGAGAAGGGAACGCCGTATTCTTTTTCGACACTGTAAGGGCTAAATAAATACATATCTTCGTTGTTACGGGTTAACTCGTAAAATTTATCGGGAACTAATACACCTAGGGATAAGGTTTTCACACGGATTTTTTCATCGGCGTTTTCTTTTTTTGCCGATAAGAAAGCCATAATATCTGGATGGAAGACATTTAAGTAAACTACCCCTGCACCTTGTCGTTGCCCCAATTGATTCGAGTAGCTAAAGGAATCTTCAAATAATTTCATAACCGGCATTACACCACTTGCAGCACCCTCATAGCCTTTAATTGGCGCTCCGGCTTCCCGCAAGTTGGATAATGTAATCCCGACTCCTCCGCCAATTCGAGAAAGTTGCAATGCAGAATTTAAGCCGCGGCCGATTGAATTCATATCATCGGTAATTTGAATTAGAAAACAAGACACTAATTCTCCTCGGCGTTTGCGTCCTGCGTTCAAAAAAGAAGGCGTTGCGGGTTGATAACGTTGATGAATCATTTCATCGGCTAAAGTTAACGCCAACTCTTCATCGCCCGCAGCAAAATACAAGGCGTTAATTGCGACACGATCCTCGTAATTTTCTAAATAAAAAGCACCATCATTGGTTTTTAAGGCATATTGCGAATAAAATTTATAGGCTGCCATAAACGATTTGAAGGTGAAGTTTTGGGCTAATAAAAAGTCGTATAATTTTGTAAGAAATGCAGCAGAATAATGTGTTAGAAACTCTGCTTCCAAATAATCTTGCGCTACAAGATATTCCAGTTTTTCATTAAATGTAGCGAATTGCTTGGTATTTGGTAACACATTTTCCTTGAAAAAAGCTTGCAGAGCTTCTTGATCTTTGTTTAATGGAATTTGACCATTAACAGGGCGATTGATTTCGTTATTTAGTTTGTAGTAACTAACATCTTTTAACTCTTTTAAACTCATGGAAGGACCAACTTTCTTTTTTTTAAGCTCTAAAAAATAAAAAAATGCGAAAAAAAGGAGGTGTCCCCGTAAATTGCAAAATACGCTTGTATAACTGGTAAAAATAATTTTCCACTATTTGTAAAATAAAATCTGCCAGTTAGACTGCTGCTATTTTGTCTAGGATACAACCTCGGTTAAATGCGTTTAAGAAGCAAGACTACGTAATTGGTCCGGTCTAAAACCGATGATTGTTGTTTCACCAGCAGTTGTTACCGGCACACTTTTGAAACCTTGTTCTTTTAGAAAGTTCAATGCGTTTGGCTCTTCATCTATGTTAACTTCTTTAAAACTGACATGATTCTCAGTTAAAAAGCGTTTTGTCATTTTACATTGCATGCAGTTGTTTTTTGAAAATAATGTAATCGTCATGATAATGCCCCCTTAATTCTTTATATTCTCAGTATAGAGAAGTAAAACTAAAAGTCAAACGAAAAACACTAGATATTGTGTTTTGTAATAATAAACACACTATACATTGTGGTTTCGGGGTAGACAAGTTGAAAAGATAGCAGAAGGACAAGTTTTCTTTTCTATTTTCATGATGAGAATAGAAAATGGTCTAGTTCTAAATTAGAATAATTATTAATATGTGAAAAATATTACAATATTTTAAATTTGATTGACTTTGCTAGCGGTAGACCTTATTCTAAATGAGAATAATTATCAGTCGCAATTGATTCCTGTCAGTAAAGGAGTATTCATGAAAAAATTAGCAGAAGTTGCACCCAATCAAACCTTTGTTGTGAAAGAAGTAACAGCGCAAGCAGAAGTTCAAAAGCATTTACAAAACTTAGGATTGTTGCCAGGCAGTCATGTTGTGTTGTTAAAAAGTAAAGGTCAAGACGGAATTGTCCTAGTTCAAAATGCGCGCCTAGCTTTAGACCAGAGTTTATTAGAAGCAATTATCGTCGAGCCAGCTGCAAAAAAGAAGAAGTCTTATCTTTAGATCAATTAGCAGTAGGAGATAAAGGCAAAGTTATTAAAATATTTGGCGAAGGTGCGGTCAAACGCCGCTTAATGGATATGGGCTTGACTAAAAATGTTGTGATAACGGTCCGTAAATTAGCACCATTAGGCGATCCCATTGAAATTAATTTGCGTGGCTATGAATTATCTTTAAGAAAAAGTGAAGCAGAGTATATTTTAGTGGAGTTAAAAAAGGAGGGATAGTATGGAAAACTTGCAATTTGCTTTAGCGGGGAATCCCAATAGTGGGAAAACAAGTACATTTAACCAATTAACAGGTTCCATGCAATCCGTGGGAAATTGGCCGGGGGTTACTGTTGAGCGTAAATCCGGTACATTAAAGAAACAAAAAAATATTACCATTCAAGATTTGCCTGGGATTTATTCTTTATCTCCTTATACTCCAGAAGAAATTGTTGCCAGAGATTATTTATTAACAGGTTCACCTAATACGATCATCAATATTGTTGATGCGACTAATTTGGAACGTAATTTATATCTAACGACGCAGCTTATGGAAACAGGTATTCCTGTTGTTTTAGGATTGAATATGATGGATCTCATCAGAAAAAGCGGCAAAACCATTAACCTGGACAAATTAGCTTATGGCTTAGGTATTCCGGTAGTGAGCATGAGTGCCTTGAAAAAACAAGGTTTACAGGAATTGATTCATAAAAGTACGCAAGCAGCGGAAAAATTTCCTCCTGAAACGACATATCCGACTTATGATGAGCGTTTAGAAGCAGCCTTAACTGAAATTATTGACGTCTTAGGTAATACTGTTGCGCAAAGACAAGCACGTTTTTATGCTGCAAAATTATTTGAAAAAGATGAATTGGCAACAAAAAATTTAGATTTAAGTAAAATTCAGCGTAAAGAAATTAACGAAATTATTGCCATTACAGAAAAAATCTTTGATGATACGAGTGATGCCATTTTGGTAAATGAGCGTTATGAATTTATCGCGCGCCTAATGGCATTATGTACCGTTAATGAAAATGAATTACGCTTAACCATCAGCGATAAAATCGATCAAATCGTGACCAATCGTTTCTTGGCACTTCCAATTTTTGCCTTTGTTATGTGGGGGATTTATTATCTGTCTATCCAAACAATTGGAGTCATGGGAACAGATTGGGTCAACGATGTCTTGTTTGGAACAGTCGTACCGGATTTTGTTACGAAAAATCTCGCGGCATGGCACGTTGCCGCTTGGATGCAAGATCTAATTTTAAATGGCATTATTGCCGGTGTCGGAGCTGTCTTAGGTTTTGTCCCGCAATTATTAGTGCTCTTTTTCTGCTTGTCACTATTAGAAGATTGTGGTTATATGGCACGGATTGCTTTTGTAATGGATCGTCTATTCCGTAAGTTTGGTTTATCTGGTAAATCCTTTATCCCCATGTTGATTGCAACCGGTTGTGGTGTGCCGGGGGTTATGGCGAGTCGCACAATTGAAAATGAAAAAGATCGTCGTATGACGGTTATGGTAACGACCTTTATGCCTTGTTCTGCGAAATTACCAATCATTGCCTTAGTTGCCGGTGCCTTTTTCCCACAAGCAAGTTGGGTTGCACCGTCTGCCTATTTCATTGGCGTATCCGCAATTGTTTTGTCAGGCATTGCCTTGAAAAAAACGCACTTATTTGCCGGTGATCCCGCACCATTTATTATGGAATTACCCGCTTATCATTTGCCACAAGTCAAAAATGTTTTCCGCCAAACTTTTGATCGGGGATTTTCCTTCATTAAAAAAGCAGGGACGATTATTTTTGTCTCCAGTATCGTTTTGTGGTTTATGTCCAATTACAGCTTTACCTTAAAAGCAGTTGATGGCAATCAAAGTATTTTAGCGAATTTAGGTCGTGTGATTGCGCCATTGTTTGCACCATTAGGTTGGGGAAATTGGCAAGGTGCAGTTGCAACAATTACTGGATTGATCGCCAAGGAAAATGTGATCAACACATTTGGCATTTTGTTTAGTCATTTAGATGAAGTTTCTGAAAATGGTGTAGAAATTTGGGGACCATTACAAGCAGCCTTTACGCCAGTAGCTGCTTACTCATTTTTAGTGTTCAATTTGCTATGTGCACCGTGTTTTGCAGCAATTGGCGCGATTCATCGGGAAATGGGCAATGCGAAATGGACTTGGATTGCAGTGGGCTACCAATGTGGTTTAGCTTATGCGGTAAGCTTTGTCGTCTATCAATTTGGCCGGGTTATCTTTGAAGGAGGCCCAATGAATGCGGCTACTATTTTAGCAGCCGCGGTCTTAGCCTACGGTCTGTTCTTACTAATTCGTAAAACACCCGCACCTAAAAATGATGTCATTTCAATCCATCAATTAAAAGAGGAAGTGAAATAAATGGTAGCAACGATAATTTTAAGCCTCTTAATTTTTGGCGCAGCAGCCTTTGTTGTTTACCGTCAAGTAAAAAAAGGCAGCAGTTGTGAAGATTGTAAAACAAGTTGTCCTGTGAAAAAACCGGAACAGTTTTAGTAGTTGTAAAAGTAAAATAAGGGGCTATGACAAAATCCTTGTCATAGCCCCTTATTGCGCTATTTAAAAATAGGAAGAAAAGTTGAGAAAAAAACCGCCTCTTGTTTTTGAGCGTGAAGAAAAATTGGTAAAGCCCTTCTTTTTATTAAGCGTAAGAAGGCAACACTATTTTGTGACACGTTTATATAAGTAGTATTTGGTGACGCCCCGCATAGGTGTATCTGGTAGGCTGCCAAAGATAGTAAAACCATTTTTTTGATAAAATTCAACGGCTTGATAACTTTTGGTTGTTAAGGTTAAGTTAATCACACCTTCTTCTTGTGCCCAATCACCTAAGGCTTGTAAAAGTCGGGAGCCGATTTTTTGGTTTTGAAATTCTGGTTTGACAGCTAACAGACTGACGTGAAGATTTTCAAAATCTTGCTTGGCAATTAATCCGCCGACTAATTCATCTGCTAAGGTTGCGGCAATGGCAAGTCTTTCGTGTTTTTTGGGCAATTCATCGTGAAATTGTGCTTGATATTGCGCTGTGAAAACTTCTCTTAATAAAGGTTCAATAGTTTCTGTCTGACTGGTTTCAATTCGAATCATGCAAATTCCTCCTGTCTATACGTATTTAGTATAGCAGTTTCTTTTAACCAATTGGAAATCTAAATAGATTTTTATAAAAGTAAGTAAAAATTTTAGTAAAATGACAAAAAAAGTTAAAATGCAAACGTTTTTTTGTGTGGGTTTGCTGTGTTATTCAATTCGCAAATTTTCTAATAGTATTTTATTTAAATTGTTGATTTAGCAAGAAATATTTTGAGTGAGAAAAGCAAAAACATTTGTTTTATGTTTGATTATGTTTGGTATAAGTGTTTTTTTGAAAAAAATACAGTGGAAATATGTTAGAAAGGGTTTACAAGTGTTTATTTACATGTTACGATACTTGTGAAGTTAATACGTAGTGGATTGTTACTATTCGATTAGGCAAAAACCGCGAATGCTAGGTGAGTACCAGTATCTTTACATGGTATGATAATCCTATCATTTGCGGTTTTTTTATTGGTTAGTTAGGGGGAATAGAATGTATCGCATTATTCAAGTCTTAAATAATAATGTCGCCATTATTCGAATAGAAAACGATGAGCAGGCTATTGCAATGGGAAAAGGTATTGTCTTTCAAAAGAAAAAAGGCGATTTACTAAAAAAAGAAGATATTAGTAAACTTTTCATGTTGCGCAATAAAGAGTCCCAGCAAAATTTTTCTTCACTGCTAAAAGATTTACCTTTAAATTTTATTACTACCGGTTATGAAGTGATTGATACGGCGATTTCTAAATTCAATTATCCAGTTCAGGAATATATCTATGTAACACTAACCGATCATATTTATTGGAGCTATCAAAATCAGCAAAAAGGAAACTATGAAGTCAGTCGCTTACCTGATATGAGTAAAGAATATCCGACAGAATATGCGATTGGAAAAATGGGTGTCACCATTATTAATGAGCGATTAAATGCGCATTTTCCTGATGATGAAATTGGTCGGATTGCCCTGCATTTTATCAATGCCAAACGGGAAGGGGAGCCTGTAACAAATGAAGTTTTGGATCCCCGTCAAGATATTATTAATCAGGTAGAAAAAATATTATTAAATAAAGGTATTGTACGAACCGAAGAAAATAAAAATTTTTATGATCGTTTAATGATTCATTTGAATTATTTTGCAGATAGACTCGATCAGCCAGCAGAACAAGTCATCTTTTCTAAAAGTTTGGAAACAAATATCAAAACAGATTATCCTCGTGCCTACGCGATTGGCAATGAAATTTATCAATTGGTAAGCGATTATGCGAATCGCAAATTAAGCGATAGCGAGCGGGTATATCTGGCAATTCATATTCAACGACTATTGTGAAAGAAGGTTTAGTAATGAAAGAAATGAGAACCCTACCAAAAGATTTTATCATGGGTGGTGCAACTGCGGCATACCAAGCTGAAGGTGCAACACAATTAGACGGCAAAGGCTTAGTTGCTTGGGATACGTGGCTTGAGGAAAAAGGAAGATACACCGCAGAGCCGGCCAGTGACTTTTATCATCAGTATCCAGTTGATTTAAAACTATGTCGCGAGTTTAAGATCGACAGTTTGCGCATGTCCATTGCTTGGAGTCGAATTTTCCCGAATGGTTATGGAAAGGTCAATCAAGCTGGTGTGGATTATTATCATCGCGTCTTTGCGGAATGTGAAAAACAAGGGGTCATTCCTTTTGTTACCATTCATCATTTTGATACGCCGAAGACATTATTTGATAATGGTGACTTTTTAAACCGAGAAAACGTGGAACATTTTGTTAACTACGCTAAGTTTTGCTTTGAAGAATTTAAAGAAGTGCATTATTGGAGTACCTTTAATGAAATTTATCCTGTGGCCACGAATCAATATTTAACAGGTATCTTCCCGCCAGAAACGAAATTTGATTTAAAAAAAGTAGTGACTTGTTTACACAATATGATGTGGGCCCACGCACGGGCTGTGAACATTTTTAAAGCAGGCAATTACGCCGGTGAAATTGGTGTTGTGCACTCCCTGGAACCAAAATATCCTTATTCTAAAGCAAAAGAAGATGTTCATGCTGCGGCTAAAGATGATGCGCTTTCCATTGCCTTTTTACTAGATGCAACCTATAAAGGACGCTATTCTGATAAAACGATGGCGCTAGTTAATGAAATTTTAGCTGCTAATGATACAAGTATTACTTTTGAGGAGTCAGATTTTCTTGAAATGGAAAAAGCAGCTACCCAAACTGATTTTCTGGGAATCAATAATTATCAAAGTCACTGGGTTCGCCACTATGATGGTAAAAGTGAAATTGGCTTTAATGGTACTGGAGAAAAAGGAACTAGTTTTTACCGGATCAAAGGAATTGGTGAACGTGTTCAAAGAGATGATATTCCTAAAAATGATTGGGATTGGGCTATTTATCCAGAAGGTTTATCTGATTTATTAATTCGAATTAAAGCCGACTATCCAAATTATGGAAAAATTTATATTACTGAAAACGGCTTAGGGTTTAAAGATAACTTCAATGATGGCGTGATTATGGACGGTCCGCGGATTGAATATTTACGGGGGAATTTTAATGCTATCGCAAAAGCCATCGCTGCGGGTGTCGATGTCAAAGGCTATTTCATCTGGTCTTTAATGGATGTTTTTTCTTGGGCCAATGGCTACAACAAACGTTATGGCTTGTTCTATGTGGATTTTGAAACGCAAAAACGCTATCCCAAAGAATCGGCATATTGGTATAAATTTGTCAGTGAAACAAAAGTAATTATTTAAACTTTAGTAGAAGTTGCGAAAAATTATCCGGAAAACGAATTCAGAATATTGAAAAAATGGAGTGAGAATGATGAATAAAGAAGAATTACAGATGCTGGGCTTTGAGATTGTCGCATATGCTGGTGACGCTAGAAGCAGCCTATTAACAATTATTAAAGAAGCCCGGGCCGGCAATTTTGAAAATGTTACGACACTTATGGCTGACGCTGAGGAAAATTTGAATTTGGCCCATAATGCTCAAACCAAATGTCTGGCCGCAGAAGCAGAAGGTGAAGACTTAGATATCGGTTTTATCTTTGTTCATGGGCAAGATCATTTGATGACGACTATTCTTTTAAAAGAATTAACAGAAAACTTTGTCGACTTATATAAAGAAAAATACAACAAATAAACAAAGGTTAAGGAGGAAATAAAATGAACGCCATTATTAAACAAATCGAAAAGCATCAGGCAACTTTTCAAAAGATTTCAAGAAACATTTACTTGTCGGCGATTAAAGATGGTTTCTTGGCAGCGATGCCAGTTATCTTATTTTCCAGTATTTTTATCTTGATTGCGGCGATCCCGCCAATTTTTGGTATTACACTACCAGCAGAATTTGAAACCTGGTTATGGAAAATTTATGACTTTACCATGGGCTTAGTGGGGATGTTGGTGGCCGGAACAACAGCACGTTGTTTAGCAGGTTCTATGAACCGTAAAATGCCTGATGGTAAAGTGATTAACGAAACTTCTGTTATGCTAGCTTCAATTTGTGGCATGCTTTTACTTGCTGTTAATAAAACAGACGGTGCCTTTGTCGCAGATTACATGGGAACAAAAGGTTTGTTATCAGCTTTTGTGGCAGCCTTCATCACCGTTAATATGTATAAATTCTGTATTAAACGCGACATTACCATCAAAATGCCACCAGAAGTACCCGGTAGTATTTCGCAAAATTTTCGAGATGTCTTTCCTTTTTCATTTTCAGTTTTAAGCTGTGCAATTATCGATTTGATTTCTCGTTATTTCATTGATGCTCCTTTTGGGGAAATGTTCTCTAAATTATTATCACCACTTTTTTCAGCCGCCGAGTCTTACCCGGGAATGGCTTTGATTTGGTTTTTAATTCCGATGTTTTGGTTTGTTGGCGTACACGGTCCATCGGTTGTAAAACCGGGCCTGTCTTCAGCTTTGTATGGAAATACAGAAGAAAACTTGAAATTGTTCCAAAATGGTGAACATCCTTTTCATTCATTGACGGAAAACTTTGGGAATTTCATTGGCGAATTAGGGGGTACTGGGGCAACGTTTATCGTACCAATTATCTTCATTTTGTTAATGCGTTCCAAACAGCTAAAAGCAGTTGGTAAAGCTTCGATTATTCCGGTCATGTTTGCCGTCAATGAACCGTTACTATTTGCAGCACCAATTATTTTGAATCCTTACTTTTTAGTACCATTTTGTTTAGCACCGGTTGCCAATGTAATCATTGGTAAATTATTCATCGACATTTTGGGGATGAATGGTTTCATGTATGTCTTGCCGTGGGCTACGCCAGGACCAATTGGTACTGTATTATCAACTAATTTCCAACCAATTTCATTTTTATTGGCTGCCACATTATTAGTAGTCGACTTCTTCATTTATATGCCGTTTTGTAAAGCTTACGATAAAGTTTTAGTTGAACAAGAAGCACAACGGGTAGAAGAGATAGATGAAGTAGAAACAATTGCACCAGAATTAGCGCCAGCTAGTGCAGCAGCAGTTGTTGATGGCAATGAAACTGTTATTGTTGAGACAGAACCTGCTGTTAGTCCAAATGCTAGTGGCAAAGGTTACGATGAAGATTTAAATGTTTTAGTTTTGTGTGCTGGTGCGGGAACTAGTGCGATGTTGGCCAACGCTTTGAAAAAAGGTGCAGCAGAAACCGGGAAACACATTAATGCAGCAGCTGGGTCATATGGGTCTCATTATGACATTATGAATAACTACGATGTTATTGTTTTAGCGCCACAAGTAAATAGCTACTACGAAGATATTAAGACCGATACTGATAAATTAGGTATCAAATTAATTGCAACCAAAGGGGCGCAGTATATTAATTTAACCCGTGATCCCAAAGGCGCAGTTGACTTTGTCCTAGGTGAATTAAATAAATAAATTACTAAGATTTCTTCTTAGTTCGGGTAGAACGAAAAAATGGTTCTACCCTTTTTTCAAACAGACAAATCTAATTAAAAACAATGGCTGCCTAGTTGAAGAAATTATCTTTTGGATAAACAATGTAAAGTTGAAAAGTTTAGGAGTCTTTTGAACAATGGAGGAAAATACGAATGGAAAAATATCCCATTAATGATTGGCGTTTTTATTTAGGTGATAATGAAATCGCGTGGCAAAAAGATTTTAACGACGAAAACTGGCAAAATGTAACGGTGCCTCATGATTGGAGTATTACACAAGATTTTACGAAGGAAGCTTCTAGTGGAACAGGATATTTGCCAGGGGGGATTGGTTGGTATCGGGCTCATGTTGATGCTAAAGAACTTGGTGAATTAAAAGATAGAATTCTTCAATTGCGTTTTGATGGTGTTTATAAAAATTGCCAGGTTTGGGTTAATGGCTATCATATGGGAAGTTGGGCATCTGGCTACAGCTCTTTTCAGTTTGACTTAACAGAAATTTTAAGCTACAACACGAATGATGAAATTGTTGTTGCCGTTAGGGTTGATCACACGGATATAGCAGATTCTCGTTGGTATAACGGTACTGGAATTTCTCGTCCGGTAGCAATCGTCAGCTCCAATCCAGTTATGGTGGATCGATATGGCGTCACTTTTGAAACGACATCCTTAAATGATACTATTGCTAGTGTTAAAACAAAAACAGCTGTAACCAATTTAAGTGGAGTAAAAAATACGGCAACTGTGAAGCAAACATTAACAGATGCTATTGGAAATACTGTGACAATTGGAGAAAGCCAAATTACGCTAGAAGACAACGAAATTTACGAAGTTCAATTTGAAGCAGCAGTGAAAGAGGCAAAGCTATGGCGTCCACAAACACCGAATCTTTACACGCTTGCAACAACGATTATTAGTGACGGTAAAGAAAATAGCTACGAAGAAAAAGTCGGTATTCGTACATTCGAATTTACTGCGGATAACGGCTTTATTTTAAATAATAAAGATAACGTAAAACTAAAAGGGGTTTGTCTGCATGAAGATGCCGGTTGTTTTGGTACAGCTGTTCCCAAAGCAGTCTGGCTGCGTCGCTTGTTAAAATTAAAAGAAGCTGGTTGCAATGCGATTCGGATGGCCCATAATCCACATTCCCAAATTTTGTACGATTTATGTGATGAATTAGGCTTTTTTGTTTTTGATGAAGCATTTGACGAATGGGAAAACCCAAAAAATAAATGGTGGCAAGGACATAATGTTTATCCGCCAAAATACGAAGGCTATGCCAAGGACTTTCCAGTGTGGCATAAAAAAGATTTAGTGGACATGGTATTGCGTAATAAAAACCATCCCTCAATTATTGCTTGGAGTATTGGCAATGAAATTGATTATCCCAATGATCCCTATGCCAATGATTTATTCAATGAAATGGAAGGCAATAATGACGCCAATAAACCAGCTGAAGAGCGGATTTACAATCCAAATCGTCCGGATACGCGTCGTTTAACAACGATTGCCAAACAGTTGAGTGAAATCGTCCACAAAGAAGATGCAACAAGACCAACGACACTGGCTGCAGCCTTTCCAGAATTATCCTATCAAACGGGCTTAGTAGATAGTGTAGATGTCATTGGTTATAACTATAAAGAACACTTGTATGAAGAACATCACCGTCTTTTTCCGAACAAGCCTTTTATTGGTAGTGAAAATCGTCACAGCTATCAAAATTGGTTAGCGGTAAAAGATAATGATTATATCGCTGGCCAATTTTTATGGACGGGAATTGATTATTTAGGAGAATCTCGTGGCGTTTGGCCCAAACATGGGACTTATCGTGGCTTATTAGATATGTGTGGATATGAAACCATGATGTTTTATAAACGTAAAAGCTGGTGGTCAAAAGAATTAACCGCCCGTCTTTTTACGCGTCCTGCTAAAGAAAAATCAGAGGATCCATGGGAAGCTGTTTATCGCAAATGGAATTACAGTGAAGGCGAACAAGTTGAAATTCGCCTCTACACGAATGCTGACAGTTTTGAATTGAAGGTGAACGAGGAAAGAATTGCTTTAACTTTTGATGAAGTAGAGGGTTACTATTCGACTATTGTTCCATTTGTAGCGGGCCCATTAATTTTGACAGCGCAAAAAGATGGAGAGGTAATTACCGATACTCTAAAAGCCGTAGGTCAAGGGCAACGATTAACAGCCAATTTGTGGCAAGTGCCAACGGCTTTTAAAACGCTTTTGCCACAAGATGAAGTAATCCAACAAATTGAATTATCTATCGTCGACAAAGAGGAAAATCTAACCGCTACCAATCAAGTTATTCACTTTGAAGGCGAAAACTGCGAGTTTTTAGGCTTTGAAAATGGGGACATGGATGATATTACCAATTATGGTGAAAAATATAGAAGAACACGCAATGGTCGCGCTATTTGCTATGTGAAAACAAAAGTAGCCATGGAAGCAAAAGCAATGTTTTCTGTCGCTGGATTTCACGATTTGATCATTACGTTATAGCACTGTTAGATAGTGGTTTTTAAAAGCGATTTTTACTCGCGCTTTTAAAAATCACTTTTTTTGGTTCTATAGTATTTTGTGCTGTCATTCAAGATGAGTACTAAAGGATTTACGCGAAAACGATTGATGGTTCGGTAACTGGATTGATAGCTTTGCGTAAGCCACATCATGCGGAGAATATCTTTGGTTAACACGTCAATCTTACGACCGAAAAAGACGGATTGTGTATAGGCGCATAAAATCATTATTGTCATCATTTTTGGATGGTAAGTGAGAAAATGATTCTCTAGAATACTCTCAATGAGCTCATTTATGACAAACGCAATATCATTTTTTCTAACCAAAAACTAAAATTTAGAGGAAGAATAATCTGATTTGTGACATAATCTTTAAACATAAGAACACTTAGCTAGTTTATTTGTTTTAGAGGACTTATGTCCCAGACTCTCTATATTTGTAGACGAATAAATTTACATAAGAACCAAAAAAAGGTGCAAGTATTCCTTTAGTTTGATTTTATTTGGCTTCTATTCGGTTCATTTAAATTCCTATATAAACAAATCTGAATGAATAAAAAAGCACTATCGTAGGGTAGAAATAAGTCCCTATTCACTAGATCGGATAATTTTTTGATTCGATAATAGACAGTGTTTTTATGAATAAACAAATCTTTTGACGTCATTTTAGTATCCATATTGTTTTTAAAAAAATGAATAAAAGTTTCGATTAATTCATGATTAGATTTAAATATTTCTGTCAAAATAGTGTTATCTTTCTGAATAAAAAAATATTGATCCTCAGTACTAACGTTAGATAGCAGGAGTTCAATTTGGTTTTTATCAACTGAAAGAAGTGGGATATCAAGGTTCCTGCGAGCATGATTCTCATGTAATTCGATTACTTTTTTAAACTCGGATCTATAGCTTTCCAAAGATGTACATGGACGACTGACAATGAATTGAGAACCTAAAGCAAGTACATCCATAATTTCTTTTCGAATAGTTAAAAGCTCTTCATCGAAGGTATCATTTTCTTTTTTAAAAAGAACAAATTTATCATCATAAAGATAGACTGCATATTCCGCGTAACTTGAAATGTGATTTTTAAGAATTTTTTGAACAGTGTCTAACTTTTCTTGAACCTCTATTTTATTTGAACTGTTTCGGACAACTTTTTTAAAATGAGTAATATCTACGAGGACTAGGCGACGACTTACAGCATAATCAAAATGCAAAAGATTTGCTCGTTCCACTAAATTACTAAAAAGGTCACTGGAGTCCCGTAAAAGTAATTCTGTAAGAAAGTCATTTAGCATATCAATACTGCCAACGTAGGAATTATCGTTTACGAAGTTTAGGCTGGTTTCTAAAGTTCTTTTTAAAGAGCTAGCAAAATCTTGATAGAACACACTATCATCTTCCTTATTTTTTTTGAAACGTAAAATAAAACTGATTTCTTTTTGAATTTCAATAGGAAGATATACATTTTGTTGAAGTTCAACTATATCAGGAATTAGTGCTTTTGAAATAGTTGAATCTAGCTCGTTTGTAAAATAATTCTTCCCATTTAGATCAAACATTTCAACTTTATAAATTGTGATGTCAGACAAAAATTTCTTTGTAAAAAGTAAATTTAGTTTTGAAATCTGCATTGTTTTCCTCCCATTTTGTTTTCCTATCCAAAAAATCAGTAATATGGCAAATGATTTATGTATATCCAGACATAGATGAAAAGCTTTAGTTTAATTACACTTAAGGGAAATAATGAGTGGACGATTTCATTATAACTTAGGTACATCTTATTTGAGAAGACCAAACTATAAGCAGAGATATTTTAAATTACACATCATTTTTAGTGAAGAAATTGCAAGTACAAAAAAATAAAAGAGAGAGTTTTAATGGCTGTGTTCTTTTAACAAGCTAAAGCTTTTTTAGCTAGGAGAAATGTGCGATGCTACGCTGTTGTTGTTCAAAAGAGAGAAGTTTTTATCGCTATAAACCAGTAAGGAGATATCTTCAATGAGTGAATATGTTGTAACAAAAATTTTTCCTAAAAATAGAAAGAAAAATGAACAAGTTATTCGGCTGTTAGAAAAGGAGAATATTCGCAGAGATAAAAACCTGGAGTATACTTGTGGCATTTTTGACGAGGATAACAATTTGATTGCTACAGGAAGTTGTTTTGGAAATACGTTGAGATGTTTAGCTGTAGCTAGCAAGCACCAAGGTGAGGGGCTGATGAATTTGATTGTTACTCACTTAGTGAACTATCAGTTTAAACGTGGTATTTTTCACCTATTTATTTATACAAAAGCGGGACGAGAAGATATATTTAAAACTTTGGGATTTTATGAGATCGTTACAGTTGATGACCACCTTGTATTTTTAGAAAATAGAAAAAATGGTTTTGAAAATTATTTAAATAGTTTACACACCAATGTTGCATTTGATTTAAATCAAGGTAAAAACTCGGCAATTATCATGAATGCTAATCCATTTTCCTTAGGACATCAATATTTAGTTGAGGAAGCTGCCAAAAAAAGTGATCTGGTTCATCTTTTCGTTGTAAGTGAGGATAGTAGTATCTTCCCGTTTTCAATCAGAAAAAGATTAATTGAAGAGGGAACAGCTCATCTTAAAAATGTTGTGCTACATCCAACCGGGCCATATATGATTAGTAATGCAACCTTTCCAAGTTATTTTCAGAAAGATGAAACTTCGGTTATTGAAGGGCACGCATTACTTGATATAAAGATATTTCAAAAAATTGCGGAAAGATTAGCTATAAATTGCCGCTATGCAGGAGAAGAGCCGTTTAGTTTGGTAACAGGTATTTATAATAATGTGATGAATCATGAGCTAAGAAAAGTCGGAATTGAATTTATTGAACTAAAGCGGAAAGAAGTCAATGCAAAAATAATCAGCGCTTCTAAGATTAGGCAGGCACTAAAGGCAAATGATTTAAAAACCGTCAAAGATCTGGTGCCTGAAACTACATTTAATTATCTGGTTAGTGAGGAAGCTTTACCGATTATCGAGAAAATAAAGATGACTTCTGATGTAGTTCACTATTGAGGTGGTTAGTTTATGGCATTTAATTTTTTTGCTAGCGGTTTAAAGATAACTATGGAAGATATGTTGGAGGCAAGAGAAAAAAGGGCAATGCTCCAAAGTGAGATACTGCATGAGTATCCTGAAAATGCACTAATTTGCTTTACTTTGAATATACCTGGACCGGTAAAAAATATTCCTATAATAGAGCAAGTTTTTGAGATTATTTACGAAGAGCTAAAGAGAAGTGTTGTTAAAGGACAGTCATGTTTGACGAAGTCTTATAATCGAAAAACAGGACTAGAATTATTTATCTCTTTGCCAGGTGATCCAAACGAAATAAAGAAAAAGATGATCGAGATTGAGAATACTCATATTTTTGGTAGAATTGCAGATCTGGATGTATTGTATGCTACTGAGAACCAGATTGTAGTTACAAGTCGCAAAAATTATGGTATTGCTCCAAGAAAATGTTATTTGTGTGGAAATAATGCAAAAATTTGCGGGAGAAGTAAGAAACATTCAATTGATGAAATTCAGGAAGCCATTTCAAGAATAGCCTCAACTTTGATTAAGTAGTGAACTAGCATTTACATTAGTGAATGCTAGTTTTTTTGCCTAATGTAGGCTTTAATCTGATTTTTTCTATGCAGGAGCTTTTGGAGAACCCAAATTATATTACAGTACAAAAAAATGATAGATATGCCTTGTTTTATTGTGATTTGAAACATGGGTTTCACATTTAGTTAAAGATAAACTTAGTATGTAAAAAGAAAAATGGTTTGTGAGAGGAGAATTTCAATGAAGCTTAAGCACAGTGCTGTAGCTGGTAGCTATGAATCTAGTGATGTTTACGTAGTAATTGAGCCTGCTGAGAGCGGACTTAACATAGACATCGAAAGTAGTGTAATGAGCCAGTATGGAAAACAAATTAGAACAACAGTTGAAAGCGTTTTAATGCGATTGGGAATTGAACAAGCAAATGTAATAGTTAACGATAAAGGTGCTCTTGATTGTACAATTAAAGCGAGAGTTGAAACAGCTGTTTTACGTGCATGTGAAGTAAAAAAAGATATTGCATGGGGGGAAACAATCCTATGATCAAGAACAGAATTAGAAGAACGATGATTTTTCTAAACATGCAAAGAGCTTCCTTAGTAAAGGATGCCTTTGTGTATAAACCAGATTGCGTGATCTTTGATTTGGAAGACGCAGTAGCAGAAAGTGAGAAAGATTCGGCTCGCATTCAACTTTATCATACTCTTGCAGAATTGGATTATCAAGGAATTGAAAGATGGGTTAGGATAAATGCACTAGATTCTGATCTTTTTGAAGAAGATATCCGAGCAGCTGTTGCTGGTGGAGCCGAAGGTATCCGGTTACCTAAAACGGAAAAAGCTGAAGATGTTCAATTGGTAGAAAATTTGGTTGAAGCTGCTGAAAAGGAATTTGGAAGAGAAGTTGGTTCTACGATGCTAATGGCCGCTTTGGAATCACCTTTGGCAATTATCAATGCATACGAGATTGCAGGTAGTAGTAAAAGACTTATGGGAATTGCGTTAAGTGCAGGAGACTTCACACGAACGATGCACTCCAAAAGAACGAATGAAGGCAATGAATTATTTTATGCAAGAAGTCAGATGTTGGTAGCTGCGCGAGCGGCAGGCGTGATGGCTTTTGATACTGTTTATACAGATGTAAACGATATGGATGGTTTTGCAAATGAAGTACAAATGATTGCGGATATGGGCTTTGATGGAAAATCGTGTATCAGTCCAAAACAAATTAGTGTTGCCCATGAAATCTTTAACCCGACTCAAAAAGAAATTGATCATGCAATTCATGTGATTGAAGCTGTCAAAGAGAGTGAAGATCAAGGGATTGGAGTCTTAGTTGTTGATGGTAAGATGGTTGATATCGCTTGGGTTGAAGGCGCTCAAAGAGTATTAAATCTTGCCAAAGCTTCAGGACAGTATAAGGGGGATCTAGTATGAAAAATGTATTAGGAAGAGAGATTCCAGAAGAATTACTCGTCGAAGGACAAGAAGTATTTCAGGGACAATATTATCGTGATGGTTATGTTTATACGAAAAGTGCGCCAACTGTTACTGCACATGTAAAACCGACTGGAGACAAAATTGTCGAAAATATAAGAGAGGCTATTGTAAAAAGTGGCCTAAAGGATGGAATGACAATTTCGTTTCATCACCATCTTAGAGATGGTGACTATATTGTAAATATGGTAATGAAAGAAATCCATAAGCTGGGTATCAAGGATCTATTTGTTTGTGCTTCAAGTTTGGGTAAAGCGCATAATTACTTGGTTCCGTGTATAGAAGACGGAACGGTGACTGGTATTTCTACTAGTGGAATTCGTGACGAGATTGGAGAAGCTGTATCAGCTGGGAAGCTAAAAAATCTCGCATATATAAGAACTCACGGAGGCAGAGCTCGTGCAATTGAAGATGGTACTGTAAAAATTGACGTTGCATTTTTAGGAGCGCCAACAAGTGATTCTTATGGTAATGCAAGCGGTAAAGGTGGAAAATCAGACTGTGGTGTTCTATCATACGTTGACGGCGATGCGAAATATGCTGATAAAGTTGTAATTATTACGGATACTTTGGTTGAAACGCCAAACTTTCCAGCTAGTATTCAAGGTGTTGATGTAGACTTTGTTGTTCTTGTAGATTCGATTGGTGACCCTTCTAAAATTGCCTCTGGAGTCTTACGATTGACAAAAGATACGCGTGAATTGAATATGGCAGAAACTGTTGCTAAATGTATGTATCATTCCGGCTATTTCAAAAATGGTTTTACTTTCCAGACTGGTGCAGGTGGACCTTCTTTAGCAACGACGGTATTTTTGAAAAAGTACATGGATCAAGAAAATATTAAGTGTCGGTGGGCTATGGGCGGAATCACTGAACCAATTGTAAACCTGTTTAAAGAAGGTTACATCAATAAAGTAATTAATGATCAAGCTTTTGATCTTGCGGCGGTAGCTTCTGTGCATACTGATCCTAATCACTTTGAAATTTCTGCTTCACAATATGCAAATCCGTTCAATAAAGGCGCTTTTGTAAATCAACTTGACTTCGTAATATTAGGTGCATTAGAGATAGATGTCGATTACAATGTCAATGTCGTCCAAGGAACAACCGGTATTTTACAAGGGGCTCCAGGAGGCCACACAGATACATCAGCGGGAGCCAAAGTTTCAATTATTGTTGCACCTTTAATCAGAAGCCGTTTAGCAACAGTGAGAACGGAAGTAACCTCAGTCACGACCCCAGGTGAAAGTATTGATATTGTGGTAACTGATTATGGTGTAGCAGTCAATCCTAAACGACAAGACTTGCTTGATGCTTTTAAGGAAACAGACATTCCTTTAAAAACTATTGAAGAACTTCGTGATCTGGCCTATCAATATGCAGGAGAACCAGAAAAAATTGAATTTGAAGACAAAGTTGTCGCGATGATTGAATATCGTGATGGAACAATTATTGACGTAGTTAGAAAGCCGAAACAATTGAACTAGGTTTCGACTAATTATTTTGTTTCTATAAATCATAGACCAGAAAACCATAGCATAGTGAAAGCAACTAAAGCTGGCCCAAAAATAGATAGTTTAAAAATTGTTATTCAAGTTACACTTGGTGATAGTGAGTCAGTAAGTGGGAATATTTTGATCATATGACTTCGAACTGATAAATACCAAAAGGGATATCTCTCTAGGGAATTTGTTGTCTAATGTTCTATTAAACAGTGAGCAGCCCCCAACTCTTAATTTGAGAATGGGGCTGTTTTTTGTTGTTATTTTTTTATGAAATTAAAAAATTTAGAATTTCGTACCCAAATTCCATACCTAAGACAAAAAAATACCACCGCATACAATCTCTTCGAAACGTCTAAAAGACGCCGAGATCATACCGGTGGCGTGGGTTTGGCACCCAATGGGCCGTGAGGGGCTCGAACCCGCGACCCGCTGATTAAGAGTCAGCTGCTCTACCAACTGAGCTAACGGCCCAAAAATACTTTAAGAAAAGTACTTTTTTATGTTAGCACTCTGATTTTGAAAATGCAAGAATAAAGAGGAAAATATTTTTGCTTTGGTTAATTTATCGCAAGAAAAATTTTACAGAGGTGCAAAACTTCATTCACACTTTTTTCACACTTTCTCGTTACTATACAAGAGTACCAACAATAACCTGTCTTTTTAAGACAAACCCTAACACTTTTTCATTTTTACTCCTGCCTGTCGGTTCCCCGCCGACAGGTCTTTTTTTTACTTTAAAAATTTAGTGTAGCTATCTTTTTAGCCATCAGCCTCTTGAGCTAACTTTTTTGGTTTTCTGCTGGAAAGAAAAACAAGTTTTAGAAAGCCTTTCTTCCTGCCACACTTTATAAACGCGCTTTACTAGCACGAAGTAAAAAATTTTAATTTGAGTTGCAATTTTGCAATATTTTGCTCTTACTATCTAAAAGCTGTGGAAATTTATGCAAACTTTCTAGGGGCTACTTCTAAAATTTTCCTTTAGTTAGCTAGTCTTGTTTCGTAGAATGTGTTATATTCTATCTAGTTTTTAAAACTACTTTATATAATTATCATAAATTTATTTGGAGTAATGAAAATGAATGATACTTTTCAAAATGAAACTTTAAAAAAATGGGGCGAAGCAATTAGTGAGTTCCATTTACCACGTTGGGACCAATTACCTGACTTGGAATTATATATGGATCAAGTGATTCAATTAGTTGATCAATATTTATCCCCTGTGACAACAGGCGACAAGCATCCGCTTTTGACAAAGTCAATGGTAAACAATTACGTCAAATTAGGCTTGATTCCACCGCCAGTTAAAAAACGTTATACCAGAACCCATGTGGCGTTTTTACTTGCTATTACCACATTGAAGCAAGTTTTAACGATTTCCGAAATAAAAGAAGCAATTGTTTTTCAAGGACGTACCGATGGCATTCGTGAGGCCTATAACTTTTTTTGTCGTGAGCAAGAAAGTGCGCTTCATTTAATCGCCCGCCAAGCGCAAGGTGAAGGGATAACTTACCCCAATGAACCTATCCCTTTTGCTTATTTGGCAGCCCGAACGGCGACAATTGCCTTTGCCAATAAAATTCTAGCCGCAAAAGTTATTAGTTGTGAGATTGATTATTTACGACAAGGAGAAAATAATGACTAAAGAAAAAATTGCCTTACTAGTAGACTCTGGAACAGACGTACCACAAGAAATTGTTGCCGCAAATCATATGTACACGATTCCTTTAAAAATTATTTATAAAGATCGGGAATACACCGATAAAGTAGATATCACCCCAGAAGAGATTTATGCCAAGTTAAGTCAGGAAATTCCTTCTACTTCATTACCTGATGGCGATACGATTAATAAAATTTTTGATCAAATCAAAGCTGATGGGTTTACCCATGTCTTAGCGATTACGATTTCTGGTGGTTTGAGCGGGACAAATAATGCTGTTCGTCTTTTAGGCGAGCATTATGAAGGTTTAACTACTTATGCATTTGACACGAAAAATATTGGTATTGGGGCTGGCCTGCAAGCGATTCGAGCAGCAGAACTATTGCAATCAGGAGTATCCTTTACCGAATTAATCGCCCAATTGGAAAAAGAAGTGTTGCAAAACAAAGTTTACTTCAATGTGGCAACTTTAGAATATTTGCAAAAAGGCGGCCGGATTGGTTTAGTCGCATCGATTTTAGGCAATGCATTAAAATTAAATCCGATAATTTCATGCAATGATGAAGGAATTTATTATACCGTTGCCAAAGCCAGAGGGCGCAAAAAAAGTTTGGAAAAATCAGTGCGTTTGATTTCTGAAGCAATCGGGAATCATCAAAAAGTCCGATTAGCAGTTGCTCATGGTGATGCAAAAGAAGAGGCTGAAATGATGTTGACGCACTTAAAAAAAGAATTTCCCCAAGTCAAAGAATTTTTCTTTGGGCAAATTTCCCCAGCGTTGGTTGTCCATACTGGTCCTGGATTATTAGGTTTTGGGATTCAAGCATTAGACTAATCAAAAAAATAATGAAGGAAGCTTAACAAGTGAAGAATCAAAGTCAGAAAAAAGGTGTGTTATTTGACTTAATTCTTACTCTTTTGTTAAGCTTTTTCTTTTCAAAAGGCTGCTAGAGCAGGAAATTTTCCATTTAATGAAATGCCTGTCAAAATGAGTTATAATAATAGAGACAAATTTAAGAAGCATAAAGAGGTGTCTTCTAATGAAGAAAATATTAGTTGTTGACGATGAAAAACCAATTTCAGATATCGTCAAATTCAATTTAACTAAAGAAGGTTATGAGGTACACACTGCTTTTGATGGGGAAGAAGCCCTAGAAAAAGTGAAAGAAGTCGAGCCAGATTTGATTTTATTGGATTTAATGTTACCAAAAATTGACGGGCTAGAAGTGGCCCGGGAAGTGCGCAAAAACTATGATATGCCAATCATCATGGTAACAGCCAAGGACTCTGAAATCGATAAAGTTTTAGGACTGGAATTGGGCGCAGATGATTATGTAACCAAACCGTTTTCAAACCGTGAATTAGTTGCTCGGGTTAAAGCCAACTTGCGTCGTGGTTCTACTGCGGCAAAAGAAGCTGAAGAAGCGCCAAACTCCGAACTTGTCATTGGAGATTTGACCATTCAACCAGAAGCCTACATGGTTATGAAAAATGGTGAGGCGATTGAGCTGACCCATAGAGAATTTGAATTGTTACATTATTTGGCAAAGCATTTAGGTCAAGTAATGACCAGAGAACACTTATTACAAACCGTTTGGGGTTATGATTATTTTGGCGACGTCAGAACCGTTGACGTAACAGTTCGTCGTCTGCGGGAAAAAATTGAAGATAATCCAAGCCATCCTAATTATTTGGTGACACGAAGAGGCGTAGGCTATTATTTACGCAATCCGGAACAGGAGTAATGGAATGAATAAAAAAGTTCGCTTTTTTCAATCAGTGAACTTTAAAATCGCCCTGGCATTTATCTTGATCTTAATTATTTCGATCGAGATTATCGGGGCGTATTTTATTCGCGGATTGGAAAATAAAACGATCGAAAGTTTTACCACGAGTATGAACCGACAAGCTGCCAGTTTATCCGGCACGCTTGGCTCAGAATTGAGTAAAGACAATGATAAAGAGACCGATGAAGCGGATGCTTCTATTCAGCGGATTATTGACACGAATAAAAGCGGCGATATTATTGAAATTCGAGTTGTGGATGAAAAAGGCATTGTGAGAGCGACTACCAATGTTTCTGATCGTAGTGCCCGCGGCAAAAAAAATGATTATCGCGATATTGATGATTTAGCCGTAAAATCTGAGATGGCCATTGATGATACAACAGGAAATCGAGTTTACATTAATGTACAACCAATTCAATCTCCTACAGGGGATAGCATTATCGGAGCTGTTTACATTAAGAGTGATATTGAAAAACAATACTTAGAAATTCAAAATACGGCTCTGATTTTTGTTACTGCTTCGATTATCGCGGCGGCCATTTCAATAATCGTGGCGGTATTGGTTTCCCGCTCGATCACACAACCGATTGGAGAAATGCGAGAACAAGCAAGGCGAATAGCCAGAGGAGATTATAGTCGTAAGGTGGCTGTTCATGGTAAAGATGAGTTAGGGCAATTGGCTGAAACATTTAATCAACTGGGAGATCGGATCGAAGAAACGCAAGAAGCGATGGAAGCAGAGCGAAATCGGCTAGATAGTGTCTTGTCGCATATGACAGATGGTGTTGTCGCCACCGATCGAAGAGGAAAAGTCATTACGATTAATGAAATGGCAATCAACCTTTTAAATGTCACCAGTGAAGAAGCAGTGGGACATTCGATTTTAGAACTACTAGATATTGAAGAAGATTATACCCTGCGAAAACTTTTGGAAAATCCTGATGAAATGTTAATTTCTCGTGAAGCACCAGATGGCAGTGAAATTATTTTGCGGACGGACTTCTCCATGATTCGGCGTGAATCGGGCTTTATTAGTGGTTTAGTAGCCGTTATGCACGATGTAACCGAACAGGAAAAAACAGAGCAAGAACGCCGGGAGTTTGTATCAAATGTATCCCATGAATTACGGACACCTTTGACCAGTATGCGTAGTTACATTGAAGCCTTGAGTGAAGGTGCTTGGCAAGACAAAGAAATTGCACCAAATTTCTTAAAAGTAACGCTAGATGAAACCGACCGTATGATTCGCATGATCAACGATCTTTTGAATTTATCGCGGATGGATAATGGTAAAAATAATATGCAACTAGAATATATTAATTTTAATGAACTAGTGAATTTTGTTTTGGATCGTTTTGATATGATGATGAATTCCCAGGATCAAAAGAAAAAATATACAATTCGGCGAGAATTTACCAAACGGGAATTGTGGGTTGAAGTGGATACCGATAAAATGATGCAAGTGATTGATAATATCATGAATAACGCCATCAAGTATTCACCAGACGGCGGCACGATTACTGTTCGTTTGATGGAAACGCATAATAACATCGTCTTGAGCGTTCAAGACAGAGGATTAGGTATTCCAAAAAAAGATTTGCAAAAAGTATTTGATCGTTTTTATCGCGTCGATAAGGCGCGAGCACGAAAACAAGGTGGTACAGGCCTAGGCTTAGCAATTTCAAAAGAAGTAATTAAGTCCCATGGTGGTAGTATTTGGGCTGAAAGTAAAGAAGGCAAAGGCTCTACTTTCTTTATTACATTACCTTATGAACCATATGAGGGGGAATGGTGGGAATGAAAATATCCGAACGTATTATTCGTATCGGTTTGATTTTTTTAATCGCATTAAGTTTTTATCTTTCTTATATGATTTGGTTGAGCCCGACTGCGCGCAGTAATTTGCAAACCAATAAGCAAGCAGAACGGATTGTCAGTACGACCCAGAATATCCGAAAAGCAACCGACATTTTTTTACCGCTACGTTTGGTATGGGTCAATGGTGAAGGCAATATTAAGCAGACATCTACAGACACAATTATTGGGGATGTTCAAAATCTAGTGAATAAAGCTAGTTTTGGTACCCCTGAGAAAAAAAACTATGACAGCGATGAAGAATTTTTTGCTGATGTCGATATTAAAAATGGCGTTGAACTTTCATATTTTGGCCCATTTTTAGTGAAGGAATATGTTGAAATGTTTAATCTGGACTTAGCATTAGATAAATTGCAAGATGTTCATTTTACTAAGGTGCAGCTTGACTTTGACAGTCATCAAATTCGCTTTATTAATATGCGCCGTCATCAAATTGTCGAGGTGCCAGTAACCATTGATGAGCTGAAGATTACGCAAATTGCAAGCCAAGCCGCAGAAAAAAATTGGCTGCAAATGAATGAAGAAAATCGCATCAGTAGTATGCAATACAATACGCAAACGCCAGTCAAATTGAAGCGTTATAGCTATATTGCTTCTAATTTATCTTATACAACATTCCGGGATGCATTTTTCACAAATCCCCAAGATGTAAAAATGAATGAAGAAACTAGCAACCTTGTTTTATATGATGGCACTGAAAATATGAGTATTCAAGAAGACAAGCAGCTCATTGATTTTCGTGGAGAGATTGACTTAAGTGGTGGTGAGGGCGATATCTATTCCCAAAGCTTCAGTTATATCACACGCCTTGGTGCTAATTTGGGAAATTTACGTTATTTTGATCGCGACAAAGATGAAATTACTTACCGGATTTTCGTGGAAGGCTATCCTGTGTTTGGGGATGCTTATCAAGGGGAAGTTAATTTAAAAATAAACGGGGAAAGTAAAACAGATAACGGTGCTTTGCCGGTCCAAATTCTCTCAAGTATGAATGCAATCCAAGTACCGATTCCTTCTGATGAGGTCGTGGAATTACCGCCAAGTCATACAATTATTGAAAACCTGGCTTATATGGGGGTCGATCAAAGTTTGGTTCAATCGCTTGTGATTGCTTATGGTCGCCAAGATCTATCTGCCACTAGTGGTGTTGTAGATTTAGTCCCGATGTGGTATATCCGCTATGATGGTCAGTGGTATTCTTATGATAGTTTAATTGCTAAAATCCAGCAGGAAACGGGGGCGGATTAATTGGATTTTAAAAAAATCGAATGGATCTTCTTCTTAGCTTTTCTGGGTGTGAATATCTTTTTATTTAATATTTATCACGCTACTAAAAATGAAGAAGGTAACGTTTCTAGTACGAATCAAAAAATTGATATCTTACAGCGTTTGGAAGCAGACGAGATTAGTATCAAAGGCAACCTTTCTTCAGAAATAAAAGAAGGATATTATTTGGCTGCGGTACCAACAAATATGAATGAAGCTGTCAATACTGCTAAGGAAAAAAACGGTGCAGCCTTCAACAGCGGGACAAACTTTGTTGGAGAAAATCACAGTCAATTCATTTATACGCCGAGTACGAATTTTTATATTAAAGATAGTAAAGAAACCAAAGAGAATGTGGATTCTTTTTTGAAGGATTCAAATGAAGTTTTATTTGGACAAGAATACATGTATGTCCCCCATGAGTCGTTAACAGATCCAGAATATCCAGAAATTATTTGTGCCCAAAGCTTTGAAGGTATTCCTTTTTATGATGACACAAGTAAAATGGAAATTATCTTAGAAGAAAATGACGGTCTACTGCGTGTTTCTCGTTATATGCAAACCCATCTGTCTGCAATTGAAAAACTACGGGAAAAGATGGGCTTATACAGTGAAAAAGATGCTGTCAATACGCTTTACATCAATAACAAACTACCAGCAAAATCCAAAATTTTGTGGCGCCAGCTGTCTTATGTGATGATTTTACAAGTTCGAGGTAAAAATGTTTATGTGCCTGCCTGGTTAGTAGCTGTGGAAACTGGTAAAAATAATGTTCAAATTGAAACAGTGAACGCCTTTACAAATCGTATTATTACAAATAATACGTTGCAAAAGGTGGAAAATACCAATTAAGGTATGTATAATAAAAATCGTTTAGAAGGTGAGGTTGTAAATTTCAATCACGCTTTAGTTTAGTTGAAGGGAAGTCTAGCAGATGGCAGAAGCTGCTTTAAAAATTAGTGTGTTAGCCAGTGGTAGTTCTGGTAATTCTTTATATATTGAAAGCGGAAAAAAACGACTGCTAGTTGATGCCGGTCTTTCTGGCAAAAAAATTACATCTTTATTAGCAGAAGTAGGTAAAGATCCAGCGGACTTAGATGCAATACTAGTTACCCATGAACATCGCGATCACATTCATGGTGTGGGAGTATTGGCTAGAAAATATGGTCTGGATGTTTACGCCAATGAAGGAACTTGGCAAGCAATGGATGGTATGCTAGGTAAAATTGATGTCGCGCAAAAGCATATTTTTGAAATGGGGAAGGTTCTAACCTTTGGGGATATGGACGTTGAAAGTTTTGGCGTTTCTCACGATGCAGCGGCACCGCAATTTTATCGTTTTCACAAAGACGGCAAATCTTTTGTAATGTTGACAGATACTGGTTATTGCAGTGATCATGTTCGTGGGATTATTCGCGATGCAGATGCATATTTAGTGGAAAGTAACCACGATTTGGAAATGTTGCGGATGGGACCTTATCCTTGGAGTTTAAAACAACGAATTTTAGGGGATCAAGGCCATTTGTCAAATGAAGATGGTGCACTGGTTATGACAGATATCATCGGAGATAGCACGAAGAGAATTTACTTGGGGCATTTAAGTAAAGAAAACAATATGAAAGAGCTCGCCCATTTAACGATGAAAAATATTTTGAAAGAACATGATTTAGGTGTGGATTATAACTTTAAAATTTACGATACAGACCCAGATCAAGCCAGTGAATTGTTTGCAATTTAAGTATTGATATGAAAAAAGTCGTGAATAAACGACAGTTATATGTAAAAAAGCGGGGACAAAAATTTTGTCTCCGCTTTTTTATTGCTAAAGAGTAGATCAAGTTTATGAAGCTTTTTAAGGGTCTAGCTTCATGAACTAACTCTTAGCGACAATAAGTCAAAATCTTGAGAAATTTGAAGAGCAATTTATCAAGATTCTATCTTATTGCTAAAGAGTAGATCAAGTTCATGCCGCTTTTTTTGGGGTCTAGCTTCATGGGCTGACGCTTTTAGGAATAAGGCGATATTTTCAAAAATTTGCGGAATGATTTCTAAAATTTCCGCGGAAATTTTTGAGAGCAAAGGGCGTTAGCGAAGTTTTTTTAATAATTTGTACTATCGCCAGCAATACTGATGTGAATATTTTTTTGTGGCTGTTTGATTAAATCCATAACACCCTTCGCATAATCCGCCATGCTGACTTCACTTTTTCCAGCACTATCTTTTTCCAAGATATCTTCGTTGATTTGGTATTTACCAGTAAAAGGGGCATCATAGATAAAGTTTGCGGCAGGTGATACATAAGTCCAAACAACATCAGGAAATTCTTTTAACTCAGCCAATGATTGGGCCATATTTGACGCCGTTGGATGAATGGGAGAGCTGGCTGGAATGGTATCTAGCAAGCGTTTTGTTCGCTCTGTATTCAAATACAAAGAAGAAGCGCCGCCGACTACAATTAACCAGACAGATGTTTTCCGCAAAATTTTAGCTAAATGAAGCAAGCTTGTTTTATGCATTTCTTCTCGTCCGTGGGGTGCGTTAAAAGCATCAATCACAATATCAAAATCAGAGAGATCAGCAGTTGTTAAATCAAAAAGATCTTTTTTTAGCACGGGCACAGCTACTTGCAATTTTTCAGGGCTACGAACGATCGCTGTAACATCATAATGATCGTCTAATGCCGCTTTTAGTAGATGACTGCCGACATGACCTGTGGCTCCAATAATTCCAATTTTCATCAAAACGCCTCCTTAAAAATAAAAAAAACACTACATCCTTTATTTTAGCGGTTAGCTACTTTTTTTGCTAAAAAAAAGCCTGTTAAAATAAAGGATTAAAGTGTAAAGCGCAATACTTGAATAAGCAATACTAAAATATTAGCACCGCAATGACTAAGGATGGCCGTTTTAATTGAACCTGTCTTGACGTAAATAAAGGATAAAAAGCAACCTAAAATAAAGTAGACTAAAATATCACTATCGGTGTGAACTAGCGCAAACGTTGCTGCACTAAATAAAATTGCCAAAGGTAAAGAAAAATATTCACCAAAAAAGCCAATACAAGCCCGTCTAAAAACGAGTTCTTCCATAATGGGACCACAGATAGTGGCTATAACTGCAAAAATAGGCCGCTGCCACAAAACTTCCATCATATTGAGACTGCGATTAAAATTATTTTTTATACTAAAAAAAGTTTCGATATAGCCAGTGATGCCGATTAATAAGACGGTCAATAAAATACCAATCAGTCCGGTGAGAATAATTTTTTTTCGACTCATCGGATTTTTTTCGAAGGATAAAGGCGGAACTTTTTGGTATAAAAAAATTAGAACACCAGTGCCGATTAAATAAGATAAACCAGCAGTGAGAGTCTCACCGTTGTTTATTTTAATAATAGCAGGAATTAAAAAAACGAAAGCATAACATAAAATTGATGAAAAGCTATATTTAATTTGTGACATTTAACTACTCCTTTAGTTGTCTAATAAAAGTATACCTGAATCATTTTCGCAAGACAATTACTTCGGAAAATAGGCAAAATTTCTTCAATAAAAAAACAAGGGAAAAAACTTGCATTGTGGGGGTAAAATGAGTAATATAGTTCTTGTAGGTTAGCACTCAACTATTGAGAGTGCTAATACATGAAAATTGATGGAGGGATTTATCGTGTTAAAACCATTAGGTGATCGCGTGATCATTGAAGTCGCAAAAGAAGAAGAAAAATCTGTAGGCGGAATCGTGTTAGCATCAGCTGCACAAGAAAAACCACAAACAGGTACAGTTATCGCTGTTGGTGAAGGCCGCTTTTTAGAAAATGGTGAAAAAGCCGCAATCCCAGTTGTTGTGGGAGACCAAGTAATGTTTGAAAAATATGCTGGTTCAGAAGTGAAATATGAAGGCAAAGAATATTTAATTGTTAATGGTAAAGATATTATCGCTATTGTGGAATAATCACACAAAAAACGTTATAAAAAAATTAAATGAGGTGTTTTAGCATGGCAAAAGATATTAAATTTGCAGAAGAAGCACGGGCCGCGATGGTGCGTGGAGTAGATAAATTAGCCGATACAGTAAAAGTAACATTAGGCCCTAAAGGTCGTAACGTTGTATTAGAAAAATCATATGGTTCACCTTTGATTACAAACGATGGTGTTACAATCGCAAAAGAAATCGAATTAGAAGATCATTTTGAAAATATGGGTGCAAAACTTGTTTCTGAAGTTGCTTCTAAAACAAATGATATTGCTGGGGATGGTACCACAACGGCTACTGTCTTAACACAAGCAATTGTCAGAGAAGGAATTAAAAACGTTACAGCTGGTGCTAACCCATTGGGTATTCGCCGTGGGATTGAACTTGCAACTAAAACAGCAGTAGCAAAATTACACAGCATTTCTTCAATCGTTGACTCTAAAGAAGCAATTGCGCAAGTAGGTGCCGTTTCTTCTGGTAGTGAACAAGTTGGGAACTACATTGCTGACGCAATGGAAAAAGTCGGAAACGATGGTGTTATCACCATTGAAGAATCAAAAGGGATTGAAACTGAACTAGACGTTGTTGAAGGGATGCAATTTGATCGTGGTTACTTATCCCAATACATGGTAACAGACAACGACAAAATGGAAGCTGTTTTAGATAATCCATACATTTTGATTACCGATAAAAAAATCTCTAACATTCAAGATATCTTGCCATTGTTGGAACAAATTTTACAACAATCAAAACCATTGTTGATTATTGCTGATGATGTTGATGGTGAAGCATTACCAACCCTTGTTTTAAATAAAATTCGTGGTACTTTCAATGTCGTTGCAGTAAAAGCTCCTGGCTTTGGCGATCGTCGTAAAGCAATGTTAGAAGATATCGCTACTTTAACAGGCGGCACAGTAATTACAGACGATTTAGGTCTTGAATTAAAAGACGCAACAATTGAAAGCTTAGGTCAAGCAAGTAAAATTGTCGTTGATAAAGACAATACAACAATCGTAGAAGGCGCTGGAGAAACAGATGCTATTGCTGCGCGCGTGCAATTAATCAAAAATCAAATTGCAGAAACGACTTCTGATTTTGATCGTGAAAAATTACAAGAACGTCTAGCGAAATTAGCTGGTGGCGTAGCTGTAATCAAAGTTGGTGCGCCAACTGAAACAGAATTAAAAGAAATGAAATTACGCATTGAAGATGCTTTAAACGCAACCCGTGCCGCTGTTGAAGAAGGTATGGTTTCTGGTGGTGGTACTGCACTAGTCAACGTTATCGCTGAAGTTGCGGCTATTGAAGCAGATGGTGACATTGCAACTGGTGTGAAAATTGTGGAACGTGCACTAGAAGAGCCAGTACGTCAAATTGCTGAAAACGCTGGTTATGAAGGATCTGTTATCATCGACAAATTAAAACATGCTGAAATCGGTATGGGCTTTAATGCGGCTAACGGTGAATGGGTAAATATGGTAGAAGCTGGGATCGTTGACCCAACGAAAGTAACACGTTCAGCTTTACAAAATGCAGCTTCTGTTGCAGCTTTGTTGTTAACAACTGAAGCAGTTGTTGCAGATAAACCTGAACCACAAGCGCCACAAGCTCCAGGAATGGATCCTGCTGCAATGGGCGGTATGATGTAATTTTTAACACTAAAAAAGTGATGATCTCTCAGGGATCATCACTTTTTTTATCCTTCAGTTAAAAGGGTGGCGAAATTTAAAGAACATTCATCAAAAAAATTTGAAGTAAAGACTGTTCTATTCTTTGGTATAGTGGTAAATAATGTCGTGCATAATATCTACAACATCGGCTTCAACGTGGTCGTTGTAGTACGCTGCAAAGCGTTCATCGGCAACATACAAGTCGGCTAGACCGCGATGATACGCAGAATTGTAAAAAGGAGCAGCGATTTGTAGCCAAGTTTTGTGAGCATTAAAAACATTTTTTGAAATACTGCTGTCTAAATCAATTTTTTCTGCTTGAGACAAGATTTTTAAATTCGCAAATAGCGCAGTTTGAGCTGCTTGCATTTTTTCATATTGTTCTTTGGTCAAATGTGACCAGTTATCATTGGCGGAATTAACGGCTTGTTCCCCATACTTTTCACGAATCTCTTTTCCATAGCGTTGCTCGTTTTCTTCAATTTGTTTGGCTTTAAAAGCTGCAAATTTTTCACTATCTTTCATGTGTTCTCCTCCTTTGTAATAAACCAATGTTTGAGAAAGAGTCTGAACCATTTCATTCAGCTGTGCTTGTTGGGTTAAAAGCGCTTGGTATTGTTCTTCAAGCAAAGCGAAACGTTCTGCTTGGGGGAGGTTCATCACTTCTTTAATTTTAGCCAAAGTAAAGCCAAAACTCTTAAAAAATAAAATTTGCTGCAATTTGTCCACCGCAGCACGGTCGTAATAGCGGTAATCAGAATTAGGTTGACGTAACGCTTTTAGTAAACCAATTTGATCGTAATAACGCAGCGTGCGGTTGGAAATTTTTGCTAGTTTGGCTAATTCATTAATCGTATACATGAGTAATCCTCCTGCTTTTTGTTGTTTCATCCCATTTCTCTTTTACAGCATAAGGGTTGACGCAACGTAAAGGTCAAGTTTTTTTCTAGTAAACTATTTTGGACACTGATCACAAAGCAAAATGCGCCTATAAGTGACTAAATAGAACTTTAAAAGATAAAGTTAGTTGGATGGTAATGCGTTTTAAAATTCTCTTGTTTCATAATTTAAGCAAACTTTCTTCGCTAAAGTTGAAAACAAATTATGTTATAATATCAATGAGTAAAGGTTATAACAGTGTTAGTGTATAGTTGAATTTCACTTGAAAGGAAAGATGTTATGAAAATAATCGAAACACCAGTAAATAAAAATTTGAACTTAGAAACATTTTATCCTAATATTACCAAATTTGTTTTTGGCAAGACGGCAATTAAATATTACAAATTATATTCAGCTGATCGTACGCAAATCATTTATGCTGATACCTATGACAAGGTTCGGCTAATTTTGATTAACGATCACAAGAAAATTCGTAAAGAAGAAGTCGATACAATTATTCATCGTTTGTTAAAAGTGGATCGTCACGCTGTTTTTGTTGATGTGAACATTAAACAAAAAATGCAAGGAGCAGGCAGTAAATTCTCCAAACCCCGTAAAGATATTATCTTAGTGGAGTATACGCCTTTAGAAAACTAAACATATCTGCATTAAGTTTGATTGCATCATCATACAACAATAATTTTAGTTTAGTCTTTAAGAATATCTAAAAAAAGTATAGAGCTAAAAAGAGGTAAGAGCAGTCTCTTATTCTCTTTTTTTTGCTGTCAATCTAAGAAAAAGCGTGATTTTCCTATCTTTTTGCGTTTTTTTGATATAATGGAAGGCATAAAATATCTTGAGGAGTTTAACTGATGCAAAAATTATATCCTGACGACAGCTTAACGCTGCATACAGATTTATATCAATTGAATATGATGAAAACTTACTGGGAATTAGGACGCGCCGATCGTCATGCTGTTTTCGAGTGCTATTTTCGTGAGATGCCTTTTAAAACGGGGTATGCGATTTTTGCCGGGTTGGAGCGTTTTGTCCACTACTTAGAAAATTTACAATTTACAGAAAGTGACATTGCCTATTTAAGAGAAGTTACAGGCTATCCGGAAGCGTTTTTGGATTACTTGGCAGACTTTAAATTCAGCTGTACAGTGCGTTCAGCATTAGAAGGGGACTTGGTCTTTAGTAATGAACCTATCGTCCAAATTGAAGGACCGTTGGCACAAGCGCAGTTAATTGAAACCGCCCTTTTGAACATGGTGAATTTTCAGACGTTAATTGCTACGAAAGCCGCTCGAATTAAATCCGTTATTGGAGACGATCCTTTGTTAGAGTTTGGTTCACGCCGAGCACAAGAAGTCGATGCGGCATTTTGGGGAACTCGTGCTGCGTTTATTGGGGGCGCAGATGCCACAAGTAATGTGCGAGCTGGTAAAATTTTTGGTATTCCTGCAAGTGGAACCCATGCCCATTCCTTAGTTCAATCTTATGGCAATGACTATGATGCCTTTATGGCTTATGCTAAAACCCATAAAGATTGTGTTTTCTTAGTGGATACTTATGATACTTTAAAACTTGGTGTTCCAGCGGCGATTAAAGTAGCCAAAGAATTAGGGGACAAAATTAATTTCTTAGGTGTTCGGATTGACTCTGGAGATATGGCCTACATTTCTAAAAAAGTTCGGGAACAACTAGATGAAGCTGGTTTTACGCAAGCAAAAATCTATGCTTCAAATGATCTCGATGAAAACACCATCTTAAGTTTGAAAATGCAAAAAGCTAAAATTGACGTATGGGGTGTGGGGACAAAACTTATCACCGCTTATGATCAACCAGCTTTAGGTGCCGTTTATAAATTAGTTTCCATTGAAGATGACAATGGCAAAATGGTAGACACGATTAAACTTTCATCAAATGCAGAAAAAGTCACGACCCCTGGGAAAAAGCAAGTGTGGCGGATTAATCGTAATAAAGATGGGAAATCTGAAGGCGACTATATCACGCTCTGGGATGAAGATCCACGGGAAGAAGAAGAAATTTTTATGTTCCATCCAGTCCACACTTTTATTAATAAAACTGTTCGCGATTTTAGTGCGCGGCCTGTTTTACAAGAAATTTTTCATGCTGGTAAATTAGTCTATGACTTGCCAGATTTGGAGCATATTAAAGCTTATGCCCATGAATGTCTAGATTCTTTATGGGATGAATACAAACGTGACTTGAACCCACAACAATATCCAGTAGATTTATCTACCGATTGTTGGAATCATAAAATGGCAATTATGGAAAAAGTTCGCAAATCTGTGGCGGCTGTAACAAAAGAGGAGGGACGCTTTTAATGTCTTTACAAACAGAAATTATCAAAGAGTTAGGCGTTAAGGCAACAATTGATCCAAAAGAAGAAATTAGAGTGAGTGTTGACTTTTTAAAAGCTTATTTAAAACGTAATTCTTTTTTAAAATCATTGGTTTTGGGAATTAGTGGCGGACAAGATTCTAGTTTAGCGGGAAGATTAGCTCAATTGGCGCTTACAGAATTACGTGAGGAGACTGGGGTTAATTATCAATTTATTGCAGTCCGCTTGCCTTATGGCACCCAAGCCGACGAAGCCGATGCACAAATGGCACTAGATTTTATAAAACCCGACGTTTTTCTAACTGTGAATATTAAAGCAGCTGTTGATGGGCAAGTGAACGCCTTAAATGAAGCAGGCGTTGAAGTTTCGGATTTTAATAAAGGCAACATCAAAGCTCGGCAGCGGATGATTACGCAATACGCAATTGCCGGAGCAAATAGCGGCGCTGTGATTGGTACTGACCATGCGGCGGAAAATATTACCGGTTTTTTTACCAAGTTTGGTGATGGTGGTGCTGATATTTTACCTTTATTTCGTTTAAACAAACGTCAAGGCAAACTGTTGTTAAAAGAATTAGGAGCACCAGAAGCCTTGTATTTGAAAATTCCAACGGCAGATTTAGAAGATGACAAACCTCTCATTGCCGATGAAGCAGCACTTGGGGTGACTTATGATGAAATTGATGATTATTTAGAAGGAAAAACAATTTCAAAAAGTGCTCAAGCAACAATTGAATCTTGGTGGGCAAAAGGACAACACAAGCGCCACTTACCGATTACAGTTTTCGATGATTTTTGGAAGTAAAATAAGATTACGATGGTGTAAATTAATTTTTAATTAAAATGACCCCCTCCCTTTTGCTATATAACTTGGTTTATTTTATACTAAAAGTGGAGTTTTGGGGAAGACTCCGTCAACAACGGCTAGAGGATACCAGTTTGGTTCCTCTTTTTTTTGTCCTTTTTTAAATTTTCCATAGTTTCTTTACACCCGTAAAACAAACCGCTAAAATAAAGGCTACGAAAATAAATTGTTTAACAAAAACAACGAATAGAAGGTTTCTTCATGAAAAAAATGAAATATGTTTTAGCTGGTGTGGCCGTTTTTTTACTGATCATCATCAGCAATTTATATTTGCAGTGGTGTCAAAATAATTTATCACTGGATTTAGCTTTGAAATTTGCTTTTTCTTGGCATACAGCCAAATTTTTCCTTGGTAGTTTGGTTTTACTGGCAGTCTATGGCATTTTTGCCACAATTGCAGGTTCGCTTTTATTTGGGGGCATATTTTATAGTATCGCCATTGGACTTTTAGGCTTTGCTGACTTACAAAAAATGACCGCCAGACAAGAACCTATTTATCCCGATGATTTAAAGATGTTAGGGCAATTAGGTGTTTTAAAAGATCTGGTGGGTTGGCCAGTCTTTCTGATGGCACTCCTTGCCATTTTTGTAGCAGTTATTGCACTAGGTTACAGTATTTATCGCAGCCGTAAATTGTCTTTTACCGAGCAAATCATTCGCGGTGTTGTCTTTTTACTTAGTTTATCTTTTTTAGTCTATGCTAGTCATTTTAACTCCAATGACAATTTATTAAGAAAGGCATACAATAAAACGGCTCTTTGGATTCCGTATTCGCAAAAAATGAATTACTATAATGTCGGTTTTGTTGGCGGTTTTTTATATAATTTAAGAGTAGAAGCAATGACTAAGCCAAAAGATTATTCTAAAGAGAAAGTCACAGAAGTTGTAAAGAAATACCAAGGTGAAAAAGGCAGCGAAGAAAAACCGAATATTATTTACGTGATGTCAGAAAGTTTCTCTGATCCGGCACATTTAAAAGGCGTAAAATATAGCGGTGAACCATTGGCTGATTATTATGCAGTGGCCAATAAAACGTATAGTGGAAAAATGTTATCGCAAAATTATGGTGGCGGCACTGCCAATATTGAATTCGAAGCTTTAACCAGTTTTAGTATGGAATTATTAAATGCCCAAATGACAACACCATACACGCTACTTGTTCCTAAACTACAGCAATTACCTTCCATTGTGTCGTTAACAAAAGAACAAGGTTATCAAACAACCGCTATTCACCCTTATGATACATCAATGTATAAGCGCAAAGATGTATATAAAATTTTAGGCTTTGACCGTTTTTTAGACCAAGATACAATGAAATACCAAAATAAAATTGAAAATAATCCCTATATCTCCGATGAGTCAGCTTATGACGAAATTTTATCCATTTTAAAAAAGGGAAAAACGCCTCAATTTATTCACTTGGTGACAATGCAAACCCATATGCCTTACGGAAATAAATATGGAAATATTCCCTATCAAGTAAACGCAGAGGGAAATACCTCAGCCATTGCCAATTACTTACAAGATATCGCCTATAGCGCTGAGGCGTTACAAAGCTTTACTGAAGCGGTGAAAAAATTGCCGCGACGAACCCTCGTTGTTTTTTGGGGGGATCATCTGCCAGGGATATATTCAGATGCCATTCAAAAAGCAAATAGTGGTACGAACCTACATGAAACGCAGTTTTTGATTTTTGATTCGGCCGAAAAGTTAGCAAAAAGTAATCAGCATGATGTTATTACAAGTCCTTTTTATTTTGCGCCTAATTTACTTTTGCAAGCAGGTCTTGGTGTCACACCTTATTATGCTATGCTTTTGAAGTTGGAAGAAACATTGCCAGCTTTTGAAAAAAATATGTATTTAAAACAAGGGAATTGGCAGAAAAATTTAACACTTACCGGTGCAAAAAAAGACGTTTATGAAGATTATCGGTTAATTCAATACGATATTTTAGCTGGTAAGCAATATAGTTTAAAAACTGATTTTTTTAAATAGTCGATTGATAAGGAGCTAGTATGAGTTTTAAGAAAAAAGACAATCAACTTTATTACAATCCCATCCGGCGTGCGATTTTAAACCATCAACTCATTGAAGCAGGAGATAAAGTTGCAATTGGTCTAAGTGGGGGCAAAGATAGCACCAGCTTGTTGTATTTTCTGGATACCATTTCAAAGCAAGAGCGGCTTGGTTTTCCATTTGAAATTGTCCCAATTAGCTTAGACATGGGATTTGAAGATGTTAATTTACAACCACTAATAGAATTTTGTCAACAGCTAGGGTACCCATTAGAAGTAGTTCCCACTAAAATTGCCGAGGTTGTTTTTGATGTTCGAAAAGAGGCATCTCCTTGTTCATTATGTGCCAAATTACGCCGAGGAATTTTGTACAACAAAGCTCGTGAACTTGGGTGTAACAAAGTAGCGTTAGGGCATCATTTGGATGATGCGATTGAAACGTACTTTATGAATTTTCTCTTTCATGGCAAGTTAAATAGTTTTGAGCCGAAAAGTTATTTATCTAAAACAGAAGTTACTTTGATTCGTCCGCTGCTTTATATCCCAGAGCAAGAAATTATTCGCTTTGTCAAAAGAGAAGCATTGCCTGTCATTTTTAACCCCTGTCCAGTGGATAAAAAAACAAAACGGGAAGAAATTAAAATTTTTGTTGAAAATATTGCTAAAACTTATCCAGATGTGCGGCAGAAGTTTTTAATGGGAATGGAACAAGGAACAAAAGATAACTTTTGGCCAATCGGCAAATAATCAAAAATGGAAAAATATAGCAATGCTTTTGCTACGTTTTTCCATTTTTTTTGTCTGAGAAAAGAAATTGTAAATTTTTCACAAAGAAAAGCTTTATTAATCGTTTCATTCTTTCATTGTTTTTCTTCTTAATGAGAACTTGCTACTAATCTGAAGCAAAATGAATAAGGAATTGTCAAATTTTTGCTTTAATCGCAGCTTTTTTCTACAATAAAGAAAAGAGTGAATCAAAAAAGAGTGTAAAAAATTATAGCTACTTTTTTGAGGTTTTTAATGGCAGGATTTTTCACAGGCATGAAGCGTGATAGGAGGAGTTGATTTAATGAAGGCGTTGGTGGCAATTGATTCATATAAAGGCAGTGCTACTTCACAAGAATTAAATGCAGCCGTCTGTCAGAAGTTGACAGAAATGGGCATAGCAAGTTGTAATGTACCAATAGCCGATGGTGGTGAAGGTACCATGGCTATTTTAGCGGCCGCTTTTACAGGCAAAGAAATAGCAGTTCCTACAATTGACTTATTAGGTCAGCCTATCACAGGTAAGTATTGGCTAACTGAAATCGCAGGCGTCAAAACGGCTATCATTGAGTCTGCTCAAATTCTTGGTCTAACCCAGATCACCCCTAGTGAAAAAACAATTCAAAAAGCGCATTCCTATGGTTTAGGTCTGGTAATTTTAGCGGCATTAAAAAAGGCAAAACAAGTGTATGTTTCCTTAGGGGGAAGTGGCGTAAACGATGGCGGCTTGGGCATGTTAGCGGCACTTAATCAACAAGATATTCCCTCAAAAAATCCCTTACTTTTAGGCAAAGACTTTTTGCAAGCTGTAAGACTACCAAATTTTACGGCAAAAAAAATAATTGGTTTAACAGATGTGAGTAATTTTTATACGGGCGCCCATGGCTTTACGTATATTTTCGGCCCTCAAAAAGGAGGCACACCAGCTATTTTAGCGCAATTGGAAGCAGGCGCAAAATGTGTCCAAAAAAAATTTCAAGATAAAATTGACGTTAATGCCTTTTCTGGCAGTGGGGCAGCCGGAGGAATTGGTGGTGGACTATTATTAGCCGGGGGCATGTTGCAGCCTGGTTTTCCAACCATTGCGCAAATGCTAAAGCTGGAAGAAAAAATGGCAGATTGTAAATTTGTCATTACCGGTGAAGGTCGTTTTGATGAGCAAACTGCCCAAGGTAAGGTACCTTTAGGTATGGCGCGTCTAGCTCGGCGGCATAACTTAGCAGTTGTTGCTTTTTGTGGCGCACGCCCAGATTATACAGTAGGGATTGAATATCATTTTGACGGAGTTTTTGCCATTCAAACGAAGCCGCTTTCTTTACAAAATGCCATGGTAAAAGAAACAACACTACATAACATTGGGCTTTTAACGGAAAATGTCATGAAGGTTTATCTAGCTGGGAAAAATAGTTAATAACTACAAAAAAGTTATGATGATACTTATTTTTTTATAAAGCAAATAAAAAAGCTGACTGAAATCTTTTTAGTAAATAAAGATTCGGCCAGCTTTTTATCTTAGATTTAAAAAACTTTATTTTCCAATAAATGAGGTACGAGAATTTCAATGTAGGCGCTAATCTCGCGTAAAACGTCTTTAAAAACCGCTTTATGGGTCAATAAATAAAAATGGCGTAAATGATGTTCGTGAATTGCTTCGTAGGCAATATCATGGGAAATAGCCAGTTTTGAAATAATTGAACGGCCAAATCCTTCACGCAATAAGGCCAGGATGGCTTCATTATTATCCACATATAAAATTTGCGGCAATAAATTATTTTCCCGCAAATAAATTTCATTATAAAAACGTAAACCCGATTCATTTTCCCGTAAAAGCCAATAAGGAGAGTCTTCTTTTCCAGCCAAAACTAATTCATCTTCATAAATAGCTGTTTGATTGATGGCCTCATTGCGTTCTGGTTTTTCAATAAAACCAATACTGACTTTATTTTGAGCCATTTGCTGGCCGACTTCTTCTGAATTCATCAATTTAATAGAAAAATCAACATTTGGAAATTGTTTGACGAGATACGGGATTAATTTCGGGACAAAATAAACAGCACAAGTATGGGAACAGCCGATAATGCATTGGAGGCGGAAATTTTCTTGATTTTTAAGACGTTGACTCGTGTCATCCCACTCTTCAATAATTTGTAACGCACGGGGATATAAGAAAATAGCTTCTTTGGTGGGGATGATTTCTTGTTTGCCGTTGCGAATGAATAATTCCACTTGTAAATGTTCTTCTAATTTTTTTATTTGTGCTGAGATAGTTGGTTGTGACAAAAACAGATCTTCGGCAGTATGGGTAAAATTTCTCGTCTCATAGACAGAAACAAAGGTGTGTAACAGATGTAACATCAGAGGACCTCCGTTTTAATTAAAAAAACTAATAATAAGTATTTATACTATTTATTTTTCTTTTAGTCAAAATATCACTATACTAATAACGAACTCACTAGTGAGAAAGTAAACAATCTTTTTATTACAATTAGGAGGAACAAAAGTGCGAGACTTTCTAAAAATCATTCCTATTCCCATTTGCGGATTAATCTTGGGTTTAGCGACTTGCGGTAACGTGTTAAAAACGTATGGCTTAAACTTTTTTGGCAATAGTTTAGGTCTTATTGCCGGAATTTTATTTGTTGCAATCTTACTAAAGCTAGTTTTAACTTTTCGCCATGCCCATGCCAGTTTACAAGATCCCATCATTGCGTCTGTATCCCCAACATTCACGATGGGAACAATGGTATTATGTACCTATTTACTGCAAATTCAAGCAATTGCACCTTATGTAAAATATCTATGGCTTTTGGCAATTTTAATTCATTATTATTTGATGACTTACTTTACCTATCATTTTCTAATTAAACCAAGCGTTAAAATAGATCATCTGTATCCAAGCTGGTTTATTGTTTACGTAGGTATTGGTGTCATTTCCGTTACCAGCAGTAACTTCTTTCCAGAAATCGGGCAGTTGAATTTCTGGGTGGGACTATTCTTTTATTTGGTATTACTGCCTTTTATTATTCATCGCGTCTTTTTATTTAAAAATATGGCCGAGGCAACACTTCCCCTGATTACCATTATTGCGGCACCGGGTTCTTTGGAACTAACCGGCTATTTAAAAGCTTTTTTCAAACCGAATATAGCTCTAGTCGTTGGTCTATTGATTTTATCACAGATTTTGTATTGGTTCATCATTTTCCACGTCATAAAAATGATTCGGTTGCCATTTTATCCTAGCTACGCAGCATTTACATTTCCGCTGGCGATCTCAGCCTTTGCCAGCCGCAGTGCAGGGAGTTTTTTAACAGCAATGGGTTATCGCGTTATCGTTATTGAATATTTGGCAAAAATAGAGACCGCAATCGCAGTGATAATGGTCTTGTATGTTTTAGCCCATTATTTAAATTTTTTAGCAAAACAGGCACGGATTTTATATTTTAAGCATCAGAAACAAAAAATTTAAAACAAAAAGTCGGAAGCCTACAAAAATTCATTCAAATTTTTGTAAACTTTACGACTTTTTATATTGTTTAGGGACTAAAAATAGGACCAAGGAGGCGTACTTGGAGTGGAACTTTTTAGCCAAGCGAAAATAGTAAACACGTGGCTTTTTTTATCTAGCCGACCATTTAAGCCGTTAAGAAAAGCTGAAGTAATCCTTCAGTCCGTGCCAACGGCTTAAAACTTGCTAAAATAGCTTTTGCATTTTTGTAACTTTCGATTTTTGCCAAAAGGTCGATCCGTGAAGTTGGGCAGGTAAAAAGTCAGATAATGCCAAAGTAGTCAAATCAATTTTTTTCCTGTAAAAAAATGATACTTCTTTTATAAATCAGAAAAGACAGTTTTATCCTTTTCTTCTCGGTGTAAAAAGATCAATTTGTAGCTGTTAATAAAACTTCGTAAATTCGAGCTACATCTTTTGGTGTGCCTCGCAATTCATAATCAGCTAGAAATGGACAGTCAAATTGTGTTGCGTACTGTTTGGCTGTCAGGCAATACTGGCGGTTAAAGTTTTTATTCCCACTGCCGACAATGCCAAGACAATTTTTGGCATTCTCTTCATAGGCAATGTATTCTCGTAAGGCTTCTGTTAAAATTTCTTGATCACCATTATCAACACCATTTCCTCCTTCTAAATAAGTAGGAACAAAGACAAAGAAAGGTTCAGTAATCACTTCTGGTAATGTATTATCGTCGACTGCTTGTAGCGTAATTGTCGGATTTTTAGTGTCTATTTCATGTTGTTGCGCGGCATATTTTTTTAAATTGGTCACAAAAGCACGGGTGTTGCCAGAAATTGACATGTAATAAATGTTCATGGAAATCTCTCCTTTATAAATACTGCTTTAACTTGAAGTATAACATGCTTTTTTGATAAATTTGTAAAAGCTCCCTTGGTAAAATATTTTAGCCGTGTTAAGCTTGTTAGTGGAGGTTGATAACATGATACGTTATGCAAAAAAGTCTGATGCTGCTGCGATAGCACCTTTAGTCTTAGTAATTTTAGAGGATATGGAGTTGCCCTTTGTACAAAAATATGGAGCAAAAAAAACATTAGCACTCTTAGAAGAAAGTGTGGCCATTCCTGATTACCGTTATGGCTATAAACGGGCCTTGGTAAAAGAAGTTGATGGCAAAGTTGCCGGAGTAGCATATGGCTATCCTGCCAGTGAGGAAAAAATGATTGATGAACCGTTAATCACTTTGCTGGAAAAATTTGGGATCCCAAAAGATACACGCCTTTTTACCGATCCAGAAACTATTGATCCAGAATGGTATTTAGACTCTATTTCTGTAGCACCTGAATTTCGGGGACAAGGGATTGGTGGTAAACTATTAGCAGCACTCCCACAAATTGCAAAACGCGATGGCGAAGATGTCATTGGTTTAAGCGTGGACGTGAAAAATCCGGGTGCAAAACGATTATATGAACGAAATGGCTTTAAAACAGTAGCAAAAACAATGATCGCTGGTCACCAGTATGAACATATGCAAAAACCAATTGCGTAAAAAAAGACCGCTGAAAATAAATCAGCGGTCTTTTTTTTGATTGACGAATAATTAAATGTTGGGTATTGTTTAGTAAACAATTATAAGGAGTAGAAGCTATGGTAGGAATTCGGGATGTGGCACGACGAGCAGGGGTAAGTCCTGGCACAGTGTCAAGAGTATTGAACAGTGATCCAACATTATCAGTAGCAGCAGCGACAAAAGAACGTATTTATATAGCCATTAAAGAACTTGATTATAATATGGATAAAAGAAAATATGTGAAAAAAAGATTGCCTTCAATTGGCGTAATTACATCGACTAGTCGCCAAAAAGAATTGGATGATCCTTATTTTAATGCCTTAAGAATGGGGTTAGAGCAAGAGGCTCGGCGTTTACACATTGGAATGAACCGCGTTTATAATTTGGAGGATAATCCCAAAGCGTGGCAGGATTTTGATAAATTAGGTGCGATCATTGTGGTGGGAACTGTTTCTGAACAGTCTGTTCGCCGTTTGCTAAAACAAAATAGAAACATCGTTGTGATTGATAACCCCGATATCAATCAGGAGGTAGACATGGTGTATGCTGATTTTGAGCGAATGACAAAGCGCGTCTTGCAACTCTTTTATGAAAAAGGACATCGTCGTATCGGCTATATTGGCGGTTTTAATATTGCGATTGATGAAGAAGGTGAAAAAAAATACGATGAAAATGAAAAAAGGTTACGGGCGTATCAATCCTTTGTAACAGCCAAAAAATTAACGCCGCAAAGCAAAATAGGACTGTGGGAACCGCTGGAAGGTAAACGCATGATGGATGAGTGGTTGGCAGAAGAAGAAAAGTTACCAACAGCTATTTTGGTTGGAAGTGACCCGTTGGCAGTCGGAGTGTATCGTGCTTTACAGTCAGCTGGATTAATCGTAGGTAAAGATGTTGAAATTGCCAGTTTTGATGATATTGAAATTGCCGAATTTTTAACGCCAAGTTTAACAACGGTACATATTAGCGCAAATGAAATTGCCAAAGCAGCAGTACGTTTAGCTAAAGAGCGAATAGAAGGGCAGCGTCAAGAGCCAGTCATTATGACGTTCCCCTCAAAACTGGTCGTTCGAGAAAGTTTTATTCCAAATGAAGGATAAAGGAAAAACATAAAAAGTTTTTCCTTTTTTATTTTTCTCTTGACAACTATGTTTAGTAAATATTATAAGGTAAACAACAAGACAAAAGGAGAGAAAATTATGGAACAGAACTTTATTACATTTAGTGAGACAACACAAACTTTTCATCTACACAATAATGAAATCTCTTACATTATTAAAATCGAAGAGGACGGGGTCTTAAATCATCTATATTTTGGTAAAGCGATGAAACATTACAGCGGACACAAGACCTATCCTAGACGAGATCGCGGTTTTTCAGGAAATGTACCGGGCAATCTTGAAAGGGCTTACTCAAAAGATACCTTACCGCAAGAGTACTCAACTCACGGGAGCATGGATTATCGCTTACCAGCTACCATTATTCGCAGAGAAAATGGATCAAACTTACATGATTTTCGCTATTTTGATTATCAAATAAAAACGGGTAAACCAAAGTTAGAAGGCTTACCACAGGCTTACGTTATGGCTGAAAAGGAAGCAACGACTTTAATCGTGGTGTTAAAAGATCGTCTGCAAGAAATATATTTAAATTTGACTTATACGATTTATCACGAGCGACCAATTATTACGCGTTCTGTTTCCATAGTCAACCAAACAGATGAAAGTATTACATTAGAAAAAATTGCTTCTTTGCAATTGGATTTGCGCAACGACGCTCACTACGATGAAGTCATTTCTTTACCAGGGGCGCATCTAAAAGAGCGACAAATTAGTCGTGAAAAAATTCATGGGGGGATCCAAAGTTTTGAAAGCCGTCGGGGTGCGTCTAGCCATCATATGAACAGCTTTATTGCTTTGGTCAATCACAATACAACAGAATTTAGCGGGCCAGCTATTGGTATGCATTTTGTTTATTCGGGGAATCATGCCTTTCAACTCGAAAAAGACCAGATTGAACAGTTGCGGGTATTAGTAGGAATTAATGATTATAATTTTTCTTGGTTATTAGCGGCCAACGAATCCTTTCAAACTCCAGAAGTAATTTTAGCCTATTCAGATCAAGGGTTAAATAAAATGAGTAGTACGCTCCATCATCTGCTAAGAGAACGAGTTGCTAGAGGAGAGCATCAGTACAAAGAACGCCCAATTTTGGTTAACAATTGGGAAGCGACTTATTTTGATTTTGATAGTAAAAAAATCGAGGAAATTGTTGACGAGGCAGCAGCACTAGGAATTGAAATGTTTGTTTTAGATGATGGTTGGTTTGGTCATCGAGATTCTGATAATTCCTCACTAGGAGACTGGTTTGAATATGAAGGAAAGTTGAAAGAGGGACTAAAAGGAATTGCAGATTATGTTCATAAAAAAGGTCTGCAGTTTGGCTTGTGGTTTGAACCAGAAATGATTTCACTTGACTCGAAGCTTTATCAAAAACATCCGGATTATTTAATGCAAGAGCCCAATCGAACACCTTCGTCTTCACGTGATCAGCATTTATTAGACATGGGAAGAAAAGAGGTTCGACAAAACATTGAACAACAGATTTGTGCAATTTTAGATGAAGTAGAAATTGATTATATTAAATGGGATATGAACCGCAGTTTATCTGATGTTTATTCCCTTGCTCTTTCTGAAAGAAGACAAGGTGAAGCGTCACATCGGCATATCTTAGGTGTTTATGAATTAATTGAAAATCTAATTACTCGCTATCCTAAAATTTTATGGGAAGGCTGTTCAGGTGGTGGGGGCCGTTTTGACGCTGGTTTCTTGTATTACATGCCCCAATCATGGCCAACGGATAATACAGATGCAGTGGAGCGTTTGAAAATTCAATATGGTACTAGTTTGGCTTATCCGATTTCTTCTATGACCGCGCATGTTTCAGCTGTTCCAAATCATCAGACAGGACGAATTACTTCTCTAAAGACCCGCGGCGCTGTAGCTATGAGTGGCGTTTTTGGTTATGAACTGGACTTAACCGAACTATCAGAAGAAGAAAAACTCATTGTAAAAGAACAAGTAGACTATTATCAAAAAATTCGTCCTCTGATTCAATTTGGCGAATTTTATCGCTTGAACAGTCCCTTTGAAGGAAATTTAACCGCTTGGATGTTTGTCTCTTGTGATCAAGCAGAAGCCGTGGTTTTAATGGCGAGAACTTTAGCTAATGCCCAACCGGTATTTCACGAGGTCTTTTTAACAGGGTTAGACAAAAACGCATGTTATGAAGAACAGATCACCAAACAACGCTATTTTGGTGATGAATTGATGAATTTGGGTGTGAATGTACCGGATTTTTACGGTGATTTTCAAACCACGTTTATTCACTTGAAGAAAGTTTAGGGGGAAAATAGATGATTAATAAAAATAGCCTTATGACCCGTTTATCGATTTTAGCAATTTCGCTGTTATTAACAAGTGCAATGTCAATAAATGGTGCTCTGCCCCAAATGCAAAAAGCACTTGGGATGACGACGACGCAAGTTGAATTAGTAGCAACATTGCCCGCACTAGCGGTGGTAATTTTTGTAATCCTTTCCAATCTCATAGCCGAAAAAATCGGTACAAAAAAAACAGTCCAACTAGGTTTACTCTTAGTTGGACTAGGGGGAGGCGTCGCGCCGTTAGTACTTGACAGTTATGCTTTACTTTTGATTAGCCGCTTTATTTTGGGAGCGGGATTTGGCTTGTTTAATTCATTGGCGGTTTCTATCATTAACTTATTATTCCAAAATGAACCGCAAGAGCGGGCAGCTTTGTTAGGGTACCGAGGTGCAGCAGAAAATATCGGAAATGCCGGGTTAACTTTACTTGCTGGTTTCATGATGGCTTTTGGATGGCGCTTTGCTTTTACTGTGTACTTATTGGCTTTTCCTATTCTAATTTTGTTTACGATTTTTGTACCAGAAATCCAACAAGTAAAAAAAGAATCCCACGAACAGCAGGGAGAATTAAAATTTTCAGTATATTTGTTAGCTTTGTTTGCTTTATTTTTGGTCATGACCTTTGTGGCAATTGGCGTAAGATTTCCTACGATGGTAACCAATCTCAAAGGTGCAAACTACAACGCCTCAGCCTTCTTAGCTGTAATGCCGCTAATTGGAATTGTAACCGGTTCATTATTTGGCTTTTTTAATCACCTACTAGGTGAAAAATGTTTGTATCTTGGGCTAGCCCTGTTAGCATGTGCAACATTTTTAATTGCAATTTCTGAAAATAATTTTACCTTACTCTTAATGGGCTACTTTATCAGCGGAATTCCCGGTAGTCTAATTTTTCCGTTTATCTACAATTCCTTAAATCTATATGCTACACCTACAAAAATGACAGCAGCGACATCAATTATTTTAATTGGTTGTAACTTAGGCAATTTTATTGCACCCTTTGGTTTGAGTGCATTACAGTTTATTTCGGGAACAAAAAATTTATTTGCTCCATTTCAATTACTAAGCATTTTATTGTTGGCAATTTTGGCGGGAATCTTTTTATATAAGAAAAAGCCTTTCTTGCGTAAGGCGTTAAGTGGAGGTGGAAAATCGTGATGGATTCCATTTTAAGCAGGAAAATGCAGACAGGTGAGATTTATTTTGAAACACCAGAATTACAAAAAGAGCAGGCTTTATATCGTGATTTGTTATTTCAATTTAACCATACTTTACCTAGTAAGCAACAAGAGAGGACAGCTATTTTACACCAACTGCTGGCCAATTTTGGTAAAGGATCATATATTGAACCACCATTAGCTGCAAATTGGGGAAAAAATACCTCTATTGGTGAAAATGTCTATGCTAATTTTGGCTTATCTTTAGTGGATGATACAAAAATTGAAATTCAAGATGATGTAATGATTGGGCCAAATGTTACATTGTGTACGGGAACGCATCCTTTAAGACCGGAACTCCGTTTACAAAAAGCGCAGTTTAATTTACCCGTTATTATTAAAAAAAATGTTTGGCTTGGAGCCGGCACAATTGTTTTACCGGGTGTGACTATTGGCCAAAACAGTGTCATCGGAGCAGGTAGCCTTGTAACAAAAGATATTCCGGCTAATGTTTTGGCCTATGGTTCTCCTTGTCAGGTGGTAAAGCAACTAGCAGATGTTGATTAAATGCTAAGGTGTTGTATCTTTTACTTCAAAAATAGACAACTGTCCTAATTTTTCAAAAGATAAGTATCACAAAGAAAATGAAAAGAGTTAAAAAAGGAATGTCTAACAGCGTAGCTGTTGTACATTCCTTTTTTAACAATTTGGTGTTAGGCGATAATCAAACTTTTGGGTTTTACTCCGATTATACAGCCAGTAATCCATAATGGCCGCAATACAAATGCAAACAGGCGCATCTTCATCGTTTCTCACATCAAGGACATAATAATCACCAGAAAACAACGTGGCTTTATCCATTCGCATTATCAGATGATTAAAATGACGAATGCTATATTGATGTTGATAAATATTACCTTGTACTGTCCAATGGAGTTGTTGAATGTAATAAAAATCCCCCGGCCAACGAAAAATCTTTTGTAAGGTCCCCACTTTTTCAAAATTTTTATAAATTTCAAAACGGGTACCAAAGGTAAAACTAATTTGTTTGATGCTGGCCACAAGTTCACCATTCATTTTATAAAGAGAGAGGGCATCACCTTTTGTTCCCCAACGACCCACTAATAAAAACAAAGATTTTCCTTTTTCGTCTTTGACAATGGTTCGGGTGATGGAACTCAACTGTTTGTCTTGAATGAAAAATTCAGACATTCTAGCGCCTCCTTCAAAAAGTAGCTAAAAATTTATCGTATCAAATTAAGTTTACGCCAAATCCTCGTCGATTGCTCGCATAATGGCTTTGCCAACCCCAGAATCGATATTGGTTTCGGTTAAGTATTTGGCAGCTTCTTTTAATTCGATCTTAGCATTTCCCATAGCAAAACTCACGCCAGCCATTTGAATCATACTTAGGTCGTTCATATTATCGCCAATTGTCATCACTTGGTCTAAAGGGATATTCCGCTCTTTTGCAACATGGGCCACGGCAATCCCTTTTTGCGCATCGCGATGATTAATTTCAATATTATTTTGACCAGAAGAGGTAACGTGGAGTTGTTCATTTTCATCTAATTTTTTTGCAACTGGACCTAAGACTGCGGGACCGTCTTTATGGAAACAAATAATTTTTAAAACTTCAAAATCTGGTTTTCCTAATAAGTCTTTAATATCTGTAACATATTGTACAGGTAAAAATTCTAGTTGAGCAGAAGTCATAGCAATTGCCATTTTGTGAGTTAAATGGGGCATCATTTCGGCCATGTGTTCAGAGAAATTCTCAATCCGCCGCGCTTGGCTTTCAGAATATAGACCTTCATTTGTAGCTACTTCGTAATAAATATCTGCTGCTCGCAAAAGATCTAGTGTTTCTGCCACCGTTTGTAGAGCAATCGGAACCGTAAATAAAGAGTTGCCCTTGGCATCAAAAACTTGCGCACCATTTAAGTTAATCATGGCACACTTAATACCGGCTTGTTCTAGTGCGGGCAGAGCTTCTTCGCGGTTGCGGCCAGTTGCCACCATAAATTCAATTCCGTGTTCGTTGGCATATTTAATCGCCGCAATATTTTCAACTGAAATCTGCATACGGGAATTTAATAAAGTTCCGTCCATGTCAGAGGCAATTAATTTAATCATAAAAAAATCGGCACCATCCTTTAAAAAATCTGACGCAAAGATTGCGTTAGAATTTTTTACTTATAAATTACTTGTCTTTAGTTTAACACAGATTTACAGGGAAATGTGGCGGTTTCAAAGACAATCCCTAACAATTGCGCTACAATAACTTTGAGTGGTTTAAAGTCTAATAATAAAGGCAGTGGCAGTATTTACTCTAAGTTGTTGCAGCTTTATCAATGAATTTAGGAGGCAGTAATGAAAGCAATTATTCATAATAGTTGGCAAGAGATTCTAGCACCGGAATTTTCGCAACCTTATTACCTGCAGTTGCGAAAATTTTTGAAACAAGAATATCAAACTCAGAAAATTTATCCAAATATGTATCATATTTTTGAAGCATTAGAGCTAACACCTTATGAAGATGTCAAGGTGGTGATTTTGGGACAAGATCCATATCACGGAGAAAACCAGGCCCACGGGTTATCATTTTCCGTGCAGCCAGGGGTTAAAATACCACCGTCTTTGCAAAATATTTATAAAGAATTGCAGAGTGATTTAAATGTGACGCCAGTAAATCATGGGTATTTAACCAGCTGGGCCAAACAAGGCGTTTTACTATTAAACACAGTTTTAACGGTACGAGCAGGCCAAGCTTATTCCCATCGCGGCAAAGGGTGGGAACAACTGACGGATAAAATTATCGAAAAATTAAACGAGCGGCAAAAACCAGTCGTTTTTATTTTGTGGGGAAAAGGTGCGCAAGAAAAAATTAAAATGATCGATCAAACACGTCACGTTGTTATTGCGTCCCCCCATCCAAGTCCTTTATCAGCTCATCGTGGTTTTTTTGGCTCTCGACCTTTCTCAAAGGCCAATGATGCTTTAGTCAAGTTTGGCGAAGCACCGATTAATTGGCAGTTGCCAAAAGATCCCAATGCTGTATAATACAGTGTAATAATAAAGCGGTTGCTGTTATATAATAAAAGAGCAACTATGTGAAATTAAGAACAAAGAACGGTGCCTTTTTACTGTAACAGCAAAAAGAACTGTTCTTTTTTTTGTGAATAGTGTATGATGAGAAGGACAAAAAATACAGGAGGTAATTCCGGTGGAATTATTTGATAGTTTAAAATTTAAAATTGTACGTCGTGGCATTAAAATTGCTTTTCCAGAAGCAACTGATTCACGTATTTTAGGCGCAGCAGCACGTTTGAAAGCAGAAGAATTAATTACGCCTGTTTTAATTGGTAACAAAGAAGAAGTGGCAAAAGCTGCCGCTGCTCGTGGTATCACAATTGATCAATTTGAAATCCTAGATCCTGACGATTATCCTGATTGGGACAAAATGGTAGCAGCCTTTGTTGAACGTCGTAAAGGTAAAGCAACCAAAGAACAAGCTGAAGAAATTTTAAAAGATGTGAACTACTTTGGAACAATGTTAACTTACATGGGCGTAACTGACGGTATGGTTTCTGGTGCGATTCATTCAACCGGGGATACTGTGCGTCCAGCATTGCAAATCATTAAAACGAAACCAGGTGTCAGCCGGACAAGTGGAGCTTTCTTAATGGTTCGTGGTCGCGACCAAGAAAAATATTTATTCTCAGATTGTGCCATCAATGTTAACCCATCTTCACAAGAATTAGCTGAAATTGCAGTAGCATCCGCTGAAACTGCAGAATTATTTGATATCGATCCAAAAGTTGCATTATTAAGCTTTTCAACAAAAGGTTCAGCTAAAGCTCCAGAAGTAGATAAAGTGGTGGAAGCAACAAAAATCGCAAAAGAAATGGCACCAGATATCATTTTAGATGGTGAATTACAATTTGATGCGGCTTATGTTTCTGCAGTTGGTCAATTAAAAGCACCAGATTCAGATGTTGCAGGTAAAGCTACAGTCTTTGTTTTCCCTGAATTACAATCTGGCAACATTGGCTACAAAATTGCGCAACGTTTCGGTAACTTTGAAGCGATTGGACCAATTTTGCAAGGTTTAAATAAACCTGTGTCAGACTTATCTCGTGGCGCCAATGAAGAAGATGTTTATAAATTATCAATTATCACTGCTGCCCAAACATTAAATACTGCAAAATAAAAATTGATTCATAAAAGAGGTTAGAAAAGTTAAATTGACTTTTCTAACTTCTTTTTTTAACACCTGCGAAAAAAGCAGTTTGTGGGACAATAAGAAAGAGAACTTAAATATGGAGCGTAACCTTTAAAATATATTTTTGATAGTTGGTATTGAGGTAATTTTACTTATATTGTCCTTTTGTTATGGTTAGCAATTTTTTGCATTGCTTTTGCAATCTAACTTTTAGCCAGTTATACTAAGCAAAGCTTATATTTTAAAATTAAGATATTTATTGGTTAGGAGGAGCAATCATGATTGCTTTAACAGATCTTTTAGCAACAGAAAAATTAGGTAAGGTTATTGGTGCTAGTGCAATTGCTGGGGATGTCATTATTTTGACAGGAGAATTAGGAGCAGGAAAAACCACGATTACCAAAGGAATTGCACAAGGCATGGGAATAAATCGAATGGTAAAAAGTCCGACTTATACGATTATTCGAGAATATGAAGATGGACGGTTACCTCTTTATCACATGGATGTTTATCGTGTAGGCCAAGAAGCCGATGAACTGGGCTTGGAAGAATATTTTGAAGGAAGTGGCTTATCGATTGTCGAATGGGGCCAATTACTAGGGGATGCTTTACCGGTAGATTATTTGGAAATAATATTAACGAAAATTGACGCCGATCAGTTTGCGCGTCAAGTAGAATTTAAAGCAGTAGGGAATCAGAGCGAAGCATTTTTAAACCGAATTTTACAAAACTGGGAGACAAAATAATGACAGATGTAGATGTAATTATTCGCCCTACACAACCAAACGATGCAGCCCAGCTTTTACAGGTGATGAAGGAAATTGGCAGTCAAACAGATTTTTTGATTATGGACGAAAAGGGACTTTCCTTAACCAAAGAGCAACTAGCCAGACAATTAGCAGCTTTTTTAGAGAGTCCAAATAATTTATCCCTCGTGGCATTGGCAGGAGAAAAAATTATTGGCGCTGCTTCTGTTATGGCAGAAGAAAACCCCCGAATCGCCCATATTGGTGAGGTAGGAATTTCAATTTTAAAAGAATTTTGGGGCATGGGCTTAGGTGCTGCGATGATGGAAGAAATTATATGGTGGGCTGAAGATTCTGGTATCATTCGCCGTTTAGAGTTAACTGTTCAAACTCGTAACCAAAGAGCCTATCATCTTTATCAAAAATACGGTTTTGTAGTTGAAGGAAAGTTGCAAAGAAGCTTTTTAACACCACAAAATGAATTTGTTTCTGCTTATTTGATGGCACGCTTGATTGATTGATATTTTGTAAATCAGATGCTGAAAGTAATAAAAAGGCGTGACGTTTTCAGGCAGCTTGTTGCTGCAAAGAAAACGTCACGTCTATTTGATTGTAACCATTTTTTTTAAAGGATCGGTGCCAAATTGTGCTTCTTGTCGTAATAAAATCTCAGCACAAGCGCGACTGTCTTCTAAAGCGTCGTGATGATTTTCTAAGGTAATGTCCAACATTTCACACATGGTATTTAAACGATGATTGGGAAATTCCGGATACAATTTACGACTAGAACGTGCTGTGCATAAAGATAAATAAGGTTGTTTTTCTAAGCCGTAATAATCTAAGCATCCGGCTAATACGCCATTGTCAAAAGGCGCGTTGTGGGCCACAATCAGGCTGTTTTGATTGTAATATTGGGAAATTTCTTCCCAAACGGTGGGAAATTTGGGGGCATTTGCAACATCTTCAGGATGAATCCCGTGAATTTGAATATTGCGCCAGAAAAAAGGTGTTTCTGGTTTAATTAAGGAATAGTATTCCCCTACGATTTTACTGTTGCGCACCATGACTAATGCCAAAGAACAAGCACTGTGTTTTTCGTGATTGGCTGTTTCAAAATCCATTGCAATAAAGTTCATATTACCCGCCCTTTCTTCGTGTAATGTAGCACAAAAAAGGCGAAAATAGCAAACGCCTGGTCGCCTTTTTAAAACAAATTAAAAATTTAAATCCAATTCAACTGGACAGTGGTCACTACCAAAAATTTCAGTATGAATTTTGGCATCAGTCATTTTGTCTTTTAGATCTTTGGAGACTACAAAATAGTCGATACGCCAACCTGCATTATTTTTACGGGCGTTAAAACGATAGCTCCACCAAGAATAAACACCCTCAAGCTCAGGATAAAAGTAGCGGAAGCTGTCAATAAAACCAGCGTTTAAAAGCTCTGTGAATTTGCCACGTTCTTCATTGGTAAAGCCAGCATTTTTATGATTGGTTTTCCAATTTTTTAAATCGATATTTTCATGGGCGACGTTTAAATCACCACATAAAATGACAGGTTTTGTTTTATTCAATTTTACTAAATAGTTACGAAAATCATCTTCCCACGTCATGCGATAATCAAGCCGTTTTAATTCGTTTTGTGAGTTGGGGGTATAACAATCTACCAAGTAAAACTCGGGATATTCTAACGTAATAACCCGTCCTTCTAAATCATGGTGATCAATGCCGATTCCATAACTGACATTTAACGCTTCTTTTTTTGCAAAAATAGCTGTACCAGAATACCCTTTTTTCTCAGCATAATTCCAATATTCATAATAATTGGTTAAGTCCATTTCAATTTGTCCTGCTTGTAACTTGGTTTCTTGTAAACAGAAAAAATCTGCATCTAATTCTGCGATAACATCCATAAAATTCTTTTTCATCACAGCTCGTAAGCCGTTAACATTCCAAGAGACTAATTTCAAAATTTTTCCTCCTTATCAAATAAACATTCTTATTTATTTTAGCGAAAAATGGTGTAAGATGAAAGGAAAGGCCACTAAAGGAAGTGTTTTAATGAAAATTGGTGTCATTGGAATTGGCAATATTGCCCAGAAAGCTTATTTGCCAACTTATTTAAAAAAACAAGACGAAGCGACATTTTATTTTGCAACCCGCAATAAAAAGGTTAGAGAAGAGTTACAAGCGCGTTTTGGTTTTCAGCATGTTTATCAAAGTTTGGAGCAATTACTAGCTCAAAATATAACAGCTTGTTTGATTCATAGTGCCACTAAAAGTCATTACGACTTAGTGAAAACGTGTTTAGAAAACGGGATTCATGTCTTTGTCGATAAACCATTAACAGAAAACTATCGACAAACAGAAGAACTCTATCGGCTAGCAGCAGCTAAAAATTTGATTTTAATGTTAGGATTTAATCGGCGCTATGCACCACTTGTAAACCTGCTAAAAGATTTACCTGAAAAACGACAGCTCCACTTGCAAAAAAATCGTTTGGCCGGAAGTGGCACGCCGGAATTTTTAGTTTATGATTTATTTTTACATTTGGTAGATACAGCCGTTTATTTAATGCCAGGAACACCGCGGTTGGTTTATGGTAATTTACAAGTGAGTCAGAATAATTTAGAATATGTTACCATGTTGCTAGCCAGTGAAACAACGAGTGCAACGCTAACCATGGATTTAAAAAGTGGCGCAAACTATGAACGTTATGAGGTTACGAGCCCAAGTAAAACATTGATTTTAGAAAACTTAACAAACTTAACCGAGTTAAAACAACAAGGAACGCTGCAGTTAAGTGGTGATGATTGGCAAACAACGTTATTTAAGCGTGGCTTTGAAGCACTCGTAACCCAATTTTTAACTGCTGTTAAAGAAAAACAGCCCCTATCGCAAGAAAAGATTCTCTTGAGCCACCAATTATGTGCAGAACTTTTAGCAACCTATGGCAATTAATTAGGAAGCTTAGGTGGCAAGAAATGCCTTTGCGTGCTAAAATGAGTGGGATGTTTTTAAAAGAGAGGAAAATTTTTCATGAAAGACGCATTTAAACAAGCTTTTCCTGAAATTAGTATTTTACTAGATGAACCTTTAATGAATTATACGTTTACCAAAACTGGTGGACCGGCTGATGTTTTAGCGTTTCCTAAAAGCACGGAAGAAACGAAAGCTTTGGTAGATTATTGCCGTAATGAGGATATTCCTTGGCTAGTATTAGGCAATGCCAGTAATTTAATTGTTAGAGACGGGGGCATTCGCGGTTTAGTCATAATGCTGAGTCAGATGACAAAAGTTTCTGTCACAGATACTGTGGTAGAAGCACAAGCTGGTGCAAAGTTAATCGATACGACTTATGCTGCTCTAAAAGAAGATTTGGCTGGTTTTGAATTTGCTAGTGGAATTCCTGGGAGTATTGGTGGGGCGGTATTCATGAATGCCGGTGCCTACGACGGAGAAATCAAGGATGTCTTTTTAAGCTGTGATGTTTTGTTTGCTGATGGTATCATCAAGACGTTGGATCATAATGAGATGAATTTTTCCTATCGTCACAGTGCCGTACAAGATTTAGGTGCAATCATTTTGAATGCTCGTTTCCAATTAAAAAAAGGAAATCACGATGAAATTAAAGCAAGAATGGATGAATTGACCGCTTTACGTCAGGCAAAGCAACCGTTGGAATATCCATCTTGTGGAAGCGTCTTTAAACGACCTGCCGGACATTTTACCGGTAAATTAATTCAAGATGCTGGTCTGCAAGGATTGAAATGGGGCGGGGCCCAAATTTCTGAAAAGCACGCTGGCTTTATCGTGAATATTGATAATGCCACTGCAACAGACTATGTGGAATTAATTGCATATATACAAAAAACAATCAAAGAAAAATTTGACGTGACTTTGGAAACAGAAGTCCGCATTATTGGTGAAGAAAAATAGCAAAAAAACTGGGCAAAAAGTTAACTAACTTTTTGCCCAGTTTTTTTGTCGTAATAAGTAAAAATTTGCTAAGTAGTTCTCATGAGTAAGGACGTGCTAAAAAAATCAGTTCGTTAATACATTTCGGTACGGTTTTTCTTCGTTAAGCGTAACAAAATGGCACAAACTGCTGCGGTCACGACACCGGCTACAATTGACTCTGGAATTCCCTGTGTGAAAATGACAGTTAAAATGGCACCATATAAAAAGTTAGGACTTTGCCCGCTTTGTCCAACATACGTCCCATAGCTTTCTTGGAAGAGAAAATAAATGAAGTTCATTACCAACAAAGTATTGGTCAGTCCGCCACTAACACCAGCTATAAATAAAGCAACGCTATCGGCTTTATTTTTTAAAAGGCGACGTCCATATTTATAAACAAAAAATGGGACAACCCCGATTAAAATTCTAGGAACAATAGCGACAATCAAAGCTTTCCAATCCCCATGATTGGTTCCAATCACGTTAATAAAAGGGGAGAAAACAAAAGATAGTGGATTAGGTCTGGTCGTGGCATTATAGATACTCATAAGGCCCATTGAAAAACCAAGGAAAGCTCCCAAACGCGGTCCTAAAATAATGGAACCGATAATAACCGGCACATGTAAAATTGTGGCATTTAAAGGACCAATGGGAATAAAACCTAAAAAGGGTACTAGGCTCATTAAAATCATGATGCCTAAAAAAAGTGCAGTTAAAACAAGATCAAAAGTTTTGCTGTTTTTCATTATAAACTCCTTTGGCTTAGTGTTGCTTCTACAGCTTTGACAATAGTTTCATTGGTTGCCAAAGCTCCGCGACCAAAATCGCCACAGGCTAGTAAAGCTTCCCGGGGCTCTATTTCTTTATACCCGAACTCTTTTAATGTGACAAGATTTTTTTGTGTTACTGGATTTTGATACATGTAAGTATTCATTGCCGGTGCAATTAATTTAGGTACTTTAACTTCAAGGGCCATGGCTACAGTCGTCACCATGTCATCTGCGATTCCGCTGGCAAGTTTACCAATAATATTTGCTGTAGCTGGTGCAATTAATAATAAATCCGCCCGCTTAGCAAGCGCAATATGATTGACTAAATCCGCGCGCTGTTCCACCATAACGTCAGTGTGAACCGGGCGTTTTGATAAGGTTTGTAACGTGAGGGGCGTAATAAATTTAGTGCTGTTTTGAGTCATCAAAACATCGACGGCATAACCGCGTTTGGTTAATTCATTGGTTAAATCGGCAGCTTTGTATGCAGATATGCTGGCAGAGACGCCCAGTAAGATATGTTTTTGACGCATAATAGTTTGCTCCTTTTATTTATTTTTCCTTGCAGTAGTAATCGCTTGTTTTATTAACTGTGCAATTTCTTTTTTTGTAGCAGCTTCTGTGTAGCTGCCATCTTTGGCGATTAAATAACCATGATGTTCATTTGGACCAACTTCTGTTAAATCGTTAGCTAAGATAAAGTCGGCACTATTTTTTTGGATACTTTTCATCGCTACATCAAATAAGGCATTAAAGCTAACGTCAACCAGCAACTTAAAGCCAACTAATAGTGTTTCTGGCTGCAATTTTTTAATTAAGTGAATTACTTTAGGATTTTTCTTTAAAATTAAGAACAAATGATCCGTATCCGAAGAAATTTTCTTATCCTGGTGTGCATCGGATTCAAGTTCTGCCAACCATTTTTTTAAAACCGCAGCCGAGATATTTTCCCCATTATTTTTTGCGAGTAATCCAGTTAAAGCAGTTTGTAGTTGCTCTTCAGACAAACTTGTCGCAGGGGTGAAATCACTAACGGCCATGCTGTGAATAACCGCATCATAGGAATGTGTTGTTAATAAATTTGTTAGCGTGTCTGCTAACTCTTTTGTGTCATTAATAAAATGCAGCGTAATTAGGTCACCTTCAGGCTTTTGTGCATTTTTCGTTGTGACGTAGTCGATGGTGGTCACCTCAGCGTTAAACGCGTTGGCAATTGCAACACCCAAACGACCACTTGAATGGTTTGAAATCGAGCGGACATCGTCAATTTTTTCAGATGTACCACCAGCGGTAATCAAAATGCGCATAATAAACTCCTTTTACATCGAAATAATACTGCGGCCTTCGTGCTTGCCAGCTAACAAGGATTGTGTAATAGCTCCCACATCGTAAAGAGGTGCTTCTTGAACTTTCAACTGTGAAGTAATTTTCCAATCGGTAGCCAATAAGTTCCAAATTTTTTGTCGCATAGGCATGGGTTGGTTGACTGAATCGATACCAAAGACTTTAATGCCACGTAAAATAAAAGGTAGAACCGTCGTGTTCAGTTTAATACCTGAAGCGTTGCCGCACAAAGCTGCTACACCTTCATAGTCAAGTTGTGGCAAAAGGGCAGCCAAAAGGTCACCACCGACTGTATCGATGATACCGGAAAATTGTTGTTTGGCTAAAGGACGTATTTTTTCTGGGATTAAGGCATCAGGCGTGATAATTTCGGTTGCACCGATAGTTTTCAACCAATCTGTTGCAGCATCTTTTCTGCTGACAGCGACAATTTTTTCGTAGCCTAACTTGTGTAATAGTGCAATTGCAATACTACCGACACCACCAGAAGCTCCCGTCACAAGTACTTGCTTATTTTTAGCGATATTTTGCCTGATTTTTTCTACTGCGAGTGCAGCGGTAAAACCCGCTGTGCCGTATACCATACTTTCTTTTAAAGATAAACCCGCTGGTAGAGGAACCAACCAGTCGCCAGGGATACTTTGATAGTGGCTTAAACCACCAGGAGCAGATACACCTAAGCCATAACCAGTTGCAAGAACTTCATCTCCTTTTACAAAGCGACTATCATTGCTTGTAACTACAGTTCCGGCTAAATCAATTCCTAAAGTTAAGGGATAACTTCGGACAACGCCAGTTTTAGCTTGTGTTGCTAAAGCATCTTTAAAATTTAAGGAAGAGTATGCAACTTTAACAATGACACCCTCAGTGTTGAGGGTAGTGAAATCTTGTTGGACTAAAGTAGCGTCAACTTGTCCGTCTTTTTCGTTAACGACAAATGCTTGAAATTTTTCTGTCATAATTTGCCTCCGGTTTTTTTCTAGCGTAGCTAAACGAGCCGTATTCTAGTAAAAAGATGTACTATAACGAATAAAAAAAATACATATACATATAAAGAATCGTTACGGAATTGGGCTTCGTCATTTTTATTATCATACCATAAGTAAGCTGATTTCTAGTTTTAGTTTTTCTCGGTTAGATTAAAGGAATTTTCAGCGATGAAAAAATACTTATCGTAATGAAAAAAATCAAACTTTTTCGACCCATAAAATCCGAAATAGCACTTGTTAGCGGATAGTTATTATAATACATTTTGGCAAGTTTTTGCTATGATTTAATTAGGTCTTGTTTTTTGTCAATTTATCAGTATTCTTAATGAGTATGACCAAAAATTTTGTAGTGTAAAAGGGGGAGAAAAAGTGGCTAAATCCATCATCTCATTTAAAAATGTGACGAAACGTTACGACGATGAAGATACGGTATTAAAAAATGTCAGTTTTGAGATCGAGGAGGGCAAGTTTTATACCCTTTTAGGGCCTTCTGGTTGTGGTAAAACAACAATTTTACGGATTATTGCCGGCTTTTTAGATGCCACTGAAGGAGATATTTTCTTTGACGGCCAAAAAATTAATGATGTTCCGGCGAATCAACGCCAAGTGAATACAGTTTTTCAAGATTATGCTTTATTTCCACATATGAATGTTTTTGATAATGTGGCTTTTGGACTAAAAATAAAAAAGGTTTCCAAAGATCAAATTGAAAAACGGGTCATGGAAGCTTTGCGTCTGGTACAACTAAAAGGATATGAAAAACGAGAAATTCGTGAAATGTCTGGCGGTCAAAGGCAACGGGTAGCCATCGCAAGAGCGATTGTCAATGAACCAAAAGTTTTATTATTAGATGAACCATTGTCTGCTTTGGATTTGAAGTTGCGGACAGATATGCAGTATGAATTGCGGGAATTGCAGCAACGCTTAGGAATCACTTTTATCTTTGTCACCCATGATCAAGAAGAAGCGTTAGCCATGAGTGATGAAATTTTTGTTATGAATCGCGGTAAAATCGTGCAAAGTGGAACCCCAGTTGATATTTACGATGAACCGATTAACCATTTTGTTGCCGATTTTGTCGGTGAAAGTAATATTGTGTCAGGAACGATGATTGAGGATAATCTGGTGGAATTTGTCGGCAAAAAATTTGAATGTGTCGATAGTGGGATGCGACCTAATGAACCAGTAGAAGTCGTTTTACGTCCAGAAGATTTGTCATTAACTTCCGTGGAAAAAGGCAAGTTGATTGTTAAAGTCGATACGCAATTATTCCGGGGCGTGCATTATGAGATCATCTGTTACGATGAACAAGAAAATGAGTGGATGGTTCATTCTACGAAAAAAGCTGTCGAAGGTAGTCAAATTGGACTGTATTTTGAACCAGAAGATATCCACGTTATGCGCTTTAATGAATCAGAAGCTGATTTTGATGCCCGTTTAGAAAGTTACGATGAATAGGAGGAAAGACAATGACTAAATTACGACGTTTTTACTCCGTACCGTATTATATCTGGCTGTTGCTTTTTGTCATTGCACCCGTTTTATTAATTATTTATCAGTCTTTTTTTGATATGAACGGCAATTTTTCTTTAGTTAATTATGAGACCTACCTCGGTTCTGGTAAGTATTTAACCATGACCTTAAATTCAGTATGGTATGCCTTTTTAATCACGCTTTTCACCTTATTAATTAGTTATCCGACTGCATATTTTCTGACCAAGTTGCAACATAAAGATCTCTGGTTGTTGTTAATTATTCTACCCACTTGGATTAATTTATTATTAAAAGCCTATGCTTTTATCGGGATTTTTGGTGTCCACGGTGGTATTAACAATTTCCTCGGGTTGTTTGGTATTGGACCTGAACAAATTTTATTTACAGATTTTAGTTTTTTAGTGGTTGCAACGTATATTGAATTGCCATTTATGATTTTACCGATTTTTAACGCTTTAGAAGAAATCAATCCATCGTTGGTTTTTGCTAGTCGCGACTTAGGAGCTAATAGTTTTGAGACCTTCCGCCGTGTTATTTTGCCCCTTTCCATGAACGGGGTAAAAAGTGGCGTGCAAGCTGTCTTTATTCCGTCACTTTCATTATTCATGTTAACGCGTTTGATTGGTGGCAATCGTGTAATCACGCTAGGGACTGCCATTGAACAACATTTCCTTGTTACACAAAACTGGGGGATGGGTTCAACTATTGGCGTGATTTTGATTATTGCGATGTTTATCGTCATGAGCTTAACCGGAGAAAAGCGTAAAGGAGGCGTGAAAAAATGAAAAAATTCCGTTGGTCGAATCTTTATTTGATTCTCGTTTTTATCATTTTGTACATTCCCATCTTTTATCTGATTTTTTACTCCTTTAATGCTGGGGAAACCATGAATAGTTTTACCGGTTTTAGTTTGCAGCACTATCAGGCTGTGTTTGCAGATACACGCTTGATTATTATTGTTCTCAACACGTTTATGTTGGCGTTTTTATCAGCGCTACTGGCAACTTTAATCGGTACTTTTGGTGCATTAGGCATCTATTACACCAAAAAAAGACGTTGGCGCAATGCCTTTTTAAGCGCAAATAATATTTTATTAGTTTCACCAGATGTTATTATTGGTGCCAGTTTTTTGATTTTGTTTACGTTACTAGGCAATATTTTTAAAAGTTTTAGTTTAGGCTTTTTCAGCGTGTTGCTATCTCATATTGCGTTTTCTATCCCAATTGTCGTGTTGATGGTGTTACCAAAACTCAAAGAGATGAATGATTCGATGGTAGATGCTGCAAGGGATTTGGGAGCTAATAATATCCAAGTCATGCAAAATATTATTCTACCTTATTTATCCCCAGGAATTATCGCCGGATATTTTATGGCCTTTACCTATTCATTAGATGATTTTGCAGTAACTTTCTTTGTCACAGGTAATGGCTTTACCACGCTTTCTGTGGAGATTTATTCACGGGCAAGACAGGGGATTAGCCTTGAAATCAACGCTTTAAGCACTTTAGTCTTTATTTTTTCAATGGTCTTAGTTATCGGGTATTACTTTATCAGCAAAGACAATCATTCCAAAAAAGGCAAAAACCGCCGCAAGAAAGTGGAGGTGCCAGAACTACGATGAAAAAACTACAGTCACTTTTTATTGGAATTATCGCTGTCATTTTAGTTTTACTTTTTGCCGTTAATCGTTTGGAACACGCCAGTGGCATGGCTGGAGCCAAAGTATTAAATATTTACAACTGGGGCGATTATATTGATCCGGATTTGTTGAAAAAATTTGAAAAAGAAACTGGTTATAAAGTAAATTATGAAACTTTTGATTCAAATGAAGCCATGTTCACCAAGATTCAACAAGGGGGAACAGCTTATGACATCACGATTCCAAGTGAATACATGATCCAAAAAATGATTCAAGAGAACCTTGTTTTACCGCTAGATCATAGTAAAATAAAAGGCTTGAATAATATTCATGAAGATTTTTTAAATCAAAGTTTTGATCCCAATAATAAATATTCCATTCCTTATTTTTGGGGCACTTTGGGAATTGTTTATAATGATAAGTTTGTTAAGGCAGATGATTTAAAATATTGGCGGGATTTATGGAATGATAAATTTCGTGATAACATTATGATGATTGATGGTGCTAGAGAAGTCATCGGCTTAGGTTTGAATAGCTTAGGGTATTCTTTAAACAGTAAAAACAATCAACAGCTTAATGAAGCAGTTGAAAAATTAAAAGGCTTAACGCCTAATATCAAAGCCATTGTGGCCGATGAAATTAAAATTTATATGGCCAATGAAGAAAGTATGGTAGCAGTGACCTTTTCTGGTGAAGCTGCTGATATGATGGCGGAAAATCCACATCTTCATTATGTTATTCCAGCAGAAGGTTCTAACTTATGGTTTGACAATATCGTAATTCCTAAAACTGCCAAAAATAAAGCAGGCGCTTATGATTTTATTAACTTTATGTTACGCCCAGAAAATGCTGCACAAAATGCCGAATACATTGGCTATGCCACTCCCAATAAAGAAGCTATGAAGCTTTTACCTAAATCTATTACCAGAGACAAACAATTTTATCCTACCGATCAAATGTTAGACCATTTAGAAGTCTATCAAGATTTAGGCAAAGAATATTTGGGAATTTATAACGACTTATTCTTGGAACTTAAGATGTATCGAAAATAATAAGTAACCTTAGAAGCGACCAGTTAAAAGCTAGATCATTAGGCTAGCTTTTAACTGGTCGCTTCTTTAGTGAATTTTAAATAACAAAATAGAAAGAAAAAAATAATTTGTTAAATGGTATATATCATTTTAAAATAGTGGAGAGTTTGATTAAGAAAAGCTTTTTCCTTTAAAATTTCAGTGAAAAAATTTTTTTATGTTATCATAAAACGATTTTACGAAAGATAATATCCGTATTTGCATTATCTAAAAATAACGTTTCTTTGTTATTATCAGCCGGCATATGCTTCAGGTTAACTTACATAGGTTAAAACTTTTATACTTTGTTCGTGGTTGCCCCACTTTTCACCAAAGAGGGTTAAACCGCCTACATGCTCCATATTTTCTTCTGAAGCAATGCGCAATGTAAAATAATCGGTTCCTTTAAGTGCTAAGTCATTAATATTTAAATCTGTCGTAGGAACGCCATCAATACTTGTGTCATATTGATTAATCCGGATATGTTTTAATTCACCATATTGACTACAAGTATCGGGCCACCAAGTTGGAGTTAGGCGCCCACGAACATCGGCATAATTGCCTCGGACAGTGTCGCTGCCCAATTTCTTTCCGTTGATATAATACGTAATGTCACTTGGCCAAGTATTATTAGAAATCGGAAATTCAGATGCGATTTCAAAACTAATATCTAATAATTCAAGGTGATCATCAACTTGAACGAGGTTAGGAATTTTATATTCTAAAAAACCTTTTCCGGTCCAAACTAATTGTGCGTTGACGCGTTGACTATCAAGAAAAGAACGAGGCTGATCGGCCATACCGATATGCCCTTCTTCTGAGGCTAGACCACAAGTTGGCTCCGCGTGGTAGTCGGTAAAATGTCCCACTTTTACGTCAGCATGGTAGTGTCGATATTCTGGAAAAATTTTTTCCGGAAACTCAATGCCAATTTGATCAATCGCTAAGGCAACGATTTTTTGCAAACCAAATTTACCTGGACAACGACGCGTCTTTACAACGCCAGCATCTTCTAATTGTTGGACGTGCCGCGTTGTGATGGCATTTGAAATGGCGAGGGCTTTGGCAATTTCACCAATATTCATTTCGCCAGTCGCTAGTTGATTTACAATTCCCAGTCGCGTTTCGTTTGCTAAGGCTTGTAAAACGGGGAGTGATTTTGTCGATGTATCAATAATCATAGAAAGGCTCCTTTACTTTTTCGTTAAGTATAACTCTAGTAATAATTGTAATTTTATAAGTTGTTTTACTAATTGGTTAAAATAGTTAAGGTTGATAGAACGGCATTGACGCTCTATGAAAACGCTGTTATTATTTTGTGTGTTGACCGATAAGTTAAATAGTAATGTTATTATAAGTCTTTGTTAACCAAAAGGTCAATAATGTTTTTTGAAAATAGACCAAAGAATTTTTGGAGGTAAGCATGTTAAACAGGAAAGAACATCCGCGACCACAGCTGATAAGAAAGAAATGGCAAAGTTTAGATGGAAAATGGGATTTTGCCTTTGATGATAACAATATCGGCCTAATAGAAAATTGGTTCAAAGTATTACCTGCAGCATATAAAATTTTGGTTCCGTTTACATATGAGACGGAATTGAGTGGTATACACGATACGTCTCACCACAAGATTGTTTGGTACCAACGCACGTTTGAAAATGATAATGATGAAAATCAGGTCCTTTATTTCGAAGGTGTGGATTTTCAAACGCAGGTTTGGCTAAATGGACATTTACTTGGAACACATAAGGGTGGTTACGAGCGATTTTCTTTTGATTTGCAACCTTATTTAACCAAAGGGACAAATACGATTACATTACGCGTTGAAGATTCACTTTCTTGTGAACAGCCAAGAGGAAAGCAGCGCTGGCTAAAAGATAATTTCGGATGCTGGTACGTTCAAACAACTGGCATTTGGAAATCAGTTTGGTTAGAAGAAGCCGGTGAGCAGCGGATAAATTATTTAAAACTCACACCAGAATTGGATTTAGATTTATTAAAAGTAGAAGTGGAATTAAAAGACGCCACTGTTTTGCCAGAAAGTAAAAGTTACTACATCGAAGCCGAGGCAAGTTTTAAAGGTGAATTAATAAGTTATCATAAGGGATTATTTCATCACAATGGGAGCAACTTTACCTTAGATACCCGAGTCAAAGAAAATGCAGACTCAGGTACACAGCGTTGGAGCCCACATACACCTAACTTATATGATTTAACTGTGCGTTTATACACGCAAACTGGCGAGTTATTAGATGAAGTATACAGCTATTTCGGTATGCGAAAACTTAGCATCGAAAATGGACAAATTTTACTGAATAATCGTCAATTATACCAACGCTTGATTCTAGATCAGGGCTATTGGCCTGAATCAGGTATTACGCCACCATCAGTTGCAGCGTTGGAAAAAGATTTAGAAAAAATAAGTGCAATGGGCTATAACGGATTACGCAAACATCAAAAAATTGAAGATGAGCGCTTTTTATATCTGTGTGATGAAAAAGGAATTCTTGTCTGGGCAGAGATGCCATCGACTTATGTCTTTAATGATATTGCGATTGCACAGTTTACAAAAGAATGGTTAGAAATTGTGAAGCAACACTACAATCACCCAGCAGTTATTACTTGGGTACCTTTTAATGAAAGTTGGGGAATAAAAGGTGTTAATGAACATGCGCGTCCACAACATTTCACCGAAGGAATTTACCATTTGACAAAAGCAATTGATCCCAATCGTCCTGTTATTACAAATGATGGATGGGAACATACGATTTCAGATATTTTAACCTTACACGATTATGAAGAAACTGGCTTAGCATTTGCTAAACGTTATTCCGATCAACAAGATTTTGCGACCCATGGTTATTCAAATAAAGAAAAAATTATTAATAATGAAATCCAATTTAATGACGGCTGGTTCGCCTTTGCTAAGGGCTTTTCATATAAGGGACAACCTATCATGATTAGCGAATTTGGCGGTATTGCATTTACTGCCGATAGTGAAGATCAGTGGGGTTATGGTAATCAAGTCAAAAATGAAACCGAATTCATGGAACGCTTTGAAAAAATTCATGCAGCAATCCAAAGTATTCCGTATATTACAGGTTTTTGTTACACCCAGCTAACAGATGTTGAACAGGAAGTAAATGGGTTGTTAACAGCAGATCGTAAAGACAAAGTGGATTTGACAAAAGTTAAAGAAATCAATGAGCGTCGCATTAATTTTAGCGAGATGAAAATAGAGAATAATTTTTAAACAGGGCATTAATTCGCAGTTTCTTGTAAGAGAAGCTAGCAATTTTATTTATTTTTGGAGGAATAGATATGAAGAAATGGAAGACATCTTTATTGGGATTAACATTGTCAGCGGTTGCATTATTATCACTTAGCGCTTGCGGTTCTGGAAATGCAAGCTCAGAGGATAAAGCAGGTGATAGTAAAGGGTTCACGTTATTAAGTCCAGATCACAGTGCTGATCATCCAAAAAATAAGGATCTTTGGATGTGGAAAGAGTATGAGAAAAAGACTGGTGTGCCAATTACTTGGCAGGAAACAAAAGATATTAATGAAAAGAAAAATTTACTTTTATCAGAATCAAAATTACCTGATGCCTTTTACCAAGTTTATTGGACATCTGATGAGTTAGTAAAATATGGCGGGCAAGGAATGTTTCAGCCAATTGAAGATTTAATTGAAAAGCATGCACCAAACTTTAATAAATTAATGGAAGAACACCCTGAAATTCGTAAAAGTATTACTGCACCAGACGGTCATATTTATTTCCTACCAGAATTGTCGATTGATCCACAAATCATGGGCTTAACATTTAGATACTATATTAACCAAGAATGGTTGGATAAATTAGGCCTTGAAAAACCACGTACAACAGAAGAATTAAAAGAAGTGTTAACACAATTTGTTACAAAAGATCCAAATGGTAATGGCAAAGCTGACGAACAAGGTTGGTACATGAATAGCGGTGAACTACCAAATAGTTTTGAAAAACTATTGATGGCCGCTTACGGTATGGGAACAGGCGGAAGAACAGGGATCGAGTCTTCAGTTTATTATGAAAAAGATGGTTCAATGCAATTAACATTAAACAGCGATCGGATGAAAGATGTTTGGAAATATGAAGCAGACCTTTACCAAAATGGTTTAATGTCTAAGAATTCTTTTGCGGGTGCTGATGGTGATAAATGGCGTGCAGATGCAGCCAATAATACAGTTGGTCTTTGGACTTGGGTGAGCCCAGAATTTATCGGAGGTTCCGTTCAAGATAAATATACACCAATTAATATTATCGCAGGGCCTGAAGGAGATAAAAGTCTCGTTATTAACGGACCAGTGGGAACTTCAGGTTTAGTTATTACCAAAGACTGTAAAGATCCAGGCAAATTATTAGAATGGACAGATTACTGGTACAGTCAAGAAGGATCTGACTTTGGCTATTTAGGCGAAGAGGACGTTACTTACCATAAAGTTGGGGATAAAAACGTCTATGTGGATAAGATTTTGAATTACGATAAAGGGGCACAATTAGGCGCATACCAATATCTAGATAATGTTTACGGTGGTGGCTACCCATATTTAAATCCAGATCAAGCCAACCGCGATATTGCACAAGGGTTGGAACCAATTCAATACGACGATTTTAATGAAGAAGTTATGCCAGAAAAAATGTTATCACCAGTAATGCCAACACCAGAAGAGTCTGGTCAGCTATCAACAATCATGACAGATATGAACAACTATGTTGAACAATCTCGGGTGAAGTTTGTGACAGGTGAATGGAACTTTACAAATGATTGGGATAAATATGTGAAACAGCTGAAAAAAATCGGCTCAGATAAATTACTTGAAATTCGCCGTACGCAATATGAACGTTATGACAAAGAATAGATAAAACTTTTGTCCAGGCTTAAAGCAAAATACTACAAGAAGCTTTAAGCCTGGTTCTTTATGACAAAATGTTTTATTGAACCAATCAGCTTAGGATTAAGATGCTGCGCTGAACAGTTTAATAAAACAAGGAGAAAGGAAGAATAATAGATGGTAGAAAAATTATTATTCGATATGAAAAAGCATAAATGGCTTAATGCGTTATTCGTTGTACCGATGGAGGCTTTAAATAAATTGTTATTCGATATGAAAAAGCACAAGTGGTTATATATTATGCTGGTCATTCCTGTGTTATTCGTTCTAATTTGGAATTATTGGCCGATGTATGGTGTTGTGATTGCTTTTAAAGATTATTCACCGGCTTTTGGTATTTGGGGAAGCCCTTGGGTGGGGTTAAAACATTTCCAGCGGTTCTTTGATTCTTATTTCTTCTTAGAAATTATTGTTAATACAATTCGCGTTAGTTTTTATAGTTTATTAGTAGGTATTCCGTTGCCAATCATTTTGGCGTTAATGTTTAACGAGATTAAGTGGAAATGGTTCAAATCGACTGTTCAAACAGTTTCATATATTCCCAACTTTATTTCAGTCGTAGTTGTTATCGGAATGGTTACCTTCTTTTTTTCTGAACAAGGTTCCATCAATCAAATTTTAACTTCTCTACACATGAAGCCAATTGATTTTTTAGGTGATGCGAAGTGGTTTCCGCATGTTTATGTTTGGTCTGGGATTTGGCAAGGTGTCGGCTGGGGAACGTTGATTTATACAGCGGCAATGTCTGGTGTACCCCAAGATCAATACGAAGCGGCGTATCTTGAAGGGGCAACACGGATGCAATGTATTCGCAATATCACAATTCCGGCAATTATGCCAACTATTGTGATTTCTGCAATTTTAGCAACAGGTAGCGTGATGTCAGTTGGTTTTGAAAAAGCGTATTTATTGCAAAATGCATCGAATCTGGCTACTTCAGAAGTATTGTCGACTTATACATATAAAGTCGGTTTGATTAACGGTGAGTATAGTTTTTCTGCTGCAGTTGGGTTGTTTAATAATATCGTCAATTTCATCATGCTTTTTGTCGTCAACAAGATCGCACAAAAAACTGGCGAAAATAGTTTGTGGTAGGAAGGCGGAACGAGCAAAATGGAAAAAATGCGATACATCTCAACAAAATCAGATAAAGTTTTTGATATCGTCAATATTGTAATCATTACATTGCTGACTTTAATTTTGTTATACCCGATTGTTTTTGTAGTAAATGCTTCTTTTAGTAATCCTAATAAAATTTACGAAGTGCCGTTATTACTTTGGCCCCGTGGATTTAATGTTAAAGGCTACACTGAAATTTTAAAAAATAAAGACATCTTAGTCGGTTTTAAAAATGCTGTTATTTATACAGGGTTAGGAACATTGGTAAGTGTTGTAGTTACAACATTAGGTGCGTATCCACTTTCCCGGAAAGATTTACGCGGACGTTCAATGCTGACTTTATTTTTCACAATTACAATGTTCTTTGGCGGTGGCTTAATTCCAACGTATTTGGTCAACCAACGATTAGGTATCATCAATACGTTGTGGGTAATGATTTTGCCGGGGGCTGTGGGCGTTTACAACATGATTTTAATGCGAACTTATTTCCAACAAAATATTCCTTCTGAATTAGTGGAAAGTGCTTATATGGATGGCGCTAATGATTTGCAGCTTTTATATAAAATCGTACTGCCACTTTCAACACCAATCATTGTGGTCATCGCAATGTTTAATGGAGTAGGACGCTGGAATTCTTACTTTGATGCCATGATCTATTTACGCGATCGGGCGCGCTTCCCATTACAATTGATTTTGCGAGAAATTTTGATACAAGGACAATTTGGTGATGACGTGAACCAAACATTGGTAGGAAGTGCTCAGGCGGAATTAATGATGTTGAAACTAACATTGAAATACAGTGTGGTTATTGTCTCTACGTTACCAGTGTTACTGTTTTATCCAATTGTTGCCAAGTATTTTGAAAAAGGTATTTTAGTCGGAGCTATAAAGGGGTAAGAAAAGTGGTTAATAAAATTTATGAAGTTTTTAATCGAATTTACTATTTAATGAAATTAAATGGATTGTGGCTGTTATTTACGCTTTTAGGTGGCGTCGTGCTGGGGATTATTCCAGCAACGATTGCACTGTATGCTTGTATGCGACAACAAATTCGTTATGAATCAGAAAATCATTTGTTTCAAATGTTTAAAAAATATTATGGCGAGAATTTCCGCCGTAGTCTACTATTTAGTGCCGTATTTACCGCTATTGCATTATTCTTCTTAGGTGAAACGATCGTCTTAGCTAATGCAGGCGCAGGAAATCTGTTATTAGAAATTGCGATTAAAGCGACCCGCTTGCTTTTGATTTTAGGCGTCGCGATGTTTTTCCCAATCTTTGTTCACTTTGATGTAAGAGGCGTAAAAACGATTTTGCAGCCGATGCTGTTTTTACTGATTTGTCCTTTGGAAGTCATCTATATGGCGGTGATTTTTATAATCGTTAGTTTGTTATTTGCCATTAGTCCGCTTTTGATTCTTTTTATCGGTGTTGCATTACCTGCTTACGGAATGAGTCTTATTATGTTGAAAAAATTTGAACGGTTAGAAAAAAATATTAATTTAAGTGATTTTGCACAAGCCAATCGCTAAAAACGAACGTAAATTTAAAGGAGTCTCTAGATGGATATTAATCAAATCGACACCCGCCATGGGACTAGCAATTCTTTTGAGTTATCCCGTGGAAACTGTTTTCCCTTCACCGGTGTGCCATTTGGCATGAATTATTTTGCCATTGAAACCCATGAAGACAACTGGTGGTTTCATCCTGAAGCAATGCATTATCGCGGATTTCGTCTATCACATCAACCTACGATGTGGGCAGGAACAAAAGGTGATTTTTGCTCTTTACGAATTTTACCGTTTACTAAAAATACAAAAGGCTTGGTTGTAGTACCTTATGCACCACAGCAATCTGATTTTCATCCTAATTATTTAAAAATCAAGCAACCTAACAATCAATTAGATACAACTTTGATCCCATCTGATTATGGTGCCATTCTAACCATGGACTCACCGCAAAATAACAAAGGTGTTATGATTAGTTTTCCAACTGATGGGAAAATTACAAAAGCACAAGGGCATTTAATCGAAGGTTATTCTATGCAGTTACACGTTCATCGTACTACGCCGTTGAAATTTTATTTCCGTATTGAAGTGAGTGAGGAAATCACCCATTTTAGTGAAAAAGACGGCGTTTATGAAATCTGCTTTGCCGATGCAAAAGAAATTGAATTACGTGTCGGGACTTCATTTATTTCTGCTGAATTTGCCAAAAAAAATCTGCCTCAAACAGAAAAATCAGTACAGTTGCAACAAGTAACGAGCCTTTGGAACGAGAAACTGGCTAAAATTAAGGTATCTGATCAAGATAAAGAAAAGGTGAAAACCTTCTACCATAACTTGTATCGTACTTTTTTATACCCACAACGCTTATACGAGTTTGATGAAAATAATCAACCACTTCATCGAGATGCTTATGCTGATGAAGTAAAGCCAGGTTATTTATACATGAATAATGGTTTTTGGGATACAGCCAGAAGTGTTTACCCCTTATTTTCTTTAATTGAATTAGACGAATATGAAAAAATATTGGCGGGCTTCTTAAATAGTTATCGTGAAAGTGGCTATCTGCCAAAATGGTTGGCACCTGAAGATTCTGGGGGCATGCCAGGAAATTATATTGACGCGGTTATTGCAGATGCGGCTGTAAAAGATATTGCGGCCGAATTAATGCCAGAATTTTTAAATGGAATGCTGCATTCTGCAAATCAACAAGAAAAAAATCGTAGGCAAGGACGTTCTTATGCCGACGAGTACAATACGTATGGTTATGTACCGTCAGATTTACACGAATCTGTCAACCATACTTTGGATTACAGCTATAGTGACTACTGTATTGCTAAAGTTGCCGAAAAATTAGGTGAAAATGAAACAGCCGAAATTTTCATGACACAATCTACACGCTATCAAAACTTATTTTCAGTTGAAGATAAGTTCATGGTAGCAAAAGATCGCCAAGGACAGTTTAAAGAAAATTTCAGCCCTTTTTCTTGGGGTGGCGACTATACAGAAGGTTCAGCGTGGCAATCAACATTTGCTGTTAATCATGATATTGCGGGTTTAATCGCATTGTATGGTGGAAAAGCGGCTTTTGAAGAAATTTTAGTAACGCTTGCCAATACACCGCCAGAGTATACAGTGGAAGGCTATGGTCATGTGATTCATGAAATGGCAGAGATGGAAGTTAATGGTTTTGGCCAGATTAATGTGGGCAATCAACCAAGTTTCCACTTGCCTTACTTGTTCCACTTCATAAACAAACCGTATTTTGCACAGCCACTTTTAAAACAAGCTATCAATCGGTTATTCTCTGCAGATTTTAAAGGCTACCCTGGGGATGAAGACAATGGTAGCATGGCCTCTTGGTATATTTTCAATGCATTAGGCTTTTATCCATTTTGTCCAGGAAGCGGTGAATATCTAATCGGGATGCCAAACTTTGATGAAGCCATTATTCATTTGGCTAATGGAAATAAGGTCAAAATTACAACGACATTAAACTATCCGCAACAGCAATTTATCCATCGTATTACAGAAAATAAAGCGGATTTTAAAACGTGTGTGATTGCTCATGATGAATTAATCAAAGGAAAAGATTTTAACTTTGAATTAGGAATGGTGCCGAATTCAAAATGTTTTGATGAGACTGTGCCAGCTAGCATCCGCAAAAGAATGGTGCAAACAACAAGCTAAGAATAAATGAAAAAAGTTTAAAAGAATGATTTTAGATGTAGAAATGGAGTTAGTAGAAGATGACAAAAGTAAACCGAGGAGCTTCAATTCCTCTGATTTTAAGCGACCCTTATTTTTCAATTTGGTCTCCAGCCGATCGTTTAACTGATTGTGACACGCAAAGTTGGACCGGTAAAGAACAACCTGTGCGGGGCTATATTCAAATAGGGGATGCTACGTATCGTTTTATGGGAGCAGATGATCTTATTCCTGCTATTGCCCAACAAGACCTCGAAGTGACAGCAACCCAAACAAAATACACGTTTGCAAATGAAGTAGTTCATTTAGAGCTGACTTTTTCGGTCGATTTGGACTTACAGGATTTACAAAAAATCAGTGAACCGGTAACGATGATCACAGTTAAAGCGGACGTGAAAAATGGTGAAAAAGCCGCAATTACTTTTGCATTTTCAGAAGAAATCTGTCGCGATAAAACACAAGAGCCACTTCACTGGCATAAAATTACGACTGATGATGAGAAAATGGTTTGGATGGGGAAAAGACGTCAAACACCATTAGATTCAACTGGCGATCTGATTGATATTGATTGGGGTTATCTGTATCTAGCAGCTCCTAGTAGTCTTGCAATTACGTATCAAAAACAGCGTGAAATGCTACTAGCTCATTTTCCGATTCAATCCGGCCAAGCAACTACCATTTTAGCGGCCTATGATGATATTCATGCGATCAATTATTTTGGCACAGCTTGTAATGCTTTATGGAAAGAAAATTACAGCGGTATGTATGACTTGTTGCAAAATTACTTAATAAATTTACCCGTACGGTTAGCAAACTGCCAAAAAATCGATGACAAAATTCAACAAGCCTCCATAACTTCTGGTGGGAAAACATTGGACTTTATTACCGCATTTAGTTATCGACAGTCAATTTGTGCCCACAAATTAATTCGTGATGAACAAGGGGAAATTGTCTTTTTGTCCAAAGAATGTAGTTCAAATGGATGCATTGGGACAGTAGATATCAGCTATCCTTCACTACCGCTTTATTTACTTTATCAAACAGAATTAGCCAAAGGAATGCTACGTCCTGTTTATAAATTTGCTGCTTTGCCAGTTTGGGAGTTCGATTTTGCCCCACATGATGTAGGGCGTTATCCATATGCAACAGGACAAGTATATGGAGAGATAACCAACCAAGGCGATGAAGGTTGGCCAGATCGCGGCGCTTATGGCACAGTTTATGATTATTATCAATTACCAGTAGGTCAAAATGTGTACCATTATGAGCAGCAAATGCCGATAGAAGAAAGCGGCAATATGTTGGCCATGGCAGCTGCAATTTATTTGCGAGATGGAGACGATCAATTTTTTAATCAGCATTTAAAAACGAATTTACGTTGGGCCGATTATTTAGCAACTTTTGGTCAGGATCCAGAAAATCAACTATGCACGGATGATTTTGCCGGACATTTGGCACATAATTGTAAGTTATCATTAAAAGCGATTACTGCACTTGCAATGTTTGGCAAAGCACTGCTAGCAGCAGGGTATGAAAAAGAAGGGGCACTTTATTCAAAACGTGCAAAAGAAATGGCCACTATTTGGCAAAATACGGCAATAGCAAATGGGGAACATACACCGCTTTCTTTTGACAGACCAGACAGTTGGAGTATGAAATACAATATTGTTTGGGACAACTTATTTGAGCTTGGCTTATTTCCAGCACAACTAATGGAAAAAGAGATTAAGAAATATTTAGCAGAAGCAAATGAATTTGGTATCCCATTGGATGAACGGGCGGATTATACTAAGGCAGACTGGATTATGTGGATTTCAATTTTTGCCCAAAACGAAGAAGAAATGGAAAAAATCATTCAACCTGTGCGCCACTATTTAGAAAATACGCCAAATCGCGTTCCATTTTCTGATTGGTATGATACGAAAAATGCCAAGGTCATGAACTTTAAAAATAGAACAGTGGTGGGGGCCATGTTTATGCCACTGTTAAAACAAGCGCTAGTTAAAAACTTAGTTAAGGCATAAGTAAAAGCTGAGTAAAACGTCCACCTGACTTTTTGCTCAGCTTTTTGTTTTGCTTGAAAATAAAATGACAAATAAATGAAAGTCATATTTCCTTTTTTTATTTTGTTTTTTTCGTGTTCTTTTTAAATTTGCCAACCACAAAGTAAAAAAGAAAGAGTAAAATTCAAAGTGATATATTTTTGCTCACTGTTACACAATTGGATTAAAGATTTTTTATAAAGTGAAAATCCCATATTTGAAGTCGCCTTTTTTGCAGCCATAAAATTATCTAAGGCAAGCTGTCTAAGTAGCTACTAAGAGAAAAAGAAATTATTCTTATTTGGCAAGTAAACGTAATGGTAAGCACAGTTTTAATTGTGACATATTTTTAGAAAGCAGGTTTATAAATGATTGTAAAAATAATAGAAACTTTGATTGTCGGCATGGTAGGAGGTTTAATAGCAAGGAAGATAAAATTACCCGCTCCTTTTATGACCGGCAGCATGTTGGCGGTCGCTTTATTTGCAATCTTTTCTGAGCAAATGTATATGCCAAATAATCTAAAAACTTTTGCCCAAATAATTAGTGGTGCATATATCGGGCAACAGGTAACGAAAAATGACTTACTTAATTTTCCTAAATTGGCAAAATCGATCGTGTTTTTGATGACCTTATTTACGCTGAATATGTTTATTGTGGGTTTTTTAATTCATACTTTTTTCTCAATTGATTTAATTACGGCCTTGCTTTCCTGTATGCCCGGAGGAATTATGGATGTGTCTTTGATTAGTATCGATATGGGCGCACAAGCTGAGATAGTCGCAACGATGCAACTGGTGCGTTTAGTCGGGATGCTGCTTATTCTTCCATACTGGATTAAGCTGCTGCTTGATCGCTTTCAAAGAAAAGAAGATACTTTAAAATCATCGGAGGCTAAAAAAATTGTTACACAGCTGCCTTTTGGTACAAGTGATTTTATTGTCAATGACGGTCTTATTTTGATTATCGCAAGTATTGGAGGATTGATTGGTTTATCCCTTCATATACCGGCGGGGGCGTTAATGTTTTCGTTAATTTTTTCCAGTATTTTGAAAATAATAAAAAATACTGCGCAACTAAACACGAATATTCGCTACATTGCCCAAATTTTTGCTGGGACAATCATCGGCAGTACCTTTACACAAGATAGTTTAAAAGAAATGAGTCGCTTATTTATTCCGGCACTTTTATTATTAGGAAGCTACTTAATGATAAATGTATTGTTTGGTTACCTTGTATCTAAAAAAGGAATTTTAGATTTAAAGTCAGCATTATTTGCTTCTTCTCCTGCTGGGGCGACAGATATTTCCTTAATTGCGGGGGAATTAGGTGGCGACATGCCTAAAATTGCGGGTATTCAAATTTGTCGCACCTTGTACACTATCATCGTTTTACCCAATATTGTTCGCTGGCTTACGTAACACCTGAAATTAGCAGGATGGAAATGTGCCGTGTAAAAATTTTTTTGGTTCACTGTTTGGAGGGGAATAAAATCGCATTTAAGTACTTTCTACCAAAAAACTTGACCAATCTATTTTTCTTTGTTAATTTAAGTGCAACCGAATATGTGGGGAGCTGTAATGGCTGAGAGGAAGTTCGACTTCGACCCGTTAACCTGATTCAGATAATGCTGACGTAGGTAAGGAGTTTATTTTGGTGTGCAAAGTAGGTCATCACGGACTTTTGTACAGTTGAATAATATAACTTTTGTCTCAGTATCGTCTTATGATACTGAGATTTTTTTGTTCTCAAAGACTAGAGTTTGAATAAAGTGCAAAAAGTTTGCTAGTGGCTGTTTTATTGAATCAAATCTTTAAAAGAAATTCATTTAGCTCATGCAGTTCACGTATCGGTAAAAAATAATGGAGTGTGAAAAAAATGGACGCAAGTATCGCAATTCAAGTTTTACCAAAAGTAGAAAGTAAAAAAGAAGTCATCGCTATTGTAGATGAAGTCATCGACTACATCAAAAGTACAGGGTATACCTATCAAGTAGGCGCTTTTGAAACAAGCGTTGAAGGAGATTATGAAGGCTTGATGGAGCTAGTGAAACAATGTCAATTAATTGCTGTTAAAGCGGGAGCGCCAAGTGTTTCTGCCTACGTAAAAATTGCGTATACGCCAAAAGGAGATGGGCTGACCATTGCCGAAAAAACGGATAAACACCAACATTAATTTAATTCCCGTTGCCACTATACTAATGATTTTAGCAGTGTGGCAGTTTGTCACAGTAAAAAATATTGTTCCAGCATTTATGTTACCCAGTCCTAAAGCGGTACTGCAAGCTTTACTAACAGACTGGCCTCAGCTAGCGGCAAATGCGAAGGTTACGTTGTTAGAAGCCATCTTAGGACTTTTAGCAGGTGTTTTACTCGGTTTTGTTTTGGCAGTTATTATGGATCACATCCATTGGTTGAAACAAGCGATTTATCCTTTACTAGTTTTAAGTCAAACAATTCCAACGGTTGCTTTAGCTCCCTTATTGATTATTTGGTTGGGATTTGGGATGTTGCCAAAAGTTGTGTTGATTATTTTGACGATCTTTTTTCCGGTAGCGTTAAGCTTGTTAAATGGCTTTGCGGCCATTGATCCGGATGAAATTTTATTATTGCAATCGATGGGGGCGAAATCTTACCAGATTTTTTGGCATATTAAGTTGCCCGCTAGTTTAGGTTCATTTTTTGCCGCATTAAAAATTGCAGTCACGTATGCCTTAATCGGAGCTGTGGTATCAGAATGGCTAGGCGGTTTTGAAGGTCTAGGGGTGTACATGACCCGCGTGAGAAAATCTTATAGTTTTGACAAAATGTTTGCCGTGATTTTTCTCATTTCAGCTTTAAGTCTACTACTTTTAGGAGCTGTTTTAGTGTTAGAAAAAATTTCGATGCCATGGAAGAAGGAGCAAAAATGAAAAAATTAATCAGTGGTATTTTATTGGTTACAACGTTAATAACATTAGGTGCTTGTCACAGTGGACAAGCAAGTAAAAAAGAAACAAAACTAGAAAAAGTGACGTTTGTTTTAGACTGGACCCCAAACACCAATCATACCGGCTTATATGTCGCCAAAGAAAAAGGCTATTTTAAAGAGGCTGGCTTAGATGTTTCCATCGTCCAACCTTCTGATGGAGACGCTAGTATGATTGTCGCTAGTAACAAAGCACAATTTGGTATCTCTGCTCAAGATTCTTTGGCCGCAAATTATGTTTCCGCGAAACCTTTACCAATCACAACAGTGGCTACAATTTTGCAGCACAATACATCAGGTATCGTTTCGCGAAAAGGTGAAGGAATAAATCATCCTAAAGGTTTGGAGAAAAAAACCTACGCAACGTGGGATTCACCAATTGAAAAAGCCATGATCAAAGATGTCATGGCAAAAGATAATGGCGGCGATTTTAATAAAGTGAAATTAATTCCGAATACAATTGTTGATGAGCCTCTCGCTTTGAAAGAAAAACAAGCCGACGCCATTTGGATTTTTTATGGTTGGGGAGGCATTAAAGCGGGGGTTGATAATGTAGCAATTGATTATTTTAACTTCAAAGATATAAATCCTGTATTTGATTACTATACACCAGTTATTTTTGCGAACGACACGTTTTTAAAAGAAAACCCCAAAACAGCTAAAAAATTCTTAGCCGCCGCTAGCAAAGGTTACGAAGATGCTATCAAAGACCCGCAGGCAGCCGCCGCTATTTTATGTAAAGAAGTTCCAGAGTTAGATAAGAATTTAGTTCAAAAAAGTCAAGCTTGGATCAGTCAGCAATATAAGGCAGAGGCCAAATCATGGGGCTATATCGAGCCTAAACGGTGGAATGCCTTTTATGATTGGTTATCAGAAAATAAATTAGTTGCTAAAAAAATACCGGAAAATACTGGTTTTACCAATGCGTATTTAAGTGAGTGATGACAGTGGGACTAACAGTTGAGCGGATAAATAAAAGTTACGGGAATAAAGATGTGCTTGCAGATATTTCCTTGCATGTTCCTGCTGGCAAAATCGTCAGTTTGCTTGGACCCAGCGGTGTTGGAAAAACGACACTATTTAATCTGATTGCTGGCTTGGAGTTGCCAGATAGAGGTAGTATTCAGTTAAATAATGAAGAAATAACAGGTAAAAGGGGAAAAGTATCTTATATGTTGCAAAAAGATTTATTGCTTCCCTATAAAACAATGGAAGAAAATCTGGCATTGCCCTTGATTTTAAAAGGTGTAAAGAAAAAGGCAGCCTTAAAAAAAGTGGCAGCATACTTACCTGAATTTGGGCTGTCAGGGGTTGAAAAAGTCTATCCCAATGCTTTATCTGGTGGTATGCGACAACGGGCTGCGTTGTTGCGCACGTATTTATTTTCAGGAGAGTTAATTTTATTAGATGAGCCTTTTAGTGCATTGGACGCGATAACAAAACGCGATTTACATCAGTGGTTTTTGCAGATGCAAAAAGAATTTTCATTGACGACCTTGCTGATTACCCATGATATTGACGAGGCGATTCTTTTATCTGACGAGATTTATCTGCTGGCTGGCTCTCCAGGAGTGATACGAGAAACTATTACAGTTTCTCGTCCGGAAAATAAGGAAGTCGACTTTTCTTTAACCCCTGCTTTTCTTGATTACAAACGCGCTATCCTGCAAAAAATGCAAACAAATTAAAAAGTAAGGCCGAAACAAAAGAACATAAATACTCACTTGTTGATTGTCTTTTTAGACAAAGACTGGATGTATTTGTGTAATATCTTTTGTTGCGGTCTTTTTTTATTCCGATAAAGAAAGTGTGAATTTTTCACAAGAAGAACTTCGGTTTGGCTGTATTAACACTACCGATCCTTTCAAATTGCCAGTTTCATACACCAATCCTTCAACTTTTCTTGCCTTACTGTTATTACAACAAAATAGATTAACAGCAGAAAAATCTATTTACTCCAAGTGATAATCATTCTCAACTGGTGTTATTTAATTTGCCTTATAAATGGATTTTTAGTCTGTTAACTAGGGAGTTCCCTAATGATAGTTTGTTTTTTTTTGCTATAAAATAAAAGAGAATTAGAAAATATGCCGCGCTGCATTATTTTTTTTGATTAACAAGTGAAAAATATCACGAATAAAAATTAAGGGGACGAAGTATGAAAAAAACACAATCCACCTGTAATTATTGTGCACTAGCCTGTAATTTAGATTTCTACACAGAAAATGAAGAAATAGTAAAAATTATTCCTACGCCGGGATATCCGGTTAACGATGGCTTTTCTTGTATTAAAGGTTTGCGGTTAAACCGCCAACACCAAGAATTCAAACCAGATCCAAGACCAAGGATAAAACAAGAAGATGGTAGTTTTACTTATGTCACTTGGGAAGATGGTCTAAAAGATACAGCCGCTAGATTAAAAGAAATCCGCGCAAAATATGGTCCGGAAAGTATCGCAGGAATTAGTACAGGTCAATTGACAATGGAAGAGATGGCATTATTTGGTCATGTAATGCGAACGTATCTAAAAGGAAATGTGGATGGCAATACGCGGCTTTGTATGGCAACAAGTGTGGTTGCCCACAAGCAAGCTTTTGGTTTTGACGCACCTCCTTATACCTTAAAGGATGTGGAATTATCCGACACCATTATTTTAATTGGTGCAAATCCAGTTGTTGCACATCCAGTTTTTTGGGGAAGAATTCGCGCGAATAAAATTGCCGGTAAAAAAGTAATCGCCATTGATCCGCGCATGTCTGAAACAGCGAAAAAAGCCGATATCCACTATAAACTAAAAGCAAAAGCTGACTTAAAGCTCATGTATATTTTGGCGAATTTACTGATTGAAAAAGGCTGGCTTGATGAAAAGTATATCGAAGCACACACGCAAAAATTTGCGGAATACCAAGCATTTTTAAAAGATTATCCACTAAGTCGTGCAAATGAAACCGGATTGACTGAAAGTGAAATTGAAGAATTGGCGCAATTGATTCACGCTGGTAAAAATGTTTCCTTCTGGTGGACGATGGGAGTTAATCAAGGGTATGAAGCGGTGCGGACTGCACAGGCAATTATCAATTTAGCACTAATGACAGGAAATATGGGCCGTCCAGGTACCGGAGCGAATTCATTAACAGGGCAATGTAATGCCATGGGTTCTCGCTTGTTTAGTAATACGACCGGCCTATATGGTGGTGGTGAATATGATAATCAAACAAGAAGAGAAATTGTTGGAACTGCTTTAGGAATTGAGCCAAGTTGGCTACCGGAAAAACCGACGTTGCCTTATAACGTAATTATTGAAAAAATTAATGCCGGGGAAATCAAAGCCTTGTGGGTTGCCGCAACAAATCCAATTCATTCTTGGACCAATAGCGATACTTTTAAAGAAGCCATGTCTAAATTAGAATTATTAATCGTTCAAGATATTTATGATGACACTAAAACTTCAGCTAGTGCGGATGTTTATTTCCCAGTCGTACCTGGAACAAAAAAAGAAGGTACGCTAATTAATACAGAGCGCAGACTATCTCCAATGCGCCCGGCTTTAACTTTAGGTGAAAATGAAAAAACAGATTATCAAGTCTTTTATCAAATGGGTCAAGCTTTGGGGATGGAGGCAGAAAATCTATTGCATGGTTGGGAAACGCCGGCGAAAGCTTTCAATTTAATGGCAAAATGTTCAGCTAATATGCCCTGTGATTTTACCGGTGTGACCTACGCAGAATTAGAAAATTCTAAAGGAGTGCAATGGCCCTACACACCAGCACATAAAAAAAGTAATACCCCAGATGAACGCCGTTTATATGAAGATGGTCAATATTATACGCCAACGAAAAAGGCCAATTTTGTCTTTGAAGCACCAGTTGAAAACCCTGTTGCTTTATGTGATGAATTTCCATTACTTTTAAATACCGGGCGTGGAACGGTTGGACAGTGGCACACACAAACGAGAACCCGTGAGATTTTAGAAGTGCAAGATGCCGTGGAAAGAATGGCTTATGTTTTAATGCATCCGCAAAAAGCTAGCGATCTAAATGTAAAAAATAAAGATATCGTTTATGTATCTTCTATGAATGGCCACAGCGAAAAATTTGAAGTTATTGTTTCGCAATTTGTAAATGAAAATGAATTGTATGCCCCGATGCATTATATTGAAGTCAATCGGTTGACGCCATCGGTTTATGACGCGTATTCAAAAGAACCGTCCTATAAATCCACGCCAGTGCGTATCGACAAGGTTGAAAAGGAGTCTGTTTAAAAAATGAAACGAATCAAGATTGATCGTAATAAATGTATCAGCTGTTTAACTTGTGTCACCGCTTGTTCTGTGGCTCACAACGGGGAAGATCCTCGTAATCGCGTTGTCGTCAGTGATGAAGGGGTGAATTCTCCCATTTTTTGTCGCCACTGTGATTTACCTGAATGTGTGTATACTTGCATGACAGGTGCAATGTATAAAGATTACGAAACGGGATATGTTTTATATGATAAAGACAAATGTGCGAGTTGTTATATGTGTGTCATGGCTTGCCCTTATGGGGTATTAAAAGCCGATCGACTGCAGCACAAGGTTATTATGAAATGTGATATGTGTTTGGATCATCCAAGCAAGACACCACAATGTGTAGAAAAGTGTCCAATGCAGGCAATTACACTAGAGGAGGTTAAATAATGGAATACGTTGTAGTTGGTGCTTCTGCTGCTGGGATCAATGCTTTAAAAACATTGGCTAAGCTAGCGCCAAATGATAATTTAACTTTGATTTCAAAAGACGAAGCCATTCACTCCCGTTGTATATTGCATCACTATTTGGAAGGTTCACGAGATGTTTCGCAATTGAATTTTACTGACGCCAATTTTATTGAAAAGAATAATATTCGTTGGCTAAAAGGCGTTTCCTTAACTGCAATTGATACAAGTACACAAGTATTAACTTTATCTGATGGTAAAAAAGTTGTGTACGATAAAGTTTTACTTGCAACAGGTGCTTCGACATTTTTTCCACCGGTTAAAAATATTAAAGACGCCGCTAATGTAATTGGGTTGCGGAATTTAGACGACGCCATTTTTATTAAAGAAAAATTGCCACAAGTAGAGAACATTGTTGTCATGGGGGCGGGACTTGTTGGGATTGATGCAGTCGAAGGTCTGCTTCATTACGGCAAGGATTTAACTTTAGTCGAGTTCGGTGATCGCTTATTACCAATTCAATTGGACCATAAAGCTTCGCAAAGATATCAGGATGCCTTTGCAGCATATGGCGTGAAACAACGGTATAATACCGCCGTTCAAGAAGTTTTAATGGATGAAACAGGCAAGGTCAAAGAATTAGCCCTATCAGATGGGACAACAATTCCCTGTGATCTATTGATTGTCGCTACAGGTGTTCGTTCCAATGTACAATTTTTAGAAGGTACACCCGTTGAAACGGATCGTTTTGGCATGTTGTTTAATCCATTAGGAGAAACAAATGTTGTTAATGTTTATGGTGCCGGTGATGTATCCGGAAAAAATCCAATCTGGCCCGCAGCAGTTAAAGAAGGAATTATTGCCGCAAGTAATATGGTGGGACAAAAACGTGTATTAACAGACTTTTTTGCCAGTAAGTCAACTATGACTTTCTTAAAAATCCAGACCATGTCCCTAGGCTCGCCAATTCCTGCGGATGATACTTACCAAGTTGAAATAAGGGAAAGCCCTGGTCAATATAAAAAAATTATTCATAAAGATGGAATTATTACAGGAGCAGTTATTCAAGGAGATCTATCTTACAGCGGTATTTTGACGCAATTGGTCAAAGAGCAAATTCGGATTGATAAATTGGAAAAGTCTGTGTTTGACATTAATTATTCGGATTTCTTTAATATGACGGAAAACTTTGAATTTGGTTTTTGTACAGATTAAAAATTTAAGTGGGCATTGTACTTTAAGGCTGTGACAAGTGTAGAGCTAGCATCTGATTAGGTAGAAATAAGGTTATTTTTAAATAGCGGAATACTTCTAGTTTGATGCTATCAGAGTATGAAGCTGAGATCATGGAAATTTGAATGTGGAAACGTCACATGATTTCAGCTTCATTCAAAAGTAGTATGCATACCTTTAAGCTACTAGCATTACTTGCTCACTTTTTAACAAATAACACAGCGGATTTTTCCGTGAAAATAGTTTTTTATTAAGCCGATAGGAGCGTGAAGTTATGAAAAAAATGATTCAAGGATCTGATAAACTACCGGTAGGCGCGGTGGCTACCACAGTAGGTTTATGTACATTAGCCAATGCTTTTAATGCCATTGGTTTTAGTGGTATCCGCCATCTTGTTATGTGGTTTGCACTAATCGTGTGGGTTTTAACAATCAGCAAAATTGTATTGCATTTTGATACCTTTAAAAAAGAATATACACAAGTTGTCCCCGGCAGTTTATACGCTGCGGTAATGATGTTAACGGCAATTTTATCCAGTTATATCTATCCTTACTTGCCAACGTTGGGTATTGGTATGTGGTATGTGGCAGTGGTAGTACACGCAGCTCATATTTTGTTTTTCACCTGGCGCAATGTAATCAGAGAATTTAATCTTAATACATTTTTACCTTCTTGGTTTGTTACCTACGTGGGAATTTTAGTCCCAGTGGTGGTGGGAACAGCTTATGGAAATCCGATTATTTTAAAAGCTTTATTGGGCTATGGTTTTGTAATTTCTGCTATTTTGGTGCCGGCCATGTTTATCCGTATTTTGAAATTGGGCATGGCAAGCCAAACAGAATTAATGAAAACTATCTTTTTAGCACCACCTAGCCTGTGTTTGGTTAGCTATTTTAACTTAACGGCACAACCAAACATGATGCTTGTAACGTTTTTATATGCGTTAATTTGTTTGATTTTCTTATATATCTTAAAAAGTCTGCCAAATTTTGTGAATCGACCATTTGATGGCACCTTTGCTGCTCTAACTTTCCCGATGGCCATCAGCTTAATCGCGACATTGAATACGGCACGTTTTTTAATCAATGTGGGACATACAGCGCCAGGGAATTTTTTCAATCAAGTTTTTGGTGCAAAATTATTTTTGATCACGTTAGTTATTGGGTATGTGGTGTATCACTTTACCCACAACTTTGTATTGGCAACTGTTAAAAAGCCTGTTACAAAAGCAAGTATTGAAGAAGTTGAAGTTGTCGAATAAATAGAATAAAGATGATAAGAGCTGTGATAAATCTCCAGCTCTTTTTTTATCGCAAAAGAAAATGTGAGTATTTACAAAAAAATTAGAATAGTAGTAGTTTTAACAATGTCTGGCTTTACAAATTCGCTTGCTGGCAATTAGTGCAAAAAAAGACACAAAGAAAGATTCTTTGTGTCTGTGAGCATAAACGCCCCTGCCAAGGTAATTTTACTATAACAGTTTTTTTATAGGATACAAGGATAAGTTTTATTTTACCCGGACAATTTCATCAGCCATGGCTTCTAATTCATCACGATGGTGGCTAACGATAATGGCTGGGATTTTTTCAGTTGCTAAAAGCTCTTTGGTTAATGTGATAGCCTCTTGCCTCATTTCATCATCTAAGCCATTAAAGGGTTCATCCAACAGTAATAATTGGGGGCGACTATACAAGGCACGTGCCAAAGCAACTCGCTGTTTTTGTCCGCCGGAAAGTTTGTAGATGGGCTGTTTTAAAAGACTTGTGATATTCAAACGGGTAGATAAAAAGCTTAAGTAGTCACTAGCAGGGGGTGTTTGTTTTTTCTTCACAGCTGTTTTTTGACTAAATAGAATATTCTCTGTGACATTTAAATTAGGAAATAAAGCTACATCTTGCATCACGTAGGCTAAATTTCGTTGATTGGTGGGTAATGAAAAGTTTTTACGGGTATCTTCCCACGTTACGTCGTTAAACGTAAGTTTGCAATCATCGGCTGTAATAAGGCCGGCAATGGCGTTTAAAATAGTTGTTTTGCCCACGCCGGAAGGACCGCTAAGTCCCGTTACCGGAGCAAAAAAATCATAATGAAAAGTCAGATTTTTAGGAGTTAGTTGGGTTTTAATTTGCAGTTTTAAACTCATCTAAAAGCTCCTTTTTTGATAATAGGTAAGTAGTTGAATGAAAAGCAGTAAAATAATCCCGATAACCACGTTAATAAAACTTAACGTATAGGCTAAGTTTTGATTTCCTTGTTGGACAGCAAAATAAATGGCGGTAGCAAGGGTATCTGTTTTACCTTCGATGAAACCTGCGACCATTAAACTAGCGCCAAATTCTCCTAAGCCCCGGCAAAAAGCTAGGATAATACTTGCAACCAGGCTGTGCCAACAGTTGGGCAAAATAACGCGCCACAAGACTTCACGCCGATTTGCTGACAGCGTTTTGGCAACGGCAATCAAGTTTTTAGGAACGGCCGCAAAGGCTCCTTTTAATCCTTGAAATATTAACGGTAAAATCACGATGACAGTAGCCAAAGTGGCACCTTGTAAAGTGAAAATTAATGAGAAATTGACTTGTTCCAATAACTGACCTAAAACGCCATAACGGCCAAATAACTGTAATAAATAAAATCCAACAATCGTTGGGGGTAAGACCAAGGGAAGTAAAAAAATAATTTCGACAATTTTTTTGCCGCGATAAGGATAATAAACATCCCAATAGGCAAAGGGCAATGCAATTAAAAAGGCGATAATTGTCGCAACTGTCGCCACAATCAGGGAATGCAGGAGTGGGCTTAGCAAATAGTTCAACTCCTTTTCTCGTAGTTACGCGCAATTGTAAGGGTATATTATTCTTATTGCGCCATAGTAAAGCCATATTTTTCTAAAACTGTTTGACTTTCTGATTTGCCTAAGTAGGTATTGAATTTTGTGACTGCCGCTTTATTTTTGCTGTCTTTTACAACGCCAGTATAGTATAAAATATCTTCGTGCAAATCATTTTCCACATCTGCCAAAACGGCAACTTTATCACTGGTAAGGGCATCTGTCTTGTAGACAAAACCAACCTCTGCATTGCCTGCTTCAACATAGGCTAATACTTGGCGTACATCACTGGCCATAACAAGGTGCTCTTTGACGGCATTATATAAGACAGCTTTTTCCAAGCTTTGTTTTGCATATTGTCCAGCTGGAACGGTTTCTGGGTTACCGATGGCGATTTTTTTGGCATCAGCTACAATAGTTGCCAGATCGGCTTTCTTGCGATCATCTTGTTTGTTTTTGACGATTACCAAAGTATTTTCTAACAACTTATTTTCAGCTTCCAATTTGCCAGCTTCAATTAATTTATCTGTATCGGCTTTACTTGCTAATAAAACACCATCAATGGGGGCGCCAGCGACAACTTTTTCACGAATTGCACCAGAACCACCATAATCAATATCTAAATGAATGGAGGGATTGGCCTTTTCGTAATTTTTTTCAATTTCACCTAAGGCATCTTTTAAGCTCGCTGCTGCTGAATAGTGAAGGGTCACTTCTGGTTGCGGAGAAGGTGTTTGTGCAGCATCTTTTTTAGTGCAGCCGGCAGTACCTAACGTTAGCAGAAATAATGGAACAAGTAAGACGATTTTTTTCAAGTTAAGCGCTCATTTCTATAATGTATTTTGATTTACCACGTTTTGATCGGCAAAAATTTGGATGGCTAAAAGATAAGTTAAAAAATTTTTCATTCGTTTGTTTTTTGTTAAAAAGTACGTCAGGTCATCTTTACAAAAAGACAAATGGGCTACCGTGTAGTGATTCTTCTGGTTAGCATCTTGTAAGTAGCAATTACGTTTTGAAAGAAGCGCAGACAAACTATCTTGGCTAATATCAGGATAATCTACGGCGAGGATCAAATAGTCTTGTCTGGTAGTCCCACACTGATTTTGACATGCCGCCGCATAAAGTGCGCTTAAGGGGCCGCAGTCAATAAATGGAAGACAGTCTGTCAGCACGATCGCAGATTTTGGCAATATGTTTTTTAGCGCTTGCTGATTATTAGCATTGCCGCAAATAAAAACAGTATCTGTCAGTGCTGCAAGTTTTTGATAGGCCAAACAAACCCAGTACTCTTTATAAAGTGCATCAAAATATAACGCCTTATCGCTACCAAAACGACTGGAGTGACCACCGGCTAAAATAATTCCAATTGTCATAAAATCCCCCTTTGCCAAAAACTCTTCGTTAGTTTATCATAGGGCAGAAGTCAGAACAGCTAGGGAGTTCCCTATATGTGAAAAAATACGCAAGTGAAGGTGAAGATATGTATTTAAATCGAGATGTTATTACATTGGCACAAGCAAAAGAAAGATTAGCAGCAGTGGTACCCAAAAAAATAACACAAGAAAAACAAGTTGAAGAAACGTTGGGATATATTTTAGCCCAAGATATAATAGCCCCTTTTCCACAACCGGCTTTTCGCCGTTCGGGTTATGATGGCTATGGTATTTTAGCTGAAGATGATCACGATTATCCGATTACCTTAACACTTGCTGCTGAAGTGCCAGCCGGATCTGAACTGAAAAAAAAATTACAGCCAAAAGAAACGATCCGAATTATGACCGGAGCAAAAGTTCCTGATGAAGTTGCAAAAGTTATTATGCTGGAAAACACCCATATGTTAGCTGACGGAAAAGTTGTGATCAAAGCAGGTAGCCGTAATGATAATATAACCCCAATTGGAGAAGAATTTGAAAAAGGGACAGTTTTACTGACAAAAGGAACGCTCATTAATGCGGGGGCAATTAGTTTGATGTCAGCCTTTGGTTTTGCGACTTGCTTGGTTTATAAGCGGCCAAAAGTAGCAATTCTAGCGACCGGGACAGAATTGTTACAGCCAAAAGATGCTCCTGTTGCTGGAAAAATTTACAATTCGAATGGGCCTTTATTGGAAGCCTTAGTAAAAGAAAATGGTGGAAAAGTCGTCTATTGTGGGCAAATTGCTGATGATATAAAAAGTCTTGAAGAAAAGCTAGACGACTTAGCTAAAAAAGCCGATCTAATTTTGACTACCGGTGGTGTTTCCGTGGGGGATTTTGATTTCCTAGCAGTTGCGGCCAAAGAAAGTGGGCAACTATTGTTTAATAAACTTGCCATGCGACCAGGTAGTCCCACTACGGCGTTTGTCTATGAAAAAACGCTAGTCATGGCACTTTCAGGTAATCCAGGAGCTTGTTTTACTGGCTTTTATTTATTATTTGAGAGTTTATTGCAAAATATGCAAGGAAATTCCACTGAAATTAAAATTACGAAGATGAAATTGGCGCATGATTATCAAAAGCCAAATAGTTTTGATCGTTATTTACGGGGAACGTGGGAAGAAACTGCGACCGGCAAAGTGGTCTCATTAGTCGGCAGCGATCAATCCAGCGCCTTAGGAAACTTGCATTTGACAACCTGCTTTTTTAAAATTCCCCATGATACAGTTGTGACTGCAGGAACGGAGGTAGAAGTTTGGTGCTTACCTTACAAATAATTGGCAAGAAAAAAAGTGGCAAGACCACAACCATGATAAATTTCATTCAAGCAAGTCAACAGTTAGGCTTAAAAACAGCCGCGTTTAAACATACCCATCATAGTGTGGCAATGGATGTAGCAGGTACAGATACGGCGCGCTTTAGTGAGGCGGGAGCAGATCAAGTAGGAATGCAGCAAGACGGTGGTTTTTTTTTGCATGAAGTACGTCAGCCTGAAAAAAAAGTTTTGTTAGCGACTGAAATCAATGATTTTGTTCGACCACAAACAGATTTGGTTTTAATAGAGGGCTTCAAATGGGAAAAATATCCCAAATTATTGTTGTTGCGTCCACAAGATGAAGTTGCTGATTTTTCAAAATTTGGTCCCTTTGATTATGTGGGGACGATTTTTCCTGAAAATAGAGGTGCAAAATTAATAGATTTAACCTCTAAGGAGAAAAGCCAGACTTGGTTTGAAAACTGGGTCAAAGAACAGGAGCAAAGACAAATGAACAATGAATTAACGCATTTCAATGAACAAGAGCGGGCAAAAATGGTAGATGTCACCGACAAAAAGGTAAATTACCGGATGGCAACGGCACAAGCGACAGTAAAAATGACCCAAGAGACGTTACAACGGATTAAAGCAGGCCAAGTAAAAAAAGGGGATGTGTTAGCTGTTGCCCAAGTAGCAGGTATTATGGCAGCTAAAAAAACGAGTGAATTAATTCCGATGTGTCATTTGCTACTTCTAAGTGGCGTGGATATATTATTTACCGATAATGAAGTTGATACGTTGACTATTCAGGCAACAGTCAAAGTAAATGGGCAGACAGGTGTAGAGATGGAAGCATTAACGGCGTGTCAAATTACAGCATTAACAGTTTACGACATGTGTAAAGCAATGGATAAGAGCATGGTGATTACTGACTGTCACTTGGTAGAAAAAATTGGTGGTAAAAGTGGGCATTACACCAAGCAATAAGCAACACTTAGTTTTTTAAAGAAGAAATAAATAATCCCAAATGGACAATGCAACGTAAAAAGTACAAGTTGCGGTTCATTTGGGGTGTTTTTTATTCATCATAAAAAATGAGTAGCGCTTATTTTCGGCGCTCTTTTAATAGATGGACTAATTCTGGTAAGATGAGTTTTTCCATGCCTAACTGACAAGCCTTCGTGGAACCAGGTAAACAAAAAAGCAAAGTATCATCTTGGGTAAAACCCGCTAAAGCGCGAGAAGCAAGGGCGTGGCTGCCAATTTCTTTAAAGCTAAGATAACGAAATAATTCCCCAAAGCCCGGTATTTCCTGCACTAGAAGTGGTGTGATGGCTTCAAAGGTGACATCACGTTTGGCGATACCGGTACCGCCATTTAAAATAATTGCGTCGCTATTAGTCACCAGTGAGCCGACCCCATGGGTAATTGCAGCGCAATCATCTTTAACGATAATATGTCGGGATGGATTGAAATTCTTTTTTGTTAACAATTCAAAAATCAGCTGGCCGGAAAAATCATCTGCAAGACTACGGGTATCGCTAACGGTAAGGATACTTACATTAACTTTCATGGACAATTAAAGCTCCTTTTACAAGATTGTCTAAATACGGTTGAATCGACTTGCTAGTGGTAAAGCCATAAAAATAAAGACGGCCGTTGGGAAATAAGGTGAACTCATAGGCATCCCAAGTAAAGCGAGCAGCTAATGGATTTTTCTTTAATGGCAACTGCTGTTTTTGACAAAAGTGATCAATTAGAAAGAAAGTAGCTGCGGGTATTTGAGTGGAAAAGACATTTTGACCGCACATTTTTTTTATCGTAAAATTTTGTGGAGCGTTTTTTAATTCTGTTTTTTGGCAGTATTTACAATGAGCTTGTTTTTTTACTTTAAAATTTTGTAACTGGTAAGACCAAGCATCGATATAAAGCATTTCATCCCAGATAACTTCTTTTGGATTTGTGATGATTTTTAAAGCCAGACTGACCTGGTAACTACTAATCATTGGCACTAAAGGTGTTATGACGCCTAATAAATCACAATCTTTTTGAATAAGAGCGTCTAATTGTGGCAATGCACAACCTAAACAAGGGGCATCGACAGGATTTATAGCCATCACCTGACCACTTGTGGCCGCCAGCGCAGCAAAAACAAAAGGAATTTTATAGTAGTGACAATAGTTATTGATTTCTTCACGAACCTGATAGTTATCAGAGCAATCTAAGATTAAATCAGGGCAACTTTCTTCTTGCAAAATGTAATCGCTGAAACTTTCTTTATAAGCAAAAATCTTCGCACTGCTATCAATTTTACTTAAAGCATTTTTTGCAGCTTCGACTTTGGCAACGTTATTTGTGGCATCAGCTTCGGTAAAAAGGGTTTGCCGTTGTAAATTACTTAACTCCACATAGTCAAAATCCAGTAAAGTCATTTTTTTAATCCCCATGCGCAGCAGCTGTTCTGCTGTATAACTGCCAAGTGCTCCGCAGCCAACGATTAAAACGTGGACTAGGGCAATTTTTTCTTGGCCGCAGGGGCCAATTTTTTTGACTCGGATTTGACGATCGTATCGTTCCATGACAACCTCCTTAAAAAATAGCGATAGTAGTAGCTAAAAAGACAAAAATTCTCACGTTAACATAACATAAGAATAAAAAAAAGGGAATTGGGGAGTGCACTTATTTCTTTTTTTATCAGAAAGCATTACAATACGTTCAGTATCTCACAAATTAGAAAGCGAGGAAACGTTATGGCGCTTGTTAAATTACAGACAGAACCAATTGATGTTGCCTTTTATTATAATCAATTAAAAGATCCCCGATATGGTGGCATCGTTACTTTTGCGGGTGTCATTCGCGAGTGGACCGGTGCAATCCAAACAAAAGGGATCGGCTATACAGCCTATGAAGAAATGGCAGAAAAAGAGCTTTTAAATTTAGCGACTAAAGTCGAAGCAAAAGGCGCAAAAGTCGTTTTGGTTCACCGTTTAGGAGAATTGAAAATTGGCGAAGAAGCGGTATTTATCGGGGTGGCTTGTCCCCACCGTAAAGATGCTTTTGTAGGCTGTGAATACTTAATTGATCATTTGAAAAGAAATGTTCCAATTTGGAAAAAAGAATACGATACAGATAAAGTCCGCTGGGGAGGTTTAAGCCAATGATACCCATTAAATTATTTGCTTATTTGGCTGAAGCGATTGCGCCGGAAATTAGCGTAGCACTACCAACAGAAATAAAAAAAGAAGATTTATTGGCAATTGTAGCCAAGACTTACCCGAATTATGCTGCTGAAATTGAAACTTGTAGCGTGGCAGTAAACCAAAATTTTGTGCAAGATGAAACAATCTCTTTGACTAAGACAGATGAAGTAGCGTTAATTCCACCTGTAAGTGGAGGTTAACATGACAAATGCAATGCTTATAAAAAAACAAGAAAAAACTTTACAGGATCGTTTTGGCCGCCAGCATGATTATTTACGTCTTTCGATTACGGACCGCTGCAATTTACGTTGTGTATACTGTATGCCAGAAGAAGGGCTACCATTTTTTCCCCACGAAAAAGTTTTAAGCGCTACTGAAATTATTACTTTAGTAAAACACTTCGCTAAAATGGGCATCAAAAAAGTGCGTTTAACGGGTGGCGAGCCTTTATTACGCAAAGATATACTGGAAATTGCGGCAGGAATTAAGGCAATTGACGAGATTGAAGATTTATCAGTGACGACAAATGGGCTGGCTTTACCAAGAATGGCTGCTGATTTAAAAAAAGCAGGGGTTGATCGGTTAAATATCAGTTTAGATACTTTTGATGCTAAAAAGTATCACCAGATGACGCGGGGTGGCAAATTAGAAAAAGTGCTTGCAGGAATTGCTGCTGCTAGTCAGCAAGGCTTTAAAGCTATTAAACTAAATACAGTTGTCATAAATGGACAGAATCAAACGGAATTAAGGGATTTTTTGCGTTATACGATAACTCAGCCGGTTAATGTACGCTTTATTGAATTTATGCCAATTGCCAGTCAAAAAAAGAATTGGACGCAAGGCTATGCCGGGGTAAAAGAAGTCTTTACAATTTGTCAGACTGAAGGTTGGGCATATGAAAAAATGACATTGTCCGGTAATGGCCCTTCAGAGAATTATCAAATTAAAGGCGCAAAGGGATCTTTTGGTTTAATCCACCCTGTAAGTTGTCAATTTTGTGAAAGTTGCAATCGCCTGCGAGTTACAGCAGATGGTTGTTTAAAATCTTGCCTTTATTGGGCAGATGAAATTAATTTGCGTAACAAACTAGATGACGCGGCAGCTTTTGAAGCAGCTGTGGTTACGGCTTTAAACGATAAGCCAGAAAATCATCAAATGGCATTAGATGAACAAGAAAAAGTAAAAGAGCGGCAACCTACTTGGCGACACATGAGTCAAATTGGTGGATAAGGAAAATAAAAGTAAGAAAACGACCTTTGTAAAGTTTAGCTCTTAGACTAACCTTACAAAGGTCGTTTTTTATGGTGCTTTAAAATTTACTGGGATAAAACTCATTATCGGTATTTCTAAAAACTATACTAAAAACGCAAATAAAATGCACAAGGATTTTTGAAAAGGTAATAGCGCTATAGCTTAAATAGATCTAAAGCACTATCAAACATCGAAAAAAAATAGCTTATAAAAAAGCTGTTGTGATTTTTTTGGCGCATCTTCTACACATGTGCCAGTACTGCCCACACTAATAGGGTAACTCCGCTACCAAAGAGCCAGCCTCCTAGAACATCTGTCAGAAAATGGACGCCCAAATAGATACGGGAAAATCCAATCAGCCCGGCGATTGTCACGGCTGCTGCAACCAATAAGAAGGCTAGTTGCGGATAAAGAGCCCAGCTGCCCAATGCTAAGCTGAGGTATAGCGCCGCCGAACAGGTAGCGTGGAAACTGGGAAAGCTATGGTCTGTCTCCTCGGTTAGTCGCTTTCCCTCTGGTCGTGGTCGTTTCATTCCCCGCTTCATGGCAAATGCTAGCCACCAGCTAATCGTTAAGGCAATTCCCGCCGGCCGGACTACTTTCCACCAGAATCCAGGGATCAGCGCCAGTGCAATCATCACCACCACGACGCCGGAAAAGCGCCCCAACTGGGTAAAAAAGAACATCACTTTATTTATAGCTGGACGCCGCAGGCTGACTACTTTTTCTGTCACTTGGGCATCCAAACGTTCTACTGCCGGCTGCCGTATTCCAACTGCCAACACCGCAAACAGCATCAGACATAAAATCCCTGCTATCGCCATCTCTTTTACCTCCGCTTTTTTTCTTTCTAGACTTGCTTTTTACTTTTAAACTAGTCTTTATCAAAAAGGAACTTGATACCAATTGATGCAAATATACAAGCTAACACGATATAGCGAGCACCATTTATGATCATCTTTATATAGTACTCACTAGAATCTGTTTCGCCTAAAACAGCGGGTTCAATCATTTTGTTAAGAAACAGCAAGACTAATATTCCTACTTTTTCTCATTTTATTTTCCTTAGCTATTTTTTGACAGAACATTTTTTAATAAATAATCGTATTAACTAAAGAACAAATTTTTCCTTTTTAAATTAGCGCGGACAATTCTGTATGGGGTAAATCCAAATCTTCTGCAACAGCCTGCAGGGTTAATTGCCCTTTATACGTATTGACCCCATGATACAAGGCATCGTTATATTGTAATAAATCTTCTAAATTAGTTGTTGCTAATAATTTTGCGTAAGGCAATGTAGCATTGCTTAGGGCATGAGTTGAAGTTTGAGGTACAGCTCCAGGCATGTTGGCAACAGCGTAATGAATAACGCCTGACGCAATATAAGTCGGATCTTTGTGAGTGGTTACTTTACTACCAGTAGCAAAAATTCCGCCTTGATCAATGGCAATGTCAACGATAACAGATTCATTGGGCATTGCGGCTACCATTTCTTCTGTCACCAAAACTGGAGCTTTGTGACCAGGAAGTAAGACAGCACCGATGACTAAATCAGCTGTTTTTAACGAATTACGAATATTCAGTTCATTGGAAATTAGAGTTTGAACTTGTCCGTTAAAAATATCATCTAATTCTTTTAAACGATTGATATTTACATCTAAAATCGTCACTCGTGCTCCCAAACCAAGTGCTAAACGTGCCGCGTTATATCCTGAAACGCCACCACCGATAATGACGACATTACCTTGGCGGACACCTGGAACACCCGCAAGTAAAATTCCCTTACCACCAAATGTTCGTTGTAAATATTGTGCCCCAATTTGTGCGGCCATCCTACCTGCAATTTCACTCATCGGAGAAAGTAGTGGTAGACTACCATCTGCTAATTGAACATTCTCATAAGCAATCGCAGTAACACCGCTTTTCATCAATTCAAGTGTTAATTCTTTATTGGCAGCTAAATGGAGATAAGTAAATAAAACTAGCCCTGCTCTAAAATACTGATACTCACTTGGCTGTGGTTCTTTTACTTTCATCACCATGTCGCAGTTCCAAACCTCAGCAGCATCAGTCAAAAGTGCACCAACTTTTTGATACGCCACATCAGCAATACCAGAACCCAAGCCAGCTTTCCTTTCTACTAAGACAGTGTGGCCAGCTTTCACGAGCTCTAAGACACCACTTGGGGGTAGTGCCACCCGATTTTCATGATTTTTAATTTCTTTGGCAATTCCGATTCGCATCTACATCACTCCTTTATTTTTTGAACTTTTGGCTTACGAAAAAGCAAAACGAATCCTGTGTAGCAAAATTTTATAACCAAAATACGAAATAAAACGGCCTTTTCTTACTTTCTAGTATAGAGGAATGGGAAACGATTACAAAGAAACTTTTCAAAATTATGGAAAAAAGCGACAAAATTCTTGTGAGAAAGTAAAACGATGGCTAGAATAGAAAAGACAAGAGGTGATGAAATGCTCAAAAAGTTACAAAAGAAATTGAACGAGTATAATCATGAATATCACGTTTTAAATTTAACCTTATCCATTATTTGGATTATTTTGATGCTGTTAGATTTTGCATCTGTCATTAATATTAATGAAAATCCGTTTCGTGTTGTTGATTATTTGATTTGGATTTTATTTACCATTGATTATTGTGGGCGTTTGCTTGTTGATCCAGCTAAAAAAACTTTTTTCAAAAAGAATATTTTTGATTTGATTGCGATTTTGCCCCTTAATTTCATTTTTGGAGTACTAGGACTTGCGCATTTTGGCAAAATTGCCCGTATTAATCGTATTGCCCGAATTATCGGACTATTTGGGAAGCTGTCGCGCAATAAGCGCAGTATTTTATATACCAATGGTTTTATTTATGTCCTTTATATTAGTTTAGGGATTATTGTGATTGGAGCCGGACTATTCTCTATTGCAGAAAATCGCTCTTTTGCAGACGCTTTGTGGTATGCAATTGTTACAGTTACCACAGTTGGGTATGGAGACATTGCCCCTACGACTGATGCTGGTAAATTGATTGCCGCAGTTCTGATGCTATTAGGGATTGGTTTTATCGGGATCTTGACCTCAACAATCACCTCTTATTTCAGCCATAAAAACGAAGCCATGCGACAAGTGGAAGAGGATAGTGAATTGGCTGAGTTGAAAAAGGAAATTATTTTATTACAGAATCAATTAGATCGGATTGAAAAAATGTTAAAAAAATAAAAGCTCTAAAATAATAGCCGCTAGCAAGTCAATTAAACTGCTAGCGGCTATTTTTTATACTCATTAAGACAGTAAGAAAAGCCTAGCTTTTGGTGAAAGTCCAATAATGGACAGCCTCACTTGTTAAATCTTGGGGATGAAATAATTCTTTGTAAGTTGCTTTTGCGGGCGTATCATTAGGGTCTAAAACTAAAATTTGATTGTCAGCTTCTGCTCCAAGTACCATAATATGTCCCACATCGGTAAAACGACCCGGTTTGACAGAGACGACAACGGGGATTTTTTGCCGCAAGTAGTGTTGCACACTTTGAAAATCAGTACCTAAATCATGATATTGCAGTTGGTAGTGATGAGCAAAATCACTAAAAATTTGCCAAGCAGTTCCTTGTCCGGCAACAAAATAATTATTTTGGGCCCAATTTAAAATATCTTGGGGGACGGCTTCTTTTCCTTCAAAATAAGAAAGCACCATTGTCAAAGATAAAATTGCACAGCCGTTTTGGGCTAGTGTATTGTTATCGCCACTACCATAGGTATCATTAGCCCAACGTTCGTCTGTCTGTAAAATCAAAGGTGTGGGGATCTGATTTCCTTTTAAAGTATGATTGGCTTGTTGACTATACTCCTCTTGACTAATGCTTGCACTTTGTAATGGAGTATCCTGCGTAGGGTTTATAAAAAAAAGCCAAATTACACCTAAAATAAGCATGCAAAAACCGATAAAAATTATTTGGGGTTGGCGGGATTTCTTTTTTGCCATGAAAACACCTCGCTTTTGATTCATACTGGGTTTACTCTAAAGCAAAATTTTAAAAAAAGATATCGGTCATGGGTCTGATTTACCAAACCTTAAATTTTATCAGTCGTTTGAAAGCGTCATTAAAAAAAGATACTTTCAAATAAAATGAGCGACTTAGTCAGTACAAAAGATGATAGGTGATTCATCTGAATTGAAACTCATGTTATTTAAGTGTTGACAAATTTTTTTTAAGTTGGTAATGTAATGGAGTTCAAAACGAAACGATTACGATTTATATAATGAAAAACGAAAAGAGGTAAGACAAATGGCAAAAAAATCAAAAATTGCAAAAGCAAAAAGACAAGAAGCTTTAATCGAAAAATACGCCGTGCAACGTGGGAAATTAAAAGCAGCAAAAGACTATGTTGCTTTAGCGTTGCTTTAGCCAAACTACCAAAAGACTCCAATCCCAATCGCTTGAAATTCCGCGATCAAATCGATGGTCGTCCCCGGGCGTATATGCGTAAATTTGGGATGTCCCGTATCAATTTCCGCCAATTAGCCCACAAAGGGTTAATTCCGGGCGTGAAAAAGGCTAGCTGGTAAGAAATAAACACGTGATTTGGAGGAATGAAAAATGGCAGTACCTGCACGAAAAACATCAAAAATGAAAAAACGGCTTAGACGAACCCATCAAAATTTGAAACGACCAGAAATTTCTTTTGATGCTGCTACGGGAGATTACAGACGTTCTCATCGCGTTTCTTTAAAAGGATATTACAAAGGGCGCAATGTGGCAGAGGAAAAATAAAGGAGGGAGAAGTTTGCAAATTATTTATCCGCCTTTAGTGGAAGACTGCTTTAATTATCAACAGGAAAAAAACGGGATTCTACTTGAAAAAAGTCAAATTTATAAAGATATGGTGGCTGCTGGCTTGATTACCCAAACTGGCATGCCAACTGAAAGTGCGTTGGAAAATGGCATGATTAAAGATTTTTACGAAGAAAAAGATTTGAGTTTTGAGGATTTCTTAGCTTTGTATCCTATTTTTATAAACTATGATGCAGACTTATTCCAACAAATTGATGGTTTTTGGGAAATAACTTTGGATTTTAAAAATGAATTGTTACAAGCATTAGCTGCCAACGTTTTTGACTATGATGAAACTTTGCAGCTACAAATGTATCTAGAAGAGCGCTAGGAGGTTAAAAAATGCGTCAAAATATTATCTTAGAGTCGCCGATAACAAAAGAACGTTTATATCTAACGAGTAAAAATAAACGTAACAGCCCCGAACGCTTAACGCTAAAAAAATATTCACCTCAGTTACGTCAAAAAGTGATATTTACAGAAGTGAAATAGACAGCAAATTAAGTTTTTTTAAGCTTAAAAAAATAAGGAGGAAGATGATGGAAAAAACAGATTTGGCGAGTGCCTATCGCAGGCTGAAAAGCCCCAATATTAAAACCCGTAAACGGGCGCTAAAAATAATCAAAGAATACAAACGCGATAAAATTAGAGCCTATTATGCCGTAAATTAAAAATGTCTAGCGCAATTGTCAGATTGACTTTTGTGCTAGACATTTTTTATGGGCAGAAAGTATAAAATTTTCACATGAATAAATTACTTTAAGACAAGTTTTCAAAAATATGAAGAAGGATTTCCAACAATTCTGCTCTTATTTGTAAAAAGCTGATCACGTTTAGTGGCAACCTTTTATTCGTATTCTTCTAATTCCAGGCTTAATTCTTCCCATTTTTCTAACAGCTCGTTTTGTTTACTACGGGCAACCTCTAATTTTTCATTTAATTCTTGTAGTTGCAGATGATCAGCTAAAATTTCTGGTTTTACCATTTCGGCTTCTAGTTGGTCGATTATTTCGTCTGTCTCACTCATCTTTTGTTCCACATCGCCTACTTTACGTTGTAGGCTGCGGAGAAGTTTTTGTTGTTCTTTACTTTTTTGGAAGTTTTCTTTACCAGCGGAGATAACAACGGGTGTGTCATTGTTTTCCGCAGCGAGTAGGGCGGCAATTTCTTCTTCTTCTTTTTTCTTTTCAAGATAATAATCGTAATCACCTAAAAATAACCGACTGCCTTCTGGGGACAGTTCGATGACTTTGGTGGCGATTCGGTTGATGAAGTAACGGTCATGGGAAACAAAAAGCAAAGTTCCTTCGTAGTCGATCAAGGCATTTTCTAAGACCTCTTTGTTATCAATATCCAAGTGGTTAGTAGGTTCATCTAAGATTAAAAAGTTTTCTTCATCCATTGCCAGTTTTGCTAATGCGACACGTGCCTTTTCACCACCACTTAATAAATTAATTGGCTTATCCACATCTTCACCAGAAAACAAGAAGCTCCCTAAGACATTGCGAATTTCTAATTCTGGGGTAGTAGGATGTTCATCCCATAATTCTTGTAGAATCGTTTTATTGCTATTTAAGTCTGCTTGGCCTTGATCGTAATAGCCAATGGAAACATTCGCCCCTAATTGGGCTTCACCGCGGATAAACGGAAGCTGTCCGATTAAGGATTTTAATAACGTAGACTTGCCGATGCCGTTTGGTCCGACTAAAGCAATGGCGTCTTGTCGGCGAATATCTAAGTCCACAGGTTGGGCTAAAATATCAGTGGGGCTGTAGCCAATTGCCCCATCGTTTAATTGTAAAACGACATTACCAGACACTTTATCAATATGGAAAAGAAAATGTGCTGATTTTTCTGCACCTTGAGGTCGATCTAGCCGTTCCATTTTTTCCAGTTGTTTGCGGCGACTTTGGGCTCTTTTGGTTGTCGAGGCGCGGACTAAATTTCGCGCAACAAAATCTTCTAGCTTATTAATTTCTTGTTGTTGCTTTTCATAGGCTTTCCATTCACTGGCTAATTGTGCGGCTTTTAAATCCAAATAGCGACTGTAATTGCCTTTGTAGTGAGTCATTTTATGACGACTCAACTCGTAAATTTCATTGGTTACTTTATCTAAAAAGTAACGGTCGTGAGAAACAATCAGTAAGGCACCGCTATAGTTTTGTAAATAGTTTTCTAGCCAGCTTAACGTTTCTATATCTAAGTGGTTAGTAGGTTCATCTAATATTAAAATATCTGGTTTTTGCAAAAGCATGCGGGCTAAAGCCAGTCGCGTTTTTTGGCCACCAGAAAGGTTGTTAATTTTTTGCTGATAAAAGCTTTCATCAAATTGAAAACCGTGTAAAACAGAGCGGATTTCATTTTCATAACCGTAGCCGTTACTATCAGCAAAATCGTGTTGTAATTTATCGTACTCTTTTAAGGTACTTTCATAATCACTACCACTAGGATTGCTTTCTGAAATTTTGACTTCTAAAGTTCGCATCCGCTGTTCCATTTGTCGGACCTTTTCAAAAGCGGTCAGCATTTCATCCCAAATTGTTGCCTCAGAAGTTAAGCCGGTATCTTGGGCTAGATATCCTAAGGTTGCAGTTTTATTTTTAGCGATTGTTCCTTCATCGGGGGCTTCAATGCCGGCGATGATTTTTAATAAAGTGGATTTGCCGGCCCCATTACGCCCCACCAGTCCAATGCGTGCTTTTGTAGCAATCTCTAAATGAATATTGCGAAATAAGACTTCTGCGCCAAAAAGGCGGGCAATTTGATTTGCTTGTAATAATATCATGGATAATCTTCCTTTGAATGAAATATGTCATCTGACTGTTTTTTCACAAATTTTAAAATAAAGCTAAAAAAATTAGCAAAAAAATTCAGCGTATCAGTTGTAGTCTATCATAATTTTCCTACTAGTGTATATTACAGGAGAAAGCAAAAATAAAAATTCACAAATTTGTGAGCAGAGAAATTGCATTTGCTGGTACGTCCTGTTATGATTTGTCAGTAAATTACGTGAAAAATTCACAAATGGAGGCGTACACGTTGAAAGATCATCATATCCCTAAGGCAACAGCAAAGCGTTTGCCCTTATACTACCGCTATTTGCGGATTTTAAATAATGCTGGAAAACAAAAGGTTTCTTCAACTGAACTTAGCGAAGCCGTACAAGTCGATAGTGCCACTATCCGTCGCGACTTTTCGTATTTTGGTGAGCTTGGCAAAAGAGGTTATGGTTATGATGTGGAGGCATTGATGAATTTCTTTGCTAAAACATTAAACGAAGATCATATGACTAACGTTGCTTTAGTCGGTGTTGGTAATTTAGGGACAGCCCTATTAAAATATAAATTCCACCAAAGTAATAGTATCCGCGTTAGCGCAGCTTTTGACGCAGATGAAGAAATTACTGGTCGCATCATTGACGGGGTTCCTGTTTATGCAATGCGGGACATGGTCGAGCAAATTAAAATTCAAGAAATTGATATCGCCATTTTGACGGTACCAGCAGAATTTGCACAAGGAATCGTAGATGAACTTGTTGCGGCTGGAATCAAAGGTATTTTGAACTTTACTCCAGCTCGTCTTAGCGCACCTAAGAGCGTCTTAATTCAAAACGTTGACTTAACTAATGAATTACAAACATTGATTTATTTCTTACATTCACAAGACGAAAAATAAAAAAGAAAGACCAAGTAGGTATAGCATCATTAAAAAGTTAAACTTTTTAGTGACGCTATATCTGCTTAGGTCTTTCTTTTTTTGATTAGCAGGAAAGGCTAAAAATTTTAAATAGCCTCTGATTACGCAGAAACTAAGGGAGTTTATAAAGTTATTAGCGAAAAAGTTCAGCATAATCAGGTTTTTCATCAGAAAATTCTGCGATGATTTTTGTCAAGGCAGGGTAATCGATGAAACGAGCTGAACGGGTTAATTCTTTGCCATGACTTAATAAAACGACTAGAGGTGCTGTCAGAGCTTGAAAATGACCGGCAACTTCAGGAAATTTACTCCCATCAAAATGGTAAATTGGGACATCTTTGGCAAAACGAGCTTCTAGTTGCGGTTTTACCGCCACGCAAACGCTACAGCCAGGCTGAGAGATATAGGCAATCGCTAATTTTTCTTGGTTTAATTTTTGTAATCCGCTGTTAAAATCTGTAATTTGGATCATTCACTCACCTACTTTTCGTTGTTTTCATCTTTAATGTAAGATTTTGGTCAATAAAAGTCAAATCAGCTGTTTTTCATTTGAAAAGGTAAATGAAAGCTTAATTTTTTTGCGACAGACTTGTGAGATTTTACGAAAAAGCGTATATTAAAGCGACGAAAAAACAAGCTAAAAAAATTATTTTCTGCATTGACCCCTATATGAAGGGTTTTTCTTTTTGCTGAAACAACAAATTTACATATTGAAATAGCTAAAGGAGTCTTTTAATGTTTAGTCATTTACCTGATTCAATCTTACAAATGAGTATGATTTTTTTATCAATTGTGATTGAAGCTTTACCTTTTGTTTTATTAGGCTGTATTATTTCCGGTGCACTTTACGTTTTTTTAACACCTGAAAGGGTACAGCGCCTATTGCCACAAAATAAATTGGCCGCAATTGCAGTAGGGTGTGGTTTGGGCTTTTTCTTTCCTTCTTGTGAATGCGGGATTGTGCCGATAGTCAATCAGTTTGTTAAAAAAGGAGTGCCCAATCATACAGCCTTTGCTTTTATGCTAACAGCACCGATTATTAATCCAATTGTCATTTTTTCTACTTTTATTGCCTTTGGAAATTCGATGCGGTATGCATTTTTACGCGTGATCGGCAGTTTAATTGTTGCTATGGTGATTGGCGTTTGGTTGGCTTATTTTAACCAACAAAGCATTATTAAAGACGCAAACTTGCAACAAGCTGTGGCAAATGTCAGTCATAGCCATCATCATGAAAAAAGTGCTCATAATCAAACGAAGAAAACATTTACCCAGCAGGTAGGTCATGTATTAGAACATAGCGTAGATGAATTTTTTGATACTGGCCGTTACTTAATGATTGGTGGTCTAATTGCCGCTGCGATGCAAACGTATTTACCAACTGGGGTTATGTTGACCTTAGGTTCAAATAAAATTTTAGCAGTCGTTGTGATGCTGTTTTTAGCTTTAGCGATGTCTCTTTGTTCAGAAGCGGATGCTTTTATTGGTTCTTCTTTATTAAGCTTGTTTGGTACAGGGCCAGTTGTCGGCTTTTTGGTCTTTGGTCCGATGGTGGATATTAAAAATCTTTTAATGATGAAACGCTATTTTAGCGGTCGCTTTATCGCGAGTTTAGTCGCAATTATTGTTGTCTGTGTAACAGGCTATGCATTGGTGGTGTCCTTATGATTCGCTTTTTAATTTTAGCTGGTTATTTTGAGTTGATGATGTATTTACAAGTTTCTGGTAAACTCAATCAGTTTATTAATGTTCACTACAGTTATTTGGCTATTTTGTCCATGATTTTGTCTTTTGTCTTGGCGATGGTGCAATTGGTTTTGTGGGTGAAAGCTGACGGTAAAAAAGAAGACTCCGTAGAACATAGTCATGAAGAGGGGATAGAACACGAGCACGGTCTGAAAAAAAGACACCAACGCGTAATCGCCTATATTTTATTAGCACTACCGGTGATTGTCGGGACTTTTTTTCCAGTGGTCAGTTTAGATACCACGATTGTTCAGGCTAAAGGATTCCAATTTCCGATTAGTAAAGAGTCTGTGGGAGATCCACAAATGCAGACCCAATATCTACAGCCTAATACAAGCATGTATTACAATAAAACTGAATACCAAAAACAAATGGATAAATTAATGAAAAAGTATGATAAATCTGGTATATTAGCCGTTACAGAAGAAAACTACCTAGAAATAATGGAACTGATTTATAATTACCCAAGTGAGTTTATTGGGCGCAAAATTAGTTTTGACGGTTTTATTTATCATGCCAAACAAGATCAAAAAGAAGACGATTTTGTTTTTCGTTTTGGGATTATTCACTGCGTTGCCGATTCAGGGGTTTTTGGTCTACGTATTCATTTACCAGCGGGATCGTCTTTTAAAAACGACCAATGGGTGCATATCGAAGGGGTTATTCAGAGTAATTTTTATCAACCTTTAAAACGGGAATTACCAGTGGTACAGACGATGAAAACAAGTACAATCACAGCCCCTAAAAATCAATACGTGTATCGCTCATTTTAACCACTTTTTTAGCGAAAAAAATGTTAAAATAAGAAACAGATTTCATAAAAAAAACATATTCCTTTGTTAGAGTAGGAAATGTAGACGCTTTGTTTGTAGTTTCAGACAAGTTTTAGTAAAATGAAATGTAGCAATAGTTAGAAGAAAGAGGTGTTAACTGTGGGTTTTACAGATGAAACAGTACGTTTTGATTTTGACGATAGTCGCAAAAAAGAAGTAAGTGAAACGTTGGCCATTGTTTATCGCGCTTTGGAAGAAAAGGGCTACAACCCAATCAACCAAATCGTAGGTTATTTACTTTCCGGCGACCCGGCCTATATACCTCGTTATCGTGATGCCCGTAATTTAATCCGCCGTCATGAAAGAGACGAGATTTTAGAGGTCTTAATTCGTTATTACCTTGGCAATCATGGGATTAGCCTGTAATGCGGATAATGGGATTAGATGTCGGTTCAAAAACTGTTGGTGTTGCAGTCAGTGATTTACTTGGTTGGACTGCACAAGGGGTAGAAATTATCCGCATCGATGAAGCCAATGGTGAATTTGGATTTGATCGCATCAAAGAGTTGGTATCCCAATACGAAGTAACGCAATTTGTTGTGGGCTTACCAAAAAACATGAACAATACGATTGGTCCGCGAGCCGAAGCATCACAAGCTTATGGTAAAAAATTAGAAGAGTTATTTCACTTGCCAGTTTTTTATCAAGATGAACGCCTAACCACCGTTCAAGCTGAGCGGATGCTTGTAGAACAAGCCAATACATCACGGGCAAAACGGAAAAAGGTTATCGATAAGTTAGCCGCCGTGATGATTTTGCAAAATTATTTAGATCGCAGCGACACAAAGTCGCCTTTATAGGAAAGAGGAAAGCAGATGACTGAACATAACCACGACCACAACCATGATCACGAAGGACACGAACACATTACGTTAGTAGACGATCAAGGTAACGAAACGCTTTACGAAATTTTATTAACAATTGATGGACAAGAAGAATTCAAACGCAATTACGTTTTATTGTACCCAGCAGGTGCATCAGAAGACGATGACGTTGAATTACAAGCTTATGCCTACATCGAAAATGAAGATGGCACAGAAGGCGAATTGGAACAAATCGAAACTGAAGCTGAATGGGATATGATTGAAGAAGTCTTCAATACTTTCATGGCTGAAGAAGAAGAATAAGCTTTAAATGCTAGCTGAACCCTTGGTAGATAAGGGTTCAGCTTTTTTGTGTTTTGAATTGAATACGTTCTGTTAGAAATTTAGAAGTTCTACTAGCTTCTCTATGGTTTTTCTTTGGTTTATTTAGTTAGACGATTATAAGAAAAAGGACTAATTTTAGTCCAAAAGGTGTGCTATTCTTGAAGGAAGAAAAGTTAATTGATTAATTGATAAATAAGATGTAATCGGTAGCAATATCAGACGAATCCGATTAGAAAAGGGAATGGGACAGACTGAACTGGTGCGAGAACTACAGCTCAGTAAAATCGCTATGACAAGAGAAACATTGGTTAAGATTGAAGGTGGTCGGCAACATATTAAGCTGGATCAATTGAGGGCTGTTAGGGATATTCTACAGGTATCTTATGAAGATTTGCTTCAATGACTACTTGTAGTCAACGATTACTGATTCGTGAAGCAATGTTAAACATGGGAGAGTAATCTTTATTGGTTATCTGCTTTACTTGATTCATTTGGATTATAAGTGTCCTTTTTGAGGTTATCTGAGAGTTTCTTATACTCTAACTCAAATGTTTTTTGCCATTCTTTTACTTTTTTTGGATTTCTTTTTGATATATTCATCGACTTTGCTCATTTTGGCTACCTCATTTCGCTGTTCAGGATAGTATTAGTATATCCTGATATTATCCGTTAGTGAAGAAAACCCATGTACAATTAAAGTTGAGTTCAATTGAATGAAAAAGTATGCCAATTTCAAATTGGTAAATGACTATAAGTAGTCAAAAAAAGGTGGTGAATAAATGAAAGTGTACACGGTTCAACCAGTAGATTTTTTACAATCTGTTGATTCAGAAGGATTTATTTATCCAAAGAAATGCTATACTGAATTATCTGTCTTTTTTGATAATCCGAATGCAGTTGGTGCACTTCATTGGCTTGAAGAAGAGTATACGAAACGAATTCAGTTACCATTGGATCGAGACTTAATTTGGTTGTGGCGAGATACCTGCCATTTAAAGTATGCTCGTAAAGATAATTTTACAGATTTTAGCAAATACAATTTTTACTGTTTTGAAATTCCTATTGAGTTTTATAGAAAAAACATTTTATGGTCAAGGTTTATAGAGTGGCATGAACCGTTGAATCATGAGTGGGAGACTGATGAAGATCAGGAATTTGAGCATATTTTTGATATTCCGAAACATCCGGGGTACGGGGGGATATACAAGGGGTAACGACAAGGTTGCACAAGGATTGGATAAAGAAAATTACTCGCAATTAAAGGTGACTACTTGTAGTCTTTTGAATAGAATTCTTAATGTTACACTCTTATGTATCACGAATGAATACTGGTATGATAGTAAATAGGGTGTGTAACGTTAGGGTATACTCAAGTATTACAAGTGTATTTTAGTTTTTAGATAACGTTTAACACATATAAAATTTTTGAATTATATTTTTAAATCGTCTATCTATTGTTCTTTAGCTATTATTGATATAATGACTCTGAAAAATAAAAAAATTGAGATGTGATGATTTTATGAAAAATAAGTCTTTATCAGAAAATGATAAATAGGGGGGTGATTGTTTGAAGATTTCTACTGTAGATTTATTTTGTGGTGTTGGTGGGCTAACTCGTGGATTGCTTGATTCAGGCATAAATGTTATTGCAGGAATTGATGTTGAAGAAAAATGTAAGTATCCTTATGAAAGTAACAATGGAGCAAAATTTATCCATGCTGATATTAAGAAAGTAAATTCTGATGAGGTAATGAGTCTGTATCCCAAAAATACTGATATAAAAATGCTTGCAGGATGCGCACCTTGCCAACCATTCTCTAGTTATAGTTACAGGTATAAGGGTATAGATGCTTCAGAAAATAAGTTAGATTTGTTGTCTCACTATGGACGGTTAGTTAAAGATATTAAGCCAGAAATTGTTACAATGGAAAATGTTCCACAGATGTCTAAAGAGCCTATTTTTGAAGAATTTCTTCAGTTATTAAAGAGTTTAAAATACAAAACAAATTGGTATATTGTGAATGCAACTGATTATGGTGTTCCGCAAAGCAGAAAAAGATTGGTATTATTAGCTTCAACTTTAGGCGAAATTAAATTAATTCCTCCTACTCATGATAGAGATAATATGCCAACAGTCAGAAAATTTATTGAAGGTCTTCCCAAAATTGATTCTGGAGATGTTTCTAGACTGGATTCTATGCATAGGGCTGTAAAATTATCAGAAGTAAATCTAAAAAGAATTAAGCAGTCAAAACCGGGAGGAACATGGAAAGATTGGGATGAAGACCTAGTACTAAATTGCCACAAAAAAAGTAGTGGAAAATCCTATACGTCTGTGTATGGGAGAATGGAATGGGATAAACCAGCTCCTACTATCACGACTAAATTTTATGGTTATGGAAACGGTCGCTTTGGTCATCCTGTTCAAAATAGGGCAATCAGTTTGCGAGAAGGGGCTTTACTTCAAACCTTCCCAAGAGAGTATAAATTTTTCGATGAGAAAAAATCTATCAATATAAAGGATTTAGGTGTATTCATCGGGAATGCCGTTCCGGTAAATTTGGCAAAAGCAATTGGAGTGTCAATTCAAAAAAGTCTTGCGTGTTTATAAAGGAGGAATTATTTTGGCACTTGATGAAATAAGGAGAGAGGCCGCTTTAAAAGAAATAAACAAACTACAGAAACGGATTGATTACGATACAAGAGATTTTCCAATTTCCTTTATAGTAGAGCAATTCTTAAATGAAGATTATTATATTCCTGACTATCAAAGGGAATTTGTCTGGCCAGAAGAATATAAAGCGAGGTTTATAGAATCTTTGATATTGGGTTATCCGATTCCATTGCTTTTCTTAGCTGATACCGCTGAGGGTAGACTGGAAATTGTAGATGGAGTGCAGAGGATATCTACTCTTTCAGATTTTTTAGACGATACTATTATCCTAAAAAAACTGACAAAATTAAGATCCTTGAATGGGTTTAAATTTAGTGATTTACCTATATCAGAACAAAGAAGATTAAAGTCTAAATCATTACGTGTAATAGTATTAAGAAAAGATACAGAATTAGAAACAAGAACAGATTTATTTGATAGGTTGAATACTTCAGCATATTCTGCGAAGAATGCTGAGGTTAGAAGAGGAGCGTATAAAACTAACGCTTTAATGCAGTTAATCAATAAGCTAGCACAAAGTAAAGAATTTTCTGATGTAGTTTATTTATCTGATAACAAATTGAAAAGGCGTGAAGATACAGAATTAGTTTCCAGATTTTTTGCATATTTGAATAACTACCAAAATTTCGTGCACAGTGTAACTACGTTTATCAATGAATACATTGTTGAAACAGGCAATAACTTTGATAAAAAAACATCAAAAGCGTTTGAGGACGAATTTAAGCGTGTAATGAAATTTGCTAAAAAGTACTACCCTAATGGATTTTCTAAAGTTATGGGAAATAATAGAAAGGATACTCCACGCGTGAGATTTGAATCTCTTGCGGTTGGAACAGCTTTGGCTTTACGAAAAAACCCTAATTTATCACCATCTAAAGAATTAATTGAAGACATTCTTTCCTCAGATGAATTTAATCAGCTTGTGACAAGTGATGGGAGCAATAGCAAATCTAGAGTAAGAGCACGTATAGAATTTATAAGAGATGCTTTGCTAAGGGGCAATTATGGTGCAAGATAGAAACCTGTATTTTGAGAAAAAAAAAGAACTAAAATTTTTTATCCATTCCTTAACTACTTTGTATGAAATGAACGATAATCAGACTAGTCCATACACTTTTTTTTTAGCAGAGAATATCAAAAAACGACAAAACTACATTTTTGAAGATTTTTTAGTTATTTTGAAATCTAATTCATTCATAATGATATACAATCTTGTTGAGTCTACGATTAAAAACTCAGTAATCTATATGTATGACGAGATAAACAAACATAATATTCGATATTTGGACGCTAGAGATGAGATAAAAAGAATTTGGTTTAATTATCATTTTAAAGATAATGTATCAAGCGTGGATAAATTGAAAACAGTCTCACAAGTGCTGATTGATGAAATTATATCTGAAAAGGATATTTTTCTTGATTTTGAACAATTCAAATTGTCTGGAAATGCAGATTGGCGTGTTATAAAAAAAGCGATGTCAGAACACGGAATGATTGTTAATTCGGATAAGACTAATCCGCACGCAAGTTCTATGAGAACCGTAAAAGACAAGCGAAATAGTCTAGCTCATGGAAGTGAATCCTTCATTGATTCAGCAAAAGATTTTTCAGAGAGGGATATTCAACGAATTGCTCAAGATACTTTTACGTTACTAGAATATGTGATGGACGAAGTTGATAAATATATTGAAAAAGAAAAGTATAAAATTTGATTTTTGTATAGGAATAAATTTTATGGTTCGTTTATTTTATAGTCTGCATAGTATTTTGATACATGCAATAGACTTTTATTTCCTGTTAAAAACACGCCACGCAACTTGAATACGTTTTTGAATACGATTAGAAAACCAATCAAGGTGATTTATCATCAATAAAGTGATTAGCTCTATTCAAAAATCATTGAAATATCAACTATCTTCAATTATCATCAATGAACTTAACTTCATGTCCGAAGAAGAAGAATAAGCTTTAAATACTAGCTGAACCCTTGATAGATAAGGGTTCAGCTTTTTTGTGTTTTGAATTGAATACGAGATTGAATACGTTTGACTAGTGATTGAAAGGTTCTTTTAGTTATAAAAAAATTATAGTGTTTTTTGTAAAAATAAAATCGCGCCTAACACAAGTAGAAATCCAATAAATTCAGGTAAAGAAAATCGTAGCTGAAAGATAAAAATTGAGAAGACTGTGGCAAGTATAGGTTCAAAAGCGGTCAAAACACTTGCTAAAGCTGAAGAGATGTAGCGCAAACTGGATAGATAGATTAAAAATGAACAGGCAGTACCAAAAATAATGACAATAAAAATTTGAAGGACAGAAGCCAACGTGACCATTCCGTCAACGTTCCAAATCGGGTGGATGATGTTGGCGGCGATACCGCCTAAAAGCATTCCCCAACCAACAACTGCGATGCTTCCGTGTTCTGCAAGTAGCCGGCGCGGTTGAATGGAATAAAAGGCTAATGAAATAGCCGAGCCAATTCCCCAAAGGAAGGCCGCTGGTGAGGCGATTAAATTTGCTAGCTTTCCTTTGGCGGCAATTAGTGTGACGCCCAACAAAGCAAGTAAGATGAGATAAATTGTTTTTTTCGCCGGTAGCATTTTCGTCTGCAATGCTGTATAGAAAATGACGAAAACCGGACCGATATATTGAACAATTGTCGCAAAAGAAGCGCTACTGAGCTCGATAGTTTTGAAATAAGTGAATTGCACCAGATACATTCCTAAAAGTGAAAATGAGAGTATTGAAATAAAATCAGTCCGATGTTTAAAAGGCCAAGTCAGTGCATCTTTATTTTTAATCCGGGCGATCATAAGTAAAAGAAAACCTGCAAGTAACATTCGTGTTGAGACAAGCCAAGTTGCGGAAAAATGAAACTGGTTAAATAGAATTTGACCAGATATTCCTGAGATAGCCCATAATGCGGCCGCAATACTGGCATAAAGAATCCCAATCGTTTTTTGATTTTTTAAAATGGTCCGTCACTCCTTTTTTAATATCTGTTAGTATATCAGTATAATGTTTATTTACTTTGTTTTCTAACAGTTTTGAGGACGATAATAACAGTATTGGGTATAAAGGAGCTAGTATGTATTTTCAAGTTGATGATAATAAAAAATAAGCGACACAGCATGTAACCAAAAATCTTCCACTTGCCATTTATCAGCGGACCTTGATAAAGGAAAGACACGATGCGATAACTTTACACTGGCATGAGGAATTTCAATTGGTTTGGGTCTATTCAGGAACATTGCTGTATAGCGTCGATGGAAAAGAATTTTTACTTCACCAAAACGAAGGCATTCTCATTAATACTTCTAAAATACATGGGGCAATCCCAGCTACATCAAAAGTAGAATATAGCTGCATTGATTTTTCTCCATATTTTATCAATAAAGAAATTTACCAGAAAAGTATTGCGGAATATAGCAAGAAATCTTCTTTTTCCTATCGATTCTTAGCTATAACTACGCGAAATTTAGAAATTCTGAATAGCCTTAAAAAGAATGTAAATGATATTAATTATCTGGATGTCTATGAGTTGTTAATTAGTAGTTTAAATAATATCGATAAAAATCAGTATCTGACGAATCAGGAGGAAGAGACGATTATTTATCAATTACTGGATTATGTTCATAAAAATTTTCAAGAACCAATTACAGTGCAAGCTATTGCACAGACAATTCCAATAAGTAAGAAAAAGTGTACCAACTTGTTTAACAACTATACCCATCTTTCACCAATCAATTACGTAATCGACTATCGCCTAAATCAGGCGAAAAAATGCTGTTAGAGACCCAACAGGATGTAGTCGAAATTTGTTTTGCAACAGGCTTTAACAATGTTAGTTACTTTATAACGCGTTTTAAAGCGAAATATACGCTGACGCCATTTCAGTTTCGTAAACGCTTTGGCTAAGCTGTGTTTTTATCTGGAAGTGCGAATAAAATCGTATCTTTCTAGTAAAAATCTTTCGTTTAATTTGCTTAAAGTCTAATGAAAAGGAATTTATAGGTTAAATTGCTATAATAAAAAAGAAGGTAGAAAGAGGTAACAGTAATTTTTGAATTCTAGCTAAAGCTGTTATCAAACTGTTTGTAAACGCAAGAAAGAAGGAAGTAAGATGAAAATTTTAGTAGTAGGTGCAAATGGGAAAGTGGCAAGACATTTTGCCAATCAGATCAAAGAACATCCTTTTCTACAAGAAAAAGCAGTCATTCGCAATGAAGAACAAATTCCATTTTTTAGGGAACGGAAAATTGAAACAGTACTATTGGATATCGTCAATAATTCTATCGAAGAGTTTGCAGCTGCCATGAAAGATGTGGATGCTGTTGTTTTCAGTGCTGGAGCAGGTGGCAAGGGCTTAGATAAAACGATTATGATCGATTTGGACGGCGCAATAAAAATTATGACAGCAGCTGAAATTGCTGGCGTTAAACGATTTGTCATGGTTAGTACCTTTAAAACGGGGCGCAAAGAAATTAGCCGAGAAATTAAGGAAAACTCTTCTTTGACCGTTTACACAATTGCCAAAAATTATGCCGATGAATGGTTGAAACATCGTACCAATCTAGACTGGACGATTATTCATCCAGGTTCTTTAACCAATGAAGTTGGAACAGGCAAAATTAAATTAGCAGACAATCTAACAGGAGAACTTGAAAAAAATACGATTCCAAGAGAAGACGTGGCAACCGTGATTCTGGCAACACTGGAAAATGACGTAACTATCGGAAAAGAATTTGAAATTGTTTCTGGCGATAGCTCAGCTTTTGAAGCTATCAAAGGGCTTAATTAACTTTTCCTCTGAATAGAAAAAACGATACAGGCAGTGCAAGATTTCTTGCACTGCTTTTTTTGTGTGAATAGATTTAATTTTTTGTCCAACAGGGAAGGTTATATTACATCTGCATAATAGCTTTTTTGAAGCTAAACCGCAATTTTAGCGTAAGACGTAGCAACAATAAGCTAGTGGGAGAGTTTCCTATCAAACTAATCATTTTATTATTTTTATCTTTAAATAACGATTTTAAAAATACTTATCACTGATTATAAAACGAAATTTATTTTGCGTTAAATTTAAGAAATTTTTCCTTGATAGTTGACTGACTATTTTTTGAATCATCAAAAAATTTGTGAATAAAGTTTTTTTCATAAATTTTATTTTATATTAAAACTTAAGGGAAGGTAAATTTTTGTTTTGTGAATATTTTTCAGAAATCGTGCTAAAATATAAAAGCGCTTTATTCAAAATATTTTATTTTTTTTGCGAATCTAGATAAAATAATAAGTGTAATTAATAAAAAGTAATCGGCTTTAAAATTATTGAAAAAAAACAAGAAAATTTAATGGGAAGTTGGTGAATTATGAAAAATACTTTTATTGTACTGTTGTCGGCTTCTTTGATTAGTACATTTGTATTCATGAATGGTCCAGTAAATGTTGCTGTTTCTGAGCCAACCAACGCAACTTCAGAACTTTTAGAGAGTACAGCCAGTCAAGAAAGTACTTTTAATTCAGCCAATATTCTGAAGGAAACAAATTTCTCAAACACAAATGGGACAAATGCAACAACGACAATTGAATCCACAACAGAGACGACAACAAAATCAGACAGTACCACCCCTGATACATCTTTAGAGAAAACTAAAAAAGTTACAACTTTTGCTGCGACAACTGACGCTGTGGCAGATGGAAGTGAAGGAAATCCTTATTTAGTTGCGACATTTGCTGAGTTAGAAGAAGCAGTAAAAAAAGCGATACCTTCAGGTTCAGATGCACTTTATATTCAGCTAACAGCGGACCTCAAATATAACAGTGAATCACTAGCATACAATAAAAATACTGTAGTGAATGGTCTGAAAGATCCGAGTCTTGATGCAACAGACCCAGGCAACCACTATGCAATTTTGTATACAGGAGATACCACCAATAATTCTAAAATCACGGCCTCGGGTCAAATAAAATTGACTTATAAAAACATTAATATTGGTAATAGCGAGTACCCTGATAATACCTATTACGGATTTGTTCAGCTTAATAGCGGAAACAATACTTTTGAAATTGAAAATATTTACTATAATGTTCGAAACGGTGCGCAACCTTTTTATGCTGGCGGAAGTGGGAATAGTATCATTTTTAAAGGAGTGAATACATTCATATGTGATGGTCAAACACATGGTGGCGAATTTTCTGAAGGCTATCAAAATATAGTGTTTGAGTCTGGCAGTAAAACTACCATTTTTCATGATTCCAATGGAGGTACAGCACTATTTTGGGATGATCCGATGAGTATTTCATTACTTGAAAATTCAGTAGTATCAATTAAATCAAGTAAACGAAGATTATTCTTTGGTGGTAACTTCTCAATTGATATTGCAACAAATGCTGCTTTTTCTTTTGAAAAAATTGAACCAACAAATAATAAAGAATCCGGCGCTACGGGTAATAATGAGATTTCTAATGGTGGAGACGTAAATATAAATGTTGGTCAAAATACTACTACCATCTTTTCTTCAGCTTATTGGCCCATTAACATGCAAACTACTAACATAACGGCAAATGAGCCAAACTTTATTCTTTTTGATTTCCCCATAGAAAATAAAAATTTCATGGCTGGAACTATCAATTTAACTAGACCACAAATTGAAACACCCACAAACTACCAGCTTAACTATCTTAATAATGGAATTGTTAACCCACTTGTATCACCATTTTTACTGAATCACACAGAGAGAATAACGACTTCAAATCCAAGTGGAACTAATCAAGGCTTGATTTATGAACAAGACCTCTCCCTTACCGGCGTTACTGGAACTCCGAACGCGTCGGTTTCTGAAAATAAAAGTCAAATTGAAGCTGACATAGGCGGCTTTGTCCCTAATGATCGTACATTAACAAGCGTTGATTACCTGCTATCTAAAAAATCACTTCACGGAGATGGTGACATCAATTCTACTGATGTACAACAGGCAATATTAGACGCATTTAATTCCACTGACAGTTCCTACCTAAGAAAAACAGTTACTCTCACTACCGAAAACACAGATACAAGGACTATTTTTGAAAATCTAGCAGGTGGTGATTATTATCTATATGCACGAGCCACAGGGGAAATTACTGCGGGATTCCCATCCACTACTTTATGGGTGACTACTGCTTCTGAACCACTATCTCTTGCAAAAGTAATCAACACAGACATCCCTATAAATATGATATTCAAAAGTCCTACTACAGTATTTGGCAAAGCTGAAAATGCAGAGGAATATGAGTTTATCAATAATAGTAACATTCCAATCGCAGTAGACTTGACGAAAGTTGCTCGCACCGATGAGTCAGATTCAACCGTTAAGCTAGCAACATCTTTGGCGCAAATAGATACTTACAAATTATTGCTAAACCTAGCGACAAATTATACAGATGAAACAAATAATCCGTTAGTTTGGGGACCACTCACTGAGGGGCCAATTTCTGAAGATAGCAAAGCCATACTACTAGAACCATTCTGGGAGACAGATAAGAATCAAGCGGAAGTTTATCTCACCGGAAATTATTCTGGCCCGGTTTCAGAAGTTAAAAAAGTCGCCTACAACTTTACCTTTACGATTTCAGCGCAATAGGAGGAGATAAAAAATGGAAACGAAACAAGAAAATAAATCAAAGAAACGTATCTTATGGCTTTTACTTTTATTGCTTGTAGCTATTGGTGGAATAATTACCTATCGCTATTTTACGCACAAAGATGAAGTCCCTGTTTCTATTGTCAGTGGTGATTTTCTTCCCGATGGTAAGGATGCGCAGAAAATTTCAGAAGAAGAGATGGCGAAATACGCTCAGGCTGCAGTAGATGCTAGTAATTTTAATATGGTAATTGCATCTGAGGCTACGGTCAATGAAAAAACTGCTATGAGTGAGTTGTTTATTCAAAATCCGCCTAAGAATGCTTATCCTGTTAACGTGGAAGTACGCTTGGATGATGGTAAGGACTTAATCTATACTTCTGGCGCTATCAAGCCCGGAGAGGAGATTAAGCAAGCTAAACTAGAAAAAAAATTGACAAAAGGCGTTCATAAAGCAACCGCAACATTTAGCTTATATGATCCAGAAACAAAAGAAAAGCAAGGACAAGTCGCATCGGGATTAACCTTAATGGTGAACTAATAAAAAATGAAAAAGGAGCACGAGTATATGAAAAAGAAAGTGATTGCAGGACTGCTGTTAAGTAGCTGTGTATTAGGAGCAGCAATGCCGGCGTTTGCACAGGACGGGACGGAAGCTGACCTACAGAAGAATTATAGTGGTCAAAACTCAGTTGAAATCGAAGTAAATGGAACACTCGGAGCTGATAATAAAGATCCTAATGCCACTATTCCTGAAGGTGATGATAACTGGATTAACGTGACAGTACCGACAAAAACGATTTTTTATAATACTGCTGCGGACCCAGTGATTAAGTCACCAGATTACAAAATCACAAATAATTCGGGACGACCCGTGTCAGTATCACTAGAAAAATTTGAAAATGACGCTACTAATATTAGCCTGCCATTACCAAGTAGCTATTCTTTAAATTTACTAGTCGAGGGGGGAGATGGAGTTATACCAAGCATTGCGACCTCTGATACTTCCACTGATTTTACAACTGCTACACATCTGATTGATTTAGCAAATAAAGATGGACGCATGAAGTTGGCTGACGAAAAAGATACAAGTTCGAATGTGGCGACATTCAGATATACTGGTACTGCAACTGCTACTACCCAAGTACAACCAAAATACACCATGACCCTCAAATTTACTACTGTCACTAATTGGAACTAGCCATACTGGAGAAAGCCTATGGATAATCAAATTGAAGTAAATGGCTGGCTAGGGAGGACTTCTGATTCTTCAGAAGAAGCAATTTATCAAGTTGATGCGACCTTTAAGGGAAAAGAAGGGGCTTTGGTTTCTAAAGTGTCTTCAGGTAGTTACCCGCAAACAAATGAGGTTGCCTCATATCAAATTGTTAGTTTGGGAATTATAATTTGTTTGATAGTGCTTATAATTTGGAAATTAAAAAACCTCTCTATGGTAAAGAATGAATAACAATGATTCATAAAATTGAAATAGTGTTTAAAATAAAACCCTTATTTTGGCAAAGCAGGTGCTTGCATATTACGTTTAGCAAGCTTCCTGTTTGTAAAATAAGGGTTTTTGAGTTAAAAAAATAATTTGGTTTAAGTTAGTTTTTTCTATTCATTTGACTTCAAGGCATCAATCATATTGATATGTTTTAGTTTGAAGTGAGTTACAAACATGACGATTAAGGTAAAGATAATGGTTAGACCACCAGAATAAAGATAGGCTGCGGGTTTGATAACCAAAGGAAAGACCATATTTTCCATCGAGGCTTTATCTAAGATAAAGTGGGTTAAAACCCTGCCGACACCAAAGCCTGCAATAATTCCCAAAATAGTGAAGATGATATTCTCTCGGATGATATACATAGTTACTTCCTTGTCAAAAAAGCCTAATACTTTAATGGTGGAAAGTTCTCGTACCCGTTCGGAAATATTGATATTGGTCAGATTATACAAGACGACAAATGCCAGTAATCCCGAAAGTGTCACTAAAATCCAGACGATTGCATTCAAATTGGAGATGGACTGATTTTGCGTTTCAATTTGTTTGGAAATAAAAGTCGTGTTGACGACTTTTTTAGTATCTAATAATACTTGGGCAAGATTATCTTCTTCTTTTGTCGTCATCTTGTTGGTTTTAAGCAATAAACTATTGGCTGAAAATTTTTGGTTGCTGACTTTCTCATAGTAAGGGCGTGTCATGTACAAAAAGCTACCAAGATAGTTTTGGACGATGCCGGCGATTTTGATTTGCTGTTTCTGTTGCTTGCTATCGTAAATGTAAAGGGTATCGCCTTTTTTGATGTCATAAAACTCTGCCATTTTTTTGGTGATGACAGCACCAGTATTTGTCAGCGAAATTACTTTATTGTCTTTATTATGAAGGTGTAAATAATCTTCAAATTCTTTTGCTGCGGTTGGCACCATTAATGTGAGACTTTGTGTTGCCTGATTATTTTTGCGTATTTCGACGGTCTCATTGTGACTAGCCATAAAACTTGTGACTTGTTCATCGTTTTTTAGTGCATTGGTGATCGCTGTAGTATCTGCTGCGGGTAAATCATCTTCTAGGCTGACAATTCCTTGGTAAGCAATGATTGGACCAAATTGTTTTGCAGCAACTGAAGACAAGGAGTCTTTTAAACCAAAGCCGGCTAGCATTAAGCCGGTGCAACCGGCAATGCCGATAATTGCCATTAGCATACGGGCTTTATAGCGAAATAAATTGCGATAGCTAACTTTTTGATTAAAGCTTAAACGTGACCAAAGGGGTGTAATGTATTCTAAAAAAATCCGTTTGCCGGGCTTTGGTGCTTTTGGCTGTAAGAGTTGAGCTGGTTTTTCTCGTAATTCTTTGGTTAAAACGATGAGAGCTGAACCTAAAGTAGCGAGTAAAAAGGCGATAATCGCTTTTAAAATAGGGTCCCAGTCGTAAAAGACATAAGCTTTATTGAAGGAATAGCGGTCGCTCATTAAATAAAAGATAATCCGGGGCAAGAAATTCGTACCGCTGACAACGCCTAAAACTAGCCCAATACTGGCAGCGAGTAAGGAGTAGATGACATATTTTTTCGCTATTTCTGCCTTTGTATAGCCTAGTGCTTTTAATGTCCCGATTTCACGGCGATTTTCTTCGACCATCCGCGTCATGGTGGTAAAGGTAATTAAGGCTGCAATGAAAAAGAAAAAGACTGGGAAGACGTCTGCGATTGCGGCGATACGGTCAGAAAGGCTACCAAATTCTTGGAAACCAACATTGTCAAAGCGATCATTATAGCGATAAACAATTTCCTTCATATTTTTGATTGTAGCTTCTGTTTTTTTTATTTCTGCTGTTCCAGTTGCTAACTCTGACTGATTTTTTTTCAAAGTTGCTTCATTGGTTGCTAGCTGTTTTAGTGCTGTTGTTAATTCTTGCTGTGCGGCTGTTTTTTGTGGTTCGGGTAACAAGCTGATTTGCGCTGCTTGTAAGGCGAGTTTATCTTTTGCTTGTTGTAGTTGCTCTTGCGCGTTTTCTAATTCTTTTTTACCAGTGGCAATTTTTTCTTTTTGGAGACGAAGTTTTTCTGTTGCGTCTGCTTGAATTTCTTTTAAGCGTGCATTTGGACGCTGAGAAAGTTTGTCTTCAATGAGCGCGGTATTTTTTGCCATTTGTTCTTTGTAAGCATTACTGTAGGTTTCGTATTTTTTTACATTGGCAAAGCTAAGATACATGACCGCTTCTACTTCTGCTTTAAAAAGTTTTTTTGGCAAATAGGCAAAATAAGAAACACTGCCATTGCCAACATTGGCATAGCCCCGTTCTACTTCACTGATAAAAAGAGGCGAGGTCACAAAACCAACGATTTTAAATTGTGTGCTTTTTAGTTGCTCATGGTCGTTGATCGTGTATGTATCGCCAATTTTATAACCTTCTTTTTTTGCCAAGTGATCTAAGAGAATTTCATTATCTTTTTTAGGCAGAGCGCCGCTTGTGAGCTCTAAGTGATTTTGGTCATTTTCTTGATCGTAAGAAAAGACCTGGATGACTTCATTTTTCTTTGCATCCGCATAAAAGAATTGATAGCCACTCTCGATTGAAAGTCCGGTGATATCGTCTAAGACATCCTTATCAGCGTTTGTAATGCCGCCTGTTGAGACGACTTGCAGATCCGAAAGTTTGCGTTCTTTTAAATAAACGTCAGCGGAGTGATCTAAAACTGGTTGTGTCGTTTTAATGCCCACGTAAAGTAGCGTACCTAAAAAGATAATCAAAATAATGGCGATAAAACGCCCTTTAGATTTTGTTATTTCACGAAATGTAGCCTTTAAATAGGTTTTATTTTTCATTTTACCAGCCACCTACCAAACTATTTCGTCAATTGAAATTGGATTTTCGTTTATTTCAACTGAGCGTACCTTCGCGTCATTAATGCGAATCACGCGGTCGCCAATTGGTGCTAACGCAGAGTTGTGGGTGATGATTAAAACGGTATTGCCATTTTTGCGACTCGCGTTTTGTAAAAGTTTTAAGACTTGTTTTCCTGTTTCAAAATCCAAAGCGCCTGTCGGTTCATCACAGAGGAGCAATTTAGGATTTTTTGCAAGGGCACGGGCGATGGAGACCCGCTGCTGTTCACCGCCGGATAATTGTGACGGAAAGTTATTGAGGCGGTTTTGCAAGCCGACATTTTCCAAAGTTTGAATAGGATCAAGTGCTTTTTTAGAAACTTCTGTTGCAAGCTCGACATTTTCTTTGGCTGTTAAATTAGGAACTAAATTATAAAATTGGAAAACAAAGCCCACATCTGTCCGGCGATAGGCTGTAAGCTGTTTGTCGTTATATTTGGCAATGTCATTACCAGCGACGAAAATTTCGCCTTCATCTGGAGTATCCATGCCGCCTAAAATATTTAGCACAGTAGATTTTCCTGCACCACTAGGACCAAGAATAATGGCAAGCTCGCCTTTTTCAACGGAAAAACTGAGGGAATCATTGGCGGTAATGGTTGAATCTCCCATTTTGTAGCGCTTCGATTCATTTTTTACTTCTAAAAAGCTCATGGCTGTTTTCTCCTTTAATTGAACAACTTGTTTAATTAATGATACTATGTCAGTATACGAGGAGTTTGGAAACAAAACAATCAGCAATCTTTTTTTGCTTGTTATTAAATAGACAAACTGCCATTTATTTGTTTAGAAAAAGGAGGAAATTATGGTTGGTACCAAGAATAATCGCCGTAGCCAAATGACGAAAAAAATCATTCAACAGGAATTTTTACAACTCTTACAAAATAAGGAATTAAGTGTTATTACGATTACCGAAATCGCAAAAGCCGCTGATATAAATCGTGGGACCTTTTATAAATATTACACAGATCCCAGTGATTTGATGCACCAGATTGAAACAGAATTTTTTAGCGATGTTTTGCAGCGTTTAAATGCCAAACAGCCAGACTTTAATACATGGTTGGAAAATCTCTTGGCCATTTTTGTGGAAAACAGACAGTTGGCGACAATTATTTTATTAAATCAAACCAAAGAACAAAATTTCAATTTGTTACTAGAAGAGATCAAACCTTCTTCTATTGCCCGTTTTGCAGCTGTCTTTGGTACGAAGAACGAAGCGGATTTGGAGCTTTACTTTTCTTATTTTGTCAGTGGTGCATTGGGTTGTATCAAAACGTGGCTGCTACAATATCCAAAGAAAAATCCCCACGAAATTGTCCAAATTTTGCAGAGTTCTTTTCCGGCAAATATCGCACAACAGTTAGAGCTGCGTAATTAAAAAGTAAGCTTAATTACGTTAAAAACGTAATAGTTGTTTAAAACAGTCAAAAAGTATATTTTGAAAGTAGTAGCTAATGTAATTTACCTTTTGGTAAGAAATGCCGGAAATAAAGAATGAGAAGGGGACGATTATGGTGAAATTTCCACGCCGCCGTCAAAATGGCGCTGAAGTAAAAAAGAAGGAAGATTTGGAAGAAAAAATTGTTCTAGCTGACACTGAAGTTGATGATGCTGCATTTCAATCTTTTTTTGGTGATGTCGTAAAAAAATTACCAAATTCTGCTGCGGCGATTATCATGAAGACATTTGATAGCACTAAAGTAAAGGCAGAATCCTTGTTAGCGACCACCCGCAGTCGCTTTGACAGTGTTTTTGATCCGTTTTTAAAGGGTGTGGATGAAACAACCCAAAAAAAATCCCATGGAATCATTCATATGGCTTCATTGAGTGCGGCGATTATTGGTTTGTCGCCAATTCCATTTTCGGATGCTTTTTTATTAGTGCCAGTGCAGTTAGTCATGATGGCGCGACTTCATAAAATTTTTGGCCAATCTTGGTCAGAAGGAATAGGAAAAAGCATGACAAAGGAGCTGGTGGTCGTTAGTTTTGGCCGCAGTGCAGTCGGAAATATTTTGAAATTTGTTCCCGTTGTCGGTACAATCGGTGGCGGTGCAGTCAACGCCGTAGTCGCAATGGCCATCACTGAGTCTTTGGGCTGGGTAACGGTAAAAATGTTGAATGATGGTGAAGATATTTTTGAACAAGTGATGTCCTTTAAGGGGCAGTTCAATACTTTGTTTAAAGCTTTGCAATCTGCTAATAAGAAATGACTAAAAATCCCGTCGCTACAACAGTTATGACGAAATTTCGTCTTTGTTTGTAGGTACGGGATTTTTTTATTTGCGCGTAATTTCGTTAAATCCTAGCTGGCTATCAGTGGCGCAAGGGAATTCATTATCTTTACTTTTACTGTTAGTCAGCTCAGCTGATCGCGTTTATACAGCTTTTATTTTACGTCGAGATTTTTATACATTTCTAAAACGGAAAGGACTTTCAGCGTTTCGTCGTAATAATTTTGACCGTGAATTGGCTCTTGGATGACCCATTTTTGTGAGGTAACTAAACCACTGTAAGGATCTTCGTGATAAGCGCCGACTAAAACGGGGGCAGAAAAGCTTTGATTTTGGTAATCTACTAATGCTTTGCCCTTTAAATTGTAGCCAGCAAAGACCATATTCTCTTTTTCAAAAAAGCGTAACATTTTACTTAAGATAGGCGCCAGGCGTTTATCATTAGATTGCGCTAAACGCAAAGGAATGCGACAAGCGTTAGCGGAATAATCGCCGTCATATTTGTTATTAACTTCGTTTGCTTTAGCAGCGATCACACGGTTATCTTTGATCCAGGCAAAGTCTGGCATAAGACCGGTTTTGTGTTGCGCCGATAATTGTTGCAATAATTCAATCCCGCGGTCATTTAACTGTTGCCAAAAACGATCGCCAGTAAATTTATAAAAGGCATCAAAATACCCTGGCATAATGTCAGAAGGACGTAAAATTTGGCTGGCTTTTTCATCGACAGTTGCCCAATCTCCGACAGTTAGAAAGCCGGTATGGGGATTATAATTGTATGCTTTAATCGCCTGTAATAAGTTTTGGGCAGCTGTTTTATAGTCATGTTTACTATTGGGCCATAACTTGCTGGCCATAAGCAGACTATAGGCAATGTCTAAATCACCATCGGTTGCATTGTGTTTACTATCTGAAACCCAACCTTTTTTTGTTTCCGCTTGCCGCCACTGCATCAGGGGCTTTTTTTCGCTGATTTGGTAATGAGTGTAATAGCGATATAATTTTTCAAAATCTGCTTCTTTGGCAAAACCTTTTTCTGCGGCTAAGGTTACAATCACCATGCCATAGCCTTGCGCTTCTGACAGGGCCGTTTTACCTTTAGCAGCTGTATTCACTATATCTCCTTGTTTGGAAGATACTAGATAGTGTTCGCGCCAATCATCATACATTTTTTGTTGGATATGGGCACGGTTGTCTTTAATCGCCATAAATAAAATTGCGACATAAGATACCAGCAAAATTGCTGCTATGCCCCACAATACTAAGGGTTTTTTCTTCATCGCAAACCTCCACCTTCAAATATTTAACAAAGATTAATCGTTGAAACGCTGTGTTTTATACCATTTTGTACCATCACGTTTAAAAATGCGGTCTAATACTAAGGAAAAGAAAGCCACAATTGAAACGCCTAAGAACAATTGGGAATAAGTAAAATAAGAAGCAACCGAGTACAAAAAGTTTTCTGTAGTTGCTTGGCCGTACTGACTAACTAAAGCAATATTGATTTGTAATAAATAAATGGCAAACATCATTGCCCAATTTACTAATAAAATAGCAGCTATTTGGCGATTGCCACCCCCGAAAGTAAAGGGCATTTGCAAGGTAAAACCAATAAAATTCAATAACATCGTCACCAGATTAACAAGGAAAATCCCAGAAGAGATAACAATGGCACAGTTAAACCAAAAGAAAGTATTGATGTAATAAAAGACCTCCCATTTGATGCGCCAGTTGCTTTTGTCAAAAAGATGCTTCAAGTTGCCCGTGATGACCTCATAATTTCCCTTGGCCCAACGTTTTCTTTGGCGATAGTAAACGCCGATTGTCTCAGGTTCTTGCTGAAAAGCTTCTGCTTGGGGTGCTAAGGCAATTAATTTTCCCTGTTCCATAATTCGAAATGATAATGCGGTATCTTCTGTCAAGGCCCCGTTATCCCAGCCGCCAATTTCTCTGGCGTAATTTTTTTGGATAATAAAATTGGTGCCAGGGATATGCCCGATTTTAAAAAGTTGCCACAATCCTGTATGTTGAATGCGCTGGGATGTCACAACTTCTAAATTGATACAGCGGGTTAAAAAATTTTGTTTATAATTTCGTGTTTTATTGCGACCAAAAACGGCAGCGTAATTTTTGGGATCTTCAATCCCTTTTTTTACGAGAAAATAAAGGGCGTTGCGTTCTGGCATTGCATCTGCGTCATAGACGCACAGCCAGTCGCCTTTGGCTCTTGCTAAGGCGTCATTTAATACACCTGCTTTGCCACCTTTACCCCTGCGTTGGATAATTTCAATATTAAAGTCTGCATACTGGGGTAATCTCGTTACGCTAAGGGCCTCTTCATAGGTATTATCTGTACAATTATCCGCAAAGACTAAGATTTCCATTTGTTCTTTTGGATAGTTCAAATTCAATATTGCCCGCACAGTATCTTTGATGACGATTTCTTCATTGTGGGCTGGAACGACTATCGTAATAAGGGGATACTCTACAAGTGGATCTAATTTACGTTTAGGTGGTTTCAAATTTTTTAGTAAAAAAGTTACTGCGCCATAAATCGTTAAAAGTGAGAAGAAGACTGAAACCCAGATGGAAACAATTGTAAAAATCATTAAACCTCTAGCCACGCAAGTTCCTCCTTTTGAAATATTTCCAAACCCGCGATTGGATAATTAATGCACTGATAAATAGCAAGATTGTTGCAATGAAAAATAAAATGGTGACGACAATTGCCAGCCAATAAAAAATTGTCAGCATATTGATCCTCCTTAAACAATGTATTCTTCAGATAAATCGGTCTCGGCTTGACGATTTAGGCGACTTAAAACTTGTTCAGCAGTTAGCTGACTATCACGTTCTAAGACAATTAAACCAGAACGCAAGGTAATATCTTGGTTGCCGTCAAAAGGAATTAAAGACAGCTGCGTTTTGGTAATTTGCGTCAATTCTCTTAACTGATCGATATTTTCTGTACCAACTAAAGGTGTTAAAACGACAAATGCTCCATCCCCAACATAAAAAAGTTGTTCTTCTGGTAAACGAATGGTTTCTAAATCGTCCGCCAGTATTTTAATTAACTCATTGGTCTTGGTTTCACTTTGATAGCGGTATTGGTCTAAATAATCAATATAAAAAAGAGAAACTGCCAAACAGCGATCTAGTTTTGGCCGTAGTTCAATAGTTTCTACAAAACGTTGGTAGGATTCATTGAACTTTGTGAGGGTTCCAAGTTGGGTTAAGGCATCGGTATTTTTTAAATACGTCGCCATGTCTTTTCTACTGCTTATTACTTGTTTGCGTAAGAAAATATCCGTCTTAATGAAATAACCCAAAACAGTGAAGGCAGGAACGATAAAAATAAAATAATTTTTCAGCCAATTACTCATGACAATTGGAAAAAAGTAGAGAGTAAAGCTACCAATAGCGATCATCATCAGCGAAACAATCACGACAAAAAGGGAAGTCCCCATCATGCCAAAAACAATACCTAAGAAGACCAGAATATTTGCGTAATAAAAAGTCTGGCGATCCACGTAATTGTATAGAATTAAATTTTGGAGTAAGTCTAATGCCATCAACAAAATGACGCCGAATTCTAAATGAATCCGAAAGCGGAGTTTGTTCATTGTATTCACCTCATTATAATTGTCCTTTTCAACACTAGCGTACCATAGCTTATAAAAATCTACCTTTATTTTGATTACAATGGTGTAAAAAAATTACAGATAATGAGTGTTTTTTGTGAATACGATGTAAATTTTTTAAAGAGAAAATATTGATTTGATTGCCTTCGTGTTGTCTGGCTTTCATAAGAGCTTATTTAAGCAAAGGTAAGATTTCAAGAGATTTGAAAAACGTTTATTACTGACGCGTTGAAGAAGTTTGCAAGCTTTTTTAATGGACAGCTTCCAAAATCATCCTTTTGGTCATAAGTAAAAAATTGCTGGATAATTTTGTAACAGGATTATTTACTGTTCTATTGATTTGGAGAATAAAAAAGTATCAGTTGAGATTAGTCAGTAAATAACAGACTTATTTTGAATGTTACAATATATATTATTTGTACTATTTTAGTAGGTATGGTAATAATACAAAAGAAGGATAGCGCTTGCTTTAGCTAAGTAGGCATAATAAAACAGCAAAAGTTCAGGAGGGATAAACGTGAAGGATGCAACGTATTACGCGGAGGCATTAAAAGCTGGGAATATTTCGATTGAGACGCTTTTAACCGAGATAACCAAAAAAGCAGCAGCAGAAGGTAAATTAAACGCTTTTGTTAGTGATTTTGATGTTATCGCAGCCAAAAAAGAATATGAACACAATAAAGATGGTGTATTTGGTGGTTTGCCTGTACCACTAAAAATTTTAGGACAAAATAAGGCGGGCTGGGCACAAACCTCGGCTTCACGAATTTTTAAAGATGCCAAAGCTAGCCACACAAATAATTTTGTGAAATCTTTAGCTGCAAGTGGTCTGACACCTTTTGGTCAAACGAACGCACCAGAATTTGGGTTTAAAAATATTACCGATCCGACACTTTACGGTCCAACACGTAACCCGTGGAATTTAGCCTATTCTCCTGGTGGTTCAAGCGGTGGGGCAGCGGCGGCTGTTGCCGCAGGGATTTTTCCTTTGGCAGCGGCAAGTGATGGCGGTGGTTCGATTCGCATTCCGGCTTCTTTTAGCGGCCTGATTGGCTTAAAGCCAACCCGTGGCACGATTCCGACCGGCCCAGATTCATGGCGTGACTGGCAAGGAGCAGCAATTAATTTTGCATTAACAGTTTCCATGCGGGATACAGAAAAACTCTTCTACGCTATGCGAGGGCAACATCCGGCAGCCCCTTATCAAGCACCAAAACTAGAGTGGGAAGATAAACCATCTAAAAATAAATTGAAGGTTGCCTATACCACAACCTCACCAGTTAAAAGTGATGTTTCAAAAGAAGCAAAAAAAGCCGTAAAGGATGCGGTTGAATTTTTACAGCAAGCTGGACATGAAGTCACAGAAATCACTTATCCACTTGATGGCAAACAACTGATTTTAGATTATTACAAAATGAATGGTGCTGAAACAGCGGCAATGTTTGCTGAAATACAACAAGGAATTGGGCGTAATGTCACAAAAGAGGACATGGAGTTAATGACTTGGGGAATTTACCAAGCAGGATTGAAGACCTCGGCGGCAAAATATGTGGCAACTTTACAAAATTGGGATCGTGCAGCCTTTGTCATGGAGGAATTATTTACACAATACGATTTATTTTTAACACCGACAACTGCATACCCAGCACCGAAAATTGATGCAAGCCTACAAAGTGAAGCAATTTTTGCTAAATTAGCGCAAGCTGAAAATTTGTCTGAGGCACAAGCAGACGCACTTGTGTATGAAATGTTTGAAAAAAGCTTGGCTCTTTCGCCCTTTACCCAATTGGCTAACTTAACTGGGGAACCGGCAATTAGTTTGCCGACTTATCTTACTGCTGAAGGGCTACCTTTAGGAATTCAATTTATGGCGGCTAAGGGTCGGGAAGATTTACTTTTTCAAATTGGCACTATTTTTGAAGTAAATAAAAAATTTCATTTACCAAAAGCGTATCAAGATTAAATTGGACAAGACCAAACATATAGTTGCTGCTAGCTTTGGGGAATAAAAAGCATTCGCAGGTAAATCTTTGTATTTAACCTAGTGAATAAAAACTAGGATTAATAAATAATAAGCATTACAGGGGGAAGACGATGAAAAAATGGGCAACATTAGCAGTTATTGCAGTAAGCGGGATGGTTTTAGCCGCCTGTGGTAATGGAAATAGTAATACAAAAGCAGCAACAAAAGATGATAGTTGGGCTAAAGTAGAAAAGGAAAAAAACTTAACCGTTGCAACTTCGGGTACGTTGTTTCCTTCTTCATACTATAACGATAAAAATGAATTAAATGGTTATGATGTGGACGTGGCCAAAGAAGTCGCCAAACGTTTGGGCGTCAAAGTTACTTTTAAGGAATACAATGTGGACGGTCAAATTTCTTCAATTAATCGCGGTGAGGCAGATTTTGCGGCTAATGACTTTGGTTTATCAAAAGAGCGGGCTAAGAAATTTTCCTTATCAGTGCCTATTAAATATTCTTTTGATAGCATGATTGTCCGAAAAAGTGATGATTCTGGTATCCATTCACTAGCTGATTTAAAAGGAAAAAAAGCCGCCGGTGAACCGAATACGAGCTATATGAAAATTGCGGAAAAATATGGGGCAACACCTGTAACTTATGATAATGCGACAAATGATCAATATCTAACCGACGTTGCCAATGGACGCACTGATGTTATCTTAAATGATTATTATTTACAAAAAATGTCCGTTGCAGCATTACCGGCTATTCCTGTTAAAATTTTAGAGGACGTGTATTTTAACGCTAACCATACAGGCTTTTTGTTTGTTAAAGAGCACAAGGCTTTAAAAGAAAAAGTTGATGAAACGCTAAAAGCTATGCAAAAAGACGGCTCGTTGAAAAAAATCTCTGAAACTTATTTCCAAACTGACGTTTCAGTTAAACCAAAACAAGAAATTAAAGAAACGGTGTCACCAGACTAATGTATATTCCAAAGCTTGATTTTGGCTTGATGCTTGCATCATTACCTTTTGTGTTGCAAGGCTTAAGTTATACGTTAGGGATTAGTTTGATTACTTTTTTATTGGGAAATATAATTGGGGTAATTCTTACAGTCTTGTCTTTTTTACCTAGTAAGATATTACGCAACCCAATTCGTTTTTATATCTCCTTTTTACGGGGAGTCCCAGCTCTGGTTTTGCTATTCTTACTTTATTTTGGGTTGCCATATCAACTGCCGGCGCTAACGGCTGCGATTATCTGCTTTAGCTTAACCAGCAGTGCTTTTATCGGCGAAATTTATCGCGGCGCTATTACAGGAGTAGAGCATGGACAATGGGATGCAGCTTACGCTACTGGTTTGAATTTTTGGCAGACGATCCGACTTATTATTTTGCCGCAAGCTTTTCGCTTATCCGTGCCGGCTTTAGGAAATGTGGCAATGGATTTAGTTAAAGGAACTTCACTGGCAGCTATGATTACGATTCCTGATATTTTTCAAAAGGCCAAAATTGTTGGCGGTCGGACATTTGATTATATGTCGATGTATATTTTAGTCGCTTTAATTTATTGGGGATTATGTATTTTGATTGGCTTTTGCCAACATCATTTGGAAAAATATTTGGAAAAACGTTTTGGCACGATAGCCTAAGCCAAAAGGTAGTGAGGGGATAGTTTTTTTGGCTATTCAAGATTACTGTAAAAGGATGATTAAATGTACAGAAAAATGCATATATTTAAATAATTATGAAAAAAATACTTGTGCATTTTTTTGTAACCTGTTATCCTTTGGGTAACGTTTACAAAAAAATTGGGAAGGAGAAAGCATGATGATTACATTAAACGAACTAAAATTCCATTCATTCATCGCAAATATTTCCTTACTCCCGTATGATATTTCCAATTAATGCAATAGTATGCTGAATTAACAGTCAGACTCTGCCTTGGGTTTTATACTCGGGTAGAGTCTTTTTTGCGCGCAAAAATGATAAAAGCTATATCTTGCCAGAAGATTTTATCTAGCTTTTATAATAAAAACAGGCAAGGATTTCTTTTATTTTATCTAGCTAAACGAACTAACTCACAGCGACAATAAGCCAAAATCTTGTGAAATTAAAAAACAATTTCGCAATCTTCCGTCTTATTGCGAGTGAGCAGAGCACGTTCGTATCGCTTTTATTTTGGAGGTTATTATGAAATACGTTTTAAAGCATTTATTCGCATATATTAAAGAACATAAAAAGCGTTACGCTGTCGTTTTGTTCTTTATGATTATTAACAGCGCGTTAGCTGTTGTACCAACTTATATTATTCGCTTGTTTATTGATGCCATTATCCAAAAGGCACTGACATTTGCGTTATTGCTGCAATACGGTGGACTCTTTGCGTTAACGATTATCATGTGCTATTTGGCGGACTTTACTTGGACCTATCACTTGTTTATCGGGTCTTATGATTTGCAAAAAAGTTTGCGGGAGCAATTGATGGCGCATTTTCTAAAAATGGGGGCACCGTTTTATGAACGTTTTCGCACGGGCGATTTAATGACTCGTTCTAGTGATGATGTTCAAGTGATGGGGATGACTGTTGGTTATGGGTTAATGGTATTTATGAATACGAGTTTATTTTTGGGCTTTATTTTATTGATGATGGCAACGACAGTCTCAGCAGTTTTAACCATAATTGCGTTATTGCCGATGCCGACTTTAGCCTATTATATTTTTAAATGGGGTTCAAAGGTCGATCGTCTTTTTACGGAAGCTCAAAATGCGGTTTCTGATTTGAATAGTGAAGTGTTAGAAATCATCGATGGCATTCGCGTGGTGCGGGCTTTTGGCTTAGAAGAAGAAACGCGCCAGGCTTTTGAAGCGAAAACGACAGTCGTTAAAGAAAAAAACAATCGCGTTTCAGAACTAGATTCTCGCTTTGGTCCTTTGATTACGATTATCTTAGCCATTAGTTTTGTCACAAGTTTTGGTGTTGGGGCCTTCATGGTTCAAAAACAGCAAATCACAGTTGGTGCCATGGTTTCTTTTCAAGTGTATTTAACCATGATTGTTTGGCCCATGATTTCTGCTGGAGATCTGGTAAATGTGATGCAACAAGGGGCAGCATCTTGGCGACGAATCAATGAAGTTTTGCAAACACAAGATGATTTGGAACAAGCCGGGCCCAAAATGCTGCCAGCAGTTGCAAAAATCACTTTTGAAAATTATGATTTTTCTTATCCCTCTAGTTCTAATAAAGTTTTACAGCACATTGATCTCACGATAAAAAAAGGTCAAATTGTTGGGATTGTGGGAAAAACTGGTAGTGGCAAAACTACCTTGCTGCGACAGTTGCTCCATCGCTACCCATATTCAGATCAAGTTCCGCAATTAAACAATGTGCCTTTAACAGCTTTTGATACAGCAGCTGTTAGAAAGCAATTTGCCGAAGTTCCTCAAGAGCATACGTTGTTTTCCCGGACGATCAAAGAAAATTTACTTTTTGGTAAAGAAGATGCGACACAAGAGGAATTATGGCAAGCTTTAGCTAGTGCATCATTGGCCCAAGATGTTGAAAAAATGCCGTTACAATTGGAGACACTGATTGGAGAAAAAGGTGTTTCATTATCTGGCGGGCAAAAGCAGCGGTTAGCTTTGGCCCGGGCCTTCTTGCGCCACAGCGAGGTTTTGTTGTTAGATGATGCGCTTTCAGCCGTGGATGCCAAAACGGAGCAGGCGATTATTAACCAGCTTAAACTGCTCCAAAAAAATCGCACTTCCATTATTGTCACCCATCGTTTGTCAGCTATTACGTCTGCTGATCAAATTATTGTCTTAGAAGATGGCAACATCATTCAAAAAGGGACGCACCAGGAACTGATTAAAACAGCTGGCTGGTACCAAGAACAATACTATCATCAACAGTTGCAAGAAAAATAAAAAACCCTCAGGGGGGATTTTGTCTCAAGTTGTTTGTTAAGGAGTAAAAAGATGTTTAAAACAATTAAGCGGCTTTTAAGCTATTTAAAAGCCCACAAATTAATCTTTGGCGTTAGCGTATTATTATTAATTCTAGCTTCAGGCTTGGAGTTAATCTCGCCTTTAATTGCCAAAAGAATGATCGATAATGTTATGACACCGGCCTTTGACACTGGGAATTTGCCGGTCATGTTATTAATTCAATTATTAGCTTTTTATTTATTGTTAAATATTGTAGGTTCGCTTTTTCGTTATGTAAGTATTTTACAGTTGCGAAAAATGGCCAATCAAATTGTCAAGAAAATGCGGGATCAACTGTTTTCTCAGCTACACCAACTGCCGGTTGCCTATTTTGATACATTACCAGCAGGAAAGATCGTGGCCCGTATTACTAACGATACCGAAGTTTTGCGTTCAAGTTTTTATGTGAGTGTTATTAGTAATCTTTTAAGTAATGTTATTCAAATTATTGGCGTCTACATTGCGATTTTCTTATTGGACAGCTGTTTGGGGGCAGCACTTTTAACTTTATTGCCAGTTTTAGTATTGTGGCAGCACTTTTACACAAAAAAAGCAGCGAAATATAATTTGGCGATGCGAGAATATATTTCCCAAATCAGTGGTCAATTAAATGAATTTGTTCAAGGCGTGGCTGTGATTCAAGCTTTTCAAAAAGAAAAGCAGCTGTTAAAAGAGTTTCGTCAAACAGTTACAAAATGGTTTAACGTCGGTAAAAAAGCGCTCCTACTCGATGCAGGTGCGGCTTGGGGATTGGGTACTTTTTTACGAAATATAACGATTTTACTCGTGATCACAACGCTGGCTAGTTTCTTTTTAAATGGGCAGTTGGCAATTTCCGCGGGGCTTTTATATGCTTTTATCGATTATATTAATCGCTTATTTGATCCCATTGAAGGTATGGTACAAACCATAGCAGGTGTACAGCAATCTCTTGCGGCCGGTACAAGAATTTTTGAATTGGCCGATGAAAAAATAGAAAGCCAAGAAGAAAATGAGATTCAAATCAAAAAAGGTGCAGTGGCATTTAAAGACGTATCTTTTGGGTATACGAAAACACAACGGGTATTGCATCATATTGATTTTACAGCAGCACCCGGGGAAACTGTCGCATTAGTTGGTCATACTGGTTCGGGCAAATCTAGTATTTTAAATTTACTTTTTCGCTTTTATGAACCAGATAGTGGTGGTATTTTGATTGATGGCAAAAAAATTGCTGACTATAGTCGCCAATCGTTGCGGCGTTTTATGGCGATAGTCATGCAAGACCCCTATTTATTTAGTGGCACGATTGCCAGTAATATTCATATGGGGGATAAAAGTATTAGTGATGAAATGGTTTTAGCGGCTTTAAAACAAGTTGGAGCCCAGGACTTAATTGCCCGATATCCAGATGGCATTCACCATTTGGTAGTAGAAAAAGGGCAGGCCTTTTCCAGTGGTGAAAGACAGTTGATCAGTTTTGCTAGGGCTTTGGTATTTAATCCGAAAATTTTAATCTTAGATGAAGCGACAAGTCATGTCGATACCCAGACAGAAGCAATTATTCAAAAAGCAATGGAAGTACTGCAAAAAGGACGGACGACGTTTATTATTGCCCATCGACTTTCTACTATTAAAGAAGCAGATGAGATTTTAGTTTTAGATCAAGGGAGAATTGTGGAGCGCGGCAGCCATGATACGTTAGTGAAACAAGAGGGAATTTATTATCAAATGTACCAGATGCAAGCGGCCCAATTATCAGCATAATGGACAATTTTTGACATTCTAAATCCCTGTGTTAAAATCGTAGCAGACATTTTTAGCTGTTGGAAATGGATATTTTATAGATTGGAAGTTTAAAATGGTCAGTGATATTTTAAGTTTATTTGTCATGATTTTGGTTGGAATTTACAGTGCGTTGTTCTTAAGTACTGGCGTTTGGTTGTTGTATTTGCAAATCAAAAGTAAAGTCAGCAACATGGATCAGAGCGCTTGGGAAGCCTATTTCAATAAAATTCAACCTAAAGGAGTTATGCTTCGTGTCCTTGTTTGCTATGTTATTATTTTGGCGCTGATTGCAACGTTAAATACGTTTGCTGTTTGGCAGGGAAATTTTTACTATGGCATGTTAATGGTTGCCTGTGGTCTGTTCCATATTTTTTATAAGTTTCAAACCCAAAAAGGTGATTTTTCCAAACTTTTCAAAGGTCCGAAATCCTAGTTTTATACGTTGTAACTAAACTACCCGAAAAATTTCTACTCCTAAGTGCGCCCGGTTGTTTTTATTGAGGTGGCAAGGGAAGTGAATTTTTCGGGTATTATTTTCGCGTATTAATAGCGTGCTAATTTTTGCGCTTTTTGCGTATTGGCAAAATGCAGTTTAGCGTATTGTGCTAACAGCGTGATGCCGCCTTGCTGTAATATTTTTGCTGCCACTTGATCAGACTTACTACCAGCCCCTGAGGGTACAACAAAACCTAATTTCATTGAAGCCGCATCTAGCTCTGCTAAAAAACTAGCCCGGCATAAAATAGAAGCAGCGGCGACAGCCAGATGATATTGTTCTCCTTTTGTTACAAAATAGAGATTTTTAGTAACTTGATTTTTTTCCTGCTGCAAATATTTGCGATAATTTGTTTCTGAGGTGAATTGATCAATTAAGATTCCTTCTTCTTTAACAGGCGCAATTTTTTGCTGGAGTAAGTAAATTGCTTGATTGTGTAACGCGACTTTCATGCGTACAGCGTTATACTTTGGTTGGATTTCGTTATACTTTTCTGGTGTGACAATTAATTTTTGAAAAGGAACGACTGCTTCAATTTTAGGCGCTAGTTGCCGAATTTCTTTATCAGTTAACATTTTGGAGTCTTTGACGCCAATTTCTTTTAAGTATGCTAGATTTTCACTTGCTGCATAAACGGCACAGACTACTAAAGGACCAAAATAACTGCCATTGCCTACTTCATCACTACCGATGATACTTTTTTTGGCAAAATCTTTTGGCAGTCCACCAGTAGGTAAATTATTTTTTCCATTAGAGGTGCTGGTATTTTTTTTACTTGTATTACTTGCGACTGTCGCATTTTTGTTATCCCATTTACTAGCCTCACTTTGAGCGTTAGTACCTTGAAACATTACTTTACCAGATGTATAGCCGGTGATTGTGACACCACTTTTTTTGGCAACAAATAAGGTATAGGGAGTTTTAGTGGGAACAGTAAAGGGCGCATAATGCGCTTTTAACTGATCAAGTTGAATTTTACTTAATTTTAAAACAATTGTATTCATCAAAACGTCCTTTTTTATGTTGTATTTGCTATTAGATTTTAACATAGATATAAAAAAGCAGAGGGTAAACAGGAGAATTTTAACTAATCGTGGAAATTTTACCGTTTTTACCCTATAATATACAGGAGTTTGCCGCTAAAACTTTTAGTGGTAAAAGTGCTATAATAATGCAGTTGGTTTTCTGAAAGTTATGAAGAAGGGAAGACAGAGCATGGTAGCGGAACGCAAACGCTATAAAGCTGTGATCGCTAATCGTAGTTATACGATTATTGGAAATAAGAGTTCACAGCATATGAATCTGGTCACAAAGCTTGTGAACGAACAGCTAAGTGAGATAAAGATGATTTCACCCCAGATTAATGATGAACAAGCTGCGATTTTATTAGCAGTCAATGCAGTCTCAGACCAAGTAGACAAACAAGCAGAAGTATTGCGGCTACAAAAAGAGGTGCAAGAGCTACGGGAGAAGACAGTTCGAATTGTCGAATTGGAAAATCGCGTCAAACGAATTGAGACAATTGAAAGCGAAGCGCGAAAATATTTGGCGGAACAAGGGCAAACAGATGTTAAAATCAAAAACCATGTTCACGCCCAACAAATTTTAAACGAAGCTAGAAAAGAACAAATTAAACAAAAGACGTCACTAGACAGAAAGGACTAACAGATGGTTGGATTATTGATTATCCTGATACTTGTGATTGCGTTTTATATTGGAGGTCGCCGTGGAACGCCATTACAATTAGTATACACGCTAGGATATTTTTTATCTTTTGCTGTGGCGTGTTTTAGTTACCAAGGCCTAGCAAAAAAATTGGAACTATACATTCCATATCCTTCTGTTACCCCAGATTCCAAAATGGTTTTTTATAGCCAAACGCAGTCTTTGGATTTGGATAAGGCGTATTATGCAGCAGTTGCATTTTTGGTAGTCATGTTTATTGGTTGGCTAGTTACAAGTTTAATTGCTGTCTTTTTAAACAATTTGCGTTTTAAGCGTCTATTGGAAAATTACGATTGGGTATTAGGCGGCTTGTTGAATGTCCTAACAGCTTATGTTGTGATTTTCTTTGTACTTTTTGTGTTAGCGATGATTCCTTTAGCAACAATTCAAAATATATTTCGAGATCACTTTTCCACCCGCATGATTGTGGAACATTCCGTTATCTTGTCTTGGCTTTTTAAAAATCTGTGGGTGACAAGTATTCTTGCTTAAAAAACAGGGCAGTGTTTGGCAGCAGCTGAACTGGCCTGTTTTTTTCACATTTTAACAGGTAGGTGAAAGAAATGAACAAACGTATCTATGAAACCTTAGAGTTTTCTTCTGTGAAACAAATGGTGGCACAATACCTCCAAACAGCACAAGGGGAAGAAGAGTTAGGGAATTTAATCCCAAGTACTGATGAAACGGTTATCAATAGTTGGTTAAATGAAACGGCAGATGGATTAAAAGTCCAGCGTTTACGCGGTGGAATACCCATTCCTAAGATTGAAAATATTCGGCCGCAAATGAAGCGAATTGAAATTGGAGCAGACTTAAATGGTAGTGAATTAGCGCAAATTGCGCGGGTTTTATCCACAACCGGACAGGTCAAAAAATTTATCGCCGATTTAGCCGATAGTGAAATTGAGTTTTTGCGTCTTTATGATTGGAATGACCAATTAGAAACGATGCCAGAACTAACACGACGCTTGCAAAGTGCAATTGACGAAGATGGTTATGTCACCGATGAAGCTTCACCAGAATTAAAAATTATCCGCAATAACATTCGGCGAAGTGAACGAACGATTCGAGAACAGTTGGATGGGATTTTACGTGGAAATAATGCCCGCTATTTAAGTGACACGATTATTACGATGCGAAATGATCGTTATGTAATTCCCGTTAAACAAGAATACCGCGGTGTTTTTGGTGGTGTTGTTCACGACCAAAGTTCTTCTGGTCAAACGCTTTTTATTGAGCCAAAACAAATCGTTGAATCAAACAACCGTTTACGGCAACACCAAATCAATGAACGACAAGAGATTGAACGTATTTTAGCTGAACTTTCAGCTGAGTTGGTTCCTTATCAAAAAGAGATTCTTCACAATGCTTTTGTCCTAGGCAAATTTGACTTAATGAATGCGAAAGCGCGATTTGCAAAAGAGTTAAAAGCAGTCGTGCCAACCATTAGTTCAGAAAATCATGTCTTTTTCAAACAAGCACGTCACCCGTTAATCAATCAAGATATTGTCGTTGCCAACGATATTATGATCGGTAAAGACTTCCAAGCCGTTGTAATCACGGGTCCGAATACTGGTGGGAAAACAATTACCTTAAAAACGTTAGGGTTGTTGCAATTAATGGGGCAGTCGGGATTACCAATTCCCGCTGCAGAAGACAGTCAAATGGGAATTTTCCATGAGATATTTGCAGATATTGGTGATGAACAATCCATTGAGCAAAGTCTGTCTACTTTTTCTTCTCACATGACCAATATCGTTTCAATTTTAGCCAAAGTAGACAAAGACAGTTTAGTTTTATTTGATGAATTAGGAGCAGGGACAGATCCGCAAGAAGGAGCTGCGCTAGCCATTGCCATTCTAGATGCATTAGGTGCAAAATCTGCTTATGTCATGGCGACTACCCATTATCCAGAATTAAAAGTTTATGGCTACAATCGGAGCAATACGATTAATGCGAGTATGGAATTTGATGTTGATACATTGAGTCCCACCTATCGTTTGTTAATTGGCGTGCCCGGGCGTAGTAATGCTTTTGAAATATCAAAACGCCTTGGTCTAGATGCGCAAGTTATTGCGGCAGCTAAACAAATTATGGATGGGGAAAGTCAAGATTTAAATGAAATGATTGCCGATTTAGAAAATCGTCGTAAAATGACAGAAACAGAATATCTAGAAGTACGGCATTACGTGGATGAAGCTGCTAAATTACAACAAGAATTAAAAGAGGCCTATAGTTATTTCTTTGAAGAGCGGGAAAAAGAATTAGCCAAAGCAAAAAAACAAGCCAACGAAATCGTTGATGAGGCTAAAGAAGAAGCAGAAGTGATTATTTCTGATTTGCGTAAAAAACAATTGGCTGCAGGTCAAGGGGCAGTTAAAGAACATGAGTTAATTGATGCCCGCAGTAAACTAGATAATTTGCATCAAACAGAAGATAATCATTTGAAGAAAAATAAAGTCTTACAAAAAGCCAAGCAAGCCAAAAAATTAAAAGCTGGCGACGAGGTGCTGGTTGCTTCATATGGTCAAAGGGGAATCTTGATCAAAAAAATGAGCGATCACAATTGGCAAGTTCAGTTGGGAATTTTGAAGATGACCTTACCTGAAAGTGAACTGCAAAGTGTCGCACCTGTAAAAGAGCCGGTGCAACGTGTTGTTAGCACTGTCCGTTCTGATAACAGTAGTCATGTCGCAACCCAACTTGATTTAAGAGGTAAGCGGTATGAAGAAGCATTAAATGAAGTGGATCAGTATTTAGATGCGGCCATTTTAGCGGGCTATCCGCAAGTAACCATTGTTCATGGTAAAGGTACAGGTGCATTGCGGCAAGGTATCACAGATTATTTGAAAAATCATCGCAGTGTCAAAAGCTTTGAATTTGCACCGCCAAATCAAGGTGGAAATGGTGCGACTGTAGTAAAGTTTAAATAACTTTTAAATTAATCCAATTCAAAAAAATATGAAAGAATGCAGTGTAGCGCACTTTTTCAAAAGCTGTTTTTTACACTTACCAATTGTAAGCAAAAAATTATCATCCCTAACTTTTCAGTGCTATACTCTTTTTTAGAGAGATAATACATCTTATTTAAGGTTATCCTTTGGGGAAATTCAGTTGAGAAAATGCGCAACGCAAAATCGGAGGGAATAATATGTCAAAAGCAATTACAGATGCAACATTTGCAAGTGAAACAGATGAAGGTTTAGTTTTAATCGACTTTTGGGCAACTTGGTGTGGTCCTTGTCGCATGCAAGCGCCAATTTTAGATCAATTAGCAGCTAGCCATGATGAAGACGAGTTAAAAATCGTTAAAATGGACGTGGATGAAAATCCTGAAACACCAGCGCAATTTGGCGTAATGAGTATTCCAACTTTGTTACTAAAAAAAGACGGCGAAGTTGTGGATAAAGTAATTGGTGTGCATACAAAAGACCAATTAGAACAATTAATCGCATCACATTTGTAAAATTCAGTTTTATTATTTAAGATTGGGACAAAAGCCAGCTTGGCTTTAATCCCAATCTTTTTTTAATTCTTAAGGGAGTATAAAATTTTCACATCTAAAAACGTTAAATTAAAAGCGCTAGCGATGTCCGGCTTCACAAACTAGCTTTATCGGCAATAAGCGAAAATTTTGTTAAGTCTGAGGAGCGACTGAACAAAATTTTAGTCTTATTGCGCAAAAGCTGAGCGAGTTTGCGAAGCCTTTTTTTAGTTGGTCGGGAAGTAGAAAAATAAATTTGTACCAATCAGATAACTGGCCGTAAAATTTAAAGTGTAATGAAGTTCTTTTTCTGGCAGATAATGGTGTCAATTAACTATTTTTCATTTATCCATAAAAAAATTAGATTAACTGGTTGCATTTTTAATACAAATCGTTTATATTATGTGTGTAAACGGTTACACAAGGAAGATGGTGAACAAATGGCAACGATTCGTGATGTCGCAAAATTAGCAGGATTATCCGTCGCAACAGTTTCAAGAGCAATCAACGGGAGTGGTTATGTTAGTGAAGAGTCTCGTAAAAAAATTGATAATGCCATAAAAGATTTGGATTTTCGTCCCAATGAAGTGGCACGCTCTCTCTATCAAAAAAAATCAAAATTGGTGGGATTATTATTACCGGATATTTCTAATCCTTTTTTCCCATTATTGGCAAAAGGTGTCGAAGATTTTTTGCAGGCAAAAGGTTATCAAGTTATTTTAGGCAATGTCCAAGAAAATCCTGAACGCGCTAATGATTATTTACACGCCTTTAATCAAAATAACGTGGCTGGTGTATTATCTGCTGTAGATAACGACTATGCTTTTTATGACAGTGTTCATCCCCTAGTGTTTTTAGATCGTGTAGGCAAGGATTCAGAGTATTCCATTCACGCCGATGACGTGGCTGGCGGGGCTTTAGCAGCTACAACGGTTTTAAAAAGAAAGACAAAAGAAATTATCGTCATCTCTGGTCCTAAAGAAATTGATCGCTCCCAAGAACGACTACAAGGAGTTTTGAGTGTTTTAAATCAACAAAAGAGTAATTATTATATCGTGAACTCTGCTTCTTTTTTATTGGAAGATGCAATTATTACAGCACAAGCGGTGTTTGAACAATTTCCTCAAGTTGATACTGTGATTGCTCCTAGTGATATTCATGCGATTGCGCTTATTCAAGAGGCTTACCGCCGGAATATCAAAGTGCCCGATGCCCTACAAGTAATCGGCTACGATGATATTCCAATTAGTAATTTGGTGGTACCGCCGCTAACGACGATTCATCAGCCGGCTTATGAAATGGGATATAAAGGTGCTGAGATGTTGTATCAGTTAATGAACGGACAAAAAGTGATGCAAAAAAAATTAGTCTTACCAACTCGTTTAGTCAAACGGGATACTTTACGAAAGAAGGAAGCACAATGAAAATTACGGTTGTAGGAAGTATGTCGACAGATTTTGTGGTTACTACAAACATTAAGCCTGATCAAGGCGAGACTGTTTTTGGTGAAAAATTTGCGACTGCATTTGGCGGTAAAGGTGCCAATCAAGCAGTCGCTGCCAGTCGTTTGGGTGTGGAAGTGGCGATGGTTGGTGCAGTTGGCAGTGATGATTTTGGTACAGCAATTTTAAATAATTTAGTAGAAAATGGGGTGGATGTAAGTTGTGTGGAACGGGTTACACATGCTGAAAGCGGTTCTGCCCATATCGTATTATACGATCATGATAATAGCATTATTGTCATTCCTGCTGCTAACAACGAGGTAAAGCCTAGTAATATTGAGAAATTCGCATCGCAGTTGTTAAATAGTGACTTAGTTATCTTACAAAATGAAATTCCCCAAGCAACAAATGAAGCAATTATTGATTTTTGTTGGGAACATAGCATTAAAACTTTGTTAAATCCTGCACCAGCCCGCCCCCTTGCAAAAGACTATCTTGAAAAGATAACTTATTTAACTCCTAATGAGCACGAATCGGCAATTATTTTTCCTGATCAAAGTCGCTCACAGGTATTAGCAAAATATCCCAATAAGTTAGTGATTACCCTCGGGGCGATGGGGGCAATTTATCACGATGGTAAAAAAGAAGAAATTGTACCGGCTTTTGAAGTGCAACCAGTTGATACAACAGGGGCAGGAGATACGTTTAACGCTGCGATGGCAACTGCTTTACTATATGGCTTGAAGATGTCAGAAGCTTTGCGTTTTGCCAATTTGGCTGCTGCAATTTCTGTCCAAGGCTTTGGTGCCCAGGGTGGTATGCCGACACTAGAAAAGATGAAGGAGCAACCTCAATATGAAAAAACATGGCATTTTAAATAGCGAGATTACAAAAGTTTTAGCTGATTTAGGTCACACAGATCAAATTACTATTGGGGATGCCGGACTGCCGGTACCCCATGGTGTAGCAAAAATTGACTTAGCTTTAAAGTTTGGGCTACCGAGTTTTAACGATGTATTGTTGGCGGTGCTTTCAGATATGGCAATTGAAAAGGTCGTTTTAGCAGAGGAAATTAAAACTCAAAATGTCCAACAATTACAAGCAGTTTTGAAAGCGCTACCTAAAGGGGTGGAAATTGTCTATGTTTCTCACACAGAATTTAAAAAGCAAACGCAAAATAGTAAAGCCGTTATTCGTACTGGCGAAGTAACGCCTTATTCCAACATTATTTTACAGTCTGCTGTCATCTTTTAAGGAGGGAATAACATGTACGTTGAAATGAAAAACATTTCAAAGTCTTTTGGCACAAATCAGGTTTTACGGGATGTCAGTATTGAAATAAAAAGCGGTGAAATTCACGCCTTGATGGGTGAAAATGGTGCAGGGAAATCAACGCTAATGAATATCTTGACCGGTTTGCATAAAAAAGATTCTGGAACGATTTTAATTGATGGACAAGAAAAGACATTTTCAAGTCCTAAAGAAGCCGAAGAGTTTGGGATTAGTTTTATTCATCAAGAAATGAATTCTTGGCCACAAATGACCGTATTGGAAAACCTATTTTTGAACAACGAACTAAAGACCCCTTTTGGTTTATTGGATACAAAGAAAATGCGAGAAATCGCCTTGCACCATTTTGCTCAGCTGGGAATTTCACTTGATTTAGATAAAGAATTAGATGAGCTATCAGTCGGGCAACAGCAAATGATTGAAATCACCAAATCTTTAATGACCGATGCAAAAATTTTGATTATGGATGAACCTACCGCCGCCCTTTCTGATACGGAAATCAAAGCCTTATTCAAAATTATTTACCAATTAAAAGCACAAGATGTCGCAATCGTTTATATTTCCCACCGAATGGAAGAGATTTTCCAAATCAGTGATGAAATCACCGTGATGCGAGATGGTCTTTCCATTGATACGACAAAAACCAGTGAGACAGACGTCAATGAAGTAGTTCGCAAAATGGTGGGACGCGAAATTTCAGATTATTATCCTCAAAAAACGGCTATCATCGGAGAAGTCGTCTTTACAGCAGCGCACTTAACCGGTGCAAATGGGGTTTTCAAAGATGTTTCCTTTAACGTTAGAAGTGGTGAAATTGTAGGTTTCTCAGGTTTAATGGGGGCTGGTCGTACAGAAATTATGCGGGGAATTTTCGGTTTAGATCCTTTGGAAGAAGGAACTATCACGATTGAAGGTGAGTCAAAAAAAATCGAGTCCCCGGCTAAATCTATTCAAAATGGTATTGGCTTTTTAACAGAAGATAGAAAATCAGAAGGCTTAGTCTTGGACTTCTCTGTGTTAGATAATATTAGTCTGCCTTCCATTGACGGCTTTGTAAAAAATGGCTTGATAGATAAAAAAACAGAAGCAGAATTTGCCGAACTATTAATTAAACGACTTCTAATCAAGGTGCAATCTGAGGATGATATCGTTGGTGATCTGTCTGGGGGAAATCAACAAAAAGTTGTTTTAGCCAAATGGATCGGTGCTGGACCAAAAGTATTGATTTTAGATGAACCAACCCGTGGAGTAGACGTGGGTGCTAAACGTGAAATTTACCAATTGATCAATGAATTAGCAGATCGCGGGGTAGCAATTATCGTCGTTTCCAGTGACTTGCCAGAAGTAATGGGAATAAGCGACAGAATCTTGGTCGTTCACGAGGGCAGGATTAATGGTGAATTGCAAAAAGTAGATTTTGACCAGGAAAAAATTATGACTTATGCAACAGGAGGAAAATAAAAATGGAGAATAAAAAGAACGTCGCTAAAAAAAGTAATTTTGATGCAGCAGGTATTATTGCAAAATTAGGACCATTACTTGCGCTTATTGTCTTGGTCATTGTCGTTTCTGTTATGAATCGTGAATTCTTAAATCCCAACAATCTGTTGAACTTATTGCGGCAGGTTGCTGCCAATGGTTTTATTGCTTTTGGAATGACATTTGTTATTTTGACTGGTGGAATTGATTTGTCAGTGGGCTCAACACTCGCTTTATCCAGTGCATTAACAGCCGGTTTTATCGCCAATGGTATGAGTGCACCTTTAGCCGTTTTACTTGGGCTTTTAACCGGAGCGATTTTAGGAGCTATTAATGGGTTATTAATTTCAAAGGGAAGTATGGCACCTTTTATTGCTACCTTGGCAACAATGACGATTTATCGCGGTGCAACACTTGTTTATACAAAAGGGAATCCTATTACCGGTTTAGGGGATAGCTTTTTCTTTAGCTTTTTAGGTCGGGGCTATTTATTTGGCATTCCTTTTCCAGTAGTTTTACTGTTTATTATGTTTATTGTTCTTTTTGTTCTTTTGCACAAAACGGCTTTTGGTCGTAAGACTTATGCTATCGGTGGCAATGAAAAAGCGGCTTTTGTTGCGGGGGTCAAAATCGATAAAATCAAAATTTTGATTTATTCGCTATCCGGTTTAATGGCTTCAATTAGTGGGATGATTATCACCTCACGTTTAAATTCTGCCCAACCGACAGCTGGTCAGTCATATGAAATGGATGCAATTGCGTCTGTAGTTTTAGGCGGAACTAGTCTTTCAGGGGGGAAAGGACGTATTTTTGGTACTTTAGTCGGGGCTTTGATTATCGGTACTTTGAACAACGGGTTGAACCTATTAGGTGTTTCTAGTTTTTATCAACAGATTGTTAAAGGGATCGTAATTGTGATTGCGGTTTTACTTGATCGTAAAAAGAAATAAATCCAGATAACTAAAAAATGTAAGCCCTTAAAAAAGCAACACACAATGGAAAAAATGGTTTTTAGGAGTGAGCAAAAAGCTTAATCCTTTAAAAGAAATTCACTCATATGAGGAGGAAGAAATGATGAAAAAATTTTTCGTATTCGCAGCAAGTGTACTAATGTTAGCAGGATGTGGCGCAACTGGTCTAGAGGGCGGCTCAAGTAGTTCTGAAGGTAAAACAGATGACAAAAAACCGGCTGAATTAACTGTCGGAGTTTCTGTTTCCACGTTAAATAATCCCTTCTTTGTTTCATTACGTGACGGAGTTCAAAAATTGGCTGATGAAAATAAAACCACAATTAAAGTAGTCGATGCCCAAGACGATACAGCAAAACAAAGTAACGACATTGATGATTTAATTCAACAAAAAGTTGATGTTATTTTAGTTAATCCGGTCGACTCTTCAGCAATTGTGCCAGCTGTGGAATCTGCTAATAGTGCCAACATTCCTGTAATTGCGATTGACCGTAGCAGTGATGGAGGTAAATTATTAACGACTGTTGCTTCAAATAACGAAGAAGGCGGTAAAATGGCAGCCCAATTTATCATTGAAAAATTAGGTGAAAATGCAAAAGTAGCAGAACTAGAAGGCGTACCAGGGGCTTCTGCCACACGGGAACGGGGTAAAGGTTTTGATGATTACGCTAAAGGGAAATTAAATGTAGCTGACAAACAATCTGCTAACTTTGACCGTGCTAAAGGATTGACAGTGATGGAAAACATTTTACAAGCCCACTCTGACTTGCAAGGTGTCTTTGCACAAAATGACGAAATGGCATTAGGTGCTTCAGAAGCAGCAAGTAGTAAGGGAAAAGACTTTATCATTGTTGGCTTTGATGGAACAGAAGACGGCTTAAAAGCGATTAAAGATGGTAAAATGAGTGCCACAATTGCTCAAAAACCAGAAGAGATGGGTAAATTAGCCTTGCAAGCTGCATATGATCACTTTGCTGGTAAAAAAGTGGATGAAAAAATCGACTCACCACTTGATTTGGTAACTAAATAAAGAGATAAATTCTAAATGAGGCTACGCTAAAACATCATTTACACAAAAGGAGGTGTGACAAGATTTTTGTCACACCTCCTCTTTGTGTAAATCATAGTCGCATCAAAATAATAAAAATCCCTGCAAAGTGTGCAACAGTTGAAGCTAAAAGACTGTCTCTTAGAAGTCTATTAACAAAAGTAAAGCAAGTACAAAAAGCATTAGTGGCTATTTTACAGCAGTTTTACGTATGTAATAAAAGGTCTTACAGTCATAAATTGAAGAATTGAAAAATGCTTTCTCATATTTTTAGGATCATCTGATTTATGGAAAGATGTGGTTAGTTAGAAAATGTTCTTTATTTTAAAAAGAAAAATTTAGTAGCTTTATGGTACCTACATTTGGCAAAAAAATAGTGGAAATTTATTTTTCTGACAGGTTCTCACTTCTGTTTTCCTTAACTGGCGGTTATAATTGATTTGTAAAGATAAAAGGAAAATTAAATATAAAGGAGTAGACAATGAAAAAAAACAAATGGGTTAAAGTATTGTTGGTTGCAAGCATTTTAACGACTTCATTGCCACTGAATGCTTGGGGGCAGACAGCTACACCGCAAACGAGTGAGTCAAGTTCAGCTGCTACACAGACACAAACAGATACGAGTTCTGCTAATGGGGAAAGTGAGTTAAGTCAATCAACAACAGCGACGAATGCGACAACTTCCAGCGCAACACAAACAACGCAAACTTCAACAACACAAGCAACACAGAGCCAAACCACCGAAACTTTTGAAAATACAACAGAAACTACCACGACAGCAGATACGCTTCAAATCAAACAGGCTGACGTGCTTGAAACTTTGGTAGGCAAGAAAGAAAGTTTAAAAACATATGCCAAAATTAAAGCAGGAGATGAATTTTTCTATCAATTAGATTCTCAAAATCAGTTTGTAAAAAAGGAAGGCTTGGCTGCTTATCAGGGGAATGTATACCGAGTAACAAATCGCGCAAAAACCAGTGAAAATCGGGAAATGATCCAAATTGTCCAAGCAGATGGGAATAATTCTGAACTTGGTTGGGTGCCTGAAACTGCGTTAACGCTGCACAATGGTAGCTATGTGACAAAAACAGGCTATGTTGCTGTAACTACTAAAAATTTAAGCGTCCAACCAGACGTCTTCACCGCAGCTAAAAATCAAAATTTTAACGGTAAAACATTACAATATCGCGAGATTTACACCGTTAACAAAAAAGAGTACTACGCTTTATACAACAATCAAAATCAATTTTTAGGCTTTGTTGCAAAAGGCAGTGGGCTAGATCTAAATACTAGCCCTGGAGGAAAATATTATGCCAAAAGCAGTTATGGCACCTTTATGCAAAAAGGTAAAATACGCTGGAACAATTTTTACTTTAATAGTGTTCGCGGCAATACAACCTCCTATTATGGTAAAACGGTCAAAATTAAAGGTTATTATCAGCATTTTAATGGCAAAACCTACTATACAGTTTATGAAAATAAGAACAACAAAGATAGCTGGGTAGGATATATAGAAGCAAAAGATATTAAATTAGCAGCTGGTAGTCAAGGTGTGTACCAAAGCTTGAATCGCTATGTGACGATCACCAATAAAAATTACACGACATGGAGTAGTTTTGGCTGGAAAAAAAGAAGTACCACAGCTGCTATGCTAACAAAAACGTATCTTGCCAAAGGAATGTATCGTCATTACAATGGGGCAACATATTACAGCTTAAGTGACAATAAGGATAAATGGGCGGGCTATTTGAATGCCAATGCGGCAAAACAAGCCAATAATGCAGGGGGGATTGCCCAAAAAGAAAATCGTAAAGTAAAAATTACTTCCAAAACTGCAACTTTTTGGCGTAACTTTAATTGGCAGAAAAAAGACAGTGCCGCTAAATATTACGGTAAAGTTTATACTGTAAAATGTAAGTATCGTCATTTTAACGGGGCCTGGTATTACTCTATTTACAATGGGAACACGTGGATTGGTTATTTAAATGCGGGCTTTACCGGTAATCCCCATACGATTTATAGTACTAAAAATATTAACCGCTACGTGCGCATGAACGCTAATTCGGGGAATTTTTATAGTCAAGCTGATCCTAATAGCAGTAAAAAATCAGCAAAGAAAACGTATAAAGGCTATATGGTGCAGGCGATAAAAGAAGCGAAAACAAGTGGCGGGACATATTATTATGTGACACTTCCTGGGGGTGCTTTGGGGTGGCTAAAAGCGAGTGAGACGACCAATGTTCATAATCGCTATTACATGTATACCACCGGCGGCAAGTATCCTTCTTTAAAAGTTAAAAACTTAAATATTCATGTTTCGGTAAAAAAACAGCGCGTATATATTCGTTCGGGTTCTAAGACGATCTATACCATGCTTTGTTCAACAGGCTTAGGGTTATGGCCGAATAATTTAAGTACACCTTACGGTAATTTTAAAATTCAAGCCGAACGGGGCTCATCTTTTTGGTATGCAGGGTCAGGTGGTGCCTTTTACCGCTCATACCATCAACACGGCGTCTACTTGTTCCATACGGTTCCGATTGCCTATCCTGGTACTACCAGTGCCTTTAATCATATTGAAGGGATGAAATTGGGGCGCAGAGCTTCCCATGGCTGTATTCGGATGTCTGTGGCAGATGCCAAGTGGTTTTATTACAATATGCCGGGAAATACACCGGTTAAAATTTATTATTAGAAAAAAGATTTAGGCAGAGGCATCGTGTCTTTTCCTAAATCTTTTTTATTTTTTGCAGGTGAACAATTTATATGAGCAATTCTTGTTTAGCATGGTTCTAAAAATAAAGTTAGCTTTACTAGAATTTAAAAAAAGGATTGTGGTGTTTTTATTGGGCTATGGCAGATGCGCCAGTTTTTATTTTCGTTGACGCCCATGTTATAATTGGTAGGTATTTTAAGAAAGTTGATAAAAATGAAGTGGGTGAAATTACGCGTGAATGAACGGATTAAAAATAAATTAGCACTCTTACCCGATCAGCCTGGCTGTTATCTGATGAAAGATAAAAATGGTACGATTATTTATGTCGGAAAAGCCAAAATTTTAAAAAATCGTGTCCGCTCTTATTTTACCGGCAGTCATGATACAAAGACAGAACGGCTTGTATCTGAAATTGAAGATTTTGAATATATCGTCACCGAATCCAATATTGAAGCATTGTTGTTGGAGATTAATTTAATTAAAAAAAATGATCCCAAATATAATATCATGCTAAAAGATGATAAAACGTATCCCTTTATCAAAATTACCAATGAAGCTTACCCGCGGTTACTCATTACCCGGAAAGTCTTAAAGGATAAAGCTTTGTATTTTGGCCCGTATCCTGATGTTGGTGCGGCAAATGAAACCAAAAAACTTTTAGATCGACTTTTTCCATTACGTAAATGTAAAGTTTTACCAAAAGAAGTGTGTCTGTATTATCACATGGGACAATGCTTAGCTCCTTGCGTTTTTGATGTACCAACAAAAGTTTATGAAGAAATGGTAGCCGAAATTAAACGCTTTTTAAGTGGAGGTCATACAGAAATTCGCGCTAATATCGCAACGGAAATGGAAGAGGCCGCAGCAAATTTAGAATTTGAAAAGGCCGCAGAATTACGAGATCAAATTAAAGCCATTGATACCGTGATGACGAAACAAAAAATGACGCAAACTGATTTTATGGATCGTGATGTTTTTGGTTATGCGATTGATAAAGGCTGGATGTGTGTTCAGGTCTTTTTTGTCCGTCAGGGAAAACTAATTGAACGAGATGTTTCAATTTTTCCTTTCTACAATGATGCACAAGACGACTTTTTAACGTATGTCGGGCAATTCTATCAAGAAAATGAACACTTTATTCCAAAAGAAGTTTTAATCCCTGATGATATAGATTTAGCATCGGTTGAAGCATTGTTACAGACGAAAGTTTTACAACCTAAACGGGGAGAGAAAAAGAAACTAGTAGCATTGGCAAATAAAAATGCTGGAGTTGCTTTAAAAGAAAAATTTGATTTAATTGAGCGGAAAGAAGAGCGGACAATCGGTGCAATCGAAAGTTTAGGCAATGCGATGCAAATTCCAACGCCAGTGCGGATTGAAGCTTTTGATAACTCCAATATTATGGGGACTAACCCAGTATCTGCCATGGTGGTTTTCATTGACGGTAAACCAGCCAAAAATGAATACCGTAAATACAAGATTAAAACTGTAACCGGTCCAGATGATTATGCTTCCATGCGGGAAGTCATTTATCGCCGCTATGCGCGTGTCTTAAAAGAGAATTTGCCTTTTCCTGATTTAATCATTATTGATGGTGGTAAAGGGCAAGTGGATGCTGCCCGGGAAGTTTTGGATAATCAATTAGGTTTAGATATTCCGATTGCCGGTCTTGCCAAAAATGACAAACATAAAACCAGCGAGATGCTCTTTGGTCAGGACTTAGAAGTGGTACCGTTAGCTCGCAATTCACCTGAGTTTTTCTTGCTCCAACGCATACAAGACGAAGTTCATCGCTTTGCCATTACTTTTCACCGCCAACTTAGAAGTAAAACGAGTTTTGCTTCTAAGTTAGATGATATTGCTGGCTTGGGACCAAAGCGCAAAAAAGCATTGTTAAAAGAGTTCAAATCTCTAAAAAATATTCAAAATGCTTCTATTGATGAAATTCGCGCAATTGGTATTCCCGAAGCTGTAGCCAAAACCATTCAAAGTGCTTTAGCTGCTGAGACAAAGCCAAAAGAATAATCAAGTAAAAGTGGAAATCACTCCCTACCAGTAAGCAAATTTTTAATGTTTTGCTTGTAGGGGTGATTTTTTTGTTGCCTAGAGATGCAGTAGCATTTTACTGTCACACACAAAAAGCGGCTATATTTAGCTGGTTAATCTGAAAAAGTAACTTTTTTTCAATAACTTCGTGAGAAAATGCACAATTAACTGGTAAAATTAAAATACATTAGTTATAATATTTTATATTTTGTGAATATTTTGAATAATATTGGAGGTTATTATGGGAATTGAGGGACAAACAGTGGTTTTATTTATAGCCAGCTTGGGGATTATCGTTTTAGTTATGGTTTTGTGGATTACACTGGGGCAAAGAAAACGCATTACGAAATTGCAACGTGAACAAGAAGAATTTGCCGATAAACAAGAAAAACAATTGGCACAACATTATCATTCGATGAATCAGCTGAGTATTGAAACGATTGATGACAGTCGCCGCTTACTTGCAGGGGAAAAAGAGGCGCGTGGTGAGATATACGATCATTTTAAACTTGAGCTGCAGGAGCATACTGAATTAATGTTGCATGAAGTAAAGCGTGTTGAAGAATTAGTGAAAAATGAATTAAGCCAGCTAAGTGATTGGCAGACCCAAATTGCACAACAAGTTGCTAATCAGCAAACAGATCAAAACGAGTTTGTTGATTTTGTTGATGAAAAATTAACAGCTTTTGCCACACGGAGCCATGGTCTACCAGAGCAAATTGAACAAGTAATTGGCAAGATGAATCAATTGCGTCAATTACAGCAAGAATTGGCAGAATTTAATCAACCTTTAAAAGTTGAAAAATGGGATGCCCATAAAAAAGGAAATCACAAAAAACGGCAACAATTAGTTGAAGAAGCAATTTGATAGAGATAAAACAAAAATAAAAAAATTCGGGTAAGAGTCGTGGGGAGACTTTTATGCCGAATTTTTTAATTATTTAACTCAAAAGGACGGATAAATTTTCACAAGCATAATTCAGTTTAAAGACAAAAAAGTACTTGCGTTAATTTAGCCACAATTTTCATAAAAGCTTTTAAAACGGTGATTTTTTTTAGCGTGTACTGTTTTTTTTGACATGTACCGTTTTTTTTTCGTTGTTAAATAAAGGAGGTAAAAAAATGTATCTAATCGTGAGTCCTAACCAATTGGGTTACTTTAAACCTACGACAACAGCGCGACGCTTAAAAGCTTTTCTAAAAAAAGAAGGCGATATCAAAGTTTTTTTAGGGCATCTGCATTTTATTGAAGTTTGCCATAAATTATTTGTGAAAATTGCACCACTGGATGTTACCCTTTATCAAAAAGAAGTTGATGCTATTTATGAAAAAAAGACGTGGAATCATTATCTGGCTTATTACTTTTACAAATTACGTTTATTCTTTAAAAATGAAAAGTGGCTTTTTTTGTTGCAAGCATACCGCAGTTATCAACGCCAATTTCTTCTTTTATATATTGCCTGTCAGCAAATACAAGAAGTCGCTAAGATAAGTGATGACAAGGCAGCACAAATTCTAGCTAGAAAGTTAGGCCTACTCAAACTTCAGAAAAACACGAGTTAAGATTTAGGATAAAGATGAAAGAAGGGATACAATTTTTTTATAATTGACAGCGGTTCTTGACTAGCGTACTATATCACTAAGCGATATATCAACTTGTGATATAGAGGAGGAGCAGGAATGGATGAGGCCTTGTCAGATAGTGTTTACGCGATTTTGCTCGTATTGCTAAAACCCCAACATGGCTATGCCATTATGAAAGAAATCAGTGAAATAACTAATGGCTACATGGAAATTGGTCCAGCCAGCATGTATACGAATTTGAAAAAACTACAAAAAGCCGATTACATCACGTTACAAGAAAATTCTGATCGTAAGAAAGTTTATCAGATTACTACAAAAGGTCGAAAAGCTTTGGAACAAGATATTGAACGCCGGCGTCTTTTTTATGAAGCAGGGGCAGCGTTATTGGCAAAAAATCGGGAACTAAGCTAAATAAATTCAGCTTAAAGGTGCTATAGCGCCGATTTTTACAACGGGTTTGACAAGTTGGGAGGTAAAAAATGCAAATTGGGGACAAAAAGTATTTAGTAAGTCTTGGGGTAGCTTTTTATCCTGAAAAAGAGATGTTACGTTTGAATAAACAAGCCAAGCAAGGCTGGCATTTTGTCAAAATGAATAGCTTGGGCATACTGGTTTTTCAAAAAGGGATGCCACAAAACCTTACCTATAGTGTGGATTATTTTACGGGGTCAAAAGAAGATTACGCAGAATATATTGCCTTATACGAACATAGTGGTTGGCAACACGTCACAACTTTTATGAAACGTTACTGTTATTTTGTCAGTAATTGTCCTGCTGCTATTTTTACCGATGAAAAAAGTTATCAAACTCGTATCAGACAAGAATGGCGTCAGCAGTTTTTGCAATCGTTGTGGTTTACACTTTTGGGCGTTCTTTTTTACTTAGCAGGCAACTTTTTCTTTGGGGGCAGCTTTGATAATTGGCCGATAATATATTTTGCCGTCACGCTTGTGGCAATCACTTTTCCAGTAGTTTTGTTGATGAGTATGGGAACGATAAAACTGCTCTATCAAAAAAGAACCAAATACTACAATAAACCAGAAAAATTTGCCAAAAAGCAAAATATTGTGCGAGATACAGTGGTGCTAATGATCTTAGGTGCAATTCTTGGGGGATCACTGGCTTTATTATTATAAATTCTGCCCGTAGCTGGCTTTATTTAGACCAAAAAAACGAGGAGTGAAAAAATGCTAACGGTTAAAAATTTGAAAAAAAGTTTCGGGGATTATACCGCAGTAAAAGATTTATCCTTTGAAATACAAGACGGTACGATTATGGGGTTAATTGGGCAAAATGGGGCTGGTAAAACAACCACTTTTCGCTTGATTTTGGATTTTTTAACTCCTGATGAAGGTGAAATTTTATGGAATGGTGAAAAAATTAGTAGTAAAGATTATGACATTATTGGTTATCTGCCAGAAGAACGGGGACTTTATCCCAAGGTCACCATTGAAGAGCAATTGATTTACTTTGCGGAGCTAAGAGGGAAAAAACGCAAAGATATTGTTCCTGAAATTGACAAATGGATGGAAAAGTTTGAAGTGAAGGGAAAGAAAACCGATAAAGTCAAATCCTTGTCAAAAGGAAATCAACAAAAAGTACAGTTAATTGCAACCTTAATTCACGAACCAAAATTGGTTATTTTAGATGAGCCTTTCAGCGGGCTGGATCCAGTGAATGCTGAGTTATTAAAAAATGGCATCATCGAGTTACGCCAAAAAGGTGCGTGTGTCATCTTTTCAAGTCATAATATGGATAACGTTGAGAAGATTTGTGATCATTTGATTATGTTGAAAAATGGTGAAACAGTTTTAAACGGAAAAGTGCGGGAAATCAGAGAATCTTTTGGACGGAGTAAACTGTTTTTGGAGTCGTCCTTGTCACAAGCTGACGTTCAAGCCATTGAAGGCGTAAAAGAGGTCGTAGTCCAAGAAGATAAAAGTTTAGCCATCACATTATCCAATCCAGATGCAGGCAAAGAAATCTTTATGCGAGCGACTCAAAACGGCTATATTCCAATGTTTAATCAACAACCGCCAACCCTAGAGGAGATTTTCAAATGGAAAGCAGGTGACAATCATGAGTAAGTTTTGGGTGATTGCTAAAGATGTCTATAAGAAAAATGTTAAATCAGTTAGTTTCTTAATTTTAATTTTGGCACCATTTTTAATGGGCGCATTTTATTACTTTACTGGCCAATTAGCTGGCAGTTCCGATGTCAATACCATTGGCGTCTACTCAGAGGATGCCGCTGTGGGACAAGCTTTTACCCAATTGGATCATAAAGACTATGATTTTAAAGTCGTCCCGTCAAAAAAAGCAGCGGAAAAAGACTTGGCAAAAGAAAAGCTGGATGCCTTTTTGGTTTTAACAAATAAAGGAGATAGTTTTTCAGGCGAAATCTTTACCGAATCTTCCTTAGGACAAACAACACAGCTGATGATTCAACAGCTATTGACGCAAATGCAGTCAAATGTGCGGGCCCAAAAGATGGGACTATCAGCCCAAGAGGTGGGCTCATTGAGTCAAACAGCCCAATTAACGACGCAAAAAGTTTCCTTTGATAAGTCTGGTACAATGACCTCAGAAGACGATCATAGCAGTTTGCAGATGATTGTAACCAATGTTTCGGCCATTATCTTGTTTATCTTTGTCGTGACGTATTCTAGTATTATTGCCCAAGAAATCGCTTCTGAAAAAGGAACGCGAATTATGGAAGTGATTTTATCAAGTACCAAAGCCCAAACTCATTTTTATGGGAAATTAACCGGGGTCTTATTGGTTGCTTTAACACAGTTGTTAATTTATGGGCTTATGATTATTTTTGGGTATCAAAAATTCAAAGATATGGACATCGTCAAACAATTTTTAGGTGATGCATCTTTGGAATCTCTCTTTGGTCCATTTTTGATTTTTTCAGCGATCTTTGTAATCTTAGGGATTTTGTTGTACGCCGTTTTAGCGGCATTGTGTGGTTCTTTGGTCAACAAGGCAGAAGATACTTCAAAAGCGATTATCCCAGTCACTTATTTATCCATGGGAGCTTACTTTTTAGCCTTATTTGTCGGAATGTTTGATCCACAAAATATCGCGCTGAAAATTTGTTCCTATATTCCTTTCTTTTCATCATTTGCAATGCCAGTTCGTCTGGCTAATGATACAGCCAGCATTTCCAGTGCGATTGTTTCTGTCGTGATTTTAGCCGTCTTTACTGTTTTTCTTATGCTGATTTCATCGGGTTTGTATAAATCAAATGTCTTGGTTTACAACGAAAACGGCGTTATTGCAGCCTTGAAACAATCTTTAAGTATGATGAAAGCAGAAAAGAAGTAAGAAATTTAGGCAATTATCATACCGGATAAGTGAATAGAGTTGAGAATTAATAAATAGCGTCACCCCTACTTTTTCTTCTAAAGTTGAGGCAAATTAAAAAGCAGCTTACTATTTAGCTCGTTAACACTTAAGTTAGCGGACAAATTAGATAAGCTGCTTTTTATTTAAAAGGATTTCATTCCCCTTTTTTTAGGCGAATTTATTAACAAAATACTCAAAAAATGCGCGTTCTTTTTCGATGGTGAAATAAGCCAACTCTGGATGCCACTGGACACCCATGACCGGGGATTTGACACTTTCAATTCCTTCAATGACCCCATCAGGTGCCGTTGCAGTTACGACAAATTCTGCTGCTAATTCGTCGATTACCTGATGATGAAAGGAATTAACTTGATAATTTTGCGGTAAAAATTCAGCTAAACGACTGTTCATATTAATTTCAACAGGATGGGTGGGAAGTTCAAATGGTGTTGGTAGCTGTACGTGTTTTAAGAGGGGTTCTTTGGCTAAGCTTAAATCTTGTAGTAAGGTCCCACCAAAGGCGACATTTAATAACTGCATCCCACGACATACACCGATAACAGGTTTGCCGGCCTTGACTGCTTCTTTTACCAGCGCCATTTCAAAGAGATCGCGTCTGTGATTGGTCGCACCTAATTTTTGGTGAGGTAATGCACCGTAGCTTTCTGGGGATACGTCTTGGCCACCGGCTAAAAGTAATTTATCGATTTTTTGTATGTAGCTTTTTGCATCATAAATTGTGCCGATGGGCAACAATAAAGGTAAGCCGCCAGTATTTTGAACACCAGTGACAAAGTTTTTTGGCGTGTAGCTAATCCAGTGACTATCAGTGTCTATCATGGTCTGTTCATTTGCGGCGATGCCAATAACAGGTTTCATTTTTCCACGTCCTTTATTTAAAAAAACTGTTACTAAAAGCAATGTCAAAGTAAAACACAAAAAAGGCAGTAGTAGCTTTTCTTTTATTTCCTTTGCGCTTTTAGCACAGTTTTTTTATTTATTTATCCTTATTTTTCACGAATAACTTCGATTTTGTAACCGTCAGGGTCAACAACAAAATAATAAGAAGGTGCAGTACCAGGTAATCCTTTTAAGTCGGTTACATTATAATTATCATTTTTTTGTTTTTCATGTAATGCTTCTAAGTCGCTTACTGCAATGGCAATGTGGCCATAGCCATCACCTAAATCATAAGCAGCGTGATCATAATTATAGGTCAATTCTAATTCATAATCATCCCCAGGTAAGCTCAAGTATACTAAGGTAAATTTATTTTCGGGAAAGTCGCGGCGGCTTTTTTCAACAAAGCCAAAAGCTCCTTTATAAAAGGCTAAAGATGCCTCTAAATCTTTGACACGTACACATGTATGGGCCATTTTCATAAAAAATCAGTCCTTTCTCCTTGATAAAGATATCTTATCATAGGCCTTTAGCTGTGATAAGAAATACGCTTTAACTTGTGAAAGTATCTGCATTTGGGTAAAATGAATGAAATGAAAAGTGGAGGTTACAAAATGGAACCAGTGTTTGGGAAAAAGGAGTCAGATAAGCCTTATAAAGCGCGTTATGGCGCTTATGTGGTAGTGAGTCGTAATGAAGGACAAGAAGTAATTTTGGTACAAGCCCCAAATGGCGCCTATTTTTTACCTGGCGGCGAAATTGAAGGAACAGAAAACCACGTGGAAGCGATAAATCGCGAAATGTTAGAAGAGCTTGGCTTTGAAGTGACAGTTGGAGCGTATTTAGGGGAAGCGGTAGAATATTTTTATTCCAGTCATCGCGATACATATTTTTATCATCCCGGTTATTTTTACGTTGTCGACAGTTGGGAGAAAGTCGCTGAGCCGACAGAAAAAACCAATGACCTGGCTTGGGTAACAGCAGATGAAGCGATGCTTTTATTAAAGCGCGGCAGTCATCGCTGGGCAGTCCAAAAGTGGATGAAAAAATCTAATTAATTAAAAAAAGAAACAGGCTTTAGCAGTTTTTTTCCGACTGACTGAAGTCTGTTTTTTTATCTATAATAAAAATATAATTTTTCTCGCAGGAAAATACAGATTTCGTAAGCTTTTTTTACTTGTGTTTTTCAAATAGATGTTTGTTTAGCTGGGGGAATTGTGTTTTTATTGGAATTTTCGGTATAATAGACGGAGTTGTCTTTTGACAGTGTAAATTTTTACCGTCTGAATTGTTACAAGAAAAAGGGTAGCAACAATTTAAGTTGCAAGAATTTTTAGGAATAAAAGGAGAAAAAGATGTTGAAACGTTTTTTTAGTTATTATCGTCCGTATAAAAAACTGTTTATTTTGGACTTTAGTTGTGCAGTTTTAGCCGGGTTACTGGAGTTGGCTTTTCCGGTAGCCGTCAATGAAGTGATCGATAAAATTATGCCGCAAAAAGAATTTCGAATTATTTTGTTGGCTTGTTTGACCTTATTTTTATTTTATATTTTGAATACGATTTTGCAGTATATTGTTGTCTTTTTTGGTCATAAGTTAGGGGTTAATATTGAAACAGATATGCGGCGTGAATTATTTGCCCACCTTCAAAGTCAGCCTTACGCGTATTATGACAATCAAAAGACAGGGAAATTGATAAGTCGGCTGACGACAGATTTATTTGAAATCTCTGAAGTGGCCCATCATGGTCCAGAAGATATTTTTATTACGATTATGACATTGGCAGGCTCGTTTTTACTGATGCTACACACCCATGTAAAACTAGCAATCGCAACTTTTGCTTTATTGCCCCTCATTACAATCGCTTTGGTTTTCTTCAATAAAAAAATGACGAAAGTCAACACGCGCATTTACGAAAATCTTGGTGAATTTAACGCTGGGGTGGAGGCTTCTGTTAGTGGTATTCGCGTTACGCAATCTTTTGGCAACGAGGATTTTGAAGCAGCACGCTTTGGCGGTTTAAGTGAAGCTTATCGGCAATCAAAAATCTTATTTTATCGGGTAATGGCTGTTAGTTCAGCCTATAATTATTTGTTAATCCGTTTAATTAATTTATTTACTTTAATTTTTGGGTCCTATTATGTGATTCAAGGGCAGCTAACCAATGGGCAATTTGTTGGTTTCATTTTACTGGCAAATGTCTTTGTCAGACCCATTGAAAAAGTGAATACGATGATTGAAAGTTACCCCAAAGGAATTGCAGGGTTTAAGCGCCTGACAGAAGAATTGGATAAAAAGCCAAGCATTGTGGATTCAAAAAATGCTAGGGTCGTTAAGGATTTAAAAGGCGACATTTTATACCAGGATGTTTCTTTTTCTTACGCAGAAGCAAGCAAGGTTTTAGATCACATTAATTTGACAATTAAGCCAGGGGAAACAGTTGCTTTTGTTGGCCAAAGTGGTTCAGGCAAAACGACCCTTTGTAACTTGTTACCTCGCTTTTACGATGTAACAGAAGGGGCGGTAAAAATTGATGGGATAGACGTTCGGGATATGACTTTGAGTTCATTGCGAAGTCAAATTGGCATTGTGCAACAAGATGTTTTCTTATTTCCTGGCAGCATTAAAGAAAATATTGCTTACGGGCGTTTGGACGCAAGCGATAAGGAGATTATGACAGCAGCGAAATTGGCCCATTTGGATAGTGTTTTAGCCCAGATGCCTGAAGGAATTGAGACGCAAATCGGGGAGCGGGGCGTCAAATTATCTGGTGGTCAAAAACAACGGGTAGCGATTGCCCGGATGTTTTTAAAAAATCCACCCATTTTGATTTTAGATGAAGCAACATCAGCATTAGATACAGAAACCGAACAAGTCATTCAAGAGTCTTTAAACTCACTTTCAAAAGGGCGGACAACTTTAATCATTGCCCATCGCCTAGCGTCAATAAAACACGCAACTAGAATTGTGGTAGTCAGTCCAGCTGGTATCTTACAACAAGGTAGCCATGAAGAATTAATGGCTAAAGGCGGAGCTTACCGCGCATTGTATGAAGCCCAGTTTCGCAAATAGATAAAGAAAAGCCAGACAGCTAGAAAAGCTGAAGGAATCGGGCAGCTCTGAGCCATAAGATCTAAATATGCTAAAATGGCTCCTTCATTTTCGCAAATTTAGGCTTTGGGCCGAAGGGTTGATTCGTGAAGCCAGACAGCTAGAAAAGCTGAAGGAATCGGGCAACTCTGAGCCATAAGATCTAAATATGCTAAAGTGGGCAAATCACTTTTTTTCTTAGGAGAAATTCATATTTACTTTATAAAAAAACAGCGCCAGACAAGTTATCAGGACTTGTTTGGGCACTGTTTTTTTGTCTAGCTGAATTTTTCGATTGCTTCTTTGACGCCATCTTCATCGTTTGAAGCCGTGGTGATGTAATCGGCAACGGCTTTCGTTTTATCGACGGCATTTTGCATCGCCACACCGACACCAGCATACTCTAACATGGCCATATCATTTTCATTGTCGCCAATAGCCATAACTTCTGCTTGTTGAATGTTTAAATGTTCTGCCAGTTTCGCAAGTGCAATTCCCTTATTGGCGCCTTTGTGTAAGATTTCCAAGTAAAAAGGGGCACTTTTGACAATATTGTATTGTTCTTTAAAATCAAGGGGAAGTTGGGTAATGGCGTGATCTAAAATTTCTGGTTCATCAATCATCATCATTTTAATCATGTCGTACTCATTTTTTACCATTTCATCGGAAGTGCGGTATTTAATTGGCATGTGCACCAATGTTGATTCGTGAACGGTGTAGGGACTAATATCACGATTAGCTGTAAAAATTGCATCCACACCAGATACGTGAAAATGAAGCCCGAGTTTTTGTGCCATATAATTTACTTTTAAGTAATCGTTTTTCGTTAGGCTGGCAGAAAAGACGGTATGTTGGGTGGCAACATTTTGCACCAATGAACCATTATAAGTAATGACATAATCGTCAGCACTTAATAAATCTAACGTATTCAAGTATTCTTTTACCCCTGGTAAAGGACGGCCAGTGCATAAAACGATTCGTACCCCTTTTTTCTTTGCGCTTTGTAAAGCGGCTTTCACACCGGTTGTTAATTGTCCTGCGCTGTTTAACAAGGTGCCGTCAATATCGATAGCGACTAGTTTAATACTCATGAAAAAAATTCCTCCTAAACAAATAGCTGTATTCTTTCCGCTGCTTAAATTGCCAAAAAGTGGCAAGATCCGCTTTCTATTCTACTAAAAGAAAGCTCCCTTTTCTAGTGGTGAGAGAAAAGGGAGGCAAGTTTGGTCTTATTATTCGACTAATTCGCCATTTTTGATATGGCGGGCAAATGCTGCATACGTATCGCTAAAAAGATCGTAATTATTTTGCAAGGAGCGATCTACCATTTCTTTAGGGAAATAATAGCGGTGATCGCCAGTTTTTTGTCCAGCGAGTGCTGCGACTAATTGGCTTACTTTTGAAAGTTCTACCAGAGTACCGTCATTTTGTTGCAATTCAATTTGCGTGCGGTGGACCCCTGATTTTGGTCGATAAAAGTCATAAGGTAAGTCATAGCTGGAATTAATCGCAGTATAGTATTTCGGATTATACCCGACTTCTTCCACCAGCTTACATAGTTTTGTGATTAAGTCTTGTTGACCTTCTTTGAATTTTGCTGATTTTAATGGTTTTCTAGATAACCAGCGATTGGCTAAATCACTTAAAATAGCATCATCTTCGTCAACCCATTGAATAAAATAGGTAATTAAAACGCCATCGTCTAATTTTAAATAATCTGCTAGTGTAAAGTCTTCTTTTAAAAAAGGAATCAACAACTGGGAATGTTGCTGAAATACATCAGAATTTTCATTATATAATTCGTGGGCCCGATTTAATAAGTGTTCCAACAAAACTTCCATACTCCGGGAAACTTGGTGGAAATAAACTTGAACATACATTTGATAGCGACTGACGATATAGTCTTCGACTGCATGCATCCCATTCATAGCAAAGGCAATCCCCCCTTCATAAGGGCGAATGACCCGTAAGATGCGGGTTAAATCAAAAGTACCATATTCGGTGCCGGTAAAATAAGCATCTCGTAATAAATAATCCATTCGATCGGCGTCAATTTGACTTGAAATCATTTGTACCACCTGCGGATTGGGATAATCATGGGTAATGACACTGGCGACTTTTTCTGGAAAACCCGGCGCAACCTTATTCAAAATTTGGTAAACCTCAGTTTCTGGCGAAGTGATAATTTCGACAGTGATCTTCTCATGATCTGTGTGGAAAATATGTTCAAAGGTGTGGGAAAAAGGACCGTGGCCCACATCGTGAAGCAGTGCCGCACATAAAGCGACCAAGCGTTCAGTATCATCCCAGCCGCCAGCACCAATTTTAGCAACAGAAAAATTTCGTTCAAAGATATCGCAGATGCGGCGGGTGATTTCGTAAACACCTAATGAATGGGAAAAGCGGCTATGCTCGGCCCCGTGGAAGGTAAAAGAAGACGTCCCCAATTGTTTCACGCGTCTTAGGCGCTGTACTTCTTTTGAGTTGATTAAATCCAAAACTACTTGATGTTGGACGTGAATATAATTATGAACAGGATCTCTAAATACTTTTTCAATTGGTAATTTTTGATCTTTATATAAGGTCATCATCGATTTACTCCTTTGTTTGATTTGGCAAAATTGTCTGAGTCTGCCCACTCTTTGGAAAAATTGATTTATAAGGAAGCAAGAATTTCATTACGGGTAATCATACGGCTTAGCTTTTCTGTATAGTCAGTTCTTTTTTTTGTTGCACGCAACCAATTCTGACTATCAACTTGAGTGATTTCTTCTTTGGTAAGTTGTGAAAAAGCATTTAAAAAGCGTGTTTTTGTTTGCTCAATCGTTAAATTATTTTTCATTACGGAACCGACAGTCGTCATGCTGTCAGGATTTACCGGCGGATATCCGTCTTGTCCAAACTTCTCTGCTAAACTTGCACGATAAAAATCTTTAACCACTTGCCCACGCTCTTTTTGCGGGCCACTAACACTGAGATACATCATAATGGCGATACCGTCTTTAATTTTTCGTTGGGCGATACCGGCAATTTTTTTACCCGCGCAACTTAAGTCGTAAGTCCCCGGGCAATAAGAATCAAAAACTTCCCCAGTGGTAATCAAAAGCTCAGGAAAAGCGTGCTGTGTTAGTTGGAACATCTTCTCATAAGCAGAATCGGTCGTCTGCATATCGCGGGGAATAATAAGGGAAATATTTAAAATATCAGGGTCACTAATGACGCCTAAACCGCCAGCGCTGCGGACAACCGGTGGATAACCAGCCTGCTGTAGCGTTGTAACGCCAGTTTTTAAATGAGGCACCCGCGTATCTTTCATACCTAAAATCATGGTCTTTTCCAATTGCCAAAAATGCAATAGGGGCTGTTTTGTTTGACTGACATGTTCAATTAAGACGTCAGTTAAGGCAAAAGGCAATAGCGCCTGCTGATTGGGATAAATGGTTTGATCTAAACTTAAATTCATCGTCTAACTCCTAAATAACGCTTTTTTGTTACAGGTAAGTCTAATTTGGATAATCGTCTTACCCCGGGCGCTTTTTTGTTAAGCATTTCTAAATCACGTTTCCTTCATTATATACGAAAAAGCTCTGAAAAAATAACGGAAGGCCTTGAAATAGACGCAATGTTTGACAAAAAGGGTAAAACTGTGAAGAATGAAACTAAAGATGAAAAGCCTGCTTATAGTAAGCAGCACTTTTTGTGAGGATAGTGTGAAGTGGAGGATATAAAAATGGATTTAAAAAATGGCGTACCAGTTTCCATTCATTTGAAAACCAAAGTCAAACAACATGAAGAAATACAAGAATTTACTTTTGATTTACCAGGTCAGCTGGTAACCATTGGTGATAAGCTGTACATTCGTTATCAAGAAGTACAAGAAAGTGGCGAAGAAATTCCTGTTATTATTAAAATTATGCCAGATGGAACCGTGCAATTAACGCGATCTGGAGAAATGCGATTACGGCTAAAATTTGACTATAAGAAAAAATTGGAAACCAGCTACACAACACCTTATGGGGTGATGTATTTTGGGACGTTTACGCGTAATCTTCATGTTAGCTTGAAAGATCGCCCAATGTCTGGCACAATTTTTATTGACTATGATTTGTATATGGCCGATGAACGCGTAGGGGAATATCAGATCAGCTTAGATTTCACAGCATAATTTTGCGAAATAAATTGATTTTTTCAGTACATTTTTGTATGATAAAGCGTAGACTGCGAAAGGACGTGTCCTATTTTGGAAATTACAGTATTTGAAGGGGCAAACAAAAACGAGTTGTCCATGATTGAAGTGGCCCATGCGATTTTAGAGCAACGTGGCGACGTAATGGATTTTTCGGATTTAGTAAACCAAATCCAAACGTATTTGGGTAAATCAGATAGCGAGATTCGTGATTCATTGGCACAATTTTATACCGACTTAAACATTGACGGCAGCTTTATCTCATTAGGTGAAAACCGTTGGGGATTGCGTTCATGGTATGCCATTGACTCAATTGATGAAGAATTGTCTCATGGGCTTGATGAAGACGAAGAAGACACACCTCGTAAACGTAAACGTAAAAAGGTTAATGCCTTTATTAACGATGATGAGGATGCCATCGATTACAACGATGACGATCCAGAAGATGCCGATCCAGAAGATGAAGACGACAAAGAATTGTACGACGATGACGATGATGACGATGATGAAGAAATCTCTGCATATAACAGCGACTTACAAGAAATTGGCGCCGATGATAATTCTGATGACGAAGAAGAAGTACCCGGAAATATCGAAGAAGACTTAACCATTATCGACGATGACGATGATGATTTAGACGACTTTGATGACGAAGATGAAGACGAATAAAACTAAAAAATGCGAGGGTGAAGGTCAGATGACTTTCATCCTCGTTTTTTTAGTGTAGTGTCTTTACGCTTTTTTTTAGTGCTTGTGAAAAAAATCGTTTAATTTGCAAATCTTGGTTAAATACGAAATACTAAAAAAAAGGAGGAGCATATGGAAAATAAAAAAGACACCACCAACAACGAATTAGAGGATAAGAAAAAACAAGAAACTGTTTATGAAGACAAATTTTTTGAAAAAGGCCATCTCTGGTTAAAACTACGCACGATTATTTTAACTATTCTCGCCTGGTTGGGCGTAATTATACCCATTTATTGGACGCTCACTTCTACTTTGTTGCGCAATCATGTCAAAGTAAAAGCCGTTTGGAGTTATCAAGAAGGAATCGATACTTACTTCTTCTTATTAAAAGCTTTTGTCTTCTTTTTTATTGGGGCAACGGTTTTCACTGTGATCATGACACTACGAAGTAATCGCGAAATAAAAGAAAATTATAGTAAAAATTTTACGTACGATTTTGATGATATGTTAAAAAAAACGGCACGAATTGGATGATTTTTATACGGCACGATTTGGTCCCAGTGACAAGCGTATAAATACAAAAACGTATTCTGTGCCGGAAGAAAAAAATATTTCAAAAGCAGAGTTACAAGCTGTCTTTAAAAAGGAGGACAGTAAGTGAACATTATTCAGACTGGTTATGAATTTTTAGATATTGTTTTGAACGTTATTTTGTTTGTTTTATTTACTTATCCTATTTTAGGGGCTTTTATGTGGTTTATTGGGGTTATCTGCTATCGCTTTTTATTTAAATATCAAATTAAAAAGTTTAAAGAAATTAAAAAAGAAGAGCAGCCCTTTATTACGATCATGGTGCCTGCACATAATGAAGAGGCAGTAATTGAAAAAACACTGGCTTATTTATTGCATCAATTATCTTATGAAAACTATGAAGTGTTAGTAGTAAATGATGGTTCCACCGATGATACCCCACAAATTCTGGCCGAGTTGGCTCGTAAAGAAGCGCGCTTGCGGGTTATCACAATTGAAAAAAACAAAGGAAAAGCGCATGCTTTTAATGTTGGCTTTGCTTTTGCACAAGGTGAATATATTTTAAGTAATGATGCAGATACAATCCCAGAACCAGATGCTTTAACTAAGTATATGAATTATTTTATGGAGTCCAGTGAAACCAATATCGGGGCAGTAACTGGGAATATGGATGTTTTAAATCGCTCAAAAATTATTGAAAAGGCCCAGACGGTTGAGTTTTCTAGTATTGTCGGTGTCATTAAGCGGAGCCAGCAAGGAACGCTAAATACCATGTATGCTTTTAGTGGAGCCAATACCATGTATCGTAAAACGGCGCTACTTGATGCGGGTTTGTTTCGCCAAGATCGCGCCACTGAAGATATAAGCATTGCTTGGGATGAACAGCTCTTAGGATGGTTACCGGTTTTTGCTCCAGATATTATGTTTTACATGATGGTCCCAGATACTTTAAAAATGCTTTATCGGCAACGCAAACGTTGGGCTAAAGGCGGCACGGAAGTTTGGTTGACCAATTTTCCTAAAGTTGCCTTACATCCAATCAAACACTTTAATCAGCTCGTTATGTTTATTGACCAAACCCTAAGTATTTTGTGGTCGCTTTTCTTTTGGTTTTCAAGTTTTATATTTATTGTGACATTGATTTATTTTCTTGTAACGCAAAATTATGAACGAATTTTTCATATGTTTGCAATGGCGTTTATCTTTGTTAATTTTCAGATGATTGCCGGCTTTTTGCAATTGGGTTCGGCACTAATTTTAGACGATCGCGGTCATAAATTACGCTATTTCGTCTTTGCTCCATTTTACATGTTGCTTTATTGGATGATGAATGCCCTCACCATCTTAACAACGCTAATTCCCGCCTTCAAGACAATTTTAGGCTATGGTAGTGGCACATGGGTGAGCCCAGAACGGAAAAAAAGTTGATAAAAAGTAAATAATAGAGAAAATCCCCAATCAATTCTGATTGGGGATTTTCTCTATTATTTCTTGTAATTTTTCTATAAAAGATAGTGTTATGAGTCAAAGCGTTTTCGCTTGCTGGAGCTTGGGATTTTTAAGGCGTCGCGATATTTGGCAACCGTGCGGCGGGAAATAGTAATGCCTTCTGCTTTTAGTAAGTCGACTAATTTTTGATCAGAGTGTGGTTTACCTTTGTCTTCTTCTTCAACGAGGGCTTGAAGACGGACTTTGACGTTATCAGTCGACAAATCTTCGCCGCTATCATTTTGAATCCCGACTTTTTGACTGAAGAAGTGCTTTAATTCAAATATTCCAAAATCTGTTTCCAAGTATTTTCCATTGACCGCCCGGCTGACGGTGGACTCATGAATTTCCAGCTCTTCTGCGATATCTTTTAAAATCAAAGGTTTAATCGGTCGGCTTTCATCTAGGAAGAATTCTTGTTGGTGGGCGATAATTGCTTGTCCCACGCGTAAAATTGTATCACCACGTTGTTGTACCATTTTTTGCAGGGATTCAAAATCTTGTTTTTTCTCATTTAGATATTTTTTGGTCTCGTCATCGGCTTTTTTTGCCATTTGGTCAAAGTAGCTTTGCTGGAAGTGCATTTCTGGCATGCCCCGCCGGTTGCTGGTGATTTTAATTTTTTTTCCGTCACTTATTTTGACTGTCAAATCCGGGATAATGTATAAGCCATCGGTGGTGCCAAAACTTGCTCCTGGCGTAGGGGTTAGCGTTTGAATATAGTCGAAGACTGTTTGTACTTCGCTAACTGGAATAGCTAACTTTTTCGCTAGTTCAGGCCATTTGCGATTTACCAAGTCCTCAAAATGTTCTTCTAAGATAAGATAAGCCAAATTAGGCGCTAAATCATCTCTTTCAGTTTGCAGCATGAGACATTCTTGTAAGTTACGGGCACCAACCCCAGCAGGGTCCAATTGCTGAATTAAAGTTAAAGCGTCTAAAACTTGTATCTTTGTGGCCTGCATTTTTGTAACAACTTCATCTAAATCAATTGTTAAAAAACCGTTTAAATCAATATATTCAATTAAAAATAAAACAATGTCACGTAAAAACGTATCGCGATAATTCAAGTGAACTTGGTCGATGAGATATTCAAACAACGAAATACGATCATCCGGAATTTGGCTTAAGTAGTTCAATTCTTCGCCACTGGAAGAACGGGGCTTGGAATAGCTTAAGGCGTAATTAGCTTCTGATACTTCGATTAAAGGATTTTCCATTGCTTTTGTTTCGACAAATTCGGCTAATTCATCAATTGAAAATTGCAAAACTTGAATTGATTGTTGCAATGACTGTGTCATAGCAAGCTTTTGCGATTGTTTTTGCTTTTGTGAAAAACTTTGTTGAAATTTCATGTATTTTCCTCTTGATTTTATTCTGATTATTAGCTAAACTAACATATGTTCGGCGCTCTTAGTGTAGTGGATATCACGTAAGATTCCGGTTCTTGAGACAGGGGTTCGATTCCCTTAGAGCGCGTTAAGACATCTTCTAGCTAAGAAGGTGTCTTTTTTATTGCGGTGAAAAAACGCTATCAAACAGCTACTGAGCTATTTTAACACGATTTTTGTTGGAAATGAATGCTTCAAAAGTGATAATTTAATTTTTCCCTTACGCAAATAAAGGATCAATTAGAAATCAAGGCTTTTGTTTTCGTTGTGCAATTTATCACTTGGCGTTAGATTAATTAGTAAAGCGATTTAACGTAATAGCACAGTTTTCAGAAGTATTTTTCTTAGCTTTTTAGTTGCACAATAGAATGGAAAATGGTACTATTACTTCCGTAAGGTTAAAGGAATTTGACCTGCAGTAAATTTTTTTTGGTCTCGATGGGTCGAAATAGGTCTACGATGGACATAAACCGTCCATTGTCAAAAAAGGAGAGTAATCATGCTTGATGACTTAAAATTGATTGAAGCAGTTGCTCCTGATATCCTGCATGTTTTGCAAGAACGTTATAAAATCTTGCGAAATATTTACTGGATGCAGCCTATTGGTCGCCGAAACTTAGCAGATAGTTTGAATATGACCGAACGGATTTTACGTACCGAAACGGATTTATTAAAACGATTAGCTTTAATTGATGTCTCAAAAAGTGGTATGAGCTTAACTAAAACGGGTGAAAAAGTTTTTACCGATTTAGGCAAAGTAATGGATCAACTTTTTGGCATGCATCAATTAGAAAAACAGTTGGCCAATCATTTTGGCATTGCCCGCTGTGTAATATCTGCTGGTGATAGTGACCGACAAGAAAAAGTCGTGAAAAACTTTGGTGAGAGTTTAAATGAATCGTTAGATTTACTTTTACCTGAAGGCAAGAACGTCATCGCGGTAATGGGTGGGACAACAATGGCCCAAGTTGCCGAATGTCTGACAAACCTTGAAAGTGATGAACGACATAACCTTTTTGTACCGGCCAGAGGTGGTATTGGAGAGGCTCTGACTGTACAAGCCAACTCAGTTTCTGCTATGATGGCAATGAGGTCAAATGGTGAACATCGGGCACTTTATGTCCCAGAACAATTAAGTTCTGACACGTATCGTTCCCTTATGAAGGAACCCTCAATCCTTGAGGTGTTAAACTTGATAAGCCATGCTGACTGTGTTATTCATAGTATTGGGCGTGCTTTGCATATGGCGGCTAGACGCAAGATGACTGAAAATGAAATCTTGATGCTAAAACAAGCCAATGCAGTCGCTGAATCATTTGGTTATTTCTTTGATGAAACTGGTAAAGTGGTCTATAAAGTGCCACGGATTGGTTTACAATTAAAAGATTTACAAAAGGTGCCAATTATTTTAGCTGTTGCTGGTGGCAAAACTAAAGCTAAAGCAATTAATGCGTATATGCAAAATGCACCAAAACAAACGTGGCTTCTAACTGATGAAGCTGCTGCAAATGAGATTTTAAAAGGGGTAACCCTTTAAAATAAAAAACCTGATTTTCATAAGGAGGAAATCGCAATATGACAGTTAAAGTAGGTATTAATGGATTTGGACGTATCGGCCGTTTGGCATTCCGCCGCATCCAAGACGTAGACGGAATTGAAGTTGTTGCAATCAACGACTTAACAGATGCGAACATGCTTGCACACTTGCTAAAATACGATACAACTCAAGGACGTTTCAACGGTACAGTTGAAGTTCACGATGGTTCTTTCAACGTTAACGGTAAAGAAGTTAAAGTTTTAGCTAACCGTAACCCTGAAGAATTACCATGGGGCGAACTAGGTGTAGAAATCGTATTAGAATGTACTGGTTTCTTCACTTCTAAAGAAAAAGCTGAATTACACTTAAAAGCTGGTGCTAAACGTGTAGTTATCTCAGCTCCTGGTGGTAACGATGTACCAACAATCGTTTACAACACTAACCATGAAACACTTACAGGTGACGAAACAGTTATTTCTGGTGCTTCTTGTACTACTAACTGCTTAGCTCCTATGGCTAAAACTTTACAAGACAAATTTGGTATCATCGAAGGCTTGATGACAACTATCCATGCTTACACTGGTGACCAAAACACATTAGATGCTCCACACCCTAAAGGCGACTTCCGTCGTGCGCGTGCGGCTGCAGCTAACATCGTACCTAACACAACTGGTGCTGCTAAAGCTATCGGCTTAGTAATTCCTGAATTGAACGGCAAATTAGACGGTGCTGCTCAACGTGTTCCAGTTCCAACTGGTTCATTAACAGAATTAGTAACTGTTTTAGATACTAAAGTTACTGCTGACGAAGTAAATGCAGCAATGAAAGAAGCTTCAGACGAATCATTTGGTTACACTGCTGACCCAATCGTCTCTTCTGACATCGTTGGTATGACTTTCGGTTCATTATTTGACGAAACTCAAACTAAAGTAATGACAGTTGGCGACAAACAATTAGTTAAAACTGTTGCTTGGTACGACAATGAAATGTCTTACACTGCTCAATTAGTTCGTACTTTAGAATACTTCGCTAAATTATAAGATTCGCTTACGCGTAATCTAATGTAGTACTTTTAAAGCGGGGAAGCGACGCGCTTCTCCGCTTTTTTTATGAGATAAATTTAGGAGGCAAACTTACAGATGGCTAAAAAAACAATCGAAGACATTCAATTAAAAGATAAAAAAGTTTTAGTCCGTGTTGACTTTAACGTGCCGTTAAAAGATGGTGTAATTGGTGATGATACACGTATCAAAGCTGCTTTACCAACTATCAAATATGTAATCGACAACGGCGGCAAAGCAATCTTGTTCTCACACTTAGGTCGTGTGAAAACACAAGAAGATAAAGCTGGCAAATCTTTAGCACCCGTTGCAAAACGCTTGGGCGAATTATTAGGTAAAGAAGTAACTTTCGTACCTGAAACTCGTGGTAAAGAATTAGAAGACGCCATTGCAAATATGCAAGACGGCGATGTTTTAGTATTTGAAAACACACGTTTTGAAGATATCGACGGTAAAAAAGAAAGCGGTAATGACGCTGAATTGGGCAAATACTGGGCATCTTTAGGCGATGTATTCGTAAACGATGCATTCGGTACTGCTCATCGTGCCCATGCTTCTAACGTTGGTATTGCTTCAACAGGTATCCCAACTGTTGCTGGTTTCTTAATGGAAAAAGAAATCAAATTCATCGGTGAAGCTGTTGAAAATCCTAAACGTCCAATGATCGCTATCTTAGGTGGCGCTAAAGTGTCTGATAAAATCGGTGTGATTGAAAACTTGATTCCAAAAGCGGACAAGATTTTAATCGGCGGCGGTATGACATATACTTTCTACGCAGCTAAAGGTATGGCAATTGGTAAATCATTAGTTGAAACAGACAAAATCGAATTAGCAAAAAGCTTAATCGAAAAAGCTGGCGACAAATTAGTTTTACCAATCGACAATATTTGTGCCGCAGAATTTTCAAATGATGTGCCAACTGAAACTGTTGAAGGCGAAATAAAAGGCGATGTTATGGCTTTAGATATCGGCCCTGCATCTATTGCTTTATTTGCTGAAACATTAGCTGGAGCAAAAACTGTTGTTTGGAACGGACCTATGGGTGTGTTTGAAATGTCTAACTTTGCTAATGGTACAATTGGTGTTTGTGAAGCAATTGCTAACCTTGAAGATGCAACAACAATCATCGGTGGTGGTGATTCTGCAGCAGCAGCTGAACAATTAGGCTTTGCTGACAAATTCACGCACATTTCAACTGGTGGTGGTGCCTCTCTAGAATTATTAGAAGGTAAAACATTACCAGGTTTAGCTGCTATTAACGACAAATAATTTAAAGTTGAAATAGTCTTGAAAGGGGAAACTTTTGAGCTAATTTTACGAGTAAATTTTTAAAAGAGGAGTTGCACAAAATGCGTAAACCAATTATCGCCGGAAACTGGAAAATGAACAAAACCTTATCAGAAGCACAAAGCTTTGCAGAAGCAGTGAAAACTGCGGTTCCTTCAAAAGATTTGGTAGATTCTGTGATCGGTTCACCTGCTTTATTCTTAGCACCATTAGCTTGGAGCTTGAAAGATTCTGAAGTACAATTATCTGCTCAAAACTGTTTCTGGGAAAACGAAGGAGCCTACACTGGTGAAAACTCACCAGCTGCGATCGCAGACCTTGGCGTACAATATGTGATCATTGGTCACTCAGAACGTCGCGAATATTTCCACGAAACAGACGCAGAAATTAACAAAAAAGCAAAAGCAATTTTTGCCAGCGGTATGACACCAATCTTGTGCTGTGGTGAAACTTTGGAAACTTACGAAGCAGGTAAAACTGCTGAATGGATCGAAGGTCAAATCACTGCTGGTTTAGCTGATTTATCTGCTGAACAAGTTTCAAGTATGGTGATTGCTTATGAACCAATCTGGGCAATCGGTACTGGTAAATCTGCTGATGCTAACATTGCAGACGAAATCTGTGGTGTTGTACGTCAAACAGTTGCTAAATTATACGGTTCAGAAGTTGCTGATAAAGTACGTATCCAATACGGCGGTTCAGTTAAACCTGAAAACATTGCAGAATACATGGCCAAAGAAAACGTTGACGGCGCATTAGTCGGCGGCGCAAGCTTACAAGCGGATTCATTCTTAGCCTTATTAGATGCAGTTAAATAATCTAACAACAACATTAAAAAAATGAGTTTTAATTTGCAGAAATGCATAAAATTCACTAAAATTGTGGATGAAGGGTTTTAACCCTTTTGAAATACAAATCAAAGGAGAGAGACAAACATGTCAATTATTACTGATGTTTACGCACGCGAAGTCCTTGATTCACGTGGTAACCCAACAATCGAAGTAGAAGTATACACAGAATCAGGTGCTTTTGGTCGCGGTATGGTTCCTTCAGGCGCTTCAACTGGTGAATACGAAGCCGTTGAATTACGCGATGGTGACAAATCTCGTTATGGCGGCAAAGGCGTTCAAAAAGCCGTAGACAACGTAAACAACATTATTGCAGAAGCTATCATTGGCTACGATGTTCGTGACCAAATGGCTATCGACAAAGCAATGATCGAATTAGACGGAACTCCTAATAAAGGTAAATTAGGTGCTAACGCAATCTTAGGCGTTTCAATCGCTGTAGCTCGTGCAGCTGCTGATTACTTGGAAGTACCTTTATACCACTACTTAGGCGGTTTCAATACTAAAGTGTTGCCAACTCCTATGATGAACATCATCAATGGTGGTTCTCACTCAGATGCGCCAATCGCATTCCAAGAATTCATGATCTTACCTGTAGGTGCACCTACATTTAAAGAAGGCTTGCGTATGGGTGCTGAAGTATTCCACGCATTGAAATCTATCTTATCTGAACGCGGCTTAGAAACTTCAGTCGGTGACGAAGGTGGTTTTGCACCTCGTTTTGAAGGTACTGAAGATGCTGTTGAAACAATCGTTAAAGCAGTTGAAAAAGCTGGCTACAAAATCGGCGACGATGTACGTTTAGGTTTTGACTGTGCAGCTTCTGAATTCTACGAAAACGGCGTATATGACTATGCTAAATTCGAAGGTGAAGGCGGAGCAAAACGTACTTCAGAAGAACAAGTAGCTTACTTGAAAGAATTAGTTGAAAAATATCCATTCATCATCACTATTGAAGATGGTATGGACGAAAACGACTGGGAAGGCTGGGAAAAATTAACAGCTGAACTAGGCGACAAAGTTCAATTAGTTGGTGACGACTTGTTCGTTACAAACACTGAAAAATTATCTGAAGGTATCGAACGTAACGTTGGTAACTCAATCCTAATTAAAGTTAACCAAATCGGTACATTAACAGAAACTTTCAATGCTATTGAAATGGCTAAAGAAGCTGGTTACACAGCAGTTGTTTCTCACCGTTCTGGTGAAACAGAAGATTCAACAATCTCTGATATCGCTGTTGCAACAAACGCTGGCCAAATCAAAACTGGTTCTCTTTCACGTACTGACCGTATCGCTAAATACAACCAATTACTTCGTATTGAAGACCAATTGGGTGACGTTGCTGAATACAAAGGCGTTAACTCTTTCTACAACTTGAAAAATAAATAAGCCATTACTACGCTTGTTTACTTGATTGGAAAAGCCTGTGAGGAGAAATCCTTGCAGGCTTTTTCTTATGCAGTTAGATAATTTGTGAGGTATACCAATTTTTGCGTACTGCCGTTTTTCAAGTATTGCTAAGTACAAAAAGCGTCTAATTCGTCATACCTGGTGATTTAACTTTCTTCTGTTTTTCTTAAGAAAAGGGGCGTAAAAAATGCTATTTCAAGAAGGCGTAGAAGAATTTTTGTTGGATTGTCGGGTAAGAAATTTGTCTAAAAGGACGATTGAAACGTATCGATCCCAAATACGGGTTTTTAGTAGTTACATATTTTCAGAGTTCGAACTAGATAAGTTGGAAGAGATCAAGAAACCTCATGTAAAGAGTTTTATCTTATGGATGAAAGAAGAACGCAGTGCAAATTATATTAATCAGATTCTAAAAGCTCTCAGAACCTTCTATAAGTACCTTTTTACGGAAGAATATATTGATCGTAACTTTATGCTAGACATTCAATATTTGAAATCAGAGAAACGCTTAATCAATACTTTTAACGATCAAGAGGTAGCAGCGATGATTGGCTTCTACGATCATTCAGGATTTGTCAATCAACGGAATCGACTAATTATTGAAATTATGGCTGATTGTGGTCTACGTGCAGAAGAAGTCCGCTGCTTATCAAATGATAATTTTAAGGGTACTTTCTTTCAATTAATGGGAAAAGGTCGTAAAGAACGGGTTGTTCCTATTTCGCAATATCTGCAATTGTCCATCAAAAAATACCAGAAAACAAAACGAGGTTACTTTAATAATTTGCGCAATTATCGTGAAATAGATGATTATCTTGTCGTCAATAAATCTGGTAAGAAAATAACTAATAATGTTCTTTTGGAGAAGATAGTCAAAGATGCAGCAAATGGAATTGGGGTTAGAGATGAAGTCAAACGAAGAAGTTGTCATAGCTTAAGACATTATTATGCACAGAAACTATTGAAGAGTGGGGTTAATCTCTATACAATTAGTCGCTTATTAGGACATTCCAATATTAAGACAACACAAACCTATCTCAATTCCTTGAGCGATGCGGATATTTTGGACAATACAAAAGTCACACCATTGGAACGGTTATTAAGAGAGGGGAAGATGTGATGGGAATGAAGAAATGTTTGATTACAACAACATTTGAATAAAAATAATTTGAGAAATTCTAAGACCGCTACTGGATCAGAAAGTGAGTAGGAAATTCGTGCATCCCCATTATGTTTCGTTATATGTATCTGAGTAAATTGGTGCTGATGGTCTAGTTATTTTCACAATCAGTCTAAATATAGGCATAATAAGATCCATTAGTGTAACTTGGAAATATTTAAGTAGTCAAATCAGTGATAAATTTATCGATAAGTATACAAAATAAGTACATTGATGAATTTGAAATAAATAAGAAGTCCGTATAAACTTGATTATTTAGTCAGTCTATTGAAAAGTTATCTACCTAAGATATAATGATATGGAGTAATAAATTGGAGGACTATCATGTCAGAAACGTTTTTGCTGAAAGAAATTAAACAGGTATTATCTCAATTTAGTAAATATTGGGATAATGAAACATTGATGAAAAACAAGGTTTCAGAAGATTTAAGAAATTATGAACCTGGATTAATTACAGCCTTATTATCTAACGAAAATATAAAATCACAATTTGAAATATCTATCAATGAAACAAGCATATTCAAAATAGAAGAGTTTATCCAATTACTTACTTATAAAGATTTTTGGGAAAATAGCTATACAAAATATTCCAACAAAATCGGGTTAACAGCTAACGAAAAATATTTGGATTATAATTCAGACTTAGTGCTAGACTTTCCATTTAAAGATTGTATTTTAGAAGGTGGTATGACTAAAGAAGAGGTAGGCAAAAAAGAAGTTTACTATAACAAAATCATTGCTCGTGATGAAGTTGACACTTTATTGGCTCCTAAAGTATTCACTAACAGTAAAAAATACACTAAAGATAGTGAGCTTTTAGTAACAGAAATAAATGATACAGATAGCCTAATTATAAAAGGAAATAATCTGTTAGCTTTGTATTCACTCAAGGAAAGATTTACTGGGAGAGTCAAAATGATTTATATTGACCCTCCATACAATACTGGAAACGATGGTTTTAAGTATAATGATAGATTCAATCATTCTACATGGTTGACTTTTATGAAGAATAGACTTGAAATTGCAAAAGAATTACTTTCTGAAGAAGGTAGCATATGGATTAACATCGATGATGATGAAGGACATTATTTAAAAGTTCTAGCAGATGGTGTATTTGGCAGAGAAAATTTTATTAATACTATCATTTGGGAAAAAAAATATACTGTATCAAATGATGCTAAATTTTTTTCCGATAATCATGACTTAATTCTTGTTTACGGAAAATCTAAATTTTCATGGATACCTAATAAACTTCCAAGAACAGAAAAAATGAATCAAGCATATAAAAATCCAGACAATCATCCAAAAGGAGTATGGAAAGCGACACCCTTGCATGCAAAAAGTGGTTCTGATAAAGCGGAGAAATTTGAGTACAAATTTTCAAATGGAACTATATGGTCTCCACCTGAAGGAACATATCCCAGATTTTCAAAAGATACATTAAGACTATTAGATGAGAATAATGAAATTTGGTTTGGAAGAGATGGACATAGTATTCCTTCAAAAAAGACATTTCTCTGTGATTTAAAGAATGATGGAACGCCAAGCAGAACTGTATGGAGGTTTGATGAGGTTGGACATAATCATGAAGCAAGGGATGAAATAAAAAAATTGAATGTTGATATTATATTTTCCACTCCCAAACCAGAGAAATTAATCCAGAGAATTATTCATATTGCTTCCGATGAAGGCGATATAATTTTAGATTTTTTTATGGGGTCTGCTACAACGCAAGCTGTTGCTATGAAAATGAATCGTCAATTTATTGGAATTGAACAAATGGACTATATTAATACGGTATCTGTTCCTCGCCTTCAAAAGGTTATAGAAGGGGAACAAGGAGGGATTTCAAAAGACGTTAATTGGCAAGGTGGAGGAAGTTTCATCTACACAGAATTAATGGATTTAAATAATACCTATATTAACCAAATACAAGAGGCCCGGGATTCTACAGAATTATTAGATATTCTTGAAAGAATTAAGAAATATGCCGATTTAAACTACTTAGTAGAGTTAGAAAAATTAACAAATGGTTCTATTACTATTGACGAGGAGTCTAAAGAAAGCTTATCTTTTGAGGAATTACCCTTAGAAAAACAAAGAGAAATACTAATTGATGTGATGGACATTAATCAGCTATATGTCAGCTATTCTGAAATAAATGACTCAATGTATCAAATATCAGAACAAGATAAAGCCTTTAATCATTGTTTTTATGAGGAAGGTGATATCTAATGGCACAGTTAAAACTATTTGAATGGCTGTTTGGTAAACAAGATAAAAATAAGAAAGTGATGGTTACTGGAGAACTTAATAGTATCTTCTATGAGAAGAATAGTGAATCAATTCCATCATATATTCAAGATAATTTGAATGATAAATTAAGACCCTATCAAAAAAGAGCTCTAGAAGCACTGGAATTTTTATTAAATGAAAATTATTCAAGTGAAATAATCAATGCAGGATACCAAAATAAACATTTACTATTTAATATGGCGACTGGTTCAGGCAAGACAATGGTTATGGCAAGTATCATTCTTTATATGTATTATAAGTATAGATATCAAAATTTTCTCTTCTTCGTTAATACTGATGCAATTATTACTAAAACAAGGGAAAATCTTTTAAATCCTACCTCTTCTAAATATCTCTTTTCAAAAGACAGTATTATGATCGATGGAGAATATATCATCATTGAGGAAGTAAACGATTTTCCAATCAATCCAAATAAAAATACGATTTATTTAAAATTAACCTCTATTCAGGGATTACATGAGGAATTGAACAATCCTAGAGAAAATACCATTACCTATGATAGTTTGAAACAAAATGAGATAGTCATGTTGGGGGATGAGGCTCATCATTTTAACGCTGATACTAAAAAAAAGAAATTGTCTAAAGAAGAAGTAAAAGCCTTATCCTGGGAGAGAACTATTAATGATATTCTTTATCTGAGGAATGATAAAGGACAGGTAATAAATAATAAGTTGTTTGAGTTTACTGCTACATTAGATATGGAGAATAAAAGTATATTTGAAAAATATGTCGATAAAATTATTTATTCTTATGATTTAAAAGAATTTATGGAAGATAAATATTCTAAAAATGTTGTAAGACTCCAAGCAACAGAAACAGATGACGTCAAAATGATGGACGCCTTATTAATGAGTCAATACCGTAAACTTCTTGCGAGAGAGAACGGTATCTATATAAAGCCAATATTAATGTTTAAATCTAACACTATCAAAGTGTCCAATAATAAAGAAGAAGAGTTCAAGCGTCTGATAGGTGATCTATCCGTTGAAAATATGCTTGAGCATGTAAAAAAAAGGTTACTATCTGTATCAAAGGGATCAATTCTAAACACCATGTACAGTTATTATTTAGAAAAGGAAACTTTGGAGATAAATAAGATTATTATTGAAATAAAAGTGGATTTCCATTATTTAAATATATTAAATGCTAATGGAAAAGAATTGTTAAGTGTTGATAATGCAACATTATTAAATACTTTAGAGGAACCAAATAATCCTATTCGTGTTATTTTTGCGGTAGCCAAGCTTAACGAAGGGTGGGATGTTTTAAACCTTTACGATATTGTTAGAGTTGGTGAAGGCTCGTCTACAACTAAGTCAGCAACGGATAGTGAAGCACAATTAATTGGACGTGGGGCAAGATACTATCCTTTTACCTACAATAAAAACAAATCTTATCGAAGAAGATTTGATTTTCAGTCAACAGAATTAGGTGTTTTAGAAACTCTTTATTATCATACAACTAATGAATCGGCTTATCTTAAGAATCTAGAGAAATCATTAGATGCTATTAATTTAGATACAAATGTAGATGGGACTCAGAAAGTATTAGAAGCTAAGTTGAAAGAAAAATTCAAGAAAAGTGATGTCTTTAAATTTGGTAACTTATATGAAAATGAAACTAAAGAGACCACAGCAAATGACTATGATTCGCTATATTCATATGGAATAGAAGGAACATGGGAAATAGAATATATCTCACGAGTAGCAGAGAAAAATTTATTAACTAATCAAATGGATCAATTGGCAAGTAGTAACATAAGTTATCTAATGTCATTAGAAGAAACTATTGTTAGAAAAGCAATGCAGAGAAATAAATTTTTCCATTTTGATAGACTAAAGGAATATGTACCTATACTAAGCAGTAAAAAAGATTTTATGGAAAATGAAAAATTTTTAGGAAATAAATCAATAAGAGTATACCTTCCGAATCATATGCCACCAAGTCAATTAACAAAAAAAGATAAATTAATAATTACAGAAAAATATTTATCTTATGTAGAAGATAAGATAAGACTAAACTATCATAAGATTCACGGTTTAAAAACTTTTAAACCAATTCCAATTAGAGATAGAGTTAAAGACTATACTATCTTGGCAACAGATAAAGATTATAATCATGAACGAATTAGCCAAAGAATAGTAAATGAACCGACTAATAGTTTGAACTGGTATATTTATGATAGGGCAGTCATGAATAACTTAGAATATTCTTTACTTAAATTGCTAGATAGCTTTTATAATACGATACGAGAGAAGTATTCAACGGTATTTCTAATAAGGAATGATGAAAGGAGTACACGTTTAACCATTAGGGAATTTGATAGTGTCAGAGGATTTATGCCTGACTTTATTCTTTATCTTCAAAATGAAGAGCATATTTTACAAGTTTATATTGAACCGAAAGGTGATCATCTTGTCGCGACTGATATGTGGAAGCAAACCTTACTTGAAAAAATACAAGTAGGAGAAGGTATTACTATTCTTGGCGAGGATGAGAATGTAAGGTTATCAGGGGTGAAATTTTTCAATGAACTACAACGTGATGATTTTATAGAAGACCTTTCTGAAGTAGTAAACGATGGGGAAAGTTTAGAAAAATTAATATAAAGTAAATACACAATAAAATCAGTAGTTTTTTTGAACAAAGTTGATTGTTGTTTTATTTTAAGGGATGATACTCTAAAAGCAATTGTCCACGAACTGACTGTTGCAATCAAAAATAATATGAGTGTCGATTGGTCGGTTAGGGAAAGTGCCCGTGCCAAGATGCGAGTGACTGTACGTAGATTGTTGAAGAAGTATGGGTATCTACCTGATTTGCAGAAGATGGCCGTAGATAAGATTGTGCAGCAGGCAGAGTTAATGGCAAGTACGGTATAGCTACCGTGGTTCAAAAACGTCAAAATATCGATGTTATTGAACCATGATACACTTGTATTATTTTTGTGGAGAATTAAAAATTGTAGTTTGTTATTATTTTTGAGGAGTAGATATCAGTGAGTTTACCAACATATGAGGAGTTGTATCCATATACTTTACAATCATTATCTGATGGATTACCAAAAGCTATTAAAGAAATCCGAGAAGAAGTTGCCAATGATTTGAAATTGACTCAAGAACAAATAAACTTTCGTTTGGAATCTGGAATTATTCAGTATAATAATCGAATAGCTTGGTCATTATCCTACTTGAAGCAAGCTGGTGCAGTTACAAGTCCTAATCGTGGAACTTATCGTATTACTGATGTAGGTTATAAATTGTTGAAATTGGATTTCATTGATAATAGCAAATTAATGCAATTTGAGTCATTTAGAAAATTTAAGAATAAATCTCATGAGGAAAAAAGCGCAGAAGATATTAATAATGATGAAGAAACCCCAGAAGAAGCAATTATTAGTAAGGTAGAGTTAATCGATGCAGAACTCAGAGAAGATATTCTTGCGAAAATTCTTGAAAACTCTCCCTTTTATTTCGAAAAAATTGTGCTGAAGCTACTAAATGCAATGGGGTATGGTGATGGTAGTTTATTAACTGCTAAGAGTGGTGATGGGGGCATTGACGGAATCATCAATGAAGATCCATTAGGATTTCATAATATTTATGTCCAAGCAAAACGTTGGAATCCCAGTAGCACTGTTGGACGGCCTGAAATTCAGAAGTTCAAAGGTGCTATGGATGATAAATATGAAGGCTTAAATCAAGGTGTATTTATTACAACAGCTAAATTTTCTAATGAGGCAAAAGAATACGTTAATAATTTGAAACTAGCTAAAATTATGCTAATAGATGGTGAAAGGTTGGCTAAAGAAATGATCCGTCATAAAGTTGGAGTTAATGTTAAGCAAGTTGTTGAAATTCATGCAATTGACTTGGATTTTTTTACAGAGGATGAGTAATTCGATTCGACCGCAGCTGATAACGTAAGAGAATATATCAAAAAAAGTCGAGTTGTTCAACTCGACTTTAAAATTATTTCTTCATCAAAATTTGATTTAATAAGCGGTACAGGGCAAATGTTAGCCAGAAACCAAATCCAAAGCCAATCAATGTGATTTCTAAAGCATCGATTGCGGGGAGATGGGCATCGGGCATCGCCAGATCAATCAATGCAAGGATGAGTCCAATCACAATAAATAAGATTCCCAGCTTGATTAGATATTTAAAAGAATGAATATAGAAAAATGCGGGATTGTGTTGGAGTTCGCTAGTTCTGAATTGTTCGATTATTTCTTTTTCAGCGGTTTCTCGTTTAGCACCATTTTGGACTTGATCTTCAACATAATCGTTCATCAACTGTTTGACTTCTTCACGCTCATCTTTTGAAACGGTTAAGGATGCAACGAATGTGGCAATTGTATGATAATTTTTATATAATGGGTTTATTCGCAAATTATCAATATAATTTAGAATCGCCCAAGAGGCTGCTAAGAGTATCGCTGTAAAATACACCAAAATAAAAATGAAGCCAGTTTCTCTTGGTCCGATAAGAATATCGAGCAGGTAACAACCAAAAAATAAAAGAATTGAAATCAAAAGAAGGGTTCGATACCGTATTTCCTTAAAATCAATAATGTGCACTTTCAAAATGACTCACCTCAAATTATTTTTTTTACTATAGCAGACAATGTTTTAAAATCGTTCTTTATTTCCTCAAAATGTGCTAAGCCGCTTTCGGTGATATGATAATACTTTCTTTTTCCGCCATGCGTTTTTTCACCCCAATAAGACTGAATCACTTCTTGTTTTTCCAATCTTTTTAGAGCTAAATATAAGGTTGCTTCTTGGATCTCAAAAATATTGCCTGATTTATCAGATAGGATCTTAGAAATCTCATAACCGTAACTGTCTTGTTCTTTCAAAACAGCCAGAACAAGTAGGTCGATATTTCCTTTTAACATTTCTTTATTCATGGGCTACTCCTACGTTTTTTATAAACTCTTCTCCTATCATACCTAAGAATTTATCAAATTACCAACGCAATTGTTTTTTTAGATTTTGCTTTTTTTGAAGAGATATTTTTTGAACCAATCGGCTGTCAAACTGTAGATAACTATTGCCGAAAAAAACCAAAAAGCTGCTAGCGAGACACCGCCGATGAGATCACTAAAATGATGGGCGCTGAAATATAAGCGCGAAATTAAAATACTAATCCAGCTGACCCAAACAAGGTTTTTGGCAATGAAGTTGAGTGCGGGCTGTTTCAGTAACGGGATGATAACAACTAGCAGTGTCAAACAAACCAAAGTACTGCCGACAGCATGACCGCTTGGAAAAGAGCCACCATCGTCTTCTAATAAGTGGCCAAGAGGACGTTCTCGCTGAAAAAATAATTTCATTATCACGCCGACAATCCCGCCTGTCGCAATAACACCTAAAAACCAAATGACTAAGAAATGATAGCTCCTGATCCATAATGGAATGGATAGTATGAAGGAAAGTAGTACCAGCGGTGTCGCATCGCCGTAAGTAGCAAAAAAAGTCATCAGATCGTTAAAAAAGTTTCCATGATAAGTCATTTGTGGGTGGCCGAAAATATGCTGAATCTGATTGGTTAAAAAGGAATCGATCGTTAGAATCGTTTTATTTTGTAACCAAATCAAACTAGAGGTGATAGTAAAAATCAATAAACAGAATAATGCTGAATGGATGTCTTTCTTTTTAAAATGTATGAGGTTCATAGTTTTCTTCCTTTACTAAATATTATTAAGTACTTAACTACTAAATAATATAAAGTAATCTACTGAAAAATGCAAGGTACTTATTTTTAAAGATTTTATTAACGACCACGTCAAAAATATCTTTGTGGTTGCGTGGAAAGTATTGACCGACTATCGATACTTAAATAATTTCAGTCAAAGTGGATAAATTCTTTCGTTATCATTTACCGACTTTTCCTGATGGCCGCGTTAAACTTGCACAAAAAAGCTATGAAGAATTTTCTTTATAGCTTTAGGATCTAATATTCTTGATGCAATGTATGAAGTGCATGAGCAACGGTTGGAGGTTGGATAGGACGATCCGTATTTTTTTGCCAAAGTTATTGGAATTGTTTTTCTACTTTTGGCTGCATCGAAGTAAAGACTAATTTCTGCTCGTGCAATGCGGCGATTGAAAAGTAATCAGCAAAAGTATCTAACGTGGTCAAGTCGATACTAGGTACACCACGAAGTGAAAAGATGAGGCCTTCTTTGATCGAGTTCTTGTTTTAATTGATTGGTAGACATGAAGAATAATGATCCAGTAATATAGATAATTGCCAATCAGAACCGACAGTAGAAGCTGGCAAATTAATTCTTTGCCACTCGATCTCTTCTGTGATGATTGAGATTTTTTCGCTTTTAGTGATAAAGAAAATGCAGCTGAAAATAATGCCGATAACAATCGCGATACTTAAATCAAAAACGATCGTACTCAACACCGTAACAGAAAACAGCAACAGCTAGGTTCGATTTTTTTTGAGAATCATCGTTTTGATTGTGGAGCAATCCGCCAGCTTGTGATAAGTAAGACGCTGGCAAGTGCGGCCATCGGTATCTGTGACGTAACTGGAGCAAAAATAATCATGGAAGAAAAATAAGAAAAGTGAGTGAAAAATTCCAGCTAATCGTGTTTGGGACCTGATTAGATAGCTACGGCCACATAAAAGAGCTAAAATAAAAGCAGGTGAAAAATATTTTAAAGCTATAAATACAGATATTTGATTTAAACGTGTCAGAGATGAGTCAGAAATTAGGATGTAGTATTTTCTATTTAAGTTTTTTCCTGCATTACAGGGTAATATTTGTTAATGATGCTACCGTGGTTCAAAAACGTCAAAATATCGATGTTATTGAACCATGATACACTTTGTCTAACAACTAGGAATAGTTATTGTTTGATATCTGTTATGTAAAATGAGTATTTTATAAATCAATAAAGTATGGATTTCAAAATAGTTTGATAACGTAGATTAGCTAATACGAGATTCTAAGCTTAATAGGCATGCTTTTAAATAGACTAATTTGGCATATCAGAATTGCTGGTATGCTATTTGTTTTGCAAATAATATAAACGTAATCGTATATTTTCCAGTCCTATGATTGTTATGTGACTGATGATAATGAAATAGGATCTATTACTAAATAAGTTTCTGTGATAAAAACACTCCAAATTTTCAAAAATAAAAAAGACTTTTATTAGATAAGTCTTTTTCCCTATAAGTTCAGTAACTTTATTTTTTTAAAAACCATATCTTTTAAGTGCGTAAAATTACGCATTTGAAAACAGAAAAATGTGTTGATATATAAGTGTTTCAAAGGCTATAATTGTCTCGAAAAGGAGGGATATCAGATGAAAAAAATAACTTATAATAAGAAAAAGAAATCAAATCCATTTTTTTCCGATGATATAAATAAGTTAGGTTATGAAATGAGCAAAATGGAAGAAAGGTTTCTAACTTGTCTATATGATTTCTGCAAAGATAGGATGGTTATAATATTATTTCAAAACAAGTTGATAATTAAGTTTGATCGAGAGATAAGCTTTTATGCTGGGAAACGAAAGCGTACTGGTCCAGCTCTATCGATTGAAAATCATGAAAAGATTTTGGTAGGGGCGTATACGAGGATTAAGGCTCCTAGTGGTAAGTTAGTACCTAATACAAAATTTAAGTTGGATTCATTGGTGAAAATTTCTATATTCGAAGAGATTGATTTCAAACTTTATAGTAAGGGGGGAGATACACATGCCGAAGAAGAAGAGTGATAAAATGGATAGATCTGCTCCTCCAAATCTAAAAACAGATAATCCTAAAATCATTGAAACAATAGAAGAAAAGAAAATAAGATGGAGTAATTTTTTTAATAAAAAACTGTCAGTTGAATATACTGAGCAGGACTATGAGGATACTTTTTTCATTGTTCCAAATCAAATATTTGAAAATAGAAAAATGAAAATAATAGAATTGTTATCTGATAACACTGATGAAATCGCAGTTTTGATGGCTATCTGTTCTAAGAAGTTAATAGCGGATTACACAGCTGGTAAACTCGAAACAAATCTTTTCTCTATAGATGATATCACGCTACTAGTATACGGTAATAAAAGTCAAAGATCTGAACTAAACGGCTATAAAAAAGAAACATTACAAGCAATAGAAAATCTAAACAATTTAGAGTTCATCAAAATAGATTTTTTATCTTCTTTAGGTTTGTATAAAGCAACAATTGATTTTAAAAATGATGATGAGAAAGTTAGCTTTACCAAAATTTGGTATAATGATTTTTTTAAAATTATGAATTTGACAAATCATAAAAGTAAACGAATCTCACTCCTCTTAGTGTATTTAGCTATTGCGTATAGGATATTTGAAACTGATAATAGCAATTATCGAGCTACTGATTCACTTGGTTCAATAGCTAATGCAATGAATCTATCTAGCACGACAGTTTCAAACAGACTAAAGGAATTGGAAAACAAAAATATCCTCATTTCAGTGTCTGTTGTTTGCCCTTCAGATAAGTATATAGAACAGCGATGCACATCCTTATTTAGACATAGAAATAAATTTGTAGATAGGTTGAAGGAATCTTTGAGTAGAAAAGAGTTTATTGATGTTGTTCGGCCTAGACCCGAACCTGAATACGTTTCAAAAAGCAATAATGATTTGTTCCCAGATACAATTGAAGAATTGATTTCTTCCTTAGCTGCATAGCCTTCGTACTCTTCTTTTTAAGTACCCTTCTTTAAGTACCTCTGATTACTATTGAAAAATATTAGATTGTATTAAATGAATAGTTAGGATAAGAAAATAATTGATAGATATGGAAATTAAAAAATAGGGGTAGATAAATAAATGACAAATACAAGTTTAATTGAAGATAGTATATGTGATCAATGTGAACAAGCAATCGATCATGTACGGCATAGTCTTCGTACTCTTCTTTTTAAGTACCCTTCTTTAAGTACCTCTGATTACTATTGAAAAATATTGGATTGTATTAAATGAATAGTTAGGATAAGAAAATAATTGATAGATATGGAAATTAAAAAATAGGGGCGGATAAATAAATGACAAATACAAGTTTAATTGAAGAAAGTGTATGTGATCAATGTGGACATGCAATCGATCATGATGAAATATATTTTACAAATAAAATAAAAAGTTGGCATCGTTCTTGTCTTGAAAAATTTGAGGAAAATAATAGAATAAAGCAGTTTTTAAATGAGGATAGTGATGTTGATATTGAAGATTGTGCAATTTATTTGATAGAAAATGTGTTGGATACTTATCATGGGAAATTTATCGAAGGATCGAAACTTTATAATAGTTTGCTGGGAAAATTGCGAGGCATTATTGATAATAAACAGTTTGTTAGTAAAAAAGAGTGGCAAGATGTTGAAAGCAAAAGTAATAAAATAAGATTCTTTTTTGAGTGTATAGTTGAAAAAAAAGCAATACTTCGTGGAAAAATGAATGAAAGATATATATTGAATAGTTTTGACTCAGCAAGTTTTGCTATGAACGTATTAGTGAAATCACTTAAAGGGTATTATGATGACCGTGAAAATGAACTAAAGAGACGAAAACGAGAAGAAGAAAGATTTAACAGCATAGAATGTAAGGAAGTGCCACGAGCGCCTTATCATAAAAAAGGGGGATCTGCTTTCAAAAAGAGTGCTGCTTGGTTAGAAATATTTTCTGAAAGTAAAGAAGAAAGTGAAGAAAAGGCAGAAATTGCTGTATTATATGAAGATCGCGAAACAAATAATGTGGCATAACCAAAATGTCCAGAAAATGACCATTTTCTGGACATTTCGCATATCTGTTTAAATAGTAGTATTTCTTATACAAAAAGTGTTCATAAACTCGTAATAAAATCTATGTTCAGTTATATACTTTTAATTAAGTTATGTTACACTAGGGATATCGAGGAGATGACATAATGAAAATAGGGTACGCTAGAGTATCAACTGGATTACAGAATTTAGATTTACAACTTGATAGTTTGAATAAATTTGGGTGTGAGAAAGTTTTTACAGACCATATTAGTGGAGCAAAAAGCCATCGTCCTGGATTGGAATCTGCTATAGATTTTGCTCGTAGTGGAGATGAGATAGTTGTTTGGCGGTTAGATAGGTTAGGTAGAAATATGGAAGATCTAATTACTTTGGTAAATAGAATGAATGAACGAGGCGTGAGTTTTCATAGTCTCCAAGAGTCAATTACGATGGATAAATCCAGTTCTACGGGGCAATTAATGTTTCACCTTTTCGCAGCATTTGCTGAGTTTGAGCGAAATCTTATTTTGGAAAGGTCCGAAGCTGGACGTGCTGCCGCCAGGGCGAGAGGAAGAGTAGGTGGCCGACCTGAAAAGCTAACTGGAAAGGATTTAGAGTTATTAAAAACTCTTGTTGACAACGGAACACCAATAAAAACGATTGCTGAAAAATGGAATGTATCACGTACAACAATTTATCGTTATTTGTCCAAGATTGAATGAGCTCAACGATTATCAGCAATTGAAAGTTATCTTTATAAATAGTGTAGTTTCATGATAATTTAAACGAAACTTTAAATCTGTTGAATAGAATCAAGGAAGCATTGAGGTGGAGAATTGTGTTCGAAAGGCCTATCTACTTAAATAAGATGATACAGCTCAAAGATTCTGATGCCATCAAAATTTTGACTGGAGTTCGTGGTTCGGGAAAATCATCCTTAATGAAGTTATATAAAATACACTTGATCAATGAAGGGATACCAGATAGGAATATTGTCTATATGGATTTCGAAAGTTATGACTGTCAATCTATCAACAATCAAGAGAGGTTAAGAACAGCTTTAAACAAATTGAACCTTCAAATCCAAGATGGAATCTACTGGTTGTTTGATGAAATACAATTAGTAACTGGTTGGCAACAAGTGATAAATGATCTAAAAGCCAATTCTGATTGTGATGTTATGATAGCTGGCTCAAATTCTGATGTCCTTTCAGACGAATTATATGGTGGCTGTAGTGAGATCTCAGTTCATCCGTTGTCATTCAAAGAATTTTTACAGGTGAAACAGATGTCATCAGATTCAAAGACCATCGATGAAGTTTATGATGAATTTGAGAAGTATGGTGGGATGCCAGCAGTCTTGCTAACACATGAAGAATCAAAAAATACAGCCCTTCAAGGAATATTTGCTAGTAGTGTTTTAAGAGATGTTGTATATAAATCATTTATCAAAGATTCAGCATCATTAAAAGGTGTTATCAGTTTTTTGTTAACGAATATTGGCTCATTTTTGAATGCATCTAAAATCTCGAATACTTTGAATGATAGAGGAGTAGTAACTTCTGTCCCTACAGTAAGACGATACCTAAATCTCTTGGAAACAAGCTATCTGTTTGATAAAGTAAAGAAATATGACATTGAGAATCATGAGTATCTAAAAACAAATAGCAAGTATTTCGTGGTTGATTCTGGTTTGAATAGAAGTACGCTTGGACAAGCTGCTGATAACATTAGTTCTATGGAAAGCATTGTATATATGGAATTAAAGCGACGAGGCTATCATGTTGATGTTGGCTATTTGGATAATAGAGAAATAGGATTTGTCGCTACACGGCTAGATGAGACTGTATATGTTAGGAGAGTTTTTGATTTGTCAGAGGCTATTGATGCAACGGAAGGTTTCAATAAAATTAATGACAATTGTAAGAAGATGTTGGTTAGCAGCTATTATCAAGAGATAAAGCAAGAGAATGATATCGAGATTAAATATATCGTTGACTGGTTATTAGAATAAATTATCAAGTAGCTTGTCCTATTGTGGAAGTAAGCTAATTTGAAGAAGCATAAAATAAACAGTGATAAAGTGATAGTTCCTTTTAGTGAGAAAGCAAATAGGGAACTACCACTTTTTATTTTGGTCATTTATCGGTTAATAATCGGTATTTGGAGGCTTCATTGTCAGAGGTAAGTTGTATTTAAACAGGATAATATACATATTGATTCTAGTGGAGGAGTTTTTATTATTTTACTGGAGATTTATAAAATCCACATTTTATAAATGATAATTGGTTATTTAAACTAGTCGTAGCGTTGACTTGCTTATTGTTTTATATAGGTTTTTGTTAAATTTATATTTACTATAATTGTTATCTATATTATTCTTTAAATATGCTAGCATGATTTTACCTAAAAAGAAAATAATTCGTATGAATAGTCTTCAGAAAAATGGGGGGATGATTTTCTCGAAAAGGCTCATTTTTTTATGCCAAGAATTAGGAAGTTGGTTTATTCACTCGCCATAAAAATTTACTGGAGTTATGAGTAGTGCAAGAAATTGAAGTAGTAGATATCAGTAAGAAAGGTAGAAAGGAAAAACTAGCCATTGTGGTTCCTGATGAATTAATTAAAACGGTTACCAAAAGGATCCCCAATAAAGCTGGATTAAAACTTTCGATATGATGGTAAAACCTATGCAAATTGATTATGTATCTGATTTACATTTAAGTCATTACGTTTCGCTAAAAAAGAATCCGCAGAAGCAGTCTGATCAAGTCCAAGTATTTATTGAGAAATACTTTATTTCTAATTCCAAGGGTCAAGTATTAGTCCTAGCAGGAGATTATTCGGAGTACAACTTGCAAACTATTACGATGATTGAAACTTTTGCCTTGTATTATCGGCATGTATTGGTTGTCTTTGGAAACCATGATCATTATCTTACATCACAGTCGCAAAGGAAAAAGTATGATTACTGCTCAGAGAATCGCTTGTTAGAAATACAGAATCATTTTAGTGAAATTGCTAATGTTCATATTCTTCAGAATCAAGTTATTACAATTGATAACGTAAAATTTGCTGGGACGAGATTATGGTACAACTTAACTTCACCAAAGAGCTTTGAGTTTTATAAAAATCAAAGTAATGACAGCCAATTTATTTTTTCTTGTCGGGATAATTCTACATCTGTTTGGAAGGAATACCATGATCAAGATTTGTCTTTCTATAATTCATTAGCTGATATTGATGTCATGGTTAGTCATATCCCTCCAGTTCAACCTATAAAGAGTTTATTTCCATTTAATGAATGTTACGTTTCTTCAGTAAATGATTTTAAAGCGAAACGATGGATCTGTGGTCATCAACATTTAGTTGATAGTTTTGAAAAACAGGGAGTTGTCTTTTATATGAATGCGATTGGCTATCCTTGGGAAGATAACGAACTATCGATTCAATCATTTACTATTTGAAAGTGGTGATCAATCAGTGAAGAGATACGATATTAAACCGAGTCATATCAAAAAAGTTGAAAATACCAATAAAGAGAATCAAGATAATCAGCGTGATAATTTGCTGGAGCGGATGAGAGCGAAGGAGAAAAATAGGGCAAAGTCAGAAGGTTCAAAAGGCTCCTCTGATTCAATCAAGAAAGATAATAAGAAGATTTTAGACCAATCTAAGCAAGATGAGATAGTTAGACTTAATAATCAAATTTCTAAGTTAAAGCGTGAACTCAACAATTGTAAAAAGGAGGCAGCAATCGAGAGGAAAAAATGTAGAATTGCAAAATCTAACTTAAAGGAACTCGAAAAAGCTTCTTCTGAACGTATTAATGATGTGTTAAAAGAAGCTGATGATATCAGAAAACAAGCTAGACATGAGCTGGAAGAAGCAACTCAATTATTGGAGGAGTTGCAAGCTGCAGGTTGGGATCGTGATAATGATTCTATCAAGGAACTTGAATTAAGAAATGAAGCAATACTATTTTTAATACATGAGCGGATAAAGAACAGTAAATATGTAAGTAAGGTTCAAAATCGTGAACAAAATATCAATAAAAAAGTTAGAAATATTGAGAAAGAATTATCAGACTTAAAAGATGGCAAAATTGAGTATCAGAAGATAGTTGCTCGGAAAGATCGACAATTTGAAAAATTACAAAAGGAAAAAGATTCTCTGCAAGCTCGTTATAATAAATTACAAAAAAGCATTCATAGATTGAAAAGTACTAATGCACAAGATGTTATTCCAAAACTAATCCAACAATTAGATAGTCGTACTTTTCGAAGCTTTAATCAATTGAACACGCTGTTTGAGAAGTACCAATGGATATTTAAGTATAATTCACAGAAACCTAGTGATAATAAGTCTGATGTTCTATACGGATTTTTGGAAGTAAGAAAAGGCGATGCATTGTATTTTCATGATATCAACAATGAAATAATGTTACCAATAACTGTTCATAAAGGATTTAAAAGAAAAGATTTATTAATAGATGGCATGGCAATCCAAGTATTTCGGAAATTGGAAAATCCTGACTCTGTCTCATTAGGATATTGTTACCCGATTGTTGAAAAAACTAACTCAAGCAAGAAAAACCAAAAAGAGAAAACTGAGTTAAGGGCAGGAAAAGAGATAAATCATCCATTTGCTAATGAGAAAGTACAAAAATGGGCTGCTGAAATATCAATATTGGTAGTTGGAAACAAGCATGTAAAAGCTTTTGTTAATCAACTAGCTAAATATGTAAAAAGTGTCGAATATATTGATGCCTATGAAAAAGGAGAAAAATATACTTTTGAAAGGATTCGCTCTGTAGACTATTCTTTTATAATGTTAGACAGTGTTCCGCACACAATTTCAACATTTATTAAAACCTTTGATCCTTTAGAGAAGAAAATTCAGATCTTTAAACTTGCAAATGAGGAGGACGGCTTAATCCGATTGAATTATTTGTATTGGAACCAAGAGGAAGACGAACAAAAAATTTGAGAAATGATAATCTATTTAAATAGTATAGAATACATTCGATGTGTTTTAGTTGGAAAAACAGGAGGTATATAATCTATGGGAACGAAAAAGACGATGGATGGTAAAGATATATATGATTATATTTGGGATGACTATAGAAAACTAGAAAAGAACACTAAAGTTTTTTTAGACAAGGGTAAAAAGGTAGCGGAGTTAAGAGCTTTTTTATATCATTTTCAATCTATTTCGGATCTTTCAATGGTGACCGATGATGAAAATGAATGCTATCAAATAGATGGGGGAGATCATATTCCCGCTGAATATTTTGAAAAGATTCGATCTGTCATGGAAGAGATCTTAGTATCATCAGAAAATGAGTTTAATGATTTAGCTAATTCACTTAAGTTACCTAATAGTATACTAGAAGAGAATATTACGGTAGTGTAAGGAGTTTAGTTTCTGGTTGAATTTTTAATACGCATACAATTGGAAGGAATTTTGTTATGAAGACGCTAGGTGATAAGTTACGTAATTCTCTAATAACATCATTAAAGGAACAAGTCATTACTTATCTTCAAAAGCAATTTATGCCAGATTATTCAACGGATAGGATTTATGAACGGATAAATTCTTTCTTAAAGACTGTTGAATTATCAATTGAAGCTAAATTTGAAATAAGCAAATATAGATTGTCTATTTACCAGGAAACAGACGACTTCGATGAGAGGAGTATTTATTGGCATATTTCTCTCATAGATGAAGATGATGATATGTATGCAATAGATTTTATTCCACTCATTGAACTATTGAATTACCCTGTTGAAGGATATCAAGAAAATGCAGCGCTTATTGGGGATGTAATCTGGGAATTAACCTTTGATGGATGGATAGTGGAGGAGCAACAAAAACGAATATCTGAGATGAAAAAACGGTATGAGGAGTAGTGTAAACTCATTTTAGTTAAATAGACAAGTATTTCTAAAAAGAAAATTACACCTAGTTAGCAATACTACCCACTTTCTATTTTGAAGGGGTTGTTGCACCAATGCTGAAGTGATAATATTCTTTATATAATAGAAGAAAAAAATCACAGGTAAAGCCGACCGGATTGCTAAATACAACCAATTATTACGTATCGAAGACCAATTAGGCGAAGTTGCTGAATACAAAGGCGTTAACGCATTCTACAACTTGAAAAACAAATAATCATTGCTTAGTTTAAGACCACAGACAGTTTTGTCTGTGGTCTTTTTTTTGTCTCTATGCAAAAATATAAAATTCTACACGAATAGTCATTTTAAAGAAGTTGGTTTCTGTCTGCTTCATACTCAGCTTTTCTTATAGCTGTTTCTAATTCTTATTTAACAGGAAGCGGTATTTTTATTTGTCGTAGAAAGATTGCACAAGAGATAAAGACAACGCCTAAAACAGCAGGGCTAAAGTGGCTAAAGCGATAAAGTTGCCCGGCAATAATAGGACCGATAATCCGTGCCAAAGCTTGGATGCTTTGGGCACCGCCTTGTACTTGTCCTTGGGTATTTTCATCAGCAGATTTGGAAAGCAGGCCGTTAAATGCAGGGTTAAAGATAGCATCGCCTAAACTAAAAATTATCATGCCTAAAACAAAAATGATTGCTTGATGGGTAAGATAGGCGCTACCAATAAAGAGATAGCCGAAAATTTCTGCTGTCATACCCAAGGAGATAATTTTTTGATCGGAAAAATGTTTCAAAAGTAAAGGCATAATAAAGGTTTGAGATAGAATATCTAAAATACCGATCAGCGAGAACATCAGACCGATAATTGTCGGTTTCCAAGCAAAAGTATCGATTGAAAATTGTGAAAAAATTGCCTGCAAGCCGCCATTAGGTAACCAAAGTAAAAAGGCGGTAAATAAAAGGCGATTAATGATGGGTAACTTTAAAATGGTAAGCAATTGCTTTAAAGGATTCAATTTTTGAAAAGAAATGTTTTGACTTCTTCTTTCTTGTGACAAGCTTTCAGGCATAAAAAAGAAACCATAAGCTGCATTCAATAAGCTAATTGCGGCCCCAACAAAAAATGGGGTGCTGTTACCAAAATTAGCTAACAAGCCACCGATAACTGGTCCTAGTGCGGTACCAATACCTACAATGGCGCTAATCCAGCCAAAATATTGTGTTCGTTTTTCAAAGGGCGTAATATCGGCAAAGTAAGCGAAAATCGCTGCGATTTCACCGCCGGTAATGCCGTCAATGATGCGTCCTAAGAACAATAGCCATAACGAGCCACCGACACCAAAAATACTATAACCGATGGCGGCCCCAATTAAACTGAAAATCAAAATCGGGCGTCTACCAAAGTGATCACTTAATGCACCTAAAATCGGCGCTGCTAAAAACAGTGCGGTTGCATAAGCTGCGGCTAAACATGTTACAACGCTTGCTTGTTGACTAACCTTAACATAAGGTGCGACTAAAAATGGTAAGACTGGATTTACAATCGTTAGGCCTAGTCCGGTTAAAAAGACTGAAATAAAACCAAAAATTAATGCATGTTTATTTGAATAAGAGTGGTTCATCGAAATTTCCTCCAATGTAATTTTGTTTCTTTGTTAACAAAAACGAGTGTAAAACTTTTATGTTTCTTTGTCAACAAAAAAAGCCACACGCATGATTTACTTTCAAGTGTGTGGCTTTTACAAATTATTGATTAGAGTAAGCTAGGGGATTAGCGGGATTTTGGCAATTTTTTCAAGTGTTCACGGTAGCGGCCGATAAAACGAAAAACAGTGTCAAATTCTTCATCGGTCATATTCGTAAAAACTTCTTTATCACGATTGGCAAAGCGCTGATGTAGCATTTGGTGGGTTTGGTTAATGTGTTCTCCTTGAGTTGTTAAACGAAAATAGATTTCTTTTTTATTTTCAGGTAATTGATAACTGGTGATTAACTCTTTTTCCATTAGTTTTTTAGTTAGTTTACTAATGGCACCGCGGGTCATATAAGTAGCATTGGCTAACTTGGTTACGTTGGGATGAGTGAGTAATCCGATTTTTTCAAGCAACTCAATTTCGTTTAGTTTATACCCTTTTAAGGCACTTTGCATTTCTGGTCGATTGAGCCAAACTAATTCATTCGTTAAATCCATCAGTTGACCCATCAGTACTTGTTGACGCTGCATAATTTTCACCTTCAATAAAATATGTTCTGGCGTAAGTATAGCATGTTTTTTATCGGTACCAACGTAAAAGATTTGAAAGAGAAAAATAAAAGGTTGAAAAAAACGATAAAAAAACATCAATTTTCTATTGTCATTTTGAAGATAATTGCGTATAGTTAATTGCGAGTGAGAATCATTATCAATTAGATAGTTAGGATTGTGCATGTGAAAAAAATAGGAATCTTTTTACTTGTCATTTTATGTCTGTTTTCAATTTTTATTGGTGTGGGAGAAATGCACCTTACTGGTTTGATAGCTGGAACAAAGAGCCAATGGCTTCTTTTAGAAGAAACGCGTTTACCTCGGACTGTCAGTATTGTTTTAGCGGGAAGTATGCTAAGTGTTTGTGGTCTTGTGATGCAAAAGGTATTACAAAATCGTTTTGTTTCTACGAGTTCGATTGGCATGATGGACTCAGCTCGTTTTGGAATCTTACTAGTCATGTTATTTATGCCCAACAGTAGTATCTGGCAACGTTCCTTTGTTGCTTTTATTTTTAGCTACATTGGTGTTTTAGCTTTCCTATTTTTGACCCGGCTATTGCCAAAAAATAACCCATTAATCGTTCCATTAACAGGTATGATGTTTGGTAATGTGATTGGTGCACTTGCCAATTTTTTTGGCTATCAATTTCAGTTGGTGCAAAATATGTCTTCTTGGTTACAAGGAAATTTTGCGACAATTATGAAAGAAGATTATCGTTTGATTTATTTAACGATCCCGGTGTTTATCATTATTTTTTTGTTGTTACAACAAATTATGGTGTTAAGTTTAGGTGATGATTTGGCGCAAAATTTAGGGGTGAATGTTAAATTAATGCAGTTTTGCGTCTTGGGCTTAGTCGCATTAGGCTCTAGTGTTGTTTTAATCATGGTCGGCAGTATCCCTTTTTTAGGGATAGTCGTGCCAAATCTTGTGACGTGGTATTTCGGAGATCATTTGAATCACTCCTTGGCTTTTACTGCCATTTTCGGTGCAAACTTCTTATTAATTTGCGATTTATTGGCCCGCGTGTTAATTGCCCCCTACGAGTTGCCAGTTAGTGTTGTCGTCGGGGTGATTGGTGGCATTATTTTTCTAACGTTAATTATAAGGAGGCGCAAATTTGCATGAAAATTTATGGGATAAAAGTTCTATTGCTAACGCTTTTAGCCTGCCTTTTAGTAGGACTATATCTAAGTTATGGGACATATGGAAATTGGTCTTTTGCCTTGGAATTGCGAGGAAAGAAGCTTTTAGCCTTCATCTTAGTTGCGATTTTAACCACAGTTAGCACGATTACTTTTCAAACATTGACGCAAAATAAGTTTTTAACCCCTGGTATCTTGGGAATTGATCAGTTATATGTACTGGTGCAAACAGGCTTGTTTTTTCTACTAGGTGGTGTGAATCTCTTGGCAGAAAAGTCAACGGGATTGTTTTTATTGAACATTATCTTAATGGCAGGACTCAGTGTTGTTTTTATTGTTTTTTTTCTAGGAAAATCAGGAAAAGACTTATTTACTCTCTTACTAGTGGGGATGGTTGCCTCAAGCTTATTTTCAAGTATTAGTACTTTTTTGCAGGTTTTAATGGATCCAAATGAATATGATTTATTGCAAGGACGGCTTTTTGCTAGTTTTAGTAATGTTTCAAGCCATCATTTAGTTATCAGCGCAGGATTATTGCTGATCATTGTTGGGTTTTTCTGGTATTTTACCCCTGAGTTAGATGCCTTGCACTTAGGAGTCGATTTAGCTGTCAATTTAGGGATTTCGGTTGCTTTTTTACAAAAGTTATTGCTATTTTTGATTGCTGCCGCTACTGGAATTGCTACGGCTTTAGTAGGCCCCACAATCTTTTTAGGTTTTGTGATTGCAACCATTAGCTATGAAGTCTTCCCTAAGGAAAACCATCGCCAGCTTTTTGTAGGAGCCAGTTTAATTGCGGTAATCTTTTTAGTTGGCGGCCAATTTTTATTAGAACAAGTATTCGGCTTAAAAACGACAATCAGCATTTTAATCCAATTTATTGGGGGATTATTTTTTATCATTAAAATTATTTTGGAAAGGAAAAAGGCATGATTGAAGTTAAAGAAGTAAGTAAAGTGTATCAACAAAAAATTGTTCTAGATAAAATCGAACTCCAACTTCCTAAAGGTGAGCTCGTTGCCTTTATTGGTCCCAATGGTGCCGGCAAAAGTACCTTGTTAAGTATTATGAGCCGCCTGCAAGGCGAATTTAGCGGAGAACTTTTTATTGATAATGGTGAAATCAGAACATGGCATTCCAAAGAATTAGCCAAACGACTGGCCATTTTAAAGCAGAATAATCAACTTCAAGCACGCTTAACAGTAGCCGAATTAGTCGCGTTTGGTCGCTTTCCGTATAGTCGTGGTCGTTTAAATGAAGCAGATAAAAAAATTGTATCTACGTCCATTGCTGCCATGTCTTTGACAGATCTCTCGGCAGCTGAGTTGCAAAATTTATCTGGCGGGCAATTACAAAGAGCCTATATCGCCATGATTTTAGCACAAGATACAGAATATATTTTATTAGATGAGCCATTAAACAATTTAGATATGAACCATGCTAATCAGATGATGCGCCTTTTAAAAAAATTAGTAAAAGAAACAAATAAAACGATTTTCTTAGTTATTCACGATATTAATTTTGCTGCCGCTTTTGCCGATACCATCGTCGCCTTGAAAGATGGTGCGTTATTCAAGATAGGGACAGCCGCAGAAGTCATTACTTCTGAAGTTTTAGGTGAGCTTTATGAAATGGAAGTACGGGTTTGTGAGTTGATGGGAAAACGAGTCTGCATGTATTTTGACGCAACAGATATTAGCGGTTAACCGCTTATCAATAACTTTTTTTGGGAGGATATGATGAAAAAAACAGTTTTAATGGTGATAGCAACGGTGATGTTGGTATTAGCCGGATGTAGTAATAATAGTAGTGCCGATACAAAAGAGTCAACGGCTGCAAAAGATAAGAGTGAAGTGACAATTCAAGATGCTAATGGCAAAATAACCGTGCCCAAAGCGCCAAAAAAAGTAGTCGTCTTTGACAATAGTGCTTTAGATACGATGAATGTTTTAGGTGTTGGCGATAAAGTAGTGGGTGCTGCAACAGATAACTTGCCTGATTTCTTACAAGACTATAAAAAAGTTGAATCTGCAGGTGGAATTAAAGAACCAGACCTGGAGAAAATTAACGCATTAAAGCCCGACTTAATTATTATTTCAGGGCGGCAACAAGATTTTCAAAAAGATTTAGAAAAAATTGCGCCCACGATTTTCTTTTCAACGGATAATAACGATACGTGGGGCTCGATTCAAAAACAAGTAAACGCCATTGCTAAAATCTTCGATAAAGAAGCAAAAGCGAAAAAAGAAATTGCTTTGTTACAAGAAAAAATTGATGCCACACATAAAAAAGCCTCTACTAGTGGAAAGGCATTGGTATTATTAGCAAATGAAGGCAGTATCTCAGCTTATGGTAAAGGTTCTCGTTTTGGCATTGTCCATGATACCTTTGGCTTTAAAGAAGCTGATGATAAAATCAAAGCTTCAACACATGGACAAAATGTTTCTTATGAATATGTATTGGAAAAAAATCCTGCAATTATCTTTGTCGTAGATCGCACGAAGGCAATTGGTGGGGATGATAGTCAAAATAACGTTGCCGCTAATGAATTAGTGAAACAAACAGATGCTGGCAAAAATCAAAAGGTCATTAGTTTAGATCCAAGCGTTTGGTATCTGGCAGGTTCAGGTTTAGAGTCTGTTAAAATCATGCTTGAAAATGTCAATCAAGCCTTTTAATACTCTTCAAAAAGCGTATCTTAGTGATTGTCACTAAGGTGCGCTTTTATTATTGCGAATTTGTATTGTTTGTATTATAATTTATAATACAAAGGGGTGAGAGCATGTTATTAGAGATCAACACACGTTCTGAAATTCCAATTTACCAACAATTAAGCGAGCAAATAATTATGGGGATCGCAACTGGCGAACTTGCAATCGGTGAAAGTTTGCCAACGGTACGACAATTGGCAGACGAATTAGGCGTTAATACGATGACGATTTCAAAATCGTACAATCAATTAAAAGAAGCGGGCTATTTAATTACCGACCGCAGAAAAGGCTCCGTTGTGACTTCGCCGCAAGCATACCAAGAGGCAGACAAAACAGACTTAAAAAAACGATTGGCACAGCTATTAGCAGAAGCCAAAATTCACCAACTAAAAGAAGTGGAATTACAAACGTTTGTTGCTGATATCTGGTCGGATTTTCCAGAACTGGAGGAAAAAAAAGACTAGCTTTATCTGCTTAATAGAAAGAAGGAATGAAAAATGCTTGTTGTGATTTTAATTGGGGTACTTATTTTTGTGAATGTCATTATGGCTTTTTCATTGGGACTCGCAGCTAAACCCCACAAAAATGTTATTTTGGAAAATACATTACCAAAAGAAGTCTTGGAAAAACCAGAAGTCAAGGTTTTAACCAAAAAGTATCGGTTGCGTTTATGGCAGATTGCAGGGATTTTTAGTCTATTGAATTTTACGATGTTTTTGACACAGTATGAATCTTTTTTAATGACTTTATTTTGGCTGTTACTGCTTATTCCCATGGGCGCTTTTTATGGGACCGAGATTTTTTACATTCGTCAAATGGCGCAACTGAAAGCAAAAAAAGGGTGGCAATTACCAGTAACTCCTATTTTGGTTGATACTAAGCTAACTCAGACTAAAAATCGAAAAATGCTTGGTTTTAAATATTTAATCCCTGCCTTTATTTTGTCTGTTGTCTTGGCTTTAATCATGTTGAAAAGTCAAAACGATAATGCTGTGATTTTATCGATTTCTTTGGTTGTTGGAGGGCTGATTTCTGCAGGTCTTTTGTACGGCGTGAAACGTTTGCCCGTCTCTGCACCAACGAAGGATGAAACCATTAATCGACAATATAACGATTTAACTAAGCATGACTGGTCAGTTGTTGCCGTTGGCAGCGCTTATGGTATCTTAGTTGCTTTAGCAATGCCCTTTTTTGCAAGTCAATTAAGTGGATTTTGGGCCCAAATCACGGTTTGGCTACTTTTAATTCTGGTGGTTGGCTTTAGTTTTTTACTGGTGGCCTATTTAATTTCACTGCGGAAAAAACAAGATGCACTTTTAAGCCAAGTGACAGAATTTCGCTATCAAGGAGAAGATCAGTACTGGCGCTTTGGTGTCTATATTAACGAAAGCGACCATCGGTTATTATTACCGGACCGAATTGGGTTGAATATGACCATGAATTTAGGTAGACCGATGGGTAAAATTTTTATGGGTGCAATTGTCCTCTTGGTAGTGGGCGTATTATTTGCTACTTTAATTCCAATTTATTTGATGGATTTTACCAAAGATCCTTTTCAAGCAGCGTTAAAAGAAGATGAATTAGTTTTAAAGGCGCCTTTTGCTGCTACTAGTGAAGTCAAATTAGCCGATATTCAACAGGTGACCTTGGTTGACAAATTAAAAAGTCCAGTAGAGCGTACGAGCGGTTACGGTGGTGAGGATTACAGTACTGGTTATTACATGGTTGCTGATAAAAAGGCGACCCTTTATTTAGACAACCGTTCCCAGCCCTTTTTAAAGATTACGACTAAAAATCGTGATTATTACTTCACTTTTAAAGAAGAACAGAAAACCAAACAACTCTATCAAAAATTAGTAACGAAACTTCAATCATATAGCAAAGCGTAGACAAAAGAGGTCTGCGCTTTTTTTGTGTAAAGGAATTCATATTGGCACTTTTAAAAGTTTTATTTTTGGACAATGAGTAAAAAATGTCTAAAAAATAAGGTGAAAAAGTAGTTTATTTTTGCACAATAAAATCTTCAGGGCTATTCTTAAATCAGAGGAAAAATGACCGGTTTAAAGTTTCAGTGAGAGGAAGTGACAATGATGAAAAAAGGATTACTACGTTTAGGCATTGGGGTTGCAGTTTTATCCCTTGGGGTTGCCTATATTGCTAAGAAAACAGGCTTTTTTGAAGATGATAGTCATTTGTATGACGAATTTGAAGCATAACAGGGGGCACTTTACCTGCTGTAATGTTTTGATTGGAGGGAATTATGATGAGAAAAAACAAAGCGATTATGATTGGTGCCGGACTTGCTAATATGGCGGCTGCGGTTTATTTAATTCAAGAAGGAAATTGGTCAGGCGATAAAATTACCTTTTATTCATTGGATGATCATGGCTCAAATGATGGTTCACCCTTAAAAGATGCAACCGATGAATATTGGAATGAAAACCACCCTTTAGAAAATCAAAAAGGTTATATTGCCCGTGGTGGTCGGATGTTGAATTATCGGACGTATGTTGATTTGATGGATCTTTTAGAACGCGTGCCATCGGTGACAGAAGAAAATATGACTGCTGCAGAAGATACGCGTGATTTTGATGCCAAACATCGTACATTTGACAAAGCACGGCTGATGCAAGGTGGCAAAGGGATTATCGATGGGGGCCATTTAGGTTTTAGCAATAAAGATAGAATGTTGTTAACAAAACTCATTGCTATGCCAGACTCAGAAGAAGAAAAATTGGATAATGTGACGATTGCAGAATATTTCAAAGATTCACCGACGTTTTTTGAAACAAACTTTTGGTATATGTGGGAGACTACTTTTGCTTTTCGGACAAAAAGCTCAGCCCAAGAATTACGTCGTTACATGCATCAAATGATTTATGAATTCACTCAAATTGAACATTTAGTTGGGGTGAATAGAACGCGCTACAATCAATATGAAAGTATCATGTTACCATTAATCAACTATTTAAAAGATCAAGGAGTTACCATTGTTTTAGATCGTTTGGTAACAGATTGGGAATTTAAAGAAACAACAATGCAAGATGAAATTACTGTTACTGGTCTGCACATGCTAAACACTCAAACCAACGAAGAAGAATTTGTCCCAGTCGATGACGATACAGCGGTCATTTTCACGAATGGTTCGATTACCGATGCGGCTACAATGGGTGACTATACTACTCCGGCTGTTGAAAATATGGATTATGGTGCAGCCTCTAGTCTTTGGAAAAAAGCGGCTGAACGTTTTTATAATCTTGGAAATCCAGATAAATTTTTTGCCGATCGTGACGCTAGTGAATGGGTCAGCTTTACATTGACAACAAAAGACCATTTGCTATTAAATGAGATTGCGCGAATTACTACACAAGAACCTGGTAATGCCTTGAATTCTTTCTTATCAACAACTCCGATTACGCCGTTAAATCAAGTGGATGTAAATATGTCGATTGTAGTCCACCATCAACCGCATTTTACGACGCAAAAACCAAATGAAACCGTAATTTGGGGCTACTTCTTATATCCACGCCGCAGAGGTGAATTTGTCGATAAACAATACATTAAAATGACAGGCAAAGAAATGGCGCAAGAATTGATTGGTCAACTATCAAAAGTTGATCCAGGTCCGGTCAATATTAAAGAACGAGAAGCAGAGATTTTGGACAGTATCATTAATAATATCCCTGTCTATATGCCTTATGCTTCGGCTTTATTTAACAATCGGGCGAAAGTTGACCGTCCTAAAGTAATTCCTAAACACAGTACCAACTTGGCTTTCACGGGTGAATTTGTGGAACAACCTTACCAAATGATTTTCACAGAACAAAGTGCTGTGCGCTCTGGTGAAATTGCGGCTTTCCATTTTGCAGGTATTCCAATGAGTCGTTTGGTTAAAACACCGCGTTACGACAAAGATTTACCAACTTTATTACGAGCCGCTAAAAAGATGTTTGAATAAAAGTGGGGTTGGCGTTTAAGTTGTGCTGAAGAAGCTTTAAATATGAAACCTGTAAGAAGAATTTAAGCAGTGGCAAGGTGGGCACTGCTTAGATTCTTTTTTTGTCTAAAAGTAGTATTTTTTTACAAGAAAAACATTGATTGGACCGTTTTAGCGCTGTCTGGTCTTTCAAAGGGCTCTGTTTTATGATTCCTTCAGCTTTTCCTATTGGGCTTATTATTTTTGGATAATTGTTGAAATTTTCAAAAAATTCATGACAAAATCCTGAAAGTGTTGTACCATAGCAAAAAGCACCTTAAGAATAGGTCAAAGGAGAGTGGTTTGGCATGAAAATAAACTGGGATGAATTGGGTTTTGATTATATTAAATTACCATATCGTTTTATCGCCCATTGGAAAAATGGCGCGTGGGACAGGGGTCAATTAACAGAAGATGAATATTTGCCCATTCACGAAGGCTCTACTGCCTTACATTATGGTCAGCAATGTTTTGAAGGTTTAAAAGCCTACAGCAGAAAAGATGGAAAAGTAAATTTATTTCGAGCCGATCAAAATAGTGCCCGCATGAATAGGAGTGCGCGGCGCTTGTTGATGCCTGAGGTACCAGAAGAGCTTTTTCTTGGTGCAATTAAACAAGTTGTGGCAGCAAACCGTGAATTTGTGCCACCTTATGGTACTGGTGGTACGTTATACATTCGTCCATTATTAATTGGCGTGGGACCAAATATTGGTGTTCACGCAGCACCAGAGTATATTTTTACTGTTTTTTGTATGCCGGTGGGAGCGTATTTTAAAGGTGGTTTGACGCCAACGAATTTTATTGTTTCTGATTATGATCGCGCTGCGCCAAATGGAACCGGAGCTGCCAAAGTTGGTGGTAACTATGCGGCTAGCTTATTACCAGGAGAAAAAGCACAAGAACGTAACTTTTCGGATTGTATTTACTTAGATCCCGAAACGCACACAAAAATTGAAGAAGTCGGTTCTGCCAATTTCTTTGGAATTACCAAAGAAAATGAGTTTGTAACCCCAAAATCACCATCGATTTTACCAAGTATCACTAAATATTCTTTATTGTATCTAGCAAAAGAGCGCTTGGGATTAGAAGCTTTAGAAGAAGATGTGCCAATGGATAACTTAGACCGTTTTAAAGAAGCTGGGGCTTGCGGCACGGCCGCGGTTATTTCACCGATTGGTGGTATTCAATTTGGGGATGATTTTCACGTCTTTTATTCTGAAAAAGAAGTCGGACCCGTTACACAACAATTATATGATGAATTGACTGGCATTCAATTTGGTGATAAAAAGGCGCCGGCAGGTTGGATTATTACGCTTGCTTAAAACGTAAAAAAAGCAGTAGCGAAATTTCGCTACTGCTTTTTTGTTCACTTTACTTTTTTAATAAGTCAGCTAAGTTTGGCATGTCATGAATTTCATAACGTTCTTTGAATGCTTTGATTTGTTCTGCTGAGAAGTTATTTGGATCAAGTTCCATTGCATCAACCGGGAATGGACGATCGTTTGCAATTTTCACTTCAATAACAACCGGACGATCACTTTCTTTTGCCGCATCAAAAGCGGGGGCTAATTGATCGTAGTCTGTAATTGTAAAGCCTTTTGCTCCCATTGCTTCGGCTGCTTTACCAAAATCAACGTCATATAAATCAACACCAAAGATTGCTTTATTGGTTTCTTCTTGTTCTGCTTCAATGAAACCAAGTGAATCGTTCGTTAAGATCACGTTAATGATTGGTAATTTGTATTTTACTTGCGTGATGATATCTTGCATATTCATAGCAAAACCACCATCACCATTGATTGTGAAGACTTGACGATCTGGGTAACTTAATTTAGCACCAATTGCACCTGGCACCGCATAGCCCATCGTAGCAAACCAACCAGAAGTTGTAAATTGTTGTTTGCCATTCATTTCCAAATGACGAACAGAATGTGTCGTAACATTCCCGACATCAACAACGAAAATTGCGTCATCTTCAGCAATTCGATTAATTTCTTTGTAAACGGGTTCTGGACGCATTGGTTTGCGGGCATCATCGTAGAAACTACGACGCCAATTATGCCAGTTTTTAATATTTTCTTGGTTTGCTTTGTACCAATTGTCAGCAGAGCGCGCTTCTCCAAGTTCAGTTAAACGTTGTAAAGTTAAAATACCATCACCTAAAATCGCAACGTCAACATCATGACGACGTCCAAATTTTGAACCATCAATATCTACTTGAATGAATTTAGCGCCTTTGTTGAACATAAAGTTACCAAATGGGAAATTGCTACCAACTGAAATAATTAAATCAGCACTAAGTAAGGCTTCATTAGCAGGTTTAGTTGCTACACGTGCAGCAGAGCCTAAATAATTTTCATAGTCATCGTTAATAATACCTTTAGCTAAAACTGCGGCTGCAACCGGCATACTAAAGTGTTCAGCAAAAGCTTTAACCACGTCGGCGCCACCGCGAACTCCTTGGCCGATATATAAAACAGGTTGTTTTGCTTCTTTAATTAGTGGCAAGGCAGCTTTTAATTGAGCTTCATTTGGTTGAATTGTTGCAGTTTGATATGTTGCAGCCGTTGAAACGAAGTTGTCTTCAATTTCAGCATAGCCGTAATCAACGGGAATAGTAACGACAGCGACACCACTGTGGCGATAAGCTGCTTTAATTGCTTCATCGATTACAAATGGCAAACTTTCAGCATTCATAACCGTCCGATTGTAAACACTAACATCTGCAAAAATTGGATTTTCATTTAATTCTTGGAAAGCGTTGGTGTTCATAGCTGTTGATGCAACTTGACCAAGTAAGGCTAAAACAGGGATGTGATCCATTTGGGCATCATATAGACCGTTGATCAAATGTGTTGCACCAGGACCCGCAGAACCAAAGACAGCACCGATTTTGCCAGTTACTTTTGCATCAGCTGCAGCGGCTAGTGCCCCAGTTTCTTCATGACGGACTTGAATATATTTGATATGATTTTGTTCATCGAATAAAGCATCCATTGTGGAGTTGAAGGAACCACCAGGTAATCCGTATAAATGATCAATTCCCCAATCTTCCATGACTTTTAACATTGCGACGCCGGCATTGATTTTTGTCATTTTAAACACTTCTTTCTTATTTATATCGCGCGCTTTAAAGAACGCTCGTTTTATTGACCTGTCTTTATGTTACCGCCAATTAAAAAAAATTACCAATAATCTTACTCAAAGTAAGTAAAACGCCTGCAATCATTTACTTAATTACTGCTTGTGGGAATAAAAGGCGCAATTAAGCCTGCAAAAGCTTCAATATTTCGACTTTGAATAATAATTTTTCCTTGACCAGAAAAGCGATTCACTAGCCCTTCACCTGTTTTAAAACCAAAAGTGCCAGAAGCAAATTCAATGTGATAATCAAGGGACTTGCTCCAAGCTAAGACATGCTCATTATCAACAACAAACTGTTGACTACCATCCATCGTGATTTCTACGAGATCGCCAAATCCATTGATCAGCATCATCCCTTCACCAGCGGTTTCCATAACGAATAAACCACCAGTACCGCCTAATAAGGCACCTTCTAATTTTTGGCGTTGCATCGTATAAGAGACACTACTCTCACTGGCTAAAAAGGCCCCAGTATTTAAACGCCATTGTGTTGGACCAATTGGCAATTCTCGAATAGTACCAGGAGTCGAAGGCGCAATCGTAACTTGGGCATTCTCTGCATTTCCTTTTACTTTAGTAATAAAGAAGCTTTCACCACTGGACAATGAGCGACCAAGGGCTTTCATCATACCGCCGATTCCTTTTTTACCATTACTATTCATGTGACCTTCAAGTGTAACTAAACCATTGTGATAAACCATTGAACCTGGTTCGATTTGAACTTCTTCACCTTCTTGTAGTGCAATATCCACTAAGGGAAAAACCGAAGTAGAGCTTAATTTGTATTTCATTTGCTAACCTTCTTTCCTCATTCATATTATTATTATATGACAAACTTGCTTTTGGGCAAAAAGTTAACTTCTGACAAAGAAGAGGGTTATTTATGGTGGTTTGATTTTTGAAATGATAAACTAAATGCAAAGAGAAAGTTTATGCGGGCAGCTGAATTGTTGAGTTTAGATAGAAATAGGTGACGTGGATGTTGATGATTATTGGAATAGTTTTAGGAATAATAGTAATTGGGTTGCTGTTTTATTACCATTACTTAAGGCGTTGGGCGCGTTTTTTTGTCGATGCCATTGTCGAAAGAGACAATCATTGGTATTTGTCAAAAGGACAGCCGTCATTAAATCCAGATGCAAAAAAAGAAGAGCCTACCGATGATCTTTACAATTTTTGGTTAACTGAATATGAATGGGGCGCACTTAGTTTTGACCAAGAAAAATTAGTGGCTTCAACTTTTTTGCAAGATAGTAGCCGGTGGGTCATTTGTGTCCATGGTTATCGGAGCACGGGCTTTGATGAAATGTCAGCCCAAGCTAAAACGTATTTTGAAGCAGGGTATAATGTTTTAGTCCCAGACCTTAGAGCCCATGGCCGCAGCAGTGGCAAAATTATCGGCCTGGGGTGGTTAGACCGTCTAGATTTAATTACTTGGATTAATTTAATTACAGAAAATAACCCACAAGCAGAAATCATCTTACATGGTGAAGGGATGGGAGCGGCTGCGGTATTGATGGCCAGTGGGGAAAAATTACCGCCTCAAGTAAAGCTATTAATTGCCGACAGTAGTTACACTTCCGTTTATAGTGCATTTAAATATCAACTCCACCGCTTAACCAACTATCCGGTTAATCGCTTTATGGGTCTGGCAAATCAATATGCCAAAAAAAGGAATGGCTATTCATTACTAGAGGCATCTGTCAGCCGACAGTTGGGGAGCAATCATTTGCCCGTTTTGTTTCTTCATGGCCAAGAAGATCAATTTATTCCAGTGAAAGAAACGGTTACCTTAATGGAAGCCACCGCCGATAAAAAAGAGCTTAAAATTTTTGCAGGAGTAGGGCACTTAAAAGCTAAAAAAGAACAGCCTGAAGCTTATTGGCAAACAATTTGGTCATTTATTGAAAAAAATTTAGGGTAGTGTAACGTAAAAGTGACAGGATCTTTTTAAAAGGATAATTATTTGTCTAAAAATGACACTACTGATAAAATGTAAGTGGTTATAGTTCTGATTAATACGCATTAATTAGAGTAGCGACACTTAAATTAAAGGAGGCAATCAGATGGAAGGTAATAAAATCGGTGGCCAAGAAGTCACAGAAGAAATGCTAGTTGCTGATGGGTATCGTAAGTACTCCGGCAAAGATATCGATATTTATTATAACAAAGACATTTGTGCCCATGTTGGCAATTGTGTTCGCGGAAATGGTGCAGTCTTTGAAGTCGGGCGCAGACCGTGGATTTTAGCAGACAATGCCAGCGCCGATGAAGATGCACGCGTTATTAATACATGTCCGACAGGGGCATTAAAATTTATTCGGAAGGATGTTTAAAATGGAATTTAAAGAAGAAAAAGACCGCTTTGCAGTATATGACGATGGAAAAGAAATTGGTGAAATGACTTGGTCACCTGCTGATAATATGATGATTATCGATCACACTTTTGTTGACCCAGCATATCGTGGCCAAAAAATTGCTGAACAATTGGTATTGCATGGCGTAGAACGTGCACGTCGGGATGATTTAAAGATTATTCCACTATGCCCATTTGCCAAAAAAGAATTTGCTGAAAAACCAGAATACGGTGACGTATTACGCAAATAATCTTTACCTATTAAACAGCACAACGAAGGTTATCTTCGTTGTGCTGTTTTTAGGTGGAGGAGGTAAGGTTAAAGTCTTTTTTTAAAACTATTCCTTGTGGCAATCTAGCAGTATTTATGCTAAAGTAAACTAGATGAATTGTATTTAAGGAGGAAGCGGCGAATGTATAATTTTTTATTAGGCGTAGTGATTGTGCTTTCAATCATCATTATTATCGCTATCATGATGCAGCCGAGCAAACAAAATAGTGCAGCCAGTGCCTTTACCGGCGGTGCCGACCAATTATTTGGTAAACAAAAAGCCCGCGGTTTTGAAGCCGTGATGCAGCGTACAACAGCAGTTTTGGGCGCTATTTGGTTAATTTTGTTATTTGTATTAGCCTTTTTATCATCAAAATAAACGGATAAAACCGATCATTTTTTGGCTGAAACTCATGGCGTATCCAGCGTCAGGTTTCAGCCTTCTTTTGTTTTTATGGTAAAATTGGGCTATTGAGGTGAGAAATCGTGGAAAAAAAACCAGCATCATTTTTTACAAAAAAAGGAAAGAAAGCTGTTTTGCTCTTTCATGCATATTCTGGCAGCCCCAATGACGTCAGAATGCTGTCACGAGCATTGGAAAAAGAAAACTATACTGTCTATGCACCACTTTTTTTGGGGCACGGTACTATGGAGCCCAAAGAAATTTTAATGACAGATTTTAAAAGATGGGAAGAAGATGCCGAAAATGCTTTTTCTACATTAGTTAAAGAAGGCTTTGAAGAAATTGCTGTTTTTGGCCTATCGATGGGTGGGATTTTTGCCATGGACTTATTAACCAAAGGCTACCCAGAGATTGTAGCAGGTGGTGCTTTTTGCTCGCCTTTATTTAAAACAGAAAATAATGTCGAAGAAAACTTCCTATTATATGCTAAACAAATTTATCAACGTCAAAAAATTAGTGGTGATATACTAGCAGCAAAGCTCAGTGAGCTAAGACCACTAGTAAATAAACAATTGCAAAATATTGAAGCGCTAGGAGCGCGAGTTAGTCAAAATCTTTCTTCTGTACAGGTGCCGGTTTACTTGGCCCAAGGCGGTGCCGATGAAATGATTGATGCAAAAACGGCATATAAAACTGCCGCAGCATTAAGACAAGTAGATGTAACATTGGACTGGTACGCCCAAAGTGGTCACGTCATTACCGTTGATCCGGTGCACCAACAATTTGAAAAAGATGTTATCCACTTCTTAACTAAGCTAAATGAAAAGAGGTAGAAAATGAAAGCAACAATCAAAGAGCAGATTTTAACTTCTCTAGCTACAAGTAATAAGAAAAGTTTTTCTGCCGAAGAAATTGCCGAAGGTTTAAAGCTGCAAAAAAGTAATGATTTTAAAGTGCTCATCCAGACAATCGCTGTGATGGAACGAGAAGGGACTATTGTCTTTAATAAAAAAGGTAAAATTAAATTACCACCTCAAAAAGTATTGGTGGAGGGGACTTTTCGCGCCAATGAGCGGGGATTTGGTTTTGTGACCATCGATCCTGAAGAAGATGATATTTTTATTCCAAAAGAAGCCACAGGTTTTGCCATGGATGGCGATACAGTTGCCATTGATATTGTGAAGGTCTCTGATCCTTTTTCTGATCGTGGTGCCGAAGGGCAAGTCGTCGAAATTAGACAACGGGCGGTCAAACAAATCGTGGGTGAATTCACGTTATTTGATGAAAGTGAAATCGCAGAAAGTGATTTGTACGGCAGCGTGAAACCAAAGGATAAAAATTTTAACGGCCTAAGAGTTTTAGTTGCTGCTGAGGGTATTAAACCAGTAGACGGCAGTATTGTCATTGTGGAGATTACCCATTACCCAGAAAAAGGCTATCCGACTAGCATTGAAGGTATCATAAAACAAGTTATCGGCCACAAAAACGACCCAGGCATGGATATTTTATCCATCGTTATCAGCCATGGTATTCCAACCAGTTTTCCAGCTAATGTCTTAGCCCAAGCAGACAAAGTACCTGAGACAATCAACCCTGCTGATTTTCCAGAGCGGATTGATCGCAGCGACCAATTGATCGTGACAATTGACGGCGAAGATGCAAAGGACTTAGATGATGCAGTTACTGTAAAAAAATTAGCAAACGGTAATTTTTTCTTAGGTGTGCATATCGCAGATGTCTCGTATTATGTAACAGAAGGTAGCCCGCTGGATCAAGAAGCCTATGAGCGAGGAACTAGTGTCTATTTAACCGATCGCGTTATTCCAATGATTCCCCAACGGCTGTCAAATGGTATTTGTTCACTAAACCCGCACGTGCCTCGCCTCACTATGAGTTGTGAAATGGAGATTGATTCAAGTGGGAAAATTGTCAAACACGCTATTTTTCCAAGTATTATCCAAACTAGTGAACGAATGACCTATACGGCAGTGAACGCGATTATTGAAAATCATGACCCAGAAGTCTCCCAACGGTATGAAAAATTAGTACCGATGTTTTTTGAAATGGCGGAGTTACACCATATTTTGGAACAACGCCGGATACAAAGAGGAGCGGTTAGCTTTGAAGATCGCGAAGCAAAAGTTTTAGTAGATGAAGATGGTCATCCCAAAGATATTGTTTTACGGAGCCGCGGCATTGGGGAACGTTTAATTGAATCTTTCATGTTAGCAGCCAACGAAACAGTAGCAGAGCACTATAATAAGTTGCATTTGCCGTTTATTTATCGTATTCATGAAGATCCAAAAGAAGAAAAATTGCAACGCTTCTTTGATTTTACTGCCGCTTTGGGGATGGTAGTTAAACATACTAAAGGAAGTATTACACCAAAAGATTTGCAAAAAGTTGTTGCTGATGTGGCAGAACGTCCCGAAGCAATGGTTGTGAACATGATGTTGTTACGTAGTATGCAACAGGCAAAATATTCTGAACACAATGCAGGCCATTATGGCTTAGCGGCAGATTATTATACACACTTTACTTCACCGATTAGGCGCTATCCCGATTTAATTGTGCATCGTTTAATTAGAAGTTATGCAAGCACTACGGATAAAAAGATGCAAAGTAAATGGCAAGAAAAGCTGCCAGAAATTGCCCATCATTCTTCTGATATGGAACGTCGGGCTGTTTTGTGCGAGCGTGAAGTTGACGCTATGAAAAAAGCTGAGTTCATGCAAGCACATATTGGTGAAGACTTTGACGGAGTTATCAGCTCGATTACGAAATTTGGTATCTTCATTGAATTACCGAATACAATTGAAGGTATGATTCACATTAGTAATTTAAAAGATGATTACTTCCATTTTGTTGAACAACAGCTGGCACTCGTTGGCGAAAGAACAGGAATGACTTTTAAAATTGGCCAAAAAGTACGGGTAAAAGTGACCAATGCAAATCCTGAAACCAGAGAAATTGATTTTGAATTGGTTTCAGCAGAAGAAGTTACCCAATTACCACGTCCACAAACGAGTCGGAAAAATCGCGGTGGTAAAAAAACCACGAATCCTGCTAACTTCCGCAAGAAAAATTCTACAACTAAAGCTAAGACCGGTGATAAAAAAGGTCAACTAAAAGTTGATTTAGGAAATAATAAGAAGAAAAAAGGTAAAAAACCGTTTTATAAAGGAGTCAAAAAGAAAAAACATAAATAATGAAAAGCGGTTGGGACAAAGGCGTTGGGCTTATCTGTAATTAAAAGCAGGTATTATAGGAATGTCTCAGCCCTTGTTAGAAAGCTCTGACAGTGCTAAGGCAGTCAGATCAATGTTTTTTCTTGGGGAAATTTTAGCGGCCTTTATAAATAAAAAAGCACAGGAGGTGGCTTATATGCCAAAAGGCGAAGGTAAATTGATCGCTCAAAATAAAAAAGCCCGCCACGACTATACAATTATTGATACGTTAGAAGCTGGGATTGTTTTACAAGGGACAGAAATTAAGTCAATCCGCAATGCCCGCATTAATTTAAAAGATGGTTTTGTTCGTGTTCGCAATGGGGAAGCATTCTTATACAATGTCCACATCTCACCTTATGAACAAGGCAATTTATTCAATCATGATCCACTGCGGACACGAAAACTTTTATTACACCGTAAACAAATTGATCGTTTATATGGTGAAATGAAAAGTGCCGGGATGACCGTAGTCCCGCTTAAAGTCTACTTAAAAGACGGTTTTGCCAAAGTCTTAATTGGCCTTGCTAAGGGGAAAAAAGAGTATGATAAACGTGAAACATTAAAACGTAAGGATCAAGAAAGACAAATAAGCCGCGTTTTAAAAAACTATTGAAGAAATTTGCATTTAACAGGGGCTATTGCTTTATAAAGTTGGGTCTTTTTGATAGCATTTACTCAGACGGTGTGTCAAATTTCGCTTTTTTAGTTAATGATTCGTTTTACTGATTATAGGTATTACACATTTCTATTAGTCATTTTGCTAAAACTGTCAAATCTTACTGAAAATCTTTTGAAATTTTCTATCCGTGGTGGTATGATACCCATTGGTTATCATGCCAAAAGCATTAGCAGCACTTATTTACCAGCTTTTTTAGCTGGAGCATACGTATGAAAAGAGGTGAGAAATATTGAAAGAAAAACCACTCGTTTTCAATATTGGTCCCATCTGGTTTGATGGCACCATCCTTTTAATGACACTTATCACGTGTGTTATTGTCTTTACACTAGTTTTTGTTTGTACACGGAATTTACAGTTAAAACCAAAGGGCAAACAAAACTTTATTGAGTGGGTAATTGATTTCGTTCGCGGTATCTTAGGAGATAACCTCCCAAGTAACGAAGTGAACAACTTCCATTTATTATCATTTGCCTTGTTTCTATTTGTTTTTGTCGCCAATGAGATTGGTCTTGTGACGAAAATTGTTGTCGGTGAAACAACTTTTTGGAAAAGTCCAACCGCGGATCCCTTTGTGACATTGACATTGGCATTGATGATGATTGCGATGACCCATTTCTTCGGGGTGCAAAAATTTGGGTTGAAAGGTTACTTTAAAGTATCATTTTTACAACCCGTGGCCTTTTTGCTACCAATTAAAATCATCGAAGAATTTACCAACATCATTACCCTGGGTTTACGTCTTTACGGGAATATTTTCGCCGGTGAAGTTTTGCTTGGCTTAATTGTTGACATGTTAAACAATGTTGGCTGGCTAACACTTCCTGTAGTTATTCCATTAGAGATGATTTGGATTGGCTTCTCATTATTTATAGGCGCCATCCAAGCGTACGTATTTGTCACCTTATCCATGGTATTTATGGGTCACAAATTGGAAACAGAAGAGTAGATTCAAAAGACATTTATCAACTGGTTTGACGACAAAATGCAAAAAACATTTATCCGGTCGTCTCAACTTTATAATTTAGGAGGAAAAAAATTATGAACTTTATCGCAGCAGGTATCGCAATCGTCGGGGCAGCTATCGGAGCTGGTTATGGTAACGGGAAAGTTATCTCACAAACTATCGAATCTATGGCACGCCAACCAGAAATGTCTGGTCAATTACGTTCCACAATGTTCATCGGGGTTGCGTTAGTAGAAGCTGTGCCTATTTTAGGTGTGGTTATTGCTTTGTTACTTGTGTTCATGGGCTAAAACCACGAGAAAAGCAGAAACGGATGCAAACTGTTTTTGCTTTTTTGCCATGATACGGCAACCTTAAATAGTAGAAAAGGAGCTTACGCTTATGCTAAATATTGTATTAGCAGAAGTCGGGAATACAACTATCAGTAGTATCGTCGTTGTATCCGGTTCTTTCTTATTGTTAGTTGCACTTTTAAAGCACTTTGCTTGGGGCGCAATTTCAGACATGATGAAAAAACGGGAAGATAAAATTGCTAACGATTTAGATTCCGCTGAACAATCCCGGACTAAAGCAGCTAAGCTTGAACAAGAACGTCAAACTCAATTGATGTCTTCCAAAAGCGAAGCAGCTGAAATCATCAAAAATGCTAAAGACAGCGGCGAGCTCAGCCGTCAAAATATTTTAAACGAAACCAAAGAAGAGGTATCTCGTTTGAAAGATAAGGCAAAAAGTGATATTTCCATGGAAAGAGATGCTGCAATGACAAGTGTTAAAGACGATGTAGCTGAACTTTCTTTACAAATTGCCGAAAAAATCTTGAACAAAGAGCTATCGCCAGAAGCCCATGAAGCATTAATTAATCACTATATTGAAGGATTGGGCAACCATGAAACTCGATAAATACACGGTAGGCAAACGCTACGGTAAAGCGTTGTTTGAGCTGGCGGCAGAAGAACGGGTTACCGATGCTGTCTACCAAGATTTGCTTAGTTTGAAAAACGTTTATGAAGCAATTCCTGATCTTGGTAATATGCTGAGTGATGTTCGTTTGAACTTAGGAGCAAAACGCGCTTTAATGGACAAAATCGTTTCCGAATTTGACGGAATCACCAAAAACTTTTTAGAAGTTGTTTTCCGTTATAATCGCATGGATGATTTAATTTTAATCATCGATGAATATGAACGCCGTTATGATGAAGCCCAAAGCCTAGTTTTGGGTACGGTGACAACCGCCGTGACTTTGTCTAGTGAGCAAAAAGGACAATTAGAAGAAAAAATTGCCAGCTTATTGGGCTATAAAAAAGCAAATTTGGTTGAAAAAGTTGATCCCAATATTTTAGGCGGGGTCGTGGTGGAAGCCAACCATCAAGTAATTGACGGCAGTGTAAAAAGCCGATTAGAACAACTACGATCGATGATTGGTAGATAAGTTTAATTAAAGAGGTGAAACAAATGGCCATCAAAGCAGAAGAAATCAGTGCTCTGATTAAAGAACAAATTAAAAATTACCAGAGTGAACTAGCAGTCGAAGAAATTGGGACTGTAACTTACGTTGGTGACGGGATTGCCCGGGCTCACGGTTTGGAAAATGCCATGAGTGGTGAATTGCTAGAATTTTCCAATGGTTCATTTGGGATGGCGCAAAACTTAGAAACAAACGACGTCGGGATTATCATCTTAGGCGACTTTGAGACCATCCGCGAAGGCGATAAAGTAAAACGTACTGGGAAAATTATGGAAGTACCAGTTGGGGATGCTTTAATTGGTCGGGTTGTAAATCCATTAGGTCAACCAATCGACGGTCTAGGTGCAATTGATACCAATAAAACACGCCCAGTGGAAACATTAGCACCAGGTGTTATGCAACGACAATCCGTTTCTGAACCTATGCAAACTGGGTTAAAAGCCATTGATGCTTTAGTGCCAATTGGTCGTGGTCAACGGGAACTTGTTATCGGGGATCGAAAAACCGGTAAAACATCCATTGCGATTGATACAATTATCAACCAAAAAGGTCAAGATATGATTTGTATTTACGTGGCAATTGGACAAAAAGATTCAACAGTTCGTGCACAAGTGGAAACATTACGTAAATATGGTGCCTTAGATTATACAATCGTTGTTTCTGCTGGGGCATCACAACCAGCTCCATTACTATACATCGCACCGTATGCTGGTACGGCTATGGGTGAAGAATTCATGTATAACGGCAAACACGTATTAATTGTTTTTGATGACTTATCAAAACAAGCTGTTGCCTATCGTGAACTCTCTTTACTATTACGTCGTCCACCAGGTCGTGAAGCTTATCCAGGGGATGTTTTCTATTTGCACTCTCGTCTATTGGAACGGGCGGCCAAACTTTCTGATGAATTAGGTGGCGGTTCAATGACCGCGTTACCATTTGTGGAAACGCAAGCCGGAGATATCTCTGCTTATATCCCAACCAATGTGATTTCAATCACCGATGGACAAATTTTCTTAGAAAATGATTTGTTCTATTCTGGTGTGCGACCTGCTATTGACGCTGGTTTATCAGTGTCACGGGTTGGGGGCTCTGCTCAAATTAAAGCAATGAAAAAAGTTGCGGGAACGCTCCGTTTGGACTTAGCTAGTTATCGTGAACTAGAAGCCTTTACACAGTTTGGTTCTGATTTGGACCAAGCGACCCAAGCAAAACTAAATCGTGGTCGCCGTACCGTAGAAATTTTGAAACAAAAATTACATGCACCATTAGCTGTTGAAAAACAAGTTATCATCTTATATGCCTTAACCCACGGTTTTATTGACAGTATCCCAGTTAACCGTGTCTTGGATTTTGAAGAAAACTTGTTTGAGTATATTGATGCAAACCATGCTGATATCTTTGAAACTATTCGTACAACCAAAGATTTACCGGCTGAAGATCAAGTGGATGCAGCAATTAAAGAAGCAAAAGATATCTTTATGGCTGCCGGCAATAGTAGTAGCGGTTCTGCCAAAGAAACTGTCGCTTCAATCGAAAACGAACGTTCTTAAAAGAGGTGAGATAAATGGGAGCTTCCTTAAACGAGATTAAGCAACGGATTGCTTCAACGAAGAAAACCAGTCAAATCACCAACGCCATGCAAATGGTATCGGCGGCTAAATTGACCAAGTCTGAAGCTCACTCAAAACAGTTTCAAATTTATGCCTCAAAAGTTCGGGAAGTAGTAACGCATTTGACTGCACAACAGTTAAATGATATTTATTCTGCCGGCCCACAAGATGGGGTGAATTACAATAGCATGCTGATTAGCCGTCCGGTTAAAAAAACCGGCTACATCGTGATTACCTCTGATGGTGGTTTAGTTGGTGGCTACAATAGTTCAATTTTAAAACAAATGATGTCGATGTTAAAAGAAGACCACCAATCAGCCGATGAATACGTGATGGTAGCTATTGGCGCGACAGGAGCTGACTTTTTTAAAGCACGGGGAATTAATTTGGCATATGAATTGCGTAATTTGTCTGACCAACCAAGTTTTGAAGAGGTTCGTAAAATCGTTACCATGGCAACAACAATGTATCAAAATGAAGTCTTTGATGAATTATATGTGTGCTACAATCACCATATTAATTCATTAACGAGTCAGTTTCGAGTTGAAAAAATGTTGCCAATTGTTGACTTGGATCCAGAAGAAGCGGAAAGTTATGAACAAGAATATTTGTTTGAACCTTCCAAAGAAGAAATTCTAGATCACTTGTTACCACAATATGCTGAAAGTTTAATTTACGGTGCAATTGTTGATGCGAAAACCGCTGAACATGCAGCCGGAATGACAGCTATGAAGACAGCAACAGACAATGCGAAAAATATTATCGGTGATTTGACGATTTCTTATAATCGCGCACGTCAAGGGGCAATTACCCAAGAAATTACCGAAATTGTAGCGGGAGCTTCGGCACTCGATTAATGATTTCGTGAGTGAATGGAGGAAAACAGATGAGTTCAGGCAAGATTGTTCAAGTAATCGGTCCCGTTGTTGACGTGGAATTTTCTTTAGATCAATCATTACCAGACATTAACAATGCCTTGGTTGTCTATAAAAACGACGAGCAAAAAACCAAGATTGTATTAGAAGCTGCCTTGGAACTAGGTGATGGTGTAATTCGAACTATCGCCATGGAGTCTACCGATGGTTTGCAGCGGGGAATGGAAGTTGTCGACACTGGCAGCTCAATCTCTGTGCCAGTAGGTAAAGATACTTTAGGTCGTGTATTTAACGTTTTGGGGGATACAATCGACTTGGAAGCACCTTTTCCAGCTGATGCTAAACGTAGTGGTATCCATAAAAAAGCACCTGATTTTGATGAATTAAGCACTAGTACAGAAATTTTGGAAACTGGGATTAAAGTTATCGACTTACTAGCCCCTTACTTAAAAGGTGGTAAAGTTGGGTTGTTCGGTGGTGCCGGTGTTGGTAAAACCGTTTTAATCCAAGAATTAATTCATAATATTGCCCAAGAACACGGCGGGATTTCTGTTTTTACCGGTGTTGGTGAACGTACCCGTGAAGGTAATGACTTGTATTATGAAATGAAAGAGTCTGGCGTTATTGAAAAAACTGCCATGGTCTTTGGCCAAATGAATGAGCCACCAGGTGCCCGGATGCGGGTTGCGTTGACTGGTTTAACAATTGCGGAATACTTCCGTGATGTAGAAGGTCAAGACGTATTGCTCTTTATCGATAATATTTTCCGTTTTACGCAAGCCGGCTCAGAAGTATCTGCCTTGTTAGGTCGGATGCCATCTGCTGTTGGTTATCAACCAACACTAGCAACTGAAATGGGACAACTGCAAGAACGGATTACTTCAACGAAAAAAGGTTCTATTACGTCTATTCAAGCGATCTATGTACCAGCCGATGACTACACTGACCCTGCGCCAGCAACAGCATTTGCTCACTTAGATGCAACAACCAACTTGGAACGTAAATTAACAGAACAAGGGATTTATCCAGCGGTCGATCCCCTTGCATCATCTTCTAGTGCTTTAGCACCAGAAATTGTTGGTGAAGTTCACTATGAAGTAGCCAGTGAAGTCCAACATGTCTTGCAACGTTACCGTGAATTACAAGATATTATCGCCATCTTAGGGATGGATGAATTGTCAGATGAAGAAAAAGTCTTGGTCGCTAGAGCGCGCCGAATTCAATTTTTCTTATCACAAAACTTCCACGTTGCCGAACAATTTACCGGACAACCGGGTTCTTATGTACCCGTTGCCGAAACAATTAAAGGCTTCAAAGAAATTTTAGATGGGAAGCACGATGAATTACCAGAAGAAGCCTTCCGTAATGTCGGTACAATTGAAGAAGCGGTGGAAAAAGCGAAAAAACTAGGCTACTAGAAAGGGGTGCACCATGGAATACTTAACTGTAAATGTGGTAACACCTAATGGTTTAGTTTATGATCACCACGCTAAAATCGTTGTTGCCAACACAACGGCTGGTGAAATTGGTATTTTACCAAAACACGCACCGATTATTACACCTTTAGCAATTGATGAAGTTCGGGTAAAACGTACCGATTCTGATACCCATGTTGACTGGATTGCGGTTAACGGCGGCATTATGGAAGTGCGAGATAATGTGGTCTCCATTATTGCCGATAGCGCTGAGCGGGAACGTGATATCGATGTTTCTCGGGCTGAACGCGCCAAACAACGGGCTGAACGTATGATTGAAGAAGCACGGGAAAAAGAAGATGTCGATTCTTTACGCCGAGCGACTGTTGCTTTGCATCGAGCTATTAATCGGATTAATGTTTCAAAACATCAATAATAAGCAATGATGCCTAACCACAATTTTATACTTGGTAGCAAATTGTGAGGACACCATTTATCTGTAAATAGACTGTGATAAAAATTTATCGCAGTCTATTTTTTACATAGCGTAAAATAAAAAATACGTTTTACGGATACATTTTACAAAGTGTTATTTTGTTTTGTCATACTTTCGACCTTTTTGTTTTGCAGGAAAAGCAAAATAAGCTAAAATTATAAAAGAGACTTTTAAAAAACGCTTTAAAGATTTTTAAAATATTTCTGTTTTTTTAAGTTACTATTTGTGGTACTATGGGAGTGTTGAATTTTTTACTCAGGAGGAAGAAGGATGCAAGTATATGGTGTCGATGCAATTGTACGGATTATCAGTCACTTTGCATTTGTTTACTTAGCCTTTTGGGGATTGCGGTCTTTACGATTGGATACACTTTTCAAATCGTTTCAGACGGCGCAAATCAGGATTGTTATTTTGATGTTAGCCATTAGCTTGGGCTATCTGACAAGTAGCTTTTTCTTGGAAATCCTGAATTTATTGAAGAATACTTTTCTTTCAATTGTCTAACGAATACAAAAAACGTACTTTATGAAAAAGTTATGGTATAATAAAACAGATTTTGAGTGCAGAAGCATTCAGGCTATTTTCTGGAGGGAATTTTATGGAAGAGATTATCGTTCAAAGTGGTAATCAATTAAAAGGTACTGTCAAAATTGAAGGCGCAAAAAATGCCGTTTTACCAATCTTAGCTGCAAGTCTATTAGCAGAAGAAGGGACTACTACTTTACGTAATGTGCCAATTCTATCTGACGTTTTAACAATGAATGAAGTTATTCGGCACTTAAATGTGGACGTAGATTTTAATGAAGCTGCAAACGAAGTGACGATCAATGCTTCTCGTCAATTAGAAATTGAAGCACCTTATGAATTAGTCAGCCAAATGCGGGCATCTATTGTTGTTATGGGACCATTATTGGCGCGTAACGGACATGCTAAAGTTGCGATGCCTGGTGGTTGTGCAATTGGTAAACGTCCAATTGACTTACATCTAAAAGGGTTCCAAGCTTTAGGTGCTAAAATTAACCAAAAAGATGGTTATATTGAAGCAATTGCCGATGAGTTACACGGCAACACAATTTACTTGGACTTTCCAAGTGTTGGTGCTACGCAAAATATTATGATGGCTGCTGTTAAAGCAAAAGGAACAACAATCATCGAAAACGTGGCCCGTGAACCTGAAATTGTTGATCTTGCGAATGTCTTAAATAAAATGGGAGCACAAATTTTTGGTGCTGGTACAGAAACCATGAGAATTGAAGGCGTGGATCATTTGCACGCAGTTAACCATTCAATCGTTCAAGATAGAATTGAAGCTGGAACTTTCATGGTGGCCGCAGCAATGACAGAAGGTAACGTTTTAATTCAAGATGCCATTTCAGAACATAATCGTCCTTTAATTTCTAAATTAAGCGAAATGGGTGCTGAAATTATTGAAGAAGAAGGCGGAGTTCGCGTTATTGGACCTAAAGTATTAAAACCAACAGACGTGAAAACAATGCCTCACCCAGGTTTCCCAACAGATATGCAAGCTCAAATGACTGCAATCCAAATGGTAGCACCAGGGACAAGTATCGTAACAGAAACCGTATTTGAAAATCGTTTCCAACATTTAGAAGAAATGCGTCGTATGAATGCTCATGTGAAAATTGATGGCAATGTGGCTGTCATTGAAGGTGGACATGAAATGCAAGGGGCATTAGTTTATGCAACGGACTTACGTGCTGCAGCGGCTTTAATCTTAGTTGGTTTACGTTCAAACGGCATTACCCGCGTTCGTAATTTGAAATATTTAGATCGTGGCTATTACAACTTCCACAAAAAATTACAAGCTCTAGGTGGTAATGTGGAACGTGTTGAGATTGAACACAAAGCAGCTAAAAGTGCTGCTACAATTGCTTAAAAGATAGAGGTGTGACTGGATGAGATTAAATCGTTATATTATTACGACTTTAGTGAAAATTCTTTTTGTCCTTTTACTTGCAATGATTATGTTCATTATTGGAACGATGATTGGCTATGGTGGAATTGGTGAAGGAATGCCATTAAAAGTTTTTTATCCAGGACTCTGGACGCATATTTTAGATTTTATGAAATAAAAACTGTTAGTCGACCGTATATGGTCGACTTTTTTTGTGTTGTTTCATACCAAGGGGCGAAATTTTCCTAATAAAAATTAACTATTTTAAAACAACAGTGGGGAAAATTAGTATTGATAACGCTTTATTTTTTGTCTTTTTTGTAAAACTAACGTAATAAACAGCGGTTTTTGGGTCGATTTCCCAAATTTCATGTAATCGTGATTTTATAACTTGTGATAAAAGCGTTTTCAAAAAAACTTTCTGAATTGAAAATTACGCTTTTGTAATAATTTGAAAGCCTATAGTAGCAAGGCTTTTGCTTATTGCTTTATGCTTATAAGACAAATATTTCGTTTGTAACAAAAAACAGCAGCGTTTCTTTTTTCTTGTCAAAGAGGTTTAACTCTCTTGTAACCTATCAGCTAAAAAGAGATGCTATGATACTTCTCGTGGAAAAATTCAATTTAATTGTAATGGTACAAGTTAGACCATTAGAGTTTTTATATTTTTGAGGAGTGTCGATTAATGCAAACCCGTTTATTACCAATTTTAAGTGCAACGATTGTGATCGCCGTAGGTAGTATGTTACCTGTTTACGCAGCTGAAAATGAAACGGCTAGTCAGCCAACACTTCAGACTGAACTTGTTTCAAAAGCTGAAGCAACTAATTTATCAAGTTCACTGTTAGTGGAAACAACAAATAATAAAGCTGTTGATTTAGTCAAAGCAGATATTAAAGCAAAAGAGGCCGCTAAAAAAGCCGCCGCCGAAAAGGCAAAAAAAATCGCAGCGGAAAAAGCCGAAAAAGAAAAAGCTGAAAAAGAAAAGGCAGCACAAGAAGCAAAAGAAGCTGCCCAACAAGAAACAAAAGCGCAGCAAGCAAATGAAAGCCAACCAAGTGGTCAAACAATGATGATGGAAGCCACAGCCTATAGTTCAGATCCAGCGGATGCTTTAGGTGGCGGTTCTGTCACTGCAACTGGCCAAAACTTACTTGCCAACCCAATGGCGGTAGCTGTTGATCCAAGTGTAATTCCATTAGGAACGCATTTATATGTTGAAGGTTATGGCGAAGCTTACGCTGTGGATACCGGTTCAGCAATTCAAGGCAATATTATTGATGTTCATTTTTCGACAGCAGGCCAATGTGAAGCTTGGGGACGTCGTCAAGTGAAAGTAACAATTTTAGGATAGGAGTTAAAAGTTCAAGTTCATGTGACTTGAACTTTTTTACTTGTAACAGTTTTAAAATTGACGTATGCTTTGGCCAGTGGCAATCATTTCCAGAAAGGATAATTTACATGAAAAAAATAATGATTGGACTGGTACGGGGGTATCAACGCTTTATCTCTCCTTTATTTCCCCCCAGTTGTCGTTATTACCCTACTTGTTCGTCATATATGATTCAAGCAGTAGAAAAACATGGAGCCTTAAAGGGTGGTATTATGGGGACTGCAAGAATATTACGCTGTCATCCTTTTGTAAAAGGCGGCCTAGATTATGTGCCGGAAACTTTCTCCTTGCGTCGGAACCCTAATAAACCAAAAGAAAGTAAAACACAACTTCATCATCACCATCATTCGCGCTAAGAGCTAACCATTCTCTTGGCGTTTTTTTATTTGCCGAAACTAAAGAGTTTCAAAAGAAAGCTAATTTCCTCTATTGAAGGCAAAACAACCGGCAATGCATGGCTTAAAAAAGAATACCTGTCTATAGCTAAATAGTAACCAAGGAATTTTTGGCAGATAACAAAAACAGGTTTAGCGTATTAGATCACTTGTTATAGGATATCTGAAAGTAGACTATCATTACATGTTAGCTAAAAAAGTATTTTAGCTGTTCTGGTCATGAAGGAAACTTCAGTTTTTTTAGCGATTTTTAATGGGTTTGAAGCGTTTAAAATAAGTTGCGTGCTTAGAATATCGTTTGGCTTAACTGAAATTAAATGATAAAATTATTAAAAGAAGATAATAAAAAACTTTGTTTGTTGTTTTTTTTACAAAAGCAGTTCCTGATGTTTATGTTAGTTTGTCATGTTTTCGATGCTTTTGAAATATGTAAAAGGCTTACATAAAATAATTTCGCAATAATTGATGAAATATTCTGAATATTTATTGACTTTGTTCTGAATTTTCAGTATATTTTATAACATATCCCATCGTCCATGGCGGTGTCATGATTATTTTATGAAAACAGCTTGTTTTTAGAAGGCATAATTTTTAACTTTATTGGTTAGCCAAAGCTTTGGGTAAATTTAATATGTATATAAATAGAAGTTTTGGTGTAATCAAAAAATTTTGCCGAGAAAAAGAGGAGGAATAATATGAAAAAGAAATTTGCATTTTTGTTTACGGGGTTAGTGTTGTTATCTGCATGTAGTGCAGCGCCAAAAGGAGGCGGAGCCACAGAAGGTTCTGCTGGAGGAAATAAACAAGAAGGCGATACGATTAAAATCGGAATGAACATGGAATTATCCGGTGCAGTGGCAGCCTATGGAAATGCTGAAAAAGAAGGTATTGAATTAGCAGTCGAGCAAATCAATGCCGATGGTGGTATTGACGGCAAAAAAATAGATTTAATCTCAAAAGATAATAAATCAGATAATAATGAAGCAGGAACTGTCGCGACCAACCTAACAACAAACAGTAAAGTTGTGGCGCTAATTGGGCCAGCGACATCTGGTGCGGTAAAATCTGCATTACCAAATGCAACTAAAGCAGAAGTACCTTTAGTTACACCATCAGGAACAGATGATGCAATCACAAAACAAGGGGATAAAGTCCAAGCTTACGCTTTTCGTTCTTGTTTCCAAGATAGCTTCCAAGGAAAAATTTTAGCAAAATATGCCCATGAAAACTTAAAAGCAGATAAAGCGATTATCTTAGGTGATAATTCCAGTGATTATGGTATTGGCTTAACAAAAGCCTTCAAAGATGAATACAAAGGCAAAATCGTTGCGGAAGAAAACTTTACAGAAGGTGACAAAGATTTCCAAGCAGTCTTAACAAAAATCAAAGACAAAGACTTCAACGTTTTATACATTCCAGGCTACTACACAGAAGCTGGTTTAATTATCAAACAAGCGCGGGAAATGGGAATTGAAACGCCAATTGTGGGGGCTGATGGCTTTGGTGATGCCAAATTGGTAGAAACAGCTGGTGCTAGCAATGTCACAAATGTCTTTTACACAGGTCACTTCTCAACGAAAGCTCCGGCAACAGACAAGGTAGAACCTTTTATTAAAGCTTTTAAGGAAAAGTATGGCAAAGAACCATCTTCATTTAATGCATTAGCTTATGATGCTGTTTATATGGTAAAACAAGCGATTGAAGATGAAGGGTCTGCTGATTCAAGTGCGATTAAAAAAGGTTTAGAAAGCTTGAAAGATTTTAAAGGGGTAACAGGAGAAATGACAATTGATAAAGAACATAACCCTGAAAAATCAGCCGTAGTCCTGGGCTTAACAGATGGAAAAGAAACTTCAGCGGAGACAGTAAATCCGTAAATAAGAACTTTGAAAGGTTGGATAAAGACAGCTGTAGTAAACGATCAGTCATTTGTTTTTAGCATACTGTTAAAAGACAGGCGCTTTCTAAAATAAATGAGGGATACTTTTACTGCAGCGGGACTTTTATCTCAACCTTTTTTTAAAAGATAAATGGATGTGATGAGATGGAAACGATGATTCAACAATTAATAAACGGCTTATTTTTAGGCAGTATATACGCATTATTGGCCTTGGGCTACACAATGGTTTATGGAATCATCAAGTTAATCAACTTTGCTCATGGTGAAGTTTATATGATTGGTAGTTTTATTGGCTATTTTTTGATTAATCTTGGCGGATTGGGATTTTTCCCAGCCCTTTTGATTTCAATGGCGGCTAGTGCGGCATTAGGTGTAGTGATTGAGTTCTTGGCATATCGTCCGTTGCGTAAATCAACTCGAATTGCTGCTTTGATTACAGCAATTGGAGTATCTTATTTACTGCAAAATGTTATGATTTTCTTCTTTAGTCCAGATGTGCGGGCTTTTCCACAAGTAATTAAACGAGCAACATATAGCTTTGGTTTTATTAAAGTCAGCAATATTCAGCTTTTAATTTTAGCAGTCTCAGTTATTTTGATGGTTTTATTACAATTAATTGTAAAGAAAACGAAGATGGGAAAAGCGATGCGGGCAGTCAGCGTTGATCCAGATGCTGCTCAATTAATGGGAATTAATGTGAATCGCACAATTTCTTTTACCTTTGCCTTGGGCTCAGCTTTAGCGGCTGCTGGCGGGATGTTAATTGGTCTTTATTATAACTCGATTGATCCCATGATGGGGGTTACGCCAGGTTTGAAATCCTTTGTTGCCGCCGTATTAGGAGGGATTGGGATTATTCCTGGTGCAGCTTTAGGAGGCTTTGTGATTGGTCTAATTGAGACAATTGCAACGGCGTTAGGCTTTTCTGATTTTAAAGATGCTATTGTTTATTTAGTTTTGATTTTGATTTTATTAATTCGGCCGGCAGGAATTTTAGGCAAGAATATTAAAGAGAAAGTGTAGGTGACCAGGATGAAAAAGAATTTGAAATACAATTTAACCTGGTTAGGCTTGGCTGCTTTAGTCTATGTGGTTTTGTTAGTTTTGTATAACACCGGTGTAATTACCATGTTTACTGACCGGATTATTGTCAATATTGGTATCAACATTATTTTGGCTGTGGGTTTGAATTTGATTATCGGTTTTTCTGGTCAGTTTTCTTTAGGGCACGCTGGGTTTATGGCGATTGGTGCTTATTCCGGTGCTATTATGTCCATTAATAATCCTACTTATGGCGGCTTTTTTACTGGCCTCTTATTAGGAATGGTGATTTCAGGCGCGGTGGCATTAGTAGTCGGCGTTCCAACACTGCGATTAAAAGGCGATTATTTGGCGATTGCAACGTTGGGAATTTCAGAAATTATCCGTATTTTAATTGTTAACATGCGGGATATCACCAATGGTCCAACCGGAATTTTTGGTATTTTACAATTTACCACTTGGGAGACGGTCTACGTCTTTGCCGTATTGACGATCTTAGTCGTGGCAAATTTTGTTCATAGTGGTCCCGGTCGTGCGACATTAGCTGTGCGCGAAGACGAGATAGCAGCCGAGTCGATGGGAGTTAACACAACCAAGTATAAGGTCGTTGCCTTTGTGTTAGGGGCTATTACGGCTAGTATTGCCGGCACGTTATTTGCCGGTTACCAACAATCGGTTTTTCCAAAAGACTATGGCTTTATGAAATCCATTGATATATTAATTATTGTCGTTTTTGGCGGGATGGGTTCAACGACAGGAGCAGTCGTTTCAGCGATTGTCTTGGGCGTTTTAAATATGTTCTTACAAGACTTTGGTTATGTTCGTATGATTGTCTACGCACTAGCGCTAATTATCATTATGATCTTTAAACCAAGTGGCTTGTTGGGAACTTGGGAATTTTCTGTGAAGAAAATTTGGCAAAAATTCACAAAGGGGGATGATGCAGATGCCTCTATTAACAGTTAAAAATTTGACGAAAAACTTTGGTGGCCTGGCTGCAGTTTCTCATGTGAATATGGCGTTGGATACTAATGAATTAGTAGGGTTGATTGGCCCAAATGGTGCAGGAAAAACGACACTATTTAACTTATTAACCGGTGTTTATGAGCCTAGTGCCGGTGATGTGTTATTTTCACCGCAAGGACAAGTTGAAAAGTTAAATGGCGTTAAGCCTTACCACATTGCCAAAATGGGATTATCTCGGACGTTTCAAAATATTCGTTTGTTTAAAGACTTAAGTGTTTTAGATAATGTTCTAATTGCGATGAACGCCAAGCATCAAGAAGGATTTTTTACAAGTATTTTACGTTTGCCGAAATTTTACCGTAATGAAGATGCGCTGAAACAAAAAGCAGTGGAGCTACTGGCAATTTTTGGTTTAGAAAGTAAATTAACGACTTTAGCTAAAAACTTGCCCTATGGCGAACAACGGCGTTTAGAAATTGTGCGGGCTCTAGCAACAGAGCCAAAAATCTTGTTTTTAGATGAACCAGCAGCAGGAATGAATCCGCAAGAGACAGCCGAATTAACGGAATTAATCCGTAAAATTCAAAAGGACTTTCAGCTGACCATTTTGCTAATTGAACACGATATGAGTTTGGTGATGGATGTGTGTCAGCGGATTTATGTTTTGGAATATGGTCGCATTATTGCTGAAGGTGAACCAGAAAAAATCAAAAAAGATCCCCGTGTCATAAAAGCGTATTTGGGAGGGGATATGTAATGTTAGAAATTAAAAATTTAACTGTCCATTACGGTGTTATTGAAGCGGTTCATGATGTGTCATTTAATGTCAATAAAGGGGAGATTGTTTCTTTAATCGGTGCCAATGGTGCTGGAAAAACAACAATTTTACGGACAATTTCAGGTTTATTACGTCCAAGCCAAGGTGAAATTACCTTTAAAGGACAAAGTATTACCAAAACGCCGCCACAAAAAATTGTGGCAGCTGGGTTATCTCAAGTACCAGAAGGACGCCATGTTTTTAGTGGTTTAACAGTACAAGAAAACTTGGAAATGGGTGCATTTTTACGTAAGGACGGGGAGGTAAAACAAGATTACGAACAAGTCTTTCAAAAGTTTCCGGTTTTAAAAGAACGCCGCAACCAAGATGCCGCAACACTTTCTGGTGGTGAACAACAAATGTTGGCTATGGGGCGCGCTTTAATGTCAAAACCTGAATTGCTTTTGTTAGACGAGCCGTCAATGGGACTCGCGCCGATTTTTATTAAAGAAATCTTCAGTATTATTGAAGAAATCAAAGAGCAAGGTACGACGATTTTACTTATCGAACAAAATGCTAAAATGGCTTTGTCTATTGCAGACCGCGGGTATGTCTTGGAAACTGGCAGTGTTGTTTTAGATGGTACAGGAAAAGCATTATTAGCCAGCGATGAAGTGAAAAAAGCTTATTTAGGGGGTTAGAAGATGAGTGTTAGTGATTTTATGACGAAAAACTTAGTAGTAGTAGCACCAGATACACCTATTTTTGATGCGATTGATTTAATGAAACAACACGATATCCATCGTTTGCCCGTTTTGCAACAGGATAAATTAGTCGGATTAATTACAGAAGGCATTATTCAAGAAGCGATGCCTTCAAAAGCCACAAGTTTAAGTGTCTATGAAGCCAATTATTTATTAAATAAGACGACCGTAGGCGATGTCATGGAAAAAAATGTGCTGACCATTGCACCAGATGCATTGCTAGAAGATGCCATTTATAAAATGCGGGAAAATAAGATTGCTGTACTACCAGTAGTAGAAAAAGAAGCAGTCAAAGGAATCATAACCAATAATGATATCTTCGCGGCCTTTTTAAAAATTACTGGTTACAACGATGGTGGGACCCGGATCAGCTTACAAATAGCCGATGATCATGTGGGGATTTTAGCAGAAATTACCAAACTTTTAGCCGAGCATGATTTTAGTATTTTAACGATTGTCGTCAATCGGATGGAACTGGCTACAATTGTTGAAATTCAAGTTCAGTCTCGTAATGTTGAAAAAGTTAAAGAAGTACTAACAGAGGCCGGCTATTTGGTAACTGCAGCAGTTTTAACCAATACGCACAATATGTAAGAAAGATTACAACCCAAACAAAAAATGCACGTACCTTTTAGCGGTTAAAAGTACCAAGATGAGAAGGGGAGGCGGACTTGTTTGGGTTTTTCATTTCCTTTTTATACCCAACAAGATAAGAATATGATAAAATACTTTAGCGAGGTGAGAAGTGTGACGAAGAAAAAAGATATCGAAGTTAAAGTAGAAGAAGTAAAAAAAGATATTAAAGGTAAAAATTACACCGTCAACCAATTATCAATCGGTAAAAAAGTTATTGGTGAAATTTTGACTATGGGTGAAAAGAATTACGAAGCTTTCTTAGGAAAAGAGGATCTAGGCGCTTATAAATCCTTAGATTTAGCGGTGGAAGCTGTGTTATTGCAACATAATTTGCATGACTAAAATTTCTGTAAAAAAAATTGAAATTACCACTTGCATTTTTTAGTTATCTTTTGTATTATAACTAAGTCAGGTTGATTAAAACCTTTCGGAGGAGTAGCGAAGTGGCTAAACGCGACGGACTGTAAATCCGTTCCTTAGGGTTCAGTGGTTCGAATCCACTCTCCTCCACCATTGGGGTATAGCCAAGCGGTAAGGCAAGGGACTTTGACTCCCTCATGCGTTGGTTCGAATCCAGCTACCCCAGTTTCAAACGTATCTTCAATCGAAGATGCGTTTTTTTTGTGCAATAAAAATCTCGCTTTTGTTTTTGAAAAAGCTATTTTCAGACCAGACTTTGTGCGTAAATAGGGGCTGGAATTATATTAATGTTTTAGACCATACGTTACATCTTAAATTTGCTTTTTTTTAAGGTGACAGGTCCTCTTACGTGGATACGAAAAGTAGTAAAATTAAATTTACTAAATGTTACTAAATAAATTGACGTTCCTGCTGATCACCGCTATACTAAAAAAGAGATTGAAAAGGCTTTTTTTCATCGAGATAGTAGATAAACAAAGGAGCGGTGCAGATGGCAACAGTTACAAAGTTAGACAGTAAGGCATTCGGGACGTATTATGAAGTGAAAAATGAAAATGGGGTAGTTTTGGGGCTACATCCTTTTGGGGCGCGTGCCATTTCGTTAGCATTACCAGTCGATGGCACTTTGCGTGATGTATTGGTTGGATGCAAGACAATAACAGACTACAAAGAAAATAGTTATTATAATGCTACCATTGGCCCGGTCGCTGGTCGCATTGCCGGCGCACAGTTTGAATTAGATGAAACAATTTACAAAACAGAGGCCAATCAAAAGGGCAATACATTACATGGTGGTTTTGTAGGATTTGACGCGCGAAATTGGGAGGCACAAACCTTCACTAAGGATAATGAGGCTGGTGTTATCTTCACATTAAATGATCCGGATGGCAATCACGGGTTCCCTGGTAATTTAGCGGCAAAAGCAATTTATACTTTAACCGATGATAATCAATACAGTTTCAAATTTGAAGCAACCACAGACAAAAAAACTTTGTTCAATCCAACCAATCATGGTTACTATAATTTGACGGGTTCGCCCAGTGAGTCAATTGATACGCATAATTTACAAATTAACGCACATTTTGTTGCTAAAACCAATGATGACGTCACAACAACTGGCGAGAAAGTTGCGGTCGCTGGTACAAAATTTGATTTTGTGACAGGTGCTAAAATTGGCGAGACGCTTTTAGATGATCCTTTTTTGATTGATGAAGGAGCCAAAGAAGCATTAACTTTAACTGCACCAGATGGAAAAGTTGCCTTAAGTTTGATGACACAAGCTCCGGCAGTAGTTATTTATACCACCGGCACTGGGGAAGCGGGGACAGTAATGAAAAACGGCGTTATGGCAAATCACGGGGCAGTGGCGATTGAGCCACAAGGGGTGCCTGGTACTGAAATTTACCCTCAATTTGGCAGTATTACTCTGACAGCTGATAAACCTTACACAATGGAAAGTACTTTCAAATTAATTTTTTAAAAAATAGGCACAAAAAAACTTCACTAAAAAATTTGGTGAAGTTTTTTCTTGACCATTTACGTTTACAGACGTAAACTTAAAAAGAAGTTGAGATTACACTTGTAAACGAGGTGAGGATAACATGATGACAGAACCTGTCAAAATCAGCGATGCAGAATGGGAAGTGATGCGGGTATTGTGGACAGTAAAAGCTGCAACTGCGCATGAGATTGCTGAAATTTTAGGTGATAAGATGGATTGGAAGCTTGCTACGGTAAAGACACTATTAGGACGGTTAAGTAAAAAAGAAGTAATTCGGAGTGAGGCAGAAGGTAAAAAATTTATTTATTACCCCAATGTATCAGAAACTGCAACTGTTCGCAGTGCAACCGAAAATCTTTTTTCTCACATCTGTGCCAAAAAGATTGGTGTAACAATCGCTGACTTAATCAACGAAGCAGAATTGACAGCAGCAGATATTGCGGCAATTAATACTGCGCTACTTGCCAAAACACCAGTAGCAAGTATTGCTTGCAATTGTATTCCTGGTCAATGTGAATGTAGGCAACATCAAGTCAAAATAAATCATTAAAAATTATGAAAAGAGGAAATCAAGATGAAACAAACATTTAATATTAGTGGTATGAGTTGTGGGCATTGTGTCGCAAAAGTAGAAGGTACAATCAATGAATTACCGGGCGTGAAAAAAGTCAAAATTAATTTAAAGAAAAACAACGGCGTGGTGAAATACGATGATAGCCAATTAACCGATGAAAAAATTATTGCAGCAGTTACGGCGGCAGGTTATCCAACTGAGGTGGCCTAATGAATAATGAGCAAGTCGCAACCTTTGTCATTACAGGGATGACCTGCGCCAATTGTTCAGCTCGCGTTGAAAAAGAATTAAAGGCACAACCAGGAGTTGCGCAGGCGACAGTCAACTTGGCTACGGAAAAAGCTACCGTACAATTTAATGAAACCACTGCCGAAGCGTTAATTAAAAGTGTGGAAAACATTGGGTATGGTGCAATTTTGGATGATGAAGCGCATCGGCAACAAGTAGCAGAAAAGAAACAAGCACGAATTCAAAAAATGCGACGGGATTTAATGATCAGCGTTGTTTTAGTTGCCCCTTTAATGGTTGCAATGATTGCGATGATACTTGGTGTTGATGCCTCCTGGGTGCACTTTTTTCATCGTCCTATCGTGCAGTTGATTTTAGTTGCCCCGATTCAATTTGGTGTTGGGCTACGCTTTTATAAAGGTGCTTATCATGCTTTAAAAACCAAAGCACCAAACATGGATGTTTTGGTCTCTTTAGGTACTACGGCAGCTTTTATTTTGAGTTTTTATAATGGCTTTTTAGGCGGTGATCCCCATGAACTTTACTTTGAAAGTAGCGGAATGATTATAGCCTTAATTTTACTTGGAAAATACTTGGAAACTACTGCAAAAAATAAAACTAGTTCTGCCATTAAGCAATTGATGCAACTACAAGCAAAAACCGCGCGGGTGGTCAATGAAGATGGGAGCCAAAGTGAAGTAGCCATTGCATCTGTAAGACAAGGAATGCAAGTAATTATTCGCCCTGGAGAGCAAATTCCCGTAGACGGTATTGTGCTCAGTGGTAAAACGACCGTTGATGAAAGTATGCTGACAGGGGAAAGTATGCCTGTGGCAAAAACAAGCAGCAGTACTGTTTTTGGCGGGACTGTTAATAATACCGGCCAATTAGTGATTAAAACCTTGAAAGTCGGCGATGAGACAGTTTTAGCTCGGATTATTCGTATGGTTGAAGATGCCCAAGGACAAAAAGCCCCGATTCAACAAATTGCGGATAAAATTTCAGCAGTGTTTGTACCCAGCGTTTTAGCAATTGCTATGGTAACATTAATTGTAACAGGACTTGTGAGTGGCAATTGGCAGGAAGCTTTAATTCATAGTGTTGCTGTACTAGTTATTGCGTGTCCGTGTGCTTTAGGGCTGGCAACGCCAACTGCAATTATGGTTGGGACTGGACTAGGCGCTAAAAACGGTATCTTAATTAAAGGCGGAGCGGTATTGGAACAAGCTGCGCAACTAAATGCCATTGTCTTAGATAAAACGGGAACAATTACAAAAGGAAAACCTACTGTAACGAATTTGCAATTAGCCACAGCGGATTTATTAACTGTTTTAGTTAGTTTAGAAGCTGCTTCAGAGCATCCCTTAGCCGGTGCAATCGTTGATTATGGCACAGAAAAAAATATTCAAGCCGTAAAGGTTGATCACTTTGAAGCATTGCCTGGTTTGGGGATTGCCGGACAAATAAATGATAAAACTTATTTTGTTGGCAATGCGAAGCTTATGGCAGAAAAAGAAGATTGTGACAACTACCTTTCAAAATTAAACCAATGGTCAAAAGAAGGTAAAACAGTCATGCTGGTTTCAGATGAAACAAATGTTTTAGGGGTCGTAGCTGTAGCTGATGAAATCAAAGCAACTTCCAAAGCGGCAATTGCAACATTACAAAATCATGGGATTGCAGTCTATATGCTAACAGGTGACAACAAGGCCTCAGCTGAATATATTGGTTCACAGGTGGGAATTTCTGTTACGAATGTTTTTGCTGAAGTTATGCCAGATGAAAAATCTGCCAAAGTAGCAGAACTACAAGCAAAAGGTGCATTAGTAGGTATGGTAGGCGACGGAATTAACGATGCGCCTGCCTTAGCCTTAGCTGATGTTGGTATTGCAATGGGAAGCGGAACAGATATTGCCATGGAGACTGCCGATGTAACGTTGATCCACAGTGATTTAACCTATTTGGATCAAATGCTGCAATTGTCAAAAGCGACAATAAAAAAAATAAAACAAAACTTATTTTGGGCATTTGTTTACAATACAATTGGTATTCCCTTTGCTGCTTTAGGCTTTTTAAATCCGATTATTGCTGGCGGTGCAATGGCTTTTAGTTCAGTCAGTGTTTTACTAAACTCACTTAGTCTGAATCGATTAAAACTAGAAAAGAGGGAGTAGTGATGAAAGACGCAAAAGATGTAGATGAAAAAAAGCAGCCAATGAGTCATGATAAAGCGGCAGCTATGGATCATATGGCTCACATGGATCACAAAGGTCATCAGGAAGAAAAGGGTGGAAATTCTGCTGAAAACACCCAGATGGATTCTAATCATAATATGACCGGTAGCAATCCTAATCATATGGATCATGAGCAAATGGAACATGAACACATGGATCATGAGAAAATGAATCATGAGCAAATGGAACATGAACATATGGATCATGGGCACATGAATCACAACCATGGTGATCACGATATGCAGCATATGGATCACGATATGGGTGGGATGGACCACTCTATGCATATGGGAAATTTCAAACAGAAATTTTGGCTTTCTTTAGTTTTAGCAATTCCGATTATTATCCTTTCACCGATGATGGGGGTGAGTCTGCCTTTTCAATTTACTTTTCCTGGTTCTGATTATGTCGTTTTAATTTTGGCTACGATTTTATTTATTTATGGTGGTCAACCATTTTTAAGCGGAGCTAAAATGGAATTACAAATGAAAAATCCTGCAATGATGACCCTAATTGCCATGGGGATTACGGTATCGTATATCTATAGTCTTTATGCATTTATTGCCAATCACTTTTTACACACCGAACATGTGATGGATTTCTTCTGGGAATTGGCGACCTTAATTGTGATTATGCTGCTGGGGCATTGGATTGAAATGAATGCTGTCTCAAATGCCAGCAGTGCTTTAAAAAAATTGGCTGAATTACTACCAGATACCGTGACAAGAGTTAATAAAGCGGGAAAAGAAGAAAAAATCTCGCTACAAGAAGTCCACGAAGGTGACACGTTAATTGTTCGTGCTGGAGATAAAATGCCAACAGACGGTCAGATTTTAAAGGGTGAAACAACTGTTGATGAGTCTGCCGTTACTGGTGAATCCCGAGGTGTGATCCGTAAAACTGGAGATCAAGTTATTGGCGGTTCTGTTAATGGCGACGGTACAATCCAAATTGAAGTAACCGGTACTGGTGAAAATGGATATTTAGCCAAAGTGATGAAAATGGTCAAAGACGCCCAAGCTGAAAAATCACATTTGGAAGCTTTGTCAGACAAAGTAGCAAAATGGCTTTTTTATGTCGCTTTAGTCGCTGGGGTATTGGCATTTGTCGCTTGGCTTGTAGCAGCGGATCTGCCAACGGCACTTGACCGCATGGTGACAGTCTTTGTAATTGCGTGTCCCCATGCTTTGGGCTTAGCAATTCCGCTTGTAGTGGCACGTTCAACTTCTCTAGCTGCCCAAAACGGGTTATTGCTAAAAAATCGGAATGCTATTGAGAATACGCATGATTTAGATGCAATTCTTTTAGATAAAACAGGGACCTTAACAGAAGGTACTTTTGCGGTCACCGGCGTTGAAATATTAGCCGCAGATTGGCAAGAAGACCAGGCGCTACAATACATTGGTGCTTTAGAAAAAAACGCCAATCACCCAATTGCAACCGGAATTATGAAATATATCGAAGAAAAAGAAATTGAAGTTCTAAAAGGCGAAGATTTAAAAAATATTGCTGGTGTCGGCTTGTCTGGTGTCGTTAATAACACCCAAGTTCTAATAGCAAACGACAAAGAGCTAGCAAAACGCAAACAAACAGTTGATAAGAAAACGTTGGCACCTTATTTAACACAAGGCAATACAATTAGTTACTTGTTTGTTGATGATAAATTAATTGCCCTCATTGCCTTAGGGGACAAGGTAAAACCGGAAGCAAAAACCTTTATTCAAGCGCTAAAAGATCGTGGTGTTGAGCCGGTTATGTTGACTGGTGACAATCAAGAAGCCGCTACAGCTGTTGCCAATTATTTAGGCATTGATAATTTTCATGCAGGGCTATTACCCGATGGCAAAGAAAAAATTGTTAGTGAAATGACGAATGCCGGTAAAAAAGTAGCTATGGTAGGAGATGGCATTAATGATGCTCCAGCCTTAGCCCGCGCGACAGTGGGAATTGCGATTGGTGCAGGGACCGATGTTGCAATTGACTCTGCTGATGTGGTCTTGACCAATAGTAATCCAGAAGATATTTTACACTTCTTGGATTTATCAAAACAAACACGGAACAAAATGATTCAAAACTTATGGTGGGGTGCAGGCTACAATATTGTGGCGATTCCTTTAGCTGCTGGTATTTTGGCACCAATTGGGATCATTTTAAGCCCAGCTGTGGGAGCAATTTTGATGTCTTTAAGTACGGTTATTGTGGCTATTAATGCCATGACTTTAAAAATTAAAAAATAGTCATTGAAACTGTAAAGTCATAGAAATTTTATGATTTTACAGTTTTTTTATTTGTAGAAAAAAATTTTAGCCTAGTCAAAAAGTCAATTTTAAGCCGTTATTTGAAAAAATAGCGTGTATATTTGTTGTAGGTGTGTCAGACTTTATTGTTTTTTGTGGCAATATGCACAGGATTTGCTAAAATGAAATAACAATAGAAAAATCATTTGCCTCATCTAAGCTTAGGTGTGCTATAATGTGTTCGTTGAACTACTTTGCTATGGAATTGATAAATACTAAATACGCAGGGCGGCTTGCTGACTGCCTTTTCTATAGTGGGAATTTTTCAAGGAGGAAGCAAAATGGAACTGAAAAAGTTAGAGGTGCCGACGACTTCTATTACCGAAGTGAAAAAATCTCCAATGGATGTTTTTAATCAGGCTCGAGAAGCGGGAACAGCAGTTTACGTTTTTAATCGGGAAAAAGTAGCCGGTGTAATGTTGACCCAAGAACAATATGAAAATCTATTACAGGAATTACATAATCGTCCAGAAGTGGAAGAGGATGATTTACAAACAGCCGATGGTCTAGAAGAATTTTTAGGAAAAATGCGGACTGCTTTGATTACAGGTTCTGTAATTTCAGCTAAAAATTTAGATGAGCGGATGGTTGCCCTCGGTTTTATTACCCGTAAGACCGGTTTTGGCGGTGTTGTGGATATGATATCTGAATTAAAAGAAAGCGGCAAAATTGTCTATCAGTTACGCAAAAAACACGAAGGTAAAACGATTGTCGCAGAAATTATCGGAGAACAAGATAGCACCTCTAGTTTATTTGACAAATTGATTATTAAAAAGATTCATTTGAAAGAGTCTTAAAATAATAGCATTACTTGTTAAACGTGGGGCGCTGAATGTTTAGAGTTTTTATGAGGCAAATAAAGGCTTCAAGTTACTTATTCGTGTAAGTAACTTGAAGCCTTTTTATAATTTATAACGCTATTTAAAAAGATGTACTTGTAGGGTCGTCGCCCAAATAATACCAATAATTTGCGGGATTAAATAGAGGACAGACAAAAGTAATACTAAAAATGCTGGGTTAAAAGGTTGGTAGAAAAAGTGCCATTCAGGATGTTGATTTTGCAAAATAACGGAAAAAACAGTAGAAAGAATATTGCCTAAAAACCATAAGAATAACTGATCACAGGCTTTAAAATAAAAACCGACACCAAGTGAAAAAATTAGTGTGATTAAAAAGCCAAACATCGAATGAAAATATGTATCAAGAAGTAAGGATAAGTAGACAAATGGAATTGCAAAAAACATGACGGGTAGTTTCAAAAATGCTTTTGACATCGGGCACCTCCTAGTTTAAGATGAATTACAAGTAACGGTGTTTTTTTAGTTATAATTCATTTTAGGTACTAAAAATGATAAAAACAACGTTATTTAATCATTTTGTTTTGAAAGTAATAAAATTCTTATTTTCCTCTTTGTTAAATAAAATAGAACGTTTTTTATTTTTTCGAATTTTTCGAATAAGACTGAATTTTATATGGAAGTAATTGTTATATTTTTCAGATCGATAAATGATTGTTAAAGCACTACAGCCAGCAAGTTTAATTGTTATCAAATCAGTAAGGAGATACTTTGATGATTGAAGCAAGTCAAATTTTAGATAAAATGAAGAACCAAAAAATTAACTATGACTACGTTTTACGGAAAATGATTACCCGTTGGGAAGAAGAAGAAAAACGCCCCACAATTTTGATTCATAGTTGTTGTGCTCCTTGCAGTACGTATACTTTAGAATTTTTAACACAATATGCAGACGTTACGATTTATTTTGCCAACTCCAATATTCACCCCAAAAGTGAATATGAGCGCCGTTTACTCGTACAAAAGAAATTCGTCGCCGATTTTAATGAAAAGACCGGCGCTGAGGTGGGGTTTATTGCTGCCGATTATAAACCCAATGAATTTTTAGCCATTATCAAAGAAAACCACCTACAAGATGAACCAGAAGGTGGCAAAAGATGTACGGCTTGTTTTCAAATGCGCCTCGATTTAGTAGCAGAAGAGGCGTTAAAGCTGGGGTATGATTATTTTGGTAGTGCCCTGACAATTTCGCCAAAGAAAAATGCGCAATTAATTAATCAGATCGGGATGGACATTCAAAAAATTTACAGTGTGAATTATCTACCAAGCGATTTTAAAAAGAATAAAGGTTATGAACGCTCTATTCAAATGTGTAAGGAATACGATGTCTTTCGTCAATGCTATTGTGGCTGTGTTTTTGCTGCCAAACAACAAGGGGTAGATTTAAAAGCTGTGAACAAAGAAGCCAAAGCCTACTTAGCACAACAGTCAGAGCTGGCTCATTAAAATTTTGCCACTTTAAACCGTACTAAAGACTGAAACACACAGTTTTTAGCACGGTTTTTCTGTATTTTGTACTGCATTTTATTTTTATTGAAAATTTCACTGCCGCTTTTTTTCATTTTATGGTAGGATAAAACATAAAACGTGATACAGTATCAAGGTTATTCATAAAAAGGAGTGGAGAAGATGGATTTAACAAAACGCTTCAACAAACAAGTTTATCAAATTGCAGTTTCTTTAATCCGCCAGTTTGATGAAAAAGTTTCCGGCATTGAAGATATTTTGAAATTGACTTTAGGAGAACCAGATTTCAATACCCCCGATCATGTCAAAACAGCTGGTAAAGATGCCATTGAGCAAAACTTCAGTCATTATACCGGAATGTCTGGCTTAGCAGACGTCAGGGAAGCTGCTGCTCTTTTTTTAAAGCAGAAATATCACGTCGCCTATGATTACACTTCAGAAGTTTTAGTGACAATTGGTGCTACAGAGGCAATTTCCGCTTCATTGTTAGCTGTTTTAAATCCTGGCGATAAAGTACTATTACCTGCCCCTATTTACCCTGGGTATGAACCGGTTATTACCTTAGCCGCAGCCAAACCAATTTATATGGATACAACTGGTGATAATTTTGTTTTGACACCAAAAGTTTTGGAGGAGCATCTAATTGCCCATGGGGATGCTGTTAAGGCAGTAATTTTAAACTATCCAAGTAATCCTACTGGAGTTACTTATTCCAAAGCAGAAGTTAAGGCTTTGGCGGACGTCTTAAGAAAATATCCGGTATTTGTCATTAGTGATGAAATTTATAGCGAACTTTCTTATGATGAAGAGCACGTTTCGATTGCCGAATTTTTACGGGAGCAAACTATCTTGATTAATGGCCTATCGAAATCTCACGCCATGACCGGTTGGCGAATTGGTTTTATTTTTGCACCAAAAGAGTTGACTCAAGAAATCATTAAAGTTCACCAATATTTGGTAACCGCTGCTTCTACAATTTCACAAAAAGCGGCAGTTCGGGCTTTAATTGAGGGAATTGACGATGGTTTAATCATGAAAGAAGAGTATCGCTTACGGCGGGATTTTTTATATGAAAAAATGACAGCACTGGGTTTTGAAGTAGCTAAACCCTCCGGTGCGTTTTATCTTTTTGCCAAAATTCCTGCACATTTGGAACAAGATTCCATGAAATTTTGTATCGATTTAGCACAAAAGGCCAAATTAGCTGTTATTCCTGGGATTGCTTTTGGAAAAGAAGCAGAGGGGTATATTCGCTTAAGCTATGCTTCTAGTATGGAAAAATTAGTTGAAGCCATCGACCGCTTGACTGCTTATTTGGAAAATTAAATAAGATAAAAAAGATGGTCACCAATTCTTTTGCTTTCGTTTACAAGACGAAAGCAAAGATTTGTTAGCCATCTTTTTTTAGGTTATAAAATTTTTTTACCACAGTTGTTCTTTGTTACTTTCAAAGAGTTGACGGTTTTTTTGTTAAATTTCGACTTTACGCATCAGACGACGAGTAGCCCAGTATTCTAAATCACTTAATAGAGCACCGATTTTTAGTAAAACTTCTTCGGATAATTCTTGCCGCATACTAACGCTAGATAAAAAGCGGCTGTGATAATTTGATTCTTGGTTTAAAAATGAGGTGGCAAAAGCATTTAGTTCTTCTTCTAAATTGACACTCGTGTCCTCACCTGAATAGTGAAGCCAAAATTCAACGGCGTAGCCGTAATGAACAAGTTCATAATCGGGATTTAAAAAGCACACAGGTAAATCTTCAAGTAATAGTTTCAGCTGGTTATAGTGAGTGCTTGTTGCAAAGTGGTGAACACAGAAGTTTTCAAATTGAGAATTAGGCAGCTGTACGAGTTCTTTTAAAATCGGGGAGCCATAGCGTTTCTTCTGTTGTAGTAAACGGGCTTTTTCAGCTGCCCATAGTTCTAAATCCCGCAGTAATGGTTCTAGTAAGAAGAAGCGATATTTTGCCCCTAATTCAATGTCTTTGACGATGGCTTGATAATTTTTGGGTAGATAGCTGTTTTGCTCAAAAAAAGCTTGGACGTGGCGTGCAACAAAATTTTCTTTGTCAACAGGAGCAAATTGTTCCCATAAAATACTTGCATACCCCATTACATATCGGTTACCGTTACCATCTTCTTTTGGCACATAGGCGTATTTTGGCATTGTCGCCAAAACGGAACCATTTTTTTTGTTTTTAAGATAATAAACGGAAAAGTCTACTTCTTCACCGTCAAAATATTGGGTGATTTTCTCTTGGAAAGTGACAAAATCCATCTGTTCTAAAAGACGTGTCGTTTGTTCTTTACTTAAGTGCATCAGCGCCCCTACTTTCGGAAGTTTTCGTAATCTCATCTTAAGTTAATTGTAATTTAATTATATCGGGTATTTAGACAGAAGTAAACTAATGTAAAATAGATGCAAAGTAAATGAATGAAATGAAAGAAGGTTTTGAAATGAAATATGCTATAACCGAGTTTTTTCGTCGTTATCGTCAAGGTATTATCTTTTTTGAACAATTGCTCTTCATTCCGACAATGGTCATGATGTTAGCGGTGGGCATGCAGTATTTTGTTCGTTTTTTTCTGACTTTTATTGCAGTCGGAATCTTTTATAGTGTGATTCATTTTTTTGTACATAAAAAGCAAAGTAAAAAAGAACGTCTTTATATTTTATTACATCCCAATCACGATCAACGGGAGAATGTTTTATTCATTGTGTTAACATTATTTTTGCTTTATGCATTTATTGTCTTTAACTTTATTAGATAATAAAAAAGTCAAAAGAATTCTGCAGCTTAAAGCCAAAGGAGCAAAACGTGCAAAAATGGCTTTTTTTTCGCACATTTTAACTTTTAACTAAAGAAGGAAGCGTGAAATAAGCCAGTTGGAAAAGCTTTTTTCACTCCTGTAACAGGACAGATAAAAAACCACTTATGAAAAAATCATAAGTGGTTTTTTTAATCTTCAAAAAGTAACTTAGAATTATTTAACTATTTATTCAAATAATTGAATAAACCGCCAATGGTTTTGTCGTCTAATTCAATTTCTTTGCCGTCTAATAGTGCTTTGGTTACTTGATAGTTATCTTGTAAGTCTGGCACTTCTTTATATTGCGCCCCAACAAAATCACTAGCTTTGTCGTATTTTTTTACTTCTTCATCTGAACCGGTTACGATGTAATGAATTTCTAACATGATTATCAATTCCTTTCTTATGTAACACAATTGTCTTTACAACTTTTATTATATTCCTTTTTTTTAAAATGAGGGTGAAATAAGCTCATGACAAATTGGTTTACGTAAATTTTACAATGCTTGATAAAATCTTTACACACTGCTTATATCAAGTTTACAAAGCTTGTGTAAACTGAATTTGTAATTAAAGATAGGAGTGGAAAACGTGAAAAAAGTATATTTAGTAGCAACTGCAGTGGCAGCAACTTTATTATTAGCGGCCTGTGGGAATGGCAGTGCAAAAACTGGAGAAGAAAATAAAGCAAGCGGTGCAAAAATTACCGCGGTTGGTTCAACAGCCTTACAACCATTAGTTGAGGCAGCCAAAGATAGTTTTACTACTGAAAATCCCAATTATCAAATTACTGTTCAAGGTGGCGGAAGTGGTACAGGGTTGAGCCAAGTTGCTGCTGGTGCTGTAACGATTGGCAACTCAGATGTTTTTGCCGAAGAAAAAGATGGTGTCGATGCAAAAGAGCTAGTGGACCACAAAGTAGCGGTTGTAGGAATGGCTCCGGTAGTAAATAAAGACGTCGCAGTCAAAAATATTTCCCAACAGCAATTAATTGACATTTTTACTGGTAAAATTACCAACTGGAAAGAAGTTGGCGGCAAAGATGAAAAAATTGCAGTCGTTAATCGTGCTTCTGGCAGTGGGACCAGAGCAACTTTTGAAAAATGGGGACTTGATGGTGCAACACCGGTGCAATCCCAAGAACAAGATTCTTCTGGCACCGTGAAAAAAATAGTCGCAGAAACACCGGGGGCTATCAGTTACTTGGCGTTATCTTATATTGACGATAGTTTACAGGAACTTTCTGTTGATAATGTGACGCCAACCCCAGAAAATATCGAAACAAACAAATGGAAAATCTGGTCTTACGAACACATGTATACAAAAGGTGAACCAGACAAGGATGTAAAAAAATTCTTGGATTATCTACTAACCGATGAAATTCAAAACGGTCCTGTAAAAGAATTGGGTTACCTGCCAATTACCACCATGAAAATTGAACGTTCTGTTGATGGTAAGGTGACAAACAAATAGTCACACTCCTTTTAAGAACTAGTTAAAAAAGCTACTGACAATAAATTTTGTCAGTAGCTTTTTGCCGTTTAGCTCTATTTAGAGCTTTGGTAGTGTCACGGTGAAGGTTGAGCCAACGCCGGGGTGACTTTCTAATTGGACTTTGCCTCCGAGTTTTTCAACAGATTCTTTTACAATGGCTAAGCCTAAACCGGTGCCGCCGGATTGTCTTGCGCGGGCTTTGTCTACCCGATAGAAGCGTTCAAAAATGCGTTGTTGATCATCGCTGTCAATGCCAAGGCCTTGATCTGAAACGTTTAAGGTTAAATTATCTGCTAGAGTATAGCTAATTGTAATTTTTTTAGCTTCTGGTGTGTACTTAATTGCATTTTCAATTAAATTTTTAGCAATCGGATAGAAAAGTTCAACTTTTGTGGACCAGACTAAAGCTTGATCTCCTACTAAATGAACACTTAAATTTTTCGCTTGAATTTGAGCTTGATAACTTTCTAAAATTTGGGCTAAAAGTTCCGCGACAGTGATGTTTTGAATCGGGTAATCTAGGGCTTGACGTCCTTTTGAAAGCTGAATGATATCTTGGATTAAAGCTTGCAGCCGTTTGGCATCTTTTTCCATAATGCGTAAAAATTCTGTCGTTGTCTTTGGATCATCTTTGGCACCATCTAAGAGCGTTTCGGTAAAGCCAATTAAGGAGGTGACAGGTGTTTTTAGTTCGTGGGAAACATTGCTGACGAAATCTTGCTGCATTTTTTCCAGTTGGCGCACTTGTGTCATATCATAAGACATCACTAAAATTTGCCGTTCTTCGTTAAATAAACGCAAATCAATGTCCAGCACGCGTTCACCGTTTTGATGTAAGGTAATTTCATCATGTAAAAAAGGATTATTCGGTGAGATGCGATAGACTAGCTGAATAAGTTGCGGATCTTTAATCACTTCGGCAAAATTAACTTTTTCTGCTAGATTTTGAAATAAGCCAAGTTGCCGTTTCATTTCAGGGTTGATCATGACGAGTTTGTTTTCACTATCGACAATGAAAATACCAATCATTAAATCGTTTAAAAGTGTATGCAGCTTGTGTTCGGTTGCAGAATAGGCTTTATACGTGTGGCTCATTTGTTCGCTTAATTGATTTAAGGCTTGATAAAGCTCTTCCCATTGCGGCGTGGTTTGCATAATTGTTTCAGTACGGGTGGGATTAGCCACCATTTTTTTGATCGCTGGCAATAAAGTTTCTAAAGGCCGATTTTTTTGGCGTAAAAAATATAAGACAAAAATGGTAATCAACAAGCACAAAATCACATACACTGTTAAAATTGAATTTCTAACGCTACTAGCAGCGGTCATAAAAGTTGTCGTGCTTTCGGCGATCCGTAAAATACCAATTAAATGATTGTCTTGCTCCACAGGTAACGCGACATAGAGTAATTCTTTTTTTAAAGTGGCACTTTTTCGCAGCGAAGTACCCAATTTTCCTCCGGCTAAGACGGTTTTTACCTCGGGACGATTGGAGCGGGTCCCTAAAAGATTGCTATTAGAAGTATCAAAAATAATTTTACCAGTAGCCGACAGATAAGTTACCCGTTCATCTACGTGTTCAATATAGTGCTGACTCAATTGACGTAGACTCGCCTCATTATAATTTTCTTCTTTTGCCATTCGTAACAGTAGATTCCCTTTTTTTTCTAAGTAATTCTCTTGTTGGCTTAAGACCTGGTGCTCAAAAAAACCACCAATTAATTGCCAGGCTCCTACAAAAAGCACGAGTAATGTTGTAATCCACAGCAAATATTCTAAAACACGCCGTTTTTTCATGCTTTGGGCTCCTGAAATTTGTAACCAAAGCCTCTAACTGTTAAAAGATAGCGGGGATTTTTAGGATCTTCTTCAATTTTTTCCCGTAAATGTGAAACGTGTACATCCACGATGCGACTTTGACCGGCAAAGTCGAAATTCCAGATGCGGTCTAATAGCGTATCACGGTCAATCACACGATCTTTTCGCTTCATAAAGTAGACGAGTAATTCAAATTCTTTGGGGGTTAAAAATATCTTTACGTCGTTAACGGTGACTTCGTAATTATCCATATCCGCTTTAATTGCACCGATTTGTAAAATTTCTCCGGTTAATTCATCGTCGGCATCTTTTGGCTCATTGGTGCGCAACGGAGTTTCAACTGGACGCATCCGTCGAAAAATAGCTTTCATGCGGGCCAAAACTTCTCTGGGACTAAAGGGTTTAGTCAGGTAATCATCAGCGCCGATTTCTAAGCCTAAGATTCGATCAATCGTATCATCTTTTGCCGTTAATAATAAAATCGGCGTTTCTTTTTTTTCTTGCCGTAATTTTTTCGTAATTTCAATGCCGTCAATTCCCGGCAGCATAATATCTAAGATAATAAAGTCAAAATCTTTGGTTAAAGCCAATTTTAAGCCAGTTGTACCATCTGTGGCAGAGGTCACAACGTAACCTTCTTTTTCTAAATTAAAGGTCAGCAATGTGACGATGGAAGGTTCATCGTCAACGATTAACACTTTTTTCATAGCAAACTCCTTTGCGGTGTTTTTCTTAGTCGCATACCTGCAACAGATGGTTTTATTTTAGCATAGAAAAGCGGTGGGGACTATTTAAGGAAGGGAAATAATGCTATAATAAAGGGCGTTAAATTGACTTTTAAGAAAAAAAGAATGGCTTTTGTTGCTAAAATTTTAGCTTTGTGTATAAAAATTGTGCTGTTGTTTAAGGAGGACATATGATTGGAATTAGTGCCTGTTTAGGTGGCGTTTTTTGCCGTTATGATGGCAATACGCAAACAATCCCACAGCTGCAAGCTTTGGTGGCAAAGAAACAAGCAATTATGATTTGTCCTGAGGTTTTAGGTGGATTAAACACCCCAAGAGATCCGGCTGAAATTATCGGCGGCGATGGATTTGACGTCTGGAGGTGCGATGCGGTGGTTGTTTCTTGTCAAGGCGTCGATGTGACCGCCGCATATAAAGCCGGTGCGATACGCGCTTATGAAAAATTGAAAGCTCTGGATGTTACGCAGGTAGTCTTAAAAGAGGGCAGTCCTTCTTGTGGCAGTCATCAAATTTATGATGGTGCCTTTAGTGGCAATAAAGTTGCTGGTGTCGGGGTTGCAACTGCCTATTTTGTAAAGCAAGGCATAGAAGTTTATTCAGAAAACAATTATCATCAACTGATCACAATAGCTACCAATTAACTAATTTTTCATGACAGGAGGAATCTCATGGAAATCGAAAAGACAAATCGTATGAATGCATTATTTGAATTTTATTCTACGCTTTTGACCGAAAAGCAGATGAATTATATGGAGTTGTATTACGCCGATGATTTTTCACTAGGGGAGATTGCAGAAGAATTTCAGGTGAGTCGTCAGGCAGTTTATGATAATATAAAGCGGACGGAAAAAATTTTGGAAGATTATGAGCGCAAGCTTCATTTATTTTCGGACTATATTGTTCGCGGCGAAGTTTTAGATCGGGCAGAAAACTACATTAAGGCCCATTATCCTAAAGATGCAGAGCTGCCAAAATTTTTGCAGGAACTGCAAGAAATCGATGAATAGTTTTTAGTTGAAAGGAACGAATAAAATGGCATTTGAAAATCTAACAGAACGCCTGCAACAAGCCATGAGCAAGTTGCGTAAAAAAGGAAAGATTACTGAGGCTGATGTCACAGAAATGATGCGGGAGATCCGCTTGGCATTACTAGAAGCCGACGTTAATTTAAAAGTTGTCAAAGAATTTGTTAAAAATGTACGTCAAAGAGCAGTCGGATCAGAAGTTTTAGATAGTCTATCACCAGCGCAACAAATTGTTAAAATCGTTGATGAAGAACTAACCAAGACTTTGGGAAGTGAGACTGCAACCTTAAATAAATCACCAAAAATTCCGACGGTTATCATGATGGTGGGGTTACAAGGGGCTGGTAAAACAACATTTGCTGGTAAACTTGCCAACCAACTGATTAAAACGGAAAAAGCCCGACCACTAATGATTGCCGGTGACGTTTATCGTCCAGCGGCGATTGATCAATTGAAAGTTTTAGGCCAACAATTAAATGTTCCGGTATTTGATATGGGAACTGATGTCAGTCCAGTGGAAATTGTGCGCCAAGGGATGGAATTAGCACGGGAAAAGAAAAATGATTATGTTTTAATCGATACAGCGGGTCGCTTGCACATTGACGAAAAGCTGATGGATGAATTAAAACAGATCAAAGAAATTGCCCAGCCCAATGAAATTCTTTTAGTTGTAGATGCTATGACGGGGCAAGATGCGGTTACAGTTGCAGATAGCTTTAACCAGCAACTAGGTATCACGGGGGTCGTGATTACCAAATTAGATGGGGATACTCGAGGTGGTGCTGCCCTTTCCATTCGTCAAGTGACTGGTGCACCAATTAAATTTACCGGTACTGGTGAAAAATTAACGGACTTAGAAGTTTTCCATCCCGACCGGATGGCGAGTCGTATTTTAGGCATGGGGGATATGCTGACCTTAATTGAAAAGGCGCAACAAGATTACGACGAGAAAAAAGCGGAAGAATTAGCGAAAAAGATGAAGGAAAATACCTTTGACTTTAACGATTTCATTGAACAAATGGATCAAGTCATGGGGATGGGACCTTTAGAAGATTTATTAAAAATGATTCCAGGAATGAGCCAAATGCCAGGAATTGAAAATGTTAAAGTCGATCCTAAACAAATCGCCCGCCAAAAAGCAATGGTGATGTCGATGACACCAGCCGAACGAGAAGATCCGGACTTGTTAAATCCAAGTCGCCGTCGCCGCATTGCTGCAGGTTCTGGTAATTCAGTGGTTGAAGTGAATCGCATGATTAAGCAATTTAAAGAAGCCCGTAAAATGATGCAACAAATGACAAAAGGTCAAATGCCGGCGGGAATGGATCAGATGTTTGGTTCTGGCATTAAAGGTAAAATGGGCAAAATGGCTATGAACCGTATGATGAAAAAACAAAAGAAAAAGAAAAAACGCAAATAAACTAATGGGCTAAAAGGCTTAGTTTATTATGATGATACCCGAATACTATAGCCTTTTTTACTGCTTGTTTATTTCAAACAACACGTCTGTAAGAAAGGATATAAGCTGTTCGGGTTTTTGTATCTTTTTTTTAAAGGAGAAAATAAAAATGCAAATTGAAACCAAACGTCTTATCTTGCGTCCGTGGGAAAAAGGGGAAGAACACTTTTTAGCAGAATTTTTACAAGATGAGCGGGTGATGTATGCCTATGAGGGCGGTTTTTCTGATGAAGAAGTGAGCAATTGGTTAAATTGGAATTTAAAGCTGTATCAGGAAAAAGGCTATAGTCTCTTGGCTATGATTCGCAAAAGTGATGGTAAAATTATCGGCGAATGCGGCTTAACTGATCAACTCGTGAGTGGCAAAACCTATTTGGAAATTGGCTATCATTTGATTTATGACGCTTGGGGTGTGGGCTATGGGATAGAAGCAGCTAAAGCAGTAAAAGAATATGCGTTTAGAAATTTGGGAGCATCAGCCGTTGTTTCCACTGTCCGGGATACGAATTTAGCTTCAATGAATGTTGCTATTCGCAATGGCATGGTGGTAAAAGAACGTTTCATTAAAAATTATCGTAATGTGGTGATGCCGCATTATTTGTTTATGGCGACAAAATAAAAAAGTGCAGGATTTGCTATTAAAGCATAAAATCCTGCACTTTTGCTCGTATAAGAAAGTATAAGTTTTTCACAGGTAAAAACACTCACATAGCAGTTATGACCACATCCCGCCTTTCTAACGCATGTGCTGTAATGAAAAGGCGATTTAAAGGAGTTCGGAAAGCTTTTTTTAATATCTGGCTTCACAAACGAGCTTATGAGAAAGTTCGTGAAGTTGTTTAGCTTAATTTTCCTCTTGTAACGATAATAATTGTTTAATCGTTAATAAGACACCATTCTCGTCGTTACTTTTACAGATGTATTTGGCAGCTGCTTTAGTTTCTTCAAAGGCATTACGCATTGCAAAACTAAATTCACCAGCTTGCATAAGCTCTAAGTCGTTGTGACCATCGCCAAAGACCATTGTTTCTTGTGAGCTGACCTGTAAAATTTGCTGCAATTCTTCAACTGTGTGTCGTTTGTGTACGCCAAAATTGGTAATGTCAATCCAAGCTGCTTCAGAAGCCACGATGTAAGCTTGTTTTTCAAATTCAGCTAACTGGGGTGCCACTTCATAACTTCTTAATTTTCCATCGTAAACGGTAATTTTGACAAAGTCATCGTTAATTTCTTGGTAGTCTGCTATTTTTTCAACTACTTCGTAAGATCCCCGTACCATTTTTTCACTTTCGGCTGGAGTGTCTTCACTAATAATGGCAGCTGTTTGCGTACAGGCAATAATCGTGAAGTCCTGATGGATACTTTGTAGTTTGGCAATAATTTTTTTGCCAATGGTATTAGGTAGTAAGGATTCATACATGTACTTGTCTTTATGTTTAATTCGCGTGGCGCTATCGCCTAAGATCCATAAATCTTCACTACCAACATTTTTGAATAAAGCTTCTACCCGTTCGCATTGCTTACCTGTACATGGGGCGAAGATAACATTTTGGCGGTGCATGATTTGGCGCACTTCTTGATACAAATTTTCGTCAAATTTACTTTGACTGTTTAAAAAAGTACCATCCAAATCACTAATAATCAGTTTAATCATGATTTTCCTCCTCAAATTGTAATCGGTTACTGTTATTAGTATAGCAAATAAAAGGGTAAAAAAATAAAACGTCGGGGAAGATTCCACGACGTTTTACAAATGTTTGCATAAATTATTTATTTTTTGTAAATTTTTGTTCTAAAAGTTAGTTCAGTTCTACTCCGTGTTTTTTACTACGATAATGGTGCCAAGCAGCTTTAAGGGTAGAAAAGAAGACTAGTACATAGAGCATAATACCGAGTAAAACAAGCGTTACAAGCGTAGAAATAATTGTGCTAAACAATGAAATACGTTCAGGAGTATCTAGTAACATCAAGTAACTTTGCCATGGATTCGTAAATGTGTTCAAACTAATAAAGCCGGTGAAGACCCACATTAAAAACCAAACGGGCCAACGAGAATCACGATGAAGTAAGTAATCTCCGTCGTTTTCTAGGGACAAAACAGTAAATTTGCGATAACTCCACCAGATAAATAAGAAGGCTGCAATTAGAAAAATCGGAATCATCCACCAATAGCCACCGGTTTTACCAATGCGATAAATAAACAAATTTTCCAAATTAAAGGGGAAGCTCCCGTATTCTTTGAAGGTAAAAAGATTTAAAAAGTTTGTAACAGAACCAGGAGTAAAACTAGCAAAAAATACAAAGACAAGCCAAGTCAAAGGACCGAATACTAGATTTCCCACCATTGAACCAATAAATATACTTACGGCAAACAACAAAGTAGCTAAACTAAAACTACTAAAAACAGCATGGAGTAATTGACTCCAACTGGCATTTAAATAGGGTGCTGGAATACCGATTTTTATATATGTCACATAAAAGAGTTGTCCCAGTAAGAAAATCGCTAAAATAGGTAAGGCAACATACAGCAATTTCGCCCTAAAAAGCTGTTTACGTTTTTGTGGTAGTGCAAATAAAAAACGATTAAATGCGGTCTTCTCATCAATAAAGAAAAGTAAAAATCCAGCTAAAGCAACCAGAAAAATATTTAAAATAGTAAAATCGCCACCAAAGCGAGTGTAATAAGTTGTTTTGGCATCATATTTTTGTGCCTGTTTAGCAGAAATATTGTGTTCTGAGTAGGCGGTACCATAGACATATAACTGATCTTGTACGTAATCTTTACTTGAGGTATAAGGTACATCTTTTTCATTTTCTTGATTCCAATAAGTGAAAGATTCCGGATGCTCCTTAAATTCTTTTTCAAATTGAGAAGAGTGATAGTAGTTATTTTGTGATTGCCAATTAGTAACAGTGCTATGGGCATTTAAAAAGTAAAGTCCAAAAGTTATGACAGCAAAGGCAATTAAAGCTTTACCGTAGCGTTTTAAATAGATTTTCTTTAACATAATAAACTCCTTTCTTAAACCAATAGTTTTTCTTTTTGCAAATTGGCTTCAAAAAGATCTTCTAGTGTTAGCGGTAGTTCTTCAAAAACTAATGGTTCATAGCTTTTAATGGTAGCGGCTAATTCAGCTGTGTAATTTTCAAAGATTGCGACGATTACACGTCCTTGGATTGTGACAAGCTTTGAGTTTTCTTTAACGATTGGTGGTATCTGTTTTGTGCGGAAAACAAGCTGAATTTTGCGGGCATTGGCACGCATATTTTCTAATGTATAGTCTTTTGCAATCGTTTGACCTTTAATCAGTAGTGCCCGATCGATAATCCCTTCTAATTCTTGCAGATTATGAGAGGCGATTAATGCGCTACGGCCGTCTTCTGCTAGATGAGTTAATAGTAAGCCGATTACTTTTTTGCGGACAATGATATCTAGGCCATCAAAGGGTTCATCTAATAAAAGATATTTGGCACTAGATGAAATTGCTAAAATCATTTGATAGAGTCCTTGCATGCCTTTAGACATTTTGCGATAGTGTAGTCGTTGATTTAGACCATGTTCTTTCATTAATTGCAAGTAAAGGTCTTGATTAAACTTAGGATAGGCGGTGCGATAAAAATCATTAATCCCTTGCAGTGGATAATATTTTAAAAAGTTATCCAACTCATCAATATAAAAAATTTCAGTTTTTAATTTTGTATCCTGGGTAATATTTTGACCATTGATCGTGATGCTTCCTTCATCTGGCAAATAATTACCAGCGATGGTACGAAACAAAGTCGTCTTGCCAGAGCCGTTGCGGCCAATCAACCCAACAATCTCATTTTCATGTAAGGTAAAATCAATATCAGTTAAAACAGTTTTTGTGCCGATTATTTTTTTTAGCTGGGTTAATTTCATTGTGTGCCTCCTCCTTTTAACTGTGGTTCTTCTAACCAACTAATCAGTTCATGTTTGGTCACTTGCAACTGCATGGCCTCAATAATTAATGCTTGAAAATTTTGCTTTAGCTGCTGGATACGAAATTCATCACGGGGGATATTTTCGGTATTTTTAATGAAAGTACCCTTACCTTTAACGGTTACAATTACATTTTCCACTTCTAAAACTTTATAAGCTTTACTGATGGTATTTGGATTCATCAATAATTCTTTAGCCAGTTCACGCACAGACGGTAAGCGATCGCCAGGCTGCAAAATACCAGTGACAACTTGCTGTTTTATCCCTAAAACTAACTGCTCGTAATAGGGTTTGCTACTGTTTTTATCAATCGTAAGCATAAGTGTGGGCAACTCCTTTCTTACTGTTAAATAATTAAATGAATGGTAAAGTAATGACCTTCATCGTGTGTACTAGTATATGTAGTACACCTAGAAAAAGCAAGTGTTTTTTGTTTTATCTGTTAAAATAAAGAAAAATGTGACAAGGAGAAGAAACATGAAGCGATGTGACTGGGCCGAAACTGGTAATCAGGCAATGAAAGAATATCACGATGTCATCTGGGGCGTACCAGAATATGATGATCAGCAATTATTTCGCAAATTGGTTTTGGATAGTAATCAAGCGGGGTTAAGTTGGCAAACGATTCTAAATAAAAGTGTTGCTTTTGATGAGGCCTATGAAAATTTTGAAATTGAAAAAGTGGCTGCTTTTGATGATGAGAAAATTGCAAGCTTAATGGGTAACGCTGGCATCATTCGAAATCGGCTTAAAATTACAGCGGCGATTAACAATGCAAATTGCATTTTACAAATTCAAAAAGAGTGGGGAAGTTTTTCAGCATATTTGTGGCACTTTGTCGCAGGCAAACCGGTGGTGCATTATTTTAAAACGAGTGAAGAAATACCAACAAAAACACCACTTTCCGATGAAATTACCAAAGACTTAAAAAAACGAGGCTTTAAATTTGTTGGCAGTACAATTATCTATGCTTTCTTACAAGCTGTGGGGATTGTAAACGATCATCTTACAATTTGTTTTCGTCACGAAGAAGTACAAGAAAAGCTGTGATTTTTACTGTAGCTAAAAGAATAAAACTGAAGTGTTCAAAATGAAATAATAGCTCGTAAAGTACGATAGATAGATATCAAAAAGACCTGTGACCACTAATAGTCACAGGTCTTTAAATATAGTTTGGCAATCTTTTTTTACTATCTAACTAATACCAAAAAATTATTATTCAGCCGTTAATTTATTGAAGAAGGCGATGTATTTATCTACGATTAGTTGGAAGAATTTAGCCGTATCTTCAATAATCGAGCCGTCTTCTTTAACAAGATTATGAATGCCACCAATATAAGCTTCTGGTTGTTGCAAGGTTGGCATGTCTAAAAAGACAAGCGATTGACGGATATGATGGTTAGCACCAAAACCGCCAATGCCACCAGGAGAAGCGGTAACCACAAGAGCTGGTTTGCCACCCCAGACACTAGAACCCATCGGACGTGAACCAACATCTAAGGCGTTTTTTAAAGCGGCAGGGACAGAACGATTGTATTCAGGTGAAAAGAAGAAGACGCCATCTACTGTAGCCACTTCACTTCGTAGCCGTTTCCAGCTTGCGGGCATATCATTTTCATTTTCCAAATCTTCGTTGTAAAAAGGCAAGTCTGAAATTTCAATGAACTTTGCTTCAAAACCAGCGGGCAATAATTTTGCAAATTCTTTGGCAACGGCTAAGTTGTAAGAATCTTTCCGTAGGCTACCGACGATAAAACCAATTGTTTTCATAAATCATATTCCTCCTATAGTTTTATACCTGTGATAAATGCTTTCGTTACAACAATCATAACAAGAAAAGTATGAAAAAAACAAAAGATAAGTCTTGTTAAAAAACGAACGCTATTTTTAATTGGAGCTAGTGGAAATTCTTTAAATGAATGTTTAAAAAATTTTTATTTTAGCTGTAAAGAAAAAACTCTTTACACCAAGTGAAAAACCTGTTAAACTACCTCTTGTGATTAAATTATATGGAGGTGGAATTGTAATGGCAGTAAAAATCCGTTTAAAACGTATGGGTTCTAAAAAGAAACCTTTTTACCGTATCGTAGTAGCAGACTCTCGTTCTCCTCGTGATGGACGTTTCATCGAAACTGTAGGTACTTACAATCCTTTGATTGACCCTGCAGAAGTAACAATCAAAGAAGATTTAGTACTTGATTGGTTGCAAAAAGGTGCACAACCTTCTGATACTGTTCGTAACATCCTTTCAAAACAAGGCGTTATGAAAAAACACCACGAAGCAAAATATACGAAATAAGGTGACCAATGATGACTGATTTAACTGATTTAGTCTTGACGATTGTTCGTCCGTTAGTTACTCAGCCTGATCTTGTTAAACTTAATGTTGAAGAGTCAGCTGACTTTTATGAGTATAATTTAAGCGTGGCACCAGAAGATATCGGTCGTATTATCGGCAAACAAGGGCGAGTAGCCAAAGCTATTCGTACAATTGTTTACGGCGTACGTACTGAAGGTACCAAAAAAGTCCGTCTAAACATTCTAGATGGCAAGTAGATAAAGATTAAGGCAGTTCCTTTTTGGGACTGTCTTTTTTTCATACTCAAGACGGAGGACAAGAAATCTTTTCTGATAGATAATAAAAGAAAAGTCAGGAGGAAAAAAAGATGACACAATGGCTTGTAATTGTAGCAATTATCATTATTTTGTTTATTATTTTTAAATTAGGCTCCTTTTTATGGCGTCTTTTAGGGCTAGCTATGGCAATTTTTTTGGTATGGATTTTCAAAGACGATATTGCCAACTGGTTTAATCAAACAGTAACACACATTAATGCCGATGGAATTGATTCTGTTTTAAATAGTAGTGTAGACTTTGTTAAAGAAGCGTTTCATAATGTTAGTAACTGGGTTTCAGATAAGATTGGGTAGCCTTTAAGTCGTATTGATTGTCAATTGTCTTCAAATTGAGTACGCTTAATTTTAATCAATAATCTTTTTTTTATTGATTGGAATCGCTCAAAAATTTATGTCTTAAATTTGGAGGATTAAAATGAAAAAGATAATTTTATTGGGGGCTTTACTTTTAACCCTGACAGCTTGTGCAAGTAAAACACCAGCTGCCAATAGTGAAGAAGATAAAAGTACAGCACAAACAAACGCAACCACTACGACAACAGATAAAAATTCTGAAACAAAAACAAAGTCAAGTGAAAGTACTAAAAACACGACGAAATCAAGTTCAAGTGAGAAAAAGGCTGACGCCTTAGCCAAATTAAAAAAAGAAAATCCGAAGACCTTACTGCCAACTAATATTCCGCGGGATGAAAATCGTGCTTTGAATATTGCGATGGATAAGCAAAAAGACAGTTTGGCGGTTTTGTATTATATTATGGATGCACCACTGGTTTTAAACGATCAATCTTTAAACCAGCAAACACCCTTTGCCCGTTATAAAATGGAGCAGTTTGCCAGTAAAGATGCCGCTAAAAAGGCGGTCAACTACCAATTTGATGATGGGGGCCAAAAAGTGGACTTGGGTCATGATATTACCGCCTATAGTCAAGGTGCTGCAGGCTCAACTTATTTAAATTGGAAAGAAGGCAACTGGTCGATTGTGCTGCGGGCAAGTAATGTTAATGGGCAAGATGGTACAGCCTTAGCCAAAGAAGTGGTAAATTATTTAGAAAAAGCCATGTTACCTGCACCAAAAAGTGTTGGACAAATTACCATTGATATGGCACAAAATGGTTATGAAAGTAATCAGGTCGTCTGGCAAGTAGACAAAACGGTTTATACTGTCACCCATGAAGATACAATTCCTGCCTTGGAGATGGCAGTTTCTATGAATAAATAAATAAAATACGGCGAACTTTATGCTCTACAAACGAAATCAATACTGCTAAAGTTAAATTTTTGGCGGCAATTTCTTCGTTCGTGGAGCTTTTATTGACTCTAAATATGAAAAAGCTAATGTTGGTAGAAAAGAAATTGCTTCTGAGTAAAATTAAAAATGTTATAATAAAAATACATTTGGGAAGTTATGTGGAAATGGTAATTAAAAAAAGTGGTGAGATAAAATGAAAGTTTATCGTGAATTAAATCTTTTAGAAGATGAAAAAGTTATCAAAAAGTTAAACATAGCTGCCTTGGTAATTATGGCGATTTGTTATGGTGTGCTGTTGTTGCCGCCATTTAATCAGCATAATTTTCAAAGTATCTCATTTTTACTAGAAATTGGCGCAATTATTATTAGTTTTTTGGTGATTGTCATTATTCACGAAGGCATCCATGGTATTTTTTTCAAAATCTTTAATTTGAAAGGCCAAGTAAAATTTGGTTTTAAAAATGGTATGGCCTATGCTACAAGTCCTGGTTCACTGTATCCTAAATGGCAATTTTTCATGATTAGTATTGCTCCATTTGTATTGCTTACAACTGGCTTGTTACTGATTATGAATACTTGGCCTTATGCATGGCTACGTCTTTTAGTGGCAGCCCATAGCGGGGCATGTGCGGGTGATTTTTATTGGTGTTATCTCCTTTTAAAGACCCCTAAAAATTTATTAGTAGAAGATACAGAGGTTGGCTTGACCTTTCACGAAGTAGGCTAGAAAACCGGCAGTAACCGTGATAAAATAAATCAGAAATTCTACTTGAGAGAAAGAGGCTATTAAATGGAATATTTAAATGTAGGAAAAATTGTCAATACCCATGGGATCCGTGGCGAAGTTCGTGTTATCTCATTAACAGATTTTCCCGAAGAGCGGTATCAAAAAGGGGCAACCTTGCTTTTATTCAAAGAAGGTATGCCTCCTTTAAGCTTGACTGTAGCAAGTCATCGCCGCCATAAAAACTTTGATCTATTAACTTTTGAAGGTTACCCTAATATTAATGATGTCCAAAATTTTCGCGATGGTATTTTAAAAGTGAACAAAGAGGATTTAGCTAATTTGGAAGAAGATGAATATTATTATCATCAAATTATTGGATTGACAGTTTTGGATGAAAATAAGCAAGAAATTGGCAAAATCAAAGAAATTTTATCACCGGGAGCAAATGATGTCTGGGTCGTACAACGTAAAGGTAAAAAAGATGCCCTAATTCCTTATATCGCGTCAGTTGTGACAGGAATTGACTTGGACAATGGTGTGGTCAATGTTGAACTACCAGAAGGGTTGATTGACGATGAGAATTGATGTCTTAACGCTATTTCCCCGGATGTTTGAAGGACCAATGGGTGAATCTATTATTGGCAAAGCGCAGGACAAAGGATTATTGGAGATCAATGTTTCTAATTTTCGCGATTATGCCAATAATAAACATAAAACAGTAGATGATTATCCTTATGGTGGCGGCGCGGGGATGCTTTTAAAAGTACAGCCGATTTACGACAACTTAAAAGCAATCGAAGCAAAAACACCAACTGTCAAAAAAAGAGTGATCTTGCTAGATCCTGCGGGCAAAAAATTTGATCAAAGCGTAGCAGAAGAGTTTTCCAAAGAAGACCATTTAATTTTTATTTGTGGCCATTATGAGGGGTATGATGAACGAATTAGGAGTTTAGTGACAGATGAAATCTCTTTGGGGGATTATGTTCTAACTGGAGGCGAGCTAGGGGCGATGGTCATGATTGATGCCACAGTTCGCTTATTACCCGATGTTTTAGGAAATGAAACCTCGGCTCAAACGGATTCTCATTCCACGGGTTTATTAGAGCATCCGCAATACACCCGGCCAGCCGAATTTGAGGGAATGAAAGTACCAGAAGTTTTGATGAACGGCAATCACAAGTTGATTGCATCTTGGCAATTAAAAGAATCATTGCGGCGTACTTATTTGCGTCGTCCCGATATGCTAGCCCAATTTCCTTTAACAAAAGAAATGGAAAAGCTATTAGCTGAAATTAAACAAGAAGAAGCGTAAAGGTATTAAAAGTCAACCTTGATTAAGTGTATGCTCGTTAATTACTGTTGGTTGTATAGAGCAACCACAGTGAATGACGAGTTTTTTTAATTTTTTTATTGGTGTGTTTTTCATAATTGATATGCTCAATAAAATTTGGTGTTAAGTTTAAATTTCATAAAAAACTTTTCTCTTGGTACAATTAAAAGAGATACCTTGATGAGAGGAGTCCTTTTTATGGCGAAAAGTAGTGTGCTAAGCAATGAGGAACTTTATGAAAAGATTTCTGCTAGTATCAATATCAAAAAAGAAAATTTTGTCATCTTGATTTGTGCCATTTTTATTGCTTCAATTGGCTTAAATATGAATTCACAACCGATTTTAATTGGTGCAATGCTCATTTCGCCGTTAATGGCACCAGTTCAAGGCTTAGGGCTGGGTTTGGGAGTTTTTGATAGTCGACTGACAATTCAAGCATTGCGCCTATTAGTTTTAGAGGCGCTATTTGCTGTTGTAACAGCAACGCTTTATTTTTGGTTTTCTCCTTTAACTTATGCTAGCAGTGAAATTTTGGCTCGAACGGAACCAACGATTTGGGATGCACTAATTGCAATTTTAGGTGGAACCGCAGGGATGATTGGTGCTAGACAAAGAGAAGCCAATAATATTGTACCCGGTGTTGCGATTGCTACAGCTTTAATGCCGCCACTGTGTGTGATGGGGTATGGTATTTATACCCAAGCGTGGTCAATCTTTTTGGGAGCCGGTTATTTATTTTTAGTTAATGTTGCCTTTATTATGATTACAACGTTTATTGTCGTACGGGTATTGCATTTGAATTTTCGGATGCAAGTGGATACTACAAAACAAAGACGCCGCCATTATATGATGATAGGGGCTGCAGTTCTCATTGCCATTCCAAGTTTTATCTCAGCAGGAACGCTAATTCAAACTGAAATGTCGCAACAAAGGGCTAAACGTTTTGTCGCTGAAGCGATGGCAGATTACTATATTTTAAATCAAAATATTGACGGCAAGCGACATCAGTTAACCTTAGATTTATTGGGAACTAAGCCTGCGGGAGCCGAATTAGAAGATTTGGCTAAAAAACTTAGTGATTATCATTTAGAGGATTATCAGTTGGTGATCAATCAAGTGGCAAATAACGAAACGGTTAACATGCAAGACATTGACCGTTATATTGATCAAAAATTACAAAATCAAAATGCAGCCAAAGTCGTTACGAATCAGGCTGAAAGTGCGTCATTAACTGAAACACTAAGTGAAATTAAACGCCAACTTTTTCTTGACTATGCAACTCAGGTAATAAAGGTTAAAACAGATAGGTTAACTACCACAAAAAAAGAGACAGGGCAAATAATCGTTACTATCGCTCCAGAGGTGACAAAAGAGCAACAAGAACAAATACAAGCTACTTTAGATAAATTAATTGCAAATAGCGACTATGCCATTAAAAACGTCATAAAAAAAGGAAAATGACAAGAAAATCTTCTTTACATCCTGATTTGATCTATGGTAGTATACTTTAGTGAGTGTTTCACTCAACTATTACGATAATCCGCTGGGGTGTGTCATCCTATGATTGTTTGGAAATAAGGAGAATGATAAAAATGAATCCATTGATTCAAGAACTAACTCAAGAACAACTACGTACTGACATTCCTGCTTTTCGTCCTGGGGACACTGTTCGTGTTCACGCGAAAGTTGTCGAAGGTACAAGAGAACGTATCCAGTTATTTGAAGGTGTTGTAATCAAACGCCGCGGTGCTGGTATCAGCGAAACTTACACTGTTCGTAAAGTATCAAACGGTGTTGGCGTTGAACGTACTTTCCCATTGCACACACCACGTGTTGCTAAAATCGAAGTAGTTCGCTACGGTAAAGTTCGTCGTGCGAAATTGTACTACTTACGTGCTTTACACGGGAAAGCTGCTCGTATCAAAGAAATCCGTCGTTAATTATTATTATCGAATGGAAAAAGAACCCTTATTTTATAAGGGTTCTTTTTTTTTATTTTGTTAGTCCTATTATTGAATTAATAAAAGTGAGATAGAAAACCTGGCCTTTATTAATCCTTTACTTAGCTGAATAAAAGACATTTTTTAATACACAAAAGAATACGAGTATAAAAAGTTATTGGTAGTCAACTTTTTATACTCGTATTTCAAATAAGTCTAAATTCGTTTATCAATTAACCCAACCAAAAAGCCGTCGGCAATTTTATCTTTACGTGATTCATGGACTAACATGAATTTATTGGTGACTTTAACTAATGGGTTGTCCACTTCTTCTGTTAGTGGAGTGTTGGTGCCTTTGATTAGGGCAATGGCCTGTTTATAACCCGTTTTGTTTGTTTCAATTGGACTGTAGTGCAAGGTTGTGCCAAATAGCTCAATTGCAGTTCCTTTTTCTAATAAAAAACTTTCCATTAATTGGGCGTCGTAAGTATTGTTGACAATGTCATAACGATGCCCAACAACTAATAGCGCATCGGTTACAGCGACGATGACTTCACTGCCTTGATGAAATTCAATTGCGGTAATGGCTTGGTTATGACCGGCTCCAGAACCAAATTGAATTGATAGGCCAGCAAAAATATTTTTTCTAACCCAATCAAATTCTGGCAATGCTTCAATAGCTGGTACTGATGCGATATATTGATTACCAGATTCTGGTACATCAATCATGTTCTTTTCTTCCATTGCTTGAATCATGTTGCTGAAATCATGTTCTGTGATAACGCGGCCATAAGATTTGAAAGATGAATCTTTTACTGTTTTCATTTCGTAACCCCTTTCTTTTTTCATTTCTATTTTACTACTTTTTGTTTGTATTTGCATTGTTTTGTTTGTTTTAGTTTAAATATAGTGTGTAAAGTGTTTGTTTAATTGCTGTTTTCTGAAAAATGATGCAGACTTTTATAATTCATATCGTTAACAAGATCGACAGTAAAATCATCTAAATGATAAACAATTGACCATTCTGTTTGCCATTCACCATTCCACGGGATACTCACTTTTTGTAATAGATTCATCGTTTCTTTGGCAGATAACGTATTTTTTTTAGCTGTTAAAGTTTTTTTCAAAATATTATATCGCTCATGACCGATGCCAACGCCCAAATCATCTCCTTTAGAAAGTTGGAAATTTGTGGCGATGTTTGTGGAAATAGTATTCATTTTTTGGCCAGCCCAATCAACTATGACGCTTTTCCCACTGCGATCAGCAATTAAAAAGTGATAAGGTTTGCCAGCAGAAGAGTGCATATCGTATTTTTTTAATAAATTTATGGCTTCTTCTGTCGTTGCGGCTTTATCTAATAGCATGCGTACAGAAACTGTGGTGATAATAGGTATTTTACCGGTGTTTTGTTGGGTAGGTTCAGTCTGTAATTCAAGAACAGAAACGCTTAACCCTTTTTCATTCATGCCATCTACACAGCCGTATGGAGCAGCTAAAATAGCCAGTTTACCTCGCAGTGTTTCAGGCATTGTCTGCTCTTTTTTTGAAACACCAAGATGAGATAAACTGACCATTGAATAAGCAGCATAACCTTTTTTGGGTTTTGTGTAGACGAGTAGTGAGCCGGCTTTAGCGTAATCAAAATTCCGGCCGACTAAATTTTTTCCAGCAGGTGTGACCGCTGTAAACGCGCTACAGCCGAATAAGTTTTCGTTTGTTTCAATTGGGTAGCCAAAAAATATTTTTTTTGATACTTGTTTTTCCAAATCTTTAACACTTGCGACACCATGGGCCAAAATTTCATCTAACTTATAATCGGCTGTATAACGAACGTGATAAAAATCACCTTCAATTTTTTTGATTGAATTGATTGTTTTGATCTTTGTAAATAAAAGGATGGCTAAAATGATGCAAAGAAATAATGCGCCTCCTGCAATAAGTTTTAACATTCGTTTCACAATACTACCTCTTTTCTTTTTGATGAAATTATTGTATTATGCGAATGCTTTTGGCTACAATGGTTAATAAACAGCCGTTTTGTCGGTTAACCGACAAAAGAGAGATAGTCTGTCGATTAAGGAGAAAAAAGATGAATCAAGCAGATCGTCGCGTAAGACGTACAAAAAAAGTTTTACAAGAAAGTTTAGCGGTGTTGTTTAACGAAAAAAAATTAGAAAATATTACAATTCGAGAATTAACAGATTACGCTGATGTGCACCGCTCGACTTTTTATGCGCATTATGAAGATATCTATGCGTTATACACAGAAATAGAAGATAGCGTAATTGAACAGTAAACCAGTTAATCAATGAAAATTTTACTGTGGATTTAACGCAGTACTACCAACTGCTGTTTACTTATGTAGATCAGAATCAAAAGTTTTGCAAGATGCTCTTTAGTGATCATGCACCAGCTACATTTTTAGCGCGTTTAACAGTATTATTTCAATCAGCTTGTTTTAAAAGCTGGCAAGTCATACTTCAGACAGAGTATATTTCAGAAGAACTTCTCTATCTGGCAGATTATCAGGTACAGGGAAGTTTTATGCTTGTAAGACGGTGGAGTAAGTCTGACTTTTCTTTTTCGAAAGAAAAATTGATTGCAATGATTGCAACGATTGATGAAGAAATAAGTAATCAACTAGTTAAGAAAAAATTTTCAAATCGGTTTAATTTATGAAGCTCACTGCGCTTTTAGCAAATTGATTAATGTGAAAAAACCAACCTTTATCTCATGAAAAAAGATTATAAAAGCCTGATTTAAAAATAACCTGCTTTATCTTGAAAATGAATTTTTAATTGTGGTTAAAAAAAATAGTACTTTCCCCAAAATTCTCTCAGTTAATTATTCTTGAATTTTATAAGTGAAAAGAATAAACTAGTCCCTGTGAATTTTCAGAAAAATTTCTTTATTTTAAAAAATGAAGTAAAAGGGGCTTTTTTATGGAAGAAAAAACTTTTATGGGGCAACCGCGAGGGCTAGCGACATTGTTTTTCACTGAAATGTGGGAACGATTTAGCTACTACGGTATGCGCGCAATTCTACTTTATTATATGTATGATGCCGTTACAAATGGCGGCTTGGGTTTGCCTAAATCAACTGCAGTTGCTATCATGTCGATTTATGGTTCGTTAGTTTATATGTCGAGTATCGTGGGAGGCTGGATCTCTGATCGATTGTTGGGATCCCACAAGACAGTATTTTATGGCGGTATTTTTATTATGTTTGGTCATCTCGTCTTAGCAACGCCTTTTGGTTTAGCGGCACTTTTTATTTCGATGATTTTAATTGTGATTGGCACCGGGATGCTCAAATCAAATGTTTCCGGTATGGTGGGCCATCTTTACTCCAAAGAGGATTTACGCCGCGATACAGCATTTTCCATTTTTTATATGGGGATTAATATCGGTAGTCTGATCGCCCCGCTTGTGGTGGGGACGCTAGGACAAAATGTTAACTACCACTTAGGTTTTTCAATTGCAGCAGTGGGGATGTTCTTTGGTTTAGTCCAGTACCGTATCCAAGGACGCAAAACTTTAGCAAATATTGGCGTTAACGTTGCCAATCCATTAGTCGGCGCCGAACGGACCAAATTTTTCCGCAATTTGGTTGTGGCTGTAATTTTAGTTGGCATCCTTTTTGGTGGAGCGTTTATTTTCAACCGTCTGGATGTTGATTTCTTTATTGACAGTATTAGTGTTTTAGGAATATTGCTGCCGGTCTATTACTTTACGACGATGTTACGTTCAAAAGACGTTACCGCTGATGAAAAGAAAAAAGTTTTAGCCTATATCCCATTGTTTTTATCCGCGATAGTTTTTTGGTCACTAGAAGAACAAGGCTCATCAATATTGGCACTTTTTGCGGCGGATCGTACCCAATCTACCATTTTTGGCATCGCGATTCCGGCTAGTCTATACCAAACCTTAAATCCGCTGTTCGTCGTATTGTTGACGCCAGTTTTTGTCGCTCTATGGACAAAGTTAGGTAAAAAACAGCCAACTACAGAAGTGAAATTTGCGATTGGCTTGATCTTAGCAGGGCTTTCCTTTGTATTGTTGATGTTTCCAAGCTTAATTTTCGGCGTTGATCATAAAGTAAGCCCCATGTGGTTAGTAGGGAGTTTCTTTATTATGATTGCCGGTGAGATGTGCCTTTCACCGGTGGGTTTGTCTGTCACGACCAAATTAGCACCAAAAGCTTTTGAAGCGCAGACCTTGGCTATTTGGTTATTAGCAGATGCTTCTTCACAAGCAATCAATGCGCAAATAACCCGTTTTTATTCACCTAGCACAGAAGGAAGTTACTTTGCGATTGTTGGTGGGGTAGCCGTTGTTGTAGGGATTCTACTTTATTGTGCTAAAAAACCAATTCGTCGGTTGATTGGTAATATTCATTAATAAAAAGACTGAAGAAATCCCATAACTTAGAGCAGAAGTATTGAAATCACCATTTTTACTTGTGATAAACTTATCCATTCTTATCGATTTACAAAAGTACGTTGTCAGTTTCTTTAAAGAGGCTGGTAATGTACTTTTTTTATTTAAATACTAGCTTTACAGCTATTTGTCTTTTCCAAAAAAGGTCTGAGAAGGAAATTCCCCTTAATAAATTCTTAATATTTATTGCTGTTTTTTATTACGTGAAAATTTCTGTTTTCCTAAAAGAAAAGCTATTTAATTAACTCTTTAATAATTTCTTAATACGTTGATAAACAGTAGTTTGATAGGAATAAAGGAACCTTTTTAATTCAATATTATTTGTTTTATATCATTTTTCTTCAATATTTTTTTGTTTTTTTATTATGAGAGCACTTTTTCTTAGATACACTTTGTTTAAGCTTTTTTTCAGAAAATGCTATGATTTTTATAGAAGTTAACAAAATGTAAACGTTTGAAATTCTTTTAAAAAGGAGGGTATATCATGGGATTTATTTGGTCGTTAATTGTTGGTGGCGTAATTGGAGCGATTGCTGGTGCAATTACAAATAAAGGTTCTTCAATGGGACTAATTTTAAATGTACTAGCAGGATTAATTGGCTCATCAATTGGTCAAGCTCTATTTGGCACATGGGGTCCTGTAATCGGAGGAATGGCAATTTTTCCATCTTTAATTGGTGCAGTTATCTTAGTTGCGGTCGTATCATTTTTTGTCGGTAAAAAAGCAGCCTAAAAGGAAGTGATTGTATGCGAAAAAGTACAAAGGTAGTTTTACTTTTAGTAATCTTTTTCTTATTCTTTCCCCTTTTTCACACTTTGATTACAACACAATATGTGGCAGGCTGGTCTTTTGTACTACGCCCTTTTACAACGTATCCACTTATTGGTGATGCCATGGGGCAATTTTTATTTTGGTCGGCAGCAGGTTTGTTAATTTTGCTGATTATTAGTATTTTTGTGATTATTTTCTTTCCTAAAGTTAGTAATGAATTGGAAATTAACACTGAAAATGGAACGTTGACAATCCAAAAAAAGGCAATCGAAAGCTACGTATTAACAGCAGTCAAAGAGGAACCTTTTATTGCTAATCCATCAGTTAAAGCTGTGATTAAGAAAAAGAAAATTAAAATCTACGTTAGTGGTCAAATGCGCAAAGTCTTTCAGACTACACAAAGACAACAAGCGCTTGCAGATAAAATCAAGACCGATTTAAACCAATTATTTGGTGCCAAACAGGAAATCGTAACGGATGTAATTTTCAAAGATTTTCGTGATCAAAAACACGAAAACGATGAGCCAAGAGTTCTATAGGAGGGATAATGATGAAAGAATTAGCAGCACAATATAAATATCCTTTGATTTGTGGAGCCCTTGGTTTATTACTGGCAATATTAATTCTTACGATTGGTATTTTAAAGACATTATTGTTAGTAATATTTACTGCAATTGGCTTATATTTGGGTTTTTATCTGCAATCAATTGGTTTTTTTGAGCAATTCCGCTCAAAGCGTTAAAAAATTTAAGTGATTAAACCGCAAGTTCGGTTAACAAATATTTAGGAGGAATTTAACATGGAAAACAAAACACCAGGTATGAAACCAGAAACAAAACCGGTACCACCAAAACCACCAGTACCAAAAGCTGAGGGGATTAAAGGTGAATTGACTTTTGATGACAAAGTTGTTGAAAAAATCATCGGTATCGCTCTTGATGAAATCAGCGGTTTACTAACAGTAGATGGTGGTTTCTTCTCTAATATTGCTGGTAAATTAGTGAATACAGACAACCCAACTTCTGGCATTGATGTTGAAGTTGGTAAAAAACAAGTGGCAGTAGATCTTTCCATTGTAGCTGAATATGGCAAAGACATTACTTCTATCTACAATCAAATCAAAGAAGTCGTTGCCCGTGAAGTGAAAAATATGACAGGATTAGATGTTATTGAAGTTAACGTTGACGTTGTCGATGTGAAATCAAAAGAACAATATGAAAAAGATTCTGTTACTGTTCAAGATCAGCTATCTGACGCTGCATCTGCTACAGGTGAATTTGCTTCTAAACAAACTGAAAAAGCAAAAAATGCTTTAGGCAAAGCCGGAGATAAAGTTAGTGATGGCGCGCAAGACGTGAAAGAAAATGTACAACAAGCAAGAGAACCACGGGTAGAGTAGTGACTTACCTTTTTTAATTAACCCGACAAATCAGCAAGTATAAAACTTGCTGATTTGTCGTTTTTTTTGTTTTTACAAGATAAAGCATGAAGGCCTTATTTATATGCTCGTCAGGTTAACGTTTGTTTAACGTTCTCATTTGGCGTAACATAAAAGAAAAGTATAAAAAAGGAGAGCCGTGATGGGGGAGTCGACAGAAAATTTTTGGGATAAAATTTTAGAAGAAATGATGAATAATATTCAAGATCCAAATGAGTTCAGTGGTAAAATTGGCATGTCAGTCGTCTTATTACTACTGTTAATCGGTTTGGAGTGGCTTTTTCATCAGCTTTGGCGCAAAATTATTGAAGATGTCAAAACGTTAAATATCGTGGGAACAATTACACGTTTTTTATTGCGTTTTTTATTTTTAATTAGCTTAACGCGCCTGTGGTTAAATGCGTTGGATACATTATTAATTGTACTGATTTTTATTGGTGTAGTTCTTTCGTTGGCGATTAAAGGATTAATCAGTAATGTGGCCGGTTGGTTTTTAATTGTGAATAAGCATCACTTTAGAATGTATGATCGAATTGAAATCGGTAACGTTAAAGGTGAAATCATCTCTGTTGGCATCTTATATTTTACACTCATGGAAATTAGTCATTGGTTTGACGCAGAAGCCCCTACAGGCCGAACTGTCAAAATTCCCAATAGTAAAATTTTGACAGAAGCAGTTTACAATTATAATGAGATGACGCCTTTTGTCTGGAAAGAAATCAGCTACAATTTGGCTTTTGAAAGTAATTGGCAACTGGCACAAAAAATTATAGCTGCATCTCTTTTAAACTATTATGAAAATTTTGAAAAAGAATACTTAGCAGATGAGCTGTTTAAAAAAGCTGTAATGAAAAAAATGCAGTTGTTTGACGGTGAATTAAAACCAGTTCAAATTGTTGATGTCACAAAAGACGGAATTGTATTAAAAGTTCGCTATATTGTCTACTATACAGAGGGTACTTACGTCGCAACACAATTGCACCAAGAAATATTACAAGCATTTCAGACTGAAAAAATTGAAATGGCTGGTAGAAGAATCTATTTTACCCAAGGAGAGAATACAAATGGTTAAACCAACGATTACGATGAAAGATTTAGACAAGATAGATATCCGTGTAGGGAAAATTGTTAAAGTTTTTGATATTACTGCCTCTGATAAGTTAGTGGGTTTAGTGGTAGACTTCGGTGAATTCCAACGAACCATTTTAGTGGGGATGAAAAAAGAACGAGAAAATCCCCAAGCAGAAATTGAAGGCAAGCAGGCATTATTTGTCGTTAATTTGGCACCCAAGCTGATGTTTGGGATTGAATCCCATGGGATGCTTTTTGATATAGGCTATACCAATAAAATTACGCCGGTTTTAGCAATACCAGAAAAAGAAGTTCCCAATGGTACAATTGCTGGTTGAATACAGTTTTACTAATAAAGAGGATAAATTAAAAGGCATCAGGTCAAACTGGCATTTTAATTTATCCTCTTTATTTTTAGCGTGATTTTAAAGTTTGCTCCCAAGACTGGCTAAATGTGGATGAGTCTCCAAAATTAAACCAGCCGTTTCTTCGATTGAGCGATTTGTGACATCAAATGATTGGATACCATATCTTTGGTACAGTTCTTTTGCATAGCGCATCTCGTTTTGAATACGGGTTTCGTCGGTATAACTGCTACCATTGGTAAGACCCAAGGCATAAAGTCGAGAGTGACGGAATTTTTTTATATATTGGGGATCGGCCATTAAGCCAACAATCTTTTCTTTAGGGACTTGTTCTAATTCTTGCGGTAAACTCACTTCTGGAATTAGGGGCAAATTGGCAACTTTAATCGACTGGTTGGCCAAATACATGGAAAGTGGTGTTTTTGACGTTCGAGAAGGCCCTAGAATAATTAAGTCTGCTTTTAAAAAGCCTTTGGGATCTTTACCATCATCATAACGAGAAGCAAAATTAATGGCATTCATTCGATAATAATATTGATCGTTTAATTGACTAACCGTCGAAGGGTCGCTGATTGGTGCTGTATCTGTCAAGGTTTCAAACATGTGCAAAATGGAGTTTAAAAGCTCTTGATGTTGTAGATTATTTTCCTGACAAAAGCTTTTGACTTCATTAGCTAACTCATCTTGAATAAAAGTAGTCAGGACTGCACTCTTATTTTCTTTTGCTTCTGCTAAAATTTCCTTTAGCGTTTGTTTATCACGAACTAAAGGATAACGTTTCAAATCAATATCTTTTCCGCGAAACTGTCCGGCGGCAGCATTGGCTAAAACTTGGGCAGCATCACCTGAGACATCTGAAATAACTACAATCGATAACTTTTCCATCGGCTTACTCCTTTATATTTTCAATTAGATAATCGTGAATACGGGTTTTGGTAATTTTACCTACAGCAACTTTAGGATTGCTTTTTTTTAGTACCGGTAGCGAGTCAACGTGCAGTGTGCGCAATTTTTCTGCAGCAGTTAAAAGCAGATCATCTTCAAAACAAGTACTAATTTGCGGGAGTCGCGTCATGACCACTGTTACGGGTGTCTTATCAATCATCTTATTTAATGAGGCCCGTAATAAATCTTTGCGGGACAATAAACCGACTAATTCGTGGGCATCGTTTACTACATATAAGGAACCGACATCGTACATGAAAAGGGTGGTAATTCCATCGTAAATCGTACTTTCTTGTGAAATATTTAAAGGTGGAATCATAATTTCTCTCACAGATATCGCGAGTAATTCCTCCAAGGTTTCACTCTGGTTTATTGGTCCAGCATAAACATAGCCAACTTTTGGACGTGCTTGCAAAACACCTGTCATAGTCAAAATGGAAAAATCATTTCGTAAGGTGGCACGAGATAGACCAAGAATTTCAGCAATTTTTTCTCCACTGATTGGTTGGTTTTTCTTTACGATTTCAGTGATTGCTAATTGTCGCTGGGATAATTCCACCACAATCCCTCCAATCTTTTATAAAATACTATCTTTTGATTTTATCACTTTTTATGCAGGTATGACACATTATAATTATATAGTGTAACTAAATTAATTAACAGTATATCACATATTTTTATTGACAAAATATATTTCCAAAGGTATAGTCGTTTTATATTAAATAGTATATCACTTTGGAGGTAATGGTGTGGCTAAATTAACGTATCGTTTTCAAGAAGGTAAAAAAGAATGGAAGGATCTTTTGGGCGGCAAAGGCGCTAATTTATGTGAAATGACAAATCTTGATTTACCAGTGCCAAATGGATTTATTATTAGTACAGATGCATGTAAAAATTATTTAGCTCAAGAAGAAAAAGCACTATCAAAAGGCTTGATAGCTGAAATTAATTTTCAAGTAAAAGAATTGGAAGCGTTAACGAATAAAAGTTTTGGTATAGGTGTTAACCCGTTGCTAGTATCGGTTCGTAGTGGTGCGAAATATTCGATGCCAGGAATGATGGATACAATTTTGAATTTGGGGTTAAATGATGAGACAGTTTATGCACTGGCTGAAATTACCCAAAATAAAGATTTTGCTTTTCAGTGTTACTGCCGCTTCATTCAAATGTTTGCTGATGTTGTGTATAATATTCCAGCTGAAAATTTTGTAGCAATTCCAACTGGGACAAAAGAAAAGTCAGATTGGGAAACTATTATCTCGAATTACCAAAAGATTTTTGCGCGTGCAACAGGGCGGAAATTTCCTCAAGATGCCTTTGAACAATTACAAATTGCCGTGGAGGCAGTTTTTTCCAGTTGGAATAATCAACGCGCCAAGGTATATCGTCGTATTCACAATATCTCGGATAATTTAGGCACTGCGGTTACCATTCAACAAATGGTTTTTGGTAATTACTCTGAAAATTCTGGAACAGGGGTGATGTTTACCCGCAATCCCGCCACAGGAGAAAAAAGCGTGTATGGGGAGTACTTACTAAAAGCGCAAGGAGAAGACATCGTCGCAGGAATTAAAACCCCCGAACCAATTTGTACGCTCCAAGAAAAAATGCCAGATGTATACGCTGAATTAATTGAAATTGCTATGCAACTTGAAAAGCATTATTGCGACATGCAAGATGTTGAATTTACGATTGAAGCAGGAAAATTGTATATGTTGCAAACTCGCATCGGTAAACGCACACCCCAAGCGGCAGTTGCAATCGCCTACGATTTAATGAAAGAAGGCGTAATCAGTGAAGAAACATTGATTAATCGCCTTGATGAAGAAATGATTGCGCAATTGATGCATCCAAGTTTTACCAATGATGCTAAAAAGAAAGCAGCGATTGTTCGCGGTTTACCGGCAAGTCCAGGAGCTGCGGTGGGTCAAGTGGCTTTTACCGCGAAAGCCGCAAAAGAAATGTCTGATAAAGGCAGCCAGGTAATTCTAGTCCGTAATGAAACTTCCCCAGAAGATATTGAAGGTATGAGTGTCAGTGAGGCTATCGTCACAGCTCGTGGCGGAATGACTTCTCATGCAGCGGTTGTCGCTAGAGGAATGGGAGTATGCTGTGTTGTAGGGTGTGAAGACTTGCAAGTCGATGAAGAAAAAGGGGTTGCTAACTTTACCGATGGGATTTTAAAAACAGGTGATTTTATTTCAGTAGATGGTAGCAGCGGTCGTATTTATTTAGGTCAACTGGCTTTAAATGAGGCCGAAACTTCAGCGGTTTTAGAAAAAGTTTTGAAAATCTGTGATGCCCATGCCACAATGGCTGTCTATGGGAATGCTGAAACACCGCGAGAAATAAAAGAGGCACTTTTAAAAGGAGCAAAAGGAATTGGTTTAGCACGCACCGAGCACATGTTTTTCCAAAAAGAACGCCTCAAGATGATGCGGCAATTAATATTAGCTGATAATCGTTCTCGCATGGATGAAGCACTAGCGTATATCAAGGAAAAGCAAAAAAGTGATTTTCGTCAAATGTATCAAATTTTAGGAAAATTGCCTTGTACAATTCGTTTATTGGATCCACCATTACATGAATTTTTACCTCAAGATAGATCAGAATTGCGTGCAATCGCCAAAGAGTTGAATTTGAATAGTCAAGAGGTAATCGCCAAAGTAAAAAGCTTAGCAGAGGTAAACCCAATGTTAGGTCTGCGGGGTGTACGCCTAGGAATTACCTGTCCGGAGATTTATCAAATGCAAGTAGCAGCGATTATGGAGGCGGCACTTGAGATATCTGCGCAAGAAAAAATTACCATAACGCCCCACATCATGATTCCTTTAGTGGGGACAGTCAAAGAATTTAGGATAGTAAAGGACAGTTGTCAGGAAGTTATTAACGGCTTGTTTGAAAAAACAGGAACAAACTTGCCTTTTGAAATTGGAACGATGATTGAAATTCCTAGAGCTTGCCTGATTGCTGATCAATTAGCAGCAGTAGCAGATTTCTTCAGTTTTGGGACAAATGACTTAACCCAGCTGACTTATGGTTATTCAAGAGATGATGCCCATAAATTTTTGCCAACATATACGCATCAGGAAATTTTGCCAAGTGATCCTTTCCAACATTTAGACCAAGAAGGCGTAGGAAAATTAATGCGTTTTGCTTCAGAAAATGGCAAGCAAGAAAAAGAATCTTTGTCAGTTGGAGTTTGCGGAGAGGTGGGGGGAGATCCAGCGTCTATTGCTTTTATCCAAACCTTACCGGTGGATTACGTCTCTTGTTCACCATTTCGAATTCCTAACGCCCGTCTCGCTTGTGCCAAGGCTGCAATTGCAAATAAAAAACAACTTATAAAATTGTAGCTTGAAGTCTGTCGTAAGATAATACAAACCCGCCACTTTTATAGAGGCGGGTTTTTTAATTATCAGGAAAGTATCCCATTTTTTACGCACATTTTCATAGAATCTTTTTGGAATTGAAAATAATTTATAAAAAATCCCAATTTCAAAATTCGATCCGCTTTCATAAGTCGTAATAAAAGACAGATGAAGTAAACTAACTTATAATAAGTAAATCGAAATTCTTTTTTAAAAGAAAGTAGATAATCTTAACGTGATGTTAGAGGAATTATTTGGGGGTATTCGATGACTACTTTATTAATTATTGCTGTATTGGTGGTTTTTGCTGCACTGCTTTATGTGTTTTGGCGCCAACAGCAAAAACACTTGAAATTTTCAACCCGCGTCTTTGTGGCATTGTTTGCTGGGATTGTTTTTGGCGGACTATTGCAATTAATTTTTGGCACAAAAGACGCTGTGACCGCTGGTGCTTTAGAATGGATTCAAATTGTCGGGAATGGTTACGTAAGCTTATTACAAATGTTGGTTATGCCACTTGTCTTTGTTTCAATTGTGTGTGCTTTTACACGCATGAAAGAAAGTAACAAGCTAGGAAAAATTAGTTTTACCGTCTTGGCAACGCTCTTAGCAACAACAGCTGTTGCGGCGTTAATTGGTTACACGAGTATTGTGGTATTCAATTTAGATGGCGCCTCTTTTACGCAAGGTGCAGCTGAATCTGCTCGCATTGCTGAATTGGCACAACGCCAGACACAAGTGGAAAACTTATCAATTCCACAACAGATTCTATCTTTTATTCCAACCAACGTTTTTGCTGATTTAGCTGGCACACGGGCAACCAGTACGATTGGGGTTGTAATCTTTTCGGCATTTGTCGGTGTTGCTTATCTTGGTGTAAAAAGAAAAGCGCCAAAAGAAGCGGAATTTTTTGAAAAGCTGATGGACAGTCTTTACAAAATTGTCATGCGGATTGTAACTTTGGTTTTACGCTTAACACCATATGGCGTTTTTGCCTTAATGACCAATGTATTGGCTTCAAGTGACTTTGCGGCAATCGTTAACTTAGGGAAATTCATTTTGGCTTCTTATAGTGCATTAATTGTCGTGATGTTGGTCCATTTACTTGTATTAAGTTTTGTCAAAGTCAGTCCAGTTACTTATTTGAAAAAAGCATTGCCAGTTTTAAGTTTTGCGTTTACCTCACGTTCATCTGCTGGTTCAATGCCATTAAATATTGAGACACAAACCAAGGCATTTGGAGTGGATGATGCTACTGCGAATTTTGCTGCTAGCTTTGGTATCTCAATTGGACAAAATGGTTGTGCGGGAGTTTATCCGGCGATGTTAGCAACAATTGTTGCACCAACTGCCGGCATTGATATTTTTAGTATCCAATTTGTCTTAATGTTAATCGCCGTGGTGACGATTAGTTCCTTTGGTGTAGCCGGAGTTGGTGGTGGCGCTACTTTTGCTTCGTTGATCGTCTTAGGTGCATTGAATTTACCGATTGCTATTGTTGGTTTGGTTATTTCAGTAGAACCACTTATTGATATGGCTCGGACAGCAATTAATGTCAGTGATGCGATGGTGGCAGGAATTGTCACTTCCACAAGAATTAAAGAAATTGATCGTAGCGTCCTTGAAAATCCAGACGCTGTCATTGATACCCAAGCATAATAACAAAAACAGTAAGGAAAATGCGTAAAGTTAAAATAGAGAAGTCTATTTTTGTCTTTATGCGTTTAATCCTTACTGTTTTTATTTCGTTTTAATAAAAATGTTTCACAAAAAAATATTGTAATTTACTTAAATGTAATAGGTAGCAGAATTATCACTGTCTTATCGAAAATAAATTAAATGCAAGTTTCTTTTCTTGGGGGGGATGTTTCACAATAGGCCAATCTTTTTCCACAATTAAAAAAAAGGTATTAGAAAAAAATGGGGGAATCCGAGTGAAAAAAATTTAAAAAAGGATTGTTTCCTGAATATCTTTTTGCTAGAATGGAAAATCAAGCCGAATTTCTTTTTTTGTAACAAATTGGTAGAAAATAATTTTTATTGAAACTTTTTTGGCTAAAAAAGTGATAATATTTCTTTTTTTTATCTTTTTTAGAAATTTTACTTTATGGTCTATGATATAATGGCAGTGTTTTTAAAAGGTAGTACCAATTGTTAGCAACTATCTTTTAAAGCTAGAGAAGAGGTTATACGATGTACAGAAGAGAACTCCTAAATGACTGGGATAAAAAAATTATGGAATTTCTCCGTTTTCTGACCCAAAGAGGAAATCGTGCTACTAAAAAAGCAGTCGCGCAAAAATTAGCACTGACAAGACCAACCTTGTTGAAACTAGTGGCAGATATTCAAGCAATTTTTAAGGATATGGAAGGGTTCCAACTGACTGCTTCCAACTATGAATATTATTTACATATTGATTTAACTCAGAATTTAAGTTTTATTACAAAATATTTGATGCAATATTCCCGTAAGTATAAGATTTTAAAAGAGATTTTTTTTCGTGAAAATGTGAATGTTAACTATTTTTGCGATTTAAATGGGTTAAGTATGGCAACTTATTATGCTGAGGTAAAGGAACTGAATCAATTATTACTTGAATTTGATTTGGTTATTAAAAATAATCAAATTCAAGGTTCTGAATTGCAAATTCGTCATTTTTTCAGTTCTCTTTTTTTTCATACACTTCCTGTTACAAAGATTGAACAATTACAAGAGCAGTTGTTACCGACCGCGTTTATTTCTGATTTGGAACAATGCTTAGAAATTCGCGTTAATCATTGTTTTTTACATGAATTGACTCTCTACTTATGGGTCGTGAAAATTCGCAGCGAACAAGGAAAAGATCAGCTAGCTACTGAGGCTGATTTTGTGGCGGAAATCCGCAATCTAGGTAATCGGGAGAGCTTTATTAGTGGCGTGCAGGAGATGTCTAGTTTTGGCATTTTAAAAAATTTATGCCATAAGCATTTAGTTTATTTTCCGACCCAAAAAAATAGTGAAGTGAGCCGCTTGATTTGCTTTTTCATGAGCCATCATTTTTCTTCTTCGGATTCTTTATTGTTCAGAGAATTAAAAGATCTAGGTCGAAGACATAACTTTGTCAGCTTTCGTTTTGTGCAAACATTTCTTTTTCTATCAGAAGCTACCTCAACTAAAAATAGTTATGTCGTCTATAATGTAATCAAGTCGATTTGGCAAAATATTTTGCTAAAAGGACAGATTATGATGGATCAAGCTATCTTCTTTAATCGCTATTTAGATGAATTGGAAGCTATTGATCAAAAAAAACATTTTGATGGGATTGTTTTGCAATTAGAAAGTTACTTTCCAGAATTATTTTTTCATCAAAAGATCACCGATCCGCTACGGGGTGATTTAGGACGGGCCTTTTTATATTTACAAGAAGAAAAAGAAGCCTTGTATCATGTGGGGATTTATTATGTCGGCAACCAACTTTTGGCCCGGCAAATGACGGAATATTATCTGTATGAGCTGAATAAGTATCCGAATCTATATGCCACTGCTTGGAATAGCAGTAGTGACTTTGATATCGTATTAAGTAATTATGAAATTGGTGATTTAATTCAAAAAGAACAATTGTTTTATATTAATGTTTCTCATCCGGAGTTGAATATTCAAGAAATTTTGAAATATGTAAAAACAAAACAAAAAAGGGTAGGGTAAAAAAGTCAGGCTAAAATTAGTAGGATAAAGCTCCTAGCACAAATAGAATTTTCTTATTGGCTGTACTGCTAAATTTCATTTAAATACTTGTGATAATTGAAAAATCCAAAAGCGAAGTTTTATTGCCTGAGCTTTTGGATTTTTTAGTAGCTTAAAAATAGTTTCCCGATTTTTCTAATATTTTTACAGGGGTGTAAAAAAAATCAGAACTTTTATTTCTATTAAATTGTTAGAATTTTATTAGATAAGGGGGAGTTATATGAGGAAAACAAAATTTACGAAAAAAATGATTTTAGACAAAGCCGCAAAGTTTGTTCAGACATATGGCTTTGATGAATTGACGACCCGTAACTTAGCCGACTATATGAAAATGAGTACCCAGCCAATTTACAAACAATTTGATTCGATGCATGATTTAAAACAAGCATTGGTCATCAATTATTTTGCCAAAATTAATCAAAGTTTTGCAAAAGTCGATTATGCGAATGGTTTAGCTGACTTTGCCTTACATTTTGTCGTTTATAATCAGAAATGTTATGAATTGTTTTTACATATCTTTTTTTATCCCCAAAAAAAGAGCACAACTTGTCGTGCGATTCAAACAATTTCTCAACAATTCTTTTATGATTTGATTCAAGCTGACCCCAAATTATGCCAGTTATCTACAAGTCAGCAACAGCAGTTACAAGAGCAGTATTTTCTACTTCTAATTGGAAGTGTGCTGACTCATCGCCGTTTCATTGAAGTGCAGCAAGAAAAAGTTATGTTGTTGCAACTAAATGATTTAGTAGACAATCTAACCCAACATATCGCCAAACAAAATTGATGAAGTCTTTTAGTAAAGTAGAAGCAGCCAAATTGTAATAATGGCTATCTACTGGCTAAAAGGCTTTTTTATTGTGGTAAGAAAATCTCATAAAGGGGGATTTCTTTACTATTATTTGATGGAGGATTGTAAAATAGCTGTATTTTGCTACTCTGAATAAAGAGAGACGAAATAAATGGGGTTAGGGGCGATTTGATGAACTTAAGGTCACTACTAAGTAAAAGCATGCTACGGCATTTACACTTATTAGAATTACTACATGAAAGTCAATATGGACTACCAACAGATACGCTAATAAAGGAATTGCAATGTTCATTGCCAGTCTTATTAAACGATATCCGTCTGATTAATGAAGAACAAGATATCGCACAAATTGAGAAATATAAAGGATTACATCAGCTTAAAATGCAAAAATCATCCTCCGTTAGTCGTTTGTATGCTGAATTTTTGCGGCGATCCTCGGAGTTTCAGATTTTTGAGGCTTTATTATACGAGCAGCACGATAATATTACCGAACTGGCAGGAGAATTATATTTAAGTGTTTCCAATACGCAACGTTACTTGAAAAAAATTCAAGCTGCTCTAAAAGAAATCGGCGTTGAATTAAAACATCGTCCTTTACGCTTGGAAGGAAAAGAAAGTACTATTCGGCAACTCTATTATCGTTATTTTTCAGAAAAAAATTATCAATTGGAAATCAGTTTGCCAACCTTTACAAAAGAGCAACAAAATCTGTTGATCGACTTTGTAAAAGCGTTTCTTCAAAAAAATGGTTTTTTACAAAAACATATTTTTGTTCATCGTTTGGTTTATAATTTATACATTAGCTTATGGCGGATTAAAAATCACCATCATTTCTCAAAATGGCAATTACAAAATGAAGGTATTGCATTACCAACAGGAAGTGTGGCAACACAATTTCAGCAGTTGGTTTTTCAAGCTTTTAACTTTGCTTATGATGAGCAAAATTGCAAAGATTCATTTTGGCTTTTATATAGTGATAGCCTAATTTTGAACACAAATCAATTGGCAGCAATTTTGCAAAATAACGAACGCGGCAAGACTCATTTTGCCATTCACCAGCAACTGGTTGCCAAGTTTAGTGGACTGTTGACAAAACCCTTAACAAAAGAGGAACAAATAGAGCTTAGTTGTATTTTGCAAAATTTTTCTTTTCTCTATGCAACTGATGGTACTTGTGTAAATATTCTTCGTCTTGATAAAAAAGATTTCGTTGTCACAATGGCAAAAATATATCCCTTTGGTGTAGAGAAAATTAAACAATTAGTAACAGATATTGCCACGAGCTATCATTTTTATTTTGAAAAAGACTTCATTATTGCTTATGTATACTGGCTTATCACCTTTGTACCAGATTGGATGGAAAAAATAAAATTAAGTCACAAGAGAGTTAAGATTTTGCTGCTTTCGAGTTTGTCGCCTACCGCAGAAAGCTATTTAGCTATGCAGATTACCAAAAAAATTTATGGTAATTTTGAAATAGTGCAAGGAAATCAAGCTGAAAAAGACTTCATGACAGAAATTCGCCACTATGACTTAATTTTAACCACAGAAGATGTGAAACTAGATGATAATTTGGCTGTGCTACATATCGACTCGTATTTGTCTTGGCACAATATTTTTTTAATACAAGAAAAAGTCAGTGAATTAACTGAAAATATGACCGAACTAGCGGAAAAGGTATCTTAAAAAGTGTTTTAGCGGTAAAAAAGACCGAATTATTTTAAAGATAGCAGCGGCTATTTTTAAATTATTCGGTCTTTTAAAAGCATACCAGTAATATTTATTTTAATTGAAAATCAAGCGTGACAGGATTGTGATCAGAATAAGCAAAATCTGTATCTACCACTGCGACATTTTTAACCGCAATATTATCTGAAACAATAAAGCCATCGATCAAAGTCACGAAGGTGTGGCCTTTTTTATAAGCCTCATTTAAATTTCGCGCAGAAGGAACTTTGGCAGTTGCTAAATTGTTTACGGGAATATGAAAACATTTGGGTAACTTGTCTTTTGGAAAAGGATGCGTCCAAGTCAAAGGCGTTTTGGCAGTGCCAAAAACCGCAGGAGCATCTCCTAAAATATCGTGATTAAAGTCGCCGGCAACTAAAACGTAATTGCCTTTTTCATATTCTGTTGTCAAAAAATCTGTGAGTTTTTTTAATTGTGCATTTTGAATAGCTTTGTTTTTGGTATATGCTGATAAATGAATGTTAATTAAGACTAATGCTTTACCATTTTTGACAGGAGTTTTTGTTACTGTAAAGGCACGGTCATAGTCTAAAATTTTTGTGACGCCTTTATCAATGGGCAGCTGGTAGCGTTTGGCCTGCATTAATGAACTCTTACTCAACGTAACTAAGCCAGATTTTGTTTTGCCAATGGGCTCAGAAAAAGGGTAGAAGAGATAAGGTGAGTCATAGTTTACCCCATAGACACTATTATAGTTACCAAATTTTTGTTGGAGCAAATTTACTTCGTTAACGTGATAAGAACGATCACCATTTTCGTCAACTTCTTGATAGAAGACTAAATCTGGCTTTTGTTTTTTTACGGATTTGGTAATTCCTGCCAGATTTTTATAAACAATCCCTTTATTATCAGCCCGGGATTGTGTCCCGCCATCCATAAAGAAACTGTAAGTCGGTGGATAAGAAGCGTAGCCAATATTATACGTTAGTGCGCGGTAATTTGTGTTTGTTGCTAGGGTTTTCTCTTGCTGGGCTTTGACATTTAAATTTACATTATCGGCAATACGATGATAACTCAAAAAGACATACCCTAAATATCCGCTTACTACTAAAAGAAACGTGCCAATGAGTAGCAAAATTATTTTCAACCATTTTTTCATTTTCTTACCTCCTGGTAGTTATCCTACACAAAATCATAAAAACTGTCACACGATTGAATTTACGAATTATTTTTTAGATTTTTTTTACTAGAGTTAACTTTAATGAAGTATTTTCAAGCAGTTTGGGGTATAATCCCCAACAAGAGGTGATGTGCGTGGCTTGGACGAAAGAAGAAAAAATAGCTGCTTATGAATTATTATTACTGCAACAAAAAGGATTACTTGAAATCGAGGATGATCTATTGGCAAATCTCGCCAATTCTTCTGCTTTATTAAAGGAAACTTTGCCGGATACTGTATTTTCTGGCTACTATCTTTTTAAAGATGATCAGTTAATCTTAGGACCATTCCAAGGGCGCGTTTCCTGTACCCGCATTCAAGTGGGGAAAGGTGTTTGTGGTGAAAGCGCTCAAAAACGACAAACAATTATCGTAGCCAATGTGAAAGAACATGAAAATTATATTTCTTGTGACTCTGCTGCGCTGTCTGAAATTGTCGTGCCTTTGGTTAAGAATAATGAATTGATCGGAGTCTTAGATCTTGATAGTAGTAAAACAGGTAGCTACGATGAAATTGATCAAAATTTTTTAGAGGAATATGCACAACTACTAATGCAATAAACAAAGTAGCTAAAAGAAAAATTACACAGACGATACGAAGAACAATTCATTAAAAATTAATGCTTTTCAATTTTTATTAGTTTAAAAAACTCTGGATAACAGTCTTTACGAGCTGTTTTCAGAGTTTTTTTGTCTTTCTTGTTAAAAATACTTGGCAGTATAATTAAATAATGGTATATTTATATTATAAAATAATGAAAATAAGGTTATAAAAGGAGAAACAATGAACAGAGATAATATTAGTTTAGGTCATGTATATGAATGTAAACCAGTCGGACTACAACGTCGTGTTATTGGTGAAGTTGTTAAAAAATTGGAGAATTGTCTAGTATTAAGCGTTGAAAAATATGATTTGGTTGATCATGATGAAATTCAAGAACGCTTTGGGAAAGTTGTTGTGAAATACTCAGAGGTTTATGGCAAAGCTGAAGTAGAATGTTTCTTTAGTTAAGTCAAACTAAGATTTTTAGAAAAAACAGGAGTCTAAAAATCAAAAAAAGACTTCAAAAAGTAGCTTGTAAAAATACGCTGCTTTTTGAAGTCTTTTTATAGTTTAGCCTGCGATAGTTAAAGAGGGGCCATACACCTGAGCTAACTTTTTATTTAAGACAACAAAGAATAGATCCAGTTAAAAGGGATAAAAAATAGTTTTTCCAAATTAAAGACCTCCTTTTTTATCATTTTAACATGCAAAGGAATTACATAATGATGAATTTTTTTTACAGTTTGGCAAAAATTAAGACAAAAGTGACAAAAATATAACAGTGGATAAATCATTTTTTACGGGACAATCAGTATAAAATAGTGCACTAAATTTAACGTAAATTTAGTTAAAGAGATTAATCTTTGCAAAAAAAATATTTATTGTTTTGTCATGTTAAAATAATTGGACTATTGGTATCATTATACTGGCAGAGAAACTGAAGGAAATATTTGTTTTTTTATCAAATTTGACATTTTTAAGTAACCGGTTTACCATAACGGATATAAAAACGCTTTAAAACTGGGAGGACAACACAGGTGAATGCTCCAAATCTTATATTTGATGTAACTTTTTTTGGTGAAAGCATGGGCTACACAAAAGAAATACTATTAATTGATTTGCAAAAAATGGGTTTTAAAGGAATCACTATTCACCACAAAATGCTTGAAGAAGTAACAAAAACAGATGAAATAAAAAAAATAGCGGCCATGGCACAAAAATTAGGATTAAAAATTAGTTATGTTATTGAAGATGAATTGTTTAAAATGGGCCGGTTAAATAAAAGGGTGCCGCATTATTTAATGGAAGCTAAAAATTTAGGAGCAACAGAGCTAATTTTAACGATTGGTGACTATAGCCCAGCTGGATTAAAAGCCCTTAGAAAATTAGATTCATTGGCCATTACAATTACAGTAACCAACGATCAAGCTTATCCATCAGGAAGACTCGATAAGATTGCAGAGTTTCTTTTAGCAGTTAAAGTACTTCCTATTAATCTAGGCTATCTGTTTAATCTTGGAAATTGGCGTTTTGTTGGAGAAGATGAGCAAGTTGCCGTAGATATGCTAAAAGAGTATATCACAGAAATTTTTTTGCAAGATGTTACATATATTAATGAATTACCGGTCATAACAACACCAGATTGTGGCTTTGTTGACTGGCGACAAGTTTTGCGCTGCTTACCAGCCAATGTAGATATTGTTCTTTCGTTTCCAACTACTTCTCTTGCTGAGATTAAAAAAGTGAGAGACCTAGTGCTGGAACATAACGCTATTCCTTCAGTGGAAGCGAGTTAGAAAAATTAGTTTTCATTTTATTGTTAAAAATATAAACATCTATATAAACCATGCTTAAAAGGAGTTGATCTTCTTTTGAGCATGGTTTTTTTAAGAGCGTCAACTTTATAATCATGTTTCATTGATATGACAAGCGCCAAATAAAAATGACTGGCAGATTAAAAAAAGAAGTGCAAAACCACTTTTGTGATTTTGCACTTCTTTTATGGAGACGGCGGGAGTCGAACCCGCGTCCAAACACATCGCCACCCAAAAGACTACGCTCATAGTCCGCTCTTTTGAAATTCGCTTAGTAAAACGCCGAGAGACAGGCTTTTTACGTTGCTAGTCTGATAATCTCTGCTAAGTTTTACAGACGGAAAAACTTAGTGTATCCCACTAAATTTGAGACCCTTACCCGAGCACATGGGCGATGCCGGGAGGATCTACGCTAACTGTTTTTAGGCAGCTAAAGCGTAAGAGTTTTCGTTTTTAGCAGTTATATTTAACTGTAACGTTTTAACGTAGCCGTAACCTACGAAGCGCCATTCGAGCTCGAACTATGCCTGTCGAATCCGTAACGTCCCCAAAATAAAGGGCATTACAGCAAAAGTAATTATAACATGAAAGCCAGACTGTGAAAAGTCTGGCAACCTTTTTTATTAAATTAATTCAAAATGTTTTAAGGCGTGGACAATGCCGCCTTCGGTATTTTTTTTCGTAATAAAATCAGCTTTTTCTTTTAATACGTCAACTGCATTACCCATGGCAATTTTAATATCACAAGCCTCAAAAAGAGCTAAGTCGTTGGGGCCATCACCAAAAGCGTAAGAAGGAACGTCAGTCAATTGTAGTTTTTCTTGCAGAATTTTTACAGCGTTACCTTTTGAAACCGTTTTTTTAACAGTATCAAGAGAAAAAGGGGTATTGCGATAAAAATTCAGTTGTGGAAATTGGCTCGTGTAATAGGTGTCATTGTCTTGGCCTAAGACAAGGAGCATGTTAACGGGTTTGGTTAAATAACCTTCTGGATCAATAGGCGGAACAGGGGTGTGGATAAAGTCATAGGCACCTAGCAAAAATTCATTGTGCGCATTACACCAGATTTCCTTTTCATTATAAAAAGAAATAACATCGTTGTTTTCTTTAACGGCGTCGTAAACTTCTTTAATTAGTTCTTTATCATATACATCTGAAAAAATTATATCACCAGCGACGCGAATAAAGGCGCCATTCATAATAATATCGCTATCGATATTGGCTTCTTTCATAATCGCTGCAACTTCAACTTCAGTTCGTCCGGTTGCGATTACCGGTAAGATGTTGTTTTCTTTTAATTGTGTCATGGCTTCTTTAATTTCAGGACGGACTTGCGATTTATCATCTAGTAAAGTACCGTCTAAATCAAAAAAAGCAGTGGCTTTATAAGTCATTTGCATTTCTCCTTTTTTGCGAGTTGAATAAAGCTGAGGTAGATAACAAGGCATAGGTCATATGTTTTAGTCAAACTACCAAAAAATAAATTAATCTTCCTTATCACTTTAGCAAAATAATCACAGGCTTACTAGTAATTTTACTGGAAAAGTAAGCGAAATAAAAAATTGGAGTAGTTTTTAGAAAGCCCATTTATAAATGGATTTGATAGTGCCATTTAACAGTTATTGGCGCATATAAAAGGCAACAGTCAAATGTAAAGTGTGTTCTTTGTATTTTTCTTAGCAAAGGGTGAAAAAATCGGCAAGCTTGCTTGAAGAAAATGTGAAGTTGTTGGTCTTGCTTATAAATTTCAGTTATACTATGGGCAAGGAGTGAAGCAGTTGTGATTTTTTTATACGTTGGCGTCATTATGCTGGTTATTGGCTTTTGTTTCTTTTTATTTCCAGCGAAAAAGCCAAATCCAATTTATGGCTATCCCTCAATTTTAGCAAAGAAAAATGTTGGAAATTGGCGGTATGCTCAGAAAATAAATGGCCTTTTTTTATTAGGGATTGGCTTGTTTTGTACATTGATTGGATATTTACTAAAAGAAACGGGGAATACCAATTATTTTATTGCGGAAATGCTTTTAATTCCATTACCGATTATTGGTGTTTTTGCTGGAACTGAGGAACTGTTACAGCGTTTTGATCGTCGCCATACAGCAAAAGAGAAGGAAAGGTAGGGGACAAAAATGAATATTTTAATGATTGAAGACAATGAAGCTGTTTCAGAAATGATGCAGATGTTTTTTCTAAATGAAGGTTGGGAAGCAACTTTTAAATACGATGGGCAAGAAGGTTTAGACGCTTTTTTGGCACAACCTGGACACTGGGACATGATTACCTTGGATTTAAATTTACCCGGTTTAGACGGAATGGCAGTGGCGCGGGAAATTCGTAAAATTTCCAAGACTGTACCGATTATCATGTTGACGGCTAGAGACTCAGAAAGTGATCAAGTGATTGGCTTAGAGATGGGGGCAGATGATTATGTGACCAAACCCTTTAGTCCATTGACTCTCATTGCGCGTATGAAGGCTTTACATCGCCGTAGTGAGCTGGCGGAAAAAGTAGCTACAGAAAAAGATGATGATGAGACTTTTGATATTGTCACAAAACACTTCAAAATGAACACGAAAACCAGAGAAGCTTATTTAGATGATACGCTGATTGACGGATTGACACCAAAAGAGTTTGACTTACTTTATACTTTAGCGAAAAAACCGCGTCAAGTTTTTTCACGGGAACAGTTACTGGAATTAGTTTGGGATTACCAATACTTTGGGGATGAGCGCACAGTAGATGCTCATATTAAAAAATTGCGTCAAAAAATTGAAAAAGTAGGACCACAAGTGATTCAAACGGTCTGGGGTGTTGGCTATAAATTTGATGATTCTGGGGTGGCATAATGCGCTACCTTTATCAGCAGTTAATGGCTTTTTGGGTCGTAATTGCCGTAATTTTATTAATTGTTGGTATTTCTTTTACCCAATTGACCAAACAGACCATGGAAGATAATAATTATCGGCAATTATTCGGTTACGCGGAATCGGTGGCTAAAACTGCGCAAAACTATGCAGAGTTGCCCAATGCTGGGGCTACAACGCCAGATGAAAGTCTTCATAATTCTTTGATGTTTACAGAACTTGCGTTAAATCAACAAGACGTTAATTTTGTTTTTGTGGATAAAAGTGGCAAGTCTACCTACCCCACGAATGCTAACGTTCATTTTTCGATTACCAAAACGCAGTGGACGGCGTTAAAAGCTGGCGAGCGACAGAAAAAAACTTCAGATACCAATGTATTTGGTGAACATGAAGTTACCTCCTATGCTATGGTTCCTTTTAATTTAGAAGGGGAATTTTACGGTGCGCTAATTGTGACGCAGCCGGCAAAAAACATTTCAGATAGCGTGAACGCAGTTACCTTGAACTTGTTTAAGGGTTTTATTATTTCAAGTGTGATTGCATTGATCATCAGCTATTTTTACGCGAGTATGCAGGTACGGCGGATTAATCGCATGAAAAAGGCGACTAAAGAAATTGCCAGTGGAAATTTTGATGTACAGCTGCCCGTTCACGATAAAGATGAATTTGATGAACTAGCAGATGATTTTAATAAAATGACGGTTTCTTTAAAGGAATCACAAGAAGAAATCGAACGGCAAGAAGAGCGGCGTAAACAGTTTATGGCAGATGCTTCTCACGAAATGCGTACACCGTTAACTACTATTAATGGTTTACTAGAGGGGCTAGAGTACAACGCCATTCCTGAAAATCAAAAGGAAAATGCAGTCCGTTTGATGAAAAATGAAACAGAACGCTTAATACGTCTCGTCAATGAAAATTTAGACTATGAAAAAATCCGGACCAATCAAATCTCAATTGTAGTCAAAAAATTTAATGGTACCGAAGCTTTAAAAAATATTTTAACCCAATTAGAGGCTAAAGCTGAAGCGGCAGGAGATAAGCTGCACTTTGAGGTTAAAGAACCCATCGAAGTGTATGCTGATTATGATCGTTTCGTTCAAGTGGTGGTCAACATCATTCAAAATGCCATTCAGTTCACGCAAGATGGCGATATTTATGTGAATTTGAAAAAAGGCTACTTAGAAACGATCGTAGAGATTCAAGATACTGGCATCGGCATGACCGAAGAACAACAACGTAACATTTGGGATCGTTATTACAAAGCAGATCCTTCTCGAAAAAATCGTAAATTTGGTGAATCGGGTTTAGGTTTACCAATTGTCCAACAGCTGGTGCGTCTTCATAAAGGGACCATCAAAGTTGAAAGTAAATTAAATGAGGGAACGAAATTTACCATTACTTTCCCAGATGTTGAAATTGTTGACGATACGAAAGAAAAATAAAATAGGAGTAAATCCCCTTGAAGCTTTTGCGGGATTTACTCCTATTTTTATAACTATAATTATTTAACTTTATTGATCATAAGCCGAAAATTCAAAAATTTAAGTAGCAATTGAATTTCCTTGCCTTATGACTAAAAGCTGCGGATATTATTAAAGCCTTATTTAATTTAAAACAAGTAGAACTGTAAGTTACAGTTCTACTTGTTTTAAATTATCGACTAATGCCTCATCGGTCGTAAGAAGATAGATTACCAAGTCATCTTTTTCAATCAAATCGCGAAAAAGGTTGAAGAGTTGTTGGCGTTGCGGGATATTTAAGGCGGTGGTGATATCTTCAAAACAGATAAATTTATTATTTGCTAATAAAGCACGAAAAAGCTGTAACTGAATGATTTCTACCATAGTTAAGCTTGCGACTTCTTTGTTTAAAAGTCCAGCGGTGATTTGAAGTTCTTTGGCTAAGGGCAGCTCGGTAATTTTTTGTTTATAAAACTTATTGGGAAAGCCCATCAATAGATTTTCAGTTATCGAAAGGTAAGGAATAAAATCAGGAGTTAAGCTGATTTTGCCAACATCTGCTGTGAGACGTTGTAATTCTCGCTGAAAATTTTGCTGGGCTTCTGATAACGTCCTACCATAAAAAACTTTAAAATTTTGTTGGCTAATTTTTTCCATAAAAACACTTCCTTTACTTTACATGAATAGCCTTTGCGCAAACTAAATAAGAATTATTGACTTCAATAGCTTCTTAATGATGCAATCAATTTATGCTCTTTTTTAATAAGCGTATTTTGGCTAATAAAGCCCCAAGGGGTAACCCAATACCAAAGTTAATTAGCAATAAAAGTAACGTTTGCCAAGCTGTTTTAGTAAAAATCTGTAGCCAATCACGATTGCTAATGAAAACTGTCTGAATTAAAAGCGGGTAGTCCTTTGGTAAGCGGACTCCAAATTTTATATTATTATTTAGATTTGCTAAATCATTGGATCGAATGATTTGTGCAGTATGGGTATGAATCAATTCGCAAAGGCGTTGTACTAGTGGCTGGAAAATCAAAACAAGGCAAATTAGACAGCCAACAATGAAAAGCGCGGGTAAAACAAACTCGTAAGCAATTTGCAACGCAACTCGTAAATGTGAGCGACCTGAAGTAAAAAAAGTCTGTAGTTCTCGTTTGCGGCGAGTAAAAGCATGACCAGAAAACAAGAAGGTAAACAGCGTTAGCAAACTGACTGTTCCTAACACCACCAACCAGTAAATATTTTTCATTTGTGTAAAGAAAAATTGGAGTGGAGCGCTCCATTGTTTATTTTCATTAATTGGGTTGTTGGCAAGTAAATCTTGGAGACCATGGTAAATGGCCTGAGCTGAATTGACTAAACACAGTGCAAAAAATAGTGCGACAGTCAAAAGAACTAGTACGATAAAATAAGGAAGATAGATTTTTTTATGGTAACGTAAACTGGCAACTGCATAATGAACTGTCCGCATCTTTTTCACCTCATAAAAATTATACGAGGTGAGTTTGAATAAAGTATGAAGTTGTTTTTGCAAAAAAAAGAAGTTCCGGTTAAAAACCGAAACTTCTTTTTATAAATTATTTATGACCTTCTGCTTCGTATTGTTTGTAGGTCTTAGTTTGGTATAAATCTTGAGTTGATTTATTCCCATGTTCGGAATAGACACTAGTTGATTTATTCCCTAATTTGCTTTCTTGTTTGCCTAATTGATCCAAAGCATTTTTATAGTTGAATTTTTCAGGATCTAATTCTTTTAAGTTACTACCGGTATAAAAACGTAACAGATCGCCATTATTGATCTGATCAGAAGTTGCTAATTGTTTCCCAACTTCATCTTTCCATTTTGTAACTTGTGTTTTCAACTGTTCATCTGGAGCAGTAATCGCTTGAGCAGTTGCGTTATCGTATAGCGTTCCACCGTAATAAGTGTATTTGTCAGTAACAAAATCACCATCGCGGAAAGCTACAAGTTGTTCGTGTTGTTTTGAAAGTAAGTCTTGACCTAGTTGAATGTAATCTTTGGTATCCACACCCAATAAGTGTAACAAGGTTGGTAAGGCATCAACTTGACCACCATAAGTATGGTTAATGCCACCTTTTGATTGACCAGGGATATGAATCATATAAGGCACCCGTTGCATTTGAGCATCGTCGTAACCTGTCCATGTTTCTTTATCTTTACCTAATAGTTCAGCTAAGTTTTTATTCCGTGAAGTTGAAATACCATAGTGATCACCGTATAAAACAATTACAGAGTTATCATATAAGCCACTAGCTTTCAAGTAATGGAAGAATTCTTCCACTGCGCGATCCAAGTAGTTAGCTGTAGCGAAGTAGCCGTTAATTGTTTCATCGTTTGTATCTGCCATTGGGAAACCTGCTTCATCATTTGTAAATTGTGAGTAAGGGAAGTGGTTTGAAACGGCAATAAATTTTGAATAAAACGGTTGTTGCAATTGTTCCAAGTATTTAACAGATTGTTCAAAGAATGGCTTATCATGTAAACCGTATTGGAATGAGTTACTGTCATTTACATCGTAGTAAGAAGCATCAAAGAAGTTTTGATAGCCCCAACGTTTATACGTTTCATTTCGATTCCAGAAAGTTCCGGCATTACCATGAAAGACGGCACTGGAGTATCCAAGTGTTTGATTTAGAATGTTTGGCGCAGATTGGAAAGTATTTTTTCCACCTAATTGGGTCATCAAAGCACCTTGATTTAAACCAAATAATGAGTTGTCCATTAATGTTTCAGCGTCCGAAGTTTTTCCGGCCTTCACTTGATGGAAGAAATTATCAAAGCTAAAAGTACTCTTGCTATGATATAAACTGTTGATAAATGGCATTACTTCATGTTCTTTACCTTCAGCATCTTTTAATTTGTAGTCAATTAAAAATTGTTGCGTACTTTCTAAATGAATGTAAATAACGTTTTTGCCTTTGGCCATCCCAAAGTATTCACTATTTGGTGCTGCATAATGACTTTTGACATAGCTTTGGGCTTCTTTCATGTCATTGGCACTTGCTTGGGCCCGAACTTGAGAAGCTTGATAGGTTTGAACACCGTCATAAACGGTAAAAGCGTTAATCCCTAAATATTTGACCAAATAATCACGAGAGAATGTTCGCGTTAATAATTCTGGGCGATCAACTTCAGCTAAGAATAAGTTACCAGAGAAGATCATCACAGATAACGTGGAGATAGCAAATGCCATCCGCGCGCGAACGGGACGATCATCCATCTTAATCTTTTTAGTAAATAACATGGCAACAAGTACCAAGATATCAACGAAGTAAAGTAAATCATAAGGGCGGAACAAGCGAATGGCACTTTCACCTAAACCGCTAGCAACTTTACCAGCTCCAAGCATGGTATTAATTGTGATAAAGTCGGTGAATTCACGGTAATATGAAACGTTAGCAAAAAGCAATAACGACATCAAAAAGTAAATCACCATCATAGTTATATAAGAAGCTTTTGTGCGTCTGACATATAATGCAATGGACAACAAGAATAAAGTTGTCGCGATTGGATTAATGAATAAGATGAAGTATTGACGCATACTTTCAATGCCTAAGTTAAAATCAACAAAATAGGCAAAAATGTTTTTGGCCCAAAAAAGAACGGCTAATAAGGTAAAGAAGCCCAGCCGTTTATTTAAGAAAGCGGGAGTTTTAATATTTTTCACTGTTTTATCCTTCCTTTTCCAAGTCTGCTTTTGCAAGCTGTAATGAAAAAATGAAAATATACACTGTTTACATTTTACTAATCTGATTTTTTTCTGTCAATTGAAATTGTGATAAGGCCAATTAATTAAGTAATTCTTTAACTTCATAAAGCACAGACAAATGCTGTTATTTTTGCTATACTTTTTTTGAAAGAAGAGCAGGTGAAAGTATGAAAATTCAAATGAATAAATTCGGCGTTAAAAAATTACGCCAACACTATCCATTAATTCAAGCAGATGATATTGCCACAGATCTAAAAATGAAATCCGGCTGGGTGGACTTTATGGATCAAAAAGGCAATTTTTTGGCCAAGGGGTATCTTGGTAAACAAAATAAAGGTATCGGTTGGGCGCTAACTTGGCAAGAAGAAGCCATTGATCACAGGTTTTATACTCAGGTATTTGCCAAAGCCAAGGCAATTCGCCAAGCATTTTTTAATGACGAAAAAACGACGGCATTTCGCATTTTTAATGGTGAAGGTGATGGGCTAGGGGGGATTACAATCGAGTGGTATGACCATTATGTTGTTTTTTCTTGGTACAACGATACTTTATATGAAGAAAAAAATAAAATTGTCGCTGCCTTTAAAGAAATTTATCCGGAAGTTTTAGGCGCCTATGAGAAGATTCGCTTTCACAGTGAGCTGCCAGAATCGCAACATGTATATGGCAAAAAAGCAACAGAACCGTTAATTGTAAAAGAAAACTCTGTCAATTTTGCGACCTATTTAAACGAAGGGTTAATGACAGGAATCTTTTTAGATCAGCGACAAGTACGGGGCCTTTTAGTAGATGGTCTAGCAGCTGGAAAAACGGTTTTAAATATGTTTAGTTATACAGGAGCATTTTCAATCGCGGCAGCTATGGGGGGAGCACTTCATACAACAAGCGTTGATTTGGCCAAGCGTAGTTTGCCAAAAACAAGGGAGCAATTTGAGGTAAATGGACTTGACTTAGCAGCACAAAAAATTCATGTGATGGACGTTTTCAATTATTTTTCCTATGCTTTAAAAAAAGGGTTGAAATACGATGTAATTGTCTTAGATCCGCCAAGTTTTGCCCGCAATAAAAAACAGGTTTTTAAAGTAAAAAATAATTACGGTCAGTTAATTGCTGACAGTCTGCCAATTTTGACGGATGAAGGAATCATCATCGCCTCTGCCAATACGGCTAATGTTACCTTAGAGAAATTCCAACAGATGATTGAAAAAGAGTTTGTTACTGCCAAGGTTGACTACAAATTATTGGACATAAAACGTTTGCCAGCTGATTTTCATATAAGCCAAACATTTTTAGAGGGCAATTATTTGAAAGTTTTAATTTATCAAGTGAAACAATAACAGACCTCAGTTACGGCTGAGAATGAAAATGAATGTTAAAAGGGGCGAAAAAAATGCAAGTTACGTTAAAAAATGTAACCTTTGGTAAGGGCGTGCCGAAAATTTGTGTGCCACTTACCGGTAAAGATAGTCAAACACTCTTAGCACAAGCACAATTGGCAGCAACTTCAGTTTGTGAAGTAGTAGAATGGCGTGTGGATTATTTTACAGACTTTTCAAATCAAAGCGCTGTATTAGAAGTTTTATCTCATCTTAAAACAGCGTTACAAGATAAAATTCTCCTATTTACTTTCCGAACATTAAAAGAAGGCGGAAAAGCTGACTTATCGTTACGGGAATACCAAAATCTTTATGTTGCGGTAGCCGAAAGCGGCTTGGTTGATATTGTTGATGTGGAATTGGAGCGAGCTGAGTTTTTAGGCCGAGGCTTTTTAAATCAGTTAAAAAAACAAAAAACAGCACTGCTTTTGAGTAGCCATAATTTTGACAAAACGCCAGCTGATGGAGAATTAGTCATGAAATTAGGCGTAATGCGCCAGTTTGATGCTGATTTTGGAAAAATTGCGGTAATGCCTCATTCTTTAAAAGATGTATTGCAAATTATGGGCCTTTCTCAAAAAATGCAGGGCTTAGCTAGTGTACCGCTTATTTTAATTGCCATGGGGGATTTAGGTAAAATTACGCGGGTTGCAGGTGAGTTGATGGGGTCAGTCATGACATTTGCCGCATTAGAAGAAAGTTCTGCACCAGGGCAAATCGATATTACAGAAATGTCCCGAATTTTAGCGGCCTTGTCACTAGAGGAGTGAGTTGTTGTGGCAAAAAAGAAAGTAGTTAAAACGAATGCTATTCGCTTGGTGGAGCAAAAAAAGATTGCCTATCATGAGTATTCTTATGACTGGAGTGAAAATCATTTAGGCGCAGCAGAGGTAGCGACAAAATTAGGTCAAAACCCCGCTCAAGTTTTTAAGACGTTGGTAGCCATCGGCAATAAGACCGGTGTAATTGTCGCAGTAATTCCAGGTAATCATGAGCTGGATTTAAAAAAACTGGCTAAAGCCAGTGGCAATAAAAAAGTTGAAATGCTACATTTAAAAGACTTGGAACAAACAACGGGCTATATTCGAGGTGGTTGTTCGCCAATTGGCATGAAAAAGTTGTTTCCAACTTTTATTGATCAAACAGCAAAAACATTTCCTACTATAATAATTTCTGCAGGCAAGCGTGGCTTGCAACTAGAAATTGCTGTGGGGGATTTAGAAGGGTTAGTACAAGGAGAACTTGTTGATTTAATCGAATAGATAAATAACACGATATCAGACTTATCCGAGTTCAAAAAGTTAGAGCAAAAATCTAACAGCTTGAGTTTGAGATTTTTACACACCTGATATCGTGTTTTTTTGTAAGCCATCAGAAAAGTATGAAGTTTTCACATGAATAAATCACCTAATGACAGCAGGTTGTTTATGTCTAGTTTTGCAAACGACCTCTTTTTTCCTTAACTCTCCAAAAATTTCGCGCTTATGTTAGCGTTAGGGGAAGTTTACGCACTTTTCTGATTAATATTTTTGCCAGCTGGCAACTTCTGCTGCATTTTTGCCAGCTACATGGCCTGTACATAAAGCAGTTGTAATATTATAGCCACCTGTATAACCATTGACGTCCAATACTTCACCGGCAAAAAATAGTCCTTGGCAAAGTTTACTTGCTAAAGTTTTTGGAATCACCTCTTTTAAATTTACGCCACCACCAGTAACAAAAGCACGTTCCAGTGCAAAAGTACGAATAATGGGAATTTCAAAATTTTTGGCAAGTAAGACTAATTTTTCCAATTGGTCTACAGTCACTTTGTCAGCAGTCATATCATTTAAATCTAATTGATTAAGAAAAAATTGCAATAGGCGTTCTGGTAACCACTGTGATAAGGCATTCTTTAAGCTCTTTTTCGTTTCCAATCGTAAAGATAAGTCCGCTAACAGCTCTGCATTGGTTTGTTTAGGAAAACAATCCAAGCAGACTGGAACATGTGGGGCACCGTTACGCAGTTCTTGATTTATTGCATAGGAACAGCGAAGAGCAGCTGGACCAGAGAGACCAAAATGCGTAAAAAGTAAATCCATTGTATGACTCGTTACAATTTTTTTGCCCGCTAAAACACTTAATTTAACGTCTTGTAAGGATAGACCCTGCAAAGTTTTGCTTTGAATAAATGCAGCATCTGAAATTAAAGGAGCCTCAGTTGGAAAAAGAGGGGTAACCGTATGTCCGCAGGATTTGGCCATTTTATAACCATCCCCGGTAGAACCAGTTCCAGGATAGGTTTTACCGCCAGTTGTAATAATGATACAAGGTGCGTTAAATTCTTCTTTATCACAACGAATCCCATAAACTTGTGTGTCATCATGAACCAACTTGGTAACGCTAGTATTAGTTAAAACGGTAACGTGAAGGCGTTTTAACTCTTCATATAAGGCATCGACAATTGTTTTAGCGCGGTCGGTAACAGGAAATACCCGTCCGTGATCTTCTTCTTTTAGCGCTACATTGCGACTGCTAAAAAATTCCATAATATCAGTATTGTTCCATTGTGCAAAGGTACTATATAAAAATTTTCCGTTACCCGGAATGTGGGTAATTAAATCATCAACGGGGCGATTATTCGTCACATTACAGCGACCGCCGCCGGTTAAGAGCATTTTTTTACCCAGGCGTTTGTTTTTTTCTACTAATAAAACTTCTGCATCATTTTCAGCTGCACTAATGGCAGCCATCATGCCAGCCGGCCCTGCTCCGATCACAATTACATCGTAATTTTTTTCCATGATTTCACCTCTGGCAAAAGTGTAGCATAGTTTTTAAGATTGTTCTATTATCAAATAATTCTGACGATAAGGACGTTTTTTGGTAAAATAAAAACGTGACAAATATTTTACTTGGAGGGAAATTATGACAAACGCAAAAGAGTATATTCAACAAGTCCAACAAAGTCTTCACGAAAAAGATCGTGATCAAACAGAATTTTTACAAGCTGTAGATGAATTTTTCTCGACCATTGAGCCTTTTTTAGCAGAACATGATGAGTATCAAAAAAATAATTTGCTACAATTGATTACGTTGCCAGAACGCGTAATCCAATTTCGTGTACCGTGGCAAGACGACAACGGAAATTGGCAAGTAAACCGTGGTTACAGGATTCAATTCAACTCGGCGTTGGGACCATATAAAGGTGGCTTGCGTTTTCATCCAAGTGTGAATTTAAGTATTTTAAAATTTTTAGCTTTCGAACAAATTTTTAAAAATAGTTTGACAGATTTGCCAATCGGTGGTGGTAAAGGAGGTGCTGATTTTGATCCTAAAGGTAAATCTGATAATGAGATCATGCGTTTTTGTCAAAGTTTCATGACGGAACTTGCCAAACACGTTGGCCCAGATACAGATGTTCCAGCTGGAGATATTGGTGTTGGCGCTAGAGAGATTGGTTACTTGTTTGGCCAATATAAACGCTTAAAGCAATACGATGCTGGGGTTTTAACTGGAAAACCCTTGGAATTTTGGGGAAGTAAGGGGCGGACTGAAGCAACCGGTTATGGTGTCGTTTATTATGTCAAACATTTATTAGAAGATAAAAAAGACAGCTTTAAAGATAAAACAGTTATTGTTTCAGGGAGCGGAAATGTAGCGATTTATGCGATTGAAAAGCTAATGGAACTTGGTGCAAAAGCCGTGACTGTCTCTGATTCTAGTGGCTATGTTTATGATCCAGAAGGCATTGACTTAGACTTATTAAAAGAGGTCAAAGAAGTTCAGCGGGAACGTTTAACAGCTTATGTTAAAAATCGTTCGAATGCGCAATATTTTGACGGAGAATCAGTCTGGGATAGTGAAGTTAAAGCAGATATTGCCCTACCATGTGCTACGCAAAATGAAATTGATATTAAAAAAGCAAAATTAATGGCTGATAATGGCGTGAAGGTAGTCGCAGAAGGTGCCAATATGCCATGTACGATGGAAGCTGCGGAATATTTTATTGAACAAAATATTTTCTATTGCCCAGGCAAAGCAGCTAACGCTGGCGGGGTAGCCGTTTCAGCGTTAGAAATGGCGCAAAATTCACAACGACAACAATGGAGTAAAGAAGAAGTTGATCGCCAGTTGGATGCGATTATGCTAAATATCTATCAAAATTGTCGGGATACGGCGGAACGTTACGGTAAGAAGGATAATTTAATGATGGGAGCCAATATTGCCGGTTTTGCTAAAGTAGCAAAAGCAATGTTAGCACAAGGACTTGTCTAAAGCTGGCAAACAGGTTGGTTTGTTGCGCTTTTCTTACAGTAAGTTACTTGAAAAAAAAGCATAAAAAACGTAAAGTAATACATGTATTAAATTTATCCATTTCAAGGAGGAGCTTAAATGTCACATATTAAATTTGACTATTCAAAAGTAGCACCATTTGTGAATGAACATGAATTAGGCTACATGCAAAGTCAAGTCACTGCAGCCCATGAAGCATTGCGTAACGGCACTGGTGCTGGAAGTGATTTCATCGGTTGGGTTAACTTGCCAACAGAATATGACAAAGAAGAATTTGCTCGCATTAAAAAAGCGGCAGAAAAAATCAAATCTGATTCAGAAGTATTAGTCGTTATTGGGATTGGTGGTTCATACCTAGGTGCTCGTGCTGCCATTGATTTTCTAAATCACTCATTTTACAACTACATGAATGCAAATGACAAGTCAGCTCCACAAATTTTCTTTGCCGGCAATTCAATTTCTTCAACTTACTTGGCTGATTTAATTGAAGTTATTGGCGATCGTGATTTCTCAGTTAACGTTATCTCAAAATCTGGGACGACAACAGAACCAGCTATTGCATTTCGTGTTTTCAAAGAATTATTAATTAATAAATACGGTCAAGACGAAGCAAACAAACGTATTTACGCTACAACAGATAAAGAAAAAGGTGCGGTTAAAGTTGAAGCTGATGCGGAAGGCTGGGAATCTTTTGTAATTCCAGATGATGTTGGCGGACGTTTTTCTGTTTTAACTGCGGTGGGCTTATTACCAATTGCTGCTAGTGGCGCCGACATCGACGCTTTAATGCAAGGTGCAGCAGATGCGTCTAACGATTATGCTTCGGATAAATTAGAAGAAAACGAAGCTTATCAATATGCCGCTATGCGTAATATTTTGTACCGTAAAGGTAAAGTCACTGAATTACTAATTAACTACGAACCAGGTATGCAATATTTCTCTGAATGGTGGAAACAGTTATTCGGAGAATCTGAAGGGAAAGACCAAAAAGGTATTTATCCTTCTAGTGCTAATTTCTCAACTGATCTACACTCATTAGGGCAATACATTCAAGAAGGACGCCGCAATATTTTTGAAACGGTAGTTAAAGTTGAAAAACCACGTAAATCAGTGAAAATCCCCGTAACAAAAGAAGATTTAGACGGATTAGGCTACTTGCAAGGTAAAGAAGTTGACTTTGTGAATACAAAAGCCTTTGAAGGTGTTTTATTAGCCCATACAGATGGTGATGTGCCAAACTTATTAGTAAAAATTCCAGAAATGGATGCATACACATTAGGCTATTTAATGTACTTCTTTGAAATCGCTGTTGGTATTTCAGGTTACTTAAATGGTGTTAATCCATTTGACCAACCAGGAGTAGAAGCTTACAAGAAAAACATGTTCGCACTCCTTGGAAAACCTGGCTTTGAAGAATTATCAAAAGAATTGAACGAACGTCTATAATCAGAAGACAAAAAAGACGGCTGCTAAAATGCAGTCGTCTTTTTTTGTCTGGTTACGAGCTTTTGAGCAATTAACGAGTAACTACGCGTCTTCTAAAACAACTGCTGTACCCATTACGGTTGGTAATGCTTTATCGGTTAGCGCAAAGCTTATTCCTAAAACAGCATTTGCTCCCAGTATCTCAGCACTTTTTTCAATATCTTTTAGCGCTTGATCTAGATATGTTGAGACAGCGGCAACAGCTCGAACTGGACGTAGTTTATCGTCAAAACCGTATACAATGCCCAAATCTTTAACTACTTTTTTACCGGGATAATACGAAAGGGTAGATGTAATCATTCTAAATCGCTCCAAACATAAGTTTTTGACTAGTGTAACAGATTAAAGAAAAAGTATCAGTAGCTAAAATAGATGAAAAAAATATCATTTGATTTACAAACCGTGTTTTATATTTTATCGATCAGCTCTTTAGGTTGTCATCTTGAATGCATTTGATTCTAGCGGCAGCTTTTGATGTTAATAAATCGTGATGCCAAAAGCAAATAACGTGGACGACAGGAATAAAATCTGCCTCTCAAAAAAAGACAACTTATCGTCGCAAGTTACCTTTGAATAAAGTACCAAAACTCGCCCACTAAAAGAATAAACTAAAGATCGCTAAAAAAACTTAATTCCTCCTTAAATCTTACAAAGTTATCCCAGAGGTGACAATTGTGTTAGGAAAACTAAGTCTAAAGTACGATACTTCTCTACTTGTAACCCGTTATGATAAATACATCAAGAAAAACAATTAAAGGAGTTGCAAATATATGTTAAAACGATTAATCAAAGGTGTGGTAGGCGTATCCGTAATTTTAGGTGTGTTAATTGGGGGCGCGGTAGTATTTTCAGATGATGCTTCTGGGGAGTTTGCTCAAATAGTTGATCGTGTGAATCCTTTTGTTAAAGAGGGGAATGTCTATGTGAAGACTACGCAGCCTGAAGAAGTAAATGGATACGGAACGGCTCGTTATCGTCAAGTGGCTGCTGATGAAAAAGGTAATAAACGCACAATTGAATTTTCAGGAATCTCAGAATTAAAAAAGGGTCACTATTTGAAATTGGAAAATAAAGGGGCTTTTGTCAAGACTTATGAAGAAGTCAAAAAAACCGATATTCCGCAAGCAGCCTTGGCTGTGATTGAGTGATGCTCAATAAAGTAGCCAATATCGAGTAGATACTAACTAACAGGATACTTTAATCCTTGTGAAGTTTTAAATCATACGAATAAAAAAAGCTCCCAAAGCCGCAATGTTAGGCTTGGGAGCTTTACGTTTATAAAGGGCGTTTCAAATTATTCTGGCGTGCCAATAACTTTAATGTAGTCATCGACATTTTTTATTTGCATATGTTTAATAACCAGTTGATTGCGTTGGTTGCGTTTGCCAGTGACTTTTAGTGTGTATTTATTATTAGGTAATCGAAAAATATAGTTAGAAAGATAGCGATCTTTAATAATTCCTTCGGTAATTTCACCATCTTTAGCCAATTTGATTAAGGATAGGCGCATAGGTTGTTCTTGTAAAAGGACAGTTTTTACTAGCAGCCCTTCGAATTCTTCCATTTTTTTCACCTCATCTAAAATGTTCTTTCATCATTATAAAGGTTTTTGCACAATCCTGCATGAAAGAAGTTCAAAGAAAAAATTCAAGTAAAAAATATCTTACATGTATCATGTAAAATTAATAATGAACAAACTAAAATCAAGCTAAAATTAGCAGCTAAAAACTAATTCTGAACCTTCATTTCGGCTAAAAAGTGTTAAATTTTTTCTTGCAGTTTTAAAAAAGATAGCGATAATACTATTAAAAAAACAGCTCCCAATGGGAACTGTTTAGTATTTTATTTAGCAGGAAGATTAAGCTTCTTCTTCGCTACCTAAAAATTGTGTGACTAATGCCGCTAATACGCCACCGACAACCGGTGCACATAAGTATACCCAGTAGTGACTTAAAGCAGTACCACCAGCAAAAATTGCCGGACCAAAACTACGAGCAGGATTTAGAGATCCCCCCGTTAAGTTTAAGGCAACAATAATTAACAGTGCCAAGACAAGACCGATGGCAAAAGATGCTAACGCACCACTACCATATTTTTTACTAGTAGCCATAATAATAACAAAAATAAATAAGAAGGTAATTAGTGTTTCGACACCAAATGCCATACCTGCGCTAATTTCACTAAAGTCTGTTTGACCGTAAGAACCAGCAGGAACCTTCAACGCTTTGCCAAAGATACCGACAAAGAATGAAGCGACGATAGCACCAACAAATTGACTAATGATAAAAAAGATTGAATCTTTCCAAGAAACCCGTTTGTTAATTGCCATTGCAATGGTAACAGCAGGATTAAACAAGCCATTTGACAACGCACCGTGACCGACTGCTAAATCCATAATAGTAATCGTCAACCCAAATGCTAAACCAATCGCAAGTGGATCTGTTTTACCAACAACAACAGTGGCGGTTCCGACAAAAACCAACATGAAAGTGCCCATAAATTCACCAAAGCATTTTCTGAATAAAGCCATATTTTTTCATCTCCTTTCTATAAAGTTAATTATAGTAATAAAGTGGGCGGCTGTAAAAAGATAGGCCCTATATACAAAAAAGAGAAGATGTGTTCAAATTAAAAGAAATAAATTTCGTGTTGTTTTTATTTATAGTGATAGTTATTTTTTTTAAAAGTGTTTTCTAATTTAATTTTTGAAAAAAACATTCTTCTTTTACTATAATCTCTATTAATATTGTTTCATTTATAAATTGGTATTGGTTTTGATTGAAAGTGGGAAATGAAGTTGGAAGACAGCTTGAGAAAAATTAACATCTGGATAAGTAGCTTTATTTTGAGCCTTTTATTATGAAGTAAAAAAAGAGAATAAATTATATTAGAAGTGAAATTGATAAAAAAATAATTTTGGTCTATATCGGAAACAAAAGAGTGAGAAAAATTAAAAAAATAAACAAAAAGCGTTTTCAAATTTAATTTTTTCTGTTATGATATACCTGAAATTAAGTGAAGGAGGTGTTATTAATGGAAGTAGAAGTTGGGAAAACATACTTATGCAAACCAGTCGGATTAACGAGCGAAGTCGCAGGCTTTGTCGAACATACATATACGAATACAGTCTTGATTTCAGTTACAGAATGTGAGCGTTGTGATCGACCTAAAGTGATTGAAGCGCAAAATCGCTTGTTGGTACGTTATGAAGATATCCGAGATATTGCGGTTGTAGCCTAATAAATGACAACTTTCTAGTCACGACTAGGAAAACAGGAATTGTCATTTTAAAAATTGAGTACAGTATGACTGCTGTATTTCATAATTAAAAAGGCAGCTGCGCCAAAGTTAGTTTGACTTTTGGCGCAGCTGCCTTTTTTTGCTTTAAAAGCAATCTGTACGGTTAAGATAGAACTTTTCAAAACGGCTTTTGAGCTTATTTACTTAACCAACTCCGATAACAAAGTTTAATAGCTTATCAGAATAAGTGACTTTAGTTTGTGCATCTTTAATAGTTTGATTTAACGTAGCCATTTGATCAGTAATAATGCCATCTACTTCGTAAAAAATCATCCGACTCATATCCTCACTACTATTTGGCGTCCAGACAAAAACCTTCTTGCCATCTTCTTTAGCAGAGGAAATGAAATTATGATTAATCGTCGAATATTCCATCGTTAGGAAATCTGCTTTTGTAATTGGTGGTCCTACCACGTTAAAAGGTAAAATATAGCCAACAGTAAGTTGAGGTACCTGTGTTTTCAAGGATTCAACAATTGAAAAAGATAGACTTTGCAGCATATGATGGTTTGAAACAATTTCATTTTGATATTTTTTCAAAAAAAATTGAACGATCGGCGCAGTATCTTTTTGTTGCGTCTTAATTTCGACTAATAATTTTTGGTTCAGGCGTTTTGCTTCCGCCAGATAAGAATCAAAAGTAGGGATTTTCGCAGTTTGACCATTTTCTTTTAGAGTCACTTTTTGAATTTCAGCAAGGGTCATTTTTTCCGGTGCTTGATTGACACCCCCTAAATTTTTCAAATTAAAGTCATGGATAACAACAAATTGATGGTCACTTGTCATTTGGACGTCCATCTCGACATAATCAGGATGTTGGCTTTGACTGGTTTTTTGTAAAGAAGCCAAGCTATTTTGAACACCATTGCCATCATCTACGCCACGATGGGAAATTGTAAGTGGAATTTTCGTAATTTCTTGATTGAGATAATCCATGTTGTACAAGCTAACACCAACTCCAAAAAAGACTGCAATTAAAATGAGTAAGGCATTTTTAATTCCTTCAAGGTGCGGATTAGGTAGCGATTCTTGATAAAACCATTTAGGGATTTCTGGCAAGAAGCCTTCGTCGTTCATAAAATCGATAATAATATAAAAAATTCCAACCGTTGATAAAACCAAATTGACAAGTAAAAAAAATTGGAGCAACGTCATTGCAAAAACTGCACTAATTAACGCATAGTCGGGGAAAAATTCTTCAATCAAGGCTTGTGCTCCTACCACAATGGTAAAGCTAAGCCCGGTTATTAGTAAAATTGCACCACCAATAAATAAAAAACGACCAATAATGGCAAAAAAGCGCCGTTTTGTAATCAAAAAACTTTCCTTAAAGGCATCTCTAAAGGGACGATCACGTAAAATCATCTCTGGTAAAGCAAAGATTAAACGAATACCGATATAAATAAGAACAAGATAGCCTAAAACAAAACCTGAGATAATTAACAAACGGTTGGTAAAAATAAAATCCATAATAAAAGCAGGAATTTTAATGCGTGCTAATAAATCAGAATTAAAGCTCAAACCACCGATGGGTAAAATTAGTAAAAAGTAAAAAAGAAAAAAGATAAAAACGCTAGGCCGCAATTTTTTTAACTGAATCATCGTCATCCGTACCAGCTGTTTCAACGAAACGGGTTGCTTTTTCTCAATGAAGTACACACTTAAAAGTAAAAAGGTAAACTCAAAGAAAACCAACAATAAAATCAGCAGCAAGATGACCACTAATAAAAAAGTAACTGCTGGGTGTTGTGTCGCAATTTCACCTAAATTATCATAGGATAAATAATGAATCGCACCGCGTTTTAAAATGAATTTGGTTGAGCTGCTTAAAAGGGGAATGACAACAAATAAAATGAAGCCATGCATTAATAAGACATCACGAAAGTAAACATTTGTTTTGACTAAAAAGTCCCAGGTATTTTTTACTGATTCTTTTAAATACTTCATCTTCATCACCTATCTCTATTGTAGCGGAAAAACAACTTTCAACAAAGAAAATAGAGCGGGTAAAAGTTAAATTGCAGATAAAAATGCCCCACTCAGAGTTAAGCTAAGTGGGGCATTTTTATTTCTAGCCAAGCAGTCCAGTCAAAAATGAACCGCCATAAATTAAAGCCATGCTGTATAAGAAAATAGATAGTGGTTTTGCTAATAAAATAATCCAAACGTATTTTTTAACTGAGATATTGGTAAGGCCGGCCATTAAACAAAGGGCATCATCAGGCGCAACAGGTAAGAAAATGGCTAGGGCAAACAATTTTTCAAAGCGGCTTTGATTATCTAACCAGCCAATATATTTATTATAAGTCTTGTCACTGATCATGCTTAAAATAAATGGTTTCCCGTAACGGCGTCCTAAAAGGAAAATAATGATTGAACCGATACAAATGCCCACATAATTGTAAACAAAACCAGCAAAAGGTCCAAAGATCAACACGCCTGCGGCACTAGAAATACCGCCGGGGATAATCGGAATGACAACTTGTAAAATTTGTAAGAGAATGAAGATGATCGGACCTAAGATAATCGAGTCACCGACTAATCCTCTTAGAGCGTTGATATCTTTAAAGACACCTAAATTGATAAAATATATCGTTAAGGCAATTGAAACTAAAATGCCTATAACAGAAATCGTATTAATAATTTTGCGAGAAAGAGCGATACTCATGGTCTCATCTCCTTTGTTTGATATACTAATATTATACAAGGAATTTTTTTATTTGCCCTGTGTTTTGACTGACAAAGAACAAACAAATTTGTAAGTTGGCTAATAAGTTTGAACCAATTGTATTATAAGAGCTTTTAATAAGAAAAGCTATCCTACTGAAGGCTGATTTATAAAAATTAAAGATTATTTGTTGCTTTTTAAATGTGTTTCTAGTTTACAGCTAAAAAAAATAGGTGTACACTCAGTTTGTCAAAAGTTTCGGTTAACCTAAAAAATAATTGAGTTGCATAGAAAAGAGTGATGAGATGAGTCATAAAAAAGAAAAATTAATTGAATACGCAAATGGACCAAGCTTAGAGGAAATCAATAATACAGTTGAGGTCCCTAAAAACGCTAGTTTCTTTCGCACACTGCTCGCTTATAGTGGGCCGGGTGCTTTAGTAGCTGTAGGCTACATGGATCCTGGTAATTGGATTACTTCAATTGCTGGTGGTGCAGAATACAAATATGCTTTGTTAAGTGTCATTTTATTATCGAGTTTGATTGCGATGCTGTTACAAAGTATGGCAGCAAAATTAGGAATTGTTACCGGACGCGACTTAGCCCAAGCAACACGGGAACACACATCGAAAAAGACCGGGTTTGTTTTATGGATTATTACTGAATTAGCGATTATGGCAACGGATATCGCCGAAGTAATTGGTGGTGCGGTGGCATTACAGTTATTATTTGGTCTACCTTTAATCGTAGGGGTTTTAATTACTACATTGGATGTTTTATTATTGCTATTATTGACGAAACTAGGTTTTCGAAAGATTGAAGCGATTGTTGCAGTTTTAATCGCAGTTATTTTCATGGTTTTTGCCTATGAAGTTGCGTTAGCACAACCGCAGCTCGGTGAAGTGTTACGTGGTTTTATTCCAGATCCCAAAATTGCCACCGATAAATCGATGCTTTTATTGGCATTGGGGATTGTCGGCGCAACTGTTATGCCCCACAACTTATATTTGCACTCCTCTATTTCACAAGCCCGTAAATTTGACCGCAACGATGAGGAAGAAAAAGCCAGAGCAATTAAATTTACCACTTGGGATTCCAACATTCAGCTGACTGTAGCTTTTGTAGTCAACTGCTTATTATTAGTATTAGGTGGAGCATTATTTTATGGGACAAACAGTGATTTAGGAAAATTTGTTGATTTATATGATGCTTTAAAAGATCCAAGTATCGTAGGAAATATCGCAAGTCCACTTTTAAGTACGCTCTTTGCTGTTGCGTTACTTGCTTCTGGTCAAAATTCTACTATTACCGGAACACTTTCAGGGCAAATTGTGATGGAAGGTTTCATTAATTTGAAGATGCCATTGTGGATGCGTCGAGTAGTAACACGTTTGTTAGCAATTGTGCCCGTTATTATTTGTGTCATTTTATATGGTGGTAGAGAATCTGCAGTTGAAGATTTGCTACTTTATACGCAAGTCTTTTTGAGTATTGCCTTACCGATTTCAATTATTCCATTAACAATTTATACGAGTGATAAAAAAATCATGGGTCGATTTGCTAACCCAACATGGATGAAAATTTTAGCTTGGGTGATCGCTATTGTTTTGACCGTTTTAAATCTGTTTTTAATCTACAGCACATTAACAGGTGCAAATGGGTAGAAAGGTGAGGAGTAATGAATACTTTTAAGTGTATTTTAGTAGCAGTAGATGATTCGAATGATTCAAAAAAAGCTTTTGAATATGCGTTAACATACGCAATGGAGCATCAAGCCTCTTTGACGATTACAACTATTTTCGAAATTAATCGCTTGAATGTGTACGAGTATCTAACGCCTGAAACAATTGCGCTGCATAAGCAAGATACAATTGCAATAGCGGAAAACTATCGTAAACAAGCATTAAGCAAAGGAGTAAAAGAGGCAACGGTTGTGGTCGATGAAGGGACACCGGCAACAGTTATTTTAGATAAAGTTTTACCCGCGGTAAAACCAGACTTACTAATTTGCGGTTCCAAAAGTAAACCAAATCATGCCCCGCTAGTTTTAGGAAGTCAAGCTGCTTTACTCGCAAAAGGAGCAAGTTGTTCAGTTTTAATTATTCGCTAAAATAAAGTTGTGATAAAAACCACGATTAAAACGCCATTTATTTGTAATAAAATGGCCCACGTCTGCTGGTATAGCCGTAATAAAAAAGGTGAGACAAAAGTAAACTAACTTTTGTCTCATCTTTTTTTGATAGGAGGATTAAATTTAAACACCAGTGTCTCAACGAGTGATGTTATCATAAAGCCTGCGGCAATCGCACCGGCAGTCATAATGACAATTTTTAGATTATCTAACGATTTGGCAGAATCACCTAACACCAATTCACGAATGGCTTGATAAGCAGGACCGCCTGGAACTAGCGGCACCAAACTGGGGATGTTGAAAATAATCATCGGCATTTTAAGACGCCGTGAAAAAAAGATGCTGAAACAGCCAATCGCAATGGCAGCGACAAAGTTAGAAAAGCCTAATCCTTGCGCGTTTTGTCGTAATAACCAATACACCATCCAGCCGATGGCACCGGTTAAGCCTGTTGCTAATAAGGAACGTTTGGGGATATTAGTGATAATACCAAAAGCTACAGTACTGATAAAACTAAAGAAAAAATGAATGCCATATAAGATCATGCGATACCACCTCCAAATAAAAGCAGCGTGGTCGCAATTCCAACACCAATAGCAGCCGCAATAAATAAAGCTTCAATCCCCCGAGCAACTCCGCTTAGCAGATCCCCTGATAAAATGTCACGAAATGAGTTCGTGATAGCCACACCAGGGACTAAAGGCATTACCGCTCCGATTATAATGTGGTCAACATTGCTGGCTAATCCCAGCTTTACACATGAAATAGCCAACGCACCAATCACAAAAGCTGCAACAAACATATCTAAAAAACGCATTTGTAACCATTTTTTTACATAAATTCCTGCGATAAATCCAAGACAGCCAATAAAAAACGTCGGGATAAAATCTTGCCATGTCCCGCCAAAGATATACATTAAAGTACAACTAACAAAACCCGCTGCCAGCACTTGCCAAAGTAAAGAAAAACTCGGTGTATCACAGTTCACACGTTTTAGTCGTGCATTTAACTCGTTTAAAGTAATTTTTTTAGCTGCAAATTCGCGGGAAAGATGATTGACGGCGACAATTTTTTCTAAGTTGATGGAACGTTCATGTACCTCTTCTAATTGAGAAAAAGAAGAATTACGTATACTCATAAATAGGCCAGTTGCCGTAACATAACTAACAGTGTTAGAAATCCCAGCGTTTTCTGCGATTCGATTCATCGTATCTTCTACACGATATACTTCTGAACCATTCTCCATCATAATTTTACCCGCCATAAGACAGGTACTTAAAACAAGTTCTTCTTTCATTTGTTTACCTCATTTGTAAAGTTGCTTCTATTCTATCATTTCGTTGTTTGAATTGCTTTTAATTTTTATTAGGTGAAAAGTTTTTTTGCCGTTTTATTCAAAAACACTGATAAAGAAATATCAGAAAATTGAGAAATTTTTGTTTTAGCTTAAAATAAATTAATATAGATTTAATAAAAATAACGGTTGTAATAGTTTGTGAAATGTCTTATTATCTTTTTAAGATATTTTATGTCATAAATTTATTGTGAACTGTTGGTTAATTTGGTATCTCTCGTTATCGTACGAATTTTTTTCTTTAAGATAGATAACTATTTTTGAGGTATATCATTTCCCAAAAATTCTATTTTTGTTTACAATAAACTTATGAATGATAAATGTTATTATAAAGGAGAGGTGACTTTCTATGCGTCGTAAGGTTTATACAAAAGATCAAATATTGAAAGCCGCTTATGAAGTTATTTCAAAAGATGGCTTCAGTAAGTTTACAGCCCGTAACATTGCCAAAAAAATGGGGATTTCAACCCAGCCGATTTATTTAGAGTTTAAAAATATGCAAGATCTTAAAAACACTTTGGTTGAAACAGTTATGCGGGATTTACAAGAAAATGTCTTTCCGATTAAGCATACAGGAAATCAAATTGTTGACTTGGGTTTGAATTACATTAATTTTGCTCAAGAAAATCGTAATTTGTATGTTGCCTTATTTGTTGATGAATATGGCGGTGGCAAAATGATGCACGAGTTTTCATATGAATACTTCAAAAATATGGTGGCAAATTGTCCAGAATATGCTGACTTGTCTGACGAGTACATCAAAGCACTTCATGATGGGACTTGGATCACAGTGACAGGAATTGCTTCTTTGATGTCTTCTGGTATTATTCACCCTTCTCAAGAACAAATTGGTGAATTAATTCAATCTGCTGTTGATGGTATTTTGAAAATGGAGGCCCCAGAAAAAATTTTTAATGGGGAAGGCTAGTTTACTAGTGAAAAATCACGCTTATAAAAGAAAGACGCGTCTTAGCAGTTCATAATACTTTTTCTTTCAAAGGCAGGCTGTTTTTAAAAGGAGTAGTCCATGACAGTTAATTCGCGTTTTTTTATGAGGTACATCTTAATTGACTTTTTTTCAATTTTGACGAAAATAAAAGAAGTAGCCCATGGAGAGTTGGCAGAGCGGTAATGCACTGGACTCGAAATCCAGCGAGCCGGTTTACACCGGTGCACGGGTTCAAATCCCGTACTCTCCTTAAAGATTACGCTAGGCAAAAGTTATTTTGACTTTTGCCTAGCGTTTTTTGTCGTAAGATATGTTTATATAGTTTTTTTACTGACTATAATCTTTTGCAACCTTTTATTTGAACGTGTTAGGGTGGTTTATTAAAACAAATGCTTTGCCAAAAGTGTTTGTGATATGCTTGCTTTTTAGTACCGTTTTTCAAAATAACAAATCAGATGGGAATTATAGTTTTAGTGTAGCAGCTTGTTTTTTATTTAATTATTTGTGATGAGGAATTAGAGCGCTATTTGCTCCTTTTTTTCGTTGTTTTATGTAAAATTTTTTTACGATTTTTTTATTTTTACTTTTTTTGAAATAAGGTTGTTGGTAATTTATTTGCGATTGATTAAAAAAGTGTTAAAATAAAAATAGAAAAAATGGGATGAAATAATTAAGGAGGGATTAAAATGAATCACAAAGAAAATCAGATAGAAACGGATTTGACGAAAGAAGATTTGCGATATTTTAATGCTTTTGCCAATGTTCCGCTATCGCAAGCAGAGTATTCAGATTTTAAACAGCTTAAAGACGCCATTACAGGAAATGAAGAGAGAATTGTGGTGAAAGGAAAACTTGCATTTATGTTGTTAATTAGTGTTGTGCCATTATTTCCATTTATTAAAGCATCTAAAATGATTACTTCTGTGTTGCAATCTGGAGATGACTGCAATAGTGCCGAGCTGTTGATGAAGTTAGCCAAACGTAACAATGATGCTCACGGCATAGCTAAAGAGATGTACACCAGTTTGGCTTTGGTGGGAAATGCAGTGATTCGTTTGGGTGGGCAGACGGTTAACGTCTTAGCCCACGAATACGATTTGACATACAGTGGTGATATACAACAACGAGATTTCAAATTTATTTTTGAATTAAAACCTGTTGCTGCAGAGATTTGAAGTGGTAAATGAAGTGAATTTGAAATGAAAGACTTAAATGAGAAGTGATAGTTTTTATACCGCACACATTTTTTCGTGCATGGCGGTAAAATAAAACTTTAACCAAACTCATTTTGGTCTTTTTTTATTTCACTAAAAGTGTTAGATATCTATATAATAGAAAGAAAACAGGAGGCAATTATGCGTAGAAAAGATCGCGAAGTTACAGAAGTAGCAACAATAAAGCAAATAGTGGCCCAATGTTTGGTTTTACGTTTGGCAATGACGCAAGCAGACTACCCTTATATTGTGCCCGTTAATTTTGGTTATGAATGGTCAGGAGAAAATGATTTGACGCTTTTTATTCATGGTGCAAAGACAGGGCTAAAATTGGCGTTGCTGGCTAAAAATAATAAGATTGGTTTTGAAATGGACTGTGGGCAGCAACTGCTCATAGATAAAAAAAGACAATCCTATTCTTATGCCTACCAAAGCATAATTGGGACCGGGGAGGCATTGATTTTAACCGATGAAAAGAAAAAGAGAGCGGCGTTACAAAAAATTGTCACGCATTATGACCCAAAAAAAGAAGTGGTAATCCCTACCAAAGCGCTAAATGCCACAGCGGTGATTGCAATTAAAGTCAATAGCTTGACTGCAAAAGTCCACACGCCATAAGTGTGGAAAAAAGCAATAAAGTTAGTAGAAAATACATGCTGCTTTTAAGACGGCGGGCTAATTTTTTATAAAATATTAAGAGAAAGTAAAAAACTTTTTTGGATAAAAGGGCATTTGGTAAATTCAGTCGTAGGATTATTAATTTTATGTTATGATAAGTCCTGGTTTGTAGAAAATGAAATTTTAATAATAGGACGTGAAAATATGTGTGGCATTGTCGGCTTTGTGAATAGCAAGGATCAAAAACAAGAAATTATTGAAGATATGATGGATCGCATCGTCCACCGTGGTCCTAATAGTTCTGGTAAATATACAGATAAAAATGTAGCGTTGGGATTTCGTCGGTTGTCAATTATTGACTTAGAGGGCGGCTCACAGCCTATTTATAATGAAGATCGTAGCAAGGTTATTATCTTTAATGGTGAAATTTACAATTTTCAACCTTTGAGAGAACAATTAATTGCCGCTGGACACGTTTTTTCTACGCATGCAGATACAGAAGTATTATTGCATGGTTACGAAGAATGGGGTGCTGAACTTTTACAAAAAGTACGGGGAATGTTCGCTTTTGCCATTTGGGATATTGAAAAACAAGAATTATTTGGTGCCCGCGATCATTTTGGGATTAAACCGTATTATTATGCTGAAATGAATGGTACGTTTATGTTTGGTTCAGAAATCAAGAGCTTTTTACCTCATCCAGATTTCAACAAAGAACTAAATACAGCCGCTTTAAAACCTTATATGACTTTCCAATATTCACCATTAAACGGTGAAACATTCTTTAAAAATGTTTACCGTTTACCAGAAGGACATTATTATACGTATAAAGACGGTAAACTAACAATTAAAGAATATTGGGATGCTGACTTTACGAAAAAAGATGACCATTCAAAAGAAGAATGGGTAGAAGAAATTGATAAGACAGTTGAAGCTTCAATTGCTGCTCACCGGATTGCCGATGTTGAAGTGGGAGCCTTTTTATCGAGTGGGGTTGACTCAAGTTATGTGACTTCGGTTTTACGTCCGGATCATTCCTTTTCGATTGGGTTTGATGACAAGACCTATAACGAAGCGATTGAAGCACGCAAGTTAACCAAAATGTTGGACTTAAACAATACAGCAGCTGTTATTGATGGCGATATGTCCTTTAAGGCATTTCCATTAATTCAATATCATCTAGATGAACCAGATTCCAACCCATCTTGTGTACCCCTTTATTTCTTGGCGAACCTAGCTTCACAATCTGTTCGGGTAGTACAATCAGGGGAAGGAGCAGATGAATTATTTGCCGGTTACCAAACATATGGTTTCCATACCAATTCTAAAATGGTACGCGTTTTTGCCCAAGGATTAAAAAAATTACCAAAAGGGATGCGCTATTCTATTGGTCGCAAGTTTGGGAAAATGAGTAATTTCCATGGTCGCATTCATTTGTATGAAGCAACCGCACCAGCACGCGATTTCTTTATTGGCCATGCTAAAGTTTTTGAAGAACAAGAAGCGGCTAGCTACTTGCAGCCAGAATTTCAAAATGCGCCTTCTGTCAAAGAAATTATGAATCCTCACTTTGATCAAACAAAAGGAATTGAAAGTGAAGTTAATAAAATGCAATACGTGGATGTCCACCAATGGATGCCAAAAGATATTTTATTAAAGGCAGACAAACTTTCTATGGCCAGCTCCCTTGAATTACGAGTGCCACTGTTGGATATCGAAGTGATGAAATTAGCACAACGCATTCCTGCAAAATATGTAATGAATCAAAACAATACTAAGGATGCTTTCCGCCAAGCAGCTAATCGTCACTTGCCAGAAGAATGGGCAAATCGGGAAAAATTAGGTTTTCCTGTGCCAATTAAAGCTTGGTTAAAAGAAGATCATGGTTATGAAGAAGTTAAAGCGTTGTTTACGGCTGATTTTGCTAAACAATTCTTTGATCAAACAAAAATCATGAAATTATTAGACGATCATCACGAAGGTAAAGCCGAAGTACAACGTAAAATTTGGACAATCTTTACTTTCCTAACTTGGTATAAAGTTTACTTTATCGATGAAGAAATTCCTACCGCAAAAGCAATTACTTACGAAACACTATAATGAAAAAACCAAACGTAAAACTTTTCAAAAGGCGCGTCTAAAAGTCCAACTTTTAGGCGTTGCCACTTGAAAGGTCAAGCGTTTGGTTTTTTTATCTGACAGATTTGCAAATTTTTGCTTATGACTTATGGCTAGGGAGTCCCTTAACTTTTCTAATTGTGATAAAGCTTAAGAGCGGTCGCAAAGTTTTTTATTTTAAAGGCGCATCACTTATACCGATATCGACAACGTGCAAATTACCACAGGCGTTACTTCCTGGTGAGACGGTGAAGCCAGTTTTCTTAAATTGAAAGGTGATTGTTGTGTCCGCACGAATAAATGCACCTAGGGAGCTACCTGTTGAAGCATCAATGCCAGAAGGGACATCAATGGCTACGATGGGTAATTTGCTGTTGTTTATTTGCACGATAACATTTTTTGCCTTTGTGCTTAGCTCGCCTGTAGCGCCAATCCCTAAGAAACTATCGATGATGATTGTAAAACCTAAGAAAGTTTCTAAGTGGTGTAAAATAGGAATTTGATAATATTGGCAAATATTATATTGTTGTCGGCATTCTTTTGTTAGATGATCTGAATTTCCGGCGAAATAAATCGTAACATTTTTGCCGGCAAGGTGAAGTAATCGCGCAAGTGCAAAACCATCGCCGCCATTATTGCCACTGCCACAGAGTATGAGAATTTGCGAAAGGTCATTCTTTTCATTTGTTAGTTTTGCAAAGACTGCCAATGCGGCTTTTTCCATGAGGACCATGCTAGGAATACCGATCGTATCAATGGTGTATTGCTCACAGGTCTTCATTTGTTGTACGTTCACTAATTGGGTCATAGTAATTCCTCCTACTTTTTATCCTTTAGCTAGATTGTAACGAAAACGTGGCTTTTTTACCAAAGAAGTCCTTATAAGCGCCGCTTTCTAAAAATAGCTAAACTTAAGCCAATAAATAAAAGGATAAGGAGAATAGCCAGCATAACACCAGGCCAATAGGGGGTAAAATCACTTTTACCGGTCAACCAATTAAGAGAATTAGTACCCAAGATAAAAGGATTGTAATGGTCTATTTTCTTAAAGATACCACTCAAACTACTAATTAAATAAAAGACTGCGACGATCAAAAGACTTTGGCCCATATTTTTGGCCAAGCTAGAGGCGAAAATAGTAGCGGTTAAAATGATGCTGCCATATAGCCAAAAACCAAAAAGTGGTAACAAAAGATGCGGGCTTTTGCCATCATTAAAATAATATGCAGTGTAGCCCAGATTGGTCACAAACGACAGAAAAAGCGTAAAAGTCCAAATAAAAAAGAGATATAGTGCTTTACTTATTACCAAAACAGAACGGGATAATCCTTTTGTGATAAAAGGAATAAGCGTGCCTTTTTCAACTTCAGTACTGATTATACCCGTTGATAATAAGACGATTGCCAATAAAAGAAATTGTGGCAAATTTTTATAATACTGTGTCCAACTATCAATAGAAGTAGATGCAGGTAAGGTGATAGTCATTTTTTCTGGTAGTAATGAAGCCATCATATCTGGCATAATTTTGGCTAAAAAAGGCGATAAAATACCAACAGCAAGAGCAATGATAAATAAAATCGGAATTTTTTTAGTCCGCCAATTAGCAAAAAATTCTTTAGCCAGGAAAAGTTGGAGTTGTTTCATTTTGTCACCACCTTTAAAAATATAGCTTCTAATGTTGGCTCGACTAGTTTAAATTCCAACGGCACTAGGTTTAATGTAGCGACTCTTTTGATAATTTGTAAGCCTAAATCTTCTTGCGGTAAACTTGGTAGGACGAGTTTTTGCGCGACTTGCTGCCAGTCTTGTGGATTTTGCTTTAAAAAAAGAGCCGTATCAGCGGGACTTTCAAAGCGTAATTCATAGTGATTAGGCTGAGCTGTTTTAATTTCTGCTAGTGGGCCAGTTAATTGGATTTTTCCGTCATTTAAAATGGCCACATGATCACATATGGCTTCTACATCAGCTAAAATATGAGAAGAAAATAAAACTGTGGTTTCATTTTTTAAACTTGCTAGAATGTCTAATACTTCTTTGCGTCCTAATGGATCGAGGGCGGAAGTTGGTTCATCACAGATTAATAACTGCGGTTCATTTAAGAGAGCTTGGGCTAAACCTAAGCGCTGTTTCATTCCCCGTGAGAAGCCACTAATTTTTTGATTTGTTGTTTGTAAACCAACTTTTGTTAGTAAGGAGGGGATTTTCAGCTGCAGTTCACTTTTTGACATACCGCTCGTACGACCGCATAAACTTAAATATTCTGTAGCCGTGAGGTAATCATAAAATGCGGGCACATCGGGAAGGTAGCCGATTTTTTGATTGGTTGTGGTATCGCCGTATTTTACTGTCTGTCCGGCAATAGTAACAGAACCACTATCAGCAGCTAAAAGTCCTAAAATAATCTTCATCGTGGTTGTTTTTCCGGCCCCGTTTTCACCAACAAAGCCAAAAATACTGCCTTTGGGGATGGTGAAGCTTAAATTATCAAGAATAAGGTTACTACCAAATTGTTTTTTTACATTTTGCAGGGTTAACATGGAAGTCATTTAATCTTCTCCTTTACCAAAAGCAAAATAGACAATCGGTCCGATAAAAGAAAATACAGCACAAATAATAATCCAAACAATTCGATTACCAAATTTGTAGTGGGGATGTTTTAATACGTCGATAATAGCGTAAATTGCCAGGCCAAGTTGTAAAATAATCAGTGGTATTAAAATAGGTAAATATTCGTGGACATTTAATTGCATGTAAATCACTCCTTATTTAGTTAAATTATTTTAATTGTATACTTTGTATTAATAATTATAATACAAACTATACAAAGCTGCAAAGAAAAAAGGTTGGGAATTCTCATTCTGAAAATTCCCAACCCTTTTTTCTAGAAGTCTTAAATAGCAAGGTATTTTTCCAAATAATCTGCTAAACCATCTTCATCATTACTTTTAGTTGTAATATCATTGCTAATTGCTTTTGCTTCAGGACTCGCATTTTTCATTGCGACGCCCCAACCTGCGTAATCAAGCATCTCCAAGTCATTATGCTCATCGCCAAACGCGATGATATCTTTTCGATCGATTGCCATAGAATCAGCGATAATTTCAACACCCCGCGCTTTTTGAATTCCTTTGGCTACGATTTCTAAAATTGCATTAGGACCACCCCAAGTTCTAACGTCAATGTAGTCAGAAAACTGCGCTTTTAAGGTATCTGAAACCGTTTGTGCCAATTCAGTTTTGGTTTGAATCAACATCGAAGTTGGATTTGATTTTAGATTTTCTAACAAATTATCAGGGGTTGGTTTCTGATTATCAAAGAGATATTCACTGCCAAAATCCAAACGATCGACATAGAATGTGTCGCGATTTTCAGCGGCAACAAAATCTAATTGAAGATCATTTTTTTGTTTTAAAATTTCAAAAACAATATCACGGCTAAAGAGTGTTTCAGATTCTGCAGCCCACTTTGTATAAGGCACGTGGACTAAAGCACCATTAAAATTAACCATTGGCGTATTTAAAGCCAATTGGTGATAAAACTTTTCACTAATGCGAAATGGGCGACCAGTCGCAATGCTGACGATGTGGCCAGTTGCCATCGCTTTTTTTAAAACAGCTTCAGTTTTAGGACTAATTTGGGATTTAGCGTTTAAAGTTGTACCATCTAGGTCAATGGCAATTAGTTTTTTATTCATATATATTCTCCCCTCGTATAAAAGATACGCTGTTTTAGTTTAACATATTTTATATTTTTCACAAGCGGACTGGTTCATAACAAAGATACCTTTAAAAAAAATTAGCGAAGTGAAATAAAGGAGTAGATAATTCGTTTTCATAGTAAAACACGAACATTATCAAGACGTTGATCAAAAAACATCGAGAAAAAGATTGTTTTATTTTTACTGAGAAATTATAATCAGTCTTTGTTGGATGATAAATCCGAAATATGCCCTTATTCTTTTGTAGGAGTGAACATTTTAATGGAAAAGTTTTTTAAATTGAAGGAAAGTAACACAAATGTTTCAACGGAATTTGTCGCAGGTTTAACGACTTTCTTTGCGATGAGTTATATTTTATTCGTAAATCCGACGATTCTATCAGCTTCTGGTATGCCGTTTCAAGCGGTGTTCCTTGCGACAATTATTGCGTCAGTAATTGGAACTTTAGTAATGGGACTTTTTGCCAATGTGCCATATGCACAAGCACCTGGGATGGGGCTTAACGCCTTTTTCACTTTCACGGTTGTTTTTGGCCTTGGATACACGTGGCAACAAGCCTTGGCGATGGTCTTTATTTGCGGCTTGATTAATATTTTTATTACGATTACCAAAATTCGTAAAATGATTATCCACGCAATTCCAGAAAGTATGCAGCATGCTATTGGTGGCGGAATCGGGATTTTTGTTGCCTATGTTGGGTTGAAAAACGCGAACCTTTTGAGCTTTAGTGCGGATTCTGCAACCATTACAAGTAGTGTTGTGGAAGGGGATAAAGCCGTTAACGTTACGATGAATGGTGGGATTGTCCCAGCTTTAGCTAACTTTAATAATGCTCCGGTCTTATTAGCTGTTATTGGGTTAGTGTTAACGACGATTTTAGTCGTACGCAATGTTCGTGGTGCTATTTTAATTGGGATTGTGGCAACGACAATTTTAGGTATTTTCATGGGTGTTGTTGATCTTAGTGCAATCGATTGGAAAGCTAATTCTTTAGGCAGTTCCATTAACGAGTTAAAAACCACATTTGGTGCGGCTTTTGGTAGTGAAGGTATGCAATCACTGTTTCGTGATGCTGGTAAAATTCCACAAGTTTTAATGACGATTATTGCCTTTAGTTTATCCGATACTTTTGATACGATTGGGACATTTATCGGTACTGGTCGCAGAACCGGAATTTTCTCTAAAGAAGACGAAGATGCTTTAGAAGACAGTCGTGGTTTTAACACCAAAATGGACAAAGCCTTATTTGCAGATGCGATTGCAACTTCAATTGGTGCGATTTTTGGTACGTCAAACACGACTACTTATGTCGAGTCTGCAGCCGGGATTGGTGCTGGTGGACGGACTGGCTTAACATCTGTTGTTGTGGCTGGTTTATTTGCAATTAGCAGTTTCTTTTCACCTTTAATTTCTATTGTACCTGCGCAAGCGACAGCACCGGCTTTAATCTTAGTTGGGGTCATGATGATGGCTTCTTTCAAAGATATTGAGTGGACTGATTTAGAAGAGGCAGTACCAGCTTTCTTTGCTGCAATTTTTATGGGCTTTTGTTACAGTATTTCTTACGGTATCGCAGCTGGCTTCATTTTCTATACAATTGTGAAAGTAATTAAAGGCAAATTTAATGAAATTTCTCCAATTCTTTGGGTTGTAGACATTTTATTTATCTTAAACTTTATTATTTTAGCTGTAATTGCTTAATTAAAAATTACTATCTCATTTATAAGATAAAAATCTAGGGAAAAAGTCGTTTCGGCTTTTACTCTAGATTTTTTTGTCGATTAATTCTTTAAAAATATTTCATGGAAGATAAGCGAATTCATTAAAAAATTGCTGTCTTTTTGCCACATATCTTGGCTTTCCAATTCACCTCTTGTGGAAAATAGGCTATAGTAGTAATGAAAGAGGGTTGACTATGAAGTTAGATTGGAAACGAAATTTATTTATCTCGTGGATTGGGTGTTTTTTTACCGGTGCTAGTTTTAGTTTGGTGATGCCCTTTATTCCTATTTATATTGAGCAGTTGGGCACACCGAAAAATCAAGTAGAATTGTTTGCTGGTTTGGCAATTTCCGTTACAGCCTTTGCTTCGGCCATTGTTGCACCTATTTGGGGGAATTTGGCAGATCGCAAGGGTCGCCGCTTAATGATGATTCGTGCTGCAATTGGGATGACGTTTACGATGGGCTCGTTGGCTTTTGTACCTAATGTATACTGGCTTTTGATTATGCGGTTTATGACGGGGATTTTATCAGGTTATATTCCGAATGCAACGGCATTAATTGCCTCCCAAGCACCAAGAGAAAAAAGTGGATGGGCACTTGGAACATTGTCTACTGGTGCAGTTGCGGGGAATTTAATCGGTCCGTCAATGGGAGGCGCGTTGGCTCAGTGGTTTGGTATGGAAAATGTATTCATTATTACCGGGACGGTTTTAGCAATTACGACTATTTTAACGATTTTCTTTGTTAAAGAAGACTTTGTACCAATTGAAAAAACCGACTTATTGACTGTTAAGCAGATATTCAACCGAGTCTCTAACCTTCAAGTATTGATTGGTTTATTTATCACTTCGTTAATTTTACAAGTTGGGGTAACGAGTATTAGTCCCATCTTGACGCTTTATATTCGCCAATTAAGTGGCGATAGTAGTAACATCTTATTTGTCAGTGGCTTAATTGTTTCAGTCGCTGGTGTTTCGGCTATTATTTCGTCGCCAACGTTGGGAAAATTAGGGGATAAAATTGGAAATCAAAAAATTCTACTCTTTGGCTTAGTACTGTCCTTTATTTGTTTTATTCCAATGGGATTTGTTAAAACACCGTTTCAGTTAGGTGTTCTACGTTTTATTCTCGGTTTTTCAACCGGAGCTTTAATGCCTTCTATTAATACGTTGATTTCAAAAATCACACCACCAGAAGGCGTTAGTCGAATTTATAGTTACAATCAAATGTTTACAAACTTTGGTCAAGTACTAGGCCCAATGGTGGGTTCAACAGTGGCACACGGGATGGGATATCGTGCTGTTTTTTGGGTAACCAGTGGTTTTGTGTTCTTAAACATTTGTTTGTCGACTTTTAATTTTCGCAAAGTTTTAAACAAAAGACTTTAGTCTGATTAATTCAGCGGAAAAAAGCTATTTATAAAAAAGTTATTCATAATAAAAGGCTGTGATACGGCTTTTATCACAGCCTTTTAATTGTTTGTTGCAACGAAAGCCAGGATTAAACTTCAACAAAAGTAAATTTGTTTAATGAAGCAAAAGAAACAAAAAAAGATTGCAACAAACTGCAATCTTTTTGAGTCAAGTTGTGTAAGAGACACAACTGTTTGCTTATGCGTGTTTCTTTTTGGGCGTAGCCACTTCGGCAATTAGGATAATGATAACTCCTAAAATTAGGGAAATGATTGAGCTAAGTTTAAAATCATAAGTGCCGCTGTTTAAAGCACTACCCAGGTAGCCAACGACTTGACCTAAGATATACGTCCAAAACAAAGTAACCAAATATTTCATAGCAGACACCTCTTCTCTTGCTCATTTCTCGATTACAGTTTACCATATTTTTCTTGAATGTAAAGTTTTCAAGTGTTTTCAAAAAGGAGGACATACAGTGCTGCCACAATTATATACCGTGACTGCTTATTCTTTGTTACAAAGTACAATTGAGATAAATCGGCTCGTGCAAACGGCTAAACAAAGAGGCTACGACACATTAGGAATATGTGATCGCAATGTCTTGGTTGGAGCAGTCACTTTTTATAACGCATGTCAGCGTGCGGGTCTAAAATCAGTGATTGGTTTGCACTTAGATTACTATTCACCTGTTCAAGCAGGTGAAAATGAGATCTTATTATTTGCTAAAAATTTTGTTGGTTATCAACAGCTGATGGCTTTAAGTAGTCAAAAAGAAATCAATGGTCAAGTTGATTTGACTGATTTTGCTCCACTGGATAATTTATATGGTGTTTTACCACTAAGAAATGAAGTCGATTACTTTTTTTCAAAAGATGTTGCTAAAGCAGAAAACCGTCTTAATTTTTTTCAGGAACTATTTCCTAAAGAACAATTTTTTTATGGTGTTTCTCCTCAAAAACAATTAGCGGAAGAATTGGTGCATTTTTATCTTCAACAAGGCGTAGCACCTTTTGCTATTAATGAAGTAAATACAATTGATCCAGCGGAAAAAGCAGCAATTGCAGTAATGCAGCACCTAAAAGGTGGCACGCAAATGCAAGATATTGCCGAATTGGAGCAAGGAAGTGGCGAATACTTAGTTAACGCAAGTCAACTAACGGAGTATTTTCGCCAGAACCAACCGCAAGCATTAGAAAATGCGCAAAAAACTGCAGCGGTTTGTAGTCAGTTTGAGCTACCCTTACACCAAAAACTATTGCCCCATTATCCTGTTCCCCAAAATAGACCTGCTGCTGAATTTTTGCGACAGTTGTGTGAAACAAAGCTGAAACAGCGGGTTGAAAATATCACGGCTGAATACAAACAGCGCCTTGACTATGAACTGCAAATTATCCACCAAATGGGTTTTGATGACTATTTTTTAATTGTTTGGGATGTAATGGATTTTGCTCACCGTAGTAATATTGTGACAGGTGCAGGCCGGGGTTCTGCGGCAGGATCCCTCGTTGCTTTTGTATTAGCAATTACTGATGTTGATCCGATTGAATACGACCTGTTGTTTGAGCGCTTCTTAAATCCAGAGCGCTACACAATGCCAGATATTGATCTGGATATTCCCGATAATCGCCGAGATGAAGTGCTACATTATGTGAAAGAAAAATATGGCACTTTTCAAGTAGCCCAAATTGCTACATTTGGTACAATGGCTGCCAAGATGGTCCTTCGAGACGTTGCTCGGGTTTTTGGTTTATCACAAAGTGAGGCCAATCGATGGAGCAAGGCGATTCCAAATACCTTGAAAATTACGCTAAAAAAAGCACTGGAAGAATCCAGTAGTCTGCGGGATCTGATTGCATTAAGTGAGCGAAATCGGCAATTATTTGAAGTTGCTTTAACATTGGAAGGACTACCGCGCCATGTTTCCACCCATGCTGCCGGGGTAGTGATTAGTGATAAAAATTTACTGCAATTAATTCCTTTACAAGCTGGAGCCAATGATATTTTATTAACGCAGTTTACCATGAATGATGTGGAAGCTGTTGGCTTATTAAAAATGGATTTTTTAGGCTTACGTAATCTTTCCATTATTGACGATACGCTAAAGGGAATCAAAAAAGTTACAGGGGATAAACTTTCGCAAAAAGATATTCCCCTAACTGATGAGAAGACGTTGAAGCTTTTTCAAGCAGGCAATACATCTGGCGTCTTTCAATTTGAATCCGCGGGGATAAAAAATGTCTTACGTCGTTTAGGTCCAGAAAATATTGAAGAAATTGCTGCAGTCAACGCCTTATATCGACCAGGTCCGATGCAAAATATCGATCACTTTATTAAGCGGAAAAAAGGACAAGAAAAAGTAACTTATTTGGATGATAGTTTGATACCAATATTAAAAAATACCTATGGCATTATGGTTTACCAAGAACAAGTTATGCAAGTTGCAGCCAAAATGGCAGGGTTCACCTTGGGACAAGCCGATATTTTGCGCCGCGCCATCAGTAAAAAGAAAAAAGATGTTTTAGATGAAGAACGGCGCCATTTCGTTAAGGGCGCTGTAAAAAAGGGACATAGTAAAACAAAAGCCAATGAGGTCTACGATTATATTGAACGATTTGCTGATTACGGCTTTAATCGTTCTCACGCTTTTGCTTATTCTTTTGTTGGTTTTCAAATGGGCTTTTTAAAAGTGCATTATCCGGCTCCTTTTTTTGCCGCCTTACTTCACTCGGTTCGCAATAATACTGCTAAAGTCAAAGAATATTTAACAGAGGCGAAAAAACAAGGAATTAGAATTTTGCCGCCTAGCATTAATGACAGTGGTTTTAGTTTTTATTTGGTGAACAATCATGAAATTCGTTTTGGGTTAAGCAGTATTAAAGGCACTCGCCGTGACTTTATTGCCGCAATTATCGCGGAACGAAAGGAGAATGGTCCTTTTCAATCACTGGATAATTTCTTGTATCGCTTGCCAGCAAAGTGGCTTAAATTGGATTTAATCCAGCCTTTGGTGGAGATTGGTGCTTTCGATGAGGTTGAAAAAAATCGACGACAACTTGTAACAGGCTTAGACAGTAAAATTCAAAATATTGAATATAGTGGCGGCAGTATGGATTTATTAGATATTATGGCACTAAAACCAACTGAAATTAGTGATTATTCGTTGACTGAGCGCTTGAATTTAGAAGAACAATATTTAGGTGTTTATGTTTCCGGACATCCGACTGAAAGTTATCCTGTATTAAAAGCTGCGCGTCAAGTACAGCTGATTAGTGAACTACTACCTAAACAAAACGTGCATCTTCTTTTATACGTTCGAGGAATCCGCGAGATTCGCACGAAAAAAGGTGAGCAGATGGCCTTTGTGGAGGCTAATGATCCGACTGGCGAAGTTTCTTTAACTATTTTTCCAAATAGTTATCGTCATGTGCGCCAAACTTTTGCAGTCGATGACGTCGTCTACGTTGAAGGGAAAACTGAAATCAGCACCTATAATCAAGAGATGCAAGTAATTGCAGATCAAATTGTGTTAGCCAAAAAAATTAGCGACATAAAAAGTGCACCAACTTGCTATATTCGTCTAACTGGTATAGCTGATACAGACAAGCAACTATCAGCCTTGTACGCTTTAATTAAACAAGCGCCAGGAGCAAGTAAAATAATTCTTTTTTATGAAAGTACTGGAACAAAAAAAATACTAGCAGAAAAATATCAAATTGCGGAAAATCCTGTTGTAACGCAAGACTTGAAGAATATTTTTGGTGAAAATAACATAGTTTTCAAGTGACTTTCAGTAAATTTTACTTTTCGCTTTCAATTTTTTCAATTTTCTGCTCGTATCTCAAGACATTTCCATATTTTAATGGTAAAATGGACACCGTGGTTAATGCCAAAATGGTATTATTTAGGGAAACCTAAAAATATTTTAATGAGGTGAAATTGTAGATGAAACGCATCGGAATCTTAACCAGTGGCGGTGACGCACCTGGTATGAACGCAGCAGTCCGTGCGGTGGTCCGTAAAGCAATCTTCGATGGTATCGAAGTATACGGAATCAATTATGGATATGCCGGTTTAGTTGCTGGTGATATTCGCCGTTTAGACGTTGCTGATGTTGGGGATAAAATCCAACGTGGCGGGACTTTTCTTTATTCAGCCCGCTATCCAGAATTTGCTACTAAAGAAGGACAATTAAAAGGTATTGAACAGTTAAAAAAATTCGGCATCGAAGGTTTAGTGGTTATCGGTGGGGATGGTTCTTACCATGGAGCAATGGCCTTAACACGTCATGGCTTTCCTGCTGTAGGAATTCCTGGAACAATCGATAACGATATTCCAGGTACAGATTTTACAATTGGTTTTGATACAGCAATCAATACCGTCTTAGAATCGATTGACCGCATTCGTGATACAGCGACTTCTCACGTTCGTACTTTTGTTATTGAAGTAATGGGCCGTGGCGCTGGCGATATTGCATTATGGTCTGGTGTTGCTGGTGGTGCGGATGAAATCATCATCCCAGAACACGAATTTGATATGGCTGCCGTTGCAAAACGCATTCAAGATGGTCGCGACCGTGGTAAAAAACATTGTTTAATCGTTTTAGCAGAAGGTGTTATGGGCGGCAATGAATTCGCTGATAAACTTTCTGAATATGGTGATTTCCATACGCGTGTTTCTATTTTGGGCCACGTTGTACGCGGGGGTTCTCCAAGTGCTCGTGATCGTGTCTTGGCAAGTAAATTTGGCGCTTATGCAGTAGAATTGCTTGAACAAGGAAAAGGCGGTTTATGTATCGGCATCGAAGACAATAAAGTTGTTGCCGCTGATATTATCGATACACTTGAAAACAATAAACACAAACCTGATTTGAGTCTATATGACTTAAACAAACAATTATCATTCTAATTGACAGCTACTAAAAGTTAATAAAACAGCAATGTCTGTTTTAAATAAAGGAATAGGAGCGTTTACGTAATGAAGAAAACCAAAATCGTTAGTACGTTAGGACCAGCAAGTAATAGCGTGGAAATTATTTCACAATTAATCGAATCTGGAGCTAATGTTTTCCGTTTTAATTTCTCTCATGGTGACCATGAAGAACAATTAGGCCGGATGAATATGGTAAGAGAAGCAGTGAAGAAAACTGGTAAAGATGTCGCTATCTTATTAGATACAAAAGGGGCAGAAATCCGGACTACTGTTCAAGATACAACTGAAGCAGACTTCGGTCGTGCCGGTTATATCCAATTCAACGTTGGAGATACAACACGTATCGCGATGGATCCAGAATTAAAAGGAACTAAAGAAAAAATTGCTGTAACTTACCCAGGCTTGTTCGATGACGTTCACGTTGGTGGTCACATCTTATTCGATGATGGTTTAATCGACATGGAAATCACTGAAAAAGACGAAGCAAACCGCGAATTAATCGTCGTAGTGAAAAATGCTGGTATGTTAGGTTCAAGAAAAGGTGTTAACGCTCCTGGCGTTTCAATTAGCTTGCCTGGTATTACTGAAAAAGATGCAGACGATATTCGTTTTGGCCTAGATAACGATATTGACTTTATCGCGGCTTCATTTGTCCGTAAAGCACAAGACGTTCTTGAAATTCGTGAAATTTTAGAAGAAAAGAACATGACACATGTTCAAATCTTCCCTAAAATTGAATCACAAGAAGGTATTGATAATATCGATGAAATCATCAAAGTTTCAGATGGTATTATGGTCGCTCGTGGTGACATGGGTGTTGAAATTGCGCCAGAATTAGTACCAATGGTGCAAAAACGTATTATTCAAAAATGTAATGCTGCTGGTAAAGCTGTTATTACAGCAACTCAAATGTTAGAATCTATGCAACAAAATCCACGTCCAACACGGGCAGAAGCTTCTGATGTTGCGAATGCTGTCTTTGACGGTACAGATGCAACAATGCTTTCTGGTGAATCTGCAAATGGTGACTACCCAGTTCAAGCAGTAGCTACAATGGCTCGTATTGACGTTGAAGCTGAAAAAGCTTTATCAGAATTAGGTTCATTCCAAATCAATGAATTTGATAAAACTGATGTTACTGAAACAATTGGTTTATCTGTGGCTCGTGCAGCGAAAAACTTAGGTGTTAAAACAATCGTTGCTGCAACTGAATCAGGTTATACAGCTAAAATGATTTCTAAATACCGTCCAGATGCAGACATCTTGGCTGTTACATTTGACGAACGTACAAAACGCGGTTTAATGCTTAACTGGGGGGTATTCCCAACAGTTGCACAAAAACCAACAACAACAGATGAAATGTTCGATTTAGCTGCTAAAAAAGCTGTTGAATTAGGTTTTGCTAAAGAAGGCGAACTAATTTTAATTACAGCCGGCGTACCAGTTGGCGAACGTGGAACCACAAACGTTATGAAAATTCAATTAATCGGTTCTAAACTATTAGACGCACAAGGCGTTGGTGAAAGAACGGTTGTCGCAAATGCAGTTGTCGCTAAATCAGCTGAAGAAGCAAATGCTCGTGCTAAAGAAGGAATGGTCTTAGTTGTACCAACAACTGACAAAGATTACATGCCTGCATTTGAAAAAGCTGCTGCTGTTATCGTTGAAGAAGGCGGCCTAACTTCTCATGCTGCTGTTGTGGGTATCGCAAAAGATATTCCAGTTATCGTTGGTGCTGTTGATGCAACAACAACAATTCAAGATGGTGAATTAGTCACTGTTGACCCTCGTCGTGGTATTGTATACCGTGGTGAAACAACAGCTATCTAAGAAGCTATTTAGCTTTTTATTACTAGAACGAAGTAGTCTAGGCTACTTCGTTTTATTTTTTGAAAAGGTGTCAAGAAAATTTCATTGACAAGCTAAAATACTCCCTGTATAATAGCTTTTGTTGCTTAGAGGTGATAAAAATGAAGTGGTCTTTATTGGAATTAAACAAATACCATGAAACGCCGTTAACTTTTTCAGAGACATTGGATTTGAAAAAAGAATTAATGAAACGGGACAATCAAATACTAGATATCACTCCCATTGAAGTAAGTGGGCTTGTTACTGTATCAAAAAGTGATTATCTTATTCATTACACATTGAAGGCGACGTTGACGCTTCCTTCATCAAGAAGTTTAGACCCAGTTGATTTACCACTGGATTTAGTTGTTGACGAAGTTTTTATGACGCCTGAGCAGTTGCAAATGCGGACTGAACTGATTTCAGAAGAAGAGGTCTTGCTTATTGAAGGTCAGACAATCGATTTGGATGAATCAGTGGCTGACAATATCTTGTTAGCAATTCCGTTGCAGGTTTTAACAAAAGAAGAAGAACTCTCCAACCAAATGCCTGCTGGGCAAGATTGGGAAGTCATCTCTGAAGAAGACTATCTGCAACAAAAAGAAACAGCCGCACCCAAAATTGATCCTCGTCTTGCGAAATTATCAGAACTGTTTAATACAACAGAAGATGATGATAAGTAAGATTGGAATAAATAGCAATCTATTTATAGTTTGCTTTTCATAAACAAGGAGGTGTAACAAATGGCAGTACCAGCTCGTAAAACATCTAAAGCTAAGAAAAACAAACGTCGTACTCATTACAAATTGACTATCAACGGTTTGAACGAATGTCCAAACTGTGGTGAATTGAAAAAAAGCCACCACGTATGTGCCAACTGCGGTTACTACGATGGCAAGGACGTAACGACTAAAGAAGCATAATTCATTTTTTTGAGAAAATGAATGAAGAAAACCCGCAAAGCTAACCATGGAGCTTTGCGGGTTTTTATTTTGTATTTTTAAAATTACGAGCAAAAACAAAGCTAGAAGCAATAGTCGATTTTTGGCTATGTTGTATTTTATTTACCCCATTGTAATTTATAGCCTCCTTTAGTTTGAAAGCAAGGCTTTTTACGTTATAATAGAAAAGATTAAAGCTACTAGGAGGAACTCAAAATGACAAAACAGCAAATTGGTGTTGTCGGCATGGCCGTCATGGGGAAAAACTTAGCCCTAAATATTGAAAGCCGTGGCTATTCAGTAGCGTTGTTCAACCGAACAGCTGCGAAGACAGAAGCGGTAGTAAAAGAACATCCAGATAAGAAATTTAAAGCGACGTATACAATTGCAGATTTTGTCGAAGCAATTGAAAAACCACGCCGGATTTTGCTAATGGTTAAAGCAGGTGCGGCAACAGATGCGACAATTAAAGAATTATTACCTCATTTGGATAAAGGTGATATTTTAATCGACGGTGGCAACACTTTCTTCAAAGATACGATCCGTCGAAATGAAGAATTGGCTAACTCTGGTATCAACTTTATAGGTACGGGTGTTTCTGGTGGCGAAGAAGGCGCCTTAAAAGGTCCTTCTATTATGCCTGGCGGACAAAAAGAAGCGTATGACTTAGTAGCACCTATTCTAGAACAAATCTCTGCTAAAGCAGAAGATGGTGCGCCATGTGTAACCTATATCGGACCAAATGGTGCAGGTCATTACGTGAAGATGGTTCATAATGGAATTGAATATGGTGATATGCAATTAATTGCCGAATCTTATGATTTAATGAAAAATGTGTTGAGACTTTCTGTTGCTGAGATGGCTGACATTTTTAAAGAATGGAATGAAGGGGAACTTGATAGTTATCTAATTGAGATCACCGCGGACATTTTAACAAGAAAAGATGATCTTGGTACAGGCAAACCAATTGTCGATGTTATTTTAGATGCTGCTGGTAATAAGGGTACCGGTAAATGGACAAGCCAAAGTGCATTAGACTTAGGGGTGCCACTACCACTCATTACGGAGTCTGTTTTTGCGCGCTATATCTCTGCTTACAAAGAAGAACGGGTAGCTGCAAGCAAAGTCTTACCTGCTCCAGCGAAATTTAACTATCAAGGCGATAAAAAAGAATTGATCGAAAAAATTCGTGAAGCTTTATACTTCAGTAAAATTATGAGTTATGCACAAGGTTTTGCGCAATTACGTACCGCATCAAAAGAATACGATTGGGACTTGCCTTTTGGTGAAATTGCTAAAATTTGGCGTGCGGGTTGTATTATCCGTGCCCGTTTCTTGCAAAAAATCACCGATGCTTATAACCATAAACCAGACTTAGAAAACTTGTTACTAGATGATTACTTCTTGGAAATTACCAAAAAATATCAGCAAGCCGTACGCGAAGTAGTCGCTTTAGCAGTCCAAGCAGGTGTTCCTGTGCCTACATTTTCTTCGGCAATTGCTTACTTTGACTCTTATCGTTCGGAACGTTTGCCAGCAAATATTATCCAAGCACAACGGGATTATTTTGGGGCACATACTTATGAACGGACAGATAAAGAAGGAATTTACCACTACAGCTGGTATCATGAAGAATAAGTAAAAAACAATGAAAATTTGAATAATTCTAATTTGATTATGGGAAAGACTGTTGGTGTTTTTGAAAATATCAACAGTCTTTTTTTATCTTTAGAGAATAAAAGTGGTATCTCGTGTGACTTTTGACGATTATTAACCTACTAATAAGATTTTCAGATACCTCTTTTTTCTTTCATAGTTTCATGGTAAAATGACTATAGTATTTTAATAAAAAAACAACTATTTTTTATTACAAAAAAATATAAAGAAAAGGGATCTAAAACCAAATGAGTAATATTTTAATTATTGAAGATGAAAAGAACTTAGCTCGTTTTGTTGAACTAGAGTTGACGCACGAAGGGTATCATACTGAAGTTCATTACAACGGACGGACTGGTTTAGATGCAGCACTAAATAATGACTGGGATGCAATTTTGTTAGACTTAATGCTACCAGAATTAAACGGTTTAGAAGTTTGTCGCCGTGTGCGCCAAGTTAAAAACACACCAATCATCATGATGACAGCGAGAGATTCTGTTATTGATCGCGTATCTGGTCTTGATCATGGCGCAGATGATTATATTGTAAAACCTTTTGCAATTGAGGAATTACTAGCTCGTTTACGTGCATTACTTCGCCGGATTGATATTGAAGGGGATAAAAATGTCGCAAAACAAACGACTATTACTTATCGTGACTTAGTCATCGAAAAGGAAAACCGTGTCGTTCGTCGTGGCAATGAAGTAATTGAATTAACCAAACGAGAATATGAATTACTATTAACCTTAATGGAAAATGTGAATGTTGTTTTAGCCCGCGATGTTTTATTAAATAAAGTTTGGGGATATGAAACAGAAGTCGAAACAAATGTAGTCGACGTGTATATTCGTTATTTGCGTAATAAAATTGATGTTCCTGGGGAAGAAAGCTACATCCAAACTGTCCGGGGAACTGGTTATGTGATGCGCTCGTGAGCAAAAAAAATAGAACTTTTAACAAAGAACTGAAAGGCCCATCCTTAACAATTAAGTGGGCCTTTGCAAGTTCTTTCTTTATATTTATCGTCTTTACGATTTTTGCGGTTATTACCTATAAGTCTTCGATTAACTTAATCGTAGCTAAAGAACGACACAATGTAGAAGAAGTCATTTCAGAGGTCACTTCCCGCTTGGCTAATGGACAAGAAGAATTGACAACGCAAAGTGCCTATTTTGCGATTGCAAAAATTTCCAATGAAGATCGTACGCCTGATGCTATTTCCCATTTAGATGGCGATATTTTACAACTTGATCAGTTTGTCTCAGAATTAGGGCAACCCGAATTAAACTTGTATGTCTACAACTTGAAAAAAGAGCCCATTTTAAAAACTCATGAAAATGATTTCGAATTAGTGCAGACAAAACGTAAAGAACCAACTATTATTACGATGAAAGGTTCAACTGGCTTTTTATCCATTCATCCAATCTTTTCCAAGGTGACAAGAGAAAAAATTGGTTATGCACAAACTTTTTATGAGTTGTCTTCTTTTTACGAAATTCGCAGTAAGCTATTATTAACTTTAATTATTTTAGAAGTAGTTTCATTAATTTTATCTAGTTTCTTAGGCTTCTTTTTGTCGACGTATTTCTTGAAACCATTAAAAGTTTTGCGCGATACAATGGATACTATCCGTAAAGATCCAGAATCTGATGCATATATGCCTAAAATTGACACCGATGATGAATTAGCAGATTTGGCGGATATTTTTAATGATATGTTAGAGAGGATGCGGATGTACATTGAACAACAAAAGCAATTTGTTGAAGATGTTTCCCATGAATTGCGAACGCCAGTAGCGGTTATAGAAGGACATTTAAGTATATTGCAGCGCTGGGGAAAAAATGAACCTGAAATATTAGATGAAGCCTTGAATGCAAGTCAACAAGAAATTAGTCGCATGAAAAGCTTAGTTCAAGAGATGCTTGATTTATCTCGTGCTGAACAAGTGGAGCTTCATTATGCAAATGAAGTAACGCAAGCAAAAGAAGTGACGTATCAGGTCTTTAATAACTTTAAAATGCTGTATCCAGAATTTACCTTTACGTTGGATGATGATTTAACAAAAGAAGAGACGTTAGCAATTTATCGCAACCATTTCGAACAAATTATTATTATTATTTTGGATAATGCCGTGAAATATTCAACTGAACGAAAAGAAGTACACTTAAAAATTGGAAAAAGTAACCAATTTTTTGAAATTGATATTCAAGACTTTGGCGAAGGCATCTCGGAAACAGACTTAGAAAAAGTTTTCCATCGGTTTTATCGTGTTGATAAAGCCCGTGCGCGCACAAAAGGAGGCAACGGCTTAGGTCTTTCTATAGCCAAGCAGTTAATTGACAGTTACAAAGGTGAAATTGTGGTTGATAGTGTTGTAGGACAAGGAACGGTTTTCAAAATATATATTCCAATTAAATAGTTTATTTCATGGGATAATTTTTCTATGGAATACCTGACTAGATATAGATTTTTGCGGTTATGCAATAAAAGTTATATCTAGTCAGGTATTTTTTTGTCGTGAGATCTATTTGTTAGATTACGCCTTTAAAAATATAGAAATCATTCCATAATTTTATGCGAATGATTTGTGAATTAAGAGAGTTATTGTACGTCATTTGTTAGATGGAAATGCTTTATACGTCTGGGTTATGATAATAAAATTCGGTCGTGAAAAAAATCAAAATTTATTAGTGTTTTTTGTTGCTTTTTGGATTTAGAATTGCTATATTATTATTTGTTCCGAACAAATGCTATGTCTTAAAAAAAGTTAAAACTTTTACTTGACGTGCTAAATCGGGCATGATATTCTAATAAAGCTGTTGCGAATGAGTTGTTATTTACAACCAACAAAACAGTTCGAAAAAGTTGTTGACATCTGATTTTTAAGATGTTAAACTAACAAAGTCGCTGTTATTAAAAAGCGGGTTGTTGAAATATCATTTCAAGAAGTTTTTAAAACTTTTTGAAAAAAACGGTTGACAGAAATTAAGTCAGCTGATAAGATATAAGAGTTGCTGAAACATTTCAAAAAGTAACCAACTGCAAGTTGAATAAACACATTTAACTTTGCAAGTAGACCTTTGAAAACTGAACAAAGCAAGCAAACGAACCAATGTGTAGGGCGCTTCTTTTATAGAAGCAAACAACATGCAAGCAATAGCTAGCAAAGTTAATTTTTATTTGAGCTTAACAGTCTATGACTGTTCAAACACTTTTTATGAGAGTTTGATCCTGGCTCAGGACGAACGCTGGCGGCGTGCCTAATACATGCAAGTCGAACGCTTCTTTTTCCACCGGAGCTTGCTCCACCGGAAAAAGAGGAGTGGCGAACGGGTGAGTAACACGTGGGTAACCTACCCTCAAGCGGGGGATAACACTTGGAAACAGGTGCTAATACCGCATAACAATACCAAACACATGTTTAGTATTTGAAAGGCGCTTTTGCGTCACTTGAGGATGGACCCGCGGTGCATTAGCTAGTTGGTGAGGTAACGGCTCACCAAGGCCACGATGCATAGCCGACCTGAGAGGGTGATCGGCCACACTGGGACTGAGACACGGCCCAGACTCCTACGGGAGGCAGCAGTAGGGAATCTTCGGCAATGGACGAAAGTCTGACCGAGCAACGCCGCGTGAGTGAAGAAGGTTTTCGGATCGTAAAACTCTGTTGTTAGAGAAGAACAAGGATGAGAGTAAAATGTTCATCCCTTGACGGTATCTAACCAGAAAGCCACGGCTAACTACGTGCCAGCAGCCGCGGTAATACGTAGGTGGCAAGCGTTGTCCGGATTTATTGGGCGTAAAGCGAGCGCAGGCGGTTTCTTAAGTCTGATGTGAAAGCCCCCGGCTCAACCGGGGAGGGTCATTGGAAACTGGGAGACTTGAGTGCAGAAGAGGAGAGTGGAATTCCATGTGTAGCGGTGAAATGCGTAGATATATGGAGGAACACCAGTGGCGAAGGCGGCTCTCTGGTCTGTAACTGACGCTGAGGCTCGAAAGCGTGGGGAGCAAACAGGATTAGATACCCTGGTAGTCCACGCCGTAAACGATGAGTGCTAAGTGTTGGAGGGTTTCCGCCCTTCAGTGCTGCAGCAAACGCATTAAGCACTCCGCCTGGGGAGTACGACCGCAAGGTTGAAACTCAAAGGAATTGACGGGGGCCCGCACAAGCGGTGGAGCATGTGGTTTAATTCGAAGCAACGCGAAGAACCTTACCAGGTCTTGACATCCTTTGACCACTCTAGAGATAGAGCTTCCCCTTCGGGGGCAAAGTGACAGGTGGTGCATGGTTGTCGTCAGCTCGTGTCGTGAGATGTTGGGTTAAGTCCCGCAACGAGCGCAACCCTTATTGTTAGTTGCCATCATTTAGTTGGGCACTCTAGCGAGACTGCCGGTGACAAACCGGAGGAAGGTGGGGATGACGTCAAATCATCATGCCCCTTATGACCTGGGCTACACACGTGCTACAATGGGAAGTACAACGAGTTGCGAAGTCGCGAGGCTAAGCTAATCTCTTAAAGCTTCTCTCAGTTCGGATTGTAGGCTGCAACTCGCCTACATGAAGCCGGAATCGCTAGTAATCGCGGATCAGCACGCCGCGGTGAATACGTTCCCGGGCCTTGTACACACCGCCCGTCACACCACGAGAGTTTGTAACACCCGAAGTCGGTGAGGTAACCTTTATGGAGCCAGCCGCCTAAGGTGGGATAGATGATTGGGGTGAAGTCGTAACAAGGTAGCCGTATCGGAAGGTGCGGCTGGATCACCTCCTTTCTAAGGAATATTACGGAAACTACACAGTTTGTAACTTGTCTTTGTTCAGTTTTGAGAGGTTTACTCTCAATTTAAAAGCACTATGGGGCCTTAGCTCAGCTGGGAGAGCGCCTGCTTTGCACGCAGGAGGTCAGCGGTTCGATCCCGCTAGGCTCCATTGACAACATTGGTTGTCATGGTTTTGTTCATTGAAAACTGGATACTTGAAGAAAAAAATCAAAACAAACCGAGAACACCGCGTTGAATGAGTTTTTTAATAAGTTCAATTGCTTATTTTCTTGAGTAAGCTTCTATCGCTAGAAGAACTGCTCAAAACCAGACCGTAAGGTCTTATAAGGTTAAGTGAATAAGGGCGCACGGTGGATGCCTTGGCACTAGGAGCCGATGAAGGACGGGACTAACACCGATATGCTTTGGGGAGCTGTAAGTAAGCTATGATCCAGAGATTTCCGAATGGGGGAACCCAACATCTTTTATAGGATGTTACGTATACGTGAATACATAGCGTATACGAGGTAGACGCAGAGAACTGAAACATCTAAGTACCTGCAGGAAGAGAAAGAAAAATCGATTCCCCAAGTAGCGGCGAGCGAAAAGGGAACAGCCCAAACCAAGATGCTTGCATCTTGGGGTTGTAGGACTCCAATATGGTAGTTCTTTCAGATAGTCGAATGACTTGGAAAAGTCAGTCAAAGAGGGTAAAAACCCCGTAGGCGAAATTTGGAAGGCACCTAGGAGGATCCTGAGTACGGCGGAACACGAGGAATTCCGTCGGAATCCGGGAGGACCATCTCCCAAGGCTAAATACTCCCTAGTGACCGATAGTGAACCAGTACCGTGAGGGAAAGGTGAAAAGCACCCCGGAAGGGGAGTGAAATAGATCCTGAAACCGTGTGCCTACAACAAGTTAGAGCCCGTTAATGGGTGATAGCGTGCCTTTTGTAGAATGAACCGGCGAGTTACGATTGCATGCGAGGTTAAGTTGAAGAGACGGAGCCGCAGCGAAAGCGAGTCTGAATAGGGCGAATGAGTATGTAGTCGTAGACCCGAAACCATGTGATCTACCCATGTCCAGGTTGAAGGTGCGGTAAAACGCACTGGAGGACCGAACCCACGTACGTTGAAAAGTGCGGGGAT
>NZ_CM206813.1:1397500-1777500 GCF_059834485.2 Enterococcus sp. S86.2 | reverse complement strand
TCGAATCCCTTACTCTCCGTATATTGACTGGTCCGTTGGTCAAGTGGTTAAGACACCGCCCTTTCACGGCGGTAACACGGGTTCGAATCCCGTACGGATCATTAAAATTTAATTTGGGGGTTTAGCTCAGCTGGGAGAGCATCTGCCTTACAAGCAGAGGGTCAGCGGTTCGAACCCGTTAACCCCCATATAGTGTGGTCCCGTAGTGTAGTGGTTATCACGCCTGCCTGTCACGCAGGAGATCGCGGGTTCGAGTCCCGTCGGGACCGCCATTATAAATTTTAAATTGGCTCGGTAGCTCAGTTGGTAGAGCAATGGATTGAAGCTCCATGTGTCGGCAGTTCGATTCTGTCCCGCGCCACCACGGAGGAGTAGCGAAGTGGCTAAACGCGACGGACTGTAAATCCGTTCCTTAGGGTTCAGTGGTTCGAATCCACTCTCCTCCATTTTTATTAGGGGCATAGTTTAAAGGTAGAACAGCGGTCTCCAAAACCGTTAGTGTGGGTTCAATTCCTGCTGCCCCTGCCATTAATTTAATACGGCGATCGTGGCGAAGTGGTTAACGCACCGGATTGTGGCTCCGGCACTCGTGGGTTCGATTCCCATCGTTCGCCCTTTTCATTGGGGTATAGCCAAGCGGTAAGGCAAGGGACTTTGACTCCCTCATGCGTTGGTTCGAATCCAGCTACCCCAGTTGGTTTCACTTGAAATCATATTTGTTATAATAGTATAATGGCGCTATAGCCAAGTGGTAAGGCAGAGGTCTGCAAAACCTTCATCACCGGTTCAAATCCGGTTAGCGCCTTAGACTACTATTAATAAAGACATGCCGGCGTGGCGGAATTGGCAGACGCGCTGGACTCAAAATCCAGTGCCCTCACGGGCGTGCCGGTTCGACCCCGGCCGCCGGTATAAAGAGCTAAGATGTTATTTCATCTTAGTTTTTTATTTGAAATTAAATAGGGTAATGGCGATCGTGGCGAAGTGGTTAACGCACCGGATTGTGGCTCCGGCATTCGTGGGTTCGATTCCCACCGTTCGCCCTAAGTAAAGAGACTAGACATCTGTTTAGTCTCTTTTTTTTATTATTCAATCTGGTAGATTGAATAATACCGGGAAGAACAAACTAATAAAGAGAAAGAAAAGAAGGTAAGATAATGAGTGACATGCAAGAAACCATGAAAAAAATTAATAAATTTCGTGATGAAAGAAATTGGCGTCCTTTTCATAATGAAAAAGACTTGGCTCTATCTATTTCGCTAGAGGCAAGTGAGCTGTTGGAAATATATCAATTGAAGACCTCGCAACAAGGAAATCTTGAACGAGAACATCTCAAAGAAGAAATAGCAGATGTACTCATTTATAGCTATATGTTAGCAGACAATTTAGGCTTTGATATTAATGAAATTATTGCTGAAAAACTAAAGAAAAATGCGATTAAATATCCTAAGCCGATTGTAGATTAACCATTAAAAAAGTCTATTATTTCTTATAAATAAATTCTGGAATGGATTCAAGCTAGTAACCCGCTGTAGAAAGTGATATAGTATTTCTGAATATCTTTGAAGGGAGTTATTTGATGAAATATCAAAAACCAAAAGGAACCATGGACATTTTGCCAGGAAATTCAGCTAAATGGCAATATATTGAAGATACTGCTCGCAAAGTCTTTGGCGAATATAATTTTCGTGAATTACGAACACCAATTTTTGAACATTTTGAAGTTGTTGCCAGAAGTGTCGGCGAAACTACAGATATCGTAACAAAAGAAATGTATGATTTCTACGATAAAGGAGAGCGCCACATTACATTGCGACCAGAGGGAACAGCACCATTGGTCCGCAGTTATGTAGAAAATAAATTATTTGGTCCAGAACATGTAAATCCATTTAAGGGCTATTACATGGGGCCAATGTTTCGCTATGAACGACCACAAGCAGGACGTTTACGTCAATTCCATCAAATTGGGGTGGAAGTTATCGGAAGTAAAAATCCAGCTACAGACGTTGAGACAATGGCGATGGCGTTGGATTTTTATCAAAAATTAGGTGTTCGTCATGTGAAACTGGTTATCAATACCTTAGGTAATAGAGAAAGCCGTATGCGTTATCGTGATGCTTTAATTGCTTACTTGGAAACTGTGGAAGAACAACTTAGTGAAGATTCCAAACGTCGACTACACCAAAATCCATTACGAGTTTTGGATAGTAAAGATAAAAAAGATAAAGTAATCGTGGAAAACGCACCTTCGATTTTAGATTATTTAGATGAATATAGTGCGACTTTCTTTAATGAAGTAAAAGGCATGTTAGATGCCTTAAATATTCCCTATGTTGTCGATCACCGAATGGTACGAGGCCTCGATTACTATAATCACACTGTTTTTGAAATCATGAGCGAGGCAAAAGGTTTCGGCGGTGTATTAACGACAATTTGTGCTGGTGGACGTTATGATGGTTTGATTAGTGAGTTTGGCGGACCGGCTGAAAAAGATACAGGCTTTGGCTTTGCATTAGGGATAGAAAGAGCTCTGATCGCAATCGAAGCAGAAGGGGCGGAAATCCCGGTAGATGAAACTATCGACGTTTACGTAGCTTGTATGGATCAATTAGGGAATGTTTTAGCACAAGCTGCTGCTCAAAGTGCACGTCATGCAGGTTTAGTTTGTGAAAGAGATATTGATTTTCGTAAATTAAAAGCACAATTTAGAACCGCGAATCGCTTAGGAGCAAAATTAGTAGTTGTAATTGGTGAGACCGAGGTACAAGAGCAAAAAGTAGTTATTAAAGATATGGAAAAAGGAACAGAAGATAAAATTGCTATTGCTGATTTAGATGATTACTTTAAAAATTATTTGAACTAATTAAAAGAGACCCATGTCATGTATTAATGCGTATGGATGTTCCAAAACTTAGATTTTCGGTCTAAGTTTTGGAAATCATTCCATCATCAGTTTACATGATCTGGGTCTCTTTTTTAGTTGCGGTAAAAGCGGATGTTATCTTCAATTTTTGCAATACTAAATGGTAGTTCATCATTAAAAGTTGTTGTTTTGTTGTAATCAACATATTCATTAAACATTTTTTCATAGGCTGAGATCGTCAGCTTAGTGCGTTGTAATAATAGAGCTTGATGATAATCTTTCAAAAGATGTTTTTCATAACCAGATTGTAATATACCAGTGAAAAACTGTGAAACTGCTCCTGAACCATAACTAAAAAGACCTAACTTGTCACCAGCTTTTAAAGCAGTGCTGTTTTCTAAGAGGGAAATCAAGCCTAAGTATAAGGAACCAGTATACAAGTTACCAACACGTCGACTATAGGTAATACTTTCATCATAGCGCTCCAATAAGCGAGTAGCATCTTGTTCTGATGCTTGTGGTAGAACTGATTGCAATGCCTTTTTACCCATTTTTGTGTAAGGTATATGAAAAGCTAATGCAGCAAAATCGCCAAAACTTTCTTGGTATTCTTTGCTATAACGATTATAAACCTTATTAAAAGAGTTAATATACGTTTCATTGGATAAAGGTCCGTCGACTAATGGATAAGTGTGGCCAGTTGGACGCCAGAAATCGTAGATGTCTTGGGTTAAATTAATCGTATCATCGCTTAGGGCTAGGATTTTCGGTTGGCTACTAATAAGCATTGCTACCGCACCAGCGCCTTGTGTAGGTTCACCGCCGTTATTTAAACCATAACGAGCAATATCTGCAGCGATAACTAACGCTTTACTTTCAGGATGACGAGAAATATGATTTTTTGCAGCTTCTAAACCAGCCGTTGCACCATAACAGGCTTCTTTAATTTCAAAAGAACGGGCAAAATCTTGGATGCCCAACAGGCGATGTAAAATTACAGCACTAGCTTTTGATTCATCAAAGCTAGATTCAGTACCTACAATCACCAAGTCAATTGCCTTTTTATCTTCATCGGTTAAAATTTTGTTTGCCGCATTGGCAGCATAAGTAACGATATCTTGGCTACTTGGCCCAATGGCCATTTCAGATTGTCCAATTCCGATCAAATATTTTCCGGGATCGACATTTCGCATTTGCGCTAATTCGGTCATGTCAATGTAATAAGGTGGTACAAAAAAACTAATTTTATCTATTCCGACGTTCATAAACAAACCCCTATCTTTCTAAATTTCTCTTTGAATTTGTTACTCGTGCAGTCATATTTGCTCTTATAAGGTAGCATAAAAAAAGCTTTTTGACGAAAAAATTATTTTATAATTTAAAGTTTATTTAAACTTTCTTTGCAAATGGTCAGAATTAGTTAAGGTTGTTTTTTTTTTATGAAAGAAATGATATATTTCCTAGTGGAGGTGCTACATTTGAAAAGAGTAGTCATTGTTGCTGCCTTGCGCAGTCCGATTGGAAAATACAAAGGGGCATTGACCCAATATAGTGCTGTTGATTTAGGTACAAAAGTTACACAGTCGTTATTATCACGTTATCCTAAAGTAAAAGATGACATAAAACAAGTGGTATTTGGCAATGTTTTACAAGCAGGAAACGGCCAAAATGTGGCAAGACAAATTAGTATCAATAGTGGTTTATCGTATGAAGTACCAGCAACTACAGTAAATGAAGTGTGTGGCTCTGGGATGAAAGCTGTGATCATGGCGTGGCAAAGCTTACAATTGGGCCAAGGAGAAGTTGCGATTGCTGGTGGTACAGAAAGTATGACCAATGCACCACAATTGCGTCATTTTAATTATGAAACAAATGCCTACGGTGAACCTTTATCGGCGATGATTTTAGACGGTTTAACAGATGCCTTTAGCCAAAAGCATATGGGATTAACTGCTGAAAAAGTAGCAGAAGATTTTCATGTTTCCCGCAGTGAGCAAGATGAATTTGCTGTTAATTCCCAACAAAAGGCAGCAAAAGCACAAGCCAATGGGGCTTTTGCAGCAGAAATTGTTCCGATAAAAACCATTCATGGCCTAATGGAACATGATGAAGGCATTCGTGGAAATAGCTCGGTTGAAAAGCTAAGTCAATTAAGAACTGTTTTTAAAGAAAATGGCACGGTGACAGCTGGTAATGCTTCTACTATTAATGACGGCGCCGCTGTTTTATTATTGGCAACAAAAGAATATGCAGATCTACATGAACTACCTTACTTAACTGAAATCTGTGGATTTAGTGAAGTCGGCATTGATCCGGCTATTATGGGAGTAGCTCCGATTAAGGCTGTGACAGAATTATTAACAGCTCAAGAAAAAACAGTTGCAGATATTGATTTATTTGAGATAAATGAAGCTTTTGCAGCTTCTTCTGTGGCCGTAGAGAAAAAGTTAGGCATAGATAGTAACAAAGTTAATCCTTACGGCGGTGGAATTTCGCTGGGTCACGCAATTGGCGCAACTGGAGCTCGGTTGTTGACCACACTTAGCCATCAGCTACAACAAGAAGATAAAGAATATGGTATCGCTTCTTTATGTATTGGCGGTGGCCTTGGCCTTGCTATGTTATTGAAAAGTCCAAGTAAAGAAAATTCAAAAAAAAAATTTTATCAAATGAGTCAAATTGAACGGCTTGAAAAATTACAAGCAGACAAGAAAATTGATCCTATTCAAGCAGCGGAGCTGTTAAATACTACGCTTGATTCAGATGTGGCCAATCACATGATTGAAAATCAAATCAGTGAAAGTGAAATACCGATGGGGCTTGCTTTAAATTTAGTAGTAAATGATAAAGAATATGCTGTTCCCCTAACGACGGAGGAACCTTCTGTTATCGCTGCTTGTAGCTATGGCGCGAAGATGGCTGAGAAATTTACTGCTGTTATTAAAGAACGTTTGTTACGAGGACAAATCGTGTTTTATGACGTTGCAGATGAAAAAACGTTAATTGAATGGTTGGAAAATAATTACGCAACCTTATTTGAAGTTGCAAATGTAAGCTATCCGTCAATTGTGAAACGTGGTGGCGGCTTGAAAGATGTTAGTTGGCGAAAAATTGAGGGAAATTATTTGTCCTTAGATTTAAAGGTTGATGTAAAAGATGCGATGGGAGCTAACATTGTCAACGGCATACTTGAAGGGGTAGCGGCGAAATTGCGTACCGTTTTTCCAAGTGAAAAAATATTATTTAGTATTTTAAGTAATTTGGCAACTGAGTCGTTAGTTGAAGTACGTTGCCGTGTGCCCATTGCGAATTTAGCTAAGGGTGGTAATGGGCATGTCGTGGCTGAAAAAATCGCCATTGCTGCAGATTATGCAAAAAAAGATCCTTATCGGGCTGCTACGCACAATAAAGGCATTATGAATGGTATTGACGGCGTTATTTTAGCTACAGGTAATGATACGCGAGCTGTTGCAGCAGCGGCTCATGCCTACGCAGTAAAAGACGGACAGTATCAAGGTTTGAGTGATTGGAAAGTCGTTGATGACTATTTAGAAGGACGTCTTGTTTTGCCACTTGCGATTGCAACAGTCGGTGGTGCCACAAGGGTTTTGCCAAAAGCACAAGCTGCACTGAATATTTTAGCCGTAGAAGATGCCAAAGAATTAGCTGCTGTGGTTGCGGCAGTTGGTTTAGCTCAAAACTTAGCTGCTTTGCGGGCGCTTGTTTCAGAAGGTATACAAAAAGGGCATATGGCACTTCAATCTCGTTCTTTAGCAATGACGGTTGGCGCAGTTGGCAGTGAAATTGAAGTGGTCAGTCGAAAATTGCAAAAAGAGACGACTATGAACCAAGCAACAGCAGCTAAAATTTTGGCTACATTGCGAGCAAGTAATTAAAATCTATGCATAAAAAAACAAGTCACTGAGAAAAGTGACTTGCTTTTTTGTCTGTCCATTTGGCTAGGTTATAACGCATTTTTTAGCGATAGAATTTGGTGTAATGCAGTTTTTTACAGGATTAGCGAGCTGAAATTGGTGTTGCAGCAAAAGCTTCAATGACAGGTATCACTTCTGTTTTTAACTTATACTTTCTTTCAAGAGCTTTTTCAACTGTAAATTCGTTACTGTCTTTTGCAACAGTCGCCAATAAACGTTCTTCTTTTGGTGTTTTTTCCACGACTTCATACCCGTCGTCTGTTTGGTTAACCACAAACTTAGGAAAATTTGCAATTGCTTGAGTAAAGTCTGTTACTGTCATTGGCGCGTGAACTTCTTTTTCAGCTTCTTTTTTCACGTCTTTGTCAGTAACAGCTTCTTTTTTCACTTCTTTTGGCTGTGTTTCAATTTCCACGGGCTTTTTAGCAGCAGCTTTGTCTGCTTTATCTTCTTTGGCAGTTGTACTTGATAAGCCTTGTGGCAAGTTAGGTTGTAAGTAAGAGGCAATACTATCAGCTAAGTTTGTACTAAAGCGAGCGAGTAAGCCTTTTTCTTGTTTTTGGATGCGTTTAACCACAGTGTTAAAGTTTTCATCCATCGGTACAGTAAACTGTTGCACTTGAGTGCCATTGTTAAAAGCAACAGTCATATCGTCTTTTTTCTTAGGATCAATAAAAATATCCAATACTAAATTATAATCTTTTTTGGCTTTTGAAACGATTTCGTTAAACAGTTCTAAACGTACTTGTTCGAAGTTAGGTCGAAATTGTTTTAGCAATTTTTGCTTTTGTTTCTTCTTCATAAATATCTCCTTTTCTGAGTTGAGTCCTTTATGATTATAAAAAAAGTTCGGGTAAATGAAAAGCAATATTGTAAAAAAAATGAAAATAAAGGCATCAATTGTCGTTTTCAGCTAAAATACGACAACCAATGCCTCTATTTTATTGCTTCATTCCGGGTAAAATCAAAATCAACTCATTATTTTCTTCATATGCTACTAGATAACCATTAAAAGTTGTGTAAAGAGGAGTTGTAAGGTACTCTGAAATAGTTTTCTGAAACTGGGGTGTTGCCCAATTTCTAGCTGGAAAATGTTGGACCTTATCAGGCCATACTAAGAAAACAAAATCAGAACTAATGGCTGTCGTAATTTCTTTTGGTAAGTTTAGCAGTCGTTTTTGGATTTTTTCTTTTGTCATTTAAAAATTCGCAGTATCTGGATTTTTGGCTTTTCCTACGACACCATCTAGTTTGTTAATTGTTGCCATATCTTCATCTGATAATTCAAAATCAAAAATTTCACTATTTTCTTGAATGCGGTTTTCATGAACAGATTTTGGTAATGGTAAAAAGCCATGTTGTAACGACCAGCGTAAAGCAACTTGGGCAATTGATTTGTTGTGTTTTGCCGCAATTTCTTGCATTTCTGGTACACTAAAGATTTTACCTGTACCAAGTGGGCTATAAGCTTCTAGCAAAATATCATTTGCTTGTGCATATTTCACAACTTCAGGTTGCAATTCACCTGGAGCTAAGAAAACTTGATTGACTTGTGGCATAATTTTAGCTGTTTTCTTTAGTTCATCTAAATGATGTGGCAAAAAGTTGCTGACGCCGATTGCTTTGATTTTACCTGCTTCATATAATTCTTCCATTGCTTTCCAGGTACTGGCGTTGGCTTCTTGCCAGTTATCGCGGAAAGTTACGGGGTTTGGCCAGTGGATTAAGAATAAATCAATGTAATCTGTCTCTAGTTCTTTTAAAGATTGGGCGAAACTTTCCATCACTAAATCATAGCTATGGTTTTCATTCCATAATTTCGTCGTTAGAAAAATTTCAGAGCGAGGAACACCACTTTCTTTAATCGCCTTACCAACACTTTTTTCATTGTGGTAGCCTTGGGCCGTGTCGATATGGCGGTATCCAACTTTTAAAGCGGATTTAACTGATGAAACCGCCACATCGCCATCGGGTGTTTGCCAAGTACCAAAGCCGACTTTAGGAATTTTAACGCCATTTTTTAATGTGTAAGTTGATGTAAGATTTTCCATCTATAATGCCTCCAATTCTTTTTTGCTACTTCTAGTTTAGCGTAATTAGCGATTTTTTTCTTTCATTTTGTTTTAGTAAACAAATTTTAGAGTTTGCAGTATAATCAGCAGCAGGAAAGAGGCATTTAGATGAAAAAAAAATATTGGTTTGTAATTGGCATAATTATAGTATTGTTCATTATTTTTGGTGCTAGTTGGCAAATAGCACACAAGACTACCACAAAAGCCCCGGCAGAAGAAACATCTGTCTCGCGCATTTTAGCCCAGAGTAATCCGCTTTTTAAAGCAGATATCAACCAAATGGTACAAAAAGAACATTTTAAAGGTGTCATACTCGTTGTAAAAAATGGAGAAGTTATTAATCGTAGTGCCTATGGTTATGCTGATTTTGGTCGTTTGAAAAAGAATAATATTCGGCTTTCTTATCCGATTGCGTCTTTACAAAAATTTATGACCGGCAGCCTAATTGCTCAACTAGTAGCTGCAGGAAAGCTTTCCTATGAAAGTAATTTGGCTGCTTTTTATCCTAATCAGCCGGAGTTGGCAAATATCAAGATTCGGCAACTTTTAGATCATACTTCGGGTATTCAAATGGCAGAAAGTAATCCTGGAAAACTTTTGGGTTTAGAAGAAGATCAACTCAACTATGTTTTGTCAGAAATGAACGTTACACAAGATCAAAGCTTTTCCTATACGAATGCCAATTACACCTTGTTATCAGGGGTGATTAGTCAAATTACTGGTGAAAAATATGAGACGGTATTGGAAAATAAAATTATTAAACCTTTGCATTTAAAGCGAACTTTTTCTTGGGAAAAACGGCCGCCTAAGATGACCTTGCCAATTGCGTATCGTTACGAAAATGAAAAAGATTATCAAGATGATGAATTTCACGCGGATAAAGAATTATTTTCAAGTCTGCTGGGGGCCGGCAATTTATTTATGAGTATTGACGACATGTTAAAAGTGCAAAAAGGCTTAACCAATGGGCAAATCCTAACCGCAGCAGAATATAAGGAATTGGCGCAAATTGAAGATGCTGGATATGCTGGGGGCATTTGGCACGATGAAGGGATTAAGAGTATCCACGGCTCTTTAGGCGGCTATGATACTTTTGTTTATGGCGATGAAAGCAATGAAAACCTCGTATTACTCTTTGCCAATCAACCGGCGATTAATGGTGATGATTTATTGGCAACGGATATTTATAATTTTGCGACTTCCTTAGATTAAAATAAAAGCAATGAAAAGACTTGTCTTTTCATTGCTTTTTTCTGTACACTGAATCAGAACTTTAAATTAAGAAAAGAGCGAAATAAAATGGATATTTATTTGAAAAAGGCAATTTTACACATTATTGATCGCCAAAGCGGTGATCCTGTTTATTCACAAATGGAATTGGATTTAACGACGGAGTATATTCGGGATTATTTGACTAAAAAAATTCAAAAATTGGCAAGTGCGCAAACAAAAACTGGTAGTTTAGTTGTTGGTTCTGCTTTTGAAGCATTAGCCAGTCAAGCACAAAATGATTTTGTGCAAGTTTCAGAACAATTGGTTGCCCGTTGGTATGACGTGTATAGTCAAAGTGAAGATGCTCCTAGTGCCGATGTTTTTGTCGTGTTATATGAGTTGGATACAAAAATGCAGCTGGCTTTTTTGAAGGTTAATTACAATGACGGCTTTACGCATTTTGTGGATTCATCAGAAAGTGGGCTAAATAATCAATTAATCATTAATCGGGCAATTTTAGCCGGCAAGTCGCAAAAAGCTGACGAAGGCATCACGCTTGATTTAACCGATATGGTTTATGAATTGATTGAAAAAAAATATACCTTTTCTGGGGAAAAGAACTTCTATTTTTCAACCCGTGTGATTGAAAGCCAGCCTATCCCATCACTAGAAGAAAATGTCAAAGTAATCAAAAAAGTAGCCGAAAAAATCGGTAAGAAATTTGAAGCTGCTAGTCATGATGTGGTAGCTGATGTCAAAGACGCTGTCTATGAAGCAATAGAAGAAAATGGTCAACTTGAAGTAAAAGAAGTTGCCCAAAAAGTTTTTAAAGACAACATTACAGCTCAAATGGCCTTTGAAGAAGAAGTAGTAGAAAAGGGGTTTGTGAACCAAGCCCCATTACTAAGGGAAGTAAAAGAAATTACGGAAAAGAAATACAGTAAGCAAAAATTAAAACTTTCAAACGGGATTGAATTAATAGTTCCGTTAGATGTTTATCGAGATCCCAATTTAATTGAATTCACTAATAATCCAGATGGGACGATTTCGGTGATGATTAAAAATGTGGAAGATGTGATTAATCGGTTGTAGATAGAATTTGTTCCTGTGGTGATAAACGACAGCTCTTTTATTAGGGGCTTTTTACCAGAAAAGATTGCTACATTTTAGAATACGAGACATATTTTTTGACTTTGACTAAAATTGACCTATAATAAGAGTCAGATCGAAACTTATAAAAAGTAAGCAGTTTACAAGCGTAAATTTTTTACAATTGTAAGGAAAAGTCTATAATAGGTATCAGAGAGTCAGCAATGTATGACCCGCTGATAATAATTATTGGAGGTTTTATTAATGGCAAAAGAACATTACGACAGAAGTAAACCACACGTTAATATCGGTACCATCGGACACGTCGACCATGGTAAAACGACATTGACTGCCGCTATCACAACTGTTTTAGGTAAAAAAGGATTAGCAAACCCACAAGATTACGCAAGTATCGACGCAGCACCAGAAGAACGTGAACGTGGTATTACAATTAATACTGCTCACGTGGAATATGAAACTGAAAAACGTCACTATGCCCATATTGATGCGCCAGGACACGCGGACTATGTTAAAAACATGATTACCGGGGCAGCTCAAATGGATGGGGCAATTTTAGTTGTATCTGCAACTGATGGCCCAATGCCTCAAACGCGTGAACATATTTTGTTAGCCCGTCAAGTTGGCGTTAAATATTTGATCGTTTTCTTGAATAAAACAGACCTAGTTGATGATGAAGAATTATTAGAACTAGTTGAAATGGAAGTTCGCGAATTATTAAACGAATATAACTTCCCAGGGGATGATATTCCTGTCATCCGCGGTTCAGCTTTAAAAGCTTTAGAAGGAGATCCAGAACAAGAAGAAGTTATCATGCACTTGATGGATACAGTGGATGAATATATCCCAACACCAGAACGTGACAATGACAAACCATTCTTGTTACCAGTTGAAGATGTCTTCACAATTACTGGTCGTGGTACTGTTGCTTCAGGTCGTATTGATCGTGGTAAAGTCAACGTTGGTGACGAAATCGAAATTATCGGGATTAAACCAGAAACACAAAAAGCTGTTGTAACTGGTTTGGAAATGTTCCGTAAAACTTTGGATTATGGTGAAGCCGGCGATAACGTTGGGGTATTGTTACGTGGGATTACCCGTGACGAAGTTGAACGTGGTCAAGTATTAGCTAAACCAGGTTCAATTACACCACATACAAAATTCAAGGGTGAAGTTTATATCTTAACAAAAGAAGAAGGTGGACGTCATACACCATTCTTTAATAACTACCGTCCACAATTTTACTTCCGTACAACTGACGTAACAGGTAACATTGCGTTGCCAGAAGGTACTGAAATGGTAATGCCTGGTGACAACGTTACAATCGAAGTTGAATTGATTCATCCAATCGCTGTTGAAAAAGGAACTACTTTTTCAATTCGTGAAGGTGGACGTACTGTTGGTTCAGGTATGGTTACTGAAATCGAAAACTAATTTTAGATTTAAAAGACACGTTGCCAATTTTGCAACGTGTCTTTTTTTATTAAGACAATCAACTTTCCAAATTTTTTGCTGAATTTTATTAATCCCGCACTTTAACGGTCACAGTAACAGAATCCCCAATTGTTTTAGCAATTTTTTGCTGAATGTCTTTTTTAACGCCGAGAATATAACAAATATTTCCCGCTGGATCTTTAAGTCCCATGTTTACAATGCTGCCGGCATAAAAGACGCCATCAAAAGTAGCATTAACCTTAAGGCGTCCTACACCAAATTCTTTTTTCAAATCATAGGGGAAAACGACATATGCGCCACCCTTGCCAATTTTTGAGGGCATTATTTCTGCAACAAAAGTATATTTTAGCTTCATTTTTTCACCTGCTTTGGTTTGTTATCTTTAGTATAGTCTGTAATAAATATATTACAGATAGTTAAAAATGAAAAAGAACACGTTTTAAATTGCCATTATTCATGTTAAAATGCGAAGATGTAGTTTAAATGAGAGGAGTTGTCTAAAGATGACAATTCAATGGTTCCCAGGACATATGGCAAAAGCCAAACGGGAAGTTAGTGAAAAGCTAAAGTTTGTTGACATCGTTTTTGAATTAGTGGATGCCAGACTGCCGCTTTCTTCGCGTAATCCATTATTAGATCAAATTTTACAACAAAAACCACGCTTAGTGATATTAAATAAGGCTGACTTGGCTGACCCTGAACAAACACAAAAATGGCAGAGCTATTTTGAAGCAAAAGGCTTTGCAGCTTTGGCAATGAATGCCTTGGAAAATCAAGGAACTAAAAAAATTGTGACGAAGGCCAAAACTGTTTTGGCTGATAAATTTGCCAGAGATAAAGCCCGAGGCATTAAACCACGGGCAATTCGCGCGATGGTGATTGGCATACCAAATGTCGGCAAATCAACTTTAATGAATCGTTTAGTTGGTAAAAAAATCGCGCAAACAGGAAATAAACCAGGGGTAACAAAAGGGCAACAGTGGCTGCGTTCTGGTAGTGAATTAGAGCTTTTAGACACGCCAGGGATTTTATGGCCCAAATTTGAAGATCCTGAAATTGGTAAGAAATTGGCCTTAACTGGCGCAATTAAAGACCAACTGTTACATTTGGATGATATTGCACTATTTGGTTTGGATTTTTTCACGCGGTATTACCCCGGGCGCGTAGCCAAGCGCTATCATTTGGAGTTAGTCGACGAGCAATTACCTTTACCAGACTTATTGATGTTGATTACAGAAAAAAGAGGATTTCGTGATGACTATGATCGTGGTAGCGAGTTGGTTGTCGTTGAGATTCGGCAAAGTAAATTAGGCCCTTTTACCTTAGATCGTTACGAAGAAGCAGGAGTTTTCAATGAAAGCACAAGCAATTAAAGATATCAAAATAAAACTAGCGACACTAACCGATGCTAAGGATCCTTATCTAATGGCTTTAGCTCAAGATGAAAGAGCTGGTGTTCAAAAATTACTGCAACAATTTTATCGGCGTTTAGATAAAGAGCAAGCGTTAAAAGATAAATATGTTGAAATGACTAGTTTTGAGCGAACATTACACCAAGAAGGTCATCGTTTTATCGCAGGGATTGACGAAGTAGGCCGGGGTCCTCTAGCAGGTCCGGTTGTGGCTGCGGCGGTTATTTTACCTGCAGATGTTGTGCTTTTAGGTTTAAATGATTCTAAACAATTATCGGCTAAAAAAAGAGGGCAGCTATATTGTGAGATTCAAGAAAAAGCGATAGCTGTCGGAATTGGCGTCGTGGATCACGAAGAAATCGATCGTATTAATATTTTGCAAGCAAGTAAAAAGGCGATGCTGTTAGCTATAGATGACTTAGCCGTAGAACCAACACATCTATTAGTAGATGCAGTAAAACTAGACTGTGATATTTCCCAAGACAATCTGATCAAAGGGGATGCGCGATCGGTTTCAATAGCAGCAGCAAGCATTATAGCCAAAGAAATGCGGGATAATTTGATGAAAGAATACCATCAAATCTTTCCTTTTTATGCTTTTGATAAAAATGCTGGTTATGGAACGAAAGATCATCTGAATGGTTTAAAAAATCACGGCATTTGTGCGATTCACCGGAAAACTTTTGCACCAGTTAAAAATTATTTATAAATATTTTTCCTTCTTTTTTGCGTATCTTTATTTGAAGATAACTAGAAAGAAGGTTTTTTAATGGAAAGAGAATGGTTCTTATTAAAATTAGCTTTATTGCAAGGTGCAGGTATTATTACCAAGTGGCGTATTTTGGAATATGCGCAAAAACACCAGTATTTTAATTTTACCGCTAAAGAAGTGCAGCCGTTATTATCAAGAAAATGTGACAGCTTTGTTTTTTACAATGATTGGAACTTTTTGACGCAAGAGGTGCTGCAGCAAAAATTAAACGGTCAAAAATATGTCACGTTAGACTCTCCTTTGTATCCAAAGCGACTAAAGGTAATTTACCAACCACCTTTTGCTTTATTTTACGAAGGAAATATTTTACTGTTGCAACAAGAGAAAATTATTGGTTTTGTCGGTTCTCGAAATGTTTCACCTTATGGTAAGGAGATCGTGAAAAAGTTTGTTCCACCCTTAACAAACCGAGGCTACACGATTGCAAGTGGCTTAGCAAAAGGGGTGGATAGTTGCAGTCATTTAACTGCGATGCAGTCTTTTGGTCAGACGATTGGTGTTGTGGGGTGTGGTTTGGACATCTGCTATCCAAAAGAAGTTTTTACCATTTATTGGGAAATGTTAAAAAATCAGTTGGTCATCAGTGAATATCCCTATGGTACACCCGTAAGAAAATATCACTTCCCGATGCGCAATCGGATTATTGCCGGTATATCACAGGCGGTATGCGTAGTAGAAGCCAAAGCAAAGAGCGGTTCACTTACTACGGCACAATTGGCATTAGACACAGGTAAAGAGGTCTTTGCCTTTCCTGGCGATATTTTAAACGGCCGTTCAACCGGTTGTTTGCAGCTGATTCAAGATGGTGCAAAATGTGTAATTTCTTTAAAAGATATTTTAGAAGAGTTGCCAAATTTTGAGTAAGATTAATTGCCTTCCTTGACAAACATTTTTTTAATGGATATGATTACCTACGATTTAGTTACCAAAATTCAGGTATAATATAGTAGTAAATTGTTAGGAAGGAGCCATCAATTATATATGGCATATAAATATTTAGTAATTGTTGAGTCACCGGCAAAAGCCAAGACAATCGAGAAGTACTTAGGTCGCAACTATAAAGTTGTTGCCAGCGTCGGCCATATTCGCGATTTACCAAAAAGTAAAATGGGAATTGACGTTGAAAATAATTACGAGCCCCATTATATTTCTATTCGCGGAAAAGGCGATGTAATCAAAAGTTTAAGAAGTGCCGCCAAAAAAGCACAAAAAGTTTATCTCGCAAGTGACCCGGACCGTGAAGGGGAGGCTATTGCATGGCATTTGGCACATTTATTAAATCTTGATTTAGAAGACAAAAATCGCGTAGTCTTTAACGAAATCACCAAAGATGCCGTTAAAGCTGCTTTTAAAGAACCACGAACTATTGATTTGGATCTAGTCGATGCTCAACAAGCACGGCGCGTTTTAGACCGTTTAGTGGGTTACTCTATTAGTCCAATTTTATGGCGTAAAGTCAAAAAAGGCTTGAGTGCTGGTCGCGTACAATCCATTGCGCTAAAGATGATTATCGATCGGGAAAAAGAGATTCGTCAATTTATTCCGGAAGAATATTGGTCGATTGATGGCAATTTCCAAAAAGAACGAAAAAAATTCAAAGCTAATTTTTGGGGCGTCGATGGCAAAAAGAAAAAATTACCTAACGCTGAAAGTATTAAAGAAGTTACAAGTCGTTTAGATGGTAAAGATTACGATGTCGTGAAAGTCGAGAAAAAAGAACGTAAACGCAATCCAGCTGCGCCTTTTACAACCAGCAGTATGCAACAAGAAGCAGCCCGCAAATTAAACTTTAGAACACGTAAAACCATGATGGTCGCCCAACAACTTTATGAAGGAATTGCGCTAGGTAAACAAGGTACCGTCGGTTTAATTACCTATATGCGAACCGATTCAAAACGGATTGCAGACTCTGCTAAAGCAGAAGCAGCAGAATTCATTGAAACAACTTATGGTAAAGAATATTCTTCTCATAGTCACAAAAAAGTAAAAAACGCGCAAGGCGCGCAAGATGCCCACGAGGCAGTTCGTCCAACCAGCGTGACACGAACACCAGAGGAAATGAAGCAATATTTAGATAAAGATCAATTAAAACTTTATACGTTGATTTGGTCTCGTTTTGTTGCAAGTCAAATGACACCAGCTGTTTTAGATACAATGAAAGTCACTTTAGAGCAAAATGGTGTGATCTTCATTGCCAACGGTTCTAAGATTAAGTTTAAAGGTTTTATGCAAGTTTATGTCGAAGGTACCGATGATGGTAAAGAAGAAAAAGAAAACATCTTGCCAGAATTAGTTGTAGGTGATGTTGTAAAAGCAATTGATATTGAACCAAAACAACATTTTACGCAGCCACCAGCACGCTTTAGTGAAGCTACTTTAATTCGTACGTTGGAAGAAAAAGGCGTAGGACGTCCTTCAACATACGCCCCAACAATTGAGACGATTCAACGTCGTTACTATGTAAAATTACAGCAAAAACGCTTTGAACCAACGGAATTAGGCGAAATTGTCAACTCCTTAATTGAAGATTTCTTCCCACAAATCGTGGATGTTAACTTTACGGCTGAAATGGAAACAGACTTGGATAAAGTAGAAGATGGCAAAGAAAACTGGGTTAAGGTCGTGGATCGTTTTTATAAGCCATTTGAAACTGAGTTGACAAATGCAGAAGAAAAAATTGAAAAAATTCAAATCAAAGATGAACCCGCTGGCTTTGACTGTGACGTTTGTGGGCATCCAATGGTGATTAAACTGGGGCGTTATGGTAAGTTTTATGCGTGTAGCAATTTCCCTGATTGCCGCAACACCAAACCGATTGTAAAAGAAATCGGCGTTATTTGTCCGGTTTGTCACAAAGGACAAGTTATCGAAAGAAAGTCTAAGAAAAATCGCTTATTCTATGGCTGCTCTCGTTATCCAGATTGTGACTTTACTTCTTGGGATAAACCAGTTGGGCGCGATTGTCCAAAATGTGGTCAATATTTAGTTGAGAAAAAAGTTAAAGGTGGCAAACAAGTCGTTTGTATTAATGGCGACTATGAAGAAAACGTCCAAAAATAAGTAATACAAAAATAAGTGGCGCACTTTTTTACCCGTATCCAATCACTGCTAAAAATTCGCTTAGTGTGGCACTTTTTTTGTTAAAAATATAAGAACGGAAGAATAAAATGACTGAATTTGTAAATGTAATTGGTGCCGGCCTAGCCGGTAGTGAAGCAGCTTGGCAAATTGCTGAAGCAGGGGTTTTAGTACGTCTATATGAAATGCGTCCAGAAAAATCAACAGAAGCCCATCGTACTTCAGATTTTGCAGAATTGGTATGTTCTAATTCCTTAAGAGGAAATAGTTTGGCCAATGCAGTTGGCGTTTTAAAAGAAGAAATGCGGCGGTTAAACTCAGTAATTATTCAATCGGCTGACGAAACGGCAGTTCCAGCCGGGGGTGCTTTGGCAGTGGATCGTGATTCTTTTTCCGCTACTGTCACAAAAAAAGTGAAAAACCATCCAAATGTGACCGTTATTTCAGAAGAAATCACGGAAATTCCAAGCGGAGTTACCGTGATTGCGACCGGTCCTTTGACTTCTTCTAAATTAGCAGAAGCCATTAAAGCATTTAATGGCTCTGACGGTTTTTATTTTTACGATGCTGCAGCACCAATTATTGATAAAAGTACCATCGATATGGATAAAGTGTATCTGAAATCTCGTTATGATAAAGGAGAAGCGGCTTATCTCAATTGTCCAATGAACAAAGAAGAATTTGACGCTTTTCGCGAAGCCTTGATTACAGCTGAAGTTGCGCCGTTAAAAACTTTTGAAAAAGAGAAATACTTCGAAGGTTGTATGCCAATTGAAGTTATGGCTGCTCGTGGTGAAAAAACGATGCTTTTTGGTCCGATGAAACCAGTGGGACTAGAGGATCCTAAAACCGGCAAACGTCCCTATGCCGTGATTCAATTACGACAAGATAATGCTGCGGCATCGTTGTATAATATCGTTGGTTTTCAAACTCATTTAAAATGGGGCGAGCAAAAGCGAGTTTTCCAAATGATTCCAGGTTTAGAAAATGCTGAATTTGTTCGCTATGGTGTCATGCACCGCAATAGTTTTATGAATTCACCAGAATTATTACGGCCAACTTATCAGTCAGTTAAACGGGATGATTTATTTTTTGCTGGTCAAATGACCGGCGTAGAAGGGTATGTAGAAAGTGCGGCTAGCGGTTTGTTAGCTGGGCGTAACGCTGCGTTATTAGCGTTGGGACAAGCAGTACAAACCATGCCAAAAGAAACAGTTATGGGTTCGATGGCTTACTACATTACCCATGCAGAAGGCAAACACTTCCAGCCGATGAATGCTAATTTTGGATTATTGCCAGAATTGCCAGAGCGTATTCGCGATAAAAAATTACGCTATCAAACATTGGCAACGAGAGCCCTAAGTCACTTGAATACTCCAGCAAAAGTAGTTTCAGAATAATTTAGTCTAAAACTACACTAGGCCGTCAACATTTGTTGGCGGTTTTTTACTGCTTATTTTCTTTTGTTAAGTTAGAAGATGGCTTAATAAATTTCTGAGTGTCTTTAGTCAATAGAGCGAAAGTCTAATAGAAATAAAAATAAGATTGAAAAAATATGAAAGTTTTGTTAATTTGTAAGATGCTGATCTGACATCTAAATGTTAGGCTAGCAAATTTTGATTCGGTGAAATTCTTGCCGTGTTAAGCTTATTAAGCTTTATTTTGTCGTGAAAAAAGTATGACAATATTGTGTAAATTGTGACGAAAGAAGGAAATATTGTTTAAATTCTGACAATTTGTTTGTTTTTTAATTCGTTGTATGCTACATTAATTGCGGACAGAAGTGAGGTGTAAAATGACAGCTTTTGACTGGCCACAAGAATTTTTACGCTACTTGCAATTTGAACGGGGGTATTCGCAATTAACGACAGCGGCCTACCAAGAAGACTTGCAAGATTTTCGTGAGTTTTTAAAAGAAAGTGGCGATAGTGATTTTTTGAAGATTGATCATCGGGATGTGCGGGTTTACCTTAGTTTTTTAAATGAAAAAACGTACAGTCGAAATTCGATTAGTCGTAAAATTGCCAGTCTGCGTTCTTTTTATCAATATCTGCTAAAACAAGAAGTTATTGAAGAAAATCCCTTTGCCTATATTCATTTGAAGAAACAAAATAGTAAGTTACCACGGTTTTTTTATGAAAATGAAATGGCAGCGCTCTTTCAAGCCGCACAAGGGGATAAACCTTTAGAAATTCGCAACCGTGCCTTATTAGAAATTATGTATGGCGCAGGCTTACGGGTTAGTGAGTGTGCTAATTTAACCTTGGCTGCCGTTGATTGGCAAGGAGAGGTTTTATTAATTCATGGTAAGGGCAATAAAGATCGTTATGTTCCTTTTGGCACTTATGCCCAAGTAGCATTGCGAGAATATTTAACCCTAGCCAGACCGCGTCTAATGGAAAAAGTGGCGGATCATGCTTTTATTTTTGTAAATCAAAGAGGAACTCCGATTACAAGTCGCGGCATTGAATACGTTTTTAGTCAACTGATCAAAAAAAGCAGTTTAGATAGTAAAATTCATCCCCACATGTTACGCCACACATTTGCTACCCATCTATTAAATAATGGTGCGGATATGCGAACGGTTCAAGAATTACTCGGACACGCTAATTTATCGTCAACCCAAATATATGCCCACGTCACAAAGGAGAGTTTACAAAATAATTATCGTAAATTTCATCCGCGGGCGCATGAATAAGCTATTTCACAATTTAGGAGGAACAAGATGGAATCACAATTTCATTCCACCACAATTTGTGCAGTGGAAAAAGATGGCCAATTTGCTATGGCCGGTGACGGTCAAGTCACAATGGGAGAACAAGTAGTTATGAAGGGCACAGCCCGTAAGGTTCGCCGTATATATAACGGTGAAGTTGTTGTTGGCTTTGCCGGCAGCGTAGCTGATGCGTTTACTTTGGAAGAAAAATTTGAAGCAAAATTAAATGAATATAATGGCAACTTACAACGTGCTGCTGTTGAATTAGCCCAAGAGTGGCGGACACAACAAGCCATGCAAAAATTAGAAGCGATGTTAATTGTAATGAATAAAGAAGAAATGTTGTTAGTTTCTGGGACAGGGGAAGTTATTACACCTGATGATGGTATTTTGGCAATCGGCTCTGGTGGTAATTATGCACTAGCTGCGGCAAGAGCGATGAAAAAATACAATACCGATGAAATGACAGCAAAAGAAATCGCAGAAAACGCACTAAATATCGCCGCAGATATTTGTATTTTTACCAACCACAATATTATTGTGGAAGAAATGTAGTGAGGGATTTTTTATGAATGAAATGACAAAATCACCCCGCCAAATCGTGGCGGAATTAGATCAATATATCGTAGGACAACAAGATGCAAAAAAAGCAGTTGCTGTGGCTTTACGCAATCGTTATCGTCGCTTGCAATTAGACGAAGAAATGCAACAAGATGTGACACCCAAAAACATTTTGCTAATTGGTCCAACAGGTGTCGGTAAAACTGAGATTGCACGTCGGTTGGCAAAAATTGTTCAAGCTCCTTTTATTAAGGTGGAAGCTACTAAATTCACGGAAGTCGGCTATGTTGGCCGCGATGTTGAATCAATGGTGCGCGATTTAGTCGAAAGTGCCATTCAAATTGTTAAAAAAGAACAATACAGCCGTGTTTATACTCGTGCCGTGAAAAAAGCCAATCGTCGGTTGGTCAAAGTTTTGGTTCCTGGTATTAAAAAAGAACAGAAAAAATCGAGCAATCCTTATGAGCAGATGATGAACATTTTTAATACGCAACAAGAAGAACCAAAAGAAGAGTTGACTGAGGAAATCAAAACCAATCGACAAGCAATCTTTGAGCAATTAGAGCGCGGTGTTTTAGATGATCGTGAAGTTACAATTGAAATTGACGAGCCAAAGACCAAAGGCCCAATGATGAATAACGGTTTAGAACAAATGGGAATTGATTTAAACGAAACACTTGATGCTTTAAAACCGCAAAAGAAAGTTGAACGAACGGTAACTGTTAAAGAAGCACGGGAGCTTTTAGTTCAAGAAGAATCTGCTAAACTAGTCAATGACGCAGACATTCACAGTGAAGCCATTAGACTTGCCCAAGCAAATGGGATCATCTTTATTGATGAATTTGATAAAATCACCTCACGTTCCCAACAGTCCGGCGAAGTTTCAAGAGAAGGCGTCCAACGAGATATTTTACCAATCGTAGAAGGGTCACAAGTGAATACTAAGTATGGAACTATTCAGACCGATCATATTTTATTTATTGCCTCTGGTGCCTTCCATGTGGCAAAACCTAGTGATTTGATACCAGAATTGCAAGGGCGTTTCCCAATTCGAGTTGAATTGGATGACTTGACTGCTGCTGATTTTGTTAAGATTTTAACTGAACCGAATAATTCTTTGGTTAAGCAATATATCGCATTACTTAAAACCGAGAATATTAAAGTGATCTTTACTAAAGAAGCCATTGAAAAAATTGCAACAATTGCTTTTGATGTCAACCGAGATACCGATAATATCGGGGCTAGACGTCTGCATACGATTTTGGAAAAATTGTTGGAAGATCTATTATTTGAAGCACCAGATATGCAAATGGGTGAGATCACCATTACTGCAGCTTATGTAGAAGAAAAACTCGACGCTATTGTTGAAAATCAAGATTTAAGCCGTTACATTTTGTAATTACAGGAAGGAAAATGAAAAAGATGACAACTTTATTAGATAAAACTCGCCGTATCAACCAATTATTACAACAAAAAAATACGTTTGATATGACTTTGGATCTACCTTATAACAATATGGCGCTAATTTTAGGGGATATTTTAGATAGCAACGCCTATATTATCAGTAGTGAGGGTGTCTTGTTGGGCTTTAATGAAAAACACGATGTCAACAATGACCGCGTCAAAAATATGTTTGAAGAAAAACAATTTCCACAAATCTATACCGATATGGTAGATCATTTAACGAAAACCGAAGCAAATATTCCAATCTCTTCTGATATGACGGCATTTCCTGTTGAACAACGGGAAAAATATCCCAATGGCTTAACTACCGTTGTCCCAATTTTTGGTGCGGGAGAACGTTTGGGAACTATTATTTTAGCCCGGATGGATGCAGCTTTTAACGAAGATGACTTGGTTTTAGCTGAATATGGCGCTACCGTAGTCGGAATGCAATTCTTATATCAAAAATCTCGTGATATTGAAGCAGACGTCAGAAGTGCAACGGCTGTTCAAATGGCGATTAGTACACTTTCTTATAGTGAATTGAAAGCGGTCCAAGCGATTTTTGCCGCTTTGCAAGGGGATGAAGGACGCTTAACTGCTTCTAGTATTGCCGATGAAATTGGCATTACCCGTTCGGTGATTGTCAATGCCCTACGAAAACTAGAATCTGCTGGGATTATTGAGTCACGTTCTTTAGGTATGAAGGGAACGTATTTGCGCGTTTTAAATAAACGCTTCAAAGAAGAATTGGATAAACACAGTCACTAGGATTATAATGAAGTGTCTGGTAGCAAAAAGGAAATGTTAAATTAGGAGGTGCCGTAAATGACGGTCACAATTGAAAATGATCAACTAAAAGCCCAAATTGCCTTACACGGGGCAGAATTACAAAGTTTAGTTAGCAAAACAAACGGATTGGAATATATTTGGCAAGCAGATCCGAAATATTGGGGAAAACATGCGCCGGTTTTATTTCCAATTGTAGGTGCTTTAAAAGAAGATAGCTATCGTTATAAAGATAAAACATATCAGCTGCCAAAGCATGGTTTTGCGCGCAATATGGACTTTGAACTTTTAGAAGAGACCGGGGATGCCGCTAGCTTTGTTTTAACTGCTACGGCTGAAACTAAGGCAGTTTTTCCTTTTGATTTTGAACTGATTATTCGCTATGAACTAGGTGGCGATGGTCTAACAGTAAAATATGAAGTGGAAAACTTGGACGAAGAAGAAATGTTCTTTTCAATTGGGGGGCATCCGGCCTTTAATGTTCCCTTAGAAGAAGGATTAAGTTTTGAGGATTATTATTTAGCCTTTTCACCTCGTAAATCGCGGTTAAGCTTGCCTCTTGACGGCAATTATATCAATTTGGAACAACGGACTTTGGGACAAACCAATACGAATTTAGCCTTAACCCATGATATGTTCAAAAATGATGCAGTTATTTTTGAGACAAAAGGATTAAATGCGATTTCTATTTGTAGTGAAAAATCACCCCATAGTGTTACTTTAAGTTATAAAGATATGCCCTATGTGGGTGTTTGGTCACCTTATCCAACTGAGTCACCTTTTGTATGTATTGAACCGTGGTGTGGGATTGCTGATACGACAGACGCAACTGGCGAACTAGTTGAAAAACTAGGCATTCAACAATTAGCTGGTCGCGAAAAATTTGCTACAAAATATGCAATTACCGTTAAATAGCTAATAAAAGACCTCTAAAAGTCTTAAGACTTTTAGAGGTCTTTTTAAACTGTGAAGAGAGTACGAATTTTTTAAAGAAAAAAATTGATTTGACTCCTTTGTGCTGTCTGGCTTCATCCACTAGCTCTTGGCGGCAATAAGTCAAAATATCGAAAAATTTGAAAAACGATTTAGGAAAATTTCGCCTTATTGCTGACAGAAAAAACGAGTTAAAAAAAACTTCTCTTATTCGAGGTAAAAAGGGGTGAGTTTACACTATCTATTTTTTTTACTGTTTAAACCAAAAGGAATCCGACTTTCACTGCCATCTTTAATCCGTTTGATGTTGTCGCGGTGTCGATAAAAAATGAAAAGTGTCAGACCAGTTGCAATAATTGTTAACAGCCAGTTGTGTTGTGGTAAAATTTGTGGCCAGACTAGCGGCAAAATAACAGTTGATAGGGTAATTAGAACGGCTGCAATCATACTTGTTAAGCTCACCATACTTGTGATAAAGAGGCAAACAACAAAAATTGTCGCGGAGTAGATAAAAAAGATAGGGCTATAGCCTAATAACATCCCAGCACTGGTCGCGACCGCCTTGCCACCTTTAAAGCCGGCAAAAATCGGGAAGGTATGCCCTAAAATTGCGCAAACGCCAAACCATAACGGGTTAATATTTGTTACATGAAATAAGCTTGGCAATAGTGTGGCTAAAGTTCCCTTCAAAATATCCATCAGTAAAACGACAGTTCCAGCTGGCTTTCCTAAAACACGAAATGTATTAGTAGTACCAGTATTACCGCTGCCGAACTGGCGAATATCTTTTTTGTAAAATAGTTTCCCAATCCAAACACCAGAAGGAATAGATCCTAATAAATAGGCGATTATCATTAAAATAATTACTTTCATAAATAACCTCAATTCTTCAAACTAGCGTAATTTTAGCATGAAAGAAATGCAGGAACAACTCTTTGCCAATATTTCTTCAATAGGATATAGTCTAGGTGGTTGATAATTAAACTTCTAAAGGAGTGGTAGTATGTTTCAAAATCCTAGTCAAGAAAAAATTTTTCAAATTTTAAAAGAAGCAAAAACGATTGCGGTAGTTGGCTTGAGTCCAAAGGAAGATCGTACCAGTTTTCAAATCGCACGGCTACTACAAAACTACGGTTATCGAATTATTCCGGTGAATCCACAACATGCTGGTAGTGAAATTTTAGGTGAAAAAGTTTATTCTGATTTAGCCAGTGTTCCTGAAAAAATTGACATTGTGGATATCTTCCGTCGCAGCGAGTTTTTGCCAGACGTAGCTGCAGACTTTTTAAAGACAGATGCCAAGGTTTACTGGGCGCAACTTGGTTTAGAAAATGAGCAAGCTTGGGAAATGCTGCATGAAGCAAAACGAGATGATGTAATTATGAATCGTTGTATCAAAATTGAGTTAAACAAAATGGGCGCATAATATTTTTAATAAAAAAATCACTAAGCAAACTTGAGGCTAAAAGAGCAGTTACAAAAAGTTTGCTTAGCTTTTTTGTCTGAAAAGGCGTGACTTTGACTGTATAACGGATACGTAAAAATTTGACGTTTAAGTAAAATAAGCTTTATTTTGAGTTGTGATTGCATTTATACGTATTTTTCTTTAAAATAAAACAAGAACGTATGTTTGTGTTTTTCTTTGCGGTTTGAACGTCTCCTGTACTCTTGCCTATTTAATACTTTTTTTCACAGGTTTTTTAGAGTAAGATAGAAGGAGCGCTTTTGAATTGCGCTAAAATAGTGTAGTATAACAGGGCTTGTCCCATTACTTTTATCAAAGGAGCGTTTGCTTTGGCAAAAAAAACAACTGAGTATAATGACGCCTCCATTCAAGTCTTGGAAGGACTTGAGGCTGTCAGAAAACGACCAGGAATGTATATCGGTTCGACGGATAGTCGTGGATTACATCATTTAGTTTACGAAATTGTCGACAATTCTGTCGATGAGGCTTTATCTGGTTTTGGTAATGAAATAGATGTTACTCTTAATCAAGACAATAGTATTACTGTTAGCGATAATGGACGCGGCATGCCTGTGGGAATGCACGCTTCTGGTATTCCAACTGTAGAAGTTATTTTTACTGTGTTACATGCTGGCGGTAAATTTGGTCAAGGCGGTTATAAAACTTCTGGTGGTCTTCATGGTGTAGGGGCCAGTGTTGTGAATGCTTTATCAAAATGGCTTACCGTAACCATCGTCAGAGATGGTGTAGCTTATGAAGAAAAATTTAAAGACGGCGGTAAACCCCAAGGAACGTTGAAAAAAATCGGGAAAACAAAAAAGAAAAACGGGACTACTGTCACTTTCTTACCGGATGATAGCATTTTTTCAACAATAAAATTTTCTTATGAGACATTGGCTGAACGCCTGCGAGAATCTGCCTTTTTATTACGTGGGGTCAAAATTACATTGACGGATCTTCGGGGAGAAGAACCTGTTTCAGAAGTTTTTCATTTTGAAGAAGGAATCAAAGAATTTGTTGATTACCTCAATGAAGAAAAAGATACCCTGACACCAGTAATTTATTTTAATGGGGAAAAAGATGGTATTGAAGTAGAAATCGCGATGCAATATAACGACGGCTACTCAGAAAATATTTTATCCTTTGTTAATAATGTCCGCACCAAAGACGGCGGAACTCACGAAGCTGGTATGAAGGCTTCTTTAACGAAAGCTTTTAATGAATATGCTCGTAAAGTAAGTTTATTAAAAGAAAAAGATCGTAACCTAGAAGGTAGTGACTTTCGTGAAGGGTTAGCGGCGGTACTTTCCATTCGAGTGCCAGAAAACTTGTTACAATTTGAAGGACAAACAAAAGAAAAACTAGGCACACCAAGCGCTCGAAATGCAGTGGATGGTGTCTTAGGCGAACAGCTTGGGTTTTACTTACAAGAAAATAGCGAAATGAGTCAAATGCTGGTCCGTAAAGCGATTAAAGCTCGTGAGGCTCGTGAAGCAGCTCGTAAGGCTAGAGAAGAAAGTCGTACCGGTAAAAAGCGTAAAAAAGGTGAATCTTTACTTTCGGGTAAACTAACGCCAGCTCAATCGCGAAATCCAAAGAAAAATGAATTGTATTTAGTCGAAGGAGACTCTGCCGGTGGTTCGGCAAAACAAGGACGAGATCGCAAATTTCAAGCAATTTTACCGTTGCGGGGAAAAGTAATTAATACCGAAAAGGCGAAACTACAAGATATTTTGAAAAACGAAGAAATTAACACTATGATTTATACAATTGGTGCTGGTGTAGGGCCAGAGTTTTCTATTGAAGATTGCAATTACGACAAAGTTATTATCATGACCGATGCGGATACAGATGGCGCCCACATTCAAGTGTTGCTGCTAACCTTCTTTTATCGCTATATGAAACCGTTAATTGAAGCAGGAAAAGTTTATATTGCGTTACCACCACTTTATAAAGTTTCAAAAGGTGTTGGCAAAAAGGCAGTGACAGAATATGCTTGGACAGATGAAGAATTACAACAAGTCATTCAACAAGTTGGTAAAGGCTATATGCTACAACGCTACAAAGGGTTAGGGGAGATGAATGCGGAGCAGTTGTGGGAAACCACCATGGATCCTGAAACTCGTACGTTAATTCGTGTGCGAATCGATGACGCCGCCAAGGCTGAACGTCGCGTTACCACGTTAATGGGGGATAAAGTTGAACCAAGACGTAAGTGGATTGAAAGCCACGTTCAATTTTCTTTAGAAGAAGATGGCAGTATTTTAGAAAAAAAAGCAGATGAAGAAGTATCTAGTAGTGAAATTTTTGATGAAGAAAAAGCACATGCAAAAAATGCAGATGGTGCCAAAGATAATTTTGCAGAAATCAGTTTATTTGAAGAATAGGAGGTGGCAAAGTGGAACACAATCATAATATTCAAGAATTAACACTTGAGGAAGTCATGGGCGACCGCTTTGGCCGCTATTCAAAATATATTATTCAAGAACGTGCATTACCAGATATCAGAGACGGTTTAAAACCGGTACAACGCCGGATTTTATATGCTATGAACAAAGATGGTAATACTTACGAAAAAGCCTTTCGTAAGTCAGCGAAGTCTGTCGGCAATATCATGGGGAATTACCACCCCCATGGTGACAGTAGTATTTACGAAGCCATGGTTCGGATGAGTCAAGACTGGAAACTACGAGCCATTTTAATTGAAATGCACGGTAACAACGGGAGTATGGATGGTGATCCTCCTGCGGCAATGCGTTATACAGAAGCGCGCTTATCACAATTAAGTGGTGAAATGCTAAAAGATATTGAAAAAGAAACAGTTGATATGGTTTGGAATTTTGATGATACTGAAAAAGAACCGACTGTTTTACCAGCAAAATTTCCTAACCTTTTGGTGAATGGTTCAACTGGGATTTCTGCTGGTTATGCCACCGAAATTCCAACACACAATTTAGCTGAAGTAATTAACGGTACGATTTATCTCATTGACCATCCTAATGCTAGTTTGGATAAATTAATGGAATTTATTCCGGGTCCAGATTTTCCTACTGGCGGAATTTTACAAGGTAAAGCAGAACTGAAAAAAGCTTATGAAACTGGAAAAGGCAAAGTGATTGTCCGCTCTCAAACGGAGATTGAAAAAATCAAAGGGAATAAAGAGCAGATCGTTGTGAATGAAATTCCTTATGAAGTGAATAAAGCTACCTTGGTGAAGAAAATCGATGAAATTCGTTTGGCAAAAAAAATTGACGGAATTGCTGAGGTTCGGGATGAAACAGATAGAACTGGGTTGCGAATTGTTGTAGAATTGAAAAAAGATGCCAACGCCGAGGGTATTTTAAATTATCTGTTTAAAAATACGGAACTGCAAATTAACTACAACTTTAATATGGTTGCTATTGATGAGATGCGGCCAAAACAAGTTGGATTAGTCACAATTTTGCAAAGCTATGTCAAACATCGAAAAGATGTTGTGATAAAACGGAGTCGGTTTGAGTTAGATAAAGCGCAAAAACGTCAGCATATCGTTGATGGTTTAATGAAAGCATTGTCGATTTTAGATGAAGTCATCGCCACGATTCGTGGTAGTAAAGACAAAAAAGATGCTAAAAATAATTTAATTGTAGCTCATGGCTTTACTGAAGCCCAAGCTGAAGCAATTGTTAATTTGCAATTGTATCGTCTAACCAATACAGATATTACGCAATTACAACAAGAGGCAAAAGAATTAGCTGCGTATATTGCGGAATTAAAAAAGATTTTGGATGATGAGACTGAACTTTTAAGCGTGATAAAAAAAGAGCTAAAAGAAGTGAAGAAACAATATGGACAGCCGCGGCTAACGCAAATTGAAGCGGAAATTAAAGAGCTGAAAATTGAGACAGAGGTTTTAGTCGCTCAAGAAGATGTTATTGTTTCTGTTACCCATGAAGGATATATCAAACGCAGTAGTCTGCGTTCTTATGCAGCTTCTAAACCAGAAGAGCTGGGAATGAAAGATGGGGACTTTGTGTTATATACAGGTGAGGTCAACACTTTGGACCATATACTGCTAATTACTAACAAAGGAAATGTTATTTATCGTCCAGTTCATGAGCTACCTGATTTACGTTGGAAAGAAATTGGGGAACATATTTCGCAAACGATGTTGAATATGGCAGTGGATGAGGCGATTATTGCCGTTTATCCTTACAAACAAATAGATCCGGCTAAAAACTTTGTTCTGATAACAAAAAATGGTTTTATTAAGCAGACGAAAATGTCGGAATTTGAGCCATGGCGAACTTATAAGAGTCGTCCGTTAGCGATTGTTAAATTCAAAGATGCTGATGATGTTATAACAGATGTCTTTTTAGTCGATGAAAACGATACGTTAGATGTTTTTCTAGTAAGTCATCGTGGTTTTGGTTTACGCTATCCACTAAGCGAGGTACCACTAGTAGGTCCAAAAGCTGCTGGCGTTAAGTCAATTAATTTAAAAGCCGAGGATTTTGTAGTAAACGGCTTGTTGGTATATCCGATGGGGGATAATCCGGTAGTTATCGTAACCCAAAGAGGTGGCGTGAAACGAATGCTAGCTCAAGAGTTAAATCAATTAGGCCGAGCTAAGCGTGGCTTAATGGTGCTAAGAGAACTTAAAAATAATCCTCATCGCATCATTTATATGGGTGATGGTGTGGATCAAACATTGTTATTAACCAATCAAAAAGGGCAACAAACAGAAATTGACGTCAAGGATTTTAATATTTCTGATCGAACTTCAAATGGTTCATTTGTTATGGATGAAAAAAATGGCGGACAAGTAATCGATGTTAAAGAAATTAAACAGCCGGTTGTTGTCAAAAATTAATCTGTTATAATGGTTGTATTTAAAAAGCATTTCTGTGTTAATACAGAAATGCTTTTTTGTGAGCATGAAGAAGAGTGAAAGGGCTTATTTAACAAAATAATAAGATGTTTACATATGGGGTAATCATTGATTTAATGGGGTTTATAAGGACGTTTATAAGATAACGAGGTGAATAGTTCATCTACACACAAGAAAATGCTTGCAAAGTCAAAGTGATGTGTTATACTGTGTTCGTAAAGCTGTTACATAAGTATAGCTAATTTTTAAGGAGGTCCATTCAATGGAACAATGGAACGGATTTAAAGGCAAAGCTTGGCAAAACGAAGTTAACGTACGTGATTTTATCCAAGCAAACTACACACAATTTGACGGCACAGATGAATTTCTAGCTGGCCCAACAGAAGCTACCACAAAACTTTGGGATCAAGTAATGGAATTAAACAAACAAGAACGCGACAACGGTGGCGTTTTAGACATGGACACAAAAGTAGTTTCAACGATTACTTCTCATGGTCCTGGTTATTTAAATAAAGATTTAGAAACAGTGGTTGGTTTCCAAACAGACAAACCTTTCAAACGTGGTTTACAACCATTTGGTGGGATCCGTATGTCTGAACAAGCCGCTGAAGAATACGGTTTTGAAATCGATCCTGAAATTTCACATATCTTCCGCGACTACCGTAAAACCCATAACCAAGGGGTCTTTGATGCGTATACACCAGAAATGCGCGCAGCACGCCGTTCAGGTGTCATTACTGGTTTACCAGATGCCTATGGCCGTGGACGTATTATCGGCGACTACCGTCGGATTGCATTATACGGGGTAGACTTTTTAATTAAAGAAAAACAAAAAGATTTAGCCAACTGTGGGAACGGCACAATGTCAGAAGACATCATCCGTCAACGGGAAGAATTAAGCGAACAAATTCGTGCGTTAGCTGAATTAAAAGAATTAGGTAACATTTACGGTTTTGATATTTCACAACCTGCGACAAACGCAAAAGAAGCTTTCCAATGGTTATACTTAGGCTACTTAGCTGCAATCAAAGAACAAAATGGTGCAGCAATGTCATTGGGTCGGACATCAACTTTCTTAGACATTTATGTGGAACGCGACTTAGAAAATGGCGTGATTACAGAAGAAGAAGCACAAGAAATCGTGGATCATTTCGTTATGAAATTACGTCTTGTAAAATTCGCTCGGACACCTGAATACAATGCCCTATTTTCTGGGGATCCAACATGGGTAACAGAATCAATCGGTGGTGTGGGTGAAGACGGACGTCACATGGTAACAAAAAACAGCTTCCGTTTCTTACACACATTAGCAAACTTAGGTCCTGCGCCAGAACCAAACTTGACAGTTTTATGGTCAACACGTTTACCACACAACTTCAAAACTTTCTGTGCGAAAATGAGTATCCAAACATCTGCGATTCAATATGAAAACGATGATGTGATGCGTCCTCATTGGGGCGATGACTACGGAATCGCTTGTTGTGTATCGGCAATGCGCATTGGGAAACAAATGCAATTTTTCGGTGCTCGTGCAAACTTAGCGAAAACTTTGTTATACGCAATTAACGGTGGGGTTGATGAAAAATCAAAAGCACAAGTAGGACCAAAATATCAACCAATCACTTCTGAATATCTAGAATACGATGAAGTTTTAGCCAAATATGATGCCATGATGGACTGGATTACAGAATTGTACTTGAATACATTAAACATCATTCACTACATGCACGATAAATATTCTTACGAACGGATTGAAATGGCATTACAAGATACAGATATCCTACGCACAATGGCAACTGGTATTGCTGGTTTCTCTGTTGCAGTTGACTCATTATCTGCCATTAAATATGCCAAAGTGAAAACAGTTCGTGATGAAAATGGAATCGTAGAAGACTACGTGATTGAAGGCGACTATCCTAAATACGGCAATAACGATGATCGCGTGGATGAAATCGCGGTGAACTTATTGAAAACCTTCATGACGAAAGTAAAACGTAACAAAACTTACCGTGATGCAAAACACACCACATCTATTCTTACAATCACATCCAATGTGGTTTATGGGAAGAAAACAGGGAATACACCAGACGGACGTCGTGCGGGCCAACCATTTGCGCCAGGGGCTAACCCAATGCATGGACGCGACACACACGGTGCGTTAGCAAGCTTGTCTTCAGTTGCGAAAATTCCTTACGACTATTCATTAGATGGTATTTCAAATACGTTTTCTATCGTACCAAAAGCCTTAGGTCGTGACGAAGCAACCCAAGAAGAAAACTTAGCAACCATGTTAGATGGATATGCAACAAAAGGTGGTCACCACTTGAACATTAACGTCTTCAACCGGGATACCTTGTTAGATGCGCAAGCACACCCAGAAAAATACCCACAATTAACAATTCGGGTATCTGGTTATGCCGTAAACTTCATTAAGTTAACGAAAGAACAACAAGATGACGTTATTGCACGGACAATGCACGAATCTATGTAATTTCAATTTTAAACGTACTACAAGGTGGCGGATGGGAAACTATCCGTCACTTTTTATTTTTGCTTGTCCTCTTCTTCACAAAAAACGTAGTGAAAAAGAGGTTGGAATTGCGGCATAAAAAATTTCTAGCCTCTTTTTTGAGACGTTTGTTTCAAGTATTTCATATACGAAAGGAAGTCATAAGCATGACTGTGACAGGTCGTATTCATTCAACCGAAAGTTTTGGTTCCGTTGATGGACCAGGCATTCGCTTTATCGTTTTTACCCAAGGCTGTCGGATGCGGTGTGAGTTTTGCCATAATCCAGATACTTGGAAAATTGGCAGTGGTAAAGAGCGTACAGCAGATGATGTTTTAGAAGAAGCCTTAAAATATAAAGAATTTTGGGGAGAAAAAGGCGGGATCACAGTAAGTGGTGGAGAACCGTTGTTACAACTTGATTTTTTAATTGATTTGTTCAAAAAAGCCAAAGCGGCTGGGGTTCATACGACCATTGATACCTGTGGGCAACCTTTTACCAGAGAAGAACCTTTCTTTTCAAAATTCAATACTTTAATGGAGTATACGGATTTATTGTTGTTTGATATTAAACATATCGACAATGACGCTCATAAAAAACTGACCAAACAAGCCAATACACCTATTTTGGAAATGGCCAAATATTTATCTGAAATAAATAAACCGGTCTGGATTCGTCACGTATTGGTTCCTTATCGCAGTGACTATGATGCGTATTTGATCCGCTTAGATAGCTTTATTAAGACGTTGCAAAATGTCGATAAGGTTGAGATTTTACCCTATCACACGATGGGCAAGTACAAGTGGCAAGAATTGGGTTTAAAATATCCATTAGAAGGAATTGAACCACCGACTGAAAATCGTGTTAAAAATGCAAAAGAACTATTGCATACAGATGAATATATGAAGTACTTAACGCGCTAAAAATTAACAGGAAAGATGCATTTATGATTGAATCTTTCCTGTTTTTTGCTATCATAAAGAAGAATGTAAAACCTATGATTACTAAAGGAGTGTCCCACATGTCAAAAATTTTAGTTTTTGGTCATCAAAACCCAGATACTGATGCAATTGGCGCAGCAATTGCATTTGCCCACTTGCAAAATACATTGCGTGATGAAGAAGTTGAGGCAGTTGCGTTAGGTACACCAAGTGAAGAAACTCAGTACGCTTTGGATCACTTTGGTCTAACTGCACCTCGCGTAATTTCAAATGTAAAAGATGATACAGAAAACGTTATGTTAGTTGACCACAATGAATTTCAACAAAGTGCTGCTGATATTGCAGAGGCAAATATCTTAGCGGTTGTTGACCACCATCGGATTGCAAACTTTGAAACTGCTAATCCATTGTACTACCGTGCTGAACCAGTGGGTTGTACGAGTACAATTGTTTTGAAATTGTATAAAGAAGCACAAGTAGAAATTCCAAAAGCTGTTGCAGGTATGATGCTTTCTGCAATTATCTCAGATACGTTGTTATTCAAATCACCAACTTGCACGCCTGAAGATGTTGCCGCGGCAAAAGAACTTGCAGCTATTTGTGAAACAGACTATGAGGCATATGGCTTAGAGATGCTAAAAGCTGGGACAAACTTAAGCGATAAATCAGCTAGCGTTTTATTAGACCTTGATGCTAAAAGTTTCCCAATGGGCGATAAAAACATCCGAATTGGTCAAGTTAATACCGTTGATTTAAAGGAAGTTTTTGATCGTCAAAAAGAATTAGAAACCGCAATGGAAGTTGAAAATGAAAAAAATGGTTATGATCTATTTGTCTTAATTGTTACCAATATTTTAGATAGTGATTCTGAGTTACTTGTTATTGGTGAACCTAAGGATAAAGTAGAGGCAGCTTTTAATACAAAATTAGAAAATAATCGTGCGCTACTAAAAGGTGTGGTTTCACGTAAAAAACAAGTTGTACCACAACTAACAGAGGCATTTGCCTAAAAATAGGAACTATTAGAATGATATCCGAGCAAAAGCGGTCGCATCACTTTTTTATGGTAGTGATTGGTGCTTGTTCGGGTATTTTTCTTTAACGATATTTTTAAAGATTGGAATTATGTGAATATGAAATTTTATTATGGCGGTAATCACAAAGAAGCATATCAAAATCTGGCTCACAAGCCCACCTTTCAACAACTTTGTCACTATCTCTTTCAACATGAAGCTGCTATTTTGCGTGATTTAAAAAAAGAGATTACCAATCATGATCTTGAAAAAACGATTGATACAGCAATAAAATTGCAATTAATAGTACGAAAAGATAGGCGTTACCGACTACTTTTTCCTGTTGTTACACCAGCATTAGTTGCTAATATTCAGGAGGAAAAAACATTTCAGTTAGCTTTACAAACGTTAAAAAAAGAAAGTGATCAGAACGTATTGACGGCGTTAAATTATTTTAACAATCTTTTAGAACAAGATTATTTTTATGGGGTTACTGACGCGATTTCATTTGCAACTGCTACAAAACTAGAAAATGAGAAATTGCACTTAATAAGTTGTCAGTTAAAAGATCAGACAACTACATTGCCTGGCTATTTTAATGCTTTAAAGAAAAGTGAGTTGACAGAAGAAAACTCTTTATATGCCTTGTTGGGTGATGTGGAGCTAAATTATGCGCTTGATCAATTTTCTTATATTATTCAAAGGACTTATCAAAAGAAGAAAGTGCGTCCGTCCATTTTTAGGCAAGCACTAGTAATGACCGATATTTTAGCGATTGATGACAGTGACAATTTACAGCTGGCAGTACCAATTTTTGATCATTATGGTGAACAGGTAATTTCTTTAGCCGATGATGTTTTTAAATGGCAGTTATTATTTACGCGGTTTTTGGATTTTAAAGAAATGGATTTTTTACAATTTATTATTTTTAAAGGATAATGATGAAAATAAGATGAGAAAACAAATTTATTTTATTTGTAACAAAAAATACTTATTTGTTTTTTAAAGCTAATTAAATCGCAATAGACGCGAAGTTAATCCTAAAATGTTACGTTAATATTTTATATTATTGATTTTTTTACACCTAACAGAATTACCCGATTAATTTAAATATCTTTAAATTAAAAAATAATAATAATATATGTTGAATTTCTAATAATAAGATGATATTATTATTATAGAATGAATCAGGGGGGCTTCTGGATGGAGAAGATCAAAAAAGAGTATGTAAAAAGTAAACCGGTAGTAAGTGGTTCGATGATTCAATTTATTTCGATGGCAGAAGTAGAGGCTGCACGAGCTGAATTGAAAGCTAATCAAATTGATGAAAATCATTTTTCTGACGGTGAAATCATTTTAGCGATTCAGCAAAAACAAGAGCTTGGCGCACAGACAATTGTTCCGATCGTGGTTGATTGGTTGGTGGAAAATAACTTTATCGTAACTGGGGCACAGGCGGTTAAATATTTATTAGATAATGCGAAGTATGACAACCAACCGTGCTTATACAAAGTTGTAGGAGAATTAGATTTTGATGCCAATGGAAAGTTCTATCTAATCGTGGCAACAAGTCCAAAACGTAAAGTTGAATCTTTATATAAAGTTTATACAAATGGTGTCATAAAAGAGTTGTGGGTAGAAAAATAGAGTTATTAGGAAGTGAGCAATCGCTTCTTTTTTTTGTAATTTTTTATTCTTTTTCAGCTTAGTATTAGAATTCTACCTGATATTTTTTGTAAGTTATCAAGACTAGGGCTATAGTAAATTTTTAACGAGTGTTTTTCTGTTGGTTTATACAGCGGTACTGCACAAATAAAAGATGACGGAATCTAGAATCCCGTCATCTTTTATTTGTTATGCGTGTATTTTTATTGGTGCGCTCATAAAGAAAATACTAAAAAAAGTAATGTTAATTGTTGCGGCAATAAGGCTTCCTAAATTAGGTAACGAAAAATCAGCAAGTAAAACACTGTAAAGAACACTGACCAAATAAATTAGAATATCAATGGCCATTAAGACGGCAAAGCTAAAAGGGTACTTCCGGTTTAAAAAGGCAATTAAAAAGAAGAATAGTGCCATTAAAGTCGTTAGTATTTGAATACCAGTTGCTAAAAGATAGAAAAACGAATGAATATTCCCAGTAGGAAGAAACGTACGTAGAAATAAAATTGAAAAAGCAATAAAATAAAAAATTGTGGCTTCTTTAAATTCAGTCTTTTCTGTTTTCCTACAGTAGTAATAAAGCAGTCCGCTAAAGATAACTGTAAATAAAATAAGGAGGTGATTAAAGAAGCTCCCTAGGTTACTACTTTCGCCCAATGCATTTAACGATAATTTAATCGCAAGGGTATCAACTACGTAATCGATACAAAATGTTGATACAAAAAGAATCGTAGCGATAAACCCACAAACTACCGTAAGATATTTTAATAATTTTAAATTTGACATATACTCTCTCCAAACAGTTCTTCTGTTCAATAATAACAAAATAATAAGTAAATGTCGAATGTTTCTCATAAAAAGAAAGTTTCATTAATTTAATATGAAAAAAGACACCGCTAATTTGCTAAACAAAGGACTAGCAAATTAGCGGTGTTTTCTTATTGCCGTAGTTGTCTTTTACGAACTTTTTTGGTCCAGAAACCACCAGAAATGTATTTTGGCTCATAGGAGATAATAAAAGCGCGTTCTTCCACACTTTTGATTAATTGATAAAGTTGGCGCTCATTTTTTCGTGGTGATAAAATCTCAAGCACAACCCGTTCACCTTCTAAACCTTGTGCATTACTTTGCGTAACGCCATAGCCATTGTCGCGTAAAACTTTAGGTAAATGATTTTCTTCACTGGTATTTGAAGGCAGGATAGCTGTAACCATAATATAGCCTAAAGCCAGTTTATCTTCTATTTTAATCCCAACACTAATCCCAACAGCATAACCGAGTGCGTATACGAATAAGTTGATAGGATCATCTAGACGATCTAAAACCATTGAAAGTCCTAAAATATAAATCGTAATTTCAACCATACTCACAAGTGGTGCAATGACACGATAACCCTTCATTGTTAACATAAAGCGGAGCGTATTCAGGGTGATATAGGCAAAATTAATAGCAAAGATCATAAATAATAATTTGAAATCCAATTAAAAACCCCCTTATTGCTCCAAAATACACTACAAATTCAGAAATTACAATTGAAAGACTAATCAAAATAGAATATTATTGCAAAAATATTAAGAATAGATTACAATTGTTATATAGAACAGTTGTTATGGAATGTGGGAGGTGAGGAAATGACGCGACGTCTTTTATTAGCAAGTCATGGTTTGATGATATTTTTTGGTCTTTATTATTCAATTTATTTACTTTTGATTAATCCCGAAACGCTTTTTACAGTGGAAGATGCTTTACGCTACCATCCTGCTTTTGATCATCTGTTAGTTGTCTTTTTCAAATTCATCTTGATTTCTGTTAGTAGTTTTTTTGCATTTGTGGCGTTGCGGTTCTTTTTACCGTTTTGTCATTCATACTCATTTATACAAGGAATCATCTTATTGTCACTGGCTTTAATTATCCCATACTTGCCGCTTACCATTCGCATATTTTTAGCTATGATGGGTTTATTTCAATGTGGGATAGTTAGCTATCATAAACTTGCGATGTTGTAAACGATTTTTTTATAATTGGTAAATCTCTAAATAATAAATTATTTTTAAGCACTTGATTTTTTTTTAAATCAAGTGCTTTTTTGGTTGCTAAAAATCACAACATTTTTAAACAATAATGCTCATTGTTGTCTCATATAAAATTCCGTCATCTTTTAGAATGTTCGGATTTAGTTATATAATTTTTATTTTTTATTGTGCAAAAATATTTTTAAAGTAAATATCACTTATACATCACTATTGTTATCGCATTCATCAATAACGGTGTAAACGCTTTATATTTTGAGTGGTTTAACTGTTACGAAATAGAATGAATTTCTTTTATAGAAACCGAGTTATTTTTTTACACAAAATACTTTTCAAAGATTAGAAGTGTGTTATTATTATATTAGAAAAAGTTAGCAGTTTAACTGAGTTTATTTCTAACTTTTGATTGGAATTTAATTGTCTGATGGGGAAGATTCATTATAGAAAGGAAACTGGTATGGTTGAAAAAAAGCAAGAAGTTGAAGTGCTAGCAGCAGAAGAACGGTTTTTAACAGGGGAAAATTTTTATAGCCAGCATTTTTTGGGTGCACATAAATTAACTGATGACAGTTTTGTTTTCCGAGTTTGGGCTCCTAATGCGCAACAAGTTTGGTTGGTGGGAGATTTTAATGAATGGGATGATTCACTACCTTTACTAAAGCGAGAATCAGGAATTTGGGAAGTTATAACAGATAAACCTCACGAGGGAGATCTTTATAAGTTTAAGGTGCGCCAAGCAAACGGACGCGAGATTTTTAAAATTGATCCTTTTGCCATTCGTTTTGAAGAACGTCCCGGAAGTGCAGCGGTTTTACATACTTTACAGGAGAAAAAATGGAAAGATGGGTTATGGCAAGGACGCAAAAAGCGGACGAATCATTTTAAGCGGCCTCTTAACATTTATGAAGTGCATGCAAGTTCTTGGAAGCATCATGAAGACAATACACCTTATACCTTTTCTGACTTAACAAAAGAACTCGTTCCGTATGTTAAAGAAATGGGCTATACCCATATTGAGTTTATGCCATTAATGGAGCATCCCTTAGGAAAATCTTGGGGTTATCAATTAGTTGGGTATTTTGCTTTAAGTTCCTATTATGGTACACCAGAAGAATTTCAAGATTTTGTTGAAGCTTGTCATAAAGAAAATATTGGCGTTTTAGTCGATTGGGTTCCGGGGCATTTTTGTATCAATGAAGATACCTTACCCTACTATGACGGCACGCCAACTTTTGAGTATGAAGATAGAAATCGGGCTCGAAATGTTCGTTGGGGTTCAATTAACTTTGATTTAGGTAAACCACAAGTTCAAAGCTTTTTAATCTCCAGTGCACTTTTTTGGTTGGAATTTTACCATCTCGATGGTATTCGTGTGGATGCTGTGTCTAACATGATTTACCGCGATTACGATGAAGGTCCGTGGACGCCAAATCATGAAGGAGGCAATCGTAATTTTGAAGGTTATTACTTCTTGCAAAAATTAAATGCTGTGGTGAAGTTAGCACATCCTGAAGCCTTAATGATTGCTGAAGAAAGTTCTTCTGATACGAAAATTACCGGTATGATTGAAAGCGGTGCGCTTGGCTTTGATTATAAATGGAATATGGGTTGGATGAATGACGTCTTGCGTTTTTACGAAATGGATCCAATTTATCGTGGGCATAATTTTAATCTTTTGACATTTTCTTTCATGTATATGATGAGTGAAAACTATATTTTACCTTTGTCTCATGACGAAGTGGTTCATGGTAAAAAAAGCCTGATGCATAAGATGTGGGGAGATCGGTACAAACAATTTTCACAACTACGTAATCTATATACTTATATGATTGCGCACCCGGGTAAGAAGCTGCTCTTTATGGGAAGCGAATGGGGTCAATTTTTAGAGTGGAAATATGACCATGGTTTGGAATGGGTTGATTTAAATGACGAATTGAATTCTAAGATGCAACATTTCACTAAGACGTTAAATGAACTTTATCGAACAGAAAAAGCGCTTTGGGAACTAGAAGGCAGCTATGACACGATTGAAATTATTGATGCCGATAATGATGCCGATACAGTATTAAGTTTCATTCGGCGGGGGAAAACCAAAAAAGATTTTGTCATTGTCGTTTTAAATTTAACGCCTGTCGAGCGAAAAAACTTTGCCGTGGGTGTGCCATATAAAGGAACTTACCAAGAAATTTTGAATACGGAAATGAAAGAATTTGGCGGAACGTGGGTTAAACCCAATGCTATAAAAGAGGCAATTACTGTTCCGTTTAAAGATTATGATTATCAAATTCAGACTATTGTGCCAGCACTTGGGGCATTATTGATTAAACCAGCTGAAATTAATACACGGGTGAAATCAAGTAGTAAGCGTAAAAATGTAAAAGCTGAAAAATAAAAGGGGGGAATGGTGAAATTTCACCGCAAAAATGAAAACAGAAATGTTAGCAATGATTTTAGCCGGCGGTCAAGGAACGCGGCTAGGAAAATTAACCAAAAATATTGCCAAACCAGCAGTCCCGTTTGGCGGACGTTATCGCATTATTGACTTTACTTTAAGCAATTGTGCCAACTCAGGAATTCGCAATGTTGGTGTGGTTACACAATATCAACCATTAGCATTAAACAATCATATTGGTAATGGTGCTAGTTGGGGATTAGACGGCATCAATTCAGGGGTAACGATTTTACAACCATTCTCAAGTTCTGAAGGAAGTAAGTGGTTTGAAGGTACGGCCCATGCAATTTATCAAAATATCGCCTATATTGATCAAATGGATCCACAATATGTTTTAGTTTTGTCTGGCGACCACATTTATAAAATGGATTACGAAGACATGTTAGAAACCCATAAAGCCAATAATGCTTCATTATCTGTCGCTGTTATTGAAGTCCCAATTAAAGAAGCTTCACGTTTTGGGATTATGAATACAGATGAAAGTGATCGCATTATTGAATTTGAAGAAAAACCAGAGGAACCCAAAAACAACTTAGCATCGATGGGGATTTATATTTTTAACTGGGGACGCTTACGGAATGTCTTAATGAACAGCTACTCAAAAGATGGTCAAATGATCGACTTTGGGAAACACGTTATTCCAAACTATCTTGAATCAGGTGAAAATGTATTTGCTTACCGTTTTTCTGGCTATTGGAAAGACGTAGGCACAATTGATTCACTTTGGGAAGCCAATATGGAATTCATCGAGCCGGATATGGAATTAGAAATTCGAGACAAATCATGGCGTGTATTTTCAAAAAATACGATTTCACCTCCGCACTTTTTAACCGAAACAGCAGCAGTGAAAAATTCATTAATTGTGGATGGCTGTTATGTTTCAGGTGAAATTAATCATTCCATTTTATCAGACGACGTACAAGTGAAAGAAGGAACCGTTATTACTGATAGCGTGGTAATGCCTGGGGCAACGATTGGAAAAAATGTTAAAATTCATCGGGCGATTATCGGGGAAAATGCGATTGTCGGGGACGATGCGGTTATTGATGGCAGCGAGGAAATTGCTGTTGTCGGCTATTCTGAAGTGATTGGAGTGACTCTTGATGAGAACTAATAAAATGTGTGCGATTTTGGGTAATTTACATCGTTATAATGAGTTATTACCATTAACCGAAAACCGTCCGCTAGCAACATTACCCTTTGATTGTAAGTATCGTTTAATCGATTTTAATTTATCCAGTATTGTAAATGCCAACATTAATACGGTGTTTATGGTCTTTAATGAAGGGGAAACACAGTCGGTTTTTGACCACATCGGCGGTGGCAAAGAGTGGAACTTAGACAGCGTTCGCAATCGTTTCTTTATTCATGTCTACCAAGATTTCTTAAAACAAAAAGCAGAAAATAAACATTATTACGATACCGTAATTGATTACTTACGCAAATCAAAGTCAGAATATACGGTCTTTATGGGCAGCAAAATGCTTTGCAACATTGATTTACGTGCTGTTTTAAAAATTCATCAAATGCAAGAAAACGATATGACAGTGGTCTATAAACGGATGCCAAAATCACAAGTTTATCCAACCGATATTGTTTTAGACGTTGAAGAACACGGCAAAATTATTGGTGCAACACAAGCAAAAGATGCGCAATTGACAGACTTGGTGAATTTATCAGCCGATATTTATATCGTTCAAACTAACCGCCTGATCGAGGCCTTATCTCAAGGACAAAATGAGGGAGTATCTGTTAACTTAGAAAGCTTCTTACGTTCTAATATTACCAACGTGAAAAGCTCTGCTTATGAATATACTGGTTATCTAAACAATATTTTTGATATTAATTCTTACTATCAAGCGAATATGGATATGTTGGAACCACAAAAATTTAGTTCACTGTTATATTCAAGTAAGAAAATTTATACTAAATTAAAAAATGAAGTGCCGACATATTATGCACCGACTTCACAAGTAGAGAATTCACAATTTGCAACAGGTTCAATTATTGAAGGAACCGTGAAGAATTCGTTAGTTTCTCGTCACACACTAATTAGTGAAGACGCGACAGTAGAAGATTCTATCATTATGGCAAATAATAAAATTGGTACTGGGGCGCTAGTAAAATATGCGATTTTAGATAAAGAAGTTCAAGTGGCCCCTGGTGTTAAAATCATTGGGACAAAAGAAGAGCCGTTAGTAATCAAAAAACAAAGTCATGTGATTTCAGATATTTACGGAGGCGAATAAAATGAAGGTATTATTTGCTGCCGCTGAATGTGCCCCTTTTTTTAAAACAGGCGGACTTGGGGATGTTGCAGGTGCCCTGCCAAAGGAATTAGTAAAAAAAGGAATTGATTGTCGTGTCGTATTGCCTTATTTCGCTAAAAAAATTCCGGAAAAATATGCTGATCAGTGTGAAGATTTATTTTCTTTTTATGTAAATGTTGGTTGGCGCAGGCAGTATTGCGGGGTAAAACAGTTAGTTTTAAATGATGTTACCTATTATTTTTTAGACAATTTATATTACTTTGGTAATCGGGATGGTTTATACGGTTATTATGATGATGGCGAACGGTTTGCCTTTTTCCAATTGGCATTAATTGAAATGCTGGAACGAATTGGTTTTCTTCCAGATGTTTTACATGTTAATGACTACCATACTGCCATGGTTCCTTTCTTATTAAAAGAGAAGTATCGTTGGATTAATGCGTATAACAGCATCAAAACGGTTTTAACCATCCACAATATTGAATTTCAAGGACAATACGACGGCAGTGTTTTACCTGATTTATTTGGTGTGGGGATGGAGCGTTATGAAGATGGAACTGTGCGCATGAATGATTGCTTGAATTTTATGAAAGCAGGAATTTTATACGCTGATCGCGTCAATACGGTGAGTCCTTCTTATGCTGAGGAAATACAAACACCACAATTTGGTTCTGGCCTGGATGTTATTTTGCGAATGGAAGCTGGCAAGTTAAGCGGTATTTTAAATGGGATTGATTACGATTTAAACGATCCTAAAACAGATCCTGCGTTACCTTTTCATTATGACAACACAGACTTGACGGGAAAAGCGCAAAATAAAGCTGCGTTGCAAGAAAAAATGGGACTACCTCAAAGAGCCGATGTGCCGCTTTTAGCAGTTGTCAGCCGTCTAACTTACCAAAAAGGGTTTAACCTTTTACTAGATGAACTACACAATATTTTACAAAATGATGTCCAATTAGTCCTACTTGGAACGGGAGATAAGGATTTTGAAAATGGCTTCCGCTATTTTTCAGCGACTTATCCAGAAAAATGTTCCGTTAGCATCTCTTTTGATGTGAACTTAGCTCAAATGATGTATGCAGCTGCAGATGTCTTTTTAATGCCTTCTGCATTTGAGCCATGTGGCTTATCACAAATGATTTCGATGCGTTATGGAACGTTGCCGATTGTTCATGAAATTGGGGGCCTAAAAGATACAGTTACACCTTTTAATATCGTGAGCGGCATCGGAACTGGTTTTGGTTTTGCTGAGTTTAGTTCCTATCAGCTTTTAAAAGCAATTGAAAGAGCGCTGATTTTGTACACTGATGATTTTGCAACTTGGCAAAGCTTAATCAAACAAGCAATGGTCAAAGATTTTAGTTGGAAAACTTCTTCAAAAGAATATGTTGCGTTATATGAAACGCTAATTTAGCAAGTAGGCAGAGGAAACCGAGAAACAGCTGACTGTTTTTCGGTTTCTTACCTGTCGAATTAAAAAGGAAATTACTAAAAAATATTTAGCTGAAGAAGGAATCTTCTTCAACTTTTTAATATCCGGGAGGAAAAGAGATGAAAATTACCAAGAAGGTTTTTAAAGAGGAAATGATCCAGCGGCTCAAAGAAAAATATGCGATGGATATCAGTGATGCAACACCGCAAGAACTTTTTCACGTTTTGGGAAGCGTGGTAAAAACGTACTATGCTGATGATTGGGTACAAACGTGGAAAGATTATTTAACTGAGGAAACAAAGCAAGTTTATTACTTTTCCATTGAATTTTTACCCGGGAAAATGCTCAAAAGTAATTTATTAAATTTAGGGATTTTAGACACCGTTCGGGATGGTTTAACCGAATTAGGTTTTTCATTGGATTCGATTGTGGAACAAGAAAAAGACATGGCTTTGGGAAATGGGGGCCTAGGGCGCTTAGCTTCTTGTTTTATGGACTCGATTGCTTCTTGTGGCTTACCAGGAAACGGCAATGGTATTCGCTATGATTATGGCTTGTTTAAACAGCGTTTTGTTGATGGGTATCAAGTCGAATTACCAGACGAATGGTTAAATAATGGGAATGTTTGGGAAGTGCGCAAAGAAAGTAAGGCTGTCGATGTGCGCTTTGGTGGAAATGTTTACATGATGCCACTAGCCGATGGTCGCTTAAAACCAGTCTATGAAAATAGTCGTCTCATTAAAGCTGTTCCTTATGATACAGCAATGGTAGGGTATCAAAATGATGTGGTAAATACCTTAAGACTATGGTCTGTCGAAATTCCAGCTTCTGAAGAAAGTAAGTATCGCAGTTTAGAAGACCGCCGCGAATTAGAAGATTTAACCGCAGTTTTGTATCCTGACGATTCCAATGAAAGAGGTCGTAGAATCAGACTTTTACAAGAGTATTTCTTTGTTTCGGCAGGTGTTCAAAGTATCGTTCGCTACTTTAAAAAACTAAATAAACCGCTAACTGCCATGAGCCAATCTATTGCCATTCACATTAACGATACCCATCCGGCTTTATGTATACCAGAAATGATGCGAATTTTGCTGGATGAATGTGATTTATCTTGGGAGCAAGCCTGGGAAGTGACTGTTAAAGTAATGAGTTACACCAATCATACGATTATGGCAGAGGCACTGGAAAAATGGCCGATTGAGCTAATGCAGGAAATGCTGCCACGGATGTATCAAATCATTGCTGAAATTGACCGTCGTTTTGTTACGCAATATCGCAAATATTATGAAACAAATTTAATCGAGCGTACTCGGATTATCCAAAATGGCCAAGTTCACATGGCGAATTTAGCAATTATTGGTAGCCATAGTACCAACGGTGTTGCTAAATTGCATACCGACTTATTGAAAAATGTCGTGTTACATGATTTTTACGTAATTTTCCCAGGGCGCTTCAATAATAAAACCAATGGTATTGCCCAAAGACGTTGGCTGCAACTTTCTAACGAACCTTTGGCAAAGATTTTAGACGAAACAATTAAAACTTCGTGGCGTAAAAAACCAAATGACTTGCATTTACTACAAAATTTCGTTGAAGATGATGACGTTTTGACAGCCTTAGCAAAAGCAAAACGAGAAAATAAAGTTGCTTTAGCCAAATATATTAAAGAGACAACCGCTATTACCGTTTCTCCTGATGCGATTTTCGATGTCCAAATAAAACGACTGCATGCATATAAACGACAGCTGCTAAATCTTTTACACATTTTGAAATTATACTTTGATCTAAAAAAACAGCCCGATTTACCGATAGAACCGCGGGTATTTATTTTCGGGGCTAAGGCGGCGCCAAGTTACACATATGCTAAAGCCATCATTAAAGCAATCAATGAAACTGCGCAATTAATTAATAATGACCCAGACATTAAAGATCGACTGAAAATTGTCTTTTTAGAAAATTATAATGTGACATTAGCAGAACGGATTATTCCAGCTGCTGATGTAAGTGAGCAAATTTCACTGGCCTCAAAAGAAGCCTCTGGTACTAGCAACATGAAATTAATGTTAAATGGTGCAGTTACCTTGGCAACGTTAGACGGTGCTAATATCGAAATTCGCGATGCCGTAGGAACAGACAATATTGTTATTTTTGGTTTAACTGAAGAAGAAGTTTATGCCTATTATCATGCACAAAACTACAATGCGATGGGAATTTATGAGGATTCACCGACTATTCAAAAGGTTTTGAATGCCTTTATCGATGGCACGATTCCTAATATCCATTCTGAAGGACAAGAAATTTTTGATTCGTTAATCAAATACAATGATGAATTCTTTGTACTAAGAGATTTTGATTCTTATTGTCGCGCCCAAAAACAAATTGAAGAACTTTATCAAGATAAAAGACATTGGCAACAAATTAGTCTAATTAACATCGCCAATGCCGGTCAGTTTTCGGCTGATCATACGGTAGAACGTTATGCAGAAGATATTTGGCAAATTGAACCAGTTTTTGCCCATAAAGAAGTAATGAGGTAATCCCATGACCAAAGTGTATTTTAATTCATGGTTAGAAGAGTATAAAAAGCCCTTTGGCGCGATTTTGGTTAATGAGTTTATATCCTTTAAGTTTAAAGCAGATGATCCTAACGTCACAGGGGTAACGTTAGTAATTGCCCATGATGGCGGTCAAAGCCATAGGATTAAGATGGAAAGTTATGGCACGGCAATTTATCATTTTGATTACTTTTTCAACGAGGGGAAAGGTGTTTATTTTTATTATTTTGAATTACATTATTTAGACGCCAACCACGCAGAATATACCCGATATTATGGTGCAGTAGCAGGAGGCGGCCCAGGAAAGCTGGTCGATCACTTAGAGGAGATAAATGCCTATCAAGTGACCTGTTTTGAAAAAAAAGAAACAGCTCCTAATTGGTATCGTAAAGGCGTTTTTTATCAAATTTTTCCCGACCGTTTTTATAATGGTAATCCCAAGGAGTTAGTAAATAATCCTAAGGCCAATACATTTATTTATGGTAGTAAAGAAGATACTCCGATGTATATTAAAGATGAAAACGGCGATATTGCCCGCTGGGATTTTTTTGGAGGCAACTTTAAAGGAATTAAAGCTAAAATTCCCTATTTAAAAGAATTGGGAATTACAGGGATTTATTTGAATCCGATTTTTGAAGCCAGAAGTAATCATCGTTATGATACGAGTAACTATCTGAATATCGATCCCATTTTAGGAACAGAAGAAGACTTTGCTGATCTTTTAGATGCGTTGCATCAAAATGATATTCATGTCATTTTAGATGGTGTATTTAGCCACGTAGGGCGTAACAGTCTTTACTTTAATTACGACGGCGCTTACGGTATTGATAAAGGAGCATATCGTAATATTCATAGCCAGTATTATCCTTGGTTTACCTTTAACCGCTATCCAGATGAATATAATTCTTGGTGGGGAGTAAAAGATTTACCAGAAATTAATAAAGAGAACAAAGAATTCCAAGCTTTTATTTTTGGTTCTGCTGGTGTTTTACAAAAGTGGAATAAATTTGGTATTGACGGCTGGCGCTTAGATGTGGCGGATGAATTGCCAGACGAGTTTATTGCCGGTATTCGAAGCAATTTGGACCAATTTGCGGACAAAGTTTTGTTAGGTGAAGTCTGGGAAGACGCCTCTAATAAAATTTCTTATGGCAAAAGACGCCAATATATTTTAGGAAACCATCTCCAAGGGGTTATGAACTATCCTCTAAGAGAGCAAGCACTAGCTTTTCTTATGGCAGATTGTCGTCCAGAAACTATTGCCAGCCATTTTACAACCTTACAAGAAAATTATCCTCGGGACATCTTTTACAATAGTTTCAATAATATTGGGACCCACGATACGGAGCGAATTTTAACGCAATTAAATGGCGATAAACGAAAACTGTCACTGGCTTTTGCTCTGTTGCATCTTTTTCCGGGTGTCCCTTGTGTCTATTATGGTGATGAAGCTGGTTTAACTGGGGGCAAAGATCCAGATAACCGCAAGTTTTTCCCTTGGGATAATATTGAGGAAGACTGTTATGAAGCTTGTCGTAAATGGATTTCTTTACGGGCAGAAAATCCGGTTATTTACGAGGGAGATTTTCTGTTGTTGTACACAGAACGGATTTTAGGAGTACTGCGTTATGATGCAGAAGACTTTGTTTTGGTCTTTTTTAATCCGACAAACGGGCTTCAAGTTTTGAATGTAGCAGAAATTCAAACATTGCGTCCCTTACCGATTACTAAAGAACGCTTGCAGGCGATTATTGGGCGTAACAATACGATTCAAGAGGCCGGAACGCTAACTTTTAGTGGTAAGTTATTTGAATAATTTATCTTTTTGATTAATAAAAATATTCCTGAACAAAATAAAACTGCAAGTAAGCTCCTACAGGTAAACTGCGCTTGTGGCAAATTTTGTTCAGGTTTTTTTGTATATTTTTTTAAAACAATTGTTATTCGTGGCGAATTTCGCTAGATTTTGGTACTTTATGGTATGATGAAACAAAGTAGATAAAGGATGAATTAAAATGGGAAAATATACAGATATTAATCGTAAACATTACCGTTTTCCAGCCTATGATGATAATGAAAACGTAAAAATTCAAAAAGAAAAGCGGAATCTCTTTGCTAAAGATCGCAGCTGGCTTTTAACTGATGAGCCAGAAGACAAGGGAACCGCCTTTTATACACCACCTAAAAAAAGTGTTTTAAAAAACACACAGATGCAAGAAGAACGGGCCTTGCGCCGTTCCCGTAAAGCGACTGCTGCAAAACAAGGACATACCTTGGCGCAGCAAGAAGAGCTAAAAAAACATCGGGAAAATTTACCAGACTACAGCAAGAAAATTAAACCTGAAACAGATTTAGCCGGTCGAACTTCTCTTTTTGGGAAAGATTATAAGCGCTCCACCTATAAAGTGAAGAACAAACCGCAAATAACACCTGAAGAAAGTACAATGAAGCGTTATTCTTCAGGGCGTTCTTATTTTGTCCCCAAATATATTCCAGCTTCTTTAATTCCTGATGAAAAAAAAGCAGCTGTGGAGGAAACAGAATTAATCGACTCGTTACACAAAAACAAAGAACAGTATTTGCTGTTTGATCATGAACCGGCTGCTTTTCAAGAAAAAAAAGGTGATGATCCTACTGTTGAAAAATTTCATCATGAAAAAAATTCCGAAAAAGAGGATACAACTGCTAAAGCAGCAGTAAATAAGGAAAAAAAGGGGAAAGTTTTAGAGCGCGATTTAAAAGGCTTAATTGAAGAGGGGCAATCAGAAAGTCGCCGCAGCCCCAGCTATTTTGAAGAGTAAGAGGTTTTGATTAAATGGAAGCATATGATTTACAACTAGAGAAATTGAAAAATGGTGAAATTGAAAAAATTGAAGTGACACAGGAAAATTTTTTCCTTTTTCGCAATGCTTGGGCTAGTCGTGAAGATAAAAAATACTTTGTCGGTGAAGCGCATCATAATGGCGATATTACGTATCATTATGACCCGACTGTTTTGTAGAAATGGGCTAGTGCAAAAGGCTCAGATATCTGCTGCGCTAAAAAAAGTTAGGTATTTAGGTCAGTTGTGTTGCAGCAAGTACGGTCTCTTTTGTAATAAATTGGCTAATTAAAAAATTTTTATATGTTTTTGATTATTTGCTTTATTTTAAGGCGAAGTATTTAGAAAATGCTATTTATAAAAAGGACTGTCCAAGGTTTTGTTTTGGTCTTATTTAGCAACTGCAAATAAGTGATTCCATTTCATTTTTTAAGCGTGATAAAAAGATAAAAGGATACAAATCTTAGAAAAATAAGATTTGTATCCTTTTTAAACCTACTGGAGTGATGCAGAAGACGGGAGTCGAACCCGCACGAGCTTTACGCCCACAAGACCCTCAATCTTGCTTGTCTGCCAATTCCAACACTTCTGCGAAAACAACAACTTATGATACCTTAGAAAAAAATCCTTTGTCAAGATTAAGATTAAAAAGGAAGGTTAATATGAAAAAATCTGACGGTACGTTTCTTTTGCCTGCAGTTTTGTTGGGGCTTTTAGTTGGCTTAATTTTAGATAAGCTTTTATTGGGAATTTTTCTGGGCATTGTGGCAAGTATCGCTATTGACATTGGTATTAATTCTTGGCGGAAAAAAAATTAAAACTTTTACGAAAAATCACAGGAAAGATTGCTTTTTAAAGGATAAAAAAGTAAAGTAATTAAAAGAATTCAATTAAAAAGGGGCGATGATGATGAAACACTTTGAGAAATCAAATAAATTAGAAGGTGTCAGCTATGACGTGCGCGGTCCGGTGTTGGAAGAGGCCGATCGCATGCAAGAAGAAGGCGTTAGTATTTTAAAACTAAATACTGGTAATCCTGCACCTTTTGGCTTTGAAGCCCCGGATGAAATTGTTCGTGATTTGATTATGAATGTCCGTTCATCAGAAGGCTATTCTGATTCTAAGGGAATTTTTTCGGCACGAAAGGCAATTGAACAATATTGCCAATTAAAGGGATTTCCTAATGTTACGATAAATGATATTTATACTGGCAACGGTGTTAGCGAATTAATTACAATGTGCATGCAAGGCTTGTGTAATGACGGCGATGAAATATTGGTACCCTCCCCGGATTATCCGCTGTGGACAGCCTCTGTTTCTCTTGCTGGTGGTAAACCCGTTCATTATATTTGTGATGAAGAAAGTGAATGGTATCCTGATCTTTCGGATATGCGGGCTAAGATTAACAGTAAAACCAAAGCAATCGTAGTCATTAATCCCAATAACCCTACAGGTGCTCTATATCCAAAAGAGATATTAGAAGGTATCGTGGAATTAGCGCGGGAATTTGATTTGATTATTTTTTCAGATGAAATTTACGATCGTTTAGTTATGGATGGTCTAACCCATGTCCCAATTGCAACTTTGGCCCCAGATCGGTTTGTCGTTACTTTAAATGGTCTGTCAAAATCACATCGTGTTGCGGGTTTTCGCGTGGGGTGGATGGTCTTAAGTGGGGATAAAAAAGGTGTGAAAGATTATATTGAAGGGCTAAACATGTTGTCTTCCATGCGCTTGTGTTCTAATGTATTATCCCAACAAATCATTCAAACTGCTCTTGGCGGGTATCAAAGTAGTGATGAATTATTATTGCCGGGTGGTCGAATTTATGAGCAGCGGGAATATATTTACAATGCTTTAAATGATATTCCCGGACTTTCAGCAGTAAAACCAAAAGCTGCCTTTTATATTTTTCCTAAAATTGATATTAAACGGTTCAATATCAAAAATGACGAACAATTTGTTCTGGACTTTTTACATGAACACAAAATTTTATTGGTGCATGGTGGCGGCTTTAACTGGCAAGAGCCTGACCATTTTCGGATTGTCTATTTACCAAAAATGGACGACCTGAAATTTACAGCCGAAAAATTACGAGAGTTTTTAGCAACCTATCAACAAAAATAAAATAAAAAAGAGAATGATAAAATTGTGCCGTTGAAAAGTTTAACTTTTTAACGGGGAACACAATTGTTCATTCTCTTTTTTACATATATGTAAAAACAAGTATTGTGGTTATGTAAATGTATTTTTATTCGGTTTGTTAAAGAAGCTCGCAGACTTTTTTACTGATGATAATCCTTTTTGCGTACTTGGTTTCTAATTCTTCGTTTGGATCGGTGACATTGATTAAAAATGAATTTTGATATTCTTTTTCAATCCAGCCATAAAATTTTTCGTCTTGCCAGATAAAGCTAACATTTGATGGTTGTTTCATTCTAAAATCCTCCTTATTTTTTCAATTGTTGCGAAAAAGTTGCTCGTTTTCGGTAGCGCCTTTGCGGGTATTATGTGATAAAATATACAAAAAGGGTAATGCTAATTCGCATAATTGGAGGCAGTTAGAATAATGACAGCAGAAAATGTTTCGTTTGGCCACGTTTTAAAACAAATTCGTAAAGATCGTAAATTAACACAAAAAATGTTGTCGCAAAATATTTGTTCGCAAAGTGTCTTAAGTCGGATTGAAAATGATGAAGAATTACCAAATGTCTTGGTGATGCAAAATTTGTGCGAACGCTTAGGCGTAACAATCGATCAAGTTATGACGCTCCACTTTGAGGAGATTAGAAAAGTAAATTTACTCTTAGATCAAATGGCTTATCACTTTTTTCATAAAGAGTATATAAAGCTTGCTGCCTTATTAAACCAACCAGCTATTTTAGACCAGTTGTATTTAGACACAGATTTACAGCTTTATTACTATTATCTAGGTAGTTGTGAATACTTTTTGGGTAAAGATTTGGAGTTGGCTTTACAATATTTAAAACACGGTCTTTCTTATACATTTCAAGCAGATAAACATTTTATTGCTTCAAATGAAATTCAATTAATTTCTTGTATCGGTCGCGTGCAAGTGGATCTAGGCCAAAAAAAAGAAGGAGAGTTCAACTTAGCCTATAGTATGGAACTCTTTTATACATTGCCAAATGAACGTATCGACTGTCGGCTTGCAAAAGTTTTCTATAATTACGGTCTGTTTTTATATCGAGAAAAGCGTTATGACGAAGCGATGGACGTTGTCAAACGAGGAACGGAAATGGTGCGCAAACAAAAAAGTTATTATTATTTGGAAGAACTTTTCCGCCTTGAGGGCTTGATTTATGAAGCGCAGGGCAAAAATGAGCAATGCGAAAAATATTTCAAAATATCTAGCGCTGTCCAACGGATTACAAATCTGTAAAATGGTGTAGACCTTTCTTGACTTCTGGGAAAAGAAGGAGTAATTTTAAGTTAGTAAATCAAAGGAGCGATTTAAATGCGAACATTTATTTATGCTGACAAGTTTTTCTTAAACTCTGATACCAAATCAGCCGGCTATTTAGAAATTATTGACGGAAAATTTGGTAACTACTATGCTGAACTACCTGAAAAAGATGCGAATATTATTGACCATAGTGGCAAATGGATTGCCCCAGGTTTAGTGGATACACATATTCATGGTTACAAAAACCAAGATGTTATGGACAATAATGCTGAAGGTTTGAAAATCATGTCTGAAGGTTTGTTGGAATGTGGCGTAACTTCTTATTTGCCAACAACTTTAACTTCTACAAAAGAGTTATTAAAAGATGTTGCAAAAACAATTGGCGACACATACCAAGATGTAAAAGGTGCTAAAATTCAAGGGATTTATTTTGAAGGACCATTCTTTACAGAAGAACATAAAGGTGCGCAAAATCCATCTTACTTTGGCGACCCAGATATTGATACTTTCCATGAATGGCAAGAAGCTTCTGGCGGCTTGATTAAAAAAATTGCGTTAGCTCCTGAACGTAAAGGCGTTAGCGAATTTGTTAACCAAGTAACTGAAGAAGGTGTTGTTGTTGCATTGGGTCACAGCAATGCAACGCTAGAAGAAGCAACGGAAGCTGTTGAAGCTGGAGCAAGCGTGTTTGTTCACGCTTATAATGGGATGCGTGGTTTGAATCACCGCGAACCCGGTATGGTTGGTGCGCTACTTAGCCTGCAACATGTATTTTCAGAATTAATTTGTGATGGTCACCATGTTCACCCACAAGCGGCTGAAATTTTAATGGAAAAAGCAGGACATGATCATGTAGCATTAATCACGGACTGCATGATGGCTGGCGGTATGCCAGATGGAAATTATATTTTAGGCGAATTTCCTGTAGTCGTAAAAGATGGTACTGCTCGTATGAAAGAAGGCAATTTAGCCGGTAGTATTTTGAAATTAAAAGAAGCAATCAAAAATGTAGTGGATTGGGAAATTGCCACACCAGAAGAAGCGATTATGATGGCAACTTGGGTTCCAGCTGTCAGCTGTAAAATCGATGACAAATGTGGTTTGATTAAAAAAGGGCGGGATGCAGACTTTATCGTCTTGAATCCCGATATGACATTAGCTGCCACTTATTTAGATGGCACAAAACGCTACGAAGCTTAATTTAAATAGATTTTTTTGACGATAGCCAAAATATTGGTTATCGTCTTTTTTTGTTGCAGGAAATACTTTGCGTTATTTTAAATTTCCGTCAAAGAAAAAATGAAATTCGACAGTTGAATTTTTGTGTAAGAAATATCTTGTGTTAAACTTAAATTAACGAGAATTTTTTTGTGAGGGAGCTAATTTTATGAGTTATATCGAAGTATTTAATGAGGTGAAAAAGTATCAAATGGGCAACACTGAAATCATCGCCAATGATAATATTACCTTCAGTGTTGAAAAGGGTGAAGTTGCTGTTATTTTAGGGCCAAGTGGTGCTGGAAAATCGACAGTTCTAAATATATTGGGAGGAATGGATACTTGTGATAGTGGCCAAGTTACAGTGGACGGCGTAGACATTGCCCGTTTTGATGCCAAACAATTAACCGGTTATCGAAGAAATGACGTGGGTTTTGTCTTCCAGTTTTATAATTTAGTTCCTAACTTGACTGCCAAAGAAAACGTAGAATTAGCATCACAAATTGTAACTGATGCTATGGATGCAGAAGAGGTTTTGCTTAAAGTTGGTTTAGGCAAACGTATGAATAACTTCCCGGCACAATTGTCCGGAGGGGAGCAACAAAGAGTAACGATTGCTCGCGCTTTGGCAAAAAAACCTAAAATCTTGCTTTGTGACGAACCAACTGGGGCATTGGATTATGAAACAGGGAAACAGATTTTGGAAATTTTAAAAGATACAGCAGCGGAATTTCAAACAACGGTAATTATTATTACCCATAATTCTGCTATTGCACCAATGGCCGATCGGGTGATTAAAATTAACGACGCCAAGGTTAGAAGTATCACGCTAAACGAAAACCCACTTTCTGTTGCAGAGATTGCGTGGTGAGGAATAGATGAAAAGTGCTTTGCTCAAAACAAGTTTGAAAGAGATAAAAAATTCACCGGCTCGCTTTTTGTCGATTCTAGGTATCATCTTTTTAGGAACAGCCTTTTTTGTTGGGATTGGTGCAACGGGACCAGACATGATCACCTCCAGTGATAATTATTATGATCAAACGCAATTAGCAGATGCTACCATAATAGCAACATTAGGTCTATCCGATACGGATCTTGATTTAATCAAAGAAGATAGCCAAGTCGCAACCGCAGAACCGGAATATATGCTTGATTTAAATTTAAGCGATAAAAACCAAGTATTGCGATTTTTGGGGTATGATAAAAAACAAAAGCTAAATCAGTATCACATCGTAAAAGGACGCTTACCCAAACAGTCAGGTGAAATTGCATTAGATGATTTAGCAGACTATCACAAAGACTACCGCATTGGTGACAAATTTACAGTGGCAGTTGATGATGATAAAAAACAACAGCTAAAAAGAAGAGAATTTGAAGTTGTGGGGTTTGTGAATAGCCCGGAATACATTGAAAATATTAAACGTGGGAATACCAATGTTGGCACTGGTACGGTCGATTATTTTGCAGTCGTTGATAAAAGTGACTTGAATCTTAAAGCCTATAGCCGGATTTTGGTGCAATTTAAAGATAGTAAAAAACAGGTGGCCTATTCAAAAACTTATGAAGATACTACGGATAAAGGAATTAAAAGCCTAAAAAGAAAGTTGGCTAAAAGACCACAGTTACGTCTAGTTGAGGTCAAAGAAGAAGCTCAAGTACAATTAAAAGCAGTTCAAGCTGAAATTACAAAAGGCGAGAAAGCTTTAGACACAGGCGAAGACAAACTAAAAGCAGCCAAAGAAAAAATTGACAATGCCAAAAAGGAATTAGCTACCAAAACAAAAGACGGCAAAATAGCCCAAGAAACAGCGGCAAAAAATTTGGCCACAGAAGAAGAGGAACTCCAGCAGCAAAATGAAGAATTAAACCAACAGGCGCAATTGTTAAAAACTGATCAAGAAAATGTAAGAAAAGCGCGTAAAGCGGCAACTACTGCTTCAGCTTCCCAGGAAAATGATTTGAAAATCAAACAAGTTCAAGCACAAATTACGAGTGGAAATGATTTGAAAAGTCAGTTAGAGCAACTGACGGTTGATGAAGAAGAACTTTCAGATCTGATTAGTGAACAGAAAAGTTCCCTTTTGCAACTGGCAGAATCATTGCAAGCCGACGAGCTGGTTAAAATGATCAACAATTGGGATGAAGAAAATACGACGTCAGCCGATATTACGGCAGCTTTAAAAGAAGTCACCAAACAAGTGAGCGACTTAAAAAATCAGTTAACACAATTGCAAAATAGTCAAACAGACAGCTCTTTTGATCTTCGTGAGATTGAAGAAAAAGAACGGAGCTTAGCCCAAGAAGAAACAAAATTGGAAGAAGCAAAAAAAGCACTGGAACAAGATGCTGAAAAATTGAGCACAGCTAAACAAACCCTAGCCAAAGAAAATGAAAAGGCCAAGGAGGATTTGCAAAAGGCTGAAACTCAAATCTCAGATAGCGAAAAAGAATACCAAAAGCAATTGGCAGATTTTCAAGCAGAAACAAGTGCCAATATGCCTAAATTACTAGATGCAGAATTACAATTAAAAAATGAGCAAAAACGTTTAAGTGACCTAAAGCCAGCCGAGTATATTTTTAGTGATCGCAATGATAATCCTGGCTATACAGAATACAAGCAAAATGCCGATCGCATTACCTCGCTAGCGACCGTTTTTCCTCTGATATTTTACTTGATTGCAGCATTGGTTAGTTTGACTACTATGAGTAGAATGGTAGAAGAAAAAAGAGGCGAGATTGGAACTTTTAAAGCGTTAGGGTATCGCAATTATGAAATTGCTTTGAAATTTCTTATTTATTCCTTATTAGCGGGAATTATCGGTTCACTACTGGGGTTATTGGTTGGCTTCAAGTTGTTTCCAAGTATTATTATTGAAGCCTATGGTCAACTTTATAACTTGCCTTCTTTTGTTACACCATGGTATTTAAATTATACGATCATCGGTATTGTCGTTGGTTTGATTTGTACCGTTGGAGTCGCGATGTTGACGGTGCGACTTGATTTAATTGCACCCCCTGCAACTTTGTTGCGTCCTAAAGCACCAAAGGCCGGAAAACGCGTGTGGTTAGAAAATATTAAACCGTTGTGGAAACGCCTGAACTTTAATCAAAAAGTCACACTGCGAAACTTATTCCGGTATAAATTGCGGATGTTGATGACAATTGTCGGGATTGCCGGCTGTACGGCCATGATTGTGACCGGATTTGGTTTGCGGGACTCCATTACCGATATCATCCCTTTGCAATTTGAGAAATTGTGGCATTACCAAGCTGTTGTTTCCTTTACTGATGATCAGGCAGCAAAAGATCGTTACCAAAAAGATGCCAAACAATTAAATCGCTATCAAGATACGCTGTCAGTTAGCATGGAGACCTTCAACGTTTCCGGTCATGGTAAAACACCGCAAGATGTTAGTGTTTATGTACCGCAAAATGCCAAAGATTTAGACCAGTTCATTTTATTAAATAATCGTCAAAGTAAGCGGGAATACCAATTACAAAACAAGGGTGCGGTAATTAATGAAAAATTGGCGCAACTTTTTGACCTAAAAATTGGGGACACCATTCAGTTAAAAGATAACAATAAACAAAGTTATCCAGTTAAAATCGCGGGAATTGCTGAGAACTATACCGGACATTTTGCTTATTTGAGCCCAGCTTATTATGAACAAGTCTTTCATAAAAAGCCGGATTACAATGCTGCTTTCTTATTATTTAAAAAGGATTTAACCAGCAGTCAGGAAAAAGATGTAGCCGAAAAGTTGATGGACAATCCTGGTATTGTCAATGTAACTTTTCTATCAGATTCACTAAATGCACTAGATGACACGACCCAAGCGTTGACGATTGTAGTTTGGGTATTGATTATCTCAGCGGGACTTTTGGCCTTCATTGTTTTGTATAACTTAAACAATATCAATATCTCCGAGAGAATTCGCGAACTTTCAACCATCAAAGTCTTAGGATTTTACGATAATGAATTAACCATGTATATCTATCGGGAAAATATTATTTTAACATTCTTCGGTATTTTACTTGGATTAATCTTAGGTAAAATTGAACACGATTTTGTCTTGAAGACAGTAGAGTTAGATATGGTCATGTTTTCACCAACTATTCAGCCTTTGAGCTATTTGTATGCTAGTCTCATTACAATCTTCTTTACGATAATTGTGGGTATTTTTGTCTATGTTAAGTTAAAAAACGTGGATATGATTGAAGCCTTAAAATCAAATGAATAAAAAAGATCAAGTCCGTTTTGTTTTTTGTCTTAAGAGACAAGCGGACGGATCTTTTTTATTTTTCTTTGTATCCGTTTTCGTTTTGTGTCTTAGGACAGTTTTGTTACAATTAAAGTAATAACAATAAAGGAGGAGGAAAATGTCTTTAAAAGAAGCAGGAATGATTACAATTGTTGCCATGTTATTTGTCTTTTTTATTTTAACGGCATTATGGGGTGCGTTACTTTTATTTAAAAAGATTTTTAAGGAGATGAAAGATGACTGAGATTATAAAAAATATGATAGAAACATCGGGTTTTGCCGGCATGACGGGAAAACATTTGATTATGATTTTAATTGCGATTATTTTTTTATACTTGGCGATTTTTAAAGAATATGAGCCTTACTTACTATTACCCATTTCTTTTGGTATTTTATTGGTGAATTTACCTTTTACAGGAATTTTTGCTAGCCCGACAGATGTTGAACCAGGGGGGCTTTTGTATTATTTGTATCAAGGAACAAATCTGGGAATTTATCCACCGCTTATCTTTTTATGTTTGGGGGCATCCACTGACTTTGGTCCTTTAATAGCTAATCCCAAAACCCTACTTTTAGGTGCGGCAGCGCAATTTGGAATTTTTGCGGCCTTCTTTGGGGCGATTTTACTCGGTATGACTGGACCAGAAGCGGCAGCAACCGGAATTATAGGTGGTGCAGATGGTCCGACTGCCATTTATTTAACTACCAGATTAGCGCCGCATCTATTGTCTGTGATTGCAATTGCCGCATACTCTTATATGGCGCTAGTACCGTTGATTCAACCGCCAATTATTAATGCCTTAACTACAAAAAAAGAGCGGAAAATTAAAATGCAAATGCAACGGACTGTAACAAAAAAAGAACGGATTGTTTTTCCAATTTTTACCACCATTTTTGTAGCGTTGGTGGTTCCGGCAGCGACTACCTTAATTGGTTGTCTGATGTTGGGTAATTTGATTCGTGAATCACAAGTGGTACCTAAGTTAACTGAAACGCTGCAAAATGCTATGATGTATATTATTACCATTTTGCTAGGGTTAACGGTTGGTGCCAAAGCAGAAGCGGACATTTTTTTATCGTTAGAAACAATCAAAATTATCATTTTAGGATTATTTGCTTTTGCCATTGGAACGGCCTCAGGAATATTATTTGGCAAATTAATGTGTAAACTAACAAAGGGCGAAGTAAATCCGATGATAGGTGCAGCCGGTGTCTCAGCAGTGCCGATGGCAGCCAGAGTGGTGCACAAGGAAGGTTTAAAAAATGACCCGACGAATTATTTGTTAATGCATGCCATGGGGCCTAATGTAGCTGGCATTATCGGTTCTGCCGTGGCAGCGGGAACGTTGTTAGCTTATTTTGGTTAAAAAAAGAAGATGGCCATCATTGACCATCTTCTTTTTCATTTCTTTTTTTTATTTCACTTTGGACTTCAGCGAGCATAAAGTGTAATTTTTCTTCTTTTTTCTTTAATTCCACTAAATCTTCGGCAATTTCTTTTTCTTTTTCGTTGGTTGGTGGCCGCAATATGAAGTTAATCGCTAAGGCAATAAACGTCCCGATAAAGGTGTCCAACACCCGATCAATGGCAAAATAAACCGATTGGCTTTCGGTTACACTTAGCGTTATTAAAAGCATGGTGGCAATTGCTGAAATAATGCCAGAATTATTATTAATTCCATCAGAGACAATAATCACCAAAGCTACAAAAATCGGTAACGCAACCAATTCTACTAAGAAATCATGGTGAAAATATTGTTTGATAAAAAAATAAAGAATTGCGGCAATACCGCCAATTGAATTACCTAAGACGCGAGATTTGCCAAAAGAAACGGTTGTGGTTAAATCTTGACGCAATGAAAAAACAGCAGCTAGCGCGGCAATCAAAGGTTGCCCACGGTCGATAAAATGAAAAAGCAAGATACAAATCATAACTGCTAGTGCTGTTTTCATGGTGCGCATTCCAATTCGAAAACGTCCTAATCGCATTATTTAGCTCCTGTTCTATAATTTTTGCTTTGTAAATAAGCTGGTGAAATTTGATTGTTCTTCTATAAATATGATAACGAAAATCCATTAAGATTGCCAGTTTACTGTGAAATCGGTAAACTAAAAGCAAAGGAGGGTCTTATGAAAATTGGATTACGTACGATTAAAACAGTAATTGCTGCCAGTTTTGCGATGTTTTTTGCGCAATTATTAAATTTATTATATGCACCAGCAGCCGGTATTATTGCCGTCTTAAGTGTCGGCAATACCAAAAAAGCTACGCTACTCACCGCTTTTTATCGCGTCGTATCTTTGATTATTGCGACGATTATCGCCTTTTTTATTTTTAATATATTGGGCTTTAATCCTTTTTCCTTTGGTATTTTTTTATTGCTATTTATTCCAGTTTCCGTTTATTTCAAACTAGATGACGGCATCGTTGTCAATTCGGTTTTAGTTACCCATTACTTAACGGAACAATCTTTTGCGTGGCAAATTATTACTAACGAATTTCTATTAATGAGTTTAGGTGTAGGGCTTGCCTTATTGGCAAATTTGTATATGCCTGATATTGGCAAAAATTTAAAAGAAGAACAGACGATTATTGAGGTGATGTTTAAAAAGCTTTTAGCCCAACTGGCAAGTGGGTTAAATACACCTGCTGCTGCCAAAAAGGCCCAACAAACCTGTGGACAGCTCGTGGCATATTTACACGAAGCACAAATTAAAGCCAAGCGTCATCAGCAAAATCAATGGTTTCAAGAAGACACGACTTTTGCCACCTATTTTACGATGCGGCGTGGGCAAGTATTGATTTTAAGAGACATGATAAACTTATTGGATCAGATTGAAGTCGAAGAAGAATATGTAGCTGACATGCGTTATTTGTTGCAAACAACCGCCAAAACATTTGGGTATGACAATGATGGCCGCGAATTGTTACAGTTAATTGCAGCAATTGGTCGTAACTATGAAGAAAGTCCACTGCCTAAAGACCGTTTAGAATTTGAAAATCGGGCCCGGTTGTTTCAATTTCTGCAATTGTTTACCAGTTTTATTGAAACAAAGGTGGAATTTAGTAGTAAGTTAGAAAATTAAAAAAGAGGGCGCAAAAATTACTTATAAAACACCGCTTATTTGTAATAGAGAAGGTGACTAAAATCAGTCAAGCGCTTTTACGAATAAACGGTGTTCCAAATGTTTTAGGAAAAATGTTCGGTAAGTAGTTTATGTTGCTTTTTAGTTAGTGACTTGTTAAGTACCCAATTGTAAAACTGTGCTATTTAGCCCAATCTTTTTGCATTTGATCTAAAATAGCAATAACATCATGGGTTAAAAAGAGAGATTTATTGGGTTTGCCTTCAATAGTTGCGGTTAAGTTATCAATTTCATAACCAAAAGCTGCGTTACTAGCACCGCTAATAATAGTTTCTTTGCTGCCGTCTGTATAGGTTAATGTCGCTTTATCTGCTCTAGGATAGTCATTAATTTCCAAATAGCCATTTTCAAAAGCTACAATACCAATTTTGGGCATTTTTGCTTGGAAGGTTAAGCTAACGGTAGCCAATTCATCTTCTTTTGTACGTAAAATGGTCACCGACTGTTCATCGACGCCAGTTGAAAAAGGTACCATAGTAGTTGCAACAACAACTGGTGTGCTAGATAAAAAGTAACGGGCAAAAGAAACCGCATATGTGCCAATATCAAGTAAAGCACCACCAGCTAATGCTGGATTAAAAAAGCGGTTTTTAGGATCGGGTTCTTTGTAGCTGCCAAAAGGTGCTTGAATCATTTTTAATTTGCCTAATTTGTTTTGATCAATTAGGCGTGTTAGTTCATCGTATAATGGCATGTTGAAGATTGTCATTGCTTCTTGTAAGATTAATTTTTTCTCTTCTGCAATTTTCATGACATCTTCTAGTTCAGCTAAGTTCATTGTGATGGCTTTTTCACATAAGACGTGTTTGCCTGCTATTAAAGCTTTTTTGATATAATCATAGTGAGTGGCATTTGGGACCGCCACATAGACAATATCGATATCGCTATTGAGCATTTCCTCATACGTGCCGTAACTATTGGCAATTTGATAACGAGTGGCAAATTCTTTTGCTGTTTCTTCTTTACGAGAGGATACAGCGGTAAGGGTACTTTGTTTACCGGTAAAATTTTCCGCAAATTCGTGGGCAATCCCACCAGTACCAGCAATTCCCCATTTGTAATTTTTCATAAAATCAGCTCCTTTGCTTTAGTTTAGCAATCTTTTAAAAATTAGGAAAGTTACAGGCCTATACCTATCTTAAACAAATAATTTAAGTAAAATAAATAAGAGGAGGATTCTTATGCACGAAGTATATATCACCATTTTAGTACAAACAATTAAAGAACAGTACACAAATGAAGTAACATTTTATCAAAATGTGTTAAATACTGACAAGGTCAGCTGGGAAAAATGGAAGAGTGGAAACGGTACATTAACTCCAGAGCAAAATCAAAAAATTAAGAATCTTTTTAGCGATTATGAATGGATGCTCATGCAAAAAGTGTTGCGCCAAACGATTATTTTCCCCGAAAAAAGAACGCAGGCAGTTAGTGAATATCGCCGTTTGAAAACGCAGATTGCGCAAAAATGGTTACAAAAAAAGTTGGCTGATGTTGAAGTAGTTACCCATAATGAAGAAAAAGAGAATAATCAGTTGCTTGATTTACGCGTTTTTATTACGTATGATGAGTGGGGTTTTGATGATATCTTAAGTTTTCGCTTGCCAGCACGGATTCAACAACAGTTACAACAAGAAAAAGTTGGCCTGTTAGCTTGGGTTAATGAAAATTTAGAAGAAACCTACAATCAATAGCTATTAAAGGAGCGTTTTAGACTTTTGAATAAATTAATCGGAGTAGGTGCGGTTTTAATCGTAGCTTGTGCCACTTTTTTTGTTTTTTTTGGTCAATATCAACAAAATTATGCGAATAAAACAGTGGCATCCACAGCCATTAGTGCCAAAAAGACAACAACCACCACCTCTTCAACACCTATGCGACCAACAGACTTGCCACAGATTGCACGAGATGATTGGAGGTTAGTCTTAGTTAGCCCGGATCATAAAATCGTAACAGAAGTACCAGAAGAACAATTAACCACCTTAGCTGATGGGCATATTGTCGATCAAAGGATCGTGAAAAGTTATGAAGAATTAACGGACGCTGCTAAAAAAGACAATATCAAGCTCCATCTGGTTTCTGCGTTTCGCTCAGTTGCTTATCAAAAACAAGTTTTTAATGAGCGCATGACGCAATTAGAAAATCAAGAGCAGTTAACTAAAGAAGCCGCAACACAAAAAGCCAAATTGACCATGACCGAACCTGGTTATAGTGAACATCATACCGGACTTGCAGTAGATGTTGTAGATGAAAATTGGTTAGCCTCTAATCCCAATATGGTGTTAGATGAAAGCTACAGTAGTCAACCAGGCGCGCAATGGTTACAAAAAAATGCCAGTCGCTTTGGTTTTGTCGTGCGCTATCCTGATGGTAAACAAGCTATTACGAAAATCACCTATGAACCGTGGCATTTACGTTATGTTGGAGTAAAAAGCGCTGAATATATGACAAAACATAATTTAACACTGGAAGAGTATCTTGACCTATTAGAAAAGTGGGAGGGTTATGAGCATTAAAAGAAAATACACGAAACGTAAAAAGGCCGGCTTTCCAGCAATTTTAGCCGGATTTTTGCTTATTTTAGCGGCTTTTGTTTTTTCAATTAAACAATTAAGCCAGCCGACTACACCGACACAAGTGGCATCTGTAACAAATGAAGAAGTCAGCCGCAAAGAATTTATAAAAAAATTAGTTCCCCACGCCCAAGAACTTCAAAAAGGCTATGGTGTTTTGCCTAGTATTATCCTAGGTCAGGCCGCGCTAGAGTCGAATTTTGGTCAAAGTCAATTAGCCAGTGAGTATAAAAATTTATTTGGCATTAAAGCTTATGGGGATGTCCCGAAAGTAAAATTAGATACCCAAGAATTTGTCAACGAACAATATATCACCATTAAGGGTGAATTTAAGGTTTATGATTCTTGGGAAGCTTCTATGGATGATCACACGATGCTTTTTGTTAACGGTGTGAACTGGGATCGACAAAAATATGAGTCTGTATTATTAGCCCAAGATTATAAACAAGCTGCAAAAGCCTTACAAGAGGCGGGATATGCGACAGATCCTCAATATGCTGATAAAATTATAAGTATGATAGAAGAGTATAATTTAATGCAATATGACTAGTTTTCAATCAAAGGAGGAGTGTTTTCATGGAGCAAAAAATGCCGAAAATCTCGACTGAATTACGCAAAGATATCGTGCGCGTTCCTAAAATTATCCGCGAAGCAACCGGTATACAAATTTTTGGACGTCGGATACGTTCCATTATCTTTACAACTGATATCGCGATTATTCGCAATACCGATGCCGATGCGGTTATTGCTGTGTATCCTTTTACACCACACCCGGCTATTACCAAATCGATTATTGAGGCTGCTGATATCCCCGTTTTTTCTGGTGTAGGTGGCGGCTTAACACAAGGCGAACGTTCGACTTATATGTCGATGTTTGCTGAGGCACAAGGATCGATTGGCGTCGTTTTAAATGCACCAACATCAGTAGACACCGTTCAAATGGTTTGTCGTGTAGTAGATATTCCTGTTGTAAGTACAGTGACCTCTAAATTAACACCAATTGATGAAAAATTAGCGGTGGGGGTTAAAATTATTAATATCAGTGCGGGCAAAGATACGGCAGATACTGTTCGACATTTCCGTGAAAACTATCCTGATTTACCCATTATGGCAACGGGCGGTCCAACAGAAGAAAGTATTTTAGAAACGATTCAAGCTGGCGCCAATGCCATTACCTTTACACCACCATCTAATGGGGAATTATTTAGTCGTAAAATGGAACATTATCGTCAAATGGAAATTGATAAGGAAGGCTAAATAAATTGTAGTAAAACCGATAAAAAACCAGTCAAAAGTTCGCTGAATTGCTAGACTTTTGACTGGTTTTTATTCAATTATAACCTGTTATTAAAAGTGCGAGCCAATTTAAGTTTCTTTAAAAAAAATAAATTTTTACGCTGAAATTTCGTATCTTATCACTCGTTTTCTAATTTTGCTTTTATAAGGTTAAAGCGCATTTATAAAATAATTTTGGCGTCTTTTTCTTTAATTCCGTAGATTTTTTGTTTGTGATTGTCTTGCCAATAATACAGTTCACGACTTTTATTGGTCATAAGAGCAATCAGTAAATCTTTAATGGTTAAAGGTGCTTTATTTTTTTCGGCAATGAAAACAAAGTCGCCTTTTTGATCGATTTTGATAGCTGTAACGAAAGCATCTTCGATATAAAGACCTTGGTAATTTTCTTTTTTTGGCATAGTAGCCAAAATAGTGACGAACTCTTTTGCTTGCATAATCTTCCTCCAACGACGAACTAGTAAGGTCACTATAGCATAGTTTTTAAAAAAAGTTTCTGCCTTTTTATGACAGAAATGCCATGAGCTAAAATTTTGTCGCAACTGTTATTCACCAGCAGTTGAGAAGGAATGAAAAAATCTTACAGAAATTATCATTCTTTCAAGAAAATTGGTTGCCAGTTTTCAATGAAGGTGTTATACTCCAATACATAATTTATTGCGCATGGCGCAGTAAGCTACATACCTGCTTATATATCGTCGTAATCTGGTCGACAGTCTCTACCCAGTACCGTAAATACTGGACTATAAGCAAAAAACGTGCGTAAGGCGCTTTTTTTGCTTAGACTGGCAAAAAGCGTCTTTTTTTGTTAGTTTGGCAGTAAAGATGAAAAATTAAGAAGGAGCAGTGTGATTATGAAAGAATTAGTAGCAAGAATCAAAGAAGATGGACGTGTATTAGGTGACGGTGTTTTAAAAGTGGATAGTTTTGTAACCCACCAAGTTGATCCCGTTTTAATGGAGGCAATCGGCAAAGTTTTTGCAGATGTCTTTAGAGCAGCTAATATCACGAAAGTCGTGACGATTGAAGCTTCCGGCATTGCTCCAGCGCTTTATACGGCACAAGAATTAGGTGTTCCTTTAGTCTTTGCCCGCAAGTCTAAAAGTTTAACGATGAACGAAGAACTTTTGACAGCGCAAGTTTATTCCTTTACAAAACAAGTAACGAGTACTGTTTCGATTTCAAAAAAATTCTTAACAAAAGACGACAATGTATTATTAATCGATGACTTTTTAGCAAATGGACAGGCAGCAAAAGGCTTAATTGAGCTTTGTCAACAAGCTGGTGCTCATGTTGAAGGAATCGGCATTGTGATTGAAAAATCTTTCCAAGATGGCCGCAAACTTTTAGAAGACATGGGGATTAAAGTTGTTTCATTAGCACGAATTGCATCATTAAAAGCAGGTGAAGTTGAATTTATCGAGGAGGATGCTTAATTGGATAAGCAGACACAAAACGGAAAAGCAGCCGTATTAGGGTTGCAACACTTACTTGCGATGTATGCCGGTGCCGTGGCAGTGCCACTTTTAATCGGAACAGGTTTAGGTTTTAACGAAACACAAATGACCTATTTAATTTCTATTGATATTTTCATGTGTGGGATTGCAACGCTTTTACAATTAACAGTAACGAAATTTTTTGGCATTGGTTTACCGGTAGTTTTAGGGTGTGCCATTCAAGCTGTTGCCCCGTTGATTTTAATTGGTAGTAAATCAGGTGTTGGTGCCATTTATGGTTCCATTATTGCTTCTGGAATTTTTGTAGTTTTAGTAGCAGGTTTCTTTTCAAAGATTAAAAAATTGTTTCCCTCATTGGTAACAGGAACAGTTATTACAGTGATTGGATTAACTTTAATTCCGGTTGCCATTACCAAAATGGGTGGTGGCGATGTGACAGCTCAAAATTTCGGTGATCCCAATCAATTGATTTTAGCTTTTGTCACCATTTTATTAATTGTTGGTGTTCAAGTTTTCGCTAAGGGATTCCTGCGTTCAATTTCTGTTTTAGTCGGACTTGTGGGGGGAACACTACTGGCTTGTTTGATGGGATTAGTTGATTTTGCTGCAATTGGTCACGCACCTGTTTTCCATATTCCGAAACCATTTTACTTTGGAAAACCAACTTTTGATGTTTGGTCGATTTTACTTATGATTATCATCTCGATTGTCAGTATGGTAGAGTCAACGGGCGTTTATTTTGCGCTAGGAGATATTACGGGTAAAAAAATTACAGAAGATGATCTTAAACGCGGGTACCGCGCAGAAGGTTTGGCAGTTATTTTAGGTGGCATTTTTAATACATTTCCATATACTGGTTTTTCACAAAATGTTGGCTTGGTACAACTATCAGGGATTAAGACGAAAAAACCAATTTATTTTTCAGCTATTTTCTTAATTATTTTAGGACTTTTCCCTAAAATTGGTGCTATTGCTCAAATTATTCCTGAACCCGTTTTAGGTGGGGGGATGTTAGTTATGTTTGGTATGGTGGCTGTTCAAGGGATGAAGATGTTGTCAAAAGTTGATTTTAACAACGATAAAAATTTGTTGATTATTGCTGTGTCCATTAGTTTTGGCTTAGGCTTTAACTTAATGCCACAACTTTTTAGCCAATTACCAGAGACTGTTCAAATGTTCACCGGTAATGGGATTGTTATGAGTAGTTTAACTGCGATTATTTTAAATCTTGTCTTTAACGGTTTGAAAGATGATGAAAAAGTCGTGATTGATTAGGCAATAAAGCAAAATAGAAAATTGATGCAAATGACAGTGCGTTTGTCATTTGCATTTTTTTATCTTAAACAAAACACGAACGAAAAAACTAAAAACAATATTATTATTCGAGTAATTATTTACAGTCGAAATTATCCTTGTTACAATAAAAAAAAGTCAACGATAAAGGAGCAAATCATGACAGCAGAAGTTGCAATAATTATGGGAAGCGTATCCGATTGGGAAACAATGAAACACGCTTGTGAGCAGTTGGATGAATTAGAAATCAGCTATATAAAACAAGTTGTATCTGCCCACAGAACACCAGATTTAATGTTTGAATTTGCCGAGGGGGCAAGAGAAAAAGGAATAAAAATAATCATTGCCGGTGCGGGTGGCGCTGCACATTTACCTGGTATGGTCGCTGCCAAAACAACGTTGCCAGTGATTGGTGTTCCAGTTAAATCACGAACATTAAATGGTTTGGATTCTTTGCTTTCGATTGTGCAAATGCCAGCTGGAGTGCCGGTTGCGACGACGGCAATAGGACAAGCTGGTGCAACAAACGCCGGACTACTTGCGGCGCAGATGCTTTCCATGTATGATTTAGGCATAGCGCAAAAATTAGCTGAAAAGAGAGCGAAGATGCGTGAGATTGTGATGGAAAGTAGTGATCAACTTGGTTAAGCCTTTATTACCAGGAGCTGTAATTGGGATTGTCGGTGGCGGACAACTAGGTCGAATGATGACCATTAGTGCAAAGGAAATGGGTTTTCGTGTTGGTGTTTTAGATCCAGCCGAAGACTGTCCAACAGCGCAAGTGGCAGATTGGCATATTGTTGCAGCATATGACGATGTTTTTGCTTTAGAAGAAATGGCACGACGCTGTGATGTAATTACTTATGAATTTGAAAATGTGAGCGTTGATGCATTAAATGCGATTATTTATAGTGCCAATGTCCCACAAGGAACAGATCTTTTAGCAATTACCCAAGACCGTTTAATGGAAAAAGCATTCTTGGAAGAAAATAATATTGTTATTGCTCCTTATGAAACAATCATTAGCCCAACTGATATTCAAGATGCTATTGACAGTATCGGTTATCCTTGTGTGTTAAAAACCACGCGGGGAGGTTATGACGGAAAAGGACAGTATGTTTTATATAGTACTGCTGATTTGGCGCCCTCCATGAATCTATTGCGTTCAGGTACTTGTGAATTGGAAGCGTGGATTCCTTTTGAAAAAGAAATTTCCGTGATGGTTGCCGGTAATGGCAGCGGTGAATTTATGGTGTTTCCAGTAGTAGAAAATATCCATCGTAACAATATTTTACATGAAACGATTGCGCCAGCACGAGTTGCAACCGAAGTTTCACAAGAAGCACAACGAATTGCCAGAGTGATCGCAAAAGCGTTGGATTTACGAGGTGTTTTGGCCATTGAAATGTTTTTAACCAAAACAGGTAGCATTTATGTTAATGAATTAGCGCCTCGGCCGCATAATTCTGGTCACTATTCTATTGAAGCATGCAGTCAAAGCCAATTTGACGCCCATATACGTGGGATTTGCGGTTGGCCACTAGGTGAAGTCAAATTATTAAGTGATGCTGTTATGGTCAATATTTTAGGTGATGAGCTAGGGGAAACCTATGACTTGATTGCACGAAAACCCAATTGGCAGTTTCATTATTATGGAAAAGCACAAGCAAAATCTGGCCGCAAAATGGGACACATTACCATTACCACAGATGATATTTATGGCACCTTGGAGGAAATCTACCAAACCAATATTTGGGATTAGATAACGCGTGTCTTAAAAGTTTAAATAGAATATAAAATAGAGGAGCTATTGCATGTTAGAACGTTATACACGCCCGGAAATGGGTACAATTTGGACAGATGAAAATCGTTATAAAGCGTGGTTAGAAGTAGAAATTTTAGCTGATGAAGCTTGGGCTGAATTAGGTGAAATCCCAAAAGATGATGTAAAAAAAATTCGCGAACATGCAACATTTGATATTCCAAGAATTTTAGAAATTGAAGAGGAAACGCGGCATGACGTAGTTGCCTTTACCAGAGCAGTCTCAGAAAGTTTAGGAGAAGAACGCAAGTGGGTACATTACGGCTTAACGAGTACCGATGTGGTTGACACAGCTTACGGTTACTTATTAAAACAAGCTAATGATATTTTACGCAAAGACTTACAAACCTTTTTAGAAATTATCGGCAATAAAGCTATCGCGCACAAAAACACAGTCTGTATGGGTCGGACGCATGGTGTCCACGCAGAACCAACTACTTTTGGCTTAAAATTAGCTACTTGGTATTCTGAAATGAAGCGAAATATCGAACGCTTTGATCATGCTGCCAAAGCCGTTGAAGCTGGCAAAATTTCTGGTGCAGTGGGAACATTTGCAAACATTCCGCCTTTTATTGAAGAATATGTCTGTGAACACTTGGAAATTCGGCCCCAAGAAATCTCAACACAAGTATTGCCTCGCGATTTACATGCAGAGTACTTTGCTGCAATGGGATTAATTGCAACTAGTATCGAACGTTTTGCTACTGAAATTCGTGGATTACAAAAATCTGAAACAAGAGAAGTAGAGGAGTATTTTGCCAAAGGTCAAAAAGGCTCATCTGCTATGCCACACAAACGCAATCCGATTGGCTCTGAAAATATGTGTGGACTGGCGCGGGTGATTCGTGGTCATATGCTAACTGCCTATGAAAACGTACCGTTGTGGCACGAGCGGGATATTTCTCACTCTTCAGCAGAACGTATCATTGTTCCGGATACAACAATTTTATTGAACTATATGTTAAATCGTTTTGGCAACATCGTTAAAAATTTGACAGTCTTTCCGGAAAATATGAAACGAAATATGGATGCTACTTTTGGCCTGATTTACAGTCAACGGGTAATGTTAAAGTTAATTGATAAAGGAATGACCCGAGAAGCAGCATATGATTTGGTACAACCAAAAACTGCCTTTGCATGGGATCATCAAACGGCTTTTCGACCTTTGTTAGAAGAAGATGAAAAAATCACTTCTATTTTAAGTAATGAGGACTTAGATGATGCCTTTGATTATCATTACCACCTTAAAAATGTAGATGCAATCTTTAAACGTGTCGGTCTAGAATAAAAAAACGACGAACTCGCAAATGGGTTCGTCGTTTTTTATTTCTGGTTGTTTAACTTTATAAATAACTCTGCGATAAATAACTCTGCGGCTATTTGAATCTTATGCCGCAAAACCAAAATTTCTATAAAAAAAGACGCTGATAATAAATCAGCATCTTTAACCAAATACTACTTTTGGTTGTGTATAATGGCGCATTCTTTCATCTCGCAAAACAGCGAGGATGTTCTCTACAAAGGAAAAATTATACTCTTCCAAATTAAAAAATACTTTAAAAGTATAGTTGTTTTTAAAGAAACGTTGTTCATGAATCTGTTCGATAATTAACTCTTCGTTGTGACTGTTTTGATATCGAAAAATTCGTTTGCGACAGTCAACATGACGTTTTGATGCTTGTTTTACCTTGCGAAAAGTATAAAACGAAGTATTTTTATTCATTTGATAAACTTCTTCTACTGCTAATAAGTCGTTAAACAGCCGACGTTTTTCTTCAAATACAAGGGAATCCAAAAAGTTGGCAACCAGTTGACTTTCTTCCATGCATAGGCCTCCTAAAAATAATCCTATCAATGAGTCTAAAAGTACTATAACACTTTTTTATTTTACTGTAAACGCTTCATTAAAAACCGCTTTGAAAAACTATTTTAAAAAATTTTACGAATAGTTATATCAATAAAAATATTTTTTTTGAAAAAAAGTTAAACACGAACAATTAAGTACGTTTTGATAATTATTATCCAGATAAATGTTGACCCGTATCTTTGCGATTGTTAAAATAAACACAAGTTAAACACGAACGATTTTGGCGATGCAAAATTTAATGTCAATAAAATGAGGTGCAAAATGCAAAAAAAAGAATTACGTTACGCCGGCAAAGCTAAAAAACTTTATACGACTGACGATCCAACTGTTTATTGGGTAGAATATCTTGACCAGGCTACTGCGTTAAATGGCGCTAAAAAAGATCAAGTATCTGGCAAAGGGGCACTAAACAATCAAATTACCAGCTTAATTTTCCAACAACTAAAAAACGAAGGAATTCCCTCTCATTTTGTCGGAAAAATATCAAAAACCGAACAATTGATAGAATGTGTAGAAATAATTCCACTGGAAGTTGTTGTTCGGAACACTGCTGCAGGTAGCTTCTCAAAACGATTACAAGTTGCAGAAGGAACACCCCTTAGTTTTCCGGTTGTAGAGTTTTATTACAAAGAAGATAAACTAGATGATCCATTCATTAATGACGATCACGTAAAGTTACTAAAATTAGCTACAGGCAAAGAGATTAACGATATTAAACATTTAGCTCGAAATGTAAATGTAGTTTTACAACGAATTTTTGCCCAAATTGGCATTAAATTAATTGACTTTAAAATTGAAATTGGACGCACCACTTCCGGACAACTGCTCTTGGCGGATGAAATTTCACCAGATACTTGTCGACTTTGGGATTTGGCAACCAATGAACATTTAGATAAAGATATTTACCGACGTGATTTAGGGGATTTGGTTCCTGTTTATGAAGAAGTTTTAAAGCGTTTAGAAAATCAATTTTTAGTGGAGGAGCAATAGCATGTATTTCGTAAAAGTTTATGTAACGTACAAAGAATCAGTTTTAGATCCACAAGGGCAAGCAGTTAAAGGTGCCGTTCATCGTATGGGTTATGAAGAAATTGATGAGATTCGCATCGGAAAATATTTTGAAATTAAAGTAGCTAAAGGCGATCGGCCCGTTGAGGAAATGATTGAAAATATTTGCGACAAGTTACTTGCTAATGTCAACATGGAAACTTATCGTTACGAAATTATTGCAATGGAGGAAGTTTAATATGAAATTCGCCGTAATTGTATTTCCCGGCTCTAATTGTGATATGGATATGCTTTGGGCGATTAAAGATGTGATGGGATCACAAGCCGAATATGTCCGTCATGATGTTACTTCTTTAGCGGGTTTTGACGGTGTGTTATTACCTGGGGGATTTTCATATGGTGATTACTTGCGCTGTGGTGCAATTGCTCGTTTTTCACCAATTATGGCTGAAGTGAAACGATTTGCCAAAGAAGGAAAGCCTGTATTTGGTACTTGTAATGGTTTTCAAGTGTTAACAGAGGCGGGCTTGTTACCGGGGGCTCTAATTCGGAACAAGTCGTTACACTTTGTTTGCAAAACGACACCTTTAAAGGTGAACAATCAAACAAAATTTACTTCTGAATATGAAAACGATGAGGTAATCAAAATCCCCGTCGCTCATGGGGAAGGCAATTATATCTGCGATGAAAAGACATTAGCAAAATTAAAAGCCAATAATCAAATTGTTTTTACGTATGAAGAAGATGTGAATGGCAGTATGGAAAATATCGCTGGCATTTGTAATGAAGCTGGTAATGTTATGGGAATGATGCCCCATCCAGAACGTGCGATGGAAGAATTATTAGGTTCAACAGATGGTCGTCGTTTTTTTGCCTCAATTTTGAAAAATTTTGGAAAGGTGCCAGTTAAATAATGATGAAAATAAGTGAACCAACACCACAAGAAATAAAAGAGCGTAAAATTTACGCGCAGTGGGGCTTAACTGATGAAGAATATCAGATGATTTCAGAAGATATTTTAGGGCGCTTACCTAATTATACTGAAACTGGTCTTTTTTCTGTCATGTGGAGTGAACATTGCTCTTATAAAAATTCAAAGCCCGTTTTACGCAAATTTCCAACTAGTGGATCCCAAGTTTTACAAGGACCTGGTGAAGGTGCTGGGATTGTTGACATTGGTGATGGTCAAGCGGTTGTTTTTAAAGCGGAAAGTCACAATCATCCTTCTGCGGTTGAACCTTATGAAGGCGCAGCTACCGGGGTTGGTGGAATTATTCGCGATATTTTTAGTATGGGAGCACGTCCGATTGCAGTTTTAGATTCTTTGCGTTTTGGCGAGCTGAATAATTCCCGCACAAAATATTTATTAGAAGAAGTGGTCGCTGGAATTTCAGGTTATGGCAACTGTATTGGAATCCCAACTGTCGGCGGCGAAGTAGCCTTTGATCCTTGCTATGAAGGCAATCCGTTAGTTAATGCTATGTGCGTTGGGTTAATTGAGCACAAAGATATTCAAAAAGGCCAAGCTAAAGGTGTCGGAAATGCAATTATGTACGTTGGAGCCAAAACAGGACGTGATGGCATTCACGGTGCAACCTTCGCCTCAGAAGAATTTGTTGAAGGCCAAGAACAGCAACGTTCAGCCGTTCAAGTAGGCGATCCATTTATGGAAAAACTGTTACTAGAAGCCTGTCTAGAATTAATTTTAGAACATCAAGATATTTTAGTTGGCATTCAGGATATGGGGGCGGCCGGTCTGGTATCTTCCAGTTCAGAGATGGCTTCAAAAGCTGGCTCTGGTTTAAAACTATATCTAGATGATGTACCACAACGGGAAACGGGTATGACCCCTTATGAAATGATGTTATCTGAATCGCAAGAGCGCATGTTAATTTGTGTGAAAAAAGGACATGAAAAAGAAGTTGAAGCGCTCTTTAGTAAATATGAGTTAGACGCAGTCACAATTGGTGAAGTAACCGATGACGGTTTATATCGGTTGTATCATCGTGGTGTTGAAGTAGCGAATTTACCTGTCGATGCGCTAGCAGAAGAGGCACCGACCTATCATAAAGCATACGCAGAACCAGCGCGAATCAAAGAATTTGCCAAATTAGCTGATTTTACGCCAGTAGTAGAAGACGCTACGGCTACTTTATTACAACTTTTACAACAACCTACTATTGCTTCTAAAAAAATGATTTATGAAACTTATGATTCACAAGTACGTACGAATACCGTAGTAGCACCAGGAAGTGATGCTGCTGTTTTACGGGTACGTGGGACAAAAAAGGCTTTGGCGATGACGACGGATTGTAATGCGCGCTATTTATATTTGAACCCAGAAATTGGCGGACAAATTGCCGTTGCCGAAGCAGCACGAAATATTGTTGCAAGTGGTGGACAGCCACTAGCAATTACCGATTGCTTAAATTATGGCTCGCCAGACAAACCAGAAGGATTTTGGGAACTATGGACCTCAGCTGATGGAATCAGTGAAGCTTGCCGCACTTTGGATACGCCGGTTATTTCGGGGAATGTTTCTTTATATAACGAAACAGACGGCAAAGCAATTTATCCAACGCCAATGATTGGGATGGTTGGTTTAATTGCTGATAGTAAAAATATTACTACCCAAGACTTTAAGGAGGCAGATGACTTAATTTATCTTGTGGGGGAGACGTCTGCTGATTTTAACGGAACTGAAATCCAAAAAATGCAAAAAGGTCTAATTGAAGGTAGACTTATGAATTTTGATTTAGCAAATGAAAAAGCCAATCAAGATTTGGTATTAAATGCTATTCAAAAAGGACTTGTAGTCAGTGCACATGATTGTGCTGAGGGTGGTTTGGCGATTGCGTTAGCCGAGTGTACGTTTAAAAATGGTTTGGGAATTTCAGTTGATGTTTCAATGCCAAAAGAAAACTTATTTTCAGAAACACAATCTCGTTTTGTTTTATCAGTGAAAAAGACAGCTCAAAAAGATTTTGAAATGTTAGCAAAAGATAAAGCAACTTTGATTGGGACAGTCACTAATGATGGAAAAATTAAAATTAATGCAAATGACGGCAACATTGCAGTTGCAACGCACACTGCCAAAGAACTTTGGGAGGAAGCAATTCCATGTCTTATGAAGTAAAAAGTTTGAATGAAGAATGTGGCATTTTTGGCGTCTGGGGTCACCCAGACGCTGCGCGTGTCACTTATTTTGGTCTCCATAGTTTGCAACACCGCGGTCAAGAAGGAGCGGGGATTGTTTCAAACGATGCCGGTAAATTGTACGGCTATCGTGAATTGGGGTTATTGTCTGAAGTTTTTAAAGACGATAGACAACTCGCACAATTAAAAGGAAATGCGGCGATTGGCCACGTGCGATATGCGACGGCCGGTAATGGTAGCGTTGATAATATCCAACCCTTTTTGTTTAAATTTTACGACTGTTCTGTCGGTCTTGCCCACAATGGTAATTTGACCAATGCTTGTAGTTTACGGACAGAATTAGAACGTGATGGCGCGATTTTTCATTCTAATTCTGATACTGAAATTTTAATGCATCTGATTCGGCGGAGTAAAAAAGAAACGTGGTTGGATCAATTAAAAGAAGCGTTAAACCAAGTTAAAGGCGGTTTTGCCTACATTTTAATGCGGGAAGACTGCATGATTGCAGCGCTTGATGCCAATGGGTTTCGTCCTTTGGCCATCGGGAAGATGAAAAACGGGGCCTATGTGGTGGCCTCTGAAACATGTGCCTTAGAAGTTAGCGGGGCAGAATTTGTTCGTGATGTACAACCCGGAGAAATTATCATCATTAATGATGATGGGGTTAAAATCGAACATTTCACTAAAGATACCCAACATGCTATCTGTTCGATGGAATATGTCTATTTTGCGCGACCAGATTCCAATATTGCCGGAGTAAATGTTCACACAGCGAGAAAAAATATGGGGCGAAATTTAGCCAAAGAAGCACCAGTAGCAGCCGATATGGTCATTGGTGTGCCCAATTCTTCTTTGTCAGCTGCTAGTGGCTATGCAGAAGCTTCAGGTATTCCTTATGAACTGGGATTGGTGAAAAATCAATATGTAGCCCGCACGTTTATTCAACCAACTCAAGAATTAAGAGAGCAAGGAGTGCGGATGAAATTATCAGCTGTTCGAGGAGTAGTTGCTGGTAAAAAGGTAATTATGGTGGACGATTCGATTGTAAGAGGAACTACCAGCCGCAGGATTGTGGATTTACTAAAAGAAGCTGGTGCCAAGGAAGTGCACGTCAGAATTGCTTCACCACCTTTAAAATATCCTTGTTTTTATGGCATTGATATTCAAACACGAAAAGAATTAATTGCGGCCAATCATTCGGTAGAAGAAATTCGTCAAGTGATAGGAGCCGACTCGTTAAGTTATTTAAGCGAAGAGGGTTTGATTAACGCCATTGGCTTAGATTTTGATGCCCCATATGGCGGTTTATGTATGGCCTATTTTAACGGGGACTATCCAACCCCTTTATACGATTACCAAGAAAAATATCAGGCTTCATTAAAAGAACAAACTTCATTTTTCTAAATAAAAGGAGCGAAAATAAGTGGCCAATGCATATGCAAAAGCTGGCGTTGATGTGAACGCTGGGTATGAAGTAGTAGAGCGAATCAAAAAACATGTGAAAAAAACGGAACGTCTAGGTGTGATGGGTGCGCTAGGTGGCTTTGGTGGTTGTTTTGATTTAAGTAGCTTAGGTGTAAAAGAACCCGTTTTAATTTCCGGGACTGATGGTGTCGGGACTAAACTAATGGTAGCTTTTAAAGCGGATAAACACGACACTATTGGTATTGATTGTGTGGCGATGTGTGTAAATGATATCGTTGCGCAAGGGGCAGAACCTTTGTATTTCTTAGATTATTTGGCAACTGGCAAAAACGAACCTGCTCGCTTGGAACAAGTAGTTGCAGGTGTGGCAAAGGGGTGTCTTGAAGCTGGTGCGGCTTTAATTGGTGGTGAAACTGCTGAAATGCCAGGTATGTATGCAACAGATGAATACGATTTAGCTGGCTTTGCAGTAGGTGTAGCCGAAAAAAGTCAAATAGTAACCGGCGAAAATATTAAAGCAGGCGATATTTTGTTAGGATTGCCCTCAAGTGGAATTCACTCAAACGGTTTTTCGCTCGTTCGAAAAATTTTCTTTACCGAACATAATTTAAGTGAAGCTAAAAAGATTGCTGCGCTAGGGGATAAACCGTTAGGCGAAGTCCTCTTAACCCCAACTAAAATTTATGTGAAATCAATCCTCCCGCTAGTAAAAGAAAATTTGGTGAACGGCATTGCCCACATTACCGGTGGTGGTTTTGTAGAAAATATTCCGCGGATGTTAAAGGAAAATGTTGCTGTTGAAATTACAGAAGGTACCTGGCCAGTTTTACCAATTTTTGACGTGTTGGAAGATTATGGCAAAATCAATCACGCTGAAATGTTTGAAATTTTCAATATGGGAATTGGGATGGTATTGGCAGTAAGTCCCGAAAAAGTGGAACAAGTTAAGCAGATTTTAGCAGCTTTAAATGAACCTTGTTATGAAATTGGTCGAATTGTCGAAAAAACAAAAAACACGCCTTTACTTACGATCCACGAGGAAAAAAAATGAGGATTGCAGTTTTAGCTTCTGGGAATGGGAGTAATTTTGCTGCTATTGCCGATTATTTTCAAAAAGAAAGCGTAGCAGCGGAAATCGCCTTTGTTTTTAGTGATAAAAAAAATGCTTTTGTGCTGGAACGGGCCCAAAAAATTGGGGTTGCAACGTTTCAATTTAGTCCTCAAGACTTTCCAAGTAAAAAAGATTATGAAAAAGCGCTGTTAGCGTTAATGCAGCAAGAAAAAATTGATTTAATCGTTTTGGCGGGTTATATGCGCATTATTGGCCCCCAACTTTTGGCGGCTTTTCCCAAAAAAATTATTAATATCCATCCGTCATTACTACCGGCTTTTCCTGGTCTTAACGGCATTAAAGATGCCTATGATTATGGCGTCAAAGTAACGGGGGTAACGGTACATTACATTGATGCCGGTGTGGATACTGGTCCGATTATTGCCCAAGTTCCTGTTTTAATTTTAGATGATGATCTAGCCAGTTTGGAAGCCAAAATTCACCAAGCCGAGCATCAATTATACCCCGCCGTTTTAAAACAAATTGTACAGGGGCAGCAATAAAGACTTGCCAATCGTTACACTTTAATACCTATTACGGAATAAAAATCAATTAAGAGGAGTTTATGAAATGAAAAGAGCTTTAATCAGTGTTTCCGATAAAACCGGTGTCGTAGAACTGGCAGAAGGATTACTACAGGCTGGCTGGGAAATTATTTCGACTGGCGGCACGCAAAATGCCCTTACAAAAGCTGGTATTGCGACAATTGGAATTGAAGAAGTAACTCATTTTCCAGAGATGATGGACGGTCGGGTTAAAACATTACATCCTCTTATTCACGGCGGGCTATTAAGTCGTCGTGATAATACTGAACACGTTAAAGCTATGACAGACCATGATATTCAGCCAATTGATTTGGTAGTGGTCAATCTTTATCCTTTTAAAGAAACTATTTTAAAAGCGGATGTAACGACAAAAGATGCCATTGAAAATATTGATATTGGTGGGCCCAGTATGTTGCGCTCAGCTGCTAAAAACCATGAATTTGTAACGGTTGTGGTTGATCCGTTAGATTACGGGAAAGTTTTAGCCGAAATTAAAGAAAATGGGAAGACAACTTTTGCAACCAGACAAAAATTAGCCGCAAAAGTTTTTCGACATACGGCTGCTTATGATGCGTTGATTGCAGGCTTTATGACAGTGCTTGTGGCAGAAAAAGAGCCAGAAAAGTTAACTTTAACTTATGATTTGAAACAAAATTTGCGTTATGGGGAAAATTCTCATCAAGAGGCGGCTTTTTACGCCGATGCATTACCGGTCAGCTACTCGATCGCGCAAGCCAAACAACTTCATGGTAAAGAGCTGTCTTATAACAATATTAAAGACGCCGATGCAGCGATTCGGATCGTAAGAGAGTTTAAAGAGCCAACGGTAGTAGCGCTAAAACATATGAATCCTTGTGGCATCGGCTCAGCTGATACCATTGTAAAGGCCTATGATTTTGCTTATGATGCCGATCCAGTTTCTATTTTTGGGGGAATCATTGTTTTAAATCGAAAGGTAGATCTGGCGACCGCTGAAAAAATGCACAAATTATTCTTGGAAATTATTATTGCCCCAAGCTTTGCTACAGATGCCTTAGAACTGTTAAGTAGTAAGAAAAATATTCGTTTAATGACACTAGATTTTAGTGAAGTCAATAAAGCTGAATTACCAGAAAAAGTTTCCGTTTTAGGTGGATTACTCCTGCAAGATCAAGATGTAATAAAAGAAGAGGCAAATGATTTTAAAGTGGTCACTAAAAGACAACCAAGTGCCCAGGAGTTAAATGCTTTAGCTTTTGCCTGGAAGGCCGTAAAACATGTAAAATCAAATGCAATTGTGTTAGCAAATGAACATCAAACCGTTGGGATTGGTGCCGGTCAGATGAATCGTGTTGGTTCTGTTAAAATTGCAATTGCGCAAGCAGAAAATGCTGGCAAAATGGACGGTGCAGTTTTAGCCAGTGATGCATATTTTCCAATGGGAGACTCAGTGGAATTTGCCGCAGAGCATGGCATTAAGGCAATTGTGCAACCGGGTGGAAGTATTCGTGATCAAGAATCAATTGACATGGCGGATAAATACGGTGTTGCAATGGTCTTCACGGGTGTTCGTCATTTCCGTCACTAAGAGAGGATATTAAAATGAAATTATTTATTATTGGTGGCGGTGGTCGTGAACACGCCATTGCTAAGAAATTGTTAGCAGATGAAAAAGTGGAACAGGTATTTTGTGCTCCGGGAAATCCAGGGATGAAACAAGATGGGATAATAACTGTTGCCATTGCAGAAAACGAGCATGAAAAACTCATTGACTTTGCCAAGAAAGAAAATATTACGTGGACTTTTGTTGGGCCTGAAGCCCCGCTACAAAGAGGGATTGTCGATGATTTTCAAAAGGCAGGTTTACTAATTTTTGGTCCGAATCAAAAGGCAGCGCAGATTGAAAGTTCAAAAGATTTCGCCAAACAAATTATGGTAAATAATCAGATTCCAACCGCAGCTTATAAAACTTTTTCTGATTATCAAAAAGCGGCGGCTTATGTTGAGGAAAAAGGTGCCCCAATTGTCATTAAAGCTGATGGATTAGCGGCTGGAAAAGGTGTAGTCGTAGCTGAAACAATAGAAGAAGCACTAACGGCGTTAGCCGACATGTTAGAGGGAAATCGTTTTGGTGAAAGTGGTGCTAAGGTAGTCGTCGAAGAATTTTTAGCTGGAGAAGAATTTTCCTTATTGGCGTTTGTTAAAAATGAAGAAGTCTACCCTATGGTTATTGCCCAAGACCATAAGCGCGCCTATGACGGAGATAAAGGACCAAATACCGGCGGCATGGGTGCATATTCTCCTGTACCGCAAATCAGTGATGAAATGGTGACAAAGGCAGTTAAAGAAATTTTGGAACCTGCGGCTTATGGCATGGTAAAAAACGGCACACCTTTTACTGGAATTTTGTATGCTGGCTTAATAGCGACAAAGGATGGGGCCAAAGTAATCGAATTTAATGCACGCTTTGGTGATCCAGAGACACAAGTTGTCTTACCGCGCTTAAAATCTAGTTTAGCAGATATTATTACGGCACTTTTAGAAGGGACAAAACCGGTGGTGACGTGGCATGATCAGGCAGCATTTGGGGTAGTCGTTGCCGCACAAGGCTATCCTGGCGATTATCAAAAAGGTATGGTATTGCCACAAACTACAACTGAAAAGACAGAATTATATTATGCTGGGACAGCTAAAAAAGCTGAAAACTTAGTCGCAGCCGGTGGTAGAATTTTCTTAGTCGCAGCCCAAGCTAGCGATTTGAAAACGGCCCGCGATGAGGTTTATGAAGCGCTAGCTCAAATGGACTTGCCGCAAATGTTTTATCGCAAAGATATTGGCGCAAGAGCATTCAAATAAATTCATAACAACAGCAGGACATATGTTTGTAAAACAGCAGGTGGGACAAAATGTTTGTCTTGTCTGCTGTTTTTATTTGTGGAGGATTTTTTAAATTAAGTTGTTAGCGTTTTCTCTAAGTTGTGTTAAAATTTAACAGGAAGCAATTTTTAATGAATTATATTTGCAAATTTGGAGGTTACAAGATGAAACAAGTTAACTTTGGACCAAATGAATTAGGTGTCTCTAGTGTCGTCTTAGGTTGTATGCGAATTACTGAGGCCAAAGATCCTGTCGCGGTGATTCACGCAGCCGTAGAAAATGGCATCAACTTTTTTGATCATGCGGATATTTACGGGCAAGGAAAATGCGAAGAAATTTTTGCAGAAGCTTTTGCTAAAACCGGCTATAAAAGAGAAGATATGTTTATCCAAAGTAAGTGTGGCATTGTCCCAGGTAAAATGTTTGATTTTTCAAAAGAACATATCATATCTTCAGTAGAAAAAAGCTTGAAACGCTTAAATGTCGACTATCTAGATGCACTATTACTACATCGCCCAGATACATTGATGGAGCCAGAAGAAGTAGCGGCAGCTTTTGATCAATTGGAGTCAGAAGGTAAAGTAAAATATTTTGGGGTCAGCAATCAATACTCACGCCAAATCGAATTGTTAAAAAAATATGTACGCCAACCCTTAGTTGCCAATCAATTACAATTTGGAATTATGCATACGGGCATGATTGATTTTGGCTTACATGTGAATATGACAGATTCTCGTAGTGTTGATCACGACGATGGTATTTTGGAATTTTCACGGTTGAATGATATGACAATTCAAGCTTGGTCACCTTATCAGTATGGATTTTTTGAAGGGGTCTTTATTGGTAACGAGAAATTCCCTGAATTAAATAAAAAATTAACAGAAATGGCTGAAAAGTATAATACGACACCAACTGGTATTGCGTCAGCCTGGATTTTACGTCATCCGGCCAATATGCAAGTGATTGCTGGTAGTATGAATCCGCAACGAATTGAAGAAATCGCCAAAGCTAGTGATGTGGTAATGGCAAAAGAAGATTGGTATGACATTTATTTAGCAGCAGGAAATGATTTGCCATAAATTAATTATAATTTCTGATAATAAATAGCTTGAAAACGATAATCGTTCGGAATTTCCGAACGATTTTTGTGTTTTAAGAAAATATTTACGATTATTCTGTTGCATTTCTGAATAAGATGGGCTAAATTACATAGGGCGCAAAAAATGTGACCCAAATAAACAAATGGAGGCTATTCATTATGTTTGATATGAAAGTTTTTGATTATGAAGATGTTCAACTGATTCCAAATAAATGTATCGTAAGTTCTCGTTCCGAGTGTGATACAACGGTAACTTTAGGGAAGCACTCGTTTAAAATGCCGGTAGTACCTGCTAATATGCAGACGATTATCGATGAAAATATCGCGGAATTTTTAGCTGAAAATGGCTATTTCTACATTATGCATCGTTTCAATGAAGATGCCCGTATTCCTTTTATCAAAAAAATGCAAAGTCGTAACTTGATTACGTCAATTAGTGTTGGCGTAAAACCTCATGAGTACACTTTTGTTGAAGAATTGGCAGCAGAAAATCTAGTGCCAGACTACATTACAATTGATATTGCCCATGGGCATGCTAATGCTGTGATTGAAATGATTCAACACATTAAACGTTTATTGCCAGAGACATTTGTCATTGCCGGTAACGTGGGAACACCAGAAGCAGTTCGTGAATTGGAAAATGCTGGTGCGGATGCAACTAAAGTTGGAATTGGACCAGGTAAGGTTTGTATCACTAAAATTAAAACCGGTTTTGGTACAGGGGGCTGGCAATTAGCAGCTGTGCGTTGGTGTGCAAAAGCGGCTAGAAAACCAATCATTGCCGACGGCGGAATTAGAACCCACGGAGATATTGCAAAATCCGTTCGTTTTGGTGCTACCATGGTTATGATTGGCTCGCTGTTTGCTGGGCATGAAGAATCTCCAGGGGAAACCAAAGTACAAGACGGTGTTGTCTTGAAGGAATATTTTGGTAGTGCTTCTGAATTTCAAAAAGGTGAAAAGAAAAATGTAGAGGGTAAGAAAATTTGGATTCCTTACAAAGGTAAGCTTGCAGATACTTTGGTGGAAATGCAACAAGACTTACAGTCATCGATCTCTTATGCGGGCGGCAAAGACTTAGAAGCAATTCGCAAAGTCGATTATGTGATTGTGAAAAACTCTATTTTTAATGGTGATACGATTTAAGTAGTACTTTTAACCACGACTGTTGACAGTCGTGGTTTTTTTCATCCTGTTACAGGTTATGCTAGAATGAAGACAAAGGATTAGATGTTATTTGTGATCGAAATTTATTATTTTTTTTGAAAGAGGGGATAAAATGACAATCAAAGTCATGTCGATTTTTGGTACACGACCAGAAGCGATTAAGATGGCACCACTTATTAAAGCGCTGGAAAAAGATACGCGTTTTGAATCAATTGTCACTATAACAGCACAGCATCGTGAAATGCTAGATCAAGTGATGGAAATCTTTTCGTTAAAAGCGGATTTTGACTTGGATATTATGAGTAACGGGCAGACGTTGACTGATATTACGACCAAAGTTTTATTGGAATTACAGCCAGTGTTAAAACAAGCACGACCAGATATCGTGTTAGTTCACGGGGATACTACAACAACGTTTGCTGCGGCAACTGCCGCTTTTTATCAGCAAATTCCAATTGGTCACGTCGAAGCCGGATTAAGAACTTATAAAAAATATTCGCCTTATCCAGAAGAAGCCAACCGTCAGTTGACGGATGTTTTAAGTGATCTTTATTTTGCGCCGACTGCCACCAGTGCGGAGAATTTGCAACAAGAGCATCATTTATCTGATCATATTTATATCACGGGTAATACAGCAATTGATGCCATGAAATATACGCTGAAAAAAGAATATGGGCATCCTGCACTTTCAGCAGATAAAAAACAGATCCTAGTTACCATGCATCGACGGGAAAACTTAGGGGATAAAATGGCATCGGTATTTCATGCATTGCGCCGCTTAGCCACGGAATTTCCTGAAGTTTCGATTGTTTTTCCGATGCACAAAAATCCATTAGTACGACAAAATGCACGAAAACAGCTGGGGGATTTGGCAAATGTGGCGTTAATTGAACCACTAGATGTAGTGGATTTTCATAATATTGCTGCTAGAAGTTATTTGATTATGACCGACTCTGGTGGGGTGCAAGAAGAAGCCCCCTCACTTGGGGTGCCGGTTTTGGTGTTGCGGGATACAACGGAGCGACCAGAGGGGATAAAAGCTGGAACGTTGCGCTTAGTGGGGACTGATGAAGAGCAAGTTTATGAAGCGGCTAAAAATCTTTTAACCAGCCAAGAGGCATATAAAAAAATGGCTCAGGCGAAAAATCCATATGGCGATGGAAAAGCGAGTGAGCGAATTTTAAATGCTATTGTTGCGTATTTTACAAAAAATAATGAAGGGATATAAAAAGTTTTAACAAATTAGGACCAAAAGCCATGGTGGCTTTTGGTCCTAATTTGTTAGGCTGTTATTATTCAAAAGAGGAAAAGTTAAGAGAAATTCCCTTAGGCAGAATGTTTGTGGGCAGTTACTTGTTGTAAAGCCGACTCGATTTTAAGAAAGTCGTGAAAATCAGGTATTGGTTTAATCGTCACGATGGGAAGATGACCAAACATTTCTTGCGGCGAGAAGGTTGAGATGATTAAATCATAAGCTTCAAATTGTTCGTGCATCTTTTGGTGATGTGTATTGACACAGTCGATTAGTTCGAAATCGGTTTGGTTAATAAAATGCTGTTGTAACTTTTTTTGTAAGTAGTGGGGATGTGCTAAAGAAACGTCGGATAAAATTAACGTTCGGGTTTTAAACTGCCAATATTCCAAAACTTGAGGCAGTAAAGTAATGATAAGAAATAGTTGATGGTACATATGGTCAATCGTGATTTGAATGTTGTTTTTAATTCCATAGTCGCCAATAAATTGCTTCAAACCAGCAATAATATGGGGAAACTTTTTCTCGTAATTCAAAACAAAGCCACGCCTTGAATTGGATAAAATCGCAATGAAGTCACTATTTTTTAAGTAAATATAATTTTCATTGCAAAAGTGCCACACTAATTCTTCCAATTGCAAAAAGGAAATGGTCGTTGACGTTAATGCGAGTAAGTCTTCTAGAAAACGCATCGTTAATTCACTCAACTCTTGAATACGGGCGTTCTTTTTTTTGGCCAAGGTAAAATGCTCAAAAGAAAGTAGTAAATAATCATAGCAAAGTGGCCAAAGGGTTTCTTCAAAATCGTAATGCCAATTCATAGTTAATAAAGAGTCTTTTAGCTGAAACAGTGCAGTTTCTGTTTTTTTTGTCGCTGTTTTGATAAAGTTGCTTTTAAACTTTTCTTGAAGAGGGTGGTTATTATTTTGACGCCATAAAGAAACCGCGCCTGCAAAGTAGAGCTGCTCGTGTAGCCGATAATTTTGCGGCAATTGATTTTCTTTTAAAATGGTACGAACCAAATCGCTTAAGGCATGATCGCTTTTACTGTCAGGTAAGAGATATGCTGCAGCGTAGCGTTTTTCGCAAAAATATAATGTGTATAACGCGCGAATAAACACTTCATTTCCTTCAATTCGGACAGGACGGTTGGCTATTTTAACGTTAAAGGGAGCTAAAAGTTGGGAAAAATTATGATGCAACCGATGAAAGCTAGCGTTACTTAAGTAAAGCGTATTGGCACAGTCAGAAAAGGTAAAACAATCTTCAAAAAGTAAGTGTTCTAAAAAGCGCATTTCGCTTGTTTCTTGCATCAAATAATCGTAAAGGCGATCTAAGCCAAAGTCAAAAGGGGCTTGCCAATAATAACGATTTTGATGAAAATCAATTTCAAAACCGGGAAAGTAGCTTGTTATTTCAGCAATCGTATTGCGAATTGTTTTTAATGAAAATGGGCAGATCTTTAACAATTTTTCTAAAGTAATGCCATTAGGGTGTTGATAAAGGGCTTCAATGACGATAAGTTGACGTTGCTCCTGGCGAGCTAAAAAAGAACGTAAATTCATAAAACTCTCCTGTGTAATAATTATAAGAAAATAATAATTATAATTTTTTTACAGTTAATAATACGGTGAAATAAGAGATTGCGCAATGAGAATTGCGGGCTTTTTAAATCTTTACAAAAATTTTATTAAAATGAGATTGAGTTGTTTTTTTTGAAAAAAATGTTTCGTTAGTGTTGACAAAGAAGTTTAGATTCTTTAGGATGTAAGTGAAAAGAGATTGAAATTTTCATAATTAAATATTTGTTAGGTGAGGCTCCTATATGGACACAAGCTGCTGCCGCGAAAGAATCGAGAGACTCTTAGTTGGTAGAACAGGAATGATCGTGAAGGTTATTCATAACGCAGCTGATAGCAGATGCTATCTACGCCCTATAGTGCTAAAGCTCAACATGAACATACGCTTATTAAACGCGTGCTCATTGTTGAGCACGCGTTTTTTCTTTTTGACAAGGCAGTCTTTTTGACAAGGTGGTCTTTTCAAAAATGATGAGAGCAGATTTTTTTGGTTACGCTTTGCCGGCTAAATATTTGAAATAAAGTTCAGAAAGGTTGATTGACATGGAACACCCCAGTCCCTCGCGACAGAAACTAAATAAAAATAGCTAGGGAAGCGGGAGTCTTTCCTAGTGGCAAGGAGAGAAAACATGTTATTTACAAAAAACACAAAAGAACAAGAATTAAAAAAATTAGCACTTTTATCAGAACGAGAATTATTTATGGAGCTGAGAACCTCTATTAACGGGTTATCTTCTGAAGATGCAAGAAAACGGTTAGAAGAGTATGGTGAAAATCGGGTAGATGCGCAAAAACCGACACCTGCTTGGCTCTTGTTTTTAGAAGCCTTTAAAGATCCTTTTGTTTTGGTTTTGGCGGCTTTGGCCATTGTATCATTTGCAACGAGGGATTATGAGGCAGCCATTGTTATGATAGTGATGATTTTAGCTAGTGTCATTATTACCTTTGTGCAAGAATATCGCTCTCAAAAAGCAAGTTTAGAATTAAAGGAATTAATCGAAAATACTTGCGCAGTAACACGAGATGGGCTCACCAAAGAAATTCCGATGGATGAAGTGGTGCCAGGCGATATCGTGACCCTTGCAACAGGTGACATGATCCCAGCTGATGCTGTTTTGATTTGGACCAAGGATTTATTTGTTAATCAATCTTCTTTGACTGGTGAGTCAATGCCAGTGGAAAAATTTGTCGAAGCTGGTGTTAAAAAAGATGAAGATGTTTCTGCACTAGACTTAGATGATTTAGTATTTATGGGGACAGATGTATTAAGTGGTCAAGGAAAAGTTATCATTTTAAAAACGGGACAACAAACTTTCTTTGGCGATATTGCCAAAAATGCAACGAGTAAACGTGGAAAAACAGCTTTTGATATCGGTTTGACGCGGGTTAGCAAGTTGTTATTACGGATGGTAATGGTTTTATTTCCGGTAGTCTTCTTAATTAACGGCCTAACAAAAGGAGATTGGACTTCTGCGTTCTTTTTTGCAATTGCCGTAGCAGTGGGCCTAACGCCTGAAATGTTACCGATGATTGTGACGAGTAATTTAGCCAAAGGTGCACTTGCATTATCCAAACAAAAAGTCATTGTAAAAGAGTTGCCTTCTATTCAAAATTTAGGCAGTATGGATGTATTGTGTACGGATAAAACCGGTACAATCACTGAAGACCGTGTAGTTTTGGTGCAACATTTAAATCCAATGGGAAAAGAAAATCAAGCTGTTCTAAACATGACATATCTTAATTCTCACTATCAAACCGGTTGGAAAAATTTGATGGATATTGCCGTTTTAAATTATTTTGAAGAAAATAGTTGCCAGTTGCCTTTTGAAAATGTCGTTAAAATCGATGAAATTCCTTTTGACTTTTCTCGTCGTCGGTTAACTGTCGTGGTAAAAGCTGATAATCATCAAATCATGGTAACAAAAGGTGCTGTGGAAGAGATGGAACAAGTTTGTAAATACGCTGAAATTGATGGTGAAGTTGTTCTCTTAGACGATGAATTAAGAGAAAAAATGCGCAACGTGAATATTAAGATGAACGAACAAGGGATGCGAGTTTTAACCGTGGCGGTGAAAAGAGATGCCCACAGTGATGCGAATTATTCGGTTTCAGATGAAAAAGATATGACCTTAATCGGATTTATGGGCTTTTTAGATCCAGCCAAAGAATCGGCGATTTCTGCCATTAAGTCGCTACATGCACACGGTGTTTCAGTAAAAGTTTTAACCGGCGATAATGCTATCGTTGCCAAAAAAGTTTGCCAAGATGTAGGCATTGGTGTTACCAATATTTTGTTAGGGACAGATGTTGAAGCTTTATCAGATGAAGAATTGATGGCACAAGTGGATGAAACGAATTTATTTGCCAAATTAAATCCCATGCAAAAATCCCGGCTAATTGAAGTCATTCAACGAAAAGGTCACACCGTTGGTTTTATGGGGGATGGCATTAATGATGCACCAGCGTTAAGAAAAGCTGATGTTGGTATCTCCGTGGATACAGCAGCCGATATCACTAAAGATGCCAGTTCAATTATTTTGTTAGAAAAAAGCCTAAATGTGTTGGAAACAGGGGTCATTGAAGGCCGTCGGGTTTTTTCTAACATGATGAAATACATTAAGTTTACGATCAGTTCAAACTTTGGCAATGTCTTTTCAATTTTAGTAGCAAGTGCTTTTTTACCTTTCTTGCCGATGCTTTCGATGCAATTATTGGTACAAAATTTGATTTATGATATGGCACAATTGACAATTCCTTGGGATAATGTAGATGAAGAAGAGTTAGTAAAACCTGTGCGTTGGGAAATTGGTGATTTGTTTAAATTTACCGTTTCCATCGGTCCGGTTTCTAGTATTTTTGATATTTTGACTTTTTTGGTAATGTGGTTTGTTCTAGGTGCAAATACAGTTGCAGAACAAAGCCTTTTCCAAACAGGCTGGTTTTTAGTCGGTTTAACGACGCAGACCTTAGTTGTTCATATGGTTCGCACTAGAAAAGTACCCTTTATTCAAAGTCGGGCTTCCTTACCAGTTATTTTGACTAGTCTTTTAGCAATTGTAACAGGTTTTGTATTAGTTTTATCCCCATTACGAAGTGTTTTTGATTTTGTGATGTTACCTGCGAATTATTGGGGTTGGTTCATTTTAATCATCATGGGTTACCTGATTGTGATTGAAATTGCGAAACGACTTTACATTAAATTCACTTCTGAGTGGGTATAAAGAAATAAATGCGGCAGTTACTTCTGTAACTGTCGCATTTTTAATATCTTGCTGTATTAGCAATTAATTGGATTTTTGTCAAATGAAATCTAGAATTTTTAAAAGCGCTTCACAAATGTGATGAAATTCACAAAAATAATTTGATATTAAGCTGTTTTAACGAATTTTTATTTCGTGATTTAGTGAGCGTCTTAGTTGTATTTATTTCAGATAAATGATAGCTTAGTGATGTAAGTTTTACGAATTACCTAATACAGAATATTATGCTGTTATACTTAGGGTCATTTATTTAGGAGAGGAATGGATAATAAAATGGCAAAGAATGTAATCGATTTCCAAAAGATTTTGGATGAGATCAATGCTGATTTTCCAACGTATCAGGCATTAGACAAGGACGGTAAGGTGGTTAATAAAGATTTAATCCCTGACTTAAGCGATGATGAATTAGTTGCGTTGATGACACAAATGGTGTGGTCACGCGTTTTGGATCAACGTTCAACTGCATTAAACCGTCAAGGGCGTCTAGGCTTTTACGCACCAACTGCAGGACAAGAAGCAAGTCAATTAGCAAGTCACTTTGCTTTTGAAAAAGAAGATCGCCTGTTTCCAGGTTATCGTGACGTACCACAACTTGTGCAACACGGCTTACCATTGAAAGAAGCATTTTTATGGTCTCGTGGACATGTTGCAGGTAATTTATATCCAGCAGATTTACATGCAATGCCACCACAAATTATTATTGGGGCGCAATATGTACAAGCTGCCGGTGTTGCCTTAGGTCTTAAAAAACGCAATAGTAAAAATGTTACGTTTGTATACACTGGTGATGGTGGTTCATCTCAAGGTGATTTTTATGAAGCAATCAACTTTGCAGGTGCTTACCACGCTAATGCAGTTTTCTATATTCAAAATAATGGTTTTGCCATTTCAACACCGCGGGAAAAACAAACCGCTGCAAAAACATTAGCACAAAAAGCAGCAGCTGCTGGTATCCCAGGAATTCAAGTAGACGGTATGGATGCACTTGCTGTTTATACAGTTTCTAAAGCTGCTAGAGAATGGGCCGCTGCTGGTAACGGACCTGTTTTAATTGAAACATTAACGTATCGTTATGGTCCGCATACTCTTTCTGGGGACGATCCAACACGTTATCGCTCAAAAGATTTAGACAATGAATGGCAACAAAAAGATCCATTGATTCGGATGCGTAACTATTTGACTGAAAAAGGACTTTGGTCAGAAGCTAAAGAAGAAGAAGTCATTGAAAACACGAAAGAAGAAATCAAAACAGCTATTGCTGAAGCTGACCGTGTACCAAAACAAAAAGTTTCTGATTTCTTGAAGAGTATGTATGAAGTACAACCTCAAAGTATTAAAGAACAAATTGCATTTTATGAAGCGAAGGAGTCGAAATAGTCATGGCGCAAAAAACAATGATCCAAGCGATCACCGACGCATTGAGTTTGGAATTAGGTGCTGACGAAAATGTCTTAGTATTTGGTGAAGACGTAGGTAAAAATGGTGGGGTGTTCCGCGCAACAGAAGGTTTGCAAGAAAAATATGGTGAAGATCGCGTTTTTGATACACCGTTAGCAGAATCTGGTATTGGTGGTTTGGCTTTTGGTTTAGCTCTTGAAGGCTTCCGTCCAGTCCCTGAAATTCAGTTCTTTGGTTTTGTTTTTGAAGTAATGGATGAAATCGTAGGCCAAATGGCGCGAACACGTTACCGTATGGGCGGGACACGTAATTTGCCAATCACCATTCGTTCTCCATTTGGTGGTGGTGTGCACACACCTGAACTTCACTCAGATAATTTAGAAGGTTTAATGGCGCAATCTCCTGGTTTGCGGGTCGTTATTCCATCAAATCCTTATGATGCCAAAGGTTTATTGATTGCTTCAATTCGCAGTAATGATCCCGTTGTCTTTTTGGAACATATGAAACTTTATCGTTCATTCCGTGATGAAGTGCCAGATGAAGCTTATGAAGTTCCTTTGGACAAAGCAGCTGTAACTCGTGAAGGTAAAGATGTTTCAATTATTACTTATGGTGCAATGGTTCGTGAAGCAATTAAAGCTGCAGACAATTTAGCTAAAGAAAATATCGATGCTGAAATTATTGATCTTCGTACTGTCGCACCTTTAGATATTGAAACAATTATCGCATCTGTTGAAAAAACCGGCCGCGTCGTTGTCGTGCAAGAAGCACAAAAACAAGCTGGCGTTGGTGCTCAAGTTGTTTCTGAAATCTCTGAACGAGCTGTTTTATCTCTTGAAGCTCCTGTTGGTCGCGTTTCAGCGCCAGATACAGTCTTCCCGTTTGGTCAAGCTGAAAATATTTGGTTACCAAATGCTGCGGATATCGAAGCAAAAGTAAAAGAAATCGTCAACTTTTAATTAGACGTAAGCTTATGAATTCTATTTTCAGGAAGGAAAGATTATAAATGGCTTTTCAATTTAAATTACCGGACATCGGCGAAGGTATTGCAGAAGGCGAAATCGTAAAATGGTTCGTTAAACCTGGCGATACAATTAACGAAGATGATACGTTATTAGAAGTACAAAATGATAAATCAGTCGAAGAAATTCCATCACCTGTTACAGGTACAGTTAAAAATATTATTGTACCAGAAGGAACAGTAGCAAATGTTGGCGATGTATTGGTTGAAATCGATGCTCCTGGGCATGAAGATAATGAAGGTGATAGTGGCGTAGCTGCGACGGAACAAACCCCAGCGCAACCTGCTGCGGTACCTACTGAGCAAACTTCAGCAGCAAGTAGTGGTGTTTATCAATTCAAATTACCAGACATCGGCGAAGGTATTGCAGAGGGCGAAATCGTAAAATGGTTTGTTAAACCTGGCGATACAATCAATGAAGATGATACATTATTAGAAGTACAAAATGATAAATCAGTCGAAGAAATTCCATCACCTGTTACAGGTACAGTTAAAAACATTCTTGTCTCAGAAGGGACAGTAGCAAATGTTGGGGATGTATTGGTTGAAATCGATGCACCAGGACACAATGATGCACCGAAATCTGCACCTGCAGCACCTGTAAGTGAAGCTGCAACTCCTGAAGCTTCACTTACAAGTAGTGTTGTCAAAGCAGCTGATCCGAATAAACGTGTCTTAGCGATGCCATCAGTTCGTCAATATGCTCGCGAAAAAGATGTTGATATTACACAAGTAACAGCTACAGGTAAAGGCGGACGTGTAACAAAAGAAGATATTGATAACTTCTTAAATGGCAACACTTCAGCTGCAACTGCCGCAACGACTTCTACACAAGCAACTGACGTACAACAAAGTCAAGTAGCTGCTAAAGCGGCACCTGCACCAAAAGCCTTCACTTCAAACATGGGCAACATGGAAGAGCGCGTTGCTTTAACACCAACGCGTAAAGCAATTGCTAAAGCAATGGTTACAAGCAAACAAACAGCACCTCATGTCACATTACATGATGAAGTAGAAGTTTCTGCACTTTGGGATCACCGTAAGAAATTTAAAGAAGTAGCTGCTGAAAATGGCACTAAGTTGACATTTTTACCTTACGTTGTCAAAGCGTTGACTGCTACGGCTAAGAAATTCCCAGTTTTGAATGCTTCTATTGATGATGCAAAACAAGAAATTGTTTACAAACATTACTATAATATTGGGATTGCAACCGATACAGATCATGGTTTATACGTACCAAATGTTAAAAATGCAGATCAAAAAGGTATGTTTGCAATTGCTGATGAAATTAACGACAAAGCCCAATTGGCTCATGACGGTAAACTTGCTGCTGATGATATGCGTAATGGCACAATTACAATCAGCAATATCGGTTCGGTTGGTGGAGGATTCTTTACTCCAGTTATTAATTACCCAGAAGTTGCCATTTTAGGTGTAGGTACAATTGCACAACAACCAGTTGTTAATGCTGAAGGTGAAATCGTAGTTGGCCGCGTTATGAAACTTTCATTAAGTTTTGACCACCGCATCGTCGATGGCGCGACTGCTCAAAAAGCAATGAATAATATTAAACGCTTGTTAGCTAACCCAGAGCTAATGTTAATGGAAGGATGATAGACTCATGGTAGTTGGAGATTTCGCTATCGAATTAGATACAGTTGTAATCGGAGCTGGACCTGGTGGCTATGTTGCCGCCATCCGGGCTGCCGAAATGGGACAAAAAGTTGCCATTGTGGAAAAAGAATACATTGGCGGTGTCTGCTTAAACGTGGGATGTATTCCTTCAAAAGCGTTAATTTCTGCTGGACATCATTATCAAGAATCATTGGACTCTAAATTATTTGGTGTTTCAAGCGAAAACGTGACATTAGATTTTGCTGCTACCCAAGAATGGAAACAAAACGGTGTTGTGAACAAATTGACTAGTGGTGTTGGTTTCTTACTTAAAAAACACAAAGTTGAAGTTTTGGAAGGCGAAGCATATTTTGTTGATGATCACACGTTACGTGTAATGCATCCAGACTCTGCGCAAACATATTCTTTCAATAATGCAATCGTTGCGACTGGTTCACGTCCAATTGAAATTCCCGGTTTCAAATTTGGCGGTCGCGTATTAGATTCTACTGGCGGTTTAGCTTTAAAAGAAGTACCTAAAAACTTTGTTATCATCGGCGGTGGTGTTATTGGTGCGGAATTAGGTGGCGCATATGCTAACCTAGGTGCGAATGTCACTATTTTAGAAGGTTCACCACAGATTTTACCAACTTATGAAAAAGATATGGTTAAAATTGTTGAAGATGAATTTAAGAAAAAAGGTATGACGGTTATTACCAATGCAATGGCTAAAGAAGCAGTTGACAATGGGGATAGTGTTACAATTAAATATGCTGTGGATGGTAAAGAAGAAAGCATCACAGCAGATTATGTAATGGTTACTGTCGGTCGTCGTCCAAATACTGATGAATTAGGTTTAGAACAAGCTGGTGTTGAAATCGGCGAACGAGGCTTAATTACAGTTGATAAACAAGGAAGAACGAATGTTTCCAACATTTTTGCTATTGGTGATATCGTTCCTGGAGCCGCTTTAGCGCATAAAGCGAGCTATGAAGCAAAAATTGCTGCTGAAGCAATTAGTGGTAAAAAAGTTGCGGTTGACTACAAAGCAATGCCAGCCGTTGCCTTTACAGATCCAGAACTTGCTTCTGTTGGGATGACGATTGCTGAAGCAAAAGAAGCTGGTCTAGAAGCAAAAGCCTTTAAATTCCCATTTTCTGGCAATGGGCGTGCGTTGTCTTTAGGTAAAACAGAAGGCTTCATCCGCTTGGTAACAACGGTTGAAGATAACGTTTTAATCGGTGCACAACTTGCTGGTGTGGGTGCTAGTGATATGGTTTCAGAACTTGCTTTGGCAATTGAATCTGGCATGAATGCAGAAGATATCGCCTTGACGATTCATCCACATCCATCACTAGGGGAAATTGTTATGGACGCGTCAGAACTTGCTTTGGGTATGCCAATCCATATTTAAAGTAAACTTTAAAACGCTTAAATTGGAGCTGCGCCATATCTGGTGCAGCTCTTTTCTTTGTATCATCTCCTATGCTAAACTAACCTAGAGGTGAAATATATGCGGGAATATCAATATCCTCTTGATTTGTCTTGGACAACACAGGAGATGGTGGTTGTCATGAAAATGTGGGAAACACTAGAAGTTGCATACGAAAAAGGCACTACAGCCGAAAGTTTTTTGGCGGTTTATCAACAGTTTAAAAAAGTTGTTCCAAGTATTGGAGAGGAACGTCGCTTGGGCAAAGAATTTGAAACTTTATCAGGGTATTCCTTATACCACACAGTAAAGGTGGCCAAGGAAAATCCCAAAGGAAAGTTGAAGGTGACCAATTAGATATGGAAGCAATGGTAAATGAAATTAAAACTTGGATTTATGAAGCTGGCGAAGTTATCAAAAAAAGTTTTCAAGCAGATGATTTAGTCATCGATACAAAGAGCGGTCGCACAGATTTAGTCACAAATTTGGATAAAGCAACCCAAGAATTTCTGACACAACGAATTATGAATTTTGATCCTGAGGCAAAAATTTTAGGCGAAGAAAATGGGAAAGATAACCTAGATGATTTTAGCGGGCGTGTTTTTGTCATTGATCCAATCGATGGTACGATGAATTTTGTTTTGGAACAAGAAAACTTTTGTATTATGGTAGCAGTCTATGAAAATGGTGTAGGAAAATTGGGCTTTGTTTATGATGTCATGAAAAATGAATTTTTGTGGGGCGGTCGCGGTATTGGTGTGTATTGCAATGATAAAAAAATCGATGCACCAAAAGATATTGCCTTATCTGAAGGCTTAATTGGCTTAAACCACGTGATGTATCAAAAAGACAGTTGGCACGTGCAAAAGATGGGAGAAATTGCCTTAGGCGTACGTATGACAGGTTGTGCAGGCTATGAGTTAATTGGTCTGGCAATGGGAAGAAGAGCGGCCTATATCTCACGGTTGGCCCCTTGGGACTATGCTGCCGGCGGTGTTTTGATTGAAGAATTGGGACTACGCATGTCTAATATAAATGGTGAAGCCTTAAAACTGGCGGGCCGGGAACTTTTTGTCGCAGCAACTCCCAAAGCTTATGAAAATATTATGGAAATTAAGGGTTGAAAACCCCAGAACACTAGGCTTTTTTTAACAGATTCACAAAACTTAGCGATAAGATTGCGTTTTTTTGAAAGTTTTCACTATATTTCAGAAAGATAATCTGTTATAATGAGCCGTCAGATTATACACAAGATTAAAGGAGCCAGATAAATTGAAATTAAGAAATGATATTCGCAATGTGGCCATTATCGCCCACGTTGACCATGGTAAAACGACACTCGTAGATGAATTATTGAAACAATCCGATACCCTAGACAGCCACACACACTTAGAAGAGCGTGCCATGGACTCCAACGCTTTGGAAAAAGAACGTGGTATTACGATTTTGGCAAAGAATACTGCCGTCGAATATCAAGGTACTAAAATTAACATTATGGACACACCGGGACACGCGGACTTCGGTGGTGAAGTAGAACGAATCATGAAAATGGTTGACGGTGTTGTTTTAGTTGTTGATGCATACGAAGGTACCATGCCCCAAACACGTTTTGTGTTGAAAAAAGCTTTAGAACAACATTTAACACCAATTGTAGTTGTAAATAAAATTGACAAAGACTCAGCACGTCCGGCAGAAGTTGTCGATGAAGTTTTAGAATTATTCATCGAATTAGGCGCAGATGAAGATCAATTGGAATTTCCAGTGATTTATGCTTCTGCTGTAAACGGAACTTCTAGTTTATCTGATGATCCAAGTCAACAAGAACATACGATGTCGCCAATTTTTGACACAATTATTGAGCACATCCCAGCTCCAATTGACAACAGTGATGAACCATTGCAATTCCAAGTTTCTTTACTTGATTATAATGATTACGTTGGTCGTATCGGAATTGGTCGTGTCTTCCGTGGGAAAATCGCGGTTGGTGATCAAGTATCTTTAATTAAATTAGACGGTACAATTAAAAACTTCCGTGTTACTAAATTATTTGGTTTCTTCGGTTTGAAACGTTTGGAAATTAAAGAAGCTAAAGCTGGCGATTTAATTGCGGTTTCTGGTATGGAAGATATTTTCGTCGGTGAAACAGTAACACCGGTTGAACATCAAGATGCGCTACCTATCCTGCACATTGACGAACCAACTTTACAAATGACTTTCTTGGTGAATAACTCACCATTTGCTGGTCGTGAAGGAAAATGGGTAACAGCTCGTAAAATTGAAGAACGTTTGATGTCTCAATTGCAAACTGACGTTTCTTTACGAGTAGATCCAATTGCACCAGATGCTTGGACTGTTTCTGGTCGTGGTGAATTACACTTGTCTATTTTGATTGAAAATATGCGTCGTGAAGGTTACGAGTTGCAAGTATCTCGTCCTGAAGTTATTGAACGTATCGTAGATGGCGTAAAATGTGAGCCTTTTGAACGGGTACAAATTGATACTCCTGAAGAATATATGGGTTCTGTGATTGAAGCGTTGGGTCAACGTAAGGCAGAAATGCAAGATATGATTCACGTCGGCAATGGCCAAATTCGTTTAGTTTTCTTAGCGCCTGCTCGTGGTTTAATTGGTTTTACAACTGAATTTTTATCCATGACACGAGGTTATGGGATTATGAACCATACGTTTGATCAATACTTGCCAATGATTCAAGGTACAATTGGTGGACGCCACCATGGTGCTTTGGTTTCGATGGAAAACGGGAAAGCAACAACTTACTCTATTATGTCTGTTGAAGAACGTGGAACTGTCTTTGTTGAACCAGGTACTGAAGTATACGAAGGTATGATCGTCGGTGAAAATTCTCGGGATAATGACTTAGCGGTTAATATCGTTAAAGCAAAACAAATGACTAACGTCCGTTCTGCAACCAAAGACCAAACTTCTGTCATTAAAAAACCACGTATTTTAACATTAGAAGAATCTTTAGAGTTTCTAAATGATGATGAATATTGTGAAGTAACGCCAGAAAGTATTCGTTTACGTAAACAAATCTTAAATAAAAACGAACGTGAAAAAGCTGCGAAAAAGAAAAAAACTGCAGACAAATAATTTTTTAGCCAAACCTTTTCTTGAGGTTTGGTTTTTTTGTGGAAAAGTTTTTGGTATTAAAAGTTAATTTAACAATGTTTTTGCGTATATTGTTAGATTAGGAAGTTTATTATTCGATTTTTTTGTTCCACAAACAATCATTGTTTCACAATGTGTGAGATTAGAAACGACGAAGAGAGTTTTGCGGAAAATGTTCGGCTTTATCATGGCTTTCGTGAAAATTTTACGAAGCTTTCCAGTATTTTGTCCCAATCAATTGGGGATTATGCTATAATAATGAAACTAAGAAAGAAAGGTTGGATTAGAGATGGATTCAATTTCTCATGAATTTGCTTTGGAATTATTGATGCAAGATGCCGACCGCATTAAAAAATTAATTCGCAATCAAAAAAATAGTTTATGTATTTCTCAATGTAAAGCTTTTGAGGAAGTGGTTGATACACAAATGTACGGCTTGTCTCGTCAAGTAACCTTCGCGGTGCGCCTAGGCATCATAAAAAGTGATGAAGGGCATCAGTTATTGAGTGATTTGGAAAGAGAATTAAATCGCTTATATTCTGAGGTTTACGAAGATCAAAAGACGAACAAGGAGGCGTAAGCCTTGCCACAAAAAATAAAGAAACGTCACCTGTTGGATTATAGTATTCTAATTCCTTACCTCATTTTATGTGTTTTGGGTTTGGTGATGGTATTTAGTTCAACTTCTTATCTTTTAGTTGAACAAGGTCAGAATTTTATGAGTTCGGTCATCAACCAAGCTGTTTTTTGGCTTTTAAGTTTGGTGGCCATCAGTTTTATTTACAAGATGAAAACAGATGTTATTCGCAATAAAGCATTTGCCTCCATGGCAATGATCATTGTGATCGTATTACTTTTAGTCGTTTTAGTAATTGGTAAAGAAGTTAATGGTGCAAAAGGTTGGTTGTCTTTTGGTCCGGTTAATATTCAGCCAGCAGAGTTTTTTAAAATTACAACGATTTGGTTTTTAGCGTTGAAGCTTTCAACGCGGCAAAAAACTATTCAAGGTCAGACTTTTTTAAACACAGTTTTTCGACCATTAGTCTATGTTATTTTCGGGTTGCTTTTAATTGCCCTATTGCCTGACTTTGGGAATGCGGCTGTCATTACCTTGATTGCTTTTTCTGTCATTATGGCAAGTGGGATTAACTACTTGTATACATTAGTTTTAGGAATTGTTGGTGTAGTGGGCTCTTTTGGTGTGATTCAGTTGATTAATTTGACTAAAGGTAAATTAATCCCAGCACATGTTTATAGTCGCTTTGCGATTTATCAAAATCCCTTTAAAGATGAGTTTAATTTAGGGCATCAAATGGTAAATGGTTATTATGCCATTTATAATGGGGGGCTTTTTGGCCGTGGTTTGGGCAATAGCATTCAGAAAAAAGGCTTTTTGAAATTTGCCCACACCGATTATATTTTTGCAATTGTAATAGAAGAATTAGGCTTGATTGTAGCGTTGTTGGTTTTAGCCTTGTTGTTTTACATGATTGCGCGGATTTTTCTAGTGGGAATCCGCTCAAGTGATGCCTTTAATTCGATGATGTGTATTGGGATTGGCTCACTATTTTTGATTCAGGTTTTTGTTAACTTAGGGGGGATTACCGGTATTATTCCTTTGACTGGGATTACTTTTCCCTTTTTAAGTCAAGGGGGATCATCGCTTTTAATGCTTTCTATCTGTGTTGGTTTTGCACTAAATATTAGTGCGGATGAAAAGAAAAAGCAGTATGGTATTACAACAAGTAAGCCGATGAAAAAGAGGTTACCGCAAAAAAAAATGAGTTAAGCTGATTTTCAGCTAACAATAGATTAAATCTCAAGGAGTGGTTTGATGAAAAAAATTCTCGTTGCTAACCGTGGTGAAATTGCCATTCGTGTTTTCCGTGCCTGCTCAGAATTACAAATAGGGACGGTGGGTATTTATGCTGCCGAAGATGAATACTCAGTTCATCGTTTTAAAGCTGATGAAGCTTATTTAGTTGGCAAGGGGAAAAAACCAATCGATGCGTATTTGGATATTGAAGATATTATTCGAATTGCAAAAGAATCCGGTGCAGAAGGAATCCACCCAGGTTATGGCTTCCTTTCTGAAAATTTAGCATTTGCCAAACGTTGTGCCGAAGAAGGATTGGTATTCATTGGGCCAAGCGTTCACCATCTTGATATTTTTGGTGACAAAATTAAAGCCAAAGAAGCAGCGATTGCGGCTGGTATTCAATCGATTCCTGGGACTGATGGACCAGTAGCTTCAATTGATGAGGTTTTAGCGTTTGCTGCAACTCATGGCTATCCGATTATGATTAAAGCTGCTTTAGGTGGCGGCGGTCGTGGAATGCGGGTAGCTCATGATGAAAAAGAGGCAAAAGATGGCTATGAACGAGCAAAAAGTGAGGCCAAAGCCGCTTTTGGTAGTGATGAAGTCTATGTTGAAAAATATATCGGCAATCCTAAACATATCGAGGTTCAAATCTTAGGAGATAATCAGGGCAATATTGTTCATTTATTTGAACGGGACTGTTCTGTTCAACGACGCCATCAAAAAGTAGTAGAAGTAGCACCATGTGTTTCTTTAAATGACGCTAAACGTGAAGAAATTTGTCAAGCAGCTGTGCAGTTAATGAAACATGTTGGCTACATTAATGCTGGGACAGTTGAGTTCTTAGTTGAAGAAGATCAATTTTATTTCATTGAAGTTAACCCTCGTGTTCAAGTTGAACACACCATTACCGAGATGATTACAGATATTGATATTGTCACATCTCAAATTCTAATTGCAGAAGGTAAAAATCTGCATACAGAAATTGGAATTCCAAAGCAAGAAGCAATCACTTATAAAGGTGCAGCGATTCAATGTCGGATCACAACAGAAGATCCGGTTAACAATTTCATGCCCGATACAGGTAAAATTGATACGTATCGTTCTCCTGGTGGTTTTGGCGTGCGACTTGATGTAGGCAATGCCTATGCTGGTGCGATCGTTACGCCTTACTTTGACTCGTTATTGGTGAAAGTCTGTACACACGCTAGTACTTTTGAACAGGCAATTCAAAAAATGCAACGTTGTTTGCGGGAATTTCGGATTCGCGGTGTGAAAACCAATATGCCTTTTATGTCAAATGTCATTAACCATCCTGAATTTCAAAGTGGTGATGCGAAAACGACCTTTATTGACAATACACCGGCATTGTTTGTTTTTCCTTCAACACGAGATCGTGGGAATAAAACAATGAAGTACATCAGTGAAATTACCATCAATGGTTTTCCTGGTATTGAAAAAAATAAAAAGAAATATTATGGAGAAGCGAGACTTCCCCATAAATTGATTGAACCTAAAAAAAATATTTTAAGTGCCAAAAACATCTTAGATGACAAAGGCGCGGATGCTGTCGTTAATTGGGTTAAAGATCAAAAGAAACTATTATTAACGGACACGACTTTTCGAGATGCTCATCAAAGTCTTTTAGCAACGCGGGTAAGAACCCATGATTTTGAAAAAATAGCAGCTAAAACCCAAATTGCTTTACCAGAATTATTTTCTGCAGAGATGTGGGGAGGCGCTACTTTTGATGTCGCCTACCGCTTTTTAAATGAAGACCCTTGGGTACGCCTAAAAACATTGCGCAAATTAATGCCAAATACATTATTTCAGATGTTGTTTAGAGGCTCCAATGCGGTCGGGTATTCTAATTATCCAGATAATGTTATTGCTGAATTTATTAAAGAAGCCGCTAAGCAAGGAATTGATGTTTTCCGGATTTTTGATAGCTTAAATTGGTTGCCGCAAATGGAAAAAAGTATTCAAGCAGTCCGCGACAATGGCAAAATTGCTGAAGCTGCGATTTGTTATACAGGGGATTTAAACGATCCAAGCCGTGCTAAATATAATGTGGATTACTATAAAAATATGGCCAAAGAATTGGAGCAGGCCGGAGCGCATATCATTGCAATCAAAGATATGGCGGGCTTGTTAAAACCACGGGCAGCTTATCGTTTAGTCAGTGAATTAAAAGCTACCGTTTCTTTGCCAATTCATTTGCATACGCATGATACTAGCGGCAATGGTGTCATCACATATTCGGCTGCGACACAAGCCGGCGTTGATATCGTGGACGTTGCCACCAGTGCAATGAGTTCTTCAACTAGTCAGCCAAGTATGAACAGTTTGTACTTTGCTTTAGATCAAGATGAAAGACAGCCAGAAATCAATATTGACAATGCCCAACAGTTAAATCATTACTGGGAAGATGTTCGCATGTTTTATAAACCTTTTGAAAGTGGCTTAAATGCACCACAAACAGAAGTTTACAAACATGAAATGCCAGGAGGTCAATATTCCAACTTGCAACAACAAGCAAAAGCAGTTGGTTTAGAAGAGCGCTGGGATGAAATCAAAGAGATGTATCAAACCGTTAATTTAATGTTTGGTGATATCGTGAAAGTAACCCCATCTTCAAAAGTTGTAGGAGATATGGCGTTATTCATGGTACAAAATAATTTAAGTGAAAAAGATGTTTATGATCGTGGTGATGAATACAACTTCCCAGAATCAGTGATTACGTTTTTCCAAGGGGAGCTTGGGCAACCAGTTGGTGGATTCCCAGCAGAGCTACAAAAAATCATCTTAAAAGGCCGGCCAGCCTTCACAGTACGTCCAGGATCATTAGCTGAACCTGTCAATTTTGAAAAAGTCAAAAAAGAATTAGCAAAAAAAATTGGCTATGAACCAAAAAATGAAGAAGTATTGAGTTATTTAATGTACCCGCAAGTTTTTCTGGATTACCGTTCTGCTTATGAAAAATTTGCTGATATTACGGTTTTAGATACACCAACATTTTTCCAAGGCATGCGCTTAGGAGAAACAATTAATGTCGAAATTGAAAAAGGTAAAATTTTAATCATTCGCCTTGATGAGATTGGTGAACCAGATATTGAAGGAAATCGTGTTTTATTCTTTAACTTAAACGGACAACGTCGGGAAGTAGTGGTTAAAGATACATCAATTATCAGTTCAGTCCAAACGAAACAAAAAGCAGAACCAACCAACAAAGAACAAATTGGGGCTACGATGCCTGGTTCGGTGTTAGAAGTTCTAGTGAAAAAAGGCGATAAGGTGAAACAAGGCGATACTTTATTGATTACAGAAGCCATGAAAATGGAAACGGCAATTGAAGCCCGTTTTGATGGTGTCGTCAAGCATATTTATGTGTCTAGTGGCGAACCTATCGCCCAAGACGATCTATTAATTGAAATTACTGAAAGTTAGAAAGTAGGACTTGCTGTGAAACGAAGACTTATCTTTTTATTGCTATTGTTTATAGCAATACTTGTAGTCTATTTACAACCGGTCTTCTTTCCACGGCAAGCTCCCGCCTATGATAATCAGACAAACAAAGATGTGAGTCAAACGAGTTTGAAATATGAGCCGATTAAAGTTTCGGGTTATGCTAGTTTAATTGGTAAAAATTCAAGCGAATTAACGAATATTTTAGGTAAGCCACTGGTTAGTTATGACAGTGGCTTTGGCTATCGTGTGAATACGTATAAGACCGAAAATAAAACCAGCTACATCGCGGCCAATATCCGTAATGGTAAAGTTGCGGCAGTTAAAGTTGCCGGTAATGATGATAAGCATACCACACCGTTTAAATCAGGAATGACCATGAATGATTTAACCAAGGTGACGATGTTATATCCTAATTTCTCACTGGACTATAATGGCGAGAAAATTCAGTTTGAATTGATGGAAGAAGATATGAATTATCGTCCCTTAGTCGCTTTTACCAACGATACCTTTGCTATTCTTTTTTTCAATCAAAAAAAATCACAGCTGATGGGAATTACCTATCTGGATAAACAAATGCTACTAGAGTTAGCTCCATATACGTCCATTGATGGACAACTTCCCAAAGTTCACAAAACGCAGCTAACAGACTGGGATGAAGTTAATCGCTTAAAGGAGACCTCGGCTTTTGAATTGTTAAACGTCTTGCGGCAATTAGAAAGTCGCTCTATCTATACAACCAACTTTACATTACAAGGCCGCGCCGACGATATTAATGCCGACTTTTTAAAAGAGCCCCGCAAATATTTGAATGAAGAACGTTTTAAACAATTTGAACGCATGAAAGATGTTACAAATCCACAACCTTTTTTAATTGTTAGTGATGAATTTGATCAAATGTTAAAAAAAATGAAGATTCCGTCTGTTGCAGGTTTTTATTATCGTCCCATGATGGATACGATGTTTCAAATTATGTCCTTTTATAGCGATCCGTATTTGCATACGCGCTTTTTAAGTGAGGGGCAACAAAAAGTTGGGGTTGGCATTGCCGAAGACAATATGGTAATCTTGTTAGAGGATACTGAAGAAACTGAGGATAGTGAATAACGTGATTTACGATGAAACAACCTTACATTTAGTACAATTGTGTGAGAATTTAAGTGATAAGATTTGTCAAAGTCTTATCTTTCAACAATATGAGCAAACCCGTAGTGAGATGCAACAAGATGAAAAAGCTATTGCTGCTAGAAAAACTTTTCAAAAAGAAAAAGCAAGTTATGAAGAATTAAGTCGTTTTGGCTCCTATGCGCCAGGGATTAAAGAAAAAACAAAAACACTCTATCAAAAAAAAAGGCAGCTAGATATGTGTGAAACAGTGGCGGACTTTCGCCAGGCTGAAACCCAATTGCAAGCATTACTTGATGGTGTTTGCCAACAAGTTGCCAACAGTTTTTCTGAAGAGATTAAAGTAGCATACGGAAATCCCTTTTTTGAAACTAGAAAGTCTGATTGTGGAGGAAATTGTCATGCAAGTTGATACAACAATTGAATTTAAACCAAAACAAAGACGTGGTCTGATCGTTTGGGTCTATAGCTTGCGTCAATTAAAAAATTTGAAACGCTATGGCTTGGTGCATTACGTTTCCCGCAAACTAAAATATGTTGTGCTATATTTAGATGAGGCAGGTTTTGAAGAAACCATGGCAAAAATCGAACATTTGCATTTTGTTCGTAACGTTGAGCCATCTTATCGACCAGATGTTGAAATGAATTTTGCTGATAAAATTGGGACTAAAGCTGCCTACCAAGTCGCCGATGATGATGGTTTTGACGTAGAAGAATTGAATACAACCATTCGTTTAGCTGAAAATGTCTAAAACTTTGTGCTACCTTTTAAAGGTAGCACTTTTTTTGTGCTAATTTTTCGATTATCACGAGTTTTGCTGTTTTATTAGGCTAACGCTACAGATTTATTCATACGTTTAAACAGTTTTAAAAATAGTGTGGCAGTTGTAAGTTGTAGGAGTCAATACTTGTCAATTATGGTAAAATATTGTGGATATGATTGATGAGGTGAAATAATATGAGAGTCGTGGCAGGAGAATATGGTGGCCGAAAATTAAAAAGTTTGCCAGGGGATAATACACGTCCCACAACAGATAAAGTGAAGGGCGCTATATTTAATATGATTGGACCTTTTTTTGATGGTGGCACTTGTCTGGACTTATATAGTGGTAGTGGCGGTCTGGCGATTGAAGCGATATCCCGTGGAATGGCGCATGCTTATTGTGTCGAGCGTAATTTTAAAGCAATGCAAGTCATTAAAGATAATGTCGCAATTACCAAAGAACCAGAAAAATTTACCCTCTTAAAAAAAGATGCCAAACATGCTTTGGACCAATTTATTGCAGAAGAAAAACAATTTGATTTGATTCTTTTAGATCCGCCTTATGCCAAGCAGCAGTTGATTGCGGAGCTTGAAGCGATGGTCAAAAATAATCTATTGACCAATCAGGCAGTGGTGGTTTGTGAAACAGCAAAAGAAGTTATTTTACCAATTCAAATTGCTAACTTAAATCAAATAAGACAACAAAATTACGGTATCACTAGCGTAACAATTTATAGAAATGAGGCGTCTCATGCGTAAAATAGCATTATTTCCTGGTAGTTTTGATCCTTTTACCAATGGACATTTAGATACAATTGAACGAGGATCTGACCTTTTTGATGAAATTATCGTTGGTGTTTTTGTGAACACAAATAAAAAGAGTTTGTTTACCCCAAAAGAACGTAAAGCTCTGGTTGAAGCTTCGGTGGCCCATCTGCCTAATGTGCGTGTGATGGAACAAGATAGTGAACTAACCGTAACCAGTGCGAAAAAATTAGGTGCAAATTTTTTATTACGAGGAATTAGAAGCGTAAAAGATTATGAGTATGAAAAAGAAATTATGACGATGAATCATCATTTGGATAAAAAGATTGAAACGGTATTCTTATTGGCTCGCCCAGAGTATACTCATATCAGTTCCAGCATTTTAAAAGAAGTCATTGCTTTTGGCGGTGATGTCAAAGAATATTTGCCAAAACCAGTATTTGAAGCATTAGTGAAGAAGAGTGATCATTATGAAGCGTAAAGTGCCAATAAAACGCCTTTTACTTTTATTGTTGGCGTTAGTTTTAATGGCCTGTGTTGCATTACCGATTCCGTATTATATCGAAGCACCAGGCTCAACGATTAAGTTAGATACATTGGTGAAAGTTAACGGCCAAAAAGATAAGTTTAGTGGCTCGTTTTCTCTGACGTCAGTTGGGATCAGGCAGGCAACTGTTGCTACCGCATTATTTGCTAAAACGCAAACTTTTTCTGATTTAGTGACAAAAGAAGAGCTGATGGGCACTGCCAGTGATGATGATTACAATAGAATTCAAAACTTTTACATGGAAAGTTCCCAAAATAATGCGATTACAGCAGCACTTCATTTAGCTAAAAAGCCTTTTAAAATGGATTATCTTGGTGTCTATGTTTTAGGCATAGAGGAAAATTCTGCTTTTTATGGCAAAATTAAAATTGGTGATACCGTTGTAAAGGTTGATTCAAAACCTTTCAAAAGTAGCGATGATTTTATGAAATACGTTCAGAGTAAAAAAGTTGGCGATCAGGTGACGATTACCTATCTGCAAGACGGTAAAGAAAAAACGGCGCAGGGTGCATTGATTAAGTTGCCAAGTAATAACAAAGCAGGAATCGGCATTACACTGACTGACCACACACAGGTGAACAGTCAAGAAAAAGTTCAATTTGATGTTGATAATATAGGTGGTCCTTCAGCGGGCTTAATGTTTACCTTGGAAATTTACCAACAGTTAATGAATCAAGACTTACGAAATGGTCATGAAATTGCAGGTACGGGAACTATTGATAGTCAAGGTAATGTTGGTCAAATTGGTGGTATTGATAAAAAGGTCGTTAGTGCTTCTGAAAGTGGAGCAGAAATCTTTTTTGCACCAGCTGATTTAGAAAAAGGTGATACGAATTATCATGAGGCTAAAAAAGCGGCTGCAAAAATTAAAACAAAAATGAAAGTGGTATCCGTAAAAACAGCACAAGAGGCAGTGGATTATTTAAAAAAACATGTCACAAAATAAGTTTTTAGGCGCAGATGACTCCAAATAATAGTAAGTTGTAAAAATCAAAAAAGCATATGCTATACTAAATAACAAGAAATGTATTAAAGGAGGAACAAGAGTGGAAATTAAACGTCAAAAACCAGTGGTAGCTGCTTATCACTATGATCAACCCAATCCCGAACAAGCTTATGAAACGCAGTTGCAAGTAGGATTTACCCCATTAAATACAGAAGATCCTAATTATCCAAAAGAAAATTCAATTATTCGGTGTATTTTAGATTTTCGTTTGGTTTTTGAAGAATATGTGATTTCTGGTCGCGTCAGTCAAATTAACCATGTCGTTGACCGTAAGATTGCAAGTCAAGCAGATGTGACCGAAGAAGAGGTTAATGAAATTGTGGCCCCGTTGTTTGATATCGTAAAGCGGATGACCTATGAAGTAACTGAAATTGCAACTGACGAACCTGGATTAACCCTTAATTTTCAAACAGAAGCATAGGAGAAAATGATGTTTACAGAAGATATTCAAATTATGTTATACGTTGATGATGTCCAAAAAGCAGTGGCATTTTGGCAAGCCTTAGATTTTGTCATCGTTGAAGAACAAACAGTAGATGGTACCCGGGTCGTTGAAATTGCAGCCGCAAAAGATGCAAAAGCACATTTTGTCTTATATGATCGTGAGTTTATTGAAAGCAATTCACCCGAAGTTGCCACCAATTCACCATCCCTGATGTTTTTTAGCCAAGATATTTACCGTCTTTATAAAAAAATCGGTGAACTAGACGTACCACTAGGAGAAATGATTTCATTGGGTGATCGAGAAGTCTTTAATTTTGCAGACCCTGATGGTAATTATTTTGCCGTTTCAAGTATCTAAGAAAAAGGATGTGACAAAACTTTACTGTTTTGTCACATCCTTTTTCATGCCGTCTTATTGCTTGTAGTAGGCACTTTTTTTCACTTTTCGTAAACGGCGGAAAAAAGCAACCTCTGCGACAATAAGTTGAAATTCACCAAAAATTTGGAAAACAATTTTAGGTAATCCCATCTTATTGCTTGTGGTTAAACGCTTTTTTTCCGCCTCTTTTATTAGCCTTTATCCCGGGCGATGGCACCGGTATCTAGGGCTTCTTTCAAATCTTTTTTAAACTGGTGGAAAAATTTTGACAACTTATTCATAACGCAAGGCCTCGATTGGATCTAGCCGTGCTGCTTTGCGGGCGGGATATACGCCAAAGAAGATTCCGATTGCACTGGAAAATAGTAGCACAAAAGCAATTGAGCCTAATGAAAAATGTGCGGTAATATTTAAAGCATTGGCCACAATCAGTGCCAGTGATGCCCCTAATAGTAACCCAATCAGGCCACCGATTAAGCACAAAATAACTGATTCTGTAAGGAATTGGAACAAAATATTGTTGTTTGTCGCACCTAATGCTTTTCTGGTACCAATTTCGCGGGTTCTTTCGGTCACGGAAACTAACATGATATTCATAACCCCAATGCCACCAACTAGTAATGCAATTGCAGCAACTGCAGCAATAAAGTTAATAAATAAACCTAAGACATTGTTTACTTCATCTAACGCTTGCAAAAAGTTGGTTGCAGTATAAACTTTATCGCCAACGGCATCGTGGCGTACGGATAAAATATTAACAATTTGTTTTGAAACTGTATCGATGTCATCTTTTGAATTGGCAATTACAGTTAATTCGCTCATTTTTGTTGCATCTGGTTGTAGTGTCACAGCACTTGTTAGTGGCATTGCCAAATAGCCAGGCATTTTTTCGCTATCAAAAGCTCCCATCATATTTTCCATGGTACCTTTGGTAACACCAAGAACACGCAATGTGACTTGGCCGTTTTGATTTTTAACCGTAATTTTTTCACCAACAACATTATCGCGCCCATTAAAGAAGTAGCGAGCAGTATCAGCACTGATAATGGTTACTTTGGCATTTTCTTCGTATTCCGTTTGATTAAAGTAGCGACCGTAAAGCAGTGTCTTATCCATCATTTGATTGGTGTACTGCAAATCGGGCATACCTGCAATTGCCATCCCAAATTTACTTTTGTCGTTTGCAGTGAAATTTGCTTGGATAGTGGTAACAGGAGAGATGTGGGCGATATTTGGAATACTGCGTTTTAACGCTACTACATCTTGACTCGTAATTTTTTGACTGTCGCTCGCCTCTTGGCTGGTTGAAACGGAGATAGTCGAGGCCCCCAAATCACTAAAGGTTCCGTTTATTTCTTTTGTTGCGCCATTTCCTACCGCTAAAATTGCAATAACGGCACTAATGCCAATAATAATCCCCAACATGGTCAAAAATGACCGCATTTTATTGGCTAAGATACTATCTAAGGCCATTTTAAAGCTTTCGCTGATTCCCATTTTTGACCCTCCTTATAGTGTTTTTCGTTTTTTTACAGAATTATCGGCAATAATTTGGCCATCTTTAAAGGAAACGATTCTTTTGGTGTATTGGGCAACATCTGGTTCGTGGGTAACCATAACCACAGTTGTCCCTTTATCGTTTAGGTCTTGGAAAATTTTCATAATTTCTAATGTTGTTTTGGAATCTAAATTTCCAGTTGGTTCATCGGCCATTAAAACCACAGGATCATTGACAATTGCCCGTGCGATAGCAACCCGTTGTTTTTGCCCACCAGAAATGGCATTGGGACGATGGTGAACGCGATCGGCTAAACCTACTTGTTCTAGTGCCTTGAAGGCTCTAGTTTTTCGCTCGGATTTAGCAACGCCGGCATAAACCAATGGCAGGGCAACATTTTCTAATAGTGTCATCCGGGGCATTAAATTGAAAGACTGAAAGACAAACCCGATTTCTTTATTGCGTACTTTGGCACTTTCTACATCAGTCAGATGGGTGACGTTTTGTCCATTTAAAAGATAGGTGCCATCATCAAAACGATCTAACAAGCCAAGAATGTTCATCATAGTCGACTTACCAGAGCCGCTTGGGCCCATAATTGAAGTGAACTCACCTTCAGCAATATGAAGATTGACATTTTTTAAAGCTACCAGCTCTTCGCCGGCAGTACGATAAATTTTTACCACGTTTTTTAAATCAATCATTTCATCACCTACTCTTTAGTAACGGCACTGCCGTCTTTAAGGCTAGAAGTAGGGGATAAGATAACTTGATTACCGTCAGTTATTCCCTTTTTAATCACGATAAATTGGTCAGATTGAATGCCCGTTTCTACTTTTGTAATTTTTGCTTTGTCATCTTTTATTTCATAGACGATGGGCTCATTTTTGTCGTTATACGTTAAAGCTTCAATTGGAATTGCCAGCGCATTTTGCTCAGTTGCAATGGTAATGTCTACATCAGCTGAAAAGCCAGCATATAATTTTTCTGGTTTATCATCAAAAGTTACAACGGTACCTAATGCGGCGCTCGTTGTTGCTTGCGTGGAAGTAGCGGTAGGATCTTTTTCGGTGACTTTGCCAGCATAATTATGACCACCAGAAGAAATAACTGCTTTTTGATCCACGTTAACTTGACGGGCCTCGGAATTTGATAAAGCGAGTTGAACTTTTAAATTATTCAGGTCAGCAACAATAATAGAAGCCTTACCTTGTTGGGCAGCTGTATCGGCTTGTCCTTTTTTTATATTGACTTCCGTTATCGTCCCGTCTATTCCTGCCGTTAAGCTTAGGCCGCTATCGTAGTTGGCTAATACTTGATCTTTTTTTACTACGTCGCCAACTTTTACATTTAAATCTGTGACATTACCAGTGCCAACTAAATTTTCTGTATTATTTGGAATCAAAGTTCCAGTTGTGCTTAAAGTTTCTGTGACAGTCATTTTTTTGGCAGTTGCACTGCGAATGGTGATGGTGTCATCTTTTTTAGTACTATTATTAAACAAAGCAAAACCGATAGCACCCACGACAACGACGCCTGCTAATAATATCCCAATTGTTTTTTTCTGCATTATCTTCACTCTTTTCCACGTAGATTGTGACATGGTGTCGTGTTCATTCTAAAGCTTTTTATACTTGGTGTCCAAATATAGCATTTGAAAGTTTTGTGAAGATTTTTGGTATACTAGCTATGAGGTGAGGGTGATGAAAAAATATGTTTATGCCATTGGTGATATCCACGGAGAATATGAGTTATTTAAAAAACTTTTAGCATATTTTGATTCCAAACAACATCAACTTGTGTTAATGGGTGATTTAAATGACCGCGGTAAACGCAGCAAAGAGTGTTTTTTACTGGGAAAAAATTTGGTAGAAAAATTTGGGGCTATTTATTTGCGAGGTAATCATGAAGAATACTTTTTACAATTTTTAACCAAGCCAGAAGACTGGTTTGCTTCTTATTTACACAATGGAGGAAAAGAGACAATTGAAAGTCTTTTGCATAAAGGGGCTTGTGAGGAGTATTCGCCAACTGAAATTGCCATGATGATTCGTAGTCGTTATCGTGATTTAGTCGATTTTTTAACACAACGACCTTTGTATTATGAATGGGAAGATTATATTTTTGTTCACGCCGGGGTGGACTTAACCAAAGAAGATTGGCATGATACTGTTCCTGCTGATTTTATTTGGATTCGCGAACCTTTTCATAATGGAAAAAATAAGACTGGCAAAAAGATCGTCTTTGGGCATACCATCACACCAATGCTTCACGGGGACATGATGACAACGGACTTGTGGCTTTCAGATAATAAAGTTGGAATTGACGGCGGCGGTGTCTTTGGGGGTTCCATTCATGGGGTCGTTTTTGGTAAATCGGGTATTGTCCAAGATATTGAATATCAGAATTTATCAGGACCTTGGCAACCTGATTTTTAAGTGTTTGAATAAAAAAGACGCGATACTTGTTTTCTTTTATAGTAAAAAAGGGTAGTAAAAATAAACTGATTTTTTATGAAACTTTAAAAAGATTTTTTTAAGGTTGTTTTATTAATAAAAAAGGCTGAGATCTATAGGATTTCAGCCTTTTTTGCGGCTAAGCGAAAATTTGACAAAAATTTGGGGAACACCAAAAGTAGACCTAAACAGCAACACTACAAGCAGTGTATTGTTGAGTCCTTTGGATAATTTCTGGCTTATTGCTGTGAGATAGGCGATAGCTGATGTAAAGGAGCACCTGTCTGCAATTCAAAGCACAACACTTCTGCTTCAACTTTTTTTTCGAATTGAATAGTATTTTCTATGTTAAAATAAATGGGGTCAAAAGAAAGGTGAGATGACATGACAGCCGCAAATCAAGATTTATTAATGTTATTGCAAGCAGAGCTTACAAATTATTCCAAAAAACAAATGCAACAAGTTTTGGACTTGTTATTAGACGGGAATACTGTTCCATTTATTGCCCGTTACAGAAAAGAAGCCACTGGTAATTTAGATGAGGTTCAAATTCGTGAAATCGAAGAACGTTACCAATATTTAGAAAATCTGGAAAAACGCAAAAGCGAAGTGCTACGTTTAATTGAAGAACAAGAAAAACTAACGCCAGAACTTGCTGCCAGTATAAAAGCTGCCAGCAAAATGCAACAAGTAGAGGACTTGTATCGCCCTTATAAACAAAAGCGTCGTACCAAAGCGACGATTGCAAAAGAACAAGGGTTAGAACCGTTGGCAAAATGGTTGTTACGTTTTGCCGATGAAGCTGTGGCGACCAAAGCGACAGAATTTATAACCACAGAAGTTCCCGATGTCACAACAGCTTTAGCTGGTGCCCATGAAATATTAGCCGAATTTTTTTCTGATTCAGCTAAGTTTAGAACTTGGATTAGACAGAAAACATTTGATAAAGGAATTTATACCAGCACAGGAAAGAAAACAGAAAAAGATGAAAAAGGCGTATATGAAATGTATTATGCCTTTGAAGAGACCGTTAAAAAGATGGTTTCTCACCGGATTTTAGCCACAAATCGGGGCGAAAAAGAAGATATTTTGAAAGTTAGTATTTTAGCACCAGAAGATGAAATTTTAAATTATTTAAAGCGCCAAATTATAAAAGGTCAAGGTGAAGCGGTGAGTTACGTTACTGCGGCCTATGAAGATGCCTACAAACGCTTTATTGCACCGGCAATTGAGCGGGAGATTCGCAATGAATTAACAGAAAATGCCGATGAACAAGCTATCGCGGTTTTTGGTGAAAATTTACGCAATTTATTATTACAGCCACCATTAAAGGGAAAAGTGGTGTTAGGCTTTGATCCTGCTTATCGGACTGGGTGTAAATTAGCTGTTTTAGATGCCACAGGAAAAGTCTTGGCGATAACTGTTATCTATCCCCACAAACCAGCGCCGCAAAGTAAAAGAGAAGCGGCTGGTCCAGCATTCCAACATTTAATCAAAAAATACGGTGTACAAATGATTGCCATTGGAAATGGAACGGCTAGTCGTGAGTCTGAGCAATTTGTTGCTGAGCAAATTCGCAGCTTAAATGAAGAAGTTTATTATGTAATTGTCAATGAAGCAGGAGCTTCTGTGTATTCAGCCAGCGATATTGCCAGAGGTGAGTTTCCTAATTTACAAGTAGAAGAAAGAAGTGCGATTAGTATTGGTCGGCGCTTGCAAGATCCTTTAGCTGAATTAGTAAAAATTGATCCTAAAGCGGTGGGCGTTGGACAATATCAACACGATGTTTCCCAAAAGCGTTTGGCTGAACAGTTGGATTTTGTCGTTGAAACTGTGACAAACCAAGTAGGGGTAGATGTTAATACTGCCAGTCCACAACTTTTACAACATATTGCTGGGCTGAACAAAACGACAGCACAAAACATATTTAATTATCGGGAAGAAAATGGGTCCTTCACTAAACGCAATCAATTGAAAAAAGTGCCGCGTTTAGGGCCAAAAGCTTACGAACAAGCAATCGGCTTTTTACGAATTCCAGGTGGTAGCGATATTTTCGACAATACTGGTATTCACCCAGAAAGTTATGGCGTGGCCAAAGAAATCTTGACACGGGCTGACCTTAAGTTAGACCAACTTGGGACAAAAGAAGCTAAAGTTCGTTTAGAAAGCCTAAACCCAGAACAAGTTGCTGCTGATTTAGATTCTGGAACGGCAACTGTGGAGGATATTTTAAAGGCGCTTTTACAACCTGGTCGAGACATGCGGGATGAAATGCCAGCTCCGCTTTTAAGAAAAGATGTTTTAACCATGAGTGATTTAAAACCTGGGATGGAATTAAAAGGAACTGTCCGCAATGTAATTGATTTTGGTGCTTTTGTTGATATTGGGGTAAAACAAGATGGTTTAGTTCATATTTCAAAACTAAGTCGCCGCTTTGTAAAACAGCCAAAAGATGTGGTGGCTGTTGGAGATGTTGTCACGGTTTGGGTGGAACAAGTTGATGAACAAAAAGGGCGCATTAGTTTAACCATGTTAGACCCTACTGGAGAGTAAAATGACAGAAGTACAACTGCAACAATTAGTAGAAGAAATTTCGTTGCAATTTTTTAAGCGTCCTTTCAAGCATCGGGCGATTTTTAATAAGCGACTGAAAACTACTGGTGGGCGTTATCATTTAACAGATCATCACTTAGATTTTAATCCCACCTTGTTTGCGGGGATTTCTCAAGCAGAACAAGCTGGGATCATTAAGCATGAATTGTGCCATTATCACTTGCACCTATTAAAAAAAGGTTACCGCCATCAAGACCGTGATTTTAAAGTCCTATTAGCTAAAGTCGGGGGGAGTCGTTATGCCCCCAGACTACCACAAGTAAAAAACAAGGTTAAGCGCCAAGTTATGTACCGTTGTCTTGGTTGTGGTCAAATTATTACCCGCCAAAGAAAAATTAATACCGCGCGTTATGTCTGTGGCAAATGTGGTGAAAAACTGCAATTTTTAAAAATTGTTAGCTAAATCTTGGTGAAACACTTACTAAAAGTAACTAATAGGAGCTTTTCGGATAAAACTCATTGAATTTTTAACGTTTTTGTTAGATAATGAACCTCGTGCAAATTATTAGCTCGTTTTTTGGTAGATTAAAGCTGTGTTTTAATTTGAGAAAAAGACGAATTGGATTAAAAAGGAAAATAAAAACAAAAAAGAGTTTTTACATGATTGATATGGAAGAAAAGAGGCTAAATTAAGATGAATGACAAAGATAAGCTTTATCATTTTGTCGGAATTAAAGGTTCTGGCATGAGTTCACTAGCATTGGTGTTACATGAAAAAGGCTACCGTGTACAAGGATCCGATGTGGACAAATATTTCTTTACACAACGGGATTTAGAAAAAGCTGGAATTACGATTTTACCTTTTAGTGCCGATAATATTAAAGCAGACATGATTGTTATTGCAGGTAACGCGTTTGCGGATACTCATGAAGAAATTGTTCGCGCGAAAGAATTAGGTTGCGAAGTAATTCGTTATCACGATTTTATTGGACGCTTTATTAATGACTACACGAGCATTGCGGTTACTGGTTCTCATGGTAAAACAAGTACGACTGGTTTATTGGCGCATGTTTTTAGCGGTGTTTCACCAACGAGTTATTTGATTGGTGACGGTACTGGACATGGCGTACCAGATGCGGACTTCTTTGCTTTTGAAGCTTGTGAGTATCGTCGTCACTTTTTAGCCTATGCACCGGATTATGCGATTATGACCAATATCGATTTTGATCATCCTGATTATTATAAGAGCATTGAAGATGTCTTTACTGCTTTTCAATCGATGGCCCATCAAGTAAAAAAAGGTATCTTTGCCTATGGTGATGATGTTTACTTGCGTAAATTGGAATCAGAAGCACCAATTTATTATTATGGTTTAAATGATAATGATGATATTCAAGCAAAAAATATCAAACGGACAACTAAAGGTTCTGAATTTGATGTTTTTGTTAAAGACAAAGAAATTGGTCATTTCACCCTACCTGCTTTTGGTAAACATAACATTTTAAACGCATTAGGTGTGATTGGGATTGCTTATTTAGAAGGCATCGACATGGCAGAAGTCGCAGAAGAAATGCGAACTTTTGCAGGAGTTAAGCGTCGTTTTAGCGAGAAAAAAGTTGCAGATATGACAATCGTCGATGATTATGCTCATCATCCAGCTGAAATTAAAGCGACAATTGATGCTGCGAGACAAAAATATCCAGATAAAGAAATTATTGCAGTCTTCCAACCTCATACTTTTACCCGGACGATTGCTTTGATGGATGATTTCGCTGAAGCACTAGATTTAGCCGATAAAGTATTCTTGTGTGATATTTTTGGTTCAGCAAGAGAAGCCAAAGGTGATGTGAAAATTGAAGATTTAGGCGCTAAAATTAAAAAAGGTGGGCAAGTCATCAAAGAAGACAATGTGTCACCATTACTTGATTTTGAAAATGCAGTTATGATTTTCATGGGCGCTGGCGATGTTCAAAAATTTGAAGCTGCTTACGAAAAATTACTAAGCAATACTACCCGTAACCGTTCATAATAAAAAATTACCCATTAAAAATGTTAAAACTGGTACTTAGTTGTACCAGTTTTTTTGTAATTTTTACTTTTAAAAACACAAAAATTTTACTAAGCTTTCCTGCTAGAAAATTTCAAAACTTGCACTTTTAAAGGGTTCTGATACAATAATGATAAAATCTATTCAAACGATATTAAAACATGGAGGAATCAAGTTTGCAGATCAATCGTGTAAAAAAAATAGGTAAGACCATCGAAGAAATTGAGGAAGGCGATTCGTTATCCTTAACAGAGTCGATTGAAGATAATCAGCTGTTGTTATATCTAGGACTGACTAATGATGCCAATCCTTTATATATTCAACATGATTATGCCCAACAAACCGCATATCAACGTCCAATTGTTCCGTCTGTCATGTTAATGGGGATTATTACCAGTGCCATTTCAAAGCACTTGCCGGGACCAGGATCGCATGTGGTGAATTTTTCGGTGAATTTTATCGAACCAGTCTATCATTATGAAACACTAACTTTTGCTTTTGAAGTGATCAAAGTGGATAAAATGAAAGATGTGGTGACGATTTCTGTGGAAGCAACCAATGCAGAAGAAGACCGTGTTTTAGACGCTGTCGTGATGGTGCAACCTCCAATAATTGAAACAGAAAGCGTAGGGGATATTCATGAATAACTATCAAACACCCGTTGTGGAAAAAGATACATTAAATCGTTTTTATGCTAAAGTTTATGCTTTTTTTGCGGTTGGACTAGGAATTAGTGGTGTTGTTTCTTATTTTTGCGCGACAACATTTCTACCACAAACCATCCGTTTTGTTAATGGCTTTCCGTTAGGATTTTTAGGGCTATGGATTGTCCAATTGATTTTAGTCTTTGTTTTAGCAGCTAAAGCCAAGAAAAATCCTGCTATGACCATTGCCGGATTTCTGATCTATTCCTTATTAAATGGGTTAACGTTGACTGCAACGCTACTACATTACGATATTAATACTATTTACGTTGCTTTTGGTGCAGCGACAGCAACCTTTGCAGCAACAGCACTCTTTGGTGTCTTTACGAAAAAAGATTTATCTATGGTAGGTAGAATTGGTTTTATAGCTTTAATTGGGATTATTGTGACAATGTTGTTAAATGGTTTTATTTTACACAGTGGTCCAATGGAGTATTTGCTTTCAATTGTGACCGTGTTTGTCTTTGCCGGTTTGACAGCTTATGATCACCAAATGATTAAAGCTTATTACAAACAAAGTCGTGGAACAGAAAATACTGGTATTGCGGTTTTTGTAGCCTTACAACTTTACTTAGACTTTATTAACTTGCTGCTAGCCTTCTTACGTATTTTTGGTCGCGACTAGTTTTATAAATGAAAAAAGAATTTGCGGCATTTTGCTGCAAGTTCTTTTTTTTAAAAGAAATTTTAAGTCTTACGAGAAAGTTTGCTTTTAGTGTTCAAAGATCAAGGAGATTTCCTCAGATTTTCCTATTTCAAAATTATCACTTTTTAGGTGCTTTGATTTTTAAATTACTAGTCAATAATCATCGCTAGTTTACTGGAACTTTGTTAGAATAAAGAGGAACTTTTGTGGGATTGCAATAAAATGTTGCTAGAAAACCAACGAGATAAGGAGAATTTCCATGACGAAGAAAAAACTTTTATTAGTGGATGGCAATAGCGTGGCTTATCGAGCTTTTTTTGCGTTGCATAATTCGCTGGAGCGTTTTAAAAATAAGAATGGCTTGCATACTAATGCGATTTACGCTTTTAATACAATGTTTGATAATGTAATGACCAAAGAAAAACCAACGCATGTTTTGGTGGCCTTTGATGCAGGTAAAACGACATTTCGAACTGAAATGTATCAAGACTACAAAGCCGGACGAGCAAAAACTCCAGGTGAATTTCGTGAACAACTTCCTTATATTCGTGAATTAATTACCGCTTTAGGGGTCAAGTATTACGAGTTAGAAAATTATGAAGCTGATGATATTATCGGCACTTTGGCGACACAAGTGGACAAAAATGAATTTGAAGTCGTGGTGTTATCTGGTGATCGCGATTTAACACAATTAGCCAGTGATGATGTGACGGTTGATATTACAGTAAAAGGGGTCAGTGAAATTGAAGCCTACACACCTGCGCATATTGCTGAAAAATATGATGGTTTAAGCCCTAAGCAAATTATTGATATGAAAGGTTTAGCTGGCGATACCTCAGATAATATCCCCGGTGTAACCAAAGTGGGGGAGAAAACCGCCATCAAGCTATTAAAAGAGTATGGCTCAGTTGAAGGAATTTATGAAAATATCGATAAAATAAAAAAAAGTAAAATGAAAGAAAATCTGATTCATGACCAAGAACAAGCCTTTTTATCAAAAAAATTAGCTACAATTGATACCGCAGCGCCAGTGACGGTTAAAATTGAAGAATTAGCATATGCAGGCAAAGATTTGGATAAATTGGTGCCATTTTATAAAGAAATGGACTTCAAACAATTTTTAAGTAAGTTAAATATCGTAGAAGACCCAGCTGATTTGGCAGAAATTATGTTTGAGGTGGTGGATGAATTTACCGCTGAAATGTTTCAAGCAGACATGGCGCTCTATCCCGAGATGTTATCTGATAATTATCATTTGGCTGATATTGTGGGGGTTGCTTGGGGAAATGAGCAGAAAATTTATGTGACTGATAATTTAGCTGTGTTTGAAAATCACGATTTTCTAAATTGGCTTGAGGAAAAAAACAATAAAAAGACCTATGATGCCAAACGTACCTATGTTGCTTTAAACCGTTATGCCAAACGGCCACAAGGTATTACGTTTGATGTTTTACTGGCTGCGTATTTGTTAGATACAAACGATAGTAACAACGATATCGCAGGTGTAGCCGAACATTATGGCTTTACTGATATTCAAACAGATGAAGCTGTTTATGGCAAGGGGGCTAAAAAAGGGCTGCCTGAAAATATGGAAGATTTTTATGCCCACTTGGCCCGCAAAGTAAAAGCAATTTTGTTTTTAAGTGAAAAACTAGATGAAGATTTAAAAGAAAAAAATCAAAGTGATTTATTTTATCAGATGGAGTTGCCTTTATCACAAATTTTAGCTGAAATGGAAATCGCTGGTATCACAGTCGATAGCAAACGCCTTTTGGATATGAAAGGCGAGTTTGCCACACGCCTTCATGAAATTGAAGAAAAAATTTACGCAGAAGCTAAAGAAGAGTTTAACTTAAATTCGCCAAAACAATTAGGTGTTATTCTTTTTGAAAAAATGGGGCTTCCGGTAATCAAAAAGACCAAAACAGGCTATTCAACAGCTGTCGATGTTTTAGAGCAATTACAAGACCAAGCGCCGATTGTTGCGGATATTTTAACGTATCGTCAGATTGCTAAAATTCAGTCGACCTATGTTGAAGGCTTATTAAAGGTCATTCAACCGGACCAAAAAATCCATACGCGTTATGTTCAAACCTTGACTCAAACGGGCCGCTTAAGTTCGGTTGATCCTAATTTACAAAATATTCCTATTCGCTTAGAAGAAGGACGTAAAATTCGACAAGCCTTTATTCCCCGAGCTAAAGACTGGGTGATTTATTCCTCTGACTATTCGCAAATTGAACTACGGGTATTGGCACATATCTCAGATGATGAGCATTTAAAAGAAGCCTTCTTAGAAGGTCAAGATATTCACGCCAGCACAGCAATGCGGGTTTTTGGGATTGAAAAGGCTGAAGATGTGACGCCAAATATGCGTCGTCAAGCAAAAGCGGTGAATTTTGGAATTGTTTATGGTATATCTGATTATGGTTTATCACAAAATCTAGGAATTTCCAGAAAAGCAGCACAACAATACATTGATACTTATTTTGAAAAGTATCCTGGGGTTAAAAAATATATGGAAAGTATCGTTCGGGATGCAAAAGATAAAGGGTATGTTGAAACCCTGTATCATCGTCGCCGCTATCTTCCAGATATTAATGCTCGGAATTTTAATGTGCGCTCTTTTGCAGAACGTACCGCAATTAACACTCCTATTCAAGGAAGTGCCGCTGATATTTTGAAAATCGCCATGATTGACCTGGCAAAACGGTTGCAAGAAGAAAGTTTATCAGCTGTTATGTTACTGCAAGTCCATGATGAGTTGGTTTTTGAAGTGCCAGAAAATGAACTAGAAAAATTGGATAAACTAGTCAAAGATGTCATGGAAAATGCCGTGGCATTACACGTACCCCTTGTCACAGATAGTAGTTGGGGCAAGACGTGGTATGATGCCAAATAAGAAGGTGGAAAAATGCCAGAATTACCAGAAGTTGAAACAGTCAGAAAAGGGTTGTTACAACTTGTTTTAAATAAAGAAATTGCAACTGTAACTGTTTTTTGGCCCAAAATTATCGCAGCGCCAGAAGTTGAGATTTTTAAAAGCGAATTAGTCGGACAAAAAATTGAAACGATTGGGCGTAGAGGGAAATATTTAATTTTTGAACTTTCCGATTATGAGTTGATCTCCCACTTGCGAATGGAGGGGAAATACGAGTTCTTTTCATCAGACACAAAAGCAGTCGTGACAAAACATACCCATGTTATTTTTCACTTTACCGATGGTAGTCAATTGCAATATCGGGATGTGCGTAAATTTGGTCGAATGGCACTTGTTTTAAAAGGTGAGGCCCAAAATTTTAAAGGGATTGCGCAGTTAGGTCCTGAACCAACCCCGGAAACGTTTAAGCTAGCCCAGTTTAAATCAGATTTGAAAAAAACTAAACGGGAGATTAAACCGGCTTTATTGGATCAAAAAATGGTGACAGGCTTAGGCAATATTTATGTTGATGAGGTGCTGTGGTTAGCAAAAATTCATCCCATGCAGCCTTGTGATAGCTTAAATGATGCCCAGATTAAACGTCTGCGCCTTTGTATTATTGATGTTTTAAACAGAGCAGTGGCAGCTGGTGGAACGACTGTACGCACATATTTAAACGCATTAGGAAAAGCGGGAAGCTTCCAATTGTCTTTAAACGTTTATGGTAAAACGGGCCAGCCGTGTCCACGGTGCCAAACTCCGATTGAAAAAATTAAAGTGGCGCAAAGAGGAACGCATCTATGTCCCCACTGTCAAAAACTAATCTTGAGGTGATGAAGATGAGTTTTGTTTTAGGCATTACTGGTGGCATTGCCAGTGGCAAAAGTACAGTTGTGAATATCTTTAAAGAAAAGGGCTTTCCCGTGGTCGACGGGGATGTCGTAGCGAGAAAGATTGTTGCCCCTGGGCAACCTGCACTGGCAGAAATCGCAGCTACTTTTGGTTTAGAGATGATACAAGCTGACGGAAAACTAAATCGCAAAAAATTAGGGGCGCTCATCTTTCAAGATGACAAGAAACGACAACAACTTGATAAATTAATGAATCCTTATTTGCGGCAGCAAATTAAAGCTGAGATTGTAGCTGGTAAAAAGATAAGTCCATTAGTCGTGGCAGATATCCCTTTGATGTATGAAGGTCATTACGATCATTACATGGATGAAGTTGCCGTAGTTTATGTGGACTTTTTAGAGCAAAAAAAAAGATTGATGGCCCGCGATTTGATTGATGAAAAAACAGCAGAAGTTAAGATAAAAAGCCAAATGCCGCTAATCGAAAAAAAGAAATTAGCCGATACCGTTTTTGATAATACCGGCAGTAAAGCAAAAACAGTTCAGCAAGTATTAAATTGGTTAGCTGTTCATTTCAAAAATGAATCATGAGTTTTTATAATGAATAAGTCTGAAAGCTTTGGGATAAATAATCCTGAAGCTTTTTTGCTAGAAAAAGTAAGATTGCCACAAAAAATAGATCAGTTTACAAAGATGAGCCCATAAAGCTTTTTTTATCACACATTCTATGCACCAACGTTTTTTAATAAATTGTCAGGCGTTAATTTGGCACTGAAATGTGATAGTTTTTTAAATTATTCATTCAAAAGCAGACAAACACAGTCTTTTCTTAGGTACAAGACAATACAACACAATTTTTTTCTGTTATAATATAAGCAAAATTCCTAGAAATTAAATGAGGTGAGAAGATGCGTTGTCCCAAATGTCACCATAATAGTTCCCGAGTTGTTGATAGTCGTCAAACCGATGATGGGCGTACGATTCGAAGAAGAAGAGAATGTGAAAACTGCGGCTTTCGTTTTACGACCTTTGAAAAAATAGAAGCAGCACCTTTATTGGTTATCAAGAAAAATGGTGAACGAGAAGAATTCAACCGTGAAAAAATTTTACGTGGGTTAATCCGTTCGGCAGAAAAACGGCCTGTTGCAATGGAGCAAATGGAGCAAATCGTGGATCATGTGGAAAATCGTGTCCGCTCTTTAGGTGAAAATGAAGTATCGACGACTTTAATTGGTGAATATGTGATGGAGGATTTAGTGGATGTGGATGAAATCGCCTATATTCGCTTTGCCAGTGTTTATCGTCAGTTCAAAGATATGTCGGTTTTCTTAAAAGAATTACAAGATATTGTCGCCAAAGCAAATGGCAAGGACACAACAGAATAAAATTGGAGGCTGCATTTTTTTGGAATATGCCTATGAAGCCAACTTACAACCAAAAGCAATTTATGAAGTGAAAAAAAGTTTGCCCTTAACTCGTGACGCAGAGAAGTCTTTAGTTAATTTGTATCAGCCGATTATTGGGGCCGATGCGCTAGCTTTATATTTTTGCTTATTACAAGATTTTGAAGATACACAAGAAAATTATACCCATTTGGAGTTGCTCAATGCCTTAGATATGGGATTATCAGCACTGAAGGCAGCCAAAAAACGCCTAGAAGGTATCGGATTGTTAAAAACTTACTACAGGGAACAACCCGAAGTTCGTTTTTTATATGTCTTAATGGAGCCGTTAACTCCTCAAGACTTTTTGGCAGATGAATTAATGTCTTTTTTACTTGTAGTAAAAGTAGGGCAAAATAAGTTTCGACAATTAAATCGACGCTTTAAGCCGGAAAGTGTCAATACGGCTGGTTATCAAGATGTAACGACAAAGTTTGGTTCGGTATATAGTTTTTCTCAAAATGAATACCAAGCCAATCAACCAGTTATTGAAGCGGTCGTAAAAAAGGCACCGCAGGATGTGGCGCAGTTACCGCTAGCTGAAAATCAGTTGAACTGGACTTTATTACGAGATTTAGCTACCAAAAAATTTATTAATCCAACCCAAATAACAGACACCTTAAAAGATAGTCTTACGCTATATCATGAGATGTTTGGTTACGATGAACTGCAATTGACAAATTTAATGGCTGAAGCTGTATCTTTAACCGATGGCACAATTGATGTACGAAAATTAAAAAACGTCGTTTATAAACAAAGTCAAGATCTTTTACCGGAAAAAAAAGCAGTTGTCTTAAATTACGACAGCGACACACAACTTCGCCGCAAAAATACGCTATTGGCTCAAGGCTTTACTGAAGCTGATTGGTATCGGATTTTAGACAGCGAGGCCTTAGCACCGATGGAATACTTGGTGAAATTAAAAGCTGCTAAAGGTGGCTATGTAACCAAAAATGAAGAGTGGCTTTTAACCGATTTGGTACAAAAGTCACCATTGCCTACGTCAGTTATTAATATTTTATTGAATTACTTGTTAGTCACACAAAATAAAGCCCAATTGCCGCAAGCTTTAACCAATCAAATTGCTAATGATTGGTCGCAAAATAAAATTAATACACCAGAAGCGGCCATTAAGTATGTGCAAACGACGGTAAAAGAAAAACAAGTTGCCAAAGAACAACGGCAAAAAAATGGTGGGAGAGTACAAAATATTGTCAAAAAAGAAGACGTCCCCGATTGGTCAAAAAAACAGTCGACGAGTGATCCAAGTCGTAAAGCTGAAATTGACAAGATGATGCGGGAATATTTCAATGATGAAGAAGGTGAAAAATAATGGAAGATGTCGGCAAAGGTGTCAACGAACTATTTGAACGGCGGAATTTTCAGCAAAAGTATGATGAAATGATGCAAGAAGTTTTGGCTGATCCAACTGTTAAAAAGTTTTTGGCTGAAAATAAAGATAAGTTAACACAAGCAGATGTGAAAAAAAGCTATCCAAAATTGTATGAGTTTGTCCAAGAAAAACGCAAATTCACATTAAATGATCCCACCATGATGGCCCCAGGTTATGAGCCCCGCTTGGTTTTGAACTTTCATTATATTGACGTCGCCTATGTCCCCACTGAAGACTTATTGGAGCGCCGTAAACAAGAGGAGATTAAAAATCGGGTCAGTACGATTGATATCCCAAAAGATATTCGTAACGCGAATATGAAAAATTTCGACAAAACAGATGCCCGCGAGGAAGCTCTGTTTGAAACGATGAAGTTTGTTAAAAACTATACAGAAAATGCGCAGGCTTTCCATAAAGGACTGTATTTAGCTGGCGATTTTGGTGTGGGCAAGACATATTTATTAGGTGCGATGGCAAATGAGTTGGCAAAACGCGGCTATACTTCAATGATGGTGCATATGCCAACCTTTACTTCGATGATGAAAAGTTCTGTTGCCGATAATACGGTCGCAGAAAAACTAGAAAATGTGAAAAAGCCTAAAATTTTAATTTTGGACGATGTCGGGGCAGATGCGTTAACAGCTTGGACGAGAGACGAAATTTTCGGTGTTATCTTGCAATATCGCATGCAAGAACAATTGCCGACTTTCTTCACTTCTAATTTCACAATGGATGGTTTGGAGAATCATTTGCGCCTAACCAAGACCGCAGATGAACCATTAAAAGCCAAACGGATTATGGAACGTATTCGTTATTTAGCAAAAGAGATTATCATGTCAGGACCTAATCGCCGTAATGAATAAAATGAATTGACACGAATTTTCTTTTGCAGAAATTTTGTGTCAATTTTTTCGAAATAAAAATCAAGGATGCGCAAATTTTTTTTAAGGAGAACACAACATGAATGAACAAGAACTGTCACAACGCCTGACAGTCGTGGGCAATGCAGTCCCTAAAGGCGCACGCTTAGCTGATATTGGCTCAGATCATGCTTATCTGCCAGTTGCATTAATGCTAGCAGGAAAAATTTCTTATGCCGTATGTGGAGAGGTAGTAAAAGGTCCTTTTCATTCGGCACAAAAACAAGTCGCCAAAAGTGGTCTAAACAATCAAATTGTTGTACGTTTAGCCGATGGTTTAGCGGCTATTGAAGCTGCTGATGAAATTGACACCATTACCATTGCGGGTATGGGGGGAACTTTAATTGCCAGTATTTTAGAAGATGGGAAAACAAATGGGCAATTAAGTGGAAAAGAACGGCTTGTTTTACAACCAAATGTGGGGGAACAAAACGTGCGGCGTTGGCTACAAAAAGAAGGCTATGAGATTTTAACAGAAAGTATTTTAGCTGAAAATGATAAGATTTATGAAGTTATTGTTGCAAAAAAGACAGCTGTTAAAAAAGAACTATCCCCAATTGAAATTTTCTTTGGACCGCATTTATTAGCTGAAAAAAATAGTGTCTTTTTAAAAAAATGGCAACAAGAACAACAAGCTTTAGAAAAAGTGTTAGGGCAACTGCAAAAAGCGAAAGTAGTACCAGAAAAAAAAGTTAACGAAATTAAACAAGAATTGGCATGGATCAAGGAGGCGTTGACATGTTAGCAAAAGACTTTATTAAACGTTTTGAAGCGTATTGTCCCTTATGGCTAGCAGAAAAAGGCGATCCAGTAGGTCTACATATTGGAACACTTGATAAGCCAATTAAGAAAGTGATGATGACATTAGATGTGCGACCAGAAGTCGTACAAGAAGCAATTGAAAAAGATATTGATTTAATCATCGCGAAACATCCGCCGATTTTTCGACCGATTGAGCGTTTAACTGCAACAAATCCTCAGACTAAAATGTATCTGGAGCTAGTGAAACACGATATTGCAGTTTATGCAGCCCATACGAATATGGACATTATCCCCGATGGACTAAATGACTGGTTTTGTGAAATGTTGCAAATAAAAGTTGCTGACTTTATGACAGAAACCCATCAAGTAAAGTTTAAAAAATTAATTGTTTACGTTCCAATTGAAGCCGCTGCAAAAATGCGGCAAGCTTTAGGTGAAGCTGGTGCAGGTGAACAGGGCAATTATCAGTTTACCAGTTTTCAATCAGTAGGTATGGGACGCTTTATTCCAACTGCGGGTGCTAAACCTGCCATTGGTAATATTGGTGAAAAAGAAAGTGTGCAAGAAGCAAAAATAGAAGTTTTGTTACCAGAAACAATTGAGGCACAAGTTTTAAAAGCAATGTATGAAACACACCCTTATGAAGAACCGGCTTTTGATCTAATTACCTTAGATAATGAGCCAATAAAATACGGGATCGGTCGAATTGGCAAGCTAGCACAACCCATGGCACTTGAAGACTTCACCCAAAAAGTGAAGGAAGTTTTTGAATTAGATGGTTTGCGGTTAGTTGAACCTGTTTTTCAGCCCCAAAAAATGATACAAAAAATTGCCATCTGTGGTGGCTCTGGCGGTAATTTTTATCCGGACGCAATAAAAAAGGGCGCCGATGTTTATATTACAGGAGACGTGTATTACCATACCGCGCACGATATGCAGGCAAATGGATTGACGGTAATTGATCCAGGGCATAACATAGAGCGTGTCTGCATTCCCCGCTTTATTGAAAAAATGAATCAATGGAAAAAAGAAGAAAATTGGGAAGTAGAATTTATTCCTTCAACAACCAATACGAATCCATTTCAATATCTTTAAAAATTAAACTGTGTTTTTTAAACACTTGGGAGGAACTATGATGTACGAAAATTTATTACCCCGCTTTTTACGCTATGTTAAAACACAAACACGTTCTGATGCTACGAGTAAAACAACACCCTCTACACAGACGCAAGTGGCTTTTGCCCATGAACTAAAAAAAGAATTAGAAGAATTAGGCTTACAAGATGTACTTTATAATGAAAATAATGGCTATGTCATCGCGACGTTGCCAAGTAACAGCGATAAACCAGTCAAAACAATTGGTTTTATTGCTCACATGGATACTGCGGACTTTAACGCTGAAAATGTAAACCCGCAAATTATTGAAAATTATGATGGACAATCGACAATCAATTTAGATCCAGCAGGGAAATATACCTTAAATACGAATGATTTTCCAAATTTAAAAAATTATGCTGGCCAAACGCTCATTACAACCGACGGGACAACGCTATTGGGTGCAGATGATAAAGCCGGGATTGCTGAAATTATGACGGCTTTAGAAATTTTAATTAAAAACCCTGAAATTAAACACGGTACAATCAAAGTCGGCTTTGGTCCAGATGAAGAAATTGGCGTTGGCGCTGATAAATTTGACGTTGCCCAATTTGGGGCTGATTTTGCTTATACGATGGACGGTGGGCCTGTCGGTGAATTGCAATATGAAACATTTAATGCCGCCGCCGCAGAAATTACAATTCATGGTAAAAATGTTCATCCAGGGACTGCCAAAGATACAATGATTAATGCATTACGTTTAGCCATTGCATTTAATAATCAGCTACCACAAACTGAAATTCCAGAAAAAACCGCAGGCTACGAAGGCTTCTTTCACTTAATGGCCATTAACGGCAATGAAGAAGAAGCAAAAATGAGCTACATTATCCGTGACCACGATCATGAAAAATTCGAAGCCAGAAAAGCATTGATTACAGGAATTGCAGACAAAATGAATGGGCAATTTGATGAAAAGCGCATTGATGTGAATATGTACGATCAATATTACAATATGAAAGAAATAATTGAAAAAGACATGAGCATTGTAGAAATTGCCAAAGAAGCGATGTTGGCTTTAGACATTAAACCGATTATCGAACCTGTGCGTGGTGGGACCGATGGCTCTAAAATTTCACAATTAGGCACACCAACGCCAAATATCTTTGCCGGTGGGGAAAATATGCATGGTCGTTTTGAATTTGTATCCCTTCAAGCAATGGAAAAAGCGACAGATGTTATTGTGAAAATCGCTGAATTAAATGCTGAAAATGCATAATTTATTCAAAACTTTCTAGTATACTTGTTATAATGAAGCGAGAGGCCTACGCTTGGCGTAAGTAATCTCGCTTTTCTTTTTTAAAAATAATTTGTAAATAAAGGAGTTTTGTTCTTGTTTAACGAAAACCCGTTATGGTTTTATCTAATCTTAGTGAATTTATATGTTTTCTTTTTAATGTATTACGACAAGCGGCAAGCAGTAAAAGGCGGTCAGCGAATTTCTGAAAAAAACCTCTTATTTATGGGCATGGTCGGTGGTGGCTTAGGTGGGTTACTTGCTCAGAAAATCTTTCACCATAAAACCCGTAAGAAGAAATTTTATCTTTGCTTTTTAATCGGAATTGCCGTGTGTTTATTGCTTATTGTTTATTATCACTAGTAGTTTAAAGGAGGTTTTATGAAAATTAATTCAAAAACGAAATTACTCTTGAATATTGTACTACTGGTTGTAATTTTAGGGGTAATGTTTTATTTGTTGCAAAATTCCTTTGGTGAAATTTTGGCAGAGTTAAAAAGTACGACTGTTTATGCTTTAATCACCGTTTTTGCCTGTGGTACACTCTACTTGATTGCCGAAGGTATCAATATTAAAACCTTAGCCGAACCCTTTACTTCCGATTTTACCCGGCGCGATGGTTTTTTTGCTGTTTGTTATTATACTTTTTATCGTGTGGTTACCTTTGGGGCAGGGACTCTCATTTCAGAGGTGAATTATTATCGGCGTAAAGGATTGAGAGTTTCTGATGGGGTAGGCGTGACTGCTCTTCACATGGTGATGTATAAACTGGCATTACTGGTCTATGCCCTCATTGGCTTACTTATTCAATTTTCTTTGTTTTATGATAAAGCACCAAATATGATCCCGTTAATTTTAGCTGGTATGATTGTAACTTTTTTGATTATTGCAGCTCTCTTGCTTCTTTCTTTGAGCTTGAAATTGCAAGTTCTTTTTGTCAAGATAACCAATAAATTATTCAAATCACAAAAACTGCGGGAAATGGTGGATCAGGCGAATTTACAAATATATTCGTTGCGTTTGGCAGTGAATGGTATCTTACAAGAACGTCCGCGAATTTTTAAAATCTTTTTGCTAAACTTATTGAAAATGGCAATCTGGTATGTGCTACCTTATTTTCTGTTGGTGGAGAATCATCCGTCGCTAGACTTTTTACTGACCTTTTCCCTGATTAGTTTTACCGTTATTTTGGCTGGGGTGATTCCAACACCTGCGGGAATTGGTTCTTTTGAGTTTGTGTATTTATTGTTGTTTAAACCACTGGTTGGTACAGTCGATGCCGTATCTTCTATGTTGCTGTATCGCTTTGCTACCTATATTTGGCCTTTTGCCTTGGGTTTTGTTTATATTTTATGGGATAAACGCAAAGCAATTAAAGGCGAATTGAAAGAATTAAATCAAAGTAGTGAAAAGACAAACTAGAAGCTCATTTCTGGTTTGTTTTTTTGTTTCTAAATTTAAAATTAGAATATCATGATAATAATAATCTTCCTTAATTGTAAGCTGCGTTAGACGTTTTTCATTCCATTATTAAAGTAAAAAATACAATAAAAGCGATAATATCAGTGGATAACGAACGTATTTTTCAGTCAACTTTAACAAGATTTTTTTATGTTTTTAACGATAAAGATGAGTTTTATATATTATATAAATAAGAAAATGATAAGAATATGATTATACCAAGGCGGTTGCCGGAATAAATAACAGCGCTTTCTAAATTATCTTGTTAGTGCAGGATTTTACAACTTTTTGAAGAAAAAAATTAAGGTTGGTACAATAAAGTTGTAAGAATATGATGAGGATAATGAGGAGGGGCGAATATGACGAAACGGAAAAAAATTCTAATAGTTGTAGTTGTTGTTGCGATGTTGCTGCCCCTTTTAGAAGGTCTGTTTTCGATTTCTTCCCTTTGGCGAACATCTGCGAATGAACCAACGCCAACGGAATTAATCAATACCGACTTTTTAAAAGTCAGCTATACTTCGCAAAACGATACAGAAAAAGGCACGATCAGTTGGTTAATTAATTATGATTATGACATGTCAAAAAGCACAACAAATGATGTGAATGGTACCTATGAGAAAGGGAAACTCAAGCTTAAATTAACAAATGGTGAAATCGTTTCAGCAGCAGATCCCAATCTGCAATTACCAGAAACCCAGTTTCAAGCTGGTAGTGTTGAAAAAGGCAGCTGGATCGAAGCGAAATCTTTTACCGATAACGGGAAAGGAAGTTTTAAATATACGACAGCAATTGGATCTGAACCAAAATTAGCATTGCAATTTGATGGTGAAAATCCAGTCGTAATTGATTCAATTAGTACGGTGGCAACTTCTGAGACAAGCGAAGAAGAAACAGTACCATCGTCTACAGAAGAGTTTGAAGTAGTAGAAAATATTTTAGTTGGCAAATCAGCTGAAACTTTCACATTAAAAGGTCCAGCAGTTGAAAATCCAGCCGAAAAACCGCAAACCGAAACAAAGAAAGCAAATACCACAAAGCAAACTGTACAACCACGAAATACCAGAGCACTATCAACAGTCGGGAAAGATTTGATTATTTCACAAGATGCTATTGTGGAGAAGGTCCATGTAATATCAAAAGCAGCGACAAGTGGAAAGTCGCAGTACCAACCAACCATCAAACACAAAAAAAATCTAACTGCAGCACATACAGAAGACTACAATTCTGCAGCAGCGGCGTTAAGTGAAAATACCTATAAACTTTTCACCGCTGGAGCAGCAGGGACCGCTATCGTTTATAATAAATCAACTAATGGGACCAACCCCTATTATACAGCAATGAAGAATTCGAAAGAATCAAACAAAACTGCTACAATGCAATTTGAAAACAGTACTGGTAAAATGGAAAATGAGGAAATCACATTAATTTATGACCACGTAGGAGGCTATATCGGCGCTGATGGGCTAACACCAAAAAAAGTCGGAGCGGTTATTCATCTAACAAACATTGTAATCGGTCCTAGTGCTACGTGGAATTCATCTGATGTGAAACCATGGATGGAGTTTTCCCATAATCTATTTTCAGGAGTAATTTATGGAAATATCCATAAATTTGATATTGAATTTAATTTTTTTGATGCTGAAAAACATCCCAATGCCAGTGATACAAATATGCCAAATGATTTTATCGACTTTTCGGAAGGTTCGGACGCTACGATGACTTTTGCATCTTTAAACGGTTATGGTAATATAGATCTTCATTTCGGTGTAACAGCAAAAAATGCGCACGAATTTGCCGGTCGAATTGACGGTGGTCAAGCCGGGAACTTTGGAAGTACGTTAAATCCTCATAGTGGATCATGTAACTATGATAAAAATAGTTATTATAGTAATGGCTCCAATTCCTTTACAGATTATCTTGGTGGTGCAACCTTTGCAACGGCTGCTGTAACATTTCCAATGGCAGGTACAACCCACAAATATAAATTTGGCTCAACTCAAGGACGCGCCTGGAACACCTTTGCAAGTTCTAGTTTGGCTCAAGTCAATCAGAATCCGCCAACCAAAACGGTGCAACCGCTAAAACAGTATCAAAAAGGTGATAATTGGAATAGTCCAACAGGGGGTGTGTCTGGATTTGAACAACGCTATTACAATGATTTAGATCGCTACAATGACGGCAACGATCCATGGTCATTACCAGAAAAATATCGTGTCAAGGGTCACGATGCAGATAAGGAAAGTGAATTAAGTGAAGGTGTTCCTCATAAGGATGCCCGTTATGTAGAAACTGGCCAGGAGCACTACTATTTTATTAACCAAGAAACAATTGATGTTAGTTCAAAATCATTAATCGTACCTAAACAATATATAATTGAAGATACGTTGCCAAAAGGAGTGGAACTTTCTGACAGTAATTGGAAAGATAGCCTAACACTTTATAATATTAACGGAAAAACAAAATTTGAAACGAAGGAAATTATAAATTGGAATCCTGTTTATACTGAGGTGAAAAAACTTTTTGAAGATGATTCAACCTATGACAGAAGTTCTGGTAAATTAACACTGATTTTGACGGAAGCGGCTTCTCGAGCAATTAACGAACAATCTGGTGAGGACGGCTTTTATGGAAAAGACTTTAGCCTACGCTTGAAAGTTAAAGTAACCAATACCGTAGATGATAAAATTAACGATTTAATGGAAAATAAAGCGAAAGTGACCTTTGTTTATGGCACTAAGGAAGGACAAAAACCAGCCTTTGAAACAAACCTGGTCCACACCAAAGTCCGCGATAATAAAACTGCGATTGAATTTGAAAAAATAGACGGTCAAGGTAATCTATTATCAGGTGTTGAATTTAAATTGTACGAAAGCAATGGGGAAACTGTTATAACTTCTGCAACATCTGCCGGTGGAAAAGTTAAATTTGATACACTGGTTGCTCCGGGTAACTATGTCATTAAAGAAACTAAAACTCTTGAGGGTTATAAGCCAATTGGCGATTTGAAAGTGACTGTTGATCAAAACTTAAATGTAACTATAAAAGACAGCGCCGATAAGCCGATAACGGATAATAAAGTTAAAAATCACTTGTATCCATTCCGATTAGAGCTACTAAAAACAGATGGATTTGGTAGCAAATTAGATGGTGTAACCTTTACATTAACAAAAGACGATAAGAAGTATACCACTAAATCAAAAGATGGCGGGAAGATCACATTTAATGAAGATTTGGAACCAGGAACGTACACGTTAACTGAAACAGAAACGCTTGATGGATACAGTCGCGTTGCTAATACTTGGAATATTGTAATCTCCGCTAAAGATAAGTCCGCCACTATCAATGGGGAAAAATTAACGGTAACTTACAATAAAGGCCAAAAACGCTGGCTAATAACACCAAATGATAAAATTGGTAAGATTGAAAATAAAATTAAAGCCTTTGAGTTGTCTATATTAAAAATTGATGAAGTCACAAAAAATCCATTATCAAATGCCACATTTGAATTGTTTGCTAAAGAAGACAACGAATTTAAAACACCATTAGCAGAAGCTACAACAGATGGTTCTGGGAAATCAGTTTTCAAAAAAGAGGGAAATGTTTATGAATTAGCAGCAGGAAAAACGTATCTTGTTAAAGAAAAAACTGCCCCCGAAGGTTATATCTTATTGGAACATCCATTTGAAGTTGAAATTAGTAAAAAAGGTGTTGTAACAATTACCTATAATGGAAAAACTACCACTGAAGAAGACTTTAAATATGAGCTTACAAAAGGAGATACAAATAAAAACACAATTGAATTGACAGCAAAAAATACCCCAGAAGGTAGCTTGCCAACAACTGGTGGTCAAGGTATTAAGAAATTTATGACACTCTCGCTAGTAGTTCTGGCAATTGTCGGAGGATTAGGCGCCTTTTATGTTTATCGTAATAAGAAAGGAGGCGCTTAAAATGAAAAAGATTATGACAAGCATACTAGCACTGTTACTGCTATTACCTTTAGTCTTTACTTTTACTAGTAATGGCGAAACTATCGTAGAGGCCGCCGATAATCCTGAAGAAGTGACAATTTATTTGCACAAACGAATTTTCCGTGATCTTCGTTGGAAAAATAATAAAGAGCTGGAAGATTGGGAGTATCAAAATGATGGTCTGCAAATTGTGGGTGAACAATTAACAGAGCAAGATAATACGTTACTAGAAAATTCACTACCGTTAAATGGTGCGATGTTTGATATTTACGATGCAACCCCTTGGTATAAAGATGTCAAAGAAAAAGGGCAACTGCCAAATGGAGTCAAAGTTTCTTCTCAAAAAGATTTCGTTGACTACATCGCAACTTTAGCCCGAAAAGAAGCAATTAAAATGGCGGAGGAGTCAAAATTAACTAAAGTAAACGCTCAAGCGATTGTTTCACAAAAAACGGAAATGCCTGATGGCCGGACGTTAGAAGGGATTGCAACATTCCCTAAATTACCAGTTAAAAGTGGTGATGAAGAGACAGCCTATTTGATTCTTGAAACAGGTCTGACAGAGAAAAAAGATTTAAATGTGGATATGGAAAAATTAGGCCGACCACTTTTAATCACCTTGCCAATTTATGTCAATAACGAAAGTCTAACGCAAATTCATCTTTATCCTAAAAATGTGGGCTATGTCCGTGATCCGTACTTCTTTAAATTTGGGCAACAAGCAAATGGTGAAGACCTAGGACCAATTGCCGGCGCAAAATTTGCAATATATCGTGAAGAGGATGGTAAGAAACTTTATCTGGACATGAGCGATGTTAATGACTTGAAGAACAAATGGGTGGAATCAGAAGATCCGCTCCATGACGATCGTGTTAATATTTTTGAGTCTGATAAAGATGGGTTGGTAAATACAGGTGCACGCTTTTTACCATCGGGAACCTTCTACTTTGAGGAATTGGAGAGTGCTGAAGGGTTTGTAATCGGCAATAAAGAAAAACGAATCAAAATTGAAGTTCCAGAATCTTGGTACGATGAAGATGGCAATTACTTACCAGTATTAATTGATGGACAACCAATGTTGGAAAATCCAGACGGTGAAGTTCCAGCTAAAGCGATGGAAGAAAAAACGCCTCGTGTCTATAATACGCAAGAAGAACCACCAACTGAATCTAGTGCCACTACACCAAGTGAACCAGCATCAACACCAGCAGAACCAACGAGAACTCGTGGTCGACTACCACAAACACTTGGCGAGTTGGTTGACACCGTTGCAACAACAGCGCGACGGATGTTACCAAAAACCAACGAAGGCAAAGCAGCCTTCTCATTATTCGGCGTTATATTAGCCGGTGGTGCAGTATTCTTATGGAAAAAGAAAAACGATAAAGACGATAAATAGCATACTGCAAAAAGATCGGAGGAATTTTCCTCCGATTTTTTTTGACATTATCTTTATTTTTTTCGTTGTTAAAGTGAGGGGAAGTGATCGAGGTGTATTTAGTCGTGAGTCCAAATCAATTAGGTTATTTTAAAGCAGAGACAACGGCAAGACGTTTGAAAGTTTTTCTAAAAGAAACCAAAGATGAAAGACGCTTTTTAACGTATTTACGTTTTATTGATGTTTGCAGTAAATTGTTTGTTAAGATAGCGCCTTTACGTCTTGAACTATATCAAGCAGAAGTTATTGCGATTTATCAAAATAAGCATTGGAACCACTTTATGATTGCTCATTTACATTATTTTCGAGCGCTTTTTTCAAATATTCAATGGTTTTATATGCTGCAAAAATTACGGCAATTTCAGCGACTGCTTCTCATTGCACAAATAGGGGAAAAGGCCATTCCTCATTTAGCCGAAATGATTGTTCCAGCGAGCACAAGTTTAAATAAAAATGGCTTGCAAGTGGTCTATGATTCCAGTTAGAAAGATCGGTCATTTTGTTAGTATTTCATAAATAATTTGCTAAATTTGAGAGCATTTTGTTTGACCATTACTGACCAAAGGCGTATTATTATATTGTGAGTAAAGGAACAATACTACGACATTCGTGCCAAAAAGGTGAGATAGTAGTATGATAAAAGTAGTTGAGCTCACAGTAAATTAATACTTTAGGAGGAATGGCAAATGAATATTGAAAAAATGACGACAACCTTACAAGAAGCTATCGCAGAAGCACAGCAAGTTGCGGTAACACGTCATCATCAAGAAATCGACATTGCTCATTTATGGAAAATTTTCTTACAACCAAATCATTTTGGACGTAATTTTTATACGGATGCTGGTGTGGATGTTGCATCTTTTGAAAGAGAAGTCGATCAGGCAATTGATGAATATCCAAGTGTAGCTGGTGGAAATGTAGCTTATGGTCAAAGCATGAGCCAAAATTTATTTAATCTATTAAATGAAGCAGACCAATTACGGGAAAGTTTCGGAGACGAATTTTTAGCCACTGAAATCGTAATTTTAGCATTAATGAAATTAAAAAATTATCGTTTGACGAAATATTTGGTGAACCAAGGAATTACGGAAAAAGAATTGCGCCACAATATTGAAGTAATGCGCGGAGGAGAAAAAGTGACCTCAAAAAATCAAGAAGAACAATATAAAGCATTGGAAAAATACGGTGTCGATTTAGTGCAACAAGTTAAAGCTGGTAAGATGGATCCTATTATTGGACGGGATGAAGAAATTCGTGATGTCATTCGGATTTTATCACGAAAAACAAAAAATAATCCTGTTTTAATCGGTGAGCCTGGGGTTGGTAAAACGGCTATCGTAGAAGGACTAGCCCAACGGATTGTGCGCAAAGATGTTCCAGAAAATTTAAAGGATAAAACGATTTTTTCTCTTGATATGGGTTCATTAATTGCCGGCGCTAAATTCCGTGGCGAATTTGAAGAGCGACTAAAAGCGGTTTTAAAAGAAGTGAAAAAAGCAGATGGGCGCATTATTCTTTTTATTGATGAAATTCACAACATCGTGGGGGCTGGCAAGACCGAAGGCAGCATGGATGCCGGAAACTTATTAAAGCCGATGCTTGCCCGTGGTGAATTGCATATGATTGGTGCTACAACATTAGATGAATATCGGCAATATATGGAAAAAGATAAGGCGCTAGAACGCCGGTTCCAAAAAGTTTTAGTCGCTGAACCAACAGTGGAAGATACGATCTCGATTTTACGGGGACTAAAAGAAAGATTTGAAATTCACCATAGCGTTAATATTCACGATAATGCTTTAGTTGCTGCTGCGACACTTTCTGATCGTTATATTACCGATCGATTTTTACCAGATAAAGCGATTGACTTAGTCGATGAAGCAAGTGCGACAATTCGTGTGGAAATGAATTCTATGCCGACAGAATTAGACCAAGTAACCAGACGTTTAATGCAACTTGAAATTGAAGAAGCAGCGTTGAAAAAAGAAAGCGATGACGCATCGAAAAAACGTTTAGAAATTTTGCAAGCAGAGTTGGCTGAACTTAGAGAAGAAGCAAACGCCATGAAGATGCAATGGGAAACTGAAAAAGAAGAAGTGAACCAGATTACCAATAAACGTTCTGAAATCGATAAGGCTAAGCATGAATTAGAAGATGCTGAAAATAATTATGACTTAGAACGTGCAGCCGTGCTCCGTCATGGAACCATTCCTCAATTAGAAAAGGAATTGGAAACACTAGAGGAAAAAGGGACCGACGATCATGTGCGCTTAGTGCAAGAATCGGTTACAGAAGAAGAAATTGCTGCTGTTGTCGGTCGTATGACCGGAATTCCCGTAACGAAATTAGTTGAAGGAGAACGGGAAAAACTAATGAAGCTAAACGAAACACTGCATAAACGGGTCATTGGTCAAGATGAGGCCGTCAATGCGGTAAGTGATGCGGTAATTCGTTCTCGTGCGGGTTTACAAGATCCCAATCGTCCATTAGGTTCTTTCTTGTTCTTAGGACCAACCGGCGTTGGTAAAACAGAATTAGCAAAAGCGTTAGCTGAAAACTTGTTTGATTCAGAAGACCATATGGTGCGAATTGACATGAGTGAATACATGGAAAAGCATGCGGTCTCACGTTTGGTTGGTGCACCTCCAGGCTATGTCGGCTATGAAGAAGGTGGCCAATTAACAGAAGCTGTTCGTCGCAATCCCTATACCATTGTTCTTCTAGATGAAATAGAAAAAGCACATCCGGATGTCTTTAATATTTTATTACAAGTTTTAGACGATGGTCGCTTGACGGATTCAAAAGGACGGGTAGTAGACTTTAAAAATACAGTCATGATTATGACAAGTAACATCGGTTCACAGTTTTTATTAGAAGGTGTGACAGAAGAAGGCACGATTAAAGAAGATGTGAAAGAGCAAGTCATGAATTTATTACGGGGCCACTTCAAACCAGAATTCTTAAATCGGATTGACGATACAATCTTATTTACACCACTAAGCCTTGAAGACGTAAAAGGAATTGTCGATAAAATAATCGCACAATTGTCCAAGCGCTTAGAAGATCAAGAAATCGTCCTAGAAATTAATGAAGCTGCCAAAGTTTGGATTGCTGAAAATGCATATGAACCAGCATATGGTGCGCGGCCTTTGCGACGCTTTATTACCCGTGAGGTGGAAACGCCACTGGCTAAAGAAATTGTGTCTGGTCGAGTTTTGCCAAAGACCAAAGTCACTATCAGTCTTTTAAATGACCAATTGGTTTTTCAAAATGAAGCAATGGCAGAAAAATAAGAAAAAAGATAAATTGTGTTAAATGGAAAGTGTCATTTACAAAAAGGGAACCAGACTGTGATGTCTGGTTTTTTTTTTGTAGGTGACGAATTACTAGGTGAAAAATCCATTCTCCACTATAATTAGAAAAAAGAGGATAAAAGGAGATAGTCAAATGGAAATAAAAACGCAGATTGTACCAGAAGTGTTGTTGTTAGAAAAAGAACAAGAAATCGATGCGGAGGATTTTGGTACAGCATTGGCAGATGCCTATGAAGAAATGGCGACAGCCCTTCTTAGTGCCGGTGTGGCAGTCAAAGGAGAACCTTTCGTTCATTATTTAGCAGTCGAAAGTAAAGGTGAAATTCACACTGACCCTTTAAAAGTCGGATTTTGTTTGCCAATTGAAAAAGAATTTTCTGTTGCATCATCTTTAAAAATCAGAAAACGGCCAGCTTTTAATGCTGCCGTAGCCAGCTTTTTAGAAGATGATAACGATAGTGAATTAATTTATCGCTTGCTTTTAGAAGAAATAGAAAAAGAAAAAGGCACATTTACCTATGAAAGCTATGAGTATTATGAAGAAGTTGCAGGAAAAGCAGAAACCATTATTCAATTACCCTATCTGTAAAATCGATAAGAGTAAAAGTTGCCCAGTGTAAAATGCATCTGTAATTTGCAAATGGACCTGTGATAAGCTGATAAGCCTATCACAGGTCCATTATTACAAATTAAAAGGGTTCCATAAGTAGCAGATTACGTTTATTTTATTAGCGTAAATAAGTACCACGTATTTTTTTGTTTAGAAATAATCACTAAAGTAAGCTTCCATGTCGGGGATAATTTGTTCTAATAAATGAATTGTTTTCTTGCTAGCGGCTTGTAGACGTTCAATGCGGTATAAATAAGAAGCGCGGCGATAATTCATTAAAAGACAGCTTAAAGTTTGAATATCAATTGTGACACTTGGTCCTATAGCAACACCTTTTTGAATTACAACTTCATCATCTTTGCCCATAACAGAAAAAGTATCATTGTTCCAATCCGCAATGGGATCGGTCACGACAAAGTGAAAAGCACCGTCAAAAGATTCAAAAGGAAATCTTTTTAAAAACTCTGCAACATCCACAATTCTAGCCATGTAATAAGGTTCGATTGTTTCCGTAATTTGACTATCTTCTAGTAAAAAGGCCAATGGTTCGTTTTTATAAATGTCTCCTTTTACCCAATAAACCATCGAAAAATGCGCAGAAATAAAATTCCATAAGCCGTTGCGAGCTTCTTGATTTAAATAAAACATCTCTTTAACATGAAAAATTTCTTCGGCGACCCAATAAAATAAAACGCCCGTTGGCTTACCAGCGCCGTCATAATAAATTGCGGCAGTCCGTTCCTCTTCATTTTCATAACGCCAGTATTCTTCCCAATGAAAATGACTGCGTTTTAAAGCACCATGATTTTGCTTGGCAAAAGTATCGTAAACAGCAAAAACATCGGGATGATCTACATTTTGACGTTCTACCATTCCAGGGACATCTACTTGTTTGGGTAATTGGGTGTCACGAATTTTAAACGTCAATTTGTCTGACATAATTTCCCAACCTTTACGGCGATAGTAGGGGATGTTATAAGGATAAAGGTAAGAAATCCATTGTTTATCTTCGCGCATTGTTTCCAGTGCTTTTTTCACTAAATCTTGCATTAGCCCGTGACCGGCATATTCTGGATAGGTGCCAACACCTGTGATGCCTCCCATTTTGTATGCAGCACCATGAATATTTACTTCACAAGGATAAATGGCAATTTGAGAGATCAACTGCTCTTTGTGAAACCAGCCAAATACTTTTGATAACTCTAAAATCGGCTTTTTTGATTTGATCATTTCTTTTTTACTATCAAAGCCGCTTTCTTCAATATCTGATTCTGTGATTTGAAAAACATAACTTAATAACTCGTTAAATTGATCAACATCTTTTTCTTCCACCGGTAGAATTTGTAATTCGTCGCGAAAGTGTTCCTCCATAATTTCAACTCCAATTTTTGTTCTTAGTTTTAGTATAACAAAGATTGGCAAATTTGTTGTTTTTGAGATGGGGAAAACTCTTTAAATATCTAAGTTTCGTTGGTATAATGAAAAGGCTGAAGTTAGCAGACCGCAGGGATTTTGTCGCGGTAATAAAGAAATGAGGGTATATATGAATCTAGCAGAAATGAAAAAAAGACAGGAAATGATTCGGAATTTCTCCATCATTGCCCATATTGACCACGGAAAATCCACGTTGGCAGACCGTATTTTAGAGCAAACCCATACGGTGACGAGTCGGGAAATGCAAGATCAATTGCTAGACTCAATGGATTTGGAAAGAGAACGTGGTATAACGATTAAATTAAATGCCGTTGAATTAAATTACACAGCCAAAGACGGTCAAACGTATATTTTCCACTTGATTGACACGCCCGGACACGTCGATTTTACTTACGAAGTTTCCCGCAGTTTAGCTGCTTGTGAAGGTGCTGTTTTAGTAGTCGATGCCGCACAAGGGATTGAAGCGCAAACTTTGGCCAATGTTTATTTGGCATTAGATAATGACTTGGAGATTTTACCGGTTATTAATAAAATCGATTTACCTGCTGCTGATCCAGAACGCGTGCGTCAAGAAATTGAAGATGTTATCGGTATTGATGCCAGTGAAGCAGTTTTGGCTTCAGCCAAAGCCGGCATTGGCATTGAAGAAATTTTAGAGCAAGTCGTTGAATATGTTCCTGCCCCAAGTGGCGATTTAAACGCACCATTAAAAGCGTTGATTTTTGACTCGATTTACGATTCATATCGTGGGGTCGTTTTAAATGTGCGGGTAATGGACGGTGTTGTTAAACCAGGAGATAAAATTCAATTAATGAGTAACGGTAAAACATTTGATGTAACAGAAGTCGGGGTCTTTTCACCAAAAGCGATTGCCCGAGATTATTTAATGGTAGGAGACGTAGGGTATATCACCGCAGCAATTAAGACCGTACAAGATACCCGGGTTGGTGATACGGTTACCTTAGCGAAAAATCCTGCCACTCAAGCTTTAGAAGGCTATCGTAAGATGAACCCAATGGTATTTTGTGGGTTGTATCCAATTGATACGTCACGTTACAACGATTTGCGAGAAGCGTTGGAAAAATTGCAATTAAATGATGCTGCCTTACAATTTGAACCCGAAACTTCACAAGCTTTAGGTTTTGGTTTCCGTTGCGGATTTTTGGGCTTATTACACATGGATGTTATCCAAGAACGTTTGGAAAGAGAATTCAATTTAGAGTTGATTACGACAGCGCCTTCTGTTATTTATCACGTCAATAAAACAGATGGCACTCAAGTTATTGTCGATAACCCGGCTGATTTTCCAGATCCTGTCACCATTCAAAGTGTGGAAGAACCTTATGTGAAAGCCCAAATTATGGTACCAAATGATTATGTTGGTGCAGTGATGGAATTATCACAAAGAAAACGTGGTGATTTTGTCACGATGGATTATTTGGATGATTATCGGGTTAATGTCGTTTATGAAATTCCATTGTCTGAAATTGTCTTTGACTTTTTTGATAAGTTGAAATCCAGCACCAAAGGATATGCCTCATTAGATTATGAAATGTCTGGTTACCGCACAAGTAAGCTAGTGAAGATGGATATCTTATTGAACGCTGAAAAAGTCGATGCCTTAAGCTTCATTGTTCACCGTGACTTTGCCTTCGAACGTGGGAAAGCCATCGTTGAAAAACTGAAAAAATTAATTCCTCGTCAACAATTTGAAGTGCCAGTTCAGGCTGCAATCGGACAAAAAATTGTTGCGCGGTCAGATATTAAAGCACTCCGCAAAAACGTATTGGCCAAATGTTACGGCGGGGACGTCTCCCGAAAACGTAAATTATTGGAAAAACAAAAAGAAGGTAAAAAACGAATGAAACAAATTGGTTCTGTCGAAGTCCCACAAGAAGCCTTCATGGCTGTTTTGAAAATGGACGAGGATGAACCGAAGAAATAGCTTGGGATTTTTTTAAAAAAATCGAATTAGAAAGATTATTTTTGTGAAATTTCTGTTGATACTTCGCCCAATTAAATTTGGGCGAAGTTTTTTTTGGTTAGATTTAAATGTTAGTAATTAAATCTTTCCGTTTTAAAAAGACAGAAGTGAGGAAATTTCAAATTTTTAGTTTTTTTATTTGACGGGGGCGACTGCCTCTAAAAAAATTTCATTTATGAAATTTTGATCAGCTGACAGCAAAGGTGCATAGTAATATTCATTGTTAACAAGATTTTCAATCTTTTTTTTATCTGCGGTAAACTGTGTAAATATATTGATTAAAGAAACTAATTTCTCCTCAGTTGTGATTAATTGGGCGCCAAGTAAAACATGACTGGTCGTATCATAAATAATTTTAATTTTTAGTAAAAAATCTGTTTTTGGGTAAATAGGTGAGTAATAGTTAAACGTTTTAGTTACTTCAGTTACAGCGATTCCTAGTAAAATGGATTCTTCGTAAGTTATACCACAGCTAGCTAAAAATAAATTGAAAATTTTAGTTGCAATGGTTCGCTGAGAAGGTTTATTGATCGTAATATTGTGCTTTGTTATATGAAACGCTGCAATTCGTGCAGTCCGATGGGCCATTGAAATCAAAGGAAGATAAGCGCGATCTATTTCTGGTCCAAAGGGAATTTTTACTAAATCTCCAATAGCATAAATATCCGGACAATTAGTTTGCATATAATCGTTAACTAGAATGGAGTTATCAGCATCAAGGTAAATTTCTTTTGGAATTATAGTGATATTGGGTCTTGGATTTAAAGCCAAGACGGCTGAGTCGGTAAGAAATGATTCCTCGCCGAAAGTTGTCACCTTAATTTTTTTTTGCATTCGTTGCGTGGATTTTAAAGTTTTGTTAAAAAGAAACTGAATATTTTCCGGCTTATACTTCATAAGTACATCGGTAATAGTAGTATCAAAATAACGGAATAAAGGACGACTCATTTGTTCTATTATCGTAATTTTTTTGTCTAAATGATGGGATAAACTACTTGCAAGTTCTAGTCCAATCAACCCTGAACCGATAATCGTAATATGCTTACTATTTTTCAATACACGATGAGCTTTTAATATTTCAGCTGGCATTTTGTAAGTTATTAAATCTGAAACAGAAGCATTTAAGATAGGCTCAGAAATTAAAAATTTTTCTGAACCCATGGCAAGGATTAAACGATCAAAGCTCAGCTTGTAGTTTTTGCTTTCGTTTTTAACTTCAATTGTCTTAGTAACGACGTTAATTTTTGTTACCTCTGTTTTTAGACGTAAGTCAATCCCCATATTCATTAATACTTCCGGTAGTACGATTCCTTTAAAGAGATTAGTATCTTCATGAAGAAGATTTTCAAAAAGAAAATTAAGATTACTCGGTACTGAGCCAAGGTATTCTCTTTTTTCCAGTAAAATGACTTCGATATTTTGATTTATTTTTTTTAAAGTTCTAGCAGCAGTAGTACCTGCATGGGATCCACCAATTATTACTACTTTCATGATAATCTCCTTTTAAAAGTATCAACGTGTTTTTTGATATTCAGTAAAATTTATATGTCTATTTAATTAGTAGTTGAGAGTAATCTACTCTATATTTTTTAAAACTTCACGTATTGGTTTTCCATAATCCATTTGGATCTCCTCCATTAAATAGAAAAATCTAAAGTTATATTCCCATTTTGCGGTCTCGTCATCTGAAATAATAATGTCATATTTTTTATTTGGAGTAGCCGGTTCAACGTAAACATAGCTTTCTGTAATGTAGATTTTTTTTATTGAATTCGTATATAGTGACTCAATAAGTGGTGATTTGTTCAAATTGATACCAATTGTAATCGTAGAAAGATTTGAGTTTAAAATTGCTGAAATGATATCATGATAAACCCACGTTAAATAAACTTCATTTATTCCGTTAAAATTCCATAGATTTTTTCTTCCAAGCCAGGCAATCAGTTTGGCAGTGACATCTTTATAAACAAAATCTTTTGGGATATCCAAAAACAAGCAATCTACTTCATTTTTTTCAATCTTGCCTTTGAAAAATAAAATCCCAGAATGAATAGAAGACAATAAGTGTTTATGATTAAAACTCAATGAATCATAAACGTGTTTTTTATCTAACTTAAAATAGTGACATACTTTTTCTAAAATAGACTCGTTTAAGTCGATGATTGCGTGAACTTTAGTAGGCCAGCTAGATTCACATAATTCTTCCAAAATAGAACTATGGGAAGGAAATGCAGATAGCAAAAAAATGTAAATATAAGCCGCATTGTAGTCTGATCCTAAAAAAGCTGAATAGCTCTGGGATAAAAAATAACACTCTCTGATAATTTTATATGCGGAATCTTCTTGTATTTCATCAATTAATTTCAAAATCACCTGTGATACGTTACTCTTTCTAGAATTACTGCGCTTTAAGATTTTACACCATAAAAGTATTCTTATTTTCAAATTTTGGGTAAAAACTACATTCAGTTTTTTTTCAAGTAAGTTAATAAATTGATTTAAATCATAGTCGGTAATTGTTTGTGTTATCAATTTTGTTGGCGCAGAATGCCAAAAAAATTGATAAAAGAAATAACACAGTTGTAAATTATCGCCTTGAATAGAACCATTTCTTATTGTGAGCTGAAATTCTTCAAGTTGCTCATTTAGATAGGCGATATATCGGTAAAGGGTAGAAATACTTATTGAGAGGTGTGTCGACAATTCATACATATTAAAATTCCGATTTAAATATAGATAGCGAATAATCGAGTGATTAATTGAAGTTTGGCTAAAATGATAATAAATCGAATTAAACTCTTTCATTGTGTAATTAGAAAGAGCTATTGAATCAGAAGCTGAATGAAAATCAAGTGACATAGTTAAATTTAATTCTATAAGAGTATCTTGCAAGTCTTCTAAAGCTCGATCGAGTAAAAAAGCGGATACATTCAAGCGTTTTAAACAAACATCTTTTTTGATCGGTTGCTTACTTTTGATCAAGTTTGTAAGCAAATCCAATTGATATTTTTGATTCTTATCGAAGAGGTCTTGAATTTTCATACTGAGAAGCTCCCACATATAATAATACGTTAAATTTATATTTAGTCGCTATTGCGTTTAAGTAGTAGCGACTAAATATAGATATACGTGTCTAAAATATAGCTCAAAAACCAAATGAAAATTTTCGCAAATTTAAAAAAAAGTTGAAATTGATGATAATATTTTCTGGGCAATGCAATGTAATATCGATGTTGAAATAGGCGAATAAGTCTGGAGGTGAGGTATTGAAGAAAAGTGTACTTTACAAAATATTTATAACTGGTTTGGTAACGGTTTTGATTGTTCCAGTAAACATGCTGATTGGGGGAAATAATTTATCCTATGCTGAAGAAACTGCTACAGTTCAATTGAATGCTGGAGAATTGCTAAGTAGCAAATTGAATGCGTATTTAAGCAGTACTTCTTATGATCGTAATGTAGATGAGTGGCTTTGGTCAATTCAATTTACTAATGTGCAATCTGATGTCGAAAAAATCGGTATCAGTTTTTCTGAAAATCAAGAAGTCAGTAATATGAAGGGAAGTAATGGGGTTATAATTTCTCAGAAAGAAGGTTTTTTTGAATTAGATCCTGGCGAATCAAAAGTAGAATTCCATACTAAGGAAAGAAGTTCTGTGACCGCAGATATATATCAGTTTAAAGATAGTAAAAAAATTAGGTTAGGAACTTTGAAAAATACAAACCGTCCAGCTGAATCAAAGAGTACAACAAAAGCCAGTGAGAATACCACAAATGTTATGCCAAGTAGTAGTGACAAGTTAGAAGAATCAGGTAAAAGCAGCGATTCTATGACTCGAGATGACGTTCAAAAAAATAGTTCTACTGACGAGAAGATTAACGCAAATGTTGCAAGTGAATCTATAACAGATACGACTAAAAAAGTTGATTCATCTGATACACAAAATTCGGTGCAGGAGAATACACGGGCTAAAATGAATACTAGTCGAGCAAGTCTAGGTTCTCCACTAACAGGAAATACCGGGAATCCAGAAGTACCTAAAGGAGCGATATTGTTGGAGGGCGTTTTCGGCAATATTAATTCTGCTGGAAACAAAGGGAGTAGTGGTGTAAATAACATTTATAATCCAAATGTAAATAATGGTGTGCCCTATTCTGAAATATCGCTATCTGGTTCAAAAAATTGGTTATCAATTTGGTCGAAGGATCAGTATCGAATGGATTTTTCCAATAGTTTTCATGGGCGAACTTATATAAATTTTGGGAATGCAGCAAATGGCGATGCAGATGGGCTGGCTTTTGTCATGCAAAATGCGTCTTCTACGGCTTTAACAACTGCAAATAGTTCTGATGATGGACAAAATTTAGGTGTTTACGGTGGAACCAAGGCATGGAGATCGAGTATTTTTAGTAGTTGGGTGACCCCAGAGACATACGCGATAAAAAAATCAGTTGCGATCGAATTTGATTTATATTCCAATAGTGATGGACGCGGACACGATTATGATAAAGATAATCCTCAAACACCACACATGGCTTACAGTTTCCCCTCAAATTTATCCAAAGGGTATAGACCCCAAGGAAATGGAGATAAATGGGAAGGTGGTGCTTTAAGTACTAATGGTGCCGATGCCGTAATTCGACATAATGGCTTTAGGTTACTCAACGGTGTAGTGGGTGACAATATTCGTGATAATACATGGTATGAATTTCGTTATGATTTTGATCAACCGACGCATACATTTTCTTATTATTTAAAAAATCCAATTACTGGTGCTCAAACGCAACCTGTAACAATACCATGGGCGGATTTAAGTGCGGAATTGAATCTGTCAGATTCAAATAATATGGCATATTGGGGATTTACTGGTGCAAATGGTGCAGCAAGTGGCCAGGTGAAATTTGTCTTTACACAAGTCCCTGTTGATTTAAGTGCAAAAATTGAAAATGATGTACTGAACCTTGGTAAATCAGTGGTGGATATTGAAGACCACGATACGTATAATCCACAATTACCCGCTGCTCAAGATAGCGATCTACTTACTTTTCAAACAAGATTTACAGTCTCTGAGGGTGAGGCAGCTTTGAAAATTAACGAGTGGAAGTCATATGTTAGTCCAGTAGATATTGATTTAACTAAAACTGTTAAAAATGTAATAGCGCAAATTGGCGCAAAAAAATATACAGGTACAGCTACTGTTAATCGAGAAACAGGCGAAATAAAGACAACTTTTTCAAATCTTGAAGTTCATCCTGGAGAAGATGTCTATATGTCTTATGAATTAAATCCCACTAAACACACTGAAACCAAGAAAACACATTTTTCTAGTCATGTGACTACTGAAGAAGTAGGCAATAAGACGGTAAATGATTTTTTGAGTCAACAAGTTCCATTTTGGATCAAAGGAAATCAAGCACCGATACTAAGTGAGCTAACTACTGACAAAAAAGAATATACTGACTATCTGGATAGTTTTCACTACAGCTTTAAGTATAGAGATGCGGATAGAGACAAACTTTCTTATGCGGTAAAAATTAATGGTAAAACGATTAATGATCAAACAGTATTGGATAGCGATATTTCTGATCAATTATTTGAAGGCACGCTAGATTCAAATATTAATTTACTTGCTACTAATACACCATTTGTGGTTGGGATTAATACGATCTCTGTTTCAATAAATGATGGCATTCATCCAGCTGAAACAATGGAAAGCAAATTTATACTTAATGGTTATCTGGGTTTTGAAGAATTGACGCAGGACTATTCTTGGAAATATTCAAGAACGGAATTAAGTGATACAAAAACACCAATGTCACGGCAAGAAAAGATGAAAATTAAGATTCGAGATACACGCAATTTAAAAAAAGAAAGCTTTATTCGTGTAAAGATGGAGGCAAAATCAGCAAGTAAGGCATTACTAAGCGATCAATTTACGTTTAATAATCAAAGTCTAGGGGAGACAGAATTTCCCGTAAATAAAGAGCTGAATTATGATAAAGACGCAGGATTGCTGCTGAAATTAGATAATACGAGTGAAATTGGAACAGTGAGTGGCAAATTGGTTTGGACAATAATCGATGCACCATAAAGGGGGTCAGAAGAATGAATGAGAAAAAGAGTAACGTAAAAAAGTTATGCAGAATTTTGTTCCTTCTCTGGCTTACCTTTTCAGGATTGGTGTTAGCACCTAACTCTGTAGTAGCAGCTACAGATACGATGACCAATAAAACGACACTTGTAATATCTGATAAGAGCCAGCATACATCTAATGGTGATAATACTTTAGCTAATGGAAATTCCAGAAAACGTTATCCCAAGACAAATGAAATCCAATCTTTTGCATTTTCATTTTTAGGAACGCTATTGCTCGCAATCTTGTTTCTTCTATGTAAAAGAAGGAGGGAAAAAGATGCGTAAAAAGAAGAAAATCATCCCTATTGCTATGATTGGACTGTCCTTATTTCTTTTTCCGTTAGATGTTTTAGCAGCAGAAGGAAAAACAACCCTCGAGATTTTACCCTTAAATGAAAAATATCCAAGAATTTATGCAATTAATGATTTGGATTTTGGAAATCACGAGCTAACAGAGTATGGCAAAGATATAAAAGCGACAGAAAATTTAACTATAAAAATTTTAGATGCGCGATTAACATCAATACCTTGGGATCTACAAGTGAATTTTTCTAGTTTAACACAAAAAAGTGACAGTCCTTTAACTCATGCGAATATATCGCTAAAACCAGGAACAGTTACTACGGAAAAAGGACAATCCCTTAAGACTTATCCACTTTATCAAAATCTTGATGAACCGATATTTCAAACCGTTTTACGCTCAGACAGTAATTCTGCTCATGGCTGGATTACCTATACAATTAATCGCGACGAAATTAATCTGAATTTTGGTAAGAATAATAGGGTTGGTGAGTATCAAGCCCTAAACCAATGGCGTTTTATTAATGCAAAATTTTAATCAGAGTTGACAATATTGCATTGTTAATACAATAAATGGAGGAATTTAAAATGAAAAAAATTATGAGTGGTTTATTACTAACAGGAATTTTATTAGGAACGGGAACTAATGCATTTGCAGCGGATTTGGATACCAAAGAAGGAACAACAAAATTAGAAATTACAGACTATACCATTGATCCAGATACTGGATTGCCTTCTGACCCAGGTGCGTTTGCTTTAAATGAAGTGCCAAATATTGATTTTGGAAAACATTCATTAGATAGCATTGCAGCGACGAATGCGACATTCACAGGAACCTACGATAAAGATTTGAAAGTGACAGATACACGTCCAACACAAGATTCGATTGATTCTGCTCTTGGTGAAATTGGGAAAGTTGTTCCTAATGATAAGGTAACGCAAGAAGATATTAATGCATCACAAGACAAATGGACAAAGGCTATTGCAGCTTCTCCTTGGAAAATTGATGCAAAAGCAACTGTTTTAAGTGGAATCGGCACTTCTCTTACAATTGGTTCTGTTGAAGTATTGACCGCCAGTGGTACGGTTGTTGATGAACCTTCATCAGCACCTGTTGGAACAAAGGCTTATGAATTGAAAGAACCGGTTCTTACTATTGCGAATAATAATTTAAGTATTCAAACATACAATGGTACAATCACCTATTCAGCAGTAAACGCCTTATAAGCAAGTGCAGGTTTTAGAACGGCAGACTATTAATGGTTTGCCGTTCTATTATTTTAAAAATGGGGGAAGACATAGTGAAAAGGACTTTTTACATGTGTATTGTATTAATCATTGGACTATTTGCTACAACTGGAGTGGTCTATGCCGAGCAAGAAGCTGAATTAGTAAATTTTAGCGTTGAGCCCATCTTTTCTGCCAATCAACTTGAGCGCGGAAATTCTTTTTTTGATTTAAGCGTTAAACCTGAAGAAAAAACAACTGTAAAAGTTAAAATCAATAATTTTTCAGAGCAACAGCAAAAGTTCGCAATTGACGTGAATAGGGCTGAAACAAATGGTAATTTAGTGATTGATTATAGTGGTGAAATAAATAAATCGAGTCCTTCAAATGAGATGGATATTCAAAAGTGGGTAAAATATCCGAAAACAGTAACGATTCCCGGTAAAAAAGCAGGGCTTGTTTCTTTTGATATATCAGTTCCCAATCAAAAATTTGATGGAATGATTCTAGGTGGTATTCAAGTAAAAAGAGAATCTCAGCAAAAAAAGAAAGCTGGACTGACAACGGATTACGATTACGTTTTAGGATTAATGCTCTCGCAAAATGAAACAAAAGTTAATCCAAATTTAGAGCTAATAAGTATATCTCCTGAGGCCATTAGTAAAAATGCCGGTATAACGGTAAAGCTGAAGAACACCCAACCGGTAAATATTAGTAAAGTGCACATGATTGGGAAGATATATAAAGAGGAAGATCAAAAAAATCCGGTTATTTCTAGAGAAATTAAAGATGGTGGCATAGCACCTTCATCTTCGTTTACGATTAATTTTTTTAACGGTACTGTTGGTGCGACTAAGCCACTTGATGCCGGTAAATATCTGTTGAAGTTAGATTTTACAGATGTTTTTAATAAACAATGGCATTTTGAACAGAAATTTGATATTTCAAAAAAGGAAGCACAAACTGTTAATACAAAAGTATTCACGGTTAAAAAAGATAATACTTTGCTTTTTATAATTATTGGAATTCTCGTAGCGTTACTCGTTATGATAATAATTTTCCTAATCATCTATTTTGTAAAAAGAAAAAGAAGAGAGCAATAGCTATTTATGAAGCGGTAGTAAATTTCAGGTGTTTTAGAGATGATCATTAGCGATTGTTAAATGAATAAGGTGGTTTTTTAATATGGAAGTAATAAAGATAGTCAACGATAGATTTCACCGAGGGGTAAGAAGGTATACTAGCGATTTTTTTAATTGCGGGGATCGATTAATCTACAAAGTAGGAACTACAACCAGACTTGTAGAAGTAAGGATGATAGATGGTCCGAATAATTGGGGGATGTCTAAGTTAGATTGTGTGATTCTTGGAAAATATTTTGGCAAAGTGAAAGTATCGCGACTCATGGCGATAAAAATAGTCTAAATATCAAGGGGGATACCAAAAAGTATTATCCCTATTATTGAAGGAGTAATTTTGCTAGTTTTTTTTATTACCAATGAACAATGGTATTTTTTGTTTTGCTCGCAATTGTTTTATCACACTTTTATTTAGTGGAAGAAGTAGCGGTCTTATTTTACTTTGTAAGAAATTGGTAAGTTATCTTCTTACCAATTTCTTACGTTGCTTGCTTTAAATAATATCTTTGGTATGGTGGATAAATAAAGAGCGTTACTTTATTTATGATTAGAGGAGGGGATAGTCTTGCAAGCTGAATATTCGACGGTAGGCTATTGCCGTCATAATAGAATAATCATAAATTAAGGAGCAAGCAAAATGTATATTATTTACGGTAACCAAAGAAAAATTAGTCATGTTTGGAATCATATAAAAAAACAACATACAGGTGAAAAAATCGCAGTCGTAGGATTTCCTAAAAAACTGCCAGAAAACTATTTGCGGAATAAGCAAGTGACGTTTTATGAAAGTCTGACGATTAAGAATAAATGGTTGAAACAAGCAGAAGCGTTTTTAGCAAAGTTTGAAGACCAGTATGATGGCGTGATTTTTTATGTTGATTGTTCAAAAAAAGAGGCAGAACAACTAAAAAAAATTGCAGCAAAATATCGCAGCTTAGTTACTGTCACTGTAGCAAGTGACACCGCTATAACAATCGAAGATTACCCTTTAAAGCAGGTGGCTTAAATGTGGCGTCCAGTCATTTCAGAAAAGGTTGTTAAGAGTGGTGTTTTAACGAGTGGTTTACGCTTAATGCAAAATTCGCATTGGCGTGTGAATAAAAATCAGCAAGAAATAATGAAATTGGGCGCTCAAATTTCTCATATCATGGCGATGCATATGGTTTCAGACGAATTAATTGTAGGTATTCCTATCAATCGCCAAGAAGTTAAATTGATTGAGGTTCCCCGTCAGAAAGAAGAACAAGGTTTCCATGTTTTAAGACAAATCAGTGAATCAATCGACGGTTATTTTATCCGAATAGAAAAAATTGCGTAGCAAAAAAGTTAAGTAAACTGCATTCCGTTATCAGTAAAAGAGCGATATTTTCGGAAAAATATTGTCCTTATTTTTGAAGAGTTGTTTTGCGAAACGGGTCTGCTAGAAAGGCCTCATACTCGGAGTGAACTCTCTACGATAAGATGGAATCTTGATAAATTGCCTTTAAAATTTCTTGAAATTTCGACTTAACATCAAAGAAAGTTAGTTCGTAAAATTAGACATATAGTCCTGATATAAAACGATTTGTCCCTCCTTATAGTTAGAAAAAAACTGGTATTGATGTCTTGCTGACGTTGATACCAGTTTTTTTGCATACAAGATGATAGAAGTATATTTTTGAAAATTGATATGATTTTGAGAAACAATTTCTATTATGTTGCGTTTGTGGTCAAAATAGAGCTTTTTTCTTTTTTTATAAGCGAATTAAGTTGAAATAATCAAAGGTTCAGATTTGCACATGCTTGCATTATTCTTTACTCTAATAATAAGAATAACTGTTATAGCGAGGTATATGCTGGATTAGAAACTATAGGCTTTTTTACTAAGGAGGACGGATATGAAAAAAATCGCGATTATTGGTGCGGGGCCATTTGGTTTGATTGCCTTGTCAAAGCTTATAAAGAGAGCCGTGGAAAGTAAAGAAGCATTTGAAATTTTTATTTTTGATCCGTATGGGCCAGGAGGAAATGTCTGGCGTAGTGATCAAAATAAAGCTGTTATCATGAACACCGTGTTGCAACATGTAACGTTATTTTCTGAAGATGAAGGTCCTAATCTAGGAGAATGGAGTCAAAGGGAGGCCGCCGCTTTTTTAGCTACGTTAGATCGAACAGAGCAAGAAAAATTTATGTCAGAAACCAGATTAGCTAAAAACGACTATTGTTCTCGCCGCTACTACGGTATTTATCAACGGTGGTTTTATGCAGAAATTTTAAAGAAAACCACAAAAAAAATACAAGTACACTTGGTTAAAGAAAAAATTACGGATTTAACGCTAAAAAAAGAAAAAATCAGTCTAATTGGCTCAAAAGAATATCTCGTTTCTGATGTGATTTTGGCAACGGGACATTCGCAAAATGAAGCCAGTGAAGAAGAGCGCGAAAATCAGAATTTTGCCCAAAAAAATAACTTGTTTTATCAAAGACCGGGAAATCCAGCCAATACACCATTAAAAAAATTAGTTAATGGACCAATTATTATTCGAGGGTTGGGTTTGAGTTTTTATGACTATCTGCCGTTACTAATTGACAAGTGGGGCGGGAAATTTATTGAAAAGGAGGGGGATTTGTGTTACCAGCCTTCAGGTAAAGAAGCAAAAATAATTGTTGGCTCAGGTCGCGGTCTGCCTTATCATGCGCGTCCTATTAATCAAAAAGAACCTGGCGAAGACGCTAAGCCTGAGATTTTGACGCCGCATTTTATGTCTCAATTTCAAGGATCAGTAAAAGAATTAGTCACATTAGTAAAAAAAGAAGCCGAATTAGTCTATTATCAAAAGGTTTTAAAGGATGTTAAATTTGATTTGACTAACTTTCTAACAGAATATCGTTGTAAAGATGCTGCTGCCGTTTTAAGAAAATATCGTGTACCCAAAGAACTACAATTAAATTGGGAGCAGTTATTACAGCCGGCAGGAAATATTTCACCAGAACATTTCCCTAGTTTTGTTCTTGGATATTTAAAAGCAGATATAAAATCAGCTGAATTAGGCAACAAAACAGGAGCTATTGCCTCGGCGATTGATACATTTAAAGAACTGCAGGCACCTTTTGATTATATGTTAGATCATGAAAAATTTTCTGAAAGAGAGTACTATGAAGATTTCTGGGGAGATTTCAATCGTAGCTATAGCTTTCTAGCTATCGGTGCACCTGTTGTACGACAAAAACAATTAGCGGCGTTAGTAGAAGCGGAAATTGTCGAATTTCTAGCTCCAGAGATGACGGTAACAAAACAAAACGGGCAATTTGTTGCCTACAGTAAGCAAGATGAAAAGCGAAGATTTAATGGAAAAAATTTGATTGAGGCGCGTTTACCGCAACCAAGTTTTGCAACGACAAAGAATCCCTTATTAAAGAATATGAGAAAAAAAGGTTATCTAGCCCCACATAAGGTAACTTTTGACGCTAAAAGCCATGTAACAGGGGCAATCTTGGTTAGTCGCAAAACACACCAAATCATTGATAACAATGGGCAAATTCAACCGCATCTTTTTTGTTATGGCATTCCGCTGGAAGGATTAGATTGGCTCAACGCTGCGTCACCGCGGCCCAAAAGTGATGATCGCGTTTTTTATTTGGCTGATCAAATAATTGAAACAATTTTTGCAAAGAAGCGCTAAGACGTTTCTTTTTTATCAGGCGAGTGCATAAATTCTTCACAAGAAAAATATTGATTTGGCTAGTTTCGTACTGTCTAGCTTTTCAAACGAACTCGCTGTGGCAATAAGTCAAAATTTCAAGAAATTTGAAAAGCAATTTATTGAAATTCCGCCTTATTGCAGGCGAGTAAAGCGAGTTAGAAAAGCTTTTCGTACTGTCTAGCTTTTCAAACGAACTCGCTGTAACAATAAGTCAAAATTTCAAGAAATTTGAAAAGCAATTTATTGAAATTCCGCCTTATTGCAGGCGAGTGATTAGCCAAATTTGGCTTTTCTTACTAGAAACTAAATGTGTTTCGGCGGATAGAGACTTTTTTCAAATTCAATCACGATTTGAGGTTTGCCTAAGACACTATATTTTTTTACAACAAATTGTTTACGAGCATTGTAATGACCAACAACGCTGATTGTGCTATTAACAGCAACGTCAGCTAAAAAATTCAATGCGTGAGTAGCGATTAAACAGTGGTGTTCATTCAATTGAAAGTAAACTAGGGGGTGATCAGACATTTTCAATACTTTGATTTGAGAAATAGTACCCTTTAAATTAATCATCATTATTCCTCCAATGCAGACCACTTGGCAACAGTTGTAAAGGTGACACTGCGGATTTCGTCGTAATCAATTTTTTGATTGGCAATATAAATCCCTAATTCATCATAGCCTTGTATTTTCCCAACAATATCTGGGAAATAGTGGCCTTCAGCATCTACTTCTTCTTTTTGAAGTGCAATACTGCGCTCTTTTAAGCGCGCTTCATATAAAACTTGTGCGATAGCTTCTTTATCCATTATCGGTTTGGCGGGCCAAAGAAAAGCTTGCGCAGCTTTGGTTTCAGCCATTTGACGCGTATGTTCAGATAAGTAAAAGCCATTCCACTTTAATAATTTGCGATCTTGATAAGAAGGTGGGATACGCATAAAATCACTTCCAACTTTTTGATACTCTTATTATACGAACGTATGTTTGTTTTGTAAAGAGAGAAGTAAAAAAATCTGCTAAAATGGACAATAGCCCTCTCTATTACTAGAGAAGGCTATCTAACTAATCAATATTATTATTTAAGGTTGGATCAAGACTATTACTAAAATTCATGTTATTTCTCGTTTAAACGATGTATTCCCTAACCTCTAATACATCCATGTAACTCCTAAGTTACGCCAGTTTGATTAAATTCACCGAAATAAATCAATCTATCGCATAACAATATTTTTCGCGTAGGATTAAGTATAGCACAATTTCTATCTTAAAATGATTGGACAAAGGAACTTATGAAAAAGTTAATAACTTTTAAAAGCTTGAAAAAATTAAATCGTTGGCACCGGTAAAGTTTAAAATATAAAGAAACAAGACGATGGCATTAATCAAAAAAGAGAAGATGATAAGGGCATACCGAATTGTTAAATAAGAATAACCGGCTGGCCGATAATTACTATAACGTTTACCGTGATAGGCAATCATTACGATCAGTAGTAAAATCGTCATAATTCCTTGAAAGATTAGGCCTAAAAAACGTAATGTACGCGAATCATTATTCAACTGTAAAAAATACGCTCCCAAGGTCAATACATCAATTAAAATCGCAATAAATGGCATAAATTTGCTCCTTGTCAATTTTTGAGTAATAAAATGCGGAGTAAGGGATTTGAACCCTCACGCCTATTATAGGCATATGCGCCTGAAGCATACGTGTCTGCCGTTCCACCAACTCCGCCAAAAAAGTATCATGCTTTATTTTATGCCAATGAAATTTTTATTTCAAGAAAAAGGGCTGGTGACAAGCATTTGACAAAAATGAAAAAGTAGGCGATCTGAGCGTATTTCTACTTGTTTTCAAGAAGGCCATTTGCTAGGGTATAAAGGTAGATTAAATTTACAGAAAAGAAGGAAAAAAATGGATACTGTTTTAATATTAGGTGGTCTATTGGGGATAATTATTGGAATTGTTACCTTAATTCAAGCTACGACCAAACATCGCAAGAAAAAGCCAAGCTTCATTTTGGTGGCCGCATCAATTGCAGCCGTATTATCTGGCAGTGGGTTATTAAACACTGAAAATCTTCAATCAATAGCACCCAAAGATAACCCAAATACTACGGCGGCCAGCACTACTTTGCAATCTGAAGCTTCAGAAGAGAAAAGCAGTAGTAATCAAAGAGAAGATGAGGGAGCAACAGAAGAAAAAAGCGCAAGCCCCTTGCAAAGTGACGCTAAACTGACAGCTTTAAAACAAGAACTAGCCCAATTAAATTATGCAGGAAAACAAACGATTGAAATTAATCAAGGAAAGCCAACTTTTTCAAAAGCCGAATTAGCTACGACAAGTGGGGCATGGGAAAAGTATTATCCCCTAGATGCACTAAATCGGGCCACAGGTGCGGAGGCATTATTGAATCAAAGTTTAATGCCCAAAGAAAAACGCGGCAGTATTTCAAGTGTTACCCCGACTGGCTGGCGCAATAAAAAAATTGGTGGTAGCTATTTGTATAATCGCTCCCATTTAATTGGCTTTGCATTAGCAGGTGAAAATGCAAATTGGCAAAATTTAATTACCGGTACACGCCAGTTGAATAACCCTGAAATGTTACGTTTTGAAATGGATATCAAGTATTATTTAGAGCAAGATAAAAATCATTTTGTTCGTTATGAAGTTACACCAATCTTTCGCAATGATGAACTTTTGGCGCGGGGTGTCCATTTGATGGCACAGTCTGTAAATAGTGAAGCAATTAAATTTAATGTTTATATTTTCAATGTTCAAGATAATGTGAAATTAAATTATGCTGATGGCACAAGTCAAATATTGAAAAGCGGAAATTCTGCTGAAAAATAAGCAGCAATAGATGAAAAAAACACCCAACTAACTAGTTGGGTGTTTTTGGTTAATTGTCAGGAAAGTATAAAACTTTCACACAAACAAATTCGAAATATTTTGGCTTATTGCGCAAAAGCTAAAAGACTTTGTTTTGCTTTTGTTAACTTAAAGCGAGTAGATTGATGGTTTTTTGATAGTGATTTAATTGTTTGTCGACTTTGTCCAAACGTCTTGTGATACGTTGTAACAATTCTTTGGGCGCATGATTTTTTTCCTGTGCTCTTTTAGCTAGGAGTAAAATACACCGTTCTTTGTCCAAGCGGTTTTGCGTGTGATACAACGTAGCCAAACGTTCGCTGTATTCATAACGTTGATAATGGGTCCCTTCACAAAGGTAGATTAGTAAATCTTCGGCTTGATCATACTGTTTTAAGTAAAAGTAATTTAACGCTTCGCGATAAAGTTTTAATTCAAAGTCTTCTTTAGTCGCGTCAAGAGGATGATTTTCCAGCCATTCTTTCACGGAGACTTTCCGTAAGATCTGTCCGTTTTTGTCTTTGACGATAATTACTGGTTGCTGTTTTAGTTGGCTTTTTTCAATTGGCATATTTCCACCTCCTCATACTTCATTGATAACAAAAGTATTATAAAGGGAAATGATTAAAAAAAGCGACGGAAATCTTTAAAAAGATTGTCATAATTAAAACTTTAAATATTTCTTAAACGAAAGAAATCAACTAAACGAGAAACACCCAAGACAACTAACAGGCCGCCAAAAATTTGAAAAACTAATAAAACACTACGGAAAGGGTTAAATAGGAGTAACGCACCGGCTACAATCATTAAGATACTAAAGACAAACCAACCCGTACGTGCTGTGCCGTCTTTTTTTAATTGCAATTCCTGTAACAACTGGGTAATTCCACTAATTAAAATGAATAAGCCCAAGAAAAAGGGAATAATAGACACAATTCCCTTTGCAAAAATCAAAATCAGCAAAGCTGCGGCTAAAAGTAAAATTCCAGTTGTTAATTGGGAACCAGAATAGCCACGCTTTTGTGCTCGGTAATGGTTCACTAAGTTAATAATTCCCATAACAAAAAAGAAAGCAGCAAAAATATAAACAATCATATTGAAGAAAGGTTCAGGTTTAATTAAAATCAAGATTCCCAAAATACCGTAGGCGACGCCACTTAATAATAAATTTTCACGAAATGTTTTAAAAAAATTATCCATAATCAAAACTCCTCTATTTTTCTATTCTCTTCTTTATTGTAACGAAATTTGAAGAATAAAGAAAATACTTGGTTCGCTTTTGCAACGGTAAAAGACACTACCAATTTGGCTGATAGCGTTTTTATGGTAAGATGAAGAAAAGGAGGGGGAAAAGTATTTGTCGACATTTACCATTTTGCTGTTAATTTTTGTACTGGTGCTTTTTGCCTATTTATTCTTGATCGAAAAAGAAATTATTTTCAAGTCTCGCCGTAAGTCCACCAGTTTTTATTTGATTTTAGCTTTAGGAGTGGGAACAATTGTGCTGGTTGGTTTAAACCCTACAACCTTAGACGAGAACGTCCGGGGTATTTTGGCAGGGTTGATTATCTTAAGCTTTTTAATTGATGCCAAAGGTTTTTCGGAAAATCATATTAGTATTAATGCAATGGATAAAAAAGGAATTCCCTATGCTGAGGTAGATCGTATTGTTTTATTAAAAACCAAGAATCAAGTGAAGGTGAATTTTTTTCGCCGGGGCATGCGCGGACCGCTATTTGTTTTGAATGAACCGCTAGAAGAAATTGTGGCGTTTTTGGCAACACATTTAAAAGAGGGAACACCAATTGATATTTTATTAGATGAAAAAAAATAGGCTAGCGCCAAACAACAGTTTAGCAGCTAGTCTATTTTTGTGTTCAAATTATTTAAAAGTTAAGAAACGTTCGTCGTCACTTAAGAATTCTTTTTCGCCAGCTTCAGCTTCTTTTGAACCGAATACTAATTGTGAACGCAATTGCCAGTTTTCAGGAATATTCCATTCTTTTGCAACAGCGGCATCAATAACTGGATTGTAATGTTGTAGGTTAGCACCAAGTCCAGCTTCTTCTAAAGCAGTCCAAGTATTTGCTGTTGCAATACCATTTGATTGTTCTGCCCAATCAGGGAAGTTATCAGCATATAAAGCAAATTGCTCTTGCAAAGTTTTCACTGTATCTGTGTTTTTAAAGAATAAAACTGTACCAAAACCAGCTTTGAAACCAGCTAATTTTGCTTGAGTATTAGGGAATGCTTCTGGAGGAGTTAAAGGTTTTAATGCTTCTTCTGTCATTTCCCATAATTTTTCATGTGCTTGACCAAATAAGATGACAACACGTGGAGATTGCGCGTTAAATGCTGTTGGGCTATATTTAACAGCTTCTTTAATCAGGCTTTCAATTTCAGTTTCCTTAAGATTAACGTTGCGTCCTAATGCGTAGATTGAACGACGGTTTTTGATTGCTTCTAAAAAGTTTGACATGTAAATAACCACCTTTGTTTAATTAAGTAACATCGTCAGTATACATACTTACAATTAGTTAGTAAACTAATATGCTCATTTAAATTTTTCTTATTACTAGTCGCAAACTTTGGTGAAAAAAAGACTCTATGGTACTATTAATGTATGAAACTTTGAGGAAGAAGGATAAAACGCTTGAAAGATAAAAATTATGAATGGCTTAAATCGGCACTTTTTCTAATCGGCTTAGTTGTAGTATTAGTAGCAGTGCGTCTATTTATTTTCACCCCGGTAGTCGTTAAAGGCGATTCTATGGATCCCACCTTACAAGATGGCGAAAGAGTGATTGCCTTATTGAATACAAAAGTAAAACGCTTTGATATTGTAACTTTTCCGGCCCCAGATGAACCTGATAAATATTATATTAAGCGCGTGATTGGACTGCCAGGAGATACGGTCAGTTATCAAAATGACCAATTGCTGATTAATGGCAAAAAGGTGGCGGAGCCTTATTTAAATCAATATAAAAAAGATTTAACCGATGGTATGCCGTTAACTTTAAGTCCAAATCAAGAAGCAAGTTTTAAATTTGAAAAAGTACCCGCCGGCAAAATTTTAGTTTTAGGGGATAACAGGCGCATTTCAAAAGATACGCGCTCGATTGGCTTTATCGATGAAAAGACAGTTTCTGGTGATGTGAAATTTGTTTTTTGGCCTTTAAAAGAAATTGGTTTTATTAATAAATAAGTAAAAGTTTAAGAATGAAAATAAAGTTGGTAAATGAACCGCTGCGTTCAATTTATCGACTTTTTTTTGTTATACTATGCTAGTAACAAGATAACTTCAATTGCTTTTTTTGAAGGAAGGAGTTTGAGATGACTTTACAATTTTTAATTGGCAATGGTGCTTTAGATCATCGCCATACTTATATAAAAAAAGCACAAGCATGGCTTGAGCAAGACGCAGAAAATCAAGTTTTTTTTCTAGTCCCTAACTACAATAAATTTGAGCAAGAACAAGAAATTTTAAAAGCGCTGAAACCTGAGAATACGTTATCTTTTTCCACGATTCGTGCCCAAGTTTTTAGTTTTTATCGTCTGGCTTGGTTTTATTTACAAAAAACAGGTCAATTGGCCAATCAAACACTTTCAGAGGCTGGAAGTCTCATGCTTTTACAAAAAGTATTGGAAGAAAGTAAAGAAGACTTATTGCTGTATCGTGGTGAAGTGGAAAAATCAGGTTTTTGTGGGAAATTATTAGGTTTATATCAAGAGTTAAAAGTAGGTAATTTAACACCAGAAGACTTAGTAGCTACTTTATCCAAAGAAAGCGTGAACGCTGATCAAAGCTTAAAGTTTGCCGAATTGCGTTTAATCTTGACCCGCTATGAGACAGAACTTGCAAAACGTCAATTACAAGTGGTAGATCCATTAGCCTTATTGACGAGTTATTTGAGTGGTGATGCGAGCAGTCTTTTTGCGCCACCTAATTTAAGTAAAACATTATTTATTGCGACTGATTTTCAAGAACTTTATGCCCAAGAGCGTTGTCTTTTGACGACTTTGGCCAAAAATGGCCATGTTTTATTGGATTTGGTGTTAGACAAGGCTTATGTAACAAATCCCCCTGAAGCATTGGATCTATTTCACGATACCGGTAAAATTTATTACCAACTCTTGCAAACAGCAAAAGAGAATGGAACGAAAGTTTTAGTTGATTTAACGGCTGCGCCGTTACCAGAAGCTACTTTACAAGTTGCAGTAGAAAGTTTTTGGCGTCAAACACAAAATGCAGGCAATGAGTCTGCTGCGGCTTTACCAAAAGAAAGTATCCACTTATGGCAAGCATTAAAACCTACCGATGAGGTCAATTACATTGCAACTGAAATTCGCAAACTGGTGGCTAGTGGGCAATATCGCTATCAAGATATTCAACTCTTAACAAACGATTTAGAGACTTATGGGCATTTGATCCCACCGGTTTTTAACGAGTTAGCAATTCCGTTTTATCTGGATCAACAGATTTCGATGGCCCAACATCCTCTTGTAGAATTTTTACAAGCGTTATTTGCTTTAGGTGAATACCATTATCGGCTTAGTGATATCATGCGGCTATTGAAAACAGAACTATTCATTCCCGCGTATTTTTTTGAGACTGATAATCCACTACAAAACTATCGCAATATCGTGGATCAGACGGAAAATATTGCTTTGAAATTCAATTTTCAAGGAAGTTTTTGGACACGAAGAGAAGATTGGCAGATCATTCAATATGATTTTGAAAATGAAGAACAAGAAGATGCTGACCAACTGTCACAAGATAGTAATCGACTGCGTCGGGCTTTTGCGACAGAGATTGCAGATTTTTTACAAAATCTGCAAAAAAGTAAAACAGCAAAAGAAGCTGTTAGTAAGCTGTATCAATTTTTAATGACGATTAAAGCTGACGAGCGCATCAAAGATTGGCGCCAAAAAGATATTGCAGCAGGTGACTTGGAATTAGCGCGTAACCACGAACAGACGTGGTCAGCACTGATGGACTTGATGGATGACTACGTTGAAATTTATGGAGAAGATTCGTTTAATTTAACGAATTTCAGTTTGCTTTTTACTACGGGATTGGACAATACCTTTTATGGTAAAGTTCCTTCTGCAATTGACCAAGTCCAGTTAAATCAGTTAGGCCTGGCTCGAATTGGGCAAGCAAAGATTACCTTTGCCATGGGCCTAAATGATAAGAATTTTCCCGCTCCGGTTTCAGACGATAGTTTGTTAACAATAGAAGACAGGGAAGTATTAAACACAAGCTTAACGGATGAAAAACAATTACGGGATCTTCGAACAGAGAGCGTAGCAAAAGCACCTTTTGTTGCCTACAAAGTTTTTTTATCAGCTTGTGATGAACTCTTTTTAAGCTATGCGGCTAATCATGACACGGAGCAAAACTTACGCATTTCGCCGTATTTGCAACGTTTTGTCACTCAAGGAAATTTAAAAGTAATTCCTCTAGAGGAGCTATCTTTAACAAGTGAACCAGAAAATTTTGTGGCGACTTATCGTAATTTAGTGGGCCAGCTGAATTTATTGTATCGGAATGCAAAAGATGAAAAGTTAACAGTAAACGCAAAATGGCGCGCTTTAGAAGAGCTGTTGCTGGCCTCTTCTTATCGTAATTTGGCACAACGCGCTTTTGCCAGCCGAGAGTACCTGAATGTGCCAGTAACATTACCAAAGGAAGTCGCAACAAAACTTTACGGCAAAGATTTGTATTCATCGATTTCCCAGATGGAAAGTTTTTATCAGTGTGGGTACCGTTATTTTGCTAATTATGGCTTGCGCTTAAAAGAGCGGGAGTTATTTGGTCTTGATGCACTTACAACTGGAACGCTTTTTCACGATGCGTTGGATTTGTTTTTGCAAGCTGTTTTTGCGAAACAAAAATTGTTGGTAGAATTAGATGAAAATGAAGCTCAGCAGTTAATCGATACTGTTTTACAGCAAATTTTTGCGGAACCGCGCTTTATGATTTTACAAAGTTCTGCCCGCATGCATTATTTGCGTTATCGTCTTGGCAAGACGATTAAAAAAGTGATTTGGGCGTTGCATAAGCAAAGTAAGCGCACTAAGATGACCCCGCTTGCAACTGAAATTGTTTTTGGTCAGTTAGCTGGAACTAGTGGTATTAAAGGTATTGAAGAACCTTTATCAACCGGCGGCCACTTAGCCGTACGAGGAAAAATTGACCGACTGGATATGGCCCAAAGTAGCGAGCACACTTGGCTTGCAGTGATTGATTACAAATCAGGTGTAAAAGATTTCAATTTAACCGACGCTTATTTTGGTTTGGCGATGCAATTGTTGACCTATCTAGATGTTGCCTTAATAAACGCGGCTGAACTAGTAGGAACAACTGATGTTAAGGCTGCGGGGGCGTATTATATGCGCATTCATGATCCAGTTTTAAAAGCAGAAGAGGCAAGCTTGGCTGAAGTTTTAAAAGCTTATAAATATAAAGGGATTTTTGCAGAAGATAGTGAATTATATCCTTTGTTAGATGACACATTGGAGGTAAAAGAGCGCTCTTTTGTTTATCCAATTTTAAGTAATAAAGATGGTGTTTTGGCTAAAGAAAGTAATTCAAAAGCTTTTTATCAAGAAGAGGAGTTGGAGCTTTTAAGGCAACATAATCGCCATTTAATGAAAAATGCAGCAGAAAATATTGTCACCGGCGAAATTTTCTTAAATCCTTACAAGAAAAGTAGTGGGGAAAAGGCGTGCAATTTTTGTCCTTTCCGTAGTTTGTGTGGCTTTGATGTCATGCTTGCACAAAATGATTATCACGAAATTCCCAATTTACCAAAATCAGAAATTTTAAATGAAATCAAGGAGGAAAACGGCGATGTCTAAAACAAATCCAGTTATTCCGGTAAGGCCGGAAAACGAACGCTTTACAGACCGACAATGGCAAGCCGTTTTTGACGGCGGGGATAATCTATTGGTTTCTGCTTCGGCAGGTTCTGGTAAGACCACTGTCCTAGTCAGACGCGTCATTGAAAAGTTAAAAAGTGGGGTCGATATTGATCGTTTATTAATTGTAACCTTTACAGAAGCTGCTGCTAGTGAAATGAAAGAACGAATTGAAAAGGCGCTGCGGCAAAGTATTAATGAAGAAGGAAATAGTAATTTACGCGCACATTACGTGAAACAGTTAGTGTTATTGCCACAAGCCAATATCTCCACACTCCATGCTTTTTGTATGACAGTGATTAAACGCTTTTATTATTTGATTGACCTTGATCCGGTTTTCCGTCTCTTAAGTGATGAAACTGAAAAATTATTGTTGCAAGAAGAAGTTTGGACGGGTTTAAGAGAAGATTATTATGCCAATGACGACGAGGATTTCTTTAAATTAACGGAAAACTTTGGCAGCGATCGTTCCGATGAGGGGTTAACGGATTTGGTTATGCGTTTGTATCAATTTGCTTGTGCAGCCCCTGATCCTGCTTATTGGCTAGAAGAGTTACCCAAAAATTATCAAGCGCAAGATGGTTTTCAAACAACTGCATTGTACCAATCAGCAATCAAGCCTGCTGTAGTGGCAGAGTTAGAATTAGCAGTCGCAAACTATGAGCAGGCAATCGCTATTTGCCAAAATGAAGAGAAGTTGACAAAAGATGTTGCATTGTTAACAACACAGCTAAATCAGGTGATGCGATTGCAAGCAGCGCTTGTAGCAGACGATATGGCAGCACTTTTTGCCCAAATTGAAGGACTCGATTTAAAAACGAATGTCCGAAAAAAAAGGGGAGAGCTGGCGGATCTTTCTGTGAGTGTCAAAGAATTTCAAGGAATCGCAAAAGAAAGTGTAGCCCAAGTGGTGACTTATTTTCCTTATCCTGAGGCTATGATGAATGATTTATTGGTGAAGTCCCATGCGTTAGTTGCAAAAATGAGTGAAGTTACGCAAGCTTTTAGTCAAGCCTATACTAAAAAAAAATTGGCGAAAGGTGTTTTAGACTTTAATGATTTGGAACACTATACACTGGCAATTTTAAAGGTAGAAAATAGCCCTGCTACCACTTATTATAAGAGCAAGTTTACTGAAGTGATGGTGGATGAATATCAAGATGTCAATCGTTTGCAAGAAGCGATTTTAAGTTATGTTAGAGACAATACAGAAAGTGCCGGAAATATGTTTATGGTAGGGGATGTAAAGCAGTCTATTTACGCTTTTCGTTTGGCAGATCCTACATTATTTATTGAAAAATACAATGACTATGGTAATGAGAAAAATGGCCGCAGAATCGTTTTAGCAGAAAATTTCCGCTCCCGCAAAGAAGTCTTGGATTTCACCAATTTAGTTTTTGAACAATTGATGGATCAACAGGTCGGGCAAATCGATTATGACCAAGCAGCGGCGTTAATTCCTGGTTTTCCTAATTTTCCAGCAAGCGATGCGTTTAAGACGGAATTACTTTTGTTTGAAAAAGGGACAAAAGATGATGTCAAGCATTTCGAGACACGTCAAGCTGGCGAAATTCAAATCACAGCATTAAAAATCAAAGAATTAATTAGCCAATCTTTTCAAATTTATGATAAAGACAAAAAAATGATGCGAAAACTTGAATATGGCGATATCGTGTTACTTACCCCAACAAAGGGAAACAATCAAGTTATTGTCGACACTTTTTACGACTTAGATATTCCACTGGAGATTACGGATGCCGAAAGTTATTTTCAAGCAACTGAGATTCAAACTATTATTAGCTTGTTAAAAATTATTGATAATCCTTATAACGATATACCGCTGGCTTCTGTATTACGTTCGCCAATTGTAGGGTTACTAGAAGATGAACTGGCGCAAATTCGCCTGCAAAATAAAAATGGTTTTTATTATGAAGCTTTAAGTGACTATAGCCTTTATGGAAAAAAAGAAGAGCTAAAAGAAAAGATCAATCTTTTTTTAAGCCAATTAGAAAGTTGGCGGGCCTTCTCAAAACGCAACGCTTTACCGGATTTAATTTGGCGTCTTTATGAAGAAACAGCCTATTTGGATTATTGTTTGGGCTTACCAAACGGAATTCAGCGCCACGCAAATTTGATTGCTTTGGTAGAACGGGCAAAAAATTATGAAAAAAGTAATTTTCGCGGTTTATATCAATTCATCAGTCTGATTGAAAAAATGCAGGAAAAAGATTTAGATTTGGCTGAACCTGCGACAAAATCAGTGGAGAATGCGGTGCGGGTTATGACCATTCACGGTAGTAAGGGGTTGGAATTTCCAATTGTCTTTTTATTAGATATGGCCCGCGATATCAATCGTTTGGACTTTAACCGCAATTATATTTTTGAAGAGCATCTAGGGGCAGGTATTAAATATGTGGACCAAGAAAGACAAGTCAGCTATGAAACTATGCCCTACAAAGGAATTAAGCAAGCTCGTTTAAACAAAGCTTTTTCAGAAGAAATGCGTAAACTTTATGTTGCTTTGACGCGTGCCGAACAAAAATTGTATTTAGTTGGCTCTTATGAAAACAAAGAAAAAGCATTGCAAGCGTGGCAAGGAGCCCTAACACAAGAAAAGAAAGTGTTAAATCCTGCCTTGCGTTTAAAAGGTAGCCATGTTTTGCTAAATTGGGTGGGGATGACATTGATGCGTCATCCGGATATGGAAGCTGTTTTTAGTGAAGCAAAAGATCGCAGTTATACCGTGCAAAGTCCGGCCCAGTTCACCATTTATTGGTTTAACCAAGCCGATGTGAAAGCCTGGCGCGAAAATTATGAAGAAAATGTAATTGCGCCTATGGACGAGAAAATAAAAGAGCAAAACCAAGCAGATTTAACAACAGTCAAAAAACGCTTAGATTTTATTTATCCTTATGAAAAAGCAACACAAACGACAAGTTATCAATCCGTAACAGAGATTAAGCGGGTTTTTGAGGACCCAGATAATACCCAAGAAAATCGCTTAGATTGGCAAAGTAGTTTGGAAAAACAGGCGACTGGTAACCGTTATACAGCTGAAACTTTAGCGACACCGAAGTTTATGGCTGAAACAAAACGTGATGCCGCTAGCATTGGAACGGCTACCCATACGGTGTTGCAATTGTTAGATTTAAACAAAGCTCCCACTGAAACGCAATTGGAGCAATTTATTGCTAAACTTGTCACGGAAGGAATTTTAACTACAGAACTTGCCGCAGAAGTAGTTGTACCAGATATCCTTTGGTTTTTTGACACGCCCTTGGGTCAAAAGCTGATCGCCCAACAAAGCAACGTGCATCGAGAAGAACCTTTTGCCATGTTGCAAAAAACAACGACAATTTTTAACGACTACGATAATGAAAATGATGAGTTGCTTATTCATGGGATTATCGATGGATATATTCTAGCAGATGAAATTTTACTTTATGATTTTAAAACCGATCATTTAACAAAAGAGAATGAAGGACAACTTATAAAACGTTATCAAGGTCAGATTAACCTTTATAAAAAAGCATTAACAGAAACGTATAACCGTCCTGTTACAGAGAGTTATCTGATTTTTTTAAAGGGACGTAAAATAATTTCTCTTTTGTAATCTTTTGTGCTTACAAAATGTAAGAAGCGTGCTATAATGTGTCAAAAGAGGTGACCGAAAGTGGAACAAGTTGTAGAAACAGAATTTTGTTTGTGTCCAAAATTTGAAAAAGCTTTTTCGATTTTGGGAAAAAAATGGAACGGTTTGATTCTCGATGTTTTATTAGAAGATGGGGCCCAACGTTTTGTTGATTTGGCAAATAAAATTCCCGAAGTAAGTGATCGCGTATTGGTTGAACGTTTGCGGGAGTTAGATGCTGAGGGAATTGTCGCCAAAGAAGATAATTTATATCAATTAACAGCAAAAGGCCATGATTTAGAAACCAGTTTGATTGCAGTCAAAGATTGGGGCAACAAATGGATCGATGCTGCAGAATGCAGTTGATTTTCAGCCAAAAGTTTTGTACACTAAATACAATTGGATAAAAAGCAATGATGGAAACAAGTAATTTGGCTGATTCGGAAAAAGGGAGTCCTGTCATAGACTGAAAGCAGGGGCCGCAATCGAAAAATGAAATTCACTTCCTAGCTTGCTTGGTGAAAGCCAGGCCGGTTGTCTAGCAATCGTTATTAAAATTAAGTGCGTCATATTTTGACGAATTAGGATGGTATCGCGAGACCTCGTTCCTTTAGGGAATGAGGTCTTTTTTTATCGTTAAAGCCAAAAGTCCAGCTACCGCATTTTAAATTCCAAGTAATGAATGGGGTAAAGTTGAACTTTTTTAATTAAGGAGGAACAAGTATGTCTTTACAAGCCAAATTGGAATCATTGAAAAATGAAACCATGGAAAAAATTGACAACGTCAATGATTTACAGGCGTTAAATCAAATTCGAGTGGAAACACTTGGAAAAAAAGGCCCAATTACAGAAGTTTTGCGGGGAATGAAAGATTTATCGGCAGAAGAACGTCCTAAAGTCGGAAGTTTTGCCAATGAAATTCGCGATGAGTTAACACGCGCACTTGAAGAAAGAAAACAAGTATTAGAAGAAGCTGCACTAACCGCTGCTTTAGCGAAAGAAAGCATTGATGTAACGTTACCAGGACAACAAGTTCAAAAAGGAAATCGTCATGTGTTAACACAAATTATGGAAGAGATTGAAGATATCTTTGTTGGCATGGGCTACCAAGTTGTAGAAGGTTATGAAGTTGAAAGTGACCATTATAACTTTGAACGGATGAATTTACCAAAGGATCATCCAGCCAGAGATATGCAAGACACGTTTTATATTTCAGAAGATATTTTAATCAGAACCCACACTTCGCCAGTACAAGCGCGGACGATGGAAAAACACGATTTTTCTAAAGGACCACTACGCATGATTTCACCAGGAAAAGTTTTCCGTCGGGATACCGATGATGCCACGCATAGCCATCAATTCCATCAAATTGAAGGCTTAGTTGTCGATAAACATGTAACGATGGGAGATTTAAAAGGTACTTTGGAAGTAATGATGCAAAAAATGTTTGGAGAAGATCGTAAAATTCGTTTACGCCCAAGTTATTTTCCTTTCACGGAACCTTCTGTTGAAGTCGATGTTAGTTGTTTTAAATGTGGTGGTGCAGGTTGCAATGTCTGCAAATACACAGGTTGGATCGAAATTCTAGGAGCGGGTATGGTGCATCCTGACGTCTTAAAAATGTCTGGAATTGATCCAGAAGAATATGCTGGGTTTGCATTTGGGATTGGCCCAGATCGTGTCGCAATGTTGCGTTACGGTGTGAATGATATTCGGAACTTCTATCAAAATGACTTGCGCTTTTTAAGTCAATTCAAAGGAGAGTAAAAATTTATGTTAGTTTCTTATAAATGGTTAAATGAATATTTAGACCTTACTCAAATTTCTCCCAAAGAATTAGGAGATAAAATGTCTGTAACCGGCATTGAAGTAGAAGGTATTGAAGTCCCTGCAGAAGGGTTAAAGAAAATTGTCGTAGGGAAAGTAGAAAAGTGTGTTCCGCATCCTAACTCTGATCATTTGTCTATTTGCCAAGTGGATATTGGTGAAGAAGAATTGTCTCAAATTGTTTGTGGTGCACCTAATGTCAAAGAAGGTATTAAGGTTATTGTGGCACTGCCAGGAGCACGGATTGCCGGCAATGTGAAAATTAAAAAAGGAAAAATGCGCGGTGAAGTTTCAAATGGTATGATTTGTTCTTTACAAGAACTAGGTATTTCTGAAAATGTCGTACCAAAAGAATTTGCTGACGGTATTTATTATTTACCACAAGCTGCAGTTGTGGGCGAGTCTGTTTTTCCTTATTTGGATTTAGATGACAGCATCATCGAATTATCCATCACACCAAATCGTGCCGATGCCTTATCTATCAGAGGTGTTGCCTATGAAGTGGGGGCTATTTATAATCAAAAACCGCACTTTGAAAATGAAGAATTGATTGAAGAAAGTACAGCTGCTCGTGACAAAATTAAAGTCGTGGTGACAGATGAAAAAGATGCACCGGCTTATCAAATTCGGATTATAGAAAATGTGAAGATTGCGCCATCACCACAATGGTTGCAAAATCGTTTAATGAATGAAGGTATTCGTCCAATTAATAACGTTGTGGACATTACCAATTACATTTTGCTTTTATTTGGTCAACCGTTACATGCCTTTGACTATGGGAAATTAGATAGTCAAGAGATTTTAGTTCGTCGTGCCAATGAAGAAGAAACGCTTGTGACCTTAGATGGTGAAGAGCGAAAATTAACGCCAGAAAACATCGTGATTACAAATGGGGTAAAACCGGTAGCTTTAGCTGGTGTCATGGGTGGCTTAGATTCTGAAATTACAGAGCAAACAACCACCGTAGCATTAGAAGCGGCACTATTTGATCCATTGTCAATTCGTTTAACATCAAAACAATTCAATTTGCGCAGTGAATCTTCTGCCCGTTTTGAAAAAGGCATTAATAAAGGTGATATTAACGAAGCCTGTGAAGTAGCTGCTGCTATGATTGCTAAACTTGCTGGCGGAACTGTTTTAAAAGATGCTGTAGTTGGGTCAACAGTCGCAGTAAAAGACGAAGAAGTAAAGATTACTTTGGCTAAAATTAATCGTTCGTTGGGAACGAATTTAAGTGTATCAGAAGTAGGTGCAGTTTTTAACGCGTTACAATTTTCATACACAGAAAGTGATGAAGAATTTTCTGTGACAATTCCACCGCGACGTTGGGATATCCACATTGAAGCAGATATCATTGAAGAAGTTGCCCGTATTTACGGCTATGATAAAATTCCAAGTACCTTACCAAGTGGTGAGACTGTTGCAGGTGCATTAACCAAAGAACAACTAAAAACACGAGAAGTGCGTAGTGCTTTAGAAGGTGCAGGTGTAACCGAAGCAATTAGTTATGCTTTGACAACAGAAGAAAAATCTCGTCAATTTATGATGCGTGAAAGTAACATTACTCGTTTGGATTGGCCAATGACAGAAGATCGGGCAGTTTTACGCATGAACTTAATCAGCGGCTTACTAGACGATGTTGCCTACAACATGGCCCGTAAAAACGAGCAAATCGCCCTTTATGAAATTGGTCGTGTCTTTTATCAAGACAGTGATCCTTTAAAAAACTTGCCGCTAGAAGAAAATCATGTTGCTTTTGCGTTAGCTGGCTTATGGCAAACCAAAGATTGGCAGCAAGCTGGAAAAAAAGTTGATTTCTTTTTAGCAAAAGGTATTGTTGAAATGCTCCTAATAACTTTAGGTGCCAAAGATATTTCTTACGTGAAAACGTCGGCTATGAAAGAAATGCATCCTGGCCAAACTGCTGAAATTTATTTAGGCGATGATAAGATTGGTTTTGTTGGTCAAGTTCATCCGACAATTGCCAAAGCCTATGATATTGGGGCAACTTTTGTAGCAGAGTTGAACTTAGCTGCGCTATTAGCTGCTGAAAAGACACCACTTGTGTATCAAGCAGTTTCTAAATTCCCGGCAGTAAGTCGCGATATCGCCATGGTAGTAAGTGAAGAGGTTGCCAATCAAGACGTTGTGGCGGCAATTAAAGCTGCTGCTGGCAAGTTTTTAAATAAAGTTACGTTGTTTGATGTATACCAAGGCACAAACATCAAAGCAGGTTCTAAATCATTGGCCTATAGTTTAACATTTGTCAATTCAGAAGCAACCTTGACAGATGAGGAAATTAATAAGGCGATGGAAAAAGTAACGAAAAACTTGACGGAAGAATTAGCAGCGGAAATTCGTTAATTATTGGCTGGAAAAGTTTAGGATTATGAATAAAAAATACGCGGCTCTCATTAGTTTGTCCGATGAGAGCTGCGTATTTTTTAATTCTCTTTAGTGTGGAGGATAAACAGTGGGATCACTAAGACAACTGCTGACACGATAATTGTAGCTGTGCCTAAGCGATTGCCTAAAAGGCTATTTAAAGTAGCGCCAGTAACAAAACTTAAAATAACAATAGCAGTATCATTGAATTTGGCTTTAGCTTTTTTATCGTGATGAATAAAGGCATCCCAAGATGTTTCTCCTAAGGTACGTAAATTTCCCGTCATCATCAAAGAGGTAAAAGGTCCAGCATGAAGTTTACGGAATTCTTGTAACTGCGCAGCCGCAGCAAAAGAAAGTAATGCACTAGCCAGTTTATCAGAAATATAAGGAGATAAAAAAGCAGTAAGGAGCATTAAAATAATTTCAATAACTAAGACTAATTTTTGCCGACTGCGTAAACTGGTTTCATCTTTTAAGTGATGTTGCAAAAAACGTGTGGCAACACTACCGATAAAAAAGCACTAATCGGCACAATAAACCGAAGCAATGCTCCAAAATTACCGTGACCTAGATTTAAACCTAATAAAATGAAATTCCCTGTTTGTAGACCTGCAAAAACTTCACCGTGAAAAAGGTAAGTATAGGCATCTAAACCACCAGCTGCGGCGGCTAAAAAAACACCAATGATCAATCGTTCGTGTAAAGGATATTCTTTATCCTTCATTTTTATCACCTCATTATCTTTGCCATACATATTAAATTTAGCCCCACTTCGGGCATTTGACAACTGATTTGACTTAGAAAAAATTGGTGAAATAAAAGTGATACGATCTAAATTTGAAAGCAGAAAAGTTCAAAGAAAAAATTAAAATCTGTACTTTTTGCTGAGAAATTTATGCGTCTACAAGGCAAAAAATAAAAAAGGCTTTGCAAAGGTACTTAACTTTTGAACAATAAGAACGAAATATTTAAACATTGCGTCGCAAATGTTTAATATTTATTTATTGTAAGTAAAGTACTTTTGCAAAGCTAGACATGGATAATCTTTTGTAAAACAATTTAACCATGTAGGAATTTTAGCTGTTTTTTATAATACAGTCGACAAAAAGTATTTTAGCTGAAATAAGCAATGCCCATTGCTTCTTTGACTTGCGCTAATGTTTGGGCAGCAACCATTTCTGCTTGTTGGGAGCCTTTTTGCAAAATTTCCATAATAGCAGCAGGGTCTTTTGCTAATTCTTCTCGTTTGGTTCGGATTGGCGCAAACTCTGCTTCTAAAACATCGATCAAATAACGTTTGATTTTGACATCGCCCAAACCGCCGCGACGATAGTTGTCTTTTAATTTTGCAATATATTCTTTATCGGTGCCAAAAACATCTAAATAGGTGAAAACCATATTGCCTTCAACTTGGCCAGGGTCTTCCACATGGATGTGATTGGGATCTGTGTACATACTCATAACTTTCTTTTTGATTACATCGGCAGAATCTGCGATATAAATTCCGTTACCTAAGGATTTACTCATTTTGCCATTGCCGTCAATCCCTGGTAGTCGTCCCATTCCTTTTGGCGGTAAAACAGCTTTTGGTTCAACTAAAACAGGTTTGTAGATATTGTTAAAGCTATGAACAATTTCTTGTGTTTGTTCTAACATTGGTTTTTGGTCCTCGCCAACAGGAACAAGGTTGGCTTTGAAAGCTGTAATATCGGCTGCTTGGGAAACTGGATAAATGAAAAATCCTGTTGGTACACCTTCGCCGAAATTCTTTTGCTCGATTTCACTTTTGACTGTTGGGTTACGACGGACCCGTCCAACAGAAACGAGATTCAAAAAGTACATGGTTAGTTCTGCTAATTGCGGAATTTGCGATTGGATAAAAAGGGTTGTCTTACTTGGATCTAAACCTACGGCCAAATAATCCAAGGCCACTTCCAAAACATTGGAAGAAACTTTTTCTGGATTTTTAGCATTATCCGTTAAAGCCTGCATATCTGCAATCATGATATAAAGTTCGTTGTTGGGATCTGCTTGCATTTCCACGCGTTTTTTTAATGAACCGACATAATGGCCTAAGTGTAATCTGCCAGTGGGGCGATCCCCTGTTAAAATGGTATTTTTCAAGAGTTGTCACCTTTTTCTAAATTCTATTCTCACATATGTCAGTGTACCTTTTTTTAAACTTTCCGGCAACTGCCAAAAAGGCAAATAACTGGAAATTGAAAAGTAAAACTGGGAAAATAAGAAAATAGCTGAAAAGTAGTTTTTTTAGAATTAGAAAACGCATACAACTTACATTTCTATGTCAGAAAAGTTCTCAAAATTCTCCGTTGTTATTGTCAGAAAAGTTAGTCAATTCTAATTTTTTTTGCGAAAAAACTTTACAAACGTTTTTTAATTTGCTTATAATACTACTTAAACTAAAACATCAATAGATTTTAAACTTAAAACAGGAGTGACGCCAATGTCTATGATCGAATTTCAAAACGTGGAAAAATACTACGGTAAATTCCATGCGCTAAAAAATATTAATTTAAATTTCGAAAAAGGTGAAGTAGTCGTGGTTATCGGACCTTCTGGCTCAGGGAAAAGTACGATGCTGCGCTGTATCAACGGTTTAGAACGTATTTCTTCTGGTCATTTATTGATAAATGACCACGATCTTTACAGCAAAAATAGTAAACTGACAGAAATCAGAAAAAACATCGGGATGGTTTTTCAACACTTTAATTTATATCCCAACAAGACAGTGTTAGAAAATATTACATTAGCCCCTATTAAAGTTTTGAAACAAAATGAACAAGATGCCATCGCCCTTGCAGAACGCTTGTTAGATCGTGTCGGAATGTTAGATAAAAAGGATTCTTATCCGTCAATGTTATCTGGCGGACAACAACAACGTGTTGCTATTGCCCGTGGTCTTGCAATGCAGCCACAAATGCTTTTGTTTGATGAGCCAACCTCAGCATTGGATCCAGAAATGATTGGTGATGTGCTAAATGTCATGAAAAAAATCGCCAAAGATGGAATGTCCATGATTGTAGTTACCCATGAAATGGGCTTTGCCAAAGAAGTGGCTGACCGGGTCGTCTTCATGGCTGATGGTGAAGTGGTTGAAGAAAGTCGCGACGTTGAGAACTTCTTTAATAATCCGAAAACGGACCGAGCAAAACAATTTATCAGTAAAGTTATCAATCATTAATATTGTTTTGGTTTTGTTTGTTTTGCAATCGTAAGGATCGGAGGAAAGTTAATGAAAAAAATCTTTTCATTTGTGTTTGGGCTTGCAGCAGTACTGCTTATATTAAGTGGTTGTGGAAAGAGCGTTGCAGACCAAGATATTTCAAAAGTTAGTAAAGAAAACAACCAGATTATTTGGGGCGTAAAATACGATACCCGTCTGTTTGGTATGATGGATGTCACGACCAATGAAGTAAAGGGGTTTGATATTGATATTGCCAGAGCTATCACAGAAAAAATTCTTGGACGGGACGGCAATGCAATTTTTGTGGAAGTAACTTCTAAAACTCGGATTCCCTTGTTAAAAAACGGAAACATCGATGCGATTATTGCTACTATGACGATTACAGAAGAACGTAAAAAACAAGTGAATTTTTCCCAAGTCTATTTTGATGCTGGCCAATCTTTACTGGTACCAAAAGATAGTAAAATTACCGGAGTGGATAGTTTAACTGGTGATGATACAGTACTAGCAGTTAAAGGTTCCACGTCTGCCGTGAATATTCGGCAACATGCTCCAGATGCTAAAATTTTGGAGTTGGAAAATTATGCCGAAGCTTTCACTGCTTTACAGTCAGGACAAGGCGATGCCATGACGACTGATAATGCTATCTTGTTGGGGATGGCCTCTGAAAATAAAAACTATAAATTAACGGGTAGTACATTTACAGAAGAACCATATGGTATTGCCATTAATAAAGGTCAAGACAACTTTTTAAAAGAAGTAAATAAAGCACTAGATGAAATGCATCGAGATGGCACGTATGATGAAATTTATAGCAAGTGGTTCCCAAATGACAACACTGGGAAAGTAAAATAAAGGAGGCCAGTTATGCTGACATTATTTCAAGAATACAGCGGTATGTTTTTTGAAGGGTTCAAATTTACAATTTATTCCAGTATAATTGCCCTTTTCTTTAGCCTGATTATCGGTACGTTAATGGCAATTTTACAATTGTCCAGCAATCGCGTGATAAAATTTTTGGCACAGGCTTATGTTGAGTTTTTCCGGAATATTCCATTATTGATTATTGCGATGTTTTTCTTTGTCGTAGTTCCGCTATATTGGGTGCAAATTGATGGATTTCAAGCCGGAACGATTGGTTTGATTATTTATACATCAGCTTTTATTGCCGAAACGGTACGTTCTGGTATTCAAACGGTGCCAAGCGGACAGACAGAAGCGGGACTTTCACAAGGCCTAACTTATAGTCAAACGATGCGCTACATTGTGTTACCACAAGCTTTCAAAATCGTAGTGCCGCCATTAGGCAATCAGTTTATTAATTTAGTGAAAAACTCTTCTGTTTTGGCAATGGTAGCTGGTCTTGATTTGATGTATCAAGGGGACTTGATTGCCAGCACGACGTTTAATACTTTTGATACGTATATCATTGTTGCACTATTTTATTTGGTTTTAACATTGCCACTTTCATACTTAATGAATCACTTAGAGAAAAAATGGGCCATAACTGGCTAGAAAGGAGCGGATTAAATGAACTTTTTTGATGCATTTTCATTTGTTAATATGCGTTTTTTAATGGATGGGTTACGAGTAACGGTTGAAGTTTCGGTGTTATCGATTATTTTTAGCTTTATTGTTGGTGGCTTTATCGGCGTGATTCGTTTTAGTAATATCCCATTTTTATCCAAAATTTTGGGGATAGTGATTGATGTTATTCGAAATTTACCGTTGTTACTCATTATTTTCTTCACGTATTTTGCTTTGCCGCAAATTGGTATCCGCTTTGATATTTTCTGGTCAGCTGTGGTGGCGTTGACTATTTTTGAATCTGCGATGCTGTCAGAGGTTTTTCGGGCGGGGTTAAATGCAGTTCCAAAAGGTCAGATGGAAGCAGGGTTATCCACCGGTCTAACCTATGTTGAGACAATGCGATCGATTGTTATTCCTCAGGCGTTCAAATCAATGATCCCTGCAATTGTTAGTCAGTTAATTTCTTTGATTAAAGATACTTCCTTGGCCGTAATTATTTCATTACCTGAGCTGACACATAATGCTAAGATTATTTACGGTCAAAATGAAAATTATGTTTTACCAATGTTCTTGGCGATGACAATTGCATATTTTATCGTCTGTTACGCATTGTCCCTTGTTTCAAAATATTTGGAAACAAGACAATATAATTATTAAGTCTTCATTGCCAGTCTTTTTTTCTTAAGTGAACTTTAACGCTTAAGAAAAGAAGACTGGATTTTTTGTCGCAAAATAAGTTGCTGCTATTTTTAGAAAACTTAAATGGCTTTTTGGCGGGCAAAGAGACAGGACTTGAAAAAAAACTTAAAAAAAGCGAAAATAGAGACATTGGAATGAAATAAACCAGTTTGAAATATCTTGCTTATTTCAAACATCAAAGGATGAAGAGTATGGGAAATAAGCACGCAATCGGTCTAATTGATTCCGGTGTGGGCGGATTGACCGTTTTAAAAGAAGCATTAAAACAATTACCAAATGAAAACTTGATTTATCTTGGTGACACCGCGCGTTGTCCTTATGGTCCAAGGCCCGCTGATCAGGTAATTGAATTTACAAGACAGATGACACAATTTTTGGTTCAAAAAAATATCAAATTACTCGTAATTGCTTGTAACACCGCTACTGCGGTTGCTTTAGATGTTATTCGCCAAGAGGTCGCTATTCCAGTAGTCGGTGTTATTCTACCGGGAACTAGGGCGGCTGTGAAAACTACCCAAAATCATCAGGTTGCTGTGATCGGAACAGAAGGAACCATTAAAAGCGCTTCTTATCAAAAGGCAATTCAAAGCAAAATGCCAAACGTTAAAGTATATAGTTTAGCTTGTCCCAAATTTGTCTCCTTGGTGGAAAGTAATCAATTTTTATCACCAGTAGCAAAAAAAGTGGTCGCTGAAACATTATTACCTTTGCAATATAGCGGGGTGGATACTTTAATTTTAGGCTGTACACATTATCCTTTATTGCGGCCGATTATTCAAAACGTGGTGGGCAGTCAGGTGCATTTAATTGACTCTGGTGCGGAAACAGTAGGAGAAGTTAGTGTTTTGTTAGATTATTTTGAAATTGCCAATAGCATTGACAATAAAACGCCAAACTATGAATTTTATACGACGGGTTCAACTAAAATGTTTGATGAGATTGCCAATGAATGGTTAGACAATATTTCGGTAAAATCAAAACATGTAGATTTAGAAAGGGATTAATAAAATGAGACATGACGGACGTGGGGTACAACAAATTCGCCCCGTAACAATTAAAACCAATGTATTTAAACATCCAGAAGGTTCAGTGATGATTTCATTTGGTGATACACAAGTTGTATGTTCTGCCACAATTGAAGAGCGAGTGCCACCTTTTTTAAAAGGTACTGGCAAAGGTTGGGTAAATGCGGAATATAGTATGTTGCCTCGCGCGACCCAAACTCGCAATCGCCGTGAAAGTGCCAAAGGCAAACTTTCTGGTCGAACGATGGAAATTCAACGTCTCATTGCCCGTTCGTTACGTGCGGTCGTGGATTTAGAAAAGCTGGGAGAACGGAGTATTATCGTTGACTGTGACGTTTTACAAGCCGATGGCGGCACTAGAACCACAAGTATTACGGGTGCCTTTGTTGCTTTACGTCTAGCAGTAAATAAGCTGCTTCAAAAAAATGAACTAACGGAAGATCCGATTAAAGAACATTTAGCTGCAATTAGCGTGGGCATTTTAGCCGATGGCACTTGTGTCACGGACTTGGATTATAGTGAAGATTTTAAAGCTTGTGTTGATATGAATGTTGTGATGACAGAAAGTGGGCAATTTGTCGAGCTACAAGGAACCGGTGAAGAAAGTACTTTTAACGGTGAAGAATTAAATGAAATGCTAGTTTATGCAAAACAGGCAATTCATGATTTGGTTGCCTTTCAAAAAGAAGCGCTATTAGGAAACGCTGAACTTGAAAATGTCCTTGCAAAAGACGATGCCAAATCAATTGTAATTGCCACTAAAAATCCCGGTAAAGCAAAGGAATTTGAAGCCCTTTTTAGCGACTATCAAGTTAAAACATTATTAGACTACCCGGAAATTCCTGAAGTAGAAGAAACCGGGCACACTTTTGAAGAAAATGCGCGATTAAAGGCTGAAACAATTGCGCAATTATTAAATCGCCCTGTGCTAGCAGATGATTCTGGCTTAGCAGTCGACTCCTTAAATGGTATGCCAGGTGTCTATTCAGCTCGTTTTGCCGGTGAAATGAAAAGTGATGCAGCCAACAATGCTAAATTGTTACATGAATTAACCAATGTTCCCGATGAAGATAGAAATGCGCATTTTCACTGCACGTTGGTTTTTGCTGCCCCTAAAAAAGAAAGTCTTGTCGTTTCGGCTGACTGGCCAGGGAAAATTGGTCGAATTCCAAGAGGCGATCATGGCTTTGGTTATGACCCGCTATTTATTCCTCAAGGGATGAAAAAGACAGCTGCCGAATTAAGTGCTGCTGAAAAAAATGCGATTAGTCATCGTGGGCAAGCACTGAAAAAACTGCAAAAGAGTTGGCAGACATGGTTAGAAGGATAAAAAATCTTTTTAAAGTTTTTCAAAACAAACAAGAGGAGCGCAATATGAAATATTTAGTAGTCAGTGATAATCACGGGGATCGTGAAATTTTAGTTGATATTTTGCAGCGTCGCCGTGATGAAGTGGATTATTTCTTTCATTGTGGGGATTCAGAGTTACCAAGTAATGATGAATTGTTTCAAACTTACAATGTCGTGACAGGCAACTGTGATTTTGATCCTGGTTTTAAGTCCCGTTTAGTTATGAAGACACCCCTAGACACGATTTATATGACCCACGGACATTTATCTAATGTTCGCTTTGGCTTAACCCAGATTTCTTTAGAGGCTAAAGTGGAAAATGCTGATATTTGCCTTTTTGGTCATACGCATCAAATTGGTTGCGAAGCAGTTAAGGGATGTTTGTATTTGAATCCGGGTAGTATCTCACAACCAAGAGGTCCCATTCAAATTCAAAGCTATGCGATTATCGAAAGTTCAGCTGATAGTTGGGAAGTGCAATATTACGACCGCACCCATGCAGCCGTTAGTGATTTGCATTTCCACTTTAAAAAGTAATCTGTAAGATTTTCATAAGGCGCGTAAGACAAGATGTTTCCCCTTACAATTTTTTGTACAATAAGGTTGTATGTTGGGTGGAAATGGAGGCAATCAATTTGATAGGAACCACTGTCCAAGAACTTTTGTTAGAAAATCAAGATAATTTTTTAGTACCAGCAGAAAACGTTGCATCTTTAATGTATTCCAATCCGTTAGATCACGCATTGTTAGTTTTATCAAAAGTCGGTTATTCAAAAATTCCGGTTTTAGATAAAGATGATCGCTTTGTCGGTTTAATCGGCTTAAATGATATAGTCGGAAAAATGATTGATTTAAGAAGAATTGATACCGATAATCTAGCAGGGTTAACGGTGGCAGACGTGATGGAAATTGGCGTAGATTATGCCAGAGAAGATGCTGATCTAGAAGATATTTTACATCTCTTAGTGAATAATGCTTTTTTACCAATTGTAAACAGTGAACGCATTTTTGTGGGAATTATTACCCGCAAAGAAGTTTTAAAAGCTACGAATCATTTGGTTCATGAACTAGAAAAGCGATATGAATTGGTGGATAAGACAGAAAAAAAGAAAGATAAACTCTTTGTCATTTAAAGACGGAAAGTTAAAAATAACCCGTCAACAATGTCTGATTAGGCATTGTTGACGGGTTATTTGTTTTAAAAACGTAGTTAGAATCGATTAATTTGAAACTTATTTTGCTGCAGGTAAAATTGGTGTTGCTGGAATGGATAGGTCAGCTGCATTTAATTCATTAATGGCGGCTGTTAACAGATCTTCTTTTATTTTGAACTGTTGGCCATTTAAGACATAAAAAGTAGTGCGAATCGCATAATTACTATTGCCTAAATCAACCAAGCCGAAAATAGTGGGTTCGGTTTGAATTTCTTCTTGATAGGTTTTTGCAATTTGATCATTGGCACGTTTTATAGCAGTTTTGATTTTATCTAAGCCTTCGTTGGGGTCAATTCGAACATCGACAATGACTTGCATATTAGAGCGGGAATTATTACTGATGGTAGTAATATTACGGTTGGGAATAAAGTGAACAGTCCCATTAGCCGAGCGTAGTTCTAACGTGCGAATGCCGACAGAAGTAACCGTTCCTTCAATAGATAAATTACTTAAAATAATATAGTCGCCTACATCAATTTGCTGTTCCATGATGATGAAAAAACCGGTAATAATATCATTCATGAAGCCCTGTGCCCCAAGACCAATAGCTAAACCGGCAATTCCTGCCCCAGCTAGTAGTGAGCCAACAGGAACACCAAGAGTAGAAAGTAGGGAATAGATGAAGAAAAAGCCTAATGTGTAATGAATGACATTGCGGATTAAAGTATTCAATGTATTCATCCGGCTTTCGCTGAATTTTTGTCTTTTTTGATACGATTGATAGCTGCGTTCTACTAAAAAATCACAAAGACGCAATAAGACGCTAAATAAAATGATCAAAAAGATAATCATTAGTCCTTTTGAAATGAGCAATCCAGTGACATTCTCCCAATTGATAGTTCCCCACCAACGTTGAAAAGCATTCAATTGTCGGACTGCTGGCTCTGTAATACCTGAACTGGTAGAGTCAGTTGTTTGTGCTGCAATGTGTAACATCAAAATCCTCCCTTAAAATCCGTTGTTCCGATTCTAATAAATCTTCTGCACTATTTATCTTAACAAAAAGAGCATAAAAAAACTGCCAATTTGCTGGCAGTTTTTTAATTTTTTAATTGTTTGGCTTGGTTATTCCAAAAGCGTTCTTTAGACATCGTCTGTTTGTTGCAAATAAGACGCGGGAGCTTTAAAGCCGTATACATTCCCCAAAATATATTTGGCAATATGCAACGTACGGTCACTGCTTCGTTCTAGGTTTGAACTGATATCAATAAACAAAACACTATCAGCAGCCCGGCCATCGCCTTTACTCATTAAACGGAAATATTTTTTCCGCAATAGGTCAACTAACTCATTTACTTCTTTTTCCCGTGAAAGAATTTTAGTTGCAAGGTTGTGGTCGTCAGTCTCCAAAACGAAAAGTGCATCGCGAATATTTTTTAAAACTTTATCAAACAATGAAATTAAATCTTCATCATATAAAATGAGTGTGGTGCGCGTAGTTTTCATACCGTTGCCATTGCGTTTTTCCTTATTCCGCTGCTTTTGTTCCAATTGACAAGCTTCTTCAATAAAACCGATGATATTTTTACAGTGGTCCCCGATCCGCTCGAAGTCTTTGGTAAATTCTAGCAACATTGCTTGTTCTTGGCTTTCTGTTTGTGAAAGTTCTACAGTGGCAGTTTTAGCCAAGTAGTCGGTTAATTCAACATCAAATTGATTGATGGCCTCCTCATATTGTAAAACATCATCTTTTTTGTCGTCTGTTGGTTTAATGTAGAAATCCTTAGTGGCAGAAAGTGCTCGAAGTGCATAATTTCCCATTTGAATAACTTCGTTTGAAGCTTGACGCAGTGCAATGCTTGGTGAGGTATATAAAAAGTCTTCGTTTAATTCCACGGCACGAATATCCAAAGATTTATCGGTACCAGGAATAATTTTTTTGACTAACATTTCAATTTGAGGGATAAACCAAAATTGAATGGCTAAGTTTGAAATATTAAAAAGTCCGTGGGCAAAGGCGATTTGCATGCTAGGGTTCAAGTTTAAAACATCTGTCATCATAATAACTACGTGCGTAAAAGGGGTTAGCAGTAAGGTGAATATCACTGCTCCCACCAGATTAAAGACTACGTGGGCTCCGGCAGTTCGCTTGGCAGCAATACTAGCGCCTAACGCAGCAATAACTGCGGTAATCGTAGTCCCGATATTATCGCCAAATAAAATTGGGAGTGCAGCCCCCAAAGCTAAACTGTTTTGGGCATAAAGTTGTTGCAAAATTCCAATGGTGGCACTAGAACTCTGTAAAACCATTGTTAAAAGCGTTCCAATCCCAACACCTAAAATAGGATGATGAGAAACACCAATCATCAAGTCGTTAAATTGGGGTAAGTCTTTTAATGGTTCCATACTGGTGCCCATTAATTTAAGGCCAAAAAATAAACAACCAAAACCAAATAAAATTTGACCGATATTTTGAAACAATTTTCGTTTGGTAAAAAATAAAAGAATGGCACCAATCCCAATGATAGGCAGGGCGTAGGCACTTAAATTAAACCCAATTATAAAGGCGGTTACCGTCGTTCCAACATTGGCTCCCATAATGACCCCAATTGCTTGGCGCAACGTCATAAACCCAGCGCTAACTAGCCCGACTGTTAAAACGGTCGTGCCAGAGCTACTTTGAATTAGTCCTGTGACAATAATACCCGCTAAAACAGCCCGTAAAGGTGTTGAAGTGAATTTATTTAAAACTTCTCGCAGCCTGTCACCGGCGGCTTTTTGCAGACCATCTCCCATATATTTAATCCCAAATAGGAAAATTCCCAGACCACCTAAAAAGCTAAAGAGCATTTCTTGATACGACATACAATTTCCTCCAGCAAATATTTTAACCAATTAAAGTCAGCATAGCGAAAATACGAAAGGATGTAAACGATTTTTTTGTATAATAACAAAATCAGTTGTTACTAAAAACGACGACACATTCAGTTAAAAGAAATAAGGGATAAATGTAATAAAAGTTAATTTACGTATATTATTTTTGACTTTGGTAAAACGTGATTGCCAGATAAGGGGAGTACTTCATATAACGATATTTTGATTTACCTTAGAAATTGCTGTTAAAAAAAGACCGTTGCAATAAAGCGTCTTTTAAAGTCTAGCGAAAAGCTAACTTTAAATCGCTTCAAAACAACGGTCTTTTATAAAAGTGGGTGTTCTAAGATAAATGAACGCCCTTATCGACAAAAATAACTTCTCCAATAATCCCACTAGAAGCCGGGCTGATTAAAAAGGCGCAGGTATTACCGACTTCTTCAATGGTCACCCCAACATTGTCTGGTGTTCTTTCTTCAGATAATTGAATTAATTTTTGATAGTCTTTAACCCCTGTTACAGCTAAAGTCTTAATGGCACCAGCAGAAATTCCGTTTACCCGAATGCCTTCAGGGGATAATTCGGCAGCTAAGTAACGAACGGCAGCTTCTAAGGCGGCCTTAGCAATTCCCATCATATTATAATTTGGTACTGCTCGTTGGGAACCCAAGTAGCTCATAGTTACAATCCCACTGTTTTGAGCTAAAATATTTTTTGCATAGCGGGTAACTGCAAGTAATGAATACGAGCTGATATCTTGTGCTAATGCGTAACCCTCTCGTGAAATATCGACTACGCTACCAGATAAATCTTCTTTATTGGCATAAGCGACAGCGTGGACAACGCCGTGGATTTCGCCGGCATAATTCCCGATTTTTGCAAAACATTCTTCAATACTTTCATCACTGGCAACATCGCATTCTACTTTGAATGCTTCAGTGCCAACTAATTTTTCTAATTGTTTGGCCATGCGGTCGTTTTGGTAAGTATAAATAACTTCTGCACCTTGATCACTTAATGCTTTGGCACAGCCCCAGGCGATTGAGCGCTTATTGGCGACGCCCATAACGACAACTTTTTTTCCAGCTAATAAACTCATGTTTACACTCCTTGAATAATCAAAATAAATAATTTCATTTTTTTGCTCCGTATGATTTCTTATTATTAGATAAAATTGTTTGATTGTCAAACTATTTTTTTCTTACAGATTATAAATTTGCAAGAAAATTAGAGATATGATACTTTGATAATCAAAATAGATTGTTTTGTCATCTATTTTATTATCAGCAAAAAAACAAGGAGGGTTCTTATGAGCCAAACATTGACCGTTGCAAACGTTAAAGAGCTGATCCCAAATCGGTTCCCAATTTTATATATTGATAAAGTTACCTCGCTTTTAGCTGGTAAAGAAATTATAGCGGAAAAACAAGTCACCTATAACGAAGATTTTTGCCAAAGCCAGCCAGATAATCCCCACATGCCAGGAACTTTAGTGTTAGAAACTTTGGCGCAAGCAGGTTCAATTTTAATTTTAAAATCTCCAGAATTTTTGGGCCAAACAGCTTATATTGGCGGGATTAATGCAGCTCATTTTTACGATTTAGTTCGACCAGGTAGTACCTTACAATTGCGTTTTGCAATTACAAAAATGAAAGGAAACGTCGGGACTGCCGATGCAAAAGCGACAGTAGCGGGTAAAAAAGTTGCCGAATGTGTCTTCACGTTTATTGTAGGTGCAAAATAAAAAAAGAATAACTTTTCATTAAGAAAAAGGATGTGACAAAAATTTATGTCACATCCTTTTTTTCTATTTTGTTTTAGCTTCTTGTAAGATTTTAATTGTTTTGATTTTTACCGGGGATTCGGGTTTGTCATTACTGTCAGTTTTTACTGCGGCAATTTTATCAACCACGTCCATCCCTTCAATAACTTGGCCAAATACAGTGTAACTACCATCTAAAGAAGGGTAACCGCCTTTTTTATAAGCATCGATAATTTTATTTGGAATCCAATCTTCTAAAAGACCATCACTCATATCGTCTTTATTTTGGACGATATAAAACTGACTGCCAATGCTATTAGGTTGTTGGGATTGGGCCATCGCTAGTGCCCCGCGAATATGATAAAGCTGATTAGAAGGTTCTGCTCCAAAACCTTTACCCCAAATACTTTCACCGCCAGTGCCGTCGCCTTTAGGATCACCACCTTGAATCATGAAATCATTAATCACACGATGGAAAGTTAAGCCGTCATAATAACCTTTTTTAGCATGCGTCATGAAATTTTCTACCGCTTTTGGTGCGATCTCTGGAAACAGTTTGATTTTGATATTTCCCTTATCTGTTTGCAGCTCAACGAGGTCTTCGTTATCTTTGACTTTAGCGTCTAGTTGAGGTAAGTCCAATTTATTAACATCAACTTTTTCAGAAGTTTCACTAGTCTTATCTGAACTGGAACTAGAAGAGGTTGGACTGTTATTTGTACAACCTGCAATGACGAGCAGCGCAGAAAATAAAACTGCTGTCCCTAAAATACGTTTTTTAATCATGTGTGTAGCTCCTTTTATCTATGATAGTTAAAGAATAACAAATAAAAAAATGTTTGACCAGTCGTGGTTGGCTTTTAAATAGGGAATTGCAAAGGTAAAGGTGTAGACCAATTGGAGCGTTTTTGTTATAATGTAAGAGCATTCAAAAATGTAAACCTCAAGGAGGAAATTAGTAATGGGAAAATTAGGTATTTCAGTTTATCCAGAACGTTCAACATTTGAAAAGGACAAGACATATTTAGATTTGGCTCATAAATATGGGTTTAAACGGGTCTTTACTAGTCTTTTAGAAATTGATGGCGATAAAGAAAAAGTTTTAGCTGGGTTTAAAAAAGTAGTTGATTATGCTAACAGTTTGGAAATGGAAGTCATGGTAGATATTAATCCAGGTCTTTTTGAACAATTAGGCATTTCATATGATGATCTTTCTTTTTTTGATGAAATGGGAGCTTATGGCGTTCGTTTAGATCTTGGTTTTACTGGGGCAGAAGAAGCCAAAATGACGCGAAATCCTTATGGTATTAAAATTGAAATTAATATGAGTCAAGGAACAAATTATGTCGATAATATTATGAGCTATTCTCCTAACACCAATAACTTATTAGGTTCTCATAATTTTTATCCTCATCGTTATTCTGGCTTGAGTTATGATCACTTTGTCTTTTGTTCGAAAAAATTCCGTAAATACAATTTAAATACGATGGCATTTGTGAACTCTCATGAGGCGACTTTTGGACCGTGGCCAACCCAAGATGGTCTATGTACTCTAGAAGATCACCGTGATTTAGAGATAGCTACCCAAGTTAAGCACTTCATGTTGACAGGGCTGATTGACGATATCTCAGTAGGAAATGCCTATGCCTCAGAAGCAGAGTTAAAAGCAATGTCTGAAGCTTTCTTTTCTGAATATCCTAGCTTAAAAGTCGACCCTGCTAAGGACATAACAGCAGACGAACGTATTTGTTTGTTTGATAATTTGCACAGTTATCGTGGCGATCGTTCAGAATACATCTTGCGTTCAACGATGACGCGGGTGTATTACAAAGACAAACCATTTCCAGCTCATAATACACATGATATGACGCGGGGCGATGTTTTGATCGATAATGTTGGTTACGGACAGTATAAAGGCGAAACGCAAATTGCATTAAAAGAGATGAAAAATGACGGCCGGGTGAACGTTGTCGGGCGCATCAGTGATGATGAACTTTTCTTGCTGAATTTCTTAAAACCTTGGTCAAGTTTTAAATTAATTGAAAATAAATAATTGAACTACCCAGTTGTATCAATTCCTTCGTTAAACAAAAAGAACTAAAAATTCTTTTTGTTTAACGAGAATACTAACTGGGTATTTTTTTGCTGATCTTTAAACGCGTAAGCTGACTTTTTAATATTTCCCATAATTTTTCTCTTTTGATGCCATATGTCTAAAGGGTTTTTTGGTATAATAATAAAGTTGGAGGTGGGTAGATGAAAAATCAGCTGGCACTTTTATTAAATGAACTACAAGGGATTGGACAATCGGGCAAAACATATGGCCGGGATGTCTTTGACCAAGAACGCTATGATCAACTGTTGATAGTGACGGAAAAATTAATGAATTTGTTAACCGATTGGAATGAAAAACAGATTCAACATTATCTTTATACAGATGATGGGTATGCTACGCCTAAAGTAGATATTCGCGGTGTTGTTTTTGTTGAAGATAAACTTTTATTAGTAAAAGAAAAAAGCGATAATAGCTGGACGCTTCCCGGCGGTTGGGGAGACATCGGCTATTCTCCGTTTGAAATTGCTGCAAAAGAAATTTTGGAAGAAGCCGGGATTTTAGTTAAACCTTTGCAATTAATCGCCGTGAAAGATAAAGCAAAACACCATTATCCCGCAAGTTTGACCTATGTCTACAAGTTTTTTATCTACTGCGAGGCGTTAGAGACAACGATTAGATCAGGGCTGGAAACGACAGCTGTCGGTTTTTTTACTCAAGCAGAATGTGAGCAATTAAAGTTATCTTTAGCGCGGACTTCAAAAGAAGATATTAGCGCGGCTTTTACTTACCACCGACATCCGGAAAACGCAGTTTGCGATTAATTTGTAAGTGAGGAATAGAAGTGAAAAAAGTATGGATTACAATTGGTATTGTTTTGCTATTATTAGCAGGTGGCCTTGTTTTTGCTGGCAATTATTTTTATAACTATGCATTTGTACCATCAGAAAAAGATTTTTTAGCTGATGATAACGACGCCCAAGCTGCTGCAGATAACAAACCTACTGATACGGCTTTAACGTGGTTTAAAGGTAATACGAGAAAAAATTGGTATATAACTAGCGAAGATGGCTTAAAGTTGCGGGGTATTTATTTACCCGCCTCTAAAAAAAGCGATAAAACAGCCATTATAGCCCATGGTTACATGGGGGATGCAGAATCTATGTACCAATTTGCTGACATGTATCACAGGCTGGGCTATAACGTTTTAGTACCTGATGCAAGAGGACATGGTAAAAGCCAAGGAGATTATATTGGTTTTGGTTGGCCAGAACGCAAGGACTATGTCAAATGGATTCACGAGGTTTTGAGCCAAAATGGTTCTAAGGAAAATATTATTTTACATGGTGTCAGTATGGGGGCGGCAACCGTCATGATGACCTCCGGTGAAAAATTACCAACGAATGTCAAAGCTATTATAGAAGATTGTGGGTATTCTAGCATTCAAGCGGAGTTAATTTATCAATATCACCAACTGTTTGATTTGCCAACATTTCCAATTATTCCGGTCACCAATTTAGTGACGCGACTTCGCGCTGGTTTTTTCTTTACTGATGGCGACGTAACCAAACAATTGGCAAAAAATGAAACGCCGATGTTGTTTATCCACGGTTCTGCCGATAAATTCGTACCATTTACTATGTTGGATAAAGTTTACAATGCGACTAATGTGCCAAAAGAAAAATGGGTAGTAGATGGCGCAGCACATGCCCAAAGTTTTAATAAAGATCCAAAACGTTATGAAGAAAAAGTTAAGAGCTTTTTAAGTCGTTATGAATAAAATGGTTTAATTTTAAAATCATAGACAAATGAGCGTTAGGTCGTTACAATAATGAAGACTTAATTTATGGGAATAGAATGGAGGACAAAACATGTCCATGTTTTTAGATCAAGTAACAATTGATGTCAAAGCCGGCAAAGGCGGTGACGGTATGGTTGCTTTTCGTCGTGAAAAGTACGTGCCAGACGGAGGACCTGCCGGCGGTGATGGCGGTCATGGTGGTGATGTCATTTTAGTTGTTAATGAAGGGTTACGCACCTTGATGGATTTTCGCTTTAATCGGCATTTCAAAGCTACTCCTGGTGAAAATGGAATGAGTAAAGGAATGCATGGCCGAGGTGCAGAAGATACCTACGTCAAAGTTCCACCAGGTACAACAGTTCGTGATGCTGAAACAGGCGCGCTGTTAGGGGATTTGGTAACAGAAGGACAAACGCTAGTAGTCGCTCGTGGCGGACGTGGTGGACGTGGGAATACACGATTTGCATCACCGCGAAATCCAGCACCTGAGTTGGCGGAAAACGGTGAACCAGGACAAGAGCGCAAAATTGAACTAGAATTAAAAGTTTTAGCTGATGTGGGCTTAGTTGGTTTTCCTTCGGTGGGAAAATCGACATTACTTTCTGTAATTTCTTCAGCGCGACCTAAAATTGGTGCTTATCATTTTACTACGCTGGTACCAAATTTAGGGATGGTAACAACAACAGATGGACGCAGTTTTGCTGTGGCTGACTTACCTGGATTAATTGAAGGAGCTTCTCAAGGTGTAGGGCTAGGTACGCAATTTTTACGTCACATTGAAAGAACGCGCGTGATTTTACATGTGATTGACATGAGTGGTATGGAAGGCCGAGATCCTTATGAGGACTATTTAGCAATTAACAAAGAGTTAGAAAGTCATAACTTACGCTTGTTGGAACGTCCTCAAATTATTGTGGCAAATAAAATGGATATGCCAGAATCAGAGGAAAATTTAAAAGCATTCAAAGAAAAATTACAAGCACAAAAAACAGATGAGTTTGCAGCGGATATCCCGATTTTTCCAATTTCAGCTGTTTCCAAAAAAGGTTTGCAAGCATTATTAAACGCAACTGCAGATTTATTGGAAACAACACCAGAATTTCCATTGTACGATGAAGAAATTGAAGAAGATGTGGTGCATTATGGGTATCAATCCGATGAACCTGAGTTTGAAATTACGCGGGAACCAGATGCAACTTGGGTATTAAGCGGAGATAAAATTGAGAAGCTATTCCAAATGACCAATTTTGCTCATGATGAAACCGTTATGCGTTTTGCCCGCCAACTAAGAGGCTTGGGAGTTGATGAAGCATTACGGGCCCGTGGTGCAAAAGATGGAGATATTGTCCGCATTGGTAATTTTGAATTTGAGTTTGTTGAATAGAAAAGAATAAAAGAGCAATCCACTTTGAAGCATTCTAAGTAAACCCTTTGGTTAAAGGTTTAGAATAAGTCTTCATTTTGGATTGCTTTTCTTTTTTCTTTCCCCGCCTTAACTGGTACACTCAAACTAAGGAAATAGATTTTTTATAACAGCAAGTTGTAGTAAGGAGGATAAAAAATGAGTAAACGCGTTATTGTGATGAATTTTAAAGTTTCCTCAGAAAGTTACCAAGCTTTTTCAGAGGTAAAGCAATTGGTAATGAATCGAAAATTAAAAGGGGAGCAAATGGCTGTAGTAACGCATCAAGATGATGGTAGCCACCAATTTAAAATTGAGGACTTCATGGATTTTACTGGTAGTGATAATGCTTCTAAGGGCGGCTTTATTGGCATGTTGGTGGGGGTATTAATTAGTCCTTTGGCAATTTTATTAGGCTGGGTTGGCGGTAGTATGATTGGGGCAACGCGCGATGCAAAAGAAATCAACGAAGCGCAAGATATCTTCAAATTTTTACTAAATAAAATTGCTCCCGGTCAAACCGGCTTAATCGTCATCGCAGAAGAAGAAGATAATCGTCCCTTAAATAAGATTGTATTTGAACAATTACATGGTGAAATCACGCGTTTTGACTTTGAAGAAGTTCAAGCTGAAATTCAAAAAGCACAACAAGTGACAAAAGAAACCAAGGAAAAAGCCAAAGACAGTTGGGAAAAAAGCCATACCCAAGCAAACCCAACAGAAAAAGAATGAAACAAGCATAAAATTTGGCTTTGAAGCGTGTTATACTACTAAGGAACCTTTCGTAGTTAAAATTTTAGAAAGCCAGGTTGGATAATGGAATTAGAGTTTTTAGGAACCGGTGCGGGCGTGCCGGCAAAGCATCGCAATGTAACCAGTATTGCGTTAAAGTTATTAGATGAACGCAATGCTGTTTGGTTGTTTGATTGTGGGGAAGGAACGCAGATGCAGATACTGCGGACGAATATCCGCCCTCGTAAAATTGAAAAAATCTTTATTACTCATTTACACGGGGACCATATTTTTGGTTTACCGGGGTTAATTAGTAGCCGTTCTTTTCAAGGCGGAGATGAGCCTCTTGAAATATATGGACCAGCAGGAATTAAACAATTTGTTTTAAATGCGCTTAAAATTTCCCAAACGCGTTTAGCTTACAGTTTAAAGTTTATTGAAGTAAAACCAGGAGTCATCTTTTATGATGATCAATTTACTGTTACCTGTGACCTGTTAGATCATGGAATTGATAGCTATGGCTATCGCGTGGCAGAACATGACCATGATGGGCAATTACAGGTGGATAAATTAGTAGCGCTAGGTATAAAACCAGGGCCTATTTTTGGCAAATTAAAAAAAGGCGAGACGGTGACATTACCAGATGGGCGCACCGTCAGTGGCAAAGATTTTGTCGGAGCTGCTAAAACAGGCCGTACCGTGACAATTTTAGGAGATACACGAATTAGTGATGCCTCCATTGCTTTAGCGAAAACCTCAGATGTCTTAGTCCACGAAAGTACCTTTAATAAAAACGAGGCAAAAATGGCGCGGAATTACTATCACTCCACAACCCATCAAGCTGCCGAAGTTGCTAAAAGGGCCCAAGTTAAACGCCTAATACTAACGCATATTAGTGCGCGTTATTTAGCTCAAGATGCTCTTAATTTAGAAAAAGAAGCCCAGGAAATTTTTCCTAATACAAAAATTGCCAAAGATTTTGATATTGTTGATATTCCCTTTCAAAATGAAATAAAGGAATGATAATGATGAATTTACAAGATAAAGTAGTTTTAGTTACAGGCGGTTCAGGTGGTTTAGGTGAACAGCTTTGTTATGAGGCGGCTAGAAATGGTGCAATTGTGATTGTTTGTGCCCGTCGCATTAATTTAATTGGTAAAGTAAAAGAACGCTGTGAAAGTTTAAGTGGTAAAAGTGCTTATGCTTTTCAATTGGATGTCGCACAACCAGAAAGTGTTGAGGCGATGTTAGATAAGGTACAAAATGAAGTTGGTCGTGTAGATGTTTTGATTAACAATGCCGGCTTTGGTATTTTTGAGGACTTTACTTCCTTTGATATGACAAAAGCCTATCAAATGTTTGAAGTGAATGTTTTAGGGATGATGGTAGTAACGCAAAAAGTTGCTCTAATGATGTTAGAAGCTGGCATTTCGGGTAGTATTGTTAATATTGCTTCAATGGCAGGGAAAATGGCTACGCCTAAAACTGCTGTTTATTCGGCTACAAAATTTGCTGTATTGGGTTTTTCAAATGCTTTGCGCTTAGAATTAAAACCGGCGAACATTCACGTTATGACGGTTAACCCAGGACCTGTCGCAACGCATTTCTTTGAACAAGCCGATCCTAGCGGAAATTATTTAGAAAGTCTTGGTAATTTTGTCTTAGAACCAGATAAATTATCACAAGCTGTTATTAAAGGTATTAAAAAGCAAAAGAGAGAAATTAATCGGCCCCACCTTATGCAAGTGGCAAGTCAATTTTATACGTTATTTCCTCATGTTGGCGACTGGTTAGCCGGTGGAATGTTTAATCAAAAATAGTAAAAGGAGTTAACAACTCGCGGGAGTTGTTAACTCCTTTTTTTTGACTGTGACTATATGGAAATACAATAATTTTCAAATGAAGAAATCAGCTTGCGGCAAAATAATCCCTATCAGGTTTTACGAACAGATTTTACCGACCGGTTAAAAAAAATTTCAAGAAATTGAAAGGCAATTTATTAAAATCTCTTCTTGAAGTTTGAAGGCAAAAGGAGTTCAAAAGGCAATTTTTCGTGTTGTTTACAGGAGGAAGATGTTATTTTTTATTTAAAGAAAGTTGGTTTAAAGTACCGGAAAACTTTCCATCTATTCGTCTCTTTGCTATAATAATCTGGTTGGGAGTGATTTTTTGAGTAGCTCTATGTATAATTGGCAACTTCCAGAAAATAAGGAAGTGCCAAAAGAATTTGTTCAAATTTGCGAAAAATATAATTTAAATACAACTTTGGCAAAACTGCTTTGGCAACGTGAAATAAAAACAGAAAACCAGTTAACTGCCTTCTTACAACCACAAATTGATCAGTTACACGATCCCTTTGCGTTGTTTGAAATGGACAAGGTCGTTGAGCGCATTCAAACCGCAATTATGAATGGGGAACGAATTTTAGTTTATGGGGATTACGATGCTGATGGCATAACCAGTACGACAATTATGACAGAAGCACTAGAGCTTTTAGGAGCGGATGTTTCATTTTATTTGCCAAATCGCTTTAAAGACGGTTACGGACCTAATTTGGAAGTTTATCGAGAAAAAATTACAGCGGGAATTCAGTTAATTATCACGGTCGATAACGGCGTTTCAGGTCATGAGGCGATTAATTATGCTAATGGCCAAGGTGTGGATGTTATCGTAACGGATCATCACGAATTGCCAAAAGAATTACCAGCTGCATTTGGCATTATTCACCCCCGGCATCCTGCTGGTAGTTATCCTTTTGGTGAATTAGCCGGTGTTGGGGTGGCTTTTAAAGTTGCGTGTGCGTTACTAGAAGAAGTACCCGCAGAGTTTCTTGACTTAGTAGCTATTGGAACTGTTGCTGATATGGTTTCATTGACTGATGAAAACCGGGTTTTAGTAACTTATGGTTTAAAAGCTTTGCGGCAGACGCAAAGATTGGGTTTGCAAGCATTGTTAAAAATTAGTGGGGTAGAAGAAAGTAAACTAGACGAACAAAGTATCGGGTTTGCTTTGGCCCCGCGTTTAAATGCCATTGGTCGCCTGTCTGATCCTAATGAAGCTGTCGACTTGTTAAAGACTTTTGATGAACAAAAAGCAATCTCTCTTGCAAAGGATTTAGATGAAATTAATCAAAAGCGTAAAAGCTTAGTTGAAGAAATCACCAAAGAGGCACTTGCGTTAATCAATAGCCAAGATGCAATTCACATTGTCGCGCATTCTGGTTGGCATGAAGGGGTATTAGGGATTGTAGCCGGCAGAATCTTAAAAGAAACCGGTAAGCCGGCAATTGTTTTGACGATAAAAGAAGATGGTATCGCAAAAGGTTCTGGTCGTAGTATTGCATCATTGAATATGTTTGCAATGTTAGATGAAATGCGGGAACTATTCACAAGCTTTGGTGGTCATCATGCTGCTGTGGGTGTTAGTGTTCCTGTTGCAGCCCTTGATCAATTCAAAGAAAATGTTGCTGCTTATGCTGCTGGACATAAAGAACAGCTGGTCGGTAACACGCTAGCTATTGACGGTATTTTGAATATAGCAGATGCCACAATTCCTTTAATCAAAGAGTTGAAACAACTGGCGCCTTTTGGCATGGACAATCCGCAACCTTATTTTATGTTGCAGCATATCTTTGCTCGTGATTTAAAAACGATTGGTGCTGATAATAATCATTTGAAATTTAATGCAACTGACGGTGAAAATACGCAATTAACTACGATTGGCTTTGGTTTTGGTAATCAATTAACTTCAATTGAAAACAACGAACTTTTAATTGTAGGGCAACTACAATTGAATGAATGGAATGGCCGACAATCACCACAGTTGCAATTGATAGATTTTGCAGCTGTAGGCTTACAGCTAGTGGATTTACGTGCCAAAAAGAAGCGACAAAATCTTCAATTTGATGCGAACACACTGTTTGTTTGTTTTGGTAATAAAGTTCCTACAGATATAAAAACTCAAATTCTAACACAGGTGCATCATTTTAAAGACTTAACACATTTAAAACTGGTGGTACAAGAGGAAAATTATTCCAGTATTGCATTTTTGGACTGTCCGATGGATGCCCTCGTTTTAAAAGAAATTTTGTCGCTGACGGATTTTCATCAGTTGTATTTAGTCTTAAACGCCGATGATGATGCGTATTTAGATGGTTTGGGGACAAGGGAACAGTATGGTCGACTCTTTAAACTAATTGCACAACAAGATACGCTAGATGTCCGATATAAACTTCCTAGCATTGCGCAATTTTTAAAAATACCAGAAAAATTATTAATTTTTATGATTCAGGTGTTTTTTGATTTAGAATTTGTTACAATAAGCGATGGTCTTTTACACAAGACAGAAGTTGATGGCAAAAAAGATCTTACTACCAGTGCAGTTTATAAACGTAGACAACAAAAAATCAAAACAGAAGAATTTTTATTGCTAAGTGATATGGCAACTTTAAAAACTTGGTTTGAAAACTAGGAGGAAAAAACATGGATTTAAAAGATTATATTGCAAGTATTCCCGATTACCCTTCAGAAGGTATTGTTTTTCGCGATATTTCACCTTTAATGGCTGATGGTCTGGCTTATCGGGAAGCAACAAAACAAATCGTAGACTATGCAAAAGAAAAAAGAATTGATATGGTAGTTGGACCAGAAGCACGTGGGTTTATTGTGGGCTGTCCAGTTGCTTATGAATTAGGTGTTGGGTTTGCTCCGGTTCGTAAAAAAGGTAAATTACCTCGCAAAACAATTGAAGTAACCTATGACTTAGAATATGGGACAGATACACTGACACTTCATGAAGATGCTATTAAACCTGGCCAACGCGTTTTAATTTGTGATGACTTATTGGCAACCGGGGGAACGATTAAAGCAACGACAGAATTGGTTGAAGAATTAGGTGGCGTAGTTGTGGGCTGTGCTTTTCTAATTGAACTAATGGACTTACACGGTCGAGACAAAATTAAAGACTACGATATGATTACATTGATGGAATATTAAGCACCTCTTACCTTGCAATAAAGATTGCAAGGTTTTTTTTATCTTTTTAAGATTTTTTACAATAAAAAGCATTGATTTAGCTGCTTTAGCGCCATCTAGCATCGCACTAACTCTGCAAGAAATAAGTTAAAATTTTAAGAAATTTGTGATGCAATATATTGAAGTTCGGCCTTATTGTAGGTGTGTGAAGAGTTTGAAAAACTTTTCTTAGCTGTGGTTATTGTTTATTTGAAAGGAAATAATTATTGCTCATACTAGTGTGAGTTTAGAATGAAAAATCTGGTTATCACTATTTATAAAATAGCAGCTTTTCAATGTGGGTAAATTATTTTTATATTTTTTTTGCGTTTTGTGAATCATTTCCTTTGTGAGATGAAAAGGAATTGTTGTAAAAATGTTATTTTGAAAGGAGAAAAAATGTAATTTAAAATTGGCAGAGTTTTTTTTAAGAAAAAAAGACGGATTTTGAGATACTTGCCACAAGCAGAGAAATTTCTTCCAAGTTTGTGATTGGCTATACTACATAAGAAAGGGGAATGAAGATGGATTATGAAGTATTGCTTTACTATAAATACACAACAATTGAGGAACCGGAAGTATTTGCACAAGAACATCTGGCCTTTTGTAAAAAATTAGGATTAAAAGGACGGATTTTAGTTGCAAAAGAAGGTATTAACGGCACTGTCTCAGGATTAAAAAAAGCAACTGCGGCATATAAAAAAGCATTGAAAAATGATCCTCGCTTTAAAAATATTACGTTTAAAAGTGATGAAGCAACGGAACACGCCTTCAAAAAGATGTTTGTCCGTCCGCGGCGAGAAATTGTGTCATTGCAATTATCCGATGATTTTAGTCCCAATGAAGTTACAGGCGCATATTTGTCGCCAAAAGAATTTAAAGAAGCTTTGTTGGCTGAAGATACCGTTGTGATTGACGCTCGCAATGATTATGAATATGATTTGGGCCATTTTCGGGGTGCTGTGCGACCAGAAATTCGTAATTTTCGCGAATTACCTCAGTGGATCAAAGAACATAAAGAAGAGTTTATGGAAAAACGGGTAGTCACCTATTGTACCGGTGGGATTCGCTGTGAAAAATTCTCAGGCTGGTTAGTAAAAGAAGGATTTAAAGATGTCGGACAATTAGATGGTGGGATTGCAACTTATGGCAAAGATCCAGAAGTTAAAGGAGAATTATGGGATGGTAAAATGTATGTTTTTGATGAACGGATTAGTGTAGAAATCAATCACGTTGATAAAAAGATTGTTGGCCGTGATTGGTTTGACGGAACTCCTTGTGAGCGTTACATTAATTGCAGCAATCCGGAATGTAATCGCCGTATTCTGGCTTCGGTTGAAAATGAGACGAAATATTTAGGTGCTTGCAGTCAAGCTTGTCGAAACCACCCTCAAAATCGTTATCGTCAAAATACTTAAGCCAAGTAATAACAAAAAAACAATATGAAGTAAAAGGTTGAATCTAGATTCAACCTTTTTATAATTTCTCAATTTAGCTTGTCATAGAGTTAAAAAAATAGACGGTAATTTTAAAAGAGTTGGTTAAAAACCCGCCATTTTTCCACGAAGGAATTTACTTGTGGTAAGATAGACGAGAAAATGAAACGATTACTAAAAAAGTAATGTTAATTGAGAGGAATTAAACCATGCAACAAATGAAAAAACCAAAGGACGCGGCAATATCAGCCTATATCCACATTCCCTTTTGTGAACATATCTGTTATTATTGCGATTTTAATAAGGTCTTTTTAGAAGGGCAGCCTGTCGATGAGTACATCGCTTGTCTTTTAAAAGAAATGAAACTTACGCTAGAAAAAAATCCCATAAAAAAAAGTCCAACTTTATACGTTGGAGGTGGAACACCAACTTCACTTTCAGCTGGCCAACTAGATACCCTTTTAAGGGGAATTAATGATCTTTTCCCAATGGAGACTGTTACTGAATTTACCGTGGAAGCAAATCCTGGTGATTTGACTTTAGACAAATTACAAGTGATGAAAGATCACAGTGTGAACCGTCTTTCTATGGGCGTGCAAACATTTGACGATGTTTTGCTAAAAAAGATTGGACGTAAACATACGGCTAAAGACGTCTATGACACGATGGACTTCTTAGAAAAAGCAGATTTTCAAAATGTTTCGATTGATTTGATTTATGCGCTTCCGGGTCAAACATTAGCAAGTTTTCGCGATACCTTAAAACGGGCAATTGAATTAGATTTACCCCATTACTCGTTGTATTCCTTGATTTTAGAAAACAAGACGATGTTTATGAACTGGGTGAGACAAGGGCGCTTGGAGATGCCGGATCAAGAAATTGAAGGTCAGATGTTTGAAGAAACGATGTTAGCTATGCATGATACCGGAAAATTTCAGTATGAAATTAGTAATTTTGCTAAGCCAGGATTTGAATCCCAACATAATTTAGTTTATTGGAATAATGAACACTACTTTGGTTTTGGCGCTGGAGCAAGTGGCTATCTAGGAAAAACGCGTTATAAAAATTTTGGTCCAATTCAACACTATTTAAAACCATTGAAAAACGATCAACTTCCTATTTATGAAACAGAAGAGTTAAGTCGCAATAACCAAATGGAAGAAGAAATGTTTTTGGGATTACGTAAAAAAGCTGGTATTTCTAAAGCTCATTTTGCAGAAAAATTTGGGCAAGAGCTGACGGCTGTTTACGGAAATGTTTTGGCAGATTTGGTAAGCAAACAATGGTTGCTTGAAACAAAGGACAATGTCAGGCTCACTGAAAAAGGGTTATTGATTGGAAATGAAATTTTTGAGAAGTTTTTATTAGATTGATTTTCTAAATTGATGTAAGCCTTGATATGATTGAAAAAAACGATTAGCACTCTATATCAAAGAGTGCTAATTTTTTGTTGCTTAATTCTTGACATTAAACTTTCTTGTGGTATATTAATATGTGTTAGCACTTAGATAGACGGAGTGCTAAATACGAGGTGATGAATATGTTGACAAAAAGACAACAAGATATTCTGCGTCTCATTATCCAACATTATACGAAGACCGGCTTGCCGGTGGGTTCTAAGTCTTTAATGGCAGCAGGAATTAATGCTAGTTCAGCAACGATCCGCAATGATATGAAAGCTTTAGAAGAAGCAGGTCTCTTACAAAAGACGCATTCTTCTTCTGGTCGTATTCCTTCGATGGTGGGTTACCGTTATTACGTTGACCATCTTTTAAAGCCTACTCGTGTAGCAAAAACGGATATGCAAGTAATCAAGCGGTCTTTTGGAAAAGAATTTCATGAGATTAACGATATTATTCAACAATCTGCTGAAATTTTATCCAATTTAACCAGCTATACTGCCTTGTCCTTGGGTCCGGATATGAAGGATAGACGTCTGACCGGTTTTCGAATTGTCCCGTTAAATAGTCGTCAAGTGATTGCGATTATCGTAACGGATCAAGGCAATGTTGAAAGTCAAGTCTTTGCCTTGCCGCAAAGTGTCAGCGGAGCTGACTTGGAAAAGATGGTACGGATCATCAACGACAAATTAGTGGGTGAGCCGTTACTAACGGTTTACCAACGTCTGCGTACTGAGATTCCGATGATCTTGCATAAATACTTTCAAACAACAGAAGGTATTTTAGATTTATTTGATTTAATGTTGGGTCAAGTTTTTGAAGAAAAGGTCTTTGTCGGCGGTCGCATGAATATGATTGATTTTGAACCTGCTACTGATGTGGATCAGTTCAAATCAATTTACCGCTTTATGAAAGACCCTGAAGAGTTGATGCAGCTTTTAATTCCACCAACAGATAACATTGATATTCGTATTGGTGATGAGTTGGGCAATGACTTATTTCATAATATGAGCTTAATTCAAGCCAGTTATGATATTTCTGGTCATGGTAAAGGTGTGATTGCATTATTAGGTCCTGCAAGTATGCAGTATTCTAAAATGTTTGGTTTACTTGATGTGTTTTCCAGAGAACTAGCCGAGAAATTGGCGGAGTATTATCGTTCGCTCGACGCAACAAGTTAAAAAAAGAAATTTGCGTAGAAAGGTGGCAAGTTCAGTGTCAGAAAAAGATCAAGAATTAAAAGATCAAGAGGTAGCGGAAGCTACTGAACAAAAAGATTTGGAACAAGAATCTGTCACAGATGAATTAACTGAACTGACAGCAAAAATTGATGAAATGGACGACCAATTATTACGGGCAAAAGCAGAAATTGCGAATATTACCAATCGTAACCGTAATGAAAGAGAACTTTTACAACGTTATCGTTCACAAGACTTAGCAAAAAAACTATTACCGGCTATTGACAATTTGGAGCGAGCAATGGCAACAGATGTCTCGGATGAACAAGGCATTAATTTGAAAAAAGGTGTTGAAATGACCTTAGCTAGTTTGCAACAAGCTTTAAAAGAAGAAGGAATTGAAGAGATTGCTGCTGAAGGCGAAGCTTTTGATCCCAACTTCCATCAAGGTGTGCAAACTGTTGAAGCAAGTGATGATGCACCTGCCAATACAATTGTGCAGGTACTACAAAAAGGCTACAAGTTACACGATCGCGTCTTACGACCAAGTATGGTTATTGTAGCCCAATAAATTTTAAAAAAATTACGAGTAACTATTAAAGGAGCGTTTTATTATGAGTAAAATTATTGGTATTGACTTAGGTACAACAAACTCTGCAGTCGCAGTCCTAGAAGGCGGCGAAGCAAAAATTATTGCAAACCCAGAAGGTAACCGAACAACTCCTTCTGTTGTATCATTTAAAAATGGCGAAATTCAAGTTGGGGAAGTAGCAAAACGTCAAGCTGTAACCAACCCAAATACTGTTTCTTCTATTAAACGCCACATGGGCGAAGCAGGCTACAAAGTTGAAGTAGAAGGAAAATCTTATACACCACAAGAAATTTCAGCAATGGTATTACAATACATTAAAGGCTTTGCAGAAGACTACTTAGGTGAAAAAGTAGAAAAAGCTGTTATTACAGTTCCTGCATACTTTAACGATGCACAACGTCAAGCAACTAAAGACGCTGGTAAAATTGCCGGTCTTGAAGTAGAACGGATTGTCAATGAACCAACCGCCGCTGCTTTAGCATATGGCTTGGATAAAACAGATCGTGATGAAAAAATCTTAGTCTTTGACCTTGGTGGTGGTACTTTTGACGTATCAATCTTGGAATTAGGCGATGGTGTCTTTGACGTATTATCAACTGCTGGGGATAACCATTTAGGTGGGGATGACTTTGACAATAAAATCATCGATCACATGGTAGCAGAATTCAAAAAAGACAACGGCATCGATCTTTCAAATGACAAAATGGCAATGCAACGTTTGAAAGATGCTGCAGAAAAAGCCAAAAAAGACTTATCTGGTGTGACAAGTACACAAATCAGCTTACCATTTATCACTGCAGGAGACGCTGGTCCTTTGCACTTAGAAATGACATTAACACGAGCAAAATTTGATGAATTGACAGCTGACTTAGTTGAACGGACTAAAGTACCAGTTCGCCAAGCGCTAAAAGATGCTGGTTTATCACAATCAGAAGTAGACGAAGTAATTTTAGTAGGTGGTTCAACTCGTATTCCTGCGGTTGTTGAAGCAGTTCGCAAAGAAACTGGTAAAGAACCAAACAAATCTGTTAACCCAGATGAAGTTGTAGCAATGGGTGCTGCTATTCAAGGTGGTGTTATTACAGGTGATGTTAAAGATGTTGTCTTACTAGATGTAACCCCATTATCATTAGGTATTGAAACAATGGGTGGAGTCTTTACAAAATTAATTGACCGCAATACAACCATTCCAACGAGCAAATCACAAGTATTCTCAACTGCCGCAGATAACCAACCTGCTGTTGATATTCATGTGTTGCAAGGTGAACGTCCAATGGCTGCAGACAACAAAACATTAGGTCGTTTCCAATTGACAGATATTCCAGCTGCACCTCGTGGTATTCCTCAAATCGAAGTAACATTTGATATTGATAAAAACGGGATTGTAAATGTATCTGCTAAAGACTTAGGTACACAAAAAGAACAAAAAATTACGATTAAATCTTCATCAGGTTTATCAGACGACGAAATCGAACGCATGGTAAAAGATGCAGAAGCAAATGCGGAAGCTGATAAAGCACGTAAAGAAGAAGTTGACTTGCGCAATGATGTAGATGCTTTATTATTCTCTGTTGATAAAACATTAAAAGAATTAGAAGGTAAAGTTGACGCAGATGAAGTGAAAAAAGCAGAAGATGCGCGGGATGAATTAAAAGCTGCTGTTGAAGCTAATAATTTAGAAGATATGAAAGCAAAACGCGATGCGTTAAACGAAATCGTCCAAAATTTAACAGTTAAATTATACGAACAAGCAGCACAACAACAAGCTGATGCTGACCCAACACAAGCACAAGGTGGCGCTGATGACGTTGTCGATGCTGATTTTGAAGAAGTTGACGGCGACGATAAATAATTTTGTAAAAGTGAAATAGTTCGCTGTGTAGGATTAGAAAAAAGCCAAGGCCTAGCTTTGGCTTTTTCTATGAGATAGTTCAGCTTCCTAACAAAATGTGTTAAAATACCCAAGTGAGACTAAATGTATGTGGAGGGAAAGCCTATGGCAGACAAACGTGATTATTACGAAGTCCTCGGGCTACAAAAGGGAGCTTCCGATGACGAAATCAAAAAAGCATATCGCAAGCTTTCCAAAAAGTATCATCCTGATATTAATAAAGAACCTGATGCAGAAGACAAATTCAAAGAAATTTCGGAAGCTTATGAAATTTTAAGCGATCCGCAAAAACGGGCGGCATATGATCAATATGGTCATGCTGGTACTGATCCGAATTACGGCGGAGGCTATGGTGGCTTTGGCGGCGGTAATTATGGTGGATTCAGCGGTGGCGGTAGTTTTGGCGGTTTTGAAGATATTTTTGAATCCTTCTTTGGTGGTGGCGGCGGTCGTTCTGCTGATCCCAATGCACCAAGACAAGGTGCTGACTTACAGTATGCGGTTAATTTAAAGTTTGAAGAAGCCATTTTTGGGGTGGAAAAAACGGTTAAATACAATCGTGAAGAAGTCTGTCATACTTGTGGCGGAAATGGTGCTAAACCAGGTACACAACCCGTGACGTGTTCAAAATGTCATGGTTCTGGTACGATTAATGTTGAACGCCAAACGCCTCTAGGACGGATGATGAGTCGTCAGACTTGTGATGTATGTCATGGAACAGGTAAAGAAATCAAAGATCCATGTCCAACTTGTCATGGATCAGGTCATGAAAAGAAAGCTCATGAAGTAAAAGTGACTGTCCCTGCCGGAGTGGAAGATGGGCAACAAATGCGTCTACAAAACCAAGGAGAAGCTGGTGAAAACGGTGGACCTTACGGTGATTTATATGTTGTCTTTCGCGTAGAAGAAAGTGACATTTTTGATCGTGATGGGGCTGAAATTTATTATGAATTACCACTTAATTTTGTTCAAGCTGCATTAGGGGATGAAATTAATGTGCCGACAGTTCATGGTGAAGTGAAATTAAAAGTTCCAGCTGGAACACAAACCGGAACGAATTTCCGTTTACGTGGTAAAGGTGCGCCAAAATTGCGGGGAAGCGGAAATGGTGATCAACACGTAAAAGTGAAATTGATTACACCTAAAAATCTAAGCGAAGAGCAAAGACAAGCATTGCGTCAATTTGCTGAAGTTAGTGGAACAAAATTGACTGAACAACAGTCAGAAGGCTTCTTTGATAAAATGAAAGATGCCTTTGGCGGTAAGAAAAAATAAGATAAAAGAGTTCATCAGAGAAATCTGATGAACTCTTTTTCTTTTGAAATTGGAAGAAAGTTAATTTTAGACAACCGTTTATTTTATAAATAGTAACGAAAATTATATCCATATCCTAATTTTCTTAAAAAATATTTGTTAAAAAGTGACTTATGTTTTTTGCCGCTTTATCTAATTTTGTGAAATTAAATAATTTCGTGAAGCTTTTCTTATTTTGAGTTATAGTTAGAATAGTCAGATAAAAGGAGTGGTAGAATGCGCGTTTTTGCTAGCCCCCAAGTTTATATCCAAGGATTTGCGGCTTTTCAAACAGAACTTTTATGCTTGCAACGATTAGGTAAAAAAGCCTTAATTGTGACTGATGCATTTGTGATGCAGATGGTAGGAGAGCAGTTGGTTGAGAATTTAAACAGAGTAGAAATTGAAAGTGCCGCTGTTTTAGTAGATCACAGCAGTCAAGCAACTTTCTTTGCAAAGACTAAAGAGATGATTCAAACTGATAATTATCAATTTATCATTGCTTTAGGGGGTGGGAAGGCAATGGATTTAGGGAAAATGGTTGCAAATAACAATCACTTACCTGTTGCCGTCTTACCTACATCGGCAGCGACGGATGCTGCTACGTCGCGAATTTCTGTTATTTATGATGATGCAGGAAATTTTGTACGCTATAATTTTTATGCTAAAAATCCTGAAATCGTTCTAGTGGATACTAAAATTATCTTTGCGGCACCTCAAGAAATGCTAGTGGCAGGTTTTGCCGATGGTATTGCAACTTATATTGAGGCGCGAAGTGTTTGGGAGGATCAGGGCGTAAATATTGCTGGTGCCAAACCGACCCTAGCAGCGTTAAGTTTAGCTAAAACGTGTCACGACGTTTTAATCCGTGATATTAAAAGTGCACTACGAGCACAAAAGGATGGCATCATAAATGCTGCTTTTGAAAATGTCGTAGAGTCCAATATTTTATTAAGTGGTTTGGGGTTTGAAAATGGCGGCTTGAGTTTGGCCCATAGTTTTCATAACGTGATAATGGGAGATTGCCAATTGAGCGTAAGAGGCAGTCATGGTCAAATTGTTGCAGTAGGACTACTTTTACAGTTGTTAATTGAAAAAAGGAGAACAGAGTATGAGGATTACCGTCAATTATTTACGAGTTTGAAACTGCCGACTACCTTACCAGAACTTAATTTGAATTTATCTCAAACCATGATTAGGGATCTTGCTAAGAAAATTTTATTAACGAAGCAAGCTGGAAATCACCTTGGTAAACAAGTAGATGAAGCAAAAATCAGCACGGCTTTAACTGAGTTAGCATAGAAAGAAGAGCTTAAAATGAAGATTTTAGTAACCGGATTTGATCCTTTTGACAAAGAAAAAATCAACCCCGCCTTAGAGGCGGTGAAACGTCTGCCAGAAGAAATTGCGGGAGCAAAAATTATTAAGTTGGAAATTCCAACAGTATTTGGACAAGCTGGTATAGTAGTTGAAAATGCCATTGAATTAAACAAACCTGATGTCGTAGTTAATATTGGTCAGGCGGGAGGACGCTTTGCGATTACACCTGAGAAGGTAGCGATTAATCTGGCTGATGCGCGAATTGCCGATAATGCCGGAAATCAGCCGCTTGACGAGACGATAGTTACGGATGGGCAAACCGCGTATTTTACCCAATTACCGATAAAGGCCATGGTAGCGGCAATTAATGCTAAAGGACTTCCAGCGGCAATTTCTTATACGGCGGGTAGTTTTGTTTGCAACTATATTATGTATTATGTGCAATACTTAATTGATAAAAAATATCCAAATTTAAAAGGTGGGTTTATCCACGTACCTTTCATTTTCGAACAGGTTGTTACAAAACCACAACAGCCCGCAATGAGTATAAATGACATTGTAATTGGTCTAACAGCAGCAATTGCCGCAATAGCTACTTCTGGGCAAGAAGATATCAAAACTGTTGGTGGAACGAAACATTAATGTGATTTGCTGAAAAAATAAAATTACACTTACATTTGTTTAAAATTAAGAAAAGTTGGAGGGATATTTCGGCTTTGAGACATAAAAGTAAAATTTATTAAAATTTTTTTCGTTTGTATAAATTTTTGCCTGTGGGTGAGGATTGATTCGTGGAGCCTGACAGGGATAATCTTTGACCGCATGATTTATTCACATAAAAAAGCAATCCTCTGTTAAGAAAACTTAGCAGAGGATTGCTTTTTTTTAATGTAATTAGACGTTTAAGACCTTATCTAAGAAGTCTTTGGTCCGCGGATTAGTAGGATTATTGAAGACTTCATCTGGAGTGCCGTCTTCTAAAAATTTGCCACCATCGCAAAATAAAACACGATTGGCAACTTCTTTTGCAAATCCCATCTCATGGGTAACGATGACCATTGTCATCCCTTGTTTGGCTAGTTTTTTCATGACATTTAAAACGTCACCAACCATTTCGGGATCTAGTGCTGAAGTTGGTTCGTCAAACAACATAATATCTGGGTTCATCGCCAGTGCACGCGCAATAGCGACACGTTGCTTTTGACCGCCAGACAAACTACCAGGCAGGGCGTCTTTTTTATCAGCTAAGCCAACTGTTTCCAATAAACTAACTGCCTTTTTTTCGGCATCTGATTTTGACATCCGACCAAGGTCGGTGGGTGCTAAAGTAATATTTTGCATCACGGATAGATGAGGAAACAAATTGAAATGTTGGAATACCATCCCGATATGCTGACGAACCTTGTTGATGTTCGTTTCTTTAGCCATTAAGTGGGTACCATCAATTTCGATATCGCCACTGGTAGGTTCTTCTAGTCGGTTTAAGCAACGCAAAAATGTACTTTTACCTGAACCAGATGGGCCGATTACACACACAACTTCGCCTTCGTTAATTGTGATACTCATATCATTTAAGACGGTATTGTCACCATATTTTTTAACTAAGTTGGTTACTTTAATTTTTTCTGCCATCTTATTTCACCTTCTTTTCTAAAACTTTCGCCAGACGAGTTAAGGCAGTAATTACGATTAAATACATAACACCGATAATTAGGTAAACGTAAGTACTTTGCATATTACGGGCTACGATGATTTTACCAGTCTGAAGCAATTCAACAACCCCAATAACAGAAATAATGGTGGTGTCTTTTAGCGAGATAACAAATTGGTTAACAAATGATGGAATCATGATTTTAATAGCTTGGGGCAGTATAATTTTGCGCATGGTATGGGTATAGCCTAACCCTAAACTACGAGAAGCTTCCATTTGTCCCACAGGAACTGCATTAATACCACCACGGACAATTTCAGCGATATAGGCACTAGCATTCAGGGTTAATGTGATAACCCCAGCCGTATAGTCGGGAATGGTAAAGCCAATTGCATCTGATAAACCAAAGAAGATAAAGAAGGCGAGTACCATCATTGGAATCCCACGAATAATATCGACATAAATTGAAGCAAAAATACGTAAACCTTTGATTGGCGCAACGCTAAACAAACCAAAGATAACACCAATTGCAAGTGCTAATACAAAAGAGATTAAAGCCAGTGAGATTGTTTTCCATAATCCTTCTAGTAAAACTTTCCAGTTGTTTTTCAACAAACCGCCAATGGTTGACTCATCAACCGTAGATTTTTTTTGTTCGTTGCCATCAGCAATGTATTTATTTAAGATCTTGTCATATTCACCGGTCTGTTTCATTTCTTTTAAGGCTTCGTTAAACATTTCCAAAAGTTCCGGAGATTGTCCTTTTTTAACAGCAAAGCCATATGAACCGCCGCTTTCACGTTTGATTGGGGTAGCTAGTTCTTGTCCTTGGCTAATAGCATAGCCAATTACGGGATAGTCATCCATAATAGCGTCAATTTGCCCCCCGCGAACGGAATCATAAAGTCCGTCAGCTGTATCATATTGTTTGATCGTGTAGCCATATTTATCTTTATTTTTTTGGAGGAAATCAGCACTTTCAGTTCCTATTTTCGCGCCAACTTTTTTTCCTTTTAAATCAGCATAACTCTTGATTTCGTCATTGCCTTTTTTTATGGCTAATTGAATTCCCGATTCAAAATAAGGCTCAGAAAAATCAAAACTTTGTTTGCGTTCATCGGTGATCGTCATCCCAGCAATCATAGCATCGGCTTGATTACCTTGAACTGCTTGGACAGCACCGGCAAAACCAATATGATTCCATTTTAATTTAAAACCTTGCATCTGGGCTGCTTTATTTAATAAGTCAACGTCAATACCTTCGTACTTATTATCTGTATTTTGAAATTCAAAAGGTGCAAAAGCAGTATCGCTGGCAATGACATATTCTGCTTTTTTGGGTTCGATTTTTTTCATCGGAGTAGCAGCAGTATCTTCACTTTTAGCAACATATTTTGCCACGATTTTATCATAGTCGCCACTAGATTTTAAGTCTTTTAAGCCAGCGTTGAATTTTTTTAGTAATTCTGCATTTTTGCCTTTTTTGACAGCAAAGCCATATGAATTGCCTTTTTCTTTGTCACCGACTAATTGTAAAGGTTGTCCTTTTCTAACCGCGTAACCTAAAACAGGTTCATCATCGAAAATTGCCTGTACTGTATTGTTATTCAATGAACCGTAAAGAGCGTCAGCGGCATCATATAATTTGATACTATAGTCGTATTTTTCTTTATTTTCTTCCAAGAAAGTTGCAGATTCTGTTCCAACTTTGGCACCAACAGTTTTCCCTTTTAAGTCGGTGTAGTTTTTAATTTTGGTATCGCCTTTTGCAACGGCCATTTGAATACCGCTATCGTAATAAGGATCTGAAAAGTCAAAAGATTTTTTACGTTCGTCGGTGATACTCATCCCAGCGATCATACCGTCCAATTGATTTGACTGGACACCTTGAATCGAGCTGTCAAAGCCCAAGGGTTTTAATTCGATTTTAAAGTCCTGGTCTTTTGCAATTGCCTTTAGTAAATCAATATCGATACCGACATATTCATTTTGCTCGTTTTGAAATTCAAAGGGGGCAAAAGTGATATCAGTTCCGATTTTGTATGTTTCTTCTGCAGCGGCAGCGGGTTTATTGACGGCTAAAGTTAAAAAGCCTGCCAAAAAAGATAAACATAAGATCAGCTTTCTTTTCATAGTTAATTCCTCCTATAAATAAATGTTAAAAGGCTTCTGTCTGCCTTTAGAAATGGCAGGCAGATTAAGCCTTCTTAACTGCAGATAAAAAGTGGATATAAAAATTCACATATGAAATATTATATGCAGTAATCTGTTGCTTAACAATGTTTTTTGTGAATTATGAGAAAAAAAGTCTTAAAAAAGTTACAACTCATGTTATAAAAAGTAACATTAAGAAAAGGTTCAGACGTAGCAGAAAACTAGCGAAAATATGTTCGGTATGTTAAAATATTTCGTGGACAAAATGCGTATCTATTTTCTTTTATATAGGAAAAGAATACAATTTTTGTAGAGATAAAATATTTTAAGGAGGAAGATGTGAATGATTGATCGAGTGACCTCCAATCAATTCCAGTTGGTTTCAAAATACGAACCAGCCGGTGACCAACCAGAAGCTATTAGCCAATTAGTAGCAGGGGTTAACGAGGGAAAAAAAGCGCAAATTTTACTAGGCGCTACCGGTACTGGTAAGACGTATACAATTTCAAATGTTATTAAAGAGGTTAATAAACCGACTTTAATTATTGCCCACAACAAAACATTGGCAGGCCAATTGTATGGTGAGTTCAAAGAATTCTTCCCTGATAATGCGGTTGAATATTTTGTTAGTTACTATGATTATTATCAACCCGAAGCTTATGTTCCATCTTCTGACACCTATATTGAAAAAGATTCCAGTATTAATGATGAAATTGATAAATTACGCCATTCTGCAACCAGCGCTCTTTTGGAACGCAATGATGTTGTGGTGGTTGCCTCAGTTTCTTGTATTTTTGGTTTAGGTTCACCTATGGAATATCAAAAACAAGTTGTTTCGTTGCGGGTAGGAATGGAAATCAGCCGTGATCAACTTTTACGAGACTTAGTAGAAATTCAATTTGAACGTAACGATATTGATTTTCAACGGGGACGTTTTCGTGTCCGAGGAGATGTAGTGGAAATTTTCCCTGCTTCAAGAGATGAGCGCGCATTACGAATCGAATTTTTTGGTGATGAAATCGATCGCATTCGAGAAGTCGATGCCCTGACTGGTGAAATAATGGCCGAGACAGAACATGTTTCAATTTTTCCAGCTACTCACTTTGTAACCAATGAAGATCATCTAGAGTCGGCAATTGCTTCTATTCAAAATGAATTGGATTTGCGCTTGAAAGTTTTAAGAGAAAATAATCAATTACTTGAAGCACAACGACTAGAGCAGAGAACCAATTACGATATCGAAATGTTACGGGAAATGGGCTATACTTCTGGGATTGAAAATTATTCTCGTCATTTAGACGGCCGTAAAGAAGGAGAGCCACCTTATACGTTAATTGACTTCTTTCCCGATGACTTTCTAATTGTCATCGATGAATCCCACGTCACCATGCCCCAAGTTCGCGGTATGTATAATGGAGACAGAGCCAGAAAACAAATGTTAGTAGATTATGGTTTTCGCTTACCTTCGGCCTTAGACAACCGTCCGCTGCGACTAGAGGAATTTGAAGAGCACGTCAATCAAATTATTTATGTTTCAGCTACACCTGGTCCATACGAAGCAGAGCAAACGAACACTGTGGTGCAACAAATTATTCGGCCAACTGGTCTATTAGATCCGTTGATTGAAGTCCGGCCAATTATGGGACAGATTGATGATTTAGTGGGAGAAATTAATGAACGAGCGGCAAAAGATGAACGGGTATTTGTCACAACGTTAACGAAGAAGATGTCAGAAGATTTAACGGACTATTTTAAAGAATTAGGGATTAAAGTTAAGTACCTTCACAGTGATATTAAGACATTGGAGCGAACTGAGATTATTCGCGATCTACGTTTAGGTAAATTTGATGTATTAGTAGGAATTAATCTTCTAAGAGAGGGCTTGGATGTGCCTGAAGTATCTCTTGTTGCAATTTTGGATGCTGATAAAGAAGGTTTCTTAAGAAGTGAACGTTCATTAGTTCAAACAATTGGTCGTGCTGCCCGTAACTCAGAAGGTAAAGTTATTATGTATGCCGACAAGATTACCGATTCGATGCAAAAAGCGATGGATGAAACCTCCCGCCGTCGTAGTATTCAAGAAAAATATAATGAAGATCACGGAATCGTGCCAAAAACTATCATTAAAGAAATTCGTGATTTGATTGCCATCACCAAAGCTAGTGATGACACAGGTGAAGAAGTTACGTTGGCAAACTATGATGAATTAACTAAAGAAGAAAAAGATATCTTGTTAATTAAGTTGGAAAAAGAAATGAAAGAAGCTGCCAAAGCATTAGATTTTGAAACAGCAGCCACTTTGCGCGATACAATTTTAGAATTAAAAGCTACGGAATAAATTGAGATTAACAGCATCTTTTGGTGCTGTTAATCTCATTAAGGAGTAAAAATATGGCAAATGATAAAATCGTGATTCATGGCGCCAGAGCCCATAATTTAAAAAATATTGATGTTACGATTCCTAGAGATGAGCTAGTTGTAGTGACGGGTCTTTCCGGGTCAGGAAAGAGTTCACTTGCTTTTGATACGTTATACGCTGAAGGACAGCGGCGCTATGTGGAAAGTTTATCGGCTTATGCTAGACAATTTCTAGGGCAAATGGATAAACCAGATGTTGATAGTATTGATGGCTTAAGTCCAGCTATTTCTATTGATCAAAAAACAACGAGTAAAAATCCGCGTTCAACAGTTGGGACAGTCACAGAAATTAATGACTACTTGCGCTTGTTGTATGCTCGTGTTGGGCACCCGATTTGTCCCAATGATCATATTGAAATTACGAGTCAGTCAGTTGAACAAATGGTAGATGAGGTTCTAACTTTACCAGAAAGAACGAAAATTCAAATTTTAGCTCCCATTGTGTATCAAAAAAAGGGCCAACATAAAAAAGTTTTTGAATTGATTCAAAAAGAAGGCTACGTCCGGGTACGCGTAGATGGTGAAATCTACGACATCAGTGAAGTACCAGAACTAGAAAAGAATTTGAAACATGAAATTGCCATTGTAATTGACCGCATTGTGGTTAAAGATGGGATTCGTTCTCGCCTATTTGATTCCTTTGAAGCTGCTTTACATTTGGCAAAAGGTTATGCTGTAGTAGATGTAATCGGTCAAGAAGAAAAATTATTCAGTGAACACTACTCTTGTCCGTATTGCGGATTTACTGTAGGAGAATTGGAACCACGTCTATTTTCTTTTAATGCACCTTTTGGAGCTTGTCCTGAGTGTGATGGCCTTGGGGTTAAATTGGAAGTGGATTTGGATTTAGTGATTCCTGATCAAAGTAAAACACTAAGAGAAGGAGCGATTGTTCCTTGGAATCCAATTAGTTCACAATATTATCCAGAAATGTTAGCACAAGCCTGTGATAGTTTTGGAATTGATTTAGATACACCTTTTGAAAAATTACCCGAAGAACAACAACAAATCGTTTTACGCGGTTCAAATGGTGAGACTTTCCATTTTCATTATGAAAATGACTTTGGCGGTATCAGAGATGTAGAGGTGCCTTTTGAAGGCGTTTTGACAAATATTAAACGGCGATATCATGAAACCAATAGTGATTTTACCCGTGACCAGATGCGACTTTATATGACAGAACTTACGTGTGAAGCTTGTCATGGTTATCGTTTAAATCCACAGGCATTATCGGTCCAAGTTAATGGTACCCATATTGGTGAAGTCAGTGAAAAGGCTATTCATGGAGCGTTAAACTTTTTTGAAACTGTGAGACTGACAGAACAAGAACAAATGATTGCTAAACCAATTTTAAAAGAGATTGGCGATCGCTTGAACTTTTTACAAAATGTTGGTTTGGATTACTTAACGTTAAGTCGCGCTGCTGGGACATTGTCTGGTGGTGAAGCGCAACGAATTCGTTTGGCCACTCAAATTGGTTCGAACTTATCTGGGGTATTGTATATTTTAGATGAACCTTCTATTGGTTTGCACCAACGAGACAATGATCGCCTGTTAGATTCGCTGCGGAAGATGCGTGATTTAGGAAATACTTTAATCGTGGTGGAACACGATGAGGATACCATGCGGGCTGCTGATTATTTGATTGATGTCGGTCCTGGTGCTGGCGCACAAGGTGGGGAAATTGTCGCTGCTGGTACGCCAGCAGAAGTTGCCGCAAATCCTAATTCGATTACTGGTCAGTATTTATCAGGTAAAAAGGTCATTTCCGTACCTGAACAACGGCGAAAAGGTAATGGCAACAAATTAAAGATTACCGGTGCCGCAGAAAACAACTTAAAAAATGTAAACGTCGAATTTCCTTTAGGTAAATTCATTGCAGTTACTGGTGTTTCTGGTTCTGGAAAGTCAACCTTAGTGAATGAAATTTTGAAAAAAGCCTTGGCACAAAAAATTAACCGTAACTCCAACAAGCCAGGGAAATTCAAAAAAATGACCGGCTATGAGTCAATTGAAAAAATAATTGATATCGATCAAAGTCCAATTGGACGTACACCACGCAGTAACCCAGCTACTTATACTAGTGTCTTTGACGATGTTCGTGATTTATTTGCCAAAACCAATGAGGCAAAGATTCGAGGTTATAAAAAAGGACGATTTAGCTTTAACGTAAAAGGTGGTCGTTGTGAAGCCTGCCGCGGTGATGGGATTATTAAAATTGAAATGCATTTTTTGCCAGACGTATATGTTCCGTGTGAAGTATGTCATGGGAAACGGTATAATTCTGAAACCTTAGAAGTTCATTACAAAGGTAAAAATATTGCTGAAATTTTAGATATGACAGTAGAAGATGCGGTGGAATTCTTCAAACATATTCCAAAAATTCATCGCAAATTACAAACAATTGTGGATGTCGGTTTGGGCTACGTTACCCTTGGTCAACCTGCAACAACTTTATCAGGTGGAGAAGCGCAGCGGATGAAGTTAGCCAGTGAATTGCATAAAAACTCCAATGGAAAAAGTTTTTACATTTTGGATGAACCAACTACTGGGCTTCATACAGATGATATTGCGCGTTTACTAAAAGTTTTGGAACGGTTAGCTGACGCAGGAAATACAGTTTTGGTGATTGAACATAACTTAGATGTCATTAAGTCAGCCGATCACGTGATTGACCTTGGTCCAGAAGGCGGCGATGGTGGTGGTATGATTATTGCCAAAGGGACCCCTGAACAAATTGCTAAAGTAAAAGAAAGCTACACAGGTCACTACTTGAAAAAAGTTTTAGTTTAAATCAATAATATTTCTTTTAGAAAGGGTGCAGTCAGAAGATAGCTTTTGATTGCTCTTTTTCTTTATGGTATGATACGAATGTTGTATTAAAGGAAGATATTGAAATTATTTAAAGTAAAACATGAAGTGAGTGTGGTAAAAAGTGGAACAACAACCTTTTGTCCCCATATTATTAGGTAGTGATATGAATGTTTATGGCATGGCCCGAGCTTTTTATGAAGAATATGGCATGAAGTCAACGGCGTATGCTTCTTTTCAATTAGCGCCAACAAAGTACAGTAAAATTGTGGATGTAAATGTGATTGCAGGCTTTGATCAAGATCCTGTTTTTAGTGAGAAATTACTGGAATTGGCTAATTCTAAGTACAATGATCCAAGTATAAAGTATTTATTAGTAGCCTGCGGGGACGGCTATGCAGAATTACTGTCCCAACACAAAGAAGATTTGAAAGATTATTATGTTTTTGCTGCCAACGATTATTCCTTATTTGAAAAATTAATTAATAAAGTTAGTTTTTATGATATTTGTGAAAAATACCAGCTGCCTTACCCCAAGACATTGATCATTACAAAAGATATGGTCGCAGCGGGAAAATTAAATCAAGAATTACCTTTTGATTTTCCTGTAGCGTTAAAACCAGCGAATAGTGTGGAATGGTTGTCTGTAGACTTTGAAGGTCGTAAAAAAGCTTTTATCATTGATAATTTGACAGAGTTCAATACGATTTTAGATCGTTTATATAAAGCTGGTTACCAAAGTGAAATGATTGCTCAAGACTTTATTCCCGGGGATGACAGCAATATGCGGGTATTAAACGCATATGTCGATCAAAAGGGTAACACGCGTTTTATGTTTTTGGGTCATCCTTTATTAGAAGATCCAGCACCGGCGGCAGTTGGCAATTACGTTGTGATCGTACCGGATCAAAATGACGAAATTTACCAAACCATTAAAAGTTTTTTAGAAAAGATTAATTACGTTGGCTTTGCCAATTTTGATATGAAATACGATCGCCGTGACGGGCAATATAAATTGTTTGAAATTAACTTGCGTCAAGGGCGTAGCAGCTTCTTTGTAACCTTAAGCGGATTTAATTTAGCAAAATATGTGACCGAAGACTTAGTATTTAATAGCGTCTTTAGAAAGACTGAATATGGACGTAAGGATAATCCCAAGGCAAAAGTTTGGCTTGGCGTACCAAAAAAAGTTTTTCGCAAATATGCTAAAGACAATGCAGATAAACAATACGCGGAAAAACTAATCAAAGCTGGCCGTTATGGCACAACGTTATTTTATGATAAAGATTCATCTATTCGTCGCTATGTATTGATGAAATACGCTTTCCACAACTACGTGACAGGCTTTAAGAAATACTTCAGTGAGAAAGAAGGCTAAACTAAGTGGAAAACTTTTTTAGTATTTTAGGTGGGATGGGCACGCAAGCAACCGAAAGTTTTGTTCGTTTGTTGAACCATCGTACTGTTACCCATAAAGATCAGGATTATTTAAATTATGTTTTGTTTAATCATGCTACTGTTCCTGACCGTACGGCGTACATTTTAGATTCAACAGCAGAAAATCCATTACCTTTTTTATTGGATGATATTGCCAAGCAAAATTTATTAAAACCGAATTTTATTGTTTTAACTTGTAATACAGCCCATTACTTTTTTGAAACATTACAAGCTGCAACAGAGATTCCAATTTTGCATATGCCAAGAGAGGCAGCTATTGAGATGAGTCGCCGACAAAAAGGGGGCAAAGTTGCTTTTTTAGGTACCGAGGGCAGTGTAAAAGCCGGAGTCTACCAACGGGAACTGGAAAAAGTTGGCTTTGAAGTGATGTTGCCTGAAAGTAAGTTACAACAAAAAGTAAATGATTTAATTTATCGTGATATTAAAGAAAATGATTTTTTAAATAAGGAACTCTATTACGAAATTTTGGCCGAAGCAATTGAAGAGTGTGGCTGCGCCAGCGCCGTTTTAGGCTGTACAGAATTATCCTTAATGGAAGAATTCGCTACAGACAATCCTTACAATGTGGTTGATGCGCAGTCGATTTTAGTTGATCGAACAATTGAACGCGCGTTAGCAGATCGTAAAAAGAGCTGAGGGGATCATTTATCCCGGTGATATACGAGTAAAATTTGTGTCCATGCCTTTTTCATGTTCGCAAATTTTAGCTTGTCAGCGGAATTGATTCATGAAACTAGCTAGTTTGAAAGCTAGATAGTGTCAAATCAATTTTTTTCTTACAAAAAATTTATATTTGCTTTATAAAAAAACGGATCATTTATAAATAAATGGTCTGTTTTTTAGTTAGGTTTAAAAGATATTTACAAGTGTTGCTATAACTGCGTCGCTATTTTGATTATTTTATAAAGCTTTTTTATTTCCTGGGGTAATTTTATTGCTAATGATACGCCCGGAATGTTATAATGTTTGTGAGAAATCGTCGTTTCTTTGAAACGGCGATTTAACTATGAGAGGAGCTTTTAATATGCAAGACAATTTAAAATTAGTCATTATTACTGGTATGAGTGGTGCCGGTAAAACAGTGGCAATTCAAAGTTTTGAGGATATGGGCTATTTTTGTATCGACAATATGCCGCCGTCTTTAATTCCTAAATTTTGGGAACTGATTAAAGAATCTGGTAAAGTAACGAGAATTGCCTTGGTTGTTGATTTACGCTCCCGTTCTTTTTTTGAAGAAATTCAAGAAATGTTAGTGGATATCGAAAATACAAATTTTATTGATACGCAAGTTCTTTTCTTAGATGCTTCAGATGAAGAACTGGTTTCCCGGTACAAAGAAACCAGACGAGTGCATCCATTAGCTATGGATGGTTTAATTACAGAAGGTATCAGGAAAGAGCGGGCTATTTTAGAAGATTTGAAAACCAAAGCAACATTTGTGGTAGATACGACTAATTTAACCCCTCGCCAATTAAGAGAAAAAATTAATCAAGAATTTAAAACGTCTAGTGAAGGCGGATTTCGCATTGAAATGATTTCTTTTGGTTTTAAATACGGTCTGCCAATTGATGCGGATATTGTGATGGATGTTCGCTTTTTACCCAACCCACATTATATTCCAGAGCTACGTCCATTAACTGGTAAAGATCAAGCGGTGTATGATTACGTAATGTCTTTTCCAGAAACTGAGCAATTTTATCAACAATTTTATCAATTGTTGGAAACCATTATGCCTGGTTATGTCAAAGAAGGGAAAAGTAGCTTGACGATTGCAATCGGATGTACCGGTGGCCAACATCGTTCGGTTGCATTAACTGAGCGAGTGGGCCAAGCATTAAGTAAAAATTATAAAGTTAATATCACGCACCGCGATAAGGATAAACGTAAAGAGACGGTGAATCGCTCATGAAAATGAAGACGTATCGAATCCGCAAACCAAAAGTGGTAGTAGTCGGTGGCGGAACGGGACTACCAGTCATTTTACGGGGATTACGAAATCAAGGAATTGATATTACAGCTGTTGTCACTGTTGCTGATGACGGAGGAAGCAGTGGCGAAATTCGCGACTCCATTGCCATGTCGCCACCAGGAGATTTACGCAATGTATTAGTCGCGTTATCTGACATGCCCAAACTTTACGCAGATATTTTTCAATATCGTTTTAAAAAAAGTGATAAGTTTTTGGCAAATCACGCCCTTGGAAATTTGATTATTGCAGCGATGTCTGAAATGCGTGGCAGTACGTATGAAGCAATTCAATTGTTAACAAAAATGATGCACGTTGACGGCAATATCTATCCTTCTAGTGAGAAACCATTAGTTTTGCATGCGGTTTTTAAAGATGGTACCCAAGCGATTGGGGAGTCTAAAATTGCCATCGATCGTAAAACAATTGATCATGTTTTTGTCCGTAATCAAGACGGAGATAGTGAGCCTAGAGCGGCTCGAAAAGTAGTATCTTCGATTATGGAAGCAGATATGATTGTTTTAGGACCCGGTAGTTTATTTACAAGTATTTTGCCGAATTTGATGATCTCAGAAATTGGACAAGCGCTTCTAGAAACAAAAGCAGAAACAGTTTATATTTGCAATATCATGACCCAAAAAGGAGAGACCGAGCATTTCACAGACGCCAATCACGTTCAAGTTCTTCATCAGCATCTAAAGAAACCTTTCGTGGATACTGTTTTAGTAAATACAGAAAAGGTTCCTGAAGGATATATGGATCCAGAAGTTTACGATGAATATTTGGTGCAAGTAAAACACGATTTTAAAGCGTTGCGAAAAGAAGGTTGTCGCGTTGTCTCGGCTGATTTTTTACAGTTGCGAGATGGTGGGGTTTTCCATGATGGTGAAAAAGTTGTAGAAGAATTGTTACGTATTTTGTATTAATAGCAATTCATTGATCCAATTGAATTTTTGTAGTAGAAAGGGGTGATTGTGATGTCATTTGCTGCGGATGTAAAAAAAGAATTAACGACTTTAGAAGTGCATAAAGAACATGCAAAAGCTGAATTAGCAGCTTTAATTCGGATGAATGGGTCGGTGAGTTTAAGCAACCATCAATTTGTCTTAAACGTCCAAACAGAAAATGCTGCGATTGCTCGACGGATTTATTCGTTATTAAAAGATCATTTTGGGGTGCGTAGCGAACTATTAGTACGACGCAAGATGAAATTGAAAAAAAATAATGTCTATATCGTTCGTTTGAAGGAAAAAACGCAAGAAGTTTTAAATGAACTTGCGATTATGGATGGTCTGATGTTTCAAACCCATATTTCTGATGAGATTATGGGAAATGCCCAAAAGATGCGTTCTTATTTGCGGGGAGCTTTTATGGCGTCTGGGTCGGTGAATAATCCGGAAACGAGTCGGTATCATTTGGAAATTTATTCGCTTTATGAAGAGCACAATCAAGATATTTGTGAAATGCTCAATTATTATGATTTAAATGCGCGAACTTTAGATCGACGGAATGGCTATATTTCATATTTAAAGGGAGCCGAAAAGATTGCCGATTTTTTGACGCTAATTGGTGCTACAAATTCCATGTTGAAATTTGAGGATGTCAGAATTGTCCGAGATATGCGCAACTCGGTTAACCGTTTGGTGAATTGTGAGACCGCTAATTTAAATAAAACAATTGATGCAGCGTCAAAACAAATCGAAAATATTGAATTTATCGAACAACGGGTGGGGTTGCAGGCTTTGCCTGAAAAATTACAAGAGATTGCCGAGTTACGCTTGGAACATCCTGAGGTAAGTTTAAAAGAGCTGGGCGAGATGATTCCTTCTGGTGCTATTTCAAAGTCGGGAATTAACCACCGCATTCGCAAAATTAATGAATTTGCTGATCGATTACGAGAGCAGGCAAGTTAAATTTTTTACAAAAGGCGTAAAAAAGACCATAAGAAATAGTTGGCAGATGTTTTACCTGTACTGCTAATTTTAATGAAAAAAACCGAGGTTAGCTTGTGCTGCTAATAAAAGCGACACAGACTACCCTCGGTTTTTTTACGTTTTTATTGATGAAGATACTCTAATAATGTAGTCTCACTAATTCCTTCATCAAAAATATGATTGTCGATAATCATTGTCGGGACAAATTGAATGTTGGCTCTTTTTGCCTCATCCATAATCGCTTTTTGAGTCAGCTCATCGGCATAGTTGGCTAATTTCAAGTCACTTTCAGCAAATTTAACAACAGAATCTAAAGATAAATCTCCCCATAAATCTTGGGATAAAAAGATTTTTTTAATATCTGCTAAAGCTTTTGTCGCATCACCTTTTGTGACGTACTGGTGCATGACATTACCCCGCTGTAAGCTTTCTTTGTCTTTATCGTAGAGTTTTATAACCCGTTTTAGATTACCACTTGCCACTTCTTGATTTAATAAATCTTCATGTTCTAAAAACCATTGACGACAATAAGGACAGCGTAAGTTAATAAATTCTACAAGTGTTTTTTTCGCATTTTTATTGCCAATTATAATTCCCACATCGCCATTTGTTTCGTTTGCATTAATAATTGTGATATCCAATTTTTTTCATCCTCTCATTGTTTCTCTTTTTTAGTTTAGCGAAAGTTTAAAGAAATGGGAAATGTTGTGTTTAAGTAGACCGATTTCAAAGAAAAATGAAAAAGAGTTGTGAAAAAATTGTAACTTCCATGGTTTTGCAGGTGAGGGGATAGAAAAGCTGTGCTATACTATTGAAGTAAGTCCAATTGTAAAGGGAGTCTGCCTATGTCATTTAGCATTCAAGAATTATTTAATATCGATTATTGGAAACAAATGTTTAATGTCGATATTTTTTCTTGGAACTTTTTCGTTAATATTTTGGATATTCTGGTTGTCTGGTATATCGTCTATAAGTTAATCCAACTTGTTCGCGGCACCAAAGCAATTCAGCTATTTAAAGGAGTAGCAATTTTTATTGCGATCCGGTTTGGAGCTGAACTCATTGGTTTGCATACTTTGTCTTGGTTGATGGATCAAGTTATTACCTATGGAGTGATAGCGGCTATTGTCATTTTCCAGCCTGAAATAAGACGTGGGTTGGAACATCTTGGACGTAGTACCCTCTTTAAGACGACCAAACAAGAGCAAAAAGAAGATGAACAGCTGATTACATCACTAGACAAAGCGATTCAATATATGTCCAAACGTAAAATTGGTGCGTTAATCACCATTGAAAGAAATACGGGTTTAGAAGAGTATATTGAAACAGGGATTGCATTAGAGGCGGATATAACAGGTGAGCTTTTGATTAATATTTTCATACCCAATACGCCACTACATGATGGTGCAGTCATTATTCGCAATGACAAAATTGCTGTTTCTTGTGCGTATTTGCCACTATCAGAAAGTATGTTAATTCCAAAAGAATTTGGCACACGCCACAGAGCTGCAGTTGGGATTAGTGAAGTTAGTGATGCGGTTACCGTAGTTGTTTCAGAGGAAACTGGTGGGGTAAGTATTACTTTGAATAATCAACTGTTGTCAGAATTATCCCAAGAAGAATATTTGAAAATTTTACACAGAGAATTAATTCCAGAAGAAAAAACAGAGACAAAGAAAAACCAGCTGCAATCCTTTATCGAAAGTATCGCTAAAGGAGGTAAGAAATGAATTCAAGTCGCAAAAGCAATATCTTGTATGGCTTCTTAGCGTTGGTTTTCAGCTTGATTTTATTTTTTAATGCCAACGGACGTAATGTTCAAACGACATTGAACACAAATCCGGAAAATTTTGAAGAAACAGTTAATAAAGTGCAAATTCATCCGGTTTATGACTCGGATAAATATTATATTCTAGGCTTTGATCCGTATGTTTCGGTGAAATTAAGTAGTGCCAATCGTATCCAATTAAATGCTGAAGCAAATCCGGATACCAGAGGATTTCGTGTCGTTTGTGATTTAACCGGATTAGGAGAAGGTACCCATGAAGTGAAATTACGGATTCAAAACGGCAGTAGCGCTGTGGGCTATACGATTAATCCAACTAAAGTTACCGTGACGATTGAAAAGAAAGTAACGCAATCTTTTAAAATCCATCCGGTTGTTTCTTCTTCTAATTTAGGGGAAGGGTTCTCGGTTGATAGTGTAACGGTAAAACCAGAAGAAGCTCAGATTACCACTGGTGAAAAGACGTTAGCCCAAATTGATCGCGTAGTTGCAACAATCGATCCTTCTAAAACAGCTAGTGCTGACTTTGAAGAAAAAGCAACGATTGAAGCATTGGATAAAGAGGGGAATCGTTTGAGTGTTGTTTCAGATCCCCAAGAAGCGCAAGTTATTGTAAAAGTAAAAGCGCCAGAAAAAATTGTCAGTCTTTATGCTTCGCAAGTAGGGACATTGCCTAATGGGATTTCCCATTATGATTTTAAATTAGATGCCCTTTCAACGGTTCTAAGAGGGCCACAATCAAAACTTGATGGAATTGAAAGTCTCGCGCTACCGGTGGATATTACGAATATTACAGAGAAAACAACCAGAGAAGTGGTTGTTCCAACCGAAGATGGCATCGTCGCATCACCAAAGACAGTCAAAGTAGAAATCACGCCGGTACACAATACAACAAGCACGGAAACGACGAATTCCTCTAGTAGACAGTCACAAACTTCTTCTAGCGTAACTGAAACAACTCCAGCGACAACTACGGTGGAAACCAGCGAGACAAGTCAATCAGCTGTTGATGCAACGGCAAATGAATAAAATTAACTAAAACAATTTTGTGAGGTAAGAATAATGGGTAAATATTTTGGTACGGATGGTGTTCGTGGCGTAGCTAACGTTGAATTAACACCAGAATTAGCATTTAAATTAGGGCGTTGTGGTGGCTATGTATTAAGTCAACATGAGAACAGTGAACATCGGCCTAAAGTTTTAGTTGGCCGCGATACCCGTATGTCTGGTCAATTATTGGAAAATGCATTGGTTGCCGGGTTATTATCTGTCGGCATTGAAGTGTTTACACTGGGCGTCATCTCAACGCCGGGTGTGGCTTATTTAACCCGTGTGCAAAAAGCGAGTGCAGGAGTCATGATTTCAGCGTCTCATAATCCTGCTGAAGACAATGGTATTAAATTTTTCGGAAGTGACGGTTTCAAGTTAGTGGATGATCAGGAAGCAGAAATCGAAGCGCTACTGGATGCACCACAAGATACTCTGCCACGTCCTTCGGCTGAAGGTTTGGGGACAGTTGAAGAATTTCCAGAAGGTCTTTTGAAATATTCACAGTTTTTAGAACAAACTATTTCAGGAGATTTATCAGGTTTAACAGTTTGTATTGATGCTGCAAATGGTGCAACTGCAACAAGTGTCAACCGCCTATTTGCTGATTTAGAAACAGACTTTTATACGATGGGAACTTCCCCTAACGGATTAAACATCAATGATGGTGTTGGATCTACTCATCCGGAAAAATTGGCGGCTTTTGTCGTTGAAAAAGGTGCTGATGCAGGCCTTGCCTTTGATGGTGATGGTGACCGTGTGATTGCGGTGGATGAGTTAGGAAATATTGTCGATGGTGATAAAATTATGTACATTTGTGCAAAATATTTAGCATCAAAAAAACGTTTAAAACAAGATACAATTGTAACGACTGTAATGAGTAATTTAGGTTTCCATAAAGCAGTAGAAGCTATTGGCTTAAAAGATGTGATTACCCAAGTTGGCGACCGTTATGTTGTCGAAGAAATGCGAAAAAATGATTACAATTTTGGTGGCGAACAATCAGGTCACATGGTTTTCCTCGATTTTAATACTACAGGTGATGGAATGCTTTCTGGTATCCAATTGTTAAGTATCATCAAAGAAACCGGCAAAAAATTATCTGAACTAGCGGCAGAGGTAACAATTTATCCGCAAAAATTAGTGAACATTCGCGTCACAAACAAAAATGGTGCGATGGAAGTTCCAGCGATTAAAGCTGTAATTGAAGAAGCGGAAAAAGAAATGAATGGTGAAGGACGTATTTTGGTTCGACCTTCAGGGACAGAACCATTATTACGCGTAATGGCAGAAGCGCCATCGGATGAATTAGTAAATTACTATGTTGATAAGATCGCGGCAGTCGTACAAGCCGAAATTGGTGCTAAATAAAAAAAATGACAGATTACAATTTGTAATCTGTCATTTTTTTTGCAGTTCCAATCACAAGTATAGCTAAAATTATTTTACTATATTGCCTTTAAAGTAACTGGCACTAACAGGGAGTTTTCGAGCTACAAATTCGGCTGTAGAGGTGGCATTTACCAAAGTAAAATTAGCGGGCATCCCACTTTTTAACCAACCGTTAGGAGCGATTAATTTTTGATCGGTGACCAATTCTAAACTTTCCGTTAACTCTTTTTGTGAGGTTAAGTCAAACATTTCTGCATAGCGATTAAGTTTATCCATCACATCACCATTACCAAAAGGTGACCAGCAATCGTAAATATTATCACAACCAATCTGGGTTTTCACACCGGCTTGTTTTAATTTTGTTAAAGGCGGAATAACAAAGTCTAAGGGGATGCTGGAAATAATTGTTATTTGATTGGCGGCAAGACGTGAAAATAATTCAGCTTGCTCACTTTTATTTAAATCTCGTAACCCATAAGCGTGACTAATCGTAACTCTTTTTTGCCAATTGGTTTCTTCTGTTAGCGCTAAAATTTTAGCGAAAGCTTTTCTGGCGTCATCACCTCGTTCATGAAGATGATAATCAATGGGCACATCAAATTGTGTTGCTAAATCAAACGTTTGGTTTAAAGATTTTTCTAAGTTGTTATCAATACTAATTGGGTCGACTCCGCCAACGAGATTAGCACCATTTTGTAACGCCAGTTTCATTTCATTGTAGGCGTGGGATAAAAGGAGACCGTGTTGGGGGAAAGCCACTAATTCATAATCCAATTGATCCTGGTAGTTTGCTAAAACAGCTTGTGCGGCCTCTAAATAACTTTGCCCCACAGCAGGATGAACATCAATATGGGAGCGAAAATGCGTAACGCCATAAGAAAGTTCTAAATGAATTAAATTTTCCATGCGCTGGCTAAAAGAGACCGGTGCATTTTTTAAATAGGCAATTTCTTTTGTGAAACGTTCCACGCGGTTTTTTACAGGCTCAATCGGTGTCCAGGGAATACCTAATTTACTTTTATCAAAATGAACGTGCATTTCCCGCAATTGAGGTAAAATTAAAGCATTTTGTCCATCAATTATGGTGTAATCGGTTTTGGTATCTACTTGGTCACTGGTAAACACCGCTGTAATTATTCCATTTTCAAAGGCCACAGCAATATTTTTCGTCGCAGTTCCGTAGGTGAAATCATTTTCTGTCAGATAGCCAGTTTCCACGCGGACATTTTTTAATAAAGTTTTCATAAAGCACCTCCGTCTTCATTTAAAATAGCTTGAAATGGATAAAAAAGCCAACGTTTGCTTTTTGTAGACCTATAAACACAAAGAAATGCCATAATAAGGTTTTACCAAAAAGCTATTAAAAAACCTGCCTACGACAACGGATGGTCATAAGCAGGTTAAAGTAGCGGTCTTATTCGACGGTGACAGATTTTGCTAAGTTTCGTGGTTTATCAACATCATAGCCTCTTTGTAAGGTTGCAAAGTAGGCAATTAACTGCGTTGGGACAACTGCTAGTAGGCTAGTCAACAGCGGATGAACCGTGGGTAATAAAATTTGATCATCTGGCTTTGCTAATTCTTCTGTTGCGATGACAAGGGTATTGGCCCCGCGACTTCTTACTTCTTGTAAATTTCCCCGCGTGTGTAAGCCAGTTGCAGCGTCAGTAATGATACCAATTACAGGGGTTCTATCTTCAATTAGGGCGATTGTTCCGTGTTTTAATTCGCCAGCTGCGAAACCTTCTGCTTGAATATAAGAAATTTCTTTTAGTTTTAAAGCAGCTTCCATTGAAACATAGTAGTCATTACCCCGGCCGATGTAAAAGGCGTTGCGGGTGTGTGTTAAGTATTCTGCGGTTAATTCTTCTAGCAATTCTTTTTCATTAATCATTGTTTCCATTGCTGTGGCGATTAAACCTAACTCGTGGAATAAATCAAATTCATTCGCTGCAAGAATAGCTTTTTTTGTTCCCAAAGCTTTAGCTAAAACAGCCATAACCGCGATTTGAGCGGTATAAGCTTTAGTCGAGGCAACGGCAATTTCAGGGCCCGCATGAAGCAGCAAAGTATAAGTTGCTTCCCTTGATAAAGTAGAGCCGGCTACATTTGTAATAGTTAAAGAAGGGTAGCCTAATTCATTTGTTTTTACTAAAACTTGACGACTATCAGCTGTTTCACCACTTTGACTCAAGTAGATGAAAAATGGTTTTTCCGATAGTAGTGGCATATTGTAGCCAAATTCACTGGATAGATGAATTTCTACAGGTAACTGCGTTAAGGTTTCAAAAAATTTCTTAGCTGCCCAACCAGCATGACTGCTAGTGCCGCATGCAACGATATAAACGCGATCGCTATTTTCTAAAGTAGCTAACAAGTTGGGATCAATCGCAATTGAGCCATCTTCATTTTGATATTTTTGTACAATTTTACGCATGACAACTGGTTGTTCATCAATTTCTTTTAACATGTAATAAGGATAAGTTCCTTTTTCAATGTCACTTGCATCCAGTTCTGCAACATAAAAATCACGGTTGATAATTTGACCAGCTGCATCTTCAATGATTGCATCTGTTGCGGTTAGTGTGACCATTTCACCGTCCATTAATTCCACAAAGTGGCTCGTTTGATCTAACATTGCTAAGGCATCACTACATAAAACATTAAAGCCATCCCCTAAGCCGATTAAAAGAGGGCTTTTATTTTTTGCGACATAAATAGTTGTATCATCTTGTGTATCAACTAAGGCAAAAGCGTAAGATCCTTCGATTAAGCGTAATGCTTTTTTGAAGGCAGCTTTTGTTTGTAAGCCTTCATTTTTGAAATGGGCAATTAAGTGAACGGCAATTTCAGTGTCTGTTTGACCGTAAAATGTATCTTCACTCAAATACGTTTGGCGTAATTCGTCATAATTTTCAATAACGCCATTGTGTACTAAAACCAGCTCACCATTTTCACTTGTATGAGGATGCGCATTTTCCTCAGTTGGTTTACCATGAGTGGCCCAACGTGTATGTCCAATGCCCATTGTGCCAGTAATAGCTGGGGTTAATTTTGCTTCTAAATTTTTAATGGGACCAGTAGATTTAAGCAGATTATTGTTCTTGCCAGCGACATAGATTCCTGCTGAATCATAGCCGCGATATTCCAAGCGTTTTAAACCAGTTAAGATAATTTTTGTTGCGTCGTTTCTTCCAACGACTCCGACGATTCCACACATGTAAAAAAACCTCTTTCTTATTTCAATCTTGTTTTCTTTTTGTCTTCTTATTGGAGTGCTTTTATTAAGTAAAAGATAGGATAAAAATAAATTGGTATAGATTCATTTTTATTGGTCTAATTATTACGACATCCAAAATGATATTATTTATCTTGGGTTTTGTCAATTATAAATTTTATTTTCTTTAATTGGTATAGTCTTATTTTAAGCGTTCCAATTTTATTTTTTTTAAATACGTTGCATTTTTATTTTTTTCTAATTTACAATTATTTACTTAATCGCTGTTTTTTTTGCTTTCTTTTCGCTACAATGAGAAAGATAAAACCTTTCTTTTCATCGTAAGGGATACGAAGAAAACGGGTGATGGATTATTCTATCAAAATAAAAGGAGGACCAAATGGACAATATCGTACGTTGCATGTCTTTTAAACAATTAAAAGCCGCTGTTGCAAAATTAGAGGCGACAGCTGGAATCACAGAAGAAACCAAAATTTTTTTAGATACAGGCTGGGATAGTTTGCAAGAGGTTTCACCAGAAAGTATTGAAGTGAAAAAAGCGCGCTATTTTGAAGTGCAAGATCCTGTTAGTAAGGAATATTTTGGCGGTTTTGCGTTAAGTGAAAAAGCCGAAAAAGTAAAGGCTACAGGTGTAGAAGAAACTGTCATTGTAATTGAAAATTTATATTAATAGTCAAAATTAAAGGAGTAGAAAATGAATAAAAGAAGATGGATTGCAGTTGTTATCGCAGTTGGGTTGTTTGTTTTTTCAGCGGTGTCTTCTCGGGTTGCCACCCATAATGAGGCCGAGAGCCAACAAGCACTGGCAGGATTAAATGCATTATTGTATGGGTCAAATCAATTGGAAAAAAATGTCATTGAAGATGGCGATGCTGATAAACAGATTGCCAAATTGACTGTTGACGGTACGATTGCAGATACAGGTAGTGGTGGTATCTTTTCGACGGCAACGTATAGTCACCAAGATTTCCTAGCACAGTTACAAGAAATTCAGAGGGATGGAAATATTAAAGGGATTTTGTTAGAAGTAAATTCTCCTGGTGGTGGAGTTTATGAGAGTGCTGAAATTGCCAAGGAATTTGCCAAAATTAAAGAATTAAAGATTCCTGTCTATGTTAGTATGAAAAATATGGCTGCCAGCGGTGGTTATTATATCTCAGCAGCTGCTAATAAAATTTTTGCTACCGATGAAACGGTAACAGGTTCCATTGGCGTCATTATGTCTGGGGTAAACTATAGTGGTTTAATGGAGAAATTAGGTATCACCGATGAAACCTATAAAAGTGGGGCCTTAAAAGACATGGGCTCTACTACTAGAAAACCCACGCAAAAAGATCAAGAAGTCTTGCAAACGTATGTCAACAATGCCTATGACCGGTTTGTTAAAGTGGTAGCAAAAGGTCGTGGTATGTCAGAAGCTGCCGTACGTAAAATTGCTGATGGTCGTATTTACGATGGAGCACAAGCAAAAGCAAATGGATTAGTTGATGAAATTGGTTTTCCAGAAGATGCGCTAGCCGCACTAAAAAAAGACCAAAAATTAACCAACGCGCAAGTAATTGAATATTCTGTTGGCGATACCGGTTTTTATTCTTCTTGGTTAGGCAATAAGGCAGCTAAATTACAAGGACTAGCACCAAGTGAAGATAGTACATTAGTGCATTTATTTGCATCGCTTGGAAATGCTCAGGCACCAAAACCTCTTTATTATTACGGAGGACAATAAAATGAGCGATAAAATACAAGGTCCAAAAGTATTTAAAACAAAAGATGATAAAAAAAACTTCACCCAAGAAGAAGTAAAAAAGCAGCAGAAAATATGGCGTCCGTTGCTAAATGAAAAAAATGAAAATAAAAAGTATTTCCCCAACTATTTTTATGCTGGTTTTTGGATTCGCATGTTTGCCTATTGCCTTGACTTAATGTGTATTCATGCGATTACAAACGCAACAGTAGGTTTAACATATCGCGTGGCGGCAATAGAAATAGCAACTAATTTTTTAAGTTTTTCTAGTCTTTTGTCATTGGCGATTTATTTAGCGTATTTCACTTTATTGACAAAATTAAATCACGGACAAACTATTGGGAAAATGGTCTTTGGCATTCGCGTAGTTTCTTTAAGTGAAACAGAACTTTCCTGGGGGACAGTTATTGTCAGGGAAACTGTTTGCCGCTTTATCTTAAAGGGATTTCCGTTTGTTTTAGGGTACATCGTAGCAGCCTTTACAGATCACAAACAACACGTGGGTGATTATTTTTCGGACACTTCGGTAATTACCATTAATGTTTTGAAAGCTTTTAATAAAGAATTACGGGCTTAATTTTAACAAAGCAGGTGTTAAAAATGGGTGAAAAAATTGTCTTTCCAGATGAATTGCAACGAAATATTCGTTTAGCAAAAAAAGCAATGGAACAAAAAGAGTTTCTAACGAGCGTTACTTATTTACAAAAAGCTTATGAGATGGAAATGTCATTTGAGATTAATCAGCTCTATACAGAAGCTTTATTAAAAAGTGAAGATTTTAAAAGTGCACTGCAAATAGCACAAGACTTTGCAGTTGAATATCAGAAAACGGCGACAACAATAACTACCTATGTAAGAATTTTATTATTAAATCAACAGTTTTTAACTGCTCGTAAGCTAGTTATACAAAACAGTCTTTTGACAAAAGAGCAAAAAAAAACATTAACCCAACAGATCAAACAATTGGAGTTGGCAATTGATTTATTAGATCCGGAAAGTTTGCAAGTAAAAAGACAGCTTTTAAATCAGTGGGATGAAAGTTTAATGCCGATTATAACAGCGGACTGGGAAGTTTTTGTGGGGCAGTTAACTTATCCTCAATTTATCGGGCTAATGCAGGATTTTTTACCCAAATGCCGAAATAATTTTTTGCGGCCGCGCTTAGTAGAGGAGCTCGTTTTATTAGGCTGCGATAAAGTCATTCGTTGTGCCCGTTGGGATAATACAATAGCGACTATAAATTTAAAAGAACTTAAATTACCCGAAGAAGTCCCAGCTTATCAAAAATTAAAAACATATTTTGAAACAGAAATTGCCGCGACAGACATCCAACTGGCAAATTACTGCTTAACTGAGCTAAGTGCACAATTAGCTGTAACGTATCCTTTTGTACCTTTCACTGACGATTTAAAGAGGTGGGAGCAAAGTTATATTTTAGAATATCAGGCAATGATGGGAAATAATAAAGCAGTAGCGGGGCTAGAAAAACTAGCTGACATCACAAAACAAAAAGAAAAAATTCGGCAAATTTATCAAGTGATTTTCTAAAGTTTTTTTTACTTTCAATAACCTTAAAATGTTTACAATTCCTAAGGGTTAGTGTACTATTTAAAAGTATGCATGAAAGTATTTCATAGTAAAATTAGTTTATTCGGAGGGAAACACATGACTGCAAAATGGGAAAAAACTGGCACCAATGATGGTGTATTAACATTTTCAATCGATCAAGCTGAAATTCAAAAAGGTTTGACACAAGCATTCAACAAAGTAAAAGGAAATTTAAATGTACCTGGCTTCCGTAAAGGGAAAGTTTCACGCCAAGTATTTAACCGTATGTACGGCGAAGAAGCTCTATATGAAGACGCATTGAACGCTGTATTACCAGAAAATTACGAAGCTGCAGTGAAAGAAGCCGGAATCGATCCTGTTTCTCAACCAAAAATTGACATTGACAGCATGGAAAAAGATCAAGATTGGGTAATCAAAGCTGAAGTTACGGTTAAACCTGAAGTTAAATTAGGGGACTACAAAGACTTAACTGTTGAAAAACAAGATCGCACAGTCACAGAAGCAGACGTTGACGCAAAATTAAAACAAGAACAAGAACAACAAGCTGAGTTAGTGATTAAAGAAGACGAAGCAGCTGCAAACGGCGACACTGTTGTGATTGACTTTGAAGGTTTTGTTGACGGAGTTGCATTTGAAGGCGGCAAAGGCGACAATTACTCATTAGAATTAGGTTCAGGTTCATTCATTCCTGGTTTTGAAGAACAATTAGTAGATCATAAAGCTGGCGATAATGTGGATGTTACTGTAACTTTCCCTGAAGACTATCAAGCAGAAGATTTAGCTGGTAAAGAAGCTATCTTCAAAGTAGTTGTTCACGAAGTAAAAACAAAAGAATTACCTGAATTGGATGATGAATTTGCAAAAGACGTCGACGAAAACGTTGAAACTTTAGCAGAATTAAAAGAAAAATACATGACAGAATTAACAGAAGCAAAAGAAAAAGCAGCTGAAGATGCTAAAGATGAATTAGCTATTAGAACTGCTGTTGAAAATGCTGAAATTCTTGATTTACCACATGTAATGGTTCATGATGAAGTACACCGTTCTATGGACGAATTTTTAAACAACATGCAACGTCAAGGTATTTCACCTGAAATGTATTACCAATTGACTGGTTCAACAGAAGCAGATTTACACAAACAATTTGAAGGCGAAGCTGAAAACCGAGTTAAAACAAACTTGGTAATTGAAGCTATTGCTGCTGCAGAAAACTTAGAAGCAACAGAAGCAGATGTTGAAAAAGAAATCGCTGAATTGTCTGAAGCATACAACATGCCAGTTGATCAAATCAAACGCGTTTTAACAGAAGATATGTTAAAACATGATATCACAATGAAAAAAGCGGTTGAACTTGTTACAGGAACAGCTGTTGAAAAATAATTTTTAAAATTGAAGCCGCCAGCTTGTGCTGGTGGTTTTTTTTTGCTTTATTGCCCTTAAAAAAATGGAAGCTGGCTTTATATTTTATTAAAAAACGATTGTACTTGGCTACAATGAAAGCAACTACTTTTTCTTTCGTAAATAGTATGCTATCATAGTTTAAGACTGTTTAAATCAGTTATCCAGCACTCGTTAAGAGTACGGAAATTTTTCAAGGGGTGAGACCATGTACGACAACACTAGCGGAAATGAAACTGTACGTTGTTCATTTTGCGGTAAATCGCAAGAAGAAGTGCGTAAGATCGTCGCCGGTCCCGGGGTCTACATTTGTAACGAGTGTATCGACTTATGCAAAGAGATCATTGACGAGGAGTTCATGGATGAAGAAGTGCGGGAATTCATCGATGTACCTAAACCAAAAGAAATCTTAGCAATTTTAAATGAATATGTAATCGGCCAAGACCGTGCGAAAAAAGCATTGGCTGTGGCAGTTTACAATCATTACAAACGTGTGAATGCGGAAAGTAGCGAAGATGAGGTAGAATTACAAAAAAGTAATATCTGTTTAATCGGGCCTACCGGCTCAGGAAAAACTTTCTTAGCCCAAACTTTAGCCCGTTCTCTTAATGTTCCATTTGCAATTGCGGATGCTACAAGCTTGACAGAAGCTGGTTATGTGGGTGAAGATGTCGAAAATATTTTATTAAAACTTTTACAAGCGGCTGACTTCAATGTTGAAAGAGCCCAAAAAGGGATTATTTATATTGATGAAATCGATAAAATTGCCCGTAAGAGTGAGAATGTTTCAATTACACGAGATGTTTCTGGTGAAGGCGTGCAGCAAGCTTTGCTTAAAATTTTAGAAGGCACAGAAGCAAGTGTACCACCACAAGGCGGCAGAAAGCATCCTCATCAAGAAATGATTCAAATTGATACGACTAACATCTTATTTATCGTTGGTGGTGCTTTTGATGGAATTGAAACAATTGTTAAAAATCGAATGGGTGAAAAAATCATCGGTTTTGGCACGAACAATAGAAAAATCGGTGATGACGAAAGTGTGATGCAACACATCATCCCTGAAGATTTATTGAAGTTTGGTTTGATTCCAGAATTTATCGGGCGCTTGCCAGTCATGGCTGCCTTAGATAAATTGACAAATGATGATTTAGTCCGCATTTTAACGGAGCCTAAAAATGCATTAGTCAAACAATACAAAAAGTTGATGTCTTTAGATGAGACTGAATTAACCTTTGAACCATTAGCGCTAAAAGCAATTGCAGCAAAAGCGATTGAGCGTAATACTGGTGCGCGGGGTCTGCGCTCGATTATTGAAGATATTATGATGGATGTCATGTTTGATGTGCCAAGCGATGGAGATATTAAAGAAGTTATCATCACAGAAGACGCTGTCACAGGTGTTGGTACACCAAAAGTTATTTATGCTGAGAAAAAAGCGGGATAAATGAACAAAAAAGCTGGGGCTCGTACCCAGCTTTTAGCTTGATTTTTAAAGGAGTGAAATAGATGAAAGTTCATAACGCAGAAATTGTGATTAGTGCCGTAGCGCCAAAACAATATCCCGAAACAGATTTACCAGAAATTGCGTTGGCAGGACGTTCTAATGTCGGAAAATCGTCTTTCATTAATACGCTAATCCAGCGAAAAAATCTTGCCCGAACTTCTTCTAAGCCCGGAAAAACCCAAACTCTCAATTTTTATCTGATTGAGGATACATTGCACTTTGTTGACGTTCCAGGCTATGGCTACGCCAAAGTGTCTAAGAGTGAACGGGCTAAATGGGGGCAGATGATTGAAACTTACTTGACTCAAAGGGAACAATTGAAGGCAGTAGTATCTTTAGTCGATTTACGCCATTCCCCTAGTCAAGAAGATATTCAAATGTATCAGTTTTTGAAGTACTACGACTTACCTGTAATCGTAGTTGCAACAAAAGCAGATAAAATTCCCCGTGGCAAATGGAATAAACACGAATCAGTCATTAAAAAAGCTTTGGATTTTGATAAATCAGATACGTTCATTATTTTTTCTTCGGTGACCAAAGAAGGAAAAGAAGAAGCGTGGCAAGCTATTGAAAAAGCAATTAAATAGAGTCGAATCATTTCTGATTCGACTCTGTTTTTTTGCTCTTTTTTTGTTCTTTTTTTATTTCTGGTTTTAAAAAGCGAGAAACATCAACTTCCTCTTTTTTGTCCGGTAAAATTACCAAATCATCAAACATTTTATCTAATGAATCATCTCGTTCAAATTTCAAACCCATCGCCATCCACCTCCAGTTAGAGTTTAGCACGTTTTAGTAGGATTTTTAAGAAAAAACGATTCCTTTTTACTTTTTTTTAACGCCAATATTAGTTATAATAAAATTATAGAAAGATTAAAAGGCGGTGAGATGATGAAGTTGACAAATAAGATGTTTATCACAGTGCAATATATCAACTTAAATGACCAAATGATCAAGCGTCATTTGCAAGACTGGCTTGTCTTTGTTCGCCTGCTCTATCAACCACAGCAGATGATTGTGAACCATGAAGAGATGCAGTCTTTTTCTTTAAAGCGTGTTCATCAACTTTTGAGTCAATTAACTGAGCAAGAAGATTTGGAGTTTATTGTAAAAGAAGGTCCCAATGAATCTTATTTTCATTTGGTCGATGGTAATTTATTAGAAAAGCATCTCGTTTCACAAGAAATCTTTTTAAAAAACAAGCAAATAATCTTAAATTATGTCGATGTCAAAATGAAGGAACGCGGCTTATTTGGCTACATCAGAAATTACGATGAGTATTTGTATCACAATACCGATGATATAAAAATGCGCCAAGTATTTCAGCCGCTAGCAGAAATAGAAAAATTACCTAAAATCCGTAATAAAGAAAATAAAACGGTGGTAGATTGTAATCAGTTTGCCGGGTATGACATTTTTTATCGTGGTTTTTGTTTAACTTCCTGTTGGCGCGTCTACTTCACTGCTCGTTATCATAAAATCATTCCATTAGCGGTGGTAGAAGAAGTGCAACAAGTTGAACAAGTAACAAAAACTGCAGAAGATGTGTGGTTCGTTGAACTTTACAAAGATCCTTATCGTTGGCAAGAAGACTTGAATTTGGGCTATCAGCGCTTGTTTAGAGACCAGATGGGGATTGATCAATTAGCCTGGGATAATGGCGTTGGAATATTACGTGAACCCTTAATTGAATACGCATACACAGAAAATGTCATTCAGACAGTTCAATACCAAAATGACCGGTTACAGCCAACACCTAAAAAAGAAGCAACACATTTTGTGACCCGTGTTTATGATATTGTTCACGATAATTACCAAGAAAGACGTGTCAAAGGCGTTTTAAATGCGCAGGCTTATTTTCCTTGGATCGATGAGCAGGGAATGAAGATGATGAATTATCTTGTTTTAAATCCGCAGTATTCTCTGGATGAGGGTCTTTGCGCATATGAATTTTATTTGCGGAACTACTTAGAAATAAATATCACCGATGATCGCTACCATGAATATTTAGCAATCTTAAATATTTATCTGCCGGATGATTTTCTAACTAAAGTGCCATATAAAATCTTAAAAGAGCGGATGCAAGATATCCATTTTACACGGTTAAAAAAACGCAAACAGCGTGTATATTTTGATATGAAAAAGAAAAAAAATCATTTGCGCGTCAATTTTGTACCATTTTCGGCAATGAAAAATACGAATGAAATAAAAGTCGTGTAGGGGGTTAAAAAATGGAAGATTTATTGTTTAAAAAGTATATGTTACCAACGGGTGTTCTGACAATCTTACTGTTAATGTTACCGGATTTTTTCATGAAAATTCCGTTAGCCCTAGCGATTATTTTATTAGGAAGCTGCCTATGTATTTACAAGTATTGGCAATTAGAAGTAAAATTGGAAGTTCAAAAAATTAGGAGTGGGAAAGAGTAGTAATTTTTCACTAGCAATGTCTGTTATAAAAAAGACCAACAATTCATCAATATGAATCGTTGGTCTTTTGACGAAGTTTTATTTGTTTAGTTAACGTCTTTTTTTAATAATCCAAAAATGATACCAGAAATTACTGCCCCGATGGCAATAAATACTAGATATAAAATTGGGTTGCTGACTAAGAATACTACGAAAATACCACCATGAGGTGCAAGTAACAGAATATCTTTAGCACCAACTAATGCTCCTGTAATTGCAGAACCGATAATGAAACTTGGAATAGCACGTAGCGGATCAGCTGCAGCAAATGGAATAGAGCCCTCGGTAACAAAAGACAGTCCCATTACAATGTTTGTTAAACCAGCATCTTGTTGATCTTTCGTAAATTTATTTTTGAATAAACGTGTAGCTACAAAAATTGCTAATGGAGGAACCATACCACCGGCCATGACAGAAGCCATTACCACACTACCGCCAGAAGCGACTGTCGTAGCTAATGTTGCTGTACCAAAAACATAGGCTGCTTTATTAATTGGGCCACCTAAATCTGCTGCCATCATACCAGCTAGTAAAGCGCCAAGTAAAGCTGCATTAGAACCACTTAAACCAGTTAAGAAAGTATTTAACGCATCGTTAATTACTTTCATGGGTACGTTGATGATAAGCATTAGAAAACCAGTAATTAAAAGTCCGAATACTGGATAGAACAAAATAGTTTTAATCCCATCAAGTGATTTTGGTAGACCTTTAAATAATTTCCGTAAGAACAAGATAACATAACCACCAAGGAAACCACCAATTAAAGCACCTAAGAAGCCAGCACCGCCAGTATTTGCTAAAGCACCTGCGGCAAAACCAACAATTAAACCAGGACGATCAGCAATACTTGAAGCAATAAAACCAGCTAAGACTGGCAACATAAAACCAAACGCTGCACTACCAATTTGGTTGAACCAAGATGCTTGTATATTATAGTTACCTAATTGCGCTAAACTGTCTTTTGGAACGCCCATAAATTGGTCAATCATAAAGGATAAAGCAATGGCAATACCACCACCGATAACAAACGGCAACATGTGTGAAACACCGTTCATTAAGTCTTTATATATCCGTTGTCCTACTGTGCCATCTGCGCTTTCATCTGAACTACTAGAGGCAGAACCATCGCCTTTAAATACTGGCGCAGAACCGCTCAATGCTTCATTGATCAAGTTTTCTGGTTTACGAATACCATCACTAACAGGGCGGTTCACTAAATGTTTGCCATCAAAGCGATCCATTTCAACTTTTTTGTCTGCGGCGACAATGACACCATCAGCGCGAGCAATATCTTCAGCCGTTAAACGATTTTTAATTCCTTCTGAGCCGTTTGTCTCAACTTTAATGTCAACACCCATTTCTTTGGCTTGTTTTTTCAAGGCGTCTTCGGCCATGTAAGTATGGGCGATACCAGTTGGACAAGCGGTAACAGCAACGATGTATTTGCGATTAAAGCTCTTTAATTCTTCTTCTTCGGCAGCTTTCTTTTCAGCTTTTGCTTCTTCGTCTTTTTTTGCTTGTGCGTCGGTAAATAGTTGTTGCACTTCATCTGGTGTTTTGGCTGATTTTAATTGTGCAACAAAATCAGCATCAATGAGCAAACGAGAAAGGGCAGCTAACGCTTGTAAATGGGTATCGTTTGCACCTTCTGGAGCGGCAATCATGAAAAATAGATAAGTGGGTTGACCATCTAGTGCTTCATAGTCAACACCGGCATTACTTTTAGCAAATAATACTGTCGCTTCTTTAACGGCTTTATTTTTTGCATGGGGCATCGCAATCCCATCACCTAAACCAGTTGAAGTTTGTGCTTCTCGGGCTAAAATACCTTCTTTGTAAACTGCGATGTCTGAAATTCGGCCGACATCATACATTTTTTGAACCATTTCATCGATTGCACCTTTTTTGTCAGTGGCCTTCAGATCCATAATCATGGCATCTTTAATCAATAATTCATTGATATTCATTGTTTTCCTCCTTAATCTTAAAACGACAGCTTATTTTTAACCGAAATTAATCGGCAATTTTTTCAATTACAACTTCAGTTAATAGTTCTTGAATAAATTCTGCTTGTGCCAAATCATCTGAAAACGCAGTGGCACTTCCGCTGGCAACGCCCCATTTAAAGGCATTCACTGCATCCTTATTCTCACTATAGGCGCCGATGAAACCTGCGATCATAGAGTCGCCTGCACCGACTGAATTTTTTAAGGGGCGTTTTAATACATTTGATTGGTAAACGCCTTCTTTTGTGAAGAGCAGTGCGCCATCGCCAGCCATTGAAATGATGGCATTTTGAGCCCCGGTATTCAGCAGTTTCTTACCAAAAGGAATGATATCTGAAATGCTGTTGAAAGTAGTGTGATAAGCTTCTGCTAATTCGTGGTTATTTGGTTTTACTAATACCGGTTGACTAGTCAAAGCATCCATCAAGTCTTGACCGGTCGTATCAATAACAAAATCAGCTTTATTTTCTTTTACTAATTGAACAAGCTCTTGATAAAAGCCACTTGGTAAACTAGCAGGAGCGCTGCCAGATAAAACGACGATATCTCCTTTAGTAACAGTGCTTAATTTTGCTTTTAAATCGGCAATGTCTTTTGCTGAAATGTCAGGACCTAGACCGTTGATTTCCGTTTCATCTTCTGCCTTTAACTTAATGTTAATCCGCGTATCTGCATTAATTTGGGTGAAGTTTTGTTCAATATTTTCCTGACTTAGCCAGTCAGTGATAAAAGTACCCGTAAAACCACCTAAAAATCCTAAGGCGATATTTTCAACATTATTCCGCTTTAATATGCGGGAGACGTTAATACCCTTACCACCAGGTAATTTCAGATCTTTTTTCATCCGATTTACTTCACCGATTTTTAAGTCATCCACATGGACGATATAGTCGATTGAGGGGTTTAGCGTAACGGTGTAAATCATTTTTTTGCCTCCAATATTTTGACTTCACGATACAATTCTACGTGCTCTTCAGGACAATAATCTGTCAGGATGGTAGCTGCATCTAATGGTGCTACTTTTGCAAAGCTAATTTGATTAAACTTACTATGGTCTGCCAAAATAAATCCTTCTTCTGCTTGTTGTAGGGCTACTTTTTTTAAAATTGCTTCTTCTGGATCAGGAGTAGTATATCCTGCAGTTAAGTCAATTCCGTTTATCCCTAAAAACGCTTTGTTGAAATTAAATTCAGCCAATTGTTTTAAGCTGGTATTTCCCAACGTGGCATTGGTTGAAAGTTTAATGGCTCCACCCAAGATAATGGTATCGATATTTAAATCAATCAATTGTGCAGCGTGTTTAACGGAATTGGTCACAACTTTTAAAGATGTTCCAGTCGTAAGTAGGGGAATTAATTCTAATGTACTACTTCCGGCATCCAAATAAATGACATCATCTTTTTGAATTTGTGTGACTGCGAGTTTAGCGATCATTTGTTTAGCAGAAACATTTTCCTTAGTTTTTGTCTGCATGTCTGCTTCAAAACCAATGTGCTGACCTGCTCGCTTTGCACCGCCATGGATCCGAATTAGCAATTTTTGATTCTCTAATTCTTGTAAATCACGTCGAATTGTTGATTCAGAAGCATCTAATAAGGTGGTTAACTCATGCAGTTTGACGATATTATTTTGAGCAAGGAGTTGCAAAATTTTTTGTTGTCTTTCTTCTGTAAGCATTTACAATTCCTCCTTCGACCATATAGTAGCACGTTTTTCTTTCAAATTCAACTACAAACAGTCAAAAACGTTCAAAACAAATCACAAAAGGAATTAAAAAGGGTTAAAAAACTGCAGTGGAAGGGCTAACAATTGAAAAAAGTTGAGAACTTTGGCTTAATTATAAGTAGAAGGGTGTTGGTAAAATGAATAAAACTTTATTACAAGCATTTCAATGGGAACTTGAGGCCAACAGTAATCATTGGCAGTCATTGGTTACAGAAATTGATTACTTTAAAAAATTGGGCATCAATGCACTTTGGTTACCTCCAGCAGCAAAAGGGTCTGCAGGTGTAAATGACGTTGGTTACGGCACTTATGACCTCTATGATTTAGGTGAATTTGATCAAAAAGGTTCAGTTGCAACCAAATACGGTACAAAAGAAGAATATTTGACGGCAATTAAAAAGTTACAAGAAAATCAAATAGATGTTTATGCAGACATTGTTTTTAATCATTTTATGGGAGCTGATGAGACAGAAAAAGTCTCAGCTGTTAAATACAGTTGGGATAATCGTAATCAGCAAATTAGTGATGAAGAAGAAATTGAGGCATGGACGCGCTTTACTTTTCCAGGTCGCAAAGGAAAATATGATGATTATATATGGAGCTGGCGGAATTTTTCTGGCGTTGATTATGATGCCCATAATAAAGATCATGCAATTTTTAATCTTGCCGATAAGGGCTGGGTTTCAGATGTCGACTCGGAAAATGGTAACTTTGACTATTTGATGGGCTGTAATTTGGACATGACTTATGAAGAAACAATCGAACAGTTGGATCGTTGGGGCAAATGGTTTTTAGAACAGACGAATGTCGATGGGTTCCGCTTGGATGCAGTGAAGCATATTCAATTTGACTTTTTTGTTGATTGGTTATTGAAGCGAAGGCAAGAAAAAGGGGCACCGCTTTTTGTAGTAGGAGAATATTGGACCGATGAGTTAGACAAATTGGAAAACTATATTGATTCTTCTGGCAACCTAATTTATTTATTTGACGTGCCTTTACACTTTAATTTTTATCAAGCTAGTCGCGGAAACGGTACCTTTGACTTACGGGAGATTTTTACGGGAACTCTAGTAGAGTCAAGGCCTGAATATGCAGTAACTTTTGTGGATAATCACGATACTCAAAAAGGACAAAGTTTAGAATCATGGGTGGAGGGCTGGTTTAAAGTTCATGCCTATGCGCTAATTTTATTACGTAAAATTGGCACGCCCACTATTTTTTGGGGAGATTTGTATGGTATTAAAACACAAAACATTGGACCAGTGGGGGAAAAGCTTGAGTACCTACTTAAAATCCGCCAACACTTAGCCTATGGTAACGAAGTGGATTACTTTGATGATCCTGATTGCATTGGTTGGGTTTTTACAGGGGACTTTGATAAAGAATCATCTGGTTTTGCAGTCATTTTAACGGATTCTGATGCCAATCAAAAAGAGATGACCATCAGCGCAATTCATGCTGGGAAAACGTTTGTTGATGTTTTGAAAAATAATGATACTCATGTTTTATTGGATGAAAATGGTCGTGGTTTGTTTCCGGTAAATGGTGGACAAGTTTCTGTGTACGTGAATGAGGATGTGGCAAAAAAAATTTGGGCCCTGTAGAATAGGAGTGCATTTAAATGAAAAAATTAGGGATTTGGTTTGGTTTATTGTGTATTTTGCAAGGTGTGGTGCCGATGCAAGTAGTAGCACAAACGCTGACAGAAACAAAAGGTAGCGTCAATAGTGAAGCTGTATCAGAAACGGATATAAGAAGCGATACTTCACTTACTTCTTCAACAGAGGAAATAAATTTAAGTGAAGAATTTACAAGTAGCAGTGAACAGACGATTGAAAAAAATGAAACGAGTAGCTCGTTGAATGAAGAAACAAAGACTGATTCAAGCACTACGCAAAGTTCAACAAGACAGTCAGAAAAACAATCAGAAAAGCAATTGCAAAATAAAAAGGCTGCCTTTATTAAAAGCAACTTGGTTCAAGCAAAATTTGTCACTTTGACCAATCAAAATTATTCATTAAAAATTTATCAAAATTTGACAGATTTAAATACTTACACAACACCAAACAAAGAGCAATTAAATAAAACGTATCAGGTTACTAAAACGATTACTTTAGAAGGACAAGACTACTACTTACTTACTAGTGGGGACAAAGATCTGGGGTATGTTTTGGTGGCAGATGTTACCACAAGTGACTTCTCACAAGGAAATGAGATTTCCTATGAAGTAGAAAAATATTTTGTCACACTAGAGGAGAAAAATGTCTTATTTGCTAATTTTTCTTCGGCTCCACAATCTACTAAGAGTATTTTACGTAAGACATTAAAAGCTAAAGGCTATTATATTGATTACTCTGGTACACGGTATGAGGTGCTTGTTGATAACAAAAATAATGCTGTTGGGATCGTTGACGCTAAGGTTTTAAAAGAAACTTCTGCAGGAGGTATTTATCAAGCAAATCGCCAATACGTCACATTTGTGGAAAAAAGTGGTGATATATATAAGGACTTTAATTTTGCGTTGCGTAATAAAACCACTGCTTACTATTTAAAAACTTATGATGCGCGGGGATTTTATCTCCACTTTAATGGGAAGAAATATTACACGATTTATGATAATAAAGGTAAGTGGATTGGCTATGTGCCAGAAAATTTTGTTAAAACTGGTAATGGCAAAGGTGGTATTTACCAAAGTAGTAATCGCTACATTACGTTTACGAACGCTAACTATTGGATGTACAGTAATTTTGATTTTAAAAAGTTACGGACAACTAAAACGCTGTATAAAAAAACATATCAAGCCCGAGGTTATTATGAACATTTTAACGGGGCCCGTTATTATACCGTTTACGATAACAAAGGCAAGTGGCTGGGTTATGTGAATGCTGCAAGTGCAAAAACCGGGAATGGCAAAGGTGGTATTTACCAAAGTAGTAATCGTTACATTACGTTTACGAACGCTAACTATTGGATGTACAGTAATTTTAATTTTAAAAAATTACGCACCACTAAGAACTTATACAAAAAAACGTATCAAGCCCGAGGTTATTATGAACATTTTAACGGGGCCCGTTATTATACTGTTTACGATAACAAAGGCAAGTGGCTGGGTTATGTGAATGCCGCAAGTGCAAAAATCGGTAATGGCAAAGGCGGAATGTATCAAAAACTAGGGGATGAAGGCGTTGTTATTTCCCGTAATTATTTAACTTACAATGATTTCAATTTTAAAAAACGTGGGAAAACCTCTGCTATTTTCAATCAGAGTGTTCAAGCTCGCGGCTATTATCAACATTTTAACGGGGCAAAATATTATTCCATTTATAATGGCAAAGGCAAGTGGCTAGGTTATGTCAATAGTGCAGCGGTCCGGATTAAAAAAGGTACAGCTGCATATTTGGGAACAACGCGGGGAAAAGTATTAAAGCATATGACGGCCAATGAGAAAAATGGCTTTTATGTTGGAACGCGCTATCGGGGGTTAGGCTATGGTGGTATCAGCAATCAAGAAGTATTCATGCAACCAAAGGGTCGTCCCAATAAATATGGACAAGGTATGAACTGTACGGGATTTGTAGCTGCAGCAATGCGTAACAGCGGGGCTAATTTAGCGCCAATTACACGTTTAGGGTATGGCGGTGCGGCAAATGCTACATTGTGGCGCGATGCCTTGAAGAAAAATTGTAAATATTACACGTATGGCTCCATCAACGCATTACTAAAAAGTGGTCGTGCTAAAAAAGGTGATATTTTATACCTTGAAGGGCGTTGGGGAGAATATGGAGCGGATTGTCACATTGGTATCTTTTGGGGGAATAATGGTCATCAAAACCGCTTTTGGCATCAGGTATTAGCAGGTAATATGATTTCCAATATTTTTTCTGGAACGCCGTATTCGATGGTCTACTTATTCCCACAAGAATAAAAAAAACGCGAGATCCTATTGGGTCTTGCGTTTTTTGTTCTAGCCGTTTTTCTTATCACATTTGTTCATTAATAGTGCGGACAATATCACCAGCATGGGTCGTATCTGTTAGAATTTCTAACGTATCCCCCATTTTGATAACTGTATCCCCATGGGGGAGAATTTCACGATCACCACGACGTAAAAGTGCTAAGAGCATATGATTTGGCCAATCAAAATCACGAACCAACGTCCCATCTAGTTTGCTACCAGCCAAAACTGGGATTTCGACAGTTGTTCTTTGCCCGGTTAAATGCGTCTTTTTGCCTTTCACAAGTCGCTCCAAAAGTGCCTCATAAATTGGATCGCCACCTAAAATATCTACTACGACATATGCTACTAGTGCAGTCAAGCCGAGGGGCATTAAATGTACGAGTGATCCAACCATTTCAGTGACCAAAATGATGGCAGTTAGCGGTGCCTTACCGATGGCAGCAAAATATCCTGCCATGGCGATCACGATGAAATCTTTAACAAAGGTGGGCTCTAAACCAAAGAAAATCACAGCGCAGTTAGCAAAAAGACTACCTATTATTGCGCCTAGAGTTAAAATGGGTAAAAATATCCCACCAGGAAGTCCGGAGCCATAAGAAATCATCGAAAAAATAAAACGCAAGCTCAGTAAACCAAATAATGCGATTAAAGTAGGGGAATGTTGCCCTAAAGCAATAATGATTTGATTGCCGCCGCCAAGATAATTAGGAAAAAATAGGCCGACAAAAATGACCAAAAGAAATGGAATAATACCACGCAAATGAGCCGGTAAGGTTAAAAAGCCATACCATTTCTCTAGTGCTAGTAAAATAATTTGATAAAAGCGGCCTAAAATCCCTAAGACAATTCCTAATAAAATAAGTAGCCAATAATGTCTTAACGGCAAAGAAGGAATATCACCTAAATGCAGTACCGGTTGTAAGCCAAAAATAGTTAAAGAAACGAAATTAGACATTAAAGCGGCAGCAAAAGAGGTCAACCAAACCAATGGGGAAAAATTATGATGAACTTCTTCAACGACAAATAATAAGCCGGCAACAGGTGCGTTAAAGGCAGCGGCCAAACCAGCAGCTGCACCACTGGACAGTAAAATTTTCTCTTCGCTTTTTCCAGCTTTCATTTTAGTAGCAACACCTTGAGCGCAGCTGGCCCCCAGCTGGATAGAGGGGCCTTCTCTTCCAAGGAATAAGCCTGTACCAACGCTTAAAATACCGCCGATAAATTTCTTCCACAAAACCGACCACCACAAAACCGAAATTTCATCTTTCAACTGTCCTTCAACCTGAGGAATCCCACTTCCTTTAATATTGGGCTCGCTTTTAATTAAAGCACCAACGACAATGGCACATAAAAGCATCAAAATAGTCCAAGGAATTAAAAAAATTGGCTGTACTTTTAAGTACTGATAAATGACAGGTAAAATTTCACCAATCTTTTCAATCCAAAGGCGAAATACACTCACCACAATTCCCGCCAAAGTCCCAACTAAAATTCCTTTTCCAATATATTTTATTTTTGTTTTATCTAGCGTATCCAAAAACTTCTTCACATTAACCCCGCCGTTTCCTTCATCCACTTGTCAAAATAGACTGCGTTATTATCATAGCGGATTTTTTTTAATAGGACAAATAAATTTCGGCTAAAAGAGCAAAGCACAATTGTGTCTGCTTTTTACTTCTTTTTATATTCCTGTGAACTTATAAAAAACCTAAGATTTTTTCCTTTTTCAATTTATCCAAAGAGGCTAAAATGCTATAATTAAAAAGATTGAATTAGAGAGGATGTTGTTATGTGTCACCCAATCCATTATTAGAGGGAATGAATCCTCGTCAAAAAGAAGCTGTCAAAAATACAGAAGGTCCATTGTTGCTCATGGCAGGAGCTGGAAGTGGTAAAACCCGCGTGTTAACTCATAGAATCGCGTATTTAATTGAAGAAAAAGAAGTAAATCCTTGGAATATTTTGGCGATTACTTTTACAAATAAAGCTGCTAAAGAAATGAAAGAACGGGTGAATAAAATTATCCCGGCTGGTGGTGAAGATGTCTGGGTCTCTACTTTTCACTCAATGTGTGTTCGCATATTGCGACGAGAGGTAGATTATATTGGCTATTCGCGGAATTTTACCATTATTGATGGTTCTGAACAATTAACCTTAATGAAGCGTGTTTTAAAAGAATTGAATATCGATCCAAAAAAATATGATCCACGCTCTATTTTAGCGGCGATTTCAAATGCTAAAAATGCACTTTTAACACCAAGTGATTATGAAGCACAACAAGGTGCCTTTTTTGAAGAGATTGTTGCCCGTTGTTATGATATGTATCAACAAGAATTAAAAGTAAATGAATGTATGGACTTTGATGACTTAATCATGAATACAATTCGTTTATTTAAAGAGCATCCTGAATCACTGCACTATTATCAAAATAAATTTCATTATATCCATGTCGATGAATATCAAGATACCAACCATGCCCAATATACGTTAGTTAATATGTTGGCTGAGCGTTTTCGCAATTTGTGTGTGGTGGGAGATGCCGATCAAAGTATTTATGGTTGGCGGGGAGCAGATATGCAAAACATCTTGGACTTTGAAAAAGATTATCCTGACGCTAAAGTTATTTTATTGGAGCAAAATTATCGTTCCACCCAAAATATTTTAAATGCCGCAAACCAAGTAATTCAAAATAACCAAAATCGCAAAGACAAAAAGCTTTGGACACAAAACGATTCAGGCGAGAAAATCACTTATTATCGTGGTGACAATGAACGAGATGAGGCACGATTTATCGTCAGTGAAATTCAGCAAAAAAAACAAGAGCAAAAACGTGATTACGGTGATTTCGCTATTTTATATCGGACCAATGCCCAATCTCGTGTGGTTGAAGAAACGTTATTGAAGTCAAATATGCCTTACAAAATGGTAGGCGGCCATAAGTTCTACGATCGAAAAGAAATTAAAGATATTCTGGCATACTTACAAGTCATTGCCAATCCCGCTGATTCATTAAGTTTTGAACGAATTGTTAATGTACCAAAACGCGGTATTGGTACTACTTCTTTAGAGAAATTGCGACAATTTGGTAATCTCCACGGCTTTTCACTTTTAGAAGCAGCTGAAAATTCAGCATTGGCCAATATTAGTGGTAAAGCAGGGAAAGAGTTGGCTGATTTTGCCGAACTAATCGCAAACTTTCAAAAAATGCGCACCTATTTAACTGTTACCGAATTGACCAAAGAGGTCTTAGCAAAAAGTGGTTACGAAGATGAATTGAAGCGCCAAAACACGCTAGAAGCCCAAAATCGCTTAGAAAACTTAGAAGAGTTTTTAACAGTAACACAAGAATTTGATAAAAATTACGAGCGGGAAAATAGCGGCGATGAAGAAAATGCAGACGATAAATTATCGGTCTTTTTAAATGATTTGGCTTTGTTGTCAGATGTGGACAGTTTTGAAGAGTCAAATAGTCAAGTGACGTTAATGACCCTTCACGCTGCTAAAGGACTGGAATTTCCTGTTGTCTTTTTAATTGGCTTAGAAGAAGGGGTATTTCCCTTATCACGAGCGCTAATGGAAGAAAGTGAATTAGAAGAAGAGCGACGCTTGGCTTATGTAGGAATCACAAGGGCAGAAGAGGAATTGTATTTAACGAACGCTTTCACTCGGACCTTATACGGGAAAACCCAATACAACCGCCCTTCTCGCTTTTTAGAAGAAATTGAAGATGACCTACTTACAAAAGCTGGTCAAGTAGCACAGCCCGCAAATAGTCGCCCTTTTTCTGCTAGAAAAGCTCAAGCAACCAGAACATACCAACAACCGTCTATTACCGGGGTAACTGCAAAACAAAATACCGGTGGCGAGAAATCAGCTTGGCAAGTTGGAGATAAATTACGCCATAAAAAATGGGGAGTTGGAACCGTGGTAAAAACAAACGGGACGGCAAAAGATATGGAATTGGACGTTGCTTTTCCAGAGCAAGGAATCAAACGCCTGTTAGCAGCTTTTGCCCCAATCGAAAAAGTTTAGTTTTTAGAAAGGAAAAGTGTGCATGTCAGAATCTATAACGGAATTAGCAAAAAAAGCAGCTGCTTTACGACAAGAATTAAACACCTATGCCTATGAATACTATGTTAAAGATAATCCGACAGTTGAAGATTATGTCTATGACAAACTTTATCACGATTTAGTTGCCATCGAAGCAAGCTATCCTGAGCTTGTGACACCTGACTCACCAACACAACGGGTAGGTGGACAAGTATTACAAGGATTTGAAAAAGTTGTTCACGATGTGCCCTTATATAGTTTGAATGATGTCTTTAATAAAGAAGAGATCATCGCCTTTACAAACCGGGTGACAAAAGAGTTAGGAGAAAACGTTACGTATGTTTGTGAATTGAAAATCGACGGACTTTCGGTGACGTTACGCTATGAAGAGGGGCTTTTTATTCGGGGGGCTACTCGTGGAGATGGAACAGTTGGCGAAAATATTACCGAGAATTTAAAAACGGTGCGTTCGATTCCGTTGCGTTTACAAGAACCTTTGACAATTGAAGTCCGGGGTGAATGTTTTATGCCCAAAAAATCCTTTGTGGCTTTAAATGAAAAAAGAGACGAAGCCGGACAAGCGATTTTTGCTAATCCCCGGAATGCTGCGGCAGGTAGTTTACGACAATTAGATCCCAAAGTCACGGCCAAACGAAATTTAGATACTTTTTTATATACAGTAGTTGATTTTGGACCACTACATGTTGATGACCAATATACTGCTTTAAAGCAATTAGAAAATGTTGGCTTTCACGTTAACAAAGAGCGGCGCCTATGCAAAAATATTGATGAAATTTGGGCTTATATCGAAGAATTCCACAAACGGCGGACAACACTGCCATATGAAATCGATGGGGTGGTAATTAAGGTCAATGATTTTCACCAACAAGATGAATTAGGCTTCACAGTTAAAGCACCCCGGTGGGCTGCTGCTTATAAATTTCCACCAGAAGAAGCGCAAACGACATTACTGGATATTGAATGGTCAATTGGCCGAACCGGTGTGATTACCCCAACCGCTGTCATGGAGCCTGTCAGAATAGCGGGTACTACCGTTAGTCGTGCTAGTTTGCATAATGTTGATTTTATTAAACAAAAGGATTTGCACACTTTTGATACTGTTACAATTTACAAAGCCGGTGACATCATCCCAGAAGTAGCGCAAGTCGTCTTGCCTTTACGAAAAAAAGATAGTCAGCCTGTTTCAATTCCAACCACTTGTCCAATTTGTGGCAGTGAGTTGGTCCACTTAGACGATGAAGTGGCTTTACGGTGTATTAATCCCAAATGTCCTGCCTTAATCAAAGAAGGCTTACGTCATTTTGTTTCCCGGGACGCGATGAATATTGATGGTTTAGGGCCCAAAGTACTGGCTCAAATGTATGACCACCACTTATTAACCGATGTTGCGGGGTTATATAGTTTAACGCGTGAGCAGTTGTTGACGTTACCTAAAATCAAAGAAAAATCGGCCAACAATATTTTACAAGCGATTGCCGCTAGTAAAGATAATTCTGTTGAGCGTTTGTTGTTTGGTTTGGGAATTCGCCATGTTGGTGCCAAAGCGGCAAAGATCTTAGCCGAAAACTTTGGCGACTTAGCGTCAATTGCCATAGCAGACAAAAAAAGCATCATTTCATTGGATACTTTGGGTGAAACAATTGCTGATAGTGTTGTGACTTATTTTGAAAACGAAGAGGTACACGAACTCCTACAAGAGTTAAAAACAGCAGGCGTTAACTTCTCCTTTAAAGGAAGAGTTGTTCAGCAATCAGAAATTGATTCACCTTTTAATGGTAAAACAATTGTTTTAACGGGTAAATTAACCCATTACAATCGCAATGAAGCCAAAGAAAAAATTGAAAATCTTGGTGGGAAAGTTACTGGTAGCGTGTCGAAAAAAACTGATATTGTAGTTGCGGGAGAAGATGCCGGTAGTAAGCTTTCAAAAGCAGAAGAGTTAGGCATTACTGTCTGGAATGAAGAGCAGATGGTAGAAGCGCTAGATAGGAGTTTAGTTAATGAAGATTAAATCATTGTTTTTAACAAGCGCATTAGTACTGTTGCTTACAGGTTGCGGCAATTTAGACAAAGGCGTTACAAATGTAGACAATGGCGGAAAAAATAATGGCGAGAATATGACGACTGGTCGAATTGACCGCTCCGAATATCAAGCTGTGATTAATGATGGTCGTTACAAAACGAGTGCAGCTAGAGAATTAAATGCCACAAAACTAAACAGTGGCTACAATCAAGATAATTTTGAAACAGGATTGTTGCGTTTATCCCATCAGACTTTTTCACCTGACAAATATTTTTTCCAAGAAGGTCAAAAGTTAGACTATGATACAATTGAAAAATGGTTGGAACGTAATTCAGACGAAAATAATCAAGGATTAAATCCTGCGGACAAAAGCCAACCTATCATTTTTCAACAATTAATGGAACAAGATTTCCTAAAAGAAGATGGGAAAACTTTAGCGGGAATGTCTTTGGGCTTTGCTTTTAACTCAGTTTATTATGGCGATGATAGTCAAACGCAAATCTCCCGGGATGAATTGATGGCCAATGCTAGAAAAACGATCAACGCTGTCCTTACAAGAGTACGTAAAATGGATGGTTTGAAAAATATCCCCATCGTGGTTGGCATCTTTGAACAAGCTAGTAAAGAAGATATCAACGGAGGAAATTACATCTATACCGCGGTGAGCAAAAACGGGGATACGACGATTGCTGATTTTAAAGGAGTTAACGAAAGTCATTTGGCACTTCCTGTAGCTGCCGATGCCAAAAATATCGCGACCCAAGATGGCATGAGTACGAAGTTTAATTCTTTTCAATCGGCGGTTCAAAATTTCTTTCCAAATTTAGTAGGTGTTACCGGTGAGATTTATTATGTCGATGAGCAGGCAGAAAACTTAACGATTACGATTGAAACAAAGTATTATAGTAAAACTGAAATTACAAGTTTCACGCAATATGTCGGAAAACAAGTAGAGTCAATTTTTGACTCGGTGAATGGTAATGTCGAAGTTCAAATTAATTCTGTGGAGGGACCACAAGCTTTCGTAGCGAAAAAACCCGAACAAAAAGAGATTATTTCTTATATTTTCAATTAGTGACTTGAAAAATAGGCGGAATTATTTCATTATAGAAAAGAAAAAGTATTTTACACACCACGTTTAAATACTTAGTGGCAAGAAAGAAGGGGTAGTATGGCAATTAGTGAAGAACAAGTTAAGCATGTAGCAAAGCTTGCAAAACTTTCATTTTCTGAAACAGAAGCAGCAGAATTTACCAATCAATTGGGTAAAATTATCGAAATGGTAGAACTTTTAGAAGAAGTTGATACAACCGGCGTTCCCTTTACTTCCAATGTAGTGGAAACCGTTAACGTTATGCGCCCTGACCGTGCAGAGGCTGGAATGAATCGGGCTGATTTAATGAAAAATGTACCAGAAAAAGAAGACGGCTTTATTAAAGTGCCGGCAATTATTGACAATGGGGAGGCTGGCGCTTAATGGAAAACTTTTACGATAAAAATTTAAGCGAATTACATGATTTACTTGTTGCAAAAGAAATCACAGCCACTGATTTAACAGCAGCAACAATTGCGCGCATTAAAGAAACAGAACCAAAAGTGGATGCTTTTATTACAGTTAGTGAAGAAAAAGCATTGGCACAAGCAAAAGCTTTAGATTTAAAAGGAATTGCTGAAGATAATATTTTAGCGGGTATTCCGATTGGGATTAAAGACAATATTGTAACCAAGGATATTTTAACTACAGCTGCTTCTAAAATTTTATCTAATTTTGAACCAATCTATGATGCAACAGTCATGGATAAAATTTATCAAGCTGATATGATTCCTGTTGGTAAATTAAACATGGACGAATTTGCCATGGGCGGTAGTAGTGAAACATCTTATTTTAAAAAGACCAAAAACGCTTGGGATGAAACAAAAGTTCCCGGTGGTTCATCGGGCGGTTCTGCCGCAGCAGTAGCCGCAGGAGAAGTGCTGGTTTCTTTAGGTAGTGATACGGGTGGCTCAATTCGACAACCTGCTGCTTTTAATGGAATTGTGGGGATGAAACCGACATATGGTCGCGTATCACGTTTCGGCTTGATCGCTTTTGCATCTTCTTTGGACCAAATTGGACCATTAACGAAAAACGTGAAAGATAACGCACTGACTTTAAATGCAATTAGTGGCTATGATGAAAAAGATGGCACGAGCTCGGGTATTTCAGTTCCTGATTTTACGGCTAACCTTGAAAAAGGCGTAAAAGGCTTAAAAATTGGTTTGCCAAAAGAATATCTTGGTGAAGGTGTGGAACCTGGGGTTAAAGCGGCGATTGAAAAAGCTGCGGCAACTTTTGAAAAATTAGGCGCTACAGTTGAAGAAGTTAGTCTGCCCCATTCAAAATATGGTGTTGCGGTTTATTATATTATCGCTTCTTCTGAAGCAAGCTCAAACTTACAACGTTTTGATGGCATTCGCTATGGATACCGCGCTGAAAATGTGGAAAATCTAGAAGATGTTTACGTAAAATCTCGTAGCGAAGGTTTCGGTACAGAAGTCAAACGTCGAATTATGTTAGGAACTTTCTCGTTAAGCGCTGGCTATTATGATGCTTACTTCAAAAAGGCTGGACAAGTACGGACCTTAATTAAACAAGATTTTGACAAAGTCTTTAATGACTACGATTTAATTATTGGACCTGCTTCACCAACTGTAGCTTTTGGCTTAGGTGAGAAAATTAATGATCCGATCACGATGTATATGAGTGATATTTTAACAATTCCAGTCAATTTAGCCGGACTTCCTGGGATGTCTATCCCAGCAGGCTTTTCTGAAGGATTACCAGTGGGCTTACAAATTATCGGCAAACAATTTGATGAAGCTACAATGTATCAAGCAGCAGCAGCATTTGAAGGTGCTACTGACTTTCATTTACAAAAACCAGTGATTTTAGGGGGGAATAAATAATGAATTTTGAAACAGTTATTGGGTTAGAAGTTCACGTGGAACTAAAAACCAACTCTAAAATCTTTTCACCAGCGCCAGCTCACTTTGGGGCTGAACCAAATAGTAACACTAACGTAATTGACTGGGGCTATCCAGGGGTATTACCAGTCATGAATAAAGCAGCCGTCGAATTCGGGATGAAAGCAGCTTTAGCTTTGAACTGTGAAATCTCAAAAGAAACGCACTTTGACCGTAAAAACTATTTTTATCCAGATAATCCTAAAGCGTACCAAATTTCCCAATTTGACCAACCAATCGGACATGATGGCTGGATTGAAATTGAAGTAGAAGGCCAAAAGAAAAAAATTCGCATTGAGCGGGTTCATTTAGAAGAAGATGCTGGTAAAAATATGCACGGTATTGGTGGTTACTCTTATGTGGATTTAAATCGTCAAGGAACGCCGCTAATCGAAATCGTCTCAGAAGCAGATATGCGTTCTCCAGAAGAGGCGTATGCGTATTTAGAAGCGTTACGTTCAATTATCTTATTTACAGATGTCTCAGATGTAAAAATGGAAGAAGGCTCTATGCGCTGTGATGCCAATATCTCGATTCGACCTTACGGGCAAGAGGAATTTGGTACCAAAACGGAATTAAAAAACTTAAACTCCATGAGCTTTGTTAAAAAAGGACTAGCTTTTGAAGAAAAACGTCAGGCTAAAGTTTTACTTTCAGGTGGCGAAATTCAACAAGAAACACGTCGCTTTGATGAAACAACTAACAAAACAATTTTGATGCGGGTCAAAGAAGGTTCAAGTGATTACCGTTACTTCCCAGAACCAGATATTCCTCGTTTTGTCATTGATGATGAATGGATCACAAAAGTAAAAGCAACATTACCTGAATTACCGGCTTCTCGTCGCTTACGTTATATGAATGATTTTGGTTTACCAGAATATGATGCTAAAGTCTTAACTTTAACAAAAGAAATGTCTGATTTCTTTGAAGCAACATTACAAAAAGGTGCAGATGCCAAACTTGCATCCAACTGGTTGATGGGTGAAGTCTCTGCTTATTTAAATAGTGAAAAGCTAGAATTAGAAGAAACAAAACTTACACCAGCAAACTTAGCAGGCATGATTGTCTTAATTCAAGATGGCACAATCAGCTCTAAAATCGCTAAAAAAGTCTTCCGAGAATTAATTCAAAACGGTGGCGATGCCAGTGAAGTTGTAAAAGCAAAAGGATTAGTACAGTTATCTGATCCTGCTCAATTATTGCCAATTATTAATGAAGTGTTAGATAGTAATGCGCAATCAATTGAAGACTTTAAAAATGGTAAAGATCGTGCAGTTGGCTTTTTAGTGGGACAAATTATGAAACAAACGAAAGGGAAAGCGAATCCGGCCGTGGTTAACCAATTGTTACAGACTGAATTGGCCAAACGCTAATAAGAGTATGAAAAAAGCACGCGTGATTTACAATCCAACATCAGGTAAAGAGGCAACAAAACGCAGCTTGGCCGATATCTTGCAGGTATTGGAACAAGCCGGTTTTGAAGCTAGTGCTTTTGCAACAACCCCTGAACCAAACTCAGCTAAAAATGAAGCTACCCGTGCTGCTAAAGCTGGTTTTGATTTAATTGTTGCAGCAGGTGGTGATGGTACTATTAACGAAGTTGTGAATGGTATCGCACCATTAAAAAAACGTCCCAAAATGGCAATTATCCCTGCAGGAACAACCAACGATTATGCTAGAGCCTTAAAAATTCCGCGAGATAATTTGAAATCTGCGGCAGAAGTTATTTTGAAAAAACAAACGATCAAAATGGATATTGGTCAGGCAAAAGAAAATTATTTTATTAATATTGCTGCTGGTGGGCATTTGACAGAATTGACGTATGAAGTGCCTTCAGAGTTAAAGAGTATTTTTGGTTACTTGGCATACTTAGCCAAAGGGGCAGAATTATTGCCACGGGTAAAACCAATTAAAATGCACTTGAAATATGACGAAGGCGAATACGAAGGCAATGCTTCCATGTTTTTCTTAGCTTTGACGAATTCAGTGGGCGGTTTTGAACAAATTGCACCAGATGCCAAATTAGATGATGGTAAGTTTTCTTTGATTATTGTCAAGACAGCTAATATTTTTGAAATTGTCCATCTGGTCGCTTTAATGCTAAATGGTGGGAAACATATCAATGATAAACGGATTATTTATACCAAAACGAATCGTTTAGAAGTTGATACCGTTGGTGAGAAAAATCGCTTGATGATTAATTTAGATGGTGAATACGGCGGTGATGCCCCAATGACTTTTGTCAACCACCATCATCATATTGAAATGTATGCGAATCTAGATGCAATTCCAGACGATGCAATTGTCGGTTATGAAGAAGAAGAGGCTGACTATGAAGAGGTTAGTCGTGACTTTATTAAAGAAGTTGAAAAACTAACGGATGAAGATATTGATGGCGATGGTCAAATCGCTAGTTCAAATGATAAGAAATAATTATAAACTCCACATTCCTCTTAGCGGATGTGGAGTTTTTGGTTGTATAAGTCAAGTTTATGCCTTAGAATAAACAAGGATTGTTTTAAGCAAAGTCAGTCAACAGCCGTTAAGGTTGTTTTTTGTTCTAAATTTAGGAGGAACTATGAAAAAAACAGATCAAGTATATCCAGTGGAGAAAAATAGTCAGTACGAAGTTGTGATTTCAGATTTAACTTATGAAGGAATGGGGGTCGCAAAGATTGATCATTACCCATTGTTTGCAGACAATGCACTTCCCGGTGAAAAAGTTATTTTAAAAGTAATTAAAGTCGGTAAAAAATTTGGTATTGGGCGTGTTGTTTCTTACTTAGAAAAAAGCCCAAAACGGGTTGAAGTTGCAAACGAAGATCTATTGCGTACCGGGATTGCACCATTAAGCCACTTAACATATGAAGAACAACTGCTTTTTAAACAAAAGCAGATTGAAAATGTTTTACAAAAAATTGCGAAAATGCCAGATATTCCTGTTTTACCCACAATCGGAATGGCAAAACCTACCGGCTACCGCAATAAAGCCCAAATTCCAGTACGGCGTAAAGATGGACAGCTACAAACTGGTTTTTATCGTAAGAACAGTCACGACTTGGTAGCGATTGAAGACTTTTATATTCAAGATCCCGCTATTGATGCTGCGATTATTAAAGTTCGCGATATTTTGGAACGCTTCAATGTAAAAGCGTATAATGAGCAACAACACGAAGGTTTACTGCGCCATATTGTTATTCGTCAAGGTCATTATTCTCGTCAAATGATGGTGGTATTGGTAACCTTGCGCAATAAATTCTTTAAAGGTGAAGAAATCGCCGCTCAAATTCATAAAGAAATTCCAGAAGTCGTTAGTGTTATGCAAAATGTTAACACTGAAAAAACGAATGTCATTTTAGGGGAACATGAAAAAGTTCTCTATGGTCAAGACTACATTGAAGATACATTGCTAGGAAAAACTTTCCGAATTTCAGCAAAATCTTTCTACCAAGTCAATACAGAACAAACAGAAGTATTGTATGAAACAGCCTTTGAAATGGCTGCCCTAAAACCAGATGATGTTGTCATTGACGCTTATGCGGGTATTGGTACAATTGGTTTGTCTGTAGCAGATCGCGTTAAACACGTGTACGGGATGGAATCCATTCCAGCTGCCGTTTCCGATGCAAAGAAAAACGCTAAATTAAATGAAATTGATAATGCGACTTATCTTGTTGGGGATGCAACAAAGGTGATGGGACAGTGGTCAAAAGAAGAAATGCAGCCAGCTGTTATTTTCGTTGATCCACCACGAAAAGGATTAACAACAGACTTCATTAATGCTGCCTGTGATATGAATCCAGAAAAAGTTATTTATATTTCATGTAATCCAGGTACAATGGCGCGAGATTTAATTGATTTTGAGGCAAAAGGATACACATGTAAAAAAATCCAACCGGTTGATTTATTTCCACAAACAACCCATGTGGAGTGCGTAGGAATTTTGACTAAAGACTAAACCTGAGTGCAGTACCATAGATACATTGTAATTTAATGATTTTTAGAGTTAGAACTTTCACGTTTTAACTCTTTTTTTGTTGTTTTATTAAGAAAATAATAGATTTCAAAATAGAAGTCAGAGTGTCTGAGATAAGTAATAAAAAATTTTTAGAGATTTTTCCCCCCTAGTAGTATTCAGTTGAACATAGAAAGTAAAGGAGCCAGTTTATCTAGTGTGTTAGTAAAATCAAGCAAAGAATATCGCAAATAAAATTTGCAACAAATGCGAATAGTTAGAATACCTGTAAAAAAGCTATCAATGCTATAATATATTCAGCTTGGATTTAGTTACTTCAACTAGTGCTACGGGTGATTTTAAAACACTGATAGCCACGTTAAAAAAGGGTAAAGGAAATATAATTAAGAAGACTGCACCAAATGGCAAAGAGAGATATCAGCCTTTAAAGTTCTGAATAAACTAGAAAACTACCTTCAGCTACTTTAGACTAGATTTTTGCGATGGCGCATTTTATTGCTTGAAAATTAGGGTTAAGACCCTGAAGGTGACTAGTCTGCTATAACGCGATACTTATAGCTTAGACAAGCGCTAGGAAGTTTTCCCAATGACGATGGTATCATATTATTGCGCAGGATTGTCGTCAAATAAACGAGAGAAAAGGTTCCGCATTTTTCAAACAAAAATTACACGATTTAAAAAGGAGATTGACAGGTATGGAACAGTATCCACAAGCGCTGACTATTGCTGGTTCTGATAGTGATGGTTCAGCCGGAATGCAAGCAGATTTACATACTTTTTTTGCAAGAAAGGTCTATGGGGCATCCGTTATGACTGCTTGTGTCGCTGGAAATTCCTACGGGATTGAGGCCAGTGTAACATTACCGACAGAATTTATTGATAAAGAATTTGAATTACTAGCAGCAGATTACCAGATTCGCGCTAGCAAAACTGGCATGTTAGGAAATTCAGAACTAATTCGAACGATTGTTAAAAATTACCAGTTGTATGATTTTGGTCCTTTAGTTGTTGATCCGGTTATTATGACAAAACACGGCAATATGTTAATTGAAGAAGAAGCTTTGGCAACCTTAAAGGAAGAATTACTTCCTTTAGCTTTCGTTTTAACGCCAAATTTTTATGAAGCAGAGAAATTAACGGGCATAAAATTAAATACCGCAAAAGATTTTGAAACAGCAGCTCTTGTTTTACAGAAGATGGGAGCTAAAAATGTGGTAATAAAAGGTGCCCATCAGGATGAAAAACAAACAGAAGTTGTGGATTACTTGTTATTAGCGACAGGAGAAAGTCATTGGTTAAAAGCCCCATACTTTAAAACAGAGCGAATAAATGGTACCGGAGATTCTTTGTCAGCTTGTATTGCAGCTGAGTTGGCCAAAGGAAACGATGTGTTGACAGCGGTAAAAATTGCTAAAGAATTTGTCAATAAGGCAATTGCAGCTGAACTTTTCATCGGGCATAAATTTGGCCCGATTAACCACTGGGCTGGTAGTGACTTTTTTTAAAGGTAGTTAGGATTATTTGATTATGAGGTAATCGGAAATTTTAACGTTTCTAGTATAAAAAAATGTCTCAGTATTGTAGCGAGCGCAAAAAGTTAGACCAAAAATCTAACTTTTTGCGCTCGCTATTTTTATACCTGACTATTCAGCTGAACATTGTAGTTTCAAATAGCAAAAATAAATATAAACATTAAATGAATTGAAAAAATAATTAATTTTCAGTAAAACAATATACGATAGTGTTACATTGTTGAAAAACAAAGGAATAAGTGTTAAATTAATAATCGTTAGTGATACAGTTTTTAAGGAGATGTAATACAGTGAGTAAAAAAGGTGCAGAAATCATTGTCAATAGTTTGGAAAATCATAATGTCCCATTTATTTTTGGCATTCCCGGTGCAAAAATTGATGGTGTTTTTGATACATTAGAAGATCATGGCCCGCAGTTGATTTTGGCGCGTCACGAGCAAAACGCTGCTTTTATGGCACAAGCAATTGGACGCTTAACGGGAGAACCAGGTGTAGTAATCGCAACTAGCGGTCCTGGCGCAAGTAATCTGGCGACAGGATTAGTAACCGCAACAGCTGAAGGTGATCCTGTCTTAGCATTAGCTGGACAGGTCAAACGTTCTGATCTTTCCAAATTAACACATCAAAGTATGGATAATGCAGCATTATTTGCACCAATCACAAAATATAGTTCAGAAATTCAAGATCCAGAAAATCTTTCAGAAAGCATTGCCAATGCGTATCGGATAGCGAAAACAGCTAAAAAAGGGGCCAGCTTTTTATCAATTCCGCAAGATGTTACCGATGGTGTGGTAAACAGTGATGCAATCAAGCCTCTGTCAGCGCCTAAGTTGGGAGCTGCTTCTGATGAGGATATAGATGATCTAGTGAAACGAATTAATGAAGCCAAATTACCAACATTATTAGTTGGAATGCGTGCTTCTGGGCAAAAAGAAACAGCTGCAATTCGAATGTTAGTTAAAAAAACCGGAATGCCAGTAGTAGAAACTTTCCAAGGTGCGGGTATTATCTCACGGGAATTAGAAAATCACTTCTTTGGACGTGTTGGTTTATTTCGAAATCAACCTGGTGATATGTTATTAAAACGTAGTGATTTAGTAATAGCAATTGGCTATGATCCCATTGAATATGAAGCACGAAACTGGAATGCCGAAAAAGATGCACGCATTATCGTGATTGATGAAGTGCCGATGGAAATTGATCAATATATGCAACCAGAAGCAGAATTGATTGGCAGTATCGCTAAAACGATTGAAAAATTAAGTGGCAAGATTGTGGATTATCGCCTATCCTCAGATGCGAATAACTACCTGGTTACGCTACAAGATAAATTGAAAAATGGCATGCAAAAAAGTGCGCCTCACGCTGGACGTGTTCACCCATTAGAAGTGATTGATACTTTGCAAAAAAATGTTTCCGATGAAATGACAGTGACTGTAGATGTCGGAAGCCACTATATTTGGATGGCACGACATTTTCGCAGTTATGAACCACGCAAGCTTTTATTTAGTAATGGGATGCAGACACTAGGTGTTGCGTTACCGTGGGCAATTTCAGCGGCGTTAGTACGACCAAATACGCAAATTTTTTCAATTTCTGGTGATGGCGGCTTCCTATTTTCAGCCCAAGAACTTGAAACGGCAGTGCGCCTAAAACAAAAAATTATTCATTTGATTTGGAATGATGGCAGCTATAATATGGTGGAATTTCAAGAAGAAATGAAATACGATCGTTCTTCAGGGGTGCATTTTGGTCCAGTTGACTTTGTAAAATATGCCGAAGCATTTGGTGCAAAAGGATTACGGGCAACTTCAAAAGCGGAATTAGAGGCGGCAATTCAAACGGGCTTAGAAACAGAAGGTCCTGTAATCATTGACATTCCAATTGATTATTCTGATAACAAGGAATTAGGTAAAACAATTTTGCCCGATCAATTTTATTAAAAGATAACCAGCAGCTACAGTGGCCACTTAATAAAGTAAAAAAGGTTTATTTTCTTTGTTAAGTTTGAAATAAGAGGAGATTTGATATGTTAGTGAAAACTAAAAATTATATTTATCAACATGGAACTTTAGGCGGTTTGATGCAAGATTTAATGGAGGGAACAGAGAAAATTGGCACGTTGTCTAACTATGGTGATTTTGGGTTAGGGACATTGGAAGGTTCCAATGGAGAAGTCATTTTCTTAGACGGTGTAATCTATCATGCTGACCAGACAGGGGCCATTCATCAACTAAGCGGAGAAGAACTGACGCCTTATGCAGCGGTTACTCATTTTGAATCCGATCTTCAATTTCCAAGCTCTGCTATAACAGATGATGAATTAAAAGCAGAAATTTTAAATAAAATTAGCCATAATCTATTTGCGGCTATCAAAATTGCGGGAACATTTAAGCATATGCATGTACGGATAGCACCTAAACAAGTTAAACCCTATCCAAGATTTGTCGAAATTGCACGCAACCAACCCGAATTTTCAGCCGCTGAAATTTCTGGGACAATCGTGGGTTTTTTTACGCCCAAGCTATTTCATGGGGCGGCTGCAGCAGGTTTTCATTTACATTTTATTAGTGATGACCATAAATTCGGCGGTCATGTCTTGGATTTCAAGTTGACAAAAGGACAAGTAGACGTAATGGAATTAGCTGAATTTCGACAACATTTTCCGACAGAAAGTCCGGAATATTTAGCAAATGAAATAAAATTAGCCGATATAACAAAAGATATTGAAGAAGCTGAATAATGTAAAAAAGGTATTTCAGCCTTAGCTGATTTTATAATGGAGTGGATCAATTAAAATATGTATTTCGCGGTTTGTTAAAGCTCCCTATTGCCTAAATAGCTCTTACTAGGTGCTTTGAATTAACTTTTTTACAAATAGCAATTAAATCTAAGCATAACAAATAGCAGAGAAATTTGATGCCAATAGATTCTTTGAAGCTGGATTAAAAATCTAACGTTTGAAAGAACCTACGTCTTATTTCACTGCTATTTTTTTGAAATGAAGGATTTTGCAGGCAACAACGGACTAAAAGACGATAAAAAAATACACCTTAGGTCTGATTTTTATCATTTACAGTAGCGGTAGACTGAATAAGTGAAGAAAATGACTGTTATCTTATTGGTTATTTTTTTGAAGGCTCATAAGGAGGCGTAAAATGGAAGTAATTGAAACATTAAGTGTAGGGAAAACATATGGTTCAGGAAACACCGCATTCACGGCATTAAAAGAAATCAGTTTGAAAATTGAAAAAGGAGAATCGGTGGCGATTGTCGGGAAAAGTGGCTCCGGTAAATCGACATTGATGCATATTTTGGCCTTGTTAGATAAGCCAACAACAGGTCAAGTCAAAATAGTTGGTCAAGAAACAAATGGTATTAAAAAGAAAGAGTTGAATAAATTACGCAATCAAACCTTTGGCTTTGTTTTTCAACAATTCTTTTTGAATGCCAAAGACAGTGTTTTAGATAATGTTATTTTGCCGTTAAAAATTGCCGGTATTACAGGTAAAGAACGTAAGGAAAAAGCGATGGCGGCTTTAGCTGCAGTGGATTTAGCAGATAAAGCGCAAAACAAGGCCAATAATTTATCAGGTGGCCAAAAACAGCGCGTATGTATTGCCCGTGCTTTAGTCAACGATCCAGAAATTATTTTTGCTGATGAACCTACAGGAAATTTAGACTCTGCCACTGGTGAAAAGGTGGAAGAATTACTTTTTCGTTTAAATCGCCAAAAGGGTATCACCTTAATTATCGTTACCCATGATCCTGATCTTGCTGCCCGGTGTGATCGGCAAATTCACATTAAAGACGGCTTTATTGTTAAGGAGGAACGTTCATGAATTTATGGGATACAATAACTTCTGCCAGTGCAAATTTATGGCGGAATAAAGGGCGAACCATTTTAACTATTTTAGCGATTTTTATCGGCGCATTTACTATTTCGATGACGTTGGGTATTAAAGCTGGGGTTAACGACTATGTCGATAAACAAGTAAAAAATGTTGGTCGTGATGATTTATTAATGATAAACAAAGCTGTTAGTGATGACCCAAACAAAGCCAGTGATGAACCAAAAGAATACACGGAAGAACAAGGCAATGCCGAGGACTCTTATTTATTGGACGAAAAAGACGTCACAAAAATTGCAAAAATTGCTGGCTTAACAGATGTAAAACCAGCCGAATCTTTTAGTCCAGATTATATTGTCGGAAAAAATAATAAAAAGTTTGTTTTATCTGCATCAAGTACAGATGGCATTGATGTTGACTTAAAAGCTGGTAAACAAGTGAGTCAAAAAGGCGATGCCTATGAAATTGCTTTAGCTGCAAATTATGTCAAGAGTTTAGGTTTTGCTAATGCACAAGATGCGCTAGGGAAAAAAATTAGAATAGCGGCCTCGTCACAAGCGACAAAAGCGCAATCAGAAGTGGTGGCAACTGTTGTCGGCGTGCGCAATCCAAGTATTGTAAATAATGGTGATTCTGTCGTTAGTAAAGCTTTGGCTGAAAAATTAATTGCCATCAATAAGGCTGGCTTGCCTAAAGGGATGCAAAATCAATATTACGCTATTTTGGCAACTGTCAAAAATCCAACAGAAAATAATATTACAAAATTAAAAGAAAAATTGAGTAAACACGGGTATGGAGCGAGTACCTTTGCTGATCAGGTGGGGATGATTCATTCAACCGTCGATGCAATCACAGGTGTATTAACATTGTTTGGTGCTATTGCATTATTGGCAGCCAGTTTTGGGATCATTAACACGTTGTATATGTCAGTACAAGAACGCACGCGAGAAATTGGTTTAATGAAAGCAATGGGAATGGGGCGTGGAAAAGTTTTCTTAGCCTTTAGTATTGAAGCGATTTTAATTGGTTTTTGGGGATCAGCATTAGGTGTTGCTGTTGCAATGGGAGCTGCAAAAGTCGTAAATAAAGTAGCAACCGATTCTTTCTTACAAGGATTAGATGGCTTTAACCTATTGCAGTTTAATTTCTCATCGGTTGCCATGATTATGGTAATCATTATGTTAATTGCCTTTTTAGCAGGAACATTCCCTGCAAATCGCGCTGCTCGGTTGGACCCAATTGACGCATTGCGTTATGAATAAACTTCTAGTCACATAAGAGTAGTAAGAATAAAGATAGCAACTAACCTAATTGAAACAATTCAATCTTAACTGTAGTGTTTAATAATGAAGGACTTTAGGTGGGTTTTACAAACAAAAACTTCAGGAAACCGTCTTGGTGACACTTCCTGAAGTTTTTTTGCTTAAGGTTTAATGACTAATTTTTGATCTGCTAAATTGGTATCGTTAATGGCCGAATCAATGTATTTTTGTAAAAAGGGAGAATATTTGCCAAGTTCTTTATAAGCAAAAGACTGCTTTATTTGCTCTCTTTTCTTTGATGAATAGTCATCTTGTCCAGTAAAATAATTGTAATTTACTTCACCAACTAATTTAGCTGCGGGCGCTAAAATATTTTCATCCCGTACATTTTGATCTAAAAGCTGTTGATAAGCTAATCTTTGCCCATCTTTGAAGAAAAGTTCTTTTAAATATGCATTATGTTGACGGATATTTTTAGCCGTCATTTTATTTTCTTTAGCCCAAGCGTCTACGTCAACTGTTTGTCTGTGATAGGAAATTTTGCCTGGGGTAAGCTTTAATTCACCATAAGCATGATCGGCAATCGCAAAGGAGCTGGTAACAACTTCAGTAATGTCAGTTTTTCCAGTAGGATCTTTCATAATATCTTGAGCATGAATATGACCGGAAAAAACTACAGGCACCTGATATTTTGCTAAAAGACTTTTAAGAGTTTGAGCGTTTGACAAGACATAACCTTTGTAAACAAGAGGGTTATGAATAAAAAGATTATGATGCATAAAGAGAATCGGAACTTTGTTTTTACTTTCAGCAATTTGCAATCTTTTTTCAAGCCAATTTAAAGTTTCATCTTTTACTTGGCCACCTGTATGGGGTTGCGCACGACTGGTTTGAATGGGGTATTCATTTGTATCTAAGAAAATAAAGTCATATTTTTTGTCGATTTTAATTGCATAACTTAATGACTCGCTATCTGTACTAGTCGCAAGTTTATACCCATCGGGGAAAAATTCTTTAAAGTCAGTAGGTGAGATTTGGGCAATACGCTCTTTGGTATCGCCCTGGTATTTGCGAGCCCAACCATCAAAAATATCGTGGTTCCCAGGAATCGCAAGTATCTTTGTACCAGTCTTTTTTACAGGAGCTAAAATTTCAGCCATTTCTTTGGCACTTTGTTTTTCACCATTTAAGGTTAAGTCACCTGTCAAAATAATTGCCGCAGGCTTTACTTTTTTTGCTTTAGCCACAAAAGCTGTTAAAGATTCTTCTTGATAATCTAAATCTTTTCCGGCGGCAGTTCCTTTGATAAATTGAAATTCTTTGCCATCATCGTGAAGAGACGGGGCAATAAAATGAATATCCGTGGCAATCCAAAACGTATTATTTTTTAGCTTAAATTGATTTGCCTCAGTTGAGGTGTGACAACCAGTAAGGACAAATCCAAATAGAATTAGTAATATTGTTAGCATTTTTTTCATCTTCCACACTCCCGCAGGTTATCATAGCACAAAGGTTGTCATTATGTTAAAAATTAGACAATAAAATAAAGAGTAGGGATAATAGGACTTCACTAAAGCCCTCTTATCCCTGCTCTTTATTTATAAAGGTGTATTAAGTTAAAGTATTAATCAAATTGACGAAGATATTCTGAAAATTTTGCAAGTCCAGTCTTTAAATCATCAGTTTTACAAGCATAGCCAATTCGCACGCACTTTTCAAACTCAAAGCACTCACCGGGTGTGAATAAAATACCGTGATTGTCAATTAAATCCAAGCACAAATCATAACTTGTCATGTCAAAATCATAGTACAGTAAAGTAATCGTCCCTGCTTGTGGTTTCACGTAGTGGATATGGGGTTCGTTTTGTACCCATGTGTCTAAAATCTGCAAATTTTTACGTACTAAAGTTAAGTTACGGGCCATAATTTCTGTTTGATGGGTGAGTGCAATGGCTGCCAGTTCTTCATCTAGTAGGCCACAACTAATCGTATTATGATCGCGATGTATTAAACAGGTATCCATAGCAGCAGAATCTCTGGTTGCAATCCAACCCAGTCGCAAGCCGGCCAATGACCAAACTTTTGACATGCTACTTGTGCTAATTCCTTTTTCGTATAAATCAACAATAGAAGGACTCACTTCATCAGTTTGTGTCAAGCCGCGGTATGTCTCATCACACAAAATGTAGGCGTCAACTTCTTTGGCAAGAGCAACGATGCCATTTAAAATATCTGCTGACATTAAAGCGCCTGAAGGATTGTTGGGATTGTTAATGACGATAACTTTAGTTTTATCCGAAACTAATTTTTTCACTTCCGCTAAGTCTGGTAAAAAGTTATTTTCTTTTTTTAGTGCATACATTTTAACCGTGGCACCAAATGATTCCGGTATTGAATATAATTGCTGATAGGTAGGGAGGATAGCCACAACTTCATCTTCGGGATTTACTAAAGAATATAAGACAAGATGATTTGCACCGATTGCACCATGGGTGGTAACAACTTGATCTGGCGTAATATTTTGATAGAGCTTCGTGATTCCCTGTTTAAAAGTTGAATTGCCAAAAATATGGCCATAGGTGAGACGTTTTTTTAAAAGATCATTTAAAGTTTTTTCTTTATCCAGTCCAGCTAATTCGAATAAATCATTGATACTAATTGAGTCGACACAGGTTTCACCAGTGTTGTAAATAGCTTTGTCTTCGTGTTCGTTCATCCACATTTCTACTTTAAAGGGTTTGATATTCATTTTTTTCCTCCTTAATTTATGACTGTTCCCGCGTGTTTGTAAAAAACTATAAAAAGACAGTTTGGCCAATATTTTCTTTAGTAGCTATTTTTAGTGCTAAATTTGAAACAGCTAGATCTTGGAGTGCAATTCCTGTCGAATCAAAAATCGTAATGGCATCATCTGCAGTACGACCTGCAACTTTTCCTGTAATAAGGGCGCCAATTTCACCGCTAATGTCAGCTTTTTTTATAACTCCTTCTTTGATCGGACGTTCAGTTTCACCAACAGTTATTGCTTGTTGTAAATCATCAACGATGATGATAGCATCTTTAAAAATCTGCGGATCAATTTCTTCTTTACCGCTGATGTCAGCGCCAATACAACTAAAGTGTGTTCCTTTTTTTACCCATTTTGCCTTTATAATTGGCGTAGTGGCAGGGGTTACCGTTGCCACTAAATCTGATTTTTCTAATGTTTGCGCAAGATCTGTCACAGCGCTAACATTCGTATTTTTTAGCGAAACTTTTTTGGTTGGATTTTTGGCTAACAAACTTTCTAAAGGTGTCGCCAAATTTGTTACAAACGCATTTGCTTTGTTTGCATCTAAGGGATCAAAAATAAAAATATCCGATATACTGTCAAAAACTGTCAAATATGCAGCAATCTGAAAAAAGGCTTGTTGGCCCGAACCAATAATTAGCAATGTTTTGGCCATTTTTTTAGCTAAATATTTTGCACCAATGGCCCCTGCGGCACCGGTGCGCATGCCCGTGATATATTCAGCATCCAACAAGCTGCAAGGTGCTCCTGTTTTACTATCAAATAAGAGGGTAGTACCAAATAAAGCCGGTAAGTTTTTGGCGGGATTATCTTTAAACCAAGAGACGACTTTTAAACCGTAACGCTCAAGTTCGGGCATAACACCAGCTTTGATATCCATATCCGCAACACCAGCTTCAAATTCATGGAATATCATCGGAAGAACGAAGGCTTTGTTTAACTCTTTTTGTTTATAGGCCTCTTCAACTGCGGCGATAGTTTCTTCCATTGTTAAAATTTTTCGTAAATCATTTTCATTTAAAACTGTAACTTTATTCATGGAAACAACTCCTTTACTTCTTTCATTGTAAGCGATAAATGTAAGAGGTTTTTTTGTAATATTTCCAAAATTAAGATATATTTTTTGTAGAGCTAATAAAAATGCTTGCGTGTTTTTCATTTATGATGGAGGTGTAAAGATGGGTTTGACTGTCACGGGTCTATTGGACACTATTGATCCAAAGGGATTTGTTTTGTGTGCTGGTTTTAATGGGCTGAAGAATCCGATAATGGATGTGGGGATTTTAGATCACGAATTTGATTTAATGAAAAATAAGGAACAGCCGTATTTTGAACCTTGTTCCATTGTTGTATCCAGCCTGTTGTTCATGAAAGACAATCCAGAGCAACTGTTACCAACCATTCAACAATTATTACAAGATAAAGTGAGTTCTTTAGCCATTCAAAATGTTTACTTTAAGGATATTCCCCTAGCGGTCCTTAATTACTGCAATGAAAAAAATTTCCCCTTGTTTTTATTGACGGAAGAAGCGGATTACTTAGAAAATTTGATTTTTAAAATTAAAAACAGTATTCATCAAGCGGACTATTTAAATTATTTAGAACATAGCTTTCAACAGTTATTAAATGGTGACGAACACAATTTTGCGTCTTTATATCAACAGCTATCCCTTGTTTTAAAGCCTCAGAGTCGAGCATATTTGGTTGAAAAACAAGATCAAGCCGTCTTTTCTTTACGGGAGTATGATCAATTTAAACGTGATATTCCCCAAGCTGCATTTTTAACGCGGTGGAAAAATAAACTTTTTGTTCTAACAACCTTGGAGCTAACTTTTCCGCCTGGTTTTAAGTCCGATCTTATCGGCGGCTGTAGCAGCAACCAAGAACAAAACAAAGATTTAGCACAATTATTTGAAGAATCCTTGTTGGCTTTAGAATCTAATAATCAATTTGGCAAAATTTTTCACTACGATGATTTAGGCATTTTAGCATTGATTGGCAAAATGAAACTAAATACTGGGATTACAAAGCTTGTTGACAAATTAATGGCTGAACTACAAGCAGATTTTGGGATAGAGGTATTTCAAACTGTACTCATTTTTTTTGCCGCAAATGGTGATATTCAAAAAACAGCCGACACGCTATTTATTCATCCCAATACAGTCCGTTATCGCATCAAAACTGTCTGCAACAAGCTTGGATTTCAATCAGAGTTTGAATTGATTGCAAACTACGGTCTACTGTTTAAAATAAGAAAATAATTACTACGAGATAAAATGGGCGAGGAGGGATTAGTTTGACCAATAGAATGCAAATCAATCAAAAATATCAGCAACAAAATAGTTTGCTAATGGAAATTGCTGTTTTGGCAAAAGATACGCCAGATTTAATTGATCTTTCGATTGGTGATCTAGATGTAACCACGAATGAGTCAATCATCGCAGCAGCTTTTGCTGCTGCCAAAAATGGTGAGACAAAATATACAGCGCCAGATGGGACGAAGACATTTCTCGGTGCTGTTTGTCGCTATTACAAAAAACGTTATCACATGACAATTAGTGAAAATGAAGTACGGGCAACAGTGGGTGCGATGCATGGTATGTATTTAGCCTTAATGGCCTTAGTTGATAAAGGTGATGAAGTGATTATTCATGAACCTTACTTTACCCCTTATAAAGAGCAAGTCCTTGCTTGTCAAGGTATACCGGTATTTGTAGCAACCAATCCATCAGAAAACTATCAATTAGATGTTGAAAAATTAGCAGAAAAGATCACCGATAAAACGAAAATTATTATTATTAACTCCCCTAATAATCCAACGGGAGCAGTTTTTACAAAAGAAACAATGCAAAAAATTGCTGACCTAGCAATTGCAAATAACTTGTATATTTTTTCAGATGAGGTTTATGAAGCTTATTGTTTTAATGAAAATTTCACCCCAATGATGAGTTACGCACCGCAAAATACTATAACCTTTAACAGTTTTTCTAAAACTTTTGCAATGACGGGGTGGCGAATTGGTTTTATGATTGCCCCAGAGCAGATTATTGATGCCTGCCGAAATGTCAGTGAATTCGTAACTTTTACAGCACCTTCCATTTCACAAGCAGCCGGTGTTTTTGCTTTAGAGAATTGGGAAGAGCTCTTTAGCGAAGTTGCCAGTCTTGTTTACGATAGGTTGCGCTATATTGAAAAGCGGGTCGCCAAAATTAATTTTCTTAGCATGGGGGAAGTTTCAGGAAGTTTGTATGCTTATTTAGATATCTCTAAAACAAATTTGGACTCTTTAACTTTTGTTAAAAAAGTATTAGCAGAATGTCATGTTTTATTGGTACCAGGGGTCGCTTTTGGTGAAACAACTGGCAAAGACCAGGTTCGAATTGCCGCAAATCAACCGGTATCTATTTTAAAATCAGCCTTTGACCGGATGGAAAAGTTAACCTTCTCATAAAAATGCAGTATTTGCTTTCAAGAGTTGCATCTTGTATAATCAAAAGTCGCAGGCTAAGCAGCTTGATTTGAAGTTGGTAGCTTAACAAAGTCTGCGCCTGAAATTAATGATTGTTAAAGGCAAATTGAGGAGAAAATCATGAATACAAAAGAAAAAATGATGGAATTAATTAAGAAAAAACAAGGCGGCGGCCGTGTAAAAGAAATGCAAGCACCAAAAAATGATCGCAAAAATATGCGTAAAGGTCCAAAAATTTATAACAAATAAGAAAAAGTCGTACTCTCTGATTAAGATGGTACGATTTTTTTGCGATTAAAAATTTACGAGGGATTTTTCAAAATACAAGAAACAGTTTTGGCGCTTGCTTTGTTACGTATTTTCTAAATGTCCTCCTGCTATTAGCAGGAGGGCAAGAAAAAGAAGGGAAGAGTGGGCAAATTAGAGACCTGTATTTTTTAAGGTGGTAGCTAATTTTTATACCGTTATATTTAGGTGCTTTTATCCTCATGTTGGACTAGAAATTGCATTTTTACTCGTTGTTTTGTATTTATCATCTATGGCTGGTTAAACTGCCATTACTAAGCTTGCGCATTACTACCAAATAAACCTATATGCATCCAGACATACTTCTTTTTAACCAAAACGAAGACCTTTATAGAACGACAAAAAATTCAAGCATTTAAAGAAGTATGACTATGTGGTTAATGAAAAATAGAAACTGCGAATTTTAAAGTAAAAGTAGGTAGCAGTTTTTTAACTTAAACCTTGGAATATAGTAATAAAGCAGATATTGCTATATAAAAACCTTTTATCGCAAATAATTAAAGTAAAACGGCCTTAAAATATTGGTATTACCCAATATTTTAAGGCCGTAAAAATTTAGAGTTATTTATTTTCCTAGCTGTTCGTTAAAGAAAGCTAATGTAAGATTCAGTGTTTTCTCCCAGTACCCCTCACCATGAATGGTGCCAGCAATTAGTTTAACACAACTTTCAACACCAACTGTGGCGAGTCCTTGTTGTAATTTTAAAACACCGCTGATCGGCACGAGTTCATGCAACGAATTAGCTAAAAATACAGGACCGCTGTTAGCTGTAATTCGTGTTAAGGGCGTAGCCGCTTTTAACAAATTTAAATCATTTCTAACGTAGTTTAAAATGAACCATTTATAGAATTGATCATTACTGCCATCTTGGTCGATTTCGCGACTTTCGTGTTCATCGAAGTGTTGTTCTTTATTCATAACTGCTTTCACTTCGGGGTGTTTTGTCACCCAATCATATAAATCAATAATCCCTGACCAAGAAGCAGCGGGAATTCCTTTTTGTAAGGCCAGTTCAACTGCCAAATTTCCACCGGCTGAAGCACCTAAAGCAAAAACTAGCTTATTTTTTAAGTCAGCATTGTTTTTAACCCAAGCATAGACATTGAAAATATCCGTCAAAGCGCTAGGATAAAGGTGAGCAGGTGCAAGGCGATAGTTTGGAGCAACTACAAAAAAGTCATTTTCCACAAACTTTTCAGCCAGAAAATTTTCTTTTTCCTTATCGCCACGAAACCAACCGCCCCCGTGGATCAAGAGTAAAACAGCTTTGGAATCACCAGTTGGAGCGTAGGTATCCAACTTTAAATCATTTCCCATATCATAGACAATATCATTTACTACTTTCATTTTCATCGCTCCTAAATTAAATCATTGGCATCGTCAGGTTGAAGTTGCATGATTTCATCAATGGTGGTAAGTAAAGCTTTTTGTGCTTTGTCGTAATCTGCGATAGAAGTGAATTTTTCGTTGAAACCTTCTAAGCCACCACTGGCAAAAGCCATTTCATATTGATAGACTGCATCATATTGTGCTGTAAAAGTCTTTAAGAGCGCCATTTGATTTTCTGCTAATTGCAACGCTAATTGAATCACGCGAAAATCAGTATACGCTAATTCAAATTGAACGGCCCAAGCACGCATGAAAGGATGCTGATTTTTTATATGCAAAAAGTGATGTTCTACTGTCCAGGACAAATTTTTTAGCGAACCTTGAATATCTAACATGAAAATTACTCCTTTTTTACTATTCTAATTTTAAGAAAATTCCTTTGTCTTGCATGGCTTTCACAAATTTTGCTGCAGTATTGCTTCTATTCCAATCTCGTTGTAATTCGCAAGCAAGTTGCGCAAAGGAGGTCATTTTAGCACCAGCTTGTTCAACACGATGAAGTGCCATTTCATGGGCAATTTTGCTTGTTCCACCAACTGCGTCTGCGACAGCATAGACTTCATAGCCTTCTTTTAAAGCATCCAAGGTTGGAAAAGTTAAGCAAGCCTCTGTCCACAATGCGGCAATAATAATTTTCTTTTTACCCGTTGCTTTAATGGCGTCATTAAATTCGCGATCTTCCCATGCGTTAATGGAGGTTCTGTCATAGCTTGGCAAATCAGCTACTAGTTCTTTTAATTGGGGAATAGTATCTTTGTTACGTCCGGTTGCTACGTTGACCGTTGAAACAATAGTAGGGACATTATAAGCCCGCATCAAAGCTGTTAAATTTACAATACTTTCAACTAATTCATGGCGATCCATTGAATTGATGGAGTTTACTTGTGTAGGCTGATAATCAATTAGTACAAAAACGCTGTTTTCCGGCGAAAGCAGTTCATCTTTTTCGGGATTTCTAGGTTCATAACTTGTCATAATAAAATTCCTCCTTAATGCTATTTAATAGAATGAAAATTTTTACCTCAAAACCAATATACTGCCGTTTTTTAAATAAGGGAAATAATCCGACTTTAAAATAGTAAGCGCTTAAATTTTCATTTGAATTATAAAAGTTTAAAAAAGATAGTGGCAGTCATTAGGGTAAATATGGATTGGAATAGCAGCTCAATTGTAAATACTCTACGTATAAAACAAATAAAAAAGATTTGACACAAAAGTCTCAAGACTAATCTGTCAAACCTTAAAAATTATTGGTCAAAGTAACCCATTGTAATAATTACTAAAAATTATTTGTATTGATGATAGGTATCCCGTGGTTTTTGATTGTAAGGATAAAATTTACGAATACTTTGACGATATTTTTTTTCGTCCCATAAGGCAAACCAGACTAAAAAAGGGGGAACAAAAATCAAAGCGGCTAGAGCAACACCATAATGACTAATGACAAAGCTGACGATTAAACCTAAAACGATTAAAGAAATATTGCGAATTGTATTCATCCTTTTCACCTCAATTAAAATATACGAACAAATGTTTGTATGTTGATTATACGAAAGTATGTTCGGTTTGTAAAGTAAAAAAATAAATCCTCGAAAAATTCGAAGATTTATTATTCGTTCTAGAGTAAATCCCGATAAAGTCCAACTACCAAACCTAAAATTTTAACATTTGGCAAAATGATAGGCTCCATATAATCATTTTCTGGTTGGAGTCTAATATAGTCACGTTCTTTGAAAAACCTTTTACAAGTAGCTTCGTCTTCGTCAGTCATGGCAATCACAATATCACCATTACTTGCGGCAGCTTGTTTCCGAACAATAACTTGATCACCATCCAAAATGCCAGCATTAATCATACTTTCACCGCGGATCGTTAACATGAACAAAGAACCACTGTCGTTTAATAAATGAGGTGGAATGGGAAAGAAATCCGATGCTTCTTCTACTGCTAAAATTGGTTCGCCGGCTGTTACAACCCCAAGCATCGGAATTGTCTCCGGCTGAGCGCCGATTTTTTCAAGGCCCAATTCGGTTAATTCAATTGCCCGTGGTTTGGTAGGATCACGTAAAATTAAGCCTTTCTTTTCTAAACGGGAAAGATGACCGTGAACAGTTGATGTGGAAGACAAAGCGACTGCTTCACCAATTTCTCGCACAGTAGGAGGATAACCTTTTTGCGAGACGCGATCGTGAATAAATTTTAAAATTTCAATTTGGCGATTTTCTGTGCGTTTAGCCATACTGCACCTTCTTTCTTTAATAATTTTAGTTTAGCATAAAGTATAAAACAAATCAAACAGATGTTCGCTTTGAGTTTGTAGTTGTCACCAGGCTTTTTTTTAGCTAAGATAAGGAAAGATATGCGTCACTCAAAGAATTTAACGTTCATAATAAAAAGGGGATTTTAAAATGCTATCAGAAGAAAAATTAGCACGAATTAATGCGCTAGCAAAAAAGAAAAAAGAAGCTGGTCTAACTGATGCAGAAACACGGGAACAAAAAAATTTACGCGAAGAGTATCTAAAAGCTTTCCGCTCCGGTATGCGGCATCATATTGAAGGCATGAAGGTTGTTGATCCTAAAGGAAACGACGTAACGCCAGATAAATTAAAACAAATTCAAAAAGAAAAAGGTTTACACAATCGAGATTGATATTTAATTGCTTTTCCGGTAATAATCCTATACAATAGGGATGTAAATAATAAAGGTAAAAAAAACCTAAAAACAGGAGGAAGCACAATTGTTTGATAAAATCGATGAATTGAGCGTTAACACCTTACGTACATTAAGTATTGAAGCGATTCAATCCGCAAATTCTGGTCACCCAGGCTTACCAATGGGGGCAGCGCCAATGGCTTACGCTCTTTGGACAAAACATTTGAAAATTAACCCAGCAACTTCTCGTAACTGGGCAGACCGTGATCGTTTTGTTTTATCTGCCGGACATGGGTCGGCTTTACTTTACAGTTTATTACATTGTGCAGGATATAACGTCACAATTGATGATTTGAAAAATTTCCGTCAATGGGATAGCAAAACACCTGGGCATCCAGAAGTAAATCATACTGATGGTGTAGAAGCAACAACTGGTCCTTTAGGTCAAGGGATTGCCATGGCAGTCGGAATGGCAATGAGCGAAGCGCATTTAGCAGCGACTTATAATCGTGATAATTTCAATGTTGTTGATCATTACACGTATGCACTTTGTGGTGATGGCGACTTAATGGAAGGTGTCTCACAAGAAGCTGCTTCTATGGCTGGTCACATGAAATTAGGCAAACTCGTTGTTTTGTATGATTCAAATGATATTTCTTTAGATGGACCGACTTCAAAAGCCTTCACAGAAAATGTTGGCAAGCGCTTTGAAGCCTATGGTTGGCAACATATTTTAGTTAAAGATGGTAATGATTTAGCAGAAATTTCAGCAGCCATAGAAAAAGCAAAAGAAAACGTGGATCAACCATCATTAATTGAAGTGAAAACAATTATTGGCTTTGGTGCACCAAATGAAGGTACGAATAAAGTTCATGGTGCCCCATTGGGAGTAGAAGGAATTGCTGCGGCTAAGAAAGCTTATGGTTGGGAATATCCAGATTTTACCGTGCCAGCACAAGCAGCGGCACGCTTTAAAGAAACGATCAACGATCGGGGACAAAAAGCTGAAGATGCCTGGGATAAAGTTTTCACCGAATATACCCAAGCCTATCCAGAACTAGCGGCACAATTTAAAGCAGCATTTGCCGGCGAACTTCCAGCTGATTGGGATGACAAATTACCTGTCTATGAAGAAGGCACCGCTCAAGCAAGTCGTGTATCAAGTAAAGAAATGATTCAAGCCTTATCTAAAGCAGTTCCAAGTCTGTGGGGTGGTTCGGCAGACTTATCATCTTCGAATAATACGATGGTAGCTGCAGAAAAAGATTTTGAACCGGGTCAATACGAAGGACGGAATATCTGGTTTGGTGTTAGAGAATTTGCTATGGCAGCTGCTATGAACGGTATCCAATTACATGGTGGTACCCGTGTCTATGGTGGAACATTCTTTGTCTTTACGGATTATTTACGTCCGGCATTGCGTTTATCAGCGATTCAAAATGCACCTGTTGTATATGTTTTAACCCATGACTCAGTGGCTGTTGGTGAAGATGGACCAACTCATGAACCAATTGAACAATTAGCAAGTGTGCGTTGCATACCAAATGTTCAAGTTATTCGTCCGGCTGACGGAAATGAAACAAGAGCAGCTTGGAAAATTGCTATGACAACAACAAATAAACCAACTGTTTTAGTTTTAAGTCGCCAAAACTTACCTGTTTTACCTGGTACAAAAGAAAATGCAGATGAAAATGTGGCTAAAGGTGGCTATGTTGTTTCACCGCAACAAGGTGAAACACCTGAAGGCATCTTGATTGCAACTGGTTCTGAAGTTGATTTAGCTGTAAAATCTCAAGCTGAATTGCAGAAGGCTGGGAAAGATGTTTCGGTTGTATCACTGCCAAGTTTTGATTTATTTGAAGCTCAAAGTGCCGAATATAAAGAAAGTGTCTTACCTCAAGCGGTACAAAATCGTGTGGCGATTGAAGCTGCTTCTCCGTTTGGTTGGGAAAGATACACTGGTTTTGCCGGAAAAGTAGTTGCAATTAATCATTTTGGTGCTTCTGCTCCTGGTGAAAAAGTGCTTAGTGAATTTGGCTTCACTGTTGAAAATGTCGTTAATGTTTATAATTCCTTGTAATTAATCATTAAAAGACTCTTGTAAATTGCTTTTTTGTAGCAGTTTATAAAGAGTCTTTTTGTTTTTTGGTAAAATTAGGCAGATTGTCAGAAAAGACGTTAAGAAAACTTTTTAATGTTGCGTATATTAAATATTTGTTACAAAGGGGGAAACATTTGATTAGCCAAAAAATTCAAGCTATAATACATATACTTAGTTATCTTTATAATTATCTTAATTTTATATAAGTTTTTTCAGGAGGAAGAAAATGTCAGAGTATCGTACCCGTAGTGAAAGACATCAAAAAAAGCAAGTCACCTTTCAGTATAAATTCACTGGTAAAAAAGCCATGTCACTAGTTGGCGTGGGGTTAGCGTGTACTCCTGGAGTGATGGCACTTATGCCTGCTCAGAGTGCCCAGGCAGCTCAATTGGAGAATCAAGGAATTGACAATACGGCCAATTTGATTAATCAAATTGGGGCAGCAGCTTCTCAAATTGCCCAGGAGAACGATTTATATGCCTCTGTTATGATTGCGCAGGCAGTACTAGAAAGTGGAAATGGTTCATCTGTTCTTGCACAGGCGCCGTATTATAATTTGTTTGGTGTAAAAGGTGCTTATAATGGCCAATCCGTAACTTTTCCAACGCAAGAATATTTGAACGGCCAATGGGTAACGATGAATGAACCTTTCCGTCAGTATAATTCATATTGGGAATCTTTAGCTGATCACGCTTACGTGTTACGCAGCACAAGTTTCGCTACTGGAACAGCTCATTATGCCGGTGCTTGGAAGAGTAACACTGCAAGCTATCTAGATGCGACCGCTTATCTAACTGGACGATATGCCACTGATCCTACGTATAATCAAAAATTGAATTATCTAATTGCTGCTTATAATTTGACCCAATATGATACGCCAGCTTCTGGTTATGTTCAAACAAGTTATACAACACAAACAAACACAAATACTGAATCTACTGCTGAAAACACAGTAGCAGCCTCTCAAAGTCAAACGACAGGAAATGTGTACACCGTTGTTTCTGGTGATACACTTTGGGATATTGCCGCAACGTACGGTACAACAGTAGAGCAATTGATGGCAAATAACGGTCTATCAAGTGATACTATCATGGTTGGCCAACAACTCAACGTCTAAACATAAAATAGATGATAAATTTTGACTATTTCTTCAATCTTTACAAAAATCATTTTCGTAATGAATTTTTGAATTCTGATTGTAGGAATAGTTTTTTTTAAGACAAATTATTCGCACAATGGTGATAATTTCGCTATTATACTAATAAGTACAGCTGTTTTTTCAGCTAATACAAGGAGGAAGTAGCATGAGTGAAATTTATCAATCTGTTTTGGATTTAATTGGTCAGACTCCCATTGTGAAACTGAATCATTTGGTTTCGAGTGATGATGCTGAATTGTATGTAAAATTAGAATTTTTCAATCCAGGTAGTAGCGTGAAAGATCGTATTGCTCAAAGTATGATCGAAAAGGCTGAAGCACAAGGAAATTTAAAACCTGGCGGGACAATTATTGAACCCACTTCTGGAAATACTGGGATTGGTTTAGCGATGGTTGGTGCCGCAAAAGGCTATAATGTCATTTTAGTTATGCCGGATACCATGAGCGTTGAAAGACGCAAATTAATGCAAGCTTATGGTGCAAAATTAATTTTGACACCGGGTTCAGAAGGAATTACGGGTTCTATCAAGCGAGCTGAAAAAGAAGCAAAAGAAAACGGCTACTTTTTACCATTGCAATTTGAAAATCCTGCCAATCCAGAAATTCATGAAAAAACAACCGGTAAAGAAATTGTTGATGCGTTTGGCGTTGGTGGTTTAGATGCATTCGTTGCTGGTATTGGTACTGGTGGTACGATTACTGGAGCAGGACATGAATTGCGCCGCGTTTATCCAGAAATTAAAATTTACGGCGTTGAGCCAGCAGAATCAGCTGTGTTAGAAGGTGGCAAACCAGGACCGCACAAAATTCAAGGGATTGGTACTGGCTTTGTTCCGGATACTTTAGATACAAAAGTATATGATGAAGCAGTGGCTGTTTCAAGTGATGATGCAATTGCAACAGCGCGTAAAATGGGAACAGAAGAAGGGATTTTAGTAGGAATTTCCTCAGGTGCTGCGATTAAAGCTGCTGTTGATGTTGCTAAAAAACTAGGCAAGGGCAAAAAGGTTCTAGCAATCGTACCAGATAATGGGGAACGTTATTTATCGACAGTTCTTTATCAATTTGACGAAGAATGATCTTTTGAAAACTTGGCTTAAAAAAACTCTCGTGCAAATTCGAGGGTTTTTTTATTAGCCAAAATTGGCGGTTTAAGTCTGCCAAATTAGGTTTATATTGAATTATTGCATCATTTAGTTTTCTTTGGTTTGAGATTTTAAACAGACACTTTTCTTTTTAGTCTTCTCATAGTATGATTACACTATAATAATACAAAGAGGAGGGGATTAAATGGAAGAGCGTCTTAGCGTCACCGAAGCAATCGAAAAGTTAAAAAAGGATAATATCCGCGTGACACCGCAACGACAAGCCATTTTAGATTATTTAATTGGTCATAGATCCCATCCAACTGCCGATGAAATTTATCATGCGCTATCCCCAGCGTTTCCTAGCATGAGCGTTGCAACAGTCTACAATAATTTACGCTTATTTACTGAAATTGGGTTTGTTCAAGAAATGAAATATGGTGATGCCTCCAGTCGTTTTGATTTTGCGGCAAAACCACATTATCATGCAATTTGTACGAACTGTGGGAAAGTAGTTGATTTCTTTTATCCATCATTGGAAGATGTCGAAATTGCTGCAAGTCAATTAACTGGTTTTGAAATTAATGATCATCGTTTGGAAGTATACGGCTTATGTCCAGACTGCCAAAAAAAGGAGAACGAAAAATGAAAAATGTAACAACTAATTTGGCACCACAAGCAATAGGACCTTATGTGCAGGGCAAAATTGTAAATGGCTTTTTATTTGCTTCAGGTCAAATCCCACTAGATCCAAATACAGGAGAGATGGTCGGAACAACGATTGAAGAGCAAACAGTTCAAGTGTTTAAAAATATTCAAGGCTTACTAAAAAGTTGTGATTTAACAATGGATGATGTTGTTAAAACGACTTGCTTTTTAAAAGACATCAATGATTTTGCGGCGTTTAATACAATTTACGCAACTTATTTCAATGATTCTTTTCCTGCTCGTTCAGCACTACAAGTGGCAGCTTTACCAAAAGATGCCATGGTCGAAATTGAAATTATTGCAGTTGTGAAATAGTACTTTTAAACGACTTTTATTAATTTAAGTCAGTCCAACAGAATCTGTTTGGATTGGCTTTTTTTTCGCCGTGAGATAAAAAATACGTTATACTGATATAGAGAAATGAGGGATACCATGTTAGCTTTAGAAGATTATTTTGCTGCTGGACAAACAGTTATTTCCAATTTGATATTAGATCACTACCATCAATTAGGGATGAATAGTGATGAATTGATTTTTTGGTTGCAATTATATCGTCATCATGAACAAGGAGACAACTTTCCTGATTTAAATCAAATTGCAACTGAGATGGGATTGGCGCAACAAAAAGTCTTTGAACTTTTAAATCAATTAGTTCTAAAACAAGTCATTAAAATTGAAACAGTAGTAGTGGATAATAAGCAACAAGATCACTATTTATTTACTCCAATCTTTGAGAAAATTGCGCAATTATTAGCACAAAATAAAGAAAATACTATCCAAGAAGGGCAGCAACAAGAAATCGCGCAAATGTTTCAGCATTTTCAACAAGAATTTGGCCGCCCTTTGTCGTCATTTGAATACGAAAGAATTGCACAATGGCTTGAAGAAGATAAATATAGTCCAGAAATTATTATTTTAGCCTTAAAAGAAGCGGTGTTAAACAATGCTCGCAGTTTACAATATATTGAAAGTATCTTGTCAAGTTGGCGAAGCAAAAATATTCAGTCAGGCCAAGATGTGGCAAAAGAGAAACAACACTATCAAAAGCAAAAAACAAAGCCGGCTGACAATGATAACAGAGAACTTTCGCCTTATTCTTTAGAAAATTGGTTGAAAGGAGAATAATGAGATGTTAAATGTTGAGAAAACTCGTTATGCTTTAAAAGTCATGGGAGAGATGTTTCCAAATGCCCATGGTGAACTGATTTACAATACACCTTTTCAACTTTTAATTGCGGTTATCTTAAGTGCTCAAGCGACAGATGTCTCAGTTAATAAAGCAACACCGGCTTTATTTGCTGATTTTGGTACGGCTGATAAATTAGCAGAGGCTTCGTTAGAGGATATTATTGCAAAAATTAAGACGATTGGTTTATATCGTACCAAGGCAAAAAATATAAAGGCCTGCGCTCGTATTATTGCGACAGAGTATGGGGGGACTGTACCCAATGATCGCAAAATTTTAGAATCTTTACCAGGGGTCGGGCGAAAAACAGCAAATGTGGTCTTGGCAGAGGCCTATGGCGTACCTGCTATTGCAGTTGATACGCACGTGGAACGGGTCTCAAAACGCCTGCGAATTTGTAAGTTAAATGCCACCGTTGTTGAAGTTGAAAAAACATTAATGAGAAAGTTGCCCAAAGACGAATGGATTAAAGATCATCATCGCATGATTTTCTTTGGACGCTATCACTGCTTAGCGCGTAATCCTAAATGTGAAATTTGTCCCTTGTTGCCAATTTGTCAAGATGGTAAAGAACGAATGAAAAAGAAACTTTAAAAAACCGCTCAGAAATGATTCGTCATTTCTGAGCGGTTTTTGTTTTTAAATATTTCCTTAGCCACCTGATGAACTCGTAGCAGGTGGTGTTGTGCTACTTTCTGGTGTCTCTGAAGAGGCAGGTGGTGTTGAACTACTTTCAGGAGGTGTTGATGGATCTGGTGTTGGTGTGACACTACTGCTTTCAGGTGGTGCACTAGAAGCAGTAGATTCTTCTGTACTTGAACTTGATTCTGAATTTGTTTCAGCTGTTGTGCTTGAACTTGGCACGGTTTGGCTTTGTGAATAGGAAGGTTGTGTTTCAAGCGATTGTTCATATTTATCTCGCCAATATAATTCACTACCCACACGGATTAAGTCATCTGGGATTTTCCAATCGTTATTTTCGCCGTTTTGTGCAACATATTGCATTAATTCCCGATAAACATCTGAGGCAATCATATTTGATTCCGATGTAATGGGGGTCAAATGTTTTTCATAACCCGTCCAAACAGAAATGGCATACTGGCGATTATAGCCGACAAACGTAACATCTGGTGAAATACCGTCTGTAATACCAATTTTTTCTAAATCTTCATCCGAATAATTGGATGTTCCTGTTTTACCAGCTTGAATTAGCCCATCGATCATTGCATTAGTACCGGTGCCTTGTGTAATCACATCTTTTAAAATATCCGTAATCATATAAGCAGTACCAACAGACATCGCTTTTTTTCCTTCTGGTTTAAATTCATCAGAAGAGCCATCTTGATAAACAATTTTATTAACATATTGTGGTTTATAATAGGTTCCACCGTTGGCAAAGGCTGCATAAGCAGCTGCCATTTTAAGCGAAGAGACACCATATTTTGAGCCGTCTTGGGCTGTATTACTTGAAATCGCATTGGATTGAACTAAATCTTTGTATGAAATTCCAAGACCATTCAAGAATTTTGTAACATTGTCTTTGCCAACTTCGTTAAATAATTTAACAGCAGGGACGTTTCGGGACTCGTAAAGGGCTGTGCGCAAAGAGATATTTCCCATGTATTGTTTGTCCCAGTTGTTAACGCTGATATTTGTACCTTCATATTTGTATGGAGCATCATCAATGCGTTTTGCTGTCGATAAATTTAGGTTTTCAAAAGCAGGACCATAATCGGTGATTGGTTTAACGGTTGACCCAAAGTCACGAGCCGTGCTGACGGCTTGATTGTTACCAAAAACAACATTATCTGGCACGTTACGCGCACCAATTTGGGCTAAAACTTTTCCGGTATTGACGTCTACCATCGTTGTTGCCACTTGCAATTTTTCATCGGGATAATTCACGTATTTATTTGTATTCACGATTTCGTACAAGCGCTTTTGTGCATTTAAATCTAAATTAGTATGAATCTCTAGACCGTCTGTATAGACGTCTTTTCCCGTAGTATTTTTGACTTCCTCAATGACTTCTTTAACATAGTTATCAACGAGCTGTAGATTTTCACTTGATTTTTCTAAATCTTTCAATCCGTCTTTAATCGGTTTTTTTATTGCTGCTTGATATTCATTTTCGGTGATTTTGTTGTTTTCTTTCATTGTATACAGCACAGTATCCCGGCGTTCTTTTGCCGCTTCTGGATGTTGGTAAGGATCATAGGCATTCGGAGCTTGCGGCATGCCAGCTAGTAGTGCTGTTTGAGCTAAGTCGAGATCTTTTAAGTCTTTCCCATAATAAGTGTCTGCGGCAGTTTCCATACCATATAAACCATTTGCCATATAAACTTTATTAATATAGTAAGTTAGAATTTCTTGCTTAGATTTTTTTTGTTCCAATTGTAGTGCCAACCAAGCTTCTTGTGCTTTTCTTTTCAACGTTTGATCTGATTTTTTTGTGGAAAAATAAGAAAGCTTAATCAATTGTTGTGTTAACGTACTACCACCTTGTAATCCACCCTTAGTTACGTTGGATAAGGCAGAGCCGACAATCCGAATAGGGTCAACCCCGATATGTTTATAAAAACGACGGTCTTCGACAGAAACTACAGCATCTTCTAACAATTGGGGAACATCTTGTGCTGAAATCTTTTTGCGGTTTTCAGAACCTAAATCCGCAACGATATCATTATTACTTGCGTATATTACTGAAGAAACAGAGGCATCTAATTTACTATCCTCAATTTTAGGCGCATCTTTAGCATAAAACCAAAAAAGTCCCATTCCTGAAAGTAGGCCGATACAGCCAACGATAAAAAAGCCAATCAAACATTTTAAAATAATTGATCCAACAGAGTTTTTTGATTTCTTTTTCATCTTTTTTGGTTTCTTTTGTGGCGTGTTGCTGCCATTGTGGCGGGACGCCCGTGATGGTGTGTCATTTCCCATTTTTATTTGACTCCTTTAAAACAAATTTTTCTACTGCCTCAAGATACGGAATTCGCGGGGCAATTTTAGGTGTAATTTCGATTCCAATTTTTTCAATCACATCAAGAGGAATCGACTTTTTGCCATTTTTTTGTTGTGTCCACAGTGAAATCAAATTTTTACTGTCTAAAAAAAAGCAACGGTGTAAGGAAGAAAACCAAAGTAAAACAAAACAAATGCCTCCTTGTACTAAACAAGCTTCCATATGCCGTATTTGATGGTCATGGAAGTTTTTAAAAGGAAACGATGCCTTGTTTTTTGTTTCTTTAGCTTCAAAATCAAGGTAAAAACCGCGATAAACTCCATTATAGTCAGTAGTAGAAGCCTCTTTAAAGTAAGCTTCTTTAATAACTGCTGCACTGCGTTTTGGATAATCTACGTTAACGATTTGAATCGGGGTGGGCTTTTTATGCACCACTGCTTGATTATGCGTTAAATAATAAAGATTGCTTTCATTAATTGCTTCTTCAAAGCGCATGCCGCGATTGCTAAAACTAGCTGTTTCTTGAGTTTTAACCTTTGTTTGTTTATGCTTAGCAGGTAGCGCAGCTTGATAAATTTGACCGTTGGGGTACTTTAAAACCATATTCGTCACACTCCTACCGGTGTATTATACCAAAAAGCCAAAAGGAAAGAAAAGGTATCGTTATGGAAACTATAAAAACATTATTATTAACAGGTTACAGGAGTTATGAATTAGGGGTTTTTCAAGATAAGGACCCTAAAATTGCAATTATTAAGAAAGCCATAAAAAATAATTTGTTGCCTTATGTGGACGATGGATTAGAGTGGTTGATTGTTAGTGGCAACCTTGGGGTGGAAATGTGGGCAGCTGAGACGGTTAGCGAATTAAAAGCAACTTATCCCGATTTACATTTAGGTGTTTTATTTCCTTTTGAAGAATTTGGTGAACAGTGGAATGAAGGCAATAAAGAAAAGTTACTTCGTTTAAAAAAAGAAGCGGACTACGTAGAGTCTGTCAGTCATAAACCTTATCAAAGTCCGCAACAATTACAAAATCATACAAATTTTTTATTACAGCACTCAGATGGCGTTCTTGCTGTTTTTGATCCTGAATTTCCAGGAAAGCCGAAATATTTACTAGATAGTGCCACAAAACTAGCGGAAAATAACGAATATCTCATTCATCTCATTACGATGGATGATTTACAAAATACCTTCTATGAATGATTTTTGTTGCTTTCTAGCTTATTTTTGATAGAATGTTTTAAGAGAGTTTCTAAAAATAAATGAGGTGTATGAATTAATGGCGAATTTAAACTATAGTCCAAAAGACATTTTGCAACAAGAATTCAAAACAAAAATGCGTGGTTATGATCCCGTTGAAGTCGATGAATTTTTAGACAACGTCATCAAAGACTATGAAGCATATAACAAAGAAATTTTAGCGTTACAAGAAGAAAACGATCGCTTACAGGCTAAACTAAGCCAACAAGCTGCTAATCCAACACCGGCACCAAGCCGTGTGCAAACAGAAGCGCCAAAAAGTCAAACAGTTACAAACTTTGACATTTTGAAACGTCTTTCCAACTTGGAAAAAGAAGTTTTTGGTAAAAAATTAGATCAAGATACAACAGCAGACCGCTCAGAAGTCACAACACGTGTATCTCAATCTTTAAATGGTAATTATACCAACGATGAAAATAGTGATGATAACGAACGGACACGTCGTTTCTAACATTTTAATGAAGTCTGTGATTTTCGGGTAATCGCGGTCTAGCAATAGGCTGAGGAAAGTCCATGCTCGCACAAGCTGTGATGCTTGTAGTGTTCGTGCCTGGCGAAACCATAAGCCAGGGTGCTATTTTAGTAACGGCAGGAAAAATTCCTAAGGCGCAAGCTACGGATAAGTATCCTTGAAAGTGCCACAGTGACGAAGCGTCAAGGGAAACTTTGACGGTGGAACGCGGTAAACCCCTCGAGCGAGCAACCCAAACAATGGTAGGGGCACTTCTTTGACGGAATCAAACGAATACAAGAAGGTATCTTTATGATGCAGATAGATGATTACCCCGCAATTTTTGACCCTGAAAAAATTGCGGACAGAACATGGCTTATAGAAAATCACAGGATTCAGGGCTTATTTTGAAACTAAATTAAAAGCTGGACAGTAAGTTCAGCTTTTTTTCTTTGCAATCATTTGCATTCGAGTGATAGTCGTGTTTCAATACATTTAAGAACAATTTATGCCTGCGGGTAAAGGAGAATATATGAAAGAACAAACGTTTAATTTAGTGGCAACTTGTGCCAGTGGCTTAGAAGCTTTAGTAGGAAAAGAATTACGAGATTTAGGAATTGAATGCCAAGTGGAAAATGGTCGTGCGCGTTTTAAAGGAAATTTAACCACAATCGCGACTGCAAACTTGTGGCTAAGAACTGCAGACAGAATTAAAATTGTTGTGGGTGAATTTGATGCCTATACTTTTGATGAACTATTTGAAAAAGTCAAGGCATTGTCATGGGAAGATTTACTACCACTGGATGCAGAGTTTCCGGTTAGTGGAAAGTCAATTAAATCAAAACTTTATAGTGTTCCTGATTGCCAAGCAATCACAAAAAAAGCAATTGTCGAGCGTTTGCGCTCCTATTATCATCGCCCTACAACTGTGCCATTAGCAGAAACTGGTGCATTATTTCCTGTAGAAGTCGCACTTTTAAAAGACCATGTTATGGTGACATTAGATACGACTGGTCCAAGTTTATTTAAACGAGGTTATCGTTTAGAAAAAGGTGGCGCGCCCTTAAAAGAAAATTTAGCAGCAGCATTGGTACTATTAACCAATTGGCGTAAAGATCGTCCTTTTGTTGATCCCGTTTGTGGTTCTGGTACAATTTGTATCGAAGCAGCCTTAATTGGTCATAATATTGCGCCGGGCTTTAATCGCGAATTTTTATGTGAAACATGGGATTGGGCTGACGCAGCGATTTTTGAAAAAGTCCGCACAGATGCTGATAATGCGGCAGATTATGATATTGAACTGGATATCAGCGGGTATGATATTAACGGTAAAATGATCGAAATAGCAAAAGCAAATGCCGAAGAAATCGGCTTAGGAGATACGATTACATTTAAGCAGCAAGCGGTAAAAGATTTTACTACAGATAAAGAGTATGGTGTGATTGTAGCAAACCCACCTTATGGCGAACGTTTGGGTGAAACAGAAACTGTCCAAAGACTATACAAAGAAATGGGAACTGTTTTACGTCCATTAAAAACTTGGAGTAAATATATTTTGACAAGTGATCTACAATTTGAATCATTTTATGGTGCCAAAGCAACAAAAAAACGCAAACTATATAACGGAGCTTTACGAACAGACTTATTTCAATACTGGGGAACACGCCCACCAAGAACAAAGGAGAAAGCAGAATGAAAGAAAAAGAATTTCTAGATGAATTAGCCGAAATCACACTATTAAATCAAACTCTAGCTTTACTAGACTGGGATAGTCAAACTGGTATGCCTGAGACTGCTGCGATCGAGCGAGGAGCAGCTAGTGGTTATCTAAGCGGATTAGCTTTTGAAAAGCAAACTGGTCCTAAAATTAAAGCGGCACTTGATTATTTTAATGACCATCAAGCTGAACTTTCCGAAGTTGGCAAAACTGTCTTTCAAGTAGCAAAAAAAGATTATGACGAAATTCATGCAATTCCCAAAGAGTTAATGGTCGAACGCAGTCGCTTATATAGTCAAGCCCATACTGCTTGGGTTAAAGCTAGGAAATCACAAAATTTTGCTGATTTCAAACCAGCACTAGAAGAAAATATCCGCATAACAAAAGAGTTGATTCCTTATTATAAAAAAGATGAAGCAACAGATTATGATGTTTTATTAAATCTATTTGAACCAGGCATGACTACTGCGGTCTTGGATGAGGTTTTTACTGAACTAAGAGATGGATTGGTAAAAATTAGACAACTGATTGCACAAGAAGGCATAGAACCTGATACAAGCTTTAAAGACAGAATTATGACTAAAGAACAACAAAAAGTTTTTGTCGAAAACTTAGTGTCACAACTAGGCTTTGATTTTAATCGCGGACGCCTTGATGATACGGTCCATCCTTTTGCCACACGACTTGCTCGTAATGATGTCCGCATTACAACCCGTTGGAACGAGCAGGACTTTTCAATGGGAATTTTTGGTGTAATACACGAAGCTGGACATGGTATTTATGAACAGAATATGGCTGAAAAATACAATATGACACCAGTTTATGATGCACCATCGATGGGAATTCATGAATCTCAGTCATTGTTTTATGAAATTATTTTAGGTAGTAAGCGTAGTTTTTGGCAAAAGCAATATCCGATATTTCAAGCTGCGGCTGAAGGTACTTTCGACGATATTGATTTTGAAACATTCTATCGTTCATTAAAAGCTACCGCAGCAAGTCTGATTCGCATTGAAGCTGATAGTTTAACCTATCCGTTACACATTATTATTCGTTATGAATTAGAAAAAGCGCTATTTAATGGTGACTTAACGGCAGCTGAGTTGCCAAAAGCTTGGAATGATAAATATGAAGAATATCTCGGAATTCGACCAGACAATGATTTAGTTGGTGTTTTACAAGATGTCCATTGGTCTGGCGGGATGTTTGGTTATTTTCCATCTTATGCTTTGGGGTATATGTATGCGGCACAGTTACTACACGCAATGGAAAAAGAACTAGCGGTGGATGACTTATTAACCCGTGGCGATTACGCTCCGATTAAAGCTTGGTTGACAGAACATATTCACCAATTTGGAAGAAGTAAAACACCTAGTGAATTAATCAAAGCAGCAACAAAAGAAACCTTAAATCCTCAGTATCTGCTGGATTATTTGTCAGAGCTTTATCAAACTGTTTATCAAATCAAAGCATAACTATTGCTTTTTACTAAATGTATGGAAAGTATAAATAATGCCAAGCGAGTTCGCTTGGCATTATTTGGGGAAGTGGCTAGAATTGTCTGCATCAATTACCAGTTAGTGATTGAGGGGGAGATCTTCTAAAACTGTCTTGCAACAAGTGACCACTCTATTATTATTGTAAACGCTTTTTGAAGATTGTGAAAATTCGAATTTGCATATTAACTTGTATATTAAGGAGAAAAAAATGGATAAGATACCAGAAATCATCGCATATGCTAAAGAAAAGTTGCAAGAAGATTTGACTGGCCATGGTTTTGATCATGCCAGCCGCGTGGCGACATTGGCTACTCAGATTGCAAAAAAAGAAGCTGCGCAATTAGACGAAGAGGTTTTAATTGCTGCGGCTTATTTACATGATACAATCGACGATAAAGTTGTTCCGGATGTAGCAATTGCTCTCACAAAATTACAAAATTTTTTGAAGGAAATTAATTTTAGCGCACAACAGCAGGCAGAAATTATTTTTATTATCACAAATATGTCTTTTTCAAAAGAATTGGAAGCAAAAGCAAATTTATCTATTGCTGGACAAATTGTTCAAGATGCTGACCGGCTCGAGGCACTTGGGGCAATGGGGATCTTAAGAACGGCTTATTTTGGTGGTAGCCACCAGCATCCGCTACACGATCCAATGATAAAACCCATCAATTTCACCGATAAAAAAGAATACCGAAAAGGCACTACCGTCATCAATCATTTCTATGAAAAACTGTTGTTACTACCAGATAAAATGAATACCAAAACAGCCTATACAGAAGCTGTGCGGCGGCAAAAATTCATGGAAGCTTTTTTGTCAGAATTTTATCAAGAATGGGAGCCGGAAAACGCGGAGTTCTTTTAATCTGATTTTTTGAACAGAAGGCTTAATAGACAATAAACATGATTACATGAAAAGCTGACATAAAGATACCACTAAAGAAAAATAAAGTCTTAAGCGCAATATTTGCACGATTGTGCCTTTTGTCACAACACTTATTATTTTATTTTAGTTAGAATATCTCCTATAATCAAGTTAAGGGGGGATGGAGATGTTCTACCAACAAGCTATGGAACCAGCTGAGCTTTTAAATACATTAACTGCCAACAATGAATGCTTTTTTGTTATCGAAGCACATTTGACTAATAAGCTATATCATGTAGCAGTCTATAAGTATGATAAAGAATACTTTTTACTCTTAGACCCTCGTTTATTTCAACAAATTTTGAAAACTAAAGCTGCGTCACACGGAGATGAAGATGAGGTATTGCCATACATCGAAGAGGCTTTAGAAGATAATCTCTATCAGTTAGTAGCTGAAGATTATGTAAAATTAGATCTTTATACACTGACTGCTTTGGCAAAAAAAAAATACCGTCAGTATTCGCTTTTACGAATTTTATTAGGAGTGATTGAAAATGAAAAAAACGGAGTATTTAACTTTTAAAGATAAAGGTTTTATTACCCTTTTACAAAATTTGGGTGACGATTATTCTGCAGTGGAATTAATTGATGAACAAAATGATGTCGATGTGGTGGTTTTATCCCAAGCAGATTATGATTATCTGGTCAGTCAATTAGACGAAGAAGAGCGTAGCCAATATGTTGAAGACAACGATGAATCAGAGTTTTTAGAAGATTAATTAAAAAAAAGAAAAACCCAAACGTACCAAGACAGGTTATTGTGTTTCAGATAATCTGCACTACGCGTTTGGGCGTTTTTGTTTTGTGTTTTTATCAGAATGCTTTATGATTTAAGTTGTGGTTTAATGCGCTTGTAAGCACGAAAAATATTAATGCCAACTAAAATAATCCCGATAATTAAAGGGATATATAATAACCAAAATGGATAGCTTAAAGCTAAGTTTTTACTTGCTTTTACTAAATCATCTTGTTCTTTTATGGCGTATTGCAACACTTGGTAGCTAAAAGCCACCATAAAGCCCGCTATAATAAACAATACAAACCCCAGATAGGGAATTTTACTTTTTTTACGCAGTAGCAAGATTAGACCATATAAAACAATTAGTGCAATAGGAACACCCAATGCAAAATACTCGTTTAACATAATTGCACCTCCTGTAATTATCATACGCCAAAGTATTTTTTTTGGGAAATATTTTAAGACTTAGCTTAAGCAAAGAAAGGATCTTTTATGTCTGCTTATATTGAACCACTTAAAACAGCTCTTTTGATTTTCCCGTTTTTAGCCTTATTTATCTCATCTTTTTTCTTTATTTATGAGTATCGTAAATTTGGTCGCTTTATTTTTAGTCGTGCCCTTATTATGTATTCTTTTGTCTTTTATTTGTTATGTGCCTATTTTTTAGTCATTTTGCCATTACCACCAATTTCGGAGGTGGCGCATTACACGGGACCTCACTATGAATTGCATTTAGGTGCTTCATTGCATAACTTTTTAACCCAAACCGTTTTGAGACTAAATGATCCAAGTACGTATTTGCCCGCCATGAAACAAGGCGTTTTTTTAGAACCTGTATTTAACGTATTTTTACTGTTGCCATTTGGCGTTTATCTACGCTATTTCTTCGGTTTTTCTTTGAAGAAAACGATATTGGCCAGCTTTTTATTGTCATTATTCTTTGAAGTTACACAATTAACCGGGCTGTATTTTATTTATCCCAGAAATTATCGTTTGGCTGATGTGAACGACCTTTTACACAACACCATTGGTGGTACGCTTGGTTATTTGGTTGAACCTTTATTTACTTTATTATTGCCATCACGAGAAGAGTTAGCCGAAACAGCCTATGAAAAAGGGCGAGATGTGACTCTTTTCCGACGCTTTGCCGCCTTTTTCTTAGATTGGTTTTTCATTTATTTCTTTACCTTTGTACTTACTGTTGCTTTACGCTTTTTTACACAAGATTATGCAATTGATTTTAGTGATACCCCAGCATGGTATTTTGTCACCATTTTACTTTATTTTATCCTTTTAAACTATGGGCTAAATGGTCAAACACTGGGGAAAAAAATTGTTAGAATTCGCGTGGTTGAAAACGAGCATCGCCATATCACCTTAAAAGCGTTAGTAAAGCGTTATGGATTGTTGTATTTAATTTATGGCGGTATTGGACAACTCGGTACTTTATTTGCGCCTTTGGTGAAAAGCAACAACCACTTTTTAGTCGGAATTGCTTCTATGGTTACAATCGGCGCAGCTGTCATTCAAGGATTGTTTGTTATTAACGTTATCTGGTCAGTGATTCGTAAGAAAAGACAATTGTTTTATGAAAAAAGAAGTGGGACTTATGTAATAAGTACAATTTTGCCAAAAGAAATCTGACGCAGTGTGCCATTTATGCTATAATCCCTAAGAACATTATGAAAAGAAGGTGGAAATATGCAATTTACGGATTTTCAATTTAAGCCCTTTATATACGAAGCTCTTAAAGAAAAGAAGTTTGAAAAACCAACGGAAGTGCAAGAACGCTTGATTCCTGTCATTAAACAAAAAAGAAGCGTTGTCGGGCAATCGCAAACAGGTACGGGAAAGACCCATACTTTTTTACTGCCATTGCTTGATGCAGTTGATCCAACTAATGAAAGTGCTCAAGTTGTCATTACAGCACCAAGTCGAGAATTGGCCAATCAGATTTATGCGGCTGCCAAACAAATCGCAGCTTTTTCTGATCCTGTAATTCGTGTGAGCAATTTTGTGGGCGGAACAGATAAACAACGGCAAATTGACAAATTAAAACATCAACAACCTCATGTAGTCATCGGAACACCAGGCCGCTTGTTGGATATGATTAATGAACAAGCCTTATTTATCCATAAAGCTTTTGCTTTTGTAGTCGATGAAGCAGATATGACATTAGACATGGGTTTTTTGCAGGAAGTTGATCAAATCGCGAGCCGATTACCAGAAAAAGTTCAAATATTAGTTTTTTCAGCAACCATTCCCGAAAAATTACGTCCATTTTTAAAAAAATACTTGGAAAATCCAGTAATTGAAGAGATTCAACCCAAAGCAGTCATAGCTGATTCGATTGATAATTGGCTAATCGCTACCAAGGGCAAAGATAAAAATCGGTTAATTTATCAGTTACTGACGATTGGGCATCCTTATATGGCCTTAGTATTTGCCAATACCAAACAACGCGTAGATGAAATTAGTGATTATCTCAAAGAACAAGGCTTAAAAGTTGCCAAAGTCCATGGTGATATCACACCCCGCGAACGCAAACGCATCATGCGTAGCATCCAAAATATGGATTTTCAATACGTTGTTGCAACAGACTTAGCAGCTCGAGGAATTGATATCGAGGGCGTTTCCCATGTTATTAATGCAGAGATTCCTAATGATTTAGAGTTCTTTATTCACCGTGTTGGACGAACTGGCCGTAATAATTTGGCTGGTACGGCGATTACTTTATACGGTCCGCAAGATGAGGAAAAAGTAGCCGCAATTGAAAAAATCGGTGTGACCTTTAAACCAAAAGAAATCAAAAATGGCGAAATTGTCACAGGTTATGATCGCAACCGTCGGAAAAAACGGGAACAGACCAAAAAAGATGAGTTAGATCCGACGCTGATTGGTTTGGTTAAAAAGAAAAAGAAAAAAATCAAACCAGGTTATAAGAAAAAAATTCAATGGGCAGTCGACAAAGATAAAAAACAAAAACGTAAAGTCGAAAAACGCCAGCAACTGCGTACAGCACGAAAACACAAGAAAAAATCAAGTCAATAGTTAAAAAAGTCATGATGCTTTAGCATCATGACTTTTTGTTGTTTTCCATTAGCAAAAAGAGAGTGAAAAAAATTTTACACTACTGCCAGAAATGTTGTTTTCATTGCCAGCTAATATAAGGCCAGCTTATCAAATCAGTCAAACCGTCAAAATGTATTTTCTTTTATTCTTTGGGATAAGCTTACAGTTTTTTTGCCATTTTCTGACACAAAATACCATCTTCTAAGAAAACATCACTGATAATTTGATAATTTAACTTTTGATAGAAATAAATAGCTGTAACTTCGGCAGTCAGTTGCGAAAAGATATAGCCATCTTTTTTAGCTTGCTTTTCATAGGCTGTTAATAATTTGCGACCTAAGCCACGGTTGCGATAAGCTTTTAAAACACAAAAACGATCCGGTTGAATCGTCTTTTGATCCCAGGCCTGATAGCGAACGCTAGCCACGGGGATTTCGTCTTTAAAAAGAACAAAGTACTTTCTTTTTTTGTCATCCAAAGAGTCAAATTCCCATTCTGGCTTGATTTTTTGTTCTAAAACAAAAACGTGATAGCGAACATAAAAGGCTGCTGCTTGTAAACTGCTTTGGCAGCCAAAAGAAATTTTATCCATAATGTACTCCAATCATGATATACTAAATTTTAGCAGGTTAAAAAAAGAATAACATGAAAAGTCATTGTTTAAAGGGGAATTTCGATGAATTTATTTGAAATGTTACGTTGGAATAATTGGAAGAATTTGACAGATGAAGCGAAGATTCAAGCGTTCCAGCAAGTCTTAATGTATTTTGTCAGTCCATTAAAAGAAATCACCAATCTTGAATTATTGACTTATCAATTAGATGGCGTAAAATGCCGCACGTTTGAATTGGAAATCGATGGCGAAGCTTTTGTTTTTGTGCCCGGACAAAAAGAAGCAATTTTAGGCTGGGATTTGGGTGTAAAAGGACTAGCAACTAACGCTTGGTCAATTACGAACACACATCCCTTAACAAAAAACGATAAACAAATTGTTGCAGAATATCACTTGGGAGATTTGGATAGTTGGGATTTATACGTCAATTTGCATACCTCTCCCTTACGAAAAAAAGATATTCCCCCCATGTTGATACAAAAGCATGCACTACCGGCAGGAACGCGCTATTTAGGCATGTTAGATACTATTACGGGGGAATTTACGGGAAATGTGGCAAAATTTAGTCCTTTTGAAGCGGAGGTTAAAGCACAGCTTACGCCGCCGCAAACTTTTGAAGAAAGCTTAAATTACTCATTGCCATACCATATTTTATCACCAAATGCTTTTTACTTAGAAATTGCAGATGGTACTGATAGTTATTATGTCTTTGAGCATTTTGAATGCAACCAAACAAGTTTAATTCATACGATTCAAAATGAAGGCTTTGATTTATTAAGTGAAGATCAGTGGGAATTTATGGTAGGCGCAGGAACACGTAAACTATTTCGCTGGGGAAATGCTGCTGATGTTGACGAAAGTTACTGGGGCAGACAAGTGAAAAGCTTAAAACAAGGTCCCAATATGTTTGGTGTAGTTATTAACGGTGGAGCCAATCGCTATGAACTAACTTGTGATGCTGTCTTGAAAATGGAACATAGTCAAAAAAGCGGGATTCCTTTATTAGAATTGCTACCAGAAGCAACTTATTACCGTGCCAATAGACGTCTAAAAGCAGATGAAAAATTAACACCACAAGATTTTTTATATCGTAAAGTAATCTCAATTGAATTAGATTAAATCGTTGACAAGTATAGGTTTGTCTTCTATACTTTGTAAGGAAAAAGGATATAACCGAACAGTTTCTTTGTTACAGAAAGCTTTTGTTTGCTGAGAAAAAAGCACAAACCTGTTTGCAGTTGCTCCCTTTTTTTAATTCAGTAGCAATACTGACGCAACTCCGCGTTATAGAGCTTAAGAGGTAATGAATGACATCATTGCAAACAAGGTGGTACCGCGGTTTTCGTCCTTGTCTTGCAGTGGTGTCTTATTTTTTTTGAAAGTAGGAGAAATGATGAAAGAATTATCCAGCGGCCAAGTCCGCCAAATGTTCTTGGACTTTTTCAAGTCAAAAGGACACAGTGTTGAACCAAGTGCATCTTTAGTACCAGTGAATGATCCCACCCTTTTGTGGATCAATTCTGGAGTTGCCACTTTAAAAAAATATTTTGATGGCTCTGTGGTTCCAGAAAATCCCCGGATTACAAATGCACAAAAATCAATTCGAACCAACGACATTGAAAATGTAGGGAAAACAGCTCGCCACCATACAATGTTTGAAATGTTAGGAAATTTTTCAATTGGTGACTATTTTAAAACAGAAGCTATTCATTGGGCTTGGGAATTTTTAACTGATGAAAAATGGATGGCTTTTGATCCAGAAAAATTATATGTTACGGTTTATCCAAAAGACACAGAAGCCAAGCGTATTTGGCATGAAGAAGTCGGATTACCTCTTGATCATATTGTGGAAATTGAAGACAATTTTTGGGATATTGGTGCGGGTCCCAGCGGTCCAGATACTGAAATTTTTTACGATCGTGGCGAGGAATTCAACGATTTAGCAGCAGACGATCCTGAAAACTATCCTGGCGGGGAAAATGAACGTTACTTGGAAATTTGGAATTTAGTATTTTCTGAGTTTAATCACAAACCAGACGATACTTACGAACCATTACCGCATAAAAACATTGATACGGGGATGGGGCTAGAACGAATGGTTTCCATCGTTCAAAATGCACCAACCAACTTTGAAACAGATTTATTTATGCCAATTATTAAAGAAGTAGAAGTTTTAAGTGGCAAATTCCAATATGGCGATGCACCACAAACTGATATTTCCTTTAAAGTAATTGCTGACCATATTCGGGCTTTGGCGTTTGCCATTGGCGACGGGGCGTTACCTTCTAATGAAGGTCGTGGTTATGTATTGCGGCGTTTATTACGTCGGGCTGTTATGCACGGCAAAAAACTAGGAATCGATGAAGCCTTTTTGTATAAATTAGTTGTCGTTGTCGGTAAGATTATGGACAGTTATTATCCAGAAATTCTACAACAACAAGAATTTATTGAAAAAGTAATCCGAACAGAAGAAGAGCGTTTCCATGAAACAATCAACGAAGGCTTGGAAATTTTGACCCAAGTGATTGAAAAAGTTAAAGCTGAGAAAAAAGATACCTTAAGCGGACAAGATATCTTCAAATTGTATGATACGTATGGTTTTCCAGTTGAATTAACTGAAGAAGTCGCAGAAGATGAAGGCTTAAAAGTTGATCACGCTGGGTTTGAAGCAGAAATGCAAGCCCAAAGAGAACGGGCCCGTGCAGCTCGCAGTACGGACGTGTCAATGGGAGTTCAATCTGCTTTACTAACTGAAATTAAAGTAGAAAGTAAGTTTGTGGGTTATGATAACTATGAAGCTGAAAGTGAATTGCTCGTTTTAATTCAAGACGAAGCGATTGTTAGTGCTGCAAATAGTGGTGAAGCACAATTAATTTTTGCCAAAACACCGTTTTACGCAGAAATGGGAGGACAAGTTGCCGATACTGGTATCATTTGTGATGTAACAGGAAATATCGTCGCTGAAGTTCACGATGTGAAAAAAGCGCCAAATGGTCAATTTTTACACACGGTAACGCTGCAAGCACCCGTATCAGAAGGCACGACTTACTTCTTACAAATTAATGTTGCTCGTCGTAATCGTATTATTAAAAACCATACAGCGACGCATTTATTACACAAAGCATTAAAAGAAGTATTGGGCAATCATGCAAATCAAGCTGGCTCACTAGTGGCCCCAGGACACTTGCGTTTTGACTTTACGCACTTTGGTCAAGTGACAACAGAAGAATTAAGCCAAATGGAAGCAATCGTCAACCAAAAAATTTGGGATGCACTACCCGTTGTTACAATTGAAACAGATATTGATACAGCCAAAGGTATGGGAGCAATGGCGTTATTTGGTGAAAAATACGGTCACGATGTCCGCGTTGTAAATGTTGCCGACTGGTCCATTGAGCTTTGTGGGGGCACGCATGTGGCCAATACAGAAGATATTGGTATTTTCAAAATTGTTTCTGAGTCAGGAATTGGTGCCGGTGTCCGCCGAATTGAAGCTGTAACCAGCAAAGAAGCCTATGAATTACTTGATAGTGAAGAAACACAACTAAAAGAAATCGCCACAATTGTGAAATCACCACAATTAAAAGAAGTTGTTGCCAAAACTGTACAACTACAACAACAACTAAAAGATTTACAAAAAGAAAATGAACAATTGGCAAGTAAATTAGCCAATCAACAAGCTGGCGATATTTTCAAAAACGTTGAAACTATAAATGGTATTAGTTTTATCGCTGCTGAAGTGAAGGTTAAAGATATGAACCAATTGCGTCAATTAGCTGACCAATGGAAGCAAAAAGCTACTTCTGATGTGTTAGTGTTGGCCAATGCTAGCGGTGAAAAAGTAAACTTGTTAGCGGCAATGAGTAATGAAGCAATCGCACGAGGCTTAAAAGCTGGAGATTTAATTAAAGTGATTGCACCACTCGTTGGCGGTGGTGGCGGTGGACGTCCTGACATGGCTCAAGCCGGAGGTAAAAATCCTGCTGGCATTAGCGCTGCCCTAGCAAAAGTAGCCGATTTCTTACAACAAGCATAATAAAAATTAAAAATACACGAATAGCTAGATTGTAATCGTGATAAAAGATGATGACCCGAACAATAAATGTATCACTCTTTAATTTTAGAGAGTTGCGCCTTTTAAAGGCCAAGTACATATTGCGTTCGGGTTATTATTTATGTCGTTTTTAAGCCGATAATTATTTATCAAGAATGGCCTTAAATTTGTTTGAAATTGATAAAAAGGGTAAAATGAAGAGAAGTTTAGTTGAAGGAGTTTTACGGCAATGCTTAATTATTTTATAAAAAAAATCGAATCAAAAGACGCAGAAAAGACGCGCACTTCTTTTGGTTTTTTAGCAGGTAGTTTAGGACTTGTTTCAAATGGTCTCTTGTTTATTATGAAATTTTTTATTGGTCTTTTCGCCCACAGTGTTTCAATCATGGCCGATGCCATCAACAGCCTAAGTGATACTGCATCTTCTGTGTTAACTTTGGTTGGTTTTCAAATTGCAGCTAAACCAGCCGACAAAGAACATCCCTATGGTCATGAGCGCTTTGAATATATTAGTGGCTTCATGATTTCGATTATTATTACCTTTGTTGGCTTTCAATTCTTGGTTTCCTCTGTTGAAAAGATAATGGATCCAAGCAAAATTAAACTTTCGCCATTGGTTTTTATTATTTTGCTCTTATCAATTGGCATTAAAATCTGGCAAAGTTTTATGTATCAAAAAATTTCAACCAAAATTGATTCTGAAACACTAAAAGCATCCTCACAAGACAGCTTAAATGACGTTATTACAACGGCAGCTGTTCTCATTTCAGCTTTTGTTGAACTATTTACTGGTCTACATGTTGATGGTTGGATGGGGCTTTTTATCGCACTTTATATTTTATACAGCGGTTTAAAAATGGTGAAAGAATTTATCGATGAATTATTGGGAAGTCGTCCTAGTAGCGAAGAAATTTTAAAAATGGAAACGCACTTAAATGAATATCCTGATATTTTAGGGTATCACGATTTGTTGGTTCACAGTTATGGTCCTAAAAAACAATTTGCCACAGTCCACATTGAAGTAGATGACACGTGGAGCTTAAATCATGCTCATGATATTATTAACCGCATTGAAAAAGATTTTCGCGAAAACTTGAAGGTGGAGCTTGTTTGCCATTTAGATCCGGTTGCGGTGAAAAGTCCTGAGTACCAGCGAAAATGGGAGATCGTAAAAGAAGCGATTAGCGCATTACAGTTAGATTTGCGTGTCCATGATTTTCGGATTGAAAAAAATCAGTTGTCTTTTGATGTCGTAGTGCCACCAAAATGTGCTAAAAAAGATTCTGAAATTCGCGAAAATTTGACAGAATATTTAACCAACCGTTTGGGTGCTGTCACTTTAGAAATAACCTTTGATCACAACTATTTATTATAACGATCTAAATTTGACGTAAAGGAGTTTAGCCAATGACGATTCAACAAGATTTAAGTATCTTACAATCAGTTTTTTTACTTATAATTTTCATTAACACGATTGGTGCTTTGGTTACAGTATTTCGAAAACCACGCTCGATTACGAGCATTCTTGCGTGGTCTTTGACCTTAATTTTTATCCCCATTATTGGATTTATCGTGTATTTATTTTGCGGCCGGGGAATTGATGGTGAAACAGTTTATAAATATGATGTTGAGACCAATCGAAAAGTCAAAGAAATTAATACGTTAATTCACCAGAATAATAAGCGTTATGATATTGAAGAAGTAGAAAAAGAACTAAAATTATTAGAACGCTATTTAAAATCTGTTGATGAATCACCTTTAACAAGGGGCAACAGCGTAAAGCTCTATACAGATGGTAATGAGAAATTTGCGGCTTTATTTGAAGATATTAAATCAGCTGAAGATAATATTCATGTAGAATACTATGCTTTTTTCCCGGATAGAATTGGACATCAATTTTTACAACTATTAATTGAAAAAGCGAAAGCTGGCGTAGAAGTTCGTCTAATCTATGATCCATGGGGGGCAAAAGGTTCCAATGAAAAATTCTTTCAGCCGCTAGTTGCAGCGGGGGGGAAAGTTGCCGCCTTTATTACTTCGCGAGATTTAATTCGCAAAACTCGGTTAAATTATCACTTGCATCGTAAAATCGTAGTAATTGATGGTAAAATCGGTTGGACCGGTGGTTTTAACGTGGGGGATCAGTATTTAAGTCGCAGTGAAAAATTTGGTTACTGGCGGGATACCCATGGACGCATTGTTGGTACGGCTAGTTTCAGTTTACAAGAAATCTTTATTCGGGATTGGAATGCTTCGGTTAAAAATGAGAGCGACCAGTTGGATTACGAAGAACGTTACTTTGTGATTAAAAAAGATACGGGGGGGCAAGCTGAGATTCAAGTAGTGGCAGATGGCCCAGAAAATAAAATCGATATTTTAAAAAGTGCCTTTGTTAAAATGATTTTGTCTGCGGATGAGAAAGTATGGATTCAAACACCGTATTTAATTCCAGATGACGTCATGTTTAATGCTTTGGTTACAGCTGCACGTTCAGGCGTTGATGTCCGAATTATGATTCCCAATATGCCCGATCATCCTTTTATCTACCGTGCAACGCAATATTATGCTAATTTACTGCATAAAATGGGAATTAAAATCTATCATTACGACAATGGTTTTTTACATGCAAAAACCATTGTCATGGATGACAATTTATGTTCTTTTGGTTCAACCAACCAAGATATTCGTAGTTATGAATTAAATTTTGAAGTGAACGCTTTTGTCTACGATGAAACGCTAACCAAACAAATGCAGCAGATCTTTTTAGCCGATCAAGAAAAATGCTATGTTTTAACAGATGAAATAATCGCCAATCAGTCCTATTGGCTACGTTTTAAGCAAAACTTTTCTCGTTTACTGTCACCAATTTTATAAGCAAAACTTCCGAACTTATTTTTCTTACTAGCAATAAGTTAGATCGTGCTCAAGTAGTCAAATCAATATTTTTTCTTGTATAGTAAAAAAGCCACCAACGGCAAAGATTCAAAGAAAAACTTACTTTGATCTTTGCTGTGTTGGTGTCTTTATTCTTTAATGCTGTCGTAATGCTTTTTGTAGCCCTTGTCTGGCCAGTTGATCAGCGCCTTTATTCTTACTTTCTGGAATCCATTGTAAAATTAATAGGGGGAAATTTGGTAGCAAAGCTTGAATTTTTTGAAAAATTTCTTGGAAATTTTCGTTATTAGTATAGTTTTTATCTACTGTTTGGACTAAAATCTTACTATCAGAGTAAACAAAAATGGTTTCATTTATATAATTGTGTTGGATGAGATAAGTTAATAATTCGTAAAAAGCATGGAATTCAGCTTGGTGGTTACTCATCGTTTTCAATGGTAGGTGGATTTGTTCATGCAGATTGTCAGAAACTAACAACAACCCTGCACCGCTTGGACCTGGGTTACCTTTTGTAGCGGCATCAATATAGGCTTTAATCATAGTCATCATCCTTATAATTAAAATAATTCACGTTTTAACTTTAGCAGAAGAGGAGCAATTTACAAGTATGAAAAATAGAAAATATCGTTGGCAGCCAGAACTTGCTGTCAGTATCATTTATTGGTCATTAACATTGATTGTTCTCTTTTATAGTTTGACATTGTCTTTGGAAAATACTAGACCCTACTGGAAAAGCAATTTAGTCATGGCCTTCTTTTTTGTCTGTGTTATAATTGGCTGTCTGCGCCGCTTTGTTTTAACCCATGATCATATTACGGTTTATTATGCTCGCTTTTGGAAAAAGCAAGAACTTTATTACCGCAATATTACCCAAGTCGCTATTATCAAAAACGGTATTGAGTTTTTGTATTTGGGTGAAGAATATCATTTTCTAATGCGTAAGAAAACCAAGTCAGCATTAATTACAGAACTCAAAACCCATATTTCAGCTGAAAAATTTGTGACCAAAGAAAGTGATTTGTTTCAATAAAATAAAAAGGAGCAGTCGTTATGGCGGAAAATGCTGATTTATTTTTAGCTAGTTTTAATCGGATTAACAAATGGTTAAAAGAGCAATTAAATAATCCCAAAAACATGGGCTTTAGTGAAATGGTACGCCGTTTAAGCAAAAAACCAGAATTTTTGACAAATGATTATGCCGAGGATCTACTGCAAATGGCGCAATTGCGCAATGCTATTGTTCACGACCAAATTAGTACAGATTTTGTGATCGCAGAACCAAATGAGTGGGTAGTAAAACGGATTATGGAAATCGAAAAAGCACTGTTGCAGCCAGAACTGGTCTTGCCGCGTTTTCGGAAAAATGTAACAGGTTTTGAAATTACTTTACCAATTTATGAAATTCTAAAAACCATTGCTCAAAAGCGCTATTCTCAATTTCCCTTATACGAAAAAGGCAAATTTAAAGGCCTTATCACTTTGAGAGCGCTAGGTTATTGGTTTGCCAAAGAAAGCTTAAAAGGTGAGATAGTTTTAGGCAATCGCTTGGCAGATGAATTGTTAATTGAAGATGGTAAAGTGACCAATTACCAGTTTGTTGACAGTAAAACAACTGTGGCAGAAGCAGAAAATATGTTTCATCAAAATGGATTGTTAGAAGCAATCTTAATTACACGCGATGGAAATCCTAATGGTAACTTATTAGGAATTATTCGTCCGCGTGATTTATTTAATGTTTAGAAATGAGTTGAATTTATGATAATTTTTATTCTTATTGCGGTACTTTTGATCGTAGTAGATCAATTGGTCAAGGGGTGGATCGTTGCCAATATTGCATTGGGCACATCGATGCCGATTATTAAAAATGTTTTCTCACTAACTTATTTTCAAAATACAGGTGCTGCTTGGAGCATGTTAGAAGGGCAAATGAGTTTTTTTGCCATTGTCACAATTGTAGCAGTTGGTGCTTGTAGTTACTTATTGTACAAAAATCGTAACGGTGTCAAGCTTTATTCATTGGGGTTAAGTTTGGTGCTTGCGGGCGCATTAGGCAATTTCATTGATCGCATGCGCTTAGGTTACGTAGTGGATATGTTTCAAACTGATTTTGTCTCATTTCCTATTTTTAATGTAGCGGATTCTTGTTTAGTAGTGGGAGTTATTTTGATTTTTATTTACATTTTATTTGAAGAACGCTTTAAAGGAGCAAAAGCATGAAAGAACTTTTAATTGTGATAAAAGAAAACGGGCCGCGCATTGATAAAGCGTTAACGACATATTTACCAGAATATACCCGCTCGCAAATTCAACAGTGGTTAAAAGAAGGTGTAGTCTTCTTAAAGGGACAACCGTTAAAAGCTAATTACAAAGTCAAAGCCCAAGATGAGATTGTCATCCAAATTCCAGAACCAGAAACGCTGGACTTAGTGCCAGAAAATCTCGATTTAGAAATCGTTTATGAAGATGAAGATGTCGCAGTGATAAATAAACCCCAAGGAATGGTGGTCCATCCTTCTGCAGGTCACAGTCACGGCACGCTAGTAAACGGATTGTTATATCAATTGAGCAATTTATCAACGATTAACGATGTTGTACGTCCGGGAATTGTTCATCGTATTGACAAAGATACTTCTGGGCTATTGATGGTGGCAAAAAATGATGTTGCCCATGAATCATTAGCAGCACAATTAAAAGCTAAAACCAGTTTGCGTAAATATGTTGCTTTGGTACACGGTAATATTACTCACGAAAAAGGGACCATTGAAGCTCCTATTGGTCGTTCTAAAGTTAATCGAAAAATGCAAGCAATAAGAGAAGACGGGAAACCAGCGCTGACGCATTTTACTGTCTTAGAACGCTTTGGTGACTTTACTTTAGTCGAACTACAGTTAGAAACTGGTCGTACTCATCAAATTCGGGTGCACATGCAATACATAGGTTTTCCTCTAGCCGGAGATCCAACCTATGGTCCGAAAAAAACCTTAAAAGGAAACGGTCAATTTTTACATGCGAAGTTACTTGGCTTCACACACCCTCGTACCAACGAAAAAATGGTTTTTGAAGCACCTTTGCCAGAAATTTTTGAAAAAACATTAACAAACTTACGAAAAAAAGATTGATTTTTGATTTAAAGAAGTGTAACCTTGTTTTAGGAAAAATAAATAGTAATCCTTTAAGAGTAGTCCCGTGAGGCTAAAAAGGAGTGTGCAAGTAATTTAGTAAGGTGCGCCTTAGTAAAACTTGTTTAGTGAATTGTAGTAAAAAGGGTCAGTGTACCCAGATACTAAATCAATTATCACTCCTGCCTAACTTCGGGCAGGAGTTTTTTTGTCTTTTAAATTGACGAGGAGGAAAAAAATGGCAATAAAAGAAGTAGTAGACGCAGTAACAATGAAGCGAGCATTGACTCGGATTACCTATGAAATCATTGAACGAAATCATGGTATTGAGGACTTGGTTTTAGTCGGAATCAAAACAAGAGGCATCTACATTGCCCAGCGTATCGCTGAACGTTTACAACAACTAGAAGGTATTAAAGTGCCAGTCGGTCAATTAGACATTACACTTTATCGGGATGATGCAAAAAAAGAAGATGATCCAACTGTTCATGCTTCTGATATCCCTGTCAATTTGGAAGGTAAAGAAGTTATCGTGGTGGATGATGTCTTGTTTACCGGCCGAACAATTCGTGCCGCGTTGGATGCAATTATGGACTATGGTCGTCCGCGTAAAATTTCTTTAGCCGTTTTAGTGGACAGAGGTCATAGAGAGTTGCCAATTCGTGCCGATTATGTTGGAAAAAATATTCCGACGTCATTAGCCGAAGAAATTATTGTGGAAATGGAAGAAGTAGACGGTAAGGACCGTATTGTCATCAATAAAGAAGCCGAGTAAAAAAACTTAAGGGAACTATTAGGAGGAAAAAAGATGATCATCCAACAAGAGAGAATTAGTTTAAAACACTTATTAACCGTTGAAGCTTTAACAGACCAAGAGGTTATGGGCTTAATTAGACGTGGTCAAGAATTTAAAAACGGCGCAAAATGGACACCAGAAAAAGAGCAGTATTTTGCGACAAATCTATTTTTCGAAAATAGTACCCGAACACATAAAAGTTTTGATGTGGCAGAAAAAAAATTAGGCATTGATGTCATTGAATTTGATGCTTCAACAAGTTCGGTTCAAAAAGGTGAAACATTATACGACACCGTTTTGACCATGTCTGCTTTAGGCGTCGATGTTGCCGTTATTCGTCACGGAGATGAAAATTACTACGATGATTTAATTCAAAGTAAAACAATCCAATGTGGAATTATTAACGGCGGCGATGGTAGTGGCCAACATCCAACGCAATGTTTATTGGATCTAATGACAATTTATGAAGAGTTTGGCCGTTTTGAAGGTTTAAAAGTAGCGATTGTCGGAGATATTACCCACTCCCGCGTGGCAAAATCAAATATGCAAATGTTAAAACGTTTAGGTGCGCAAGTCTTCTTCTCTGGACCGGCACAATGGTATGATGAAGAATTTGAAGTTTATGGGCATTACTTACCATTAGATGAACTTGTTGACAAAGTAGACGTAATGATGATGTTACGGGTTCAACATGAGCGTCACGATGGCAATGAAAGCTTTTCAAAAGAAGGCTATCACACGCAATATGGACTAACTGTTGGGCGTGCCAAAAAAATGAAAGAAGGGGCAATTATCATGCACCCAGCGCCAGTTAATCGTGATGTTGAATTGGCAGATTCTTTAGTAGAAGGCTACCAAGCTCGCATTATCCAACAAATGACCAACGGCGTTTTTGTCCGGATGGCAATTTTAGAAGCAGTTTTAGCCGGCAGAGCTTAAAAGAAAATAAAAAAGGAGATGTGCTGACAAATTAGCCATCTCCTTTCCAGTAAATAAAGCAATTTTTTCAACAAATTTTAGGAGGATGATTATGAAAACACTCATTAAAAACGGTAAAATCAATACTTATGATAACAACCTAACGACAGCAGAAATTTGGATTGAAGATGGCGTAATTAAAGCTATCGGCACAAATTTTGACCCGACCTTTTTTGATGAAGTGTTTGATGCAGCTGGTCAGTTGATCACACCAGGCCTTGTAGATGTTCACGTTCATTTAAGAGAACCAGGTTTTGAGTACAAGGAAACAATTAAAACTGGCAGCCAGGCAGCCGCTCGTGGCGGTTTTACTACGGTATGTGCCATGCCTAATTTAAATCCAGTTCCAGATACTGTTGAAAAATTTCAAAAAGTTCAAGCAATTATAAAAAAAGATGCCGTCGTGAAGGTGTTGCAATATGCACCAATTACCGAAGAATTGCGCAGTGAGGTCTTAACAGATCAAAAAGCGTTAAAAAAAGCGGGTGCTTTTGCCTTTACCAATGATGGTGTAGGGGTTCAAACAGCAGGAACGATGTATTTAGCAATGAAAGAAGCTGCTGCCAATAATATGGCTTTGGTTGCCCATACAGAAGACGAGTCACTGCTGTTTGCAGGTGTTATGCATGCTGGAAAAAAAGCAGCAGAACTTAATTTGCCAGGAATTTTAAGTGCAACAGAAAGTTCTCAAATTGCCAGAGATCTAATTTTAGCCGAAGAAACCGGCTGCCATTACCACGTTTGTCATGTTTCAACTAAAGAAAGCGTGAGAATTATCCGAGATGCAAAAAAAGCTGGTGTTCATGTAACAGCAGAAGTATCACCTCACCATCTCATTTTGTCTGAAGAAGAAATTCCCAATGATTTTGGCTACTGGAAAATGAATCCACCATTACGAGGAGCAGATGATCGCAAGGCGTTAATTGAAGGCCTATTAGACGGCACAATCGACTGTATTGCAACGGATCATGCTCCCCATGGATTTGAAGAAAAAAATCAAAGTTTCTTAAAAGCGCCTTTTGGCATTGTTGGCTCTGAATATGCTTTTCAGCTAATTTACACTCATTTTGTTAAGACCGGCATTTTCACTTTAGCACAAATTATTGATTGGATGGCGACAAAACCAGCAGCGATTTTTGGCTTAAACGCAGGACGTTTACAAATTGGTCAGCCAGCTGATCTAGCTGTTTTTGCCATCGAAACAGAATATGAAATCGACTCAGAAAAATTCGTATCAAAAGCAGTTAATACACCATTTGATCACAAAAAAGTTTATGGCGATACTCTTTTAACCTTTGTTGATGGTCAAAAAGTTTGGCAAAAAGGGGAGTAAATATGAAACGTTGGTTAATCTTAGAAGACGGCACCTACTTTGAAGGGGAAGGTTTTGGCGCTAGCAATAACGTATTTGGCGAAATTGTTTTTACAACCAGTATGACCGGTTATCAAGAAACCATCACCGACCAAAGTTTTAATGGACAGATTATTACGTTCACTTATCCAATGGTAGGAAATTATGGGATTAACCGAGATGACTACGAGTCAATTGCCCCTACTTGTAAAGCGGTCGTTGTTAAAGAACATGCCAGACTTGCTAGTAATTGGCGCAACCAAATGACACTAGACGAATTTTTAAAGCGCAAAGAAATTCCTGGCATCGCTGGGATTGATACGCGAGCACTAACCAGAAAAATTAGAGAGCACGGCACTATGAAAGCTAGTATTGTAGCAGAAGAAGATTTCACCCATGCCTATGATCAATTAAAAGCAGCAGTACTACCAACCAATCAAGTGGCTCAAGTTTCCACAGCTAAACCATACCCAAGTCCAGGAATTGGCCATAATGTCGTTGTGATTGACTTTGGATTAAAACACAGTATTTTACGTGAGCTATCAAAAAGACAGTGTAATCTAACTGTTTTACCTTACGATACGAAGGCTGCCACAATCTTAGAGTTATGTCCCGATGGTGTTATGTTGACCAATGGACCAGGAGATCCTAAAGATGTACCAGAAGCGATTAAAATGATTCAAGAAATTCAAGGAAAAGTGCCGATTTTTGGAATTTGTTTAGGCCATCAATTATTTGCACTAGCAAATGGTGCGGATACATTTAAAATGAAATTCGGCCATCGTGGCTTAAATCATCCGGTGCGTGAAATCGCAACAGGACGGATTGATTTTACTTCGCAAAACCACGGCTATGCTGTAGATGCCAACTCCATTGACAACAAACGTTTGATGGTCACCCATATTGAGGTTAATGATGGAACGATTGAAGGGGTGCGCCACAAAGATTATCCTGCCTTTACAGTTCAGTTTCACCCAGATGCAGCCCCAGGTCCTCATGACGCTTTGCACTTGTTTGATGAGTTTATTGAAATGATGGATGCAGGAAAGGAGCAAAAAGATGCCAAAGCGTACGGATATTAAAAAAATTATGGTGATTGGCTCTGGCCCGATTATTATTGGTCAGGCAGCTGAATTTGATTATGCCGGCACACAAGCGTGTTTGGCATTAAAAGAAGAAGGCTATGAAGTTGTTTTGGTCAATTCAAATCCGGCCACAATTATGACTGACAAAGAAATTGCCGACAAAGTATATATCGAACCGATTACTTTTGAATTTGTTTCCCGCATTTTACGAAAAGAAAATCCAGATGCGCTTTTGCCAACTTTAGGTGGGCAAACGGGTTTAAATATGGCCATGGAGTTAGCTGCTTCAGGTATTTTAGCCGAGTTAAACATTGAACTTTTAGGTACAAAGCTTGCCGCGATTGATCAAGCCGAAGACCGTGATTTATTCAAACAGCTAATGGAAGAACTAAATCAACCCATTCCTGAATCTGCCATTATTAATACGGTTGATGAAGCAGTTACTTTTGCTGATGAAATTGGTTATCCTGTTATCGTTCGTCCTGCCTTTACGCTAGGTGGTACAGGTGGTGGTATGTGTGATAATGAAGAGGAATTGCGTTTAATCGCAGAAAATGGCTTGAAATTATCGCCAGCTACGCAATGTTTAATTGAAAAAAGTATTGCCGGCTTCAAAGAAATCGAGTATGAAGTTATGCGAGATTCAGCTGATAATGCGATTGTCGTATGTAATATGGAAAACTTTGATCCTGTCGGTATTCACACCGGCGACTCCATTGTTTTTGCCCCTAGTCAAACGTTATCAGATAGCGAATATCAGCTGCTGCGAGACGCCTCACTTTCAATTATCCGTGCTTTAAAAATTGAAGGCGGCTGTAATGTCCAACTAGCACTAGATCCCCATAGTTTTAATTACTATGTTATTGAAGTAAACCCACGGGTATCGCGTTCTTCAGCTTTAGCAAGTAAAGCTACCGGTTACCCGATTGCTAAATTGGCGGCTAAAATTGCGGTTGGTTTAACTTTAGATGAAATGAAAAATCCAGTAACGGAGACAACTTACGCTGAATTTGAGCCGGCATTAGATTATGTCGTTTGTAAAATTCCCCGCTGGCCCTTTGATAAATTTGAAAAAGGTGAGCGCATTTTAGGAACACAAATGAAGGCTACAGGCGAAGTTATGGCCATTGGGCGTAACATTGAAGAATCCTTATTAAAAGCTGTTCGTTCTTTAGAAATCGGGGTCACACACGTTGAATTAGCAGAATTAGCAACATTAAGTGATAATCAGCTGACAGAAAAGATGATAAAAGCTCAGGATGATCGGTTATTTTACGTAACCGAAGCTATCCGGCGTCAATATCCGATTGAAGAAATCGCGGAAATGACGAAAATTGATCTCTTTTTCTTAGACAAATTATTGCACATCGTTGAGTTAGAGACTGCGTTAAAAGCTGCCCCAAATGATTCGACTATTTTGAAAAAAGCCAAGCAAAATGGTTTTACTGATAAAAAGATTGCTGAACTTTGGCACTTGAAAGAAAGTGAAGTACGTAATTTCCGCAAAGAACAAAATCTCAAACCTGTTTATAAAATGGTAGATACTTGTGCGGCTGAATTTCAATCGGAAACACCCTATTTTTATAGTAGCTATGAATTTGAAAATGAAAGTAGCGTCACTAAGAAACCATCTGTTTTAGTTTTAGGTTCAGGTCCTATTCGAATTGGCCAAGGTGTCGAGTTTGATTATGCAACTGTTCACTCGGTTAAGGCAATTCAAGCGGCGGGTTATGAAGCAATTATTATGAATAGTAATCCAGAAACGGTCTCGACTGACTTTTCAGTTTCTGATAAATTATATTTTGAACCGTTAACTTTAGAAGATGTCTTAAATGTGATCGAGTTGGAAAATCCAATTGGGGTAATCGTACAATTTGGCGGACAAACAGCGATTAATTTGGCTGAGCCTCTGCAAGATAATGGTGTCAAAATTTTAGGTACCAGCATTGAAGACTTAGATCGAGCTGAAAATCGTGATTTATTCGAACAGGCCTTAAAGGAGTTGGCGATTCCACAACCTCCAGGTGAAACTGCAACAAATCAAACTGAGGCTGTCGCTATCGCTGAAAAAATCGGTTATCCCGTTCTGGTTAGACCAAGCTATGTTTTAGGTGGTCGCGCGATGGAAATCGTGGAAAATCAAGCTGATCTTGAAGATTATATGAAAAATGCGGTTAAGGCTTCGCCAGAACATCCCGTTTTAGTTGATCGTTATTTGACCGGTAGTGAATGTGAAGTGGATGCGATTTGTGACGGTGAAACAGTTTTAATTCCAGGAATTATGGAACATATCGAACGAGCGGGGGTGCACTCGGGTGATTCAATGGCTGTCTATCCACCGCAATTTTTAAATAGAGAAATTCAAGCTACAATCGCAGCCTATACAGAAAAATTAGCTTTGGGATTAAATTGTGTCGGGATGATGAATATTCAGTTTGTCATTAGTGACAATAAAGTTTATGTCATTGAAGTAAACCCACGGGCTAGTCGAACGGTTCCGTTTCTAAGTAAGGTTACAGGAATCCCAATGGCTCAAATTGCAACCAAAGCTATCTTAGGAGAAAAAATACGCGATCAAGGTTATGAAAATGGGTTATATCAAGAAGATGATTACGTTCATGTTAAAGCACCTGTCTTTTCTTTTACAAAGTTACAAAAGGTCGATACTTATTTAGGGCCAGAAATGAAATCAACTGGCGAAGTAATGGGAAGTGACCGTAACTTGGAAAAGGCACTATACAAAGCCTTTGAAGCTTCGGGGTTGAAAGTACCAGAATTTGGTTCTGTTTTATTTACCATCGCAGATGATACAAAAGAAGAAGCCTTAGCTTTGGCTAAGCGCTTTGCAGAAATTGGGTTTAGTTTAATTGCAACAAAAGGAACAGCCCGTTATTTTGTAACAGCGGGTTTGCGGGTGAAAGAAATTGCCAAAATTTCTGAAGAAAAAGATGCAAATGTCGTTGAACTAATTCGGAATAATCAAGCTCAGCTGGTTATTAACACGATGGATAAAGATCGTCAGAGCGCTTCTGCGGATGGGTTTATTATTCGCCGCGAAGCCGTTGAACATGGGGTACCATTACTAACATCTTTAGATACAGCCGATGCTATTTTAAAAGTAATGGAAGATCGCGCCTTTTCAACTAAAGCAATCTAAACGACAAGACTGTGACAGCAGTTACCTGAAAAAACGCTGTTTATTTTCTAATAAGGGGCTGTGACAAGTCTTTTGTCACAGCTTCATTTGCGAGCATAATGTCTATTTTAAATACCAGGGGGAGCAGCATGAGACAAGGGATTTTGACCGTAGTAGCACAACAAGAAATTGCACCTAATATTTTTGAATTGGTTTTACAGGGTGAATTAGTAAAAACGATGGAAAAACCGGGGCAATTTTTGCATGTTTTGGTACCACAAAAAGATTTATTATTACGCCGACCAATTAGTATCAATCAATTTGACAAGAAAAATTTGACCTGTCATTTGATTTATCGCGTTGAAGGTCAAGGTACAAAAGTTTTCACGCAGTTAGTACCAGGAGATGCGCTTGATTGTTTAGGACCTTTAGGCAATGGCTTTGATATTAGTCTGTTACAAGAAGGTGATACAGCGTATATAATTGGGGGCGGAATTGGAGTACCACCATTGTATGAGTTATCACGCCAATTGGTGCAAAAAGGAGTAAACCCAATTCACTTTTTGGGCTTTGCCAAAAAAGAAGTTGTCTATTATGCTGAAAAATTCCAATCCTTGGGAAAAACCCACATTGCAACAGATGATGGTAGCTTTGGTACTAAGGGTAATGTTTCCCATCTTTTAGCAGAGTATACACATGCACAAACCCCTGCTGCGGTGTTTGCTTGCGGCAATAATGGTATGTTAAAAATGGTCGATGAAAAATATCAAAATCATCCCAACGCGCAAATCTCAATGGAAGCACGAATGGCTTGTGGCGTTGGTGCTTGCTATGGCTGTGTTTGCCACGTTAAAGATGAGCCAAATAAAAGTGTTAAAGTTTGTGATGAAGGACCAATTTTTAAAACGGGGGTAATCGTATTATGACCAATTTATTACACATCCAATTACCAGGCCTTGAGCTTCAAAATCCAATCATGCCAGCTAGTGGTTGTTTTGGCTTTGGTGATGAGTATGGCAAATTTTATGATTTAAATAAATTAGGTGCCATTATGATTAAAGCAACAACTCCTGAAGCACGTTTTGGTAATGAGACACCCCGGATTGCCGAAACTCCCAGTGGCATGTTAAATGCTATTGGCTTACAAAATCCTGGCCTAGAAGTTGTGCAATCAGAAATTTTACCCAACTTAAACACACGTTATCCAAATTTAAATATTATTGCCAATGTTGCCGGCTCTTGTGAAGAGGATTATGTAGCGGTTTGCAAGGAAATTGGCAACGCGGAAAATGTAAAAGCAATCGAGCTGAATATTTCATGTCCAAATGTCAAACACGGTGGAATTGCTTTTGGAACAGATCCCAAAGTAGCCGCTAGTCTGACAGAAGCAGTAAAAAAAGTGGCCAAAGTGCCTGTTTATGTTAAATTATCTCCCAACGTAACCGACATTGTTCCCATTGCAAGGGCAATTGAAGCAGCCGGTGCTGATGGCTTTACTATGATTAATACCTTACTGGGAATGCGAATTGATTTAAAAACACGTAAACCACTTTTAGCAAACCAAACCGGTGGATTGTCTGGTGCTGCCATTAAGCCTGTCGCAATTCGTTTAATTCATCAAGTCTTTCATGCAACCAATATTCCGATTATCGGAATGGGTGGTGTACAAACAGTAGATGATGTACTGGAAATGATGATGGCTGGTGCTAGTGCTGTCGCAGTTGGAACGGCTAATTTTACTGACCCTTATGTTTGTCCTAAATTAATTGATGCACTCCCTAAAAGAATGGCTGAACTAGGTATTAACAGTTTAAGTGAATTAATCCAACAAGTAAGAGAGGAAAAATAAAAAATGAATGAACGTCCAATTATTGCCCTAGATTTTTCAAGTCGGGGAGAAGTTGAATTATTTTTCAAAAAATTCCCAAAAAAAGAACCATTATTTGTTAAAATCGGTATGGAGTTGTTTTACCACGAAGGACCTGAAACAGTTCGTTGGTTAAAAAGAAACGGACATGACGTCTTCTTAGATTTGAAACTCCACGATATTCCCAATACAGTTGAAAAAGCTATGCGCGGATTAGCCGGCCTTGGTGTTGATATTACTTGCGTTCACGCAGCTGGTGGTGTCAAAATGATGGCTGCTGCGATGCGTGGTTTAGAAGAAGGCACACCCATGGGGAAAAAGCGTCCGAAGCTTTTAGCAATCACACAGCTGACTTCAACGACAGAACAAGAAATGCACGCAGATCAATTAATTGAAGTGCCTTTAGCTCAGAGTGTCATTCATTATGCGCAATGCGCAAAAAAAGCTGGTCTTGATGGTGTTGTTTCTTCTGCGCTAGAAGTTTCTGAAATAAAAGGCGCCACAAGTGACGACTTTATCTGCTTAACGCCAGGTATTCGTCCTACTGGTAGTGAGGTAGGGGATCAAAAACGTGTGGTGACACCTGGCAATGCACGAAAAATCGGATCGAATTATATTGTTGTTGGTCGTCCAATCACCCTGGCTGAAGATCCTTATAAAGCATATACCCAAATTAAAAATGAATGGAATGGTATTGAAAATGACTAGTTTAGAAACCACAATTGCAAAAGATTTGTTAGAAGTAGAAGCTGTATTTTTGAGTCCAAATGAGCCCTTTACATGGGCTAGCGGCATTAAAAGTCCAATTTATTGCGATAATCGTATTACGATTAGTTATCCTAAAGTGCGTAAACAAATTGCCCAAGGATTAGCCGATAAAATTAAAGCGCAGTTTCCTGATGTGCAAGTAATTGCTGGTGCAGCTACAGGTGGCGTACCTCATGCCGCTTGGGTAGCAGATATTTTAGACTTACCAATGGTTTATATCCGTGCCAAGGCTAAAGACCATGGTAAAGGAAAACAAATTGAAGGTCGCATTGAAAAAGGTCAAAAAATGGTAATCATTGAAGATTTAATCTCAACAGGAGGCAGTGTCTTGGGCACTTGTGAGGCAGCTGAAAAAGAGGGTGCCGATGTCTTAGGTGTTGCTGCAATCTTTACTTATGAATTGCCAAAAGGAAAGGAAAACTTTGCGGCAGCGAATGTTCCATTGGTTACGTTAACCAATTATTCAACTTTAATTGAAGTGGCATTGGCTAGTAATTACATCAGCGAAGCAGACCTTAAATTATTAAAAGCTTGGAAAGAAGATCCAGAAAATTGGTTAGCCAAGTAAAATGAAAAAGTTGTGATTCTGGCAAAAGCGAGGATCACAACTTTTTCATTTATTGCATATAAATGATATGCAATCGTGAAGGTTAATAATAAAATCACTCTTTCAAAGTTGTAAACTACAAGGTTGAATTAGACAAAATCTGAAGCTAAAACCAATGAAAGTAGTGGATAAAAATCACTTTATTTTTCTTTGACAGAAAGATTACATAATATTGGCACATCGTGATAGAAATGCGTCATATTTTTCGTATATTAAGTAAATAAAGGAGGGATAAGATGGGGGACAATGAAATCGTAACCTTAATTAGAAATCATGATTTTACAGGTTTGGAAAAAATGATTGAAATCTATGGTGAAACCATTATTAAAACAATCCGGGGTGTTTTGTCAGACAACTCTGAGCGTAATCTTTGGTCAGATTGTGAAAATGAGGTTTTTTATACATTATGGAAAAAAATCCCCAACTATGTTGCGGATAAAAGTAGCCTAGCAACCTTTATCATGGTTATAACCCGCAATAAGGCAATTGACTTTAAACGTAAACAACAGTTACAAAACAGGCGACAAACAGACCTCAAGACTGAAAATGTTGCTAGTAATTATCAACAAACTGATAGTCCCTTAGCAAAAGAACAATTTTTAGAATTATTGGATGTTTTAAATGAACAAGATCAGTTAATTTTTTTACATTACTATTTTTATCAAACAGCACCCATAGAGATAGCCCAGCTTTTAGAAATAAAAACAAGTGCAGTATATAATCATCTATCGCGGGGGAAAATACTGTTGCAAAATGCGTTAAAGGGGGAATTAGCATGAGCTTTAAAGAGATTATTTTTGCAGAAAATGCCAAGTTGCAACCGGGATATTTAAGTACTAGTGCTAAAAATGATTTATTCAAGCGCAGCAAATATTACATTTTATTTCAAGAGGTCAAAGAAAAATTGCAACCAAATTTAGCTGTCAGCGAAGAAATTATGGGCTATTTGCCTATGACCGTAGAAGGAAATTCTGGTTTTATGAATGCTGGTCCCATGGCAATGGGCTATGCCCGAACTTCACAAGCCAAACAATATGTGAAAACTTTTAATGATACACGGGGCAACCGCCTCCTAATTTTTACCAATACGCGCATGATTTTCCTTACCCTCTTAGATTTTTTTGAAACAGGGGGGTTCTCTAGTTTTCCTTATGACAAAATAAAAGGAATCACAACTAAAAAATGGAGTATGCGCTATTGGGATGAAAAGCGCAAACGACAAACAATAAATTGGTTTTTTCTTGATTTTGCTGCAGACACAAAAATTTTTAATGAAGTTTTGACTGAAAAAGAAATGATATTATTTAAAGAAAATTGGCAAAGAATTGAAAAAATGCGCGCCATTGCCGAGACAGATAAAGTTTTACGTAATCAAAAAATGGATATGCTCTTTAGCAATTTAAGACTTTGGTTCAACTTATTACAAGGTGCAAATGTCTTACTAATCGTCTTGGCTATTTTCCTTATTTTAGCGGTCTTATTCTTATTAGGTCCGAAAAAAACGTTATTTGGTGGTACAATTTCCCCGATTGCTTGGTTTTTGTATTTGCCACAATTAAAAGGATTTGATATGCTATTTAAAATCTTTTGAAATTTGTGAGGTGGAAAAGTGAAACGAAATTTAGATGTTCCTTGGAGTTATACAGGAGAAAATGGTCCAAAATATTGGCATACCTTGTGTGAGTGGTATAAAGAAGGGGCGCAGTTTCCTTACCAATCACCAATTGCCATTGAAACGAGCAAAACTATAGCAGGAAGTGCAAAACAGCGTCTGACTTTTTCTTATCAAATTGAGAAGTTTACCGAAAAAGAATTTAAAAATACCATTCATTTTGTTCCGTTTGATTGTCAGAGCTATGTTGTCTTTGCAGGGGAAAAGTATGGTTTAACGGATATTCATTATCATTTACCTAGTGAGCATATTTTAGATAACCAACAAGCGCCACTAGAGATACATTTGGTACACATGAGAAAAGACGGGACAAATTTAGTTGTAGGCGTATTGTGTGACATCATACCGGGGATTTTGCCAGAAGGTCCACTAAAAAAAGCCCAACGTTGGGATTTAAAAGAGCATATTGAAATTTTCAATCCCGAGTTGTTTTTACCAAAAGAACAACGCTATTTTCATTATGTTGGTTCTCTGACTACCCCACCGACAAAAGGCCCGATTAACTGGTTTGTCTTTAAAGAGCGACATCAAATATCCCGCGCTTTTTTATCCCAATTTCAAGAAGAAATCTTAAAAGGTAATAATCGACCCTTACAAGATAAAAAAGACCGAACAATCTATTTTTGTGAATAGAAAATGAACGAAGCCACTACTTGAAAATAAAGGGGCTTCGTTCATTTTTTTATTGTTTTTTTAGTCGGGTAGTAATATCTGCTTCTGGAGTAACGTAATAAGTCTTTTGATTTTCGTAAATGACATACCCGGGTTTTGCGCCATTTGGTTTTTTAATGTATTTGACTTGAACTAAATCGACTGGAACCTGAGCAGAATGACGATATTTAGAAAAGTAGGCAGCTAATTCTGCGGCTTCTAAAATGGTTGCATCAGTCGGCTGGCTGCTTTTGATGATTACATGAGAGCCAGGGATATCTTTGGTATGGAGCCAGTAGTCAGTCTTACGGGCGGTTTTTAAAGTTAGTTGATCATTTTGCAAATTGTTTTTCCCAACTAAAATAGTGGTACCATCACTTGCTGTATATTCGTCAGGTTTAGATTTTGATGCTACTTTTTTACGTTTTGAATTTTTTTTCAAATAGCCTTGTGCAATTAATTCTTCACTAATTAGATCCAAATCCATTGGTCCGGCAATTTCGATTTGAGCGAAAACAGATTCCAAATAGGCAATTTCTGCTTTTGCTTCATCGATTTGTTGATAAATTAATTTCACTGCATTTTTCAATTTTTGATAACGGTGAAAATATTTTTGCGCATTTTGACTAGGGGATAGGGCTGGATTTAACTTAATTTCTAGTGGTCGATCTTCATCGTAGTAATTTGCTAAAACGACTTTTTTTCCACCTTTTGGTACTTCATGCAAAAATGTCGTTAAAAGTTCACCTTTTTGCCGATATTCCTCAGCGTTTTCAGATTCTTTTAGCGTTTGTTGTCGTTTTTTTAACTTGGTCTGATTGCGGGCCAACTCATTTTCTACTTTTTTAAGCAGTTGTCCCCCTTGTTGTTTGACCCGATCGCGTTCAGCTTTATCGCCATAAAAAGCATCTAACAAGATATTGAAATTTGGATATGTCGTAGCACTAACCGTTGTTTTAGCTAAAGCTTGAAAAGCAATTGGTGTAAAAAATTCTTTTGTTTGCGTAACAGTTAAAGTAGGGCGTCCAGGATTGAGACTTTCAAAAAATGCACGCCAAGTCAGTACTTTTTTATTTTCATTTTTATTTAGACGAAAGGCTAGTTCTTGTGCTGTATCAAAACCTAGCCCTTGGAATGTCTGTTGAAGCGCCTTGGCTGTAATTTCGGGTAATTGCGAGAGTGCATCAAAAAGCGTAACGTCTGTAACAGTAAAAGGATTTAGCAGTGCTTGTTTAGGTGGTGCGACATAAATGGCACCAGGTAAAATGGAACGGTAGGTATTCTGACTGCTACCAATATGTTTTATCGCATCTAAAATTTTGCCGTTTGCTTCGTTTAACAATAAAATGGTACTGTGGCGACCCATTAATTCCACTACTAAAACAATATTTTGCAAATCCCCCAATTCATCTCGTTTATTGAAAGTAAAATGGATCACGCGATCATTTTCAATCTGCGAAATGCCTGTTAAAATTGCGCCATCTAAGTATTTTCGTAACATCATAACAAAATTAGGCGGAGTCTCAGGATTTTGATAGGCGATATCGGTTAATTGTACCCGAGCGTAACTCGGGTGCGCAGATAGTAGTAATTTATGGTTTTTTCCTTGGGAGCGAATAACCAAAATAATTTCATTTTGATAAGGTTGGTGAATTTTAGAAATGCGTCCACCAACTAATAAGTCAGTTAATTCATTGGTAATTAAATGGGTAAAAACACCATCAAAAGACATTGTGTAACCTTCTTTCATGACAGAATAACTACATTATAGCAGATAAAAGCCAGATTCTTTGTGATCGAATCTGGCTTTTCATCGTTGTTGAAAATTAAAGGGTGTCATTTATTTATTTTTGTTAAGCTTTTCCATCGTTTCTTCGTTATCCAAAGCATCTTGGATTTCACGGTGCAAGAAATAAGAGATTACCGTTCGAATAACAACGACTGCTGCAAGGCGCAAAATATCAGCTGAAGTAGGATTAATAATTGACTCAATAATATCGGCAGCAATTAATATCTCCAGGCTCAACAAGACATAACTACCCAGAAAGTTACGGATAAAATTATTGTGACGCGCCGCCTCAACATGATTGGCGTGGGAACACTCTGATTTAATGAAATCATAGCCTGCGATAATCACACCCCACACCAATACTAAAATAGATAAAAAATTAAGAAAGACGATAATGATATCAAATAAAGGCATCGCAAGGTGCATAATAGTGTGACCAAGATCTTCCACTGGTGGTCCTCCTAAAGTTATTTTAACTCTTGTTCTTATGATAGCGAATATTTAAAGAATTGCCAACTATCTTGACGATTCCAAACAATGATTGCTACTATAAAGATAGCGATAAAACTCGTTACAGTCTAAATGCACATTTTACTAAGGTCATAAATGGGGTCTTACATTTCTTACTGTGTTTCTTGTCATGGTAGAAATCCGGCTAGCGTATACTTAATTAGAACTTATAAGCAGTGAATGAATTTCACAAGAAAACGAACAACCCTACTGAAAAAGCTACTTTTGTGGTGCTATCTGTTATAAAAAGCACATCTTTCATAAAGATTACTCGATTTTTCTTATTAATTTATTAGGAGCCAGACAATGAAGATCATTCAAAATTTTTTTGTCAGCGTAAAAGCTGGTTTTAGACAAATATGGCAAGATTTTGCCAGTTGGGCCGAAGAAAATCAACGTAAAGCACTTTTAACAGTCTTAGGTCTATTGATTGGTGTCACACTTTTTTCTGCAACTATGGTGGTGGCTGTCGCCCACATTCGACAATCTGAGTATGTAGAATTAATTCATCCTACTATTAAAAGTAATAAAATCAAGTCCTTTGACTACGGAAGTGAAGACCAGGAAATAAAGTCGGCTAACGCAATTTCTGTTATGTTTGCACCACCATATGGGCAAGAATTAAACCACGTGTTGAATACGTTAAATGGTGAAAAGAAAGAAGAGTTAAACCGGACTTTTTATTATTATCCTTTAGTGTATGACACACAAAATCTAGCTCAAAAATACAAAGTTAACCCTAGTAAAGTAACCTTTATCTTCTTTGAAAAAGGGGTGGAAAAAAACCGCTTTGAAGTAAGTGAGCTGACAAATTACGACGAAGAATTTATTCCAGAATTAAATCGACTGCCGATGTGGAATATTAAAGACTTGGATGATTGATTTTACTAAATTTTCTGAAAAATTAAAATTAGTATTGACGCTTGAAAAATTCTACGGTATTCTTAACTACAACAAAAACAAAACGAGGTGAGCCATCATGAAACTATTTACTACAACCAAAGGAAATTTATTTGCATGGCAATTTTGGCGTAGATAGTTGTATTGATGGATTTTTCCATAGATACAACTTTTTAGAGAACTCTAAAACTTGTATCTATGCTGGTAATATTGAGATGATTCCGCATAGAGACAATCTCTATGCGGATTTTGTTTACAAAAGCAATTTCCGCGGGTAGAGGAAATTGCTTTTTTTCATCTCAAAACATATCTTAGGAGGAAATAATGATGAAAAACAAAGGGTTAATGTACACAGTGATTGCATTGGGAATTATCTTAGTTGGATTTTTAGGTTTTCAATTGCTTCATAATTCAAAGGATAACAAAGAACAAACGGTAAATGATAAAGAAAAAGTCCTTACTGTCGGTGTTTTACAATTTGTGAGCCATCCAGCTTTAGATCAAATCTATGAGGGTGTGAAAGAAGGTTTGAAAGAAGCCGGCTATGAGGAAGGTAAAAATTTGAAAATTAATTTTCAAAATGGCCAAGCTGATCAAAGTAAATTAGATACCATGAGCAAACAGCTAGTTAGTGATCAAGCAGATGTTTTAATTGGGATTGCAACACCTGCCGCACAAGCTTTAGCAAACGCTACAACAACCATTCCTATCGTATTAGGTGCGGTTACTGATCCTAAAGGGGCTGGTTTAGTGGAAAGTAACGAAAAACCAGGGGGAAATATTACCGGCGTTTCTGATCAGCCGCCAGTTGCTTCAATTATTGAATTAGCCCATAAGCTTTTACCAGCAGGCAAAAAAGTAGGTCTTTTGTACTCTTCTTCTGAAATGAATTCAAAATTTCAAACAGGTCAAGCAGAAACGGCTGCTAAAAAACTTGGCTTAACTGTCGAACGTAAAGCTGTAACTTCAACAAATGAAGTCGCACAAGCTGTACAAGTATTGTCACAGTCTGTTGATTTTATCTTTATTCCTAATGACAATACCGTCGCCAACGCCATGGAGACAGTGACGCAAGAAGCTGATAAAAACAATATTCCCGTTTTTCCGTCAGTAGATACGATGGTAGAACAAGGTGGATTAGCGACAATCGGAATTAATCAAAAAGAGTTAGGTGTTAAAACAGGGGAAATGGCAGCGGCAATTCTAGCGGGCAAATCAAAACCACAAGATACAGCCGTGTACACCTTCACTAAAGGTGATACTATTATTAATGAAGAGCAATTGGCAAAATTTAATCTGACTTTACCTGCAGATTTAAAAGATACTGCAAAACTAGTACAAACAGCTAAAGGAGATAACGAATAAAATGATCGTTTCAACAATTGGGCAAGGACTGTTATGGTCCTTGCTGGGAATTGGGATTTATTTAACTTATCGTATTTTAAATTTTCCTGATATGACAACAGAGGGAACGTTCCCTTTAGGTGGCGCTGTGTGCGTGACTGCAATTACCAGTGGAATTCATCCTATCTTGGCAACGTTATTAGGTGTTTTAGCTGGGATGGCAGCTGGCTTTGTTACCGGAATTTTATTTACCAAAGGGAAAATACCGGTGATTTTAGCTGGGATTTTAGTTATGGCAGGGTTGAATTCAGTTATTTTATTTGTCATGCAAAGTCCCAACAAAGGGTTAAGTAATTTTCCTAGGATTCAAACTTTTTTTACTAATTTAAACCTACCTAATTATTTTGACATCGTCATTTTAGGCTTGCTTGCAGTTATTATTACAATAATTTTAGTCCTTTTTTTCATTAATACTGACTTAGGCCAAGCCTATATTGCTACTGGCGATAATGAAGTAATGGCCCGCTCATTAGGAATTAAAACCGATCGCATGAAGATTTTAGGGTTAACAATTTCTAATGGCGTAATTGCATTATCCGGAGCACTTATTTCGCAAAATGACGGGTATGCTGATGTTTCAAAGGGGACTGGGGTAATCGTTATCGGTCTGGCTTCAATTATAATTGGAGAAGTGTTATTTGGTGAATTAGCCTTTGCTGAACGGTTGATTGCAGTGGTAGTGGGCAGTATTATTTATCAAGCAATTATCACCTTAATTATTTACCTAGGCTTTGATACAACGTATTTGAAAATTTTCTCTTCTACAATCTTAGCGATTTGTTTAATGATTCCAACCCTGAAAGAAAAATTGAATTTAAAAACTGGATTGGAAAAGGAGGCATAGCCTGTGAGCGTATTAACGATAAAAAATGCTGTTAAAAAAATTAAAAATGGTGTTGCTAACGAGCGGACGATTTTAAACCATGTCAGTTTAACTTTAAATCCTGGTGATTTTGTCACAATCGTTGGTGGCAATGGGGCAGGAAAAAGTACGTTATTTAATACGGTTACTGGAACACTGCCTTTGACGAGTGGCCAAGTTTTTTTAGATGGTGAAAATGTTACAAATTTTGGTGAAGAAAAACGAGCAAAATATTTGGGACGGGTCTTTCAAGATCCTAAAATGGGCACAGCCCCGCGGATGACAGTGGCAGAAAATTTACTTTTAGCCGAGCGCAGAGGACAAAAACGGCGCCTGCGTCCCAGAAATTTAAACGAACGCAAAGAAGATTTCAAACTACTTTGCGCCAAGGTAGGTAATGGCTTAGAAGAACAGCTTGATACGCCTACAGGCCATTTATCTGGTGGACAAAGACAGGCTTTAAGCTTATTGATGGCCACCATTGAAAGACCAGAACTTTTATTATTAGATGAACATACCGCAGCACTTGATCCGAAAACATCAAAAAATATTATGGCACTGACTAATGATTTGGTAACAGAAAATCATTTAACGTGTATGATGATTACCCATCAAATGGAAGATGCTTTAAAATATGGGAATCGCTTGTTACTTTTGAAAAAAGGAGAAATAACAAAAGATTTAAATCAAGCAGAAAAAGCGCAACTTACATTGACTGATTTACTGCTCTTTTTCGAAGAAGATTTGTAAAAACTGATGAAAGAAACAATAGTTCTTACAAAAACTAGTTGACAGACCTAAAAAATCAATCTATACTTAACACCATCTTAATCAGTTCGGAGGACTTTTTTATGTTACAAAAAAGCAAACCACAACTGAATAATTATTACTTTAGCTATTTTAGATAGTTTGTATTCATGAAAACATGGATACAAACCAAAGCAGTTTGTATCTATGATGGCTAGGGGATTTTGGAATGACTTTAAAGCCACGTAGATCAAGAATCTATAGTGGCTATTTTTATACCATCGAAAAATGTATTTTTCGTGTCAGGTGTTCACTGTAGATTGTTGTATCTTAGGTGGGCACTTTTTTTGTACCCATAGGCTTTAAAAATTTAAGGAGTGAAAAAAAATGGAAATAACTGGTTATACCCGTTTGGCAGGTCTTATTGCTAAACCAGCAAAGCATAGCATTTCACCATTAATGCACAACACCGCTTTTAAAGCCAATAATATTGATGCAGTTTATTTGTCTTTTGAGGTTGAAAAGCCACAATTAGCCGCTGTAATCAAAAGTATTACGGCACTGAATATGATTGGTGCAAATGTTTCAATGCCCTATAAAATGGCCGTCATTCCTTATTTGGATGAATTAAGTGAGGCAGCCAAATTAATTGGTGCAGTTAATACAATTGTTCCTTCAGGTAATGGGCTAGTAGGACACAATACCGATGGAAATGGTTTTATGCGTAGCCTAGCAGATATCAATGTGGACATTATCAAAAAAGAAATGACCATTATTGGTGCAGGTGGGGCAGCGACAGCCATTTGTGTACAAGCTGCCTTAGATGGGGTCAAAAAAATTAATGTTTTTAATCGCCAGGATGATTTTTTTGCGACAAGTCAGGCAAAGTTAGAGACAATAGCGCAAAAAACACAATGTACGATTACTTTACGTGATTTGGCAGATACAAAAGCAGTAAATACTGCGATTTACCACAGTCATTTATTAGTAAATGCTACTGCTGTCGGCATGAAACCAAATGAAGATCAGACTGCACTTTCTGATTTTAGTGCCTTTCACGAAAATTTAGCCGTCTATGACGTCATTTATAATCCAAGGGAAACAAAATTATTACAAATTGCAAAAGAAAAAGGCTTAAAAACAGCTAATGGCTTAGGTATGTTACTGTATCAAGGTGCCTATGCATTTGAATTATGGACCGGTAAAAAAATGCCGTTAGAAATTGTTAAACCACTAGTAGAAAACAGTTAAAAGGAGCAGATAAAATGATTGTAATTATGAAGCAAGGTGCCACGAAAGAACAAGTAGAATTAGTTGTTAAACGAATTAAAAAAGAAGGACTTGATGTAAATATCGATCAAGGAACTGAACATATTGTAATTGGATTAAAAGGCGATGTTAGAGGGATGCAAGATGTGCCTTTTAATACTTACGAAGGTGTCGAAAAGACACTAAAAATTTCCAACACCTACAAATTAACCTCTCGGGAATTCCACCCAGGAGATACTGTTGTTGATGTAGATGGTGTTAAAATTGGTGATGGAAGTTTTGTAACAATGGCTGGACCTTGTTCCATTGAAGGCTTAGAGCAAATTCGAGAATGTGCCAAAATTGCGAAAGCTGGCGGTGCACAAATTTTACGAGGCGGCGCTTTTAAACCCCGAACTTCACCTTATGCTTTTCAAGGTTTAGAAGAAGAAGGGCTAAAATATATTCGCCAAGCGGCCGATGAATTTGACATGAAAGTTATCACTGAAGTCATGGATGAAGGCCATATTGAGATGGTGGCTGAATACAGCGACATTTTACAAATTGGCGCGCGTAATATGCAAAACTACAAATTATTGCAAGCTGTCGGTAAAACTGGCAAACCAATCGGCTTAAAACGCGGTATCGCAGGAACAATTGATGAATGGTTAAATGCGGCAGAATACATTGCGGTTCAAGATAAATCTCCTGTAATTTTTATTGAGCGCGGAATTCGCACTTACGAAACTGCCACCCGTAACACTTTTGACTTGTCTGCTGTTCCTTTGATTAAAAAACTAAGCCACTTTCCAATTATTGTCGATCCAAGCCATGGTACTGGTGTTTGGGATCTGGTTACACCAATGGCTAGAGCAGGTGTGGCAGCAGGAGCTGATGGCATGATCGTTGAAATTCATCCTGATCCAAAGAACGCTTGGTCTGATGGACAACAATCATTAAATGAAGAAAACTACATGAAGATGATGCAAGAAGTTACTATTTTAAATGCTGCGATGGAAAAAATTAAAGAAATCGAGGGCTAGTTATGTGGGTTGATTTAAAGGAACATTCCTATGAAATCATAATAAAGCGTGGTGCATTGGAACAGTTGGGAACTTGGGTTGCTTCTTTATGGACACCACAAAAAATAGCAATTATTACCGATAGTAATGTCGCGCCTTTATATAGCCAAACGGTTATGAAGCAATTAACTCGTGTAGGTTTTTCACCCTATTTAGCCGTAGTTCCGGCCGGAGAAGCAAGTAAATCTTTAACGCAAGCTGCACAATTATACGACTTTTTAGCCGAAGCAGGATTTACCCGTAGTGATGGGATTATTGCTTTAGGTGGTGGTGTAATTGGTGATTTAGCCGGTTTTGTTGCTTCGACTTATATGCGGGGCATTCATTTTTTGCAGATTCCCACGACCTTATTAGCGCAAGTTGATTCAAGTATCGGTGGTAAAACAGGCGTCAATACGCAAAAAGCAAAAAATTTAGTTGGAACTTTTAGTCAGCCAGCAGGGGTTTTAATCGATCCAGCTGTTTTAAAGACTCTCGAAATACGCCGTGTGCGTGAGGGAATTGCAGAAATTATTAAATCGGCAGCGATTGCTGATTTAATTTTATGGGAGAAATTAAAAGCGTTAAAAGATGAAGCAGATTTATTAAATCAGGCAGAAGTTATTATCACGTCAGCACTTGAAGTAAAGCGTCAAGTGGTGCAAGAAGATGAATTTGATAACGGAATGCGACTCATTTTAAATTTTGGTCATACAATCGGCCACGCAATAGAAAATACTGCCGGTTATGGCGTTATTAGCCATGGCGAAGGCGTTGCTTTAGGTATGGTGAAAATTAACAGTGTTGCTGAGGCAAAAGGGTTATCTCCAGTGGGAAGTACCGCACAACTAAAAGAGATGATTACCAAATTTCATTTACCTACCCGTCTACCAACTTGGGATGAACAAGCGCTGTATAGTGCAATTACACATGACAAAAAGGCCCGTGGAACTAATTTAAAATTAATTTTACTAAAAGAAATTGGGGAAGCAAAAATTGTTGAAGTTCCCTTAACTGAAATGAAAGATTACTTAAAGGAGGCGTTATGATGCGCTATTTAACAGCAGGAGAATCTCATGGACCGGAATTGACTGCCATTATTGAAGGTATACCAGCAGGAATGCCACTTTTAGCAGCAGATATTGATGTGGAATTAGCACGGCGTCAAGGTGGCTATGGTCGTGGTGGTCGCATGAAAATCGAAAAAGATCAGGTTCGCATTACTTCTGGTGTGCGCCATGGTAAAACATTAGGCTCACCAATTACTTTAGTCGTAAAAAATCGTGACTGGAAAAATTGGCAAACTGTTATGGCTGCAGAAGAAGTAGCTAAAAAAGATCAAAAGCTCCGCCAAGTCACACACCCACGGCCGGGTCATGCGGATTTAGTTGGTGGCATGAAGTACCATCACGATGATTTGCGTAATGTTTTAGAACGTTCTTCAGCTAGAGAAACAACAATGCGGGTGGCTGTTGGAGCCGTGGCAAAAAAACTATTAAAAGAATTAGCAATTGAGGTGGCCGGCCATGTTACAGTTCTAGGTGGCATTAAAGCGAACATCCCTGCAGAAATTAGCATTGCAGAAGTAAAGAAGCGCTCTGAGGAATCTGATGTTCGCGTAGTGGATGCAGCTGTTGAAGAAAAAATGAAACAGTTAATTGATCAGACGAAAAAAAATGGCGATACAATTGGTGGTGTTGTTGAGGTTTTAGTGGGAAATGTTCCCGCTGGTCTTGGTAGCTATGTCCAATGGGATACCAAATTAGATGCCAAACTGGCCCAAGCGATTGTCGGAATCAATGCTTTTAAAGGCGTAGAATTTGGTGTTGGTTTTGAATCGGCGAATTTACCAGGTTCTAAAGTAATGGATGAAATTATTTGGTCACAAGAAACTGGTTACCGCCGGACAACCAATCACTTAGGTGGCTTTGAAGGTGGAATGACCAACGGTGAAACGATCATCGTAAAAGGTGTGATGAAGCCCATTCCGACTTTGTATAAACCTTTAATGAGCGTCGATATTCAGACAAAAGAACCCTACAAAGCGAGTGTGGAGCGTTCAGACAGTACAGCTGTTCCTGCTGCAAGTGTCGTTTGTGAAAATGTGGTTGCGACTGTCTTAGCAAATGAAATTTTAGACAAATTTTCCAGCGATTCTTTTGAAGAATTGAAAACAGCTGTGGCCCAGTATCGCCAATACCTTAAAAACTTTTAGGAGGTCTTTTAAATGGAGCAAAAAGTTTTTATTGTAGGCTTGGGACTAATTGGCTCATCTCTTGCTTTAGCCATAAAAAAAGAACATTTAAACGTAAAAATTATTGGGTTTGACTGGCATGAAAAAACAGGCGCAATTGCCCTTAAAAAAGGTATTGTTTCCGCTTTAGCAACTGACTTTGCAGCAGGTGCCAAAGAAGCTGATATTATTATCTTAGCAGTACCAGTTTTTAAAACCATTGACTATTTAGAAGAATTAGCCCAATTGCAGCTAAAAAAAGATGTAATCGTAACCGATGTCGCCAGTACAAAAGGTCAAATAATGGCAGCTGCTACAAATTTACCATTTACTTTTATTGGCGGACACCCTATGGCCGGTTCACATAAGTCTGGCTTAACAGCAGCGGACGTCAATTTATTTGAAAATGCCTACTATATTTTTACAAATCAAAACGCACCGCAAAGTAAACTGCGCTTATTAGAAGAACTATTACGGGGAACTCGGGCAAAATTTGTAGAACTAGCGCCAAAAGAACATGACCAAATTACAGCTATGCTAAGTCATTTGCCACACATCATTGCAGCAGGGTTAGTCACGCAAGGGGACATCTTTAATCAAGAACATCCTCGCGCCAAACAATTAGCCGCCGGGGGCTTTCGAGATATCACGCGAATTGCATCTTCTGATCCGATAATGTGGACAGAAATACTGTTAAGTAATAAGAATGCAATTTTACAGCAGTTGGAAAGTTGGACCAAAGAAATGAAAAAAGTTCAAAATTGGCTAGTAACTGAAGATGAGGGTGCAATTTTTACTTTTTTTAATCAGGCTAAAGATAACAGAGACCGCCTGCCGGTTCATAAAAATGGTGCGATTCCTGCCTTTTACGATTTGTTTGTCGATGTTCCGGATGCGCCCGGCGTAATTGCAGAGGTAACGGGTCTATTGGGGCATAATCAAATCAATTTAATTAATCTGAAAATTCAGGAAACTAGAGAAGATATTCACGGTATTTTGCAAATCAGTTTTCGCAATGAGCAGGATTTAATGCGTGCGAAAGCCTGTATTTTGCAAAATACCAATTATCCCGCGCGAATTAAATAAGCAACTAAAAGGAGGGCATTATGGATTTATTACAAGCACAAAAAGGTTTGCAAGGAAGCATTACGGTACCGTCTGATAAGTCAATTTCTCATCGTAGTATTATGTTTGGTGCTCTGGCGACGGGCCAAACGACCATTAAAAATTTTTTGCGGGCCCAAGATTGTTTAAGTACGCTAAAGGCTTTTAAAAAATTGGGCGTTCCAATCTTCGATGATGGAAAGACAATTACGGTGACAGGCGTTGGATTCAATGGTCTAAAGGCTTGTGATAAAGCAATTGATGTGGGTAACTCTGGCACTACTATTCGTCTAATGATGGGAATTTTAGCTGGTCAAGATTTCTCTACCACTTTGTTTGGCGATGCTTCTTTAAATAGACGGCCAATGGAACGGGTAATGGCTCCTTTGCGCCAGATGGGAGCAACACTATTGGGGGATAATGGCAGTGAGTTTCCGCCAATTACAATTAATGGAACAAACAACTTACAGCCCATTCACTACCAAATGCCAGTTGCAAGCGCCCAAGTAAAATCGGCTATTCTTTTTGCAGCCCTGCAAGCTAAGGGAACTTCCACCATTGTTGAAAAGGAAATTTCCCGTAATCATACCGAAGAGATGATCCGTCAATTCGGCGGTAAAATCACCGCAAATAAAAAAGAAATAACCGTAAGTGGACCGCAAACTTTGACTGGACAAAATGTGGTTATTCCAGGAGATATTTCTTCGGCTGCCTTTTTCTTGGTTGCTGGAGCGATTACATCCGGGAGTCAATTGATACTAAAAAATGTTGGAATGAATCCAACGCGGACCGGAATTGTGGATGTTTTGACACAAATGGGCGCCCGCTTAGAAATAGAAAATTATGACGAGAAAAATCAAGCAGCGGATTTAAAAATGACAACATCGACATTGACTGCCACGATTATCGCCGGTGAAATCATTCCTCGTTTAATTGATGAACTGCCCGTGATTGCCCTGCTGGCAACACAAGCTCACGGTCAAACAATTATTAAAGATGCCCAAGAACTTAAGGTGAAAGAAACGAATCGAATTGATGCTACAGCAGAAGAATTACAGAAGATGGGAGCAGATATTACTCCGACAACAGATGGCTTAATAATCAATGGCCCCACACCATTAAAAGGCGCTCATGTATCCAGTCGCGGCGATCACCGCATTGGAATGATGTTACAAATTGCCGCTTTAATTGCCACCGGCAAAACACAATTGGATCAACCTGAGGCGATTAATATTTCTTACCCTGAATTTTTTGACGATGTTAAAAATATAGTAGGTGAAAAAAATGAATAGTATCTTACTAATTGGCTTTATGGGCGCAGGTAAATCAACTGTAGGCAGCTTATTAGCCCAAAAGTTAAATTGGCCAATGATTGATTTAGATGATTTAATTACTGAAAAAATACAAATGCCGATTAATGACTATTTTGACCAATTTGGTGAAGCTGCTTTTCGTCAAGTTGAATCAAATGTTTTAAAAGACAATCTAAGAACTAAAGCAATTATTGCCACTGGAGGTGGTATTGTGGTCAGTGCGTTAAACCGCAGTCTTTTAAAAGCACAGCCAAAAGTTATTTATTTAAAAACTGAACCACAAACGCTAGTGACACGGATTAAAAATGACACGAAAAATATTCGTCCCCTTGCAACAGAAAAAAGTGAGGAAGAGATTATTTCTTTATTAAATGGGCGTCTTACTCATTATGAAGACAGCGCCGCGATTGTCGTTGAAACCACAGAGCGATTGCCTGAAGAGATAGTTGAAGAAATTATGGAAAGGCTGGCAATGGCATGAAAATAGGTTATTTGGGTCCCGAAAGCTCATTTTCTCATCAAGCGGCACGAAAGCAATTTGCAAAAGAAAACTTAATTGCCTATGCTTCTATTCCAGCCTGTTTACAAGCAGCCCTTAAAGAAGAAATAGACTTTGCAATTGTTCCAATCGAGAATTCTTTAGAAGGAACGGTTCATGCTACGATTGATACGTTATCTCAAAATCCTAGATTACAGGTCTTATCCGAAGTAATTTTACCAATCAAACAACAGCTATTAGCCTTAACAAAAGGGGATTTCAAAAAGATTTATTCTCATCCGCAAGCTTTAGCACAATCACAAAAATTTCTAGCGACTAATTATCCAGCGGCAGAATTAATTCCAACAGCTTCCACGACTGCTGCTTGCGATTACGTTGTCACGCATAGTGGTGAAGCAGTCGCTGCAATTGCCTCTTATGAAGCAGCAACGTTTTATGATTTGAAAGTTATTAGTTCTGATATTCAAGACAACGATTTCAATCAAACCCGTTTTTGGCTTGTGGGTACCAATCAAACCTTTAATTTTGGTACAGCAGAAAAAATGTCCTTAATTTTAACCTTACCAGCAAATCATGCGGGTGCACTGCATCAGATGTTAGCGGCATTTGGCTGGCGCCAAATTGATTTAAGTAAAATTGAATCGCGACCACTTAAAACGAGTCTAGGAGAATATTTTTTTGTAGTCGACCTGTTACTCAATTGCCCGCAGCAATTAATCGAAAATGCGTTGGAGGAAATTGAACTTCTAGGCGGTGAAGTTACTTGTTTGGGGACATATCCTGTCAAATTTGCTCACAACTAACATAATTGAAAGAAATGCTATGAAATGCTTAAGTTTTTTCATAGCATCTTTTTTTGTGACCCAGTTAGGGTAAACTTGTAGAGAAATGATTTACTTTTGGAGGTAGCCTACATGAGTCGCATGGATCGCTATAAAGAAATACACGAAGAAACCAATAAAAAAGAAAGTTTATTTGCTCGTAAACAAATAAAAGATGATGATAGTGTCAAAAAAACAGACTATCAGCAAAATGATGCCCACCAAGAAGAGCCGCCAATGGCTGAAGCTGATCGTAAAAATAGAAGTAAAAAGTCATTGCCAAGCTTTGGTATTAAAAAAAATAAGAAAAAAACAAATCAAAATTATACGGGGATAAATACAGGCAATAATGGCAACAATAGCTACAATGAAACTGAAAATAAAAAAGAACCTCGTCAAGTTAAGCCCAAAAAAATAAAGAAATCAAAGAAAAAGCATCCCGTAATCCGCTTTATCATTGGGCTTTTGCTTTTTTTACTCGTTTATAGTGGGGTCGCTTTTGCAATGGGAAAAATGTCCGCCTCTTCTGATAAAGAAATTCCCAAACAAGAAACAGAAGCATTTAATGGTTTTACCTCAGCTGATGGGGCCAATAATATTTTGCTGTTAGGTAGTGATAGCCGTAAAGGGGAGACTGCGCGGGCGGACACTATTATGGTGTTACAACTAGATGGACCAAGTAAAAAACCCAAATTGATTTCATTTATGCGGGATACATTAGTTGATATTCCAGGTGTTGGACAAAATAAAATTAATGCTTCTTATGCGTATGGGGGAGCTGATTTGGTTCGTCAAACATTAGCGCAAAATTTTGGATTGGAATGTAAATATTATGCTGTTGTTGATTTTAAATCATTTGAAAAAGTCATTGATACTCTATTTCCAGGTGGCGTAGCCATTAATGCTGAAAAAAATATGAGTACAAACTTAGAAGTGCCAATTCAAAAAGGACAACAAAACATGGATGGTTTACACCTTTTGCAATATGCACGTTTCCGGATGGACGAAGAAGGTGACTTTGGTCGGGTAAGACGCCAGCAACAAGTAATGAATGCTATTTTTAGTCAGATGAAAAATCCTTTGGCCATTGCTAAATTACCTTATGCCGCTGGTAAAGTTTTAGGTTACACTGGAACAGATTTAAAGACTAGTTTTCTTGTAAAAAATAGCTTTAGTATCCTAAAAGGAGCTAGTGGGATTGATCGTTTGACTGTGCCAGCCAAAGATACGTGGGAATACGGGAATACTGCTGAAGCTGGTAGTGTCTTAGTGGTGGATAAGGAAGCTAATAAGACAGCAATAAATAACTTTTTAGCAAAATAACTTGCCATTTTTTAAGTAAAATTTTAAGTCAAAGAGAATTGGGCAGCACAAACCAATCCTTTTTGACTTTTTCTTTTCTCAGTTTAGTTTCTTTTAAAGGGAATCTGGCAGAAACTATTTTCCTAAATCGTAGTTTATGCTATATTTGTAGAAGTAGTGAAATTTTCTTGAAACGAGGATTATAAATGAAATTAGCAGTAGTAACAGATAGTTCTGCATTTCTACCTGAAACCATCAAAAATCATCCAGATTTATATATTATTCCGGTACCTGTTATTATTGACGGCCAAATTTACAACGAAGGCATTGATATTCATGCTGACGAGTATTATGACATGTTAAATAGCAGTAAAGAATTTCCCACAACGTCACAACCTGCGTTAGGGGAAGTAATCGAGCTTTATGAAAATTTAGTAACAAAAGGTTATGATACGATTTTAAGTATTCATTTATCTGGTGGTATTTCTGGATTTGTAGCAACTCTAAATACAATTAAAGATGAAATTAAAGGTGCCAAAGTTATTCCTTATGATTCTAAGATTACGAGTATGCCTATGGGGCATATGGTTGAAAGTGCTTTACAATTAAAAGATGCTGGTAATTCTTTGACTGAAATTATCAGCCACTTGGATATCATTCGTGACAATACCTATGCTTATTTAATCGTTGATGATTTAAATAATCTCGTTCGTGGCGGGCGTTTAACCAATGGTGCTGCTTTAATTGGCGGTTTACTAAAAATAAAACCAATTTTAACGTTTAATGACGGGAAGATTGAGTTGTTCGAAAAAATTCGTTCTAGTAAAAAAGCCTTTAATCGGGCAGAAGAAGTGATTGGTCAGCGAGATCAAGAGATTAATCGTCCTGTTAAGTTATATGTCATTCACGCGAATAATTTGACTGTTGCTCAAGAAGAGAAACAAAAATTAGCTGAAAAATATCCCAATGCAGATATTGAAATCGGATATTTTGGTCCGGTTATTGGAACACATTTAGGTGAAAAAGCGATTGGAATTGCAATTTCAGCTTTATAAAAAAATTTACAAGATAAAGAAGTTAGAACAAAAGGAGAAATGACTTTTGTTTTAACTTCTTTTTTTATAAGAGCAAAACACGTTAAAGTTCAGTTACTATTTTCATCAGCTGTCAGTCATTATAAATTTTAAATTGAACGCAATGCAATTGCTTTGGTTTTGTTAGAAGTAGGGAGAATTATTATAATAAGTCAAAATAATTGGCAATTTATCCATCCTTTTTTATAATTTAGTAGAGTAGTATGTTAGTAAATTACTAAATGAAAACTTGCAATTTTTTTGCACACAATAACGAGGAGTGGTTACAATGGAAATTCCAACAAATTTGAAGCATAAACCTGTTTTAGTGGTAGAAAATTATGATAATGCCGATGGTAAGCAAGCGTTTGAATCGGACGCAAAAGGGCTTTCTTTGGGCTTAGCCCAATGGAATGATCGGGGGAAAGTAGATATTTCCGGTAAAGTTTGGCGCCATACAGGCGAAAAATGGTCTCGTCAATCTGAAGAGTTACCCATTAATCGTATTTTGGATTTAGCAATTTTAGTCGCACAAGCTAGTATCTATTTTCAAGATGCTTATCGCTACCCGAAATTTTACGATCCAGAAAATCCGGTTGTCGACATTGTCGGTGTACAAGGAAATCGTATGACCGTTGAAGTGGATACCAATAACCCCATGATTGACGAGGATATTAAATTGTTTCATGATACATGGCAAAAAGATGGGGAAATTTTAGGCGAGCGTTTCCGGATTTTAAAACGCTTATTAGAAGAAGCCGGATATTAAAATAAAGCAGGTGAAACTATGACAATGCCTTATGCAGTTACCAATAAGCGCGTTTTTAGTCGTTTAGAAAAACAAATGATTTGGCAAAAACCAACAAGTCATCAAACCAGTGAAATTGAATTACGCATTGCCAGCGAGATCAAAAATAACTGGGACGATACTGAAATGAAGATTATGAATGTCTTGTTAGAAGGAGATGCGGGTTCAGGAAAAACTCAACTTGCCAAGGCTTTATCCTATGATTTACAACTCCCTTATACCAAAGTAACTTGTTTTGCGGATATGGATAAATCAGACGTTTTTGGGGCCTTACTTCCTGTCGTAGCAACAGATGACAAAACAGATGGAGAATTGCTTGAAGCGATTTATCAAACAGATAGTCTAGATGCCGTTCTAAAATTAATTGCGCAGCATTATAGTATTGATTTAGCTGCTGCAAAAATGCGTCTGGCTGCGCTTGTTAGTCGTGTGGATGCAAATGAACAAGAAGAAGTTGTCCATTACAAATTTTATCCGTCTGAAATTGTTCGGGCTGTGGAAAAGGGCTACCTATTGGAAATACAAGAACCCACAGTGATCCGGGATGCTTCTGTTTTAGTGGCCTTAAATTCAGCTTTAGAGCCAAATGGTATGCTAAATTTACCTACAGGGATTATAAAACGCCATTTGGATTGTGTTATTGTCATTACAACCAATCGCAATTATCAAGGCAATCGGCCCTTAAATGAATCCTTGCGGGATCGGATGCAACATGCAGAACGCATGGATTTACCTGAACTTGCAGTTATGGTAGAGCGGGCTGTAGCAAAAACTGGAGTCACTAATTTACCCCTACTAACAAAAATGGCTGAAATTATTCGCTTATTAGATGAAACGGCGAAAACCAATGCGATTAAAGGTGTAGCAGGGATGCGCTCATATTTTTATTGGGTGAATACTTTTAAACAAGGACAAGACGTTTTTAAAAGTCTTTATCCTAAAGTTATCTACAAACTAACAACTGAACCAAATGAAATTACATTATTGGAACAAGCGTTAGACGACAGTAGACTTCTAGTATCACTGCGCCAAGTACTTGTACCAGATGCCAGTGATGCCCTAAAAGAGATAAGAGGTCGTAAAATTTCTGCACAAGAAGCTGATATGCGCAACATCACCGAAGAAGCCCCTAGTGAAGCCGTTTTACAAAGCTATGAAGTAAAAGATGCAACGGATGCTAAAAATAATGAAGCAGAATTAGAAGAATCTTCAAACAAGACAACAGAAAAACCTTCACCAGAACAGCCGCAAACAAAAGGCGAGCGAGAAGCCCATGATGGTGCAAGTGAAACAGGTAAAGAAAATACCGAAGGAATCTCAAAAGAGCAAAATGTTGATATTGAAACTTACGAGAAGGCTGAAAAAGAGTTACGTAAAGAGTTAAACAAAAAAGCGCGTTCTGCTATGAAAGGGACAATCCACGAAAAAGAGGGACTAATTATCCAACGTCCCAAATTTACCAAAGAAGATGTCGCTAAAGCTCAAGATTTAACGCAAGAAGTGCTGCCTGTCGTTACCCGTTTAACCAAGAAGATAACTGATATTTTAGAAAACGACCAAAGTGAAGTTTACGGAAAAGGGAAATATAGTGGCACGCGTTTTGATGCGAGTCGGGTGGCTTATGGTGATTATCGTACTTTTGATAAAAAAAATCCGCCCCATGAAGAACCATCATTAGCATTGGCACTACGTATTGATGAATCAGGTTCAATGTTAAAAGATGAACGGATCAAAAACGCCCGCTTGGCAGCTTTAGCTGTAGCTAGTTTTGCTGAAAAAGTGAATATCCCATTAATGATTTATGGGGATACAGCAGATTTATCCTCCCGTGAAAAAACTTCTATTTATTCTTATAAGGAGTTTTCTGATGACTATTTGTATCTTGGCGCAAAACTTGTGACGATGAAGCCCCGGCAAAACAATCGTGATGGTGTTTCTTTGCGACTATTAAGTCAAAAACTCGCAGAAGAAAATGCAACTACGAAGTTATTAATCAATATTTCTGACGGTCAACCAAAAGCTTTGCCTGATTATACAGGAACAAAAGCCAAAGAAGATATACAAGCAGTGATGACTGAATTTGAACGCCAAGGGATTATTTATTTGGCTGCAGCCATCGGAGATGATAAAGAAGCGATAAAAACAATTTACGGTAGTGAGTGCTTCTTAGATATTAGTGACCTAGAAACTTTTCCAGAAGATTTAATTCAATTGATTTCACGTTACTTATAACCATAAAATTATTATGTTAACCATTTTTCCTCTTAGTCAAAATAAAAACTTTTAAGTCTCACTTTTATGAGAAAAATGAGAAAGTTTTTGTTTGAAAGAGCTACTTTTATCCGTTAAAGTTAATAATAGACTCACTGGTCGCCTCTGCGATCGGTGTCTATTTTTTGCCATTATATAATTTGATTTACAAGAAAGGACGGAGGATATGATAAAAAAATTATTGGCCAATGTTGGTCAGTATAAAAAAGATAGTCTGTTAACACCGTTGTTTGTTGCCGGCGAAGTCGCGCTTGATGTCATCATGCCGTTAATTATGGCGATGATGATTGACCAAGGGGTAGAAAAGAGTAATAGTAGTGTTATTTTTAAATTAGGTGCTGTTTTGTTTTTATGCGCTTTAATTGCGTTAATTTTCGGCGCTTTGGGTGGTCGAACAGCTGCGATTGCTTCTGCTGGCTTCGCCCGTAATTTACGGCATAATTTGTTTAGCCGGATTCAAGATTTTTCATTCTCAAATATTGATCGCTTTTCCACCTCAAGTTTGATTACGCGTCTAACAACGGATGTCACGAATGTGCAAAATGAGTATCAAATGATTATTCGCATCCTAGTGCGTAGTCCTTTAATTTTGATTTTTTCACTAATTATGGTCAGCCTCATTAACCCACAATTGATGCTTATTTATTTGGTAGTCTTACCGTTTCTAGCAATCGGTTTGGCAATTGTGATTCATTTTGCTCATCCTTTGTTTATGAAGGTTTTTCGCATTTATGACAAATTGAATAATGTTGTGCAAGAAAATTTGCAAGGCATTCGCGTGGTAAAATCTTATGTGCGAGAAGAACAACAAGAAAAAGTCTTCGATGAAGTTTCTACTGACGTCTATAAAAACTTTACCAGAGCACAACGAATCGTAGCTTTTAACAATCCGCTATTACAAATTTCAGTATATACGTGTATGCTTTTACTTTCTTGGTTTGGCGCAGAATTAATCGTTGATAAGGGAAGTTTAACGACCGGTGAGCTCGTTAGTATGTTTAACTACACCATGCAGATTTTAATGAGCTTGATGATGATGTCGATGGCTTTTGTCCAAATTTTAATTGCGCGGTCTTCTGCTGAACGTATTACTGAAGTCTTATCAGAAGAAAGTGATTTAAAAAACGAAACAACACCCTTGTTTACAGTAGCTGATGGCTCAATTACATTTGAAGATGTCTGCTTTAGTTATGCTGATGATATGGATAAATTAGCTTTAGAACATATCAACCTTTCCATAAAAACAGGGGAAGTAATTGGGCTTATTGGTGGGACAGGTAGTTCTAAATCTACATTAGTTCAATTAATCCCCCGCCTTTATGACGTTACTTATGGGGCAGTTAAAGTTGCTGGTGTCGATGTAAGAAAATATGATCTAGCCACTTTACGGGATCAAGTAAGTATGGTTTTACAAAACAATGTGTTATTTACAGGTACCATTAAAGATAATTTGCGCTGGGGCAACGAAACGGCTACAGATGAAGAGTTAGTTGCAGCTTGTAAAATCGCTCAAGCAGATAGTTTCATTAACGAATTTCCCGATAAATATGACACGATGATCTCCCAAGGGGGCAATAACGTTTCTGGTGGTCAAAAGCAACGCTTAACCATTGCCCGGGCCCTACTTAAAAAACCTAAAATTCTCATTTTAGATGATTCCACAAGTGCTGTAGATACGAAGACCGATCGTGCAATCAGAGAAGGTCTAGCAAGTGCCATCCCTGGCATGACAACCATTATCATTTCCCAACGAATCAGCTCCATCCAAGATGCTGACCGCATTGTGGTTTTAGATGATGGAAAAGTCAACGGGGTTGGTACCCATGAACAGCTACTAGCAAATAATCAAATTTATCAAGAAGTTTATCAATCCCAACAGAAAGGATTTGGTGAAAGTGGAAATGAGTAAACCAACCGTGAAACGGTCAACCGGATCTAATCTGAAACGGTTGTTAACTTTAATGTTTAGCCAGTATAAAATTCAACTGGTTTTCGTTTTGATTATGATTTTACTTAGTGCTTATGCAAACGTTAAGGGCTCTTTGTTCTTACAAGTGGTTATTGACCAATATATTACGCCACTGATTGGGCAGTCTGATCCTAATTTTTCTGGACTGCTTCAAGCCATCATGCAAATGGCACTCATTTACCTGATCGGGGTAGTCGCTTCTTTAACGTATAACTTTATGATGGTCAAAATCAGTGAAGGAACGCAAAAGAAAATCCGCGATCAAATGTTTACCCATTTGGAAAGTTTGCCTATTCGTTATTTTGATGCAAATTCTGACGGCGACATTATGAGTCATTTTACAAATGATACAGATACCTTGCGCCAAATGATCTCTCAAAGTATCCCAAACTTAATGATGGCCTTTGTTACTTTTGTTTCAGTCTTTATCGCGATGTTTACAATAAGTTTGCCATTAACGGGGTTTGTTTTAATTTCTGTCTTTTTGATGTTAAATGTCATTCGCTTTATCTCGAAAAAAAGCGGTCGCTTTTTTGGCGCACAACAAAAAGACTTGGGCCAAGTTAATGGTTATATTGAAGAAATGATGCATGGTCAAAAAGTTGTTAAAATTTTCAATCACGAAAAGAAAGTAATGGAAGAATTTGACACGTTAAATGATCAACTTCAAGAAAGTGCAACTAAGGCGAATATTAATGCTAACACATTAATGCCAATTATGATGAATTTGTTAAATGTACAATACGTTTTAGTTGCGATTATTGGCGGCTTATTTGCTATTAATGGGATTTCAGGATTAACTGTCGGCATGATTGCCTCTTTCTTACAATTGAGTCGTTCTTTAAATGGTCCGATTAGCCAAATCTCACAACAAATCAATTTTGTAATTATGGCCTTAGCTGGTGCTGGTCGAATTTTTAATTTATTAGATGAAAAATCTGAACAAGACGACGGTTACGTTACGCTAGTAAATGCCAAGAAAATTGATGGTCAATTAGTAGAAACTGAAGAAAGAACGGGTCTATGGGCGTGGAAACACCCCCACAGCGATGGAAGTATCACCTACACGCAATTAACAGGGGACGTTGTTTTTGAAGACGTTGATTTTGGCTACGTAGATAATAATATCGTTCTCCATGATATCAACCTATATGCTAAACCAGGGGAAAAGGTAGCCTTTGTGGGTGCTACCGGTGCTGGTAAAACCACGATTACGAATCTAATCAATCGTTTTTATGATATTCAAGATGGTAAAATTCGTTACGACGGAATTAACATTAAAAAAATTAAAAAAGATTCTTTACGTCGTTCATTAGGGATTGTATTGCAGGATACTCATTTATTCACCGGCACAATTCGTGAAAATATTCGTTTCGGTAAACTAGATGCCAGTGATGCAGATGTCTTAGCTGCGGCCAAATTAGCCAATGCGGATAGTTTCATTAATCATTTACCTGACAAATATGATACTGTAATTACTGGTGATGGCGAAGGATTATCGCAAGGACAGCGTCAATTACTTGCGATTGCTCGAGCTGCAATTGCTGATCCACCCGTCATGATTTTAGATGAAGCAACTTCTAGTATTGATACGAGAACAGAGAGTATTGTGCAGTCAGGGATGGATAAATTGATGCATGGAAGAACGGTCTTTGTTATTGCACACCGTCTTTCTACCATTCAAAATGCTGATGTAATCATGGTGTTAGACCACGGACGTATTATTGAACGTGGGAGTCACGAAGATTTATTAGCACAAAAAGGCATGTATTACCAACTTTATACCGGAAAAGTCGAATTGGATTAAGCTGAAAGGTTCTTCAACCCTTCAGCTATAAGAACAAAAAAACGGGACAGACCATTATTAGCTGGCTGTCCTGTTTTTTTATGAAAATTAGCAAAATTAAAAATTAACGTTTTTATTCGTAGATAGCCCGAGGACCACCAATATATTTTGGTCGGGTTCTTAGCGCAGTGACGTGTGCTGCTCCAAGTGTATTAGAGCTAGGACGTACGGGAACTTGAACATGTTTGACATGCATCCCAATAGATGTGTCCCCAATATCAATGCCTGCTTGCGCCACGATATGTTCTACTTCAACTGGATCAGTAAATTGATCAAAAGCTGCTACTGAACATGCACCCCCGGCATGTAATGACGGCTTAACCGAAACAATTTCAAAATGATTCGCTTTTGCTACCTTGCGTTCAACCACAAGTGCCCGATTTAAATGTTCACAGCCTTGGACTGCCAAATGGATATTTAAAGGATCTAATATTTCTTTTAGTGTACGAATAACCCATTGGCCAACTTCAGCACTAGAATTTTTACCAATTACACCACCAATAATTTCGCTAGTAGAACAGCCTAAGACAAAAATATCATCCGCTTGTAAATTAGCAGTGGCTAAGACACTTTCAACCATCGCAGTTAATTGTTTTTTTAACTCATTTTCAGTAATTTGGCTCATTTTTTTCACCTCTGTTTTTATTATCACCAAAAATAAAAATATTGCAAGTAACTCTTATTAGTATCAGAAAAATCAAACAACATGGTAAAATAAAGAGTAAGGAGGGGATTACGATGGAAGAAACGGTTTTTTTCAATCTTGGGAATGCCATTGCATCCAACTTTGATACCAAAGAACTAGCCCGTACCGCCCAAATTGAGCAATCAAAAGATTTGAAACGGCGGGGACTCGTTATTGCTACAGATCTTGATTCCGGCGAACATTTTCTTTTTTATGCCGATGATGTAAAAAAGGCAGATCCTACTACAAAAGAATTTAAACTTCACGATAAACTGTAGTTTTTATCTCAGTCTTTGACAAGCTTCTAGCTTCATGTTAGGCTTTACGTAATACCATCTGGATATAAACAAAAGCGGCGGATGAATTTTATCTGGCGCTTTTTATTATGAGAAATGAGGATTCAACCATGTTACGCTTAGAAAATATTACCCAACAATTTGGCGATAAAGTTTTATATGAAGACGTATCTGTCCAAGTTAATCGCGGCGAACACGTCGGATTAATCGGCCGCAACGGAGCAGGAAAAAGCACCTTAATCAAAATTATCACCGGTGAGATTTTGCCTGATGACGGGCACGTTAACTTTCCTAAAAATTTACGTTTAGGTTATTTAGATCAATATGTTGGTGTAGATGAACACTTAAGTATTCGAAAATTTATGCAGACCGCTTTTAAGGAAGAATTTGAAAAAGAAGCGAAAATAGCAAAACTTTATGAAGACTATAGCGAAAGTTTTGATGACCGCTTATTAGAGCAGGCTGGTCGCTTGCAAAACGAGTTGGATCAAGGTTCTTTTTATCAAATGGATACCTTAATTGATGATTTAGCTACGGGACTGGGAATTAATGTATTGGGAATGGATAGTCTTTTAAAAAATTTGAGTGGTGGACAACGTTCAAAAATTATTTTGGCCAAAATGCTGTTAGAAAAGCCAGACTTGTTAATTTTGGATGAACCGACAAACCATTTAGATGATAATCATATTCAATGGTTGACACAATTTTTACAAGACTTTGATGGCACTTTTGTCGTAGTATCCCATGACCAAGTCTTTTTAGATGCGATTACCACTCATATTATTGATATTGAATTTGGCAAATTAACCAAATACACTGGAAATCTTAATCGATCATTGAAGCTAAAGGAACTCCAACAAGAAACCTATATGCGCCAATATGAAGCCCAACAAGATCACATCAAAAAAACAGAAGCCTATATTCGCAAATACAAAGCCGGTTCTCGTTCTACAATGGCCAAAAGCCGGGAAAAACAGTTAGCAAAAATTGATCGTCTCACGCCGCCAACAGATGCACCAAAACCTCATGTAACCTTTACCTATGCCCCAATTGTAACAACTTTGGCACTAGAGACAACGGAACTTGTTATCGGCTATGAAAAACCATTGTTAGCACCAATTGATTTGACGATTCGAGCCGGGGAGAAGATCGCTTTGCGCGGGTTCAACGGGATCGGTAAATCAACCCTAATTAAAACACTGTTAGGGCTTATTCCAGCCCTCAGTGGCGAATTTCACTTTCCGCAGCATACAAAGATTAATTATTTTGAGCAAGAATTAGCTTGGGAAAATCCACTAGCAACACCTTTACAGTATTTAAGTGACAAATATCCAACAATTAACAACAAAGAATTGCGACGTTACTTATCTCGTGCAGGCTTAACCAGCCAACATGTCCAAGAATCATTAAAATACTTAAGCGGTGGCGAACAAACAAAAGTTAAACTATCCGAAATGATGCTGCCAAAAAGTAACTTCTTATTTCTTGATGAACCCACCAATCACATTGATCAGGCTTCAAAAGAAAATCTCCAAGAAGCTTTAATTGCTTTTCCTGGTACGATTGTCGTCGTTTCCCATGAAGCAGAGTTTTATGAAGATTTTGTCGATCGCATAATCGAATTAGAAGGTTAAATTAAAAGCCTAAACAGGGTTAGTTCCGCTGTTTAGGCTTTTAACTTTCAAAAAAGTGGTCTTTTAGAAAAACCACAAATTTTTTAGTAGTGTAAACACCTTGTTGCCATTTCATTTTTCGCGCGATTTTAAAACTTTGCGCTAGCATCGTGATTTTCTTCACTGCCTATCGCGATTGTGATACAGTTAAATAAAAGGGAAGAATTTAGGCGAAAAAGGAGAAAAATTTTGCAGCTAAAATCAGAAACATCACCCATTACAATTAAGAACATAACAAAAACAGAGTTAAAGGAGCTATGGGAGTTAAGCTACGGGCCTAAAGCAGATTTAACCTGGAAAAATTTTGATGGTCCTTATTTTAAAGACCCCATTCTTACCTGGGAAGAATATCAAAAGGGATTTGGCAAACGGCTTATAACAGATGAAAATGCCGGCGTCATTTTTTATGGAGCTGAAATGCTGGGTGTGGTAACGGCCTATTTTGAAGACGGCTCTTTAAAAAGATGGCTGGAATTTGGGATTGCGATTTATCAACCTAAAAACTGGAATAAAGGCGTTGGACAGGTAGCTGTCACTTTATGGATTAACTATTTATTTGCTCTTTATCCTAAAATTGAACGGGTAGGGTATACCACCTGGTCAGGAAATGGTGCCATGATAGCATTAGGTGAAAAGCTGGGGCTGAAAAAAGAAGCGCAAATTCGAAAAGTGCGCTATTGACAAGGTCAATATTGGGATTCTATTAAATATGGAATTTTAAGAACAGAACTTCAGTCATTGGAAAGGGTTTAAGGTTATGAGTAAACTAATTATTTTACGGGGGAATTCTGGCAGTGGCAAAACTACAGTCGCCAAAGCATTACAACACAGCTTTCCGCAAGGAACTGTCATGAATATTGGACAAGATGAAGTAAGGCGAGATATGTTAAACATCAAAGATGATACTTCTAATTTGGCTGTTTTAGCAATTGAAACCCTCGCAATTTTTGGATGCCAACATTATCCTATCGTAATTATCGAAGGAATTTTAAGTCGAAAGAAATATGGTCACATGCTTGATAAACTGCAGGAACTTTTTGATCAGACACATTGTTATTATTTTGACCTGTCGTTTAACTGTTTCACGCCACCAACAACGAATACAAAGATTTTCTTTTTCCGAGATCAACATGGCTAACTGGTGGTTAGACAAAGATTATTTGAAATTTGAAAATGAAAAAATGATTGGTCCAGAAATGTCGCAAATTGAAATTGTTAAGCTATTATGCGCCGATGTTTGGGAAAATTGATAAAAATTTTTTTAGGGAGCTTTAAAACCGTCAGTTTCTCTGGTTTATAATTTCGTAAGCACCGTCATTTAAATTACTCAGTTAAAATTCATCGTAAAGTGTAGAGTATAGTTTGAAAATTAGCACTTAGCAGAGTGCTATACTTTGAGGTTGTCTTTTAGGAAGTGTGGTAAACTGGCTTTGAAGGCGATAGGAGGTGCCATAAAAATGACGGAAGATTTTTCTTTGCATTATGCCAAAAAGAATAAGAAAATCTTAATTTCTTCTATTACTGAGGGGAAAGATATAGAGGAGGAAAAGACTGCCATTTTTATGGCGGGAAGTCCTGGAGCTGGAAAAACTGAGGTAGCACAAACTTTGATGGCGTTAAATAATAATCTATGTATAATTGATGCAGATAAGTTTCGGGCTTTATTTCCTGGTTATATTGGAAATAATTCTGATGAGTTTCAAAGAGGCGCGGCTCTTTTGGTAGATGCGGCTCTCGATCTAGTTCTAAAAAAGGGGTATAGTTTTATTCTTGATGGTACTTTTGCGACTGCTAAGGTAAATCAAAACATTGAACGAGCGCTCAAAAAGAATTATAATGTTCTTGTCTATTATGTTTATCAAGATCCGTTTATCGCTTGGGATTTTACCAAAAAACGAGAAGTGGTTGAAGGCCGATTTGTTCCGAAAGAACGTTTTATCAATGCTTTTTTCCAATCACGGAAGAACTTGATACACGTGAAAGAAGAATTTCAAGAACGAGTTACAATCAATGTCTTGGTGAAGGATTTTCAAAATACGATTTCTGATTTTCTAATGGATATTGATAATATTACGTTGACATTACCGATTAATTACACAAAACACGGATTGGAGGAGGAGTTACATGACTGAAAAAGAAAAAGTTGAAAAAATTATGGCAAAGTACGATCGTAACTTTTCTAAATTACAAAAGAATGCTTCTGCAAAAGAATTGAAAACAGTCTTTAAATTTGTAGCAGATGAATCCAACCGTAAGCAGCGTGAATTGATTGGCTTGGACAAAGAAAAATGAATACCTAATTAGGATAGTTAAAAAGCCAAGAAAAAATGTTCTTGGCTTTTTTTTACCTCAAGGATCTTGATTCAATACATGCTTTGTCAATAGATATGTTATGCATAAAAAGCTACTTTATTTCCAATAGCTGTTTAATTAAAAGTATGCTCTAAACAACTTTAAAGAATAAAATGGAGATGCCGACTTTAGAAGATAAGATTTAAAATACAAACACTATAAATTAAAGACCAATCTTTTTAATTCATGGCTATGACCAATTAAACGCATCTATAGTCTAATATGGTATTCTAAAAGAAAACCTTATCATTTAAAAGGAGACTTTCAATGCTAAAAAAAATTGCTAGTAATATTGGATACACACAACTTGTATACGATCGTTTCAACAAAAAACTAAAAACAAATTATACCTCGAGCCAAATTGAGGAACTTGTACAAATTATTTTGCTAGCAGCAGACACCGAAATTACCCATTTAGGGAAAAATTACTATGTCTGGCAACCAGCAAGAAAAATTCAATTAACGATTAATGCCAACAATTATCGCTTAATTACTGCCGATTCCGCTAAAAAAATTCCAGCACAAAAAAAGGCAGCCGAAAAATCACAATGGTATCAAAGAGGCGCTAAAGCAGTGCATCTCGTCTATTTGAATCGTGAGGCAAAGGAACTACCAAAACTCTTATCTGGCGAAAAAACGATGATTATCCGTGGTGCTGCTGGCAGAAAATCGCCTTTAGGGGGTAGAGCAAGAGCGGGGGAGGATATTTATTTTGTCGAAACTAACAGCAATCTAGTGGTAAATTATCGTGCTGTGATTAAAGCTGTGATTGAGTCTGAGCAGATGACTCCAGAAGAATCCGCTTCTTTTGTAGAAAAGTACGCCAATCAACTTCAACTCTCAACAAAACAAGAACAACGCTGGACTGGGAAAAAATATCTAGCGGTTTATGAAATTGCAAATTTAGAAAAAATCGATTCTTTTTACTATAAACGCAAAAAAAATATGGATGACTGGATTATTACGGAAGATATCGCTACGATTTCAGAATGAAAATTTACTAATAGCAAAATAACTTTCTTTGAGTGATCAAAAAGTTGTTTTGCTATTTTGTTATTTTTGCAAACGATTTTAGCAAAATTTTGTCTTTTAAATGAAAGTAGTATTAATTGTTGGTGAAACTGTGCTAAATTCATTATTTTAGTAGTTGAGAATTCCTTTAAAAATAACTATGATATAGAAGTTGCAATTTATTATTTAAAGGAGTTTTTTCATGAGTCAAAATCAAAAACAACTGCGGTGGTTCACCGTTGGCTTAATTGCCTTTAATATGGTTTGGGGTTTAGGAAATGTTGTAAATAACTATGCCCAACAAGGAATCTCTGTTGTTACTTCATGGATTCTTATCTTAGCACTTTATTTTATTCCATATGCTTTAATTGTCGGTCAGTTGGGCTCGACTTTTAAAAACAGCAAAGGCGGCGTTAGCTCATGGGTTGAAAATACCTCAACAAAACGCTTAGCTTATTATGCGGCCTGGACATATTGGGTCGTGCATATTCCGTATCTTGCGCAAAAACCGCAAGCAATCTTAATTGCGTTAGGTTGGGCTGTCCAAGGTAATGGAGATATGGTATCAAGCATGTCAATGACAACTATTGCACTTTTAAGTTTAGTTATTTTCTTGCTGTTTTTATATTTATCGACAAAGGGATTAACAACATTAAAAGTTATTGGCGGTTTGGCTGGTACGGCGATGTTTGTGATGTCAATTCTGTTTATCTTGCTAGCAGTAGGTGCGCCGGCTGTAAGTAAAGGTATGGAATTTGCGACCCCTGACATGGGAAATATTAAAACATACATTCCAAAATTTGACTTCTCTTATTTTACAACCATCTCCATGTTAGTTTTTGCCGTAGGGGGAGCTGAAAAAATCTCGCCTTATGTTAACCAAACTAGAAATCCTGCCAAAGAATTCCCGCGTGGTATGTTCTTATTAGCTGGTATGGTAGGGGTTTCTGCAATTTTAGGTTCTGTGGCTATGGGTATGTTGTTTGCTAGCAATAATATCCCAGCTGATTTAATGCGTAACGGGGCTTACAGCGCATTCCAACAACTAGGTAACTATTACGGTGTTGGAAACTTATTAATGATCATTTATGCATTAACCAATACAATTGGCCAAATTTCAGCGTTAGCTTTTTCAATTGATGCGCCATTACAAATCTTATTGGCTGACGCAGATCCAATGTTTGTGCCAAATTGGTTAAGAAAACGTTCAGCCAAAGGTACTTTAGTTAATGGTTACTTATTAACTGGTATTTTAGTTAGCGTCATTATCTTATTGCCAATTTTAGGAATTGGTAATACAGATGAGCTAGTGAAATGGATGACTAACCTTAACTCTGTCGTAATGCCAATGCGTTATTTATGGGTATTCTTTGCTTATATGATGTTAAATAAAGCTTGGAAAAACTATCAGTCCGAATATAAATTCTTAAAAAATCCAAAACTTGGCTTTATCGCGGGTACCTGGTGTTTTGCCTTCACAGCTTTTGCTTGTGTCTTAGGAATGGTTCCAAAATTGGATTACGCAACAAATCCAAAAGCTTGGTGGTTCCAGTTAATGACAAATGTCTTAACACCGATCGTTTTAATTTTATTGGGCATGATTTTACCAGCAATTGCCCGTAGAGATAAAAATAAAACAGCACTGCCTGAATTAAAAGAAGTTTAAAAACAAACCCTGCTGACTATTTAAATAGTCAGCAGGGTTTTTAGTCTACAAATCGATTATAGTGTATTCAAAGCCAATTGCGTTGACAAACTTTAAGACATCTTTAGTTGATAGGAAAATTGTCTTCGTATTGACGTTTGGATGAAAACTCATTTTCTTTTTGTCCAAAATTTCTGCATCAAAAAATACTTGAACATTTTTTTTGGTATTATTTAATAAACCAAACACCGAAACCACACCTGGAGGGAGTTGTAATTGCTCCATTAGGCTATCAGTAGAGGCCATTTTGATCCGATTAGCGCCTACAATCTCTTTAAACTTATCCATATCTAAACGTTTTTCATCGTCCATAATCAGTAAATAATAGGCAGTTTTCTTTTTATTCGTTAGAAACATTGATTTTGTACGGACACCTTCAATTCCAGTAATAAAGCTGTCGGCCTCCGCAGTTGTCAAAGCAGGAGGGTGTTCCACTATTTCAAAAGGGATCGCCAAAGCTTTAAGCGTTTCTTCAACTTGCAAAGACAAATTCATTTTATCCCATCCTTTCACCTTACCAGTACTATTAAACTTGATTTTAGCACAAATAATCAATTAAATGGTGCGACAATTGCGAAGATAAAAAGTAAGAGGGGGGCTATAATTAAAAAAAGAATTAACAAAACCACTTAAAATTTAGGTTTTAATACGTTGGAATTTTCAGCTTGGGCATAATGATAATTTGCGTTATATTATGAAATTTCATCTTGAAGCGTCTAACAAAGTTTTCTTTATAAAAATAGCTAAGCAGCAGACACAGTCTGGTGTGAAATCAATCACATGTGACTATGAAAACGAATTTTTAAATCAATTTGAAATTGGACTTATTGCGGAAATATTCAATCGTAAAATATATTATGTATGTTTTAATTCGTGTGTGCTGCAGGAACGCGGATCTGACCTGACGAAAATCACAACGGATTACTTAGCAAAAGTTTTCCAAAACCGTCTGATTTTAAAAATATTTCGCAAAATAAAATTGATCAAGCTATGCAAAGGATAAGAATTTAAAGTCACGAAAAATTTTTAAATAGAAATCTCCTCAGTACAAATTTAATTTCGAGTACTCGGAAGCTTTCTAGAAACAATCAAAATAATTTTACCGCGAACAATATTATACAATCATAAAAAATAAATATGGATTAATGGACCTAATCACGGGTAATCATTATTTGATTATGATAGCTAAGGCAGATGTTGCGCTTAATTCTAACATGCACTTTTGAATATTAACTTCGTATAATATATATTATGTAAACTAAAATATAAAACTAATCTAATTTACTGATTATATTACTACTTTTGCACTTCCCTGCCTAATTTTTAAGGCTGCATTTAAAAACTGTTAAATGCAGCTGCGCGAAATAACTTACTATTACTGTCTCACGAATTTTAAGGTGCACTGTTAATTTCAAACTGAATTTTTTATCTCAAATAAAATCATAAGCTGAAATACTCAAAATGATTACGTTTGATCCATTTACCTGATATGAACAATCATTTTGATTTAATGATCAAACTTCAAACGTTTCCATGTTGCCTTTTTTAACATGGTCGTTATTGGGATTGCGATTAATGCGCCAAATGTGCTTTGGAATAGATTGCTTGGAATCGAGGCAATCGCAGCCCCAAGTCCATAAAGTAATCCTGTAGTTAAAGCGTAACCCACAACCATAATGATGACGCCCAAAACTAATCCTAATGACTTTAAAATTTTCTTTTGTTGGAAAAAATAACCAAATACAAATCCTTGTATGCCATGAATAAGTAGTGAAAACAAAATCCATTGTGGATAGCCCGCTAATAAATCGATAAATCCACCACTGATAGCACCGACAAAAAGTCCCGCTGTTGGACCTAATAATAACCCTGTAATCGCAATGCCGGCATCACACGGGGTTATAATGCCATTTGTACCCGGAATTGGAATTATAACAAGTAAAGAAACTGCACTTGTTAAAGCTGCTAAGACAGCATATAGTGTTATTTTTTTTATTTGCATTGTTTCCCCTCTCCTTTAACTTTAAGCTGTAAGATTATTTGATTTAATAATCGATTCTTCAAAATAAACACTGCCAAATTCTGCTGTCACCATCACGCCGGCTTGTATGCTTTTGTAAACATAACCTTTTGCATCACTTACGGCCTTTTCTAGCTTATCTTTAGTTAGACCAGCTGTAATTGCAGCAGATAGACTACAACCGGCACCATTAATTGTAATGGCCTTAATTTTTTGTGCCTGATATTCTACTATTTTCGTTTCTGGTAGTGCTAATAAATCAATAGCACGCTCTCCTGCAAGTCGCCCGCCACCTTTTATTAAGACAGCTGTTTTATACTCTTTTTGTAGCAGGATAGCTACCTCTTTCATTTCCTGCAAGCTGTTAATTTTTCTTTTGCTCAACGTTTCGGCTTCAGTTAAATTAGGTGTGATTAAAGTGGCCAAAGGAGCCAATTCACCACGAATTCCTGCTAAAATCTCTTTTTCAATCGCTGAATTTCCCTCTTTAAAAACTAAAACAGGATCTAAGATAATGGGGATATTGGGATGCTTTTGCAAAAATTCCTTAATCAAAGGAATAAATTCGGGATTTGCAATTAACCCAATTTTAATTCCACTAAAATTTACCTGCTCGATACTTTTTAATTGGGCTAAGAATACTTCTTTTGTAACGGGATGAATTGCTAAATTATTGTCAACAAGCGTGACAATAGAAGTTAAAACTGATAAACCAAAAGTGTGATAATCACCGAATGTTTTTAAGTCCGTTTGTATTCCACCGCCGGCAAAAGGATCTGACCCACCAATCGTTAATACTATTTTTGTCATCCTCTTATCCCCCTTTGTGATTAAAAGTCTAGCAAACTTCCAGTGGGTTGCCCACAACCAATTGGCATGTTTTCAAACCAACCATTTGTAAAAAAATACCACAGCAATTAAATTGAGTAGCATAATTTACATTGCTTATTGAATTTCTCCTTCTGAAGAATTATTAGCAGAAAATTTTTCTTTTATAAGAAGAAATTTTTTGCTTGTTATTACTTCTGCAGTAAAAAAGTTTTCCTTTTTTTGATAGTTGCATCACAAGTACTTTTGCATTTGTAATTCACGTAAAAAAACCTCATCTTAGTTCTTTTAAGAACACTAAAATGAGGTTTTTGTATTATTCTTCGGTTTCTTCTAAATTAGTCGTTAATGCTTCTGTTTTTTTCAAGAGATAAATTTTACGAATATTAATAATCAATGTCTTAATTACCGCATAGACAGGAATGCAAATCAACATCCCCATGATACCAGAAACTCTACCAGCACCCAATAAAACTAAGATAATAGTAATAGGATGCACATTTAATGATTTCCCAAATAAAAGCGGTTTAATCAGATTCCCATCGAGTTGCTGGATAACTAGAATAGATAATGCCATGTACAAGGCTTGCCACGGTGAAATAAACAGCCCCACAATCACAGCAGGTACAGCGCCGATAAACGGACCGACATAAGGAATTATATTGGTGATACCGCAAATCAGGGCTAATAATAATGAATAGGGCTGCCCGAAAATTGTCATGGCAATAAAACTCATAATTCCAATAATAAATGCATCTAATACTGTACTGCTAATATAAGCAGACAACGTATCATTTAACTCTCGAACCGTTTGTCGTAGTTCAGTGCGAATTGTCCGCGGAAAAAAATTCGATAGCGCATCTAAGAAACGATGACCATCTTTAAACATAAACAGCAAAATAAAAGGTACCGTAAACAAGAGAACAAAAAATTTCGTTAAAATAGAAAAAATAGAAGATAAACTGGAAGTCACATTCACAATAATAAAATTAATAATGCGATTAATCGTAATATTGGCCGAATCCAGCTGTTGTTCTAAATTAAAATTTTTGAATTCATCTTGTTTAGCTAGACCATCTAACCACTTAACTAATTCATCAGCATAAGTAGGTAATTGTTGTGTTAATTGGACTGTCTGCTCAATCAACTGGGGAATGACATTCATTGCTGTTAAAACAATAATGATGACTACGACTAAAAATGAAAGTAAAAAACCTAAGACTCGGGATAATCCACGCTTTTGTAAGAAGTTGACGATTGGGTCAAACATATAATATAAAAATCCTGCAATAAATACGGGTAATAAAACGGCCCCTACCATTTCAAAAACAGGTTTAAAAACTTCTGGCATTTGCCATAAAAAATAAACACCTATAATAACTAAGACCAATTCTGCGGTCCAATAAAACAATTTCGAATTTTTAAACGATTGCATAGCAAAACTCCTAATCCACTTAATAACTCTATTTTAGCATAACAATTTCTGAAATCGTTTTTTCAAGTGAAGATAATGTTAAAAATTTCGATTTTTTGCAAAAAGAGTTACGGATTGCAAAAAATCGAAATTTTTTTGAACTTTAGATTCTAAGATCTTTCAACGCCCCTTTTTCCATCTGCTGGGAAACATTTAGCTAATTTATTTATTTTAAAGTAGCTAACTAGTGCGTGAGATCCTTTTGGTAAAGGTTCAACCAGCGATCAAAAATGTCTTTTTCTTCGCCGATTTTATGGTATCCGAATTTTTCATATAGACCTAAATGTTGCGTTGCGATAAATGTATGTCTAAATCCTAAAGAACGCGCTTTTTCCTCTGCTTTTGCAACAAGTTTTTGGCTAATTCGGTGTCCGCTATATTTTTCAGCCACAAAGACGACGCCAATAAAGGGCGTTAACGCTGTTTGTTTTAATATGTCTTTTTTTAACAGCGCGCAAAAACCGACCAATTCTTCTTTTTGCCAACAAACCAAGACATTTTCCCAATCAGTTAAAGCGTGATTTTTCATTTGCTCTGCTAAGTGGGCCCCAGCTGGCCAAGGGACTTTTTCAATCGACAAAATGGCCTTATCCCACATCGCTGTCTTTGCTACCCAAGTATATTTCATTGTTATCATCTCCTGGGTTAAGAATAGCATAAAGTAAAATATTTTTATGCTTTTTGCACCTACTTTACACCAAACAAAAAGCAGTCAGAATAAGCTGGCTGCTTTTTGTGTAGGAAATAATATTAATCTTTTTTACCGGATAAACCAGCAAAAATAGTTTCTAAATTTTCCTTCATCATATTGTAGTAGCTATCCCCAGGATTACCAGGAGTTGCAATTGAATCAGTAAAAATTTCCCCGTAAATTGGTATCTTGCTATCTTTTGAAACGCTTTGCATCGGCTTTTTATTAACAGAACTTTCTACAAAAAGCGCCTTTACCTGCGAAGCTTTCAATTGATCAACTAACGAGGTAATTTGATCTGGTGTCCCTTCTTCTTCTGTATTGATTTCCCAAATATAAGCAGAAGGAATGCCGTATGCTTTAGAAAAATATTTAAAACAGCCTTCACTGGTTACAATTAATTTTTGATCGGTAGCAATACTAGCAAATTGTTTCTTTGCCACTTTATCTAAAGCGGATAATTTTTCTTCATACTTTGTTAAGTTTTCCGCATAGATCGCTTTGTTAGCAGGATCTTTTTGACTTAATGTTTTCGCGATATTTCTAGCATATAAAATTCCATTTTCGATATTTAACCAAGCATGAGGATCTTCTTTACCATGACCATCCCCTTCAAGATAAATCACCGCAACACCGTCACTTACTGCAAAGTAATCTTCATTTGGCTTTTTCTGTCCATTGGCCATTAGCTTGGTAAACCAGCCGTTACCCCCTGTTTCAAGGTTCAAGCCGTTATAAAAAATGACATCTGCATCCTGAGTTTTACGAACATCCTTGGCTAAAGGTTCATATTCATGGGGATCTTTTCCTACAGGGACGATGCTGTGGAGTGCCACTTTGTCGCCGGCTACTTCTTTTACCATATCGGCAATAATCGAATTTGTCGCTACTACCGAAATTTTTTCTTCACTGCCATTTACTTTTGGTGTACTAAAATGCTGATAGCTAAAAATACCAATACCAAAAACTGTAAGAGCAGCAATGGCCGTGTAAACTTTTTGTTTCATTTTTGTTTGTTCAGCTTTTTTAGGTGATATGAAAAAGCCGATTAAAAACATTGTCGCTGCTGTTAATACGATTGAAGAACCAGCAGCAATATTAAAACTATACCCTATGAAAAGTCCGATAACAGAAGCTAAGCCCCCTAGTGTTCCGGAAAGTAAAATCATATATTTTAATCGCTTAGTAAATAAATAGGCTGTTGCTGCTGGTGTAATCAGCAGCGCCACCACTAAAATCGTCCCTACACTTTGCATTGCAGTAACTGAGACCAATGTTAACATTAACATCAATAAGTAGTGGTACACATTTACTTTCATTCCAAAGGCTTTGGCCATCATGGGATCAAAAGAGGTCAACAATAAGGGACGGTAAAAAATAATAAGTAATAGTAACACCAAAGCAGAAATTCCAATGGTAATCCATTTGTCACTATCTTGAACTGCAAGAACGTTCCCGAATAAAATATGGAATAAATCTGTGGAACTGTTAGCAACACCAATTAGAATCACACCTAAAGCTAAAAACGAGCTGAAGGTAATCCCAATGGCAGTATCACTTTTGACCGTACTATTATTGGCGATATATGTGATAACCAAGCTTGCTAAAATACCGAAAACAGCCGCACCAATAAAGAAGTTTATCCCTAAAATATACGATAACGCAACTCCTGGTAAGACCGCATGAGAAATTGCATCCCCCATTAGTGACATTCCACGTAAAATAATGAAACATCCAATCGCACCGGCTACAATCCCAATCACAATTGACGTAATTAAAGCGTTTTGTAAAAAATGGTATTCTGTTAAACCGTTAATAAAATGCGTAATCACGTAAAATCACCTCCAATAAGTATTGCATCCCCATAGGCTTCTTTTAAATAATGGGGGGTAAAAACTTCTTGGACTGTTCCGTAGGCAATCTTTTGTTGTCTTAATAGTAAAATTTCGTCAAAATACACTGAAACTTTACTTAAGTCATGGTGAACGATAAAAATAGTCTTTCCATTTTCTTTTAACTTACGCAACAAGCCCATAATAATTTGTTCACTCGTGGCATCAATGCCAACAAAAGGTTCATCCAAGAAAATCAAACTTGCGTCTTGTACTAATGTGCGTGCAAGCAAGACACGTTGAAATTGACCGCCAGACAGTTCACCAATTTGACGTTTGGCAAAATCTTGCATATCCACCGCTTTTAGGGCATCCATAACTTTTCCCCAATACTTTTTCATACTAGCCCATGGTTTTAAATGCGGGTAGACACCTAACGAGACTACTTCTGCTACTGTAATTGGAAAGGTATAATCAATTGCACTTTTTTGTTCAACGTAGGCGACTTCTTGCTGATTTTTTTGTAAGGGTTCCCCTTTATAAGTGACTAAGCCAGTTGCAGGAATTAATCCTAAAGCCGCTTTTAAAAAAGTGGATTTACCCGCTCCGTTGGGTCCTAAAAGACCCACGATAGTTGGTTGTGTAACTTCAAAACTAACATGATCGACAGCAATTTGTTGACTATATGCTGCCGTTATATTTTCAAAACGAATCATTTCATTCACCTCATCATTTTATATTTTTAGGTACACCTAAATAATAATACTTTAGATTAGTATACCCAAACTTTTATTTTTCGGCAAGCCTAACTTTTGTGCAAGATAAAAAAATACACAGTTTCTAAACTGTGCACTTTTTATTTATAAGGATAATATAAAATTTTCACATGAATAAGTCTTTTTAAAGCTGGCATATCCATATGTAACTTCACAAACTTTTTTTTCGGAAAATATAAATTTTGAAATCTGAAAAATGAAAATGAAATATCCTAATCTTATTGCGCAATAACAAAAGAAGTTTGCAAAAAATGTTCATTCCTTTGTTTTTGTCTCAAAAAAACGACTCATCAATTCTAAATGATGCATCACGCAAGCTTTGCGTAGGACACCCATTCCGGGAAATTTCCCTTTTGCGTAACTTTGTTTCAAAATTTCCAACCCTATGGTATCGTTACTTAAAAACGCCGGAAATTGGCTAACCTCTGCCATTACCGCCATAAAACGCGTCGCAAAATCAGGTAATTCTTCGGCGGGGGAAACAAAATGATGAATTCTTAATTGTTCTTGTTCAGCAAAATAAACCAAATGTAACACGATTTCTTTTGTCGGGTAGTTTTGCTCATAGTAAAGTCGACTATCAATTGAAAAGTCGCTAAAGCCTACAAACCCTCTTTTTTGATACGTTAGATGACTGAGAGTAAAAACTTCATCAGGTATTTCCCGATAGGAACTAGCTCTTAAGCGTAAAAAATTATCTTCTAAAACTATTTTGGGTCCTTTTACATGTTGCAACAGACGAAATTCTAAAGGTGCAATTGTAGGTATCTCAAAAGTAGGAAAGTCAGCATCTTGTAGTACCGCTGCGCTTTGCGCAATCAAAAGTGGATACTCTGTCACACTTTTTACAGGTTCTGTGATAATGTGCGTCTTAAGACCATTTAACTGCTGTAATTTTTCTTGCCCCGCTAATGTTAAAAAATCACCTGCTTGCGGGTTGTCAATGAGGAAATAAGGTTGATTTACGTTGTTAAATTGTAGAAGCAATTTTCCTAAAGCAGGATTATCTTTGACTGGCTCAATAACAGGCTGAATAACCGGGCTTAATTTACCGGCTTCACTGAGTTGGCGTAAAGCTAACAGGTCAAATTGTTTACCGCGAAAATAAGGATAATACATCACTACTCCTCCAATAGACGTTGCTCAAGAGTGAAATAAGCGGCCCGCGTTGCTTCTAATTCTTCCTTTAGTGCTTCTACTGCTTGGTTTTGTGTTTCTGCAATAAAACGATCATAATAATTAACCGCACCGCTAAAAATATCGTAATCTTTTTCCCGTCTTTTTAACTCTTTATACAGTTGGTCGGTGCTAAACACCCGTAACCCACGTTCGGTTTGTTTGGCTTTATTCACTTCCCTTGCTTGAGAAGTAATCAAGTGATACAAGAGTTCATTTTCATTTACTTGTAAAAGTTGGCGCTGCGCTTTTTTTACCGTTTCAAAATATCCCGGCACGCCATACTCCAAATCACTTAGATATGGGTGAAAGAGAAGTACGCCCACATGCGGTGGAATCTCTTCTTTGACTTTTTCGTACAAAGACGGAGGTAAAACAAAATAATTTAAGTGACCCACAAAAGACAACTTTGCGGTACTTTTAAAATCAGCCTTACTTACTTTTAACTCATAACAACGCCATTCAAAAGTTTGATTCGGTAAAATTTTGCAAGATAAAGTATCCACGATCCCTTTATTGTCTGGCATAACAACTTCCTCAATTACTACATCACCTTTTTGGCGACAATGAAAATATAAAGCTTCCTCCATGGCTAAAGTTAGTGCTGTCTTCATAACATCCCTCATTTAATCAGTTGTCCAACTGCCAAAATTTATTTATTTAAAATAAACATAAAAGAGTTGGTGATAACAACAGTATAGAACGTTTGTTCGTAAATGTGAAGTTAATTAGACCACAAATAGTTAATATCTGCCAAAATACTTTTTGCATCCTCTAGTTCACTAAAAGGTAAAGCAATTGTTTCTACCTTCGTGGTTAGTAAAACCGCAACACTTTCTTTTGCCAAACTGGCTTGAACTTCACTTGGGGCATAAAAATCATGGGTAAACTCATCCAATGATACATTGGGTGTTACAAGATATAAACCCTTTTGACTGATCAGGCTAAAGCGGGCATCCGTTGTTTCATTTAACAAAAATGTCATTAGCTCTTCTTCACTCATAATTTCATCTGCATAAGCTTGTAATAAAAGAAATTGTTGGGTCTTTTTAAAAACTGTAAAAAATGGATTCATAATTTTACTCCTGACGCAAATTGATTTTGTAATCTCTTAAAAAACTCCTATTAAAAGTATTCTTTTTCAAGAACTCTTTTCCAAACTCATCGATTAACCCATGAAATTCTTGTGCCTCTGCTAAGGTGAAATCATTCAAGTTAACCAGTTTTTTTAAAGCTTGATAGTTATGTAGTTGCGGTGTTCCCAACTGTGTAAAAAGACGTCTGGCATAACTATCTGCGACAAAAACAGGCAGATCAAAAACATACAGTAATAACACATCGGCTGTCTCTGCACCAATCCCGTGTAAAGTGAGTAATTGATCTCTTAAATTTTCACCATAATAGCTACGCACTTTAAAAAAATCGACATCAAAAGCTAGCAACCAGGTAAAAATTTCGTGAATAGCCTGACTTTTATTTTTGAAAAAGCCACTGGGACGAATCAATGCTTGTAACTGTGCCACAGATAAATTCGCAATTTGGAAACTAGAAAAATCCGTTACCATTTTCAAATTTTCTAGTGAAATTGCTGCATTTTGCCAGTTGGTGTTTTGAACAAGAATAGCTCCTAATATAATTTCTTCTTTTGAATCAGCTGGCCACCAGCCTTGAGGCCCCATCTTTTGGAACATTTTCTGATATAATGCATATACCTGTTGTTTCAAACTATCACCTCTTCTTCATTATAGCGCAATTACTTATGAATGTATGAAACTGAGGTTAGGAGGTTTTGTGATGTGTGGTCGTTATCTTTTTGATTTAAAGACAACGGAATTATTAAAATATTATCAACAACTACAACAATTAGGGAAAATCGGTGAGGTTGCTCCTAGCGAAAATGTTGTAACACTTGCTCCTGGTAAAGACGGAAAAATCCGCTTGGGACTTACACGTTGGGGATTTACGACAACCAAAAATAAAAGTCGTATTATTAACGCCCGTAGTGAAACGGTAACAGAAAAACCACTTTTTGCTGAAAGCTTTTATCAGCGTCGCTGTGTTTTTCCAATGACAGGATTCTTTGAATGGGATCATGACCAAAATAAAATTCTATTTACCCCTACCGATGAAAAAGAAATTTATGTTGGTGGCTTTTATCGCCAACACAATGACGAGTTGGAATCTGTTATTATGACGACGAGTCCCAACGAAACTGTTGCTAAAATTCATGATCGGATGCCGTTAATTATTGAAAAAAAAGCTATTCGCACCTGGTTAACTGACGATAATTTTGCCAATAGCTACCGTAAACAACAATTAGAGCCCAAATTGACCCTAAAAAAAAGTATGCCAGAAAAATAATGGCATACTTTTTTAGGTTGTAAGTTTACATATTCTAATTATACGAAACTTATTGTTACCCAATTAAAACTGATTCTTCCGGATACTTGAAATGTTGTTCTTGCTGTCTTGCTTTTGCAATTAATGAGAATAATACTGTCATAATTCCCACCCTGCCAATAAACATCAAGGCTATAATAATTACTTTGCCTACCATGCTAAGTTCAGGGGTTAATCCCATCGTTAAACCGACTGTCCCAAAAGCTGAGACAACTTCAAAAACAATATACTCTAGTCCCAAACCATCAACATCGGGAATTTTTTCTGTGACTGATAAAATCATCGTCGCAAAAATGCAAAGTGATAATGTAATAAAAAATAGCGTTAAAGCTCTAAAAATAGCACCAGCTGGAATCGTTCGGCCGCTAAATTCCGCCTGATTGCGTCCTTTTAGGATGCTCTTCATCTGAATGAGCAACACACCAAAAGTTGTGGTCTTTAAACCACCAGCAGTGGAACCTGATGTGCCACCGATGTACATTAAAACAATGGTTAGAATTAAACCGGCATGGCTCATCTCAAAGTAATTGACCGAGTAATAACCTGCTGTTCGTGGTGTTACTGCCATAAACATGGTATTAAATAGACGTTGCAACCAATTTCCTACTACTAAGCTTTCACCGTTATGTTCGGTCAGATAAAATCCCAAAGTGCCCAATAAAAGAAGACTACCTGTCATGATCAGAGCAATTTTAGAGTGAATGGACAGACGCTTGCGCTGGCGATATTGCATAATATCGTACCAGACTAAAAAGCCTAGTCCGCCTGCGATGATTAAAATCATCACCACAAAAAGAAGCCAAATATCTTGTTGGTCACCTGCTAAACTATCACCCAATAAGTCAAAACCAGCATTACAAAAACTCGAAACAGAATGAAAAATACTAAACCAACTTCCTTTTGCCCAACCATAACGCGGTATAAAGGAAAAACTCAAAGCCAAAGCGCCAAGACCTTGAATAATGACAGAAGTTAATAAAATGTAGCGCATCAAATTGACGCCGCCATTCATTTGCTCCAAATTAAGTGAGTCTTTTAATAGCATTCGGGTGCGTAAATTGATTTTCTTTTTAGCAATCATAAAAAAGAATACCGGTAACGACATAAAACCTAAACCGCCTGTTTCAATCATGATTAAAATAATAAATTGACCAAAAGGTGTCCAGTGTTCTGCAGTATTAACTGTTGTTAAGCCGGTAACACAAGTTGCGGATGTTGCAGTAAATAAGGCATCAATAAAGGGCGTAACTACGCCCTGACGACTAGAAATAGGCAACATCAATAATAAAGCTCCGCCAAAAATTACCGCGGCAAAACCTAATGATATTAGCTGCGGTGTTGCTAAGGGAGCTTTTTTACATCGTTTCAAGAAACTTACCTCCAATTACACGTTCTAGGATAATTTAAGTTAAAGCAATGAAATGCTTACCCTAGATTGTACCAGATAATAAAAAAATCCGGGGGAAAATTCGCAATGATTTCTCCCGGATTTTTTAAAGCAAAATTCTGTTACATATTACGGTTCATATTTTTTATTTTAATCATCCGCGTTACTTCAGAACGCTCATTTTCTTCCAACTTCATTTTGATGTAATAAATTGTCTCTTCCAACTCTGGAATCGTCATATACTCTAATGCGTTCACTCGGCGTCTTGTTTTTTCAATTTCACCAGACATCAATTGACACGTTTTTTCCACCTCGGTTAAAGCTAACAACTTCGGTAAAACGGTCGTAAATCGAGCAATGGCATTATCTAAAGGAACATTAGAATTCAGATAGCCATACTCTAATGGTGCCTCAAAAAGATCCTCATCGTAATGGAAATTCAAAACAGGAACTTCCACACTCATAATATTCTTTTGATCCATTTCCAGTTCTACTCTGGTAGCGGGCAAAATGAACAATTCTTCAATAAACGCTTCATTTAAAGTTGCATTAGCAAGTCGAAAAGCGCGCATGGCGCTTTCCATCAACCCTTCTACTTCCTGGCGTAAATGATTGTTTTCTTTGACCATCAAAATAAAGCGGCGCATTAATTCATCTTGTTTATCTTTTAGTAATTTATGTCCCCGTTTGGCCGTTGTCAGCTGCTTTTGCAAGCGCGCCAACTCCATTCGAGTCGGATTAACATTTAAACGCGCCATTTAAACTACCCCTTTTCTGGCAAGTACTTTTCAATCATATCATCTTTAATTCGTTTTAATTCAGTTTTTGGCAAAATACTTAATAATTGCCAACCTAAATCAAGGGTTTCGGTAATCGAGCGATTCGTTTCATAACCTTGGTTAACGTATTCAGTTTCAAAACGTTCAGCAAACTGGGCATAAATTTTATCAACTTCAGATAAAGCAGAATCCCCTAAAACAACCGCCAATTCTTTCGCTTGTTTTCCTTGAGCGTAGGCTGAGAATAGTTGGTTCATGGTCGCAGCATGGTCTTCTCTAGTTTTACCTGGGCCGGTTCCTTTATCTTTAAGTCGTGATAAAGAAGGTAAGACGTCAATTGGTGGTTTGATCCCACTCTTATACAAATCTCGAGATAAAATGATTTGTCCTTCTGTAATATAGCCAGTTAAATCGGGAATTGGATGTGTTTTATCATCTTCTGGCATAGTTAAAATTGGAATCTGCGTGACAGAACCTTTTAACCCTTTAATCCGACCTGCTCGCTCGTATAACGTTGCTAAGTTGGTATATAAATATCCTGGATAACCTCGTCGGCCTGGAACTTCTCGCCGTGCTGCTGAAATTTCCCGTAATGCCTCACAATAATTTGTCATGTCTGTCATGATAACTAAAACGTGCATTCCTTTTTCATAAGCCAAATACTCAGCAGCAGTTAATGCCATACGTGGTGTCGCAATCCGCTCAATTGCAGGGTCGTTAGCCAAGTTCATAAAGACTACCGAACGGTCGATTGCTCCGGTTTTACGAAAGTCTTCCATGAAATATTCCGCTTCTTCAAAAGTAATCCCGATACCAGCAAAAACAACAGCAAAATCATCATCGGTATTTAACACTGCTGCTTGTCTGGCGATTTGTGCAGCTAGTTCTTTATGAGGTAAACCCGAACCAGAAAATACGGGTAGCTTTTGACCTCTCACCAGTGTATTCAGGTGATCGATGGATGAAATACCGGTCTGAATAAATTCATCTGGATAATCTCGTGCCATTGGATTAATTACTTCACCATTAATATCCAACATTTTTTCAGGCAAAATTTCAGGCCCATTGTCTTTTGGTCGTCCTAACCCGTCAAATGTCCGACCAATCATATCTAGTGATACGCCCAACTGTAAAGGATGACCTAAAAAACGTACTGCTGAATCTTTAAGATTGATACCGCCAGTACCTTCAAAAATTTGAACCAAGGCCTTATCTTCTGAGATTTCTAAAACTTGACCTTTGCGCATCTCTCCTGTTTGTAAACGTACTTCGATTAATTCTTCGTACTTCACACCGGCAACTTTATCAACAGCCATTAAGGGGCCAACAACTTCGCCAATCGTTTTATATTCCTTAATCACGATTCATGCCCCCTTCTTGGATAATCGTTTTAATTGTTTCTTTAATTTCTTGCGCTAAATCAGTAATTTTATTGATTTCGTTTTCTGGCACGTATTTCATACGGGCAATTTTGTCACGCAATAAGATAGTGCCTGACATGATTTCTGACAAGTAAGATCCTAATTCTAAGGCTTTTTCTGCTTCATCCCCAAAAGCGATAATATTAGAAAGCATCTGATATTGTTTTTCTCTTGAAGTGAAAGTATCAACATCATCAAAAGCATTTTGCTGTAGGTAATCCTCACGAATGGATTTGGTTACTTCTAGTAACAGCTGATCTTTTTCAGATAGAGAGTCAATTCCGACTAAGCGCACGATTTCTTGTAATTCTGATTCTTTTTGTAGCTGACGCATGGCTTTGGTTACAAGTTCTGACCAAGGAACTTGTAATTCTTGGTCTAAGTAATTGCCAACTTCTGTGTCATATAAAGAATAGCTTTTAAGCCAGTCTATTGACGGAAAGTGTCGTTTTTGTGCCAAAGTAGAATCTAAGCCCCAGAATACTTTTACGACGCGTAGTGTGTTTTGGGTCACCGGTTCTGAAACATCCCCACCAGAAGGAGAGACGGCACTAATAGCTGTAATACTGCCTTGGCGACCTTCTTGTCCTAAGGCAATTACTTTGCCAGCTCGTTCATAGTACTCAGCTAAACGTGAACCTAAATAAGCAGGATACCCTTCATCTCCAGGCATTTCTTCTAGCCGACCAGACATTTCTCTTAGCGCTTCGGCCCAACGAGAGGTAGAATCTGCCATAATGGCCACAGAGTAGCCCATATCACGGAAGTATTCGGCAATTGTAATACCGGTATAAATTGAAGCTTCACGGGCTGCCACTGGCATATTTGATGTATTTGCAATTAAAATTGTGCGTTCCATCAAAGATTCCCCAGTATTGGGGTCAATTAACTCTGGAAATTCATTCATAACGTCCGTCATTTCATTGCCCCGCTCACCACAACCGACGTAAACAACTAAATCTACATCTGCCCATTTGGCAATTTGGTGTTGAACGACGGTTTTACCCGCCCCAAAAGGACCAGGAACTGCCGCAGCGCCACCTTTGGTTACAGGGAAAAAAGTATCAATTACACGTTGTCCGGTAATCATTGGGGCTTGAGGATTCATTTTTTCTTTCACAGGCCGTGCACGACGCACCGGCCATTTTTGCAACATGGTGAATTCTTTATCACCTGTTTTAGTATCTAAGACATAAATAACTTCATCTAAAGTAAACATACCCGATTTAATCTCTTTTATCGTACCAGAAACGCCATTTGGTACCATAATTTTATGGGTAATAATTTTTGTTTCCGCCACTGTCCCGACAATATCTCCCGCAGAGACATTAGTTCCAACGGCTACATTGGCTTGAAAGTCCCATTTTTTCTCGTGATCCAATGCTGGTAGTTGAACACCCCGCGTCAAAAAATTACTTTTTGTTTGGGCCATAAAAACATCCAACGGTCGTTGAATACCGTCAAACATTTGGGAAATAATCCCGGGTCCTAATTCAACGGATAAAGCTTCACCCGTAGAACGAACGGGTTCTCCAGGTCCAATACCAGCAGTTTCTTCATAAACCTGAATTGAAGCAACATCGCCTCGCATTTCGATAATTTCGCCAACAACTCCAAGACTACCTACAAAACAAATATCTTGGATGCTGGCTTCACTCATATTTTCGGCCATTACTAAGGGACCGGATACTTTGATTATCTTGCCAACTTGCACTATCTTTAGCTCCTTTACAAAATGTTTTGTCCGACTGCTTTTTCAACATTGTCTTGAATCATTTGGCGGCCAATACCTAACGTACCGTCATGATTTGGAATCAAAACTACGGACAGTTTAGGATTTGATTTATGCCGATTGATTTCTTCTGCAATTTCTTTACCGCAAGCTTCGGTTAAATAGATAACACCATAACCTTCTGATGCCATTTGTAAAAAAGCTTGCAAAACAGCCTCTTTCTTCGTGTCTGAGAAGACGGTGAACCCAAACAGTTTAAACGGCAATACGGATTCCTTATCTCCAATTACACCAATTTTATATGTCATAGGTTATTCGCATCCTCTCTTTAATTTGTTCGTTTGTAAAGCCACTTTTCTTGCCTGTAATAATCAGTCGTAGATTTTTTGTTTCGATTTCTTTGGCGTTTAGATACGCTAATAGCGGTAACGGTCCAAAAGCTTCCGTTTGGGCGGATGCGAACATTTCTGTCAGCCGATTATCCTTAATTGTATCTAATTTGGCAAAATCAATTTTTTCACCACTAATCGCAGGTGCCAAAAGATCCCCATACTCGCTTGCCAAAAGATACTCTTTTAAAGCTGAAATATCTAATTTGGCAAAGTCCAAATACGTTTCTTTTGAAATACTACCAGAACTTGACAACACAGCCGTTAAAAAGGCTTGACTCCGTTTTTGTAAAAGACAGCGTAAAGCGGTTATGATGTTAGTTAAATCAATAAAAGTAATGATTTCTTTTAACAATTCAGGATAACCTAGTTCCTCGCCTAAACGTCTTTGTTCTTTTAAAAAGCGACGATCGTAAATAACATCGATTCCTTGCAAAATTGCAGATTCTGCCAAGTACTCCCGCACTTCATTGATACTTTTTAAAATTGAGGGTGGCAATACAGCGGATTTGCCCGTTTCAATGGCGTGTTTTAGCTCATCTAGCGCATAAAAGCCATCTGGTAAATATAAATAGTCGTAATTTTCGCCAATATAATGCGCTTTTGTTAAAACTTTTAAATTATGCAAAGTAAAGCGCATCGTAAAGATAAAAATAACCTCTGGTACGGGTGCTCTTTCAACTAGTTCACGGTAGCTTGCTAGTAATTCTTGATTTAAAACAGCATCAAAATTATTGGGGAAATCCGTTGTTAAATATTTACCATAGACCGTAGCATTTAATAGTTCTTTTATTTTTGGTAAATCTGAAGATATCAATTGCTCATAAAAGCTAGGAGCTAAAATTTCTGTTTCTTTCAAGCGAACATAAGGATTTAGTTGATGATATAAATCTTGTTTCATAAACGCGCTCCTTGTCATAAAGCCAACCTCTTTTAAAAGGTTCGACTTTTTATCCTTCAAACAACATTTGTGAAATACTGTTGCTATTTGATGTTTTGATTTCATTTAGTAAGTCTCGGTACAAAAAGTTATACTGCACGCCTTTGTCATCGACGACAAAACCGTATGAATCTGCCGTAATTTCTTCTCCATAAACCAACTCATAGTCCAATTTTTCATTCATTTGCTCTAACCATTTTTCCGGGTAGCTTGATTTTGGCATTTTGTTTGCTGGTTTGAAAATAACTTTTTTCCCTTTTTCAAAAGGAAGCTGTTGTAAACAAGCGGCAGCAAAATCTTGGAGGGCGTCATTTTGCCAAGCTTGCATTTTGGCATAGGCTTCCTCAAAGACTTGACTTAGATAATTCTGTTTTGCCAACAGCGTTTCTTGCTTTACTTCCATCTGTTGCCGGGCATGAAGTTGTTTATATTTTACGTTTTGATTTTTTTCTAATTGTGTGGTTAATTTTTCGTCTTCAGCTTCAATCAAAGCTTTGCGCCTCAGAAAATCATCATCAATTTGCGCCTGTTGTTCTGCTTTATAGGCTGCACGTTTTGTTGCTGCAGCTTCATCTATTTGTTCAATAATTTTTGTAATGGCGTCCATTTTTCTACCTCCTTTTACTATTGGAAACTAGATGCTACCTAAAAGTAGAAATGAGATAACGAAACCTAAAATGGCATACATTTCAACCATTACCGCAAACATAACCCCTTTAAAGAAGTGTTCTGGTTTTTTTGCTAAAATTTGAATACCAGCAGCAGCAACTTTACCTTGGGCCATCCCTGAAAATAGGCCGGTAAACGCAACTGGTAAAGAAGCCATTAAATAGGCCATGCCCGTTACAATTGACATATCAGCAGATAGACTACCATAAATCATAAACGCAATAACAAATCCATACAAACCTTGAGTACCTGGTAATAATTGCAAGATTAACGCTTGTCCAAATTTTTCTGGTTGGCTCGTCGTTAACGCCGCAGCGGCTTCACCGGTCAGACCTACCCCTTTAGATGATCCAATCCCTGAAAAAATTGTTGCAATCCCCATTCCGATAATCGCAAAAATCATACCACCTTGGTTGTTAATTAAAAAGTCGATCATTTGTTCTTTCCTCCATTTTCTTCTTTAAAGTTGACATATTTTTCTGTCGGCTTAAACGTTTTAAAAGCACGTCCACCGCCGTTGTAAAATTTTCCAAAAAACTCGACATACTGTAACCGTGCCGCATGAACATAAGCACTAAGCAAAGATAAGAAAATATTTAACCCCTGCAAAGCAATGATTAAAACAGCACCAGCAGTAAAGCGCGCCACAGGGGGCATATACCCCACTAACATGTTAAAAGCAGCGGCAATACTCCCCCCAGAAATCCCTAAGGCCATTAAGCGACTATAACTAACGAAATCGCCAATATAACTGGTAACGCCATAAAGTTCATACAATCCCATGAAAAAGCCGCCCACTTTTGATTTTCCGGTTACAGCCGGAATTAAAAGAACACAGATTGCACCGATTACTGCGACGACAATTCCTAAAATAAAGATTGCTTCAGATGCGAGTACCAATTTCCCAGCTGCGGCAATGATAATCCCAGCCAAAATTGCTTGCCAAGAAAACCCTTGATTCACAGCTTGTACATAATCTTTTTTCTTAATATTTTCTTTAGCAGCTAAGAACAGGCCGGTAAACAATTGAATTCCGCCAAAAACCATTGAGATACCAAAAATCGCCATGAAATCTTTTGAAGGAGACAAGAGATAAAATGGTAATTCTGCCCCAAAGCAGCTGCCATAGATGAGCCCCCAAATAATCGTCGAAACTGATAAATATTGGAACAATTTCATAAAGCGCGCGACGCCTTTACTTAAGGTAACTCTTTTTAATGCCACGGTTGTGACTAAAAGCATTAAAAGACCATAGCCTAAATCTGCCACCATCATGCCGAAAAAGACAAAGTAAAATGGTGCCAACCACGGTGTAGGATCAATTTCTTGATATTGTGGCAGACTATACATCTCAGTTAACATTTCAAAAGGCTGAACCACGGTTGCATTTTTCAACTTGGTGGGGGTTTTTAACGTTTCTATTTCTGCTGCTGTTGGTTTTGCGTAGGTATAGTAAATTTCATGATTCAAAAAGTGTTTGGCTAACTGCATTTCAAACTGTTGGCAATCACTATCTGCGATCCAACCGGATAATACGACGAGATTATCAGATTTTACTAAGCCTGCTTTAACGATTTCTCGTTCTTTTTTAGCTAAAATGACTTCTTCAGCTAATTGTAAAGAAGCAATTTCTTTTTTTCGTTGTCCAATTTCTGCCACCAAAGCTTTTTCTTGTTTAGCAAGAGTTGCCAATTGTGCTTTAGCAGCTTGTAGGACTTGTTTTGGTAATTTGTTATATGGGTTTACTTCCTCTTTGACCCCATACTTTTGTAATAATTCTTGCACATTTTTTGCTTCATATTTTAAATAGATCAAAGCAAAACCTGTCATTTGTTTTTCAGTAAAGATATTTTCGACATAAAGATTGTCATTATCTTTTACTTCACTTAAAAAATCTAACCACAATTTATCTTCTAAAGTTCCTAACAACATTTGGGTACTGGCAGTTTCATCAGCCGTATATGCATCAAGACTTTGCCATAATGTTCCCCATTGTTCTTTTTCTAAATTAACTTTTTTAGCTTCTTGCATTTCAGACCAGCGATTTTGTAAATCAGCTAACTGGTCTAATTGTTTCCGTAATTTAGTTTCATCAAACTCATTTTCCAAAGCAAAAAAATCCAGCGTCTTGCGTTTTAACTCCACTGTTTTTTCTTTTGCATTCCCATGATTTCTGACAAAGCGCAAAGCTGTTTCAATTTGCTGTAATAATTTTTCGTATTTTTGCATACCTTCGTGGGAAATCTGTAACCCAGCGGGAAAGTAATAGTCAATCCAGGTTTTATTCTCTTCATCTGCTACTAAATCTGTAATTTCAACAGTTTGTAGCCCCTGAAGAAGTTGGAGTAGCTCCTCTTGATGGGATTTTTCTAAAATTAAGGAAATCTTTTTTACTGCTTCAACTGCCATAAGTCTCCTGCACCCTTTCTATAATGAAAGTGGCGACTTTTTCATGACGCTCTTTGTAAAGCGCAGTAAATGTCGCTTTTTCTTGTTTAGCAGCGGCTAAAAGTTCTTCTTTCTCACTTTTTAGTGCTGTTTCTGCAATTTTTTCTGCTGCTTCAAGTTGTTGCTGTCGGTTTGCTTTAAGACCATCTTTGAGTAATTGCAATTGTGCTTCTTTTTTTTCAGCATATTCTTGCAACTCTTTTTGTAAGTCATTTTGTAAATCTTCGTTTTTCATTTCTGCTGCTTTAATCTTATCTAAAGCTTCCTTCAATTGATTTCCTCCTTTGCTGCGAATAAGAAAAGCTTTCAGTCAGCTGTCAAAAGTTCAACTTTTAAGTCTTTCATTAAAATTTTTGCTTAGTATTTCTATCAATACTTCACTACAATACGAAAAAGCGTAATTTTAAAAAACTAGACACGACTGCCCTAATCGTAATGATAACTCGTCATTTGCTAATAAAAAAAACGTACTTCAACTATATTGAAGTACGTTTAAAAAAAGCACTTCAAAAATGCTCTTCTCACCCCTTGAAGAACGCGATCCTTGAAGTCTTTGACTCAACCATTACAAAATATGGAAAAAATATTACTCATTCATGATAACAAACCCCAATAAAAAAAGCTATGACTTTACAAAAAAATCATAACTTTTCCTGGTGCAAAAGACTGACATAACCGGTTTTTACAGCTTATTATTTCCGTAAAAAAAATTTTTTTACTTTTTAATCTTGACGAATTAAATAATCAAAAGCCCCTAACGCAGCGGTTGCACCTGATCCCATAGCAATGATGATTTGCTTATACCGGCTGTCTGTGCAATCACCAGCGGCAAAAATTCCAGCAACATTTGTCCTGCCGTCAGCAGCGGTAATGATTTCACCGCGTTCATTTAAATTAACTGACGTACTTTCTAACCACTTTGTATTTGGTTGTAAGCCAATCAAAATGAAGGCGCCGGCTACGGCAAGGCTTTCTTTTTCACCAGTTTCACGGTTGCGATATGTTAAGCCTGCGACTTTATCATCTCCGTCAATGCTCATTGTCGCAGCGTTCAAGATAACCGTAACGTTGTGGAGTTCGCCTAGTCGTTCTTGTAAAATTTTATCTGCCTTTAATCCCGATAAAAATTCTAAAACATAGACATGATGACAAATACCAGCTAGATCAATAGCCGCTTCAATACCGGAATTTCCGCCACCAACAACGGCGACATCTTTTCCAGCAAATAGTGGACCATCACAATGGGGACAATACGCTACTCCTTTATTTTTGAATTTAGCTTCGCCAGGAATATTCAGGTTACGCCAATGTGCGCCTGTAGCTAAAACCACCGCTTTACTTTGAAGGGTTGCGCCATTTTCTAAATTAAGGGTTACGAGGTCATCTTTTTGAATACTTGTGGCAATTTGCCCATCAATCAAATCAACATCGTATTCTTCAACATGTTGCTTTACTTCGGCCATAAATTTAGGACCTTTTGTTTTTGGCGTTCCAATAATATTTTCAATCGTTAAAGTTTCTAATACTTGTCCGCCAAATTCATTGGCCAATAAACCTGTCCGAATCCCTTTTCGCGCCGCATAAATTGCGGCACTGGCTCCAGCAGGACCACCTCCGACAACTAAAACATCAAAAGGATCTCTTGCTTTGAAGTCAACCTTTTGGGTCGTTGGGATTTTCTTTAACAATTGTGCAAGTGTTGCTCTACCACTTGAAAATTCCTCGCCATTTAAAAAGACCGTAGGAACAGCTAAAATATTTTTTGTCTCTACTTCTTCTTTAAATGTCCCCCCTTCAATCATAGTGTGACTGATATTAGGATTTAAAACAGCCATGATATTTAACGCTTGAACAACATCAGGACAGTTTTGACACGTTAAACTAATAAAGGTTTCAAAATGTAGCGTTTCGGTAATTCCTTCAATTTGCTGATAATCTGCTTCGTCAATTTTTGGTGCCCGTCCGCTAACTTGTAAAACCGCTAAAATAAATGAAGCAAATTCGTGGCCTAAAGGTAAACCGGCAAAAGTAATTCCACTTGTTTGATCTGGTTGGTCAACGGTAAATTGGGGCTTTCGCAAACCTGCGACTTCTTCAAAACTTAAAAGATCTGATAATGCTGTAACTTCTACTAAGAATTCTTTCATTTTATTAGAATTTTCATCGCTACCAAGGCTAGCATTAAATACAACAGGCCCTTCTAGCATGGTCAAATACTGTTTTAACTGTTGGATGGTGTTGTTATCTAACAATTTTTTCGCTCCTTTAAGTAAAAACCGCCAAACTTACATAAGTAAACAGCAATGAGGCTGCACTTAAAGAAGTTGACGGTAATATTTTTAGCAACTAAAGTCTAATCACAGCTGCAATTAGACTCGTTTAAATTTTACCCACTAAATCAAAACTTGGCGTCAGTGTTTCGCCACTTTCCTTCCATTTAGCCGGACAAACTTCACCTGGATGTGTACGCACATATTGGGCTGCACGAATCTTGTCTACTAACGTACTTGCGTCACGTCCAATCCCGTCAGCGTTAATTTCTACAGCTTGAACAATGCCATCTGGGTCGATAATAAACGTACCACGTTGCGCTAATCCTTCCGCTTCATCTAAAACGTCGAACATTTCAGCAATTTTATGACTAGGGTCGCCAATCATATAGTATTTGATTTTACCAATGGCTTCTGATGTTTCATGCCATGCTTTATGGGTAAAGTGGGTATCTGTGGAGCAAGAGTAAACTTCCACATCTAAGGACTGCAATGTTTCATATTGGTCTTGCAGATCTTCTAATTCTGTTGGACAGACAAACGTAAAGTCAGCAGGATAAAAACATAAAACACTCCACTTTCCTTTAAAGTTTTCTGTTGAAACACTAACAAATTCACTATTATGATATGCTTGCGCGCTGAATTCAGCCACTTCTTTTCCAATCATTGACATCATCTTACCTCCGCTAATTTATTGAGAATATATTTATCTAATTGAAAACTAATCCCTAGTAAAAACCATTTATCAAGGAAATAGTAATTATCAATTTATAATTACTATAATCTAAAAACGAATCAATGTGAACCTTTTCCAGCAAAAAAAATCATTATTTTTTTTAATTCTGATAATAAGTGTTTATTTATACTCCCTTTTGTGAATAGTGGTACTATATAAAAGAAGGGATTGATAATCATGGCATTAACAATTAAACAAGCAGAAGATTATTTGACAAATCGCGTATCTGGTATCACCGTAATGGATGTTACAGTGGAGTATCCTGATCAAAAAGAAGTTCTTTATATCGAAGGTGAAAAAGATTACTTCTTCTTTATCAGCGCAGATGATACTTATCGCTTTACCGATGGTCAAAAAAATGAAAAAGCTTTTTCTCATGAAGATTCAGAAAATCCTATGACCGAAGAAGAATTCTTAGATAAAATGGTAAGAGTCATTTTATCAGAAGAATAAAATAAAGACCCAGGTTCAATACGAATCTGGGTCTTTATTTATAAAAGAATAACCATAGGCTAAATTATTAGATCAAAGAAGCAATTTTCTCAACCCCAGTGGGTTTACCCTAAAAAAGGGTGTGTGAAATTTGTCTTCACACACCTGGAGGTAAAAGAAATGGACTTTCTTATAGCTCTATTTTAACAAAAAAGACAAGGCCAGTCTAATCATATACTAATTTATCTCTCATTATACTGATAATAGCCGTTACTTTTCTTCACTACGTAATTTTTTTCTTGCCAAACCCCTAACTGCATGCTTTGGGCAGACTTTTGTGCTGCCAAAAGCTCATTAACATAGCTATCACCACCGACATTGACATAACGTACAATACCTAGACCTGCCTTTAACAACGCTGTTTGCAACATTTCATCTTTAACATAGACATAGGCTAAATAGCGTCCATAACTATCTTTTATTTCACCCTTGTCAAAAACGATACTAATATCCCCATTTGCTAACTTATCTTTGGTAAAAGCACTCGCTTCTTTACCAAAGGGTTGCACTGCTAGATTAGGTTTAACACTTTCTGGTGTATCGACCATCAATAGCCGTAATTTATATTCTTTGTCATGAACATAAAATGCAAAAGTATCGCCATCGACATTGCGGATACGCAAGACTGTGATTTTCTCTAGTCGGGGCGGATTGTCTAAATCAACAGCTTCAATTGTGACATGTTTGGTTGTTGTCGTCGTATTGTGGGGAACATCTGCTTGGGATTGTTTTTTTTCTGTATTAGGAAGAATACCTGTGACTTGCAAGAAAAAAAGTAGCAAGACAATCAAAATACTCCCTAAGCTGATTTTCTTTTTCATCTTTTCACCTTTAAAAATTAATATTAACAAAAAATTTTACATGGCTCACTTCGTTAAAAAATTCAATTTCCAACAGTTGTGCCTTATTTTTTCTTTGTTCTTTTTGCTGAATGCTTTTTTATTATGCCTTACTTTTATCTTTTGAACAAATGAAATGAAATTTCTAAAAATTTATGCAATTTAGTGTTGAAATTTTCAGAATATTCCAGTATGATACTGTTTGTTCTTTAAAAATACGGCTATTGTTATTTTACATAGCTTTTAAGATAGGTGAAATAATGGAAAATAAACTACAAAAAAAGATGCATTCTCGCCATGTGACCATGTTGGCATTGGGAGGTGCAATTGGAGCCGGCTTGTTCAAAGGAAGTGGCGAAGCGATTAATTTAGCCGGACCTTCTGTTATTCTGGCTTTCTTTTTGGGCGGATTGTTATTATTTAGTATTATGAATGCGGTGGGTACTTTAGCGGTGAACAACAGTCACGCGCAAAGTTTATCTGGTGTCGTTGCACCTTATATCGGTTCTTTTTCGGCCTACTTTACCGATTGGCTTTATTGGACGATGTGGATGATTAATATCGTTGCAGAAGCAGTAGCCGCTGCGAGCTTCATGCAGTTATGGTTTCCCAATGTTCCTGCTTGGATTTTTATATTAATTATTTCTTTACTCACGACTATGATTAATTTTTTATCTGTTAAGATATTTGCGGAAACCGAATTTTGGTTAACGATGGGAAAGATCAGTGTCGTTGTTTTACTGATTATCTTTGCTAGTTACCTTGTTTTAGGTCGGATTTTCCATGATGGTTTAGTACCTACGATGAGTTCATTAACGAGTCATGGTGGCTTTTTCCCCCATAAAGTGCAAGGTTTATTAAATTCTTTGCTATTAGTAGTTTATTCTTACGGTGGAACTGAACTGGTCATCATTGCAATGGGAGAAACCGCAGATCCCGCTAAATCTATTCCCAAAGCGATTCGCAGTGTGCTATTTCGCATTATCGCTTTTTATATCGTTCCCATGTTTTTACTGCTTATTATTTATCCATGGCAAACATTAGCCAACTCAGATGCGAGTCCCTTTGTTTTGATTTTTGAAAAAATGCAAATTCCGTTTGCTGCCGATCTTGTTAATTTAGTAATCGTTTTTGCTTTGTTTTCTTCAATCAACTCTGGTATTTATGCATCATCACGAATTTTGCATTTACAACTTTCTAAAACAAAAAAATTCAGTAAATATATGCGTTTAAATAAACATGGTGTGCCCAATCGAGCTGTCATGTTTTCAACTGGAATGCTTTATATTGGCGTTTTATTATCTTATTTATTTGGTGAATCACTCTTTACTTATTTAGTGGGTTCTCTTTCTTATACTGTGCTTTTAATTTGGCTAATGTTGTGTTTAGCATACTTTAGCTATTTGCAAAAAAATAGCACCTCTTTATTTAAAAAGACAGTAAATATTGTAACCTTAGTAAGTTTAACCGCGATTTTTATCGCAATTTTAACGACTAGTAATTTAGTAGTTACCGAAGTGACGATTGTTTTATATGGTTTAATCGTCCTCTCTTACTTTTTACAAAAACGTACTGCTGCTAATGCAGCTGCACTCGATTAGTTTTTTAAATAAAAAACCCAAGAACAAAGCGAAATTTTCTTTTATTCAAAGAAAAAATGCTTTTGTTCTTGGGTTTTTACTATCCTCGTACCAATAGTGGGACTAAAAAAGCATAGCTGGTAAAGAAATCTAATAAAGAACGTCGCCGTTTATTCGAATCAATAAATAGCGCTGTCTTCTCATTATCATCTGGATAAATCGCAACCTTCTGATCTTGATCTAATAAAACCTCATAGTGATTGGCTGCCGTCTTTTCAAAATCAAAATCCTCATTCTCCATGGTAATGATAAAGATTTCATCTAAAACACTTGTAGCCATTTGATAGTCGGTTTCCAATTTAACATGTAGTTCTTGGGTATTATCTAAAAGGGTTGCCGCAACATCAAAATCCAGAGTCCGAAAGTGTTGTAGCAATAAATTGATATCATAGTTTACTAAAGACAACTGACTTTTTGAAAATACTTGATCCGCATACCACAAATGAACCAGGCGCAATACTTCTTCGTCTTTAACTGTAACTTTCATCGCTTGTATATCAATCATTATTAACGGCATAAATTCTGAAGTAAAACGTGAATCAACAGGATTAATTTTAAAACTGAAAATTAGGTTTTGCTTATCATCTAAATAGTATTGAACCAAGAAGTGTTTTGTTTCCCATACATCATAACTATTTTCTGCCGGTTTTAACCCCACTGAATGTAATGGTTTTAATAATTCGTAAGAAAAATATTCTAATAAGATTTTTTTGGCAATTACAGAAATTTCGGCTTGCGGGACAATCAGACGGCTAAACTCAGCCAGTAACTCTTCAAAATCGGCTTCCATTAAAGCCTTACGCAATTTTAAGTCGGCCAATTCTTTTTCTGAAGCTGCAATTAACAACACAATTTCATCATGGTCATTTTCTTTATTTTGTTGATAAAGTTCTGCCTCTGTTGTTTTTGGTAACTCTGTAGTCAATCTTTCCTCAACAGCCCTGTTGTCGGTTACTGCTTTTGGTTGATTTGATGTTTCGCTTACGGGAGTTGCTAGTGACTCTTGGGGCAAATCATTTTTACCGTCAGTCATTTTCTTTGCCTCCTTCGTTTAAATATTCTGTTATGAAAGTTGATAATTGTTCTTGTAACTCTTCCAAACCACCAAAGTAACGTTTAATCTGACGGAACTCTTTGGTAACCAGAGCACGGTTTAGTCTGACTTGTTGGTATTTATTTTCTAAGATAGCTTTTTGTTGGGCAGTTTTCTCTCGTTCTTCAACATAAGGTAGCCATTTAGCACGCTGAGCCGCCAATTCTTCCTTTTGTTTAAGAATCATATCCAATTCTTCGTCAGTTTTCCCACGATTAAAAAATCCTTTGGTATTTTCAATCGCTTTTTCCTTTTGGTTAAGCTCTTTAATCTTTTCATCAAGCTTTTCAATTTGAGCTTTTGCTGTAATTGTGTTAGCTGTTAGCTGATCCATTTCCTGCTCAATTTGTTTCATCAAGCCATCATGATCAGCAATGAAAGCCTCCCATTCACTATCAATTTTTGGAATAACGAAAATTTCTGGAATACTTGTATCAATTCCAACCGCTGCTCTTTGACGATAATAGTCACCAATTCGGTAGTAGTTTAACGTTTCTGAAACTTTTTCATGGTGACGCATAAAAGGAAAAGTTGTCATAAAACTGTCATGAATTTTTTTAGTTAATAACTTATCAATTTCATGATTTGCATTGGAAGTTTTTTTCAACTCATCATGCAATCGTCCATTGTATATCCGATAGATATCTGGAATTCGCTCCTCTTTGATGGCCAATTCAAAATCTTTTAGGTCATGTAACATTTGACCAATATTTTTTGATGCTACTTCTTTTATTTCATTA
>NZ_CM206813.1:752500-1392500 GCF_059834485.2 Enterococcus sp. S86.2 | reverse complement strand
TAGGCGGCTGGCTCCATAAAGGTTACCTCACCGACTTCGGGTGTTACAAACTCTCGTGGTGTGACGGGCGGTGTGTACAAGGCCCGGGAACGTATTCACCGCGGCGTGCTGATCCGCGATTACTAGCGATTCCGGCTTCATGTAGGCGAGTTGCAGCCTACAATCCGAACTGAGAGAAGCTTTAAGAGATTAGCTTAGCCTCGCGACTTCGCAACTCGTTGTACTTCCCATTGTAGCACGTGTGTAGCCCAGGTCATAAGGGGCATGATGATTTGACGTCATCCCCACCTTCCTCCGGTTTGTCACCGGCAGTCTCGCTAGAGTGCCCAACTAAATGATGGCAACTAACAATAAGGGTTGCGCTCGTTGCGGGACTTAACCCAACATCTCACGACACGAGCTGACGACAACCATGCACCACCTGTCACTTTGCCCCCGAAGGGGAAGCTCTATCTCTAGAGTGGTCAAAGGATGTCAAGACCTGGTAAGGTTCTTCGCGTTGCTTCGAATTAAACCACATGCTCCACCGCTTGTGCGGGCCCCCGTCAATTCCTTTGAGTTTCAACCTTGCGGTCGTACTCCCCAGGCGGAGTGCTTAATGCGTTTGCTGCAGCACTGAAGGGCGGAAACCCTCCAACACTTAGCACTCATCGTTTACGGCGTGGACTACCAGGGTATCTAATCCTGTTTGCTCCCCACGCTTTCGAGCCTCAGCGTCAGTTACAGACCAGAGAGCCGCCTTCGCCACTGGTGTTCCTCCATATATCTACGCATTTCACCGCTACACATGGAATTCCACTCTCCTCTTCTGCACTCAAGTCTCCCAGTTTCCAATGACCCTCCCCGGTTGAGCCGGGGGCTTTCACATCAGACTTAAGAAACCGCCTGCGCTCGCTTTACGCCCAATAAATCCGGACAACGCTTGCCACCTACGTATTACCGCGGCTGCTGGCACGTAGTTAGCCGTGGCTTTCTGGTTAGATACCGTCAAGGGATGAACATTTTACTCTCATCCTTGTTCTTCTCTAACAACAGAGTTTTACGATCCGAAAACCTTCTTCACTCACGCGGCGTTGCTCGGTCAGACTTTCGTCCATTGCCGAAGATTCCCTACTGCTGCCTCCCGTAGGAGTCTGGGCCGTGTCTCAGTCCCAGTGTGGCCGATCACCCTCTCAGGTCGGCTATGCATCGTGGCCTTGGTGAGCCGTTACCTCACCAACTAGCTAATGCACCGCGGGTCCATCCTCAAGTGACGCAAAAGCGCCTTTCAAATACTAAACATGTGTTTGGTATTGTTATGCGGTATTAGCACCTGTTTCCAAGTGTTATCCCCCGCTTGAGGGTAGGTTACCCACGTGTTACTCACCCGTTCGCCACTCCTCTTTTTCCGGTGGAGCAAGCTCCGGTGGAAAAAGAAGCGTTCGACTTGCATGTATTAGGCACGCCGCCAGCGTTCGTCCTGAGCCAGGATCAAACTCTCATAAAAAGTGTTTGAACAGTCATAGACTGTTAAGCTCAAATAAAAATTAACTTTGCTAGCTATTGCTTGCATGTTGTTTGCTTCTATAAAAGAAGCGCCCTACACATTGGTTCGTTTGCTTGCTTTGTTCAGTTTTCAAAGGTCTACTTGCAAAGTTAAATGTATTTATCTAACTTGCAGTTGGTTGCTTTTTGAAATGTTTCAGCAACTCTTATATCTTATCAGCTGACTTAATTTCTGTCAACTGTTTTTTTCAAAAAGTTTTAAAAACTTTTTGAAATGATATTTCAGAAGTTCGCCGCTCATCAAGCAACTTCGTTAGTTTAACAGTCGTTGTAGCAACTGTCAACAACTTTTTTCAAAAATGTTTCAAGTTGTTTTCAATCGTGTGACTGCCTTGCCAACGTTGATTAATTTACCACTTCCAAGTATTTGCGTCAACCGTTTTATTTTCATAAAATACCAGCTCACCACCGTGCCAAAACTACTCTTTTTATCTTTTGTTCGCTTTTTTCGCGCTTACAAAAAAAGAAGTTAATCTTTTTCTTCATAAAAAAACCTAAACTGTAAAAAAATCAAGAGATATCCCTCTTAAAATTCGGTTATTTTTTTATTTTTCAGGCACAAAAAAAGGAGATTTCCATCTCCTTAGCTAGTTTACTTATCGCGACTTAAAAAGCGAATCCGTTTTTCTTCATCGCGGTAAATAATTGTTTCTTCGTTTAAGTAAGAAAAAGTTAGTTTTTCTAAATTTGGCGTGCTAATCATTTCTTCGTATCCAGTAAAAATATCGTGAATATATTTTTTGTAGGCATGCTTCTTCTTTAATCTTTTTTTCATGGGGCACCTTCCTTTTTCAAATCACTGTCATCTTACCAAAAGTGTTACGCATTGGACAAGTAGTTTTCGTCGATTCTCAAAGATTGTTACAAGGTGCTTTTTTTACTAACTTAATATACAAGACAATTCTCTACCACTTTTATAATATCAGATAAATGATCAATAACTATATCCGCTTGTCGTTGATCAATTGGAAAATCTTGTTTTAGTGCCAATGTATACAGCTGTGCAGCTTTCGCAGAAGCAATCCCGACTGGTGAATCTTCTACTGCAATGCAGCGATCACACTTTAGCGCCGCTTCAGCCAATTGATAAATTTCTGGATGTGGTTTACTTTTTGATAAACTTTCACCGGAAATAACAAAATCAAAAAAAGATGTTAAATTATTTTGAGCAAGCATCGTATAAATTTCGTTTTCAGGCGATGAAGAAGCAAGTGCTATCTTTATTTTTTTAGCCTTCAAATAAGTCAATACACTCTTAACATCCCCTCGCAAGGCCTTGGTAAAATCAATTGGATGTGTTTGCCGATAATCTTGATACTCTTTTTTTAATAATGCACGGTTTTCTTTTGCTGGGACTAAAACTTGCCAAATACCCGCTTCAGTCAAGCCGACAAAATCCAATTTGTTTTTTGAGCCTGGACTCAAATTTTTTTCAGCAAAGAAATCCATCCGCCGCTGAAAGTAAAAGCTTTCAGAATCAATTAAAACACCGTCCATATCAAAAATTATACCTAAAGTCATATAAATCACTCCTAGCCATTAATTATTTCGTGAATTAGACGCAGCTCTAAATCCGAGATCTGAATAGTATATTCATTTTCGACATTGCGAAATGCTCGATGAATTTGTTCCATTTCCATGCCAGCTTGTGCTAAATATTCAGCAATATCTTCTTGTTGATCAACACTTTCTTTACGTAAAATTCGTTCAATCATACAACAGCAATGCAAATACAATAAGAATAATTTACTATTTGAAAGCGTAATGGCTAAATTCACCTCTGCTTGTGATACTGCACTTTGCACCAGACGTAAAAGCTTTGTCGCATCTAGAATCGTTAAATTCTCAACGATTTTGTTAATGGAAAAGCTAAACATTAGCTGTTCCTTTAATGCTTTGTCACTAATATCAAAATAATCTTGTAAAATTGTAACAAATTTCTCTATATCTTCCCCATTAATTAAGTGATCTAAGCCGATATAAGGAATCTGCTGAATTTTGGGATCTTCTGTACCAACAATCATTAACACTTCATACATTTGAAAAGGATCTTCATACAGTTTATTTTTTTCTAACTTGTGATAATCATAAGGTATGATGGCTAACTCGTCGCAGTAGTCTTTTAGACAATGTTCTAAAATTTCTTGAATTTGAATGGCAGAGCCCATTCCAGTATAGCAACAAGTTAAAATAGCTTGTTTTTTCTCTTGCTTTGGCAAAATCAATTGCTTTTGAACTTTATTTTCAATATCAACTCGTTGACTGATTTCTGAAATAGATAATTGATTTTGAATTAAATGACCAATTTCTAAAACTAACGGGGTGCAAACATAGTCAATAATCAATAATGGTCCGCGAATTTTATCTTCTAAGCGCTCACCTAATTGATTTAACGAACCCATGTCCACTAATAAAATTAAACCAGCGTCTGTATGGTAATCGTTAATAAAGCGAATGACTTGTTCTTCGACTTTGTCTAGTGTGATATTTATCGGCATATCATAAGCATGAAAAATATTTTGTTGTAACATGCGATTGCCGACATTAGCTAGACTACTGGCAGTGGAATAACCATGGGCTAGAATAATACTTTTGATTTCTTTTTCACGGGGCGTTATTTGCAAACCGTGAAAGTAAAAAGAAATAAAGATTAAATCCTCGTCTTTAAAATCCTGGTCCAATTGACGGGAAATATGACCTAAAGCTTTCTTTGCATACCAATAAGAAGTATCCATTGAACTGGAAATTAAACGCAATAGCTTTGGTTTTATCGTATGCCATTCGTGATTTTCTGCAATCGTATCGGTATTATTTTTGCGATAAAGGTATTGTGCGAGTGCGATAACTCGGTTACCATCTTGATCAAATCCATAATTATCGTGCATCCAATCAAAGGTTTCTCGAATTTGATAGGTCAAAACAGAATAAAAAGACTCTTCTTTAGCATAATTATCTTTAAACATAAATTCATCCATTAAGTTATTGACACGATTTACCATCGTTGCAATAAAATCCTTGATGGCTAACTCTTGTTCATCGACTTTTTGGTAAAGTTGAACCATTTTTTCAAATAATTGTCGGATCTGCTTTGCTTCAGTAGACTCTAAAAAAACCTGATTTTTCGTATGGGGCAAATATTGGCGATCTGGTAAAGCTTTAATCGTCTTTTTCAACTGCTCTTTTAAACGTAGCGCATTCTCTTGAGGTAAATCTTTTAAGCGCACTCTTATTGCAGGGTTGTTTTGATTTTTTGCATAGGCGCTGCCACAAATGTATTTAACAATATTTTTGATTTTACCCACATTGCCTTCTAAGTCACTATTTAACAAAAAGTCTACTAGTTGATAACTAACATCAATTCGCTTTTTTAAAATATTAGCCTCATTCACAAAAAAAGTATCAATTAGCTGCATTCTTTCTGACTGCGGGCGCTGTTCATAATTGGGCAAACTAACAATTACCGGCAGACGCCGAATAAAAGTTGGCAAAAAAGTCTGATAGACATTTTCTGTTGTAGCAAAAATTAGCCGTACCTTTGCCTTGCGTTTAAGGGCATTATCTCCCATAGGTGAAAATTCACCGGTATCCATGAAGGTAAATAATTTTTCTTGCCCTTCATCTGACAGTCGATGCACTTCATCCAAAAATAAAATACCGTTATCTGCCTTTTCAATTAAACCGATATGATCTTTTTCGGCTCCGGTAAAAGCCCCCTTAATATGACCAAACAAAGCAGACGATAACAATTCTGGATTATTGAAATATTGAGCACAGTTATAAGCGATAAAAGGGGAATCTTTTTGAATGATCTTCTCTGTGACTGCGTATTCGTGAATTTTTTCAGCTAAGAATGTTTTCCCTGAACCGCTACTGCCAGACAAAAGAATCGGCAACCCGTTATTTGGATAAAGCACCGCTGTTTTCACTTGATCAATCGCTTCTTTTAGACTCCCTTTGGCACCAATTACTAGCTCTAATGCATTTTGTTTTTCCAATGTAAATAAATCTTCCCAACTCTCATACTCTGCGCCTTTTACGATAATTCCCAGCTCAGCAAGTGTTGTAACATGTAAAAAAGCGACCGGATAGCTCTTAACTTTGACAACTACGCCTTCTTTTAACCCTTGATTTAAGTAAGAACTGGTCGTGCTACGGTTTAACCCGATATGCTCACTAATGGCTGAGGCAGAAAAATCCCCACGATGATACTTGTCGTAATCTCGCGTTAAGTCAATTAAATATTTTTCTACTTTTTCATTCATGATTTACACCACCTAGCTTCTTTTTTAATCAATTGTAAGAGATTTCATACCAGCTTTCAACACAAGACAGAAAAGCTGAGGCAAATGCCCCAGCTTATGAAAGCTTAGTACTCAAGTTTCCACATATAACGACGTTTTGTTAATGGATGTTGACGCGCTTCAGCCAATTCTTCAGCATAAACACGGAAGACGGCCGTAATGACAAATGGATTGAAGTAATCTAAGACTTCTTTTGCTATATGAGCCGATAGACCCCAATCTAGTGCATCCACAACTTCTGTTTTCGCATCGAAACGATCTAAGAAGGTTAATGCTCGCGCGTCAATTGGACGTGTGCGGCCATCGTTCATCAGTAAGATAAATGGCACACCTTTATCGGTAATTTCAAATGGACCATGGAAGAATTCACCGGCATGGAAAGTACCGGAGTTGATCCATTGCATTTCCATCATTAAACAAATTGAAGTCGAATAGGCTACTTCGTGAGTTGCCCCTGAACTCATAACATAGATAACTTTTTCGTCTTTGAAGCGTTGGGCAAATTGTTTCGCTTGTAAGCGTGCTCCTTCAGCGCTCTCTTGTGATAAATCGTAAATTTTACTGAAACCCTCCATCATTTTATCGTAGTCAGCATAGCCTTCAATTTGATTTAACAACTCAACTGCTAACAACAAGCAATAGCCGGTTTTTTCAAGTTTCGCAGCATAATTTTCAGCAAAACGGTGATAAATGACATAATCTGCATCTTTTGTTAGCGGAGAATCTACGCTACGTGTTAAACTAATAACTGTGGCACCTTTCTCTTTGGCTACTGCGTTAGCTTGAACAGTTTCAGGAGTGGTACCTCCTAATGAAGCTGAAATAACCACAGTATGCTCGTCGACTGAGCTAGGTGTCGCATAGTTAAATTCGTTGGCTGTAAAATGACTAATCCGTAATTTTTGTGCATTTTGATCTAAAAAGTATTTACCTGGATATAAATCAGCTTTTGACGCACCACAGCCAACAAAGACGATGGATGTCACTTCTTTATTGCTAACGATTTCTTTTACAATCTCTTTTGGACTTAATTTTGAATTCATTTTTGAATTCCTCCTCTTAACTTTTTTATTTGAACCTGAATAGGTTTGTCCCTTAACTAAAAATGCCGCATACACTTAATAAAATCCCGCCTACAATACAAATGACCAACATTACGCCGGTTTTAACTTTCTTTTGTAGTAACCAGTACATAAAAAATGTCAGACCCAAAGGAATTAATTGTGGCATAATATTATCTAAAACATCTTGTAAAACAAATGCTTTGCCAAATTTTAAAGGTGTTGTAATGCCGATCATGCTTGCAATCATTGCCCCGATTACCATCAAACCTACAATCGTACAAACATACATTACCTTATCCATTAAACCTTCTTGATAAAGTTTAGCTAAATATTTATTCCCTGTGTTATATCCAATCTTACCACCGTAATATGTTACTAAAGACGAAGGGACAAATGAGATAATCATCGCTAAAATTGGTCCCAAAATACTTCCTTGTTGCGCTAAATTAATCCCAAAACCAAAAGCTAAAACACGGACAGTTCCTTGGAAAAAAGAATCGCCAATCCCTGATAGTGGTCCCATTAAAGAAGTCTTTAAAGCCCCAATTGCTTCTGGATTAAAGTTTTCTTGGTCTTGTGCATATTGTTCTTCCATTGAAGCGGCTAAACCCAGTACAAATGCACTAGTCTGCGGTGTACAATTGTAATACGCCATGTGACGTTCGTAAGCTTCCATCTTTTTTGAAGCGTCTTCTGGTTTGTCGTAAATTTTGTCGATGATTGGTGCAATTCCATACATAAACCCCATATTCATTTGTCGCTCGTAATTCCATGAAGCTTGAATCGCCCACGAGCGCCAGAAGAATTGCCAATATTTCCAACTGTTTGGATCTTTTTTAGTCATTTATAAGACTCCTTTCTATAAATCGTCTAAAGGATCAGGTTCACTTTGCGCAGCATTACCACCATTACTGCCACCAAAATTAACTTGGGCCATCACAAACGCTACAATGCAGGCAAATGCTGCAACCCCTGTGATACTTAGGCCAGAATATGCAGTTATTAAAAAACCCAGCAATAAAAACGGTATCATTTTCTTTGTTAACATTGTTTGTAAAAGCAAGGCAAAACCATAAGCCGGTAAAATCTTACTTGCTAAAGTCAAACCATTTGTTAACCAAGCAGGAATGCTGTCAACAATACTTTTGACCAAATCGGTACCAAAATAAATAGCTAGAAAAATCGGAATAAAATACATTAAGGAATACAAAACCGAGCCATAAACAATATGAATCCTTCTTGCACCAGCAAACTTACCTTCAGCAATTAGCGTATCTGCACGGTGTGTTAAATTTGATAAGACCGTTCGCATTAAAATCCCTAACATTTGACCTAATACAGAAATTGGAATTGCAATGGTTAACGCTGTTTCCGCATTTGAACCAGATAAAATTGCAAAAGCCGTTGCAATAATAGAAGCCATATTCATATCCGGCGGTGCAGCTGCCCCAATATTTACCAACCCCAAAGACATCAATTCCAACGATGCCCCAACCATCAAACCTTTTTCCAAATCTCCTAATACCAAACCAACCAGCGTACTCACAATCAAAGGCCGTTCAAAGTTCAGTCTTCCTAACAATCTGGAGTCCAGAATACAAAATATTCCGATTAGACCCAGGGCAATCGATTGAAACAACATAACGCAAACCCCTTTCTTTTAAATCATTGTATTTAAATCCTCTTTTTTAGAGGTTGGTACCTGCTGCATAAACTGTGTAATCCCCATTGCTTTTAGCGCTTTGGCATCTTCAATTTCACTTTCTGTTAAGAAAATAGCGTTGCTAAATTGCTTAGCCCCTTCTTTTTTAATAATGCCGCCATAATTGATGGCCTCAATTTTCTGATAGCCTTCACAAAACTTGCGGACATCTTTAGTATTCCCGAAAATCAACATGATATTTTCTTTTAGCGTTTCAACTTTTGGCATTTTTGCTAACGTGTTGGCCACTGTGAAAATATTCAATTTAATTCCTTGGGGTTTGGACAATTCTAAGGACATCTTTTTAAATTCATCATTGGCCGCTTCGTCGTTTACCACGATAATGCGATTTATTTGTAAAGACTTACTCCAAGAAAACACTACTTGTCCGTGTAACAATCTGTGATCAATGCGTACAAGTTTGATCATAGATCATCACCTCCTTTTTCTGATGTTTGTAATAGACGACTACAATCAATTAGTGAATTTTGGCTTTCTATGATAATCCTTTGTAAATCATTTGAACTAATTTTCCCAGCCTGTGTTGCGATGGAAATCACAAGGGGTAAATTCATTCCGGTAATAAGATGTATTTCGGGGTTGTCTTTTAAAAGGGGTAACATTTCGTTATTAACACTCCCCCCTAAAATATCTGTTAAGATAAATAAATTTTTCGTCCCCAGTTTTGTAACTAATTGCTGCATTTGTCCTTCGATTGGTTCATCTTCATCACGATAAGCCGATAGTGCGTAAATATTATCTGCTGGACCTAGAATCATTTCAGCGGTTTGCTTTAAGCCTTGTGATAATTCTCCGTGGCTTGCTAGAATGATAGTATTCATTTTTTCTTCCCTCCTTACTGACACTTTTATACAAGCAAGTTGCGTGCCAACTTTTGTCTAAGGATCAAATCCCGCTTGATTTCAGCGTTTTTCTGACACTTTCAACACATCTAGAACAAAAAAATACAGTGTTGGAAATTTCCACTTGAAGTGTTGATAAAAGCGTGAAGTAGCGATTGATCAATTCTAAGAAAAAAAGACACCGCAAAAAAAGATTGGAAATTTTTTAAGCCCAGGATTTTTTCTTCTTTTAAATCGCTTTTTATAAATTTCAATTGCTTTTTACTTAATACTTAGACAGACACAAAAAGTCCCCGTACAAAAGTTAGTTTAGCTTTTGTACGGGGACTTTCATTTTTTATTTTGGTGCTACATACGTAACATTGTTAGAGCGGGCAATACTATTAGGGATAATACGGTATGAAACAGTTGTTGGCCCGACAACATTTCCTTCTGAGACCAAAATGCCATCTGGTCCAACAGCTTCAACAAAAGCCACATGACCATACACGGAACTAGAACCAGCAACTCCAGGATGGAAACTTACGGCATAACCAACTTTTGGTGTCCCAGTTGTTTTATAGCCTAAACGAGCACCTTTTTGGCCCCATTCGCCACCATTGCCCATAAAGTTGTCAACCCGGCCACCTAATTGGGTAATCCGATTGTAAACATACCACGTACATTGTCCAACTGGATAAGAACCAGAAGTATTATAGTTGCGACCATCAAAATCAGGGAAAATCATTTTATTACGATAGTAGGTTGGAATATTTTGCCGTGATTGAATAATCATTCCGGTTTTTGTTCCAACAGGTGTTTCAGGTTCATCGTACTGGGTTAAATGATAAGCTGCGATAATCGAATTTAATTTATTACTGTATTGCGTATCCGTTGCATATTTCCCCATTAGATGGTCTGTTGCTTGAAGATAATTTCCCGCCTCAGAACGCCATGCGCCTTGATAAAAACCATCGTTTCCAGAAATACCGCCACGAATTAGTTCAACATAGTCTGCTAAGGATTCTTTGTAACTAGGATAACTTCTAAAGTTTGCCGTGATTTGATACAACTCGCCGTTTCCTTTGTCTTCCATTGTTTTCATAGCGACAGAAGAACCGCCGTGAGAACCTTTAATTCCAAACAAGTTGTAATAAGGTGCTCTTGATAACCCACTGCCACCAGAACCGCTTTCCAAAATTGCCTGAGCGATCATGACCGAAGCAAAAACATCATATTTTAACCCTAATTCTCTGGCATCATCTGCAATTGTATCGATGAAGCGTTGTGTAATCGGATTGGCTTTAAAATCAACAGTAGCTGCGTAATTGTCTAATGTCTTTTCACCTTGTTGTGTCAAAACGAGATTTTCCGGCATGCTAACTGCAAAAGATGGGTTTTTTATAACGCCATATTTTTCGCTTAATAGCGCTGTATCATCATCTTCTTTACTGTCTGCATCTGTTTTATCAGCAATTTTTACAATTCCGGCGTCATTAACTTCATAACCTTGAATGGTGAAAATTTGGACACCTGGCAATTCTTCTTTATCTTTTGTTTGTTCTGTATCTTTAGTAGCGTCTTTAGTAGCATCACTAGTAGTTTCTTTTTTCTCTAATGCTGCTGCTTCTTTTAGTTTATTTTGTTCTTTTAAAGCCTCGTGATTTTCATCAGTGGCCATTATATATTTACCCTGACCAAGGTAAATGGCAACTTTGTTAACTTCTTTATCTTGCCAGAAAAGAAGATCACCAGGTTGGGCTTTTTCCAATGAAATTTGCTTTTTATCTTTTACCATTTCCTCATAATTTTTACCAAGAGTTATGCCAAAAATTTCGTTATAAAGGTAATTTGGTAAACTTAAAATTATTAAAGGCAGACGGCGCTTTACCATCTTTTGCAAAAGGTTTATTCAGAGTCTTCAAAGCAGCTGCGATTATAGCACCTTGCTTTTTATCCTTTAAACTATTTAACAACGGCAATTCAAAACCATTTAAATTTGAATCAGTTAAACTGTCGACAACCAAATTATCATCCAATGGTGCAGATGCTGTGCCATCTTTACTTGGACCTTGAACAGGTTGTTTGGGGGTTGTTGCATCTGTTGTGCTTGGCTTTGATTGGTTTTGGTTTGTATTGCTTTGATTTGGTTTATTGGTCGCAGGCTTATTCGGCTGTGGCTTTGGTTTAGGATTAGGCTTTGTTTCTGGCTTAGGATCTGGTTTTGGCGTAGGCGTAGGTTTTTGCGCCTCCTCTTTGACTAATCCAGTAATTGCCTTTTGTAAATTAACCAACATGCTGCTAACTTCAGCACTAGAAGCATCCTCATTGGTTAAGAGAGTATTGGTTAGTCCAATTTGTTTTTGCAAAACCTTAAATGAAGCTGGTGTATATTCGCTAGCCTTAAAGTCCATTGCTTTTTTCAACAAAGCTTGTAAGCTTTCCTTATCGGGTTTTACTTCCAGTTGTAGACTACCTAAAAACACTTTAATCCTTTCAACCAAAGCATCAACAGTATCTTGATCAACCTCGTTTGCATTTTGCATTACCGAAGCTTCCTGAAAAAGCTCATTTATTTTATCACCTGGGAATGTAGAGGGGCGATATTGATCTTCTGTATTAATCAGATTTTGCAACTGATTGTACATTTCTGTTAACACAGTTTTGTCCACAGCCACCGGTGTCGGAGCAGGTGTCGGGTCGTTTTCACCTTCACTAACTTCACCTGTATTTTCAGGACTATTTTTGGTTTCTGTTACCGCTGTGTCACTATTATTTTGAACTGCTTCACTTGCTTGCGTAGTTGTAACAACATTTGCGAAAGCCGGCGTTCCTTGCGAAAAAAGCACTAACACAATACTAAACATAGAAAGTGCCCTTCGCAAACGTAGACTATTCCTTTTTTTCATCAGAGAACCCCCTTTTATTTCCTCGCTATTATATTAGCACATATTCTCATGAAATTCTAAGTCAAAACGTCTGAACAATTAATATAACAGTCGTAACTACAACTTGAATAAAAAGAGAAACTAGCATTCCAAAGGGTTTTTGCTAGTTTCTCAAGATTAGAGAATGATTTCAGCCAATTTTAATAAATAAATTTAATTATTTTGACGCGTCCAAATTAAAGTAAAAATAACTAACTTTATTGCGTTATCAACTGATATGCGTTTCGTAGACCTGACGGAATGGGAAATTCAACTTGACCGCAATAACTAAATCCAAGCGCATTGATCGTCTTGATCATAGGAAAATTTTCTGGATACGTATCAATTCGAATATCTTTAAACCCCTTTTTTTCGGCACTATTAATTAAAGCAGCTAAAAATTTTTTGGCAATTCCTTTTTTGGCAAAATTTTTGCTAACCGCTACGCGATGAATTGACACATAATCCTTACGGTCAACTGTCATCCAACGACCACAAATAGCAGTATAAACAGGATCAATTCCTTCGACTAAACTTGCAACTGCCACGATACTGCCTTCCATTATGGCAACCCAACAGAATTTATTTGCCACATCTTTTGTCATTTGGTCTTCATCAGGTCCATAGCCATCTTGCCACTGAGGGGATCCTTGAGCTTTTAAAGAAGCTCGTCCATCTGCAATAATTTCCATAATCACAGGTAAGTCCATAAAAGTTGCTAATCTTATTTCCATACTGCTTAAACTCCTTAGTTAAAATAAACGGAACGAACTAATTGGGTAAAAGCGCAAACGAAATGCGCCGATAATTTCATCACGGTGGATGGAACCAAAATTACGGCTATCTGTCGAGTGATCTCGGTTATCTCCTAAAACAAAATATTCACCCTTAGGAATGCGATAAGTAAAATTATCCATCTCCCATACCATATCACCGGTTTTAAACCCTTCGGAAGTGGCTTTATCATTAATAAAAAGGTTATTGTTTTTGTATTCGATTTTTTCTCCTGGCAAACCAATGATCCGTTTAATGAATTTTTCCTCTTCACTAAATTGATCTGGATTATTTAATACAACGATACTAAACCGCTGCAACTTGCCGATTTTCAAGGCAAACCCCCGATCACCATCGTAAAGCGTTGGTGCCATTGATGAGCCGTCAACAATTACTGGGGAGAAAATAAATATTCGAATGATTATTAAAATGGCGATAAAACCACCAAAAATCGCGATATCACGAACAGATATCTTCATCTTCTTCATAAACAACATCCTTTAGCCGGCTCTTTTTAATGTTCTTGATAAAAATTTATAACGTAACCCGACTCTATTCCATAACTTACGCTAGGATTAGAACCTTCTTACAATAAATATATAATAACGACACCGGTATTTCAATGAATATCCATTTAAGCAAAAAGGAAGATTCTCGTAAGTAAATCACAAAATTTATGAAAAAAGAAATTCAACACATTTTTTTGATCGTTTCATTTTAATTTTTTAAAGTACCTACTATTGTAGTTTTCTTTTGGTAGTAAAAAAGATTATACCTTTTGAGGTACAATCTTTTTTGCTAATTAGTCAATGACTTTTAATTTTCCCCGAAATTCATCAATTGTTTGATAGCCTTTTAAAGTCATAATGCTAGCCAACTCTTTTGTCAAACGCTCGAAAATAGCCGGTCCTTCTTTTTGCAGTTGCGTTCCCACCTGTAGCATCGTAGCGCCACACAATAAATGCTCATAGGCATCTTGGCCTGTTAAAATACCGCCGGTTCCGATGATTTTAATTTCTGGTTTTAAACGTGTATAAAAAGCTCGCACATTGGCTAAAGCCGTTGGTTTTACGTATTGACCACCAATTCCACCGAAGCCTTCTTTGGGTTTAATGACGACTTGATCGCTGGTTGTGTCGATATATAAGCCATTTCCAATACTATTGATAGAATTCACGTAAGCTAACGGATATTTATTTAAAATTTCTGCCATTTGATCAAAATGTGCCATATCAAAATACGGTGGCAATTTCACACCTAAAGGCTTGGTAAAAAATGTAAAAACTTGATTTAATGTTTCTTCTGTCAACTCAAAATCATAAGCAACTTGCGGCTTGCCTGGAACATTAGGACAAGATAAATTTAATTCAGTTACCCCTGCAAAATCGCTGGCTTCAATTTCTTTTAACATCGCAATATTTTCTGCCACACTCATTCCGGCAACTGAGAAAAATAGGGGGCGTTTTGTGTTTTCTTGTTGTTTCAAGGCATATTCTAAATAGTACTCAAAACCTAAATTAGGCAACCCCATCGAATTAATACTACCTAAAGGAACATCGTAATAACGCGGCTCGCTATTTCCTGCTCGCTTTTTAGGTGTCGCACTTTTCATAATATAAGCGCCTGCTGCTGAAGTACTTAGTTCGTCAAGTTCTTTTATGGTCATGCAATGAACACCCGAAGCATTCATAAAGGGATTTTCAAAATCAAAGTCCAAAAAGTTGGTGGTTAACACAAAATCGCCTCATTTCATTTTTTGTTGGACTTAGCATAGCGGCTTTTTAGCATAAATTCAATAGTAACAATAAAACTTACGCATAATTCTTGTTTTTTGTTCGTCTTTCTTTTTTTAGCACACAGATGATTTACAAATACCCAAAAACAAGTTATTATTTGAACAGAATTCTAAAGGAGGTTGCAGTTATGAATGAAATCCGCACCGAACAAGAAATTGAAGAAATCAAAGAACGTATTTTAACCGCATTAGAAACTGTGATTGACCCTGAATTAGGGATCGATATTGTCAATCTTGGTTTAATATATGATATTGAATTTGAAGGCGAAACAGGAGAAGCCGTCATTAAAATGACCTTGACCACCATGGGGTGTCCTTTGGCTGATATTTTGACCGATCAAATCCATCAAGCGCTAGCTGAAGTGCCAGAAGTTATTAAAACGGAAGTTAAACTGGTTTGGTACCCTGCTTGGACTACTGATAAAATGAGCCGTTATGCCCGAATTGCTTTGGGTATTCGCTAAACTTTAATAGAAATTTAAAGGCGTAACCTTTCCCTAAACCACAGGAAAGGTTACGCCTTTTATCTTTTTATCTTTACAAAAACAATTTTCAATTTTTTATTTAGCCTTATTTTTTATGCGTAATAATTTATCACATTCAGTGATAGCTAATATCATGACCCCGGCTGCCACAGCGATTCCCCATTCCAAAGGCGATAAAGCGGCTGTATAAAACCAGTTTTGCATAAACGGAAGATATGTTAGTGCAATCTGCAACAAAAGCATAGTTCCGCTAATCCAAAAGGCTTTGGGATTAGTAAAGAAACTTTTTGAAAAAAGTGGCGCTTTCGTTCGAATATTAAACAAGTAAAAAATCTTGCTTAAAACAACGATATTAATCATCATCGTACTAGCCACGACCCTCGTCACACCTTGCAAAAGCAACCATTCGTATGAAATCAGGCTGATAGCGGCCACTAAAATAGAGACATAGCCCATTTGAAAAATGTCATGGCGATTAAATATTCGTCCCGTTGACTGCCTTGGTTTTCGTGTCATAATATTGGCTTCTGCCGGTTCAAAAATGAAGGCAAATTGAATCGTAATCGCTGAAACCATGTTAATCCAAAGCAACTGTGTAGGCTGTAGCGGCATATCTTTTTGCAATAATATTGTAAAGGCGATAATCAACCCTTCTGCAAAAGAAGTTGGCAACAAAAAGAGAATGCTCTTTTTGATATTGTCATAAATCCTGCGCCCCTCACGAATCGCAACTGCCATTGTGCCAAAATTATCGTCAGTTAAAATCATATCTGCTGAATCTTTGGCCACATCCGTTCCTTTTTTCCCCATTGCAACACCAATATTGGCTTTTTTTAATGCTGGCGCATCATTCACGCCATCTCCAGTCATCGCTGTCACCAAGCCATTTTTTTGGAGGGCAGCAACAATTTCCAATTTATTTTGCGGTGTCGTTCTTGCAAACACTTGATTTTCTACTACTGCTTGTTCTAGTTCTTGTGGGGACATTTGCTCTAGTTGGCCTCCAGTGATAACTGAAACTTCAGGTGCCAAATTGAGCTTTTCTGCAATTGCTTTTGCTGTCAGCGGATGATCACCTGTAATCATTTTGACACTCACCCCAGCTTGATTCATTTCCTTTAACGCAGGTATCACCGATTCTTCTGGTGGATCGATAATGCCGGCAATTCCGAGAAAATGAATGCCTTTGTTTAAAAGCTCAGGTGTAATTTGTGTAACCAAATTGCTCACAACTTGGTACCCAACCGCAACAACTCGTTTTCCTTGCTCAGTTAAGTTGGTTACCTGATTTGTCCAATAGTCCTCAGCAAATTTTTGTTTTCCATTGGCTTTTGCCATTAAAAACAATTTATCAGGGGACCCTTTGATAAATAAAATTCGCTGCCCATCTTTTTTCTCTACTAATTTAGCAATATATCGGTAATCTGAGTCAAATGGCAACATGTCAATTTCGGTATACTCTGTTTTTTTAGGGAAGGGAAATTGCTTATAATACAATGTTAAAAAGGCACCGTCTGTTGGTTCACCATTAATTTGCCAGCCAGCTTCATTATGCAAAACAGTATCGTTGGCTTCAAATCCCGCTTCTAAAAACAACTTTAATTCTTCATCTAATTCGACAACTTGATTATCAGCGCTAAGAATAGCACCGGTGGGGTCATACCCATCTCCTGAGACTTTTAATTGACGTTTTGAAAAAATAATGTCCTTTACGGTCATTTCATTTTTGGTTAAGGTCCCCGTTTTATCGGTTGCAACCACCGCAACTGATCCTAATGTTTCGACAGCTGGAAGCGTTTTGACAATGGTATGATTTTTTTTTGCCATCTCATTTACTCCCATGGCCAAAACAACAGATGTCGTTGCCGGCAGTCCTTCTGGAATTGAGCCCACAATCATAGTCACCACCGCCAGTGTTAGAACCGAAATTGCATAGGTTTCTAACAGAAGACTTAGGATAAATAAAAGAACCGAAACGCCGATAATTACCCAAGTAATCCCTTTTCCCAGATTATCAATTTCTTTCATTAAAGGTGTCTTTTCACTTTTTGTTTGGGCAACTTCTGTTGAAATCTTTCCAATTTCACTGTGTGCACCAGTGGCAATAACAATTCCAATACCACTGCCCGCTGTGACTGCAGTTGAGGCAAAAGCTAAGTTGTTTCTTTCTGCTAGCGGCGTAGCAGCTTCACTGATTTGGTCCGCATTTTTTTCTACCGAATCAGCCTCTCCGGTCAATGAAGACTCTTTTATACGTAAATTGTCGGTTTCGACCATTCTTAAGTCGGCAGGAACATTATCGCCAGCTTCTAAAAAGACAACATCGCCTACCACCAATTTTTCAGCTGCGATGTCTTGCCGAATGCCATCGCGATAAACTGTCGCTTCTTGCGACAACAATCCTTTGATTTTTTCTAGTGCATCTGCAGCACTTGCCTCTTGGTAGTAGCCGATTAATACATTGACAATAACAACCACAGCAATGATAATCGCATCTGAAACATGTCCCATTAACAACGTCAAAACAGCCGCAAATAATAAAATGTAAATAATCATATTGTGAAATTGTCGCAACAGTAATTTCCATTTGGGAGTTTTCTGACTCGTTAACTGGTTCAAACCATCTTTTTGCAACCTTCTTTTGGCCTCATCCTCACCAAGACCTAATGCAACTTCTCGTACACCATATTTTTTTAATAGTTCTTGTTTTTCCAACTGAAAATCTTGATATTTTTCCATGTTTGTACTCCTTTATTTTTGAATAAACGACAAATAAGCCCCTCACAGACACAACGGTCAATGACGTGCTTTATTTTTTATTCAATTAAAAAGTAAGTCAAACAAACTAAAAACTTCTGCTCTCCCTCAGGCGAGTCGTCGTCCAAAAATACCATCCCCTTTCATTAGCAAGTGAATAAATTTATTTTTTGCACATAAATTTATTTCCTACTTTCAAAATAGCATATGTTATAAAAAAAGAAAAAGTCTTTTTTTAAAAAAAGTAGTAGACTTCTTTTAATTTATATTTTTCTTAAATTTCTTAAAATTATTTTAGAATAATAAAAAAAAACGAACACTTCATTTAACTGTCACTCTCTTCTCACAAGTAAATTACTTAAAGAGAGTATGGATAATTTGAATTGTTCGTTTACTTTTTATTTCACTTTATAGCTAACAATAGCTAACATTTTTAAAGGAATTATTTATGGCTTTTTTTCTTCGTCATTTTAATTTCAGGAAAGACTCCTGTTGCTTTAAACGTTCGTTGATCATCTTCACTAGCAAAACGTCCGATAATAGATTGTGTTGGTACAAAATCGACAAAAGCATTTTCATCCACTTCTAAAATTGCCTGCTCTAAATCATATAATTCATAACGGGTGACAACCATCATAATCATTTTGCCTTCCACCCCAGAATACCCTCCCATTGAAGGTAGTAACGTCATTCCACGAAAAACATGTTCTGAAATGTTCTGCCCGACTTCATTTGGTTTTGTTGTGATAATAAAAGCCGTCACTTTTTGATGACTTGTATGAATTGCATCAACGACGTGACTCATCGCATAAATAGAAATGATCGTATATAGTGCGCTCTCCCAGTTAAAAATAAAACCAGCAATCAAAACAATAATCCCGTTTAGTAACAACATAAAATTACCGACAGTTTTCCCGGTCGTGTTGGATAAAATAAGCGAAACGATATCTAAACCACCGGTAGTAAACCCAAATTTCAAAGACAGGCCACCACCGACACCTAATAAGACTCCACCAACAATGGCATTCATCAAGATATTATTTGTCACTTCTCCTTGTGGAATGATAATAGTGAATAAAGAAACACTAATAACATTCATAAAACTCCAAAATGTTGCGGCTTTCCCCAATTTTAAAAAGCCCACGACAAAAATTGGCACATTTAATAAGAAAATAAAAATCCCAGTATCAAAAGTGATACCTAAGTATTGTTGTCCTAATGAGACAACAATTTGTGCGACCCCGTTCATCCCTGCTGCTAAGACTTGTGCTGGGATTAAAAAGAAGTTCAGTGCCACCGCAGCGATTACGCCTGAGAGCAAAACAACTCCAATTTTTTTCATCATTTCCATTTGCAGGTGCTGCTGCCAAACTTTTGTCACTACCTTCAAACTCCTTTTTGTGATAATTTATTTCATATCAATTTTGACAATATCATTCCATTTCTAATATAGCAGTTGTTGCTGTTAATGCAATCATTTTAGCTATTTTTTTGTGCCCAAAAATGCAATAAATTTTGTTTTAGTTCCTGACGATTGTTAATTGACAGATAATGTTGCCAATGCGCCGGAAAAAGGGCCTTATAATCAGAATTTTCAAACCGTTGATCTACTAATAAAACCACACCATAATCATTTTGATCTCGGATGACACGACCGGCTGCTTGTAGGACTTTGTTCATCCCCGGCAGTCGATATGCATAATCAAACCCTTTTTTGCCACCGTAATAGTCTTTTAGTAATTCTTGTTCAGGATTGATTTGAGGCAGACCAACAGTTACCACCATACTGCCGATCAAACGAGTTGCTTTTAAATCAATTCCTTCTGAAAAAACACCACCGAGTACACAAAATGCAACTAAAGAAGTTTTAGGTTCAGCTACAAAGGCCGCTAAAAAGTTTTCTCGTTCTATTTCAGTTAATTCAGTATTTTGAATCATTACCTGTATGTTAGGATAAGTTTTTTTGAAATCTTCAGCTACTAAATCCAAATACGCATATGAAGGTAGGAAAACGAAATAATTGCCTGTTTTGGCTGTTGCCATCTCATAAATAGCCAAAATTAAATCTGGCAAGCTTTTTTCGCGATTTTTGTAAGTTGTCGGAATATAGTCCAATAAAAATAACCCTTGGTTTTCTTTGGGAAAAGGACTGGGCAAACGATAACGCAATGCCTCACTGCCTCCGCCTAAAACATCTTGATAGTAATCTAATGGTGTAAAACTGGCAGAAAATAAAACCGCTCCTTTCCCTTTTGCTAGCATTTGCTCTAAAAACGGCGCCGGATCAAGACAAAATTGTTTTAAGGTAACATCGTGGTAGTTACGGGTAACTGTCGTGACATAATGATCGTCGTAAAGTTCGCTAATTTTAAGATAATTTAATACAGCAAAGTAGTAATTTAATGCGATTTCTTGGGCTTTGTCTTTCGGATTTTCGCCCAACCACTCTTGGAGTTTTTCAGAAACTTTATACAATCTTTTATTTAAAGTCTCGGCCGGTGGCGTTTGGGAGAAAAAAATATCATTTTTCTTTGTGACTGCTGTCTCAATTAGGCTAAACTCATCATCCAATGAAGTTAACGCCCGCCGTAATTTCCGCTCTTTTTTTGGTAGTAATGCTAGTAAATGTTCCCCGCTTTGCCGATTAATACTAGCAGAATACATTTCTCTTGAACGAGCGACTAGATTATGGGCTTCATCAATTAAAAAATAATAGTTTTCTTCTTCTTCAAAAAAACGGCGCAAATACACAGTGGGGTCAAATAAATAATTATAATCCCCTACAATAACATCGCACCATAAACTAACATCAAGGGACAACTCAAAAGGACAAAGGGTATGTTTTTTCGCGTATTTTTCAATAATTGGTCTAGTAATTTGATTTTCGTGATGCAATAAGTCCCATAAACCTTCGTTAATGCGATCGTAATACCCGTTAGCAAAAGGACAGTGCTCTGGGGTGCAGTTGCGTTCCGTCAAAAAACAAATTTTATCTTTGGCAGTGAGTGTAACACTTTTTACTTGGGCACCTTTTTCACCACTAAGGGATTTTAAGGCGTCTTCTGCTACTTGGCGGGTAATGGTCTTTGCTGTTAGATAAAAAATGCGGTCGTTGTCTTCTTCTCCTAATGCCTTTAAAGCTGGAAAAAGTGTTGAAATCGTCTTACCGGTACCTGTGGGTGCTTCAACAAAAAGCCGCTGTTGTGTTTTTAAGGTTTTATAGGCTGCAACAGCTAGCTCTCTTTGCCCAATCCGAAATTCATCATATGGAAATTGCAAAAGCTGTAAGGACGTATTGCGAACTCTACGCCAGTTGTTTTGAAATTCTAACCATTTTTGGTACTCGTTGGTTAAATCGCCAAAAAAATCAGCCAATTCTTCCAACTGGAATTGGCGAATTTCTTTTGTAATTTTCTCTTCAATTGTTTGAAAATACGTTAACTGAACACTAATTGTCGTTAATTCTTGTTGTAAAGCGTAAATATAAGCATAAACCATACCTTGATAAAAGAATAATTCTTTTTGTTCCGGCGGTAATTCCTCAAAAGGTGTTTCAGATGTTTTAATTTCATCAATCACATAGCCTACCTCATTGGCAAATAGTCCATCCGCACGCCCTTCTACTGTAAGTTCGTCATTATTTATTTTAACAGTCTGCTTTAAAAAGACTTCTTTTTGATAGTCGTCTCCGGCAGCTTTTTGCAGACGGCGGTGAATTTTGGCACCTTCTTGGGCTGTATGACTACTTGTATGACGACTATCGATACTCCCTTTACGCAAAATAAAGGTCACTAGTTTTCTAACTGAAACTCTCGCACTTTGCAAAGACTCACCTCCCAATAATTTAAGTCATCTTTTTAAAATACAACTCAATTTAACAGAAATTAAAAACCAAAACAACTGGAAGCTGACTTTTCTATTAGAGCTATATAGGTCTTTTAAAAGCAAAAAAGCCATGACACTTTTGTCACAGCTTTTTTAAGTCAATTCATTTATTTTGTGGTTTTTATTTGCGTTTCCATAATGCAACGATTTCGGCCAAAAACTTTGTAAAGATCGTCATATCAAAGCCAAGTTTACGATAGTTTTCAAAAATAGATTCAATTTCTAAACATAAGTAGCCTAAATAAAAGACCCATAACATGGCGACACCCGTTTTAGCTGGCAAAATAAAGGCGACTGGAACAAAGAACAGTAACAATAACATGCTTGCCAGTTTTCGAATAATCCCATTAATGCCAATCCGAGAAGATATCACCCTTTTGATTTTAGCCACTACCATACCACTAAAAAAGTCAAAAATCATCGCAATTGCTAAAACTGCTACTACATTAAAAATCCCAGTACCTTGCAAATACAATAAAAAATGCCAAAACTCTTGATACATCTTCTTCTCCCCCCTTCATTATAACAACGAAGAAAGCAGCAAAGATGTCAAAAATTATTCAAAAAAAGTGTCATCTTTTTGCGTAACAACAGCAATTTCATAAGCTGATAAAGGACATATTTTTTTAATATTTTCACAGACTCTTTTTAATGCCACGATTCGTGAAGGGACATCGGTATTGGCATTTCCTTGCATGATTAATAATAGGTTTTTCGTCTTTGGCGTGATTTTATAAGCTTCGCCATCACGGGCATCAAGATACGCCATCACGCCTTTTTGATCGCGATAAATTATATCCCCTACGCTAACTTGTTTTTCATTAGAGCCAATTGGGGAAAAAACGGCCGCCTCATAGGCTCGTGTAAATTCAACAAATTCAGTAATGGTATCAAAATCATGGGCACCAATGGCCAAAAATGAGTGCAGTGCTTCTGCATTGTATAAATCTACAATACTATTTACCCGCGGCATACTTCCACGTCGCTGAATATTTTTGATCAAGGCTTCTGCTGTAGGGGGATTTTTTTTTACACTCTGACCGATTGCTTGCATCTTGGCACGATAACCCGCAATAACTGAATGAACACGAATCGCCTCTCGATCATAATTTGCCGCTAATTCTTCACTTGCGGTAATATAGTTTTCCAACTCTTTGGTTAACGGAACATCTGGTGTAACATTTGTTACTTTTGCTAGTACGATGGCTGTCATACCTAATTGAACTAAACTATCCCTCAGATAAAATTTCATCTTTTTTCTACCCCCACTGCAACTTTTTTCTTTTATCATAGCATATTTATACAAAGGGCTACTTCAGACATCTCCCTTTGTTTGTTTTTGTTCTTTACGCTATACTGAAGGAGACAAATGTTGTTTGGAGGCGAAGAAATGGAAATTATCAAAATTCCAACCGGGGCAATTCAAGAAAATTGCTATTTAGTAGCTGATAAAAAAAATCTTTTAATTATCGATCCCGGTGCGGATGGTCCAATTATTATCCAAGAAATAGAAAAGTTAAAGGCAAAACCGGTAGCAATTTTATTGACCCATACCCACTATGACCACATTGGAGCTGTCGATGAATTACGCGATTACTACAACATCCCTCTTTATGTTAGTCCCTTAGAGGCAGATTGGTTGCAAGATCCGATTATGAATCTTTCTGGCCTAGGAAGACACGATGAGCTGGAAAACATTCTTGTTGCACCAGCAGACTTTTTATTTGAATTAAAAGAATACACGCTAGGCGGCATGACTTTTGAGGTTGTGGCAACTCCGGGTCATTCCATTGGGAGTGTTAGCTTTATTTTTGATTCTTTTGTTATCAGTGGCGATGCCTTATTCCGTGGCAGTATCGGGCGTACCGATTTACCAACAGGCAATCTTGAACAGCTATTGACCAGTATCAAAACAGAACTTTTTACTTTACCAGATGAATTTCCCGTCTATCCGGGTCATGGTGAGGCAACTACTGTTGAACGCGAAAAAAAATCCAATCCGTTTTTTCTAGCAACACGTTAGAATTTACTATTTTACTAAAAGTTAAAGAATTAAAAAGGAGATTTCAAGATGGAAAAAGTTGAACTTTATGTTATTCGTCATGGCAAAACAATGTTTAATGCACTGCAAAGAGCCCAAGGATGGTGTGACACTCCCCTAACGGAACAAGGTGCCCAAATGATTCATTATTTAGGTCTTGGTTTAAAAGAAACAGACTTCGTTGAAGCTGTTTCCAGTGATTCTGGCCGCGCAATCGAAACTATGCGGATCGTCTTAGGTGAACATAGTGATGGAAATAAAATTCCTTACTCGATAGACAATCGCATCAGAGAGTGGTGCTGGGGTTCTTTAGAAGGTGGTTATGATTCTGAAATGTGGGGTGTTTTGCCTCGAGTTTTAAACTTTAAAGACAGCGAAGAAATGTGGGAAACTAACATTTCATTTGAAAAAATTGCTGAAGCTGTTAAAGATGCCGACACTGCTAATTGGGCAGAAGATTTTGAAACAATTAAAAATCGCGTACTTTCTGGTTTTGAAGATATTGCACATCGCGTGCAAAAAAAAGGTGGCGGCAAAGCTGTCATTGTTTCCCACGGCTTCACGATTGCCTTTTTACTCAATTTAATCGACGAAACACAACCGGTTCGGGTCGATTTGCAAAACGGGAGTGTCACTCGGTTAACTTATGACGAAAATGGTAATTTTTCCATCGAAGAAGTCGGTTCTACTAATTTTATTGAAGCGGGCAAAAAGATTTCAAAAAACCTTCTAGCTTAAACGTTTAATTCAATAAGTTTTTAAAAAAATATTTTCCCTTTAGACAGTCCGTCAAAAAATTTTGCGGATTGTCTTTTTTTTATAAAAGACTCAATAAAGCAATTGGTTTTCCAAAAATTTAAGGGTATACTATAGCCTGTAATCTTTTTATGGCGCTTAGTGCCAACTACAAACTTATCAAGTTAAGAAAGGAATGAAAGCATGTTTTTGCTTAACATTTTAAAAGCAATTATTCTAGGAATCATTGAAGGAATCACAGAATGGTTGCCAATTAGTAGTACTGGACACTTAATTTTGGCTAATGAATTTATCAAGCTGCAAGAATCAGAAGCCTTTATGACAATGTTTAACGTTGTGATTCAATTAGGTGCAATACTTGCGGTTATCTATCTTTACTTTAATAAATTGAATCCTTTTTCTCCTCGTAAAAGTGAGATTGAGAAAAAAGATACTTGGAATCTTTGGTTCAAAGTTGTTGTAGCCGTTATTCCATCAGTTATTATCGGATTACCTTTAGATGATTGGTTAGATGCACATTTCCATAAGTTTTTCCCAGTAGCATTGATGCTGATTATTTACGGGATTGCTTTTATCGTGGTGGAAAAACGCAACAAAAATGTAACACCAAAATGCACAGATTTAAATAAATTTACTTACAAAGCAGCATTAATCGTCGGGATGTTCCAAGTATTATCATTAGTGCCTGGTACTTCCCGCTCTGGTGCGACAATCTTGGGTGGTATTTTAATCGGGGCTTCTCGTTTTGTTGCCACCGAATTTTCTTTCTTTATGGGAATTCCTACGATGATTGGTGCCAGTGGTTTGAAAATTGTAAAATTTATTATGCATGGCAACAGTTTTAGCTTCCAAAGTACAATTGTATTATTAGTTGGTACTGCCGTATCTTTCATCGTTTCAGTATTAGCAATTAAATTTTTAATGAACTACATCAAGAAAAACGACTTTACCATTTTTGGCTGGTACCGAATTATTTTAGGGGTTATCTTAATTGGTTATTGGCTAATCGCAATGTAATTTTTTTCATTGAATAAAAGAAAAGGTGTGGCATCGAAGCGATGCCACACCTTTTGTTTATAACTTAGCAAAATACCTCGTCATTTACTAAAAAAGACGTCGCTAAAAATAAACGTGTTTGCTATAAAAATAGCTAGATGAAACTTTTACGTTATTGAAAAATCTCAGCTTAGCAGGTCAACGTAAATTTTTTTGTTTAAAAAAGGTGCGGACAAGTCATAAAACTTGCCCGCACCTTTTCATTAAGTATTTTTAATTACCATGCCGTCAATAATATCCACAGCATCTTCACTAGCATTAACGATTTGTTCCAAACGATCATAGACGTCTTTCCATTTAATAATTTCTAAAACGTCAGTTTCTTCGGTAAACAAGCCTTTTTTCAATTCAGAATATAGGCGGTCAGACTCTGATTCAACCTGATTTACTTCATCAATCATTTTCTTCAAAGTTTTTGAATGTTTAAACTTCGGAAATTCTAGCATCGCCGTATGAACTCCGTTTGTTGCTGTTAAAACCATTTTAGCAAACTCATCTGTTTGTGGACGCATTTTAGTAATAGCTAAGTTTTCAAAAAGATAAGTCAAGGCATTAATCCCGTCTAAAATATCATCGATTCTTTCTGCTATAATCAAAATATCTTCCCGATCAATAGGGGTTATAAATGCATCATACAATTCATTAGTCAGCTCCGTCACAATGCGGTCGCCTTCTTTTTCCAAATCATGAATTTTCTCTGCCTCTAATGTTAGCGTTTCTGCAGAATAATTTTTTACTAATTGCACTAACACTTCTGCCGCATCTGCTGCATTTTGGGTCAAATGTGCCATTGCACCTAAAAAATCATATTGTTTTCTTCGTGCCATTGTATAAGCTCCTTATCTAAATTAAAAGATTGCAACAAATAATTTCGCCATTAAATAGGCAATTAAACCACAACCTGGAAATGTCATTACCCAGGCAAAAATCATTTCTTTTACAATCCGCCAATCCACACTGGAAAGTCGTCTTGATGCGCCTACACCCATAATAGCAGTCGTTTTAGTATGGGTAGTGGAAACTGGAATACCAAAGACTGAAGCTAGAAATAAAACAATTGCTGCACTTACGTCAGCAGAGAAGCCTTGATATTTTTCTAGTTTCACCATATCCATTCCGACCGATTTAATAATTTTCATACCACCAACGGAAGTTCCAATCCCCATCGTGATCGAACATAACGCCATTACCCATAGTGGAATGGTAAAACCACCACCAGTTTTTTCGGCCAAATTGTTATAGTAAAGGCCTAACATAAAGACCCCCATAAATTTTTGCCCATCTTGAGCGCCATGTAAAAAGGCATTGGCTGCCGCTGCAATAGCTTGGCCGACAGTAAAAAACTTGTTGGCTTTTCTTCTTGGAACATCGCGAAAAATAAGCGCAATGAACTTAGTAATTAAATAGCCACCACCAAAACCTAAGATTGTAGACACGACTAAACCAATTAACACTTTAATCCACTCTTGTCCATTAACGGCACCAAGACCGCCTAAAGCCATTGCTGAACCAGTTAAGCCAGCAATTAACGCATGGGATTCACTGGTGGGAATACCAAAATACCAAGCCGCGACTGCCCAGACAACAATTGAAAAAAGTGAAGCTGCCAGTGCTACTTGTGAGGCGCCGATATTCCCTTGGGCGTCAAAACTTACAATATTACTGATTGTTTCTGCAACTTGTGCATTAAAATAAGTCATCACTAATGCGCCAAGAAAGTTCATAATTACCGCGATCCAGATTGCCACGTTTGGTTTTAGAACCCGTGTAGAAACAGCCGTCGCAATGGCATTGGGTGCGTCAGTCCATCCGTTGACAAAAATAACGCCCATTACTAGGGTAATCGTTACAACTAATGCTATACTCAAAAAATTACACCACCAAAAAGCAGATTTGTTTTTTTACGTTAGTATCATAGCATATTTCAATTTTGTTTGCGCTATTTTTTTAACTTTTTCTGTTAAGTAAAATTTCTTTACAACTTTTATTGCATTGCTTACAATGTTTGGGTATAATGATTAGTGTTGATTTGTATGACTTATCATGCAAAACTTTTTATTCGGAGGTGAAACTTATGCCAAACATTGAATCTGCAATCAAACGCGTGAAAACTAGCACTGCTGCTAACGCTAAAAATTCATCTCAAATGAGTGCTGTGCGTTCAAGCATCAAAAAATTCGAACAAGCTGTCGAAGCTGGTGCCGACAACGTAGAAGCTTTGTATAAAGAAGCTAGCAAAGCGATCGATATGGCCGAAACTAAAGGCTTGATCCACAAAAATAAAGCTAACCGCGATAAAGCTCGTTTAAGCAAAAAAATCGCTAAGTAGTTTCAAAAAGCGTTGAAGTTAATTCTTCAACGCTTTTTCTTTTACTTATTAAGTTTGGCAAAATTTTTATCGCGCGGTTTTTAAAACAAAAAGTTGGAATAAAAATTCTTTATCCATCTGGCCCGTTTTAACAAGATAATCATTTTCGACTAATTCATCAAACAGCGTCATAAGCTGTTTTTCATCGTATTTTTTTACTTGCTGCATGGCCAATTTTACACGATAAGGATGTACCTTTACCGTCTGGGCAATGTTGGCTTGTTGATAGCCCGCCTTCATCAATATTTTAGTCTGCAACAACAGGCGCACCTGCCCGATTAAAATAGCGTTGATTTTAATCGTCTCTTCTCCTTGTAGATGTAAATCTTCATATATCCGTAATGCTTTGTCGGCATTACCTGCTAAGACATTTTCTGTCAATTCAAAAATATTATTTTCCAAAGATTGTGGCACCAACTGTATAATCACATCTTTTGTTAAAGACGCACCCGTTGCCCCGTATAATAATAATTTATCCAACTCTTGCATTGCTTTGGTTAAATCCATTTCTGTAAGTTGCATAAAAGTATCAAAAGCCTGGCGGTCTAACTGAATGTTTGCAGCCGCTAGCGTCTGGCGCACATAACGCTGTACGTCTTGTTCTTTTAAAGGTTGTACATCGATTACAACCGCCTGTTTTTTTAACAACTTGGTGACCTTTTTACGTTCGTCTAATTTTTCATAAGGCGCAATCATAACTACGACACCACTTTGCGCCGGATCGGTTAAATAGCTTAAAAAATCTGTTAAGTCTTGTTCAATCACATTACTCTTTTTTTCTGCAGTCAAAAACAACGGATTTTCAGCAATGATTAACCGTTTATCTTCTAAAGAAAACAAAGACGGTGCTTGCGCTTCTGCCACGACTAAATTTAAAGGGTCCTGCTCCAAGTCAAAATAAACCAAGTCTAAATCATCTTTTTGTAATTGCAGTCGCTCCATAAAAGCGTGCTTGATGCGATCTTGCAAATAGCTTTCGGTCCCTAAGATAAGATATAACGGTGCCAGTGGTTTTTCTTTAATTGCTTGTAATGCTTCTTGGGCTTTCATTTTTTTCTCCTTACAATGACTCTTTTTTACATCCTAACACTTTCTACTGCGGAGGGCTAGCAGATTCTTGAACGGTTTTGGGCGTTGCGACAGGTTCTAAAAAGCCCCAAGAATAATAAATCATCCCTTGTTGATCGGTGCGAAAAGTTGTGACTTGCTGTTTGTTTAGTGTTTCTAAAACTTCCTGATGCGGATGATTAAAACGATTATTTAAGCCACAGGAAACAATAGCGGATTTTGGTGCCACCTCTTGAATAAAGATAGGCGAAGATGAGGTTTTACTCCCGTGATGTCCTAACTTTAATACATCGCTTTTTAAATTTTGGTATTTTTTTAGCAGCTGTTTTTCTCCAGCTTGATCTAAGTCTCCAGTCAATAAAAAGCGTTGCTTTTTTATTTGAGTTTGCAAAACAAGGGAGTCTTCATTTTCCCCTTTGCTTTTGAAGGGGGCAAAAACACGTAACGGAAAATAACCGGTGACAGATACTGCCCCAGAAAGCAGTTTTAAATCTGTTTTTTTGGGCAACTGATTTAAAGACTTTGCAATATTTGGCTGTTTTTCACTTCCTGCACCTAAAACTAACTCCTTTACATCAAAATCTTCCAATACGACATCTAAGTCTCCCATATGATCACTGTCACCATGGGTAATAATTACCCTATCAATTTTTTTAATCCCGCAAGCTTTTAAAAAAGGTACCAGTGTATTTTGGGCATTGCTGTTTTGAATTTTCTGCTGCCATTTCTCCTGTGGAAAAAGCACTTTTCCACCTGTATCCACTAAAATTACTTCCCGGTTAAAGGGTGCTTTAAAAACGATCGCATCGCCTTGACCGACATCCACAAAAGCCACCATTAAAGGAAACGTCACGCGATTAATTAAAAATGGCAAAAAAAGCAGTAAAATAGCTAGTTTTATTTTAGAAAATTTCTTTTGGTACAGATAAATCCCTAAAAAAGTTAGTAAAAAGACATATAACGGCGGTACCCAGCCAATTGGTAAAGTAAAATGGACGGTATTTGCCAAAAGACTTTCAAAGAGAAAAATAAATTTTTCAAATAAATGAATCAGAAAGTCAAACGAAATAACAAATGTACTGACTATAATCACCAGTCCTACTGGTAATAAAAAAAATTTGAACACTGGTAATAAGGTAACAGTTAAAAAACCGCCCAACAATGGCCATTCATAAAAATAAAAGCAAATTAACGGTAATGCCAAAAGGGTTAACCAACTACTCGTTTTAAAGTCTTTTAGCTTACCTTGCTCATTGACTGTGATAACCAATAAAAGCGCCATCATAAAGGATAATTGCCCGCCAGTCTGGAAAATTAGTAACGGCTCTTTAAATAAACATAGCAAAAGAACAATACCAAATTTATCCATTGGTGATAAGACAATCGGCAAAAATTTTATTAATAGGTTTAAGATAAAAAGCAAAGTTGCTCGCCAGATTCCAACGCTTCCACCTGTCAAAAGGAGAATAAATACAGCAAAAATAAGGACTGGCAGCAGACTTTCTTTTAACGTTAGCCTTAAACATTGTAATAAACCTAACCATGCCCCTAAAAAGATATGCACATGCATACCTGAGATACTAAAAAAATGCAAAATACCACTTGGTGATAATGTGCCCTGCGTTTGTTTAAAGTCTTGATCTTTATAGCCAAAAAATAATGCCCCAAGATAAGCACTCGTTTTTTGTGGCAGCTTCCTCTTTAGCTGGCGAATAAAAAAAGCACGCACTTGATCCCAGGTGAAAGTTTTTTTAGCGTGCCAATTAATTTTTTTGCTATTTAGCACACCACAATAACCATGGCTTCTCAAATACTTTTGTTGATTAAAGCTGGCTAAATTCCGCTGCCCTCTTCCTTTTGTAAACGTGCCAAAAATAGTAGCGTAGTTTTGCTGAAGGTCTTTATTTACTATCTGCTTTTTTTCTGTCTCACTTTGAAAAGTATAATAACAGCTAAAAACTTCGCCACGTTGATTTTCGCCATGAAAACTCAAATTATCCCCATTAATTTTTAGACTATCTGCAGAAACTTTTAAAATAAACTCCTGTTTTAATGTATAATCATGATCAATTTTATCTAAAGTTGTCAGCAGCCGTGGTACGATAAAAAGACTGCAGAACCCAATCACAAAAACAAGTTTGAACTGGCGGCTGCAGCAAAAATAGACACAATATAAAAACAGTATTAAAAATAGCAGTGGACAATTTAAATAAATACCACAGATAATAAGAACCATCGCAAGACTCGGGATAATCCAGCGATTAGCTAAATCGTTAATCAGTTACTTCGTTTAAAGAACCAAAAGAAAGTTTTTGAAAATATTCAGGATCTAAGTCAACTTTTTGGGCGGTTGCTCCCACTTGTGCAATTAATTCAATCGCATATGGATCATTACGATAATCGTGTAAGTAGTAGATTTTTCGAATACCTGCTTGTAAAAGCGCTTTGGTACATTGCAGACAAGGAAAATGCGTTACATAAACCTCTGCTTGATCTGTGGAAATGCCTAATTTCGCGCATTGCAATAATGCATTCATTTCCGCATGAATGGTGCGAATACAATGGTTATCTACCACATAACAACCATCATCGATGCAGTGAACATCACCACTAACTGACCCGTTATAACCTCCTGCAATAATGCGTTTATCTTTTACTAATGTTGCCCCAACTTCAAGACGGGTACATGTACTGCGTAATGCTAAAAGTACCGCTTGTGCCATAAAATATTGGTCCCAAGGGATTCTTTGATCAGCCATAGCGTTGCTCCTTTATTATTTTATTTATATTGTAATCGATGCACGTAATTTTTCAACCGTCTTTTCCCCGATTCCTGAAACTTCTTTTAGCTCTTCTATTGATTTAAAACTTCCATTTTCTTCCCGATACGCAATAATTGCCTCCGCTTTTTTTTCGCCAATGCCTGAAAGTGTTTGTAACTTGGTTAAATCTGCGGTATTAATATTGACCATTTCTGAATTGGAAGTTGCCTGTTTACCGACGCTTAAATCATTACCAATACTGACAGACGTTGATTCTTTTTGATTTGGTACATAAACCATCTGTTGATCTTGCAATTTTTGGGCCAAATTAATTTCTTTTTGCAGGGCACCTTTAGTAAATCCGCCAGCTACTTGAACAAGTTTTTGCATCCTAGAATCCATAGGTAGTTCATACACCCCTGGTTTTGCGACCTCTCCTTTAATATCAACTGTAATTGTCTTTACTTTTGTTTTACTTTCCTTTGTCTGTTCAATTTGACTACTCGAGTCCAAAGGTAACGACGCCCATGACTTTTTTTCATTTTGTTTTTGCCAGAAAAAAAACCCGCCGATAAGCAACAAGACAGACAAAACTGCACCAACTAGTATTACTCGTGTTTTGTGTTCATAAAAAAATGCCATCTTCTTCCTCCTTTCACAATTATTTACGCAAAAGAAATAAAAAAACTGCAATAATTTCTAAATAAAAAAATCGTGAAAACCAGCTTTAGCTAATCTTCACGATTTTTTTATTTTGTAATGAGATTTTGTAACTGATTAAAATCAGTAACGTAGTAATCTGCGGGGATATTTTTTAATAAGCCTTCATTATCAAAAAAGATGGTTTTTAACCCTGCCTGTTTACCCGCAGTAATATCTAAAAGCCGATCACCTACCATCACCGTTTGCATTTTTATTAACTGATATTTGGCAAGCAAATAAAGCAACGCCTCTGGATTCGGTTTTCTTGCAAAATTATTTTCTTCGCCGACAATTTCAACAAAAAAATCAGTCAATTGGTAATAGGCCAATAATTTTTTGGTGGATGCAACAGTTCGATGGGTCATAATAAAATTTTGTCCACCCTGCTCTTTTACAGCCGATAACATTTCTCTTACGCCCTTAAAAGGATGCGGCCATTTATCCATCTGATCTTCATATTGATGAAATCGCTTGGAAAAATCAACAAAGTCTAAGTCATAGCGTTCTGTGACGGCTTTTGAAGATTTTTCTTTTAGAAGACGATAAATTTCTTCTTTTGGAGGATTTAGACCTTCTTCTTGCAAAACTTTTAAAATAGCTTTTAACATATTGGGGTACGTATCAAATAAAGTACCGTCAAAATCCCAAATAAAATCTTTCATTTTCATCAACCTTTAGTTTTTAAATGAATGGATTGGGGCTGGAATACGGCCGCCCCGCGCGATAAAATCAGCACTTTTAGCCGGATTAACTTTCATTACTGGCGCACGACCCAACAAGCCACCAAATTCTACCATGTCTCCAACTTTTTGTCCTTTAGCTGGAATTATCCGAACTGCAGTGGTCTTATGATTAATCACGCCAATCGCTGCCTCATCGGCAATCATTGCCGCAATCGTTTCAGCAGTCGTATCACCAGGAATAGCAATCATATCTAAACCAACTGAACAAATTGCCGTCATTGCTTCTAATTTTTCTAAATTCAATAATCCGTTTTCAACAGCTTTAATCATCCCTGCATCTTCAGAAACTGGAATAAAAGCACCCGATAATCCACCGACATGATTACAAGCCATAACGCCACCTTTTTTTACAGCGTCATTTAAAAGTGCCAAAGCTGCAGTTGTGCCGTGGGTTCCAACTGATTCCAAACCCATTTCCTCTAAAATTAAAGCCACGCTGTCTCCTACAGCAGGCGTTGGTGCTAATGACAAATCGACAATACCAAAGGGTACACCTAAACGTTTTGAAGCAACTTGTCCGACCATTTGACCCATACGCGTAATTTTAAAAGCAGTTTTCTTAACAGTTTCAGCTACGACATCAAAAGATTCGCCCTTCACCTTTTCTAATGCTCGTTTTACAACGCCGGGACCACTGACACCAACATTAATCTCACAATCAGCTTCACCAACGCCGTGAAAGGCGCCAGCCATAAATGGATTATCCTCAACTGCATTAGCAAAAACAACTAATTTGGCACACCCCATATCAGAAGCATCCGCAGTTTTTTTGATTGTTTCCCCCATTAATTTAACTGCATCCATATTAATTCCCGCCCGGGTAGAACCGATATTAACCGAAGAACAAACAAATTGCGTTTCTTTTAACGCCTCTGGAATTGAAGCAATCAACGCCTCATCTGCACCTTGATATCCTTTTTCAACTAAAGCTGAAAAGCCACCAATAAAGTTTACACCTAAAGCAATTGCTGCTTTATCTAAAGTTTTTGCAAAAGGAATGCAATCTTTTGTTCCACTTGCAGCAGCAATCAGTGAAATCGGTGTTACAGAAATACGTTTATTAATAATAGGAATACCAAATTCCGTTTCAATATCTTCTCCTACTTTTACCAAGTCGAAAGCTTTAGTTGTAATTTTTTGATAAATATTGTCACAAGTCTTTTTGACATCGCCGCTGATACAATCTAGTAAAGAGATTCCCATTGTGATCGTACGTATATCCAGGTTTTCTTCTTCTACCATGCGAATGGTTTCTAAAATCTGATTTGTCTCCATGGTTATAACCCCTTACTATAATTTATGCATTGCATTAAAAATTTCTTCATTTTGAATGTTAATTTTGACACCTAAACTATCTCCAACTAAGTTAAGTGCCTTTTTGATACTTTCAAACTCTGCGGTTTGTTTTAACTGTAACATCATGGTCATTGTAAAATAATCTTCCATAATCGTTTGGGAGACATCTAAAATGTTAATATCTAAGTCAGCCAACTTTTGGCTGACGCCGGCAATGATTCCCACCTTGTCTTGTCCGATTACTGTTAAAATAGCTTTCATAAAAATACCTCCTGTTTTTTTCGAGTATAGCAAAAAAAGGTTGTCCTTTCGACAAAAAAGTGAACATAATTAAATTATCAGCTTGAAAAGTTCGTGTTTATAGCAACTTTTTCGCGATTATTTGCAGCTTATCGTCGAATTCATAAACAATTGGTGCAGCATTGGGAATTGCAATCGTATCCATCTCATTTTCTGGAACAGCTTCTAAATATTTCACTAATGCCCGTAAACTGTTGCCATGTCCAGCTATTAAAATATTCTTACCCTCTAACAATAGCGGTACAATTTGATCTTGCCACAATGGAATAACCCGTTTAACCGTTAAGTCAAGACTTTCTCCTTTTGGTAGATCTTGGGTTGCCAAATTTTGATAACGGCGATCAAAATTTCCTGCATATTCTAATGGTGGCATTTCAAAATATCCCCGCCGCCATTTTTTTACTTGTTCTGCGCCATAAATTGCTGTCATTTCATCTTTATTCTTACCAATTAAAGCACCATAATGTCGTTCATTTAAGCGCCAAGTTTTTATTAATGGCACCCACAATTGATCGCTTGCTTCTAAAACCAATTGACTTGTTAAAATGGCACGTTGTAAAACAGAAGTAAAAACGGCATCAAATTGCAGCTGAGCCATTTTTATTTTATTTCCAGCTGCTTTTGCCTGCTCTTCACCTTTTTTTGTTAAGGGGACGTCCAGCCACCCCGTCCAATAATTTTCAAAATTTGCAATACTTTCACCGTGGCGTATCAATACAACTTTCATCTTGCCGCCTCCTTAGCTCTATTATCCCAGTAATAAAAAGAAATGTCATGAAAAAAATGAAAATTCTTGCAAAACCTCTTTGAAAAGGCTTGTATTTAATAGTCGTTATGCTACCATTTACTTTGCTTAGGTAACAAGTTTGAATTAAAAATAAATTTACAAAAAAATAGGAGTAAATAAATGAAAGATTTGACAAAAGGAACACCGGCCAAACTGATTTTTATGTTTACGATTCCATTATTTGTAGGGAATATCTTCCAACAGTTTTACAATATGGTAGACATGATCATTGTCGGTCAAACAATCGGCAAAGATGCTTTAGCCGCTGTAGGTTCAACAGGGAGCATTACTTTTTTAATCATTGGTTTTGCCCAAGGTTTAACCGCAGGGCTTTCCATTATTACTGCCCAACGTTTTGGTGCAAAAGATTACAAAGGAGTCAAAAAAAGTTTTGCTGCAAGTCTTGTGATTAGTTTAATCGTTACCCTTATTTTGACGGTTTTGAGTTTAGTTTTTCTACGCCCTTTACTGCATATTATGCAAACTCCACCAGAAATTTTTGATCAAGCGGAAGAATTTATCTCCGTTATTTTGGGCGGGATGTTTGCAGCCATGGCTTTTAATCTTTTGAGTAATATGGTGCGGGCGTTAGGGGACAGTCGTACGCCGTTATTCTTCTTGATTTTTGCTGTCATCATCAACGTGGTATTAGATCTAATTTTCATTACTAAGTTTAATATGGGTGTATCAGGCGCTGGTTATGCAACAGTTATCGCCCAAATGTCAGCTAGCTTGATGTGCTTTATTTATATTAAACGCCGTATCCCACTTTTACAAATTAGCAAAAATGATTTCAAAAACTTAAAAGACGAATACCGTGTTCATTTAAATGCCGGTCTACCAATGGCCTTTCAAGCTTCCATTATCGCTATTGGGGCAGTTATTTTACAGTCGGCGCTAAATAGTTTGGGAACAGATGCAGTAGCAGCTCAAGCTGCTGCCGGACGGATTGATCAATTTGCAACTCAGCCGATGATGAGCTTTGGCGTGACAATGGCCACCTTTACCGCCCAAAATTACGGGGCAAAAGAATATGGGCGCATTCTAGTAGGGGTCAAGCAATGCTTAATTATGAGTATTATTTTTAGTATTGTTGCAGGCATTGTCGTAATTTTATTTGGTGATTCCTTTGTTGCATTATTTGTTAGTCGTAGTGAGACGAAGGTTTTTGAACTTTCTCGTATTTACTTTTTAATCGTCGCTAGTCTTTATTGGATTTTGGCTATTCTTTTTATTTTACGGTATACGCTACAAGGCTTGGGGCAGACCAAAATCCCCACAATCGCAGGTATCATGGAATTGATTATGCGTTCTTTTGCTGCAATTGTTTTAACTCACTACTTCCAATATCCCGGGGCAGCTGCTGCTTCTCCACTTGCTTGGGCTGGATCAGTCGTTGTTTTATTGTACTCTTATGTTAGAGCGATGAAAGATTTACGTCGTTTAGATCATGAGCAAAAAGCGCAATTACCAAACTAAACCCTGCAATTAAAAAATCACCAGCTAGTATTTCTTACTCTTTTTAAAGACTAAGAAATACCAGCTGGTGATTTTACTTTTTTACTACACTAATCTAATAATTGATCCATATCGACTACTTTACGATAAGAATTAATTTCTGTGATTCCCATTACCTTATCAATATCAATACTAAAGCAAATTCCGTTACCGGGCTCGCTAATTTTAATCCCTTTACCAATAGCATCCATTACTTCATTTGTTAAAGTATCTGGCACCAAAGTCAAAACAACATCTTTTTCAGGTTCAATTTCAATCCCGAAAAACTTTCCTTTATCATGAGAGCCAGATCCTTTACCATGAAGCAAAGTTCCGCCATTTGCTCCGGCTAATTTTGAATAATTAATGACCTCATCGCCAATGCCACGGTCTACAATCGTAATAATCATCTCAAGGTTCAAAGCTACTGGTTTGTTCATTTTTCAGCCTCCATTTTCACTGCTTTTTGTTCTGCTCTTTTTTTATAAATATATCCTAGTGCTAAGGTGGATAAAATCGGTGTTAAGGCAATTAAGGCCACCACACCAAAACCATCAATCAACGGGCTACGCCCTTCAATTTCAGCCGCAATTGCAACGGCCATTGATAAAATAAAGGTTGAACACATCGGTCCAGTTGCCACCCCGCCATTATCAAATGCCATGGCCAAAAACATTTTGTCAACTTTACGTCCCAAAATAAAGACTGCAATATAGCCCGGAATAAGAAAGTAATAAAGGCTAAATCCTGCCAGTAAACGCCACATCGACAAACTAACCGCTGCCCCAATTCCAAGCGACACGACAGCTAATAGTACCTTGCCGCGTACCGTTCCACCACTTTCTTCTTCCACTTGTTTGACCATCACGTGAATTGCAGGTTCAGCAAATCCTACCAAAAAACCCATTAAAAATCCCAGGGGAATTAAAATCCAATTGTAATCCAGTTGTGCAATTTCACTTCCTAAATATTGCCCCACTGGCACATAAGCAATGTTAACACCGTGCAAAAATAAAATTAACCCTACTGTCGTAATCAAAAAACCTTTTAAAATCTGACTGAATTTCTTTTTACTCAGCTTAAAGCTAGTGAAATTTAACAAGACAAATAAAAAGACAATTGGAAAAATTGCAATTAAGACATCTTTAATCATTTCAGTGAAGCCGGTAAAGACTTGTTGTAAAAAAATCATTGGAAAATCACCCCCAAAACCATTACCGCAAGTATTGGACCTAAAGAAGAAACGCCTACCATACCAAAACTATCGTTTTCTCCTTTTCCTTGATGAATCATACTCGTCAACCCACTGGCCAATGCTAAAATAAACGGTACTGTAACCGGACCTGTGGTAACGCCGCCGGCATCAAAAGCGATCGGCATAAATTCCGGGCTGGTAAAAAATGAGGCGATAAAGACTGCAACATAGCCAATTAACATCATGTGATAATAAGACAGACGAAACACTGTTCGTAACAAGGCAAAAGCCAGAAATATTCCCGTACCGACGCTTACTACCCCAATCAGAACAGCTTTAGTAATCGTACCCTCTGAGATTTCTGTCACTTGTTGTGCCAAAACCTGGACAGAAGGCTCGGCAATTGTTATCCCGATGCCAATTGAAAAGCCCAGACTAATCATGATTGCTAAACTGCGGCGTTTGATCATATATTCCCCTACTAATTCGCCAACTCGCAACATCGAATATTCCGCACCAAATAAAAACAGCGTCATGCCAATCATCATAATTCCTGCCCCAACAATAAAAGTAGCCAGGTCTTCAAAAGGTAACGGCGCAAAAATAAAAGTCAAAATGACAATTAAAACTGTCATCGGTAAAATAGCAACAATCACTTCTTGAAAATTTTTTCGCATATGGTCCCTCCTTAAAAAAATTTTCGATACTTTTGCCAAAAAAGTACCTAATAATTTAAGTATACAATAAAATGACAAACAAAAAACAAAACCATGTCTATTTTTTAATGATTATCACTTTTTCCTCATATATTTATTACGTAGCAGGCTTGTCTGCAAAAACAAAGCAAAAAAGCACAAGCCAGTCTTTTTCAATATGAAAGACTGGCTTGCGCCTCTAATTATAATTTTTAAATTAATTATCTAAAATGGTTACTTGCACTTGTCGGCGGCCCCAAACATCACATTGTGCGGCTGTCGGAAAATGAACGTCAATAATATTTCCTTGAATTGCAGAACCCGTATCAACTGCGTAGGCCTCGCCATAACCTTCAACATATAAATGGGTACCTAAAGGAATAACGCTAGGATCAACGGCAACTGCCATCGGATTTTCCAAAAGATTTTGACCAGTCGCAGTCACTGTGCCTCCACCTAAAGCATCAGCCGGATCAGAGCTATATGCAGTTGACTCCATCGTGATTGTACGACCAGAGTAGGCTGTATTCGTTGTTGCTGCTGAACTTTCTTCTTGGCTCGTTGTTTGATCAGCTGGTGCAGCAGTAGTGTCTGATGAAGTTGTAACATCTTTATCTGTATCAAATTTCAATACTTGTCCATCAATGATTAAATCAACGTTTGTAATTTTATTTGCTGTTGCAATTGCTTGAACATGATCTGTGTCACCATAGTATTTCAAAGAGATACTTGTTAATGTATCTGAACTTGTAACGGTATGTTCAACTTCGGCGGCATTGGCATTAACACCAAAGGCTGCGACACCGGCTAGAATTGCTGTTGTTGCAAAAAGTGATTTTACTAATTTCATCTATAAGTTGCTCCTTTATTGTTTCAATATTCGTCTCAAACGACTTGTATATCATAACAAGGAGCAGCGATTTATAGGTGACAACGCCGTAACAGAATATTTCAGTTTCACAAAAATTATTACAAAAAACCAGCTTTATTAAAAAAAAGGCGGTCTATTCCTTTTATCTTTTGAATTATTTCCTTCAAAAATTTTCTGACAATTGTCATATAACAACCATAATTTAAGTGATAAAAATTAAGAAAACATTAATCGTAAAATGAAAACCTTACTTTCAACCTAAAAATTACAAAAATATTATTTTGTTACTCTATTTTGTAATGTAATATCCCTTTCTACTATCGTTTCTTACGCCAACCTTTGATTAACTTTTTCAATAAAATCGTGCCACACACAATCAAGGTGACATTTTCAATGGTTTTTCTTTCAAAAGTCAATTGATAATGGAAATCTTTATTTTTAACTTCTACTTTCAAATTTCGACCTCCTAAAAATCGGATACTATTTTTTGTTCAACTTATGGCGATTTAACCATTTAATTGATGTGATTTACTTTTTTTACTTTATGCGCAACAGGAAAAATTCAGACTAGTTTTCATACTTTTGAATTTTTTCTGTGTATTCCCGAATAACCGTTGCAGAGTGATGGAATTTTGCTTCTTCTTCTGCAGTCATATGAATTTCTAAGATATCAAAAACACCCGAGCGATTTAAAACAGCTGGAACACCAGCAAAAATTCCTGTTTCATCGTACTCACCTTCCAATAAAGTTGAAACCGGAACAATTGAGTTTTCGTCATATAAAACAGCTTTAATAATCCCCACGCAGGCAGATGCAATCCCATAATAAGTTGTTCCCTTACGGTTATAGATCTCCCAACCTTCTTGTGTAGTTTTATAAACTATCTCATCTAAGTCTACATCTCCTACTAATTCCGTATTATCAGCGATGATATCTGTAAATGATTTTCCCGCTACCGTTACTGTTGACCAAGGTACCATTAAAGAATCCCCATGCTCACCTAGAGCGTATGCATATACACTTCTCGGATCAACATCAACTAAATCTGCTAAAAAGTTTTGTAAGCGAGCGGAATCAACAGAAGTTCCAGAACCAATAACTTGGTTTTTGGGTAGCCCTGATAATTTATAAACCAAATGTGCTAACATATCGACTGGATTAGAAACAACAATAAAAATTCCATCAAAACCACTTGCCATGACAGGTTCCACAATCGATTTAGCAATTTTGGCACTAATATCTAAGGTATCCAATCGCGTTTGTCCTGTTTTTGGCGGTGCGCCGGCAGTAATAACGACAATATCTGCATCTGCACAATCTGTGTATGTGCCAGCTTTTACCCGCACATTCCGACCTAAAAAACGAATGGAATTTCGCAAATCCCGTACTTCACCTGACGCTTTTTCAGCATTTATATCAACCATTAACACTTCATCACAAACACCTTGGGTAATGAGACTAAAGGCAGTTGAAGAACCCACCAGACCACTACCAATAATTGCAACTTTAGATTTATTTATTCGCATATCTTCACCTCAAATTTATTTTGAATACATCATCATGTTATCAAAAGCGCGTCAAACTGACAAAGCATTGACGTTATTCACTGTCAAAAAATATTTTCTGAAATTTTCTTGACTTGAATACTACTTTTCGCTAAACTAACAACAGTTAAATATCTTGGGAATGATGTTCTCCCTTGGAATTATCCAAAACCGCTATTAAAGCTAATGACTTCTGCAAGTTTATTTGTAGAACCATTAGCTTTTTTTTGTGTTTATTTTGCGAAAACATCAACCCAGATATTTCATCACATTATTTTTAGGGGGATTTAAATGTTCGAAAAAACAGTAGTAAAAATGGTAAAAGAAAGTGGCATTTTTTACGGTGCGGTTTTCATTGTTGCACTTATTACCGGGACCGTCTCTCATTTTTTATTAGCCGGTTTAGCTTGGGTGGGAAGTTTCCGAGATAGCCATGCCTATCTCCTATATTTTTTACCAATACTGGGGGTCCTAACTGCCTATATATACCAAAATTATGGCAAAGGCGCAGATAAGGGTAACAATTTGATTATTGAAAGTATTCAAAAAGAAGCTCGTGTACCAGTCAGAATGGGATTTTTTACTTTTATCTTTACAATTTTATCCCATTTATTTGGTGCCTCTGTTGGTCGTGAAGGCAGTGCTGTACAAATTGGCGGTGTTGTTTCAAACAAATTAGGCTTACAATTAAAATTAAATAAAAAAAACCGCAAACTATTAATTCACGCGGGTATCAGTGCCGGTTTTGCCTCGATCTTTGGTACTCCTTTAGCTGGAGCATTTTTTGGCATGGAAATGGCGTATATTGGAAAAATAGAGCGCAACGCTTTACTAGCTTGCTTTACAGCTGCATACGTCGGCAATTTTACAGCGTTAATTTGGGGTACCAGTCATAGTCATTATCATATTGAGGAATTAACAAGCATTACACCCCGCTTTATTTTAGTATTTATTGTTGCAAGCATTGCCTTTGGTTTAGCTGGACGACTGTTTGCCTACTTAACTCACAGCTTTAAAAAGTTTTATCGCCAAGCTCTTCCCCATTTTTTAATACGAGCATTTATTACAGGTGCGATTGTAGTTATCCTAATGCTCCTTTTGCAAGGAGAAAAATATGAAGGATTGAGCCTTTGGATGATAAAGGATGCCTTTTTAGGACTTGCATCTGTAAAACAGGCCTTGTTTAAATTATTGTTTACTAGTTTAAGTTTGGGGGCAGGTTTTCAAGGTGGTGAAGTGACACCATTATTTGATATCGGGTCTGCTTTAGGATCTGGAATTGCTACCAGTTTTCAACTTTCACCTAGCTTATTTGCTGCCATTGGTATGATTTGTGTCTTCGGTTGTGCTGCTAACGCTCCTTTAACGACAATTATGTTGGGGATTGACTTATTCGGCGCAAAAATGCTGCCTTTTTATGTAGCAAGTGCTTTTATTAGTTATTTCATATCCGGTCATCAAGGGATTTATACGTCTCAACTTATTGTGCGACCAAAATCTGTTCTTTTAAAAAAGCACGTTGGCTATCGCTTATCTGAAATTCCCAAAAAAGGAGCCTCAAATGAAAACTAATCCGGAAAAAATCTTCCTCACAAAATTATTCGGCAGTAAGCGTCTTCATACTTTGCATTTTAACAAAACCGGTACAAGGTACTTTCACATCAAAGTCTTTGACGGTACGGTGCAGGCAATTCATAACAGCTATAGTTTAGACACCAGAAATTGGTTAGATAATCCCAAACATACTAAACCCTATCAATCCCAGCATATCTTAAAAGCTGGCGAAGAAAAAATTATTAAATATGAAATTGGTAAAGTTCACGAACAGCACGATAAAGTCTTCGTAATAAATCATCATTTGTTTAAATCAGCTAGCTTCTCCATTCGTGAAATTACTGATTAAACATAAACTTCTTTTATATAAAAAAAGCCAGCTTTGCTTACGGCAAAACTGGCTTTTTACTATTTCTTCAAATCTGCTAATTGGCTGTATACTCCGGTTCTTTCTTCCATATCTTGAACCGTTTGCTCTAACATTTCATCCACCTCTTCAGTTGATGATTTAATGTTGCGCAAAGCAGAAAAACGAACTTGATTTTCTAAAAATTCATTCATCTTGGTAAAATCAACTTTTTTAAAGTCAATTCGCATTGGATCTTTACCTTTTTCCCGTAAGCGCGGATCATAACGATACAATTGCCAGTAACCACTTTCAACAGCAGCCTTACTTTCTTTAATAGACTGGCTCATACCACCTTTAATTCCGTGGTTAATACAAGGGGTATAACCAATGATAATTGAAGGGCCCGGATAAGCTTCGGCTTCCATAATGGCTTTTAAAGCTTGTTTGGCGTTAGCCTCGATTGAAATTTGAGCGACATAAACATCTTGATAAGCAATCGCCATCATACCCAAATCTTTTTTCTTCGTTTTCTTCCCACCAGCAGCAAATTTTGCAATCGCAGAAGTTGGCGTTGCTTTGGACATTTGTCCACCTGTATTGGCATATAATTCATTATCCATTACAAAAATATTAACATCGGCCCCAGTTGCTAAAATGTGATCGATTCCAGAATAACCAATATCATAAGCCCAACCGTCACCACCAATAATCCACTGGCTTGGTTTAACAAACATATCTTGGTATTTTAATAATGGTGCTACAGCAGCGCTATCCGTTTCTGTTTTTAACGCTGAAATAACTTTTGCTGCCCGTTGTTGTGTACCACTTCCATCGTGGATATGCTCCAACCAATCAGTCAGCAAAGTTGTAGTTTCTTTTGAAACAGAATTTTGCTGTAAAATACTTTCCACTGCCGTTGCCAAACGCTTGCGTTTTGTTTCATTGGCGATATACATCCCCAAACCAAACTCTGCATTATCTTCAAACAAAGAATTAGACCAAGCAGGACCACAACCACTTGCATTTGTTGTATATGGTGTAGCCGGTGAAGAGCCTCCCCAAATAGAAGAACAACCAGTTGTATTGGCAATCATCATACGATCGCCGTACAATTGCGTTAATAATTTGATATATGGCGTTTCGCCACACCCGGCACAAGCCCCAGAAAATTCCAATAGCGGTTGTTCAAATTGGGAACCTTTAACAGACTCTTTTTTCACAGGATTTGCTTTTTGCCGTAAAGTCATCGCAAAAGCCCAGTTCATTGCTTCATCTTTCATTTCTTCATAAGGTTTCATGACTAATGCTTTTCCTTTAGCTGGACAAGCTTCAACACAAAGACCACACCCCGTACAATCTTCGACAGATACTTGAATACGATATTCTAAACCATCTGCACCGCGCATTTTCCGCGTGATAAAACCTGCCGGTGCCTCTTTTGCTTCTTCTTCATCCGCTAAGAAAGGACGAATCGCAGCATGGGGACAAATGAAGGCACATTCGTTACATTGCGTACAAGCATCTGGTAACCATTCTGGTACTTCTAAAGCGATACCCCGCTTTTCGTAAGCCGCAGAACCCATTGCCATCGTGCCACCTAACATATCGTTATCCATCAAGTCTTTAACCGATAGGCTGTTTCCTTCTTGTCGGTTAATCGGTTCTAAGATGTTGCGAATATAAGCCGGTTTATTCATATCATCTTTTGGATTTCTACTTGGCACTTCAATATCAGCCCACTCTTTTGGCACCTCAACTTTTGTTAAAGCTGCAAAAGTTTCGTCAATGGCATTCCAGTTATTTTCAACGAGTTTCATTGATTTTTTACCATAGGCATTTTGTACTTCTTGTTTTAATAAAGGTAAGAAAGTTTCACGTTGCATAATATCAGTTACTTCAAAGAAGGCAGCCGAACATACCGTATTAATGCGACGACCAAGTCCATTTTTAATGGAAATATCCATTGCATTGATAATATAAAATTTAATATTATGGACAGCCAAATACTTCTTCAAGCGACTTGGTAAGTTCTTTTTAACTTTTTCTTCATTCCAAACCGTGTTAAGTAAGAATGTTCCGCCGTCTTTTAAACCTTTTAATAACTCATACTGATGAATATAGGCGCTATTATGACAAGCGATGTAATCAGCTGACTCCACATTATACGTAGAACGAATTTCATGATCACCAAAACGCAAATGCGAGATTGTTAGCCCACCAGATTTTTTGGAGTCATAAGCAAAATAAGCTTGCGCATATTGCTCCGTATTATTCCCAATAATTTTAATAGCTTGTTTATTGGCTCCAACTGTACCATCTGAGCCAAAGCCCCAAAACTTCGCTTGGAAAGTACTAGGCGATGTTAAATCCAAAATTTCTGATTGTGGTAAAGATAAATGTGTCACATCATCTTTAATACCAATTGTAAAGCGGTATTTTAACTGCTCTGGTGGTAATAATAAATGATCAAAAACCGTGACAATTTGATCTGGTGTCACATCTTTTGAAGCAATCCCATAACGACCACCAATTACAATTGGACGATTAACATGACGATACAAAACACTTTGCACGTCTAGCAATAAAGGTTCACCATCTGAACCCGGTTCTTTGGTCCGATCCAAAACAGCAATCCGTTCAACTGTATCAGGTAAATTTTGCAACATATTTTCTGCCGGGAAGGGACGATATAAATGAATATTTAAATGCCCTACTTTACGGCCTTGCTTATTTAAATAATCTACTGTCTGCTGGATTGTTGGCGAAGCAGAACCCATGGAAATAATAACTTCAGTAGCGTTGGGATCGCCATAATAATTCGTTAAATCATAATCAGTCCCCCGCAAAGCGTTAATTTTACCCATGTATTTTTGTACAACTGATAAGATATTATCATAATACTGGTTAACAGTTTCTCGTTGTTGGAAATGAATATCCGGATTTTGAGCAGTCCCAGAAACAGTTGGGTGATTAGGATTCATACCTCTTTGTCGGAATTTATCCAATTCTTCCCAATTTACCATTTCTTTTAAATCGTCATAATCCAATACCTCAATTTTTTGTAACTCATGACTGGTGCGGAACCCGTCAAAAAAGTTCATAAAAGGCAAACTACCTTCAATTGAAGCTAAATGTGCCACAGCCGACAAATCCATTACTTCTTGCACGCTAGATTCAGCCAGCATACAAAATCCCGTTTGTCTGGCAGCCATCACGTCACTATGATCGCCAAAAATTGATAAAGCATTCGTAGAAACAGCTCTGGCAGCGACGTGAAATACTGTCGGCAAAAGTTCTCCTGCAATTTTGAACATATTGGGAATCATCAAAAGTAAGCCTTGTGATGCTGTATATGTTGTTGTTAATACCCCTGTTTTCAATGAACCGTGAACAGTACCTGCTGCTCCTGCTTCAGATTGCAATTCAACTAAATTAACGGTCTCGCCAAAAATATTGCGTTGATCATTAACAGAAGACCACTCATCAACCATCTCAGCCATTGTTGAACTTGGTGTAATCGGATAAATTGCGGCAACTTCAGTAAAAGCATATGAAATATAAGCAGCTGCGGTATTACCATCCATCGTTTTCATTTTTTTCATTCCAGTCACCTCACTTATAAATTATGACAAATCGCCATAAATACTTTGTTATTATACATGGACTTTTTGATTTTGGATATAGCTGTCAATTTGCGTTGCAGCAACTTTGCCGGCACCCATCGCCAAAATAACCGTTGCCGCCCCTGTTACAATATCTCCCCCAGCAAAAACACCTGGAATATTCGTCTCTCCTGTTTTAACATCGGCATCAATATAACCCCAGCGGTTTAGCTGTAATGCAGGGAACGTATCCAGCAAAACTCGGTTAGAGCCTTGACCGATTGCCTCAATTGCCGTATCAGCAGTAATAATAAATTCACTATTAGGAATCACCTCTGGGCGACGGCGTCCAGATTCATCGGCTTCACCTAATTTCATTTTCACACATTTTACAGCTTTCAATTTACCGGTGCCATCATTGAGATATTCAATTGGATTTGTTAGCCAATGATAGTTAATTTCTTCTTCAACAGAATGGTGATATTCTTCTTCTCTAGCGGGTAACTCTTCTTTTGAACGACGATAGATAACTGCAACATTCTTAGCACCTAACCGCTTGGCCGAACGCGCGGCATCCATCGCTACATTCCCGCCACCAATCACAACAACGTTTTTTGAAGCTTGAACAGGTGTATCGTAATTAGGAAAATCATAAGCTTTCATCAAATTAATTCGCGTCAAATATTCACTTGAACTATAAACACCATTTAATGAAGTACCAGGAATATTCATAAAGTTTGGTGCACCTGCTCCAACAGATAAATAGCATGCGTCAAATTCAGCTTGAATTTCTTCCATCGTAATTGTTTTTCCAACCACAACATTTGTCTCAATTTTTACGCCTTGAGCTATAATTGTTTCAATTTCTTTTTCTACAATTTTTTTAGGTAGACGAAACTCAGGAATTCCATAAGTTAAAACCCCACCTGGTGCATGCAGAGCCTCAAAAATCGTAACATCATAACTAAGTTTTGCTAAGTCACCTGCTGCTGTTAACCCAGAAGGACCTGAACCAATGACTGCGACTTTTCCTTTATCTTTTTTATTAGTCACAGTCTCAATTGGTTGTTGAAGTGCCCAATCAGCTACTAAGCGTTCTAATTTACCAATTGCAACTGGCTCGAATTTCTTTGAACGTCCCAGGCGACAAGTCATTTCACATTGTTTTTCTTGCGGGCAGACGCGTCCGCAAATTGCAGGCAAGTTCGTATATTTACTTAATACTTCATGAGCAGCTTTCATATCGCCTACTTCAATATGTTTAATAAAACCTGGAATATCAATCATTACTGGGCAATTTTGAATACAGGGTGCATTTTTACACTGTAAACAGCGCGTTGCTTCTAATTGTCCTTCTTCTAAGGTGTATCCTAAAGCAACTTCAGAAAAATTTTGATTGCGAATTTCAGGAGCCTGCTCACGCATCGGCGTCTTAGTATAACTACGCTTAGCCATTCAGCATTCCTCCTTCATATACAGTATCAGCAAGTTTTTCTTCATTGCGGTATTGTTGCATCCGATTAACAAATTCATCCCAATCAACCTTGGCACCTAAAAATTCTGGTCCATCGACACAGGCAAATTTAATTTGATCATCGACTGTTACGCGGCAACCACCACACATCCCCGTTCCATCAACCATGATTGGATTTAAGGAAACAAAAATCGGTACACCAGCTTCATTAGCACTTAGAGTAGAGAATTTCATCATCATACTAGGTCCGATGGCCCAAGCAGTGTCAATTTTCTCTTTGGCAAAAACTGCTTTCATTGCGTCCGTCACTAAACCTTTTTGTCCTAGAGTACCATCGTCTGTCATCAAGTAAAGTTCATCGGAATATTTTTCACATTCATCGGCAAGAATCATTAGCTCTTTACTCTTAGCTCCTAAAACCGTAATAACCTTATTTCCTGCTATTTTTAACGCTTTGACAATTGGAAACAGTGCGGCAATGCCAACTCCGCCACCAACTAATAACACCGTCCCGTACGTTTCAATTTCCGTTGCTTTTCCCAAAGGCCCCACAATATCAGTCAAACTATCCCCGGCTTGTAACTTTGCTAAAGCAGCTGTAGATTTACCAATGACTTGAAAAATTAAACGAACTAATCCTTTTTCAGGTTCCACATCCACAACCGTTAGTGGAATCCGTTCACCTTTATCATCAATTCGCAAAATGACAAATTGACCAGCTTGTGCTTTTTGTGCAATTCGTGGTGCCTCAACAAAAATTTCAAATTCAATTGGATTTAATTCATTTCTCTCAACTATTTTAAACAACGAAAATCATACCCCTTTTCTAACTTACGCTTTTGTTAAGGCTGTCACAAAAGCTTTTAACACCTCTTCATCTTCATCATCTGCATCATTTTCAATTTTGACTAATTCCGCGCCTCGTTTTGCCCCTGTTTTTTCAAAAGCTTGGTCAAAGTCAATTGCTGCTTGACAGAAATAATCTGGATATAATTCGCTGTCACCAGATCCGACAACACCAAAGACTTTACCATCTAAGTTAAAATCTGGTAATTCATCATAGAAATCTTCCAAATCAAAAGGAATTTCCCCATCACCATCTGTATACGTTGCAACGACACAAATATCTGCATCATCAAAAGTCGCATCATCGGCGTCATCTGCTTCGATTCTTTCAACATCAATATCCAGTGCTTTAAAAGCATCTTCTAAAATTTCTGAAATTCCTTCTGTATTCCCTGTTGCACTTGCATAAACGATTTTTGCTACTGCCATTATTGTTCCTCCTCATATGTTTAAAAAATGATTTTTTCAATTAAAAATTTCTTTATAGTAATTAATACTTAATCACATTTTACTTCATTCTTGTTAAGAACTAAACAAAATTTGACATCTTTTTTTTCTTTTATTCATTTTTTACCAGCATTTCCACACATTTTTTCATTTAAAATAACTTTTATTATACAAATTTATCTAAATCTTCACATAATTTGTTACAATAAAGAAAACGCTTTTTTGAAAGGGTGTCTACTATGAACAACTTAAAACTAAGTCAAACCCGATTTATTACGCAAACTGCTTTTATGATTGCGTTAACAGTCATTTTTCAAGTCGCTACTATCGGCTTTGGGCAATTGGTAACTGGTAGCTTAGTCAATTTGATTTTGATTGTAACAGTAGCTCTCACCGGAGAAATTAGTGGGCTAGTAGTAGCCCTGCTCTCACCAATCTTTGCCTTCTTTTTAGGAATTGGGCCTCAGTTTCCGCAATTGATTATCTGTATTATGCTTGGAAATGCCGTACTTGTTACAACTTGGTTTTTCCTGCTTAAAAATCAAAGCACTTATCGTTTTTCTCGTTTAATTTTTTCTGCCGTTAGTGGTGCCATTTTGAAATTTTCTGTCTTATGGCTGTTAGTTGTTAAACTTGTACTCCCTTTCTTCTTAGTTGCTAAAATACCAACGCAATCTGTTCAGACACTGACACAAATGTTCAGTTTGCCACAACTTATCACTGCCTTAATTGGCGGAGTTGTTGGGAGCATAGTTATTCCTCAATTAAATAGAATTTACCGTCGTAGCATTCAAACAAATTAATAATCCCGCTTTTACCCAAAGCAACGCTAGCCTAGCTAAAAGCGACGCAAAATGACTAGATCAGATATTTTTTTGATTTTAGCCATCAGTTGTCATTTAACTTCCATGGCCTGGTGATAAGACGTATGCAATAACGCGTGGGCCTTGTCACTTCCTGGCGCCACAAGAAATTCCTCATACAATCGTTTTACCACCGGGCTTTCATGGGAGCGACGCAAAACTTTTCTTTCATCTTCGGAGTAAAGCGCTTGAGCACGCAAGCTATTTAAATCAACAAAATTACGCACAGAAGCTGGTTGAACCGGTTGTCCTCCACCATTAATACATCCTCCAGGACATCCCATTATTTCAACAAAGTGATAGGTTTTTTCACCTGTTTGAATTTTTTCTTCAATTAAACGTTTGGCATTTCCTATTCCTGAGGCAACAGCGATATTAATTTTTTGGCCACCTAGATTGTAACTGGCTTCTTTGATGCCTTTCATCCCCCTCACTTCCTTAAATGATAAAGGTGTCACTTTTTGACTTGCTAACTTTTCAACTGCAGTTCGTAACGCTGCTTCCATTACACCACCTGTCGCACCAAAGATATACCCAGCTCCGGTTGCTTCACCTAGCGGATGATCAAATTTGGCATCTGTTAACTCTTTAAATTTAATCCCTCCGCGCTCAATCATCCGGGCCAATTCCCGTGTCGTAAGAGCAACATCTACATCGGGAAATCCAGCTGCTGCTTCATCTTCTCTAGTTACTTCAAATTTTTTAGCCGTACATGGCATAATGCCTACGACAAAGATATCAGCCGGATTTAAATTCATTTTTTTGGCGTACCAAGTCTTCGTTAAGGCCCCAAACATTTGTTGCGGTGATTTACAGCTGGATAAATTTTTTATCAGTTCAGGATGATAAGATTCACAGTACTTTACCCATCCTGGCGAGCAAGAAGTAAATAACGGGAATGGCCCATTATTTTTGATTCTTTCAATAAACTCGTGAGCTTCTTCCATAATGGTAAAATCTGCCGCCACATTCGTATCAAAAATTTTATCGAAGCCCAATTTTCGCAACGAAGCGACCATTTTCCCTTCAACATTACTACCAATAGGCATACCAAAAGCCTCACCTAAGGTTACGCGAATAGAGGGTGCCGTTTGGACCACTACAAATTTGTCTTTATTTTCCAATGCCTGCCAGACGAGATCCGTTTGATCTTTTTCATGAATCGCACCAGTTGGACAAACAACAATACATTGCCCACAGGAAATGCAAGCCACCTCTCCTAGACTTAAATCATACGCAGAACCAATATGCGTATTAAAACCACGTTCATTTGCACCAATTACACTAATTGCCTGGCATTTTTCACAAGCTGCAACACAGCGTTTACACAAAATGCACTTATTATTATTACGCACCATGTGAACCGCACTATCGTCAAAGGCGTATTCCTTATTTTCACCGTTGTAATAGTCTTCATCATCAACGTTAAACTCTTTACACAGCCTTTGTAATTCACAATTGCCGTTGCGAAGACACGATAAACATTTTCGCTCATGAGTGGACAAAATTAGTTTCAAGGTCAATTTTCGTGATTTAAATACCCGTTGTGAATTTGTTTTGATTTTCATCCCCGTTTGAATCGGATAAACGCAGGCAGTCACCAAATTTTTTATACCTTCTACTTCTACCACACAAATACGACAAGCGCCGATTTCGTTAATTTCTTTTAAAAAACATAGGGTCGGAATTTCAATATCATGAAGACGCGCCGCTTCTAAAATCGTCATTCCCGCTGGTGCATAATAAGATTTCCCATTAATAAAAATTTCGATTTCTTTCATCTGCTTAACCTCCTAATGCACACTAATAGCAGCATAACGGCACGTATCGATACATAAACCGCACTTAATACAAAGCGATTGCTCAATTTCATGAACTTTTTTGACTTCACCAAAAATAGCTGATACGGGACAATTTTTGGCGCACGCCGTACACCCTGTACATTTGTTTGGATCAATTGTATATTGAATTAAATTTTTACATACTCCGGCTGGACAACATCTTTTGTTGACATGAGCTAAATATTCTTCTTTAAAATAGTGATAAGTAGATAAAACAGGATTAGGTGCAGTTTGTCCTAAGCCACATAATGAACTTTCTTTGACGTGATAACACAATTCCTCCATTTTATCTAAATCTGCCAATGTAGCTTTTCCCAATGTAATTTTTTCTAAAATTTCCAAAAGGCGTTTGGTACCAATCCGGCAAGGGGCACATTTACCACAGCTTTCTTCTACTGTAAATTCCAAGAAAAATTTAGCAATATCCACCATACAGTTCTCTTCATCCATTACAATGAGTCCCCCTGAACCCATCATAGAGCCAATGTTCATTAAGTTATCATAGTCAATGGGGATATCATAGTGTTCCTTAGGAATACAGCCACCAGAAGGACCACCTGTTTGCGCCGCTTTAAAAGCTTTTTGTTCGGGAATACCGCCACCAATATCCTCAACAATTTCTCTTAATGTCGTCCCCATTGGAATTTCAACTAATCCGGTATTTTGAATTTTACCGCCTAATGCAAAAACTTTTGTCCCCTTTGCATTTTGCGTTCCCATTTGGGCAAACCATTTTGGTCCTTTAACAATAATTTGCGGAATATTCGCATAGGTTTCCACATTATTCACGATTGTCGGTTTACCAAAAAGTCCTTTTATCGCTGGAAATGGCGGCCGCGGCCGCGGTTCACCACGATGACCTTCAATGCTTTCAAGCAGCGCTGTTTCTTCGCCACAGACAAAAGCGCCAGCACCAAGACGTAATTCGATTTGAAAAGAAAAGCCACTGTCTAAGATGTTTTCTCCCAATAAACCATTTTCTCTTGCGGCTTTAAGTGCAATTTCTAATCGTTCAACGGCGGTTGGATATTCTGCCCGAACATAAATGTAACCTTTATTAGCACCAATCGTGTAGCCGGCAATCGCCATTGCTTCTAACACTACATGAGGATCTCCCTCTAAAACTGAACGATCCATAAAAGCTCCTGGATCACCTTCATCCGCATTACAAATCACATATTTTTCATTACCAGCGCTATTTTTAGCAAAAGTCCATTTTAAAAAAGTGGGAAACCCTCCGCCCCCACGCCCACGAATACCTGAATCTTCTAGTATTTTTAAAACATCATCAGAGGTATAGTCGTGTAAAACTTTCGCTAAAGCTTCATAACCATCAAATGCGATGTATTCTTCAATTTTTTCTGGATCAATTCGACCACAATTCCGCAGCGCCACTCGTTTTTGTTTGTGATAAAAAGGAGTATCTAAAAGTTTTTTAATCACTTCTTTTGTTTTGTGATCATGATACAGAAGTTTTTCAACTGGCTGACCTGCGACTAAGTGTTTTTCAACAATTTTTTTGGCGTCCTTAGGCTTAACTTGATGATAAAAAGTTCCTTCTGGGTAAACAATAACTATCGGCCCTTGGGCACAGAGACCAAAACAGCCAGTGGCAACTACCTGCACATTATCTTGCAGCTCATTTTTTATCAATTCGTCTTCTAACACCTCTATAAAAGCACGACTTTTAGAAGACAAACAACCGGTGCCGGCACATACTAAAATTTCGCGCCTATTGCTTATTGTAGCTGTTTTTTGTGTTCGCAAAGCTACTTGTTGTTGATATTGTACCTTTACTGCTTTTAATTCTTGCCAATTTTGCATCTTTACACCCCACACCCCAATCTTTACTTGTTGCCTTCAAGTGCTATCTTTTGGTAGCTTGCTAAAACTTTATCGCCTTTTTTCTTAGTCAAACGACCATAAACCTCTTCATTGACTGTCAATACCGGCGCTAAGCCACAAGCACCTATACAGCGACATGATTCCAACGTAAATTTACGATCTGTACTTGTTTTGCCCGCACTAATCTTAAGTGTAGTTTCATAGGAGTCTAAAATATTTCCTGCGCCTTTTACATAACAAGCAGTTCCCATACACACACTGATGGTATATTCACCTTTTGGGACAAAGGTGAATTGGGAGTAAAAGGTAGCTGTGCTGTATAATTTTTCTAAAGGTACTTGTAACTCTTTTGCGATAACTTGTAATACTTCGATTGGCAAATACCCATATATTTGTTGTGCTGTCTGTAACGCTGTCATTTGCGCGCTTGGCTGATTTTTTAATTCTTCCAAGCGCACCAGCAGCTCTTGTCTCTGAGATACTGTTTCAACAAATTCAAAATCAACTGCTTTTTTTTCCACCGTTACTCCTCCTTTTTGCATAAAAACGCTTACATTTTCATTTTAGCAAAAAGACAGATAAAAATGCTCAATGTATCACAAATTATTTCGATTTATCGTTGAGATTTGTTCTCACTAAACACATAAAATCCTTTAAAACAAATAAAAAAAGAAGCTTACCCATTGTCGTGACGCCGAAAAATTAGCTTTTTTGGTCACAACGTTTTAGTAAACTTCTTTTTCTTTATTTTTTAAAATAGTCTTGTGTGTCTTTTTCATCTTGCTTTAATTGTGTAATCAATCCATCAGCACCGTCAAATTTTACTTGCTCACGGATTAGATGGTTGAAACGAACACGTACCGTTTCCCCATAGATATCTTTGTTAAAATCTAAGATAAAAACCTCAACTGTCAATTTTCTTCCTTCACCAAAAGTGTCGTTATGGCCAATGGAGCTCATTGCTTTATACCATTTGCCGGCTACTTTGATTTCTGAAACATAGACGCCTTCTTTAGGTAAGCGAACGCTGGCTTTAAAACGAATATTAGCTGTCGGATAGCCAAGCGTGCGACCACGGGCTTCTCCATGAACCACTAAACCTTCAATTTCGTAAATATAGCCCAATAGCCGTGTAACTTCTTCCATATTGCCTTCATCCAATAGATCGCGAATTCTAGTAGAACTGATTTTATCACCAGCTAAAGTTTCTTTTGCAACAGTGATAATTTCAAAACGATCTTTGGCGTATTGAGGCAAGTGAGAGACATCTGCAATATCTTTTGGACCATAAGTATAATCAAAACCACTGACAGCAGCCACTGCATGTAGTCCCACAATATACTGATCGACAAAATCTTGCGGTTTTAAATAAGCAAAATTAGAGGTGAATTCAATTTCATATAAATAGTCCACACCCAAACGCTCCATGTGATACTCTTTTTGCTTTAAGGTCGTCAAATATTTCAAATTTTCTCCTTCTTGTTTTTTAAACACGACAGAAGGATGTTGGTTAAATGTCATTACGGCCAGTTTAACCCCTTTTTCTTCAGCTAATTTTTTACCAGCTAAAATAACTTTTTGATGCCCGCGATGAACGCCATCAAAAAAACCCAGTACTAACACAACTGGCTCGTTGGGAATTTGCTCTTTTGTATAAGGGTGATGAATTTGGATAATTTTCACAATATTAGACCTCAGTTCGTAACATTTTTAAAGGTTTCAACTTATTTTTTTCTTTAGAATTACTCTCATATAAAGCTACAACTTTTCCAGCATAATATAAAGCAATCGGCTCACTTGGCACTTTTTCCAGACCAAAAGCTGTTGGAGATAAGCGCATACCATTTTTAACCTGCTGCCAGATTTTATCATCGATATTTACTTTATGAAAAGCAGCAATCCCATATTCAATTGGCAGTATATATTCTAAAATAGTCTGATTTTCTACCGCATCGGCTACTTGAGCTAAGGTTAGGGACTGAGAAACTTTTAAACCGCCACTTTCCAGACGTGTTAGATCAGACATATGAGCGGGAACACCAAGTTTTTTTCCGGTGTCCACTGCCAAAGTTCGCACATAAGTTCCTTTGCCACACGCAACTTCAAAACGCCAACTTTGCGTTTTTGCCTCTTCATCGAAAGTGGGCTCACTGGTACGTCGAAAACTTTTAATCATTGCTTTTCTTTTCGGGCGTTCAACTGTTAAGCCAGCTCTGGCGTATTCATACAATCTTTTACCATTAACTTTCACAGCCGAGTACATAGGGGGAATCTGTGTGATTTCACCCTCCATTGTTTTCATAGCCGCATCGATTTCAGCATTCGTAAAAGGAGTATTTATTGGCATAACTTCAACTTTTTCCCCAGAAGCATCTTCTGTTGTTGTCGTATAACCAACTGTGATTTCGCCACTATAAACTTTGCCACTATCTTGCATAAATTCAATCACTTTTGTACCTTTGCCGATACAAATCGGTAAAATACCATCGACATCCGGGTCAAGTGTACCACCATGACCAATTTTTTTTGTTTTTAAAATTTTACGTAATTTAAAGACACAGTCATGACTCGTCATACCGCGTTCTTTCCATAAAGCTAAAATGCCGTCCATTCTAACTCCTCGCTATCTCTTTAATTCAACTCAACTGCCCCATTATAGCAGAAAAAAAGCTACTCCAAAAGGTTTCCCTTTCAAAGTAGCTTCCATTTATCAATCCTTGTGTAAGTTACGGATCATTTCGTCGATTTTGTTACCATATTGCACAGAGCTATCAAGTTCAAAAACGATTTCCGGTGTTTTATACAATGTTAACCGTTGACCTAATTCACGGCGAATTAAACCACTCGCTTTTTCTAGTCCAGCTTGCGCCTTTTGTTTGTCAGAAGCAAGATCTGATAAAATACTGTAAAAAATTGTCGCTTGTTGCAAATCTCCCGTTACTCGGACATCTGTTATGGTGACATCTTGAACCCGAGGATCCCGGACTCTTTTACGTAAAATATCATTCACTTCTCTTAAAATCTCGTGGGCAACACGACGATCACGATAATTGGCCATAATTGCGCCCTCCATTTATCTTAGTCGTTTTTGATTTCTTCCATTACATAAGCTTCAATGACATCGTCAACTTTCACGTCATTAAATTTGTCAACCATAGCGCCACATTCAAAGCCTTGTTTTACTTCTTTTACATCGTCTTTAAACCGTTTCAAACTAGCAAGTACGCCTTCGTAAATAACGATACCATCACGAATAACCCGTACGCCACTATCGCGACGAATAAAGCCATCAGTTACAAAGCAACCCGCAATTGTTCCAACTTTGGAAACTTTATATGTTTCTCGAACCACCATTTGACCTGTAATTTTTTCTTCAAACTCAGGATCAAGTAACCCTTTCATCGCAGTTTCAATTTCTTCGATTGCTTTGTAGATAATCCGGTGCAAACGAATATCTACCGTTTCAGCATCGGCTTGTTGTTTTGCTTGTGGTGTTGGTCGTACGTTAAAGCCAATGATAATCGCGTTACTTGCAGCTGCTAAGGTTACGTCGCTTTCATTAATGGCACCAACTGCTGAATGGACGATATTAACCCGCACACCTTCAACTTCAATCTTTTGCAATGAAGCAGCTAGAGCTTCTGCTGAACCTTGTACATCGGCTTTAATGATAACGTTAACTTCTTTTAATTCGCCTTCTTTTAGGCTTTCAAATAAGTTATCCAATGTCACACGGCTATTAGAAGCGCGTTGTTCCATCAACGCCCGTTTTGCTCGTTCTTCACCGGCAGCACGTGCTGTTTTTTCATCTTCAAAAACAACAAAACGATCTCCAGCTTGTGGCACATCATTTAAACCAGTAATTTCGACTGGTGTTGCTGGACCTGCTGCTTTATCACGACGACCTAAATCATTAGTCATAACCCGTACACGGCCGTAAGTATTACCGACAACAATTGGATCACCAACATGTAAAGTTCCTTGTTGTACTAATAACGTTGCAACTGGACCTTTCCCTTTATCTAAGCGAGCTTCAATCACTGTACCGATTGCCCGTTGACTTGGATCTGCTTTTAAGTCTTCTACTTCAGCAACTAATAAAATCATTTCCAAAAGTTCGTCGATGTTTTGACCGAATTTCGCTGAAATTTCAACAAAAATGGTGTCGCCACCCCAACTTTCAGGAATCAATTCGTATTCACTTAATTCTTGCATTACATGTTGTGGGTTAGCACCAGGTTTATCAATTTTATTTACTGCAACAATAATTGGCACTTTTGCCGCTTTTGCATGGTTAATTGCTTCAACTGTTTGTGGCATTACTCCGTCATCTGCAGCTACTACTAAAATTGTGATATCTGTGATACTGGCTCCTCGTGCACGCATACTTGTAAAGGCCGCATGCCCTGGTGTATCCAAGAAAGTAATTGGTTTACCGTCAATATCAATTTGGTAAGCCCCAATATGCTGCGTAATCCCCCCAGCTTCACCACTTGTAACACGAGAATGGCGCAAGGTATCAAGTAATGTTGTTTTACCATGGTCAACGTGCCCCATAATAGTAACAACTGGCGGACGCGGTACTAAGTTTTCTGCAACGACTTCTTCAGCTTCAAAGAATTTATCAATATCAGCGATATCTACTTGAACTTTTTCTTGTGCTTCAATACCATAGTCTGTCGCTAAAAGTTCAATTGTGTCTTTATCCAAGGCTTGGTTTTGGTTAACCATAACCCCCATCATAAATAATTTTTTGATGATTTCCGCTGGTTCACGGTGGATTTTTTTAGCGATATCGGCTACGTTCATGCCTTCTGTATATTCCAATACTTCAGGTAATTCACGGAATTTACGTGGTGGTACAGCAGGTTTATTGGAAACTTGTTGTTTTCCTTTTTTACCTTTTTTCTTGAACTTATTCCGATTTTGTTGGTAAGCTCCTTGACGATTTTGTTGACCGTAATTTTTATTGCGGTTGTCATTACTACGGTTGCCACCTTTATTACCATCAGCTTTAGCCGCTGGTTGGTTACTTGCAGGTTTTGCAGCCGGTTTATTCGTGTTAGCCACAGGTTTTGTTGCTGGTCTTTGTTGTCCAGCTGGCTTTTGTTGACTTGTAGTTTTTTGATTTTGTGGTTTTTGTTGCGGAGCTTGTTGAGCTGTTCTTTGTTGTCCAGTTTGATTACTCCGTTTTTGGTTATTATTATTAATAGGCTTTTGATCCTCCGTTTTTTTGTTCACTACTGGTTGATTGACCGACGCAGTTTTTTGTTGTTTATTTTCAGAATTCATTGGAGCTGCTTTAACAGTCGGCGATACAGTATTATTTGAACGGTTGTTTTGTGGTGCTTGTGATTTGTTTGTACCAACTTGTGGACGGTTTTGATTTGGTTGACTTTGTTGTTGTCCTCTATTGTGGTCCTTGTTTTGACCTTGATTGCGGTTTTGTCCTTGTTTGTTGCTCGGATTGTTCCGATTTTGAAACTTCGGATTATTCCGTTGGGTCACAAATTTTTTATGTTCAGGTTTTTTTGCTTCATCTGGGTTAGCTGGTTGGGATGCAGGTTTTGGAGCATTGCCAGTACTTTCATTGACGCCAACTGCTTGGCGTAACTTTTTCTCCTCAGTATCTGAGATTGCTCCCATATGATTTTTTACATCAAATCCTAAAGATTGTGCTTTATCCACTAATTCTTTGCTAGATTTGTTGATTTCTTTTGCAAGTTCATAAATTCGTTTTTTTCCCATGCAATCACCTTCCTAACCTTGTATTAATTCTCCTATCTTTTTGGCAAAGCCGTTATCTAAGATGCCAATAACCATTCGGGGCTTGCCGATCGCACCTCCAATTTCCAAGGCGGTTAAACGATCTGTGTAGGGAATTTTATAATAAGTGCACTTATCACTTATATTTTTATGGGTATTTTTGCCCGCATCTGCGGCGATTAATACCAAACGAGCTTTGTTGCGACGAATCTCTTTTAATGTCAGTTCTTCGCCAGTGACCAACTTTCCAGCGCGCATTGCTAAACCTAACATATTCAATACCTTATTTTTATCCATTGCCAAATAACTCACGACGGGCTTTTTGATGGGTGACGTAATCAAGGAGTTCTTGATAAAACGCATCAGTCAACGTAGTTTCTAAAACGCGATCCAAAATCTTTTTGTCCCAAGCCATTTGAACTTCTTCTGGCTCAATCGCAACATAAGCGCCGCGGCCTGGTAATTTACCAGTAGGGTCAATCGAAACAACACCTTCTTTAGAACGAGTAATACGAATCAGTTCTTTTTTTGGCTTCATTTCACCGGAAACAACGGATTTGCGTAAAGGAATCTTGCGTTTCTTCATGAAATCACCTCCTGATTAATCCTCTTTTTCTTCGTCAAAAGCAATATTTTCGTAGTCATCACTCGTCATATCACTGTTTTCAATCACTTCATCAACCGGCTGTGTTGGTGTATCTTCAACAGAAATTTCCTCAGTTGAAAACTCCCCTTCATCGATATAGTCGCCTTCTTCTAATTTGGCATAAAACTCTTCCATATCAGATTCTGCTTTAATATCAATTTTGTAGCCGGTTAATTTTGCTGCCAAACGAGCATTTTGCCCCCGTTTACCAATTGCAAGTGAAAGTTGGTAATCCGGTACAACAACGGTACACGCCCGAGGGTTATCCAAATCAAAGATAACATCTTGTGCTTCAGCAGGATTTAAAGCATTTGCAATATAAATTGCTGGATCTTCATCCCACTCGACAATATCCATATTTTCACCTTTTAATTCATTAACAATCGCTTGAACCCGTTGTCCTTTTGGCCCAACGCAAGTGCCAACAGGATCAATATTAGGGTCATCAGAACGAACTGCAACTTTTGAACGATCGCCTGCTTCTCTTGCGATGCTAACAATCTCTACAGTACCATCATAAACTTCTGGTACTTCTTGTTCAAATAAACGGCGTAATAAATCTGGATGTGAGCGACTAACAAAGACTTGTGGGCCTTTTGATGTGTTTTCAACGCGCGAAACATAGACCTTAATCCGGTCATGGGGTTGATAAAACTCATTTGGCATTTGATCTTGTTTTGACAAAACAGCTTCGATTTTACCTAAGTTAACATAGATGTAGCGATTGTCTTGACGTTCAACAATCCCTTGCATAATGTCTTTTTCATAGGCAGAAAATTCATTATAAATAATCGTTCTTTCTGCTTCTCTGACCCGTTGTAAAATGACTTGTTTTGCAGTCTGTGCCGCAATGCGACCAAAGTCTTTAGGCGTTACTTCAAAACGAATTTTATCGCCAATTTCATAAGCAGGATTAATTTTAATCGCTTCTTTTAAAGAGACTTCTAATTGTGAATCCATAACTTCTTCTGTTACTTCTTTAACAGCGTAAACATGGATATCGCCTTTTTTTTGATTGAATTCCACTTCAACGTTTTGGGCTTGGCCATAGTGACGTTTATAAGCTGAAACTAAAGCGGCTTCTAACGCTTCAATTACGATTTCTTTTGAGATGCCTTTTTCAGCTTCTAATGCATCTAGTGCATTTAACATTTCTTTACTCATCTGCTTGGGACTCCTTTTTTAAAATTGAATAGCTAAGCGAGCTTTGGCAATATTTTTACGATCAAAAGTCAATTCTTTTTCCCGTGTTTTAATTTTGATTTTTAATACTAGTTCTGTTTCACTAAGCGACATTAAAAACCCTTCATATTGCTTTTGGCCATCGATTGCTTGGTATAATGAAATATGGATATATTCACCTACAGCTTTTTCATAATCCGCTTCTTTTTTCAACGGTCGTTCGGCACCAGGGGATGACACCTCTAAAAAGTAAGCTTGGGGAATCGGATCGGGATCCAAACTATCCAACTTTTCACTTAATTTCTCACTTACATAAGCGCACTCTTCAATATCAATGCCGCCTTCTTTGTCGATGAATACGCGCAAAAACCAGCTTTTGCCTTCTTTAACAAACTCGACTTCTACTAATTCAAAATTTTGTTCATCTAAAATTGGCTGAACCAAACCAGTTACTGTCTCTACAACTGTACTCAACAATCATCGCCTCCTTGGACCAATTCTTTTCATTAAAAAGAGTGAGGGAAAAAATCCCTCACTCCACTAAGTATCATTACCGTTACACATTGTAACACAATTTTTTGAAAATCACAACTGAAAGCAGAAATGACGTTATTTAAGTAGTGAAAATTTGCCAAAGTTTTGGTAAAAAAGCATTAAAAATGAAATCTAATGGTGCTTTATCTGGAAAAAGTGTCATCATTCGGATGAAATAGACACAAATAAACAGACCGGCAATGCTAAGCCACCAATACTTGTTTTTTAAAACTTGTTGCGCGCGCGCTTTTTTTAAACTAACAAAATATAAAAGAACTAATAAGATAATCACCCAAAAAAGCGGATGATAAGAAAAAGCACCACTAATATCCCCCTGGGCTAAATGAATAAATGAACGGGTCATACCACACATTGGGCAAGGAACCCCTGTAATGGCTCGTAACGGACATTCTAATAATCCGACCATTCGTCATCATCTTCTATCTGGTTGGCTGGTGTTTTTGCAGGCGTGAAATTATAGTAAATATCGTTTAAATCCGATTGCACAATGGCCATATTGATAACTGCAAGTCCAAAAATACGCAAAACAATAAAAAGCAACTTATTATCACTGCGAAACGGTCGCTGCGCTTTTTTTTGTGCTGCCATCACAAGATCATTGATTTTATACCACCAATAAAACATATATAAGCCACACGTAAGCAAACCAAACAATAATGTCCAACCTGGTTTTATGCAGTAATCACCCGTAAATTCATTCAAATCTCGTGTCGTCACATAAATCCAATAAATACCATAAATTCCTCCTGTAATTAAGGTCAATAAAATCACAGCAATAACTGAGCGCCTTTGCAAAATAGGATGTATCACATTAAACTCCCCTTTTCAACCAGTTCAATATGTAAAAGAAGCTGCCTCCTTTTACTTTTTTACATTTCAAAAATAATTTTCCTGTATGAAAATTCTTCAGAACTTTCACAAATTACTTTATCATATAAATGTTTAAAAAGGCAGGTCAGCTTCAAAAAAAATTATACGCGGCTGTAATTATTCACTTCAGCGGCAATCGCATCCACAAAAATATTCAACTCTTCAACAGAAGTCTCTTTACTTCCATAACGGCGTACATTTACTGTTGCATCTTTTACTTCATTATCGCCAACAACTAATTGATACGGAATTTTTTGTGTTTGGGAAGCACGAATTTTATACCCCATTTTTTCATTGCGATCATCAACTTCAACACGAATTCCTTTTTCTTGCAAACGTTCTTTGATTTCATAAGCGTAATCTGAATGTGCTTCAACAGAAACAGGAATAATTGTAGCTTGGATCGGTGCTAACCAAGTTGGAAAAGCTCCTTTGTAAACTTCTGTTAAATAAGCGACAAAGCGTTCCATTGTTGAAACAATTCCTCGGTGGATAACAACAGGACGATGTGTATTTTCACCATCTTCACCCACATACGTTAAGTCAAAGCGTTCTGGTAATAAGAAGTCTAATTGGATAGTAGACAGTGTTTCTTCCATCCCCAAGGCTGTTTTAACTTGAACATCAAGTTTTGGACCATAAAAGGCTGCTTCCCCTTCTGCTTCAAAATATTCCAAACCAAGTTCATCCATCGCAGCTTTCAACATTGTTTGTGCGTTTTCCCACATTGCGTCATCGTCAAAATATTTTTCAGTATTATTTGGGTCACGATAGCTCAAGCGGAAGCGATAGTCAGTAATATTGAAATCAGCATAGACATTCACCATCAAATCAAGTGTCCGTTTAAATTCATCTTTAATTTGGTCGGGACGAACAAAAGTATGGCCGTCATTTAATGTCATCTCCCGAACCCGTTGTAGCCCTGACAATGCACCTGATTTTTCATAACGATGCATCATACCAAGTTCAGCAATTCGAATTGGTAACTCACGATAAGAGTGTATGTCGTTTTTGTAAACCATCATATGGTGTGGGCAATTCATTGGACGTAAAACGAGCATTTCCCCATCCCCCATATCCATTGGCGGAAACATATCTTCGTGGTAGTGATCCCAGTGTCCAGAAGTTTTATACAATTCAACATCTGCCATGATTGGCGTATAAACATGTTGGTAGCCAAGACTTACTTCTTTATCAACAATATAACGTTCGATGGTACGACGAATTGTTGCACCTTTTGGTAACCAGAATGGCAAGCCAGAGCCAACTTCTGGTGAAACCATAAATAAATCTAATTCTTTACCTAATTTACGGTGATCACGTTCTTTGGCTTCTTCTCTTTGTTTGATAAACTCTTTTAAATCTTTCTTATCAAAAAAGGCTGTTCCGTAAACACGTTGCATCATGTGATTGTCTGAATTTCCTCGCCAGTACGCACCAGCTACAGATAATAATTTGAAAACTTGAATACGACCTGTTGACGGAATATGAGGTCCACGGCATAAATCGACAAATTCTCCTTGACGGTAAGCAGTAATAATTTCATCAGCTGGTAATTCACTGATTAATTCAACTTTGTAAGGATCTTCTTTAAACAATGCTAAAGCTTCATCTTTAGATAAAACTAAACGTTCAATTGGCAAATTTTCCTTAACGATTTTCATCATTTCTGCTTCAATAGCCGGTAGATCTTCCGCAGTAATTGGGTGATCACCATTATCTGTATCGTAGTAAAAACCACTTTCAATTGCCGGGCCGACACCAAAGTGAATATTTGGGAATAAGCGACGAGCTGCTTGCGCCATCAAATGCGCAGTCGAGTGGCGCAATAAAGGTAGCGCTTCTTCATCAGCTGGTGTAATAATCGCTATGGTAGCATCCGCTTCAATTGGACGACTCAAATCGACTAATTCTCCGTTTACTTTGCCAGCTAACGCTTTTTTAGCCAAGCTATTGGAAATACTAGCTGCGATATCTTTAGTTGTTACACCGGCTTCAAATTCTTTTTTCGCGCCATCTGGAAACGTAATTGTAATTGCCATAAATAATTCCTCCTTAATAATAAAAAAAGTCCTAGCGCTACAATAGCACTAGGACGTAATTAACGTGGTTCCACCTAATTTTAAGACAAATATTGTCTCTTCTCTTAAAGCAGGTAACGGTTGCTTTCCGCCTGAGATTAATCAGGAGTTCATAAAGTGGTCATCATTTGGTTTTCTGCTAGAAAACTTTCAGCAATTGTTTTCCTCTCTGTTACAGACTCTCAAAGTCAGTTGGCTTTAATAAGTTGTTTTTATTTAAACACTTCTTTTTGAAAAATGCAAGAATGAACTTACTTAAATTCACCATTTACGGCATAAGTCCCTTTTTTCATTTCATTTATAATAACGTGGATGTGTTCTTTTGGGGCCCCTGTATTTTTATGGACTGCTTCTGTGACGTCTTTCATCATTGCAGCTAATTGTTCTTTACTGCGGCCTTCAACTAATTCAATGTGAACAAATGGCATATCTTTCACTTCCTTTTTTTAATTACCTTTATTTTAACCATAAACTAAAAGAAATGTCTCCTATAAAACCCGAATTGTTTAGATACAATGCATTGCTTTTGAGATATATTTTAGAAGTTGACAACCTTTTTTATTTATGCGCGACTTAGCCGTATATTATCCTCTTATCCGTCTTGTAACTAGTTGTAAAAGACGACTTCATATTCTTTCACAAAAGGTTTTATTATTTTTTATTGTGCTTTATCCTTTACTGGCTTTCGATCATTTTTAGCCCGCAAAGCACTCAAAATTGAAACGGTGTCAACAACCTCTTGTAACATTGCCCCAATTAATGCTGGGATTACACCAGTGCTTGCAATCAGCATTAAACCCACACAGATAAAAATACCAATCAAAACTGACTGACGCGCAATTTTCATCGTATCTTGTGCGACTTCCACTGCTGTGGCAACACGGCTTAAATCATCTTTCAAAATAACAGCGTCTGCGCTCTCCGAAGCGGCAGAAGATCCATGTGCCCCCATCGCAATTCCAACATCGGCAATCGCTAAGGCGGGCGCATCATTAATGCCATCGCCAACCATAATTAATGGACGCTCAGTTTTTGCTATATTTTTTAAGACATTAATTTTATCTTGTGGTAAACACTCAGCAAAGACTGCCTGAATGCCAACTTCAGTAGCAGTCGACTCTGCAATTTTTTTGCGATCTCCAGTTAACATAATTTCATTATCGACACCTAAAGAACGTAATTGCGCGATTGTTTTTTGCGCTTCAGGTCTTATTTCATCTGTAAAAGTTACACTACCGATGTATTGATCATCTAAAGAAGCAAAAATCATCGTTTTGTCCCCCGCTTGAACAGCCCCATGCGCAAAATCAGCACGCCCAATTTTAATTACTTGCCCATTTATTTCACCTTTTACACCAGAACCGACTACTTCTTCCAAATTTGTAACCGGCACTAGTGGCACACGTTTTTGCGCATAAGATACAAGAGAACGGGCCAGGATATGCAATGATTCTTGTTCGGCACTGGCCAAGTAGCTCAAAAATTTATCTTCAGAAAAACCAGCGACTGGATTTATTTTTTCAACAGTTAATTGACCTTTTGTAATCGTCCCAGTTTTATCAAAGGCAATAGTTTTGGCTGCGGCTAGCTTTTCAACTGTCGTGCCCGTTTTTACTACGATCCCATTACGGCTGGAGCGACTCATTCCAGCAACTAAAGCAACGGGCGCTGCTAAAATCAACGGGCAAGGAGAAGCTACAACTAAGACTTCTGCAAAACGAACCGGATCTTTGGTCACAAACCAAGCAATACCTCCAATTAAATAGGCAACCGCCGTAAACGGAACTGCGTAGCGATCTGCCATCCGGACAAAATGAGCCGGTTTTTCCTGAGATTCTTTCACCAGCTTGACAATTTGCTGGTACTGGGAGTCTTCTGCTAATGAGGTTACTTTATAGAGCAGTGTGCCTTCTCCATTCACAGAACCTGACATAATTTCATCCCCAATATTTTTATCAACTGGTCGGGATTCTCCTGTTAAAGAAGATTCATCAACACTTCCAGCTTGTAATGCCTCTCCGTCAACAGGTACGATTTCATGTGGTTTTACAACTAAAACATCGTTGACTTGCACTTTATCTAACGTTAAATCTTCTAAGCGCTCACCAATTTTACGGTGAGCGATTTGCGGCGAATTGTCTAATAAAGATTGTAATTCCCGTCCTGCTTGCCGACTCGCGTAATCTTCTAGACTATCGCCACCTGTTAACATAATCAAAATCATCAAGCTAGCCCAATATTCGCCAACTGCTAATGTTGCAACAATCGCAGTAATCGCTAAAATATCTACTCCGTAACGACCAGAGCGCAAGGTCTTAATCATTTCAATTAACATGGTCAAGGCCATAACGCCACCTACAATCGTGACTAAAAGATAAGCCCATTGCCCTTGTTTTAAAATAAATTCAAAGAAGAGGGCAAACGCACCTACTACTAATGTTAAGAAAAATTTTTTAAAATGACTCATTTTCATTCCCCACCTTCCCACTTACTACTGTAAGCCTCAATTAAAGGATAGCTTTCTTAGCTTAAAATAGAAATGAAAAAGTGCTAACTGAAACAAATAATCATTTACAATTAGATTTATAAATTACCAGGATACCATTGTTTACAGTAATCTAAGACATTTTCAGCAGTTTGTAAATCATATGAAAAGCCACATTTCTCTGCATAGCTTATTGCATTTTGTTGAAATAATTGTTGCGTTGCAAAAAGGCTCTCCCATGTTTTTGCCAGCGTAGTAAAATCAAATAATCCCATTAAATTTTGAGAAACATCCGCTTGTAAAAAATGTAGTAAATACTTATCATTTTTACCGGTATCAATTTTATCATTGTACTTTAAGGCAACTTGCCAAGTGAGTAAGCGGCGTAACTCCTTTTGACAAGTTCCATAGAGATGATCGATTGCATAAAGATTTTCTTGGCGCCACAGTCCCTTCACCACATAAGTAGATACCCACCAAAATTCGTTACAACAATCTAAAAATTCTGCTTGAGTAGGTTTTTTTACAAAATAAGGTGTCTTACTATTTTGTGAAAATGTAGGCAAAAGATGCGTGGGATCCCAAAGCGTTTTTACGATTTTTTCCTGGGTTAACCATTCCTCTTTATTTTTTATGGGACACAAAGTTAAATCGATGCGATTCCCATCCAAAAACAACATTAAAAATGTAAAACAAGCCCCTAATGTGGCAGGAAATAAGGTCATTTCTTCAGGACATTGCATAATTAATCTTTTACCAAAATTTTCTAACCAACTTCTATCACGCAGTAGTGCCTTTTTTTCATCAACTAAATAAACAACATCATAATCTTGAAAGCTATCTTTTGTAGCATTGGGATTTACTCTGGAACCAGTCAGCGCTACGGCTTTAACTTGTGGTTGGGATTTGGCAATATTTAAAATCAAATCATACATTTCTTTTTCAGTACGCATTTTCTTATCCTTTCTTTTCAAAGTTTCCAATGCCCAGTCTTTTTTTCAACCCGAAAACTGTGCTATAATTTTATGGCGTGATTTTTTATCACACTTTTACGAAACGGAGGCTTGTTTTATGGATGAACGTGCCAAAGAGCAGCAACATGTCGAATGGACAATTGCGCTTATTTACAACGAGCAACAATTAATTAAAGAACAACAACAACAATTAAGTGGCAAAATGCAAGCCGAACTAAAAGAAGTAGCCGACCATCAAATTCGTGGTGGCTCAGACGAAGCATTTTACGAATCTGCAATTGAATATCGCCAACATGAACAAGAACTATTATTAAAATACCACACTGCTGAAAGCCAAGGAAAACGTTTAAAAACTTTGGCTACTATGAAAGACAATCCCTACTTTGCTCGAATAGATTTTACTGAGGGCAAAGTAGGCAAAGAAACACTTTATCTTGGAATCGCTTCTTTACGGGATAAAAACCAAGAAACCATCGTCATTGATTGGCGCGCGCCAATTGCCAATCTTTACTATGAAGGTGAATTAGGGCCTGCCTTTTACGAAACTGACCACGATCGTTATGAAGTAGAACTTTTACTTAAGCGGCAATTTAAAATTCAAGCGGGTAAAATGCTTTCGATGGTAGACACATCAGAAGTAATCAACGATGAGTTTTTATTAGAAATTCTAGATGAAGCTTCTTCTTCTCAGATGAAAAATATTGTCTCCACCATTCAAAAAGCGCAAAACAAAATTATCCGCGATACCACCAGTAAGATAATGTTAATTGAAGGAATTGCTGGTAGCGGTAAAACGTCAGCACTCTTACAGCGAATTGCATTTTTATTATATCGCAATCGCAAATGGTTAGCTGATGAACAGGTACTCTTGTTTTCACCAAATCACTTATTTTCTGACTATATTTCTATGGTTTTGCCTTCATTAGGAGAAAGTACAGTTCCAACGCGGACATTTCGTGCCTTTATGGATCAATTATTACCAAATTTTACAATTGAAAAAGAAGCAGAACAAGAAACTGTCTTTTTAACTGGTAATGAAAAACAAAGTGAACGCCTTAAAAGTAGTTTGGTCTTAGTTAAAGCAAGTAAGAATTACATTCAAAAAATTACACAATTAGGTCCTTTGTTCCGCAATCTTAAAATTAATGGGCAAACTTTAATTTCCACAAAACAAATGCGCAATTGGTACGAAGAAACAAATCCTAACTTACCGCTTTATCAACGAACACAACTTTTACAAACAAAACTGCTAAAAAAAGTTGGCGGTTTACAAAAAGATGAAGCGAAAAAAAGCTGGGTGAAAGATGCTGCAGAAGAAGAATTACAACAATACTTTGCTGACCATCCGAATTTAACCGATTCTGAAGAAAATGAACGAAAATTACGGAATCAAATCAAAAAGCAAATTGTTAAGCGCCATTTTCGTAGCATGGTAAGAAGCATCAAGCGATTTCAATTTATTAACTTTTCAAAGCAATACCTCCACTTTTTACAAAGTATTCCAAAGAAAGTTTTATCAGCTCACCACGTTGATCTAACCCAGTGGCAAAAAAGCATTGAAGAAACGCGCAGGCTGTTAAAAAATCGTCTTTTAAAACAAGAAGACGCAGTTTTGTTCTTTTTATTGTTAAAAGGATTGCGCCCAGTCGACTTACCTGTACAAGCACGCTTTATTTTTATTGACGAAATGCAAGACTTTCCCCCTGCGCAAGTAGCCCTTTTGCGAGAATTATACCCGCAGGCTAATCTGACTTTATGTGGTGATTTAAATCAAAAAGTTTTTGGTAATGAAACAATTGTGGGAAATTTAGCTGATCTTTTTTCAGATCAAGCAGTTACCCGTTATCAGCTAACCACTAGTTATCGTTCAACCAAAGAAATTACCGATTTTGCCAATCAGTTTTTATCTGAAGATGATACTGTGGAGTTGACCGCCAGAAAAGGTGATCTACCGACGCTTGTTACAGGCTTTAATGAACAGCAATGTTTGACTTATTTAAAAAATGATCTAAAAGCAAATGAAGCAAAAGCCAAATACTGGCGTACCGCCATTATTTGCCGCACTAGTCAAGACTGCGTGAACTTGTATCATGCGCTAGATCAAGATTTACAAAAAGAAATTCAATTAATTGTTTCTGAAGAAGACTTTATGAAACGTCGTATTATGATTATTCCGGCCTATTTGGCAAAGGGATTAGAATTTGATCGCGTCTATGCTTGGCAAGTAGATGAAAGTTTCAAAACACCACAAGATCGTTTAATTTTCTATACGATTGCAACGCGGGCAATGCATGAATTAACGGTGATAAGCCCGGAAGTTCTCTCGCCATTTTTTGATACAGCCGATCCTTTAACCTTTAATAAAATCGTCTTATAACTATTTTAGCCGTAAAAACCCAAACCAATGACAAAGCACTGCCGAAATTTTTCGCAGCTGCTAGCAATAGGTTTGGGTTTTTTTATATGAATAATTTCGTTTTGGGATATTTCAATTGAATTAATTGCAAAATCATTTTTAATTCTGAGTATTGCTTTTTATCTTCTTCATCAAAGATTTTTGCGTGGCGACCAACCAGTCCGTTATCTAATAGTCGATGTTGCTTGTTCCATTCTTTAAAGGTAGAAAGGTTAGCACAATGACTTATTGGCAAACCAGCCGCATCTAAAATCTCCGATAGACGAAAAACTAAAAAAGCACTGTCAATTACAGTAAATTCATGATACAGACGCTTATTTTTTACCTTTTCGTAATCCTGTAAGATGACTTTTTGCGGTTCATTTTTTAAATACCATGCTAATAAAATGAAAAAACTCTCCAAACGATACTCTTCCGAAAAAAGTTCATAACTTTCTGGATTATGGCGGAATACTAAGGGAATTAAATATTTTTTACGATAGATTAACATGGGTGCTTGGGTTACAGAATAGTAAACATAACGATTTAAATAACCCGCGCCTCGAAAATCCCCCAAGCGATAGCCATCGACACCAAAACTTTGACACCTCCGTGCTAAAGTTGAACAATCACTAACCGAGACGGCTAATTCTGCCTTTTGTTGGTAATCACTTAAAATGCGATCAAAGGGTTCTAAACTAATTTTTTCCAAAGATTTCCACCACCTTAAAGATAACGTTTCCACTCAATTAGTATACCATATTTTTTTCAAATACAAGTACTTGCTAACTAGTCTGGGAAAAAAACGTTATTTTTCTAATGGTCGATGCTTAAAGCCCATAGTAGCATTTACTGCCTCTTGCCACCCTGCATATAAATTTTCGCAAATTTCTTTTGCCATTTTTGGTTCAAAGGATTTTCCCTGCGCTTGAAATGTTTGCAATTCATCTAAGTCTTGCCAAAAACCAACAGCAAGACCGGCTAAATAAGCTACTCCTAAAGCCGTAGTTTCTAGATAGCTGGCTCTTTCAACTGGCGTTTGTAAAATATCTGCTTGAAATTGCAATAACAGCTCATTTTTTGAGGCGCCACCGTCAACTTTTAAAATGGTAATCGGTGTTTTGGCATCTTCTGCCATCGTTTTGACAACGTCACAAGTTTGATAAGCTAATGACTCCAGTGTTGCACGAATTAAATGTTCTTTTGTTGTACCACGAGTCAAACCAAAAATTGCACCGCGCGCTTCTTGGTCCCAATAAGGTGCACCTAATCCAGTAAAAGCCGGAACAACATACACATTATCACTATCTTTAACGCGACTGGCATAAGTCTCAGAATCTGGCGCTTGATCAAACAAACGCAGTCCGTCGCGTAACCATTGAATAGCAGAACCTGCAACAAAAATACTCCCTTCTAATGCATAAGTAATTTTGCCGTTAATTCCATAACCAATGGTCGTCAGCAATCCATTTTGAGAAGTGATTGCATCACTGCCGGTATTCATAACGATAAAGGCACCTGTTCCATACGTATTTTTGACATTGCCAACTTCAAAAGCCTGCTGCCCAAACAACGCAGCTTGTTGATCACCGGCCATACCTGCGATTGGGATTTTTTGACCATAAAATAAATAATCGTCTGTGTAACCATAAATTTCAGAATTTGAACGGACTTCAGGCAATAATGTTTTGGGAATATCCAAAAGACTTAGAATTTCTTCATCCCAACCCAAGTCGTGAATGTTAAACATCATTGTTCGACTGGCATTCGTGTAATCGGTCACGTGAACCTTACCGCCAGTTAATTTCCACAAAAGCCACGTGTCAATTGTTCCAAATAACAATGCACCTTCTTCTGCCTGCTTTCTTGCACCACGAACGTTATCTAAAATCCATTTTACCTTTGTCGCCGAAAAATAAGAGTCAATCAAAAGGCCAGTCTTTTGTTGAATCATTTCGCTATGACCTGCTTCTTTTAAAGCTGCCGCAATTTCATTTGTTTGCTTTGACTGCCATACAATCGCATTATAAATTGGTTCTCCTGTCTCTTTATCCCAGATTACTGTCGTTTCCCGCTGATTGGTAATCCCGATTGCTGCAATTTGATGCGGCTTAATATTGCCATCGATTAAGGCGTCTGCAATCACTGACTGAATTGAATTCCAAATTTCAACCGGATTGTGTTCTACCCAGCCGGCTTTAGGAAAAATCTGAGGAAATTCCCGCTGTGCACTAACCACAGCTTTTCCTGCTTTATTAAAAATGATGGCCCGAGAACTAGTTGTTCCTTGGTCCAACGCTAAAATGTATTTTGCTTTCACACGATTAACCTCTTTCTTTCTATCTTCAAAGCATTAATAGTATAGCACAATTTGACAATTTTCCGATTAGGATTTGGTAGCCCTTACGCAAAGTCTTTTTAGTTTCCAAGTTAACCAAATAAGATTAAAATATTATTTGTAAGTAAATTGAATTATTGGAGTGATTAACATGAAATTGTTAAAAGAATATGGCTTTTATTTATTGTTATTAGCCATTGTCAGTGAGATCGCACTCCCTTTTATTTTGGCGAAGTACTATCCCAATTATAGTCAAATTAATGATCTCATCTCAACCTTTGGTGAAACCGACAGCCCGACAAAATGGGCGTTTAAAATCTGGGAAATTATTAACGGTACTCTCTTTGTCTTAAGTGGCCCAGCTATCTTTCAGCGGTTCAAAGAAACAAATTCTCAACTGGCGTTTGTTCTTTCTTTGATGGTAATTTTGTTTGGTATTGGCGACTGTATTATTACCGGTATTTTCGACCGAGCAGCTAACTCCAGCGAAGTAGACTTCACCTCACTGCTTCACAATTACTCTTCAGGAGCAGGATTTGTTGCACTTTTAGTGGGAACATTACTTTTATTTCTCCTCTATCAAAAAGAAAAAAATTCAGTAATGATTATTTTATTACCACTTATTTTTATTGCCGCCTTGATTTTTATGTTTTTATTTGCAATGCCAAAAATCCCAATTATTAGCCACTTCCAAGTTTCCCACCGGGGATTATGGCAACGGCTCAACTTATGGTTTTTATATTTGCCATATTTTATTGCCGCGCTACAAAGTCTTTTTACCAAGTCAGCATAATAAAAAAGTTACTTGCACTCAGTTGCCTTGCTAACAATAAAAAATTTCGACTTAAGGCTTAGAAGCCAGTTTGAGGGGCTTAAAAGGGCTAAAGTAGTCCTATTAATATTTTTTCTTGTGAAAAATAAAATGGATACTTCTATGCCGCCAGACCAAAAAAGCACCTGCAACACTTCTCTGTGAAATGTTGCAGGTGCTTTTTTTAGCTTTTCATCCTAAAATTCTGACTGATTCTGAGGCCAACGTGTATTGGATTTACTTGGCAAAATTAGGGTAATAAAAATAACGATCGTACCGATTATTGGAATTAAGTAAAACAAAATCCACCAATTGCTGTGATTGCGATCATGTAGGCGTCTTGCTCGTACAGTAAAATTAGCGAGCCAGATTAATGCATTTAATAAAATAAAAATGATCGTAATCGTGTTCCACTCTTTGATGACCGTCACATCATCTGGTGTAATTTCTATATAACGGCTAACACCAGTTAGAATGGAGTAAAGTGCCAATACCAAATAATTCACGAGTTGTGGCCACCAATATTGCCCTCTTTTTGCAGAGGCATTCATTACAGTCATATTATGCCAGTATTCTTTATATGCTTGAATCATATTATCCCCTCCTATTCCACTATCCCAAAGCTTGGAAAAGTTGTCAAAAATTAAGCTTAAATATGCTAATTTAGAGTTTGCCTCCTTTTTGCGATTTTATCTTGAAAAAAATCAGCTTAAAATAGCGTCCAAATTATTTTAACTTAATCAAACAGGAGCGGTCTTTTACTTATTTTTAGCTTCAAATATTTGATCTGACGAGCCGTTTTATTTTTCTTTTTTTAAATCACTCCAACTAAACCCACTATCGACAATATCCACCAGTAAAAGTGGTATCCCAATCAAAACAGCAAGATCTGGCGGTGAGACATAATTAAGGTCGGCATTCAAAAATACACTGGCCAATTCTGGAATATCTTTTATAAAGGTAGCAAACAAAGCTAATACAAATAGCGCTATTCTAACGATAATCGTTGCAAGTAAAGCCTTTTTCTTTTCACTACTATTAAAAAATCTACCCGCTATCGCAAATGCAAGATAAACAAAAACTAAAATCGGAACACTTTTTATTCCCATCATCTTTCCCCCTTGTAAAAGCATACCACTTTGATAGAAAAATATGACAAGAATCTCCTCTTTCAAATCAATTCTATAAATGAATTAGCCTTTTTGTACTTATTGTGGATAACACCACTAAGCATGTACTTTTTTATTGTTCTAATGCTGTTCTTTTAACTTAGAAGTGTTGAATCCATCGAATTGTCGTGCTATTCTTTTTCCATGGTATGATATTGAAATTTTCTCCTTTGTAGGCTGTTAGCATCGGTTGGCTAACAGCCTTTTAATTTTTTTAGTTTCAATTAAGGAAAACAGTTACGCAAATTTAAATAAACAAAAAAAGAGAGCTACTTTTTGATAAGCTCCCCTAACTAGGTCAAAGAAAAATTAAATTCTAGTTATTGGAGCATATCAATTAGTAGTCCTCTTTTTAACTATTCGTAACTTTTATATTCTATGTTAACTATCTTAATCGTCCAATTCTACATTGTGGAAGATTTGTTGTACATCTTCCAAATCGTCTAAGGCATCGATCATTTTTTCAAATTTTTCTAAATCTTCGCCTGTTAATTGGATTTCATTTTGAGGCATCATTTGAATTTCTGCTACTGAAAACTCAGCAATTCCTTTTTCCTTTAATGCTGCTTGAATACTGTTAAAGTCCTCTGGTTCCCCATAAACGATGATTTGATCGTCTTCTTTTGTAACATCGCGAACATCAATGTCTTTTTCCATTAGGTATTCTAAAATTTCATCGGCATCTTCGCCGGCAAAACCAAAAATCGCAGTATTATCAAACATGTAACTAACAGCTCCAGATACTCCCATATTCCCGCCATTTTTACCAAAAGCAGCGCGAACATCAGCAGCAGTACGATTAACGTTATTGGTTAAGGCATCTACGATTACCATTGAACCATTTGGCCCAAAGCCTTCATAACGCAACTCTTGATAATTTTCATCGCCAGATCCTTTTGCTTTTTCAATCGCACGATCAATGATGTGTTTTGGCACATTATACGTTTTCGCCCGTTCGATAACAAAACGTAATTTTTGGTTGGCGTGGGGATCAGGATCACCTGATTTTGCTGCTGCGTAGATTTCAATCCCAAATTTTGCATAAACACGACTATTTGCACCGTCTTTTGCGGTCTTTTTCGCGACGATATTTGCCCACTTACGACCCATACTTTCACTTCCGTTTCTATATTATTCAACTGACGAAAAAACGTCCTTTTCCATTATACTTGTGTGAAGGCTTCCTGTGAAGTATTTTTTAGTCTCAATTCAATTTCAAAGGCCTTCGACCAAAATTTTGTTCGCTAATGTCTTTACTTGCCAACCGATAAATTTCATCGGCTCTTAAAGTTAAGGGGACTTGATTGGCACCACTTTTGCCGATTTTTGCAAGTAGTGGCCAAGGTGTCACTTTTTTAAGTTGATTCAAATACTTTTGTCCTTTACGGTTAAACCCGAGTATACGCAAATAATTATCTGACCAAGCAAGCTGCATTTCAGCACGTGTGATATTCAACAAAATATAACATAGCTGTCTTTGAATCCGGGTTAATGTATAATGCTTTGATTTTACTTGAGACAAAAAATCCGTAAAATCTGTGGTATTAAGTGCAGTTTGCTGCATTTTCAAGGCAAGCCCTGATTCCATTTGATAGAGGATTAATAAATCTTCTAGGCTACTACTCATTAAGCGGTAACGTAAATAAGGCCAAAAGTTATGCCAATCAACAGAATATTTTTCTACACTTTGTTTTGTCTTGGTTGGTACAAAATTAGAAATATCGCCATCTTCTTGAAGTAGCTTGCGAATTGCTGTAGCGCTGGCGATTTTTCCATCTGTAATTTGAATATCGTGATAACCTGCTTTTTGTCTTTTAATAGCAATTAAATTCATCGGATTTTTCAGCTGCGCATTTTCTTTGGCATAACTCAAACCCAAAATATGATTAGGCAACATTTGATTAACTTGCGGTAGGTTAAACAGTTCCTGATAAACTTCTTGCATAATTTGTGGATACGTCTTTTTTTGATCCGCCTTTCGTTGAAACAGTGCCTTTATTTCAGCAGACTGCCGATTCAACAGTTGTCCAAAGGCATTATAATCAAACGTTGCATCATAATCAGTTCCAAAGCACAAACTATCACATTGTAATGCTGCCAGCGTTTTGATACCGCCTTTTGCAAATATATCCGCTGCTTGGCAAGCGTATTGAATGGGTAATTCAATTACTAAATCCACACCATGAGCCAGTGCAGCATCTGCTCTTTGCCATTTATCCACCACCGCTGGCTCTCCTCGCTGCAAAAAATTTCCGCTCATTACAGCAATGACAACGTCCGCCTGACTTTTCTTGCGGGCTGTTTTGATATGATAAAGATGGCCATTATGAAAGGGATTGTATTCAACAATAACACCGCAAGCTTTCATTTTTCTTTCCTTTCTTTTTAAAACAGGTAATTATGACATAAACAAATATAACCGGACTGATATGTTAAAACGTTCCATATCTTGCGTCCGGATAATTTTGTATTCACTTATTTTTGACAAACAAAAAACCAACGGCGCGTTTTTTCATTTGGCTGACTATCGGTGAAATCACCAAAGCACTCTATCTGATTAAACCCAGCATTTTCCAACATTCTTTGATAAAGTTCCAATGAGTAAGTACGTTCTTTATGCAACTCATCTCTGCGTTCAAATAAATCGCACTCTGTGTTTTGCGCGACAAAAAAAGTTAGAAAATGTTCAATACTATCAGGTAGCTTTCCTTGATAGCTTTCCCACAAAAAAGCAAACTCATCGGTTTGATAATGGTAGTTATAATCAGGAAAAACTTCATTGATTTGATAAAGAGAGTGAACATCAAAAATGAAGATTCCCTCTTTTTTTAACAGCTGATAGACACCATCAAAAACTTGTTGAACGGCTTGTTCATCTGGCATATAGCATAGTGAATCTGAAAAGCAGGTAACAGCTTCGTATTCGCCGATATCATTTAAATCCAGCATATCACCTTCAATAAATTGTACCGAAACATCTGCTTCAAAAGCTCGTTGGCTTGCAATCATTAACATTTCTTCCGATAAATCTAAAGCCGTCACATCATAACCGTCTTTGGCAAAGCGACAGGCTAGTGCCCCGGTACCACATGCCAATTCTAGTAATTGTTTTTTTTGCTTTAAATGGCGTTTTGAAAATTCATACCATTTTTCATATAGACTTTTATCCATCACTTCATCATAAACAAAAGCAAATGTTTCATATGTCATTTTAAGATACAAGCCATGCATTTAGGTCAACTAAAGGTGCGTCAGACCACAATTTTTCTAAATTGTAAAATTCCCGCTCGCTTGTGCTAAATACGTGGACAATAACATCCCCTAGATCAATTAAAACCCATTTAGCTCCGTCTTTACCTTCAATTCTTTTGATGGCAACTCCTTGTGTTTCTTCTTTTTCGACGATTTCATCAATGATCGCATTAATCTGACGTTCACTATTTGCAGAACAAATTAAAAAATAATCTGCCAATAGGGAAATTTCTCGCACATCTAATGCAATAATATCTTGCGCATGTTTTGAATCAGCAGCTTCTACTGCTGTTTGTAAAATCTTTTCACTTTCTATGGTAGTTCCCTCCTATATTTGGTGTTACGTTATTTTAGTTAAGCGTGATTTGCGACCCACTTATTATATGTCTCAATTGTTTTTGGATAAATGGGCTTGTTTTGTTCAATTAGATAGGTCAGTGTATGCTTTGTTTCATAAGCAACAGCCTCATCTAAATTAATCAATGCTATTTCTCGTGCTTTTTTAACCCCTGGAAAGTCTCGTCCAGGTTCAATAAAGTCCGCTACATAAATGATTTTTGCCAAAAGTGACATTTCAGCTGCACCGGTAGTATGCAACGCAATCGCTGTTAAAATTTCTTCGTCATCAATTTCTAACTCTCGCTGGACAAAGTCAGCCCCCACAATGCCGTGCCAAATGGCGTTACCCCAGTTTAACAAGTCCAAATCAAAACCATCACGACGAATAACCAATTGAAATTCATCGTCGCTTCTTTCTTTAGCGTAGTCATGCGTCAAAGCAGCAATACTTGCTTTTTCTGGTGAAGCACCATATTTACTTGCCAAGGCAATCGCAGTTTCTTCCACACCCAAAACGTGTTTAAAGCGTTTTTCACTCATTTGCATCTGAACTTTTTGCATCAGTAATTTTCGATCCATCGCCGTATAATTATCACTATATTTCATCAAGATACAGCCCCTTTTCTAAAATATAGTTTAACACAGGATCTGGTAGAAAGTAGCGCGCCGAGCACCCCTGAGCAATCTTTTTACGAATCAGAGACGAACTCAAATCCATTTGTGGAATGTCCACCCAAATAATTGGATACGGACTTTCTTGACTGTACTCAGGACGCTTAACGCCTACAAATTGAACTAAGTCAGCCAACTCATCAATTTGACGCCATTTCGGTAGATAAGCCACCATATCGCCACCAATAATAAAATAAAAATCAGTATCTGGATTTTGTTCTTTTAAAATCTTCATGGTATCAATCGTATAACTAACACCTTGCCGTCTAATTTCAACATCCTCTACTTTTAAGCGTGGATTATCTTGAACAGCTAACTTTAACATTTCTATGCGATGGTGGGCTGAAATTGTCTTTTTTGCATCAATATGAGGGGGCAGATACTCTGGCATTAGACGTACTTCATCTAAGCCTAAAAGTTGTCCTACTTGGTCTGCAATAATTAAATGCATCACATGTACCGGATTAAAGTTCCCACCTAAAATACCAACTTGTTTACGACGCTTGTTGTTTAGCGGTGCCATTTTTACTTGCGGTACGACACCAACTGCCACTTTTTGCATCTGCCAAACCTCCTAAATTGCTTTTACTTCTTTTGAAATTCTTTGATATTTTTCTTTGCTGCTTGGTCGGTATAAGACTAAAACACGGCCGATAATCTGAACAACTTGACAGTGTACTTCCTCTGTTAAAATATGTGCGACATCAGTTGCAATCTCATCTGTATTTTGTAGCAAAGAAACTTTAATTAGTTCCCGTTTTTCCAACGCTTCTCCAATTTGGATAATCATTGGACCACTAATGCCGCCTTTTCCTATTTGAAAAATCGGCTGTAGGTGATGCGCTTTGCTTCTTAAAAAGCGTTTTTGTTTTCCTCGTAATTCCATAGTTGCCTTCTTTCTAAATCAATGCTTTTCTGGTTAAGACCGCAACACCCTTAGGCGCCCAACCGGCAATAACACATGGATTAGTAATTGTAATCCAGCCCAGCCCAGCAAAGACAATATCTGTTTTTTCTTTAATTGAAAATTCAAAACGTTGTAAAGGTGGAAAATCTGCTACTTCTTCTGGGCGTGGCGGTTGTAATAGCCCCCCCACGTGTTTTTCATAAAAAGCGTCAGCATTTGTTAATTTTGTCCGGTGAATTTCCACATCATTTGAAACATATGTTACAAATGAGCTACGCTCACCTTTAATAAAATCAAAACGTGCCAAACCACCCAAAAAGAGCGTTTGCTCAGGATTTAACTGGTAAACTTTAGGCTTAACTTCTTTTTGTGGTGCAACAATTTTTAAATCTTGCGCACCTAAGTAATGCGCCATTTGTTCACGATGAATAATCCCTGGTGTATCAATCAAAAAGTGTCCATCTTCTAATGGAATTTCAATTTTATCTAACGTTGTGCCTGGAAAGCGTGAAGTTGTAATCAAGTCTTTGACACCAGCAGTCTGCTTAATGATTTGATTGATTAGCGTTGATTTTCCAACATTCGTCACACCGACAACATAAACATCCCGTCCATCACGATATTTTTCGATTGTATCTAACAGTTCTGTCATCTCTTGTGGTTTCTTGGCACTCGTCAATAAAACATCCACGGGACGCAGACCCATTTCGTGAGCTCTTTCCCGCATCCATTGTGTCATTTTCCCGCGTTTTAACGACTTTGGTAAAATGTCGACTTTATTTCCCACCATCAACACGGGATTATCACCGACAAAACGATGTAACCCGGGAATAAGTGAGCCATTAAAATCAAAAATATCAACGACATTTACAATTAAAGCATCTTTTTGCCCCAATTCATTTAATAAGCGTAGAAAATCATCATCTGTTAAAGCGACTGGTTGAATTTCATTGTAGTGTCGCAAGCGAAAACAACGTTGACAATACACTTCACCCGTTTCAAGCCCTTTATCTAGCGCTGATTGTGGCGTATAACCTAACTCACCTGGATGTTGTGTTTGAATTTCGGCACCACAGCCAATACAATAAATTGTTTCAGTTTCAGTCATTTAATTCACCTTGCCATTTCATATCCGGATTATTTTTTTGTAAATGCTTCATGATTTTCCGTTCAAAAAAGCGATTGATCCGCGTATTCCAGCCGTCTGTTGCCACAACTGGCTTCACCAAAATACTTTTAACGCCTGCTCTATTAGCTCCACGAATATCTGTCATAATTTGATCGCCCACCATTACGACATCTTCTTTTTTCATTCCCAGCTTTTGGTAGCCCGCCTTAATCCCTCTTGCAAAAGGTTTTAAAGCTCTGGAAACAAAATCTAAACCAAAAGGTGCTAATGCATGGGCAATGCGTTCATGATTATTGTTAGAAACAACAACAACAGGAATTTTAGCAGCATCCATTTGTTTTAGCCATTGGCGTAACTCTTCGGTCCCATTGGGATTATTCCAAGCGATTAAAGTATTATCTAAATCTGTTAAAACAGCTTTAATGCCATGTTTTTTTAATTGTTCCGGTGTAATCTGATAGATGGCCGAAACCATCCACGTTGGTTTATATTCCTGAAACATAGGTGCTCCTTTACTCAAAAAATGAAGGAGTACCGTGTACTCCTCAAACCGAAATTATACTATAAAATGTGTCATAATTCTAGCTTTCGTAATTTTCATCCTCATTATTTCAAACTTTATTAAAAATAGACGTCTAATTTAAAAAAATAGTCGATAATTTTGAGAGTATAAAAATAATTTTTTTAATTGCTAACAAATCACTTGCCGGAAAATAAAAAAAGCTATATACTATTTCTTGTCTTGCGGGTGTAGTTTAGTGGTAAAACAGAAGCTTCCCAAGCTTCCGTCGCGAGTTCGATTCTCGTCACCCGCTTTTATTATAAGTTTACAAACTGTGTTTTCATACAGATTTGTAAGCTTTTTTTATTTATTGCACAAAAAGTACCCAAAGTTTTTTATAGTCTCAGCTTTATATATGAATTTTATCGATTTCTTCACTCGTAATTGCCTGACTCACTAACAATTAATGGGTCAAAATCAGCTTTTTTAAAGGAGAACCCCGATGCTAACGCTTGCTTCAGTTAAAAATTTAATTTCACACCAATTTCCCCAATGGCAAAATCTCGAGATTACCTTTGTCAAAAATAGCGGACATGATAACCAAACCTTTCATTTGGGTCAAAATATGACAACCCGCCTGCCACGTTCAGCAAAGTATGAACCGCAAATAAAAAAAAGAAAGTGTTTGGCTACCTGTCTTAGCTAAACACTTGAGTTTTCATATTCCAACCCACTTGGTTTAGGCCATCCTAGTGTCTTATATCCTTCTTTTTGGTCAGTCAACCAGTTCATCTCCGGAGAAACACTTACAAGAAAAAACGTTGCCAATCTTTCTTTATTGGCCTTGGACTTAACTAAATTTTTAGTGGAGTTGCAAAAAGTACCTGTTACAACTGCACCAGCTGCAGGTAATCACAATTTTTTTAGAGGTGCCAGTCCTAGTGTTTATCATGACGAAGTTATAAGTACTTTCATCACTTTGCAAAACGATTTACCCGTAAAGCAATTAGAAAAAATTTGGCTAAATGCCATTACTTCTTCTTGGGAACACGCACCTGTTTGGCTTCACGGTGATATCGCACCAGGAAATTTGATTGTACAAAAAGGTCGACTTCATGGCGTCATTGATTTTGGCATCATGGCCGTTGGCGACCCTGCTTGTGATTACGCTATGGCTTGGAGCTTTTTTGAAAAAGATAGCCGCTCGGTTTTTCTCGCAAATTTAGATGAAGAGCTCATAAATCGGGCCAAGGGCTGGGCACTTTGGAAAGCACTGATAACCTATCGTAATCCAAATACGAAAATTGCAGCCAATGCAGCGTATACGTTGCAGCAAATTTTATTAGATTCAAAATAACTGATAGACTTCTCATTTAAAAAATGTCATTTCTGTCGAATATCACAAGTTATGTTATACTAAAAAAAGGTGATATTCATGCGAAAATTTCTTGCAGGATTATGGACTTTCTTTTTATATCTCATTTTATTTTTATTTGTAATTGGTATTTTAATTTTAATTTTCAGATGAAGGAGCGAAGCATATGGAAATCTTTGGAAATCAAGCTGCTTTTTTGGAGGACTACAAACGAATTGTTAAGACTAAAGATATGACTGACGAAATGATCATAGATAAAGTAGCCGAAGCATTGCCTACTGCACCTAATTTCCAAATTATTGCAACTAGCGATGAAACAAAACTAGGCCAACGAATTTGTTTTCCTTTCAAACAAGAAATTTGTTCTACTGATCCAGATGGCGTTGTCACAACACGCTACATCTATGTCGGTTCACCTTTTGAATTAGATACAAAAACTGACGAACAACCTTAAAAAAACAAGGATATGTTTTCTTGCAAGTGCTAGTTATTTCTGGCAACTTACTTGAAACATATCCTTGTTTTTTTATTTAGGATAAAACTTTTGATAAAAAATCAGCGGTCCGTTTATTTTGCGGATGATCAAAAAGTTCTGTCGGTGTTCCTTCTTCTCGAATAATTCCTTCGTCCATAAACAAGACACGATCGCCTACCTCTTTAGCAAAGCCCATTTCATGGGTAACAATCACCATTGTCATCCCTTCTTTAGCTAAGTCTTGCATAACTTGTAGAACTTCACCCACCATTTCTGGATCAAGCGCTGAGGTTGGCTCGTCAAAAAGCATGACATCTGGTTGCATGGCTAACGCTCTGGCAATAGCTATTCGTTGTTTTTGACCACCGGATAACGACTGGGGATAGGCCATAGCCTTGTCAGCCAAACCAACTTTTCGTAATAACTCTCGGGCAATTGTTTCAGCTTTAGCATTGGTGATGTTTTTAACTTTCCGAGGTGCTAACGTAATATTATCTAAAACCTTCATATTAGGAAATAAATTAAAATTTTGAAACACCATCCCCATCTTTTCGCGCATTTGGTACAAATCATTTTTTGAATCGGTTATATTTTGATTTTCAAAAAATATTTCACCTTGTGTCGGCGTCTCTAATAAATTCAAACAACGTAAAAAAGTACTTTTGCCTGAACCTGATGGCCCAATGACGACCACAACTTCTCCTTTTTGAATTTGTGTATCAATTCCTTTCAAAACCTTGTTATTTTTAAAAGACTTTTGCAGACCTTTGACATCAATTAAAACAGACATACTCCTCCTCCTTTAAATTCCACTTATCGACTATAGCCAACGCCCATCTTTTGTTCCCACCAGGCCAAAATTCGCCCCGTTGAAAAAGTGATAACAAAATAAATGGCGGCTGCTACAAAATAAGGTTCCAGTGGAATATAAGAATTAGTAATAACAATTTGGGCAGTATTCATCAGCTCATAAATGCCAATTGTAGAAAGTAATGATGAATCTTTAATCAAAATAATAAACTCATTTCCCATTGGTGGTAAAATATTTCGTAAAGCTTGTGGAAAGATAACATAACGCATTGCCTGCATCGGTTTTAACCCTAAAGAGCCTGCCGCTTCACTTTGGCCGCTGTCCACCGATTGAATGCCTCCCCGCACTATTTCAGCGACATAAGCACCCGAATTTAAGGAAATAACAATAATCCCTGGAATTAGACGAGTAAAATCTAATTTTAAAATACCAATATCAATTGTCGGTGCAGAAAAAGTTCCTTGCAACAAGACAAAACCAATCATAATTTGAATAAGCATTGGCGTGCAGCGGAATACTTCAATATAAATATTTGCCAGCCATCTTAATGGCGCTACAAAACTAAGTTTGGCCAATGCCATTAGAACTCCGATGATGGTTCCAATAATAATTGTTACTACTGAGATGATTAGCGTAATAACCGTTCCATATAAGAAATACGGATAATATTCAGTTAAAAAAGAAAAATCCATTTTCATTCCCCATTTTTATTCTTTGGTTGTTTTATTTGCGATCGCTGTATTTTCATTGACATATTTTTCGATTTCCCCTGAATCAATTAATTCTTTAATAATTTTGTCAATTTCACTTTTCAAAGTATCGCTGCCTTTTTGCATTGCAATCGCATAAGCTTCATCTTCGCTGGATTTTAAATCAATTGTCGCAAATTGCAATTCCGGATTTTGCGCTATATAAGCAGCACCTACAGTTTCCTCCACAACTAATGCATCAATTGAACCTTGTTTTACTTCTAAAATTAAATTGGGAACTTTTGCTACAGAAACAATTTGTGGGTCTTGCATTTGTTCTTTGACGATATCTTCTTGAATGGAGCCTTTTTGTGCTCCGATTTTCTTTCCTTTTAGACTGGCGATAGAATTATAGTTGGCGGCATTTTTTTTGTTAATGACAACTTTTTGAGGGGGATTATAATAGTTGGCCGAAAAGTCAAAGGATTTTTGACGTTCAGGTGTAGCAGAGATGCCGGCAATACCAAGATCAACTTTACCTTCTTTTAAGGTAGCTAAGACCGCATTAAATTCCATATCTTCAATTTTTAATTTCACGCCTAATTTATCAGCAAGCGCTTGTGCCAAATCCATATCTGCCCCGACAATTTTATCTTTACCATCAACCATCGTATGAAATTCAAACGGCGCAAACTCAGCTGAAGTACCAACTTTTAGTACACCACTTTCTTTAATGGCAGCCAATTTATCCTCTTCTTTTTTACTGCCACAGGCCGTTAATAAAAAACAGATCCCTACAATTGCTAAACTTGTCAAAAACTTTTTCATCCAATCACTCCTAATAAATATATATTCACTTTTAATCTCTTTATTGAGAATATATACATATTAGCACAAGGTTTTTTCAAATGCACGCTTTTTCTGAATTTTTTCACTAAAGATACGTATATTATTTCATAGCTAAATTCAACTTTTTTTATCCTTGTCAAAGAAATCCCATTATTTCAGCATTTCCAATGAAAATAATTTTAAGAGAAATTTCCCTCAACTTTAAAATATACATTTTTTATGCAAAAAAATAGATTTAGAACAAAAATCGCCTAATTTTCATCCTAAATCTATTTATAATCAAACAGCAACGACTGAAAGTTTTTCAAGACACTAAAGATAAATTTCATTTGCTCCTCAGGATATCTCAATTACCTCCTTCAGTCTTCTATTTTCAAGCGGGTCTATTCTTTAAATTTTTTAGCTTTGTTCATTAGTTTGCGATAATAAGGATGCATCGCAACTTCTGCCACTGCTTGTTCTAATTTATCGGCAGCAATCCACTTCACATCGCTATTTTCATCCGGTTTAATTTGTAAATTTTGTGTTTCTGGTGCTACAAAAAGATAGGTGGTGTTGATGTGATTGTGCTCTTTAATAAATTTTCCATTTTTATAGTGTGCAGGTACTGGTAAAATATCAAAAGAAAATAACTTTTCAGTAACTACTTGATAATTTTTGATTCCCGTTTCTTCCACCAATTCTTTTTTTGCGACTTGTAATAAATCACTCATCCCATCTGCATGCCCTCCTGTCCATGCATAAGATTGATAAATATTGTGATAAATCATTAAGGTCTTGTCATATTCTGGATTAACTACCCAAGCAGAAGACGAAAAATGATAGTCCAAATTTTCTCGCGTGAGCAAGTTTTCTTGGTATCGAATTTGTTCCATAAATAACTTCTTATCCGCAACTTCTTGTGTCGTAGCTGGTTGATAGGCTGTAATTGCAGCGATAATTGCTTCCATGGTGTACTCCTTTATAGATTTTATTTACTTGATTTTATCATATTTTTTATTTATACAGCTTCTGTCTTCATTACTATCACCGCAAAAAGACGTATCATTTCCTGTTTTAGGAAATGATACGTCTTTTTAATACTTACGGAAGCGTTCATAGCGCTCGGTCAATAAAGTTTCGACGTCCTTTTGTGCTAAGACAGTTAATTTTGCAGCAAGCTCCTGCTGCATGTACTGAACTATCGTTTCTTGTGGCAAAGTTATTCCCTCTTTTGTCTCGGGAATAACTTTTTCAATTACATTTAAATCATATAATTCTTGGGCTGTAATTTTCATCAATGCAGCCGCTTCGTTAGCGCGACTACCATCTTTCCACAAAATAGAAGCAAAACCTTCCGGCGATAAAATTGCATAAATAGAATGCTCCATCATCCATACTTCATCACCCACAGCCAAGGCCAAGGCACCTCCACTACCACCTTCGCCAATGATAATCGCAATAATCGGAACCTTCAAATCAGACATTTCCATCAGGTTTTTGGCAATCGCTTCACCTTCGCCTCTTTCTTCAGCACCGATTCCACAATATGCACCAGCAGTATTAATGAAAGTAATCACCGGACGCTGAAATTTTTCCGCCTGTTTCATTAATCGCAAGGCCTTACGATAACCTTCAGGATGGGGCGAACCAAAATTGGTTTGCAAATTTTCCTGCAGATCCCGCCCTTTTTGAATCCCTATAACCGTGACCGGTTTTTTATTTAATGTCGCGATGCCACCGACCACTGCTTGGTCATCTGCAAAGAGTCGGTCCCCATGGAATCCTTCATAGTCCTCAAAAATTAAATCAAAAAATTCTAGAGCAGTCAGCCGTTCTTTGCCGCGGGCCAACTGCACAATCTCGTGAGCCGCGGTCATTTAGCCAACCACCCTTCTGTCGTGTGTAATTTCAACAAATGTTCAATTTTATTCTTTAACTCGATACGCGGAACAATTTGATCGACAAAACCATGTTCTAACAAAAATTCTGCTTTTTGGAAGTCCTCGGGTAATTCTTGTTTAATCGTTTGTTCGATTACGCGACGACCAGCAAAACCAATTAGACTTTGTGGTTCTGCCAAGATAATATCCCCTTCCATGGCAAAACTCGCCGTCACGCCACCTGTTGTCGGATCTGTTAAAACCGTTAAGTAAAATAGTCCAGCATTACTATGGCGTTTTACTGCCGCTGAAATTTTTGCCATTTGCATTAGAGAAAAAATCCCTTCTTGCATTCTGGCTCCCCCCGAAGCTGTAAAAATCACTACAGGTAATCTTCTTTCAAGTGCTTTTTCAAATAGACGGGTGATTTTTTCACCGACGATTGTCCCCATACTCCCCATAATAAAATGCGGATCCATAATTCCTAGTGCTAAAGGCAGACCGTTGATTGTTGCTTCGCCGGTTAATACCGCTTCATGTAAGCCGGTTTTCTTTTGCGTCTGTCTTATTTTCTCTTTATAACCTGGAAAATTCAGTGGATCTTTAGTAAAAATATCAACGTCCCACTCATCAAAACTTTTTTCATCAATCGTAATTGCGATTCTTTCCCAAGCGCTAATTCTAAAATTATAACCACAATATGGACAGATTTTTTCTACCCCAATATCTTTGGTATAAAGCATATGTTTGCAATTCGGACATTTTGCCCACAAATTATCTGGAACCTGTGGTTTTTGATTTGTCCCTTGCGTGCGGTTGGGATTGATCCGAATATATTTTTTCTTTTTGAATAAAGCCAAATAAATCCCTCCTATGCTTCAGGTGTCCACTCTGGTAAAAAGATAGTTTGTAAAAAGGCAGTATCATAATCACCGGCAATCACATTCGGATGAGAAATTAAATCCATTTGAAATTCGGCGTTGGTCGTCACGCCATCTGTGACTAATTCTCCTAGTGCCCGTTGCATTTTCATTAATGCTTCAAAACGTGTTTGCCCATGAACTATAACTTTTGCAATCATGGAGTCATAATAAGGCGGGATTGTATATCCAGAATACATCCCACTTTCAACACGTAAGCCTAGTCCACCACTAGGTAAAAAGAGATTGTGAATTGTACCTGGAGCTGGCGCAAAATTAAAAGCAGGGTTTTCTGCATTAATTCGACATTCAATGGCATGGCCACTGATTGTTATCTCACTTTGTTTTAAAGTTAATTTTTCACCAGCGGCAATTTCCAATTGTTTTTTTACAAGATCAATCCCCGTAATCATTTCAGTAATTGGGTGTTCGACTTGAATTCGGGTATTCATTTCCATGAAATAAAAAGAACCACCCTCATCCATTAAAAATTCAATTGTACCTGCATTACGATAGTTAACCGCTTTTGCAGCCCGTACAGCCGCTGCCCCTAATTCTGAGCGTTTTTGCTTGGAAATCACAACAGACGGTGCTTCTTCCAAAACCTTTTGATTATTACGTTGCAACGAGCAATCTCGCTCACCTAAATGAATAATATTGCCATAATCATCACCTAAAATCTGAACTTCGATATGACGAGCTGGGTAGACAATTTTTTCCAAATACATAGCATCATTACCAAAAGCTGCTTTTGCTTCTTGTTGGGCGGATTTAAAATGTTGCGGTAATTCCTCTTGTGTCATCACTTTACGGATACCTTTACCACCACCACCTGCAGCTGCTTTTAACATTACTGGATAACCAATTTCATCAGCCAATGCCAATGCCTCAGCAACAGTATCTAATGCACCTTCACTGCCTGGAATAACCGGAACGTCTGCTTTTATCATTAGTTGTCGTGCATTAATTTTGTTTCCCATGGCATCAATTGTCTCACTTTTAGGTCCAATAAAAGTAATGTTGCATTCTTCACACATTTCAGCAAAGCGACTGTTTTCAGATAAAAAGCCAAAGCCCGGATGAATCGCTTCTGCTTTTGTGACAATTGCAGCACTTAAAATTTGTTGAACATTCAAATAAGAATCACTGGCCTTGGCAGGACCGATACAGATTGCCTCATCTGCCATTTCGGCATGGAGTGCATTTTTATCTGCTTCAGAGTATACGGCAACCGTTTGAATTCCTAGTTCACGACACGCCCGAATAACGCGTACCGCAATTTCACCACGATTTGCAATTAAAACTTTTGAAAACATACATTCACCTATCCAATCATAAAGGTTAATTCTGCTTCAGCAGCTTTTTTTCCATCAACATAAGCGATACCTTTGCCGATTCCAGCTGAAGCTTTAACTTTTAAGATCTCAACTTCCAACATTAATGTATCTCCAGGTACGACTTTACGACGGAATTTCGCCTTATCAATCCCACCAAAATAAGCTGTTTTTCCTTTAAAATCTGTTAAAGAAAGTAATGCCACTGCACCTGCTTGGGCCAAGGCTTCAATAATTAATACCCCTGGCATAACCGGCTCTTGCGGAAAATGACCTTGAAAGAAAGGCTCATTTACGGTCACATTTTTCTTAGCAACAACTTTTTTACCTTCTTCTAATTCTTCTATTCGATCAATTAATAAAAAAGGATAACGATGGGGAATAATTGCTTTAATTTCTTCAATTGTCATCACTGACATGATTTAACCTTCTTTCACAACAAACAATGGCTGATTGAATTCCACCACTTGTTCATTTTCCACTAAAATTTGAACGATTTCGCCAGTAATGTCACTGACGATCTCATTCATGACTTTCATCGCTTCAATAATGCAAAGAACTTCGCCTTTTTCCACTTTATCGCCAACTTTTTTGAAAGCTGGCTGATCTGGACCGCTTTGTAAGTAGCAGACACCTACTAATGGAGAGACAATTTCTGTACCTGTTACTTTAATATCTTCTGAAGGTGAAGGTGCTATGGGTGTAATAGCGGCAGCATCTAAAGACTCATTGTCCAAACCAAAATTTGCTGCTGGTGGCGTTGTGCCTGGTGATTTAATTTCTTGTGGTGCAGAAGTATTCTGACTTCGCACTTGTTGATTTTTATTAAAGTACAATTCAAAGTTATTATCTTTCAAATCAAATTCCGTCAATGTAGATTGATCAAATTGTGTTAATAAGTCCTTAATTTCATTGATATTCACGTAAACTACGCCTCCCAACGTTTTAGACAAATCACAGCATTGTGACCGCCAAAACCTAATGAGTTACTCATAGCATATTTTAATTCTGCCTCTTTTGCTTGATTGGTAACAACATTTAAATCAATTGCAGGATCTTGCTTTGTGACATTAATGGTTGGCGGCACAAATTGATGTTGTAATGCCAAAATTGAAGCAATTGCCTCTACACCACCAGCAGCACCTAATAAGTGGCCGGTCATAGATTTCGTACTGCTAACATACGTATCTTTGTATCCTTCACCTAAGCCATATTGAATGGCCTTAGCTTCGGCTACATCATTAGCAGGAGTACTAGTTCCATGGGCATTAATATAATCTACATCCTTTGGTGTAATACCTGCTTCTTGCATTGCCAATTTCATCGCCTTGCCAGCGCCAGAGCCATCGGGATTTGGCGCAGTCATATGATAAGCATCACAATTTGCACCATAGCCAACAATTTCAGCTAAAATATTTGCACCCCGTGCTTGTGCGTGTTCTAATGATTCTACAACAACGACACCCCCGCCTTCACCCATAACAAAACCACTACGATTTTCATCAAATGGGACAGAAGCTTTATCTGGATTACTTTCATTAGTTAGAGCGGTTAAAGCTGCAAAACCAGAGATACCAATTTCATTAATGGATGCCTCAGCACCACCGGCTAAAATAACATCTGCATAGCCGTGTTTAATATTACGAAAAGCTTCGCCAATTGAATGGGTACCAGAAGCACAAGCTGTTACAGTACTGGTACAAATACCTTTGGCACCAACTTTTAAGGCGATATTCCCTGCGACCATATTAACGATCGACATTGGTACAAACATTGGTGAAACACGTTTTGGACCTTTATCATGCATACGAATAACTTGATCTTGAATTGTCTGTAGACCCCCAATACCAGAGCTTACCATCACCCCAAAACGATCAACATCCATTTGTTTTGTGTCTAAACCAGACATTGCCACAGCTTCTAAAGCTGCATAAATTCCAAACAATGAAAATTTATCCATTCTTTTGGCATCTTTTTTGATGAAATATTTATCAAACGGAAAGTCTTTTACTTCCGCTGCGACTGTAATGCCAGTCTGGCTTGCATCAAATTGCGTGATTTCACCAATCCCATTTTTTCCTTCTTTTAAACTATCTAAAAATGTTTGGGCATCGTTACCAATTGGCGAAGCGACACCGTAACCTGTAATGACTACGCGATTCATATTGTCCTCCTTGTTAAATCTGTTTTTCTTCAAACAAACAGCCACATCTAGCCATGCATCACTAAACCACCGTCAACATTAATAACTTGACCAGTGATATACGGACTTTTAGCTAGAAAAACTGCTGTTTGGGCAATATCTGCTACTGTACCAAATTTTTGCATTGGAATATTTTGTGTCACTTGTTCTTTGACTTTATCAGAAAGAACTTCTGTCATATCAGTGGCAATAAAACCTGGTGCAATTGCATTGCAGCTAATTCCTCTAGGTGCTACTTCTCTTGCCACCGATTTGGTAAACCCAACCATCCCTGCTTTACTTGCAGCGTAATTTGCTTGGCCCGCATTGCCGATTAAACCTGAGACCGAAGACATGTTAATAATTGCACCACAACGTTTTTTCAACATTTTTTTCATAACCAATTGCGTCATATTGAAAGTTCCGCTTAAGTTAATTTTCATAACGCTCTCAAAATCTTCTGGTGTCATGCGTAATAACAGCTTATCATTGGTAATCCCTGCATTATTGATTAAGATATCAACGTTTCCTAATTGTTCTTCAACCTCTGCTAATAAATTCTTAGCTGTTGTATAGTCGCTGATATCACCAGTAACGCCCATACAAAAAACACCATGAGCTTTGATTGTGTCAATTAGTTCTTGTGGAACCGGGCGTCGCCCATTCAAAATAATATTTGCACCTTCTTGACTAAAGGCTTCTGCAATTGCCCAACCAATTCCTCTGGTACTACCTGTAATTAAGACATTTTTTCCTTTAAGCTCCATCTCTTCCTCCAAAAAGGCGACTATTCGTCCGCCAAGAATGCAATTGTTTCATTTAATGTTTTGCTATCTTCTACTCGTGTTGTTGCAATTGTTTTATCTATTTTCTTTAAGAAACCACTCAACACTTTTCCCGGTCCAATTTCCACCATTTGAGTAATCCCTAATTTTTTTAATGTATCTACACTTTCATAAAAATGAACAGGTGACATTACTTGTTGCTCTAAAAGTGATTTAATTTCACTTTGTGGCATCACTTGCGCTGTTGTGTTACTGATAACAGGGACTGTCATTGGCGCAAAATTAATTTTTACCAATTCTACTGCTAATTGCTCAGCCGCTGGTTTTAATAATGCAGTATGAAAAGGACCGCTAACATTTAATGGAATCAAACGTTTAGAACCAGCTTCCATTAATAATTCACATGCTTTATCCACAGCAGCTACTTCACCACCAATCACGATTTGTTGTGGTGTATTGTAGTTTGCCGGTGAAACAATGCCAATATCGCTGGCTTTTTGGCAACATTGTTCGATGATTTCACTTTGTGTATTCATAACTGCTACCATTTTGCCACTGCCAGCCGGGGCGGCGTTAGCCATAAAGTGACCACGTTTTGCAACTAAAGCTACTGCTGTTTTAAAATCAATTGCACCACTTGCAACTAAAGCAGAGTACTCTCCTAAGCTCAAACCACAAACTGCATCTGCTGTAAAACCTTTTGCTGACAAGAGACGCCAAAATGCGATGCTAACTGTCAAAATTGCCGGTTGCGTATATTCAGTTTGATTTAATTTATCCACTTGATCTTCATCAAAGCACAATGCCGCCATATCGTACCCTAACGCTTCGCTAGCTTGATCAAAAGTTTCCGCTACGATTTTCTCATTAGCATATAACTCTTTTCCCATGCCAGTATATTGCGCTCCTTGACCACTAAATAAAAAAGCTGTTTTCATTCATTATCCTCCGTCTTTTCATTTCAAGTCGTCATCTTAAAACAGTTTATTTTACAGTTTTCTAAGCTTTCAATTTCATTTGATTAGCTTTTCTTATAATGAAAGAAAAAATTTCTTTCATTATAAGAAAAGCCAGACTACCGCCCAGCTTAAGAGTAATTATTCAGCTTTTTGTGCTTCAACATATTTTACAAGATCAGCAACAGTTGCGATGCCTTCTTCAGTTTCAATTTTCACATCGAATTCGTCTTCGATTTCATTAATAATTTGGAATAAATCCAAGCTATCAGCTTCTAAATCTTCTTGAATGTTTGTTGTTAATTGAATTTCATCTTTTTCTTTACCTAATTCTTCTGCTACGATTTCTTGAATTTTTTCGAATACCATGTGTATTTCCTCCAATTAAATGAATTATTTTTAAGTTTATATTGCAAACAGGTTTTACAGTGTCACTTGTATAACTCCCCAAGTTAAACCACCGCCAAAGCCTGAAAACACCAATTTTTGTGTGCCATCCAGACGAATACTTCCATCTGTTACAGCTTCGTCTAAAAGAAGTGGGATACTTGCTCCAGACGTATTACCATACTTGTCCATATTTTGTAAAAAGCGTTCCCGTGGGACTTTTAGTTTCCTTGCCACTTTGTCTAAAATACGGGAATTTGCTTGATGTAGTAGATAAAAGTCAATTTCATCTTTATCTTCGGCTACTAAATTATCAATTGCCTTTACAACATCACGCGTTGCAAAATCAAAAATCTCCCGACCTTCCATTTGCAAATAAGGTGAAACTTGTCCTTTTTCAGCGGCAAACGGGCTACCATTTTGTACATAACCTGAGGTCAGTGCTGCACCTCTAGTGCCATCGGCTTGTAATTTTTCTTTATTAATCATTGGGAGCATGCTTGTTTCAAGTAAAACACCGGCAGCACCATCGCCAAACAAAACAGCAGTTGTGCGGTCTTGCCAATCTATACTTTTTGAAAGAACTTCGCCGCCAATGACCAGACCCTTTTGCGCCGTTGTTTGCAGTAGCTTTTCGGCCAATGATAAGGCGTAGACAAAACCTGAACACGCAGCTGATAAATCAAAGGCTAGTGCATTACGTGCGGCGATTGCCCCTTGCACTATGCATGCAACAGAAGGCGTCGCATAATCAGGTGTCATCGTTGCGACAATAATGAAATCCAATTCATCAGCAGCAACTTTACTTTTGGCTAATAATTTTTCAGCAACACCGATACATAAATCAGAAGTGTTCTCACTTGTAGCAATGCGGCGTTCTAAAATACCCGTTCGACTTTTAATCCACTCGTCTGAAGTATCCATAATTTTAGCCAAGTCATCATTTTTAATGATTTGTGGCGGAACAAAGCTAGCCGTAGCTGTAATTTTTCCGTATTTTCTCATCTTCACACTCACTTATACTCTTGTAAAAAATCATGGAGATTTTTTAAAGCTTTTAACAAAGTTGCTTCCTCATCACTATCCATGCCAGTTAGGACACGTTTAATCATTTGACGATGAAAATATTGATGAACTCGGAATAATAACTTGCCTTTTTTTGTCAAACCGAGTTTGACAACCCGTCGATCATCTTCACTACGAATACGTTCAACGTAGCCTTTTTTAACTAACCGGTTGATGGCGGTCGTTAATGTCCCCACCGTGATGGAAAGTTCTTTTGCTACTTCTGAAGTAGTCTTTTTTTTATACATGCCAATAGCTTCGATCGTGTGCATTTCAGTAATACTCAAATCATTGAATTGGGATTTTTGCAGCTCCGATTCTTCGATTGTTAAAATATCATTGAAGACGCTGACGAGATAGTCATTGACTGTTTCAAGATCTTTATCCACACTTTCACCATCCAAATTAGTTTGATTATCAAATCATTTGACTATCAAAATATATTATATACTTTTTGAAAATGCAATACTTTTTTATAAATTTTTTTATTTTCTAAACTAACAGTTAACAATTTCTGAGTTTATTGCCGATATTCTAAAATTTGATTGACAAGGTTCTATGCGGAAGCTAATATTTAATTTAGTTTGAAAATCAAAGTATTTTATTAAGGAGACGACTATGAAATTAACACCCGTTACAATTGGTGACCTTACTTTAGAAGTTCCAATTATTCAAGGAGGAATGGGTATTGGTGTCAGCCTTTCTCGTTTAGCCGGCAGTGTAGCAAAGAATGGCGGAATGGGCATTATTTCTTGTGCCCAGATTGGATTTAACGACCCTCTTTTTGAACGGGCCCCTTTTAAAGCCAATATGAAAGCGATCAAAGATCAATACGAAATGGCAAAGAGCATTGCAGGAAACGGTATCGTGGGATTTAATGTCATGTGCGCAACTTTTAAATATGAAAAATATGTACAACGTTGCGTAGAAGTCGGTGCCGATGTGATTATTTCTGGCGCTGGTCTACCGATTCACTTACCAGAATTAGTGGCAGGTTCAAAAACTAAAATCGCCCCTATTGTTTCCTCTGAAAAAGCAGCGAAAGTACTCTTACGCACTTGGGCAAAACGTTATACCCGTACTGCCGATTTTTTAGTTATTGAAGGGCCAGAAGCAGGTGGTCACTTAGGGTTTAAGTACGACGGTATAGAAAACGCGATTGCGAACATGGATGAAGAAGTCAAAAAAATCATTGCTGTTGCAAAAGAATATGGCGAAAAATTTCAATGTGAAATTCCCGTATTTTTTGCTGGTGGCGTCTATGATCGCGCTGATATAGACCATTACCTTGAACTTGGTTGCGCCGGTGTCCAAATGGCAACCCGGTTTGTAGTAACAGAAGAATGTGATGCCCCTAGCGATTACAAACAACGCTATTTAAATGCCAAAAAAGAAGATGTTAAAATCATTAAAAGTCCTGTTGGCATGCCCGGTAGAGCTATAGAAAATAAATTTACCGAAACGATTAAAACAAAACAAATCCCGATTGCAAAATGCCGTAGTTGTCTGTCATATGATCATTGCGATCGTAAGACAATTCCTTATTGTATTACAGAAATGCTATTAAATAGTGTCACTGAAAACCCTGATTGCGGATTGGTTTTTGCTGGCAGTAATGTTTTTAAGGTTAATGAAATGACGACTGTCCCAGCTTTAATGAAAGAATTAAGCGAATAAAACTGTAACAAAAAAGCTAAAGGAATCCTTCAGTCCTGAGCTATAAAACCAAAATTTGCGAAAAATAGCTTTTCATTTTCGTAAATTTAAGCTTTGACCAAAGGGTTGAACCATGCTAAAGCAGTCAGATCACTGTTTTTACTTGTGAAAAACTTATACTTTTTGCCGTCAAAAAAACACGAGAGAAAATTCCTCTCGTGTTTTTTTATGCCGATTATTGAATTAAATCATAGATTTCCATTGCCACGATATCAATATTGTCGAATTGATAGTGTTGTTGGGTATCTGTTTCAGTCAATTCAAATGTTTCAGTTGATTTATCGTAAGTCACGGTACATTTTTCAACGCCTTCTTTTTCAAAGCGGCGGACTTGAATTTCATTATCGGTTGCTTCAGTCATTGCTTCTAGCCGTCTGATAATGGCAACTAATTGTGAACTTGTCATGGGGAAAGCCTCCTTTTTCTCAACTTCTGTTATATTGTATCAAAAGCGATAGCAGCTTGCATTGATTTTTACAAAAAAATCATATTTTTTTGTAAAAACCTTAGTTTCCCCACCATAGTTTAATTAAAGCTTGAGTACCATCATTTTCATAACCTTTTTCAGCTAACAATTCGTATAAACGTGTCGCTTCTTTTGTCGCTGGTAAATCAATCTTCATTTTTTCAGCTTCATTTAGTGCAATCTTCAAATCTTTAATGAAATGTTTTACAAAAAAGCCAGGTGTATAGTCTTCTTTTAAAATACGCGGTGCATAGTTTGTTAGTGACCAATTGGCGGCACTACCCCCACCTACTGTTTCAATAACTTTTGGCAAATCCAATCCTGCTGCTTTACCATAAACCAGCATCTCTGTCATACCCGTCATTGTGCCAGCAATCATGATTTGATTGGCCATTTTTGTGTGTTGGCCTTTACCAGGACCACCATGTAGTGCATAGGTTTTACCAATTGCTTTAAAAAGCGGAAGCACTTTTTCATAAGCTTCCTTAGTTCCACCTACCATAATGGTCAGGGTTGCATTTTTGGCACCCAGATCACCACCAGAAACAGGTGCATCTAGCGCTTGCGCACCTTTTTGTACAGCTGTTTTGGCAATTTCTTCTGCTAAAGAAGGTGTGCTTGTTGTCATATCAACTAAAATTTTCCCTTTTACATCCGCTGAAAAAATACCATTTTCGCCATAGTAAATTTCTTTTACATCATTAGGATAGCCCACAATTGAAAATACTACATCAGCACTTTTCGTAACTGCTTCTGGCGTATCTTTCCAAATGGCACCTTTTTCAACAATCTTATCTGCTTTACTTTTTGTTCGATTATAGACATACGCTTCATTGCCTGCATCCATTAAATGCGATACCATGGAATGCCCCATGACACCGATACCGATAAAACCAATTTTCATTTTTACCATCCTCTCTACGTATTAAACACGTAAAAAAATCACAACTTTAGTATAAGCTAAAGTTGTGATTTTTTCTTGCAATATGTCTACAAATTAATTGGAGGTACGTTTAAAGGAATATAATTTCACTTTGATTTTTTTTATCGCTGGTTCAGTTTCTTTTTCTAAAGATAAATTAGCATAATAAGCAATCATATCATGATAAAAATCTAACATCGCCTCACCAAAATGCGTTGCGGAAATTTCATACAGTTTAGCTGAAAGTTTTTTAGAATCTACTTGTAATCCTTTATTGATATATTGGATCAAAGCAGCTGCAAAATCATCATCAGTCGCAAACGTGACGCCAAAAGATGGATCATCAATTAAATTGTTTAAATAGTCATTTCCCTCAACCACTAACGGTGTCCCTGCTGCCATTGCTTCTGTGTAAGTAAGACCTTGTGTCTCTGAAGTAGAAGCACTAACAAAATAATCCGCGGCATGATAATAAAGCGCTACTTCATCGTTAGGGACTTCACCGACAAAATGAACACAATCACTTAAAGACAGGCTTGCCACCAACTCTTTTAAGTCTTCCATGTAAGGACCTTTCCCAACGATTACTAAACGAGCCTGTGGTAATTTTTCTACAATAGCAGGAAGTCCATGAACAATTGCTTGAATATTTTTTTCATAAGAAATACGACTTAAAGACAATAACATGATTTCATCATCTAAAATGCCTAAGTCTTGCCGTAATTCTTTTTTCATAGCCTCTGTTATATCGGGGCGTTCAAATTTCTCTAATTCTATCCCAGTTGGAATTACCCGCATCGGCGAAGTAACCCCGTACCCTCTTAAAGTATCAATCACGCGCTCACTAGGGCACACTACTCCGGTTGTATGATTGGCAAATAAACGAGAAAAATATTTCACATGAGACTGTCGAACCACTTTTCCCTTGGCAATATAATGTAAATAGTCTTCATACATTGTATGATACGTATGGATTACTGGTATTTTCAATTTCTTGCCGACCATTTTTCCTAAAAGACCCGCCCCGAATTCAGTATGGGTATGAATTAAGTCTAATTCTAGCTCTTTGGCAATTAAATACGCATACCACATCCCTCTCACAACGATACGGCGATCTTTAAACGAGACAAAAGGAACACTTGGCATTCGAATAATATCTTCTTCAATACCAACTGCATTAGGATCTGTTGTAGTAAAAATATAGACTTCATGCCCCTTTTTTTCCAACTCGGTCTTCAATGTTTTAATTGACGTTGCAACCCCGCTTACTTGCGGGAAATAGGTATCTGTAAAAAACCCGATTTTCACAGTCTTTCCTCCAAACTATTTCGCTGTAACTAATACAGTTAACCAACAACTTTTTTATAGTGTATCATAGCTCTTATATACTTAAATCAAACTATAGTCTTATTTCATCTTATATTTTAGCGTTTGTGTGACTAAAATAGCAATAAAAAAACGTGCAAGTGACAAACTCGTTAGACTATTCAACAATCTGAATCATTAAAATATCTGAATTATCCGAAAGCTCAGACACTAAATCTTCTTCGTCTACATCCTTTGGCACTGTCAATGTGAACATAATTAAATATTTACGATTTGACTTTGGGTTTTCCCGCGTGATTTTAAGGTCAGATTTTTCCACGATTACTTTATTTTTAGCCAAATAATTTTTAATAAAAGCCACGGTCTGATCACCATGGGCGATTTCAACTTGTAGACGTCTTACTTTTGGTAGCGGTACTAAATATGAAATCAAGGCTAGCGCTATCATAATAGAACAAAAGCCAGTGAGAGAAATTAGATAAAATCCCATTCCCAAAGCAATTCCAATTGATGCGACTGCCCAAACAGACGCCGCTGTTGTCAGCCCTTTGACTGTTTGTTTTGTCATAATAATTGTTCCCGCCCCTAAAAAACCAATGCCGCTAACGACTTGTGCGACTAAACGGGTTTGATCTGCCGTCATCACATTAGCAAGTTTTGGCATTTGTTGCGCAAATTCCACCGTTTGTGAAGCGACTTCATCTTGAATCAGCGCAATTAATGCCGCACCCACACAAACTAAAATATGCGTCTTCATGCCGGCAGGACGACTCTTATATTCTCGCTCGAAGCCAATTGTCCCGCCCATTACAATTGCCAAAGACAATCTAGCAATTATCTCGAACGTTGTCAGATCATACTCATGCATTTCGCCAACTCCTAACCCTTTTCTTTAGCATAGCATATTAGAAAACGCTTTTCTTTTTTGACGCTGTCAAAAATTAAATTTGTAAGTTATCAGCTAGGTATTATTATGTACGACAAAAAAACCTCAGAGAAAATCTCTGAGGTTAAAAACTTTTTATTTAACAGCTTCTTCTACTAATTCAATGACTTCTTCCATTGTATCGCAATCATTTAATGCTTTATCAGCAAGAACTTTCATATCTTCAGTAGACAAACGTTTCATTAAGCTACGTGTTTTAAGGATTGATGTTGCGCTCATTGAGAATTCATCCAAGCCCATTCCCATCAAAATTGGCACAGCAGTTTGGTCACCGGCCATTTCACCACACATACCTGCCCATTTACCTTCAGCATGAGCTGAATCAATTACGTTTTTAATCAAACGCAAAATAGATGGGTTATATGGTTGGTAAAGATAAGACACGCGTTCGTTCATACGGTCTGCTGCCATTGTGTATTGGATCAAATCATTAGTACCAATACTGAAGAAGTCAACTTCTTTGGCAAACTTGTCAGCTAAGACAGCCGCCGCTGGAATTTCAATCATAATACCGACTTGGATTGTATCAGATACTGTTACACCTTCGTCGATTAATTTTTGACGTTCTTCATCATACATTTTTTTAGCCGCTCTAAATTCTTTCAAAGTTGCTACCATTGGGAACATAATACGTAAGTTACCAAAAGCAGAAGCACGTAACAATGCCCGTAACTGTGTACGGAACATGTCGTCTCCTAATTCTGACAAGCTAATACGCAATGCGCGGTAACCTAAGAAAGGATTCATTTCATGCGGTAAAGTCAAGTAAGGTAATTCCTTGTCACCACCGATATCCATGGTACGAACAACGACAGGTTTTTCACCCATACCTTCTAAAACTGCTTTATAAGCTTCAAATTGATCTTCTTCAGTTGGAAAATCAGGAGAATCCATATAAAGAAATTCAGTTCTATATAAACCGATTGCTTCAGCGCCATTATTGTGAACACCTTCTAAATCTTTTGGTGTTCCAATATTAGCAGCCAATTCAAAGTGTTTACCGTCAGCTGTGACAGTATCTGCTTCTTTTAGTTTTTCCCATTCAGCTTTTTGGGCAGCAAAATCTGCACCAGCTTTTTGGAATTGTGCTTTTTGGTCTTCAGTTGGATCAATGATGACATCCCCAATGATACCATTAACAGCTAGAATGTCCCCTGCTTTTACTTTGGCAGTAATTTCTTTTGTCCCAACAATTGCTGGGATTTCAAGAGAACGTGCCATGATTGCAGAGTGAGAAGTCCGTCCGCCGATGTCAGTAACAAAGGCTTTAACGAATTTGCGATCTAATTGTGCAGTATCACTTGGTGTTAAGTCGTGGGCAACCACAACAACTTCTTCATTAATCATTGAAGGGTTTGGTAAAGTAACCCCTAACAAATGTGCTAAGACACGTTTGGCAACGTCACGGATATCAGCTGCGCGTTCTTGCATGTAAGCATTGTCGTCCATTGCTTCAAACATGCCAATATACATGTCGGTAACTTCTTTCAATGCTGATTCAGCATTGACTTTGTTATCTTTCACGTTTTGTTTAATTTGACCGATCATTTCAGGATCTGAAAGAACCATTAAATGAGCGTCAAATACTTGAGCTTCTGCTTCGCCCAAACTTTGCGCTGCTTTTTCCCGAATTTGTTGTAGTTCTTCGGTAGATTTTGCTAAAGCATCGTCTATTCTTTTTTCCTCTGCTTCAGTATCTTCTACAGAAATTTTGTTAAAGGATAAATCCGGTTGAACTAGCAGGTAAGCTTTTGCAACGGCAACTCCGTCACTTGCGGCGATCCCTTTTAGCATTTCAACCATTATTCAGATAATCCTTCTTTCTTCATTGTTTCAACGATTGCTGCCATTGCGTCAGCTTCGTCAGCACCTTCAGCAGTGATTGTTACATCAGAACCTTGGCCAACACCAAGAGACATAACGCCCATGATAGATTTAAGATTTACAGATTTACCTTTGTACTCTAAGTTAATGTCAGAGTTAAATTTGCTAGCAGTTTGTACTAATAATGTAGCTGGACGTGCGTGAATCCCAGTTTCTGCTACTACGTGAAAATCTTTTTTTTCCATATTAATCGGTCTCCTTTGTGAAACAAGTTTTTTGTGAGGGTTTTCTTTTTTAACAGTCCAAATAAACCATCAAAAAAGGCCCTTTCAACTGTTAAGATTACCATTTTTTTTTCAATCGTACAACCGTTTTCTCTCATAATAGAACAAAAGATATCTAGTCCAATTAGCAGAATAATTTCTATTCCAATCTTTTTGAGGCAAGTTATTGGGCATTTATACTAAAAAAATATTTAATCCAGTAACAAAATGAAAAAAAGTCACTGATTTTCAAATCAGACAAATTACTTGCACCAATAAATAAATTTAGTATAATACAGTTATGGTCAATAAAGGTCAAAGATAACTTTGACTAGACCTCGCTTTTTAGGTGTATCTTTTTACTGATTAAAAAAAGCGCGTTACAATAATAAATGTAAGTAAATCCATGAAAGGTCGTGAATTATTTATGCTTTGTCAAAACTGTGGCAAAAATGAAGCAACCATTCATTTATACGCAAATGTAAATGGCCAAAGAAAGCAACTGGACTACTGCCAAAGCTGCTACCAAAAACTAAAAAATCAAACTGGTAGTCAAACAAGTATGATGGCCCAAGATCCATTTGGCTTTGGAAGTCTTGACGATTTATTCCGTCAAATGTCGCAACAAATGCAACCAAGAAATGCTGGTGAACAAACGCCCCCTACGCAATTTGGTGGTGGCAATAACTTTAACGGCGGACAACCTCCTCGCCAAAACCAAGGAGCTAACGGTCTTTTAGGTGAATATGGTATCAACATCACTGAACAAGCCCGTAATGGTGATATCGATCCAGTTGTCGGTCGTGACGAAGAAATTAAACGTGTTATTGAAATTTTAAATCGTCGAACAAAAAATAACCCTGTTTTAATCGGAGAACCCGGTGTGGGTAAAACGGCTGTCGTTGAAGGCTTGGCTCAAAAGATAGTCGACGGCGATGTTCCACAAAAACTTCTTGATAAAGAAGTTATCCGTTTAGACGTAGCCTCTCTAGTTCAAGGAACAGGTATAAGAGGGCAATTTGAAGAACGGATGCAAAAGTTAATCGATGAAATTAAACAAGCTGAAAATGTTATCTTGTTCATTGATGAAGTACACGAAATTGTTGGTGCCGGTGCGGCTGGTGATGGCAATATGGACGCAGGCAATATCTTGAAACCAGCTTTAGCTCGAGGAGAATTGCAAATGGTTGGTGCTACTACTTTAAACGAGTACCGCATCATTGAAAAAGACGCTGCTTTAGAACGTCGGATGCAACCAGTTCGAGTAGATGAACCTTCCGTTGAAGAAACCATCGCAATTTTGAAAGGTTTGCAACCACGTTATGAAGATTATCACCATGTAAAATATACCGATGATGCAATCAAAGCGGCGGCTATCCTTTCAAATCGTTATATCCAAGATCGCTTTTTACCTGATAAAGCAATTGATTTATTAGATGAATCAGGTTCCAAGAAAAACTTAACGATTCAATTAGTTGATCCAAAAGCCATTGAGAAAAAGCTGGCGGATGCCGAAGCACAAAAACAACAAGCTTCTAAGGAAGAAGATTTTGAAAAAGCAGCGTATTATCGCGATCAAATCAATAAATTAGAAGAAATGAAAAATAAACAAATCAGCGATGAAGAAACACCTACCATCTCTGAAAAAGATATGGAACAAATTGTTGAAGAACGTACGGGTATTCCCGTTGGCGAATTAAAAGAAAAAGAACAAACACAATTGAAAAATCTCGGCCACGATTTAAAAGAACATGTTATTGGTCAAGATGAAGCAATTGATAAAGTTGCTAAGGCTATCCGCCGTAATCGTGTTGGTTTGGGCAAGAAAAATCGTCCAATCGGCTCTTTTCTATTCGTTGGACCAACTGGTGTTGGTAAAACTGAATTAGCAAAACAATTAGCTTATGAAATGTTTGGTTCTGAAGATTCTATGATTCGTTTTGATATGTCTGAGTACATGGAAAAACATAGTGTGGCTAAATTAATCGGTTCTCCTCCAGGCTATGTTGGCTATGAAGAAGCTGGTCAATTAACAGAAAAAGTTCGTCGTAATCCTTACAGCTTGATTTTGTTAGATGAAATCGAAAAAGCCCATCCAGATGTTTTGCACATGTTCTTGCAAATTTTAGACGATGGACGTCTAACCGATGCCCAAGGGCGAACAGTTAGCTTCAAAGATACATTGATTATTATGACAAGTAATGCCGGCACAGGTAATGTCGAAGCCAGCGTTGGTTTTGGCGCAACCAGAGAAGGCGTGACACGTTCTGTCTTAAATCAATTAAACAATTACTTCTCACCTGAATTTTTGAACCGTTTTGACGGTATTATCGAATTCAAAGCTTTAAGTAAAGACAATTTACTTCACATTGTCGACTTAATGTTAAATGAAGTAAACGATATGCTGGCTGTACAACACTTACACATCACTGTACCAAAAGATGTAGAAGAAAAATTAGTCGACTTGGGGTATAACCCTGCAATGGGTGCTCGCCCATTACGTCGTACTATTCAAGATCAAATTGAAGATGGCATTGCCGAATACTTCTTAGATCATCCAACAGTTAAAGAACTCACTGCCCACTTAACCAAAGACGGTAAAATTGAAGTTACCGCCTTACAGGTTAATGAGACAAAAGATTCAAAAGAAGATTTAAGTAATCAAGACAAAACAAAAGAAGAATAATTAAATTAACAAAAGCAGAGGTCTAACTTTTAATAAAAGTTAGACCTCTGCTTTTTAGCTCATATACAAAAAAATAGTTTAGAAAACTACCAAAATTAACAAATTTTGTTTGATTTTTCAAGTGTAATCACTTTGCTAAATAAGTCCGGAACCGTATAATAATAATTGAGTTAGTTCAAACTTGCCTTGAAGGAGTGAACCAGATGAAATTAATCAACGTTACCAATAGCCATTCGCGTTTGGTACGCAATCAGTTAGAAAATACGGACGCCGAATTGGTGAAAGTTTATACGGCGGGCAATTCGACCATCGTTTATACAGTTGCCCCGCATCATAACGAAATTTTGCTGATTAATAAAAAGCGCAACCTTAACGAACGTGAAATTAATGAAGTAAAAGAATACTTTTTGAAAAAAATGCCCTCTGGCAGTTATGAGCCTGATACAATTACCCAAATTGAGCTACCAGGTCTTGTAGAAATTTCAATTAAAACAAACCAACTAAGTAACAATGCATCATAAAAAAATCTGGGATAAAAAGCCACGTTGCCTTTTTATCCCAGATTTTTTTATATAGCTGACCCATAACTCGTTAAGAGCCTCTCTAAAGTTTTTCAGTAATTCTGAATTTTCCAACATCCCTTTTTACCTAAGTTTTAGACTGGGCAGATTTTTACGGGTTAGCTTTAACCAATATTCAAATGAACTTTTTGATCTTTTTGTCTTTCTTTAAAAATATGAAATAAAAAATCATCTGTTGCATCAAAAGAATCTTCACCTTCAACAATCCAGTAATTTGAGTTCTCTAACGGAACGAGCGAGTTAGAACATGTAATTACTGCGTCGTATTTTTCTTTAGAGGCGGTATTCATTAAAGAATATTCGACAAATGGCAAGTCCTCGATACGATTAATCAAAGAATATAATAAGAAGTGGTTAGGAAAGCCAATAATTCCTACTTTAATCTTTTCTGTCTTCTCACTGCGTTCAACTTGTGGCAAGCTGACTAAAGTTAAAAGATTAATTAAATCAGCGCTTTCCTCTGCTTCTATTGCACTGGCAATATGTCCATGTAAAATTTCATAATTGGGATGTTGAATTTTCAAGCTTTCCAAAATGAAATCTAGATTTTTCGGTGCTTTACCGTCAAATAATTCTTGGCGTAGAAAAATCGTTTGATAATTTAGCAGAATTAATTCCTGCTTGCTACGGGAAAAGCTTTGGAAATAGGGCAGCATTTTATCAAAAAAGACTTTTGCCTTTTCCTTTGAAGTTGTCAGGTTCTTATAATTTTTCCGTACAAAAGACAGACGGGGATCATCTTCTGAAAAATACTGTGGCCAATAAAAAATCATATAAGACACAAAATTAGCTTCTCTTTCTTGGTATGTTTCAGCTACACCACTTTGCGCTAGCTTTTGTTTAAAGCGGCCATTAATTGTTGTTGGATAGAAATAATGGTTAATCTCTGGTTCGTCGACATAATAGCCTAATTGAGTCCGTAACAAACTAATCGCTTGATAGACCGTAAATTCCCGTTGTTCTACGTATTTTAGAAAAGCTAAGTCATCTTCATCAAACAACGCATTCAAATCAACATTTAGATTTTCAAAATGCTGGAATAATTCTGTGCCAAAATCCACCATCCACAAAAAATTGAAGTACATAATTCGTACCAGCGCTTCTCGTCCAGTCACTTCCATTTGTAGACAATTTAATCGAATTCCTTTATCTTTTAAATAAGCAACTAAGGGTTTTAGTCGCCGCATTAAAGAAGATTGACTTAAATTTGTTTGTTGTCCAAAATCTTTTAAATCCATTTCCGGTTGAAGCAAGGTAGCCACTAAGACGCGATAAGGTACACTACTTTGAAAAAGAAACTGTTGATAGCTGTGAAATTTGGGTAAATTCCCATCGATTTGTACTTTTTCTTTTTCTGTAAACAACACATATCCAGTTTCTAAGTCTTTTAAATCTTGATTCATTTGGTTTAGCAGATTAGCTGTTTTAATATGAGAAAAACCAGTGTATTTTTCAAAATAATGAATTGGGTATAAACCGCGATCAAGTTCTAGCATGTGCTTAAAGAGCATCAATTTATTTTGAGCTGGATCGTCTAACAAAATATTTTCTAACATCTTACTTCCCCTTTTGAGTTTATACTTCATAATAGCACAAAGGAATAATCTTTGGCTAGGCGATTATATTTCAAAAAAAAAAATTCTCAATTTCAATTGATTACTAGCATAATTTTTGGGTTTTATTTACAAATAAACTTATTGCTTTAGATGAATATATTGTTATTAAATAAATAGACACCCTACTTTTTTAAGTAAGGTGTCTATTTTTATCACTTACATCAAGCTCTTTAATTCCACATCCGGATACTTATCAGCAAACCAGCGCATCGCAAATTGATTTTCAAATAAGAATAAAGGTTGATCAAAACGGTCACGAGCCAAAATATTTCTACTAGAGCTCATTTTTTCATCAAGTTGGGCAGGATCGATCCAGCGAGCGATCTTATGTCCCATCGGTGTCATAACAACTTCGGCATTGTATTCATTTTTCATCCGATATTGGAAAACTTCAAATTGCAATTGGCCCACCGCACCAATGACATATTCGTCAGTTAAATAAGTACGGTACATTTGAATAGCGCCTTCTTGCACCAATTGTTGAATGCCTTTATGAAATGATTTTTGTTTCATCACATTTTTGGCTTGTACTTTCATAAATAGCTCTGGCGTAAAAGATGGCAATTCTTCATACGCAACTTTTAATTTTCCTTCATAAAGCGTATCGCCGATTTGATAATTACCAGTATCATAAACCCCGATAATATCGCCAGCAACAGCTTCTTGGATATTTTCTCTAGCATCTGCCATAAATTGAGTAACATTGCTTAATTTCATTTTTTTACCAGTACGTTCTAAGGTGATGTCCATCCCGCGAACAAAGGTTCCTGAACAAATTCTAACGAATGCAATCCGGTCACGGTGAGCTGGATTCATATTCGCTTGAATTTTGAAGACAAAACCGGAAAATTCTGGCTCATATGGACTGACTTCATCTCCTTCTTCGGTTTTATGGGCATAAGGAGATGGCGCAAATTCTAAAAATGTTTCTAAGAAAGTTTGAACACCAAAATTAGTTAAAGCTGAACCGAAGAAGACAGGAGTTTGTTTGCCACTGGCGATTTTTTTGCGATCAAAGCTATCGCCGGCTTCTTTAACTAATTCAACTTCTTCTAAGACTTGGTCATACTGACCACTGCCACGAAAAGGGTGGTCTGCTGGAATTTCGCCTTCTTCATCTAGAGGAATTAAACGTTTTCCACCGTAATTTTCTGGTCGATACAATTCAATCCGCTCATTATAAATATCGTATAAACCTTCTAAACCTTTTCCCATCCCAATTGGCCAGTTCATTGGAAATGATTCAATTTGTAATAAATCTTCTAATTCTTCCAGTAATTCCAGTGGTTCACGGCCATCACGGTCTAATTTGTTAATAAAAGTGAAGATCGGGATTCCTCGTTTTTTTACCACTTGAAATAATTTTTTGGTTTGTGCTTCAATCCCTTTGGCACTATCAATAACCATAACAGCACTATCCACCGCCATCAATGTCCGATACGTATCCTCAGAGAAATCTTCATGTCCGGGTGTGTCTAAGATGTTCACGCGTTTATCATCGTAATCAAACTGCATCACAGAACTTGTAACGGAAATCCCCCGTTGTTTTTCAATTTCCATCCAGTCAGATTTGGCAAAATTACCTGTTTTTTTTCCTTTAACAGTCCCTGCTTGGCGAATGGCACCACCAAAAAGTAATAATTGTTCGGTAATTGTTGTTTTCCCCGCATCCGGGTGGGAAATAATTGCAAACGTGCGTCGGCTATCGACTTCTTTTCGTAAATTTGGGTTATCCATTGTGTTCTCCTTTATTTCGTAAAATTAAAAATGGCAGTAGCCATTAACTTGTATTTTGGCTTAGGGTAATAGTAAACAACTATGCTAGTATAGCATGGAATGAAAATTTCATAAACGATAAAAAAGTGATGTGCCAAAATTTCAGCACATCACCTCCACTTTTTAACGTCTTGGCTCGTCATCTTCAAACTCTTTACGAAAATGACGTCTTTCTTCCTCTGGTTGAACTTCAATTTCCGGGTCGCGGAAAATAACGCGGATTTTCAATACACGCGAACCTTCCATCTCTTCAGAAATCAGAGTCAAGTTGTCCACTTCAAAAGAAAGTTTCTCACCTTCATCTGGAATAGTTCCCAAAGCTGTGATTAGGTATCCAGCCATTGTATCCACATCACTCATATGCAAGTCCGTGTCAAAGGCTTCGTTAAACTCATCAATTAGCATGCGACCTTGAATAATATATTCATGATCATTTACTTGTTCATATAGTTTTTCTACTTCATCGGTTTCATCGTCAATTTCACCTACGATTTCTTCCAACAAGTCTTCTAATGTCACAACCCCTACCATACCACCATACTCATCTAAAAGAATCGCCATTTGGTTACGGGTCTTTTTCAATTCATATAATAAGTCGTCAATAAAAACTGTTTCTGGTACAAATAAAGGCTCTTGTAAAATCTTATGCATATCAATATTTTCAAAGCCAAATTGATAAGCCGCTTTCAAAAGATTCTTAGTATGCAAGACACCAATTACTTTGTCCTTATCTTCATCATAGACTGGAATACGGGAATAATTTTCTGATAACACGTCAGTTACAATTTCAGCGATTGGATCATTAATGTCTACCATAAAAGCGTCTGTTCTAGGTACCATGACTTCGCGCGCCACTTTTGTATCTAGTGAAAAGACCCCTTGTAACATTTCCAATTCGTCTTCTTCTAAAACACCTTCTGTTTCCAACATATAACGCATTTCATCGCGGGTCATTTTTGAGTCTTCATCATCAAAATCCATCGGCGTAATTTTTGCCAATAGACTGGTTGATGCCGATAATAACCACACAAAAGGTTTTGCGATTGTGCCAATGACACGGATAACACCAGAAGTAAAAGTCGCAACTTCTTCTGATTTATTTAAGGCAATTCGCTTAGGGTATAATTCCCCAAAAACGATGGACACATAAGTTAAAATCGCTAAAACGATAATATTGGCAATACTTTTAGCGGCAGCTCCACCACCTAAAACAGGTGCCAGACGGCTAGATAGCGTGTCAGCTAAGGATGCCCCTGATAAAATATTTACTAACGTAATCCCCACTTGGATGGTGGATAAAAAGTTAGTTGGGTTTTCCAATATTTTGAGTAATTTTTGCGACTTGACATTGCCTTCTTCAGCTTTTTGTTCCACCCGGTTTTTGTTAATTGACACAACGGCAATTTCTGAAGCAGCCAAAAAGGCATTAATCAGCGTTAAAACAATTAATAATAAAAACTGGGCGATCAGCGACTGACTCTCGGGGTCAGAATTCATAATTTCTTTCTCTCCTTATATTTTCATGTTTAAATAGAAAAAAAGCGTGGCATTTGCCACGCTAAAATCGTATCACAAAGGTAAATTCTTTGCAATAAAAACAATACTACTCCGTTTGTTGTATCTCATCTTTTACTAATTCATCCTCATGGATTTTTTTATCTTCTTTCACTAACTTCACAATAAAGGTGACTAAAACCCGGCACACAGCGTAAAATGGCACCCCTAAGAAAATTCCTAATAACCCTGCAATGTTTCCGGCTACTAATAAAACTAAAATAATCGTCAAAGGATGAATGGACAATGTTTTTCCAATTACGTTAGGATAAATAATATTTCCATCTAATTGTTGTACAATTAAGACGACAACACAACACAGCAATGCTTTTAGTGGTGAATCAAAAACAGTCACTAAAACAGCTGGCATCAGCCCTAAATAAGGACCCAAGTAAGGAATTAAGTTGGTGACCCCTGCAATCACACCAAATAAGAAGGCGTAATCCACCCCGATGACCAAATACCCGATAAAAGTAAACGTAGCAACAAAAACACATTCAATGGCTTGTCCGCTAATATATTTCGATAAGGTATAATTTAACTTTCCTAAGAGATCCACAATTTGCTGGCGCCGATTAACGGGAAAGAAACGTTGAATATTTGGCACCAAACGATTTCCGTCTTTTAACATGTAAAATAAAATAAAGGGCGCAGTTACAATAATCATCGTGGCATTTGCGACTTGACCAACAATTGAACCGATACTATTGGAAAGGCTACTTAAAAAGCGTTGAATAATCGTACCATAGGAAATGTCCAATTTATCAAATTGCGCTTGCAGATCGATTTGTTTGAAAAACGGACTACGTGCCATTTCTCTGATCCAGTCCTCCACACTTGCAATAAATGAAGGGATACTTTCAGCCAACGAAGTAATTTGGCTGACAAGACTTGGAATAACACTACCGATAATTAAGACCAACGCACCGATTAAAAGAATAAAAACTAAAATAATTCCATAAATTCGTTTTAGTTTGACTCTTTTTTCCAATAAGTTCACAATTGGGTTTAATAAATAATACAAAAACCCCGCAATTAGAACTGGTGCAAAAAGGGTTGAGAAAAAAGTTCCAATTGGTTTAAAAATGAAATCGATTTTGGTTGAAACAAAAATCAAGGTAGCCAAAATTAGTAATTCTAATGACCAAAACATGATTTTTGAATTTTTTAGTTTTTCTAACAAATTATCACTCCTTCAGCTAAACAAAACAGTTTACAATTTCGTCATTCTGTTTTAATTTTAGTTGTTACTAATCTTATCAAAAAATAACTGACTTGCAAACTTAAAACAAAGGTATTTGCAATTATTTTTGCAAGAATTGAAAAAATATTGAAAGAAGGCGATTTTTTTGCGTATCCTCCAAACTAGAGATACTATGAGTGAGATTTATTTAGCTACGGTGAAAATCCGTAACCAAGTTTTTGTAAAAGAACAAAAAGTTCCTTTATCCATTGAAATTGATGGTAACGAAGCCTATGCAATCCATTTTGTCTTATATGATGACCAAAAAAAACCACTGGCAACCGTCCGTCTTTTGCCACTAGATGATACTACAGTAAAAGTACAACGCATGGCTGTGCTAAAAGAATATCGGGGTAAAGGTTTAGGAAAAATTTTGTTACAAGGGGCAGAAGATTTTGCAAAAGAACATGATTTTAAAGAAATCACCTTAGGCTCACAATGGCAAGCACGCGCTTTTTACCAAGAAATGGGTTTTAAGGCGACCGGGGAACCTTTTACAGAAGCAGGCATTAAACACGTCACCATGATAAAAAAATTAGCAGACTAAAATCTAGTTTATTTAATCAAGTTGATCTTGAAAAAATTTAATACAACAAGCTTGCATATAGACTAAAAAGCCCAAAGAAACAGTAGTTGTTAAAACAATTACTATTTCTTTGGGCTTTTGTTTATTGGTTCAAATTCAGTTCATTAACGTAAGTCTGAATCCCAGCTACAATCCCTGTAGCTACTTTGTCTTGAAAGTCTGCTTGCTTGATTAGTGCTAAATCACTGTCGCTGTTTAAATAGCCCAATTCTAATAATAGACTGGGGCGATTAGACTGGCGTAACACAAAGTAATTGCCCAGCCTAATGCCGTTATTATTCAAGGCTAAGTTTTTTTGAAGTGCTGTATTAATACTCGTTGCGGCAAATTTATCATCTTGATAGTAATAGTAGGTCGTTTGTCCATTCATGCCGTTATCATAGTCGTATTTGTCATAATGAATACTGATAAATAGATCCGCACTTTCTGCCATTGATTTTTTGGTAATATCTTCCAACGCCAAATAGTTGTCTTGGGTCCGGGTATACGCAACGCTAACACCGATTTTTTCTAACGCCACACCAATTTTTTTTACGGTCTGAAGTGTTAATTCTTTTTCAGTAAGTGTACCATCGTCACTTTCTGCACCAGTGTCAATTCCACCATGACCGGCATCCAAGACCACTTTAAATTGCGTTAATGTCGGTTTCACTTTACGTGTACTGGTCATAATTTGGGTGTTTTCTTTTTTTAACCATCCGATTTTTCCGTCATTGCTATTGATTTTAATCCAATCATTTTGACTTGCTAAGTATACGCCCCATTCTCCGCGGTACAAATTAACTAAAGTCGCACTTTTTGCGTTGGGGGACTCTTTTAAGGCAACATAGTCATTTGCCGTTTCAGCGGTGGTACTGTATAACGCCGGATCAACATAAACTTGCACTTTTTTTGTGCTTACGGTTAACGGGTTAGAATCTACAATCGTAACAAAAGACTCTTGTTCTTTTTTCTTCACTGTTGGCTGTGCTTCACTTTTTATATTATATTGTCCAATTAGAGCGCCAGCGCTGATTATGGCGATTACTAAAATGATGATTGTAAACTTAATTTTTCGTTTCATCTATTATCCAACCTGTGATTTATTTGATATCTTTATTGTACCTTAATTTACTTAAATGAGCCTAAAAAAACTATCCCACACAAAAATGCAGGATAGTTTTTTTATTTTCGTGACAATTGCTTGTAGCGGTCATACCAAATATCGATATAGCCTTCTGAAAAAGGACCTTTACCATTATTAATCCAATCCACTAATATTTTGACGTTTTCTTTTAAAATATAATCAACGTCTTTGGGATAATGCATGAGTTTACTATGTTGCTCATATTCATCCACATCTAGTAGCCGCTTTTCACCATCAGGAAAAACCTTGATATCAAGATCATAATCAATATACTTCAAGGCCTCCTCATCTAATAAATAAGGTGAAGCTAGATTACAATAATAAGAGACACCTTTTTCGCGAATCATGGCAATGACGTTGAACCAACACTTTTTATGAAAATAAACGATTGCAGGTTCTCTAGTCACCCATCGTCTACCGTCAGACTCTGTCACCAGTGTGTGGTCATTTACGCCAATCATCGAATATTCGCTGGTTTTTAAAACCATTGTATCTCGCCACGTACGGTGCAAATTGCCATCATGTTTATAACTTTGGATTGTTACAAACTCGCCTTCTTTTGGAATTTGCATACTCTAACCTTCCCTTTTAACCGTGATGGTATGTTGGGTATGTTTTACACCGACATCGTAATTATTATAGCAATAAAAACAAAGCTTGACTAGAAATGTTTATTCACTGTTTGCTTTTTTCCAATAGGCCTACTAACTTTTGCTGCGGTTTCGGGAATACATAGGTGTCAAACTCTTTGATTGGGACAAATCGCCCCCTTAAAGGCTTGGCAAAATTTGATTGGGCTACGCCATAAAAAAGCAATACATGCCATTTTAAATGACTAAAAATATGTTTGATTTCGCCTAAATGTCGTTTTTGCCAAACGACATTTTGCGGCAAGCTGGCTGGTAGCGGCACCTCTTCTGCCACACTAAAAAGATCAATAGGGGCAGCATTTTTTGCAAAGTTTTTTTGTGTTATTTCAAAGTCTTGCCGACTTACTTCAATTAAAGGAAATGTCCACATTTTTGCTAAGAGTCCTTCATCAGGCCGCTGTACTAAAAGATATTCTCCACTATCATTAACAACGGCAACGGCAACGTAATATACGTCTTTTGGTTTAGTAGCTTTAGTTTTAACCGGAAATTTTTCTTGTTGTTGTGTTTTATAGGAAAAGCAAAAGTTTTTTAAAGGACAACTAAGACACTCTGGCTTTTTAGGCGTACAAACCCCTGATCCAAGATCCATCAAAGCCTGATTAAAATCTCCTGGTGCACTGGTTGGGATCAGTTTACGCAAAATTTCATCAAAAATCTTGCGACTAGCTGGTTTGGCAATATCTGAGTCGACACCGTACAAGCGACTGATTACACGCATTGCATTGCCGTCAATTGCCGGTTCTGCTTTTTGAAAAGCGATGCTGGCAATCGCGCCGGCGGTATACGGTCCAATTCCTTTTAATGAACGAATAGCTTCAATGTCGCTTGGAAAAACACCGTCAAATTCTGTCATAATTTGTTGGGCCGCTTTTTTTAAATTACGTGCTCTAGAATAATACCCCAGTCCCTCCCAAACTTTTAAAAGTTCTTGTTCATCGCTTTGGGCTAATGCTTTTATTGTGGGATATTTTTTTGTAAACCGATAAAAATAGGCAATTACCGTATCCACTCGGGTCTGTTGCAACATAATTTCTGAAATCCAAATAAAATACGGATCATTTGTCTGCCGCCACGGCAAGTTGCGTCGCTCATTTTCATACCACGAGATAAAGTCTGTTTGAAGCTTTTTTATTTGCTTTTCATTTAAGTACTCATTCTGTCTGCTCATCGATAAACTGCTGAATCTCCTCTAATGCAAAACCCTTTTGATAAAGACTTTGTTTAATTTTTTGATTACGAATGTGGGGCGCTTTATTTTGATGACGCCGCCACAGTTTCTCACCAGCTTTTTTTAGGGCTTCTATTTCCGTTTCTTCATCCATCTCTAATTCTAGACTATCCAATACAGCTGATGCTACATCGCCACTGAAACCTTTTTGTCTTAAGGAAAGCTGTAATTTTTGTTTTGTTTCCTTGAAACTTTTATTGTGGATTTTCTTAAGAGCCTTTTCAGCAGCACGCTGGGCTACTGAAAACTGTATTTTCTCATTATAAAGACTAAGTGCAGCGTCAATTACTTCTGGTTTTAACCCTTTTTGTTGCAACTGTTGTTTTAATACACTGGGACCTTTATCACTTAGTCGCATTTGTGTCCGAACATAACTCTCACCATAGACTTTATCATCGAGCACACTTAAGTCTTTTAAATGACGAATGATTTTTTCTCGATCAAAACTTGGAATTTCACGTTCCTTTAAGTAACTGCGCACTTCTTTTTCAGAACGCAACTGGTAACTAATATAATTTAGCGCAAATTGAACACCGATATCGTAATGGGCATTTTTTTTTATCTCTTCAACATCTTTTTCATCTAATTCCATTCCCTTTAATAAGCGGAATTTGATTAATAAATCTTCTGAGACTCTTAGTGAATTGCCGTCTGATAAGTCGACTTCATAAAAACCATGTTTTGCCTTGGCTACTTTTGCAACGGTAAGCATACAGACGCCTCCTCTTTCAATATTTTATCAGGTCAACTCTACAAATTAACAAGCGAATGTACGTTTGTAGTGTATCACAAAATACCGTGGGGCCAAAGCTTTCTGGATTGTTTTGTTTCATGAATTAGTGTGTTAAGATAACTACAGTAAAACCAACAGAAACGCGGAGCTTATTTTTACCGCTAAAACAAGGAGTCTTTTATGGAACAAGTTGTGAAAAATGGTCAAAAAATCAACGTCACGATTAAGCGTCTAGGCATTAACGGCGAAGGAATTGCATATTTCAGACGTTTAATTATTTTTATCCCCAAAGCTTTACCCGGTGAAAAGATCCAAGCCAAAATTACCAACGTCACTGCAAAGTTTGCTGAAGCGCAGATTATTCAAATAATCAAAAAAAGCCCAGATCGCATTACTGCTCCTTGTGTTTTTTATGATCGTTGTGGCGGCTGTCAATTACAGCACCTATCATATAATAAACAATTAGATTTTAAACGCGATTTATTGCAGCAAGCTTTAACGAAGTTTAAACCAGCTGGCTATAAAAATTACGAGTTAAAAGAAACCATTGGGATGCAAGAGCCATGGCGCTATCGCAATAAAGCACAGTTTCAATTACGTTATAATTTTAAAAAACAAAAAGCAGAGGCTGGTCTTTATGAAATTGCCTCCCATAACTTAGTAGCAATTGATAATTGTATTGTCCAAGAACCAGATACCCAAACACTCATCAATACTGCTGTCCAACTCATTAACAAATATCAAATCCCTATTTATGACGAAAAGAAGAATAGTGGTATTTTAAAAACATTAATGGTACGTAAAGGAATTAAAACTGGCGAAATTCAACTCGTCTTGATTACCCACACGAATAAATTACCCCAAAAAAATAGTTTAATTCGCGAATTGACGCAACGTGTGCCCCAACTTGTTTCTATCATGCAAAATGTACAAAATAAGAAGACTTCTTTGGTTATGGGGGATACAACTGAACTCTTATGGGGAAAAGAAAGTATCGCTGAAGCATTAGATGATTTAAAATTTGATTTATCAGCGCGAGCTTTTTTCCAATTAAATCCCTACCAAACAAAAATTTTATATGCTGAAGCCCGGCGTGCTTTAGCACTATCACCACAAGAAACGTTAGTGGATGCTTATTGCGGTGTAGGAACTATCGGATTATCCATGGCTAAAATTGCCAAAGAAGTTCGGGGCATGGACACCATCCCACAAGCGATTGAAGATGCCAAACGGAATGCCAAACGCTTAGGGGTTACGAACACGCATTATGAAACCGGCACAGCTGAAGAGCTTTTACCGAAATGGTTAAAAACAGGGTTTCAACCCGATGCAATCGTGGTCGATCCCCCCCGAACTGGATTAGATCAAAAATTATTACGCGCGTTAACACAACAACCAGTAAAAAAACTCGTCTATGTTTCGTGTAATGTTTCGACTCTGGCCAGAGATTTAGTTAGTTTGGCTCAGGTTTATAATATTCATTATTTACAATCTGTCGACATGTTCCCACAAACAGCTCGTTGTGAAGTCGTGGTAAAAATGACAAAAAAATAGCCTTTATCCTAATTGACTAAACAGAATAACCAACCAGAAACTATTTAAAAAAGCGAGACTAAATGTCGTAATCCGAATTTAGTCTCGCTTTTTTTATGCAGAAAAAAACCGCCAAAATGACGGTTCTAAAAGTTGATAAAATTATAATTTAACCGGTGTTGCAGTTGCTTGGAGTACTTCGTTTAATTCTTCAATATTTTTACGGCCTTGTGTTTGCATCCATTCTCTCGCTGCATCTTCTCCACCTGTGATAAAAGGTTCTACGCCGTTTGCCCAAGTCGCGCGACCACATAAAACACCGTTAAATGTTGAGCCTGCTTCTTTGGCGAACTTCAATGTTTCTTGGAACAATTCAGCTGTAACACCAGCTGATAAGAAGATAAATGGTAAGTCAGTTGCTTCTGATTGTTCTTTGAAGTAAGCCATAGCTTCTGCTTTTGTATACGCCACTTCACCTTTTGCGTAACCTTCTACATAGTTCATATTAACCGGAACTTCCATTTTTAAAACATCAACGCCATAACGTGGTTTTGAAAATTCTTTCATCATTTCAATTACTTTATGTGGTTTTTTAACCGCGTATTCTTTGGTGCTGGCATCCGCATCATTGGCATCATAAGAAACCAATTCCAAGAAGAATGGCAAATCTTCTGCGGCACATTCAGAGCCAATTCGTTCCATGAAGGCTTTCTTTTGATCGTTGATTTCATCACTTTCATCTACATCGTAGTAAAGTAAGAATTTACATGCATCTGCGCCTGCTTCTTTTAGACGTTTCACTGACCAGATAGACAAAATGTCTGGCAAGCGTCCTGGGGTTGAAGCATCGTAGCCTGTTTTTTCATAGGCTAACAATAACCCTGCGTTTTCGTCGCGAACTTTAGCAGCTGGTAAGCCATATTCTGGGTCTAATAAAATAGATGAAGCATATTGGGTTAATTCAGAAGACACGATTTTTTTGAAGTCTTCGATTTGAACTGCTTGTGCTTGTGTATCTTGGTATTTATTAATCATTTTCTTTAAAGCACCACGTTGGTCGATCGCAAGGGCAGAGATCACACCATTTTTGTCACTTAATTGTTTGATAAAGGCTTTTTTTGCTTCTGTTGTCATTGTATATTCCTCCTAAAATTTTTCTATACTAAAGACACTTTTAATTGATCGAATAATTTTTGATAATTATCCAAATTAACGTGCCCCGTTACAGCTTCTTGCGCATTAAGCATACCCAAAACATTGGCTTTTTTCAAGATATCACTATCTGAATCACCGTTGTTTATTGCAGATGTCAAGCCGGCAACAGTAGAGTCCCCTGACCCAACTGGATTGACAACATCAATTTTTGGAATTTCAACACGATAAAACTTGTCATGATGTTTTGCAAAGGCTCCTTTTGCTCCCATCGAAACAACAATCCATTCAATCCCAGCAAACAATTCATCTTGTAGCGTTTCTTTTAAAGTATCAATATCATCAGGAACTTCTTTTCCTAATAAATCGGCTAACTCTTCTGTATTAGGTTTAATCAATAGTGGTTTTGCGTCACTTTCTAGCACTAATTTTAACGATTCCCCAGAACAGTCTAAAATGACGGGCTTGTTATTTTCGTTACAAATAGCGATCATTTTAGCGTAAAAATCTTTTGGCAAGCCGGCTGGCAAACTGCCAGAAAAAGATAAGATACTGGCTTTATTCACCAAATCAGCAAAATGAGTTAAAAAGACTTCTGCTTCTGCGGCTGAAATAACTGGTCCACTTTCTAAAATCTCTGTTTGCATCCCTTCATGTAAGACGGCAATACAGTTTCTAGTTTCACCATTAATTTGGCTAAAAGAATGGGCAATATTGACCTCATCTAAATCTTTTTTGATACTCTCGCCTAAAAAACCACCTAATAGACCACTGGCTGTGACATCGTCTCCTAGTTGTTTTAAAACGCGGGTTACGTTTAGCCCCTTACCGCCAGCAGTTTTTCTTACGTTTGTTACACGATTGACTGTGTCCAGTTTAAACGTTTCAAGGGGATACGAGATATCAATCGATGGGTTCATCGTAATCGTTACGATCATAGCAATCCCTCCATTTATTTTTTAATCAATTATTAGTCGTGATATTCGCCACGATCCCATTTTGCTAAAAATTCATCGAAGTAATGCGCATCTGCTTGTTCTGGTTTTAATCCTTCAACGGCATTAATTTTTTCAATTAACGCTTTGTTTTCTGGTGTTTCTTTATATTCTGCTTTAATGAAAGCTTCAATAATATCATTGATTAAAAATTCACCAGTAATTTTTCCACCAAAACCAATTACATTGGCATTTAATTGTTCTTTTGAATAAATGGCAGTCGTCATGTCCCGCACTAGGGCAGCACGTACACCGGGCACTTTATTGACAGAGTTTGTGATCCCAACGCCGGTACCACAAATCGTCACACCAAGGTCTGCAGCCCCGCTTGCTACTGCTTCTCCGACGCGTTTACCGTAAATTGGATAATGGGTCCGAGTAAAATCATACGTGCCACAATCTATTACTTCGTAACCTTTACTTTTCAAAAAATCAGAAACTGCGATTTTTGTATCTGTGACAATGTGGTCACAACCAATGGCAATTTTCATTATTCATTCCTCCTTTTACGCCATTTTATTTAACATATCCACGCGAATTTGATGACGGCCACCGTCATAGTGAGCAGATAAAAATTCTTTGACAATATTTTTTGCCAACTCTTCACCGACAATTTCAGAACCAATCGTAATCATACGGGCATTGTTGTGTTCTCTAGTCATGTATGCAGAACGTTCATCAGAGACTTCTGCAGCGACCATGCCTTTAACTTTTGTGGCTACCATAAAACTCCCCGCACCGTAACCATCAAAAGCAATTCCCATTGAGCCTTCGTTTTCTTTAATATCATTTGCGATAGCTAAAGTTGAATCAACGAAATCTGCGGCTGGTGTTTCTGTTTTATCCACGACTTCAAAACCTTCGCCAACTAAATACTCTTTGATAATATCCTTCAATTTCTTTGCCTGTGCATCTGAACCTAATACAACACGCATTTTATCTCCCCTTAATGAATAATATTCGTATATTGCCCATAGTGATTTTTTACACTGTCACTAATTGTGTCATCGGTATACAAAGCATTAATTTCTTTCAAACTATAAAAATTATAAAAATCACTATGGTTAAACTTATTCGCATCGGCAACCAAAAATTTTTGTTGGGCTTTGTCTAGCACCAGTTGTTGAAACTTTCCTTCTTCGATACTAAAGGTAGACACATATTCTTCTGTAATACCATTGACCCCCACAAATGCTTTTTGAATACTTAATTTTTGGATTGTTTCATTGGCAATGGAGCCAACGAAAGCACCGGTAATATTGCGATATTCTCCCCCGATTAAGTATAAATCATGTTTTTCATTTGCCGTTAACAAATTAAAAACCGGAAGACTATTGGTAATAACGCGTAAATGTTTGGCCGGTAAATATTTTGTCATTAACTCAATTGTCGTACCCGGCCCAAGAAAAATAGTATCATTTTCTTGAATTGCCGCTGCTGCTTGTTGGGCAATATATTCTTTCTCACGACTATGAAGTTGCTTTTTTTCACCGTGGGATAACTCAACTGGACATTCATTTTCAAAGTCGAGACTTTTAGCGCCCCCGTGAACCCGAATCAATCGGTTTTGAGAAGCCAATTCATCTAAATCACGGCGAATCGTCATATCAGAAACTTTCAATTGTTCCTGAATAAATTTCACCGTCACAACACCATGCACTTCACACAATTCAATAATCGCTTGTTGGCGTTTTGTTTTGAGCATCTCATCACCTTCCTTCGTTATAATAAAACATTTACAAACATTTTTCAACACTTTTATTGGGTTATTGTTTTATTTTTTGCGTTTATTTTTTATTAAACGGTATCATTTTTGTACAGAAACAAAAAAACAAACACTTGTAGGACTACAAGTGTTTGTTTCAGGCTTTCGTTTTGTCAGCCTTTGATAACAGAAACCTTATCTTCAAAGATTTGACTGCTATTGTATTCGTCTTGATTTGTGATAACAGCACTCACATCTTTTAAGCGATAAAAAGTATAGAAGTCTTCTTTATCAATTTTTGAAGTATCCATTAGTAAATAGCGGGCAAAAGAATTTTGCAATGCAATTAACTGTGTTTGGCCTTCTTCGATGGTAGCTGTCATAATTTTATCTTCTTTTAGTGCGTTACAACTAAAAAAACTCTTATGAAAATGCATGTCAGCTAAAGCGATATTTGCGATTTCGCCAAAAAATGACCGCGTGCGCATCCGCATTTCGCCACCAATTAAATATACTTTCAAATTTCCCTGTTTTTTACTAAGTGTTTCAAAAACTGGTAGACAATTTGTAACTACCCGTAGTGAGTTATGCTGAATTAATTGAGCTAAGACTTCGATGGTGGTACCCGGACCTAGAAAAATCGTTTCATCTTCTTTAATTAATTCTAGTGCCTTTTGGGCAATTGCTTTTTTTTCGGTCATATTGATAATTTGTTTATCAGAATGGGATAATTCTTCTTGCCGATAAGTATGAACAGTCTTGGCACCACCATGGACACGTTTTAAACGGCCTTGCTCTTCCAATTCTGTCAAATCTCGCCGCACTGTCATATCTGAGACATTCAAGCGCTCTACAATATCAGCTACCCGAATGGTTCCTTTTTCATCAACTAATGATACGATTGCATTAAAACGTTCTTCTTTTAACATCTGCAATCCCCTTTCCGTAAAACATTACTACTTTTAAATAATATTACGCTATTTTAATTGAGATTGATAGTTTTTATCGCTAAATAATGTGCCGTAATCAAAAAAATCAACAAAGAAACAGTTGAAAAATTTTTAGCAAAAATTTACCACAAATTACTTTTGGCACTAAATTTTTCTTCGCCATTTTTAGTATAGAAAAAATCTGAACCAAAGGTAGATACCTTTAGTTCAGATTTAATTTAATCAAACATAGAATCAAATAAAGACAATTGATTTTCATCAGGTAAATCTTTTAAAACACCATTTTCAGACATATATTCAATCAAGGTCTTGGATACTTTCCCACGGTTTGCTAAATCTTCTTTGGAAAGAAACGGACCATCTTTACGGGCTTCAACAATTTGTTTGGCTACGTTGATACCCAAACTTGGTACAGCTCGAAATGGTGCAATTAATTTGTTATCTTCAATGACAAAATTCACTGCATCTGATTTATACAAATCAATCATGCCAAATTCTAAGCCACGTTCTAACATCTCATTTGCTAATTCCAAAACGGTCAACATATTCTTTTCTTTAGTGGAGGCTTCCAAACCTTTATCAGTTATCTCTTTCATCCGATCTTTAACAGCGTCTTTGCCTCGGGTCATAGACACTAAGTCAAAGTCATCTGCTCGTACTGAGAAATAGGCACAGTAATATAAAATTGGATAGTAAACTTTGAAGTAAGCTACCCGCAACGCCATCAATACATAAGCTGCCGCATGGGCTTTGGGGAACATGTATTTAATTTTTGAACAAGAATCAATGTACCAATCAGGCACGTTATTTTCCCGCATAGCTGCAAGATACGTCTCCCGCAAATCATCAGGAATTTTATTCCATTGTCCTTTACGTACTGTTTCCATAATTTTAAACGCCATACCACTTTCAAGGCCGGCATGCATTAGATAAACCATGATATCATCACGACAACCAATTACCTCTGCTAAAGTTGCTTGCCCTTGGCGAATTAATTCTTCTGCATTGCCCAACCAGACATCGGTCCCGTGGGATAGCCCAGAAATTTGTAATAATTCAGCAAAAGTAGCGGGATGCGTTTCTTCTAACATTCCCCGTACAAAACGCGTCCCAAATTCAGGAATACCTAACGTGCCGGTTCGAGAGAAAATTTGTTCCTCTGTCACACCTAAAACATCCGGACCGTCAAAAATGCGCATGACATTTGGATCATCGGTTGGAATTGTTTTAGGATCAATACCAGATAAATCTTGCAACATTCGAATAACGGTAGGATCATCATGGCCGAGAATATCCAGTTTTAAAATATTGTCATGAATGGAGTGAAAATCAAAGTGGGTTGTCTTCCATTCCGCGTTTAAATCATCAGCAGGATATTGAATCGGGGTAAAATCATAAACATCCATATAATCAGGAATTACAATAATCCCCCCCGGATGCTGACCGGTAGTTCGTTTCACACCAGTTGCCCCTTGTGCGAGCCGATCGATTTCAGCCGCCCGCAATTGCATGTTGTGATCTCTTTCATACCCCTTCACAAAACCATAGGCTGTCTTATCAGCTACTGTACCGATTGTACCAGCCCGATAAACATAATCTTCACCAAACAAAACTTTTGTATAATTATGAGCCTCTGGTTGATATTCTCCGGAAAAGTTCAGATCAATATCGGGAACTTTATCTCCTTTAAAACCTAAGAAAGTTTCAAAGGGAATATCATGGCCGTCTTTATTTAGCCGCGTACCACATTTTGGACAAGCTTTTTCCGGCATATCAAAGCCCGAGCCATAGGACCCATCTTCATAAAATTCCGAGTACTGACAATTTGGACAATAATAATGCGGAGCCAAAGGATTTACCTCGGTAATCCCGGTCATAGTGGCAACAAAACTGGAGCCAACCGACCCTCTGGAACCAACCAAATAGCCGTCTTCATTACTTTTATGCACTAATTTTTGTGAAATCAAGTAAATCACGGAAAACCCATTACCGATAATTGATTTCAATTCTTTTTCCAATCGTTTTTCTACAATATCTGGTAAAGGATCCCCATACAATTCCTTGGCGCGATTATAACTTAAATTAGTAATTTCATCTTCTGAACCGGGAATTTTAGGCGTGTAAAGTTTATCTTTGACAGGTATTACTTTTTCACAGGAATCCAATAACTTGTTAGGATTTTCCACCACAATTTCTTTAGCGGTTTCTGGACCTAAAAACTGAAAAGCAGTCAACATTTCATCGGTTGTTCGAAAATGAACGTCTGGCAAACTGTGCCGATTTAACGGATTGGCACCACCTTGTGAGTTGATCAAAATTTTACGGTAAATACCATCTTCTTCATTTAAATAATGGACGTTACCCGTTGCCACAACTGGTTTATCTAGTTCATGCCCAATCGCTACTAAATTGCGGATAATTTCTTCTAAATCAGCTTCGTTTTTAACTAACTCTTGCTCAATCAAAGGAGCATAAACTGCTTTTGGCATGACTTCGATGTAATCGTAAAATTTCGCTCTCTCTTTTGCTTCATCGACACCTTTTTGCATCATCGCAACGAATACTTCACCTTTATCACAGGCTGTTCCTAGTAGCAAACCTTCTCGTAGTTTTGAAATTTCTGAGCGCGGAATGCGGGGCACACCACCATGAAAATATTTTACATTTCCCATTGAAATTAATTTAAAGAGATTTTTTAGCCCTGCTTGCGTTTGCGCTAAGATAGTTGCATGAAAAGGTCTGGCAGCTTTAAATGAATTCTCTCCACCAACATGCCGGTTTAAATCCTCGTGATAATGCATGTCGTGTTTTTCCATTGCCTCTTTAACAAAAATCCAAGCTAAGTGTCCCGTAGCTTCTGAATCATAAATCGCCCGGTGATGCTGTTCTAAACCAACACCAAATTTTTTCGTTAAAACACCTAAACCAAATCGTTTAAATTCCGGGTACAAATAACGTGCCAACTCTAAGGTATCAATAACTGGATTAACAGCTTCTGGCATCTCTAGGCGTTTATAAGTTGTATTAATAAACCCCATATCAAAAGAAGCATTATGGGCAACCAAAACACTGTCTTTGGCAAACTCCGTAAAGAGTGCCATAACTTCTTTTTCAGGTTTTGATCCTCGTACCATTTCATCGGTGATACCCGTCAAATCTACTGTCGTTTTAGACAAAGGGTGGCCAGGATCAATGAATTCATCAAAAGTAGCAATGACATTTCCCTTGTGCATTTTTACAGCTGCTAATTCAATAATCGTATCATAAACTGCAGATAAGCCGGTCGTTTCCACGTCAAAAACAACATAGGTTGCATCGGTTAACGAAACATGGGCTGGATTATAAGCCACCGGTACACCGTCATCCACCACATAGGCTTCCACGCCATATAAAACTTTCACCCCTGCTTTTTCCCCTGCATGATAAGCATCTGGGAATCCTTGGGCACCACCGTGATCGGTAATTGCAATCCCGCGATGTCCCCATTTTCCTGCTTGAGCAACTAAATCAGAGACGCTATTTGTCGCATCCATGGTACTCATATTCGAATGCATATGCAACTCCACACGCTTTTCGTCTGCTGGTGCATAATCTTTACGAGGATCATGTTTGACCTCAGCTATATCTTGGGCGATCATTACCAAATCTCTTTGGAAGGTGTCTTCTTGAATACTCCCTCTAATTTTTAGCCATTTGCCTTTTGTTAAAGCTTCAAAGATTTGTTCATCTTTTTCTCCATTTGAGAATTTTTTTACAATAAAAGAAGACGTATAATCCGTGACTTTTATTGTCAGTAATTTACGTTTTGTACGTAGTTCCCGCACTTCGGCATCAAAAACAAAACCTTCAAAAGTAACACGTCGTTCTTCTTCAATAATGTTAACCATAGGTGTGATAGGCTCATCACTTGGAATATTGCGGCCTAAAACAAGTGGTCCTGCAGCTGGATTTTTTTCTTGTTTTTTCTTTTGAACATGTATGGCCATATTCTCTTGGGCTTGTTGCATTAATTGCGCATGTTGCACTTCTTGCCTTTGTGCCATTTCTTGCAGTGCTTGTGCCCCTTTTGCCTCATCAAAGCGCGGCTCAATGCGAAATTTAGGAAACCCAAAGTCTTGGTAACTCATTTCCATTTTTGGTAAGTATTCACTAGTCAAATAAGAAATTACAGCTTCATTGACTACTGGCAAAATAATTTTGTTGTTTTCTTTAAAGGGCATTTGTCCTTTTACTGCTTGTTCAACCGCTTTAGTACTACAATTTTGCTGCATAGCCAACGTCCAATATTCTTGTAAAAGCGTCTCATCAAATTCATTTTTTGCGGTATTGATATGCAATTTAACTTGTGCAATTTCATTAAAAGCTAATTGCAGTTTTTGCCATATATTTTGATAGAGTGCAGCCGGTAAAAGCTCTGCTATAGATAAAGTGAATTCCCAGACACGCGACTTCCGATGGACGATAACCTCCGTGATTTCGCCGTCTTTTAATAAGGGATGCTGCCTTTGTTCTGGCGCCAAATCGATTTGCTCTAATAAAATTGCAAAACGTTCATTTCCATTTGCCAAAAAATCTTCCCCCTTCTTGCTTAAAGATACCTGAAATAGTATAAGCTATATTTTAAATTATTGCACGAAGTAAAAAGCGCCAAACAATTCAAAACTGTTTGGACGCTTTTTTTAAAAGAACCAACGTTGAATATCATTCCAAGTCACAAGTACCATTAACAGCAATAAGAAACCAAAACCAATTAAGGTTAAAATTCCTTCTTTTTCTTGACTTAAGGGTTTTCCTCGTAGTCCTTCGATAACATTCAACACAATTTTTCCACCATCCAAGGCTGGAATAGGCAATAAATTCATTACGCCAAGGTTCATGGAGATAACGGCCATTAAAACCATGACGGTCAGCGGACCTTGCTTCGCCGCTTCAGAAGACATTTGAAACATCGCAACTGGTCCACCCAGTTTATTAATATCTGGTTTAGCAATCAAATTACCTAACGCGCGCAGTAATTGAACTGAACTATTTGCAGCTTGTTTAATGCCTCCTGTGAATTTGCCTAAAAAACTAGTATCCATTGGTACTTGTACCCCAATTCGCACCACTTTTTGTCCGTCAACTTCTTCTTTTTCCGGTTTTACTTGTGTAGTAAATGTTTCATTTTCTCTTTTGACGGTAAAATTCAAAACTGATTTTTTACTGCCTGTAATAGCAGCTGTTAAATCATCCCAAGAAGAAATTTTCTGCCCATCAATACTTTGAATGGCATCGCCTTCTTTTAACTTAGCTGTTTGCGCTGGTGAATTTTCACTAATTGCGCCAATTTTATTTGTATTGGTTATTGCTACGCCCCCTTGAATAAAGGTGATAACAATAAACAAAACAATCGCCAACAAAAAGTTATTCATCGGGCCAGCAAAATTAGTCAACATGCGCTGCCATAACTTTGCCGACTGAAACTGGACATCTCGCGGTGCAATGCGCACTTCAACACCATCAGATTCTATAATCGTGGCATCGTGCAAAACATCATATGTTACTAATTGGCTCTCATCACCATTTTGATATCCTGAAACGAACAATTTGTCTTCTAAATCAAATTCAGCTAATTCAAAAGGAAAAGCATTTACCAATTGCACTTTACTACTGGTATTGATTTGAGTCACTTTCCCTTTTTCATCTAATACCAAACCAATTGGCATTCCTGGAGTTAATTCTACTTCATCTTCGCCATTGCCAGCCATTCGTACATATCCGCCAATTGGCAATGCCCGTAAGGTAAACGTAGTCCCATCTTTACCTTGATGTCCCCAAATTTTTGGTCCCATTCCAATCGCAAATTCTCGCACTAAAATCCCCGCTCGTTTTGCAAAAAAATAATGACCAAATTCGTGTATAATAACAATTACACTAAACACGATAATAAATGTAATAAGTGTCTTCATGTTCTGTCTTCCCTTCATTCATAGCTTTTTTTACTAAAAAACTACTTACATACGTAAACTGTGCTTATTTATTTTATCACAGAAATACTGTGGGCAAAATGCCCAATCGCTTTTTGTCATTTTATCCTCTATTTTACAAATCGCAAACTAAAATGTTCCATTAAAATAAAGCAATCTTTAAAAGCCAGGTATTCTCTGCCTCTTAAAGACTGCTTAAAGTTCATTATTATTTTAAAAGATACCAAACAAATGCATAATTGGAAAAACAAACAATAGGCTGTCGAAACGATCTAAAATACCACCGTGGCCCGGTAAAATATTACCTGAATCTTTAACACCGAAATGGCGTTTAACGGCTGATTCTACTAAGTCACCAAATTGTCCCACAATAGAGAAAATTACTGTGAAAATCAAAACAAGCGGTAGCGAATGTCCAAAATCTTGTTTGCCTTGAAAAATTAAGACATACACAGCGGCAACGACCACTGCTGAAACGATACCACCAAGGGCACCTTCGACAGTTTTATTTGGTGAAATTTCTGGCCATAATTTATTTTTGCCGTATTGACGCCCAACCATATAGGCACCAATATCTGTCGCCCAGACAATTAGTAGTCCGAAGAATAAAATAATGAGGCTCTCCCCTCGGGCACTAACAAAATCTCTAAAACCCATGCCCGCATACAAACTAACTAATACTGGAAAGCCCGCTTCGTCAATCGTGTACATATTTTTAGATACTACAGCAGCACCTAATAAAAGCAGTACCGTCAGATAAAACAGTGAAAAAGTATCTACATTAGCGGGTAAAAAGAAAAACCAACGCTCCTTAGGTAAAACTAGCAAAACTGCACCAATGGCACTTATAATTCCTTCAAAACTGACTATGTTTAACTCTTTCATTCTAAATAATTCATAAACTGCTACTACAGCTAAAACAGCTGCAGTCACTTCGATTGCAATACCGCCGACATAAATAATCGGAATAAATAATGCCAAGGCGACTACTGCTGTGATGACTCGTTGTCTCACAACTACTCCTCCTTTGTTTTCAAAAGTTCCTTTATTTTTTCAAACCACCAAAACGGCGATCGCGATTTTGAAACGAAGCAATCGCCATTTCCAGTAACTCACCATTAAAATCTGGCCACAAAGCATCGGTAAAGAAAAGTTCACTATAGGCAATCTGCCATAATAAGAAATTACTAATCCGCTCTTCACCACTGGTGCGAATCAATAACTCTGGATCACGCAATTCACTTGGTAAAAATCCTGTCATTAAATGCTCGCTAATAAGAGCTTCAGTAATTTCCTCTTCCTTTGCATCTCTTTTTTTGAGCTCTGTGTAGATATCTTTTACTGCCGTCACAATTTCAGCCCTACTCCCATAGTTCAAAGCGAAATTTAAAACCATGCCGGTATTATCTTTTGTTTGTTCAATTGCCTTCTTGACTGCTTCTTGCGTATGGGCGGGTAAAAATTCCGTATAGCCCATGACATTTACCTTAACATTTTCTTTGATTAATTCTGGCACAAACTTATCAAAAAAATCTACCGGTAATTGCATTAAAAAACTAACTTCTTCTTCTGGTCGTTTCCAATTTTCAGTCGAAAAAGCATAGAGCGTTAACACTTTTATTTTCAAACTAGAAGCGTGCTTGGTAATCGTCTTAACTGTTTCCATCCCTTCTTTATGTCCAGCTACCCGCGGCAAGCGCCGATTTTGTGCCCAGCGACCATTGCCATCCATAATAATCGCAATATGTTTAGGAACAGCTTTGTCACTATCAAAAGTAAACTCTGCTTCTTCTTGCACATATTTATTTTTCTGTGGGAAAAAACGCCACATAAAAAAGCCTCCTAACTAATTCTCACTCTAAAATAAATCATCTTCCCCATTATAGCAATAATCAGAATGCTTGCCTATGAAAAGCAGTAAGGCTTAGTAAAAATCTTAAGGCCTTTATCCACATATTTGATATGAAAAGCGCTTTTTTACGCACTATAATGTTTCACAAAAAGAATGTAGGCAATATATTTCGTGCAAATACATGATTAACATACGCATTTTCAGTTGATTTTGTTTCACAAAAAAACAACTGAAAGATTTAAATTTTTGGCCATAAGACACTTCTAATCGATGGGCAATCTAAATTTACAAGCTTTACCTGTAAAGCTTTGCTAACAAAGCAGTAAGAATGTTGCTATCATTTGCTTTTTTATGATTGTCATTTTGACATAAAAAAAAGCCACACAAAAATTGTGTGGCTTTCATCAAAGGTTTAAACTTCTAAAAGTTCTTTTTCTTTATCAGCAGCGATTTGATCTAACTGCTTAATACTATCGTCGGTTAACTGTTGCACATCTTTTTCTAAGTTGCGCAAGTCGTCTTCAGTGATATCGCTACTTTTTTCTTGTTTTTTATAAGCATCCATCGCATCACGACGCACATTACGAACAGCAACTTTAGCGTTTTCTGCTTCTTTTTTTACTTCTTTAGCTAATTCTTTCCGACGTTCTTCGGTTAATTGCGGAAAGACAAGACGAATTACCGTACCGTCACTTTGTGGTGTAATTCCAATATCACTTGTCAATAGTGATTTTTCCACTTCTTTAATCATTGATTTATCAAAAGGTGTAATTAAAAGCACCCGTGCTTCTGGAGTTTGAATTGAAGCCATTTGATTAAGTGGTGTTGGTGCGCCGTAATACGGTACTAAGATACGGTCAAGTAAGCCTGCGTTGGCACGACCAGCTCGAATTTGTCCCAACGTACGTCGTAAATTATCAGCGACCTTTTGCATTTTTTCTTTTGCTTCTGTCATTGTTGCATCTGCCATTTTATTTCCCCCTCACTGTAGTTCCAATATGCTCACCTAAAATAACACGGCGAATGTTTCCTGGTTCATTTAAATTGAAGACAACTAAAGGAATATCATTGTCCATACTTAGTGAGCTTGCGGTTGAATCCATTACTTGAAGACCTTTTGCAATCACATCTAAATGTGTTAATTCTTCATATTTAACAGCAGTATCATCTAATTTTGGATCTGCAGAGTAAACACCATCAACATTATTTTTTGCCATTAAAATTACGTCAGCATTAATTTCTGCTGCGCGCAATGCAGCTGTAGTATCCGTTGAAAAGTAAGGATTACCCGTTCCACCAGCAAAAATGACAATCCGACCTTTTTCAAGGTGACGTTCTGCTCGTCTGCGAATATATGGTTCTGCAATTTGACGCATTTCAATTGAAGTTTGCACACGGGTTGGTACCCCTTCGTTTTCCAAGGTATCTTGGAGTGCTAGAGCATTCATGACGGTTGCTAACATTCCCATGTAATCCGCTTGTGCCCTTTCCATTCCCATTTGGGCACCAATTTGTCCCCGCCAAATATTGCCGCCACCGACAACAATCGCCATTTCGACACCAAGTTCATGGACATCTCTAATTTCTTTGACAATTTCTTTAATAGTTGGTGGTTTAATGCCGAAGCCTTCATCGCCTGCTAATGCTTCCCCACTTAATTTTAGGACTACTCGTTGATATTTTGGTTTAACCATTTTGCTTCCTCCGTATCTTCTACTGACTATTGTAGCATAGATCAGAATAATCTTTGCACCTTTGTCAGTCTTTGCCGTTATTTTTATAACTGGCTTTAAAAAAAGGGAGCGCATAAAATGCGTTCCCTACTATTCAATTGAATAGAATTATTTTTTAACTTGGCTCATAACTTCTTCAACAAAGTTATCTTCGCGTTTTTCGATACCTTCGCCAACTTCAAAGCGAACAAATGATTTCACTGTCGCGCCTTTTGAAGCAACGTATTTGGAAACAGTCATATCTGGATCTTTAACAAATGGTTGGTCAACTAAAGAAATTTCAGCTTTGAATTTCTTCAAGCGGCCTTCAACCATTTTTTCAACGATATTAGCTGGTTTGCCTTCGTTTAAAGCTTGTTCAGTTAAAACATTTTTTTCATGTTCTAACTCTTCAGCTGGAATTTGTGATTCGTCAACGTAACGTGGGTTGATAGCTGCAACGTGCATTGCAACATCTTTTGCAACTGCTTCGTCAGTTGTACCATCTAAAACAGTTAATACAGCGATACGTCCGCCCATGTGTAAGTAGCCGCCAAATGCTGCATTATCATCTTTTTCAACAACTTCAAAACGACGGAAGCTGATTTTTTCGCCGATAACTTGAGTTGCTTCGATTAATGAAGATTCAACTGTACCTTTAGCAGTTTCTAATTTCATAGCAGCTTCCATGTCAGCTGGTTTGTTTGCTGCTACTAATTCAGCGATTTCTTTAACTAAATCTTGGAACATTTCGTTTTTAGAAACAAAGTCAGTCTCTGAGTTTACTTCTACAACTGCTGCAACGTTACCGTTTACAGCAACAGAAGCCAATCCTTCCGCTGCGATACGGTCATTTTTCTTAGCAGCTTTGGCCATACCTTTTTCTCTTAATAAATCTACGGCTTTTTCAATGTCGCCTTCAACTTCTACTAATGCACGTTTTGCATCCATCATACCGACACCTGTCATATCGCGTAATTCTTTAACCATTTTAGCTGTAACGTCTGCCATTTTGTGGTTCCTCCTCGAAATTTGTTGCAGATAGTCTGCATTTTCTTTAAAAAAAGCTGTTTCAAAGGAGAGTGAGGCTTGCCGCCTAGCCTTTGAAACAGCTCCGTGTCAAAAATTATTTAACTAAAATTATTCAGCTTGGTTGTCGCCTTCAACAACGTCAACGATTTCTTCGATTGAAGTAGTGCCTTCAGCATCTTCTGATACGAAAGTTTCTTCAACAACTTGGTCTTCACCTTGGTTGCCTTCGATTAAAGCGTCAGCCATTTTAGCTGTGATTAATTTAACGGCGCGAATCGCATCATCATTTGATGGGATTACAACATCGATTTCATCTGGATCACAGTTTGTATCAACCATCGCTACGATTGGAATATTCAATTTACGAGCTTCTTGAACAGCAATACGTTCTTTACGAGGGTCAACGATGTACATTACATCTGGAATACGTGGCATATCTGCGATACCACCTAAGAATTTTTCAAGACGTTCGCGTTCTTTGTTTAAGCCCACAACTTCTTTTTTAGGTAGTACTTCAAAAGTACCGTCTTCTTCCATTTTGTTGATTTGTTTCAAACGAGCTACACGTTTTTGGATTGTTTCCCAGTTAGTCAACGTACCACCTAACCAACGATGGTTAACGTAGAATTGACCAGCACGCGTTGCTTCTTCTTTGATAGCTTCTTGTGCTTGTTTTTTAGTACCAACAAACAATGCAACGCCGCCTTCTTCAGCAACGTTTTTCATGTAGTCGTATGCTACATCTACTAACTTAACTGTTTTTTGTAAGTCGATAATGTAGATACCATTACGTTCTGTGAAGATATATTTCTTCATTTTTGGGTTCCAGCGACGAGTTTGGTGACCAAAGTGTACGCCGGCTTCTAGCAATTGTTTCATTGAGATTACTGCCATGTTTTTGTTTCCTCCAATTTGGTTTTTCCCTTTCAAAAACGTCAAGCTCTTTGGCAGACTTTACTATTTGTAAAGCACCCTGTCTCAGATCCGTTTTTGATGTGGATTTTTTAGCTGTAGAGTCTTCACCCCACAACATTTGCTATTATACCGATAAAGGTCTTTAGTTTCAAGCATGAAATCACCTTTTTTAAATTTTATCTTGATAAAGGTGAAAAAGCGTAACGTATTCGCGGTTAAAATAAGATGTATTTCTCTTTTTAAATGTTATTATTTTCGTTAATTTAGCGTTTTGAAAAAGACAGATAATTCAAACATATCTTAATAAATCGCATTAATTCGCATAAAGTTAAATTAACAATTCCTTTGATGTATAAAAAATCATTAATACTACTATCTTAAAAGTACTTATTTTGTTATGATGAGATTGCAAATTTTTATTAAAGGAGCAAACCGATGCGTAAAGCTGATCGTCATTTATTAATTAAACAAATTGTTAGCAATCAAACCGTTCGTACACAAGAAGAGCTTTTAAATATTTTGGAAAGCCATGGTGTGACAGCTACACAAGCAACAATTTCGCGGGATATCCGCGATTTAAAAATTATCAAGGTACCTGATGAAAATGGTGTCGCCCGTTTTGAAATTTTCCAAGGAGACCGCTTTGAAGGAGATGGCCGTGAAGAAGAACGCCGCCTCATTCATATGGTCGAAGATGTCGTTGTTAAAGTGGAACGCGTTCAATTTTTAACGATTATCGTCACTATCCCGGATAACGCCCAAGTCTTATGTGCTTTAATTGACGATATCGATGTACCTGAAAAAGTCACCACTATTGCTGGTTTTGACACTGTCATTGTTATCTCGCGAACAGAAGAAGACGCACTCAAAATTGAAGAATATTTTAAATCTCATATTATCGCTTAAAACTAACTAAAAAATCCCAATAGCATAAATAAAGATATACTCCTGAAATTTAGCTTATACTAAATTTGCCACTGTATTTCTTTATTAACTATTGGGATTTTTTTTTATTAACTTAGAACCTTTTGCAAGCTAACTTTGTACATTTCAATGCTACAATTAATCTATAATAAAAATTTAAATACAAGAATAAAGGAGGAATTTTTTATGCACTGGGCTTTTCAAATTGCACAAGCACTAATAAGAAAATACCCTGACAAAAAGACACCCATTACTTGTGCTTCTGGGGTTAGTCCTTCTGGCTACATTCATGTCGGTAATTTTCGCGAAATTGTCACCACCTATTTTGTCACACAGGCACTACACTTTTTAGGTGCTACTCCCCGTTATATTTTATCATGGGATGATTATGATCGTTTACGAAAGATTCCTAAAAATGTTACCGGGGTCACAGCAGAAAAAATTGGAATGCCTTACACTAAAATAGCCCCTCCTAGTCAGGCATCTGAATCCGTTTATTCCTATGGTGATTATTTCGAAAATTTGTTTATCCATGATTTAAAACAAATGCATATCACACCAGAATTTATCTTTGAAACAACGGCTTATGAAAGCGGCGCTTATGATGCAGATATCGCCTTAGCCTTAAGCAAACGTAAAGAAATATATGATATTTTAAGCCGTTTCCGTACCGAAAAAGCCGACGATTTAGAAAGAGAAAGCTATTATCCAATCTCTTTATACTGCGACAACTGCTATCACGACACGACAACAATTACCCACTATGATGAAAAGACACAACGTATTTCTTATACTTGTCACAATTGCGGTCATGTTGCCAAACAACAAATTGGACAAAACCAACGGGTTAAACTTCACTGGAAAATCGACTGGCCAATGCGATGGCGTTATGAAAAAGTTGCTTTTGAACCCGGAGGTAAAGATCACTCTTCAAAAAATGGGAGTTTTGATGTTGCTAAAGCAATTGCTGCTGAAATTTTTGAATGGCACGCCCCCATGTACCAGCCTTATGATTTTGTAAACATTAAAGGTCAAACCAAAAAGATGTCAAGCTCTGCTGGCAATATTTTGACATTACCAGACTTATTATCGATTTATACACCAGAGCTGGTTTTCTATTTATACGGAAAATATCAGCCAAAAGCGCAATTTGATCTAGGTCTTGATGATGATGTTTTGCGCAACTACAAAGAATTTGAACAACTGGTTACAAAAGCTAAAAATAATCAACTAGATGAAACCCGCCACCAATTATTACAATTAACTGGTGTGAATTTAAAAGAAAATTATCCTGAATTTGGCCATGTAGTTAGCATCTTAGCCCTTACCGCCAATAACGATTCATTAGCTAAGGAATTATTGCAAAAAGAAGCTGCTTATTCAGAAGCCGCAATTGATTACATCTTGCCTCGTGCACAGTATTGGATTGAAAATGATGCCAAAAACCGTCTGATTACAATCAATGACACCAAAAATTTTGCAGCCTATCAAAAACTTTCAGATGAAGTAAAAGAAGAAATAGAAAAATTTCGTCAAATACTTCCGCAAGCAAATGATTTAACACCTGCAGATTTCATGCAAAAAATTTACGATTTATCCGATACCAGCGATAAAAAAACGAAACGCAGCAAACAAAAAGAACTCTTTACCGCCCTTTATCAATTGACTTTAAATCAAGATCACGGACCGCGAATACCATTATTGATAAAAGTAATTGGGATTAAAAAAATGCAACAATTGCTTCAATTTGAGCAATCGTGATGAATAATACACTAACCGGATTTGATCATTTGACAGTACTTTTGTTTGTGGGTTTAGCCATCACTGGCTTTTTACTTTTGCTGGCCATTTTATTACAAATTACTAGAGGCCTTTTTTGGGCGCGATCACCCCAAAAATTCAAAGAAGACGTAACAAAGTCTGCCTATAAAAAAGAAAGGGAAATTGGCCTGAGAATTAGCCACCTAATCTTTGTTGTGGTTCCGCCGTTTTTTGTCGCTTTTTTGCTAATATTATGCTGGCTACTACTTAAATAGTCACAACAATTTTTATTAAAATCCACGCTTATAAGTAAATGACATCTTTACGTATAAGCTAGCTTTTTATTATATTGAAACCTATGGGAAATAAAACAGCGGGAAAAGTCGTTTCTAATGACTTTTCCCGCTGTTTTTACGGTAATTTATTACATTTTCTCAGGTGCATGTAATCCTAATAGACGTAAATCTTCTTTCAGTAAAACGGTAACTGCATAAACTAAAGCTAAACGAGCATCCTTTTGATCATCGTCTGCTAAAATCTTCACATTCGCATAGTATTTGTTAAACGCTTGTGCCAATTTAATTGCATGTTTGGCAATGACAGATGGTTCATAATTAGCAGCTGCTTTTAAGATTGTTTCTGGGTATTGTTGAATTAATTTTACAACTTCCCAAGATGCTTCATCATTTAGTTTGTAATCAGCCGCTTCATTTGGTGTAAAGCCAGCTTTAGCCAAAATGCTCATTGCACGAGCGTGTGTGTATTGTACGTATGGTCCTGTTTCACCTTCAAAACGAACAACTTCTTCTAACGTGAAGTCAAAGGTATTTAAACGATCATTTTTAAGATCGTGGAAAATAACCGCCCCCACACCAACTTGTTTTGCTACTTCGTCTTTGTTTTCCAAGTCAGGATTTTTTTCAGAGATTTGTTCTTTGGCTGAATCAATCGCTTGATTTAACACTTCTTCTAGTAAGACAATTTTACCTTTACGGGTAGACAATTTCTTACCACCTTGAGTAATTAAACCAAAGGCAATGTGATGCATATCATCAGACCAATCAAAGCCCATTTCTTTTAAGACCGCTTTTAATTGTTTAAAGTGATAACTTTGTTCATTTCCGACAACATAAATGGATTGCGCAAAGTCATACGTGCGCTTGCGGTATAGCGCTGCCGCTAAGTCACGGGTAATATAAAGTGTAGCGCCATCTGACTTACGAATTAACGCTGGATTTAAATCATAAGCAGATAAGTCAACGATTTCAGCCCCACGGTCTTCTTTTAACAAATGTTTTTCTTCTAACAATTCAATGATTTCATCCATCTTGTCATTGTAGAAAGCTTCACCGTTTAATGAGTCAAACTTCACTTCCAACATGTCATAAATCTTATTGAATTCTTTCATTGACTCATCACGGAACCATTGCCATAAAGAAACCGCTTCTTTATCGCCGTCTTCTAATTTTTTGAACCAAGCCCGCGCTTCATCGTCTAATTCAGGTTGTGTTTCTACTTCTTCGTGGAATTGCACGTATAAACGTAATAACTCGTTGATTGGTTCAGATTTTACAGCTTCTTCAGAACCCCATTTTTTATAAGCAACAATTAATTTACCAAATTGCGTACCCCAGTCACCTAAGTGGTTAATACGAATTGGGTTGTAGCCGATTTTTTCCATAATAAAACCAATTGAATTTCCGATAACCGTTGAACGTAAATGTCCCATTGAAATCGGCTTGGCAATGTTGGGTGAAGACAAATCGATTGGTACATTACGATTTTCACCTATATTGGCATCCCCATAATGTTCTTTTTCTTTGACAACAGTCGCTAAAACTTTTTCAGAAATAGCACCTTTATTCATAAAGAAGTTTAAGTATGGACCTACTACTTCGATTTTTTCAAAGTTTTTGCCATCAATTTTTTCCGCTAATTCTGGTGCAATTTGTTGTGGCGCTTTTTTATACGCTTTAGCTAAAGCAAAGGCTGGAAAAGCAACATCCCCATGATCAGCTGATTTTGGATTTTCCAATAATTTTTCGATTTGCTCCATGGTTAAATCATCTTTTAATACATCATAAAGCGCTTTTGCTACGACATCTTTGTTGTTCATCTGATATCCTCCTTAGATTAAAATGAGCTAAAAACTCATCAGTTACCCTTATTTTACAATTTAATGATCACCAAAGCCACTTAGAGCTTTAGTTACTCTTGATTTTGTCAATAAAAAAAGCCCCTAACGATAATCGTTAGAGACGAGACTTCCCGCGGTACCACTCTTGTTGTTTGAATACTCAAACCAGCTTCTTCTATAACGGTAGATCGCCGTCTGCTACATGCAGATTTTCCCAAGTGCGTTTCTTATTTGTCTTCTTGCTTGGCTCACACCCGCCCAAACTCGCTAAATTTCCAACAAACAATACTCTCTTGTTCACAAAATCAATTATTAAACTGACACTGATTATAACAAATACTTTTTTTTCTGGCTAGTCTTTTTATCATTATTTTAAATGAAAAAGTATTTTCTTTCATTTCTTTGTTTAAAATTGTATTTTTACTAATTAGATTTCAAAAAATATCCCCACTGTACCCTAAAGGAGAAAAATGTACAGCAGAGATATTTTTTAGCAAATTAACTATTAGTCGGCAACTACAATCGTGCCATCTTCATTAGCCAATAAGTTTTCAATATTTTCCAATGAAGTGATGATTGCCTTACCTTCAGGACGAGCTTCAACAAATTCAATACATGCTTGTACTTTAGGCAACATACTGCCTGGAGCAAATTGATCTTCTTGAATGTATTGTTTCATTTCTGAAACTGTCACGCGTTCTAACTTCTTTTGATCTGGTTTTTGATAATTTACATACACATTATCAACACCAGTCAAGACGATTAGAAGGTCTGCTTTAATGATTTCCGCTAATTTTTCAGAAGCGAAATCTTTGTCAATTACAGCTTCGCGACCTTCCAAACCTTTTGCAGTTTCCACAACAGGAATACCGCCACCACCAACAGAAATTGTCACCACACCTTGATCTACTAAACTTTCGATCACGCGTGCTTCTTTAATTGAAAGTGGTTTTGGTGATGCAACAACTTTACGCCAGCCTCGCCCTGCATCTTCTTTAAAAGTAGCATTGCCCGCTTGCATTTGTTGTTTGGCTTCTTCTTCAGTGAAGAATGGACCAACTGGTTTACTTGGATTATTAAAAGATGGATCGTCTTCTGCCACAATAACTTGTGTCACTAAAGAAACAACATCTTTATCAATACCTTTTTCTTTTAAGATAGCGCCCATTTCATTTTGTAACCAGTAACCAATTGAACCTTCTGTCATAGCAACACAAGTATCTAAAGGCATAGCTGGTGTTTTTTCAGAGTCCGCTGCCGCTTGTTGGATTAATAAGTTCCCAACTTGGGGACCATTACCATGGGAGATGATTAATTCATCCCCTTGTTCGATAAATTGAACTAAATATTTTGCAGTTTCTTTTAATGCATTTTGTTGTGCTTGTGCAGTTGCGTCATCAGATAAGATTGCATTACCACCTAAAGCTACAACGACTTTACGTTTTGCCATAATTATCGCTCCTCGTAAGAAATTTTGACAGTTTTTAGAAACACCAAAACAAGCCAGCTCTTTTGACAGGCAAAAGGCTCAAAGAACTGACTCGTCTTAGTTAAAGTAGGTTTTAATTTAGTAGCGATTAAGCACGTGGAATAAACAGATTACCTAATGTCGCAGCCATAATAGCTTTGATTGAGTGCATGCGGTTTTCCGCTTGATCAAATTGACGCGCATATTTAGAACGGAAGACTTCATCTGTAACTTCCATTTCAGTAATGCCAAATCTTTCTTTCATTTGTTCGCCATATACAGTGTTTGTATCATGGAATGCTGGTAAGCAGTGTAAGAAGATTAAGCGATCTGTATTATGTGTTTTTTCAACTAATTCCATGTTGATTTGGTAAGGACGCAATAATTTGATACGTTCTTCAAATTTGTCTTCTTCACCCATTGATACCCAAACATCGGCATACAATACATCAGCGCCATCAACGCCTTTATCAACATCGTCTGTTACCATTAATTTAGCACCAGATTTTTCAGCAAACTCTTGTGCCATTTTTTGAATTTCTTCTTCCGGTTGTAATTCTTTTGGTGCTACGATACGTACGTTTGTACCTAAAATCGCACCTGTTACTAACAATGAGTTTGCCATGTTATTACGGCCATCTCCACAGTAAGCTAATGTAATATCTTCAACTGTGCCAAAGTTTTCTTGAATTGTTAAGAAGTCGGCAATCATTTGTGTTGGATGCCATTCGTCTGTCAAACCATTCCAAACTGGAACGCCTGAAAACTCAGCCAACTCTTCAACCATTTTTTGGCTGAATCCGCGGAATTCAATTCCGTCAAACATACGACCCAATACTTTTGCAGTATCTTCTGTAGATTCTTTTTTACCTAATTGAATATCATTTGCACCAAGGTATTCCGGATGTGCACCTAAATCAATTGAAGCTGTAGTAAAAGCAGCCCGTGTCCGTGTAGAAGTTTTTTCAAATAAAAGTGCAATATTTTTACCTTCTAAGTAGCGATGTGGAATCCCACGTTTTTTAAGATCTTTCAAATGTTCAGAAAAATCGATTAGATATTGTAATTCTTCTTTTGTAAAATCTTTTTCTGCTAACAAGCTTCTTCCTTGGAATACTGATTCTTTCATAAGTTGAGCTCTCCTTTAGTTAGTTTTCATTTGGTCCGCAAGACGGCTTACAGCCGCCCGCAGAACCAATTCATACCTTTATTTTTTTAGATCTTCACGTACTAATGGTTGACTCATGCAACGAGGGCCACCACGACCGCGTGATAATTCTCCTGAATGGATTTCTAACACTTTAATACCATAGCTACGTAGAATTTCGTTTGATACATAGTTACGATTATACGTTACTACTACAGCTGGTGCAATTGCTAAGGTATTTGAACCGTCATTCCATTGTTCACGAGGTGCAACGATTGCATCGCCATCACCGGTTGGAATTAATACCAAATCATCTAAATGTAATAAATCTTTTAATGTACCGTGTAAGTCATTTGTTTGTGTGATTGTGATATCGTCGCCATTTGGTTCTAAAATGAAGCAATCGATTTTACCATCAGCATCTTGAATAGCTGGATGAATCGTAAATTTATCGTAATCTACCATTGTAAATACAGTATCCAAATGCATCATTGCACGGTTGTTCGGAATTTTAATTGCTAGAACTTTTTCAAAACCAGCATGTTTAGCAAACATATTGCGCGCTAATTTTTCCAAAGTTTTCGCATTTGTCCGTTGTGAAATACCAACTGCTAATACTTCATGGCTAAGAACTAATTCGTCCCCACCTTCAATATGGCCTTCAGCTTCACGGTCTAACCAAACATCAACTTTGCCTGCAAAACGTGGATGATGATTTAAAATATATTCTGTAAATAATGATTCACGACGGCGTGCTTCAAAAGTCATCTTGTTAACAGTCATGCCGTTACCAATTGATGCAGAAGGGTCACGAGTGAAGTATAGGTTAGGCATTGGATCCATGTAAAATGGATATTCATCGTCAGCAGATAAATCTAGTAATGAACGAGATTTAACATCGATTTCTTTTGTACGTACTCCAGCCATGATTTTATCAACCATGTCTTGTGTTTCCATACTAAGCAGATATTCGAACAATCCTTGACGGACAGCTGCTGAATCAATATGAGATTCATCTAAGATGCGGTTTAAGAATTCTTCTTTCACATTACCAGCATCAATAGCTTCTGTTGATAATTTTTCTAAATACAGAGTTTCTGCACCATTGTCTTGTAAAACTTTGGCGAACTCGTCATGCTCTGCTTGGGCATTTGGCAAATATGGAATATCGTCAAATAATAAACGATCCATAATGTCTGGAGTTAAGTTTTCAACTTCTGCGCCAGGTCTTTTCAATAGAACAGTGTTTAGTTTTCCGATTTCGGAAAACACGTGAATTGGTTTGTCCATTTTTTATTGCCTCCTCGTTATTGATTACATTAATAGATTAACCCTTAAAAGAAAGGGCTTTCAAATTTATCTAACATTATAAAGGAGAAATATTTCACATTATATTAGATGTTATTTATATTTACCCGATTAATGAATGAAACAATCATAACAGAAGATATATTTATTCATTTTGAACGAAAAAAAAATATTTATTCATTTGGATTTTTTTTTTGCATATAGAATATTCTCTTTATTTTAAAGGTCTAAATAATTTGAAAACGCATACTTTTCAGTGTTTTTTGTATATTTCCGGTATGCAAAACCTTGTTTTATTCATTTTTGCCATTTTCACTCAATAAAAATCCGACTTACATTCTCATATTATTTTTTTGCTGAAATCTGCCGTCTGCACCTTATTTTTCCCTTTACAAACCAAAGGAAAAAGGCAACAATATAAACTAGAGAAAAAAAGTGTAAAAAAGGAGTTAGCCAGTTATGTATGCCGATAAGGTAGACTATCAATTTTCCCGTTTAAGATACCAAGCAGATTTTGAACACCTTACTGATGACGAATTCCAACTTTTAAAGGCCAATGTTTTATTACGTTCTTATAAAAAAGGACAAGTACTCTTTGACGAAGGGGATGCAAGAGACCGACTGTATTATGTCGTTGCTGGTTTGGTACGAATTGAACGCTATGATGAAAGTGCAACTTACTACTATTATGATTACGTAACCAATTACAGTGTTTTTCCTTTGGGAGGCGTTTTCGAAGCAGAAGTTTACACCCATAGTGCTCAAGCCATGACTGACATTGAAACCTTCTATTTTCCTACCCAAATTTATGAGCAAATTTGCCAAAAGAACAACCAGCAGTTACTTTACCTTATAAAAAAGCAAAATAAAATTATCGAAAGCCATCAATTACGCCTACAAACGGGCTTAACTTCAAATGCTCACGATCGTGTAACCCAAAATCTCTACATATTAAAACGGGAGTTAGGACAACCAGAATCCAAAACCAAAGTCACGATTCCATTTCCAATTACTTTAAAAGAATTAGCTGTTAATAGTGGTACTACCCGTGAAACAGCAGGTCAAGTCATTAAAAAGCTAAAAGAAAAAGGTTTAATTGATTATGAAAAAAAAATATTCACTTTTTATGAAGATGTAATCAAATAGCCTAGTCAAATTATAAAAACGGATGATTTAGCCTATGCCAAATCATCCGTTTTTATATTTGTAAATGTAAGCCAGAAAGAAGCCACTTAAAAAGTTTGACTTCATTTCCCCCAAAAATCCATCAAGAATCTTAAATGTTTTAGTTCTAGCTTACATCAATAAGTGTACCGTAATTTTAATTTTCTTTTTTTCAAATTAATTACGGATTAAAAACTCCTTTTGAAAAAAATCAGGCTAATTCCAAACCCGGTTTAGCATTTAGAAAATAGTTGCCAAAATGTTGTTTTGCTAATTCTACATGAGCGGCAGCACCAATCATTGCAGCATTATCTCCACATAAACGCAACGGCGGTACAATTAATTCAACACCTGGAGCTTCTTTGGGCAATACTTCACCTAAACGTTCTCGCAGCCCCTGATTGGCTGCAACGCCACCAGCAACAACTAATTGTTTAACTGGCCAATTTTGACAAGCACGGATTGTTTTTGCAGTTAGAACATCCACGACGCTGGCTTGAAAACTTGCAGCTAGATCTTCTTTTGCTAACACTTCACCTTTTTGATCTGCATTGTGCACTAAATTAATAAAGGCACTTTTTAAACCGCTAAAACTAAAATCATAATTATCCTCATGGATCATTGCGCGAGGAAAATGAAACGTATCTTTCCCCAGATGAGCAAGCTGATCTAGTTCTTTACCGCTAGGGTAACTTAAACCTAAGACGCGTCCTACTTTATCGTAGGCTTCACCACAAGCGTCATCTCGGGTTTCACCAATAATTTCATAAGAGCCGTCTTCAGCCATGTAAACTAACTCCGTATGCCCACCGCTAACAAGTAAAGCCATTAAAGGAAATTCTAATGGTTTTACTAACCGTGCTGCATAAATATGTCCTGCCATATGATTTACAGGAATTAACGGTAATTGGTGCGCCCAGGCAAACGCCTTGGCCGCTGCGATTCCAATTAAAAGCGAGCCGACTAAACCAGGACCATACGTTACCGCCACAGCAGTTAAATCTTTTGGTGTAACTTGTGCTTCACTTAACGCATCTTGTAAACAAAGCGTAATTTGCTCCACATGATGACGACTTGCAACTTCTGGCACAACGCCACCAAAACGTTGGTGACTTTTAATTTGGGAAGCAACAATATTACTTAATATTTCATGACCGTCTTTAATCACTGCAACACTTGTTTCATCACAGCTACTTTCAACGGCCAAAATTAATTCAGAACTCATTTGTTTGAATTGGCCCCACTTTCTTTAACATAATTAAGGCATCTTCCCGTGGATTTTGATAATAATCTGCCCGTCGACTAATGACCTTATAACCATGCGCTAAATAGAGATTTTTGGCAGAAAAATTTCTTACCCGTACCTCTAAAAAAAATTGGTTTACTGACGGAATTTTATCCACTAACTTCATTAAAAGACCGCCGTAACCTTTATTTTGTGTTGCAGGATGAACGGCCACGTTGGCAATTTCAACTTCATCAATAATTTTTTGATAAGCTAAAAAAGCTACTATTTGTCCTTTTTCTTCTATAATAAAATAATTGGTTGCAGCATTTTTTAAATCAGCGAGATATTGCTCTTTTTTCCAAGGACTTCCTGTTTGATAGGCAGCCTCTGCAATGTTATACAATGAATCTGCCAGTTCCGTCAAGTTGTAGTCCTTTTTTTCTTTAATCTTAAAATCAGTCAATGTATTTCACCATATCCAATGCATCTTCATTTGTTTGATCATAATAGGCGGTTTTAATTGCGTGTGAAACATATCCTAATTTGCGGTATAGGCGTTGCGCATCGCGATTACTTAACCGAACTTCCAAAGACATGGTCAAACAACCATTTTTTTTAGCAAACTGTTCCAACTCTTGTAATAAAAATGTGCCAATGCCACTTCCTTGAAAATCTGGATCAACGGCAATATTGGTGATATGGGCATCATTGCCAATAATACGGCATCCGCCAAAAGCTAAAATAGCTTCAGCTTCCACACATAAATACAAATGTGGTAGCGGTGAAATTAATTCTGACAAAAATGCTGATTTAGTCCAAGGTAACTTGCCATGGTAAACATTTCTTTCCACTGCTAAAAGCGCTTTGATGTCGTCATTTGTCACTTCGCGAACAAACCAGGCTGCATGTCCTGGATAAGTCCTTTTTGGATAGCCTGCACTTTTAAAAGGTGGTTTTGGAAAAAGAGCTTTAAATTTTTTCAACATAATTTTCGTCACCTGACCAATCTTTGTGGGCAGCCAGCCATTTTTCTTCTGCTTCGACACGTTTTAAATATAGCGGTGAAAAAGTGTCAATATTGGTCACTGGTGCTTTTTTGGCACCCAATTCTGCTAAAACTGCCCCACTGGGAAGTTGCCAATGGGAAATTTTATTTATTTTTGCAGTGGGTAAACTTTCACTTATCTCCGCTGCAAACTTTGCCACATCTTCTCCGACAAATAAAATGTCATGTTCATTTTTCAACTGTACTAGTAAATCTGCTAGTGCCATATGGCGATCTGCTTGAATCATTTGCAATTCATCTGCAACCCATTGATAAAGACCAGTGTATACATTGTTTCTTCTTGCATCAAATAATGGGACAATAACGCCTGCATAATTACGGCAATTGGCGGCAATTAAAGCCAAACTAGAAACACCAACCAACTCACAATGTAGTGTATCTGCTAGTGTTTTTGCTGTTGTGACACCAATTCTAAGCCCCGTGTAAGATCCAGGTCCCTGGGCAACTACGATGCGCTCAATTTCTTGTGGAGTTAATGCAACTTTTTCCATTAGCTCAGCAATAGCGGGCATTAACGTCACACTATGATTTTTATTAACATTTGTTGTAATTTCGCCTAAGACGATGTTTTCAGCCATCACGCTGACTGTTAAGGTTTTATTTGATGTATCAAAAGCCAATATCTTCACGGTGCTATCCTCTCCTTTAACTCTAGTGTATTTTACCACAAATTTAAAAAAGTTAAATAAACCTGCGTAGAGCCAATAAAAAATGCTACCGTCAGATATAAAACAACTGCGGTAACATCTTTCAACTAGTTTGTTTGTAATGTTGACTCTCTTAAAATCAGTTTCGTGCCAATTGTAATCTTGCGTGGCACGGGTGCTTCATCTTTTTCAATTTGTACCATCGTTTCTAAAGCTAATTCTCCCATCCACTCTGTCGGTACTTGAATGGTAGACAAAGCAGGCGTTACATATTTGGCCACGCTAACATCATTAAAACCAATAACTGAAATATCTGCCGGTACTTTTAAGCCTGCCTCGTGAATGGCTTTTAATGCCCCAACTGCCATTGCATCACTTGCGGCAAATAGTGCGCTGGGAATTTCTTTTTCAGACTGCAAAAAATTTTTAACGGCTTGATAGCCACCTTCAACTGTAAAATCCCCTGTGATTTCATACTGTGAATTTAAAAGCTTCAATTGCCGCAACCGTTCAGTAAACAAACGCAAGCGAGGGTCAGCAATTTCATTATGATAATCTTTCGTAAACTCTACACCAGCTAAAATAGCGATCTTTTCATGCCCTTCTTTGATGAAATGATCAATGACTAAATCTACTGCCTGATGAAAGTCAACAACTAAAGAATCAAACCCAGCTGACATTCCATCATAATCCACAAATAAAAGTGGTTGCTTCATTTTCTTTAGCGTTTTAATATGTTTGGCATCAAATTTTCCCAATGCGATGATCCCATCGGTTTTTGTCTCGGAAAGTTCAGATAAAGATTCTTTTACTAATTGTATGTTTAATTCTTCTGCTTTTCGTTCAATGCCTAAACGAATCGCCAAATAATACAAATCTTCCAATTCCTCTTCGTCGTTATACCACTGAACTAAGCGTAAGACTTGGTCTGCTTTTTTTTGCTTGTTTTTATATTTCGTATAATTGAGAGCTTCTGCTGCTTCAAAAATTTTCCGTTTGGTATCTTGTCCCACTGAAAGTCCAGCATCATAATTTAAGACTCGCGAAACAGTGGCCGGGGAGACGTTGGCTTTTTGGGCTATATCTTTAATTGTTGCCATGCTACACCTCCTTTAGTTTTATTTCTCGAGTTGTAAGTTAAAGATAAACAAATTTGTGCAGCTGATTTTTTAACGCTTAAAGTGTATCAGTAAAACGCAAAAAGGCTTGTTGCCCCACTTTATCACGTTTAAAAACACCAGCATCTTCCAAAACACGGGCAAAAATTTGTCCAACTTCACCATGTATGATATCCATGGCATTTGCTGGCGTAAATTCATGGGTTTGCATCATCGCTTGTGCCCAGGTTTTATGGTAGTCGGCAATATTATTAGGTTTACCTAATACATATTTTTCAACTTCTTCTAATTCAGGTAATAATCTTGGTGGTAAGACAGCTAGTCCCATTACCTCAATCAGACCAATATTTTCTTTTTTAATATGTTGCACATCTGGATGGGGATGAAAAATACCATCGGGGAATTTTTTTGAAACATTATTATCCCGCAATACTAAATCAACCTCATATAACTTTCCATTTCTTCTGGCAATGGGCGTTATCGTATGATGTGGCGTGCCATCTTCACTAAATGCTTTGACACAAACACTTTCATCTGAATAGTGTTTCCAGGCTTGTAAGATATACTCGCAAGCATTTATCATTTCAGTTTTGTCTGCTCCTTGCAACCGAAGAACTGACATCGGCCATTTTACAATTCCCGCTTTAATATTTGGAAAAACACTTAAATTAATTTCTTTTTCAAGGGGAGCTTTTGCCATCGCAAAGGTGTGCTTTCCACCTTGATAATGGTCATGGGATAAAATTGATCCTCCTACAATCGGTAAATCCGCATTTGAGCCCACAAAATAATGGGGTAAAACTTCAATGATGGTCAATAAACGTTCAAAAGTTGCCCGGCTAATTTGCATCGGGCGATGCTCTTCTGATAAGACAATGCAATGTTCATTATAATAGGCATATGGGGAATATTGAAATCCCCAACTCTCACCATTCAAGTTCATACGAATAATGCGGTGATTGGTCCGCGCTGGATAATTCAGGCGTCCTTTATAGCCTTCATTTTCCATACAAAGCATACATTTGGGATAATCGCTAGCTGTCACATTTTTCATTGTTGCAATTTCTTTAGGGTCTTTTTCTGGTTTAGAAAGATTAATTGTAATCTCTAATTTTCCATATTTCGTTTCAGCTGGAAAAACAATGTTTTTAGCAATAGCACGCGTTTTAATATAGTCATTTTCTTGACATAATTTAAAAAAGTATTCGGTTGCGGCTTCTGGTGTTTTAGCATAATGTTGGGCAAAAAAAGCATTAACAACTGAAGGCGGCGGCGTCAAAAAATCCATTAACTGCGCTTCCAAAATTTCTTTTTGGGCTAGACTATCTCCGATTACACCATTTTCTTTTGCTTTTTTTACTAATGCATCTAATAATTCTAAAGAATTTTGGGTCGCACTTTGTGGCTTAACCTCATCCAGACTATCCTCCCCAATTAAAGCAATAATCCGATTTTGTAAGTATAAGCGGTCTAATTCCATATAACCACCGGCATGAATGGCTAATGTCGCAAAATCCACCACTGTCTGGCTGATACTCATTATTTTACCTCCTAGTCTTCATAACCATGAGGATGACTAACGTGCCAATCCCAAGCTGTTTTAATAATATCTTTAATGTCGGTATACGCAGGTTGCCAGCCTAAAATTTCTTTTGCCTTGTCACTTGCAGCCACAAGTGTTGCAGGGTCCCCTTTTCTTCGGGGGGCAATTTTGGCAGGAATTTTTCTACCCGTAACTGCTCTAGCGGCTTCTAGCATTTCCTTAACGGAATAACCATTATTACTGCCAAGGTTAAAGACATTGCTTTTGTTACCTGCTTTTAAATATTCTAAAGCTAAAATGTGCGCGGCAATTAAATCTTCTACTTGAACATAATCACGAATACAAGTGCCATCTGGTGTTTTGTAATCATCACCGAAAATCTGCAAAGCCTCTCTTTGCCCTAAAGCAACTTGTAAAATAATCGGTACTAAATGGGTTTCCGGATCGTGATCTTCCCCAATTGAAGCATCTGCTTTAGCTCCGGCAACATTGAAATAACGCAAGGCAACGTATTTCATCCCGTATGCGTTGTCACACCATTTCATCATTTTTTCCATCATCAGTTTACTTTCCCCGTATGGATTTTTGGGTGCAGTTTCAGCCGTTTCTTTAATTGGTACAACTTTTGGTTCGCCATAAGTTGCCGCAGTAGAAGAAAAGACAATATTTTTTACATCATTTGCTTGCATCACTTCTAATAAAATTTGCATTCCGTAAACATTATTATTAAAATATTTCAATGGCTTTTCTACTGATTCGCCAACTAAAGAACTAGCCGCAAAGTGAATGACACCTTCAATTTTCTCTTTTTGAAAAACACTTTCTAAAAAGTCTTTATCCCGCACATCCCCTTCATAAAAACGCGCATCTTTATGAATTGCTTGTTTGTGCCCAGTTAATAAATTGTCCACAACCACCACGTCGTATCCTTTGGTAATTAATTGATCCACTGCGTGAGAGCCGATATAACCAGCTCCGCCTAATACTAAAATTGACATTTTAAAGCCTCCATTTTTTATTTTAATTTGCGGGCACCATCATCAATACTTGCTTTGTAAATATCTGTAGCATACCCAATCTTCTCTTTGTAGGCAGCTTTTACATTTTCAGTAAAATGCTCAAATTCACTTTCTTTAACAAGTGCAATCGCACAGCCACCAAAACCTGCTCCAGTCATGCGCGCCCCTAATACACCTGATTGCGCTTGGGCTGTAGCTACTAGAGTATCCAACTCAATACCTGTCACTTCATAATCATACTGCAAAGACGCATGAGATGCATTTAATAATTTACCAAAAGTTGCTAAATCACCGTTAACTAATGCCATCTTGGCTTTTTTAGTCCGTTCATTTTCAGTAACTGCATGTTTTGCTCGTTTAATAAGAACCTCATCCCCAATTAAATCCGTATTATTGAAAAATTCTGCTTCTGATAATTCACCTAATGATCTAATCGGTAATTTTGTTTGGAGGCGACTCAATGCTTCTTCACATTCACTTCGGCGTTCATTGTATTTCGAGTCAGCTAATTCACGTCGTTTATTCGTATTCATAATCGCCACAACGTATTCGCCAAATTCCGCTGGAACCAATTCATATTCAAGTGTATTTGTATCCAGCAAAATGGCATGATCCATTTTTCCCATACCAATGGCAAATTGATCCATGATACCTGAATTGACACCAATAAATTTATTTTCTACGCGTTTACCTGTTTGGACTAATTCGATCATTTTGACATCAAGGTCAAATAAATCTTGTAAGATTACCCCTGTCAAAAGCTCAATCGATGCTGAAGATGAAAGACCTGCTCCATTTGGAATAGTACCATAAAAAAGAATTTCCATGCCACTTTCAATTTGAAAGCCATCACTTTTTAAAAAGCGCATCATCCCTTTTGGATAGTTAGTCCAATCGTGTTCTTTACGAAAATCCAAATCATCAATTGAAAATTCGATAATTCCTTTTTCCGGGAAGTTTTCCGAATAAAGACGGACTTTTTTATCCTCACGTTTTCGTGCTAACCCATAAGTACCGATTGTAATTGAAGCTGGAAAAACATAACCGCCATTGTAATCTGTATGTTCGCCAATTAAATTAATTCGGCCTGGAGCAAAATATTCACCGGTTGATTTATTACCAAATTTCGCATTAAAAAGTTCTTGTAAGTCTTTTGTCATCAAAAAACACCTCATCATTTTTTGTTTAGTAAATTTATTATAATTTATTTACTAAATATTTTCAATGATTATTTATTTACGAACTTAATGCCAGTCACTAACTAAAAAAAGCGTTTAGCTTTTATTTTTAGTGGACTTGTTACATAATATAATAAAAGTATGAACGGAGTGATTGGGATGAAAAAATTTGTATCAGGTGTCTTAGTCGGTACTTTGGCTACCGTTGCAGCAGCAGGTGCTTTTGTAGCAACTGTCAAAAAACAAGTAATCGATCCTATCGATGAAAAAGAAGCGATGATTGAAGAAAACCGAAAAAAAGCAATGCGTAAACGCGTTGCCCGCTAATAAAAAAATCACACCAGTTGATGGTGTGATTTTTTTAATGTATCTCTAAGGACTGCTTATCTTAGTAGTCTTTTTTCTCTTAATCTATTTACTGATAAATAAAAATTATGTTTTGCGGTTTAAATATTCTGCTAACACGACCGCTTGATTATGCACTTCATCTTTAGCGCCATATAACAACGTTACTTTTTCTTTTCGCTGAACAATTGTCGTAAGTTGGGCAAGTGCAGACTTAGCCGGCTCAGTTTGCAACTCCGCGATATACTTTTCTTTAAAGACCGGAAAGTTTTCTGGCTTGTGGCCAAACCATTTTCGCAATTCTGTTGAAGGAGCAATTTCTTTTAACCATTCATCCAAGTGTGCATCCACTTTTTTAATGCCCCGCGGCCAGACTCGGTCAACTAAAACGCGAAAGCCATCTTTTTTTTCGTAGTCGGCATAAATTCTTTTTGTCGTAATCATGATTAATCCCTCCTTTCTTTAGTTTAGCACTTCTTGGTAAAACCACCCAATAAAAAAAATACTGGACTAAAAGCCAGAAGTGACCTTTGTTCCAGTATCAAAAATTTAACTGTTTTTCTTTTTAACTTTACCTTCCCAGCTTTGGTATCCACCTTTTAATAAGTAAATATCTGTATAGCCGGCTTTACGCAATTTGTTGGCAGCTCGTACTGCAATTGCTCGTTTTTGATCATAAATGTAAACTGGTTGATCTTTACGAATACTACCAATTGAATTTTTCAAAACAGAGTAGGGAATATTGCGGGCACCTAATACATGTCCGGCATCAAACTCATCTTTTTCCCGAACATCAATGACTTGTGCTTTACGCATACCTTCTCGAAAAGTCTCTTGATCAATTGTTGTAGCAGATTTTTTAGCCATAATTCGAAGATACAATTCATTAATTCCGATTCCTAATAAAATTGCAATTAAAACAATATCAATAATAATAATTGGAGACATCTTTTGCTTTCCTTCCTATTTCACGAAATCTAATGCTAATGAAGCTGCGCCAATAACGCCTGCTTCGTTGCCTAGTTGTGCTAATTTAATACTGGTACTTTCAGTTACTTGTGGGAAAGTAAATTCAGCAAAGTACTTTTCAACGCGACTACGTAAAAATTCCCCTGCTGCTGAAACTCCACCACCTAAAACAATTGCAGATGGATTTAAGGTGTTGCCTAAATTACCACATGCTAAGCCTAAATAAAAGCAGACCTTGTCAACGACCATTAAAGCAAAGGCGTCACCTGTCTGGGCATAATCAAAAACATCTTTAGATGAAATATCATACCCTTCATCTAGTTGCGCTTTTAATTTCGAATCCCCTGCGTACTCTTCAGCTAAATGACGAGCTACCCGTACAACACCAGTAGCAGAAGAAACAGTTTCTAAACAACCCTTTTTACCACAAGTACATTGGAAACCTGCTGGATCAACTGTGACATGGCCGATTTCACCGGCACAACCTGCAACACCGTGTAATAAATGACCTTCAGCGATAATACCACCACCAACACCGGTACCAAGGGTGATAAAGATAACGTCTGGGTTATTCTCCCCAGCACCTAACCAACGTTCGCCCAAAGCTGCAACATTGGCATCATTGTCAATGGCAAAAGGAATTTTAGTTCCTGCTTCAATTTGTTCTTTAACAGGTTGCAAGGTCGTCCAATTTAAATTGTAAGCCCCAATTACTGTTCCTGCATTACGATCAACACTACCTGGTGTTCCCATTCCAATTCCAACAAAATCTGCTGGTTTCATGTTGTATAAGGCTAAATGATGGTTAATGGATTCCACGATTTCTGGTACGATATGACTACCTTCATCCAATATGTTGGTTTCAATACTCCATTTTTGTTGAATTTCTCCTGCGGTAGTTAAAATTGCGAATTTTACTGTAGTCCCGCCTAAATCAATTCCGATAATTTTTTTGTCCATGTACAATTATCCTTTCTGCCGACTTTCTTCAATGCGATGCTCTCGTTTTAATATGCGCCAGCAAGTTAGATACGTATCGTGATCGATTAAACGACCATCGTATAAATTTTTTAATTCAATTAACATTAATTCGATATCATAAATGCGCTTGCCTACATAAATATAAATACCAAAACGTTTAAATAATTGCTGAACATCGTAAAGAGTTTCCATTTTACACACTTCCTCGCATATTATACAGGCAATCCATATTTTTTTAAACCATATAAAAGACAAATCACGAAAAGAAATACAAAAACAACACCGCAAATAACTCTTGTATGAATTGAAAAACGACCGTGATTTTGTGGTAGCGCTACGACATTACCTAACAATAGCCCACCGATAACACCGCCGATATGTCCCCAGATATCAATCGATTGATCAAAAATACCAAATAATAAACTAAGACCAACAAAAAGGGCAAATTGTCTGACCATGCCTTGCACAGCCGGATTATTGCGGAAATAATATCCTAATAACAAAAAGGCCCCGAAGACACCAAAAATTGAAGTGCTACTACCAGCTGAACGGATGCCTGCGTTATTAAATGCAAAACTGACTGCATTTCCCATCACGCCACTTAATAAATACAAGACAAAAAAACGCCAATGACCATAGATGGCTTCAACTTGCTGCCCAATAAAATATAATACAATTGAATTAACAGCAAAATGGGTCAGTGAAAAGTGGATAAATATCGGTGTTATAAAGCGCCAGTATTGGTGAAGATAGGCGACAAAAGGTCCAAACATCACACCACGAGCTTCAATTTGTAGACTGGGAATAAACATAAGCAAATAAACGACTGTTTGAATTGCTAAAAAGCTGTACGTAACAACCGGCCGATTAAGCCAGCGTTTTAATGTCATTTTCCATTCGTTATTCATAAACAACCTCACTTCTATAATCCGTAATTATTTTTTTTACCGGAAGATCAAATTTCTCAGGCTGCCAATCCTCAACAATCTGCTCATTAAAAACCAAACTAACCGTCTGTCCTTTATAATCCATTAAAAAGCGATCGTAATACCCACCACCAAAACCAATGCGATAACCGCGACTTGAAAAAACGATGCCAGGAACTATTAATAAATCAATTTCATCTTTTGCTACTGTATCAGTTACTAGTGGTTCTTGTACACCAAAATTAGAAACGTGATAGCTTGTATCTTCAACAACCGGATGAAAAGTCAATAAACGATTTTGTAAAGCTTTGGGGGCAACCATTTGTTTACCTTCTTGAAAAGCTCGTTGAAAAATTGGCTGCGTATCTAATTCTATGTCCGTTGCACGGATAGCGGCAATACAATTTGCCTCTTGCCATAGACGACTGGCAAATAACAATTGCAAAATAATGGTTTCTTTTTCTTGTTTTTTACCTTTATGAAGAGCTAATTCTTGCAACTTAGCAATTCCTTTTTGGCGTAACTCTTTTTTATCCAAATCCATCGCTCCTTATTCAGGATATTTTCCAAGTGAGATCTCGCGATACGTCATCTTAACAGACTAATTAAGACTCTAATTGCATGGTATCGAAAAAATAAAAAAATAGCAAACGGCTGGAAAATACCAAAATGCCTGCATTTTCATTTTAAGTAAAAACAAGACAAGTAGTAAGTAAAAACAAACCTTACTCCTTGCCTAATTCTAGTAATTCTAAAGAGAGTAGCAATTCATTACCGATAGTCTTATACCTTGGGCTTTTGCACCAATAAAATCAAGAAATAAGGTGCACCACAAATGGCAATCATTACGCCTGCAGGTAATTCACCACCAGTTAAAAGTAATCTGCCTAAGGTGTCAGCGGCTAAAACAATTACAGAACCAATCAATAAGGTTAATGGAAAACGTTGTTGCGCTCGCCCTTTTACTAAGGTCTTCGCAATATGAGGTGCCAAGAGTCCAACAAAAGCTAAGTTTCCGCAAAATGCTACGCAACTGGCTGCTATCGCCGCCCCTAAAAATAAAAAACGAAGGCGAACGCTGCGAACTTTTACACCTATGCTGAAAGCCTGCTCATCGTTTAACTGCAATAAGTCTAAATAAGGCAACTGTCTGAATGTGACCCCAAGTAAAAGGATAAGCCAGCTGAGTAAAATAAAAACATAACTCCAGTTTGCCCCCCATAACGAGCCTGCAAGCCAATTTGTTACAAAACGATAGCGATCTGGTGCCACTTTAATCGTGCCCAATAAAGTCAAAGCGCCAAAACCAGCGTTCACAGCAATCCCTGCCAATAATAATTTATCCAAAGTTAAAAACGGACCTTTTTGATAGGCAATCCCATATACTGCAAAGACCGCAATCAAACCACCTGCTAATGCTAATAGCGGCAGCAAAAAGCCACTCCCTTGAGCAAAAAAACCAAGATAAATCAGTACAAAAAAACCGGCACCACTATTAATTCCCAGTAAAGATGCATCTGCTAAATCGTTACGGGTCACACCTTGCAATAAATATCCCGCTGCGCCCAGACCAGCACCACCTAAAACAGCTAAAATAGTTCGCGGTAGCCGCAACTCAAAAACTGTTAATTGCAATGCATTACTAGCCTTTCCTCTGATCAATAGTAAAATATCATTCAAAGTTAAAATTTGACGTCCAAGTATAACGCTCAGCCAAAGTAAAATAAGGAGTAAACCAAGGACAATGCCATACACATATTTTTTTTTCACGCTCGACTCCTCCAAATCTTTAGGAGTAAAAATGGAACCCCGACAATTGTAATCAAAAGTCCCAAAGGTGTTTCAAATGGCGGATTTAAAAGGCGGGCTAATAAATCCGCTAGCACTACAAACAGCCCCCCGCCAACCAAAACTAATGGCAATAAACGGCGATAATTATCTCCTGTAAAATAGCGCAAGACATGAGGGACCATCAGTCCGATAAAACTGATGGGGCCAACAAGTGCTACCGCAATTCCAGCCAAAATAACGACAAATAGTAAAGTAAAAAAACGAATACGCCCCGGTTTTTTTCCTAAAGCTAATGCATTGTCATCCCCTAAAAGTAATAAATTAATGCCCCCGGCAAGAAACAAAATGCCTGTTACTGCAATTAAGTAAAGCAGCCAAACTTGTTTTAATTGCTCCCAAGTAATATTGGCGACTCCACCAACAAACCAAAAGGCAATATCTTGTTGCAAATCAAACAAAAGCGACAATGCCTGACTAAGTGCGGTAAAAAGACTGCTAATCGCCACCCCGGCCAACACAAGACGCGTTGGTGTCAAGGTGGTAACAGAACGGCGGCTGACCAAAAAAATTAAAAAGGCGGCTAAAAAAGCACCCGCAAAAGAAAACCAAATTGTTTGATTAATTGAAGCCTTGGGCCACAAAATAAAAACAAGCGCCAAGCCTAACGAAGCACCGCTGTTAATTCCTAATAAACCAGCATCAGCTAGTGGATTTCTAGTCACCCCTTGCATAACTGCTCCACTTAAAGCAAATGCACTTCCCACAAAAAAAGCACCGATAATGCGAGGTAAACGTAAATTCACGATTATTTGTTGGGCTTGATTGTTTTTATCAAAGTGAAAAAAAGCACTTATAATTTCACGAATAGAAATATCAGCAGCTCCATTTGTTAATGATAAAAATAGAACTAAAAAAGCCGCGATTATTAAAAATCCCCAGACCAAAACAAAACGACTAATCTTCATCTTCTGTCTCCTGCAATTCATAATTCATTAAAAGCGGTTTTTCCGTTTTGATATCTACTGTTAATTCCGCCTTAATGGCAAATAATTGCGCCAAAATTTCAGTGGTCATGACGTTTTGTGGTGTCCCATTAGCTATAATTTGACCTTGTTTTAAACCAATTAGGATATCAGAAAAACGGGAAGCCAAATTTAAATCGTGGATCGACATGACAATCGTTTTTTGATACTTTTGATTGATTTTTTGAAGTAGTTGTAAAATTTCCAACTGATGAGCTGGATCTAAAAAAGTTGTTGGTTCATCCAAAATCAAAATATCTGTATCTTGTGCTAATGCCATTGCCAACCAAACACGTTGCCGCTGTCCACCCGAGAGAGCTTGTAATGAACGTTGGGCTAGATTTTCAAGACCGGTTGCAGAAAGTGCCCAATTAATTGCCTCTTGATCTTTTTGATCCAATTGTCGCAGTCCCTTTTGATAGGGAAAACGTCCGTAAGAAACTAATTCTCTAACTGTCAACTCAAGATTTTGTTCCGTGTTTTGTGCAAGTAAAGCGATCTGCTGTGCCACTTCTTTTGTCGGTAACGTTTTGATACTGACACCATTTAGATTTACTACCCCTTTTTGTGGCTGCATAATTCGCGCCAATGTTTTTAATAGTGTCGACTTGCCACTGCCATTTGGTCCAATTAACCCAATTATTTTTCCTACTGGTAATTGGAGCGACAACGATTCAATAATAATTTGTTTTTGATAACCAACAGTTATCTCTTTTGCTTCCAAGGTAGTCATTGTAATTCTCTACTTTCATTGATAATGATTATCAATTATCGCTTTAATTTTTCAATTCGTCAATAGTAGGAAAATTGATTTCATCGCATTTGTCATAAAAATAAAATTGACAAAAAAGAGAAATATGCTAGTATCTTTAATTGATAATCATTCTCATTTAAAGAAATAAATACCTGAATTTGCTTTACAAGAAAGGAAGTCATTCATGAAGAAGTATCAAAAAATTACCACCGGTTTAGTATTATTAGCTAGTCTTTTATTATTTGCAGGTTGTGGGACGGAAAATAAAGAGTCCACTCAAAAAGAAAGTCGGACACTGACCGATCAATTGGATCATAAAGTTGAAATTCCCAATAATCCCAAGCGAATTATTGGCAGTTATTTAGAAGATTACCTAGTAGCATTAGGAGAAAAACCAGTTGCCCAATGGACTGTTGGGGGTGGATCTCGTCAAGATTATTTGCGTAAGGATCTAAAAGATGTTCCTTTAATTAATTATGACTTACCTTATGAAGATGTTTTATCCTATGAACCTGATTTATTATTAATTGAATCAAACGGTTTAGTCGAAGGGGGAAAATACGATAAATACGCCAAAATTGCTCCAACCTATGTTGTTAAAAACGGCGAAAAAGTTACTTGGCAAGCTAAATTAACTGACGTTGCCAATGTCTTGAACAAACAAAAAGAAGGCAAAAAAATCATTACGGACTATGAAAAATTAGTAGCTGAAACTAAAAAAGATTATGCCAAAAAAATAGAAGGTAAATCTGTCGCTGTTTTGTGGGTAACCAATAACTCTGCTTTTATGGTTGCTGACACACGTTCCAGCGGTGATCTGTTGTATCAACAATTAGGCTTTAAAGTTCCGAATCTAACCAAAGAAATCAGCGAAAAAGCAACTTCAGATTGGTCGGCGGTTTCACTAGAAAAATTAGCCCAAATTGATTGTGACTATTTAATTCTTGTTAATAGTGACAAAAAAGCGGCAATGTTCAAAGATCCTTTATGGCAAAATATTCCCGCAGTAAAAAATGGGAATTTATGGGAATTCGGCCCTGAAAAAAGCTGGTTGTATAATGGCCCCATCGCGTATCAAAAGATGATTGAAGATGTCAAAGCAAAACTAAAATAAATAAAAATGGCACCTGCTATAGCTGTTGTATCGCCTAAAAAATTAGCTTTTTACGCTAATTTTGGGGAAATTACTACAGTAGCAGATGCCATTTTTTATGCTTTTATGTTATCACAAAAATCAAAAAGCACTTTTCCGTTTTTGCCTGATTGCTCAAAGTCTGCAATTGCTTGTTTGAATTGTATCAATGAATAAAATGCTGAAGGTCGTGGTAAATGCCAAAGTCCACTTTTCAAGTAGTAAAAAATTTCTGTAAAAGTCTGCTGCCATTTGGCATTTGTGATACGGTCTAGCCAATGACGCAAATGAAAAATTTCTACCGAAATATCCAACTGGGTAGTCAAAAACTGCCAATCAACCTGCTCTCCTGACAACAATCCTATTGTACGAAACTTTCCTCCTGCTGTTACACACTCAGCCAAAATATTGCCTTGTTGACCACCAATAGAGTCCACTGCAGCCTGAACCCCTTTTTTATTGGTTATTTTTGTGACGGTAGCTTTTATATCCTCTTTAGCTGAATTCACAACAAAAAACAAGCCAAGTTTTTCTAGCTCTTTTCGCGCCTTCTCATTTCGTACTACGCCAATCAATTTAAATCCTAGTATTTTTGCAAGTTGGATAAACGATTTACCAATCGAAGAATTTGCAGCGTTGATGATTAAGAAATCATCTTTTTTTAACTTAAATTCCTCCACACACAACACCCAGGCCGTAACCGGATTGATATAAGCCTGACTGGCAGTAATGGAATCAATTTCTTCAGGAACCATGACCGCATAATCCGCCTGTGTCACTACAAATTTCTGCCAAGTTCCCTCTCCTCGTAAAGGTAAGACTCGTTTATTTAACAAGTGCTTATCTGACTCATTGTGCACACGTCGGACAAGTCCCACACCTTCATAGCCAATAAGGCTGGGTAAAGGGGTTCGGTGGGCATAGGCACCAGTTATTGGGATTAGATCAGATGGATTGATTGGTGCATACAACATCTCAACTAAAATTTCCCCTTCATTCAAACTTGTAAGCTGCTTATCTTTCATTTGAATAACTCTAGCTGGTTGACCAAATGAATCAAAATAAAGTTGTTGATTATTCATAAATCCTTTTTTCCGCCTTTGTCTGTAATTTTACTAGTTCTAACGAAGTGAAGCCTCTTTTTTATTTCAGATAGGTGCGAAGACATTCATCTATTCTAAACTCCTGTTTACGGCTAAAAGGTAATCGAGAAGTAGCTTTTGTCTCAAATTTTCACCTATAAAAAGACAGTTTAAAAAGCTGTCATTTTACTTCATTAAAAAATAGACTCCCTTAAGAATAACATGTTGCTGCCTAACATTTTTGTTCGTTGAACTGAATTTAATAGGTTTGCTCATCAAAAACGACTATACTAAAGAAAACATTTATAAAAACGAGGTGTGTCTAATTGAAACTTTATCATAATTTTGTTGCCAATCTTAAATTAAGACGCTATGTTGTGTTGTTGAGCATCATTTTTTTACTTTATTTTGCCCGTAGTCTTATGACACCAATCTTATTAACCTTTATTTTCACCTATTTGGCTATTCATTTTGTACAATTGGTCCAACGCTTGATCAAAATTAAACCCATTTTTATCGTGGTTGCCTTATATGGTGGAACACTATTACTTTTGTATATTGCCTTAACCAACTATATCCCAATCTTATTTCACCAAACTTGGCACATGGTCGATACGGTCATAGACTTCTACGACAACCAACCGACTAATTCCAATCAAGTCCTCGACTGGATTTTACAATACGTCCAACGGAGTGAGTTTCTTGACCAATTAAAAGGCGGCGCCAGCTTTATCATTGGGTACCTCCACGATTTTGGCAAACTCGCTGTTTCGCTAGCTTTATCTTTTTTACTGAGCTTCTTTTTTACCGTTGAATTAAAGAAAGTAAAAGATTTCTCAAAATTATTTTTTACTAGTGATTTTGGCTGGTTTTTTCAAGATATATTTTACTTTGCCCAAAAATTTATTAACACTTTTGGCGTCGTTTTAGAAGCACAATTTTTTATTGCTATCGTAAACACCGTCATTACGGTTATCGGCTTAGCCATTATGGGATTTCATCAACTACCAAGTTTGGGCTTAATGGTCTTCTTATTTAGTCTCATCCCTGTTGCTGGAGCCATTATTTCAAGTATTCCGCTGTCATTTATTGCCTATTCACAAGGGGGAATGTGGGACTTAATTTTTATCTTATTCATGATTCTTGGCATCCATATTCTAGAAGCCTATGTCTTAAATCCCAAATTCATGTCAAGCCGTACAGAATTACCCATCTTTTACACCTTTGTGATTCTCTTAGTGGCAGAGCGCCTTTTTGGAATTTGGGGCTTAATTGTTGGCATCCCAATTTTTACTTTCTTCTTAGATGTTATGAAAGTCAAAAAAATTCCGCATTCAGAAACTTGAGTAAAATAATTAAACTCTAAGAAACATTTCCCCTCTTATAGCGCAATAGTACAACTTTTAACACGTTAGAAAACACTTTGGTGCATTATTTTTCAACAACACACCTTCAGCCCTTTTCTAACCTGTACTTTTATGAAATCTGATAGATTTTAACAAAAATCGGAAGAAAAAATAACTAAGAGTAGATTTCAACTGTTACTTAACTGTTGGTCTTAAAAAAATTAAGTTGGTTAATACAAGTCTTTCACTAATATTTAGTCTAAAGAAAGTCTTTTATTAAAACGATTGGCTTTTGACTAAGATATAATATGAAAAAGGAGCTGACAAGCCTATGCGTGATATCATTGTTATAGTAGGCACTTTTGCAATAATTGGTTTTGCTGCTTGGGGAAGTGTTATGGAAGGTAAATGGTTGAAAGAAAAAATAAACAAGAAAAATCATAAGCAATAGCTTTGATTTCCGCTAAAAAAAGAAACCCTCTAAAACACTGGTCTTAAAGGGTTTCTGAAACGATTATTTAGTTTCGCGGTGTAAAGTAACTTTTCTTTCGCGTGGGCAATATTTATTTTTTTCCAAGCGGTCAGGGTTGTTACGTTTGTTTTTGCTTGTCAAATAGTTGCGTTCTTTGCAAGAAGTGCATTCTAATGTGATGTTTACGCGCATGTTTTTCCCTCCCATATCCTCATTCGTACTCTAAGATTTCTCTCAGACTTGAATATGATAGCATGTTTTTTCTCTGAATGCTAGTCTTTTAAGTGATTTTTGTTAAGTAGTTTTACTTGACGATAAAGAGTGGTAGATGATGACAATAAAATCACTTGTATTTTTCAATATGGCGATCTTACGATTGAAAAATACAGATGGTTATGATAAAAGTCTCCCACAAAATTAAAATTTTTGTGGGAGACTTTGTATTCTTTTTTTTATTCGAAAAATTCACCGTAGACATCATCTACTGTTTGTTCTGGGTTAATTACGATATAAAGGCTCTTTGTCTCTTCGCTTACTTTAGTTGTTTGGTAAACATTATCCAAACCTTCTGTATCTTTGTCTTTATATGGGAAGTAGACCATATCTGGTTTGCCGGCTTTAAATAAAATTTCCATCCGTTCGATATCTTGATATTTCAAAGCACGGGCAAACATCCCCAATTCTAAACCACCCAAGTTAATATCATGGGTTGCAACATGATCACCTTCTGGATAAATTTCAATTTTAAAGCCCGCACATGGATGAATTTCAACAAATTCACTGCCATTAATTCGACCAAAACTTGTGGTAATTTGTTTAATCCACAAATCGCCAATAAAGCGACGGTTAATCGTCCAAGTTTCTCCATTACGGAAATAAAATTTCAAAGCTGTCATTTCTCTAGCCATTTGACTTCCTCCTCAGATTGTCAACAACCTTTGTGATTGATAACACAATAATTGTGACTTTAACAATTTGTTTCACTCCACTCATTAGTTTAGCACAACTTTAAAATGCAGGATAAGAAAATGCTTACAGCTGATTCAAAAAGTCAGCGGTCTTCACTTCGACGCGTTGATGTTTCCCTTTTGCAATCACAACATTTCCTTCATAACACTGAAACAAAAAGAGCGTTTTGCCTGACTGACTTAATTCAATATCCACTTCAACTGTTATTGTTGCACCAACTTTAGAAGGCTTTAGATGCACCAGCTCAAACTTTACACCAACCGTTGTCTTAGTGCTGTCTAGTTTTTCTTGCAAGTATTCAAAACAGGTATTTTCTACCATTTGTACAACAGCTGGCGTAGCTAACACCGCCAAGCCACCTGAACCCATTTTTTCTGCTGTCAAATCTTTGGTGACTGTGAATTGTTTTTGTCTCATTACTGCTCACCTGCTTGTAGTATTTCTTGTGCTGTCTTTAACAAAATTTTAGCATCATTTTCCAAGACTTGTGTTACTACTTGATATTCCAATTGACTTAAGATTTCTTTTAACCATTTACCAGGCTTTCGATCAAAAGTTTGTAATAAGTCGTTACCGTTAACTGCTAAATCCCGTAATTGTTTAATCGGCAATTTTTCATATTGCATTTCTATTTTTTTTAAATCAGCAGTCAAGTTGTAAAATGGTGCCAAAGCTTCTACTGTCAAACTATTTTCTAAACCTAATTGATAAATTTCCCAATTTGTTAATGGTTTTTCCTGCCGTATTTTCAATCCCCAATGAAGTGCTTGGACATTTTGAATTAACTCATTTGACGCCTTCCATTGTTTTAAAAATGGACGAATTAATGTTTGCCCCATCCCCATTTGCTCAATGAGCACTGTCCACGCTTGTTCTTTTGAGGAGAAAGTCAAAGGTTTCATGTCGGCAAAGCGCAATAAAGCCTCGCCGTAATGCCGCAACCCTGGACAATACAAATAACATTCTGTTTCCACGAGAAATGAAATTGCTTGATTGCGAAATTCACCTAACAAAAGTTTACTAAACTCAACATAAATGCGTTCAACTGAAATCTTGTCGAGTAGTGCATGGTTTTCCAAAATTGCATCAAAAGTTTCAACCTCAAAAGCAAAACCTAGTTGGCTAACAAAACGTAAGCCTCTCATCATGCGCAGCGCATCTTCATGAAAGCGTTCATGAGGATCTCCTACTGCCTTTAAGACGTGTTCTTCTAAATCCATTAAACCATCAAATAAATCAATGATTTCGCCATCATCTTTTAACGCAAAGGCATTAATCGTGAAATCCCGACGTTTTAAATCCTCTGTTAAAGACCGGACGAACTCCACTTGATCAGGACGTCTAAAATCCTGATACGTCGACTCTGTCCGAAAAGTGGTCACTTCATATTGTTCCTCTTGCTGCAAAACTAAAACCGTGCCATGCTCGATGCCGATATCAATTGTGCGGGGGAAGATCTCTTTAATCTCTGCCGGAAATGCACTAGTAGCGATGTCAACATCATGAATTTTATGTCCCAACAAAATATCTCTCACACTACCGCCTACAAAGTAAGCTTCAAAACCAGCTGCCTCAATTTGATTGGTTACCGGTAAAGCACGTTGGAATTCTTCAGGTAATTTAGCTAATCGCATTTTCATCCTCCGGGGCACGCTTGCCGTCTTTTCTTTCAAAGCGGTAATAATCCCGCTGATTAAATTTCGCCATATTTTGATCAAAAACTTCTGTTAAATCAATTTCTAAAGAATTCGCCATTAATAATAAGACAAAAAATACATCCCCTAGTTCTTCAGCAACTGTATTTGGGGCTTCTTCTGCCTTTTTTTGTTTTTCACCGTAGTAATGATTTACCTCTCTAGCTAATTCCCCCACTTCTTCTGTCATACGCGCAAGTTGGGCTAGCGGAGAAAAATATCCTACTTTAAATTGGTCGATATAATCATCTACTTCATGTTGCATCTGTTGCAATGTTTTTTTACTCATGTGATCACTCCTGTCATTATCTTATCAAAATAATTCTGCAATTCAAAGTATGCGCCAATTGTCAGTGTCATTTTTTCGTGCTACATTTGAGAAGGCAGAAAACAGGCGTTATCTTCCTTAGTTTCTAATTGATAAAAAAAGAAGGTGAGACCATGAATACAAACAAATATACTCCTTTATTAAAAGATCTAATTTTAATTCTGATTGGCACCTGTATTTATGCATTTGGTTTAATTTATATCAACATCCCAAACAGCCTCGCTGAAGGGGGCGTAACTGGGATTACCTTGATTTTACGGGCATTATTTGGCATTAACCCAGCCTATAGTACCTTTGTTTTAAATATCCCAATTATTATTTTAGGCGGTAAAATCTTGGGAAAACGTTCTTTTTACTACACTATTTTTGGCACCACCAGCTTGTCTGTATGGCTTTTTATTTGGCAGAAAGTTCCTTTGGCGATTAACTTGGAACATGATTTGCTTATTTCAGCTTTACTAGCCGGTATTATCGCCGGTTTTGGTAGCGGGATCGTTTACCGTGTCGGTGGTACCACCGGTGGTAGTGATGTTATCGCCCGCATTTTAGAAAAAAAACAGGGGATTTCAGTCGGTCGCTCTTTATTTTTCTTTGATATTTTAATTTTATTGGCTTCCTTAACTTATATTGATTTAAAAAGAATGATGTATACGTTAATTTTCTCTTATGTCTTTGCCAACATCGTAGATACCATTTTAGACGGCGGCTATTCAGCTAAAGGCATTCTCGTTATTTCCAATGAGACAAAACAAATGGCACCTGTCTTAATGGAAATAACCGGACGGGGTACGAGCTTTTTAAAAGGCGAGGGCGCCTATTCTGGTACAGATAAAAATATTTTGTACATGGTGGTTACTTCCAGAGAAGTTATGGAAGTAAAACGCATTATTGCTGAATTTGATGAACAAGCTTTTATTTCCGTTATCAATGTCCATGAAGTGGCAGGTGAAGGCTTCACTTACAAACGCCCCAAAAATAACTTTTTTAAAAAGGTCAAAAATCATAGTTAACCTCTCATAAAAAAGGCGGTAAAATCTTATCCTAAAATACTTAGGAATAAAATTTTACCGCCATTTTAATCAACTGTTTTTTGTCCTTTATATTGCTCTAACTCTTTGTTCACAGCTTCTGATAAACGTAAAAATGTCTCTTCATCACCTTTTTCTAACGCTGCATCAATTTCTTGGTACAATTGCTTAATCCGTGCCGTTTGCTCTTCTTCAAAGAGGAATTGATCAATACTGTCAATTACATCAGGATCGATGTTTTCATTCCACTTCATGAAAGGATTATCCTCTAAAATCGACAAATAGCCAGGATTATCCCACGCATTGTCAAAGAGGCATTCAATATATAACGCATCTTTCCAATTCAAACGGATTTCATGAAAAATTTGGTCGCTGTCGTCAAAAACTTTTCCTGAAATAAACAATTTGATAGGATCACCTTGGACTGTTAAATCACGAATCTGTAACCCCCGGCTGGTCGTATCTGCATTTTCAACAAAATGAACATTGTTTAAAATTGCTTCATGATTTGCTAAGTAATTTAAAATCCAACAAACTTCCCGACGGCTAAAAGAGGCATGGGTAACAAACCAATTGAGAAAATTTTTCTTTTCTTTGACATCGATAAACATCGTCCTCACCTTCTTTTCTTTATGATAAAGCCTCCAAAATCGACTGTACTTCTAAATCACCAGGCTCATGAGCCAGATAGTGTTCCAATAATTCTTTTGCAGCTTGAATCTGACCTTCTTCTCGTAAGAAAATCCCATATTCTTTCATAAATTCTGGTTCGTGATGCAATTCAATATTAGCTTTTTCGTAATGAATTGCTGCTTGGCTAAAGTCTTCTAATTGATTATAGGCCTGAGCCAAATTCCACTGGGCATAGGCGTCATCGGGATTTTCCATTTGGTCAATCGTCGTAATAACCGCTTCGTATTCTTCTTGTTTTAAGTATAGATTACTCAACATAAATAGTGTTTGGTCTAATTTATCACCGGTTTCCAATGCTTTTTGCAAATATTCTTCAGCTTTTTTATCATCGTGAAGTCGGTAAACATTCTCAGAGGCAAATTGATAAAAATCAACATTAAAAGGATTTTCTTTAATCCCCGCTTCAATTACTTCTTGGGCTTCTTCTAACTGCTCTTCATCTTGCATTGCTTCTGCTAAATACAAATACAAGGATTGATATTGTGGGTTTAAACTGCGTAATTGCTCAAGATATTGAATAACTTGTTCATTTTCTTTTAATTGACGGTACACAAAAGCAATTTGAAAAAGGCGATCATCGGTTACTTGCGTTTCGAGTGCGCGACGCAAATGAAGTACAGCCTCTTCAAATTGGCCCTCCATGCTTAACGCCGTGCCTAAGCGTTCCTCTAATAAGATATCTGCCATTTCTGTTATATTGGAATTTAATAAAATTTGGTAAATCGTCGCAGCCTCACCAAAACGCTCGGTTGTGAAAAATAACTCCGCTAAAGCAAATTGAATTAAAGGTTCGTCTGGCAAAATTTTTGCAGCTTCAGTCAATTTTGCTTCACTAACTTCTGGAATACCAATCATTTGATAAAGATCCGCAGCTAATAGTAGTGCTTGTACATAATAATCACTATTTTTGGGAACTTTTTCAATGAAATTCAACGCTTGATCACTATTATCATTTTCAATGGCCACTTCAGCTAAGCCTAAATATAATTCTTCATTATTAGGATATTTCTCCAATAGATGTAAAAAAGTCTGTTCCGATTCTTCTAAAAAACCAATCTGTAACAAATATTGTGCCAATTCGTGTAATTGACTATCACCATCTTTAGCTAACGCTTGATTAAATGCTAAATTAGCACTCACCAAATCTTCATTTTCTAAGGCTTCTAGCATTTGTTCACTATATGATTTTTCCATTAACTTTCACGAATCTCCTTTATGATAGCTTGATATTTTTCAATTGCTTGTTGCAATGATTGAACGGTAACCTTTGTTTTCTTACCAACTTTGCCGATTTTTGCTAACACGAAAATTGGTGCCTCTTTTTGCGCTTGAGCTAAAACTTGCAACTGGTAATCGGTTAAAGAAATCTGTTTTGGTAAATAAATAGGATAGCCTAGTCGTTGAAACCAAATTAAAAAATTTTTCAAATTAAAGTGCAGTTTGTCATTGGCATCGCTCCAGAATAAATGGAATAAAATTCCAAATAAACGTTTCATATTAGAAGATAGCAAATGCCCATTTTCGGTTTGGTAAAAAGCCGCTTCAAATAACTGCCCGAAGGTTTCAATTTCAGCTGATTCAGCATAATAATCAATCAACTCTGTTATTAATGCAGCAAAAGAACGGCGATATACTAGTTGTTGATTAGGAAAATTCTGATATAAATTTTGCAAGAAATCGTAGTCACAAACTAGACCTATTCGTATGAAAACTAGTAGATCAACTAATTTTCCCTCTGTTTGTGCTTCTGTCAAAGTTTGATCAAAATATACTGCCTGTGGCAAATTTTTAACCTGCAGTAACACTTGGCTATTTTGTTTCATTACGGCTTGTTCTGTGATTAAGGCTTTGGCTAAAGAACGAACCGAAACCGGGAGACACCAGTAATGCCCGGGCAAAACCGTGGTCTGTGCTAAAAAGCCAGTTAACTGCATAACACCTTCATTTCCATAACCACAAAATAGATAATTGCGATTTGACGGAAATCGTTCTAAAAAGTGGAGTAAATTCATTAGTTCTTCTAAATTATTACAATATGTTTGATTGCGACAAACATACCAGTCAATGTCATAGGCATTTTTGAAAAGCTGACTGACTTTTTCAAAAGAACGATCATAATATTTCTGATTTGTTAAAATAATCACGTGTAAATTATCGCTAGCAGCAGGATTGATACTTTTATTTAATGTTTCGCCATAAAATATCTGTGTGGTTAATTGGTCTTTTTGATAGCTCTTCTCCATAAGCTCCTCCTAGTATAAGTTTATCATTAAAAGGCAGAGAACCAAAAGATTTCGCCATCATTTTCTCCTTCAAAAAAAAGAAAAAAACTTCCCACTTTTAATGAGAAGTTTCCTACGACCAATTAAATTACCAACTTGCTTTTTTTACACCAGGAATTTTGCCTTCATGGGCCAATTCTCTGAATTTCACCCGTGACATGCCAAACTTGCGCATATAACCTCTTGGACGTCCGTCAATCCGGTCACGATTTTTCAAGCGGTTAGGATTAGAATCTTTGGGTAATTTCGCCAACGCTTCATAATCGTGGGCTTGTTTTAATTCATAGCGAATCGCCGCATAACGCGCAATCATCGCTTCTTGTTTTTTTGATTTTGCAATTTTTGATTTTTTTGCCATTTTGCTGTCCTTTCTTTTTTTAGCCAGCAGACAATTATTTGAGCATTTAAAACGTAATATTTACGCTTTGTTAATATAGCACGTTTTTCCTTTTGCCGCAAATAACTTAGCTTAGAAGGATCAAATACATTCTACATGTCAAAAAAAGCTTCAACTAACCCTACTCTACCTTTTGCTTTTAGTAGTTTTAGCTAAAGCTATTTTTTATAGTCATAAAATAATAGATATATTTCTATTTAATTAAATGTAACGATTGCCTGCTATTTCCTTTATTTTTAAAACTTAATTAAACTAATAATGAGTAAAGCGAAGGTTCTGCTTGTAAGTTAATATATGTTGGATCAAATTGCTCCAAGCGCGTTAATAACGCCGTTAAATCAGCGGTTTCTTTAAGCAGGACACCTAACACGACTGGACCTGTCCCCCGATTAATTTTTTTTGTATATTCAAAACGCGTAATATCATCCTTTGGACCTAAAACTTCACTCACAAATTCCTTTAAAGCACCAGGACGTTGTGGAAAATTCACCACAAAATAATGCTGCAAGCCTTCATAAACAAGAGAACGTTCCTCAATTTCTGCCATGCGACTAATATCATTATTCCCACCACTGATAACGCAAATGATGGTTTTTCCTTTAATTTCATCTTTTAAAACTTCTAATGCTGCCACACTCACAGCACCAGCCGGCTCGGCCACAATCGCTTGCTTGGTATATAATTCTAAAATAGTCGAACAAACTAAACCTTCATCTACCACTGCTAACGCGTCTAGGTAAGCTTTGGCATGAAAATACGTTAATAACCCCACTTCTTTAACCGCAGCGCCGTCAACAAACTTGTCAATTTCATTTAATGAAACTGGACCACCATGATCAAAAGCTGCCTGCATAGAAGGTGCTCCTTTTGGCTCAACTCCAATAATTTTTGTTGCTGGACTCGTATTTTTTACATAAGAGGCAATCCCGCTGATTAACCCGCCGCCACCAATGGCAGCTAAAATATAATCAGGCTTAAATCCTTCTTTTTGGGCATCGGTCATCATTTCAAGCGCTAGTGTACCTTGTCCAGCAATAATATCTGGATCATTAAAAGGATCAATAAATGCCATTTTTTGTTTTACTGCGAATTCTTTTGCCGCTTTTGCTGAAGCATCAAAAGTATCGCCAACTAATCTGATTGAAACTTTCTTGCCACCAAAAAATTCTACCTGTGCAATTTTTTGGTGTGGTGTCGTTGTGGGCATAAAGATAACAGCAGAAATATTCATTTCGTGACTAGTATAAGCAACTCCTTGGGCATGATTACCAGCACTAGCACAAACTACCCCATTAACTAATTGTTCATGGGGTAGTTTTTTTATGGCATAATAAGCACCTCTTAACTTGAAGGAACGAACTTTTTGCAAATCTTCCCGCTTTAATAAAATCGTTGCCTCATACTTTTCAGATAAGTAGCGATCGTATTGTAATGGCGTATGGCTAACTGCCTCTTTTAATACTTTGTATGCCCTTTTGATTTGTACATCCGTCGTCAAATCCAAGGTGCTCACCTCCAAAACTAATCTTTTTTCGTTACAAAAGGCATCATTTTTCGTAGTTCATTACCAACTTGTTCAATTTGATGTCCGGCGTTTTCTTTTCGCATTTGCTTAAACTCAGGAAAACCAGCTTTATTATCATCAATAAAACCTTTGGCAAAGTTACCGTTTTGAATATCAGTTAAAACTTCTTTCATATGTTTTTTTGTTTCGGCTGTGATCACACGTGGTCCAGAAACATAGTCCCCATATTCAGCTGTATTTGAAATAGAATGACGCATCTTAGAAAAACCACCTTCATAAATCAAATCGATGATTAATTTCATTTCATGACATACTTCAAAATAGGCAAGTTCTGGTTGGTATCCAGCTTCGACTAAGGTTTCAAAACCTGCTTCGATCATTGAAGTTAGACCGCCACATAAAACAGCCTGTTCACCAAATAGATCTGTTTCAGTTTCTTCTTTGAAAGTTGTTTCCAATACACCAACGCGGGTGGCTCCGATTCCTTTTGCATAAGATAGCGCAATATCTTGTGCTTTTCCACTAGCATCTTGATACACTGCAAACAACGCTGGGACAGCAAATCCTTCTGTGAAAGTACGGCGAACCAAGTGTCCTGGTCCTTTTGGTGCAACTAAGAAAACATCAACATCTGCCGGAGGTGTGATAACATCAAAATGGATATTAAATCCATGGGCAAAAGCTAATGCATTACCAGCAGCAAGGTTCGGGGCGATTTCATTGTCGTAAAGTTCACCTTGAATTTCATCTGGTGCCAAAATCATTACAACGTCACTTTCTTTTGTTGCTTGGGCTACTGACTTAACGGTAAAACCGTCTTCACGGGCTGCGTCAGCTGATTTGCCTTCACGAATACCAATAATAACGTTGTGTCCTGTATCTCGCAGATTTTGCGCATGAGCATGTCCTTGTGAACCATAACCTACAATTGTAATCGTTTTGTCTTGCAATGCATCTTGTTCTACACTATTTTCGTAATAAACTTTTACCATATTAAAGTCCCTCCAAATATTCAAAATTATATTAACAGCAATTTTTTGCGATTAACCTCTAGTAAAGCCAGTAATGCCTGTACGTGCCATTTCTTTAATTCCGTATGGTCTTAAAATATCAATACACGCATCAACTTTTTCAGATGAGCCGGCAATTTGAACGGCAATAGTTTTGATACCCACGTCGACAATGTCTGCTCGAAAGGGTTCGATCATTGTTTTAATCTCTGTTCTCGTAGCAGCTGGCGCATTCACCTTGACCAGTGCCAATTCCCGCTCAAGGTGTGGCTCATCGGTAATATCAGAAACTTTTACGACCGCAATTTGTTTATTGAGCTGTTTGGTGACTTGTTCAACTTCAGCTAAGGTCGCAACATTAATAACAAAGGTCATGCGAGAAATTTCTTTATCTTCAGTTTCTCCAACGGAAATACTTTCAATATTCACTTGTCGGCGATACAAAACACTACTAATCCGACTTAAAACGCCAACGTGATTGTAGACCATCGCAGTAATCATCCGTTTCATTTTAGTCCACCCCTATCATTTGATCATTGGCTTTTCCCGGAGGAATCATCGGTAAGACATGTTCGGTGGGGGAAATAACAACTTCAATTAAGCCTGGTCCTGGCTTGTTAAATGCCTTAGTAAAATCAGCTTCCATCGTTGCTGGATTTTCAATTTTGACGCCATTTATGCCGTAAGCTTTTGCTAACATGACAAAGTCTGGTGAGCTTGCAAAAACTGATTGGGAACGACGATTCTCATAGAAAACTTCCTGCCATTGTCGTACCATTCCCAAAGAATTATTATTTAGCAAAATAAATTTAATATCTAATTGGTGTTCATTTAAAATAGCGAACTCTTGATTGGTCATTTGGAAACCGCCATCCCCCACAAAAACAACAATTTGACTATCGGGATTTCCAAATTTAGCACCAATACCAGCGGGAATACCATAACCCATAGTCCCTAATCCACCGCTTGTAACCAATTGATTGGCAAATTTGAAAGGATAATACTGCGCAACCCACATTTGATGTTGGCCAACATCAGTTACCACGTAAGCATTACCTTTCGTCAATTTTCCCACAAGTTCAATTACTTTTTGTGGTTTAATTTCTGTAGTGCTATCACGATCGTAAGTAAATGGTTTTTCTTGATGACGCTGCAGGCATAAAGATTGCCATTTTCTAGTATCTTGGACTTTAATTTCTTTATTCAACATACTCAAAAGAGCTTTTTTTACGTCTGCTACGATGGGAATCGCAGTTGGAATGATTTTCCCAATTTCTGCAGGATCAATATCAACGTGAGCTACTGTTGCGTTTTGGGCAAAATCTTTTGGAGAAGTTGCCAAACGGTCTGAAAAACGACAACCAAAGTTAATCAATAAATCACAGTCCACTAACGCCATATTAGCTGCATAAGATCCGTGCATACCTGCCATGCCTAAGAATAATTCATGATCGCTTTTAAGAACGCCCAAACCCAGCAAACTTGAAATTGTGGGAATCTGATATTTTTCAACAAAACGCGTAAGTTCCATTGCTGCATTTGCGGCCACAACTCCTCCACCAGCTAAAACTACAGGTCGTTTTGCTTCTGCTAATTTTTCCATCAACCGATTTATCTGCAGTGCAGAAGGCTGCGTATTGGGATGATAGCTTTCTAGGTGAACTTCATTTGCTGGTTGCGCATCAGTTTGACAAACTGTCATATCTTTAGGCAAATCAACTACTACTGGACCTTTACGACCTGTAGTGGCAATATGAAACGCTTCGTTTAAAATTTGGGGTAAATCATTGATATTACGGACTTGATAATTATTTTTTGTAATCGGTAGCGTGATACCTAAAATATCAGCTTCTTGAAAAGCATCTTTACCAATTCCTTGCGTCACCACTTGCCCGGTAATAACAACTAAGGGGACTGAATCACTCATCGCATCAGCAATCCCTGTTACAACATTTGTTGCTCCCGGACCGCTCGTAACAACAACAACCCCCGGTTTTCCGGTTGACTTAGCATATCCTTGTGCGGCATGAACAGCTCCTTGTTCGTGTCTGGTTAAAATATTGGGAATATCTTCGTGGTAAAGCGCGTCATATAATGGCAAGACCGAGCCGCCGGGATACCCAAAAATAATTTCAACGTCTTGTTTTGCTAGACAGTCTAATAATAATTTTGCACCTGAAAATTGTTCTGCGACGCTTGCATTTTTTTGCGTACTTGCCATTTATATCACTCCATTTCTTCTGGTAATTTCATGATCCCACCGGTATGAGCCGAGGTAACTAAAGCTGAATAGCGGGCTAACCAACCCTTTTTGACTTTACGTTTAAATTGCGGTAACCCTTCTGCACGAAAAGTCATTTCTTCTTGGGATAAAGCTACGTTAATGGTTCGTTTTACTAAGTCAATTGTGATTTCATCACCATCACAAATGAGCGCTATGGGCCCACCACTAGCAGCTTCAGGGGAAATATGACCAACTGCAATTCCTCTTGTTGCCCCAGAAAAACGTCCATCTGTAATTAACGCCACGTCTTTGCCTAAACCACGTCCAACAATGCTAGATGTTGGGGCCAGCATTTCAGGCATTCCTGGTCCGCCTTTTGGCCCTTCATAACGAATTACGACCACATGACCTTTTTGAACAATATGATTGTCAATTGCATTAACTGCTTCATCGTGAGAATTAAAACAAATTGCTTTTCCTGTGAAGACTTTAACACTAGGATCTACCCCACCAACTTTAATGACACTACCTTCTGGTGCGATATTGCCATATAAAATTGATAGTCCACCCACTGGACTATAAGGATTTTCTTTTGGATGAATAACCGCTTCATTTTGAATTGTAGCATGGGCCACATTTTCTCGAATTGTTTTACCCGTCACTGTAATCCGATCGGAATGAATCGCTCCTTCAATGTGAACTAATTCATTAATGATGGCAGAAACACCACCTGCTTTGTGGATATCATGCATTGAATAAGCAGAGGATGGGGCAATTTTAGCTAAATAAGGAACACGTTTAGCAATTGCATTAACTTCTTCCAAATTGTAATTAATTTGTGCTTCATTGGCGATCGCTAAGGTATGTAACACCGTATTGGTTGAACCGCCCATCGCCATATCCAAAGCAAAAGCATCATCGATTGCTTCTTTTGTTACAATTTCACGAGGCTTTATTTGTTTTTTCACAAGATCCATTAAATGATGAGCCGATTTTCGGACTAATTCTTTTCGTTCTTTGGAAACGGCTAAAATCGTCCCATTACCTGGTAATGCTAATCCTAAAATCTCTAACAAACAGTTCATAGAATTGGCGGTAAACATTCCAGCACAAGAACCACAAGTCGGGCAGGCATTTTGTTCTAAAAAATTAAAATCAGCTTCTGACATCTGACCTTCCTTGTAAGCACCAACAGCTTCAAACATTGAAGATAACGTCGCTTTGTGTCCTTTGGGATCAATTCCTGCTTTCATGGGACCGCCAGAACAAAAAATTGAAGGGACATCAGTTCTAACTGAAGCCATGATCATTCCCGGTGTAATCTTGTCGCAATTCGGCATATAAAAAACACCGTCAAACCAGTGCGCGTTTATCACCGTTTCAGCTGCATCAGCAATTAGTTCACGACTAGGCAATGAATAGCGCATCCCAATATGTCCCATCGCAATCCCATCATCAACACCAATTGTATTAAACTCAAAAGGAATGCCACCAGCTTCGCGAATCGCTTCTTTAGCTACTTCAGCAAGCTCTCTTAAATGAACGTGACCGGGAACAATATCGATATAAGAATTGCAGATGGCAATAAAAGGTTTATTCATATCTTGAATATTTTTAACTTGTCCAGTTGCATACAATAAACTGCGAGCTGGCGCCGCATCGATTCCTTTTTTTATTTGATCACTTCTCATTTCATCAGCTCCCATTTTTATCGATTTAAGAAAAAAAGCATCCCAATGTTTTGGGATGCTTTAGTAAGAATCCCTCTCGCTAGCGCAAATAGGACTCAAACAACCGGATTTTTACTCATCTTCCGTGTTCTAAGTCCAGGACTTGATAATTAAAATGACGATTTCATGATTCAAGTCGAATTTGCACATACAGGATTCTCCTATTCTTAAAAAGGCTTATTTTCAATTAATTTTGTTAAATATATCGTGTTCACTAAGTAAAGTCAATGAATTTTCAGAATTTTTTTTATTTTCTTTCTTTATTGTTCAGAAAATTGTTTGCTGTTTTTCCCAAAAAATTTGCGATAAACTGATTATTCTAACACTACTTATTAATTATGCTATCTCAACTCTAATATTTTGTCATTCATAACGAATGTTAGGGTTCATTATTGCATAATTTGAGAAATCATTTTCCTGGTTGCTGCTATTCCTTCATTTTCCAAAGTCGAAACGATTTTACTGCCAATGACAACGCCATCGCAATTGGCTTTAAAACGTGTCACATGTTCTTTTTGACTAATACCAAAACCAGCCAAAACCGGGATACTGCTTTGCTTGGTGATATAGGCCAAGTGGTCGTCTAATTTTTTTTCATAATCATTCTTACTTCCTGTGATGCCGTTAAGTGTTACAGCATAGACAAAGCCTTCTGCTACACTTAAAAGTTCGGTGATACGTTTTTTTGAACTAGTCAAAGAAATCAATTGTAATAATGCAATATCATCTTCATCCAATACTGGTTTGACTAAATCACGATGTTCAAAGGGTAAATCGGGAATGATCATTCCTTTTACATCCGTTTGCGCGATATCTTCAACGAACTTTTCAAGACCATAACGAAAAAAAGAATTTGTATAGCCCATCATGATTAAAGGCACTGGTGCGTGTATCTCTTTTAAGGCAGCGATAATTTTTGCCAGTGTTACTTTTTTTTGTAATGCTTTTAGGCCCGCTTTTTGAATTGTCGGACCATCTGCAACTGGGTCAGAAAAAGGAATACCAATTTCAATTGCATCTGCACCACACTCGGCTAACATATGAATTTCTTGGGCTAAATTTTCTAATCCGTTGGCACCGGCCATGAGATAGGGAACAAACAATGTTTTTCCGGTTTCTCTTTTCTTTTGTAAAAAAACTGTTAGTGATTTCATCTTATTTTCCCTCTCTTTCTTTGATTTGGGCTACATCTTTATCGCCACGACCAGATAAACAAATTACCATTCCTTCATCTTTAGCTAAATTTGGAGCAAGTTTTAGAGCATACGCAATAGCATGGGAACTTTCCAAAGCAGGAATAATCCCTTCTAACTTGGAAAGCAAGTGAAAAGCAGCTACTGCCTCCTCATCTGTTACACTTACATATTCAGCTCTCTTTATTTCATGTAGATAAGAATGTTCTGGTCCAATCCCCGGATAATCTAGTCCAGCAGAAATAGAAAAAGCTTCTTCGACTTGACCATCCGCATCTTGTAATAAGAACATTTTGCTACCATGTAAAACACCAACTGCCCCTTTAGTTATTGAAGCTGCGTGCTGTGAGGTATCAAGTCCTTTACCCGAGGCTTCTACCCCAATTAATTTTACCGATTCATCATTTATAAATGGATAAAACAGCCCCATAGCATTGCTGCCACCACCAACACAGGCAAGGGCAATTTCTGGTAGTTTTTTTTCTTTTGCAAAATATTGTTCCCGGGCTTCTTGACCAATAACACTTTGATAGTCCCGTACAATTTCAGGAAACGGATGGGGACCTAAAACTGATCCCATCACGTAATGCGTATCTTCCACCTGCGCAACCCAATAGCGTAATGCCTCATTCACCGCATCTTTTAAGGTTTTACTTCCAGAAGTTACACTAACAACTTTTGCCCCCAAAAGCTCCATCCGAAAAACATTCAATTCTTGGCGGCTAACATCTACTTCTCCCATAAAAATAATGCATTCCATTCCAAATAGCGCTGCTGCTGTCGCCGTTGCTACCCCATGTTGACCAGCACCCGTTTCAGCAACTATTTTAGTTTTGCCCATTTTTTTCGCTAGCAAAACTTGGCCTAAAGCGTTATTGATCTTATGAGCACCCGTATGATTTAAATCTTCTCTTTTTAAATAAATTTTGCCACCGCCACAATAATTTGTTAAACGTTCGGCAAAAAACAAAGGCGTTTTACGTCCAACATAATCTTTTAAATAATAGCTTAGCTCTGCTTGAAAGGCTTCGTCTTTTTTTGATGCTTCATAGGTTTTAGTCAGTTCTTTAACAGCATACATCAATGTTTCCGGGACAAACTGTCCCCCGAAAGAACCATAAAAACCCTTTTCATTTGGCATTTTATACATATAATTCCTCCTAAAAAATTTTAATTAGTTTTAACTTTTTGAATAAATGCAGTAATTTTTGCTAAATCTTTTTTTCCTCCAGTTTCAACGCCACTTGAAACATCGACAGCAAATGGTGAAAAATATGCAATGGCCGCTGTTACATTTTGACTGTTTAAACCACCTGCTATAAATAAGTTTGTTTTGTCGATTTTTGCTACCTCAATTTTTTTCCAATCAAAAATAGTACCATTACCACCGGCATATTTTCCAGCTGGAGCATCCAAAAGTAAGTAATTAGCACAACAATTAAAATCTTTTTTGTCAGGGCTTTGGGCAATAATGACAGGTAGTGGTAATGAACCTTTCGGCACTTTGCCGTGAATTTGAATAACATCTAATTTTGCGGTAGTAGCAATTTGTATTACCTCAGCTATTGTTGGTGAAACAAATACACCGACTTTTTTTATCGTTTTAGGTACCACTTCGCTTATTGCGGCTGCTTTTTCTGGCGTTATTTGGCGGGGACTTTTGGCAAAAACAAAACCAACGTAGTCTACTTTTAATTGACATATTTTTAGTAACGTTTCTTTATCGGTAATGCCGCAAATTTTCACCTTCGTCATTGACAGCTCACCTGCAATTCTTGTATTTTCTCACTAGGATTACTACTGCGCATTAATGTCTCGCCAACTAAAACACCATGAAATTTATCCTTGATTAAATTGACATTTGCTTGCGTTTTAAAACCTGATTCGCTAATATAAATACCTTCATCTGCTATATCACAAGCAATGCTAACATCTATACTAACTTCAAATGTCGTTAAATTACGATTGTTGACACCAATTAAGTCAGCACCAAGGGCTTTTGCTCGTGTGATTTCACCAGCATTGTGACATTCTACCAGTACTTCTAATTGGAGTGATTTAGCATAGTCAAATAATTCTTTTAGATTAACTTGTGATAATGCTGCTACGATTAGTAAGACCAAGCTAGCCCCCGCATTATAAGCACGATTGATTTGTTTTTTGGAAATGATGAAGTCTTTACAAAGAATCGGTACTTGAACTGTTTTTGCTATTTTTTTTAGATCAGTGACACTACCTTTAAAAAAAATTGGATCTGTTAAAACAGAAATGGCGCTAACTTTCGCTAACTCATAAGTTTTTGCTTGTACTAAGATATCAGCTGTTAAATTAATATCACCTTTTGATGGCGATGCTCGCTTAATCTCACCAATCACATGCATTCTCTGGGGATTTTCTTTCACAATTTTTATAAAGCTGACTAAGTCTTGGCGTAAGATGATCGGTTCTACCTGCATTTTTGCAACTTCAATTTCTTTTTGTGCTAAAATATTGGCTAAAAAATCCATCAGGCTACCTCCTGTAATTTAATTAACTGTTGCAATTTGTCATAAGCGGCTCCTGATGCAATAATACTTCGTGCATATTCAATGCCTTTTGTGAGACTTAAAACTTTACCATTAGCATAAAAACCAAAAGCAGCATTTAAAATTACTGTATCTAGATAGGGGGAAGTTTTGTTTTGCAAGACGCTTAAAAGAATTTCGCTATTTTCTTTGGCATCTCCTCCTGAAATTGCTGCTATTTCATAAGTTGGTAATCCCAATTCTTTTGAACTAACAACGTGTTGCGTTACATTCTCACCATCAAAAAGCGCATATTGGGTATCCCCGCTTAAATTTGCTTCATCCATCCCGCCAAAACCATGAAGGACAATCGCTCTTTTACGACCTAAGTGCATTAATGTTTCACAAGTTTCTTTGATTAAATCACCCGCACATGTCCCCATTAATTGGGTTTGTAATGTAACGGGATTTGTAAGCGGACCAATTAAATTTAATATCGTCGGTGTCGCCAATTCTTGCCGTATTTTACTGACATAACACATATTTTTATGCATCGCTGGTGCAAAAAGAAAGGCAATACCAATTTCATTTAGCAAATAACTTAGCGCTTGTTTTGACAAAGCAAGCTTCACTCCTAACGCTTCTAAAACATCGGCACTACCAGAGCGACTCGAAATACTACGGTTACCGTGCTTTGCCATGGGAATACCGCCTGCTGCCAAAACAAAGGCTGCCGTTGTACTAATATTAAAAGTCTGTAAGTTATCACCTCCTGTACCGCAATTATCCATTGCCGTCACAGGAGTATTGTCAATTTTTAACGCTGCTTGTTGCAACACTTGAGCCAATGCGGCCATCTCATAAGAGGTTACACCTTTTAGTTTTAGCGCAATTAAAAAGGCACTGATTTGACTTTCCCTTAGCTGACCACTAAACATGGCTTGTGCTACTTGTTTCATCTCACCTTCAGCTAAATTTTTTTGTTGATATAATTTTTCAAAAAGCTGCTTCATTTTACTTCCTCCAAAACTGTAATAAAGTTTTTTATCAATTCTTGCCCAAATTGGCTGCCGATAGATTCCGGATGAAACTGCAAGCCAAAAATTGGATAGTCTCGATGTTTAATCGCCATAATTAAGCCATCACTACAACCGTGAACCTCAAGTTTTAAAGGCAAACTGTTTAAAAGTAATGAATGGTAGCGCATAACTTCAAATCTTTCAGGCAATCCTGCAAAAAGACCACATCCCTTGTGATAAAGCTTGGACACTTTCCCGTGTAAAACCGCAGGGGATTGAATGATCTGCCCACCAAAAACTTCTCCGATTGCCTGATGTCCCAAACAAATTCCCAGCATTGGCTTTGTCTGATAAAAATTTCGAATCAAGTTTTCCATCTCACCAGCTTCACTGGGGACACCTGGTCCTGGTGAGAATACAATCGCCTCTGCAACATTTGCAACCTCGTACAAATCTGGATCATCATTTCTTAAAATTGTTAATTTTCTACCAGGAAAAAGCTGCGCTAAATTATAAGTAAAAGAGTCATAATTATCTACCAACAAAATCATAATCCCACCTCCAAAAGCCCTTGAGCTTTATGTAGTGTCTCGAAATATTCTTTTGTAGGGTTCGAGTCGTAGACAACACCGGCACCGGCTTGTAAATAAATGATTTGATTTTTGACAACTGCTGTTCGAATTGCAATTGCAAAATCCGCTTCATTATTCAAGGAGTAATAGCCAACCGCGCCAGCATAGACACCTCTTTTCACTTTTTCAAATTGATAGATTCGCTGCATTGTGCGAATCTTTGGCGCACCAGAAACTGTTCCCACTGGTAATATGGCTTTTAAGGCGTCCATAGGCGTTAGCTCTTTTTTTATTTTTCCTTCCACAACAGAACAGATGTGCATCACAAAGCGATATTTTTCAATTGTCATCAGCTGCGTTACAGCAACTGATCCTAATTTTGATACCTTATTCAAATCATTTCGGGCTAAATCAATTAACATCATGTGTTCTGCTCGTTCTTTTTCATCAGCCAGTAACTCTTTAGCAAAAAGCTTATCTTCTAATTCACTTTTCCCCCGCGGTCTCGTACCTGCAATTGGATTCGTTACTATTTTTTGATCTTTTACACTGACTAAAATTTCTGGTGATGCACCGATAATTTGGTAATCTTTAAAATCCAAATAATACATATATGGCGATGGATTTGATTTTCTTAACTGACGATAATAGGCAAATGGCGTGACTGTTAATTCAGCTGTTAATCTTTGGGATAAAACAACTTGAAACATATCTCCGGCGGCAATTAATTTCTTGGCATTTTTAACAATTGTTTCAAACTCTTTTTGACAAACAGAGGGCTCAGCTTTTAGCTTTAATGCCCTCATAGGTGTCATTTCATCTTCTGCCATTACTTTTATTTCTTCTACTAACTGCTGACAACGCCTTTGCAATGTTGTTTTATCACAATTGCTGTAGGCGTTGCTACAGATGATAGTGACCTGCTTTTTAACGTGCTCATAGATCACATATGTTTCAAAAAGATAAAGATGTAAATCTGGCAATTCCATTTCATCAGGAGGTATGCTACCGATATTTTCATAGCAAGCCGCGATATCATAGCCAACATAACCAATTGCCCCTCCTTGAAAGGGCAATTGGGGTAAAATATCACAATTTTTCACGACATATTTTTCTAATTCTTTTAAAGGATCTGTCACTGGGTAACAGTTATTTTGCGTTTGGAGGATTCCATTTTGATAGGACAACTTATCAATTGGATCAAGTGCAATCATCGAATAGCACTCCTGTTGATGATTTTGAAGCAAACTTTCCAATAAAAATTTTTCTTTGGATTTTAAGCGTAAATATAATGAAACTGGTGTTAAAAAGTCACCATTCATCCTTTGTATAATTTTCATACCATCCCTCCATTTAAAAAACAAAAAAGCCCCCAAGCCTGCTAATGCAGACTTGAGGGCGAATAGCTCACGGTGCCACCTCATTTTGTTTATTCCAAGCAATTTAAGTAACCTAAATAAACCTCTTATTCAGTCGTCAAACAACAACCTTCCTTTAGATAACGGGAGTTTTCCGGATAACCCTACTGATGTTCAAGTTATCAGCGCAAAAGTCCATTCACAAATTTTGACTTACTGACTCGCACCTGCCGCCAGTTCTCTGAAAAGCCTGAAAATTTGTTACTCCTCTTTTGTTCGCTTAATATTTAAAGCCAATCATACAGAAACAAGTAAAATAAGTCAAGAATTTTCAGAATATTCTTTTGAGTTTTTATTTAAAATAGCACTTTATTTATCCTTTTTTAGCTAAATAAAGTGATTGCGAACCCATTTTTTCATAAATACTTTTTAAAACATCCAAATTAACTACTTCTTTTTGGCCGTAAGGATCGTTAACGTAAATATCGCTATCTTTAACACCAGTAATTACCACTGCATGACATAGTGCTGTTACTGAAACACTGCCATTATTTGTTTGCCACAGCATAAAATCACTTTCTGTTGGGATAACAAAATCGACAGTAGTTACAATCCAAACAGGTACACCATTCATTACTTGTTGCAACAAAGAGTAAAAATCAGTGTTGCTTGAACTGACAACACGATAGTCACTTTGCACAACTGATTTTGCTACTTTGGCAATTGGCTCTACAAAAGCCCCCATTGCTAGATAACCTTCATAAATGTTACCGACAAAACCACTACGGGGATCACCGTGAATGTCATTTTCTTCATCTTCATAAACTGGCACATAAGCTAACTTTTCTGCCAATTCATTTTTATTTGTCTTATAACCATAAAATTGGAGCAACATCGAAAGTGCCGTTATTTCACAACCATTTTCAAGGGGAACATCTCCTGCAAACTGATTTTCAAGCGGCACATCGAGTAAAGTGTTAGAAACTTTCCCCTGCTCTTCATTTAGTGTATTAACTGTTTTTTCAAAGGATTGGTTTTCCTTTTCATTTATCTTAAATGTCTTTGTTTGGAGCAAAATAGTTCCCGTGAGGACTAGTAATATTATAAAAGTCTTTTTTAACATCGCCATTTTTGCCCCTTTCTTTTCTACTTACAGTATAAATACAAAAGCTTAAAGGAAGCTAAAGAAAAGCTTTAAATGTAGAAAATGAGTTAAATTTAGCAATTAGAAAGACTAGTCGTTGCAATAAATTTATTAGTAAGTCACCTTATCTTGAAATTTTTTACTAGCTGTCAATTTCTGACAAAACAAAAAACCGTCAGAGCCCTAGGGCTCTGGCGGTCTTTTCACTGCAATTATTTCACAGCATCTTTCACATTGACACCATTTGACCATATCCAGCTGAACACGAAAACCGATAAAATCAGGCTATTTTTAGGGGTACACAACAGTAGGCAGTCCGATAATTTTTAGACTATATCGGACTTTTTGCCCCTTTTTTGCCCCTTTATTGCCCCTTGAAAATTCATTTTTAACAATCTGTTCGCTTTACAAAAACAAACGTATGTTCATATAAGTAAAAAAATTGCAAAAAAAATAGCCCGACCTCAATTAAGAGATCGGGGTTTTAATTCTATTTAAATGTTCCCCATGCAGCCTTGCCAACTGGTCGTACAGGAATATAGCGTTTATCAGTTGTGTAAATCCATGTGTATCCTTCCGCTACTTTCCACCCAAGGTAACTAACTTTTTCTTTTGCTTTTAGTTGCTTGCCAACTTTACCTTTTAAGCTTGGCTTATCAGTACGGGTCGTAATCGATGTGTCGCCGTTTATAAATGTGGCTTTTTCTGCAGTAAATCCAGCAGGTAATTTAATCGATGTACTGCTAGATGAAGCACGTTTAATCAATTGAATATCATTAGGGTGCGCCCATCCCCAATTCTCAATCAAATATTTCTTACCGTTTGAGACAATTCGCTTAATTTTACCTTGTTGGCCACGTTTAGCCGTTGACCGTCCAGCGCCAGTAGAATCGCGATATAGTGCATCATAAACTTTGACAGTATCTCCAACCTTACCATCATTAAGTGGTTTAGGATTCTTAGCCAAGCCAGAACCTGTTGAGGAACTTCCACTTGAACTGCCTAATCCGTTCTCAACATCTTTCTTAAATTGCGCACGACTAATTCCCCAATTAGCTAAATACGGATATGGGTCAATGTGATCGCTACCATTATTAGGTTGATGTTTTGTGCAATAATCATGACTCAAAATGCCCACGTTCCCCGCATCAACTTTTAACGGAATATTTGCTTCTTTTGCTAATTGTCGAAGTAGTTCTACATATAGATTGTAGTCTTTTGTGAATTCTGCTTTTGTTTTGTGACTCTCAATCAACTCCACTTGCGCATATCCCCAAGCATTCCAACCACCACCGACATCATAAGCACCGCGGTTGACTGGCGCGGTTTGAATAATACGACCATTCCCGACTACGTGACTAAAAAAGCCACTTTCGACAGGTCGTCTCATGTGGTAATCTGCTTCATTTTGAGCTGTTGAGCTTGGATTACCAGTGGAATGAGCATGGATTTGTCCGTAAGGTTTTACTCCGACTTGCGGAAGACCTTGACGAATTTGTTTTTCAATTTTTAAAGCCATTTTATTTTCCCTCCTTATTATATTGGTAACTAGACACTCCTAGACAAGTTCCTAGTAAAGCGGTAAATGCTGTCCAGATTGTCAACACTGAATCTGTTAACTCCCAACCGATTGTTTTACCCACCACACCAATAAATACTCCTAATGCAGGCATCACAATAGATACCGCCCATTTCAACATTGCATATTGTTCATCAGTTAATTTGAATTTTGGCATTTGTTATTCTTCCTCCTTCTCGATTACAGGCATGGCACAGATGCGTTCATACATCGCATGTCCTGTACCGTTTCCTCCGAGCCCACTGTAGGCTTTCCACAGATGGCTCATGTTGTTTAGTTCTTTCATCGTTACCGCTCCACGTTTTAATATGACTTCGTACGATGCATAAATTCGGTCGTGGAGACTGGCTAGGCTTGCTTCTTGGCGGAGATTGCCTTGTACCTCCAAAGTGTCCAGTCGAGTGTCTAATTCTGTTTGGCCTTTTAGCAATTCGTCTAGCTGATCGTTACGCTTTTTAATCTCCTTGTAGAGTTTCCAAAACTGCCGTCCTGCAAAGAGAATTCCTCCAATCAAGCCAACGCCAAAATACTGCCTGAAAAATTCGTTAATCTGATCCAACACTTCCATCTACATTCCCTCTTTGCTTCAAAATAAAAGACAACCGGCGATAAAACCGATTGTCCCACTAATAATTATTTTGCCGATTGTTCGGCGCTTGGCTTTGACTGTTGTTCTTTGACAATTTTTTCTACGTTTGGTCGAATTGTTGCTGGAACTGTTTCAATTGAACGACCTCCATTTTCAACACCTTTTAAAACATAAGTGGCAAATAACATCTCTAAATCTGAATACATAAATATATCCTCCTATCATTTTGTTAAAACCATTGAAGCTAAATCCATAATGGCGCCATCTGTTAATGATTGTTGTGCAGCCATTTCTTCAACACGATTTTTTAATTTTTCATTCTCTAATTTAAGTTGTTCTAATTCGCTTGGTTTATCAGGAGGTTGAACTGATTCTAAATCAGTTGTCCATCCTTCGGGTATTTGTTCCCCAAATTTAATAAAAGCCTGTTCAAAATATATTCCAGACTGATTCATAGCTTCATCTTCGACTTTCCGATAAATTGAAATCAAATTATCCCTCCTAAATGTCAGCAGCACTATATACGCACGCAACGTTTAGCCAGCTATTCGCACCACAGGCAATAAAGCCAGCAGTCATACTACGATATCGCCCAAAATCAATATTTCCATTTGGTTGAACCGTCACAAGATAAATAGCATCTCCAGAACCTTGAACGATGGTATTAACCGGTGAAGCAGGCCTATAACCGATTGGCAACGTACCCATCGTTGCACTGGCTAGTCTGTCAAGTTGTGCTGTATTTTTAAACGCCCCTTTAAGTTGTACTACCCGACCTTGCCGTTTGGCTATTGGCCTATTCAAATCATCAGTGCCATAAATTGCAAATCCTGTTTTTGGTGTCAGTTGAATTTCAGGTAAAGTCATCAGATCTTGAAACTCAAGTTTAACTCTGCCATATGTGGGAGATAGCTGCGCGTTATAAATAGTAATACCTTCTCCGCCATAAATTGCAGAATAAGAGGGATTGCCAACATCAATACCATTATTGTCAACGACCCAATGCCAGTCCGGATTTTTGCGCGCTGCATCAGTATAAGAGATAGCTGCTAAATTCCGTGGCGATAAGATAAATGTTCCATTCTGAGTGCTATTCTCAACAGCCCAATCTGACGTTATATTCCCATTATAGGTGCTGTTATATATAATTGTTGCACCGCTATCTTGATAAGTACCACTATTATTCAAAATAGACGTATTGATTGTTGTTCCTGTGATAGTTGAGCCAAGTATTTTAACAGCATTTAACTCGATGATATTCAACACTGACTGCTGGATTGTCTGCCCTTCCCAGCTACCTGACTTGTAAACCAGAAAGTCAGTGATATTGCCACTTGCGTCAGATTTCCACCATTGCTGCCCTTCTTTTGGATTGGCTGGCTGTGATGGCCCAATATAAGGATAAATACCTGTCATGCCCTGGATTAGCGCTGGGTTAGTGTAGGTCACTGTTCCGTTAGACATTGTGGTTTTAAGTCTGCGCCAAATGTACTTGTTAGGGTCAGCGTTGTTAGGCACAGTCGTTGACCAGCTACCACCCGCTTGTGACGTCGGAGATGTAGAAACGTAATACTCCTCAACAACAGATGATACGCTTACGCCATTACTACCAGGTTTACCATCAGAGCCCATTTTTGCGACTGTATAAGCAGTTGAATTAGTATTATTAGTGTAAGTTGTAACTGTTTTAGTCCATAAAAATTGGCCTGCTGGTACGCTCGGAATAGTAGTTGACCAGGTGCCAGTTGGCGCTGTAGTTCCGCTTGTTGACGCTTGGTAAGTTATTGCCGTGGAAGCAATGCCGTTACCATCTTGTCCGCCATTACCTAAAATACGGCTCCATACATAATCAGCAGGGTTTTGGCTATCTTGCGCAGTGTAGTCTGTGTAGGTTCCACTGTATGTTGGATAAGCGTTCTCAAAGTCATCTGCTGGTGCAGTTGTGTATATGGTTTGCTGATTACCAGCTTCAATTTTAAACGTAGCATTGCCATAACTTCTAAATGATACCCTCATATATTTTGATTTTGCGGGTACATTAATAGTATAGCTATGAGCTACTCGTTGCTCGGTATCGACTGGTTCGCCTTGCCATGCCGGTCTACGGATGAATATTTTTTCGCTATCATAAAACGCAACGCTCACCCAACCATATTTGCCTGCGATAACTATTGCGTCATAGTATATCTGCAATTTAGGAATACCATTGATTTCTATATAGTCGTTATATATCTCTTTGTTTTCATTGTTGGCTGCTACAGGCTCACCTGTTATCCCATGAATGGAACCTGACTTAGCATTCTTAATAACCCACAGATTCTCATTAGGATACGTATCCGTAAATCTATCTGTGCCATCTGCAGACCAAGCATAGGCATTATGAACAACAGGAGTTTCACCCTCAATTCTTGACCAAGCATACTTTTTAACATCTGTACTATCTGCTGATTCAAAGTCCACATACTGCCCTAAATATGAGCCCGCATCTTCTCCTGAATTTCCTGTAAATGTTTTACCACCATCATTAGAATACTTGATGTGCAGATAACTGGTCTTACCGTTTACTGTTTCGCCGGGAATACCCTGAGGTCCTTTCACCATAGACCAATCATAGTCAGCTGGCACCGTAGACGCAGTTGGGTTCTGGGAAACGAGCAATCCCAGATATACCGCATTGGTAGGGTCACTAGTCATAGGATTTCCGTTAGCATTTTGTGAATATCTAACATGAAGGTAAGCAGAAAGACCATTAGTCCCTGGCTTCCCATCAAAGTAATCCACACCTTTGATAGGTGTTTTACCATTCTCACCATCATAAACCTTTGTCACAACACCAGAAGCACCGCCATATATCAAATCATCCTGCAAAGCTTCGTAACTAAATGTAGCAGTGTCTTCAAAGTCTTCCGGTTTTACAGTTAACGCTTTGCCAATATTCTTGTGCGCTTCATTCCATTCAGTATCCAGCGATCCATCTTTTTTCTGTTTGATCCAGTTAAAATTGGTGAATTCACCAGTCATATCTTGATTATTTTTTTCAATCTTGGCTGTGAAGATTACTTCGCCTTCACCGTTTTTAAACATTGGTGAACCGACATTGCTAATAGAAAAAATATACGTTTTAGCTACTTGTTCTGCGTATTTTTTGACTTCATCAATTCTATCTAACAGCGATTGACTAACTTTGTTTTGTAAAATTCGATAATTCGAGTAGACTGTCTTGTTCTTCGTTGGGTCACTAAAACTGATTGTCTGTTCACTAATTCGAGCTTCTAGCAAAAGAATTGGATTATATCCTTCGTCAATCGCTCGGATAGTGTCGCCGATATCGATGTCATAAAATCCTTCAATCTCAAATTCGTATGCAGGTACACATTTCTTTTCTAATTCGGTTAGCGCACGATTAAAAAGCTCTATATCTGATTTAGTGTCATAGCTAAACTGCCCGACAATATACCCGCCGCTTTTCTTCTTGGGATTCCCATAGATTTGATTTGCCTGTGGCGCATACAAATATTCCGAACCCTTTTTCGTATAGAATTTGACGTTGCCGAACTCATCCTTAACTTCTTTTTCAACATTCTTGATGGTGGTAACTTTGCCGTCTTCTTCGTGACCTCTCGGCTTAATCGCTGTGATTACATCGGTGATATCCACACTCCGACGAATGCTTGAAACATTCCGACCGTATTTCAATTCAACATCAGGTCGATTAACCCCCACACGTTTTTTAAGATGCACTAACTGTTGTTTTACTGTACGATCATTATTCAGCACCGTTTCAAATTCAATTTCAGCACCAAAGCTATTACAAATTGACAACAATCGTTTTAAAACAGTTTGGTCGCCTTCCCATTCAAGAGTACGCTCGTTTTTAGCGAACTCATTAATTCCAATTTCATAACCCGAATCAATCAAACAATCATTAACGTATTTTGAAATCGGATATGCTTTGTCAGCTTTGTAGGGTCCCCGGTATTCATTTAATAGATCAAATGAGAGATCCTCACAAAAAAGACGCAATGAAGATTCAGTTTCTTCAACGCGTCTAATAGTGAATTTAAAATCTCTATCTTTATATCTAAATACTAAAAAATGATTCTCTTTCAAATATTGCAGATCATCTTCTGTGCCTTTTGAAGCATTAGAATACATCATATGCTTTTTAGCAATCGATAAGTCAAAGGTACTTGCACCTGTTTCTAGGTATCTGTGGAATTCATCGTCAAAATAATGCATCGCACCAGAAAGTGAATTATCTAAAATAGCGACCGTCTCATCAGCTTTTGTCATTACATATATTTTCAAGAATTACAGCCACCTTTCTCTCAATGTCCCTACGATATTAGGTGGAGTTTTCCCGAAATCAGAGTAATAAAATTCAACCGTCCAATTTCCCGGCGGAATTTTTAAATCTGTTGAACCAACGATGATATCATTCATTGCCAAAGTATCATTAACATAGAATTTGCCAGTAGAACCGTCGTACGAAAGCACATCGCTACTACTATATCGATTGGGTACGTCAACAAATTCTTGGGAACCAAGCCACTGGAAGAACGAATAATTCAAACTCATATCACAAATAGGCAAGTTCATAAATCGTGAACACCAATAGGTTTTATGCGTGATTTTTGCAGTACCTAAACGATCATCATAATACGTTTTCGTAATCGTCTTTTTAGTATCAATATTGTAAACTTTAAATGTAATTTCATTACCAATTTTCATGATTTCGACAGTTCCGTAAAATTCCTGGAAATCTTTATCCGCAACAATTCGCACTTGTTTGATACCAAATAACGTAAATTCAAGACACGTTCGGACTGAATTTGAACTGTCATCGTAAATGACAAAAGTTGCAATAGAATTAGTTCCATCTGATAAATTAACCTCTTGTCTGCCGACACATCGTGCATTGCCGTGGGATTTATGATTTAACCAAAAGCGGTGTACAAAGTACCCATCGTTTTTATCATCGGACGTCTTAGCTTTAATAGCTTTTGAAAGAGTCGGGCCATACCACCTATTATCTGTGTACGCTGTGCCAAAATTTGTTGCTTTAGCTGTCTCGCCAGTCCAACTAAACGAACCTTGAACTTTATTTGGAAGTCCCGCATTTGAATTAAGCCAATCAATATAACCTCCATTAGCAGTCCATTTTGATGCGTCAGACGGAACCATCTGATCGTTATACACAGTTTCAGCCATGTCCACATAGCCATCAACTTCTGCGATATTTCCAAACTCCATAGCACCCAGCGGGCCAACTGCCCCAAGAAATCCATTGTCACTTGTCATCGTTGCTTCAAATGATAATTCTGCGGTTTCGGTTCCGTTATTCGCAATTTGCATCGCTAAAATTCCATCTTCGTTAGGTGTGGCGGTAAATGTTGATGGATTAAGAGCCTCACAATAACCCGAAGGAACTAAGAAAGAAAGTTCGCCGTTAATCTCCGTTAAAGAATCAATTGACCTCGTCATAACTGATTCTCCATCCAGAATTGCATACCAAACTTCGTTTGGCCTGTCGGAAAATATCAAGGGTTGAGGTTCTTTAACGTTCAATAAACCATTAATTTTATTTTTAACGTAATCAACAGAATACTTATCAGAATATATATTAAGAGTGATAATCCGTTCTGCGTATCGCGTTCCTACAAATTGCGAACCATTTGTTAACCCCATCTGTTGTGTGCTATTTTCTCGATTTGGAAGGTTTCTTCCAATAGGTTCCGCAGTCAAGTCAAAGAAATTTGTCAGATTTTCTCCTCCATAAGTTATAACTAAGTCACTAATCATCTTAAGCCCTCCAATCTTGACTGCATTCTATTATTCTTTGTTTGTTCGTTCGTGATAATTCTGCCAACTTCGCGTTCATTCATTACTATTTTAAGTTTTTGTAAATCCGAACTAAATCTTCCCATCAATTTAATAATCTGATTAAGCTGTTCAGAGTAATTCTCCGGTTCAATTATTATTTCTGTCTTCGATAAGTTATTTTGAGTGTTAATCTTTTCCAAATTACGAACCAGTGTAGAATTTTTAGGAACACCCACTCCGTCTTTATAATGTGGTACTAATTTTTTAGTTTGACGAGCTGGAATGATTTTAGAGCCTTTCGGTAGATTAGGAAGGAATACATCCCGTCCATCTGGAATGAATGGAACGCCACCTTTCGGCAAAACTAACTCTTTGTAAGTTAATCCTTTTTGGTCATTTACGATTGCTGGGCCGCCCAAATGGTAATTAGTACCAGTTGCATATTGCGAGGGCCCAATGAAATTTACTTTCGCAGTTTTTGTAACAGTATCAGGTATATTATTCATAAAGTTACGAAACGCACTATAAGCATTATTCGCCGCTCCTGATGCTTGATCATGGCCAACAGCTGTTTTGTCGTTTGGAAAAATATTATTGTTATATCGACTGATTGAAGCAGTTGCTCCTGATATTGCATTCTGAAGATTTTTTCCGTCACCAAATAAAACTTTTAAAGCAGGAATAATATTTTTATTGTAAGTTTCAACTGATATAGTTCCGTCTTTAACTTTCGCCAAAATATCTTTGTTATTCCCCAACATTTGTTTTACTGGTTCAGGTAATTTCCCCCACGCGTTAAAAGTTTCGGTGGACGTAAATATCTTACTTAACAAATCTGAATTATCAGCAAGCATTTTCTTTTGAGAATCCGGTAATGAATTCCATTGGTTTAATGCTTCTTCAGAATTAAGTAATTTAGAAAGAAAGTCCGTATTGTCTGCAAGTAATTTCTTATCAGATACCGGGATAGTATTCCAAACATTGAGTTTATCTTCTGAATCTATTAGTTTCCATATAACGTCTGCGTTATCCGCGCCAAGAACTTTACGATCAGCTTCATACTCGTTCCAAGCTTTTAATTGATCAATCGTATCGTACAGCTCAACTTTTGCTTCATTGCCATCAACTGTTAAAAGTTTGTCTGACATATACATGAGATTCCACTTACCAGCAAGCCCCATTGCAACCGCAACTTCTTCTTTGGCGTTAGATTCAATATCGGCATTTTTCAACATGAATTTCAGTTGCTGCCAACCTTCGTCAGTTTTTGCCATATCCACTAAGGTTTCAGCCATGTTCGTTTTGACTTCGCCTGTTTTGGGATCTAGTGCTAATGCATTCCATGCCATGTCTGCTTCGCTTGTGCCTTTAGCAAGTAAATCTAAGTTATCGGATGATGCCTTAACAGACGTATTGACTAGAGATAACACTTCATCTGTAGTATAGCCATACGCTTTCCACACTTGTGACAATTGAGAAATATCTTTGCCTTGTGCTTGGAATACTTTGGCTAATCCTGTCACTAAAGTATCAGTAGATTGCTTGTATTCTTTATTTAATTTATCCATCGAAGCTTTAAGCGCCTGTGGATTTTTAGCATAGATTGTTTTTAAACTTTCTACTTGTTTCTCATACGCTGATTTTTCGTCTTTCAACGCATTTTGCAAAGTTTCTTGCCGTTTTGACAAATCCTTGTAGTTCAGCTTAGTCATATCCGCTTGATAGGCAGTTTCAATCGCTAACCGCTGTTTTTTACTAAAACCTGCTGCTTTTAGCTGATCTTGACTTAAGAGTTTATAGTTGTTCGCAATAAATTGTCGTTCTTCATTTGATAGATTTCGATTATTTTTTGATGCATTTGTCAGTATCTGATTGATTGCATCAACTTTCTTTTTAGCTTGTTCGACTTCTGCTTTATTAACTGTTTCTTGCCACTTAATATAGTTTTCAGCTTTTTTCTTTTCGGCATCATCTGTTATATTTTCAGCGGCTTTTTTCTTACGTTCGATTTCTTTATCTAAAACTTTTTGAATTGAATTAACTATTTCTTGGTTCGCTTTCTTCGCCTTTTCGGCAGAGGAAGCGATTCCGTCTGCATATTCATTAACATACGTAGAAGCTTTTTCGTTTAATTCGTAAGCTTTTTTAATTACTTTATCCTGTTCCTTAGTAACTTTCGTACCCCAACGTGCACCAGCTAATTGATTTGATTCGTACGCTTTATTCGCTGCATAAAGGGCAACACCTACAGCAGCTACACCGCCAACAGCAATCGCTGCGGGTCCAGCTACAGCAGCTAATCCACTGGCTAATCCGGCAATTCCCGTAGCACCACCGCCAACACCAGCCGCGGTAGTAGCAGCAGTTCCAACACCAGAAACTGTGGTAGCCAATCCAGATAAAGCTTTTTTTTCGGCAGCTTTAGCGGCTAACTCAACTAAACCTTTGGACAGCAAGCCAACACCTGTTTTAGCTTTCCCGAAAATTGAGATGCCCGAACCAATGATTTTAATTGCAGGTCCGGCAGCCATCGCTAAAGCGCCCCACTTGACGATATTCTGCTGCGTTGCATCGTCTAACTCCGAAAATTTATTGACCATGTCTGTGGCTTTTTCTATCCATGGAGTTACAACCGGAAGTAGTTTTTCGCCTACAGTAATCGCTAAGACATTCAAAGATTCCTTAAATCGTGCTACTTTATTCGCCGGTAAATTGTTCATGGATTTTGCAATATCTTTTGTAGCTCCGCTAGCATTTTTTGTATCTTTCGTTAATCCACGTAATGCATCTCCGCCTTGATTTACAAGCACATTCATTGCAGATTGCGATTCCGTACCAAAAGCTAAAGCAATTGCCGCTGTACGTTGAGCATCAGTCCAACCAGAGGTATTGGTTTTAATTTTGTCTAGAATGTCTGGCAATGTTAGTGTTCCATTTTTAAAATCCTTAACAGAGACACCCAACTTATTAAATCCTTCAAGATTTTGTTTCGATGGTTTTAGCAAACGAGTTAATGCACCACGCAAGGCAGTACCGGCTTTTTCTCCGCCTAAACCAGCGTCACTTAATAAGCCGATTGCCGAAGCCGTTAATTCAACATCCATTCCCAGACTGTTTGCAACCGGGCCAACATATCCCATAGCCAATCCCAAGTCTGTAAAACCGGCAGATGTTGCATTAGCAACATAAGTTAATGAATCTGTAACTCGGGCTGCATTTGTTAACGTTTCGTTATATGTTTTGCCCTTCAATCCAAATTGGCTAATAACTTCTGTCGTAACATTCATTACATCGTTGAACCCTTCGCCAGAAGCTTTAGTAGCATCTAAAATCGATGGCATAACGCCCATAGTTTGATTTGCATCATAACCTTTACGCACAATTTCCGCTAATCCATTGTTTATTTCGTTTGTGGACACTCCATACTGTTTCGCCCACTTTTTCGAGCTATCAGACATTTGATCTAATTGTTGCCGATATTTTTCTGTTATCACTCCACCATTTGTCAATAGAGGGCCAATTTCACCAATCTGCGTTTGAAAATCAGCGGCTTTTTTGGTAGCTAGTGTAAATCCAGTAGCCAGTGGTACAGTTAAAGCTTTGGTCATTGTTGAGCCAACTTTTTGCACACCTTCGCCAAACTTGGATATTTTCTTGCCGGATTCAATCCACTGATCGCCTTTTTTATTTAACCAACCAGTTAAACCTTCTGTTTCAACTCTCATTCTGGCCATTTGAGCGGTAGTCGTTTTCAATTGCGCTTCATAACTAGCTAATTTTGCTTGTGCTTCATTATATTTTTGAGCAGCTTTTGCAGTTTTAGAAGTTGCGTTTCCTTGTTCATCTAATGTCTTTTTGTAGGCATCACCAAGATACTTTAACTCGTTTTTTTGCGCTTGGATTACTTTCGTTAAGCCTTCTTGTTTAGTAGCCAAGCTATTCAGTTTGGTTCCGCCTGCATCTGCGATTTTAAAGCCCGCCTGCATTTCTTTAACAGCTGTCTTTGTCGCACGAGCCGCACCAGTCAAGGAATCAGAAAAGGCAGAAGAATCAAGGCCCAATTTAATGACCATATTTCCTAGTGGTCTGCCATTTTGTACCATATATTTTCCTCCTTTCCTAAATTTGTCTGATAAAGTCCGCTAGTGGGACTGCTTTTTCTTGTTTTGGTTGTTCTTTTTCCGTGTTAAACAGTATTTTTTGGAGATATAGCGTATCGGTGTTTAGCACGTCGTTAATCGTCCAGCCCGGAAAAGCCGCAATCGCTTTTTTTATCAATCCAAGCTGGAGTTCATACAATTCTGACCAGTCTAAATTTCCGCTTTTGGGCCAGCCTCTACCTCATCTTCTGCAGGTCTTTCATAGCCCAAAACGCGATACAGCACGATATCCATGATTACATCTTTGTTTTCAGAATCGATGCCATCGATAATCATGTCTCCTGTTAAGTCTTGACCTTCAAAAAGGCTGGCAACAAAATCCGCACGATATTTAGCTAAATCGATAGCTGACGGTTCAATGGTTTTGTCCTCTTGCTTCTTCCACATCTTTGCTTCGCCTTCGGAATAATCCAAAGCTTTTCGGTACGGTACAAAATCCTGTGTATAGGTGCGTTTTTTCCCGCCTACCATTAAATCCAATCTAATTTCAGTCATTCTTGCTCCTCCTTAAAATAAAAAATCAAAATAAAAAGAGACCAGGGTTATTCCCCAGCCTCCGGTTCTGTCAATGTTAATTTGGTTGTAGCAGTAAAATCCCCGTCCACGGTTTTAACAGTGATGGTATATTCTCCAGCCGATACAGTAGCTTCCCAAGTGACTTTACCGATTTGATTGATTGCCAGCCCACTTGTGATTGGAGCGATAGTATAAGCTACTTTTTTATCAGTCGCATTAGTCGGAGCAACTTCCGCTACCACCGTTGTGTTTCCCGCAGTCCCCGCAACTGCGCTATATGTTTCTGGCGTTAATGTGACACCAGTTACGGGGATTGTTACTCCCCCGCCGTTGGGAAAACTTGGTCTGTAAGAGCTTTAATGATTTCAGCTTCACTACCGATATATTTACCCATCGTTTGTCCGTTTGAGTCGCCGTCTTTATCATCGGACATTGCCGCAAATACGTAAGATTCCGCTTCTGGTTCAAACGCATCACCGTTTAATGTATTTAAGTTGATGGACTCACGAGAAAACTTGCCTTTAAAGAAACCAAGCATCGCTGTAGTTCCATCCAAGTCTTTCGATTCAAGCATAATAGCGGCAGTTGGCGGTTCGGTATTTTCACCCACATAGCTAATGCTATTTTTCACTTCATAGCCCAAAATTGCGTCATTGCATTCTTCTTCTAAGTCCAATAGACCGAGATTAACTGTTACATCGCCGGTACCTTTTTGAGAGATGTAATAGGCGATATCAGATCCGTATACTTTGGTTGCTTCCTTATTTAAACCAGTAATTTCAGCGGTAGAGGTAGCCCCTTTGTTCGCTTTCCCTTCTACTACCCATTTTTTATCTGCCGTTACTTTGCCGTCCGCATCTAAGACAGCGATTGTTAGACGTTTAAAACCTACTAAAGTCATTTGTTTACCCTCTTTCTTTTATTTTCACGACGTTGTATTGCCGTGTAATTACCTGCACGTTTTCGTATTGGTCATGTGGACGGTCGTCTGCATAAGCTAACGTATAGCCTTCTGCCTCCAGTCCTCTGTCCAATACATCGTTAAATTCTTCGATATCGGTTTCTTCGATATCTAAAAAAGCCATGACTTGGACCCGATACGATCTAGCACCGTATTGGTCAGAGCCATAGCTTTCATTCATTTCATTCACGCCTTCGACTTTTAAAATCGGCAGCGTTTCTAGTTTTTGATAGTTTTCTGGAATTCGATATGCAAAAATTTGCGCATCGGGAAATAGTTCCGGCAGTATCGTTACTTTTAAATCAACAGCAGGAGTCATAGGCCTAACCCCGATTTCAACTCGGACATATAGTCTTGCATGACGCTTTCTAACTCGGTTTCGGCTGTCTTTTCAACAAAGTGTTGGCCAGATTGGTATTCAGTGCCCATATTCGGGAAATGCGCCCGATAATAAGCACCAGAACCATAGCCCACCAGAACCTCGCCGTTTTCATCAACAGCGCCAACTGTGGTAGAGATTTCCAAACCGTGACTATCAACCGGCGTATTCGCTTCTAATTTTTCGGCAAGATTCTGCCCGGCGGTCTTACCAGCTTTACGTCTAACCGGGCCTTCCACATCGGCGATACATTTTGCAATGTTTTTTTCTAGGTCACCCCAGTCTACAGTGACTTCCATCATTTCACCGCCTTAATAAAAATGATTAAAAAACCGTCAGATTCAATATCGGGATTCAGTTTCACGATGTCATAATCAACACCGTTAATTCGCACCCGCCAATCAAGTTGTGGTGGTTTCTTTTGGGCCTGACGCACAATGATTGTTTGCGTGTTCTCCAACGTGCCACCGTTTTCTTCCACAATCTGACTAATTAGTTTTTGCTTGTAGGCAAACCAGCTTTTAAATTCAGGAGCATAGTCAAACTTATCTGTTCCATTGGGCCCTACACCAACTTTTTTCTTCACCAGAAATTCAAGACGTTTATTTAGCTTCCCTGTTCTGCTAATCGCCATCTGCCGGCACCTCCTCGAAAAGAAGATAACTGGCCTTTAGTTGCAAGATTAAGCTAGTAAAGCCCAAGTCGTACTCCCTCAAAGTTCCGTTAGCTGTGGAGGATTCCACAGTGGCCGAACGGGCTTTGTAGTAATGATCAGCCAATTGTAGGATTGCCAGATTGATTAACTCTACGGTGTCATTGTCTTGCATATAAAAAGAGGGCTTATCTGTTCCGATAGCCCCCTTAACGTATGCGATTGCGGCAATAACAGACCGTTTAACTTCCTGGTCGTCATCGTCTGTGTCAATTTTTAGCGCGTTTTTGATTTCTTCTAAATCCGTTTTTGGATTAAGAATCATAGAGCATCAGCTCCTATCCTTCGACTGGTGGCTCTACTGGTGTTTCGTCGGCAATAGCTGTAAATGTAGCCAATACTAACGCTTCATCATCTACTAATTGCACATCAAAACGGTCAATTACCCGAACCTTGGTAGTATCCGTTTCGAACGCTCCGCCACCAATGTTTGTAGTTAACAAGCTCATATTTTCCCGGTCGTACAACGTAACAGCTTCTTTCATGTCGCCGATATAGAGTGGGAATTTAGGTGTAGCTTGCGTACCTTTATTAGGCAAGAAACGTGTAGCAATTTTCTTGATAGGTTTACCCAAGAAAGTATATCCAGTTGCGGACGTCACGTCTTTTTGCAACAGGTATTGACCATCTGAACGTTTTACTTTATCCAATACGTTGTAACCATCTTGGTTGGTAATAAACATAGAGGTAGCTTCAATTGCTGGGTCAAGCTGTACGTTTACAATGTCTTTAATCCCATCAACATCTGTAATGTCTTTCTTTTGTGCAGCTTTAATACCATCGATGGCTGCCAAAATTTTAGTGTTGCGAGTAACAACAACTTTTTTCGCAATCCATTTGGATAACCAAGCCAAAATATTTTCGGCAGTATCTTTTAGCAAGCTATTCGTTACTGTGGAAATACCTGCATAGCGTTTGATTAAGTATTTAATCAAATAAAGCGCCGGATCATCATTTGCTGGAATTTCGCCGTCTTCTGTATCTAAGGCAGTTAATGGTGTGATATCAGACCATTTTTCATAAACCCGAGAACCACTAGTTGTAGTAACTTTTTCGACATTTACATATTCTTGCAAGGAGTCAAATTGGCGAACCAAGGTGTGGATAGTCGTTTGAACATCTACAGGAATAGTCAATCCAATAGCATTTCCAGATTCATCGGTATCGGACGTCAAAGTCGCCATGATTGCAGGGTCACCGTTGACCATTGCTTTAAAGTCCTTGATAAATTTGTTTTTCAAATCTTCGTCTTTTTTGTCCAACGGTTCTTTTTTGACATTCAAGACTTGTTCAGCTTCCATATTCGCTACTTGTTCTTTCAGGCCATCGCGTTTTGCTCGTGCAGCTTTTACTTGCGCTTGCAAAGTGACTACATCTTCTTCGGTTTTTGCATCGTCTACTAACGCTGCATTAAGTTGTGCATTCAGGTCAGAGACTTTACTTCCGGCCTCAACCCATGCATTTTTTAGTTGTTCTAAATTCATTCGTTTTTCCCTCCGTTTAGAGCTTTTAGTTTTTTTTGCAAGAGTGTTTCTTCTCGCGGTGTTTCCGCTTTTAGAATTAAGTTTTTTAACTTATTGACTGCGTTTTTCGGAATTAGTGGTTGTGCAGCATTTAATACTGTTACGGATTCTTCCGCAAACATGATTTCGTCTGCAAATCCTTCTGCTACAGCCGTTTGTGCATTTAGCCAAGTATCTTTCGCCATCAATTCAGCAAGTTTTTCTCGTTCGAGTCCTGTTTTAATCTCATATGCATTAACGATTGACTCATCCACACTGCTAAGCATCTCCGCGTCAGCTTTTAAATCTTCTGCGTTCCCGCTCGTTGAGACCCAAGCATTATGGATCATAATGTGCGCTGTAGGCGATATTCTAAGCGGTTCGCAAGCACAAGCAATCACACTTGCTGCACTCGCAGCGATACTCACTACGTTCCCAGAAACTTTTCCCGGATAAGCGCGGATAGCAGTATAGATTTCGCTTGCCGCCAATACATCCCCACCATTAGACGAGATGTCTAACTCCACTTCATCCCCTCCTGCTTCCGCAAGAGCGGCCGAAATTTTTCCCGGCGAGATACAATTAATCCCGAACCAGTCATATAGCCAAGCACTATCGTTATCCACGACATCGCCACTTAACGTCACTTTTTTCATTCCCCCACCTCCTTTCAATGCAAAATAAAAAAGCCTAACCGTTTTCGGCTACGCTTTTAGACGAGGTTGTTTTTCTTAATGCGGGATCCATATCAATTGGATATAGGTCTCCGGAAATGTGATGGTCGTCCATACCTGATTCTTTAGACGGCGGCATATCTTCCAACCTAAGAACGTCATTAGCAGAATACGCTCCGCCTCTACGCATAATCTGATAAAACTGTCCTCTGGCTTGCGTATCGGCCCTGAGAAGACCCGCAACATTAAACTTGTAACGATAACCCTTCTTCTTTTCCGTGGCCGAGAGCGTCTTTTTATTGAGTTCTGACTCGTATTGGCTGACCGTAGGTACGAGATTGTACGTTAAAAATTCCATATTCAACTGCTCTTGCGAGGAATAGCTTGCTTGCCCACCGCCAATAAAATGCTCCGGAACGTTGTAAACCATCGCAATTCTGGAGCGAGATACTTTATCAGTATCTAAAAGCTTGCTGTCTACCAGCTCTCGTTGTAAACGTTCGATTTCTACACCGTTTTCTTCCACAAGTAGTCCACCGTTTTGTCGATAAAAATCAGCAATGTTTTTAACTGTCGCTTTTTTAGCTTCTTCATCCATATTGCTAGCAAACTTAACTTTTAGCCCTTCATTACTTCCTTTAAGCTGACTTAAAGAGATTTTTCGGACTTCTCGGTCATACCCAAGGGTGTTGGTTAATACTTTCGTGGGGTCTGTGCCTTCTAAACCGCCAAATCTTGGCTGTTTAAAGTGGAGCATTTCCATGTAATGGACATAGATAACTTGCTTGTAACTCCCTTTGTCTGTGGCGGTCACTTGATAGTAAAGCTCTCCACTATCCACATCAATTACAGGATGGCAAGCGCCGGGCTTTACTAGCGCCATGTCGGCGACTTTTCCGTTTATATTTCGGAAAATCTGCACGTACGAATTCCCTTGATAGTTCCGCAAAACTTCTACATCTCGGAAAAAGTCAAACTTTGTAAAATATCGTGGGCCTTCGCTTAGCAAGTTGTAAGCCGAGCAATCATCGGGTTGTTCAAAATCCGCATCTATCATTTTGAGAGGTAGAGACGCAAAAACGTTCGATACACGGCTAATTACGGAAAAAATCCCTTCTGATATTTCATCTTTTCCGACTAAATACGGTATCAATCCCGGGTCATTCAAAAAATACTCTTGTTTGCTCGCTTTTGGCTTTGCTCGGCCAAAAGAACGCAAACGATCTAAAATACTCATTCCTCCACACCTTTCTTACATATTCATTAAATCGGAAATCGAGTAATAGGTTACTTTCCCGGTTCCGACAGGATTCACCAACATATCCAACACCTCTGCATGACTATTTAACGTCGCTGCAAAACCATCAATTTTCCGATTCTTCGATTGTTTAGACGGCATCCAGTTAGAATTGCGGTCCATAACCAATTTGACGTTGGATAAATACCACCGATAAAGCTTAGAGTTGTTAAAAATCACTTTCCCATCTAGTAGCATTTCTTTAAAGTTCTGCATTGGTCCGCCAAGCGATAAGAAGCCTTGTCGAATTTCGTTAGTTTCAAAACCAGCGCTTTCCAATTCTTTGTTCAATCGCAAGGCTTTGGCTTTGTCGTAATTGATTTTTACAATGTCATAAATTTTCGAGTTTTCTACAAACCAATCAAGCACATACTCGTAATTTACATAGTCGCCAGGGATAATCGTTAAATCTCCTGCTTTCTCCCACACGTCTATCCGTTCTTGATTGTTATCTCGGTCGTATCTAGCCTGTGGGATCCATGTGTGGTGAAGGATAAACACTTCGCCATTATCAAGAGGAAATTCTAAAACAGCTGCGGTAAAGTCTTCAGTTTCCGATAAGTCAAAACCGCCAACGCATTTCTTGCCTACTAACGTTTCCGTGTCAATGACTTTGTTGTTTTTCTTAATTGTCGGCATATCGACGAAAGATAATTCATCAATATCAGAAAACAAGTTAAATTGTTTCGTAATCCAGTCAGCTTTTTCCTGTGGACTTTTGCGTTCGGTTTTCCAGTCGGAAACTAAATCAACAAATGACATCAACCCGATATTTGGATTAGCCTTAATCCACATTCTCGGATTATCTGCCTCACTAACGTCATCAATTTTCGCGATATAATAAAAAACTCGCTCATCTAAACCATCGTCTAAATGGTCTAAACAATCGAGTGCGCTCTCATAATATTGCATCAATGGCCCGTCTAGGACGTAACCGGCGGTAGTAATGTAATTAATCAGCGGTTGTTTTCGAGTACCACGTGATTTCTTTATAACATTAATCAATTTAAAGTCTACAAACTCGTGGATTTCATCAAAAATGGCGAAGTGTGTATTTAAACCGTCGAGTTTCTTACTATCAGATGCTCGGGCTTCCATTTTTGAAAAGGTCGCTTCGTCTTTGATAACAGATCGCTGTGGTTTATATTTCTTATCCAGTCTTGGGGACTGTTTGACCATTTCTTTAGTCTTATCAAACAAGATAGACGCTTGGTCTTTAGCGTTCGCCAGCACATAGACGTTGGCTCCTTGTTCTCCATCGTAGCCTAGCATATAGGCAGATAGCCCACCGATTAAGCTCGTTTTCCCATTTTTTCGGCCTACAAACGTCAAAGCTTCACGAAACCGACGAATACCAGAATCTTTATGGACCCAGCCGAACATCGAGCCGATTACAAAGTGTTGCCAAGGTTGCAAGATAAAACGGTCAAAATCACCCTCGGTAGGCTTGCAATTGTCTTCAATAAATCGTATTGGACGGTGACCTTTTTCCTCGTCAAAGACCCACGGAAACTCCTCTGTTCCTTGCCGTTTTAAATCCATCAAATGACGTTTCGCAGCTTGTATATTCTCTTTGCTAGCTGGTATACTTCCGTCAATCAAACGCTCTGCATACCACGTTGTCAGCAACTCTGGATAGGGTTGTAGCAGGATTCCACCCCAAGAGGCTTGTTCTTGCTTGTAATCCTCCCACCATTTCTGTAATTCGGAATAGGACAGATCTATTAAGTCCATTCGTCATCACCGCCGTCATCAGCCATTTTAATAGCTAATTTAGCTCTAGCAGAAGGCGATAAGCCTAAGTCACTTCCAAACGATCGCAAATTGCGCGACGCCGTATCCATTTGACGAGAGAGAGGGTTGCCAATTAGTTCGTTTGGGTCATTGAACGGCTTTCCTTCTGCCTCGGCTTCTTGTTTAGCAATCGCATAATTCAGCTTGTATTCTCGCTGCAGTTTCCGAAGTTGTTTTTCGAGTGCTACATATTGAGAGTACCAATCTGCATACAAGGCCATTGCATGCACATCTGGGTTACTAATTAGCTCCACAGTTAGTAGTTCTTTGGCGATAAATTCAAATGTTTCTTTTCCAAGCTGGTCAAGCCATGGCGGTGGTTTAATTTTATCCGTTGCCATTTTCATTTTTTCTTCAGCTTGCGCTCGCCGCTTTAATCCATCCACATTCTTTTTATTCGGATTGTTTTGTAAAAGCTGTAGCTTTGCACTTTTTGCCGGTTGTGGCATAGTTATCACCTTCTTTCAATTTATATTTTGAAATCGCTATCACAAGGTTTATAATTATATTATCGGTACGTTTACCGAAATGATTATAGAGGTGGTGAAAAAATGGGCGATTTATTTAAGCCTGGCGAAGACAACAAACCAAAAGGGACATATAAAGAAGTAGGTCCTCAAGGTGGCAATGTGTCTGGCGGTAGAGAGGTAAAAATTGATCAAGGGGATAGACTACCTCCAACTACCAAAAAAGGAAACAAATGGAAGAAAAAATAATTTCTTTCGGAGCTGATTTTGATTAATCAGCTCTTTTTCATTTCAAAAAAAACTTAAAAAGCGGTCTTAGTGTGAAGGAAGGACAGCACCGTTCTTCCCAGCCCCCACTTCACACCTTTTAGGGGTAGGGGGGGTACCTTCAGTGTTCTGGATTGCCATAAAATTTAACTACACAAGACTTAGGTTTAACCTTCTTAGCTCCACCACTACGCTCCGGATGCTCTGCGTTATGGCAAGCAGGACAGATGCACTCAAGGTTATCAGCAGACCAGAACAATGTCAGGTCCTCCCTTGCCTCTACCTTGTGATGGATGATCGTGCCCTTAGTAGTCAACCCTCTGCGCTTGCACTCTTGGCACATACCGTAGTCTCTAGCTATCACTACTTGTCTAAGCTCTCGCCATCGCTTGGTCTTGTATAGTTTATCTATCTCGTCGCGTGGTCGTGGTTCTACCATTTCTCACACACCCAATCAAAGTAATCCCGCCACACCCTACACTCCGTCGCATAGTCCATCTGATAGCCGTGGTTATATTCGTATCGCTGCACAATCAATCCTATCCTTTGCTTTGAGTATCCGGGGAAATCATTAGCAAACTCTTGATGCTTGGCCTTGAGATAGTTTAGGTAGTCGGTGTAGGTCATGGTGTCGCCTCCTTAGGTAAATTAATAGACAGCCCGAAGACTGTCTGTGGTATGTATAGACACCGTACTGGACTACCGCCTCCAGTCGTGGCAAACTCGTGTATCAAAGCCTCACGCAGGCAACTTGCCGTATCCCTAGCAAGTCCAACTTAATGTTAAGCAACCTACCCCATTCTGGGACCCACCGTTCTTCCATGCCTGGCGGTTGGGAATGCTCGGTTGCTATGTACGCAGACTACTTCTTTTCCCTCTCGGTATTTCGCTTCGCCTGCTATTAAAGACTATTTTAACGCTCCTTCGATTCTTTCTTTCGCAATCTCAAAATACTCATCGTCTAACTCGTAACCGATGAAGTTTCGGCTTAGGTTTTTACACGCCACTCCGGTTGTACCACTGCCCATAAATGGGTCCAAAACTGTTGCTCCTTCATCAGAATTATTACGCAAAAAAACATTCAGTAAGCTGATAGGTTTTTCTGTTGGGTGCAACAACTTAGCTGATGGCACTTTGGGGAACTCCAGCACGTCAGGCAAACGCTTTTCACGGAAAATACTTCTTCCTTTATGCCCGTATAGGATGAACTCATGCTTTGGGGCATAAGCTCCCCTCAAATCACCGCTGCCATGGTTATTTTTATTCCATACAATTATGTTTTTAAGAGTGAAGTGTTTCTGAAATTCCGTCTTAAAGAAATCAATATGGTGCCAGCTACAGAAAACATATAGCGCTGTGTTGCTTTTTAGAACACGCTCGTACTCAGCAAAGGACTGTTCTATGCAGTACTTGCCATTAGCGACAGTATCATTTTGAATAGGCATAAAGCGTGTTGATGCCGGCCGCCTATTGCTTCTGTAGTCCATTAAATACGGAGGATCAGTTAGGATCATATCAATACTTCCATCTGGAATATCTTTCATCAACTCTAGGCAATCGCCTTTTTTTTAACGTAATCAATTTATTGTTCCTTTCCGCTACAAAAAAGGCAACACAGTTTCCACTGCATTGCCGAATGGTCTATAGTGCTGTATCAATCTCAATGTCACTGGAGTGGTACTGCCCCACTCATGGTTGCCTAAGCATTAACCTAGCACGCATGCAACACGTCTTCTACTTCCGCCACAGTGACATAAACCGCCGGCCGTTTGACAAATGACCAAAGGAGTGACATTTTCACATCCTTCTGATTTTTATTTAGCCAGCGGTTAATGGATTTGAATTGAGGCGCATCGTTAAAATATATCCAAAGGAGGAAACCGTGTCGTTTGTGGTCGCCTCATTCAAAATCCTACAATACCATTTTGAACTTATATTAAGCGGAATACTACGCGTTTTATTCTCAACTTGCTAAAATTCCCCGTTCGATCGCTAATGCTTCCATAATCTTGTATCGCTTCCTGTAGATACTCCCTGTCGAGCAATGAGTCAATTTGCCAATATCAACCCATCCTAGGTAGTTTGACTTGCCCCACAGGTATTCATCCACAATCGCTTGCAAGTCGGCATTCAGGCTGTCGTACGCCCTCGTGATGTCGCTGTAAAGCTTCGAGTAGTAGAGGTAGCTCTTATTGTCCTCTCGCTTGATTAAGTCTGTCAGAGCCTTCTCTGTGTGGCCTGTGGTGCCACGTATCCATGCGTTAGCGTCTTCTGGCTTCCATTCGTTTGCTAGTAGTATTTCCGCAATCAATTTTGGTATTTTGTGATAGCTACGGAAGTCTTCTTCCAAACTTGCTAACTTCGTCTTGCTTAATTCTGCCAATCACTTGCCCTCCACTCTTAGCTCCCCAAGTTTCATGTTCCCCGTTCCGTCCATCTCTACTGGCACAACCACTCTTGGCTCATCGGGAGAAACATTGTCTAATAAACCGTATTTCTCATAAAGTTTATTGACCATTTCGATATTGTGGACAAGCGTTTCCGTCCTATCAAAATCTTCTTGTGTTAAAAGATTATCCCCACATTTTGGACAAGGTTTATTGAGTAAGTTTGGATAGTCCTCGTACTTAACCGTCATGTCTTGATAATCGCAATTTGGGTTGTCACATTTAATCCCATAAATGTTTGTTTCGATTGCTTTCATATTCTCACTCCACTTCATGTATGTCCCTTATCTAACATCGATTTCAGGTACCAAGGCACTTGGTTTGATTGTGATTTTAAAGTTATACTTGTTTGTTTCTTGCCATTCAGTTTGCTCGACAATATAAACCGTTGTCGGAGAAAGTCCTAGAAAGTGCTTCTGAAACTTGTCTTCCCCTGTTTTTGCAGTAATTTCTAACTGGTTATCGTCTGTATCAGCTTTGATTGCAAAATTACCTTCCACGGTGTATAACACTTCGTCTGATACAGTATTTATAAACGTAACCTTTCGCATAACTTTGAAATTATCAGCGTCTTGGCTCAGATTACTAGATGCAACATCTGCATCATTGCAACCAGCGAGTGCAAAGAGTCCGATAACCATACTTGCTAAAACCAATACTTTTTTCATCATTCTATCTCCTGTCCGTTTAATCGTCGTTTAGCAGCCTGATGTGAGTACAGGCTCACTCATCGCCTTTAGCTGTCTAAGATTTATATTCGTCTGACGATAAACTAAAATCACCAGTTTTCTGTCAATTGCCTTTAGATCAACGTATTCAAAAGCATCTTCCGGATATTTCTTGTTCTCGTCTTGAAAAAATGCAGATATATGGACATCATATGGTTGGGTGTTAAACTCTTTAAACTTAATCATTTTTATCCTCCAATAAATCACTATTTTCGTATATGTTGCCTAATACTTCGTACTCCACAGGGGTGATAGACGAATATCCCCATTTCGTAAAAATGTTAAATCCAATGTAATAAACAAGGTCTCCATAGTTTTCTTCGTATCTCTGCTCCCCCAGCGTTATCACTCGCTGCATTCCGTTTTCGAGCACAATATCGTTCTCGTAAATCTCCACGCCATTCTTGTCTTTCAGGCCGGTGGATTGCATGAGGCTAAATGTCTCAGAATGCGGAGCATCATCAAATAGCCTGCTTAGACCTCGAAACTCTTTCAGCTCTTCCCAATCAACCATGTGCGCTTTTTTAAGTACGCTTTCCTCAAACCACGCTCTAAACTTAATCATCCTTCGCCCTCCTCTGTCGAAATTCCCCATTCCGCAAACGCAGCGAGGACTTGATTTTCCTCTGAAATGCTCAATTTCTGTAATGCCTCAATATGTTCTGGGATTTCCTCACTGTACTCTTGCCAATTGTCGTTGATATTGTCGTCAACAAGACAATATACTGTTACCATCGCTGATACACCTAATTTAGGAGGACACATTTTCTTTAGATAATCCAACACGACCTGCTGATCGTCGGTGAGATTCCGACCAAGCAGAAGCTCACCGATACGGTTAAACTCATCTAGCGTGTAGCGCACGTCCTTGACTTGGATGTATTGTTCTGGCTCAGTGAAGCTCTTGAATCCCAAAAGAGAAGCTTGTTCATCGGTCAAAGACACATCAGTGTATTTTTCTTCTCTCATTCCTCTACCTCCAATTTCCGTCCGCACATCGGGCAATAGTTAATGTTTCCCCAATCGTTATCGTTCCATTCGCCCGGGTCATATTCGGATTCAAGATAATACGAGCTTTCGCCTTGTCTAATTACCAAGGAAAAGTTAGAGTTGCTGGTATCATTGAGTGGTTCACCGTGCTTGCAGTATTGACACCCTTTGTTATTTTTGACGTTAATCAGTTCAAGCTTTGCATTGTATAAATCAGCATTCATTTTGTCATACTGATTCGGATATACGTTCATCCCTTTATGACTTTCAATTCGCAAAGGTTCAAGTTGAGATAACGCTCTATCGATATAACGAATAGAATTTTTTATTTTATCGTTCATTCCGCTACCTCCTCCAAATTAATCATCGCTATATGCTCAACTGGTATCAATTGCGTACTAGTAGGCCCATCGTGAGAAATCACTTGATACTTCATAGCTTCCGAATATCGTCTGGATTCTGCCTGTAATGTTGTATTGTGAAGCATGATTTCTGCATTGTTCCCGTCTTTTAACCAAACTGTCGCTTTTATATTCATTCTGCTACCTCCTCCAGATTACCCAAACATACATAACACGTAGCATTGCTACCGTCTTCATCACAATACATATCGTTTCCACATTTCGGGCATTCGCCACACCAGTAATCGCTCATCCCATTGCCTCCTCAAACTTAACAATTTTTGTGCCTACTATATCCCGGTATGGTTTAGCGTAACTCCTTAAAATATGAGCTTCTAAATCTTTCGCCATTTCGCTAGTAGTGAAAGCCCCGTAAAATTGCCATTCTGTATGATTTTCCAAAAGATAGAACACAGCGTGTAATATCATTCCTCTACCTCCGTTAAATCGGGTTGTAATTCGTCAAGTAAATCTCGGATTACGCCGCCGTAATTTGAACAAATATCGCCCATTCGTTCTTTGTACTGCGGGATAGATGGATTAAACCATCTTGCATTTTGAATGTTCGTACTCAAAGCTAAACTTGTTCCGGAGTTGTAGTCTTCTACATAGTAATATTTACCAATTTTAATCACTTGTTGTCGTCCATTCATTCCGCTACCTCCTTAACCGCTGTCCTGATAATTCTCACTCTAATCGCTTGGCTCAAGTTAACCGATTCGTTATCTGTTTTTCTGTACCAACCAACATTATTTTTTGTAATAGCTTGCACCAGTTCCATAGCACCAGAGTGAAATTGGAAATTTGAAAGAACTATTGTTTCAGCATTTTGAAACTCTGCTACAACTTGCCAGTAATGTGTCATACTTCCTCCACACTCCCCTCAACCAAGACTGCTACTGCTTCGGCTTTGGCTTTGTCGGCAAATTTGAATACTGTGGTGTCAGTTTTATCCGTATGACCGTCTGGTGAAAGTGGATTATCGTTCGTTTTGTAAATATTAGACCACCATGTGAAATAAAATTCACATCCAGCATCCTCAAACTTAACTACCCACTTTGGTTCCTTAACTGTGTAACCGTCTTTCATGTGGACTAACAAAGTAATTCTTTCGTGCTCGCCATCTTTCCCACCTGCGTTAATCAACCAGTCATAAAACTCATTACCCGTCGTTCCTTCTAAATCATCATAATCAGCTATGGAGTTTACACACGCTTCCCAAATGGAATAATCTAAAATATCTTTATGCTGTTCATACCAGTCTGCTACGAACTGGGTAACTTCTGGTTTTACAGGTTCATCAAGTTCACTAGCTAAATCTACTGCAATTCCTTTCATGGTATTAAAACCATTTTTGAAACTATCACTAACAGCTAAATCACATACATTCCTCGCTTCAATTTTTTCAATCAATTCTTGTTTATTCATTGTTTTGCTCCTATTTCAAATCTCTTAACCTTTCAACATAACCAGCATTTACGAAAAATAGTTTTAGCCATTGCTTAGCTATCTTAGATGCAAGTTTCGACCCTCTTCGATACACTGAAATATAGGAAAGTACAGATTCATCAATCGGTTGCATTTGATTATTTTTCATTTTATATCTAATATCTATACTGACTTTTTCAATCAATTCTTCTAGTTTATCCATGCTGCTTTTCCTCCTGTTCCAAAGCCCAATTGGCATAAGCTTGTAGGACTTGTGCAAATTCCTGCTGGGATAGCTTTTTATACGCAGCAACCATTGCTGTGATTTCTTTGCTTTCTAAGTCACCAACGGCAGTCAAATTTACGTAAAAGTACAAGTTGCTAAGAACTGACTTGATGTATGAATCAAAATGCTGGTTCTTCAACCACTCCAACACGACCTGCTGATTATCATTGAGAGAATGTGGTCTTAACGCTTGAACCAGTCTATTAAACTCGTTACCAGTATATGATTTGCCTTCAATGATGATCTTTGCTTCTGTTGGCACAAAAGAATTTGCTGTAATTTTCATTCTGATTCCTCCTCTATTTCATACCAGCCCCAATCAAGATAATTGAACACGGCTTCTTTTGCTTTTTTATCAATTTCTTCATCGGTGGCGTCGTCATCGACTTCAATTTCCGAATAAATGTCATTGCCACCATCAGCATTTATCCAAGCACTGATTTTTCTGGTCATTCCGCTACCTCCTCTAAGTCAACTTTCTCACTCCTTTGCCGTCAGCGGACTAGATTGTGCTAATTTCATCAACGTTGTAAATGTTGTACCAAGTAGGCAAATAGTCATGTTTTGTGAACCAATTTAGAACCAATAATTCTAGCTCTTCTCGTTTCATCTCATCCATTTAATTCATTCCTTTCTATATTGCTATATCTGTTTTCAGCTCATTAAATAGTCAATCCCGCAAAATCCTGCTACAATTTAGCTGTGCTTGGCGGAAAACAAGCACATTGTTCACTGTGAGGCAGCGAGTGGTCTGCTGCCTCTAATTATTTAAAATATTTTTGTAATTGTTGTCCGACCCAACGTCCCATATCAACTGGCACAGCATTGCCTATCTGTCGATACGCATCATTATCTGTTCCTTCAAATTTAAACCAGTCTGGAAATCCCTGAAGCCGTTGGTATTCCAAAACTGTGTATGGTCGTATTCGATTTCCATCATCAACTAATCGAGTGCTACGATCTTTGGCATAATGCGCCACACAGGTGGGAGCTTTACCTTCTCTAGTTGTGATAATAGGTTTATCTCGATATCCGCCATTCAACCGTTTATAAACATATTCAGGTATATGAATTTCTGGATCATCTTCTAAAATATCCCCAACCGTCACAGGCATTTGATCAATAGCAAGCGGATATTCTAAATTATTGAATGGTTTTCTAGTGCCAATCACAATCAGTCTTTTTCGCTCTTGCGGTAGCCACCAGTTAGCGTTTACTGGACATTCTACTCTGACATAGTAATCTGGCAGCTTAGTCATACACTCCATTACTACTTGAAATTTGCGCATCCCTGGAACGTTCTCAATTACGTAAGCCTCTGGTTTTGCTAAAACAATGTGGCGAAAAAAGTGTAAAAATAGATCATCACCAGTTCTTGTTCCGCTAATGTCAGCAATGTTGGAGTACCTAGTGCATGGGAACGTACCAATATATACGTCAGCGTCCTGTTGATCCAAAACAGTAATTTGAGTAATATCACACTCATTGACATGATGATCAAAATTCTTCTGCAGAGTAGCAACCGCTTTTTGATCAATCTCAAATGATTCCAGGATGTTAATTCCTGCATCTAACATGCCTAAATCCATACCACCGGCACCGCTAAAATAGCTTTTTGCTGTTATGTTCAACTTTCTCACTCCTTTGCGGTTACTTCGCAACTTCTTTAAACAGTGATCGTAATTGATATGCCGACTTATTTGTTTGACGGTAAACTAAAATCACTAGTTTTCTGTCAATTGCTTTTAGATCAACGTATTCAAAAACATCTTCCGGATATTTCTCGCTTTCGCCTTTAAGAAAAGCTGTTACGTGGACATCGTATGGTTGTGTATTAAACTCTTTAAACTTAATCATTTTCAACCTCCCTAATCCTTCCAACGATCAATTTCAACCACAGATATATTTTTAGTAGGTTGCGAATTTAAAGTTCGAATGTATACTTCTCCAACTTCTAAACGCTTGGAAATTTCTGGTATAGACCCTTCAACTCTTCGGTTGCCTTTTTGGTACCGATATTTCTTGTTTCTGCGTTCGTATTTGTAGCCTTGTATAATACCGTTGTTCTTTCGCACCTCTTTATTAAAAACGCTGATACTTTTATCCAAAAATATAGCTGCTGCACTAGTTGATTCAAAGAATCGTTCTTCGCTTGTATCAATATCTGTTAATCGCACAGACATATCTATTGTTTTTTTAGTTTTAGGCTTCTTCTGTTTCATTTCTAATTGTTTCAAATGTCCAAATTCTTTAAACAATTCTGCTAACTTATTTTTCTTGTCCTCTTCCGATAGATCACTATCTAAGATTTCACACTGCATCAAAACTATTTGGCGCTTCTGTTCTTTAATCGTCATATTTGTTCACCTCAAACAATATGGCGTAATCATCAATATCTAAATTACGTGCAATATCTCCCACGGTGCGTAGATTCACCCCAGCACGTTTTTTGCGTGCTGTTTCGTAGGATTGCCGTAATTCAATATTTTTATTTTTAACGTGCCAATCCACGTTGTCCAAAAAAACCTCGATTATATTCTTAGTAACTGGACTTGCTAAGTTTCGATAACCAATATTTAAAAAATACTCTTCGATATAGTGCAATTCCGATTGATACTTTGTTATTCCTTCTATATTCCGCGCTTCGTCTAAACTGATATGCTTAAACGTGCGATTATCCTCGTCTGATACAAGTGCGGAATAATCGTTGTAGTAGATTTTAATCATGAGTGCCTCCTTCCAATATGCGTAGTGCATCTTCCACACTTCTAGCTACACCATAAATAATTGGTTGGCGCTTTAAGAATTCTCCAAACTGTGTTTGGTCTGGTCTTAATTTTCCTGTTTCATTTTTCACTTCAATAGCAAAGAATTTACCTTCTTTAGTCCAACCAAACAAATCTGGCCACCCTTTTGGCAAGCCGGTATCAAACCAACGACCGTCCATCATTTTTACTTTGCCCACATTGCCGCGGTAAACGAAATGACCATATTTGGGTAATTCTCTGCGAATAGCATTTTGAATTTCGATTTCTGCTGTCATGAATACCTCCTAAAAAGGGGTGTATGGTTTATCTAAAAAGGTGCATAGTTTAAAATCGCTGAAACACTTGATATAAAAGGGATTAAGCAAAATTGGTGAATGGTTGCATAGTTTTTTCGGGTTGCTTCTCTATTTTTATATATTTCCTTATTTATTATTTTTTTATTTACTACTAAGAAAAACTATGCATACTATTCACCAATATCGTCTATCCATTGGCGCTCTAAGGATAAAGCGATGAATAGTTTATCAAAAAACCATGCACCAACTATGCACCAACCATTCACCTTTATCGTTTGTGAAACAAAAAATGTTTCACACGCTAACATACGTTCGATTTTATAAACCAGGTACATTAATCGAAAACTCTCTATACTGTTTCTTTAAATCGACGCCTAAATAACTCATTCCAAACTTGCTTTTTTTTCGTTGAAATTTATCCGCAATCTTCTTTCCAAACTGCGTTTGCGTAAAAGAGTGTTCGTTCATTTCTTTAGCCCACTTGTCATAGGCTTTGAACAAATCAGTCGCACCTATTATTTTTCCAGGTCCTGTTTCGCAACATTGTTCAATAAAGCTTCCGATAACATCCATTTCTTGCCGATATTCCATGGTGGCCTTTTGAATTTCTGCAGGAGGTTTCAGTCCCTCTCTCTGCCACATTAAGCATCCTTCGACTGCCCAGTTAAAAATTCCTGGTAGTTCACGCATGAGTTTTTCTTTTAAATTTTTATCGACTTTTTCTAAAGGTATTTGCACTGTGAATGGAATTAAAGGTAATCTTCGCCAAATACCGTCGTCATTCCCGCGAATAATCGGCTTGTGATTCGTTGCTAGCCAAATCTTGTATTTTGGCTTGTAGTCAAATACGTGTCCGCCTTTAAAACTAGCGGATACACTGTCTCCGCCTGTTAGCTGTTTGATTAATCCTTCATCAAGGCGCACGCCTTCGTTTGGCTCACTACTTGTGACTAAACGAGCGCCATCTAATCGAGCGATATCTTCGTTATGACCACTACTTCCGCCTTGCTTCACCATCAAACTGCTTGCCTGCATACCCATTGCATAAGTTCCTAAGATTTCAGAAATAATATCGAGAAACACCGATTTACCATTTCGACCATTTCCAAAAAGAATGAACATAACTTGTTCTCGAACGGATGCAGTCAATGAATATCCGACAGCTTTCTGAATGTAATGAATTAAATCTTGGTTATTATCAAAAATCTGATTTAAAAACAATTCCCATCGTGGACAATCTGACTTATCTGTGAATTCGGCATTGGATATTCTTGTAAAAAGCTTATTAATATCATGTTCTTGTAATGTTCCATTTGATAAATCCAAATATCCATTTTGCGCATTGAACAACATATCGTCACTATCGAATTCTTCTGGCAAGGCTGCTACATTATGCTTTAGCTCTCTCATCATTGCTTCTTTCCCTGCATTGTTACGCGAACGTTTTAAATGCTTTTCTTTTGCTACTAAATAATCTTCTTGTTCTTTTTCCGTGGCATCCTTAGGAAATTCAACTGGTTCGTTTTTGAAAATTTCTATCGTTTGATCTACCCATTTTCGAACCGCACCGATGTTATCTTGTTCCCAATTTTTACCGTTGTAAAAATACCAAATTTTGTTAACATAACTGTATTTTGTCAATGTGCCAAAAATATCTAAATAGCGTTCTGCATTCCCAGTATCATCATAAGAATAGAATTTTGTTTTCTTGTCATCTTTAGTAATCCCGGGTATTGAAAGAAAATAATCGTCAGCTTTTTTCTTACCAGCATAGTGATTCGTGCTTTCAGAAATGGCTTTGTTTAATAGGCCAATTCCGTATGTCGTCTTTCCGCGTTTTTTGTCGTATTTATCACGCATGAGCGCTGACATTCTAAATATTTCATCCATTTTATGAAAATCTCCAGCAGTCCAAAAAGCTAAATCATTAGCAAAAGCCATATCAGCTTCTGATTGACTGTTATACATTTTCTCCCAACCGCCATCGAGAAATAATTTGATACGATTGCCTGTGGAAGAACTTAGAGCCGTTTGAATAATTTCTTGCACAGATAAATCATTACCATCTTGCCAATTGCTTGAAAAATTTCCTTGTGTAATTTTTTCATTTTCAAGATATCTTTTATAAAGAAATTCCATTTGTGGCTCTGGTATTTCACTTACTTCGTTGTTATTGCCGAAAAAATTACCTGTTATGGCAAAAAAACGGCCATCCGTGTACATTTCAACGTTTTTTTTCCTTCTACGCTCACCAGGAATTTCAGCTTTTCCGATAATGTGAACACCTTTACCAGACATAGAAATTTCAGAATATGTTTTTGTTGAATTCATAAAAACATAAACAATATTATTTTCTACATCCCCGTTCAGGTAACGCTCTAAGTCATCACCTATATCGTCTAAATCAATACCTACATAAGGTGGTTTAAAATAAAACGCTAAGCCATCTGCGTTAAATTTTTCAATAGCAGAGAGAGCGGTCTGAAAATCAGACCACGTACTCTCATCTGTGCTACTTGCTAAAAATCCAGTGTATGGATTGTGTGGTTTCTTCTTCCACTTTTCTCTGTCCTCGTCCCATTCGCGTTTGTAAATCCCCCATTGATTTAATTCACGAAGTTCTGAGGGAATGCGTTCGTAAGTCATTAGAACGGAAGATCATCATCTTGAATGTCGATTGTGCTTGTTGGGGATTCGGCTGCATCTTTAAAACGATGTTGCAGACTTGGATATTCACTCGCACCAAATTTTTTGATATTTGTGTTTTCGTATTCTTTGCCGTTATATTCCGATTTTTCATTTTTCACACGTACTTTCGCAACACGTGTAGAAAAATCATTTAAAAAGTCTTCGAAGGAGCGATAATCTTTTCCGTCCGGTAAACCAAACGCTTTTGCTAATGCCATTACCATCCCCTTGTTGTATTTGCCGTTATCTTTTGATTTCCATACACGGTGAAAAAGATGACTATTTTTATATTGTTGATTCACATCATTGCGAATAATTAAATCAAAATTTATGAATTCTGCTCCTCCTTTTGTCGCATCTTCATGCGCATTAAAGACAACTACTTCATAATCTCCGTCTGCTACCGTTCCGAATTCTTGCGCTTCACTATAATCAACTTTAAATCCCATTTTCTATACCTCTTTCTTTTTTAATAAAATGTATTTGTTGCCCAAGTTGGTAATTGGGGTATTTCTTGTGATTTTTTAAATGCCCAATCGTATGCCTTTAAAATTCTATCCACCGATATTTTGCACGTTAGCGAAAATTCCTCTAATTCATGTAATGAATATTCTTTCTTGTGATAAGCGGTTAATGAACCGAACATTTTAAAAAGCGAATTTCCCTTTCCTTCAACTTTCACTTTTGCTTTTGCAATTTCATAATTGTATTCAAGAGATTGTTTCGTAGAATATTTTTTTCGTGATAATCTAGCCAATTTTGCTTTTTCAGCGTTTAGTTCTATCATTTCCACTGTTTTATCAAATGTGACAGTTTCTTCTTTTTCCTTTGTCTTTATTTCTTGCATGCAGAATGGGCAATGTGGTTTATCATCTATTTTCAATAGACTTTTTAGCAGAAATTGTTGTCCGCATGTCGTGCAAGTGATTTTGGGCGGTTCACTACTTATGCTATTTTTCTTCTTGCGTCCCTTGATTGACCATTCGAACTCGTCAGTAGGTAAACCTAAGTTGGCACCATTTCCGACATGATCTAAAATGATAGATGTCTTATTTGGTCGGTATCGCATACCGCGCATGGATTGTTGTAAATGTAATACGATTGATTGCGTTGGCCGACAAAGGATAATCACACCCACATCTGGTACGTTGAACCCTTCGCTGATTAAATCTACGTTACTTAATACAGTGATTTTTTTATTTTTGAAATCAGCCATGATTTTATCTCGCTGTTTTGATGGTGTTTTACCATCAGCGTGTACAGCATATATCCCTGCATCGTTAAACCAATCAACAATTAATTTACTGACAGCAATCGTAGGCGCATAGACAATAGCTTGCTTGCCGTCAGCGTATTTCAGATAATTTTTAACGATATCACCTTGAATAGTGGCGTCCGATTCGAAAAGTTCTGCTGACGATTCTGCTTCGCGGGTTGCATTTTTAAAATCTACTTTTGAACGATCAATTAATGGGATAGAAAACCATCGATAAGGTGCTAAATTATGGTTGTCTATCAGCCACTGGATGCTTGGACCTTCCACCATTTCTTCATAGATATCAGTGAACCCTTCCCCGTTCATGCGCCAAGGCGTGGCGGTAAAACCTAATCGAGGTATATCAGGGAAATGGTCATAAATTTCTTTGTAGGTTTTTGCTTTCCCATGATGCCCTTCGTCCGTCACAATTAGCGTTGGTTTCCGCATTGTGTGGAGGCGATTCTTCGCCATGACAGCAGAAAGGATTAACACTTGCGAAAGTTTTACCTCATTTTCTTCCAGGGTTTCTCGGATGTTATCTAGCAACTCCCTCCTGTGGGCTAAAAACAGCACGTACCCGCCTTTTTCTGCAGCCATGCGAATAATTTCCGCTATAACTACTGATTTCCCACTCCCTGGTGGCGATTGAATCAACACGCCGACTTTCCCATTAGCTAGATGTTTTCTGCTTTCCATCACCAGTCTGTTTTGATACGGCCTTAGCTGATACATCAATCCCACCACCAATCAAAAACAATTCTTCTGCCGGGGTAGCTGTCCGATTATCTAAACGATTTTTAGCGTATACAGCATCGTTTCCCTCTAAGATAATGCCGCGGTTACCTGTATCCGGATTGATAATCATACGCCCGACAATATCTGTTAAACCCATTAAATTATCACGAACGCTATCTCTAATTTGTGGTGCATATTGGTTAAATGTTTGACCACGTTCAGTCGTGATTTCACGTTGATTTTCCCAAGCCGTCACTAAAATATTGATATCTTTTAGCAGATAAATTGTGGTCATGATTCGAGCAAAATAATTCGTCCATTGGCTGTAATCTTGGATCTCATTTGAAATGCCGTTTTTTGAAGTTCGGCCACGTTCGACAAACCAATCCTTTTCAAAACTTGAAATATTATCAATTACCAAATTGTCATAGTTTTTAATTAAATCTGACGCTTCATTGATAAACTTTGTGATGAATTCGTGAGGGTGAACGCGGTCAAATTGAATAATATCGACGTTTGGTAAACCGGCTAAAACCTTTGTCGAATCATCCATATCAAGAACAACCGTATTTCCTTTTAAATATCTCGCTAAAGAAGTTTTGCCCGTGCCTGGTTTTGCATAAATCATAATGCGCCAGTCTTTGTCGCGTTTTAAGTCGGTTGCTTTTTTGATTTCCATCTAACTTTTCACCTTCACTTTCACTTCAATACCCTTCACCTCAACGGTAGTATTCGGAATCGCCACGCCATTGTCGTCAATCAAGAGACCTTCTTCGGTGACATGGTAAATCCCATCAGCGATTAATTGTTTGATGTCGTTTTGGATAGGTCTAAGGATGGTTTCTTCTTTAATCAATCCTGGATGTTCTTCAAGCATGTAACGTTCAAAGCGCGCCTTTTCTTCTTTTGATTTCGGCAAATGAAGTTTATAAGTCGCTTTATTTTTCAGATTGGGATATTTCTTTGAGATGATGAAACTTTCTGTCTCAATAGCTTCCATATCGCCGAGTAACATTTTTTGGAGTTCAATAGCAGCGTCGATTTGTTTTTGTGTCTCCAGAAATTCTTGCGTCTTATCGTTTTGTAAGCTCACAATTTGTTCGTCATACCAAGCGAGGGATTGTTTTTGTTCCATTTTCATTTCCTCAATGCTTTTTGTAATCTCTTCTAAGTTCATCGCTCCACCCTCATTTCCATGTTAAATGGCTTAACAAAGCCGTTATCACGGAACCAATCGAACAAGGCTTCTTTGATTAGTTCTTCATATTCACCTTTTGACATGACTTCTCGTAATTCTTCATTCGCTTCGCCTGCGGTTAACTCATCCACATACTCTTGAACAAAGCGTGATAAGCTTTTATCTGATAAAATTCCATCAGCCGCTACATAATAAGTCTCTTCTTTAAAAATTTCTTCCCCGTACATATCGAATAAAACTGGTTCATTTTTTGGCGGTTCTAATGTCATGTGGTATAATTCCTCCTATAGAGATATTTTTTTGACTAGCTTAGTTTGGTAGACGGGGCTAGTCTTTTTTTGGCTCATATTCTAGTAACTCGCTTAATGATATTTCTAGATAATCGCAGATTTTTTCAAGCGTTTGGTAAGATATGTTTTTGTTTCTTTTGTAATAAAAATTAGTTAAAGTGGTTCTGCTAATTTCTGTTTCAGTAGATACCTGAGAAATTTTAAGTAATCGTTCACCTAATATTCTCGAAAAATTATTTATCAACCCTTCTCACCGCCTTTCAATTTGGCATAGAACCTTTTCTCAATATATAAATAATTTGACTACGATCGATTGAATGAAAATCTGCAAAATCTAATGTGGCAGAATAATCCATAAATGTAATTGCGATTCCGACAATTCCGAACCTTGTTTCCCACATCCTAGTCAGCCTCGTCGCTGGCTTTTTATTGTCTTCACGCTTAATAAATCCCCTTCTCAACATCAACAATATGCATGCGATAGCCAATCAATGCAGATACAATTAAAGCCGCAATAATCACAATCACAATTAGCGTTATATTTAAGTTGATACTTCCTAACCAGCTAAACATAGCTGTAACCATGGCTACGACAACTGTAAATAGTATTAACATTGAGCATTTATGTTTTGTCATGTTTTCACCTTATTTCTGGTTTTTTTATCTAACCTTTCTTTGATATACTCACTTTAGAAAGCGAGGTGAAAATATGAATTCCGAACGCATTGAAGAAATTCTGTCTAAAAATGGGATAGAACAATCAAAAGAACTTTCACTTGCACTGGAAGAAATTTTGAAAGCCTATTCTAAAGATCGCCAACATGTCGATAATGTTCGACAAGAAATCCAACGCCAAGACCGCCAAGACTTGCGTAGACAAGGCATCCGTTAGACAGTAAGTTGATTGTGCAAGCTATTTTTTTATGGCTTGTGCAATCATTTTTTTGTGAATTTCGGAATACACATAGTCATCTAGCTTAAAATTGCTGTGATAATAATCATTCAAAGTCTCGACGGCTTCGTCGTAAGTTTGACATTCTGCTAATAATTGGCTTGCGATACTCTTGATTTCGGAATCAACCAATTCGTTAAGCTCTTCAAATTGCGCTAAAATCTTTCGTTTCATTCGTTCCCCCTCCTCTCCACGATCATGGCCGCTGCTGCTATCAACGCGACTACCAGGCCGCCGATTAGCCAGTACATTTCAGCACCTCACTTGGTGTCGGTTTTTTCGACCGATACCGGCTTGCTTCCTTCCACCGCAGATACCAGATAAACGTGCCGATGTGGATGAATGTCACGCCTGGTCGCATGATTCCTTGTTTAAATTCCGGAATGCTGTCCATCTCTTTTAGATAGTCGTAGAGTGTGGACTTTTTCAGCCCATTGAACCGTATCATCAGTTCTTCTGGACGGTCCCACTCCGCAGCGACTTGCTTTGACTCAACGCTATGGATGAGTTCTTTTAGTGTTGGTTGCATGGTTAGGTCTCCTTTCTAAACTCTTGCTTCAGGATGTTTTCTTCTTGGTTGCTCCTTGCTACTCGCAATAGCCTGGAGCACTTTTTTTATTTCTTCTGGTGTTCCTTTGATGATTAGTTCCATGGTTAGGCCTCCTTTATTTTAAATACAACTCGCTCACACCTAATAAATCAGCAAGATTAACAAGGGCTTCTTTGTACGATTCTTGTAAGTCTTCAACAGTTGCGACTTTTCCGTCGATTGTAATGTTTTTAGCATCACTCAATTCAAACAAATCTTTTAGAACATCAATTATGTTGTCATGTTCAATCATTTTGATTCCTCCAACAAGAACGAAATATCATCTCCGTGTTTTTCTGCCGTTTCGGCTTGTTTGTCAGTTATTCTCAATTGATAGCTTTCAAAATCCGATAATTCTAAGCCTTGAACAAAAGATTTAGCCTTTTCAAAGTCAATGCTGCGGATATCTAAATAACTTGAAACGTCGTACTCAATGCCTAGTTTTGTGTAAATCCCACGAGTTAGATGCCCTGTTTTTTTGGAAAACAATTCGTTAGATACTCTTTTACCGAAAAGGTCATTAACCAACTTTGCAGACTTTTTACCGACTGCACTTTTTAATTTTCCTGCTTGGCGACGTGTGATTTTGTTTTCATCTTTCATCATTTCAAATTGCTTTTTCGTCTCGTCTCTCATCTCAACCATTTCATCTCTTACTTCAATAACTGCTGTGATGACTTCTTGCATTACTTTGCTTTGGTCATCTTGCCGTTGGAGTGTAAATTGCAAGACTTCCAAGCCTTTGTTTTCTTTGCTTAAAACTGGCGTGTTATCCATCGATAATCTCTCCTTCTATAATTTTTGTTTTTTCATTCGGAATGATTTTCCGCATTTCGCTTACCCAAAAATCAACGCTGTTTACGACTTCGGAAAGCTTGTTTGAGGCTTCCGTATCGTACAAATCATTGATAAGTGGTTTAAATCTGAGACTTGCCATTTTCGTGTCAAAGAACGTTTCAATTTCTCGCATTAAATCGTTAAATTCGATCGTCGCTTTTACACGCTGGTCAATCGATTTTTCCTTTTGTTGCAAAGCTTTGATATTAGCTTCAAGCGCTTTGGCGCTTTCGGTGTTCTGCTCTAGCAAGTCATACTGCATTTTCTTCATTTTCAAATCGTTGCGGACTGATGAGAGCTGTTTTTCTAGTTGCTCGTTAGTCGTTTTCAGATTTTCATAATCAGCAGGAATCTTTTCCACGACAACTTTTTTCTCGATAACTTGCGGTTCTTGTTCCGATAAATCGTCAATCATTCTTGCTTGTGTGGCGATTTGCTCATCTTTAGCTTTGAGTTGTTTCTTGAGTTCCTGTAATTCTCTGACGGTCATTTCATCAGGCGTTTTAGTTTCTCCCTTTTCTGTAACGTGTTCTTTTGTCCGTTCTTCTTCTGGCAGTGTGGTGATAAGATAGAGTGCAGTTGTTCCTAAATTCGTCAACGTTGAAGAATATGGGATTTCTTTGGCTACTTTCATCATTCTGTTTGCTTCTGGATGATTTATCCCAACTGTTTCAAGCCACTCTCCAAACTCACCATGTGCCAAATCATTCTCTTTCACATAATTCAAGCGTCTACCGATTTCCCAAATTGATTGACCCGCAATCTGCTTGTAGGAATTGATTTCAGCGGTAATGACGTTGATATCGCTTGATAGCGATAGTTCGTTCATTGGTTAACCTCCTCTTTGTGCATTTTTGGAACAACCACAGTAAAAAAATATTCGGGGAATACCTCTGAAATTGGAACTCCTAATTTTTCAGCCAACTTACTTGCCTCGTCGAGTGTAATAGAAATTTTTCCAAGTTCTCGTTTGCCATACTGCTGGGCAGTAACACCGATAACTTCGCCCATCTCGCTTTGGTTTAGTTTTGCCTTTTTTCTAAGGCTGTATAGGTTCATGTGCATTTTTGGAACACCTCCTCTGCCAATAATATACCACGTGCATTTTTGGAACGCAATAGTTTTCACTTATTTTTTTTACAAAATAACTAAAAAAAGTTTATTACAATATAAACGATGTTTTTGTTGCATTTTTGGAACAGAAGCCTTAAAATTAAGTCATAAACAAAAGGAGGTGTGTCAAATGAGTATTTTTTCTAAAGAATTAGATAGACTTATGAAGCAATCAGATATGTCTAACGAAGCTTTAGGTGAACTGGTTGGCGTCAATCGAACAACCGTTTCTAGGTGGCGTTCCGGAGAAAGAAGCCCTAAAATGGCGAAGCTATCCGAAATTGCCGATGTATTTAATGTTGATGCACGTATTTTCGTTGGTGAGATGCCGGTGTCAGACATCTCCACCATCTATAATCAGTTAGATCAAAAACGCCAAGCGAAAGTTTACAACTTTGCTGACCGTCAACTAAGAGAGCAAAATAAAAAGGTTGTTCCGCTAGTCGGTCAAACAGCCGCCAATCCAACCGAATTAACTTATGGTGATGAAACTTACGACGAAACGGTGGAAACCAACGTGCCTAAGTCAGCGGATTTCGCCCTTGTTGTAAAAGGTGATTCAATGGAACCAATCTTTGCGGATGGCTCAATAGTGTTTTATAAACAACAAGATGACGTTGAAAACGGTGAGATAGCTGTGGTAGAAATCGATGGCAATGGCGTGACGCTTAAAAAGGTTTATTTTAACTATGATGACGAAACTGTGATATTGAGGTCTCTAAATGATAAATATGAAGACCGGGTACTCCATCCGGACGAAGTTCGCATCATTGGGAAAGTAGTTAAATAAAAAATACCCCAGTCGGAGTTGGCGCTCCGGCTAGGGTTAATAATTAATGTCAAAATAATTATATCAGAAAAGAGGGAAACAGAATGAAAAAAGTGTATTTAGGATTGTTTGTCGCAGCGTTTATGATTTCGGGGTGTGGAACAGCCGGAAACGCTTCGGACTCTACTACGGAATCAAGCTTGCGCAAGGAAGTTTCTAAGTTGGAACAACAAAACACAGAGTTACAAGAACGAGTAACAGCATTTGAACAACTTGTAGAAGGGTTTACTACGGAATCAGCAGAAGAAGAACAATCAGCTACTCCTACTGTATTTAAAATTGGTGAATCTGCCGAGTTTAACAGCGGGGAGAAAATTACAGTCACAGAAATCAAAGCAGATGATGCGGTAGAGTTGCAAGATAAAGAAGAAGGCGAGCATCCAGTTGTAGTCACTGCTACAGTCGAAAATACAACGTCCGCTCCTATTTCTTACAATACACAAGTCTTTGATTTATATGATGGAAATGACGAACTGGCTCGATTTGATTCCAGCACTTACTCGAACAACATCCCCCACGAGATTGCTGGCGGTAAAAAAGCTACAGTAGTGATGCACTTTGGCTCAAAACAAGGTGCGCCATACTCTGTAAGCTATGGAGAAGCTACTTGGTCCACTAATTAAATAAAAAAAACACGCCCCTCCTCCACAGACAGGCGTGTCTAACATAAATAAACCTGGCATAGGTCTATTTGCTATGCCTATTATATCAATGATAGGAGTTGATTACAATGTGGATGGAAACATTACCAGACGGCAGATTTAAATATATTGAGCGCTATAAAGACCCGTACACCGAAAAGTACAAACGCAAGTCAGTGATATTGACCAGTGACAGTAAACAAGCGCAGAAAAAAGCGCAGAAATTGCTTGATGATAAAATCGGCAAAGCGGAAATGACGGCCACCTTGTCCGATATCAACCTCCACAATCTTGTGGAAGAGTGGTTTAGTCACCATCAAAAAGTGCATCGGATACGGCCTTCCACAATCCGTGCGTATAAGGCACAGCAGAAGGTTATCTTTGATAAAATCGATAAGAATACACTGGCTAAAAATGCAGACACGAAGCTCTTCCAAACATTTTTTGATGGCTTAGACTACTCAAATGACTATACCGCAAGCATTAAATCTCAACTAAACAATATCTTTAAGTACGCTTACCGCATGGGATATATCAAAGAAAACCCTCTTGATAAAGTACAAATTTCCTACTCAAAAAAAGATGATGCAGCTCGGGAAAAAATTGAAAATAAATATCTCGAAAAAGATGAAGCTGAGAAACTAATAAAAGAACTCTACCGTAGACCCTCCACTTACCGTGTGGGCAGATTAGCCGAATTTATGTATTTGACTGGGTGTCGGATTGGCGAAGCGGTCATATTGAAACCACAGGATTTTGATGAGGATTATACCACGGTAGCAATCACTGGTACAATCGATTATGGCAACGGATTTCGGACAGCTAAGAAAGGCCCTCCTAAGACGCCAACGAGTAATCGGACAATAGATTTAACGGAGCGGTGTACTAAGCTGATAGAGCACACAATTGACGAGACCAAGCTAGATGCTTTAACAATCAGCGGCTATCTAGAGGGTGGTTATCTCTTTGTGTCTAAAAACGGCACACCAATGCCGTACAACTCCTTTAACGTGGCTTTACGTGGAGCTGGCAAGCGTATTGGTCTAGAACATAAAACACTCACGTCACATATTTTTCGCCACACGCACGTCTCGCTGCTAGCGGAAAACGGCATACAACTGACGGCTATCATGGAACGAGTTGGTCATGAGGATTCTGACATCACAACTAAAATATATACCCACGTTACTAAAAAGATGAAAGCAGACATTACATCCAAACTGACAGAGATAGGTCTTTGAAAAATTGCCCCTTTATTGCCCCTTTTAAATTATGTATTGATGATAAATAAAGAAGGAAGCCCGGTATTACAGGCTTCCTAAAGCTGTTTTATTTCACAGCATCTTTCAATGCTTTACCTGGTTTGAAAGCAGGTACTTTGCTTGCAGGGATTTCAATTTCATCACCAGTTTGTGGGTTACGTCCTTTACGAGCCGCGCGAGAGCGAACTTCAAAGTTACCAAAACCGATTAATTGAACTTTTTCACCTTTAGCTAAAGCATCTTGGATTGTTGAGAAAACAGCATCTACAGCTGCAGTAGCATCTTTCTTAGTTAAGTCAGTAGCTTGTGCAACTTTTTCGATCAATTCAGCTTTATTTGCCATGGATGATTTCACCTCCTAAAAAGAGTCTTGATGTAAACATCAATTCACAAAAATTTGAGTGGTCCAACTTTCTGTGAAAAATATTGATCAGTATCAATATTCTGATACTACGTTATCATAAGAACCTTGTAATATCAAGGATTTTGGGCATTTTAAGCAGCTTTTTTCACCTGCATGATTCTTTTTATCAAAAGGGAGCGTTATCTTTTGATAAAGCGATAAAAATATGATAAAATCGCTATTTTCGCCGTCTTGGAATAACTCGAATTGGCGTTCCTTCAAAGGTGAAGGCTTTCCGAATTTGGTTTTCTAAAAAGCGTGCATATGAAAAGTGCATCAATTCTTCTTCATTCACAAAAATAATAAAGGTTGGTGGTTTTACTGCCACTTGCGTTGCGTAAAAAATCTTCAAACGTTTGCCTTTATCTGTAGGTGTTGGATTAATTGCCACCGCATCCATTATAATATCATTTAAGACTGCTGATGGAACCCGAAGATTTTGATTCATGCTGACTTCTTCAATTAATTCTGGTAATTTTCCTAGGCGTTGTTTGGTTACAGCAGAAACGAAAATAATCGGTGCGTAATCCAGATATTGAAACTCATCTCTAATTTCAGCTTCAAAATCGCGCATGGTATTGGTTTCTTTTTCAACTAAATCCCACTTGTTGACAACTATAATCATTCCTTTACCGGCCTCATGAGCATAGCCTGCTACCCGTTTGTCTTGTTCCCGGATACCTTCTTCACCATTTAAGACCATTAAAACAACGTCGGAACGTTCAATTGCCCGCATTGCTCGCATGACCGAATATTTTTCGGTACTTTCATACACTTTGCCACGCTTACGCATACCAGCTGTATCGATCATTAAAAATTCTTGCCCGTTTTCAGAAGTAAAATGCGTATCAATTGCGTCTCTAGTTGTTCCTTCAATATCTGAAACGATTACGCGATCTTCACCTAAAATTGCATTGATTAAAGAAGATTTTCCAACATTAGGACGACCGATCAAACTAAATTTAATAACACCCTCGTCTTCTTCTTCCATTTCATCACTAAAATGTTTAACAGCTTCGTCTAATACATCCCCTAGACCTAAACCATGGCTACCAGAAATTGGATACGGATCCCCTAGTCCTAAAGAATAAAACTCATAAATTTCAGAACGCATTTCGGGATTGTCGACTTTATTGACAGCTAAAATTACTGGTTTATTACTACGATATAAAATCCGTGCGACCATTTCGTCAGCATCAGTCACGCCTTCTTTAGCGCTCGTGACAAAAATAATCACATCAGCTTCATCAATTGCAATTTCTGCTTGATGTTTAATTTGTTCCATAAAAGGTTCATCACCTAAGTCAATCCCACCAGTATCAATAATACTGAAATCGCGACCTAGCCATTCACCACTTGCATAAATACGGTCTCGCGTAACACCTGGAGTGTCTTCCACAATTGAAATACGCTCACCGGCAATACGGTTAAAAATTGTCGATTTTCCCACATTGGGACGGCCGACAATCGCAAGAGTTGGATTTGCCATAACTCTACCTCCTCGTTTCTTCACAACAATTTCTTTTAATAAAAAATTTTATCTTTATCGTAACAAAATTTATCTGATAATACAGTCCACTTGCACAATCTTTCTTAGTTTACCTAAAGCACAGACAACATGCAAGTAAAAAAAAGAAAAGAGACACTGCATCTCATAGAGAAATTATGCAGTATCTCTTCATTTTTTACAACTTATAAGAAATTATTCTTCGTCTTCTTTAACGACGTCATTTGCATCTTCAGAAACAGTTGCTTCTTCATTTGCATCATCATTATCAGCTAAAGCTTGACCTAAAATATCACCCATTGTAAAACCAGTACTTTCTTCTGGTAATTCATAGCTGTCTTCTTCCACAACTTTTTCTTCAGCTGGTTTTTCTTCTAATGCTTTCATTGAAAGCGCAATGCGATGTTCATCAGGATTTACTTCCAAAACTTTCACTTTCACTTCGTCACCTTCATGCAATACTTCATGAGGTGTGGCAATGTGTTTGTGAGAAATTTGGGAAATGTGAACCAATCCTTCTACCCCTGGGAATACTTCTACAAAAGCACCAAAACTTGTTAGACGTTTTACAGTACCATCTAAAACTGTTCCCACTGCTGCCTTTTCTTCAATGTCAGACCAAGGTCCAGGCAAAGTATCTTTAATAGATAATGAAATACGTTCTTTTTCAGGATCAATCGATAATACTTTTACTTGTACTTTATCGCCAACTTTTAGAGCATCGCTTGGTTTGTCGACATGACTATGAGAAATTTCAGATACGTGAACTAAACCATCAATTCCCCCCAGGTCAACAAAGGCACCAAAATCAGTTAAACGTGCAACTGTCCCTTCAATCACATCACCATCGTGAATAGAACTTAACAATTCTTCTTTACGAACAGCTTTTTGTGCTTCCACAACTGCTTTATGTGATAAAATCAAACGATTTTCTGATGGTTCAATTTCGATAATTTTGAAAGTCAAAGTTTGACCTTTATATTCTTCAAAATCAGCTACAAAATGATCTTCAACCATTGAAGCTGGCACAAAACCGCGCACGCCAACATCAACAACTAAGCCACCTTTAACCACATTGGTAACAGGAGCTTCGATAATTTTGCCATCTTTAAAGTCTTGTTCAATATCTTCCCAGACTTTTTTTGCATCTAAACGGCGTTTTGATAATAAGTAACTACCGTTTTCTTTATCTTTACCAATCGAAGAGATGACAACTAACTCTAAGACATCCCCTACTTTTACAGCTTCGTTGATATCTTCAACTGGAAGAGTTGATAATTCTTTAACTGGAACTACCCCTTCAACACCAGCGCCTTCAATACCGACGATGGCTTGTTTGTCTTCAACGGCTAAAACTTCGCCTTTGACAATATCCCCCACCTTGACTTCTTGGAAGCTTTCCAAAGCATCCGCCATAGATTCGCCGTTTTCTACTTGATTGTTTTCAAATTCTGTCATGACATATGTCCTCCTAACCAACAATTAATCGATCGCTGTGCACTACACACTACAATTTTAAGTTTAAATTATTCTACCCCAAAAATAAAGCGATTTCCATTATTTCTTGAAAATTGCTCCATTTTAGCGTTTTTTCCCTTTAAAATTGATGTTACCAGTAAATTTCATCCGAAGATAGGGTTACTTTAGATAAAATTTAGCCTCTCAGTCTATTATAACGACACAAAAAACATTTCACCAAACAAAAAGACTTACACCTAAACTGTGTAAGTCTCAAAAATTACAAATAACCTTTTTCGTTAACAACTGCTTTAATCATTGCCACTACTTCTACGATTGTTTTTCCGGTCGTATCAATTAAAATTGCATCTTGCGCTTGTTTTAAAGGAGAGACTTCACGATGAGAGTCAATGTAATCCCGTTTTTCAATTTCTGCTTTTAACGTTTCAAAATCTGTTGGGATTCCTTTTGCCTGATTTTCTTTGTAGCGGCGTTCTGCTCTTTCTTTGACACTTGCAACTAGAAAAATTTTCACTTCAGCAGCTGGTAACACAGCTGTGCCAATATCCCGTCCATCCATCACCACACCACCGTCTTTTGCGATGATTTGTTGTTGCTTAACGAGCTCTTTGCGAACTAACTCATGGGCAGAAACTTCAGAGACGTTATTGGTGACATCTGATTTTCTGATAGCTAAGGTGACATCCTCACCATTAATAAAAACCAATTGTCCAGCTTCACTTTGCTTAAACGTAATCGGATAACGATGGATTAGCGCAACTAGCCCTGCTTCATCTGAAAATAAGACGTGATGTTTAATCGCCATGAAAGTCACACTACGGTACATAGCGCCTGTATCCGTATAGATGAAGCCGTAATCTTTTGCTAAAATTTTCGCTACTGTACTTTTACCAGAAGAAGCTGGTCCATCAATTGCAATATTAATTTTTTCCATTTGTTTGCCACCTATCTTTAGACATTAGAAAAGTTTTTTAAATACTTTTTTTAACAAACGCTTAAAGTAACCTTCGCTTCTAAGTAAGAACTTAGCATGTACAAAGTAAATTAAAAAACTAGACATTAAGAAAGCCGAACCAAAAATACCGTGATTTTTGGAGCGGCTATTTTTTACTTAATTCGTAATTGTTGGCCTGGATATAACAAGAAGTTATTTGGATCAATGCCATTTAGTTGATATAGTTGATCAACTGAAATCCCAGCTCGCGCTGCAACTTGATTTGGACCTTCACCATTTTGAACAGTGATGTATTGTTCACCAGCTTGTGCATTTTGATCTTGTTGATTTTGATTTTGTTGTTGATTTTGGTTTGCTTGATTTTGTTGCTCTTGGTTTTGATTTTCTTGTTGATTATTTTCCGTTGAGCTTGGTACTGATTCTTCACTTGAACTTGAACTTGATTCACTTTCAGAAGATTCAGTCGTTGAACTTTCGGCTGTTGAAGATTCTTCAGTCGATGATTCTTTGGTTGAAGAAACTAATGACGAAGAAGCCGTTGATGGTGTAGAATCGGCATTCTTCTTATCATGTGTTAACCACATAACAAAGCCTGCTGGTACTAAGATACAAAGTGATAATAAGATAACCAAAATAACTAAGAACTTTGATGTTCCACGCTTTTGACGGCGCTGTTGTGCTCGTGATGAAGTTTCATCATCGGTATCATAAATTGGTTGTTCCCATGGTTCTTGTGTTTCGTTGTCAAAATCATTTTTCTTTTTACTCAATGTTCCTACCTCCTGAAAAGCTTTCGCAGTGTATTATACCATAGGCATTTTATTGTTGTCGCTAAAATATAACTTCAATCGTTTTCTTTAAATAATTTTAGGAAAATCTCCTGCCAATGTTTTGTTTCAGTGCTTCTCTTTTGTACACTTTGGCTATATTTTATGACCGCATTGTCATTATCACAACACTCAGGTGGCTTTTGTTGCAAACTTTCAGCAAAATTATCTAAGATAAAAGCGCGGCGACAAGTAGTCGTTTGAATATAAGCTAGCATTTGAGCTAATTTATCACTTTTCACCTGCTCATTTACTTTTAGCGCTTGTAACACTTCGTTAGAACCTATACTCTGACTCAAATCAAGCCACTTTCTTTGTAGTTCGCTATTTATTTCCGAGCGTTCATTTAACAATTGTTGGAAACCACTACGTTCATCTTGGCGCATTTGTTTGAAGTAATGATGAATTTTTTCATCATTTTTTTGATAAAGTAATATTGCCTGGCTTATCTTGCCATCCCGTCCTGCGCGGCCGATTTCTTGTACATAGTTTTCAATACTGTCAGGTAGATCAAAATGGATAACAAAACGAATATCCCCTTTGTCAATCCCCATTCCAAATGCATTAGTCGCAATTAAGATATCAAGTTGGTTACTTTGAAATTGCAACTGTAAGCGACTTCTTTCACTCCCATTTAAACCACCGTGGTAAAAGCCGACATTAAATTTGTCTTTTAAGTTTTGATAAAGAAATTCTACTGTTTTTTTGGTAGCGCAATAAATAATTCCCGGACCGAGCATATTTTCTAATAAGTTTTCTAAGTCGTACAATTTTTCTTGCGTGTGCTGTACAAAAAGACGAATGTTTTTTCGATCTACTGATTTTTTTACCAACTGATAATCGTTATCCAGTAAAAGTTGGGCAATATCGGTTTGAACAAAAGGTGTCGCCGTTGCCGTTAACGCTAGTGTAACGGGATTATCTAAAAATTCTTTGACCTTATTTAATTGCCGATACTCCGGTCTAAAATCAATGCCCCATTGCGATACACAATGAGCCTCATCTATGACAAACAAGCCAATTTTTTGACGTTTTAATACTTGTAAAACCTTTTTTTGCCATAGCATTTCAGGGCTAATAAATAAAAACTTGTAATCTGCTATATGAAGCAAGACAAATTCTTTTTCTGCGGCTGTCAACTGACTATTTAAAGCCACCGCTGGTCCTAATTTAGGCTGTATTTGATTTACTTGATCTTCCATTAGTGCAATTAGCGGCGACACGACAATTGTCATCCCTGAGATTAAATAACTGGCTAATTGATAACACAAACTTTTACCAGTTGCTGTTGGTAAAATGCCAAGAACATCTTTTTTTGCTAATAGTGCTGTAATTACTTCTTTTTGACCAGGCCGAAAAGTTGTAAAGCCAAAATAGTATTTTAGACTATCCTCTAATATCATAATTTTCGTCCCTCTTTTGTTTAATTTGATACAAGCGAAACTCGATAAAATCCAACGGAAATTTTTCATTTACAGCACTATAGCGCATGGCATATACATCTTCTTTTGCAGCGAGTAAATCTAAGTTTTCCCGGCTGGCTTTTGAAATAAAGCGCTCAAAGGGAAAACTTTCTTCGTATAATGACCATTCAACAATATGGTCAGAAATTGTCCCGACTTTTAAATCACGAATCTGTGCAACTTCACCAATTGATTTTTCTTCTAATAAGAGTTGTCTTGTATAAAGCATACTCTTGTTATAATTCTGTTGTAAAAGACCTTTTAAAAGTTGATAACACAACGTCTTTTTCTGAGCTTTTTTTATTTCCTTTAATAACGGGTGCAGACAACTAGCCTGATAAAGTTGACTCCAAGGCTCCTTTTGATATTCGTCTGGCAGTATTTGATAAGCAGTTTTAGCCAAAACAGTAGCCCCGCTAAATTGTTGCGCTAAAAAATCGCCTGCAACTTGTGTTAGTTTATTAAAAAGTTGCGCTAATTCTTCATATAAAATATCCGGACTTGCTTTTTGCTGTGTGATGAGTTGGGCAACTGGACGTGTAAATAACGGACTTGTCTCTAAAGGGCGCAAATTTTCTTGCCCTTTTGAAACCTGTTGAATAAAGTAAGCCAGTAGTCGAAAACAATTTTCATCACTGCGACCAAAATTAAAATAATCCACTTCAAGTAAACTTTCTCTTAACTGAAGGTTCAATTGGCTTTGTCCTTTGGCTGTAATCCGAAAAGTTGCAGCCTCACTTTTAACCAACAATCCTTCATTTTCTAACGTGGCAATAGCATTTTCAAATACTTTTAAAGAAAGATCTACTTGGCAACCTAAAAAAGGTAATAAATTCGTAAAAAAAGCATAACTCATAATTGCTGATGTTCGCTTGCCTTTTAGCAAATGAAAAAGCGTACTGGTCTTTAACTTGTCAGTCATTGAAAATAAGGCTAAAATAAATTGATTCATAAAAAATCCTCCTGAAAGTTGGTGGAAAAAATGACGACGACTTGCCGTCTTGTCCCAGAACGCTGTATCGCCTGTGGTCTTTGTGCAATTTATGCACCCGATATTTTTGATTACGATGAAGAAGGTATCGTTTTGTTTAAAGAAGAACCAGAAGCTAGCCAACAGTTTGTACGTACCAAAGAACTCACTGCAGTAAAAAAAGCCGCTGCTAAATGTCCTGTCAGAGCAATTTTACTTGAAAAAGAAAAAGCGCGCTAGTTGAAATTACTTTAAAAATACTACTTTTAAATAGCATACGAAATAACAGAAAAAAAAACAAAATAATAGAAAAAACGAAATAAAATACCCAAACGCTCAAGATTGTCCTTATCTCACAGTTATAAAACTGTCAGTAAGAAGATCATTGCGTTTGGGTATTTGTGTTAATTTTTTCGTTTAGAGCTGTGTGAAACTATTTTGCACATAAACGATAAATAGATTCAGCGTAAATGTCCATTGCTTTGTACATTTGGTCTAATTCCCATTGTTCATTGGCTTGGTGCATAAAGTCTGGTGTGTCTTCAAACATTGCACCATAAGCTACACAATTTTTCATTGTGCGGGCAAAAGTTGCACCACCAGAAATTTCAGGTTCTGTCATATCCCCTGTCATTTCCCGGTAAGTTGCTAATAATGTTTTGACTAAAGTAGAATCTTGAGGGACATATAAAGAATCTAACCAATCAAATTCTTGATAAGTCAAATCGTATTCCTTCACTTTTGCGGCAATTTTTTCTTCTAATTCTTCTTTTTTAACTGTTACTGGTAAGCGCATATCTACACCAATTTTAGTTTCTTTTGGCGAAATAGTTAAACTGGCAAAGTTCATTGTCAACTCACCTGATTGCGCATCTTGTGTTTTACCAACAACATTTTCGCCTGTTGCATTTTCCTTAACTAGTTTGCCTAAGAAATTCAAAGGAGCAAAGTCGACCACTTCACTTAATGCCATAGCTAAACGCGTAATTGCGTTAATTCCTTCTGGTGCGTCTTTTGCGTGAACGCTCTTACCTTGAACAACAACTGTCTCCCCTTCCATTTCATAAGGGAAGCCTAATTTGTCTAAAGCAGCTTTGACTGCATTTACGTGTTCACCTTCATAAGGGGCTGTATCTGGCACAACGTTTAGCGCACCACCAGCATTAACAGCAATTTTATCCGTTCCTGGGCCAACAAGATAAGCTTGTAGCAAACCTTTTTCAGCAAATGTTAACGGGAAGCTGTGGTCTGGCGCGATTCCAGCTGTTGCACTTTCTTCTTTTTCGTTATATTTTTCCATACAACGCCATAAGTTTTCTTCATCAGAACCAAAGATAAAACGAATGCGTTGGTTAAATTCAACACCATCATCCATTAATGCTTTAACAGCATATAACGCAGCCATTGAAGGACCTTTATCATCTTGGGAACCACGACCGTAGATAATACCATCTTTAATGACTGGATCAAACGGATCAGTATTCCAACCTTTTTGTTCGGCGGCTGGCACTACATCCATGTGACATAAAATCGCAAATAAATCGTCTCCTTGACCGACTTCAGCATAGGCATAGTAACCTTCTGGATCTTTAAACGTCCGAAAACCAATGCTATCACAAATTTCTAAAACTTGATCTAAAGCTTTCACTACGTTTTTCCCGAATGGATGGCCTTCACCACTGTCAGATTCATCTAAAACTGAAGGAACCTGGATTAATTTTTTTAATGCTTCGACTGCTTCTTCGTGATGCTTTTGGGTAACGAATTGTTTCATTGTACTACCTCCTAAATTTTAAAAGTAAAAAAGTAAAGTTGCATAACTTTTTTACAAATTACCAAAAATAAGAAAAAGAGAGCTTCAAGAATAACCGAAACTCTCTTTTTAAAACTGAGAAACTCAGTTATAGATATAAAGTTAACTTCATCTTAGCCAAATTATGAAAATTTGTCTATCTTATAGTATTGTCCCAATTGCAAGCAAGATACAAATTGCCACAAATAAAATGGCAATTAATTTGGTGATGTATTTCCACCATTTACCAATATCAATGCGGGCAATCGCAACAGCACCCATAACAATAGCAGAAGTTGGTGTAATTAAGTTTACCAAACCTGAAGCTGATTGGTAAGCTGTGATAACTAAATCTTTACCAACACCAGCAAATTCGCCCATTGGTCCAATAATACCCATTGTTGCTGCGGCAAGACCAGATGTTGATGGAATTAAAAATGACATTGGAATGTAGAAAATAAATGTCAAAATGATAAAGACGATAGATGAAAGACCTGAAAGTCCTTTTTCACCCCAGTTTAAGATGGTATCGGTGATCATCCCGTTGTTCATCACAACTTGAATACCACGGGCAACAGCTACGACGATGGCAACCCCGATTAAATCAGAAGCACCCGTTAAAAATTCAGAAATAAAGTCTGATTCTTTAAAGCCGTAAACAATTGCAACAATAATTGACATCAATAAGAATAACATTGTAATTTCTGGGAAGTACCATTGACCAAATGGTAGCATATCTTTTCCTAACACCATGCCTAAACCTGGAAGACCAGATAACCATTTAGTAAAGTTGGCAAAAATATTAATCCCAAATTCTTCCCAAGGAATTAAACTCAAAATCATCAAGAAGAATGTCAAGATAAACAAGATATTTACGTTACGTTGTTTTTTCGTTACGCCTTCTTGACGGTTAATTGCTTCAATATCGAAATGTTTTGCGTCTTCTTCTCTTTGGCTGTAAACGATTGATTGCGTTGGATCTTTTTCAATTTTTGCTGCATAACGATAAACGTAAGCAATTGAAATACCCACCAAGACAACCCACATGATAATACGTAATAACATACCGTCTGCCATTGAAATACCAACCGCATCAGAAGCAACCCCTGTGGCAAATGGGTTAACTGTTGATGCTAAACAGCCAACTTGAGAACCAATTAGCACGATTGATACAGCAACGATAGAGTCAAAACCAACCGCCATCATAACTGGAATCAGTAATGAATAAAACGGAATTGTTTCTTCGGCCATCCCATAAGTTGAACCGCCCAAAGCAAAAATTGGTAATAAGATAAAGATTAAGTTCTTTTCACGGCCTTTAAAGCGTTTTACGATTGAGCCGATACCTGCATCTAATGCGCCGGTTTTGTTAACGATTCCAAGAAATCCCCCAACGATTAAGATGAAAAATGAAATCGAGATAGCTGGATCTGTTGTATCAGAACCTAACATCCCTAAAACTGGTGCCATCATAACATCGTAGAACCCTTGTGGATTTTGAGCAACCCGTTCATAGGTTCCTGCTAAAATGTTACCAGCATCGTCCACTTTATAATGACCGGCTGGAATGAACCAAGTCAAAATGGCGATGAATGCAATGATAATGAATAATACCGTGTACGCTGAAGGCATCTGGAATTTTTTCTTCGTTTGCGTATTTTCCATTTTTTCTCTTCCTCTCTTTTCTATATTGTAACTATAAAATAGATTACATAGTTATTTTATCAAAGATAAGACGATCTGGGAAATAATTACACAAGTTTTTTTATCGTCTTTTTCTTTTTGTTATTATGCATATTCATTTTATAGTGTACGAATTTGTAAGTAGAACGGATTGCCACGGTCTTTGTTCCACTCCTACAATAATTGTAACGCTAGATTTTTTTACTAATATGAAAAATACCCACTTGAAAACGTGATGGATTTCTCTTTATACAATACCTTTTTGATTATTATACAATTCATTGCATATAAAAACCCAACGAGATGAAAACGCTTTATCATTTTGCTTCTTTTTGTATTTTATTTCATTAAAAAAAAGCAATGTTTTTTTGAATTAAAGATTTCGTATTTTAATAATCCTAGTTAGCTAGAAAATTTGGGCACAAAACACACAATTTTCCGCAATAAGTTAAATTTGTGGGAAGTTTTTTAGCCACTGTTAATTTTTTAAAAGTTTTTTTATTTTTGAAGGATACGTTTTGAGATAGTGATTGACCGATTGCTAAAAAATTCTTATCAAAAAAAGATGGCACAAATGTCTGCTCAACATTTGTGCCATCTTTTCAATTTTAACCAATGTGTTGTTGTTTACGTCGTTTTTGCTCTAAAAATGGAAGCAATTTGGTATAAATGACTAAGAATGCTGCACTGACAATCGCACCTTTTAATAAATTAAAGGGTACAACCCCAATTGCAACGTATTGAGCCAGTGACATGCCTAACATTTTATCAGCTGTCAGACCTAGTACATTTAAATAGACAGGTGTGATAACAAAATAGTTAGCAATACTCATGAAAATCGTCATAGCTAAAACGCCACTTGTTACCCCTAAAACTTTTCTGGCAATTTTTTTATTACCATCTTTATTCCCGTTAAAGAAATAATACATTGGTAAAGTAAAGAGTACACTAGCAAAAAAGCTTGCAGCATCGCCAATTAAATTACTCAACTCTAAGCCGGTTGTAAGTAGGTGTAATAAGGAGCGGATAAAAGCAGTCGCAATCCCTGCCATCGGCCCGAATAAAAACATGCTCAACATTACGGGTATGTCGCTAAAGTCAACTTTCATAAAAGAGAAAGCCGGTAAAAGTGGAAACGCAACATACTGTAAAATAACTCCCATTGCCGCAAATAATGCGACAGCCACCATTTTTTGTACCTTTGTGTTCTTCATTGAAATCCTCCTAGGTAAGGACCCATCTTCAATCGAACCTTTTGAAATAACTTTTCCAATAAAAAAACTCTATTTTCCATGCAGGGAAAATAGAGTTAGAGTTATCTGAAATAAGCTACTTCAAATAAGCCCTATCTTCTTTATCCAGACTATACTGTCGGTATCGGAATTACACCGATTCAACCGCAACTTAATGCAGTTCGTGGACTATTACCACCGGTCGGGAATCACACCCTGCCCCTGAAGACGAACCTTGTATTTAATTACACTTACATTATATAAGAAAAGAGAAAAATTACAAGTATTAATTCTTGGCTAAATTTAAAAGTTGGCTAACCTCTTTTTTGTGCAAAGGACGATACTCCCCGGGGCGTAAGTTTTCTAAGGTTAAATTGCCATATTTTTCCCGCTTCAACTTTTGCACAGGTAGACCTACTGCTTGCAACATTTTTTTAACTTGATGATTGCGACCTTCGTGGATCGTTAGTTGAATAATTGAAGTTTGTGCCTTTGTATCAGCAGATAAAACATCATAGCGTGCTGGCGCATATTTGACACCTTCAAAATACAAGCCGCGACTTAATGGCCGTAATTGTTGTTTTTCTGGCACGCCTTTTACTTTAGCCACATAGACTTTATCGACTTCGTGTTTGGGGTGAGTTAGTTTTTGGGCAAACGCACCATCATTTGTTAATAATAATAATCCTGACGTATCATAATCCAGACGACCGACCGGATAAATTCGTTCAGAAATTCCCATAAAGTAATCCGTTACCACTTTGCGTCCCTTATCATCACTAACCGCAGATATGACTCCACGAGGTTTATAAAACATAAAATAAACAGGTTCTTCTTGATTAATTGGAACGTTATCTACTTCAATTTGATCTTTGGGACTGACTTTAATTCCTAGTTCTGTTACCGTTGTGCCATTAACTTTGACTCTTTTTTGCGTGATTAATTCCTCTGCTTTACGGCGTGATGCAATGCCTGCATGGGCAATTACTTTTTGTAGTCTCTCCATCATTCTTGTCCTCCATTTTCTGTTTCCTTGAAACGATCAAAAAATAAATCCATCGGGACATCTTCTGTTAATTCGTCTTCCATCGCTTCTATATCCGGCAATTCACCTAATGTTTTAAGACCAAAGTAGTCCATGAAATAATCGGTTGTTCCATATAAAATTGCCCGTCCTGGTCCATTAACTCGGCCTTTTTCTTCAATCAATTGTCGGGCGACTAATTTTTGAACAGAGCCGCTAGATTGAACGCCGCGAATCTCATCGACTTCCATTCTAGTGAGGGGCTGTTTATAAGCAATAATTGCAAGCGTTTCAAGCGCAGCTTGCGATAAGGTATTTGACAGAGGCGATTGCGCATATTTTTTTAGCAGCGGAGCAAATTTCTTTTTTGTCGTTAAAACAAAATGATTCCCTACTTCTAAAATATGCAATGCGGAGTTTTCATCTTCGTCATAGCACCCTTGCAATAATTGAATCATTTCATAAGTTTCTGCTGTTTTGGTATTTAATAAGTAGCTTAATTCTTCTAAGCCAATTCCTTCGTCTCCAACTACGAATAAAATCGCTTCTAAATCACTGATCTTCATCTTTTTCTCCTGTTGCATATAAGGTAATCTCACCATAGTTTTCTGATTGAACAATTGCCACACTTCCATTTTTCATCAGTTCCAATAACGCTAAAAAGGTAGTGACAACTTCACTTTTTGTATAGTTTTGTAAAAAATCAGCCAAATTTTTCCCCTCGTGAGGTTTTAAATTTGCTAATCCAATTTTTATAACAGACATCTTGTCTTCAATGGTGGTTTCATCAGAAGTAATAGTCGTTTCGATTACCTGACGCTTTTTCTTTTTTTCCAGCATATTATGAAAAGCCAAAAACAAGTCGATGGTATTTAATTGATTCGCAGGTAAAAGTGGGCTATCCTCTTTATACTCGTCCACATCCATAGGTTCTTTGGTAAAGTAATCGCTGCGTTCTTTGGCTTTATCTGACAAGATTTCAGCTGCATATTTAAATTTGCGGTATTCCAGTAGTTGGCTGACCAAAACTTCTCTTGGATCTTCTTCATAAGCATCTTCTTCTGCCACAAATTCCTGTTTAGGCAAAAGCATTTTGGACTTAATTGCCATAAGGGTTGCTGCCATAACCAGATAATCCCCCGCAACTTCTAACTCTAAAGTCTGCATGGCATGAATGTATTGCATATATTGCTCTGTAATTGCTGCAATGGGAATATCGTAAATATCAATTTCCAATTTTTGAATCAAATGCAGCAATAAATCCAATGGACCTTCGAAAACATCCAGTTTAACATTAATCTCACTCATAATTCACCAACTTTTATGCACGCGGGAAATATTGCTTATAGACATCCGTCATGCGTTTTTTTGTAATATGGGTATAAATTTGGGTTGTGGAAATATCGGCATGACCTAATAGTTCTTGCACCGTTCTTAAATCAGCACCATTTTCTAACAGATGGGTAGCAAAACTGTGGCGTAATGTATGAGGCGTTACCGTTTTATAAATACCGGCTTTTTGTACAATCGCCTTTAAATTTTTCCAAATTCCCTGCCGACTAAGTCCACTACCGTGATTATTCACAAATAGGTGGGATTCTGCTGGATTTTTACGAGTCAAATAAGGTCTGGCATCAGCGAGATAACGACGCACCCATTTTATAGCGATATCACCCAAAGGTACAATCCGCTCCTTATCGCCTTTGCCCAAAGTTTGCAACAATCCCATTTCTAAGTGGACATCGTTTAATTTTAAATTAATCAATTCACTGACCCTTAAGCCCGTTGCATACATCACTTCTAAAATTGCTCGATCTCTTAAGCCCAATGTTTCTTTGGTATCAGGTGTGCCAAGCAATTGTTCAACTTCGCCTAAACTTAATGTATCTGGCAATTTTTGCTGTTTTTTAGGAGAATCAATATGTTGCATGGGATCATGATCTGTAATGCGTTCTTGCCGTAAAAACTGGTGAAATCGTCGTAAACTCGTAATCATTCGAGCAATCGTTGCACTAGATTTTCCGCCTTCTTTTAGTTCCTGTAAAAAACTAACAACTGTAAAACGATCGACTTCTTGCCAGTCAGTTATCTTTTGTTTTTCTAAAAAGGAGAGGTATTGTAAAAGATCTCGTTGATAACTTTTCTTTGTATTTTCAGACAGACCTCTTTCAATTGTCAAATAATGTAAATAATCTGTAATTTGTTCTTGCATAATTCTCCCTTGCCTTCTTCAATTGCACCTTTATCATCATACCAAATGAAACCCATTTATAACAGATAAAAAAATAAGCTACGCCAAAGCCTTCAATTGACTCTGGCATAACTTTATTTTTTTTGACAATTTTGACATAATCCGTGAAAAGTTAAACGATGATCTTTGACAACAAAATGATATTTATTTTCGACTATTTCTTCCACGTCACCTAATAAATCTTCTTCAATTTCCTCAATATTGCCACATTCAATACACAACAAGTGATGATGAAAATGTTGTGCTCCTTCTTTTCTTAAATCATAGCGCGAAACACCATCATTAAAGCTAACCTTATCCACCACGTGTAATTCTGTTAAAATTTCTAAAGTGCGATAAACAGTAGCTAAGCCAATTTCAGGACTTTTTCGTTTTACAAAAAAGAACACTTCTTCAGCAGAGAGATGATCTTTTTCATTTTCTAATAAAACTAACAACGTTGCTTCTCGCTGCGGAGTTAATTTGAATCCGGCTTCGTGAAGTTGTTGTTTCACTTTTTTCATTGTAGTTGTTGTATCCATATATCCTCCGCAACCTTCTTTATAATAATTCTAAACTAGCCTTTAATTACAAACCCTAGATTATACTTATTATAAGGAAAAAGCAAGAATTATACAAGGTCTGTTTTCTCAATTAGATAGGTAAATCCATCTTTTTGCATCACTAATTTTGCTTTTAGCAAATGTCCCATCGCCCGTTTAAATTGTCCTTTACTAATCCCAAACATCTCTTGAATGCTTTGGGGATCAGATTTGTCGGTATACGGCATTTTATTTTCTTTAGCACGACGCAAATACGCCAATAACATTTCTGCATCATCACTAATTGCCTCATAGGCCCGTGGTTTAAGAGAAACATTCAATACACCATCTGGTCTCACCCCAATGACGCGTCCTGAGACGATTTCTCCTAAGCGTGGTTCTTGGTACCGCTCGCTAGGATGAATAAAGCCAAGATAAAAATCTTCTGTTAAAAGATACGTTCCAGCAATTTTCAAGCGAAAAACAGTTCCGGTAATATTTTGATTTTTTTGTTCTTCCTTGCCCTTTTTACTCATAGAGCGAAAAACTTTTTCTTCTGCCAGCGTACCCCAAATACGGTCTTTTTGATCGACGCGTAAAGCGACAAGCAAACGATCACCTTTTTTAGGCCATAATTCCGTTAGTGTTGGTAATTCATCTAAAGAAACCGCAACTTCTTTGTCTGGTAAACCAATATCTACAAAGACACCTAAGTCTCGTCTAGTGGCAATAACCGTTGCAAAGGCATAGTGTCCTTTACGACTTTTCGGAATATTGGTTGTTAAAGCATTTTCATGCCGTTGATTTTGATAAGCAAAACCAGTGACACTTTCGCCTAATTGGTGCTCCCCTTCACTTTTTGGTAAACGAAACGTCACACCGTTTTTTTGGACAAAATAGGCCGTTTCGTTTTCATCTGTTACCATCCCACTAATAATAGTAGCTAATAATTCATTCATAATTTTTTCTCCTTGTTGCGCACATGCGCCTAACTAGATGACTAGCCGGATTAAAGCAATCGCTACAATGCCGACAATCACAATTTTCATTAAGTCCTTCGTATAGTAACCTACCATTAAAGCAGGGATGCTGGCAAGTACTTCTGGTCCTTTAATAGTAGGCCAATTTCCTGATCTAAAGTTCAGCAGACTCTGTATTAAAAGGGCAAATAAAATGCAAAGGGGTAAATACGATAAAAATATTTCCGCTCTAGGAGGAAATTTCAATTTTTGCGCAAAGGCAAAAGGTAGAATTCGTGGAATCCAAGTGACGATACTACAGCCTAAAATTAAAATCAAGATATTCAAATTAAGCATCATGAGTCACCGTCCCTACTAAACAACCAATCAAAGTTGCCGCAATTACTGCAATTTCAGCCGAAGTAAACCGCATAAATAAAACTAAGGCGATAACGACACTAGCAAGCACTTGTAGTGTTTGTTTCGTTCTTTTTTTTAATGGTAACTCAATTTGAAATAAACATAAGCCTAAAAACATCGCGGTTAATGCAAAATCCAAGCCAAATCGATTTGGATCAGGAATAAATTGACCTAAAAGGCCTCCGCACACATTGGCTAAAGTCCAAGTCAAATAGGCAGCAACATTTAGTCCGTGCATCCATTTTGCAGTCAACGGTCGTTTTTCTTGTAGCGCTGTTGTTAAAACACCATAAGATTCGTCAGTTAAAAGTGTACCAATGCCGATATTATTTAAAATTGAGTAGGGTTTAAAATAGCTAGTTACAGATAAACTCATCAAAAAATGCCGCGAATTAACTAAAAAGACCGTTAAAATAATAGTCGAAATCGGCGCTTGAATTGCTAATAAACCACAAATAATAAATTGACCGCTACCTGCATAAACAAATAACGATAACAATAAAATTTCTAAAAGGGAAAGTCCCACACCTTTTTCCACAACACCTGCAGCAAAACCAATTCCAATATAGCCTAACATTGTGGGCACACAAGCTTTCACACCATCTGAAAAGCTTTCATAACGCTGTACTTCTTCCACAAAAATGCCCCCTTCTTTTCGTTTGCTTTTAATCATAACGAAAAAAAGAGGGCAAGACAAGCAATTATCAGAAAATAAATAATATTCGTTTTTTTACTATCGAATGGTATGGTCATTGCCGTTACCACGGAAATAACCTGTTTTACAATTAATTGTGACAATGTAATATGGTAAAGCTTTTGCCGAAATTCCTTTTAGTAAAGAAGACTGCGTATTAGTAGCATACAAGTTATAATACCCTTCGCCATTTTCAATCGTAACAGGTTCTAAATAATAACCACCAGCAACAATATAACCTCGATCAATACAGGTTTGAATAACTTTTTCTTGGATACCAGAATTCCAGACCCAGGCAGGATTTGCACTATCTGCTACAGCACTTGGATTTGTGGCCATAATTGGTGCATTGTCTGTATTGGGTCGCATATTTGGTGATGCTTCTGCTGGTAAACTACCTGCTTGTGAATTTTGGCTGCTAGTAGTACTCTGCGCTTTTTTGGCGGCATTAGCAGCAGCTTCTGCTTCTGCTTGCTCTTGCTTTTTCTTAGCCGCAGCTGCTTCTTCCTTGCCTAATTTCGCATCAACTTTTTTTAAATTAGCTACTAAAGTTTGTTTTTGATTGCCGTCGACCAGTTTTGCTACTGCTTTTTGGGCAGCTTGATATTGTGTGCGCGTCGCTTTATCTTTAACCTTATTGTCTGCATACACAACAGCCACGGCTTTTTGGGCGCTTGTTAAATCATTAAACTGAGACTTAGCTTCACTAATCACGCCGTTGATTGTTTTTGCAAATTCATCTTCTGCAGTTAATACTTCAACATTTATTGCGTCACCTTTGATTGCGATATCTTTTTTCACTTGGTCACCACTTATAATCGGACTTTCAAACAGATTATTTACACGTGTAACAGTGGCAATTTTTTCTTTGATACGGCCAATTTCATTGGTTAAATGGTGAGCGCGATCTTTCGTTTCAGTATTGCTAGCTTTTTTTGTTAACTCTTTAACTTGCGCGGTTAAATCCGTTAGTTCATCACTTGTTTTATCCGCTTTAACAAATTGTTGCTGCTTATCAGTATAAAAGTCAGCCAGTTGGTTTTGGATAACTGTTTCTTGTTTTTCAATTTGTTGTTGCTCTTTTTGCGCCGTAGCTTTTACACTTTGATCATAACCATAATAGCCAACTCCTCCACCTAAGACAAGTACTGCGGCTAAAAGAACATATGGCCATTTCTTTTTCGGTGCTTTAGACGTTGTTGGCTTGTTATTATCATTAAGTGCCGCAGGATCAATTTCATTTTTTTCAGTTTCCTTAGGTATTTTGCTTGCTTCAGATGGTAAAACGGCGTCTTCTTTTTTATCCTGGTCTACATCTGTTTGCTCTTTTGTTGGTAAAGTTGATTTTGGCAGCATATGGTCAGCTTCAGTTTCTTCGCCTTTGCTTGTGGCAACTTTTATTTCATCTGTAGCTGTAGTTGTCTTCTTTGTGACTGAAGCCGCTTTTGACACCGTCGTTTCACGTATTGTTTTTGCTTCTTTTTGCGATTTTTCACTTGGCTCTTCGTTTAGCGCTTCACTTGGTGCTTCACTTTGTTCCTCATTTGGCTCTTCACTGGCGGCAGTGTCTTTTTCGTACGTTCTGGAATCCTTTTTACTTTCGTCAATTTCTTCATTCTTTGACTGAAAGTTAGATAACTCTTCTTTAGCCTCTTTAGCCTCTTCGTTGCCCGCTATAATTTTCTCGTCTTTATCCTCAGCTTTGGTTTGTTTAACTGCTGGTGTCGATTCGTCTTCTTCATAGTCATCTTTATGCTTTTTAATATAATCAGCTAAAATTGGATTCACATCAGCCAAATCATCTTCTTTTGTTGCTTCATTTAAAGACTCTTCCATCACAGAACCAATTGAAACATCTTTAAAATCCGACCATTTAACGGAATCATTATTTTCGCGATTGTTTTCTTTAATCGTTGCAAGTTTCCCGGCAATATTTTCTTTTATTTCTTCACCACAACGCGGACAAACCATTTTACCCTCAAGAGGTTCAAACCCACAGTGGGGACATTTGTTAATCACTGTTTTTCTTGCTTCCTTTCTGCATAAAACTTTGATTTCACATTAGCCAGCTAAAAAACTGCCAGACTATCTAGTCTATTATAAACGTTTCGGCTTAGGATAGGAAGTTAGGATTTTATTAAGAAAATTACAGGTGCAAAACGTTTACTAAAAATTAGCCGCATAAAAAAACTGTTGCGCCATTTTTATAGCGCAACAGTTTTTTTATTCTAAGAAATCTTTTAATTGTTTAGAACGAGATGGATGGCGCAATTTTCGTAGTGCTTTTGCCTCGATTTGGCGAATCCGTTCTCTGGTAACACCAAAGACTTTTCCGACTTCCTCAAGGGTTCTAGTACGTCCATCATCAAGACCAAACCGGAGACGTAAGACATTTTCTTCTCGGTCTGTTAAAGTATCTAAAACATCTTCAAGTTGTTCTTTTAATAATTCATAAGCTGCATGTTCAGCAGGACTTGTTGCTTCTTGATCTTCAATAAAATCACCCAAATGTGAATCATCTTCTTCACCAATTGGCGTTTCCAATGAAACAGGTTCTTGTGCAATTTTTAAAATTTCGCGAACTTTTTCAGTTGGCAAATCCATTTCAGCTCCAATTTCTTCAGGCGTTGGTTCCCGACCTAAATCTTGTAGCAATTGCCGCTGAATTCGAATTAATTTATTGATAGTTTCAACCATGTGCACAGGAATACGAATCGTCCGGGCTTGGTCAGCGATAGCCCGTGTAATTGCTTGACGAATCCACCACGTCGCATATGTTGAAAATTTGAAGCCTTTACGATAATCAAATTTTTCAACGGCTTTCATCAAGCCCATATTGCCTTCTTGAATTAAATCCAAAAATTGCATTCCGCGCCCAACATATCGTTTTGCAATCGAAACAACTAAACGCAAATTAGCCTCTGCCAAGCGTTGTTTTGCTTCTTGATCGCCTTCTTCAATTTTTAAAGCTAGTTCAACTTCTTCTTCAGCTGTTAAAAGCGGAACCCGGCCAATTTCTTTTAGATACATCCGCACAGGATCGTTGATTTTAACGCCTGTCGGGGCAGATAAATCTTCTTGTTTAGCTGCTTCTGCTTTTTTTTCATTGCTCTTTAAGCTGTGAACAGACGGTTCACCATTTTCATCAACAACACTGATACCAGCATCTTCGACTTTTTGGATTAATTTGTCCATTGCATCAGCATCTAATGAAAAAGGTGTGGCCAATTTATTGGACAACTCGTCGTATACGACTTGGCCATTGGGTTTATTTTCTTTGATAAAAGCATTTACCGCTTTATCATATTCTGTGTTTTGTTCTTTTGCCATGAAAAGAAGGCCCCCTTTGTGTAGTTAAGCTTGCTGCAATTTTTTTGTTAAATCTATTATTTCAACTGCCAACTCCAATGCCTGTTGCATATTGCCCAATTGACTTGCTTCTTGCTGCAGAAATTTCTTTTGATTAATTTTTTCAGCAATGCGCGCCTTTTGGAATAAACGCAAAATGCTTTTTATTTCTTCTTCTGAAGAATCTTGTGGCACAGTGAGATAGGCAATTTCAATCACTTTATTTTTTATTGACGTCTCCGTCAAATAATCGAGAAAATCCGGTAGCGAAAAACTACCAAAACTCTCAATAAAGTTTTCATACATAAAATAAATTGTTTGGTACTCGTCGTGAATAAAAACTAATTGCGCTTGCTGTAGGCGTGCCAGTAATGAACTGTCGTTGAAAAGTCGATATAAGACCAACTGCTCACCACGTTCCACCTGTGTTAACGCTCGTTTTGGTGTCTGAGGCAATACAGTGCTTGATGAGTCGCCACTCACATCATGACTTGCTTGTTCATAGTCAGCCTTTGGTTGGGTTGGCTTTTTTTCTGCTTGCCGACGCGCTTGTTTAAATTCACTTAGTTGTTGTTGCAATGTTTCACGACTTAAATGAAACTCCATTGCAATTTGGGTTAAATAACGATCTTGTGCTAACAAAGAATCGACTTTTGCCAATTCTTGCAACAGCTCCGTAACATAATCCAATTGTTCCTTTTCATTACCTAAATTGCGATTTTGGCGCAAGTAGGCCATTTTAAAACCAAAAACCGTCTCACGCCCGTGATACGCCAAATCATAAAACGCCGCACTACCATATTTTCTTACATATTCATCTGGATCGAGTTTTTCTGGTAATTGTAAAATTGCCAAATCCAAATTACTGTGTTCAGCCAATAAGCCAATCGCACGATCAGTAGCAGCTAATCCTGCTTTATCTCCATCATAGCTAATGACAATTTCACCAGCAACGCGTTCAATTGCAGCGATTTGCTGACTAGTTAAACTCGTTCCCATGCTGGCAATTCCGTTTTTCACACCAGACTGCCATGCCGCGATAACATCCATAAACCCTTCAAATAAAAACACCGTATTTTCTTTACGAATAGTTGGTCTGGCTTTATCAAAGTTAAAGAGTACTTGCCGTTTGTTGAATAATTCAGTTTCCGGCGAGTTCAAATATTTCGGTTGATTTTCTCCTTTGAATTCTTCTGTTGTTAAAATTCTGCCGGAAAAACCAATTGTCTTACCCTTTGCATCATGGATTGGAAACATAATCCGCTGGTAAAAACGATCAGCCAATTCTCCATTTTCCCGCTCAACAAAAAGTCCCGTCTGTGCTAGAAGTGCAGTCTCAACTTTCTCGTTTGCAAAAACTTGCCGTAAAAACTGTCTTTCATTTGGAGCAAAGCCAATCTCAAATTCTGCAATCAGCTCTTCTGTTAAGCCGCGGTTTAACAAATAATCTAGCGCAGCTTGTCCAGCAGCAGTATTTACCAACATATGATGATATACTTCTTTTGCTTTTTCGTGGAGCTTAATTAGCCCTTGCTGCGGCGAGTTTAGCGTGTATGCTTGCGTATCAATTTTGTACTCAGGGGCAAAAGGAATTTGTTCAATCTCAGCCACCTTAGCCACTGCTTCTGGAAAAGTTAACCCTTCCAATTCTTCCACAAAACCAAAAACATTGCCGCCACGACCACAACCAAAACAATGGAAAATCTGCTTATCTTCAGCAACAGAAAAAGAAGGTGTTTTTTCTTCGTGAAAAGGACATAAGCCTACATAGTTTTTGCCGGCTTTTTTAAGCTGAACGTATTGGCCGATGACTTCGACGATATTGCTTTTTTCACGAATCTCATCAATTACATTCTGAGGTATTCTTGCCACTTCACTCACCTCCAGCCTGCAAATTATTAAATAATTGTTATCGGTAAAAAATCGCACTAATTAAAAATCAGCGCGACTTCAAAAAAGACCCAATAATACAAACTATATTCTAACATATTCTTATTGTTTTTCAAGTGTTACGCCCCAAAGTGTCGTAATTGAAAAAAACGAAAAAATAGTGGTTGCAAAAAAATAATTTGTTAATCTTTCATATTGAATGTTCAAATACTTTTTATTTGTATTGATCTTCTAGTTTACTCATCCAAGCTCCTAATAATATACCTAACACACACAAGACAAAGCAGCCTGCATAACTACCGAGATTAAAACCACTGTAATTTGTTGGGACAATCATCACGGTTGAAGCAAAAACAATTCCTAAAATAAAATGGAATAATTGCGGATACGCTTTACTAAAAATATAATCCATTACTTTTGATAAGCCTAAAACGGTCACAATCCCACCAATGCCAATTGGAATAATCACACTGAAATTCAAATCTTTAATGCCGTCAGACATAGCCTTATACATTCCCATATAAACTAAAAAGTTAGAAGGACTAAGCCCAGGCACGATCATTCCCAGACCAATTAAGCCACCAGCAATAACCCAGGTGAAAAAGTTTTGATCCACATGTGAGAATAAGCCAGAACCTTTCCATAAGAACAAAAAGCCCAAAACAAAGCTGACTGCTAAGATGATAATTTCTCGCGTACTCCTCCCTTTTTTTCCTGCTTCTTGCCATAAAGCCGGTACAGTTCCAATAATACAGCCTACAAAAAACCATAAAATAATTGTTTCATAAGTTCCCAGTAAAAAACTAACGACAAAAGATAACAAAAATACTCCCGTAACACCGCCTAGTCCAACTGGGATAAAAAACAAAACATTTTCTTTAAAGTTGCGGGTAATATGAGCTAAAAAAGAAATAATCCGTTCATAAATACCAAAAATCGCTGCTAACGCTCCGCCAGAAACCCCAGGTAAAATAAAGCCAGAGCCAATAAACATCCCTTTGACAAAACGCAATAGCCAATCTTTGGTTTTCGCCTCTTTTGACATTGATTTTTCCATTACAACTAAACACTCCTCATCATAAATTCAAATTAAACAACATAGCTAATGAAAATTCCCTTTTAAAGTTTAGCATACTTGCCTTGGCTTGCAAGTTAAAATAGAAAGTTTGTCCAATTGATTTTCTTTTCATTCATCTTTACCACGTCAGCATAAAATAAATTGCCGCCATTGTGATATAAAAATCCTCCATTGTAAAAAATAGACTGCAGTCCCCAATAGCGATATTTTGTTTGCTCTTCATTCCCTAAAATTGGTGACAAAACATTTTTAGAATAGCTTTCCGCCAACTTTAATGTATTTTTACCACCATTTTTTGCAACGTAATCAACATAGTCGAGACCAAAGTTATAAGCCTGAACCGCCGTCCAAATGTCACAATCGGCATCTTTTGCCTTTTTAATAGCTTGTGCCAGAAAATTTACTCCTGCATCAATGCTTTCATAAGAAGTGGCAATTTTATTTTGCTGGCCATAGCTGCTTTCAGAGCTTTGCATAATATCAGAGCCCCGACCTTTTGACTCTGTAAAAATAATCGCTTGTGCCAATTGTTTTTGATCTTGAATTTGATATTTTTTTACTGTTTGTGCCACGATAGCATCATATTGATGCACCCGTTTTAGTATTTGATAATTGCGATATCCTGTCACCATGACACCGATTAAAATGATCAAAACGATAATTTTCAATAAGAACTTGCTAATCTTTTTAAACATATAAACCATCCAAATCTTCTGAGTATTTTTCTATACTACTATTTCTAAATTCCTGTGACTATGTCTAACTAGATTCTTTGGAATAATTTTAGAAAAACAAAAGATTTCGTGCCGCTAACTTACAGTATTGTTTGTTCATTGTTACCCGTATCATTGTTCAGAATGTTAAACAATCGTTATAATGAAATTGAGGGGATGTCCATGACAAACGGCTATATTTTTTTAAACGATCAAACAAAGCTTTATTATGAGCGCTACGGTGCAGGGAAGCCTTTAATTTTTTTACATGGTAATAACAGCAGTGGGCGCTACTTCAAAGAGCAAATTCCTTTTTTTGCTGCTTATTTTGACTGCATCGTACTTGACACCCGCGGTCACGGCCGTTCTGACAACAAAGCCAATGAACTTAATTTTCGACTTTTAGCTGGTGACTTAGCCGAAGTCATGGAGCAACTAAAGCTCAGTAAAGCAAGTATATTAGGTTTCAGCGACGGTGCTAATCTCGCCATGGTTTTTGCCCATATTTTTCCTGATAAAATAGAAAAGCTAATTTTAAATTCCGGCAATTATCGCTTAAGCGGAGAAAAATGGCCACCAAAAATTGCCACCCAATTCGGTTATTTTGCCTCTGCCTTTTTAGGCCTTTTCAGTCACTATTTTTATCGCCAAAAAAATATGCTCGGCTTAATGATAGATGACTTACCCCTAACAGAAGCCGATTTAAAGCAAATTGTCGCGCCTACTTTAGTAATCGCGGGCACACAAGATGTCATTAAGACTAGTCACACCAAAAAAATTGCCGCTCTTTTAGCGAATAGTACGTTAATTTTGATAAAAAGAGCTGGTCACACAGCTGCACAACGTCACCCAGAATATTTCAACCATGTTGTTTACAAATTTTTACAAGAAAAGTAGGTGTTGGTATGCAAAAAATTATTACCAAAGTAAAAAGCTATGAAAGTATTTTAAAAACAATTTTTCTATTTGCTGTTATCGTAATTGTCGCCGGTGAATTAATCTCCATCAGTAAAACCATTAATATTGATCAATTAAAGATGACATTAGTTGATGTACCTATCTATAAAGTCTTTTTAATGCTTGTAATTGGTCTTGTAGCGGTCTTGCCGATGGTAGGTTATGACTTCACCTTAAATAAAATGTTAAATTTAGACCATAAAAAAAGTTATATTTTTGAAACGAGTTGGTTAATCAACACGATTAATAATATCGCAGGCTTTGGCGGATTTGTTAGTATCGGTTTACGCTCTGAATTTTTTGGCAAAGGACAAAAAGGCAAAGATGTCGCAAGTGCCTTATCCAAGATTTTAATCTTTTTAATGTCTGGTCTTTCTATTTATAGTCTTATTTCGTTTTTCTTAGTGATGTTCACAGATATCAATCCTTATTTAAAACAATATTGGATTTGGTTAATCGGTGGTGGCTTATATTTTCCCGTTGTTTTACTTATCACCCACTTCAAAAAAACCGGCTTGTTAGGCGGCTTAAAGCCACAGTATCGCTTGGAATTAATTGCCAGTTCTTTTCTTGAGTGGACAGGTGTTGCCGGTTCATTTTTAGCAATTGGCTATCTAATGGAAGTTCCGTTTCCATTATGGCAAGTTTTACCCCTTTACATCGCTGCTTCAGTCATTGGGATTGTTTCCATGATTCCAGGTGCACTAGGCAGTTTTGATATTATGATGATCTTAGGATTATCCAATCTGGGAATTAATCGTGAAACAGTTATTGCATGGCTGCTATTGTACCGCATTTTTTATTACTTGATTCCTTTTGCAATTGGATTAGTGCTGTTTTTCAAAAATTTATGGACCAAAGTGGATACCCGCTACTCTGGTATTCCTAAACAGTTGACATTAGAGGTTTTCCATAAAATTGAAGTAGCCATGTTATATTTTTCTGGCATTATGATGGTCTTAATGGCGACTGTTCCCCAAGCTTTTTCAGAATTCAAATGGCTGCAACATGTCAATCCATTTCGTTTTCATATTATCGTTCAGTTTCCTAGTATCATTTTAGGATTTAGCTTATTGATTATGGGGCGCGCGATTGCCTCAAGGGTAAAACGAGCTTACTTTCCTACGATCATGTTGCTTGTAGCTGCCATTATTTACACCTTTTTAATTGATTTTAGTCTTGTTGCGGTTATCTTTTTAAGCCTGATTCTACTCATTACACTTTTATCAAAAACAGAATTATTCCGCGAACAATTGGTTTATTCTTTTGAGCAGTTGACCATTGATGGCATAATTATTGGTGGATTAACTTTATTGTATTTAATTATTGGGATTTACAATTTACCAACATTTCCCCATCACCACAAAAAAATCATTAGCTTTTTCTTGTTTCCATCTGAAAAATTATGGTTTTCAGGCTTTATTGCTATTTTAGTAATCGCGTTGTTTATTTTACTTTTTGTCCGCTACTTGCAAGGAAAGAAAAAGCAGCCTGGCGAAACGTTCAACGAAGCCAAAGTCAGTCATATATTAAACACTTACGGTGGAAATTCAGATTCTCAATTAGTTTATTTAAAAGACAAAAATATTTATGTTTATAACGATGGTACTGATGACACTGTCTTTTTACAATTTGCTACCTATAACAATAAAAATATCGTGATGGGTAGTCCTAATGGTAAAAAATCAGATTTTGAAGCAGCTATTGCGCAATTTATCCGCGATGCCGATGTGTTAGGTTACTTGCCTGTCTTTTATGAAACAGACGAAGACACCGTTATGATTTTGCATGAATTAGGATACGACTTTATCAAAATGGGTGAAGAAGCTTTAGTTGAGTTGGATACTTTTACAACTTCAGGTAAGAAAATGAAGGGGACACGAGCGGTCTTAAACAAAATTGAGAAAAATGGTTTTACCTTTGAAGTTATCCAACCGCCTTATTCAACTGAAACCATGGCTACTTTTAAAGAAATTTCCGATAGTTGGTTAGATGGCCGCAAGGAAAAAGGCTTCTCCCTTGGCTTTTTTGATGAAGATTATTTACAACGCGGACCAATGGCTGTAGTGAAAAATAGCGCAGGAGAAATCGTCTCTTTTGCAAATATTATTCCAACTTATACAAAAGAAATTGGAACGATTGATTTAATGCGACACCATGCTGACAAAGCCCCATCTGGTAGTATGGATTTTCTATTTGTTAATTTATTTGCTTATATGCAAAACGAAGGTATTCAATATTTTGATCTAGGCATGGCCCCACTTTCAAATGTTGGACAATCCCGCAAAAGTTTTATTCAAGAACGAATTGCCTATTTAGTTTATGAGTTTGGTTCCCGATTTTATTCTTTCCAAGGTTTACGAGACTATAAAGAAAAATATGCCAGTCAATGGCGTTCTCGCTACACCTTGTATTCCAGAGACAGCTGGATAGCTTACGTTATGTTAGCTATTTTATTTATTGACAATCGCGCCGTTGGCAAAAATACGCCCCTTCACGGTGTTAAGCGTTTCTTGAAACGTTAAACAACTTTCAGACTTAAATTAAGCGTAAAAAACTACGCAAAAAAACCGAAGCAATTAAATTGCTCCGGTCTTTTTAAATAATACGCCAATGTTTCAAAGGATAATAAACAAAACGAGCTTTGCCTAAAATATCTTGGGACTTAATGGCACCAAAAGAGCGACTGTCCTTTGAAATACGCCGGTTATCTCCCATAACAAAATAACTGTCTCGTGCCAGTTTTTTAGTCCCCGTCAACTCCTCTAAAGAAAAGTCATTGGTAAATGAACCTTCATCTGCCAAGTGCCGCTTATTTGCAACTAAAAATTTTTCTGGGACTTTTTTACCGTTAATATAAAGATTGTCATTATCATAACGCAACTCATCTCCAGGTAATGCGATGACACGTTTAATATACGTTGTACCACTTGCAAGTTGAAAAACAACCACATCAAAACGTTTAATTTTAGAAATCTTTTCCATGACAACCATATCCCCTTGCTTCAAAGTTGTCTCCATCGAATTTCCCTCAACCGGTACTGGAATTAACAAAAAACCACGAACTAAAATAGCAAGTGAAAGTGCAATAATGGCATATTTTATTGTCATCCAAAAATAATCTTTAAATTTTTTCATACCATTTCTCCTGCATCACTTCTTTGCTGTCATTTCTTTTTTTAATTCAGTAATTCCCCTGTTGTAAGCTGCATCATGGGCCCTGATTTGTAGTGCCAATTCATTTTCAATTGCATCAGCTGTTTCTTTATTTAAACTGCCGGTTACAGACAATTTATGTTTACTTTGAAAATCTTTTAAAGCATTTGTCGTTTCTGCGGTAAAAACATCTTCTTTTGTATCATACCCCAGCGCCGCTAAAAAGCGATTCAAGCGTTTAACCTCTGCTGATGTTTGTCCTTCTTTTAATTCTTTATCCCGCGGCAAAGGCGCAAGATAAGCGTAATCGGGAAAATCAGCTTTTATGGTTGGCGTTAATCCTTTTTCGTGAATCCAATGGCCTTTTGGCGTTAGCCATTTACTTACGGTTAGTTTTAAACTACTCTTGTCATCAATTGGGCTAATCGTTTGAACCGTTCCTTTACCAAAAGTTGTCGTCCCAATAATTGGTATATTAGCAGACTCGTTTAAAGCCGCTGCAAAGATTTCTGCCGCCGAAGCAGAACCACCGTCAACTAATACGACACTTGGTTCACTGACTTTAAAACCTTGATCAAACTTTTCTTCCGCCACCGCTTTTGACACGGTTCGATGATTGTCTTTAAATTCAACAATTGTTTGACCATCTTTTAAAAACATGCTCGCCATTTCCTCAACTTGATCTAATAAGCCCCCAGGATTTTGTCGTACATCTAAAATAAATGACTTTGCGCCTTGTTTGCGCAATGAAACAATGGCATCCTTTAATTCTTTGGCAGTATTTTCACCAAAGCTAGCAATTTGAATGACACCAATTTGTTTGTCATCTACGCTGATTTTATCTGTTACGGTGTGTATGGAAATTTTTGCTCTTTTTAGACTCGTGGTAAACGTTTCATGCCCCCGCCTAATTTCTAAAGTTACCTCAGTTCCTTTTTTACCTCGAATTTTACTAACAACCTCATCTAATTTTTTACCTTTAGTTGCCATATCATCTACTTTTAAAATGATATCTTTTGCCCTCAAACCTTTTTTAGCAGCCGGTGTATCTTTAATTGGTGCTTGCGCTATTTCAGGATAATCATTTTTTATTTGCAAAGTAGCACCAATTCCTTCAAAACTATCGGATAGTGATTGGTTGAGCTGACTAGAACCTTCTTCATCTAAAAATGTTGTATACGGGTCACCTAAAGCCTCTGTCATACCTTTAAGAGCACCATTTACTAAAGTTTTAGAATCAACATCCCGATAATAGCTACTTTTTATTTCGTCGTATAATTGATGTACTTTAGCCAGCTCATCTGTCTGAGGGCTACGGGATTCTTTTTGCAACTCGTGCAGCGTACCGTATAAATAACCGCCACCACCAAATAAAAGTGCCGCTGCAAGTAAAGAGATGAGGTATAATTTTATGGATATTTTTTTCATCCCTGGCCTACTTTCTTAACGATTGTTTTCCACGTATTGTTCATAAATACGGTCAAAAATATCCATGCTAGATAAATAATCAACATTCATTTCTAAATAACTCGATAATTCATCATAATCACTAGTATGTTTTGGAAATTGAATATCACAACTAACATGATTGGCAAAAACTTGCTCTTCACTTAAGTGATTGGGACCTTTTAAGGTGAGAACATAGTGATAAAAACTTCTACGCATCAAAATCCTCCCAATGCTCTTTGATAAATTCTGCTCTTCTTTGGTGATTTAGAGCAAAGTTTTGGGGATTTTTTTTATAATAATCTTGATGATACCCCTCTGCTTCATAAAAAGGTTGCGCAGGCTCAATTTGCGTGACAATTGGTTCTTTAAAAATACCGCTGTCAGCTAAAGCTTGACGACTTTTTAAAGCTGCAACTTTTTGTTCTTCGTTCAAATAAAAAATTACCGGCCGATAATTATCACCACGATCTTGAAATTGACCAAAGGCGTCCGTTGGATCTGTTTGTTGCCAATAAATTTGCAATAAATCAGTATAACGGATCACTGCTGGATCAAAAATAATTTCAACAGCTTCGGTATGACCTGTTGTGTGGGTCAAAACTTGTTCATAAGTTGGATTTTTAACATGCCCCCCAGTATAACCAGAAGTTACTGTATAAATACCAGGTTGCTCATCAAAAGGTTGCACCATGCACCAAAAGCATCCACCAGCAAAAATTGCTCGTTCCATCAAATCAGTCCTTTCTTTCCGGTAAATATAAGCCTACCTGAATCTCATCGTCAATCAAATTGATTTTTTTTGCTTTGACGAAAAGTCCCGTAGGTAATTGAAATTGATCCAAGCGCAACGTGATCGATTTATCTTTTGGTTTTACCTCAATCCATTCTGGAAAATCATAACCACGTTTTACCAATTTCATTACTTCTTCAATCGGTAAACCAAGTGTGCCAATCGACATGCTTTTCGCCCGTAATTGGATATTGCCATTTTCCATCACAAAAGGATCAAAATACAAATAAAAATGTACAGGAAAATTTAATATTTTGGTTTCCCCTGAAAGCATTGCTTCATTTTCCAAAGCAAATTGATACTTCACACTACTATCTTTTTGAAAATCGGTTAAATAGTAATCAATCAAAGCATTCAATTGACTTTTATTCATGGAGATCGTCGTTACTTCTTGTCCTTTTTTGTCTAATACTTTTGTTGTTTTACTATAATCGGGTTCACGAATGGAAAAAATTCGTGTCCCAAAAAACACACCTGTTCCTAAAACAAAAGCAATTAAACACAAAAAGGCAATCTTCCAGCCGTTCATTTTTTTTAGGTCAAATTTTTTTGATGCTTGTTTTTCTTCGCGAGTTTGCGTTGATTTATTCTCTGTCATATGTGACTGCTCCTCGTCTTTATTTTCTGGTCTACTTTTTAATTAGCCATTGTGCTCGTGTTTTGATTAATTCATCCCGCAATGCATTTGCCATTAACTGATAGCCTAAATTATTGGGGTGAAATTTATCTTGATCATACAAAGCGTTGTTGTCTACAATATTTAAATCACTACTATTAGAACTTTTTATCTCATCTTCGGTTGAAGAATCCAGAGTACTATCAATACCTACCTCATTATCTAAACCCCGATATAACAGGTCATTAATAGGAATAAAGTAGACGTTTTTGAATGTTTTCGTGGTTTCTTCAGTCGCTAAATTCCAGTTATCAACAATTTTTTGCATATCGGTAATTTCAGGAAAGTTTAAATAAAAAGGATTATAAATACCAAAGACATAGATTGGAGCATTTTTATTTTGTTTTTGCATTAGCGCAATAATTTCAGCCACTCTTTTTTGATACTTTTCTTGTGGTCTTTTAAAAGTCTTAATCGATAAACCAAAGAAGTTATCTTGGATGACCTTCATTAAATCGTTGCCCCCCACCGTTAACGTTAGAATGTCGGCAGTAGCTACATTTGCTAAAATTGACTCCTCTTTTTTCATGCGCGTTAAAATCTGATCACTGCGTTCACCAGCAACACCATAGTTTTCCACTTCCACACTCGTTAAACGATAACGTTCTGTAATATCACTGGTTACTATCGGTACAAAACCACCCCGTTTTGTTTCATCGCCGATTCCTTCAGTTAGGGAATCCCCAATGGCGACAAAGTGAAGTTTTTCCTTTTGATTTTTTACCACTTCACTAACTTGGGCAGGCTTTAAAATTGGTTTTGCCTGCGGAATCGTCTGATTTAATACGATATAAATAAGCAATGCTCCAATTCCTACGCTTAAAAGAGTAATCAGGGGTTTAAAAAATTTCAAAAGCTAAACCTCCCTTTAATTAAATAAACTATTATTGATGATTAAAAAAACATCCTGTTACGAATTTGGGCAAAATAATTTCTATTCCTTAACAAAAAGATTAAACCATGCGCTTTTTTTGACAACGAAACTTCCAGCCTTGTCACACTTTTACTGGACTAGTAGCAAAAGCTATAGCACCGCTTATTTTAGCAAAAAAAACATGAAATGGGTAGTTTGCCCACCGCTTTCCTATAAAGCTTTACTTTTCTACAATTTTTATTGCAGTCTTTTTTATTATTGCTGCAAAAATAAAAAAGTTGAAACAAAAACCACAAGTTGACGCTAACTGCCAAAATCGTCTAGTGAAATGCTAAGCTCTTAAAAACTACTAACCTTAAGAGCTTTAAAGCACTTTTCTATCTTATTTTGGCACTTTGCCAACTTATCTTTGTCTCAACTTCAAATTATTAGTCTTCGGTATAATAGGTGATGGCAAAAGCGCCTTTACCTGTATGGGTCGCAATAATTGGCGTGGTGTGCAACAAAGGAATATGCATTTCTGGAAATAGTTCTTGCAGTTCCTTTTTAAATTCTTCACATAATGCTAACCCATCAGCATGGGAAATCCCAATACTTTTAACATTTGTTTTTTGTTGCAATTCTTTTTTCAAACCGTCAAACCACTTGGTAAATGTTTTAGTGCCGCGCCCTTTAATCACAGGAATTAACTCTGAATGATCAAAGTCCATTACAACGCGCATATTTAATAAATTCGATAAAATGCCAGTAGCACGACTAATTCGGCCACCTTTCACCAAATTATCCAAAGTGGAAACACCAATATAAAGCTTCGTATTTTCCCGTACTTTTTCAACCGCTACCAAAACTTCTGCTAAAGAATTCCCAGCTTGTGCCATTTCAGCGGCTTTGATGACTTGGAAAGATAATCCTTGGTCAGTTGTATCACTGTCGATGACAGTCACATCACTTTTTGACAAGTTGCTGGCTTGTCGGGCAGCTTCAACGGTCCCGCTTAAGCCTTTCGTCATATGAATTGATAAAATCTGACTGCCATCTGCTCCCAGTTCATCAAAAAGTTCGACAAACTCCCCAATCGGCGGCTGACTCGTTTTAGGCAGTTCTTTGGCACTGGCCATCATACTCATGAACTTTTCCCCAGGTAACGTTTCATCATCTTTATATAAAACGCCATCAATCATAACCGATAAGGGAACGATTTGAATATCTAATTTTTCTTGTAACGCTTTTTCCATCGTACACGATGAATCGGTAACTATTTTAAGTTTTGCCATGGTTCCTTCACTCTTCCTTTAACATTGCTCATCTTCATGTTAAAATACAGCTAAACATGCTCTGTCACTAAGTATAACAGAGACATTTTGTTTTTTCATTAATTTTGGAACATTCCCTAAAAGGAGGCTGTAAATACGTGGACAAACCGCAATTTTCTCGTAAATATTTAATCGTCAACGAAGTCTTAAACGCTGTGACCCACGGTATCGGTTTTGGTTTAGCAGTAGCTGGTTTAGTTATCTTATTAGTTAAAGGAGCCCGTTTAGACTCAGCTCTTCACGTCGTCTCGTATGCAATTTATGGTTCAATGATGATTTTATTATTTTTATCTTCCACCTTATTTCATAGTTTAATTTTCACCAAAGCAAAAAAAGTCTTCCAAGTTTTCGATCACGATTCAATTTTTCTTTTAATTGCCGGTAGTTATACACCATTTTGCCTACTAAGTGTTAAAGGCTGGCTTGGTTGGACATTATTTGCGTTAATTTGGCTTTTAGCTATCAGCGGCATTGTCTATAAATCCTTGACGCTGCATAAAAAAGACACCGTCTCGAAAGTCTCAACTTTCATATATTTATTTATGGGATGGCTTTGCTTAATTGCAGCTAAAGATTTATGGCTTTCTTTAGGCAATGTCGGTACTGCCCTTTTAGTTTCAGGCGGTGTTGCGTATTCTGTTGGCGCACTTTTTTACAGTCTTAAAAATATTCGCTTCATGCATGTTGTCTGGCATTTGTTTGTCATGTTAGGGGCTGGTCTCATGTACTTTTCCATCTTACTTTACACATAATAAATTATCTAAAAATTTATACTTTCCATATAGTTAAAAAGTGCAATCAAAAGTTAACTTTTGATTGCACTTTTTGTTTAGTCTAAATGGATGCGTTCATATTCTTCAAAAGAGTGGGGGAATTTATTTTTTTCATCAACTTTTCCCGCAACTTTTTTGACTAAGCGCCAATTTTCCCACTTAACTTCAGGAAAATACGTATCCCCTTCAAAGGAATTTTCAATCACCGTTCGAAAAATATAGTCACAAGCCGGCAATAACGTCGCATAAATTGCCCCACCACCAGCGATAAAAACCGTGTGATCACTTGCTTTTGCATAGGCGATAACTTGCTTAATATCATTCATAACAAGTACGCCCACTGGTGCTTGGTAATTTTCATTACGGGTTAAAATGATTGTCCTTCGTCCAGGCAAAGGGCGCCCCCCCATACCTTCAAAAGTTTTTCTCCCCATGACGAGGGTTTTACCCAATGTCATCTCTTTAAAAAATTTTAGATCATCTGGTAAATACCAAGGTAGAACTTCATTTTTACCAATTAAACCATTTTGATCTTGTGCCCAAATTGCTGCTAGCATGGCTACCTCCTTTTAAAATTTTTGACTAAAACTTAAACCGCGATTGGCGCTTTAATTGTTGGATGAGGATTATAATTTTCTACTTTAATATCTTCCATCTCAAAATCAAAAACAGAGGCTTTTTCTTGGTTTAAAACTAATGTTGGTGCACTTCTCACCTCGCGCGATAGTTGTTCTTTCATTTGTTCAATATGATTTTGATACAAATGCGCATCCCCTAAAGTATGCACAAATTCTCCCACGCCAAGACCTGTTTCATGGGCAATTAAATGTGTTAATAATGCATAACTGGCAATATTAAAGGGAACACCTAAAAATACATCAGCACTTCTTTGATAGAGCTGGCAACTTAATTTGCCATCATAGACATAAAATTGAAACATTGTATGACATGGTGGTAAAGCCATTGAAGGTACATCTTCTGGATTCCAGGCAGTCACGATTAAGCGACGTGAATCGGGATTTTTTTTGATCATTTCAATGACATCTTTAATTTGATCGATAAACGTCCCATCTTGTTTTTCCCAATGACGCCATTGATATCCATAAATGTGACCTAAGTCTCCATGTTTTGCGGCAAATTTTTCATCGGCAACAATTTTTTCACAAAAATCTTTTAACTGTTTTTGATATTCTTCATTGAATTTTTCATCAACCAGTGAGCGCCGACCAAAATCAGTCATATCCGGCCCTTTATAATCTGTACTTTTAATGTAGCGTTCAAAAGCCCATTCATCCCAAATATGGTTATTGTGTTGCAATAAGTAACGGATATTGGTATCCCCTTTTAAAAACCACAATAGTTCGCTTTTGATTAAGCCAAATGGTACCCGCTTGGTCGTTAACAGTGGAAAGCCTTCATTTAAATCAAAACGCATCTGATAGCCAAATAGACTTTTAGTTCCGGTCCCTGTCCGGTCCCCTTTATCGTGGCCTTCTTCTAATAGTTTTTTCCCTAAATCTAAATATGCTTGTTCCATGAATATCCCCCTCAAATTTCACTGATAAATTCTTTATTCCACTACAAATTCGCTTAAATATTCCCAACGTTGCATTTTGTCTTCTAAGTTTTTTTCAGATGAACTAATTTGTTTTTGTAATTCTTGTAATTTCGTAAAGTCTGCTCCTTGATGATTCATTTCTTCAGTTAATGCTGCAATTTTTTCTTCCAACGCAGTAATGTCTTCTTCAATTGTTTCCCACTCTTTTTGTTCCATATAGGTTAGCTTTTTCTTAATCGCAGCTTCTTTTGTATGCGTAGTTTCTACACTTACCTTCTTTGTTGCATTTGGTAGCATATCTTCTTCTAATCTGTTGGTTAAATAATCGGTGATACTGCCAAAATAAGAAGTGATATTTCCATTGCCATTAAAAATTAGTAATTTTTCTGCTACTTTGTCTAAGAAATATCGATCATGGGAAACTGTTAAAACAGCACCGGCAAATGTATCTAAATAATCTTCTAAAACCGTTAAAGTCGCAATATCCAAATCATTGGTTGGTTCATCTAACAACAAGACATTTGGTTGACTCATCAATAATTTCAATAAAAACAAGCGCCGTTTTTCACCCCCAGATAGTTTTCCAATGGGTGTCCCATGGGTATGACGCGGAAATAAAAAGCGCTCCAGCATTTCAGTTACACTAACTGTGGTACCATCATTTTTTTTGACCATTTCGGCTACTTCTTGTAAATAACTAATCATTCGCTGATTCGGGTCCATGGCATCGTTTTGTTGGGTGTAGTAGGCCATTCTTACGGTCTCACCAATTGCTAAAATTCCGCTTTGCAAAGGGATTCTACCCGCAATAATGTTTAGCAGCGTCGACTTACCTGCACCATTTTCACCTGTAATACCAATTCGTTCTCGCGCTTGAATTAATAAATCAAAATCTTTTACAATCACTTTATTTTCAAAAGCATAATTTGCTTTTTTTAATTCAACGACCTTTTTACCAAGACGCTTTGTCGCAATTTCAATACTTACTTGGTCATCACCTTTATTTTGCCCCATACTCTCTTTTAAATCTTCAAAACGATTTATACGAGCTTGTTGCTTAGTCGTTCTTGCCTTTGCACCAGCACGCATCCAAGCCAGTTCTTGTTTATAAAGCTGCTTTTTCTTTTGCTCTGCTTCAGCGTTTACCCGTTCTCTTTCCGCTTTTGCGGCTAAATAGTTTTCATAATTACCATTAAATTCTTGTAATGCACCGTCTGCTAGTTCAAAAATCCGGTTAGTCACACGGTCCAAGAAATACCTGTCGTGGGTGACCATCAAAAGCGATCCTTGGTAATTTTTCAAATAATTTTCCAGCCAAGTAATCGCATCATAATCTAAGTGGTTTGTCGGTTCATCTAATAAAAGCAAATCAGGTTCATCAATTAAAACTTGTGCCAATCCGACCCGTTTTTGTTGGCCCCCAGATAAATTTTTAATCGGTTCATTTAGTTGTTGGATACCCAATTTTTGTAAAATAATTTTGGCATTGGTATCTGTTTGCCAGGCGTCTTGCTCATTCATAGCCGCTTCGGCTTTTACAAAACGTTTTTGAGCTTGTTCATTCGTACCATCTTCTGTCAGTTGCTGCAAGGCCTGTTCGTATTCTTTAACGACTTGAACTTTTAAACTATCACTTTCAAAAACTGCTTGTAAAACCGTCTGATCACCCGCAAAATCACTTTCTTGGGCTAAATAGGCAATGCGATAATCTTTGGAATATTCTAGAGGATTCAAATCACCGTCGCCACTTTCAATGCCGGCAATAATTTTTAACAAACTACTTTTACCAGTTCCGTTAATTCCGATTAAACCAATTCGATCTTTTTCATGGATCATAAAGTTTAAATCACAAAACAAGGTCTTTTCGCCGTAAGTTTTATTTAAGCCTACTACTTTTAATTCTTTCATTTGTTCCCCTCCAATATCTCACACATTGTACCATTATTTGTAAAAAAAAGCAGGTAGGCAAAATACCTATCTGCTTAATTTAAATTCATCTAAAAAAAGGAATTTTGGGTAAATTCCCCGTCTGGCCCATCGCATATGATTCTAATAAATTTACTTTACGTCGGTATTCATTTGCCGCAAAAGTGGTAATTGTACCTGCCGTTTCAAATGTATCAATTACTTTTCGCTCTAAATAATAGCCCCGTAGCATTTCTTTAATATAAGCTGGATCTTGGCGAATCATGACCGCAGCCATAAAATCATTTAATTCTAGCCGTCCCATCATATTTTGCCGTTGTTCCAAGAAATGAGCAATAATTTTTTCATCATAAACACCATCTAAACTGGTCAAGCTTTGCTTAATTAATTTAGTATTACGCAAATAAACTTTTTTTATCTGACTTAAGTCATTTGGCTGCATTTGTTTTGGTGTAGTTTGTCTTCGTTCAAAAAATAATTTTGGATGTAAAATTACGCGAATAATTCGGCGTACAACCAATAGCCAAAACGCTAGAAAAGATAAAATTTGTTGCCCTACAGAATGTTGGAAATTTGCAATAAACCGCGAATAAAAGCGATAGGTGTTCACGTCAATTTCATGGCGGCGAAAACTTTCATCTAATCCATCTCGCTCAATCCCAATAATCAAAGCTTGAATTTCTTGCACTTCTTGACGTTCACTTTCAGTCATTGCGGCAGTATACGTATCCCACATGCGATTTTCATAACTTTGGATAACCGCTTTTAAGGCAATTTGTTCACTTTCAGTTAAGGTTGTCTCTTTTTGGTCTATCCGTAATTCTTTTTTGACTTCAGCTAAAATAGCCAATCCTTTTTCATCCACGGGAACCTCCGCTTCACCATCAGCTAATTGCGGTAAAACAGCTAAACTAATGACGAGGCTTAATAAAATGACACCAGCTGTCAAAAATAGCAAAACACTACGTTCAGGAAAGATTTCACCATGAAGACTTGTAGGCAAAATAAAAATTGTAGCTAAACTGACGGTTCCTTTCACACCACCAAATGTTAAAAGTAAGATTTCCTGCCACGTTTTGGCTTTTCCTTTTTTGGTACTAAAAAGATTTAAAAGAAGTAAAAAAATGAAACGGATAAAAAACAAAATCGCCGTAACTGCCACAATAACTAAAAGGAGTAGCCAGTTTGCATAGACATCACTTTCCCAGATCGGTGAGAAAACTTGCGAAATCTCAATTCCTAAAAAGATAAAGACTAACCCATTTAAGGTAAATACGATGGTATTCCATGTTGCAGTAGAGACATTAGCAAGTTCTGCTTGAAACAATGTCACTTTTTGACGCCCAGTAGCTTGCATAACACCAGCGACAACTGCCGCAATAATTCCCGACACACCGATAATTTCAGAAAAAACATAGGCTACAAAAGGAAGCAATAGCTCAATGAGTAGATAAGCCGTAACGTCTTGTGCGGATAGTTGTTCAATTAAGCGAATTAATTTTCTTTTTCCCCAGACTACTATCATCCCGACTAAAGCCCCACCGACACTGGCAAATAATAAACGCCAAGAACCTTGCCACAATGAAAAACTCCCCGTAATAAGGGCAACTGTTGCAAATTGAAAAGCCGTAACGCCAGAAGCATCATTTAAAAGTCCTTCGCCTTCTAATATCCGCATAACGCGATCAGAAATTTTCAGCGATTTGGTAATCGAAGTGACTGCTACTGCATCTGTAGGTCCTAATGCAGCACCAAAAGCCATACAAGCAGCTAAAGGGATCGTCGGCATCAATGTATGCAATGTCAAACCTACTGCCACAAGTGTTACCAACACACCACCAAAAGCCAAAGACAAGATGGTACCAAAGTTTTTAAAAATTACCGGCAAATCTGCGTGCTCCCCTTCGCGAAATAGCAACGGAGCAATAATTAAAACCAGAAAGATTTCCGGCCTAAAATTTAACGTCCGACCGTAACTCGATAAACCAACGAGAATTCCAAAAAATATTTGAATGAAAAAAATAGGAATGGTGGGAATAATTTTGGCAAAAATATTTGAAAAAGTAATTGCAACAGCAATTAAAATAATTAATTCAACTAATTCCATGCCTTACTCCTTTTGTTTAAATTCACATAATAATTTTAAAAAGATTTCTTTACGCGCCACAATTTTTTGTTCAAGCTCCGTTAACTCACCTGGTTCTTCTTCAAGCTCCAATTGTGCTCTTTTTGCTTCTAAGCGTAGGAGTTCATGCTTTAAGCGTTCCAATTTTCGATAGCTGAAAAGATTTTTACGTCGCACTTTTTCCAAAATACGCCGTCTTTCTGCCATTGTTAAACTACCATATTTTGTCCGTAATAAATTCAGCTGTGTTTCAAAGTCTTTACTCATGATTTTTACTCCCTTTAAAAATGTCTCCCTAACAGTAGCGCAAACATCTGTACTTGACAAGTAACAACAACAAATAAGGCAACAAAAAAATAAGAGGCCTGACAAAAATTGTCACACCCCTTACTTTTTAGTTGTTCATGTAAAGATCATAGTAAGCATCCATAATTTCTTTAGCGGTTGTTACATTGACATGGTCATCATCATTTTTTAAATTTGGTAGCATGACACTGATTGCTACTTTTGCATCATTAGACGGACCATAGGCCACAATATTGCTATTAATGGTATCGGTAATTTTTTTGCCATCTTTATAAACAGCCGTTTCGGCGGTACCTGTTTTAGCAGAGGCCGTCATTTTTGCTCCAGCTAAGGCAGTAGCCGTAGTAAAAGGATCGTTACCATGAACGGCATCGTAAAAACCACCTTGAATAATATCCATTTGGTTTTTCGAAAGATTAACTGTATTTAAAACTTTCGGTTGAATGGCTTTTTTCAAGTTACCTAGTCCACCATTTGTATCATTACCATAAATACCACTCACGAGATGAGGTTGAATTCTTTTGCCGCCATTTGCAACAGTTGCTGCATATTGGGCCAGTTGCATCGGCGTATACGTATCAAACTGTCCAAAAGACAAATCTAGCACACTACCACCATTGTTTTGTGAATCCAAATAACGAATTGGTGTAGAAATACCATCTTCTTCATTGGGAATATCAATTCCTGTTTTTACGCCCATCCCATATTCTGAGAATGCTTTGCGTAACGCATCATAAGCTTTCACCTGTTTATCAATTAAAGGCATTGAAACATTATACTGATAATTCATATTCAGTAATTTAAAGGTTACTTTCATCATATAAGCATTAGAGGAAATTTCCAATGCTTTACGGGCAGACAAATTACGACTGCCACTGCCGTCTTTATTGTAAATAGAAGCCTTTATTTCGGTACCGTTAACTTTGATAGGTTCATCATACAAAACTTCATTGCCATCTAAGACACCATTTTGCCAACCTGCCGTTAGCGTTCCCGCTTTAACAACAGACCCTGGTACAAAAGCTGACTGCACAGTTCCTAGGGCATGCTCTTCTAAATCATCACTTTTTTCTTTGTGTAAGAAACCCGCCATCGCCAATACACCACCAGTATTGGGATCCATCGCCACAGCATAAGCTCCCGGTGAATAGTCTGCTTTTCCGGCATCGATTAATCCTTGGTAATTTTTTTTCAAAATATTCTCAACCCGTTTTTGAAATTCTGCATTTAGCGACAACACTAAGTTATCCCCTTTTGCTCCCGGCGAGACTTCTTTTTGACTGGAAATATTACCTTGTCGATCTAATATCACTTCATATTGAGATTTTGTTCCTTGTAAAACATCCTCGTATTGCTTTTCTAAAAAGCTTGTCCCAACCCGGTCATTTCTAGCATAGCCTTTTGCTAGATATTTCTCTAAATCTTCTGCTGGCAACCCCGTTGTCTCAGTTGATACATTGCCTAAAATACTACGCAGCGAGCCTTTTTGAGCATAGTCTCTGCTCCAATCCGTACCTGTAGAAACTCCAGATAACTCACTTGCCCGTTCTGCTACAATAGCAAGTTCTTCATCAGTAACATCGCGATTTTTAATATAAACAGTATTTAGTGCCGATGCACTGTTCATTTTTTTGAAAATCATCGCAGCTTTCTTTTGTTTTGTATCAAATTGAATTTCTTTATCCGAAACTTTATCAACTAACAAGGCGTAACGTTTACTTTGATCGGTGATCAACTTTTGACTTGCACTCAAACGACTATTGGCTTTTTTTAGATTTTCAGGATTCGCCAGCCAATAATCTTTTAAATCGCGCTCTTGCAATGTTTTTTCAATTGGAACGTCGATTAATTCATTTAAGCGATTGGCGATTTTTAGTAAATCTTCAGCTGACATAGTATTACCCCGGGTAAAGGTAATCGCAGGATTTGCTTCGTTTGATACCAATGGTTTTCCCGTTGCATCATAAATCATGCCCCGTGGTGTACTTCCTTTAATCTTAATTGTCGACGAGGCTCTTAGTTGCGTTGCAATATTATCGCCATTCACAATTTGCAAATAACCTAATTGCGCAATTAAAGCAATAAACAATGCGAAAATAATAAAGAAAAGGAAATTCAAGCGAAACGGAACATGAGAACGAGGCGCCGTTTTTGAAGGTGCTCGTCCATCTTTTAATTTTTTTTCAATATGGGCTCGTGTTAATTTATTTTTAAGATCTTTCATGTGTCAAATCCTTCCAAAACATCAGTACCGTCTTATTTTACCAAAAAAACATTGATAATACAGTTTTATTCACTAAATAAATAAAACCTTAAGCTTGTTTTCTAAGTATTTTTAAAATGTTCCACAAGAATAATTATATTTTTAATTTTATCTAAACAAAATGCATGAATTTCAGACTTTAGTATCAAATCATTTCTCATAAAGCGTGAAACATTACTTTTAGTAAGCTTTTATTTTTATAAAATTGTGGGTAAGTAAAAATAATTATATTTTCAAAGCAGGCCTATCACTGCTGCCCCCACTAATTGCTCTACACATAAAAAAGACAATCCTATTTCAAAGGATTGCCTTCACATTATCTTTAAGTTTAATTAATAGGCCGCTTGCTCATCGTAATTTTGATCATAACCAGTATTACTTCCATCTTGGCTACCATCACCATAATTTTCTGTTCCGGTCACATTTTGAACAGAACCATCAGCTTCTGCAGTTTGGTTTGTATCATCGTAAAATTGACCTTGAGCATAGCCGCTTGTATATTCATCACCAGTTGGCAAAGTTTCACTTGTCGGTAAATTCAATTCCGTTTTTAATTTATTTTGCATTTCCAAGACTTGATTAAGACCCAGCATTTGATAATAAATGCCATTGATCATTTGTCCTTCACCTTCGAGTTGATCTTGTTTGATTGTTTTAAAGGCTGGAATATAGTTATTGGCGATATCTAACATATCTTCCCAAGAAAGATCTGTTTTTGTATTTTTTTCTACCGCTTTTAAAATCTTTTGATAGTTTGCGACACTATCAAGACTCATTACTTTATTGACAATTTTAGTAATAACTTCACGTTGTCGCTTTTGTCGTCCGATATCCCCTTGAGGATCTTGTTTCCGCATTCTGGCATAAGCTAAACCCGTTTTACCATTGAGTTTAATTTTCCCCTTGGGAACATGGACTCCTTCTAACGTAAAATCAATTTTATTATCAACTGTTATACCACCAACAGCATCAATTAAATCTCTTAACCCCTGCATGTTGATAGATACGTAATGATCTAATGGAACATCTAACAAATTCTCAACAGAATCCATTGCCATCTCTACACCACCAAAAGCGTAGGCGTGATTCAATTTATCCATCGTACCATAGCCAACAATTTGCGTATAGATATCACGGTCTAGACTAACAATCGTTGATTGTTTTTTTGCAGGATTCACCGTTACGACCATCATAGAATCAGAACGCCCTTGTTCTGTTCGTCCTAGAGCTCCCGTATCAATTCCCATTAATAAAATTGAAAACGGCTCCGTATTATCGATATTAGCTTTTGAAACGTGGCGACTATTTTTTCGATCAATTTTTTCAACAATCGCATTAAACGAACTATTCGCATCGTGATACATTTTAATGCCATAAGCAGTAGCGCCTAAAACTGCAACCGTAATTAGACCTACAATTCCCAAAATAATTTTTTGATATAAACGCATTGGACACCTCTTAGTTAACTTTTTCATTTGTTGAATATCGTATAAATTTTGCCACACTTCTTTTATTTCAGCAATCTAAGTTTACGTTTATTACTCAAACTTAATATTTTTGCAACACAAATGAAAAGAAGCGACCAAAAATGATCGCTCCTTGTACTAAATATAATCGACAAAACGTGCTCTGAATTTCATATGCAGATGACTGCCAAGGATTAATAAAATTAAAGTTATAAGCCAAAAAATTAAGCCATAAGTCGTTTTCTCCCAAAACCAAGATCTACTCAAGAAGGAATCCCGAAATCCTTCAATAATATAATAAAAAGGATTAAGTTTTAAAAGTTTGACTAATGGTATAGGCAAATTTTTATTATTTATATCCCAAATTGGACCAGACACGTAAAAGAGTAAACGTAACACAGATTGAAGAAAAATATGATAATCCCTTATCAAAACTGTTATCGTTGCATTTAACAAGCCAAAAGCAAACAAAAAGATAATCATACAAATAAAATAATAAAAATATTGCAACCAATATATTGTCACCGGAACTTTAAAAATAAACATTGTTCCAACTACAATCGCTAGCATTGGGAAATAAGAAGACAGATTACTAACAATATTAACCGTTGGTAAAATACTTACAGGAAACTTCATTTTGGCGACCATACCCACTTGTCGATGGATAGAGTTTGACGCTCCTAAAACACCCGAATTCATGTAAAACCATGCTGTGATACCTATTAACATCCAACCAAAAAAAGGAACACCATCGATTTTCCGATTGGCGCTAATCCCAACACCAAAAATTAAATAATAGATTGCCACCTGAATAGCAGGATTTAAGATTTGCCACGCAAGTCCCAGATAATGACTTTGATATGTAGCTTTATCTTCATAACGTGACATTCTAATAATCATGCCTAAATGGCGAAATTGCTCTTTTATTACTTCAAATATCTCTTTCACTTGAATCTTCCTTTACCAGTCACTTATTTTAAAAAATGGAAATAGCGCGCTAAAATTTCTAATGGGTGCCGCACTGCCCACGTGACAGAATGTCCGCTAAATGACACCAAAGATAAAAACATAAGCAAAATAAAACTACTAATCAAAATCATTTTGGTTGGGATAGTCATCCGATCTCCTAAAGGAATTCTTTTCAGATTTTTTTCCAACTGATTTTTATCTAGATGCTGCTTGTTCAATTCTGTATCTTTTGGTAGCAATTTATTTAACTTTTCAAGACTAAAGCTTTTTTGATCTTCTTTACATTTATCTTGATAACTTTTTTGATCTTCTTTCGGTTGTTTCTTAAACCAATCAATAAATGCTTGGTATTCTTTCATGACTTTTTCAGTAGTATCAAACATTCTTAAAGTTCCATAATGCATCCAAATTGTCTTATCACAAAGTTTTTCCACTTGAGAAAGTGAGTGACTAACAAAGAAGATAGTCTTCCCTTGTTCTTTAAATTCCATAATTTTATCGACACATTTTTGATAAAAAGTTTCATCCCCCACGGATAGAGCCTCATCAATAATAAGAATATCAGGATCATTATGAACGGCAATTGCAAAACCTAACCGGGATTTCATCCCGCTAGAATAACTTTTTACCGGTTGATTTACAAAATCACCTAAGTCGGCAAAAGTAACAATTTTCTCCATCTTTGCATCGATTTCTTTATTAGTCATTCCGGTCATTAATGCTTTTAATCGAATATTTTCAATACCAGTTAATTGTGGCTTTAAACCGGCACCAATAGCTATAATAGAAGTATCACCATTTACCTCCATTGTGCCTGATGTTGGTGGAATAATTCCACTAATGATATTGGATAAAGTTGACTTACCTGAACCATTTATCCCGATTATCCCTACTGATTCGCCGGCTTTCACTTCAAAACTGACGCCTTTTAGTGCCCAAAACCGTGGGACATTTCGGTGATAAAATTTGAACAACGCTTTTACTTTATCGGATTTCTTTTTGTACAAATCGTACTCTTTGGTGACAAGAGTGCTTCTTACTTTAATATTATTTTCCAAAATCTTCATCCTTTACCAGATATTGACTTGAAATAGTTCACGCTACATCATACCATATTTTAGTTGTTGGGCAAAACTGCCTCTAATAAAATAGAACAAAAATATGAAAAAGTCGAGAAGAATCTCGACTTTTTTGTTTATTTTAGTTTTAAATCATTTTTTATCTGTGTCGTAGAAACTTCTGGCGTACGTGGTAAGTAAATAACTTCTGCATCTGTTTCTTCTTGTAGAAAATCAAATTTACCAGCCCAATCGTCTCCCATCACAAATTTATCAATGTGATACAATTTGATATCACTTGATTTTTGATTCCAACCTTCTTCTGGGATAACCAAGTCCACATAACGAATTGCTTCTAGTAATTGTTTGCGTTTTTCATAACTGAAATAACATTTTTTTTGCTTTTCATCCCAGTTAAATTCGTCTGTTGACAAAGCAACTACTAAATAGTCCCCTTGCTCTTTCGCACGGCGCAATAAATTAATATGCCCATAATGTAATAAGTCAAAAGTTCCATAAGTAATAACACGTTTCATGTCTTTCCCTCGTTTCTTTTTCTTATAACGAAGATAGCAAAAAAGCTTTAAAAAGGCAACCAAATAAAAAACCGGATCAAAATCCGGTTAAAAACTAAATTATAATTTAGTTACTTCCGCAGCTTGTGGGCCACGAGCGCCTTCAACGATGGTAAATTCAACATCTTGGCCTTCTTCTAATGCTTTAAAGCCATCCCCTTGAATTGCTGAAAAGTGTACGAATACATCATCGCCACCTTCAGTTGTAATAAAGCCAAACCCTTTTTCGTTGTTAAACCATTTCACTTTTCCTTGTTCCATGTTTCGTGTAGCCTCCAAAAATTATAATTAACGGATATTCCGTCACTTAATTATAACGAAATTTGAAAGCGGTAGCAAACTTTATTTTATTGTAAATGTTAGATAAATTGATATAATTAATAAAAAAAGGAGATGACTTTGTGGAAAATATTAATCTTTCCTATGAAACATATTCATATGGTGATACTGATATTGATTTTACTATTGATAAAATTATCATTCGAATGCCTAATGACAAAAATATTATCCAGTTTTCAAGAATCGACTCATCTGCCCACGCATTTTATCGCAAATTGATGGAAAATGACTACATGTTCTATTATTATGCAAATAAACAATCATTCTTTATAAAACGAAAGCTTATTCAAACTATCTGGAAACGGACTGATTTGATAAAATACGGAGAGTTATTTTATACAATTCAGAAAGTACCTGACAACAAAGTTAATACTTTGGCACCATTACACTTATTAGTAATGTTTTCATCTATGCCAGACGGAAATAATTATATGTCTCCTAACATAGCCAATAGATGCTTCACACAAAACTATCCGTCCATTCAAAAGCATATCATAAAAAACACTCTTATTATGCGAATTATGGATGTGAATATGAATACCGGTAGTATGTATCTTAACACACCAAATTATCCAGAATTTGAAGAAGATGTACAAGGGGCAATTAATTTTATAATGGGACAATATGAAATTGACAAAAAGAATGTAGTTTTTTACGGAGGCTCTAAAGGTGGTACTGGTGCAACCTATCATAGCTTTTTAGGTAACTATAAAGCGTGCATTGTAGATCCGATTATTACATTGGAAGAACATAATAATAAAAATGATTTAATGTACTTAAAAGATGTGCGGCCTTTATCGATAGAAAAGGATATTAACACTTTAAATATCAACCAAGAGCCAAAATATATCATAGGTTCGGCCCAAGTTCCCTTTACATTTAAACAATTTCAAAGTTTTAAAAAAGATCGTATCACAATACTGGACATTAGAGACAACCATATACACACTCATCCTGATATTTCAGCAAACTCAACAGTTGAACAGATTTATTATATTAACAAGCTTTTTATGGAAGAATAGTATTTACTTTCTAAGCTTTGATTATTAGAGAATAAATACATTTTTCAGTACCTATACAACACAATTATTTTTATACCAGGAGATGTTGTTAAGTTCTTTCAACATTTTTTATATAAAAATAATTTGGGAATTAACTTAACAAATTAGGAAAAAAATGTTTTAGCCTATAAAATGGAAAATATCCACAAAACAAATTAAATATAAAAAGAACCCCTTTGAATTCTGTAAAATGAAATCAAAGGAGTTTTTCTTTTTGTGTCCTATTAGTATTGTAGAAAATCAAAACTGATAAATATGATTGAAAGTCTATTCAAACAATATACTTGAATATTTTTTATGTGCAACTAAACAAGTCAGTCTAATATTTTAAAAATAATCTCTACAAAATACAATGCTTTCAAAAAAATATTAGTAAATAACTGTTTATTACACAATAATCAAATTTTTATACTGATTCTTGATAAGAAAAAATCTCAGTTTAATAACTGATATAGCTGATTTTTTTATTTTCACTTATGTTATACTTGTAACACTTTATTATTCAGATAAATAACTATCATAGTAATTAAATATAGTAAAAAATTTTCATTATTAAACTCTATATACTATATAGTTTCTTCTATAATGAATCTTGGACGCCGTTTCACTTCAAAATATATTTTGCCAATATACTCTCCCACAATTGACATACCAATTAACTGTAATCCACCCAATAGCCAAATACTAATAATAATCGATGACCACCCAGAGACAACATCTCCAATAAGGTGTTGTATGAAAATATACAACATATAAATAATTCCTACAAAGAAAACTCCAATCCCCAAATTACGTAAAAACCGTATAGGAACAATTGAAAATGACGTAATTCCTTCTAAAGCAAAGTTAACCATTTTTTTCAGTGGATACTTAGATTCTCCTGCAGCTCGCTCTTTACGAGAATAATATACTTTTGTACTGCTAAACCCAACAAGAGGTACCATTCCTCTCAAAAATAGATTTTCTTCTTTAAATTCTAGTAAGACCTTTGTAGCACGTTTACTCATTAATCTGAAATCAGCATGGTTTGGTATCGTATTTACACCTAACTTATTCATTAAAGAATAGAATAAGTTTGCTGTCTTTCTTTTAAAAGGAGTATCGCTATCTCTATTATTACGAACACCATAAACAACATCGTATCCAGATAAAAAAGCTGATACCATTTCTCGAATTGCATTAACATCATCTTGTAAATCAGCATCAATCGTTACAATTGCATCAGATTTCTCATTCATAACCGTCATTCCAGCTAAAAGTGCATTTTGATGACCAAAATTACGGCTAAATTTGATTCCTTTAAAATGTGGATTACTTTCTGATAATTTATTGATAATAGCCCATGTTTTATCTTTGCTTCCATCATCTACGAAAGTAATATTACTTTCATCACTAATTAGCCCTTCCTCAACCATATCTTCTAGTAAGGTCAACAATGCTTTACTAGAAATAGGTAGAACTTCTTCTTCGTTATAACAAGGTACAACAATTGAAATTTTCTGCTTCATTAATAATTTCCCTCTTTTTTATCAGTATCTATTCTAAGATATACCGAGAACGGAAGATACACAAGTTTTTTTTGATTTTTAAAACTTTACTAGCCAGTATTTTTTATCATAATACATAATTATACTAAAAAATAGAAAGATCAAAAAGAAAATATCTATCAATAAAATAGAAAAGATACTGACAGATATTTCCCAAATGTATAAAAATATCTAGGTTAGAGTGATCTCATTTATTAATCAATAATATTAGACTCCATACTATCAGGAGTAGTTTTTGTAGAATTTGGTATTTCTTCATTTTTTTTGCTCACTATATCTACAAAAGCATTTTCGTCCATCCAGTAGTTGTTTTCTCCATATTTAAATTGTAGATAGACAGCTTTTGTTGTTATCACTTTTTTTAGCACAAGAACTTCTTGATTAACAAACTGTTCTCCAGTACCAATTTTTCTTATCCCAGAATGAATATTATAAGGTGCTGACCACACATCTGTTTTTATTGCAGTACTATTAATTACAAACTTTTTCTGATAATTTTCCTCTTTTAAGACCAATTCATAAAATGCTTTCGAATCTAACCAACCAATATTTTTACCAGCCTGACTAAATTGATAATAAACTGTTCCCGTTGATAACTTCACTCGCTTTGTTATCTGAACTGTTTTACCTGCGTACCCACTTGCATTTCCATAATATTGATTTGTTATTTGTGTATTCCACGGTGCCTGCCATATTCCTTGAGATTTCGCTACAGTATCTGTTTTTATCGTCCCAGTTACTTGCATATTCTCATTTTCGATAATTGGATACAGTTGCTCGTTAAATCCAGCCTTATCCATCCACATTGTCTTACCATTTAAAGTGAATTGTAAATAAGTTGAGCGTGGGGTTTTCGCTACTTTTGTAATACTTACTGTTTGCCCAACGTATTGTCCGCCATTACCATAGTACTTAATATTATTTTCAGTATTATATGGTGCACTCCAAACCCCTTGTTTGTTTGCATCATTTCGAATCTCAGCCCGATAGCTTGTACTATCATTCGCTATAATTGGCTCATAAAATGCTTTCGAATCTAACCAACCAATATTTTTACCAGCCTGACTAAATTGATAATAAACTGTTCCCGTTGATAACTTCACTCGCTTTGTTATCTGAACTGTTTTACCTGCGTACCCACTTGCATTTCCATAATATTGATTTGTTATTTGTGTATTCCACGGTGCCTGCCATATTCCTTGAGATTTCGCTACAGTATCTGTTTTTATCGTCCCAGTTACTTGCATATTCTCATTTTCGATAATTGGATACAGTTGCTCGTTAAATCCAGCCTTATCCATCCACATTGTCTTACCATTTAAAGTGAATTGTAAATAAGTTGAGCGTGGGGTTTTCGCTACTTTTGTAATACTTACTGTTTGCCCAACGTATTGTCCGCCATTACCATAGTACTTAATATTATTTTCAGTATTATATGGTGCACTCCAAACCCCTTGTTTGTTTGCATCATTTCGAATCTCAGCCCGATAGCTTGTACTATCATTCGCTATAATTGGCTCATAAAATGCTTTCGAATCTAACCAACCAATATTTTTACCAGCCTGACTAAATTGATAATAAACTGTTCCCGTTGATAACTTCACTCGCTTTGTTATCTGAACTGTTTTACCTGCGTACCCACTTGCATTTCCATAATATTGATTTGTTATTTGTGTATTCCACGGTGCCTGCCATATTCCTTGAGATTTCGCTACAGTATCTGTTTTTATCGTCCCAGTTACTTGCATATTCTCATTTTCGATAATTGGATACAGTTGCTCGTTAAATCCAGCCTTATCCATCCACATTGTCTTACCATTTAAAGTGAATTGTAAATAAGTTGAGCGTGGGGTTTTCGCTACTTTTGTAATACTTACTGTTTGCCCAACGTATTGTCCGCCATTACCATAGTACTTAATATTATTTTCAGTATTATATGGTGCACTCCAAACCCCTTGTTTGTTTGCATCATTTCGAATCTCAGCCCGATAGCTTGTACTATCATTCGCTATAATTGGCTCATAAAATGCTTTCGAATCTAACCAGGCAACCTTATTACCATTTAAATGAATTTTATAAAAAGTTCCGCCACTATTAGTTTTAACCACATTGGTAGATCTAAATTTTATATTTTCGTAATTTCCAGCCTCACCCAAGTATTCACTCGAAGAAGAAGTTCGATATGGTTCAGACCAAAGAGTAAACTGATTCGATATAGACTTATCTTTAATACATAAGTGATAATCAATCTGGCTATCACTGACTACTCTATCAAGATTCAAAATAAATGCGTCTTTATCAATCCATACATCTTTCTGATTAAAATTTATTTTCCAGTATGTTGAACGATTGGTACTTGCTACTTCAGTTACAAACCCTATTTTGTCCGCATATTGTCCAGCATTGCCATAATTTATTATTCCTTCTCTGGTATTATAAACATCCGACCATACACCATGCTTGGAAGATAAATTTTTTCCCTTAACCTGAACAGGAAAATCAGTTGTATATGATTTATTAATAGAATCATATATTTTTCCAGTAAACCGCCCTCTATAGTCAATATTTATATCAAAAGTTCCTATTCCTGTATTTATATTGGGATATTTTAAGGTAGAAGCCCATTGCCAAGCCGAATAAGCAGAATTTAACAAATTATTTTTATTAGGGTTTACTGGATATTGTGCAATCCATAAATTATTGTTACCAATTTTTTTAGGATCGAGTAGTGGAGATGCACCCCACACCCAACTTGCAGAAGTGTAATGAATGACGTTTTTGTATCCTCTTGAATTCAATTGCTTTGCAAAAGTTTGCGAATTATTAGTAATCGCTGTTCCTAAAACAGTATAATCTTCAATGTCATTGACCATGACAGTATTCTTTGAAAGCTCTAAAGAATCTGCAATATTTGCAAAAAAATTTGCTTCGGAAACAGCTTCCTTACTATTTTTAAACTTACTATAATGATAAACAGAAACAGTTAAACCTGCAGCCTTTGCATTGTTTATTTGTGAAAACATATAAGTTTTATTTTGATAATAAGTCCCTTCGCTTAATTTTACTACCACGCCACGTAAGCCATACCTTTTCATCTGTTGATACTGCGCTACTGAAATATATTCATTCCATGATGACACATCAATAAAATCTTTATTAGGTAAAGAATTGTCTGTTGCCCAATAGTATGTGGCTTGTGTATTAAGTAATTTCGGCAATGCTATTGATTGCTGGTTCATTTCCTTGTTTGATTTATCAAGCCGTTGTTGAATTGGATCACTTTCAATTCCCAATCCAAAATTCTCTGCATAGACATGCTTACCCGTTACAAAAAAAATAAATACACTGCAAAAAAACAATAAACTAAAAAAATTTTTTTTCATTTTTATTCTCCAAACTTCATAATTGATACTTCATTTTATCATGAGTAAGCCACAAAAAAATGATTTATTTTTCCAAAATATAATCATTCATAATAAAGCCTTGACCAATTTCATCGTCTTTGGTGCCAACAATATTAAAGCCGCGATGCTTATAGATTGCCACAGACTGTGCGTTATCCCGATTTACCCGCAATTGTTGCCTCAAGTTTAGTGCCTTACTTAGGCTATCATACCAATCAAAGATATGACGCATTAACCCTTGCCCGCGAAATTGCTTTTTGATGTAAAGTTTGCTGATATAAATAACTTCACTTTTTATTTCATATGCAGTGTAGCCAATTATTTCATTTTCCTGTATTAATGCAAAATAGTGCACACCGCTTTTAATTTCATCCGCAATATTTTTTTCTGATTGATAGTTATGCAACATAAAATCAACTTGTTTTGCGCCAATTATCGGCGTAAACCATTCTTGCCAAATTTCGACCACGACAGGATATAAAGCCTGAATATCATTTTGTGTTTCAACCTTCTTTTTCTCCACTTCAACGCCCCCAAAATAAAAAAATGTGACGAAAGTTTCCCTTCATCACATTTTAGACTACTTACTATGCTTTTTCAAAGTGTTCGTTTGCTTTGTCCCAGTTTACAACTTCCCAGAAAGCTGCAATGTAATCTGGTCGTACATTTTTATATTTTAAATAATAAGCATGTTCCCATACATCTAAACCGATAATTGGTGTTTTACCTTCCATTAAGGGAGAGTCTTGATTGGCTGTTGATATAATCGCCAATTTACCATTATCTACTACTAACCAAGCCCAACCAGAACCAAAACGTCCTGTAGCGGCTGTTTTAAATTCATTTTTAAAATCTTCAAAAGAGCCAAAAGTTTCATCAATGGCATCCTTTAAAGAACCCGTTGGCGCCCCGCCAGCATTCGGTGCCATAATTTCCCAAAAGAAAGTATGATTGGCATGTCCACCGCCATTATTTTGAACTGCGGTACGAATATCAGCCGGAATTTCATCCATATAAGCAATCAATTCTTCCACACTTTTTTCTGCTAATTCTGGATATTTTTCTAAAGCCGCATTTAAATTTGTCACATAAGTATTGTGGTGTTTGTCATGATGCAAGTGCATTGTTTCCACGTCAATATAAGGTTCCAATGCGTCATATGCGTAAGGTAATTCTGGTAAAGTATAAGCCATTTTCGAAATCCTCCTAAATGTTATTTACAATGTAAACACTATCAGAGAAAAGTCAATTATTCAAAAAATATGCCTCAATTTAATTAATTTGAGCAACATTTAAACCACTTTATCTTTTGATTTAAAAATAAACAATTTGCTAAAAAGATAGTTAGCAATGACAACTAAGACTTGAGTAAATAATTTTGCGAATAAATCACCAGTCTGTAACATGTCAATGCAAATCATCATAGAAATCATATCTAGCCCGAAAGATAATAATCTATAAAATACAAATTTACTAAATTCTACAATTAATTCTTTAATGTTCTCAGTTCTCGAATGAAATACCCAAACTTTATTAGTTATAAACGCAAATAAAATTGCAATCATATTTGCAATTATATTTGCAATTATATAATTGGTCTTTATCCACTCTCTAAATATGAAATAAATAATTATGTTTACTAACGTTGTTAGTCCGCCAAAAAAAAGATAGATAAAAACTTCCCATAAATGCCTTTTTTCTAGTTCATGTTTAAATTTTAAATAGAAATTCACAAAATTACTCCTTTACTTTTCATTTCGTTTTCCATCATACACAAATGTGAGCTTTTCTTCTACTAATTTCAAAGATATTTAATCAATTCTCCTTGTAAAAGCCCCAGACCTTCGATAGAATGGATTGAATACTTATAAAAAGGAGTCCTGCTCTGAATGTTACACTTAATGAAAAGTTCTTTTTTCCAGTTTCGGGAGTTACTTGCAGCAAAGAAATTAGCCTTTGGTAAAGTGATTGGCTATATTTTTATCTTAGGCGCTATTCTTACATTACCTCTGGCCTATAAGGTTAGCAGTGTTTTTCACGATATTCAACATGATGGCCAAAAAATTGCCGCTAAGCTACCTGATTTTACAATTGAAAAGAACCAGTTACAACCAGCAGATGCAAAAGAAAAAGGATTTATCTACCAAACTGATTCGATTATTTTCACCTTTGATCCGCAAGGTAAACGAACTGCCAAAGATATTACAACAGATATGGTGGGAAACTTTCTTAGTATCGGTCTTTTAAAAGATGATTTAGTTGTAGCAATGCCAAGTACCGGCGCAAGTTCTGCACTACTTGGTGACAATCAAATAGTTATACCTTATTCTGAAGCATCCCTTGCTTCTTTATCTGGTAGTCATATCCGAGATTATTTACAAGACACTAAGATTCCTTGGTGGATGTATCTGATTGCTTTTTTAGTTTCACTTTACCCTAGCGTTGTGAATTTACTTGTCACCTTATTGTTTGCAACACTTGGTGCAACACTGCAAACAAAAATGCGACGGCTAAAACTAAGTAGCTTTGAGAATTTTAAAATTGTAGTTTTCGCTGCAACTTTACCTGTGATCTTAACTGCAATTATCCATTTTGTGACAATGAATTTCGATGCTACCATGTTCATTTTGATTGCAACTTTATTTATCTTTAATCAAGTCATTAAAAAAATCCCGCAAGAAGAACAAAAATCAAATTAAATAAAAGACGCCTTTCAATGTAGTGACTCTAAAAGTTAGCTTAAAAATCTAGCTTTTAGAGTCCTACAAAACTTGAAAAGCGTCTTTTTTAATTTCCTTTGCTACAATAAAAGTATGTACAAAAAGGAGGAAGTTTTATGACGAAATATATCTTATCCAGTCGCCCTTTTAAACCAGAATTGATTAATGAAATAAAAAAAATTGCGCCAGAATATGATTTTGTTACCGAAATCGCTACAACTGCAGCTTGGCAACAAGTGGAAATTACCATCGGTTGGCAAAAAAAATGGGATAAATTACTAGCACCTAATTCCAACTTAAAGTGGGTACAAAGTATTTCCGCTGGAGTTGATTATCTTCCACTTCAAGATTTTAAAAAGCAAAATATTTTGTTGACGAATGCAAAAGGTATTCACAAAGAAGCGATTAGTAAACACGTTTTAACGACAATTTTGATGCGCCTTAGAGGTTTTAATGAAGCAGCTGTTGGCCAACGTCATAAAAAATGGCAACAAACTATTTTTTATGGCAAATTAGAAGAACAAAAAATTTTGATTGTTGGTACTGGTCAAATTGGCCAAGAACTCGCTGGAACTTTGAATATACTTGGTAATCATCCCACCGGAATTAATACTTCTGGCCACAGTGCCCAAAATTTCACGAATACACATGCAATTTCAGAACTAAAAACAATAGCTCAACAATTTGATTTCATTGTCAACATTCTTCCCCTCACCGCTGAAACGTATCATCTGTATGACACAGAATTTTTTAATCTACTCCGTCCAAGTGCTACTTTTATTAACGTCGGAAGAGGTGCCAGCGTGGATACACCTGCCCTAGTTAAAGCCCTACAAGAACAAACAATTGCCTATGCCGCATTAGATGTCTTTGAAGAAGAGCCGCTTGCTTCTACTAGTCCCCTATGGGAGCTAGATAACATTTTGATTACTCCCCATATTGCTGGCATGGTACCACATTTCCAGCAAAAATTCATGAGGATCTTTTTGAAAAATCTTGACTCCTTTGTTAAAACGCAAGCTGTCAGCCAAAATCAAGTTGATCTTACAAAAGGTTACTAAAAATTTTTTATAGTTGTATTGTCTTCGTGCTCAATTAAAAAGCAAAAAACCTTGTTGAAAAGCTAACGAACTGTCAGTTTTTCAACAAGGTTTTACGGTCTATTTTTATCTGACTCCTTTATTAAGTAATGGGGTCGCTTTTTTGTTTCCAAAAATATTTTGCCAATATATTTCCCGATAATCCCTAAGCAAAGTAACTGTAAGCCCCCCACAAATAGAAAAATGGAAACCATAGAAGGCCAGCCACTGGTAGGGTCGCCAAACAATAAGGCCCGTACAACAATAAAAATCAAGGCAATACCAGAGCCAAAACACGACAAAGCACCTACAAAAGAAGCGATGTTTAGTGGTAAGTCAGAAAAATTCACGATCCCATCAATCGAGTATTTTAAAAGTTGCCAAAAAGACCAAGAAGTTTTACCCGCAACACGTGCGACATTTTCATAAGCAATGTACTCTGTTTTAAAACCAACCCAACTAAAAATACCTTTAGAAAAACGGTTATATTCAGTTATTTTCAAAACAGCATCTACCATTTGCCTTGTCATAATTCGGAAATCACGGACACCAGACACGAGTTCAGTCTCGCCAATTTTATTCATCAAATAATAAAATAAGCGCGCAAATAAACTCCTAAGCTTAGGTTCACCAGCGCGGTTTTTTCTTCTGGTAGCGACACTATCTAAATCATGGGCTACTAATAAATCATACATCTCCACTAATAATTGCGGTGGATCTTGCAAATCAGCATCCATTAATGTCACATAGTCTCCTTTGGCATTTTGTAACCCCGCATATATTGCAGCCTCCTTGCCGAAATTACGAGAAAATGAAAAATAATGAACCTTTCCACCACTCTTTACTGACAATTCTTTCATCAGCTTCAAAGTCTTATCAGTAGATCCATCATCGATTAAAATGTATTCCACATCTAATGGCAACACTTTTTCAATTTTTGCCATTTCAGCAAAGAAGTAAGGCAAACTTTTTTCTTCATTAAAACACGGTACAATAACCGACAAAAGCATTTGCTTAAACTCCTATAATAGTTTAGTCTTCTGTAAATAAATACTTAGGTTCATTTAACTTTTCATCCAAGTCGACGGTTAAATCATAGCCTTTGAAAAACCATTCATCTGCTTCATCGGCATAAAATAAAATCCCATCAGCGGTTGCTTTTGCAATTGGATTTTCTGGTGTATCAACAGACATCCCAACTGAAAAACCTTCGTGCACTTGCGTTTTACCGTAAACTTTACCGTAAAAACGAACGCCCATCCCCTCGTCAACTGTTAATTCTGTTTTAAACCATTTTGCCGCTGCTGGTGTTATTGTTATTTTCATTAATATCCCTCACTAATCATTCATTTTTTCATCTAAAATATCCACGTCGTCTGTTTCACCAATCACCAAAAGATTATCATTTTTTAAAACGATTTCATCGGCGGTAGGAGAAACAACAACTTTGCCGTTAACCCGACGAATACCGACTACCGTTAAACCAAAATTTTGGCGGAAATTCAAGTTTGCCAATGTCTTATCATAAAATTTGGGATTGGTCACACGTATTTCTGCCAATGAATAGTCATCTGATAATTCGACATAATCTAAAATATTTTTAGAAACGAGATTATGGGCTATTCTTACCCCCATATCCCTTTCTGGATGCACAACACGATCGGCACCGATTTTTTCTAATACCCGGGCGTGATATTCGTTTTGCGCTTTAGCCAAAACATTTGGCACGCCCATTTCTTTTACCATTAACGTAACTAAAATGCTTGCTTGAATATCTTCTCCAATTGCGACAATCACATGATCAAAATTACGAATGCCTAATGAGCGTAAAGTCATTTCGTCTTGCGCATTTCCCACGACAGCATGAGTTGCGATATTCATATATTCATTTACACGATCTTCACTACTATCAATCGCTAAAACCTCTTGACCAGATTCAATCAAAGTTCGACAAATACTGCCTCCAAAACGCCCTAAACCAATAATGGCATAATTTTGTTTCATTCTATTCTCCTTCATTCGTACACTTTATTTAAAACAGCTATCGTAACTTATGTAGCTAGTATAACAAAGACCCCTTCGTTGTGCTATCGAAGAGGTTTTGTTTTATTTGGCTAGTCCATGTTTAAAGGCATAAATAGCCGCTTGCGTTCGGTCTTCAACTTCCAATTTTGATAAAATATTCGAGACATGTGTTTTCACAGTCTTTAAGGTGATGAATAATTCATCAGCAATTTCTTGATTACTTTTTCCTTGTGCAATTAATAATAAAATTTCTCTTTCCCGATTTGTTAAATCTTCGTGTAAAATTGGCGTTTTATTCGTTAAACGATTCATCATTTTGCTTGTAACTTCTGGCTCTAAAATTCGTTCGCCCCGGTAAGTCGCTCGAATTGCATCGGCTATTTCATGGGCCGTAGATGTTTTCAGTAAATAACCAGACGCACCTGCTTCAATAGCAGGATAAACTTTTTCATCGTCAATAAAACTGGTAACAATTAAAATTTTGGCTTCTGGCCATGTTTTTAAAATAGCTTTAGTTGACGCAATACCATCCATGACATCCATCACTAAATCCATCAAAATTACATCTGGTTTTAAAGATAACGCCTTTTCATAACCAATTTGGCCATTTTCAGCTTCACCTACAACTTCTATATCATCTTGAATGGATAAATAAGAAGATACACCTAAACGCACCATCTCGTGGTCATCCACAAGTAAAACTTTAATCACACCAACATCCTCCTTTAAAGAAACCCGTAACGATAAAAAATTAGACAATTGGAATTTTTATTTCCACACTGGTTCCCTGTCCTTTAAAACTGATAATTTTACATGTTCCACCAACACTGGCGACACGCTCTTTAATATTCATTAAACCATAACTTCCAGCATTTTGCTCGCTTGTATCAAATCCCACACCATCATCAACTACCCGCAATAAAACATTTTGACCAACTTTGTGCAAATAAACTTCTAACTCATCTGCTTTGGCATGACGTAATGTATTCGATAATAATTCTTGAACAATCCGAAAAAGCTGATCTTCAATAGTCGGCGCCAAAGTTATCTCTTCTGCCTCCCATTTTAGCTTGATTTTTATTTTGGATTGTAATTCTTTTAATAATTGTTCAATACCTTGTTTCAAACTTTTCCCTTCAAGATTAACCGGGCGCAAGTGTAGCAGTAAGGCCCGCATTTCCGACTGGGAAGCGTTGATAATATCAGATACCATTTGTAACTGCTTTTGTTGCGGTGTTGGTAGCTCCATTTTTTTTGCCTGCTCATTCAAAGCAGATAACATCATCATTGCTGCAAAAAGTTGCTGTGAAACAGAATCATGCAACTCCCGGGCTAAGCGGTGTCGTTCAATTTCCAAAATTTCTTCTTTTGTTTGGCCGTCCATTAATTGTGGTCGACTATTTAGCACCTGTAATTCCGTTGAAAGTTCATTCATTTTTTTGCCAATTTGTGTAATATCTTGATCAATCGCTGTTAAATAATGATTTTCTTTAGAATGTGATAATGGTTCACCTAACAAGTCAGAGTCATAATTTCCGGCCACTAACAACCTTAATTTTTCTTCGATGCCGCCGTAAGAACTCTTGCGAAATAAAGAAATCAAAATGTAGGTGACAATCCCAAAACCGACTGAAATCGCTAAAATATAAAATATTAAAGGTAAAAAGAAAATACGTGTCTGTAAGGAAACCAACCACCAATTCTTTACATTATTGGCATGAAGATAAGAAAACAAAACTAAAATCAGCGTAATAAAAATTGCAATACCGGTATATAATGCAATCATCCCTTTGGAAATTTTTGCCATCATACCCGAATCACCTCAATATCCCCAATCAACGTACTGGATAAAATCTTAATTCGGCGCTCACTCGTATCATAATCTTCACTATATACCGTAATTCTCTCGCTGCGAAGCGGAGTTTGTTCTCCCACAAAAGTCACATTACCAATAAAGCCACCATGTTCTAACGCAATACCAATACCTAAAGGCACTAAAATTCGCGTTCTGCCAAAACCTTTTCGCAACATAATAATATTATCTCTTTTTGGTAAAATCGTATTTCCTAAATCGATGATAGTATCTCCAGAAATCATATTAATATTTATATCATCCCACTCGAAAACTTGATTACCAATTCTTTCATTTCCAAACAAATTTTGTCGTTGGCGCTTATCAGGATGTAACCCTGGAGCTTCTGTTTCCACCATTATCATCTGCTTTTTCTTCCAAAAAGCATTTTTAGTCGGATCTATTCCTGTTAACTCTACACCTTTTAAACCAATAAACAACACACCAAACACCAACATCAACCAGACTGCTGGATTATTTAACAAGCTAATAAAAACAGCTAAACAGCCCACAACCAAGCGAAAATTCGTTCTTCGACCTCGTTTTTTTCCGCGACTGGCAAAATACAAACAAAGGATACCAAAAAGTAGCAGCATAAAAAGTGGTGGACTATTGAAAACTTGCCAAAGAGCATAAAGAAGCAATAGTGCCTCTACTATAAGAAAAAAACGCCACGGATTTTTCAACTTCTCCACCTCCTATAAATCATTTTATTCATAAAGAAACTCTCCTACAATTTCATTAACTTTCATTACAACATTTCTATTTTATCATAACGAAAATCAGAATAAATAAAATCGGTCTAGAGAATGAAAAAAACTTCTGAAACAAAAAGCTTCAGAAGTTTTTTAATTAGTTTAATTAGGCCTGTGCAACTTTTGTAATTTTTACTAACATGTCGCCACCAGGAGTTTGAATTGTTACTTCATCACCAACTTTTTTGCCAATTAAAGCTTGTGCAATTGGTGAATCGTTAGAAATTTTGCCAGAAAACGGATCTGACTCAGCACTACCAACGATTGTATATTCTTCTTCGTCACCATCAGGTTGTTCTACAAACGTTACTTTTTTTCCAAGGGAGACCTCATCGTTATCGACCCCATCGTTGTCAATAATTTGGGCAAAACGAATCATATTTTCTAATGTGGTAATTCTACCTTCCACAAATGCTTGTTCATCTTTAGCAGACTCATATTCAGAGTTCTCTGATAAGTCACCGAATCCACGTGCGATTTTAATTCGCTCAATAATTTCGCCTCGTTTTACAGTCTTTAATTCTTCTAATTCTTGTTCTAATTTTTCTTTACCTTCAACTGTCATTGGATAAACTTTTTCTACCATGGTAATTTCTCCTTCATTTTCAACTCTAAAATCGCAAATAGTAACCTTTTCGCAATTAATATCGAAAAGGTTACCATGCTTTTTTTAAAATGTAAACGTCATTTATTTAATTATTTACATATTTTTCAACTAAGGCCAAATGTTCTTCATATGTTTCAGCATAATAAACTTTACCAGTTTTAATATCTGCAACAAAGTAATAGTAATTATTTGGTGTTGGATCTAAGACTGCTTTAATTGATTGTTCGCTTGGACTATCAAACGGTCCTGGACCATACCCAGTATTAGTATATAAATTATAAGGCGAGTCTACTTGTAAATCTTTGTTGTAAACTTTTTCTTTATGCTCGCCTAAAGCGTATAAAATGGAAATATCTGATTGCAATGGCATCCCCGCGGCAATCCGATTAAAGAATACTTGCGCAATTTTTTTACGGTCCGTCTCTGTTACCCCTTCTTTTTCAACTAAAGAAGCAAGGGTCAGAACCTCTTGTACATCCATATTTTTCTGCTTAATTGTATCGTAGTATGCTGACATTACAGTATTAGTTTTGTCAATCATTTGGGTTACGATATCTTCTAATGACGAAGTCTTATAATAATCATACGTTGCAGGGAATAAGTAGCCTTCTAGGCGATAACGAACTCCCTTAGCTTTCGCCGCACTCGCTAATAAATCAGGATACTTCGCTTGTGTTTTCTTAAAGAAATCTTCATTTTTCATCAAATCGATAAATTCGGATTTCTTAATTTTCGTATCTTTGGCAATAATATCGCCAATCTTATCAATATCAACGCCTTCTGGAATGGTTAACTTCGCATCTGCACCTGCAGTTCCGGCGCCCCCACCTTGTAGATTTTTACTAATTTCTTCTAATGTCATAGACGGAGAAAAATGATAACTGCCCGCTTGAAACCCAGTCAAGTTATTAAATTTTGTATAGTAATTAAATACCATACCGCTTTTAATCACTTTGTCTTCTTGCAAAATCTCACCAATCAGTTTATTCGATGAACCACTTGGAATTTCCACTGCAATAGTTTTTTTACTATCAGTATCTAATGGTTGTAAGCTACTTGAAACATAACGATAAACAGAAAAGCCTAAAATACCACCAATAACTAATAAGGCAACCACAACAACCGTCACAATTTTACTAACGATGCGGTCTTCTTTTTGACGCATTTTTCTGCGCTGCATCTCATCTGAAGACGTGCTAAGTGGTACTTTTGTATTCGTGTCCGCTTTTTCTTTTTTAGGCTGCTTTTTAGCAGGCACTTTTTTTACTTCTTTTGCATCCTTTTTTGATGGCGTATTTTTTTTAGCCCTTGGTGAATTGCTTTTTGCTCCACCACTTCTTCTTGCGCCAACTGATTCTTTGGAAACATTCAAACGATCTCGTTGACCATTTGACGAACTATTTCTATTTTGTTGACCTTGACGAGTTGAACTTCTTTCATTCTTTGAAGTTTCCTCATCTGAGTTATTTAACGAATTTAAAATCTTGTCTTTAAAAGATTCTTCTTCCGGATGTTGTTTAGACAAAACAACTCCTCCTTACTTTCATGATACTAGCTTGTACCATTATACACGAAAGTAAGAAGGAGTGAAATGCTTTTTATTATTTTCTGGTAATGATTGACTTAATATTTCGTATACCTGTTATAACCATAACAACAATGATTGGTATAAAGCAATATACGTAACGAGAATTACACTCCCAGATACTTAAAAATATAACAAACCCAAAAAAAGAATAATAACTAATATTCGCAACATCTGTTTTTTTATTAAAAAAAAGGGTTCCCACTGCAATCAAAACTAAAATGAAAAACCATGTGAACTGAAATAAAAACGAAATACTCCTATTTCTCAGCAAATGTTGAATTATTCCATCTCTTGCGGGATCCCACAATCCATAATCTTTTGTTGCAAAATCTCCGTCAGCCCATGTTCTTGTCCATTTTGAGAACAACACAAAATTTGAAGTTCCAATAACTCCCCTACTATCAATCCTCCTTTTAATAATACGTTGTGCCTCTTCATTTTTACTCTTATAACTCGGAAATGTTTTAATATTATTATAGTCCATCTGATTAAAACCACCGTTAGTTTTTTCGTTTAACCCCATTGCAATCCAATGTGTTAGCGGAAGCTCATTCTCGTTAGATAAAGACTCCGACACAGGGATAATTGAAGTTGTAGTCAGACCAATCAAAAATAGTGTGGCCAAAAAAGAGATAATTAAACAAATTATATTACTAATGCGACTTAACCATCTGTCCTTGCTATTAAAAAAAACATTTAGGATAAATGCTACTAAAAGAATTGCAACAAAGGCTTTTATCTTATACCCTACTGCAATCATTACACCAATTACTATTAGTAACATAATCTTCTTATTATGATCACATGAAAAACTATACCTTCCCATAAGCCATAAAACAAAAGCAACAAAGAAAAAACCAACGGTATCAGTATAAAATATATTTGCGTAAAACAATGTAGGAAGAGTAAAAATCATGGAAAATAATGCTATAAAAGAATAATTTTGAGAAAAATTTTCTCTTATTATCCTATATGAAAAAAATATACCTAACCAAATAATAAAAGCATTTATAAAGATCATATAAGTATACGATTCTTCAATCGAGGAAGTATTAAAAAAAAATATTATTACTTTATAACAAAAAACTAAAAATAACAGAATGACATTATTATTGGGATATCTTGCAAAGTAGTCAATAGATAAATACTTTCCTGTCTTTGCAATTGAAAACGCATTGATATGAACTGTACCAAAATCCCAATTTAACTTTACTCGCATCAGTTGTCCCATAACACCAATTAGAATTAAAATAGCCAACCAATAAAGTACTTTTATCACAGAATTTTTTTGATATACTTTTTCTAAATCTATTTCTTTAGTTGAAAATTTCAATTTTATAAAAAAGAAAGTTAAAAATGAAAGAATAGATACAACAGTAATCACGCTATTAAGCCAGTAAAAAGATGATTGATTGACATTCAAATTTAATATAAGAATCCAAATAAGTAATAAAAAAGTCAAAAAATAGAAGATTTTATTTAAACTTTTCATGAATATATTCAAGAGCAAGTCAACTCACTCTCTGAAAACTTCATATTTGAAAATAACCAGCGATTAATATAAAAACTAATTCCTATGCAGATATTACGATTGAGATTTTGATTTTCATCTTCATAATCATATGGTATCAATTTGGTCGACACATAGGAATTTAAAATTTCTGTTTTTTTAGGTTTTATACTTTTTGTATATAATACATACTTGTTTTCTTGCTTTTCAAAAACACCAAACTTCTTTTTAACATCAATTTTCGGCATATATGCAACTAACGTGTCTAATTCGCTATTTTCGGATAAAGTTTCAAACTTTGCTTGAGGATCACAAACTACACTTGCATAATTACCGAGATACGAATGATAAAGCGCAGCTAAAGCTCCTTTATGGCTCCCCGTCAAGATTACTTTATTTGATGCTATTCCATATTGTTCTTTAACTTCAGAAATTATATTTTGAACATTTATTTCTATTTCTTTATTAGTTTCCGTATCCATATACGCACTTCCGTATAGACCACTACTATCCATAATACGCAGTACAACTGAGTCTCCTATAATGTAATTATCTATATTAGAAAAAAAATCAGGAAATACTCTTCTTGTGATTTTCGAACTTAGAATATCGGCACGTCTACTAGGATACGAAGAAAAAATAACGATTAAATTATTATCTGCGGACTTACAAAAATGTTCTGGTTCGTTTATCGTAAAAAGAAAGTCACCAAGCTGTAATAAATCATTTCTTTGCCAAATAGTATTTACTTTATCTTTTTTTACAAAATAGCTTATTCTCTTTTTATACCAATACAAAACATAGCCATTGTCATTTAACTTTCGAAGTAAATCTGCAGACTCTTGATTTAACGTTGCACTTTTCAACAAATTATGGTATTCATCCAATTCAACTCCAATTTTATCGTGGGTTAAATCAATTTTATCATCTATCCTATATATCTTCGTACGCTTAAAAATTTTATTAAAAAGTTGATTACTCTGATTACTCTTAACAATCTCCATTTTTCGCCTCCATAAAAATATCTTCTGCTAAAATTTCTATCAACTCATTAGTAGAACTGTCTGTATCATTACTCATTAAAACATCACAAATAATTTCATTATAGAAATCCATTTCAGGTTCAATTATCTCTCTAACCAATTCTTCTTCCGAATAAGATTTACCAATTAAGCCGGTTAAGTCTTCTAAGTCAAAATACCAACCGACTTTCTGAACATATTGTTGTTTATCTTCTTGTAAAACAATAATTTTTTTCCTAGTATGAGCAAAATCAAACATAGCAGAAGAATAATCTGTAATTAGTGTTTCAGAAAGCAAATAAAGTTCTTGAATATCTGTAATGTCATTATAAAAGCAATGAATACGTGAATCAAGATTAGCATAATGTCGTCGTAAATAAGCTTCATTAGGATGAAGTTTAACAATTAAGTGATAGTTTATCGGTAATAGATTAATTATTTTTTTCAAATCAAGTGCAGATAGATCATCACGTTTTTCTTGACGCCAAGTCGGACAATATAAAACATACTTAAATCCTCTTGGTTCAGTACCAAAATATTTTAAATGTAAGCGTTCGATTTCATCAGAATTAATATTGTTTTCTATTAAATAAGTGTTCTTAGGAGCACCAACTTCTAAAATCTTTAAATTTGGATTTTTTTCCAATTGGAAAGCACTTGTAATATACCGCGTATTCCTTGAGGAACTACTTAATAAATAATCCCATTTCATCATGCGCGGTAGAAATGCTTTCAATTGTGTCTGCTTTTCTTTTTCGTTCTCCAAATCAGCGACCATTTTTTTCAGCGGGAATCCATGCCATGTTTGGAAGAAAATTTGCCCCTCACGCTTGCCTACCTTATCAAGAGTATTACCATTTACAATAATCAAACGAGATTGACGAAAAGTAGAGACATATTTGTTACTCCCTGTTCTAATTGGAGTAAAGTGATGTTGGTATATCTCCATATCTACCAACTGATTGATAGAGCTAACAAATATCTTAACATCTGGATAACGCTCCTTTATTGCGAGTGCTATATATTTGGGATCTCCCGAAAAATTTTTGCCATGAAAAGATTCAATAAAGATATAATTATCTTTTATAGTTTCCTCTATTATAGAATTTCCAGGATTAGTGGTTGATTTTTTAAAAAAATTAGTAATTTTCGAAGTATATTTTTGTATTTTCTTACTTTGTGAAATTCTCCTAAAATAGCGATTTCGATTTCCTTTTTTAACAATCTTTCCCCATAAAGTTTGATTTCCTAAATGTGAGGAGTATATTTCATTTACAATTTCAGAAGCATTTACATCGCCGTTAAAATTAACACTATAATCATTTTTTATTACTTTATCAATATACTCATGTCCATACCCTTCTGTAATGCAATTTGTTTTAATATATTGTAAATCATACTGATACTCTTGGTTCAACCAAGGTTCTTCAATAAATCGAATTACAGTTTGAGCGTCTTCTTTAATATCTTTAGTCAACCATGCAACACTTTTAAGGTTACCATAAACCTCTTTTAAAACACCATCGTCACCAGGGTATAAAATTGCGGGCATCCCTTGACCTAGTGCTTCCATAATTGAATATCCAAAAGTTTCTGCTCTTGAAGTACTCAAATATATATAATTAGTTGGTGGTTCATAATTAATAAAGACATTATCATTGAGACCATAAGCATTAATAAGATTTTTATATAAAACTCTTGCTATTCCTTGCCCATTAATAAAAAGCTTGTAGTTAGTCATACGCTTTTCTTTTACCAAATACCTCATTAATGATATCGCGTAGGCGATATCTTTTGAGGTTTCATCAAACCGAGAAAAAATAAAAAAATTAGTCGGCTTACTTGGTTTATTTTTTATTTCATTTACAAAAAGCACATGACGAATACTAATTGAAAACGGAATAACATTATTTTTACCAATTTTTTGTTTTAATAATTTAGCTGTATTAATTGTTGAAACACGATAAATATCGATAGCATCTGCAGCAAAATCTGGCCCTATTTCAACATTATAGATTGGCGCATGAACTTCTCCAATAATCTTACTATTTGGATACGTCTTCTTTAGTGCTCTTGCTAATACAAACAATGATTCTCTGGTCAGTATATAACTATCTAATGCCTCCCCCATCAGAATGTCATTTAGTTTTCTAAATGATACATTTTTTCTAAGTGACTCTCTATCAACAAGTTCCTTTACGTCTTCTTCTGAAAAACTACTAGTATTAAAGAAAACAATATCACTCTCTTCCTGTTGTAGTTCCTGAATCAAATTGATATTACTACGACTAGTGCCACCCACACCAAAAATATTAAATCCAATTATTCCAATTTTCATACTCATATTGGCAAAAAATGCCACTCCCCCTATTTAATATCAAATATCAATTAAACTAACTTAACACTTAGACACAGTACTACCTTTATAATCAAAGAGTTCATCAAACAACTGATTGGTAGAACTACTTGTATCTTGATTAAGAAATGTTTCAATAATTTTTTTGTTATATAATTTCATATTATCCAACATTAAAATTTCTCTGGATAATGAGACTTCGTTGTATTCTTGAGGACGTATATCAGTTAGATTTTCTATATCAAAATACCATCCTACTTGTCTATTGTATTCATTCAAATCTTCTTGAAAAACAATTATTTTTTTATTCAAATGAGCATAATCAAACATCGCCGATGAATAATCTGTTATTAACACATCACTTAATAAAAATAATTCTTGGATATCAGATATTTCATTCGGAAAACAATGAATACGTTCATCTAAGTTTCTATATTGAGCAAATAACTTCGACTCAAGTGGATGTAGCTTAATTATTATTTCATAATTATCTGGTAATAGTGAGATCAGTTTTCTAAAATCCATTGTAGCCACTGTTTCTCTCTTTTCTTTACGCCATGTCGGACAATATAACACATATTTTTTTGATGGGTCATATGGACGAATAAAATACTTAGTAGTTAGACGTATGCGCTCAGTTTCATCATCTTTGTGCTGAATAAGATACGAATTTCTAGGAGCACCGTGCTCCATTATCTTTAAATTATGGTTTTCATTTAACATAAAAGCACTTTTTAATAACTCCGTATTTTTCTTTGATGATGAAAGTAGATAATCCCATTTTTTCATTCGAGGCAGAAAAGCTTGGCTTTCTACTTGGCGTTGAGTTAAGTCATTTAAATTCGCAACCATTTTTTTCAAAGGAAACCCATGCCACGTTTGAATAAATTTTTGTCCTTTGACTTTTCCAGATTTATCCAAAGAATTACCATTCATAAAAACGTACGCGGCCTTACGAAACTTATGGATATACTGTTCACTGCCCACACGTACTGGCTTAAATCCATAATCCATAATTTCCATATCCACCCACTCATCTGCCGAACTAACATAAATATATGCTTCAGGAAATTTTTTCCTTAATTCTAATGCAATATATTTTGGATCTCCTGCAAAGGATTTACCGTGGAAAGTCTCTATAAAGAAAAAATCTTCCATAAGCTCACCAGAAATATCATTTAAATCAGCGATTTTATTTGCGGGACGTAAATAATGCAAAACTTTTTTTGCAGAGTCTTTAACAATAGAATTTCCAACTATTTTCCCTAACAACGGGGCATTTTTTATTTTCACATAAACATTTGTTATAAAACTATTTTCTCTGAAACTACTTTGCTTTTTAACTTGCTCAAAAACTCTACTAAAATCAACGTTTTCTTGACTTTCTTTTTTAAAAAAAGAAACATTCATAATTTTAGCTATATAATCTGAAGCATAGTTTTTCGTATCAAGAATTTCTTTTGCCAAGGTCAGATCATGCAAAAAATTCTCTTCCACTTTTGAAATATCTTCACTATAAAATTGTAATAACGCATGTGAATCGTCTGCCAAATTTTTGTTTAACCAGCATACCGACTCAAAACCTTTATATATTTCCGCTAATGAACCGTCATCTCCGCGATATAAGGCTATTCGTTTTCCGGATGCGAATGCTTCCATAATTGAGTACCCTAATGTTTCAAATCGTGCAGTGGAAAGATAAATATAATCTTTCGGAAGTGTTTGATTAATAAAAATATGATCTTTTAGCTCATAGAAGGCAACTAAATTACGATAAAAGTTTTCACCCTTTCCAGTTCCATTTAAAAATAGTTTTATTTTATTATTTCCTAAACCATGAACCAGATAGTCGATTAACTTTATCGCATAGCTAATATCTTTTTGGCGTTCATCAAAGCGTGAATACACTACAAAATTAAGAGATTGCTTATCACTCTGAATTTTTTTTACAGAAAAATCAATATGTCTTCCGCTAATTGGAAAAGATATCACATTATCCTGCTTAATCCGCTTAATAAATCTCTTTTTGATCTTTTCTGTAGCGACTCGATAAACGTCAACCGCATCAACACCTAAGTCTAGTTCAGGCTCAATTAAATCTAGTGGCGCATGCACTTCTCCTACAACGACTGCTTCAGGCCACCTAAACTTGATATATCGAGCAAAACTGAATAAACTTTCACGAGTTAATATATAGCTGCTACACGCAGCAACATCGGGAAATTGCTGCAGTAAATAGAATGAAACATTTTTTGGTTTCTCCAATTCGCTTTGAATATTTTTAACCTGCTTTTTACCGAATGGAAGTAAGTTAAAAAATATAACCTCGTCACCATGCATAGAAAATTCATTGATCAAATTTAGATTACTACGTCGAGTTCCGCCGGTGCCAAAAATATCATAACCAATAATTCCAATTTTCATCGTATCTGACTATAACTAGTCTCTTCCCCCATTCCTCATCTTCCACCACAAACTTTTTACTACAAAAATCGGTAACTGTACAATTCGACCAATTCGCGTCGGATTGCTTAATGAGCGATATAGCCATTCTAAATGTGTTTTAATAAAAAAATCTGGTGCACGTTTAACATGTCCGCTTAAAACATCAAAACTTCCCCCGACATCTTGAAAGACGTGTGCGTTGACACTACCCATATTTTCTGCCAGCCAAAGTTCTTGGCGGGGAAAACCTAAAGCAACAAATATAAAATCTGGTTTTACTTTATTCATCGCCGCCACTATTTCATGATCATCCATTTTTGTATAACCATCAATGCTGCCTGAAACGATCAAATTAGGATAGTCTTTTTGAATATTTTTGATGGCATCTTGTAAAATTTCTGGTTTAGCACCATAAAAAAAACACTTTTTTTGTGTCTTATTGGCATATTCCAAAAGTTTTACCATTAAGTCAAAGCCGGCTACGCGTTCTTTAATTTTACCACCGGTCATTTTTGAGACTAAAACAACGCCGATGCCATCAGGAATGCGATGTGTACTTTTGGCAAGTAAATCAATTACACTGGGATATTTGTTAGCTTCAAGCGCAATTTGCGGATTGACACTAATGATGCTCATTTTCTGGTTACCTTCTAAAAATTTAGGGACATCTGTTAAAATGTCTTCATACGTAATTTGATCAACGGGCAGCCCTAAAATCATTTCCCTCATCTATTTTCAATCCATTCTATCAATTGTTTACAAGCATCCCCTTTATTGTAAGTATTCCAAAGTTTGTTGAAATTCTCTAAATTTTCATAAGGGTACGCTGAGATTAGCTGTATTAACCCTGCTTCATCTGTAGTTAAAACTTTTGGCAACCACTCACTAAAATCTTTTTGCAGTCCTACTGTTTCATTATACTGATCAAAATCTGGACAATAATAAATAAGTTTTCCCTTAGGATTTGCCAATGCATACTCAAAAGGAACCGATGAGTAATCAGATATTAGACAATCAGCGTTTTGCAATAGTGCCTGCAGCGAAAGTGTCTCAAAATCTGTCACCACGTTTTTATACGTAGCAAGTTTTGCTCGTAAGACTTTATCGTGTGGGTGCGGATGCGCAAGCAGCTGCCATTGGTTCCCTAATTTTGCTGCTAATGTTTCAAAATCTAATAGTGGTGTTTCATAATTTTCACGATAAGTCGGAGCATACAGTAGCGTCTTTTTTGTGCCAAATTTTTCAATAAACTTTTTTTTATTTAATTGTTTACTTTTTTTATCAAAATAAATATCAGTCGGTAAATAACCAAAGGGTAAAAACTCAGCCGTAGTTGTTTGATAACTGTCTTTAAAAATAGTCATCATTTTTTTTGATCCCACCACGTAATGAGTAAAACGTTCATAAACAGCTTGATAACGCTTTTTATCCTCACTACTTGCAGCTAGTGCATATTTAGCCTCTAGTCCAAAAGATTTCACAGCGCCATCGGCATGCCATAGTTGTAAGACCGCTGTATTTTCAGAAAATTGAAGTCCTGCTAAAAAAGCAAAATAATTATCACATAACACGACATCTGCGTTTTTTGTTAAAGCAATTATTTTGCTAGCAAAAATTTTCTTTTTCGCTAGTGAATATATCTTACAGCCAAATTTTTGATACGTTTGTGCTAATGACGCACTATTATCCGTATAACCAATAACTAAATCGCCTTTGAAGTAAGGTGCAAGGCGCTCTAAAATAATACCGCTCGTTGTTGGAAAGCTAAGTAAAAAAACGATTTTCTTCTTTTCCACTTTTCTTTGGCTTAATACGTGAATTAATTTTAGATAACCATGTTTTACCGTTGCACTGATAGTTTTCATATTTGCTCCTTTTTTACACTATGGTCTATTGTACATGAAAAGCCAATGATTGAAAATAATTGTAAACAAACTGTCATATTAAGATTGCCCTTTTGGGGGAATATTAATTTTTTTATCCATCTAACTAGCAAATTCATTCCTGTATTTGATGAAAATGGAGATTAAACTTAAAGCATGGGCAAAAAACTTAGCAGATGTGCAGCTGGTAAAAAGCTTTTTTAATACCGGTAGGATTTTGATTAAATGATATTTTTGATTTTTCAAAAATTTAGTTCAACAACGAAATTGCTTGAAGTTAGGCTGTAATTTCTTTTGCCGGTCATCAACTTTTTTGCTACAAAAAAACCACAGTCTAAAAGACTGTGGTTTGAGCTCACAATAAAATTAGCTAAAGAAACAATTTTCACCAACAGCGCGTTTCACATCATAGCTAGTAGCTGTTACATAGGGATTGTCTTGTGATACTTGGTCGCGGTCACACAGCTCACAAAAATCGACTTTAAAAACAATGCCGTCTGTTGCTACTTTTGCTGCTGTTGCTAAAATTGCACGATGGAATCCTTTGGGCTGTACCATATATTGTTTACCTAACACGATTGATTTTTCTGCTATCACTTTCATAACCCCTCTTCTTTCCTTACGTTGCACCCATGATAACATACCTTTTGGATTAAAATCAAGATAAATCAGCTTTAAATCAATATTTTTAACTTGTATATACTTATATACCAATTTTTAATTCAAGTTTAAAATACTTAAATAAAATAATTGCATTTGAATAAATTTATGAATTCTAAAAAACACGATTTTTCAAACCGATAAAAAAAAACCGCCGCTTTTAATTAGCGGCGGTTTCATTTTTATGGATAAATTCGATTTAACAAGCGTGGAAATGGAATTGCTTCACGGACATGTTCAATGCCGGCTAACCAAGTAACGGTTCTTTCTAAACCTAAACCAAAACCTGCGTGAGGCACAGATCCATATTTGCGCAAATCCAAATACCAAGAATATTCTTTTTCATCTAAACCATGAGCGCGAATTTGTTCAAGTAAATATTCATAATCTGTTGCCCGTTCAGAACCACCGATAATTTCACCATAGCCTTCTGGCGCAATCATATCCGCACAAATTACCAAATCTTCTCTAGTTGGATGTGGTTTCATGTAAAATGGTTTGATTGCTTTTGGATAATTCAAAATGAAAACAGGTCGGTCAAAGGAGTTAGCGATAAAAGTTTCGTGAGGAGAACCAAAATCATCGCCCCATTCAATATCATCAAAACCATTTTCTTGTAATAGTTTGATTGCATCATCATAAGTGATACGTGGAAATGGTAATTGCGTATATTTTTCTAAAACCGCACGGTCGCGTTTTAACACATGTAATGCATAATCACAATTGTCTAATACACTTTGTACCAAGTAAGCCACATATTGTTCTTGGACTTCTAGACTTTCTTCTTGATGCATAAAGGCCATTTCAGGTTCTAGCATCCAAAATTCAATCAAATGGCGACGTGTTTTAGATTTTTCTGCTCTAAAAGTCGGCCCAAATGAAAATACTTTCCCAAATGCCATGGCAGCAGCTTCCATATAAAGTTGCCCCGATTGAGATAGGTAGGCTTTTTGATCAAAATAATTTGTTTCAAATAAATCGGTCGTTCCTTCTGGTGCTGAACCGGTTAAAATTGGCGGATCAATTTTAACAAAACCTTCTTTATTAAAGAATTCATAACTTGCCCGAATTAATTCGTTACGAATTTGCATGATAGCATGCTGACGAGATGAACGTAACCATAAATGGCGGTGATCCATCAAAAAGTCTGTACCATGTTCTTTTGGTGTAATCGGATAGTCATGACTTTCACCAATGATCTCCACATTTTGCACACCAATTTCATAGCCAAATTTTGAACGACTATCTTCTCTAATTTCGCCAGTTACTAAAATAGCAGTTTCTTGATTTAAATTTTTGGCCATTTGAAAAACTTCTTCAGGCACTTCACTTTTCACTACCACACCTTGAAAGTATGCTGTTCCATCTCGTAATTGTAAGAAAGCAATCTTACCACTAGAACGTTTGTTAGCAACCCAAGCACCAATTGTGACAATTTCACCAACGTGGTTTTTTGCGTCAATAATTTGAATTTGTTCCACTTGTGTCTCTCCTATTCTATTTACAATAATTACTAGTATAAGGATTTCCCCTTAGCATTCTAATCTTTATTGCGTTTGTTTTCAACAAATTTATGCATTCGTCTAACTGCTTCTTCTAAAATATCCCAACTAGCAGCGTAACTGATCCGAACATTTTCTGGAGCACCAAATCCGGCTCCTGTCACCAAGGCAACGTGTCCTTCTTCCAGCAAATCTTCGACAAAAACATTCACATCATCATAACCACACATTTCCATTGTCTTTTTAACATTTGGAAATAGATAAAAGGCTCCTTGAGGTTTTTTCAACTCAACACCTGGAATTGCCGCCACTAGCGGATATAATTTGTTCAAGCGCGCTTCAAAAGCAGCCCGCATATTTTCAACAGAAGTCTGATCACCGCTTAATGCTTCTAAAGCCGCATATTGGCTAGCAGCGGTCGGATTACTGGTTGATTGCGAGGCAATGTTCGTCATAGCTTTAATAATTTTTTCGTCCCCTACTGCAAAACCAATCCGCCAGCCGGTCATAGCATATGTCTTTGATACGCCATTAATTACTATCGTTTGTTTGGCAATCGCCTCAGATAGTGTCGCAATCGGTGTGAATTCATTTCCGTCATAAACTAAGCGGCCATAAATATCATCGGCAACAATTAAAATATCATTTTTGACCGCCCAATTGCCAATAGCCGTTAACTCTTCTTTTGTATAAATCATCCCAGTTGGATTTGATGGTGAGTTAAGAATTAATGCAACGGTATTTTTTGTTTTTGCCTTCTCTAATTGAGCAACAGTTACTTTAAAATCATTTTCAAACAAACCGTCGACATACACCGGAACACCTTCAGCCAATTTCACTTGTTCGCCATAACTAACCCAATATGGAACCGGAATGATGACCTCATCTCCTTTATCCAAAATTGCTTGAAACAAATTGTACAGCGCATATTTTGCTCCATCGGTCACGATTATTTCTTCAATTGCATACTTGCGGTCGTAGTACTTTTCCATATAGTCTGCAATCGCCAGACGTAATTCTGGAATACCAGCAGATTGCGTGTAAAAGCTAGCTTGACCGGAATTAATCGCTGTGATTGCCGCATCTTTAATATTTTTTGGCGTAGTAAAATCCGGCTCACCTACTGTTAAACTTAAAACGTCGACTCCTTTTGCCTTTAGCGCTTTAGCTTTCGCTGCGGCTGCCAGCGTTACAGATGGTTCTAATTTTTGGGCCCGTTGCGATAATTTCATACTCATCATCTCCTCAATAAAATTAAAAAATTCGTGAAGCGGTTATTTAAACCGAAATCTTTTCGGAATAATAAACAATTTTAAAAACTTACACATCTTTAATAACTTTTACTTCTTCCCCTTTTTCAAAGGACAATAAATAATAAGTAATCTGGCCTTCTTTATCTGTTGCCATTACTTCCCAAACTGGTTTTTTATCATACATGCCTAATTCAGCCTTCTTCGCCGTCTGACTATGAAAGGTGTTATTGACCAAGGCTTTAGCCTTATCGGCTGTAATGCCCTCTTTTTGCGGCAATACGGTAATTTTATCGCCTGACTTTGGCACAATGACTGCAATTTCTTTTCCATCTTTATCACTGCCAATTAAACTAAAGTACGTTTGCTTGCGATTGTACCAGTAAAATTCGTCGACATTTACCAAGTTGGTATGTTTTTTTGCTAATGTTGTTGCTTCTTTTTTGGCTTGTTGCAGGGGGCTTTGCGCCTTCAAATAGCCTAATACACCCAAAGCAATAACAACCACTAAAACACCAGAAATAATAAATAAAATCAGTTCCTGGCGCTCTTCTTTTGCCAAGTTTTTTTTCACAGGTTGACGCTCCTTTTGTGATAATTGCTTTTAATTATAGCAGATTTCAAAGTAAAAAGTTTTTCATTATCAAAAATCCACTAATCTTTTAAAAATTCTGTAATCTCTGCAGCTATCTCTAAAATAGGTTTTTCACTGATTGTAACTTTTTTAGGAATTGCCTGTCGTAATTTTTTGCCATAAGTGGTGTTAACAAAACGCCGATCTAATACCACCATCACGCCCCGATCGGTAGATGAACGAATAAGCCGTCCATAAGCTTGTCGCAATTTCAACATCGCATTAGGTAATGACTCTTCATTAAAAGGATCTACGCCAATCGCATTTAGAAACTCATAGCGCGCGTGAATAAACGGGCGTTTGGGATTTTCAAAAGGCAAGCGCGTCACAATTACTAATTCTAATTGCTCTCCTGGTAAGTCAATTCCTTCCCAAAAGCTATCTGTCCCAAATAAAATCCCAGCATTACTTTGACTAAAGCGTTTTAACAACTTATCTCGACTGCCCCCTATACCTTGGGCAAGTATTTCTCGACCGTTTTCCAAAAATATTAGATGCATTTTCTCATATACTTTTTGTAGCACATCGTGAGAAGTAAACAATACCAAGGCTGGTCGTTTAAAATCTTTTAATAAAAGCGTTAAATTTTCGGCCAAAAAGTCACTGTATTCACTTGGTGAAAGCTTAGGTATATAGGCCGCTTTGGTAGGTACTAAAATTTCCGTTTGATTGGCGTAATCAAACGGAGCCGGGACAATCTTTAAACTTGCTGTTGGTATCCCTAAGCGTTTGGCAAATAGGTTGCGATCTTTTGTAAGTTTTAACGCGCCACCAACGTAAACAATTTTTTCAAACCTTGGGTACCACTTTGTTTGAGGTAAAATTGCGGCGTTAAAATCGGTGACTTGAAAAGTTAACCCTGGGTGTTTTTCTCTTCGTAAAATCCAATGGGTATAGCGCGGCGCAAAATCATGACAAAATCGTTGCATGATACGTTTTTGTTTTTCTAATTCGTCTAACAAATCTGCTAAAGTGGCAAAATCAATTTGTGCCGCTGTGCTCCAAGCAAATTCGCGTTTTTCAAGAAATTGTTGCCAGCTTGCTTTAATCTCGCTGCTTTCTTTTAAAAAGAGTTCAATCTTCTTAAAACATTTTAAAGTCTTTTTATCAAACTTTAAAAAATCTGCTGACGTTATAATTTCTTGTTCTGGAGCTAATTTGTGTAGTAATAAATCACGCAGCACTTCATAACTAGCAACTAATTCTTTTAACTCTTCTTGCAGTAATGCAATGAAGTGTTTGGCCGCCATTTCTTCTGCTAGCCAATCGTCTAGTTTGGCAAAAATCCCTTCTTCACTAAGCGCTAATTGTACCTGCTTTTCAAAGGAGAAAGTGTTAAATGACTCTGCTGCAATTTTTTCACAAATTGTCGGCAAATGATGGGCTTCATCAATAATAAGATAGGGCGATTCAGGTAATAATGGTTCTTTTCGTAAACTTTCTTGTGCCAAAAAAGCATGATTTACAATTAAACAATTGCTTTCTTGCATTTGACTATCTAAAAACTTTAAAAAGTCATGCTGATAAAAAGGTGATTTTTTTGACAAGTAATTCACGCCGCGATGCGCCACATCTTGAAAGAAAAGATGATTTAAGTTAATTAAATTCAACTCGCCGAAATCTCCTGTTGTCGTTTTGGTTAACCAAACCAAGACCGCCATTTGATAAAGAGCGTATTGTTTTTGTGAAACTGGTTTACTTAGCGTTTGTTTAAATCGCGCTAAATCCAAATAATGTCGTTTACTTTTCACCACAACAGCTTGTAATTTTTGTTCTAAAAAGCGGTTTAACAAGGGAATATCTTTTTTCATGATTTGCTCTTGCAATAATAACGAGACTGTACTAACAACCACCGGTTTTTCCGGCGTGGCTAGAAAACTAGCAGGTAATAAATAACCAATCGTTTTTCCCATACCTGTAGCAGCCTCAATGAGCAAGTCTTTTGTTTCATCTTGAGTAAAGTGCTGATGAACTAAATTCATGAGCCGTGCTTGTTCTTTGCGAAACGATAGTTCATTTTGATAAAGCTTTTCTTTTTGTATTTTCTTTTGGGGATACTTTGTCTGATAATAAGTATCTTCATATAACGTTACTGCTTTTTTTCTTAGGGCAATTCCGTCAATTACTTCTAGGCCAGCAGCTAAAGGTGGATTTTCTTTTAATTGTTGTAAGTAGATATTGGCGATATATTCCCCTGTCTGCATCGCAGTAAGCGTTGCCCGCTCACTGATAGTCTTTAACGTTACTAAAGGTAACTGCCGCATCACGGCTTCAATATAAAGTAACAAGGCACCAGTAACTTCAGCATCACTGTCTGCTTGATGGGGATTGTCATGTTGTAGGCCAAAACTTTCAGCTAAATCACTTAATCGAAAGCTGCTTTCTTCTGGCAGAAAAATTTGAGCTAACTCAACCGTATCAATACCGGGAATTTTTAAAGGCGTCACACCACAACGTTTAAGTTCAGCATTTAAAAATTGGTAATCAAAAAAGATATTATGTGCCACAAAAACCGTATCCGCCAATAGATCAGCAATAATAAAAGCTACATCTTCAAAATAGGGTGCTTTTTGAACACGGCTGTTGGAAATATGCGTTAGGTTTTGAATTGGTTTAGGAATTTTTCTTCCTGGATTAATATCTGTCGCAAAACGATTGATTAGACGGCCATTTCTAATTAAAACACAGCCGATTTGGATAATGCGGTCAACCTTGGGATCTGTGCCCGTTGTTTCGATATCCACTACGGCATACGTTGTATTTTGGTTCATCCTAAGCCATCTCCTAATAAATTTCGTAATGGGAACTAAGGCCCTTTTGAAATTATACTATTTTTTCAATAACCGCGAAATAAAAACATGCTTTTTAACAAGGCCGTTGCAAAATTTGCGGCCAGCATAAGTGAACAAAAGAAGAATAGGCGATTAAAGTTTTTAGACAAAAAAAAGCCTGACGATAAAATCGTCAGGCTGATACGTTAGATTTAATTAAGCTTTAGTAACGTTTGTTGCTTGAGGGCCACGTTGACCTTCTTCAACGTCGAAAGTTACTGCTTGGCCTTCTTCTAAAGTTTTGAAGCCGTCGCCTTGGATAGCTGAGAAGTGAACGAATACATCGTTACCGTCTTCTGCTGTAATGAAACCAAAACCTTTGTCTGCGTTGAACCATTTAACTGTACCTGTTTGCATATTAAAAATCCTCCTTGTGTGAAACACACGTATTTGTGCAATTCCTTGTATCCGGTGAAAAAGTGGAAGATGTTTAAATATGAAACAAGCTTGCCATTAATTACCTTTACAATAACTACAAAAAGAATTGTACCACAAATAATTTATAAAAGCGAATTTATTTTTACTAATTGTTAAGACAATTTAAAAAGCTTTGCGCCAAAAGAATTCATTTCTTTGGCACAAAGCTTTTTTTTACGAAATTAATCGCTAGAAAACGTAGCTGTTAAAGGAATTAGTAGCGTAAGATAGCCGTCAAACTCTTTTCATCTGGTGCATCTTTTTGCTCTAAAACAAAAACTTGGCCACTGTTTTTAACAACATCGGCAACTAAATTATTCAAAACTTGTCGTCGATCATATTCTGTATCTGGATCTTCACCAAAACCGTCCACTAAATTAGAAGTTGCAATAAATAAATCCGAAATGCGTCCTTCTTTAGCCGCTAATGCAACATCTGGCAATTGATCAACAAATTTTTTGTCTAATAATTTTTGATAAGAAGCAATTTCAGCTTGAGACAACGTGTCTGCAATTTCACCTAAATCTTCTTTAATTTTCTTAATATCTAATTGAGCCGGTGAACCTGAAATAGCAGCATCAGCTTGGTAATACGGTGTTTTAGCGTATTTTTTGAACATAGTTTGATTTTCTGGCAAGGCGTATAAATACATTGGATAATTTGCTGGGTTGTCAAATTTATCTTTAAAGAAAGTATCGACTGCTTGATAATAATTTACCCAGTCTATTTCTACTTCTTCATCTTTGGCATTAACACCATGATACGCAACGCCTTCTTTTGAGCCTGTTTGACTACCTTGGGAGCTATAATTTAAACTCCCGCCAGTTAATTCATCTCCGAGAGCTGTTTTAACATCAATTGGCGCATCTTCTGGCAACATCACTTCGGTAATTTCTTTATTATCAACAAAATATAACTTCATTGAGTCGCGATTTAAAGCCAATAAATAATACGTATAGTTAAACTGACCATTCTTAATTAAAGCCAGTAAGTAAGGGAGGTCCCCTACATAATACTGATCATCAACAGCAATGTTTAAGCGATGAACAAGCGTTTCTTCTGGTGTCAAGAAAACGGCAACACTTTTTGTTCCGCTACGCCAGAAAGAAGCGTCAGCTAAAAGCGTATCAATTTTATCTTGAATTTTTTTCCATTCTTTTTCAGGATATTTCTTTTCAAAACGTTTTTTGGCTTCTTTGGCGAAGTTTTTAAATTTGATTTGATCTTTTTCTACATCTTGGTGGGCAACATGAGTATTTAGCATAATCGTGACAAAAGGCCCTTTTTCAAGATCAGCAGTTAATTGCCGCAAGACTTCATTTCCAACTTTGGTCATAAAACATTACCTCCTAAAAATAATGAATAACACTACATTAAAAGTGTAACACGCTTACATTTTTACATAAAGTAATAAGGCCTCTGTTCATTTCTAAGCCAAACCAGTTTTTACTTTCTGTTCGCTTTACAAAAACAAACACACGTTCGTATAATAAAGATGAAAGAAGGTGATTCGATGGAAGCAAACTTCGATTATCGTAAAGAAATTGTTCAAGATATTTTATTTATTGATGTGAAATCCTTTTATGCGACCGTGGAATGCGTGATGCGCAACTTAGACCCCTTAACCACGCTTTTGGTCGTAATGAGTAGTGAAGATAATACCGGTAACGGTTTAATCCTCGCCTCTTCTCCGGCGGCAAAAAATAAATTAGGGATCACAAACGTGACCCGAGCTGACAATTTACCCGATCATCCCAACCTTTTAAAAGTGCCGCCGCGCATGAGTTTGTACATTAAAGAAAATATGCGTTTTAACGCTATTTTCAAGCAATACGTGGCTGATGAAGATTTATTGCCTTATTCCATTGATGAATCTATTTTAGATGTTAGTCATTCTTTAAATTTATTTTATCCCGATCCGACAGAATCGCGATATATGAAACGTATGCGTTTGGCTCACCACATTCAAAATGAGGTTAAAGAAAAGTTGGGGTTAATTTTGTCCATTGGCATTGGTGATAATCCACTTCTGGCAAAACTTGCACTAGATAATTTTTCCAAACACAGTCCTAATTTCATTGCTGAAATTCGTTACCAAGATGTTTTAACCAAAGTTTGGTCTATTCCCGAACTAACAGATTTTTGGGGCATCGGCCGCCGTATGAAAAAACGCCTTTACAATTTAGGAATTGATACGATTAGACAATTGGCCAATAGTGATCCCATCATCCTAAAAAGTCACTTTGGCATTTTAGGTTTGCAACTTTACTATCATGCAAACGGGATTGATCGCACGATTATTGCCGAAAAAGCACCTCCTACCAAAGAGAAATCTTATGGCAACAGTCAAGTTTTACCAAAAGATTATACAGATCAAAAAGAAATTGAAATTGTAATAAAAGAGATGGCTGAACAAGTTGCTGCCCGCATTCGCCGTCACCATTGTCTCAGCCAATGTGTATCTGTATATATTGGTACTAGTCGTGGTGGTGAAAAAGACAGCTTTTCTCATCAAATGAAAATTACAGCCACAGATAATACAAAAGAATTAATCCACTACTGCCTAACTATTTTTCGTAAGTATTATACGGGGCAAGTTGTCCGTCATATAGGAATTAGTTATGGAAAACTTATTTATACAAATGCGAAGCAATTGAATTTATTTACTTCCCCAGAAGTTCAAATAAACGATGAACGTTTAGATAAAATTATCGATAAAATTCGGACAAAATATGGATTTTCTGCGATTATTCACGCGACAAGCAAATTAGATGGTGCCCGCAGTCTAGCCCGCAGTCATTTGGTCGGCGGGCATAACGGCGGTGCCGGTGGTTTAGATGGTCTATAGACAAAAAGCCACTATTTTGTAAGTTTTCTTACAAAATAGTGGCTTTAAGTTTATTTATACTTTAGCGATTGATTGAACGAGATACACGATTAATGGTGTGGCGCATCCCTCGAATTGCAATAGACATTTCGAAAATATTTTCTGCGGGTGCCATGCCGCCATAGCCAGCATCGCCAATATGTTGCAAATCAACGCCACATATTTTATTAGTGATCGCCATTTGTCGTAGCGTTTCTGGACGTGCGCTTTCTTGGCTAGTACCGATGGCAGTCATTGTTAGCAGATCATTTTCTTTTGCCAATTTTACCGCTTCAATTAAATCTTGCTCTAAAAAGCCTTGGATCGTTCCAACAGCTGGTAGTAATAAAATATCTGCTCCTGCCTTGGCATAAGCAGCTACAGCCTCTTTGGTCACAACCGGTTCACTTGAGCCTGCGCTGTGCATTTTTCCAGCAATCACTAGGCCTGAAAAATGTTTTTTGGCAATTTTGACAGCATCAGCAATTGCAGCGTTGGTTACACCGGTGCCGGGGTTTCCAGTAAAACAAATAAAATCAACACCTAATTTTTCTGCTTCTTGAATTGTTTCAATGGAGCTTGTTCGTCCCTTAGAAATGACAACTTGCTCACTCATCAAATCCAACTCGGCGGCAATAGGCTCTAAATTAATGCCAATTGGTCGTCCTGTTAATTTTTTTAAAGTTGGGATTGGATTTTCAATCACTGTTTTTTCATCAAAAATCATTTCTGGTGTTAAGCCCGGCATCCCAAAAACAACTGGCCGAAAACAATCAAAACCATTTAATAAAATTAAGTCAGCGCCAAATGATGATGCTACCTCTGCATTGGTCACATCCATTGCTTGTGGAATTGTTTGCACAACCGTTTCTGTTACAATTACACGACCTTCACTTGCTTTAATCGATTGTTTCAATTCTTTGGCACTCATTTTTTTTACATCACTATAATCAGCACTAATTAATCGTTTTACCATTTGTATTCCTCTTTCTTTACGGACGACTTGCATCCTTTATCACTTCAGGCTAAAATATAACAGTATGTTCCCGTAGCTCAGTCGGATAGAGCGGTCGCCTCCTAAGCGACAGGCCGCTGGTTCAATTCCAGTCGGGAACGTTTTGAAGTCCGTTTAGGGCTTCTTTTTTATTTTAAAAATAGTCCGCTAGCAGCGGTTTTTCTGATGGTAGCAATTTTTCTAAGGCATAAGCCAGCTCTGGTGTTACATCAATTTTTTCTTCTGCCTGTAAAGATTTGATCTTCACACTACCTAAAAACAACTGTGTAAAGCTTTGTGGCGTGGCTTTAATCTTTGGCAGCAAACTTTCTTTAACCTTGGAAACATTCCCATCTGGATAAATCTCGTATATACCATTATTAGCTGGCAAATAATTATCCTGATAAATTTCAATAGCGAAATCTGACAGAATCTTTTCTTGCCAAGGAAATGATTTTAAAAAGGTCGCCACATTGACAACCCGCGCCATCATATAAGGTAAAATCTTCACTTCTACTTGTGGATCCAAAACTTGCAGTAATTTGGTTGTACCGCCAAACGGATGCGTCCAATGAATTGTTTTGACCGTGCCGCTATGTGCTGCAATAAAATCATGTAAACTTCTTTTTCCTTTTTCTGACAAGGCCACTAATTCTATGATTTCCAATTTATCGACGCTAATTTGATAAACAACGTAACCACACATTACCCCGTTTTCTTCATATAGTGCAAAGTTAAAATTTTTATGCAAAGAAAATTTGTAGGTAAACCACCACTCAGCCCGCAACATTCCCCCACGCATACTTTCAGTACTTTTTTGATAAATTTCTGCCATATTCTTTTGCGCTACTTCAAAAGAAACACGGCTGACTTTACCGTGACTTTGACCGCCAAAAGGCCATTTTTCTGCTGGAGCCTCATAACGAATTTGCAAAAATGCTGTCTCATAGCCATAGCGGCGATAAAAAGGATAGGAAAACGGTGCTAAATAAGCTAACTGTACGCCCTCATCATAACTGTCTTCTAGCACTTGTTTCATAAGCTTATCAATACGACCTTGTTTGCGGAATTCAGGATAACTGGAAACATAGCCAATTCCCCTCATTTCAAACGTCTGATTCCAAAAATTGACTAAAAAAGGCGTAGCCATAATTTGACTAACCAATTTCTTTTCAGCCAAAGAACCATAGTTTTTAGAATTTCGGGCCAGATATTCAAAACGTTCAACTTTTGTAGCGCTCTTCTCACGAGCAAAAGCATAAGCCGCCAAGTCAAACATCTGGTCATTAAAATCTGATTTCATCTTTACAATTGTCACCGGTTTTCCCTCCAAACGAAAAAAGGTGGCCATAGCCCCCTTTTTAATTGGCATTTGCCATATTTTCTAGCATCTTACCAAACTGGCGCTTGCGGAAAAATCCTAGCATAATGCCTAAAATCATATCATTCATTTGCTGCATAAAACCAAAAGATTGCATATTTTCGTTATAGCTGACTTTACAAGTCTTGTCGTTAATTGGTGTAATTTCATAGCGGACGACAAATTCGTTACGGCTTGTTGAGGTTTTAAATTGATATATTTGATTTTCAACCAATTCTTCAATTGTAATTTTGGCACTGCTATTTTTCGAAAATTGCTTCACGTAGGAAAGATTTTTTAATTGTTTGCGTGTAATATTTTCCCCCGTCGCTTTTCTGACATCGAAAATAACTGAGTCCATCATCTTATCAAAAAATTTTTCTGCTGAAATATTCAAATTTTTTTCTACTTTCATGCTTTATCGCCTCTTTCACGTTTTGGCGTTTTGCCTTTTAGAAATAATAGTCCACCAACCAAAATAAACGCTAACCCTACTATCAAACGTCCTACATTCATTTGTTGCGATGGTCCGCTAAAACTATAAATAGTGATTAAAAAGCCGATACTACATAAAAACAAGCCATTTTTTACCATATTTATCATCCTACTTCCTACTTTTACACCTGTTGTTAAATCCATTTTTTCTAAAGCGCTGCTTTATGTTTTTATTTATGCTTCTACTGCAGCTTGGAAATATAAAACAGATCCCCAAGGCTGTGCTTTAATTAATTGTTTTGCAGTAGTTGCTGCTTGCTCCTGGTCACCAGTTACTTCAAAATATAATTTGATCCCTTTTTTTTCTTTGAAAGAATAGCTGATCCCAGCTTCATTATACTCAGCCAATAATTTTTTTATTTCTTCTTGTTGCATCGCACTTGCAATACTAATCATGAAAATTCCTCCTTAATAAATTTATTACTCCTAGATTGCACATTTAACTTTTTTACAGCAAAGCTTTCTATACCTAGTTAAACTGCCTTGACGGTTTTATTTTCCCATAAAATCCTTCATAAGAAAAGAACTGCTTCCACCTCTTTGGGAAGCGAAAACAGTTCTTCGACATTTTATAAATCAGTTGGTTGAATCTTATTTGCTGCAATAACAAATGGTGTGTAAATTACAAATGTTACAGCCATACAAATGATTGAAACAACTACTGCACGCCAGTCCATTGCTGTCGCTAACAATGCATTTAGAATTGGTGGTGTTACCCAAACAACTTGTTGTGATACTGGGTTTACCCAACCAGCTTGTGTTGCAAAGAAACCGATTGAAACAGATACTAGTGGCGCTAAGATATAAGGAATGAATAACAATGCGTTTAATACAATTGGCATCCCGAACATAACTGGTTCGTTAATATTGAAGATACCAGGGCCAACACCCAAAGTACCAACTGCACGGTAATCTGCGCGTTTTGAGAAGATTAAAATCGCAATCAAAAGCATCAAGGTACCACCGGCACCGCCAAACCATGCATAAATATCAAATGAACCACGAACCCATTTGTAACCATCGTCGATAACGGCAGACATACCGCCTTCTTGGAACAAGTTAACGTTTTTAAGTTGTGCTACAGAGAATACACCTTCTAAAATTGGTGCTAATACGTTGGTACCATGAATCCCGAAGAACCAGAATAATTGTACGAATAAAGTCACAATTAATACGGCGCCGTAACCTTGAGAGAAACCAAGCAATGGTTTAGCAATCATTTCTTGAATCCAAGCCAATAATGTCATACCTGGAACTAATTTAGAGAAGATCCAGTAGAAAAGTGCTACTGCATATAAAGCAGCTGTCGCAGGAATAATTGCGGCAAAAGCTTTTGAAACTGCTGGTGGCACTTGTTCTGGCATTTTGATAGTAATATTAGCCAACATTAATTTACAGAAGATAATACTTGCTACAAAACCAACAATCATTGCGGTAAAGTAGAAGTTTGCATCCATGTTGTTTAATGGAATCCAGCCCCACGCATTTGCTGTAATGCCATCAGCAGTTGCAGACCAACCGCTTGTTGCAGAATTCGCATTGATTTGATCAACTAAGTCTGCAGGCATTTTTTGTGCTAATGTACCAGAGTAAGAATACGTTACACCAGAAATAGCGGCCGCAAGAGACACGATACCACCGGCTAAATCATTAACACCATAAGCACGAGCTAAGTTAAAGCCCCATGAAAAGGCGAAGATAATCCCGGCGATTGCTAATGTACCATTCCAAACGTAACCATTGATTGTAATGATCGTACTAATAAGAGCAAAGATACCTTTTCCTTCAGCAATGCTGGCACCCCAAGTTGAGATAAATTGCCCTGGTAAATCACGAATAATTGCGTTGATCATAACGGCTACTGAACCGGCCATAGTAGCAGGCATCGTGCCAATAAAGGCATCCCGTAAAGCAACCAAATGTTTTTGGGAACCAATTTTTGCTGCGATCGGAAGCACGTGCTTCTCTAACCACGCTGTTAATGCATCCATTTTATTTCCTCCTAATAAAAAATTACAGGTATCATCCTTTTAACAAACAACCACGTATAAAAAAGATGTTTTAAACTGCTCACCTGCCTAGCAGTAAGCTAATTATTTAATAAACCTGTAGCAAGCCTATTTTTCGGCTTCCATTTTTGCCATTTTGCGATAAACATCAATAATTTCTTTTGCTAAATCAGTGACAGCAATGGCAGTCATTAAATGATCCTGACTGTGAACAGTCAAAAGTGTTACAGCAACATGTTTGCCTTGTGCTTCTTGGGTTAACATATTGGTTTGTGAATGATGTGCTTCAGTCAGAGAATTTTCCGCGTCTGCGATTTTTTTATCTGCTAATTCAAAATCACCTTTTTTAGCGGCTTGAATTGCTTCCATCGCATCACTTTTGGCATTCCCACCATACATGATCAAACCCATGATGGCTTCCAAGCTTTGTTGTTCTTCCACAAAATTCCCTCCTAACGATTATTCTTCATTCATCAATTTTTCAGCTTGCGCCAAAACTTTTTCACCATTCATCATGCCGTAATCTGCCATGTTGATAACATCTAATTTGATGCCTTTTGGTGCAACTTTTTGTTCAAATTGCGCTTTCATAAAGCGAACTTGTGGGCCAAGTAATAATACATCAACATTTTTTTCTTCCAAAATATTGTCTGCTTCAGATGCTGAAACTGCGAAGATGTCGGCATCAATACCTTTTTCTTCAGCTGCTTTTTCCATCTTGGTCACAAGTAAACTTGTACTCATCCCTGCTGAACAAACTAACATAATTGTTTCTTTTGCCATTTTATCTCACCTCTTTTTCATTTATCTTACACTTAACTATAATGCAAGAAGTGTGCCAAAATAAAACAACGAGTAAAACGCTGTTATTAAAGCGTTTTACTCGTTGTTTTTTAATACACAGAACACACACACAAATTACACACTAATTTTTCTGTGTAAGCGGATACGTACTGGTGATTTTATTTTGTTGGATCATTTGGACGATATAGGCAATCTCATCATCACTAAATTCGACCTGATAATTTTTGGCAATTGGCATTAGGCTCGTTCTCAGTAAATCACACTCCAAGCGATATTTCTTTTGAAAACTAGTTAAATTATCAAATTGTCGTGAAGTTCCGCCATTTCGCAAATTATCAATTAAAAAGGCAAGATGGATCATAATGCCCGCATCCACACTTGGTTCTAAAACTGCATGCATTTGTCCTTCAACATGATGTAAAAGCTGTTGCAATTGCATCATCAACTGTTCGACCCCACTCACACTCGTTAAGGCTTCTTGGAGGGACTTCCCAATTTTTTCAAGGGGGATATCATCGTTTACGATTTGTTTTAATACACGCAATCGCTCGTTATCAAATATTTCATAAGCTGAAAAGAAAGGAATATTTTGATAATCAATTTCTACGGTTCCGGCAATTGCTTTAATATCATATTCCGCCATTAGTGCGTCAATGTGTTGTAAGAAAGCATTTTTTTCAATAAATTGCATTTGAATGACTTCTGTTTGAGATTTATCAACTACCGGTGTAATGCGCTCATATAATTTACTAGCAACACCTTCGCCGGTAAAACAGGTTACAACGACGGCTTTCTTTTGTTTTTTCTTATGAAGATTGAACTCATCTTTTACAATTGCTTTAAAAGACAACAATGTATTTTGATAAATATCTTCTAAAGTCCTTCCCATGTCCACCATCCGCAGTGCTTCTAAAACCACCATCGTACTAGTCATAGATACTGCTTTTGTTCGAATACCGGTCTCTTCATAAATTAGATCACCAAAAGAATTCAAAGACCCCATATCTGTCAGAAGTAAAATGCCGCCGGTCAGTTTTGCCTCATTTTGTTGCACATAGCTTAACAATTGATTGTAAATGGTTTGGACTTCCATATCCAAACTCATGTTAAAGGCGATACCTGTTGTAGTATCTAATAATTCTTGGGCTGTTTCTAACATTGAAGTTGCCGTTTGCTTACCGTGCATCAATACGATAACCTCAACGTTTTTTTCTGGTAATGCGGTATTTTGTCCCACTTGAATGGATAAAAACATACTAATAAAACCGATCTCATCAAAAGGAATCTCAATGTGACAGCGTTCTTCAATAATAGTAGACAAATCGAGTGCCACTTGAAATTCTTGTTTAAAGTTTTTTCGGATATTATTTAAATCCGGATGAATAATCGTATGCCCATCTTTTAAACGTTCGATCGTGCTTTGCAAATGGAGCGCAAAAGCAAAGCGGGCCTTTTCATTGTATTTTCGCTCCAAGCGCTCTTCAGCCACTTCATAAAGTTCACTGGTCAACTGCCAAATCTCTTTAGGTAGCAATTCCTTGTGCAATGTACTTTGCGTTAATTCCTCAACATATGTTTCAAAATAAGCATCCACATCTCCTAAAATCAATTGCTCTAAATCAACGTTGTTTAACTCTTGGTCAGATAATGTGGTGACTTTTTCTTCAATTGCATTGTAAACTTGCATATTCCGTTCTGGATCTTGACTCCATACTACTTCGGTTGCACCAGGCTCAAAGCTAAGTAAGTTTCCCTTGCCTTCCAAAAACTGTTTTAAATCTTCGCTGTAGTCTTTGCGCATTAACAGCCCTTTTTGGACCGGCAGAGATAAATCTTCCTTGCGGACCAACAGACTGTCTTGTTGTTTGGTTCGGTAATGTAAGAATGCTTTGGCACAGACTAATTTTAAATCTCGCTTTATTTGCCCAATATTACCTTCAGCTTGGTATAACATAAATGCAATAATCGCATCTTGTTCTACTTCAATCTTTTGTTTTAAGCGGTTAGCTTCTTGTTTAATAAATAGCGTAATGATTTCATACCGTTCATCCAAAGAGCGGGCCTTGATACTTGGCAATGTAATCGACATTGGAATGCGGCGATTAAATGTTGTCAAAAAATTCTCTGAGGATTCTGTTGTCGCCCCAATAATTTGGACTGCAGCCTCATAGGTTTTATTACTTTCTCCGAGTGGACGATAGACCCCTTTATCAATAAAGGTAAAGAGCATTTCTTGTCCTTCTGGAGGTAGGCGATGAATTTCATCTAAAAATAGTATGCCATTGTCAGCTTTAGCAATTAAACCTGGGCTATCTTCATTAGCTCCCGTATAAGCCCCTTTTTTAATCCCAAAAATGTGACCAAATAATAATTGCGGGTTTTGTGCGTAATCCGCACAATTAAAGGATACAAAAGGAGCATCTTTTTTTAAGGTTTGGGATTTTAACGCAAACTGATACATACACTCGGCAAAAAGTGACTTCCCTGTTCCAGTATCACCAAAAATAATAGTATGTAGTCCCCGCGGTGGATATAAAATTGCGGCTTTGGCTTGTTGAATGGCTACCTTTAAAGAACCTGTCTCCCCCACTAACGCATCAAAGGTCACTGCAGAAGAATTATCAACATGTACTTGTTCTTCTGATAAGGGTTCATAGATTACTGGTCGACCAGGATTTTTTACAATCCGTTGCTCTTTTGCCAATTCATTTAAATAGCGGCTGGCATTGGTTCTATCAATATTTAATAACTCCGCAATCTGAACAGCCGTCATTCCTTGTTTGCGCATTTCTAATGTGTGTAAGATTTCTTCTTTCCGTGAATTCATGACAAGCTCCTTGCCTAATTTTTTTACACTCTAAGAATAGCACAAAAAAAGGCGCTAAACGCGCCTTTTTCCAATATTTTTTTGTTTCTTGTGACGTTTCTTATTTTTCTTTTTGACAATACTCTCTTTAGTGTGCAATTTAGGCTTTGGCTTTTCTTTTTCAATCGGCATCTTCTGAGATTTTTTCTCATTTTCATTAATAACAGGACGCGTGTCAACAAGCTGACCGCCATAAAGAAAAACTTCCTTTAAAGGCAACGCCATTTTTTTCGTCATTTTTTTTAAGTAAGATAAATCATTTTCTGCCACTAGCGTAATAACGGTCCCTTTTTTACCCATTCGCCCCACACGACCAGCACGGTGGAGGTAACTAGCATCGTCCATAGGTACTTCTACATTGACAATCATCGGTAAATCAGCTAAATCAAGACCGCGAGCAGCAACATCGGTAGTCAATAATCCCTTAATTTTATCTGCTTTAAAAGCCTGTAACGCGGTTTTGCGTAACATTTTATTTTGATCAGAGGCCAGTGTTGCTACTGGTAGGTTGTGATATTGCAATTTTTCTGCTACTGCCCCAAGCTCTGCTACTTCATTAAAGAAGATCAAACTGCGAAAATCTGCCACATGTAATAATTTTTTTAACGTATCTGCTTTTTTACGCTTTGAAGTCATTAAATAAAGATGAGCAACTTCACCTTGACTATTATCTTCTTTGGTGACATCAATCAGTGTAAAATCATCTTTGGTAATCGTTTTAATTTCTGGCAAGACACTTAAAGCAGTTGCTGAAAAGAAATTCAACTGACAAGATCGATCTAGATGTTGCAATATTCCTTTGGCAATTTCTAAGGCCTGGCCAGCTAACAATTGGTCGGCTTCGTCAAAAATAACTGTTTGTAACTGATGACTTTTAATTTTTTTAGTTTTCATCAATTCCAACACACGGCCAGCAGTACCGATTAAAATTTCTGGTTTTTCTTTTAACTTTTCTAGTTGACGCTTTGTATTGGCACCACCAATTAAAGGTTGTACCTTCAATTGCGTTTTCTCTATCCAAAAACGAGCCGTCTCAAGCACTTGCATCGCTAATTCTTGGGAAGCAGTCAAAATCAGCAATTGATTACCACCACCTGGAGTTACTTGCATTAGACTTGGTAGTAAATAAGCAACTGTTTTGCCGGAACCAGTTGGTGCCACGCCTACAACATTTTGTCGCGTTTTTAAAGGTTCAAAAACTTGCTTTTGAATTAGTGATGCATTTTCATAGCCGGCTTTTTTCCATTGCTCTAAAAGAGTTGCCGGTAAACTTTCTGGTATCATGAATTTTTTTCCTCATCTTTTTTATCAGCAGCAAAGCTAATCCCTGCTTGCTGCCGCAAATCGTAAATTAATTGGTTCACATTTCGGGCTAATTCAACCCATTCTTCATATAAAACACCTTGATTTTTATCGGTTGGATGATTCATTACATTGGCAAATGCCAGTGCTTCTTCCTCCATTGGATTTTCTTTTAAGGTAATTGGCAATAAAAGCCGTTTTTTAGCATTCCGATCATAAAACTCTGCTTTTTCAAAAGAATTGATGCCATTTAAAGTCAAAGTCCCATTGTCAAAATAAATTTCAGATGGTAAAAACGAATCGCCAATTTTTCCTTGTAAAATGGTGACGTCAAATAAATCATAGCGTAAAATAATCGTGCCAATGCCATCGACATCCGTTGCAATTTTGCGGGCAAAGTAATGGGCTTTTTGGGGCACACCAAACCAACCTAACGCCGCATATAGTGGATAAACACCTAAGTCCATGATGGCGCCACCTGAAAATTGCGGTGAAAAAATATTGGGTTCCTCGCCGTCTAAAACAGCATCATAACGAGAAGAATATTTCATAAAAGTAAAGTTGGCACCAATGATATGATCTTTCAAAGGTAAAAACTCACTAATTGTATCAAATGCTTTTTCATGAATATTGCGTGCTGCTTCAAAGAAAAAGACATTGTGGAGATTAGCTAATTCGATAATTTCGTCCATTTCTTGTGGGGTTGAAAAAGCTGGTTTTTCAACAATGACATTTTTCCCTGCAATAATCGCAGCCTTGGCTTGCTCAAAATGGAGCGCATTGGGAGAAGCAATGTAGATAGTGTGCAAATGGGTTAAATTGAAAAAAGTCTTCAAATCTGTTGCATACTCGATATCTTCATGGTAGCGACGACCAAATTCTTGAGCTTTTTCCAACGAACGGGAATAAACCGCGACTAAATCATATTTTTTCGTCGCAAGGGCTGCCTCCACAAATTGATGGGTAATCCAGTTTGTACCAATAATACCTAAATTAATCATATTTCTCGCTCCTTTACTTTTTTAATCTTCTTAACCGTCGTTAACTTCATTGGGATCAATAAAAGGATAAGCCAAATCAAAGGGGACTTGCTTTTTAAGTATGACCTGATTTGGTTCTACTTTACAATTATACGCTAAAACTTCAACGCCGTCTGCCATTGCTAATGCGAAATTTTCAGCTAATTGTGGTTGCATCTCAGCATGAATCGTCGCTTTTGTAATTTTCTCAAATTGAACAATAAATAAAACGTAGGTAAAATAACCTGCATCGTGGGCCACTTGCAATTCTTTCACGTGTTTTAATCCCCGTAAAGTCGGAGCATCGGGAAAAGCGCCAATGCCTTTATTTTCCAATGTCATTCCTTTTACTTCTATAAAAGCTTTCGCATCCGTATCGCTTTTAGCAAATAAATCAAACTTGGAATTACCATAAGTAACTTCTCTTTTTAAGCTAGCTAACTTTCCAGGAAAATGAGGTAAGTTGATTTTCCCTGTCAAAATACCTTCATAGGCTAAAGCATTTGGTAATTGGCTATCAATATTAATCCACATCGCATCTTTTTTGACCGCTACGAGATCATAATCTGTTTTTCGTTTCGGACTTGGTTGATAATTTAAGGCCACTAAAGCGCCTGCTAGTAAGACTTCCTTACCGCGACCAGTATTTTTAACGTGGACTACTACCACTTCATCGGTTTCAATTAACTTACAATGACAAATAAAACGGTTGACTCTGACAATAAAATGCGCCATTCTAATATTTTCGTATTGCATCTTCTCACCTGCCGGCTAAATCTTATCATAAAAGAGAAAAATACTGCAATCTCCAACTTTAGACCGAGGGCTAGAAAAATTCCCTGTGCTATACTGCAATCACTGCTAGCTAAGGAGGTATACCTGATGAAAAAACATTTTCCGTTATTGCTTGGAATTTCTGTATTAACTGGATTGGTGGGCACTATTTTTTGGCATAAAAATAAACAACAACCTTCAGTTTTTATCGGAAGTTGGTTTTATCAGACGCCTTTGGAAAAAGTTCATTTTACAATTAATGACAACTGGCAGCTCACAAGAAATTTAAAACCAATTCAAACGACTCTGGTTGAATTGACCCCTGAGCACTTGATTCTTTTAGATGAACTGGGTTATAAGTTAACGTTTGTTTTAAAAGATGGACGCCTTCATTTTTATGATGAAACCGAAATTGACGGTAGCTGCCATATCTTATCGCCAACTTCCCCCAAAAAAGAAATAAAGGCATTCCAGTAGCTTGATTTCATAATTATTGTTATACTAATTGTGAGGATTTGTAACCGTAGCCAAAGTAACTTATAGAAAGAGGGTTTTGAGTATGCTTGCAACGATGATTACATTATTTACAATGTTTAGTTTGGTCGTATTATTGGGCATTTCAGCCTATGCAGTTTTTCGTTATATCAATGACGAAAATCAAATGGAGAAAGTTCCTGTTCGCGTAAAAAATCACCACCGCAATTAAAGTTCATTATTTCTAGTAAATTAAGCCATCAAAATCAAGGTAGAATTGTTAATTTTCTCTCTTGATTTTGATGGCTTTTTTAATTGAACTCGCTTTTCACTTTTAAAATTTTCATCGTAGCCTCATCTGCTTATGCTATCTTATTTTCCTCCTTAGATTTTCTTTGATAATTTTTCTTGTATTTTTTACGAAACTTTATTGGGAACAATTGTTTTGTCTGCTAGTCTTTGATAGAATTACAACTTGTAATGTCTAATTAAAGGAGCTTATCATGAAAAAAATACAGCAAATTCTGCTTACTCTTTTGCTTTTTTGTTTTACCTTTGGCTTTGCCACCAATGTCGTAGCCGCTGAGGAAACTAATAATAATTTTAAAATCAACGCCAAAGGAGCGATTGCCGTTGATTTTAAAACCGGCAAGATACTTTATAGTCAAGCTGGCGACACGCCGATGGGAATTGCCTCCATCACTAAAATTATCAGTCTTTATTTAGTCGAAGAAGCTGTCAAAGAAAAGAAACTAAATTGGGAAGATACTGTTGCGATTTCTGATTATGCCGCTAATTTAAGCGTCACCCCAGATCTTTCCAATGTTCCTTTACACAAAGAAAATACTTATACCGTTAAAGAATTATTTGACTCTGCTATTATCCAATCGGCCAACGCTTCTATTGTTGCATTAGCAGAAAAAATTGCTGGATCTGAGGCCAAATTTGTCGACCAAATGCGCGTCCAATTAAAAGATTGGGGCATAGAAGATGCTAAAGTTTATAACGCTTCTGGTTTAAATAACCAGTATTTGGGTGACAATCGCTATCCCGGCTCTGCGGCGGATGCAGAAAATCTTTTATCCCCACGAGATGTCGCAATTGTTGCCAGCCACTTAATTAAAGACTATCCCGATGTTTTAAAAGTTTCTGCGACTACCACCCAAATGTTTGGCGCTAATACCCAATCGCCCGTAGAAATGGTCAATTGGAACTGGATGCTTCCAGGATTTATCAATGCCAAAGAAGGCGTAGACGGACTTAAAACAGGTACAACCGAGTTAGCCGGTGCTTGTTTTGTTGGCACGATTCAAAGAGATGGACAGCGAATTATAACCGTTGTTTTAAATGCGACCGATCACAAAAATAATCCCAGTGCCCGTTTTGTCGAAACAGGTAAATTAATGGACTATTGTTACGATCACTGGCAGCAAAAAGAAGTTTTAAAAGCTGGTAGTCAACTGCCTAAACAAAAAAATATTGCCATTACAGATGGCAAGCAATTAAAAACGACTATTTTATTAAAAGATTCCGTTACATTATGGGTCAGAGATGACTTAACAGAAGAATTAATCATTACACCAAAATTTGACACTAAAAAAGTCAGTGACGGTGCTGTCAAAGCCCCTGTTGAAAAGGGCGATGTAATTGGAAAAGCTACAGTCAGCTTAAAAGGAGATAATCTAGGCTACTTAGAAAAAGCGCCTAGCCATGAAGTCTCTATTGTAATTGACAAAGCTGTAGAAAAAGCCAATATCTTTGTCATCTTCGGCCGCAAAATTGAGAACTTTTTCCAATCAATTTTTTAAAATGAACATACAAATGGCTACAAAGCCGCCCTCTACTTTTGAAAAATACCCATGCAGTTTTCAGAAATTGCTTCAAATTTGAAAGTTTTTTGCTTATTTTTCCTAGAGGGATTTATTCAGCAGAAAGTTTTACACTTTCTGCTAGTTAAAAAGTAGTACGAGGAACACTTTTTAAAGTGTCACGCGTACTACTTTTTTTGTAACGGGTAGTTCCTTGTTTTTTGAAGTTGTAATTTTTATTACAGGCACACTTAAAAGTACGCCATAAAAATTTTATCATAGGATTTAAGATTATTACGATTATACTTAAATTGCTGAAACAACTGCTGAAATTGGAAAATACAGCTCAACTTCCCCTGGTGCAAAATCAGGTAAATAATGTTCTTGAATGGCTGCTGTTAACGTGACATTATTTTGAGGTAAAATTTCTACCAACATCTTTTCAGTCATGTCGGCTAAATTTGCCTCATTGGTTTTAATTACGAAATACTCTAGTGCTGGCATCTCCCACTTTTGCCATCCCAGTGGTACTTTTGTATCATTGGGTACAGCCATTCCCGCCAAATACCGTCCGATTTCACTCCAAGGATACAACCACTCACTTTGATCGCTCATAAGTCCCCACAAATGAATTTCCTCAGGTTCCACGAACACATTTGCTGCTATTTCTTCAAAATGTTCATTTACACCATCCCATAATAATGGTACCCAAGAAGAACCTTCTGCTGCTAAGCCTTTGCCTTCTTTGCCGATCACAGTAAAAGCTGGTAGACTCACACGTCTTATTTCACCTAACTCCATTTCATCCCTTCTTTCCACGCATTTATGTTTATTGTACTAGAAAATAACTTTTTTAAAAAATCATAGCTTTTTGACAAGCCAAAACAGTTACAATCCGCTATACTAAAAATGATTAAGGAGTTGAACATATGAATTTTTTACCAGAAATTTTATTAGCAATTTTTTTAGTTGGGGGAGTATTGGCAACAATTTCATGGCGTAAAAAAAAGCCAGACCCTGATACGATCTTTTTTTGTCTCGTCTGGAGCTGTATTTGTCTAATTTTCTATTTTGCGGGCATTGAAATGTTGAACGGCGGGTACTTTTTTAGCTTACCCCTTGCTTATTTAGCTGTTTTTTTATGGAGCTATTTTAAAAATAAAGCTCGCTTATTAAACGGGGTCTTGTTTAATATTTTGATTTTTGTCTTTGGTTTTTATTTAATCTATAACGTCAGCATTACCTCTAGCATAGTTGCTTTTGGACTTTTGGGTCTCGCTCTTGTCTTATTAGCGGCGGTTTTAATTTTCGGTTTTGTTTCTTTACTTATTTTTCTATACTGGAATGCACTGATTGTTTTACGCAAAGAATCTCACTCATTGGCCAATATGCTAACCTTGTTACTAGCTATCTTTTTAACGATTTTCTTAATTTACGATTTTTTCATCGCCCAACGCTTACCTGAATGGCTAACCATGATTTTAGCTGCACTACCATTTATGATGGGTTATTTTGCCTTAGTCTTTTTTAACTTTTTAAGTGTTTCTATTTTGTATCAATTTAATCATCCTAAACCAAATCAAGATTATATTATTGTCCTTGGAGCAGGACTTTTAAACGGCGATACCGTATCCCCACTTTTAGCCAAACGCATTGACGTGGCGATTAAATTTTATCAGCATCAAATAAAAGTAGCTGATAAACACGCAAAGATTTTAATGTCTGGTGGTCAAGGGTTAGATGAAAAACTACCAGAAGGTGTGGCAATGGCCAACTATGCGCAAGCAAAAGGTGTAGCTGCTGCTGATTTATTAATTGAAGATAAGTCTACTACCACCTTAGAAAACATGCAGTTTTCTAAAAAAATCATGGACCAACTTCAGCCATTGCCTTATAAAGTAATTTTCACATCCAACAATTACCATATTTTTCGTGCTGGAATTTATGCCCATCAAGCTGGTTTAAAAGCAGATGGAATTGGAGCTAAAACTGCCCTTTATTACTTGCCAAATGCCTTTTTGCGTGAATATATCGCAATTGTCGCATTGCATAAAAAACGGCATTTTATTATTTGCGGCTTAATTATGGCACTTTTTATTTTCTTATCTGTCATGTCATTTTTTATCGGTTAAGAGCTAAGTAAGATTAAATGCTGCATTAATTGAACTACAAAAAAGGCAGAACAAAAGTTAGTTAACTTTTGTTCTGCCTTTTTACTTTAAAATGAAGTTTTATGTCCAAACAACTGATTGAAACGGACTTTCATTGACTTGGTCATTGGTTCTGCTGCTTCTTTAATTGCACAATACTTATCGACCATCGTTACGATATAACTTTCTTTATATTTAGGTGGCGCAATTGTTGCCCCCCACATATGTTTCAAAATAATATCTTTTTCCAACGGGGATAATTCAGTGATTTTTTCCGCATTTTTAACGGCAATTCTAGGATGCATATAAGCATGAGAACCTTCGTCAAATTTCGTCGTGCGCCAATCATAGTAAAATAGATCATGTAAAAGGCCTGCTCTAGCTGTTGCTTTTGCATTACCGCCCCATTTTTTTGCTAATTTATAACTGTAATAAGAAACACTTAATGAATGTTCCAAACGTGTCGAATTTACGTGTTGTTTGTATTGGCTCAACTTTTGTACTTCAGGTGTTGCCAGCAAATCTGCTACATAAGACATATATTCAGAATCTTTGCGCCAGTTTTCAGTCATTTATTAAATAGCCACCTTTAGCTTATCTTTTTTCGTACAAGTGTAAGTATAGCACCTTTTTTAAACATTTAAAGAAAGCGGACTCAAGCTTAACAGTTCTTTAAAATATTTCAATTGCTACAATTTAAAGTAATATAATAAAATCCCCGCTGCAATTCCCACGTTTAAAGACTCGGCTTGTCCCAAAATTGGAATATAAAGATTTTGGTCAGTTAACGCCAACAACTCTTGGGTGACACCTTGTCCTTCATTGCCAACCAAAATAGCCACATCACCTTTTGGTACTTCATTGAATTTTTTGGCATCTTTATTTAATTGCGTACCATAAACGGGTACCCCTAGTTGTTTTAACGCTTCAATTGCTGTAACAAGATTCATGGGAATAACCGGCAAGTGAAAATTACTTCCCTGCATACTCCGCAAAACTTTAGTACTGTAAATATCCGCACTACCTTCTCCTAAAATTACCCCATCGTAACCAGCTGCATCAGCGGTTCGAATAATCGTTCCCACATTTCCTGGATCTTGCACCCGATCTAATAAAATCCAAGCGCCTTTTTTTAATTGCACTTGTGATTTCATTTTGGCTACCACTGCAATAATCCCTTGAGGAGTTGGTTGTTCTGAAAGTTCTTTTAAAATGGTTTCTGGTACCAAATAGCAAATTGCTTCATAATTTGCCAAAAAGTCGCCCCATTCTTTTTGACCACGTTCGTTGACTAAAATAGTCTGAATTTGGGCGCCGCTTTTATGGGCCTCTTCAACTAAGTGGAAACCTTCTAACAGATATTGGGCTTGTTGATCCCGGTATTTTTTTTGATGGAGCTTTTTTAACGTTTTAACTAACGGATTTTTATTTGATTGAATTTCTTTCATGGTTTCACCTCGCCTTATTATAGCATTTTCAGCAGAAAGCTTGTGGGATGTCAGCAAAAAAGCTATCATTAAATTAAGATAAAAATGAGGTGATTATCATGCGGAAAGTAAGAATGAATGTACAAGGCCGAGTGCAAGGAGTTGGCTTTCGTTATACAACTAAAATGTTAGCAGATCGATTAGGCATTCATGGTGCAGTTTGGAATGAAGCAGATGGCTCAGTGGGAATTGAAGCTTTTGGCCCACAAGAGGCAATGGAGAAATTTATTGCAGGCGTCAAAGCCTCTCCTTCTCCGGCCGGTCACGTAACTTATTTAGATATTACCGATGATCCAATGATTAAAGAGCGGAACACTTTTGAAGTGACCTTTGGCTATTAGCGGCTAAGCCGCTTTTTTTATGATAACGCTAACTTTTTTATGTGAATCATAGCCTTTATTCTTGAATATTTTGTGAAGCACGTTTACAGTTGCCCGTTTTTCTAGTATGATTACTTTTGTGTAAATTTACAAAGTAAAGGACGAAGCAAATGACAAAATTAAAAAACTGGCTATTGGCATCTGGTCTGATTGGAATTATGATTACCCTTTCTGGCTGTGTTTCCGTTGATAAGAACGGTAACCCAGATAAAGATGGCATGATTTACCGTATTTTAGTGGAACCACTAGGAGGATTTTTACAATACCTGGCAAAAGACTTCAACTGGGGTTATGGTCTAGCCATTATTATGGTCACGATTATTGTTAGAATTATCTTATTGCCTTTGGGAATTCACCAGTCAAAACAAACGATGGTGCAATCTGAAAAAATGCAATTTTTGAAACCACAAATCGATCAAGCCCAAGCTAAATTGAAGGCTGCAACATCTCCAGAAGAACAAATGAAAGCACAACAAGAAATGCAGGCTGTCTATAAAGAAAATAACGTCAGCATGTTTGGTGGAATGGGTTGTTTACCTTTATTAATTCAAATGCCGATTTTCTCCGCGTTGTATTATACTGCCCGCTTCACGCCTGGGATAAAAAGCGCTACTTTCATGGGCATTAACTTAGGTAATCCTAGTATTGCCCTCGTTGTTATCGCTGGTCTATTTTATTTGGTTCAAGGTTTTATCTCACAAATTGGCGTTCCAGAAGAACAAAAGAAAACGATGCGTTCTATGCTGATTGTTTCACCATTGATGATTGTTTTCATGTCCATGAGTGCACCAGCTGGGGTAACCTTGTACTGGGTAGTCGGTGGTCTAATCAGCTGTCTACAAACCTTCATTACTAACGTTATTATGAAGCCACGAATTAAAGCACAAGTACAAGCTGAAATGAAAAAAAATCCACCAAAAACAGTCGTAACACCACCAAGAAAAGATGTTACACCAAAAGAAGTGAAAGAAAACGTAGCCGATTATACGAAGAAAAATAAAAATCGTAACAGCGGCAAACAAGGTCGCAATGCCGGCAAGCAAAAACGTAAATAACAAAAAAGCTACAAAGTCTGCCTTTTAAGCAAACTTTGTAGCTTTTTTTTAATTTTTTGTAATCAATGCATCCAGACTGGCAACTGCCAATGCCATTTTAGCAATTTTATTTAATTGTGTTAACCGATTACGACGAACTTTATCGTCATCAACCATGACCATAGTTTGATCAAAATAATTTTCAATTAATGGTCGTAAAGCAGTTAAGTCCTCGTAGTTTTGGGCCATCGTTTGACGTACAAACCGATTTTCTAAGTCAGTTACAGCCTCAAATAATGCTTTTTCCGCCTCATTGTCAAAAAGTTCTGGTTTGACATTTAAGTCTTCTACTTCTGCTTTTTTCGCTAAGTTAATTACCCGGGTCAAAGCTTCCATTGATGGTTTAAAATCCGGGTCATTTAAATGTTGACGTAAAATTTTAGCCGAAGAAAATAGCGCAGTTAAATTACTTTGTTCTGCATTAATCACGGCGTCAATCACATCGTGACGCAAGTTTTTCGTCAATAAAAATTGTTTCAAACGTGCTTTTACAAAGTTCACGACTTCAATTTGACTACTTGCTAATTTTATTCCATAACGTTTTTCATCTAAGCTAATCGCTGCGCTAATTTCCTCTTGCAATTCAACCAGTGGAAAAGCCCAGTGTTTATTTTCAATAATACGCACAATACCATAGGTTTGACGTCGCAATGCATACGGGTCATTTGAACCACTTGGAATCATCCCCACTGCAAAGAAGGACAATAAACTATCTAATTTATCGGCAATCGCCAACACTGCTCCAATTTCAGAATCTGGAAGTTCTCCTTCGCTGGCAATTGGCAAGTAGTGTTCCCGAATAGCTTTTGCTACTGCTGGTTTTTCGCCTTGTAATAACGCATATTTTTCTCCCATTACACCTTGTAATTCAGGAAATTCTCCCACCATATTGGTCACAAGGTCAAATTTATAAATTTCAGCTGCACGAGCTAGATCTTCTAGCTGTACTTGTGATAAACCAACTGTTTTTCCAACAATTTTGGCAATTTCAGCTACTCGTTGCATTTTTTCATAAATGCTACCGATTTTTTCATGGAAGGTCACATTTTTTAATTTTTCCACACAGGCATCAATTGTTAATTTTTGGTCTTCTTTATAAAAGAATTCCGCATCTTCCAAACGCGCCGTCAATACTTTTTCATTGCCTTTAATCACGTTATCCAATTTTACAGCATTACCATTACGGGCGGAAATAAAATGTGGTAACAGTAAACCAGCTTGATTACGGACATCAAAATAGCGTTGATGTTCTTTCATTGAAGTTACTAAAACTTCTTCTGGTACTGATAAGAAACGATCTTCAAAATTACCAACAAAAGCAGTTGGGTATTCCACCAAGTTGTTTACTTCTTCCAGTAAATCTTCATCTAAGCCCACTTGCCAATCATTTTTTGTTGCAATTTCATTAATTTGTTCCACAATCAGTGCTTTTCGTTTTAAAGGATCTGCGATCACAAACTGTTCATTTAATTTTTCTTCGTATGAATTTGCCGTTTCAATCGTCACATCATCGCCTAAGAAACGATGCCCTCTGGTTGTATTGCCAGTTTCAACATCTAAAATTGAAAATGGAATTACTTCTTCGCCTAATAAGGCCACAATCCAGTGAATCGGACGAATATATTCAAAATCATATTTATTCCAATGCATCGTCACCGGAAAGCTTAGACTTGTAATTACCTCTTTTAAACCCGCCAATACTTCAATAGCCGGTTTACCTTTGGCATACTTTGTTACATAAACATATTCTACCCCTTTTAATTCTCTAAAAGTAATAGCCTCTGTTGTCAATCCTTGACCTCTAACAAAACCTTCTGCCGCTTTTGACCAATTGCCTTCACCATCTAACGCGATTTTTTTAGCTGGCCCTTTCACTTCTTCTTCTGTGTCAGCTTGTTTTTCTGCCACTTCACTGATAAGAACAGCTAAACGCCGCGGCGTACTAAATGACTTGATGGAAGAAAAAGCTAATTTTTCATGAGCTAAAAATTCACTAACTTTTTTTTCTAATTGTTTCATACTCTGAGTTACTACATGAGCAGGCATTTCTTCTAAACCAATCTCCAATAATAAATCTTTTGCCATCTTAGTTTTCCTCCTTCAATAATTTTGCCGCTTCTTCAGGTGCTAATAACGGATAACCTAATTTCGCCCGCTCCGCTACAAAAATTTTAGCAACCGCTCTAGCCATATTACGAATACGCGCTAAGTAACCCGCACGCTCTGTTACAGAAACAGCTCCTCTTGCATCTAATAAGTTAAATGTGTGACTACATTTCAAAATATAGTCGTAGGCTGGATGAACCAAATCTTGATCGATGCAACGTTTTGCCTCAGATTCAAAGCGGTCAAAATTGCCCAATAACAACGCTTGGTCACTTACTTCAAAAGAATATTTTGAATGTTCATATTCTGGTTGGCGGAAAATCTCTCCGTACTTAACCCCGTCAGCCCATTCTAAGTCATACACACTTTCAACTTCTTGAATATAAGAAGCTAAACGTTCTAAACCGTAGGTGATTTCTGACGTAACTGGTTTACAAGGCAAGCCCCCCACTTGTTGGAAATACGTAAATTGGGTAATTTCCATTCCATCAAGCCAAACTTCCCAACCAAGACCAGCACAGCCCATTGAGGGGTTCTCCCAGTTGTCTTCTACAAAACGAATATCGTGTTCTAAAGGATCAATGCCTAATAATTTCAAGCTTTCTAAATAAAGCTCTTGAATATTTTCTGGAGATGGTTTCATGACAACTTGAAATTGATGGTGTTGGTATAAACGATTCGGATTTTCACCATAACGACCATCAGCAGGGCGGCGAGAAGGCTCTACATAAGCTGCATTCCAAGGTTCTGGTCCAATTGCGCGCAAAAATGTATAAGGACTCATAGTCCCGGCTCCTTTTTCGGTATCATAAGCTTGCATTAACATACAGCCATTACCAGACCAAAATTGTTGCAGTGTCAAAATAATATTTTGCACAGTCATTTTTTTACTCATTTTATTTCCTCCTACTATTTTCAATTTCCTTTAATTATTTAAAGAGCATTTACCACTGGATAAAATTCAACTGGATTGCCAGGAATTAAATGAACTTCCACTACCATTTTTTCCGTTAGAAAAGCTAAGTCATAAAGCATTTGACTTGGTTTGGTAATAAACTCTTCTACCAGTTGACCACTATCATCTCTAATCACAACTTTCAGCGGCACATTAGCTAAAACTTTTAATTTTTTTTCTTTAAATTCATTGGCATTAATTTCCATATCAAATTGCATTTGTTCACCCTCCTTAGACCAACTTTTAAGCTTACTAAATTTATAGTCGCAAGACACAGTTTCAAATTTTTCAAGTTTTCCCTAAGAAAAACAAAAAGCCCTGCATAGATTTTCATCTATGCAGGGACGAATTCTTCGCGGTTCCACCCTGCTTCTGATTGCTCAGCAGCTTTAAAATATTCAACTGGATACTCCCAAGTTGCCCCCAAATAAGTTCCTGCTTGCGGCTTCCACTTTCCCGCAATCGCTTGTTCATTTGCTTATTTTTCGTCTTGTTCACCGTATCAATCTTTGTTTATCATAGCGGTTTACCCTAAGTTTTGTCAATTAAAAAATTAAAACAAACCGGTAATATTACCAAATTCATCAACATCAATGTTTTCTGCCGCAGGTTTTTTCGGTAAACCTGGCATTGTCATGATATTTCCTGTTAATGCCACAATAAAACCTGCCCCAGCTGAAACCTTAACCGAGCGAATAGTAATCGTAAAATCCTTCGGTGCACCTAGTAGATTGGGATTGTCACTGAAAGAATATTGTGTTTTTGCCATACAAATTGGATAATCGGAAAACCCAAGTTCTGCTAGTTTAGCCAATTCTCGTTTGGCTTGTGGTGTAAATTCAACACCCTTTGCACCATAGATTTTTTTTGCTATCGTTTCAATTTTTTCAACTAAAGAAAGATTCGTCTCATAAGCGAATGTTATATCACTTTGTGTATCTGCTAATTCGACTACTTTTTGGGCTAATTCTACGCCACCAGCACCACCAGTACCCCAAACGTCTGAAAGAACTACTTCTACTCCACGCTCTTCGCACGCTTTTTTTACAGCTGCTAATTCAGCTGGCGTATCTTGTGGAAACTGGTTAATACAAACAACTACCGGCAAACCAAAATTATCTTTTAAATTGTGTAAATGGCGTTCTAAGTTTGGCAGACCTGCTACAACAGCAGCTACATTTTCACTCGTTAAATCATTTTTAGCGACACCACCATGCATTTTCAACGCCCGAATAGTTGCAACTAATACAGCCGCATCCGGTTTTAATTTTGCTAGTCGGCATTTGATGTCCATAAATTTTTCGGCTCCTAAATCTGCGCCAAATCCTGCTTCTGTTACCGCATAATCTGCATATTGTAAAGCCATTTTGGTCGCTTGTACACTGTTACAGCCATGGGCAATATTGGCAAAAGGTCCACCGTGAATAAACGCCGGGGTTTGTTCTAATGTTTGGACTAAGTTAGGTTTAATAGCATCTTTTAATAAAGCTGTCATTGCTCCAGCGGCTTTTAAATCACCACAAGTAACCGGATTGCCATCAAAACGATAGGCAACAACAATTTTTTCCAAGCGTTTTTTTAAATCTGCCAAATCAGCCGCTAAACATAAAATTGCCATGATCTCAGAAGCAACAGTGATTTCAAAACCGTCTTCTCTAGGCACACCATTCAAACGTCCTTGCAACCCGTCTACAATGTGGCGCAATTGGCGATCATTCATATCAACTGCGCGTTTCCAAGTAATTTGACGGCTATCAATTTCCAATGCATTGCCTTGGTGAATATGGTTGTCTAGCATAGCCGCTAATAAATTATTTGCAGCTCCAATCGCATGAAAATCACCGGTAAAATGTAAATTAATATCTTCCATGGGCACTACTTGGGCATAGCCGCCACCAGCTGCGCCTCCTTTAATACCAAACACTGGTCCTAAAGAAGGTTCTCGCAATGCAATTGCAGCCTTTTTACCAATATGGCCTAAAGCATCTGCTAAACCTACAGCCGTGGTGGTTTTTCCCTCACCGGCGGGCGTGGGACTAATAGCTGTTACCAAAATTAATTTTCCTTTTAGCGGTTTTTTAGCATTTGGTTTTATTTTGGCTTTATAATTTCCATACAATTCTAAATCTGTCGATGCAATCCCTAATGTTGCAGCAATTTCTGTAATATTTTTCATCTCTACTTGCTGTGCAATTTCAATATCTGATAACGTCAAATCTTTCTCCCCTTTATTCACCGGTTGTGTAAAAATCAATTTTGATATCTTCATTTTACTTGATTTCCTTTAAATTGTCTTTTTAATACGACTAATTATTTCGAATAAAGCTAAAATCGTTCGTGAAATAAACAGATACAAAAATATCCAAATACTATCGCAGTGATTTTCACACAAAAGAGCAATCACAATGCTCTATGTAAAAAACCACGATAATATTCGGATAAATTTACAGCTATACCGCGTAAGACTAAGACTCTGGTTTCATTAAGTCTTGCCAATTATGCATGTCGTCAATAAATTTTTTACTCTTCAAATGAATGCCAACATATTCATCATAAAGTTGGTCAATTACGCGACGAATCTCTTTTTTTACTGCTGGTTTCACGTTTATTGTCTTGACCTTACTTAAATCTATCTGATTAAACAAGCGGATAAAGTGCATGGCAGCAGGATCGGCATGATACCGATGTTCATCACTTGAAAAATGCGCTTCACACAAAACACCCCCGTATTTAGACGAATAGTCAAAACGACCGGTAGTTTTTCCGCAAATGACACAGTGATCAAAAATTGGTGCCACACCAAAACGCTGCAGTATTTGTACCTCAAAAATATTGGTGATAATTTCCGCATCATAACCTTCATTGATTAAATTTAAAGACAACGATAAAAACTGATAGAGATTAGGATCATATACCTTATCTTCAATCGCAGCATCGGCGAGATTCAACAAATAAGTGCTATAACCCGCCAAAAAAATATCTTGTTGAATTGTTGTCAGTGGCTTAACATCTTTAGCCCCATTCAAAAAAGAAAGCCCCTCTGCCTTTAAATTCATGATAAAAGTCGCCTCGGTAAAATTTTGCAATACAGAAGTTAACGGGTTATTTTTCTTATGCACACCTTTAACATAAAACATTTGCTTACCAGCTGATTCAGTAAAAATTTTTACCAATTTGTCTTTTTCCTTATAGTCCCGGGAAAATAAAATCAATCCGCGGCTTTCAGCTAATTGCATGGAAAAACTCCTTAGTAATCATCCGGACGGTAGCCATAATCTTGCAAATAGGTTTGTTTATCACGCCAATCCTTTTGAACTTTAACCCAAAGTTCCAAAAAGACTTTATCCCCTAATAACTGTTCAATATCACGGCGAGCTTTAGTGCCAATATCTTTTAGCATTTTGCCCCCTTTACCGATAATGATCCCTTTTTGACTATTACGTTCGACAATAATCGTGGCTTGAATATGCACTTTATCGTTTTCATTCCGTTTCATGCTGTCGACCACAACTGCAACGGAATGGGGAACTTCATCGCGAGTTAATAATAGAACTTTTTCTCGGACTAACTCAGATACAATAAAATATTCAGGGTGATCGGTGATTTGGTCATCAGGGAAATATTGTGGCCCTGCTGGCATTTGTTTAATCAATGTATTCATTAATGTTTCAAAGTTATTGCCTTCTGTTGCAGAAATAGGAACCACTTCGGCAAAATCCATCTGGCTTGTATAATCTTCAATAATTCCCAATAAATCATCTGGATGTACTTTATCAATTTTATTGATAACTAAAAAAACAGGTGTGTCGTTTGTTTTCAAGCGTTCCATGATAAAGTCATCACCACGACCGCGTTTTTCATCCGCACTGATCATAAATAAAACAGCATCTACTTCTTTTAGCGCGCTATAGGCTGTTTCCACCATGAAATCACCTAAACGATGTTTAGGTTTATGGATACCAGGTGTATCAATAAAAATAATTTGAGCATCTGGGGTTGTATAAACACCTTGAATTTTATTCCGAGTCGTTTGGGCTTTATCACTCATAATGGCAATTTTTTGCCCGACAATTCGATTTAATAATGTTGATTTGCCGACATTGGGACGTCCTACAATTGCGACAAAACCTGATTTATGTTCTGACATAATATTCCTCATTTCTTTTAAAACAATAATTGCCAAATTTTTGGTAAAAATAGAATTGCTCCAATAATTACCGCAAAAAAGGATGTTAACAAAACAGCGCCAGCTGCCATATCTTTAATTTTTTTACCAATCGGATGAAAGTGAAAATCCGTAAACATATCCACGACATTCTCAAAAACCGTATTGATAATTTCCACAATCCAAACTAAAAAGACCGCGAGTAACAACCATAACCATTCAAAGCGACTTAACTGAAAAATCCCCCCCGCTATGATGGCTAAGATACCAAAAAAGACGTGCTTGCGCATATTCCGCTCTTCTTTAAAGACTGTTTGAATACCTGTGAAAGCAAATTCTACTGAAGTAATAAAATACTTATTTTTCTTTGTATTCTTATCTTTTAAGTCCATAAGCATCCAAAATTTCCTTTTGTAGTCCAAACATCACTTTTTCATCTTCTTTGGTCATATGATCGTAACCATTAATATGCAAAAAACCGTGCAGCGCCAAAAAACCTAACTCTCTTTCAAAACTATGACCATACTCTTGGGCCTGCTCTTTTGTTTTATCCAAAGAAATCATCAAATCGCCCAGCTCTCTTGGCAGTGGATTTTGCCCATCTGCAAAAACAACTGGAATCTCGCCTTCACCTTCTTCTTCTAATGCAAAACTAATAACATCAGTCGGGCGATCTTTACCACGATAATCGCGGTTAATAACTTGAATGGCATCATTGTCCATAAAAGTAACAGACATTTCTGTTTCTTGCGGTAATTTCAAATAATCTGCCGCAAATTGCAACAAATCGTCCACTTCTTGCATCTTTTCAGGTGTAAGGGAATTGGTTTCATCCATAAAAGTAATATCCATTATTTATCGCTTCTTTCTTGTTCTTCTTTCATTTTCTCTGCTTCTGATTTCATCTTCGGATATTTAATCCGGGAGTGAAAAGTACTGCACAAGCCATTGACTAAAGAATCTTCAATAATATGAATTTCCTTTAACGTCAAGCCACTATCATCTAATTGTCCGTCTAAGATACGGTCAACAATTAAATTATGAACAAATTGACGAATTTTTTCATTCGTAGGATGATCCATCGCCCGCACTGCCGCTTCGCAACTATCAGCAATATTCACAACGCCAGCTTCTTTTGTCTGGGGTTTTGGCCCTGGATAGCGAAATTCGGCTTCTGTCACTTCCGGATTACGTTCTTTTGCTTTAGCATAAAAATATTTCATTAAGGTTGTGCCGTGATGCTGGTAGCAAATATCAATTACCATTTTAGGCATCTTATATTCCTTCAACACCTTAGCACCATCGGTAACGTGACCAAAAATAATCTGCTTGCTATCTTCTGGCAATAAGAAATTATGCGGATTTTCAGCGCCAGCAGGTAAATTCTCCACGAAAAAATTCGCGTGTTTCAATTTTCCGATATCGTGATAATAACAGGCAACCCGCGTTAAGAGCGAGTGACCACCAATCAGCGCTACCGCATTTGCTGATAAGTTTGCTACCATCATGCTGTGATGATAAGTCCCCGGTGCTTCTTCCAACAATTTTTTCAAAAGTGGATGGTTGGGATTGCTCAACTCATTTAAAACAATCACACTATTATCGGTCACCAAAAGTTCAATATACTGATGTAAGCCCATCGTTAGTAGAAAAGATAAAAGCGTTCCAGCCAAGCCGCAAATAATCGTCGTCCATGTTCTAGCATCTGTTAGGGTTAAACCTTGGAACACTACTAAAACAATATTTAATAAAAAAGGAAAGACGATTAACCACATGACAGCTGAAAAACCTTGTTTGGAGATTCTTTCTCGTCTAACAATCGCCCCCATCAAACCAGAAAATAAATAAGTCAATAAGACGATGGTCAACAGATTGGTCCCAAGTGCATCATAATAACAAAATACAGCTGCAATTACTTGAAACATGGCTGCAATAATTCCGGCGCGACGATTGACGAAAATATTCAAGACCAACGGCACAAATGCTGCTGGGAAAAATAACGGGATATAAGGTAGTAATTCCGTTTGGAAGAGTTGAAAAAATTTCATCATGGCAATGCTTGTAATCATCGCCAATGTATAAAAGGTTAAAAACTCTTGTCGTTTATTTTTGTCTGCATATTGCCGTGCAAAATAAAGTAAGACTAAAATTTGAACGATTATCCCGGCCACCATTGCGACAATTGGGAAAAAAGAAGTATTTTGACTCGTTAATCCCAAAAGTTGTAATTTTTGAATGGCACTTGCATCAATTTGAGAGCCTTCTCTGACGATGACTTCCCCTTGTATGATCATGACTGGTGCCACACTAGCCCGAGCTTGTTCTTTTAGTTCTTCGGTCTTTTTCTCATTAGGAAAATCATTTACGACAATCGCGTTTTTTAATAGTTCTTTCATGGCATCTTTTGCCATACTGGATATTGCTAATGCATCGACTTCATTTTCAGCATTGTTTTTGAAATCCGCTAAATTAGATTCACGAACTTGATTTTTCATCTGTTCAGCTAAAATATTTAAACTATTATCTCGCACAGTGTTTAAGGCGGCACTGTTTAAAGTAAAAGCAATTTCATAAAATGAAGCTGGAATTGCTTGATAAAACTGAACATCTTCATCATTTACCTTTTCAAATGATTTTTTTAATGAGGCAATATAGTCATCGGTTGTAACCGCTGGAATTTCTTTATCTTTGGCTTGTTTTTGACGCTGCTCGTGCTCATCATCAACTGATTTTTTAACTTGTGCAATCAGGTTAAAAATGGTTTCAATGCGGCTGTGTTGTGTTTCTGAAATATCTTCTTGATACGTATACTCCGGTACAACAGCCTCGGCTGCAAGCTGACGTTTTTGATCTGTTGCCGCCTTATTTTCGACTGTCTTATTCGCCCGAATACTCTCACTGGCAACTTGACCTTCGTGATAATCGACACTTTTTTGTTTTACGCTCGTAAATAAAAGACCAAAACAGCTGATAAAAAACACGAGAAGTATCAGCGGAATATAAAAACGTCCCAGACGTTCACGGATTTTTCTTAACGGCTCAATAATCAAATTATTTCCCCCTATTTCTTACAGCACCACTAATCTTTTTTTAAACTAGCTTTGTCATATGCTTCAATAATTCTTGCGACCACAGGATGGCGCACGACATCACTGGCTTCAAAATTAACAAAAGCAATTTGTGAAATATTGCTTAGTGTTCGTTCAGCATGCACTAGACCACTGACTACGCCTTTAGGTAAGTCAATCTGACTCGTATCACCATTGACAATCATTTTTGAGTTATACCCTAGTCGTGTCAAAAACATCTTCATTTGCATAATCGTTGTATTTTGAGCTTCATCTAAAATGACAAAAGCATCTTCTAAGGTCCGACCACGCATATAAGCTAAGGGTGCAATTTCAATGATACCGCGATCCATCAAACGATTGGTATGTTCCACACCAAATATTTGATACAGTGCATCATAAACCGGACGCAAGTAAGGGTCAACCTTTTCTTTTAAATCCCCAGGTAAAAAGCCCAAATTTTCCCCAGCTTCGACAGCAGGACGCGTTAGAATGATTTTTTGCACCTGACCTTTTTTTAAAGCTGCAATGGCTAAAACGACCGCCAAAAATGTTTTCCCGGTTCCAGCCGGACCAATCCCAAAAACGACATCGTGTTTTTTCACGGCTTCTAAATATTGCTTTTGTCCGCGATTTTTCACCCGAATTGCCTTGCCATTACGATCTTTTACAATTTCTTCTTCGTATAATGCTAAAAAAGCATTAACGCCTTGTAACGGAATCGCTTTTAGTGCTTGGGCAACATCAGGGGTGCTGATATGTACCCCGCGATTAATTAACTCTTGTAAGGCTGTAATTACTTGTTGGGCCACTGCTACAAAACTATCTTCGCCTTCAATCATAATTGTTTCGCCGCGACTGTTAATGATAACGTGTGTATTTTCTTCAATCAACTTTAAGTGTTTGTCATGGGCACCTAACAACATGCTGATATCATCTTTAGCACTGAGTTTTAATTCCAAGACTTTTTTATCTTCTGTCAAAAAGTTACATCTCCTTGTCATTTCCCTTTTTGCCCCGTTTTAAATGGGTAAGTTTTCTGTTTTATCATACCACATTCAAAACTTAAAAGAAAAAAAATCGCAGACAGAAGTCTGCGATTAAATAACTATTTATTCAATAATTCTTTGACGATGGCATTTACCTGATTACCATCAGCTTTCCCTTTGACTAAAGGCATTACAGCCCCCATCACTTTACCAAACTCACTTGGTGAAGTAGCGCCAGTTTTACTGATTGCATCTGTTACAATCTGACGAATTTCTTCTTCAGAAAGTTGTGCTGGTAAATACTTTTCAACGACTTTGATTTCCGCTTTTACTTGCGTTGCCAAATCGTCTCGTCCTGCTTTTTCAAATTCAGTTAAAGAATCACGACGTTGTTTCATTTCCCGTGATAAAACGGTCAATTCTTCATCGTCAGTTAATTCTGCACCTTTTTTGATTTGTTCGTTTTGCAACGATGCCTTCAACATGCGAATCACCTGCAAAGACTCTTTATCCTTAGCTTTCATCGCTGTCTTCATATCATCGTTCAAAGTACTTAGTAGTGACACACTACCAGCTCCAATCTTGTTGCAAACTAGAATTTTTTGCGTTTTCTAGCAGCTTCAGATTTTTTCTTACGTTTCACACTTGGTTTTTCATAAAATTCCCGTTTACGAGATTCTTGAAGAGTCCCAGCTTTTGAAACGGAACGTTTGAAGCGACGAAGAGCGTCGTCAAGAGATTCATTTTTACGAACCACTGTTTTTGACATGTAAATTCCCTCCCTCCGAGCCTAAAAAGTAACCGTTTTTGTTAATCGAAACATTTTCAAAAAACAACACTGTCCTTAAAAAATTATAGCTAAGTAATAAAATAGTGTCAAGAGTATGGTGCAAAGAAAAAAATCTTTTTCGCCTGAAAATTCGTGAAAAGGATGAAAAAATAACTATTGACAGTCAGCACAGCGTCCTAAAATCTCAAAACGATGGCCTTCGATGGTGCAACCGGGAAGTTGTCCTTTGAAAAAATCCATGGGGCAAAGATCTAATTCTTGGGTTTTACCACAAACCGTGCAGATAAAATGATGATGATGATGATTTTTATCCTGACAGCAGTGAAAGCGGAATTTCATCTCACCGTTTAAGTCTGTTTCTTCTAATAAACCAATTTCTGAAAAATCATGGAGATTGCGATAAATCGTATCAAAACTGATACTTCCAAATTCGCCTTCCATATATTCTTGGACTTCTTTAGCTGCCACATAACGATTTTTTTTGGCTAAAAAAGTTAACAACTTTTCTCGTTTATTAGTTTTTTTAAAGCCATGTTCTTTTAAAGTTACCATTGCCTGGTCAATTTTTGTCATTTCTCTTGTCACAAGAAAAACCTCCTAACACATCTACTTGGATAAAAACAGCAACTTTGTCTTTATCGTATCAGACAAATCATAATGATTACGAATTAGTTTTACTTGGATATGGTATAATAAACTACAACAAATTACAAGTGAGGGAAAAAGATGAGTAAAGCTGCTGAAGAAATCTTAACAATTTTTGTCATTTCCGATTCTGCCGGAGAAACGGCTACAAAATTGGCGCAAGCCACCATGGCCCAATACCCCACCGTAGAGTTTAATTTATTTCGCAAGACTTTTATGAGCGACAAAAAGACACTATTAAAAGCCTTAAAAGAAGCAAAAAAACTCAACGCCTTGATTTTATACACGATGATTAATGAAGATTTAGTCCAATTAATTCGTGATTTTTGCCAAGAAAGTAATTTATTTGGCTTTGACGTTTTATCAGCCCCCGTTTTGGAAATTGAAAAACGAACCGGTGTAGCTCCAACACGTGAACCAGGTGCACTGCACCACTTAAATAAAAACTATTTCAAACGCATTGAAGCAATGGAATTTGCCGTTAAATACGATGATGGTAAAGATCCTCGTGGTTTTTTAGAGGCAGATGTGGTGCTGTTAGGCGTCTCGCGGACTTCAAAAACGCCTTTAAGCTTATTTTTAGCCAATAAAAACTTAAAAGTTGCCAACTTGCCCCTTGTGCCTCAAGCTCATATTCCCAAACAGCTCTGGGAAGTGGATAAGAAAAAAATCGTTGGTCTCACGAATGATCCCAACGTTTTAAATGGGATTCGAAAAGAACGAATGATTGCTTATGGTTTGAATCCAGATACGGCCTACTCGGATATTGATAAAATTCGGGCTGAATTAGAATTTGCAAATGACTTATACGAAAAATTGGGTTGTGTCGTGATTAACGTGGCCTCCTTATCAATCGAAGAAACAGCTTCAATGATTATGAATGCCTTAGACTTAGAAGACCACAGTTATTATACAATGGAAGAAGAGTAAGAAAAATACCCAGAAAAAAGCAAGGATTACTGGCGGCAACAGCCTGCTGTACTCCTTGCTTTTTTCTTAGGTATCGCTTATTTTTTAGTATTTTTTTTACGCCTCTGATTTTCCTTTGGGATATCAGCTAAATTATAAGGGGTTATTTGATAAACATCATTTAACCAATTGTGACACAGCAGCTGACTATGCCCCCGCCAATTATTAACCGGTTTTTTAGTGTAATCATTAGTAGGATAGTAATTTTCAGGTACTTTGGGATTTAGCCCTCTTTTTTGATCCCGTAAAAATTCCTGATGCAATGTGTCTGTATCATATTCATAATGACCTAATAAAAAGATATCATGTTCATCATCACTCAACAAAATCGTTGGCCCAATTTCCTTACTTTTGGCAACTACTGCAACTGGTGCTTGTGTTAAATCTTCACAATTAATCCCTGTATAACGAGATTGCGGTCCCCAAAAATAATCGTCAAAACCACGAAAAAGCCGTCGATTTGCTATTGTGTACTGGCAAAAATTACCAAATAGTTTTTCTTGATACATCACTTTTTTCACCCCGTAATGGTAAAAAAGCCCCGCCTGTGCTCCCCAGCAAATATGAATGACCGACGTCACATTTTGCTTACTCCACTCCATTACAAAACATAATTCCTGCCAATAATCAACTTCTTCAAAATCAAGCTCTTCCACCGGCGCTCCGGTGATAATTAGGCCATCATAAAAGCGTTCTTTAATCTCATTAAAACTTAAATAAAATTGGTCTAAATGGCTTTTTGCGACATTTTTGTGGGCATGGGTATTCATTTGTAAAAACTCAACATTGATTTGCAAAGGACTTTGACTAATTAAACGCAACAATTGCGTTTCAGTAGTAATTTTATCCGGCATTAAATTAACGATTAAAATTTCCAGTGGTCTGATATCTTGTGTCCTAGCTCTTTTGTTATCAATGGCAAAAATATCCCCTGCAGCCAAAATGGCTTTGGCAGGAAAACTATCTGGTAAGCGAATTGGCATGCTTATCCCTCCAGTTGTCTAAATGCTTGTTTTAAATCTTTAATGATATCCTCTGCATTTTCTAAGCCACAAGAAAGACGAATTAAACCCGGTGAAATGCCGGCTTGTTGCAACTCTTGACTTGTTAATTGGCGATGAGTAGCACTTGCAGGATGCAACGCACACGTACGAATATCGGCCACATGCACCTCTAAAGAAACCAATTTTAAAGCATCCAACCATTGAGCAGCTCTTTTGCGATCCTTCCCAATCTCAAAGGAAATCACACCACATAAACCATTAGGTAGATATTTTTGCATTAATTGATAATTAGTATCTGTCTTTAATCCTGGATAAGTAATCTGTGTAACGCTTTTTTCTGATGCTAAAAATTCGGCTACCTTCATCGCATTTTCAAAATGCCGATCCATCCGCACCGGCAATGTTTCAATGCCAAGATTTAATAAAAATGAGTTTTGAGGCGAAGGCGTCGCACCTAAATCCCGCATCAATTGCACACGGGCTTTGGTAATATAAGCAGCGACTCCAAAAGTTTCCGTATAGATAATACCCTGGTATGTTTCATCTGGTGTAGCAAGTTGCGGAAACTTCCCGTTAGCCCAATTAAATTTCCCACTATCGACAATCACGCCACCGGTTTGTACAGCATGTCCATCGAGATATTTTGTGGTACTGTGAATTACAACGTCTGCGCCAAATTCAATTGGTCGACAAAAGTATGGTGTGGCAAAAGTATTATCAATTAAAAACGGCACTTCATTTTGATGAGCTAAAGTCGCAAATTTTTCAATATCCAATACTTTCATTGCTGGATTTGCAATTGTTTCAGCAAAAACTGCTTTGGTATTTGTTTTAATCGCTTTTTGTAATTCAGCTAGCGAAGCATTCTGATCAACAAAAGTAACTTCAATTCCCATTTTCTTTAACGTATGGGCAAACAAATTAAAGGTTCCACCATAAATAGCAGCAGCAGAAATAAAATGATCCCCTGCCGTAAGAATATTCAAAAGAGCCAAAAAGGTTGCTGCTTGTCCTGAAGACGTACACAAAGCCCCCACACCACCTTCAAGATTGGCAATTTTTTCTTCTACTGCATTGGTGGTAGGATTAGCCAAACGTGTATAAAAGTATCCCGCTTCTTCCAAATCAAAAAGTTTGCCAATGCTTTCAGTTGAGTCATAAGTATACGTTGTACTTTGCACAATCGGCATGACCCGCGGCTCACCGTTTTGTGGCGTATAACCTGCATGTAAACATTTTGTTTCAAATTTCATTTTTTCTGCCTCCTTTTTTTGTCAAGTTGTGAATAATTGAACTAATCTGATTTACAAAAAACTCGCCAACTGAGGCGAGTCCTGGTTAATTTGATTAATGACTTTTAAAAGTCTTTTCCGTCTTTTAAAAAACTTGAACACCTTCACGATCAACTTGGAAAATTTCAATGGTCGCTTTTTTATCAAGCATTTTTAGTTGTGGTATTATTTGGGCTGTTTTATTTTTTGGTGCCAAAATAATAACAGTTGGACCAGCTCCACTTAAATAACAGCCAAAGCCACCTTGAGCATGACTAATTTCTCGAATTTTCGCTAAATGTGGCACGAAAAGACTACGATATTGTTCGTGAAATTGATCTTGTTCCATCATTTTGCCCGCCACTGCTAAATTTCCTGCCATTAAAGCTGCCACCATAACATTGGCAATGCTACTAGCAGTTACTGCTTGGCTATAAGACAGTTGTGTAGGTAAAACATCACGACTTTCACTAGTTGCCAGTTCCGTGTTAGGTATAAAAGCAATTAAATCACAGTCAGGAAAATAATGTTTCAGATAGTACGTTTTGTCATCATGATAACTTGCAACAACTAAATCACCACAAATTGCTGGCGCAACATTATCTGGATGCCCTTCCATCTCAGTAGCTAATTTGATTTTATCACTTTCACTTAATTCCAAATTTCCTAAACGATTGGCCAATTCAATTCCGGCTACAATTGCAGAAGAACTACTTCCCAATCCTCGTGTCAACGGAATATCAGACGTCACTTTAATATGATGGGGTAAAAGATTTGGCGCTGTCTTTAAAGCTGTTTGAACAATTAAATTGCTCGCATCAGATGAAATGAAATCGCCATAGCTATGCTCTACTTGCCACGTTATAGCTGGCTTTACAACTTCCACAAACAAATAACAGCTCACCGCTACTCCACAAGAATCAAAACCGGGACCTAAGTTGGCACTAGTGGCCGGTACGCGGATTCTCATAGTTTTGCCACTCCTTGACGTAAGTGATTACGCATCTCTTCTAAATCACTCATTTTATGAATGTCCACTGTAGTTTCATTAATTGCCGTATCAGGATCTTTTAATCCGTTGCCGGTAAAGACGCAAACGACCGTTTCACCTGCTTTAATTTTGCCTGCTTTAACATGTTGAATTACCCCGGCTAAAGACGCTGCTGAACCAGGTTCCACAAAAACACCATCTTGAGCTGCAACTTTTTTATATGCATTCAAAATTTCTGCATCTGTTACAGAATCAATATAGCCTTTTGACTCGTCTCTGGCAGCTTCAGCTAACTTCCAGCTTGCAGGATTACCAATCCGAATTGCCGTTGCAATTGTTTCAGGTTGCGCAATCACTGCCCCTTTTACAATCGCTGCTGCACCTTCTGCTTCAAAACCGTGCATACGTGGCAAAGTTGTTCCTTTTACGTCATGCCATTCTTTAAAACCTTTCCAGTAAGCTGAAATATTTCCCGCGTTCCCAACCGGAATTGCTAAAACATCGGGAGCTTTTTCTAATTGTTGACACACTTCAAAGGCAGCTGTTTTTTGTCCTTCTAAACGATACGGATTCACAGAATTTACCAATGCTACCGCCTCTGTTTCCGCAATTTCACGGACTGCTTTTAAAGCTTCATCAAAATTACCTGGAATCGAAATAATATCAGCACCATAAATAATTGCCTGGGCTAGTTTTCCCATTGCAATTTTACCATCTGGGATAACCACGTAAGCTTTGATACCTGCTCTAGTTGCATACGCTGCCGCTGCCGCACTAGTATTACCTGTTGAGGCACAAATAATTGCTTTCGCCCCATCTTCAACAGCTTTGGCTACAGCCATTACCATTCCGCGGTCTTTAAATGAGCCAGTCGGATTCAAGCCTTCATATTTGCCATACAAGTTAATTTTCAACTCTTTTGACAAGCTATTTAAAGGAATAAGTGGTGTATTTCCCTCTGCTAGTGAAATCATTGGTGTTTTTTCTGTTACAGGTAAATACTCTTTAAAAGTTTTTAATAAGCCTTCGTACATCTTTATCCCTCCAATATTTCCATCATCTGCGTTACTTTTACATCAACGTCAGCTAGTGCTTTTACTACCTCATCACGTTTTTCTAACGATATATTTTGCGTTAAATAAACAAAACGAAAATCATCGGTTTGCTTTTGTTCTACTAGTTCAACAGCCAAGTTTATTTCAGAAAAAATTGTCGCAATTTGAGTTTGCTGTTGCTTGGTATCCGCTTTTAAAGCTAAATAAAAACGACCCGTTACATCTTCTTTATTTTGCAAGTTTACCTGTGCTTTGTAATCTGTAAAAGGCGCTACCGGTAGTTTTTCTGCCGTGCGCTGGGCAATAACAGCCAAATCATTTACGACACTTGTTGCTGTTGGAATTGATCCGGCACCTGGACCGTAAAACATACTCTTTCCGATACCATAACTTTTAATAAAGACACCATTTAATTCGTTGTAAATACTTGCTAGAGGATGACGCTTTGGTACTAATTTGGGTGCGACATCAGCATAAACACCATTAGCAGAGTTTTTTGTTTGCGCGATTAATTTAACTTCATAGCCTAACTGTTGGGCCAATTTCAAATCTGCTAAATCCATTCCGCGAATCCCGGTAACAGCAAAATCCTTCATACCTAAATCCTGATGAAATGCAAATCTGGTTAAAATTACGGCTTTATAAGCAGCATCAATTCCGTCAACATCATTGGTTGGGTCTGATTCTGCAAAGCCAAGTTTTTGAGCTTGTTGTAAGGAAACTTCATAAGAAAGATTATTTTCTAGCATTTGCGTCAGCATATAGTTGGTTGTCCCATTTACAATACCAAAAACTTCAGTGATTTCATCTGCTAAAAAGCTATTTACGAGTGTTCGTAAAATTGGAATCCCCCCGGCAACACTCGCTTCATAATAGAAGTAACAGCCATTTTCTTGGGCTGTTGCAACTAATTCATTGCCATGTTGGGCAATCAAATCTTTATTTGCTGAAACAACATGCTTGCCGCTGTTAAGAGCTGCTAAAATAAAAGATTTCGCTGGCTCAATTTTTCCCATGACTTCTACTACAATATCAATTTCAGGATCATCGGTGATGTCTTTAATGTCATGGACTAAAGAAAAACCATGTTCAGCTGCAATAGTTTTTTTATCTTCTCCGATTCGTACCAAAGCTTTCGCAACTTCTAGTTTAATACCGGTAGCAGACAAGATTTTCGTGCTATTTTGGGCTATCACTTTTGCTACTCCGGAACCGACCACACCTAAACCTAATAGACCAATTTTCAATCGCTTTTCCATACTACCTCCTAAAAGTTGTCATTCAAATGAATTAGAATACATTCGTTGTTTTCAAAGAAATTTCTTTAAGCATACCAAAAATGATGCAAAAAAACTAGGACTTTCGTAAATGAAAGTCCTAGTTTTTTTCAGTAAAGACAAGAAACATAATGAATTTTGTGCAAAAAGTCTTTCATTAATAATTAGCTATGATGAATATGTTCAAAGGTTTGTTCTAATATATCCAATACGTGATGATCATCTAAACTATATAAAACAGTTTTGCCTTCTCGGCGAGACTTTACTACACGATTATCTCGTAAAAGTTTTAACTGGTGGGAGACTGCTGACTGTTCCATTTCAACTACTTCACCGATAGTTGTCACATTCAATTCACCTTTTTTTAACGCTAGTAAAATTTTAAGTCGTGTTTTATCTGCTAAAACTTTAAAAAGACGACTAACTTGCAGAATTTCTGTTTCTTGCTCCATGTAGACACCTCTTTTATTTCTTAATCCGCAGTTATTTCGTTAATTGCTTTTTCAAGGACAGCAATTTTTTCGATCGCATCTTTTTGATTCTCACCTTTTACACCAATATAGAACTTGATTTTTGGTTCTGTACCAGACGGACGGACGGCAATCCAGCTTTCATCTTCTAAGACGTATTTCAACACATCAGAAGCAGGAGTTGTCATTTTTGCTTCATTGCCATCTAGACCCATAATTGTTCGCGCTTTGAAGTCTTCTGTCTGCACGACTTTTACGCCACCAATTTCACTTGGCGCTTGGGTGCGGAATTTACTCATAATCGCTTTAATTTTAGCTGGTCCTTCTAAACCACTTAAGGTTACAGAAATAGTTTTTTCAGCATAATAGCCATAGGTTTCAAAAATATCTTGTAAACCATCAAATAATGTCTTGTCTTGCTTTTTGTAGTAAGCTGCAACCTCAGCCAATAAAACTAAAGCTTGAATCGCGTCTTTATCTCTAACAAAAGGTTTAACTAAATAGCCGTAGCTTTCTTCAAACCCAAACATAAAAGTTTGGCTATGATCTGTTTCAAATTGTTTAATTTTTTCGGCAATAAACTTAAAGCCAGTTAAAACATTGAGCATGGCAACATCGTATTTAGCTGCAATAGCAGTTGGCAATTCGCTTGAAACGATTGATTTTAAGACAGCAGCATTGCTTGGGAGTGTCCCTGCTTGTTTATGAGCGGCTAAAATATATTCCGTAAAGAGTGCACCAATTTGATTACCTGTTAAGACTTGATATTCACCATTTGGTAAGCGTACTGCTGCTCCAAGGCGATCAGCATCCGGATCTGTGGCAATCAAAAGATCGGCATCTTCTTTTTTACCTAAAGCAATTGCGTATTCAAAAGCAGAATGTTCTTCTGGATTTGGTGATTTTACGGTAGAAAAGTCAGGATCGGCGACCGCTTGTTCTGGCACTAAAGCAAATTTTTCAAAGCCAGCTTGTTTTAGAGCTTTTTCTCCCAACATTTTGCCAGTTCCGTGTAGTGGCGTATAGACTAATTTTAAGTCTTTGCCCATTTCATCAATTAAATCTTGATTAATAGTGACTGTTTTAATTTCTTTTAGATATGCGGTATCGATTTCTTCACCAATAATATTAATCAAGCCACTGTGCTCTACTTCTTCATCAGATAAAACTTGAATTTCTAATGGATTATCAATTGAGCGCACGAACGTAGTTAAAGCATCCGCATCAGCAGGTGGCATTTGACCACCGTCTTGTCCGTAGACTTTATAACCATTGTATGCAGCAGGATTATGAGAAGCTGTGATCATAATACCGGTAAAAGCTTTTAAGTAACGCACCGCAAAAGATAATTCTGGCGTTGGACGAAGACTTTCAAAAACGTAGGAAGGAATATCGTGTTTTGCTAATGTTTTGGCCGCTTCCATTGCAAATTCTGGCGACATATGGCGAGAATCGTAGGCAATGGCTACACCGCGTCTTCTTGTGTTGTCATCTTGTTCATCCATAAAGCGAGCTAAACCTTCTGTGGCTTGTCGGATAGTATAGATATTCATACGATTAATACCCGGGCCTAAAATTCCTCGCATACCAGCAGTACCAAATTCCAGAGGTGCGTAAAACGCGTCTTCTAGTTTCTCAGGATCTTCTTTTAGATCAGCTAATTGTTGCTTTAAATTTTCTTCTAAATTTCCATCGTTTACCCATTGTTCATAGACTTGTTCCCAAGACATGAAATAACACCTCTTTCAATTTTTCTAATTACTTTTTAAGTATATCATTTCACCTTGATAACGCCAACAATCTTTCATAACAATGTTTTTAAAATATTGGCAATTTATCCAAACAAAACACGTACTGATAAAAAAGTGCTTTTGTTGATAAAAATTAGAAAAAGCTGAGTCAATAATGTAGCTGTCTTTTTTAAATAATTGTTTTTAAAGATCACAAAAAAATCCAGAGAAATGATTGCCTTATCGCTTGCATTCATCTCAGCTGGATTTTCAAATTATTTTAGCATCGACTTTAAAAATTTTTATTGACCAACACTTTGGCTATCCTTTAAGTTTTCTAAATATTGAAAGACCTGTTGTCCTGCAATACCACCTTCACCAACAGCGGTGGTAATTTGACGTAAATCTTTTGCCCGGCCATCGCCAATTGCAAAAATACCTGGAATAGCAGTCTTCATAAAGCTGTCTGTCAATAACCACCCAGCCTCATCTAAAATATCCAATTTAGTAAAAGGTGCTGATAGAGGTTCTAAACCAACATAGATAAAGACACCATCCGCTGTTGTTTCATAAACTTCATCTGTTTTAACATTGCGAATATTAACCCCGGTTACTACCATGTCGTTACCTGTTATCTCTTCTACTACCGAGTCCCAGATAAAACTAATTTTTTCATTTGCAAAAGCGCGATCTTGGATAATTTTTTGTGCCCGTAATTCATCCCGGCGATGAACAATGACAACTTCACTTGCAAATTGTGTCAGATAAATTGCTTCTTCTACAGCAGAATCGCCGCCGCCTACAACAATTAGTTTTTTATTCCGGAAAAAGGCTCCATCACAAACTGCACAATAAGAAACCCCACGACCAGCATACTCTTCTTCACCAGGGGCACCTAATTTACGGTGAACACAGCCAGTTGCAATAATGACACTTTTGCCTTTGTAACTATTTTCTTCGGTGATAACTTCTTTATAACTACCATGATCTACCACATCTTGTACAATGCCGTATTCATTTTTAGTTCCAAATTTCTCAACATTTTGATACATTTTCATAGAAAGTTCTGGTCCCATAATGGAATCAAAGCCTGGATAATTCTCAATTTCGGCAGTGTTATTCATTTGCCCCCCCGGAGCACCTCTTTCAATCATTAAAACGGATAAATTCGACCGAGACGCATATAAAGCCGCTGTCATACCGGCGGGGCCGGCGCCGATTACGATTACATCATACATTATTTTTTACCTCCACTTACTTTCTATTAGTAAGCTAACTCTAGTTGAAATAAACTTAGCTGTCTAATAATCTGCTTATAAGAAAAATCATATTACCTAAAACTATATTACTTTTTTCTTACAATTTAAATCCCTAGCTCGCAATTTTTTTCACATTTCGTGACTTTTTTTAAACAAGCTTGTAGCACGCATTCCTCCCAATAAAAAAATGTGATATAAAACACCTTTTATAATCTGATGATTACAAAAAAGTGCTTATATCACATGATTAATTAAGCTAGTTTTTCTCCATTTGAAGCAATTACTTCTTTATACCAATGGAAAGATTTTTTGCGAGAACGCGCCAGTGACCCTTTACCGTGATCATCTAAATCGACATAAATGAAGCCATAGCGTTTTTTCATCTCACCAGTTCCGGCTGAAACCAAATCAATACAGCCCCAAGGCGTGTACCCCATTAAATCAACCCCGTCTAATTCCACAGCATCTTTCATAGCGGCAATATGTTTCTTGAAGTAGTCGATGCGGTAATCATCTTCAATACTACCATCTTCTTTCACAACATCTACTGCACCAAAACCATTTTCAACAATAAATAATGGTACTTGATAACGATCATACAAGTTACATAAAGAAATTCTAAGTCCTAATGGATCAACTGCCCAGCCCCATTCAGATTCAGCTAAATAAGGATTTTTCACTGCTGGCTGCTGGTTACCGCCAACATATTTCACATTTTCTGGATTAGCAGAAGAGGCCGTTGACATGTAGTAACTAAAGCCAATATAGTCCACGGTGCCTTCTTTAATCAGCTCATCATCACCAGCCTCTTTTTTGATGGTGATATTTTCCCGCTCAAACCATTTTAATTTGTGAGCAGGATAAGTCCCCTTCACTTGAACATCAATGAAAAATTCTTGACCACGATTAAATTCTAAAGCTGCCATCACATCTTCAGGATTACTTGTCATCGGATAGCTTGGAATATAAGCCACCATCATGCCGATTTTAAAAGCTGGATTAATTTTGTGACCCAATATTACTGCCTTAGCACTAGCTACAAACAAATGATGAATAGCTTGATAGCGATGCTGATTGTCATTTTGATGAATACCAATTTGGGTCCAGCTTCTCAAAAAGTTAATTTCATTAAAGGTCATCCAATATTTCACTTTATCTTTGTATCGTTTAAAGACTGTTTCACAAAAGAAGACAAAGTAATCAACTGTTTTACGATTATTCCAGCCATCCAATTTATCCGCTAAATACATTGGAATATCAAAATGATTAATGGTGACAACCGGTTCAATACCATATTTTAATAACTCATCAAAAACTGCATCATAAAAAGCTAAACCTTCTTCATTGATTTCATCAGTTCCTTTCGGACAAATACGCGCCCAAGACAATGATAGTCGGAAACACTTAAAACCCATCTCTGCAAATAAGGCAATATCTTCTTTATAATGATGATAAAAGTCAGTTGCAACGTGGCTAGGATAGTATTTATCTGGGTCAATATACCCTGTCGCGCCTTTTGGTAGACCTTCTTCTCTTGTTACCTCATGAATTTTTCCATCTTCTGTTTTAAAGGTAATCATACGGGGATTATCTTTACTGCCACCTGTGATAGCATCTAAAGTCGCCAGGCCCTTTCCACCAGATAAATAGCCGCCTTCATATTGATTGGCTGCCGTTGCGCCACCCCACAAAAAATCTTTACTAAATGCCATATATTTTCCTCCTGCAACTTTTTTAAAGCCAGCCCAAGTGAGCTGGCTTTTCATTTATTTTGTAAAAGTAGTAGCAAAATTTACTTGTTTATTCTGCACTTAAATCTTCGCCATTTGTCGCAATCACTTGTTTATACCAGTCAAATGATTTTTTCTTAGTCCGAGCTAAAGTGCCATTGCCTTCATTATCCCGATCAACATAGATAAAGCCGTAACGTTTTTTCATTTCACCGGTTCCAGCAGAAACCAAATCGATACAACCCCAAGTGGTGTAACCTAACAAGTCAACACCGTCTAATTCCACAGCATCTTTCATAGCCGCAATATGAGCAGCTAAATACTCAATTCGGTAATCATCCACAACATAACCATCTGAATCTGGAGTATCCACTGCTCCTAAGCCATTTTCTACGATGAATAATGGTTTTTGATAGCGATCATAAATATCATTTAATGTGATCCGTAAACCTAGTGGATCAATTTGCCAACCCCATTCGCTAGCTTTCAAATATGGATTTTTAACTGAAGCAAAGATATTGCCAGCTGTTTGTTCCAATAATTCTGGGTCAGTTGTTGCAACGCGTGAGGAGTAGTAAGAAAATGAAATAAAGTCGACAGTATTTTCTTTTAATAGTTCCAAATCGCCATCTTCCATTTTCAGTTCAATACCTTTGCGTTCTAGATCTTTTAGCGCATACGCAGGATATTCACCGCGAGACTGAACATCAATAAAGAAGTAGTTTTCGCGATCGTCATTTCGAGATGCAAAAACATCTTCTGGTTTACATGAATAAGGGTAGTAGGCTCCAGCGGCTAACATACAGCCTACTTTATTTTCAGGGTCCACTTCATGGGCGATCTTGGTAGCAATAGCAGAAGCGATTAATTCGTGGTGCGCCGCTTGATACTTCACTTGTTCTTTGTTTTCTCCTGGTTCAAAGTAAAGGCCCGCCCCCATAAACGGTGCATGTAAAATCATATTAATTTCATTAAAAGTCAACCAATATTTTACTAAGCCTTTATAGCGATTAAAAATCACGCGACATAAATTTTCGTAAAAATCAACGAGCTTGCGACTACGCCAAGCACCGTATTCTTTAATCAAATGCATGGGACAATCAAAATGAGTAATTGTAACTAAAGGCTCGATCCCATATTTTTTGCACTCTTTAAAAATATCTTCGTAAAATTTCAAACCTTCTTCATTAGGTTCTTTTTCATCACCATTTGGAAAAATACGACTCCAGGCAATGGATAAGCGATATGTTTTAAAGCCCATTTCCGCAAATAACGCGATATCATCTTGCCAACGGTGATACATGTCAATTGCTTCTTTGGCCGGATAAAAATGTTCCTCATCAAAATCAAACATTTTCATTTCGCCGGTAATAACGGGAAAGCGATCTGGGCCAATTGGCACCACATCTACGTTGGCTAAACCACGCCCACCTTCGTTATAACCGCCTTCACATTGATTGGCTGCTGTTGCGCCGCCCCATAAAAAGTCTTTTCTAAATCCCATTGTAAAGCCTCCAATTTTTCTTAATTTCTCAAATTCAAGTCATTATTATGCCAAGTTCATTACACTATTTTCTTAGAAAATGTCTATTTATCGCTTTATACGTTTACTAAATCTAACGATCGAACAACTTCATCTTGCACTTCAACGCCTTCTTTTTCCAAACGTTCAATTGTTTCTTTGAAATTTGGTAAATACTCTTTGTGGGCAATGAATAACTCATCCATCACGCGTTTCGCTGTTTTTCCTGAAGTCACTAATGGATTTAATGTGAAAGCTTGTAACGCTGTCCCGTAATCTCCTGTTACCGCAGCTTCAATAGTCAATAATTCCATTGCTTTCATTACTTGTAACCAGCCTTTTTCTGCAGTTGGCAATTCACCAAAGGCTACATTCCGAGCTCCTTGTGCCCCTACGTAAGCAGTTACTTCAACAACGCAATCTGCTGGTAAATCCGGTACAGCACCATTATTTTTAGTTGACACGACAATTTGTGTTTCTTTATTCGCATAAATCGAAGCAATTGTTTCACAAGCAGCATCAGAATAATAAGCACCACCACGTTGTTGCAATTGTTCTGGTTTATGATCTAAGTTTTCATCTTTGTAAAGTTCAAATAATTCATGTTCCGTGCGTTTCACCTGCTGTGCTCTCGTTCCGATTGTGCGATATTCCTCTAACGCATGTTCTAACATCTCTTCTTCTTGATAATAATAACGATGATACGCACAAGGAATCATTTTCATTTGCTCTAATAAATCCCGTTCAAAAGGAATGTCATAAATATTTTTTGGTAAACCATTATCTTCTTCATACATTTTATCAATCAGTTCCATCGTTACATCCTGACCATTATTAGCGGCAACTTTATGCCAGTGGAAGTGATTTAAACCGGCAAATTTGTAAATTAATTCATCCGTTTGTTTGCCAATCAAACCTGGTTCAAGCATGGTTGCCATTACGGGTACATTACAAAGACCAATTACTTTATCCCATTTGCCATAGCGTACGACTGCTTCAGTTACCATGCCACTTGGATTTGCAAAATTGACTAACCAAGCATTTGGACACAGGCGTTTCATGTCTTCAACGATATCTAAAATAACCGGAACTGTCCGAAAAGCTTTGAACATACCACCAGCGCCATTTGTTTCTTGCCCTAACATACCGTAATACGCTGGAATGCGCTCATCTTTAACACGAGCATCTAATAGACCGACACGAAATTGCGTTGTGACAAAGTCTGCATCTTTTAATGCCTCTTTGCGATCTAAGGTTAAATGGATTTTCACATCATATGGTGAAGCATCCCACATTCGTTGTGCCATCGCCCCTACAATTTCTAATTTTTCTTTTCCGGCTTCGATATCCACTAACCAAATTTCAGAAATTGGTAGTTCATCATACCGTTTAATAAAGCCTTCCATTAATTCTGGTGTATAACTACTTCCGCCACCAATTGTCGCAATTTTTACGCCTTTTTTCATACCGACAGCTCCTTTGTTTACTTGATAATTTAATTATTGATGAGTTTTAGTCTAAAAACAATAGAATAACAACGAGTTGCTAAAACGTTTACAAATTAAAGAAAATTCATTTTATTTTTTGTAAATAAAATTTACAAATACGATATAATAATTGTAAATAAAGTTAAAAGAGGGTATTTATGCTGATTCAAGAAAAAATTCGCCAAACAAGTTTTTCTGATGCTGAACAAAATGTTGTCGCCTTCATTTTAAAGCGGCCCCAAAGTTTGAACTTAACCATTAAAGAAGTGGCAGAAGCGACTTTTGTTCATCCTTCTACCTTAATTCGTATTGCCAAAAAACTGGATTTTAAGGGTTGGGTCGAATTTAAAAATGCGTTTTTAAAAGAGCAAGACTATTTAACCCATCACTTTCAAACAGTCGATGCTAATCTTCCTTTCACGCCAAATGACGGTTTATTGCGCATCGCCAGTAAATTGGCTCAATTAGAACAAACGACCATTAGCGATACATTATCTTTAATACAACACGACACCTTAAAAATGGCAAAAGATCTTTTACTAAAGGCGCGTATCACAAGAATTTTTGGTAACAACGCCAATACATTAATCGCGCAAGACTTTGCTGTGAAAATGAATCGCATTGGAAAAATCGTTACTACCAGTCAAATCCAAGGGGAAACGGCTTATGAGGCCTATAATTTAACAAAAAATGATACGGCAATCTTAATTTCTTATACTGGCGAAAATAGCACTATCTTACAGACTGCCAAAATTTTAGCTGCACAAGAAGTACCTTTTATTGCAATTACCAGTATTGGCGATAATTCTTTAATGGAAATAGCAACTTGCACCTTACAAATGACAACAAGAGAACGCCTCTATTCAAAGATTGGTAATTTCACAACTAATCTATCGATCACGTATTTACTCGATGTCTTATACAGTGTTGTTTTTGCTGAAAATTACCAGCAAGAATTAGAACATCTAATTAAAATCGGGCAACAAATTGATCATCGTAAGATTAGTTCCACCATTATGTCCGAAAAAAATCAAGTTCCGGTTCAAATCCACGATTCCTTTACCCCAAACTAACGACTCAAATAAGTTTCAGGTGAAAAAGGCGAGCTGACGAAATAGTCAGCTCGTCTTATTTTCTTATGCTAAAGCTGTGATTAATTCATCACTACCACTGGCAACATTTGGTTTATCACTTTCTAAAATATCCAAATAGTCTGCTGAATTGGTTACGATGACTGGTGTTTCAACACTGTAACCTGCAGCTTGGATTGCTTTAATATCAAAGCTCATTAATTTTTGACCGCGTTTTACTTTATCCCCTTGCTTAACATGGGGTGTGAAGAATTTGCCGTCTAGTTGTACAGTGTCAATTCCAATGTGAATTAATAATTCTAAACCATTATCAGAAACCAAGCCAATTGCATGTTTTGTCGGAAACAGTGTCATTACTGTACCGTCAAATGGTGCAACAACTTCACCACTTTCTGGTTGGATCAATACACCTTTACCTAAAATACCTTGAGCAAATGCTTCATCTTTTGATGTGCTTAGTGGCATGATGGCACCGTTAATTGGCGCTGTAACAATTTCTTTTCTAACTTCCATTGCGGCTTGTCCTTCTTCAACTTCGACTGTTTCATCTTTCCAGAAGAAGAAAGTTAGTGAGAAGCTGACACCGCAGGCTACTAAGACTGCAATTACTGCTGGGATAACAGTAGACGCATTACCTTCTGGGGTAATGAAGTTAAAGAAACCAAAGATTCCTAAACCACCCATTGTGTAAGAAGTGACATCATTTAACATTAAAATCAATCCGCCGATTGCCCCACCAATCATAGAGAAAATAAACGGCGTCTTTTTCGGTAATGTAATCCCGTAAATAGCTGGTTCTGTTACCCCAAAAATACCTGAGATGATTGCTGGTGGACATAGTGCTTTTAATTTTTTGTCGCGAAGTTTGAAGAACATTGCTAAGACAACTGCTGTTTGTGAGAAGCTAGCAGCAAATGAACCTGTTAACACTTGTGAGAAACCTTCTTGTGTTACTTGCATAATTGCCAATGGTACAACTGACCAGTGTAATCCAAAGATTACCAACACTTGCCAGAAGAAACCTAAAATTGCACCATATAAAGCTGGTGAGAATGTCATTAACGCTTGGAAACCAGCACTTAATAAATCAGTTAGCATGCCAATGATTGGGCCAATAACTAAAAAGCCAACTGGCAATGAAATTAATAGTACAAAAAATGGTACTAAGAATGTTTGAACAACAGAAGGAATGACACGTTTCATCAATTTTTGTACTTGTGCAGCAAAGGCGATGATGAAAATTACCGGTACAACACTACTTGTATAATTTGCCCCTACCCAAGGAATACCTAAGAAAGTAGTAAATGCTGGCAAACCAAAGATACTATAAGGAGCAGCAGCGCCTTCTTCGACCAAGGCTTGTAATGCAGATCCTTGAATCGTTGGATAAACTAACGCCGCACCAATTGTAATCCCGATCATTGGATTTAAATTGAATTTTTTTGAAGCTGTATAACCTAAGATAACTGGCATAAAGTAAAAAATCGAATCCCCAATTGCATTTAGCATCATATAAGTGCCAGATTGCGCCGTGTAGGTAAACCAACCTAACGTTCCTAAGAAAACTAGTAATGCATTTAGCCCTTTAATCATACCGGCTGCAGCTAATGCGCCTAAGAATGGTTGGAAACAACCACTTAAGATATCAATTAAGCGGTTAAAGATATTGCCGTCACCGCTTGCTTCTTCTGTCTCACCTGAAATTCCCGCTACTTCTAAAACGTCTGCATAGACATCTGGAACATGATTTCCGATTACAACTTGATATTGACCGCCACTTTTCATTACAGTTACGACGCCGTCCATATTTTTTAGGATATCATCGTTTGCTTTGCCTTCATCTTTTAACTTGAAGCGCAACCGCGTAATACAATGTGTCAAACTATTGATATTTTCTTTTCCGCCTACATTTTCAACAATTTTTTCGGCTAAATCGTGATATTTACCCACACTAATTCCTCCAGTTATTTTTATTTTTTGGTGGCTGTGCCACCTTCATCTTGACCCAATTTTTGTACTAGTCGTGCCACGTGAATGGTCAAATATAATTTCTCATCATTTGACATGAGGTAGTTATATTTTTTTGTAACGTATTCATTAACTTTTTCTACACAGTTATAGGCGTTGTGATATTTTTTTTGAATAATCAAAAGCAACTCTTCGTCTGTTTCACCTTCATTTTGACGATGGTTCATAATTCGGGATGCAAAAAAACGTAAATGGGTAGTGAAACGATAATAATAAACAGATTCTTCATCAAATTGAACTTTAAAATAATAGCTGACAATCCGAATAATTTCTTGCATCAATTCGGTCATTTCATAAACATTATCATTATCAATTTCAGTTTGGGCATTCACGAGATGTAAGGCAATAAATCCAGCCTCATCAACGCCCAAATCAACTTTAAAACGTTTTTGAATCATCGTCACAGCATCTTTACCAATGCTATATTCTGCCGTAAAAAAGCGTTTGATATCCCAAAGTAATAAATTGGGTACTCGTATTTTCTTTTTTACCCGCTCGACAGCAGTATGCAAGTGATCTGTTAAAGAGATATAAATGGAATCATTTAATGGTGCATTCAATTTTTCTTTACCACAATCAATTATTTCTGTTGCCAGTTCTAAATAACCAATTGGTACATCTTCTAATAGTTCTTGTAACTTGGCATTTAAATCTGTATTAGACAGTCGGTAAGTTTTATCCACTTGTCCTTCAACTACTTCATCACCAATCTTTTTTTGAAATGCTATCCCCTTTCCCATCACGACAAGCTCGTTATTTCGCTTGTCAGTCGTAATAATTACGTTGTTATTTAAGATTTTTTTGATTTGCATCAGTGTCGGCCTCCACGTCACGCTTTAACTAATCTAAAATTAATCTTCGACTCATTTAGATTATAATTTGATGATACTAATAAGCGTTATCTTTGTCAACGCTTACATAAACTTTTTTGTTTCTTAATTCTATTTTTATTCCTCCCTTCAAAAAATGGACAAACAAAAAACCTAATGAGAGCGCACAAAATAAAGGCATCATCTCATTAGGTTTAGCTTGTATTTAAACAATCACTATCCATTTGTTTGGTCTATTTAATTTAAAGTTATTGTAACAGACGTTAGAAAGCGCTGTCAATGGCTATTGCAAATTTTATTCATTTTAATTCAAAAAAATAGAAAATGGCAGGAATTTCTTTATCACCGGAAATCCTGCCATTTTATTTTTAATTAAACTTCACTACTTTGCAATTTATACATTGCAGCATATAATCCATCTTCTGCCAACAAGGTAGCATGATTTCCAGTTTCAACAATTTCACCTTTGTCTAATACTAAAATTAAATCAGCATCTTTAATTGTAGAGAGGCGGTGCGCAATGGCAATGGTCGTTCTACCTTTACGCATTTTGGCCAAACTAGCTTGAATCAAACTTTCTGTCTCAGTATCAATGTTTGCAGTTGCCTCGTCCAATACTAAGATTTTAGGATTTGTAACCATCGTCCGGGCAAAAGATAAAAGTTGGCGCTGGCCACTCGAATAACTCGCTCCTCTTTCAATTACTTTAGCGTGATAGTTTCCTGGCAGTTGATTAATGAATTTATCTGCTTGGACAAATTCTGCCGCTGCTTTAATTTCAGCGTCACTGATATTTGTATTTAACAAACGAATATTTGTCGCAATATCGCCATAAAACATGAAGGCGTCTTGTAAAACTAGACCCATTTTTTCTCGTAGTTCACTCATAGGGTAGTCTTTAATATTTTTATCATCGATCAAAACTTCCCCCGCGTGAAATTCATAAAAACGCATGAGAACATTAATGATCGAACTTTTCCCACTACCAGTATGCCCTACGAGTGCAATTGTTTGACCGGGATTAGCAACAAAGGAAATATCTTTTAACACATCATGCTTACCATCATAAGAAAAGCTAACATGACGAAATTCAATTTTCCCAGCGCCAATTTTAGCATTGGCCTTAGGGTTTTGAGCTGGCGTTGCTTCTGTTGTGTCCATGATCTTCAAAATACGGCTAGCCGCTACAATTCCGTCGGTGAAAACACTCAAAAAGTCCATCATTTGCGTCATAGGATTAAAAAATCCCTGCACATACGTGGTAAAAGCGTATATCATCCCCACTTCCACTGGAGAATCAAGCGCATCAAAGCCAAATAAAGATAAAGATAACGCAATTGCTAAAGCATATAACAAATTAATAATTGGTGCTAAAAGCAGTGAATTTGTTTTAATCATGGCAAAGCGTGTTTTTAAATAGTCATCATTGATTGTTTCAAATTCACTTTTCAGTCGCGCTTCTTGACGAAATTGTTGGATAATTTGCATTCCTGAAATAGATTCATTTAGCTTGGTATTTAATTGACTTAATTTTTCCCGCATTTGTCGATAAATTTTTGAACTGAATTTTTGATAATACCAAATGACGATTACTAAAATTGGTAAAAAGATTAAATTAATCAAAGCAATTTTTCGATTGATTGAAAACATCGCCACAAAAGATGAAATTATCGCAAAAATACCGGTAAGCACCATCAAAAAAACATACCAAAATTCAAACAATGTCTCCGTGTCATTGGTCACCCGAGAAACGATAGAACCAGCTGGTGTTTGATCAAAATAGCGCATTCCTAGCGTATGCAATTTTTCAAAAAGTTTTACACGGATATACTGAAATGTTTTCAGTGATGCCATGGAGTATAAAAACCATTGGAAAAACCAAATTGTCGCTTTTAACAGGACACCAAAAAAATACAGAGCAGCAAAAAAATAAATAATTTTTTGTGTAGCAGTTTTAGTGGTTAAGTAATCATCCATATAGGTTTGAATAATACGTGGTAGTAAAATATTGACAACTGCTAAGGCCAAGGCAAAAACGATCGCTACAATAAATGTTTTAGCAAAAGGCTTCGCAAATTTAAACATTCGTTTTACAATTTGTTTTTGCTCTTTAAATGAAAGTGATTTGGACCATGCAGATTCTTCCATTAAATATCCCCCCTAGTAATCTTGGCTTCAAGTTGCTGTTTGGCCCACATCTTAGCATACCAACCACCTAAGGCTAGTAATTCTTGATGCGTTCCCCGTTCTATTATTTGCCCTTCTTCAATTACGATGATTTCTTTAGCATGCATAACACTACTCAAACGATGTGCAGCAATAATGGTCGTTTTATTTTGCCGTGCGGCTTTTAAGTTGCTTAAAATCGCTTCTTCTGTTTTCGCATCAACCGCAGAAAGTGCATCATCTAAAATTAAAATTTCTGGTTTGGCAATTAACGCACGCGCGATGGATAATCGTTGTTTTTGCCCACCGGACAACGAAACACCTCGTTCTCCTACTAAGGTATCATAACCTGCTGGCATTTCTTCAATATCCGTGGCAATGTCGGCCAATTGCGCTGCCTGCTCAACTTCACTTTGTGGCAGGGTTGGGTCGATAAAACGGATATTGTCGCGAATCGTAGTCGAAAACAAAAAATGATCTTGTGGAACGTAGCCTAACGAGCCCAGCAAAGCATCTAAGGTGTAGTCTTTAATATTACGGCTACCAAATGTAATTTGACCTGCGTAATCATCAAATTCCCGCAGTAATAATTTCATAATCGTGGTCTTGCCACTACCGGTTTTCCCTACAATGCCTAATGTTTCACCTTCATTTACGACAAACTGCAAATTCTTTAGTGTTTCTTCTTTGCTATTGGGATAATAAAAACTGCGAATTGAAAATTCCAAAGTTCCTTTTGGCGCCTCATGAATTGCATTTTCTTTTTCAATAATATGTGTCTTGTTGCTTAATAACTCCGCTACCCGATCGTAACTGGCGTTGCCTCTTTCTAAAACATTAAAGAGTCGACCAATCGCAAACATCGGCCAAACTAACATCCCGATATAGCTTATAAATGATACCAACTGTCCAATTGTAATCGTATCATTCAAAATAAAATTCCCACCTATGATAATTGTTACAACGTAAGAAAGCCCAATAATTAATGTGATAAAAGGATCAAATAAGGCGTCTAAAAAATTGACTCGTTTATTTTTGACGATTGCATCATCAATCTTCCTTGAAAAATCAGCAATATCTTCTTGCTCTTGACCAAAAGTTTTTAAAACCTTCATCCCGGTAATGCTTTCTTGTGCCTTATCGTTAATATTTGAAAAAGCCTCCTGTGCATCCCGAAAAGCATCATGGAGTTTTGTGCCTAGTACACGTGAGGTCACTGCTAACAAAGGTAATGGTAATAATGCAATCAGCGTTAGCCGCCAATCGATAAATAAAATCATGGCAATAATAGTTATTCCACCGGTGATAAATGAGTCAGCAAAGGTTAATATTCCTGCGCCAGCAACATTTTGAATGGCGTTTAAATCATTGGTTGCATGGGCCATTAGATCTCCTGTACGGTGTTTCTGATAAAAGATTTGATCCATCTTCGTAAAATGATCAAAAAGCTGGCGTCTAAGATCTTTTTCCAAGCGAGCAGCACTGCCCCAGATATTAGTGCGCCAAATATAGCGAAAAATATATTGTGCGACAGCAGCTAAAACCAATACTACAACCCAACCTAAAATAATCTTTAAGTGAATATTATCTTCAGCAATTTCATCAATAATAATTCCAATTACTTTTGGGGGTATTAATTGAAAAATGGCCACTAAAATTAAAGATGTTACACCGATAATGTAGTGCCTTTTTTCCTGTTTAAAAAACCAACCTAACTTTTTAAAAATTGACATAAGTACCTCCTTTTAAATTCCTGCTATCTTTAACTATTACAAGAATAATTTGAAAATTCTGTTTAAATTTTTTTGTACCTTTAAATAAAGGGCACAAAAAAGACGGACTGAAAAATTCAGCCCGTCACGACAGAAAACCAAAAGATTATTTTTTCCCTTGGTTTTTCATTTGCTGCATCATTTGACGAATTTTTTTCTCTGATGGTTTTTGGCCCATCGACATCATCATTGAACGTAACATTTCCTCGTTAACGGGAGGATTTTTTTCCAAATAGTCTTTCATATATTTACGGGCTAAGAAAAAGCCACCGACTGCACCTAGTAAAGCTGCAATAATTGCAATAAGTACTACGATTGATGTTGACATGAAAATCTCTCCTTTCTTCTATAGTCTCACTGTGTCATTTTACTAGAAAAGCAAGCAAATGAAAAGAGCTTTTCGCAAGGCAAAACAAAGTAAGCGTTTTCAAATTATAAAAAACATGCTATGCTAAATTTATAAATTTTTTTGAGGTGAGTGCAATGGAAGAAAAAACTTTAATTATTATTAAACCAGATGGCGTCAAACGTCATTTAGTCGGTCGTATTATCAGTCGCTTTGAAGAACGCATGCTGACAATTGAAGCAATGCGCTACGGTTTGTTAACTAAAGAAACCGCCAAAGCCCACTATGCTCATCTTGCTGATAAGCCTTTTTTTCAAGATATTATTGACTACATGACATCAGGTCCTGTTGTTTTTATCGTTTTAAAAGGTGAAAATGCAATTGAAATGGTGCGTAAAATGATTGGATCGACTAATGCCTTAGAAGCTGCACCTGGCACAATTCGCGGCGATTTTGCCACCAATAAGTCGCAAAATGTTATTCACGCTTCTGACTGCGCTGCTGCAGCAGACGTGGAAATAAAACGCTTCTTTAGCAAAGCGCAGTTGGCGACAGCCAAACATTCCTCTTAAAAAAGACTTCACAAACTAGCTTTTAGTCACTAAGAACTAGTTTGTGAAGCTTTGAAAATTTTATACTTTCCTTATAATCTACAAAAAAGTCAAATGCTGCCCCACGCTTAGTTGTGGCGGTATTTGACTTTTTTATTTTAGAAATTTAAATTTATTGCGCCATAATTTTTTCTAATAAATCTGGATCAAAAACACCGCTACGCAACATAGCAATTTCAAATTTATAAGGAGGCTTTTTATTTTTTTTATCTTCTCCAACATATGGCGTTTCAAGGATTTTAGGCAATGTTGCTAATTTTTCGTGATTGGCAATATAATGTAGTGCATTAAATCCAATTGTTCCAAAACCTAAATTGGCATGCCGGTCTTTTTTTGCACCGCGTATATTTTTAGAGTCGTTTAAATGAACGACTTTTAAACGTTCTAACCCGATCACGCGGTCAAATTCCGCTAACACGCCATCGAAATCGTCTTTCACATTATAACCAGCATCGTTAGTGTGACACGTGTCAAAGGTAACGGACAGTTTATCATTTAGCGTGACGCCGTCAATGATTGCTGCTAATTCTTCAAAACTACGGCCGATTTCTGTGCCTTTTCCTGCCATCGTTTCTAACGCAATTTGAGGAATTTGGTCTTTTGTTAAAACTTCATTTAATCCTTTAACAATTTGGGCAATCCCCGCTTGTGGCCCTGCGCCAACGTGGGCACCAGGATGTAAGGTAATTTGTTTGGCACCAAGTTCTTGAGCGCGCATAATTTCTGAACGTAAAAATTCAATGGCAAATCCAAAATTCTGAGGCTTAATTGTATTCCCTAAGTTGACGATATAAGGTGCATGAACGACAAATTCGTGCATCTCGTTTTCTACCATCATTTTTTTACCCGCGGCAATACTAGCTTGGTCCATCTCACTACGACGTGTATTTTGGGGAGCGCCAGTATAAAGCATAAACGTATTCGCTTCATAACTTAATGCTTCTTCAACCGAAGAAGCTAAGGCCTGACTAGCTTTAAAGGAAACATGAGAACCGATTAACATATCTTCACTTCTTTCATAACTATTTTTTATTATTGTAAGCAAGCTTCTAGCAAAAAGAAATCTTTACGCTCAATTTTAGCGATAAATAAAAATCAAAGCCGTCATAAGTGGTAAACTAATTAAAAAACTAAGCGAAGAACAAAAGCCCACACTTTCTTCATCACTTCCAGATAATACGGCATTCATGACATTAAAAATTGGAATGGGCGTAACTGCTAAAATGCTCAATACTAACTTCATTAATTGATTTATTGGTGTAAAATAGACAATTACAACTAAAATAAGACCGATTGTATATCTTAAAAGAAGTGTTTTTAAAACTAATAACCAAGCATAGTGAGGCAGCTTAAACTCCAAATACAGCCCAATCATGAACATTGATAAAAAAGTATTGGCGCTAGCGATAGGTGCTACCACCGTTATCAGCATTTCAGGGATTGCAATACTGGCTGTCCGTAACAAAAGCAGCACAAGGTAACACATAAAAGGGACACTGCGCCCTAGTTTTTGCAGGAATGCTTTTAAATTAAAGACATAATTTTCCCCAGTCAACGCCTCAACTACTAAACCTGTTCCCCCTGCTAACATTATCGAGTTGCCAATATCAAAAAGTGAAATCAAGGGAATGGCTTGCGGGATAAAGCTTTGCGCAAAAGGTAAAGTGAAATTACCAATGTTAAAACCAGATCCCATGTAAAGGCTAAAGGAAAGTTCTCTTTGGCTTTGTCGCCCTTTAAAAATGCGTAAAAAAAGCAATTGAACTAATGTAAAGAAAACTGCAATTGCGATTAATGCTGTGATGTTAAAAGAAACATTCAGTTGCGCTAAGTTCACCACAATCGCCGCCGGGAGCGTTAAATTTAAAATGATCTGTGAAAGACGATTGCCATCGGCTTTACTAAAAATCCCGAAGCGTTTAAACAGATACCCTAAAAAAATAATAAATAATAAACTAAACGCACTGATTAAAATCTCTTTCATTTCTATTTCTCCTTAAAAATTCAATTCTTTATTTGGATTTTGCACTGTTTTCCCTATTAATTATTTTAACATTTTTCTTTTTCAACTCTTTTAACAAGTCCAAAACTGCTGCAAAAAAGTATTTTACCCCCATTTCAATCCTTAAAAGTTTGGTTTTTTCTTAGTATTTCCCCACCATAATAGTAGAAATCTATCTATTTAAGAACTTTTTTGCTATAATGACACGGTAAATTTAAAACTGAGGTGAAAGTCATTGCCTAAAAAGCAAAAACATCATGATGAGCCTTTTTCTGATCGAAAAAAGGGTTGGTTTTACTTTAATATTTCATTACGGGTCTTACATTCCTTAATTTTAGTTGGAATTTCGTGTCTGATTATTGGTGGTGCATTAGCGCTAGGGATTGGTGCCGGTTATTTCGCTTACTTAGTCGAAGACACACCTGCTCCTAATAAAACCACAATGCAAAAAGAACTGGGAGATGTTTCGCAAACTTCCAAATTAACATACGCCGATAACAGTTCGATCGCTACTATCCGTTCTGATTTATTTCGAACATCAGTAAAGTCAGATCAAGTTTCTGACCTACTAAAAAAAGCTATTATTGCCACCGAAGATGAATATTTTTATGAACATAATGGCGTTGTACCAAAAGCTGTTGTCCGTGCGCTGTTATCAGAAGCAACTGGTTTTGGCGGTGGGGGTGGTTCTACTTTAACCCAACAATTAGTCAAGCAGCAGGTTTTAACTAGCGAAACCACCTTCAAGCGCAAAGCCAATGAAATTCTTTTGGCCATGGAAGTTGAGAAGTTCTTTAGTAAAGACGAAATTGTGACAATGTATTTGAATGTCTCTCCTTTTGGGCGAAATAATAAGGGGCAAAATATCGCGGGTGTTCAAGAAGCAGCAAAAGGTATTTTTGGCAAAGATGCCAAAGACGTCAACTTACCGCAAGCAGCTTTTATTGCGGGTCTACCGCAAAGTCCTATCGTTTACAGTCCCTTTGATAATACTGGCAAATTAAAAGAAAACGTCACTGCCGGCCTAGAACGAAAAGATTTTGTTCTATTTAGTATGTATCGCAACCACGACATTAGTAAAAAAGAATACGAAGCAGCGAAAAAGTATGATTTGAAAAAAGATTTCTTAAAACAACAAACGCAAAATAATGACGACCACGGTTTCTTATATTATACCGTTATGAACGAAGCTAAAAGTATCGTCGCACAAAAGTTAGCCAAAGATGACGGCGTTTCAACACAAGATTACGAAAAGAAAAAAACAAAAGAAGCTTATCTTGAAAAAGCACAAAATGAGTTAGTTAATGGTGGTTACACGGTTAAATCAACTATTGATAAAAAGATTTATGACGCCATGCAAAAAGGTGTCGCAGAATACGGCTACATGTTAGATAATTACAGTGGTGATAAAATCGAAGTCGGAAATGTCATGATGGATAATGCCACCGGCAAAATCTTAGGTTTTATCGGAAGTCGCGATTTCAGCGATAACCAAAACAATCACGCCTTTGATACTTCACGGGCTGCCGGTTCAACGATTAAACCGATTTTAGTATATGGCCCAGCCATTGACCAAGGTCTAATTGGCAGCCAAAGTCGCATCTCAGATTATCCAGCGAAATGGAAAGCTGGCGAAGATGCCGGTAAAGAAATCGTCAATGCAACCAATAAAGGATCCAAAACTTTCCAAACCGTTGAAGATGCATTAGCTGAATCAACCAACATTACAGCCTACCATGTGTATCAAGAATTACAAGAAAAAAAATCTGCGGATTTCGTCTATGACAATTATTTGGCTAAAATGAATTTCCCAGCCAACAATTCTTGGAATGTTGAATCTGCTCCGCTTGGACCAATGGATGTGACAACGGTTCAACAAACAAATGGTTTCCAAGCTTTAGCCAACGGCGGCGTCTACCAACAAGGTTACTTGATTGAATCGATTACTGACAGCCAAGGTAAAGCTATTTATCAACATGAAAACAAACCCGTTCGCGTCTTTTCTAAGGCAACAGCTTCCATCATGAACAATTTGATGCGTAATGTCTTAAGCCAAGGAATCACTACCCCGTTTAAATCGACGATTAGTAATTTGAACTGGTACCTAGGTCAAGCAGACTGGGTTGGTAAGACTGGGTCTTCTGATTATTACCGTGATTCATGGTTAATTGTCTCGACACCAAAAGTTACGATTGGTAGCTGGTCTGGGATGGATAGTCAAAAAGAAAAAAATGATGATGGCGCCGGCAGTAGAACCGGAAATTACATGGCATATTTGATTAATCGAATTTATATGGCTAATCCTGATATTTTTGGCACAGATCAAAAATTCAAATTAGATGGTTCGGTAAAACAAGAAACAGTTGCCAAAGCTACCGGTGAATTACCAGGAAGCATCAGCTACAACGGAGCTACAATGCAAGTTCCAAACGATACCACAACTTCTCTGTGGGCAAAAAATGGACCAGGTGAAAGTAATTACCGCTTTGGTATTGGTGGCACAGATGCTAATTACGCTGATTATTGGAATAAAATTTATGCAAAACCAAAGACCAATAATAATCAACAAAAAAACAACACGACAACTAACGGAAATAGTACCAATAATAATTCAAATAGCAATAGCAATAGCAACAGCAATACAAATAATAACAATAATTCAACAAGCAACAATGGTAGTACTACAAATAACAATGCAAATAGCAACGGGACTACCAACAATAATACAGGACAATAATAAAAGCAGGCGAAAATTCGCCTGCTTTTTTATCTTCTATTATTAATACCGATCAGTAAAACACATGCTAAAAAGTAAATAAGCCAAATTCTTTACGAAATTTTTTCTTTTTCTTTATCCCAATTATTAAAATAAGCGTCCATAAAATAGCACGGACGCTTATTTAGCTTATTCGATTATTTTGTTGAGCCTTTTTCATCAATACCATAAGGTAAGATAATTGTCTTTTCTTCGACATCTTCTTTATTCATCATTTTGGTCAACAAACGCATTGAAACTGCCCCGATATCATACAATGGTTGGGTAATACTAGATAGACGTGGACGGGCAACGTCTGTTAGTAATGAATTATTACTTGTCAGAATTTCAAAATCCTCTGGTACATTAACACCTTCATCAACTAAACCATCTAAAATACCAATTGCCAGTTCATCATCTGTAACAAAAGCTGCTGTAGCACCACTGTTTTTAAGACGTGAAACTAAAGAAATACCATCTTTAAAGTTGTATTTTGCTTCAAAAATTAACCCTTCATTGTAGGTTAAATTATTTTCTTTTAGCGCTTCTTTATAACCTTGTAAACGGTTTTGACCATTAATTGGATCAATCAATGCACCACTGACAAAAGCAATTTTTTCATTGCCGTTTTTTGCTAATAAATTAACAGCATCTTTTGTTGCATTTGTATAATCAATGTTTACACTACCTACTTGTTCATCTGGGTCAATTGAGCCTGCTAACACAACTGGTGTCTTAGAACGGGAAAATTCACCACGAATTTCATCGGTAATACGGTGTCCCATAAAAATAACGCCATCCACTTGTTTAGCTAATAAATTGTTTAAAACGTTCACTTCTTTTTGTGTATCACCATCTGAGTTAGCTAAAATAATATTGTATTTGTACATTGTCGCTACATCATCAATCCCGCGAGCTAATGAAGCAAAATACATGTTGCTAACATCAGGAATGATAACCCCTACCGTTGTCGTTTTTTTACTTGCTAAGCCACGGGCAACTGCGTTAGGCCGATAGTCTAGGCGATCGATAACCTCTAAGACTTTTTTGCGAGTAGCAGGCTTCACATTGGGATTGCCATTGACAACACGCGAAACAGTAGCCATTGAAACATTGGCTTCACGGGCAACGTCATAAATTGTAATTGTTTGTTTGTCCATTTCATATCTCCTTATTTGATAGCGTGATTTGTATTTTCTGAAAATACCATTTACATTTCTTTGTTAGAATAGCATGGAAAGAATCAGAATGCAACCGTTTTACTTTCCTTTCCTGAAAATTTTTATCATTTTTCAAAAATTCTTTTTTGAAAGAAGTATGCTAAAATGAAAGTGACTATTTTGAAAGAAGGTTTCCTTATGAATTTAGCAAAAATTGAAGAGTTAAAGACTTGGTTAAAATCTCACGATATTCCTTTGGCCTATATTTCCAATCCAGATCACATTGCCTATTATTCCGGTTATAAAAGTGATCCCCATGAACGTGTTTTGGCGCTGTTTATTTCGGCTACTGCCGATCCATTTTTATTTACCCCAGCTTTAGAGGTTGAAACAGCCAAAAACAGCAGCTGGCAATTTGATGTTTTAGGTTATGCGGATAATGAAAACCCTTGGCAATTAATTGTAGCCGCTATTAAAGCACGTTTTGATGAACCCAAAAAAATGGCTATTGAAAAGAATCATTTAACCGTTGATCGGCTTGAGATACTCCGATCTCTTTTACTCCACACTGATTTTAATTTTGATTTAACCTCTGTCATTCAACAAAGTCAATTACGTAAGACAGCTAGTGAAATTAAACTGTTAGAAGAAGCTGGTGACTGGGCAGATGAAGCATTTAAAATCGGTTTTGCCGCTATCAAAGCAGGTGCATCTGAAGCAGAAATCACCGCAGAAATTGAATATCAATTAAAACGACGTGGCGTTAGCCAAATGAGCTTTGACACCATCGTTTTGGCTGGTGATAATGCTGCAAATCCCCATGGTACCCCTGGAGCACGTAAAATTGTTCCAAATGAGTTAGTTCTTTTTGATTTAGGTGTTATCTGGAAAGGCTATTGCAGTGATGCAACACGCACTGTTGCATTTCAAAAACCCACAGCGTTACAAGAAAAAATTTACCAAATTGTCTTAGAAGCACAATTAGCCGCACAAGATTTTGTTCGCCCCGGTGTGACTGCGGCTCAAATTGATCAAGTTGCCCGCGATGTAATTGAAAAAGCCGGTTATGGGAAATATTTCAACCACCGTCTGGGACATGGCATCGGCACTACTGTCCATGAATTCCCATCCCTTGTTGAAGGTAACGATTTAGTGATTGAAGAAGGAATGTGCTTTTCAATTGAACCTGGTATTTATTTACCAGGTGAAGTTGGTGTACGTATTGAAGATTGCATCCACGTGACCCAAAAAGGATGTGCAGCCTTTACCAAAACACCAAAAGAATTGCAAATCATCACAAAATAATTTTTTAATTGCCCTTTTATCGAACTATCGAAGCTAAAACTGGCATCTTTTATTGCAAATAAGAAACTGGATAATTTCAAAAATAGCTACTGCTGTTGTGGGACTATCCAGTTTATTTTATTTTTAGTGTCACTTATTGATTTAAAGAGAATAATCTGTTTTACGCATAATTTATTTTTAACTGGAAATTTAAGTCCAGTAGGCGAGTAGATGCCTTTTAGCTTACATTTGTTTGATACATTAAAAACACCTCTGCTAATTATTTGGCAGAGGTGCTTCTTTATTATTCAGGATTATTTTCTTCCACTTTTTCTTTTAATTCTTTTTCAGCCGCTTTAAAATCTTGTGCTGCCATGTTGGTTTCTTCAGCTGTCGCATCTTTTGTTTTGTCAGCAGCATCTTTGGCTGCTACACTTGCTTCTTTTGCAGCCGCTTTTGTATTTTCTTTTAAGGATTCTGCCACCGGTTTGGCTTCTGATACACCTTCTTCAACTGTTTCTTGCATATCTTTGGCACTCTTTGTTGCATCAATGATAATGTCTTGCATATCATCTTTTTTCTCTTCTGCGATGTCTTGACCTTGTTCTTTTACTTCTGCAGCTGATTTTTTAAATTTTTCAGACAGATCTCCGGTTTGTTTTTTCAAATTGGCAATCAAGTCTGCTGATGAGTCTTGTAAATCCTCCAAAGAATCACTTGTTTTATTTTTCAAGCTATCTGCTGTTTCTTCTGCTTGTTGTGATAATTTGGCCGCCTTATCTTTGGCAATGTCCGTTAAATCTTGGCTTTTTTCTTTTGCCATATCTGCATAATCGCTAGCAAAGTCCAATAAATCATCAGTATGTGCTGCTATTTTTTTACGTAATTCTTGACCAGATTCTGGTGCCAGCAGCATCACCGCTGCTGCAGCTGCCGCACCACCTACTACTGCGCCTAATAAAAATCCACTTGTTTTTCCCACTTGAATCCCTCCATTTATTTTTATCTATTCGCTTTTTGAGTTTGCGCGTTGTTTATTGAAAAATTTTAATGCTGTTTGACCAACTTTTCCTGCTACTGTTGCTTGAGCAGTCGTTTTACCCACCGCACCTAGTTTGGCTACGGCATTTTTACCAGAGCGATTTAAATCTGAAATACTTTCACTTAAATCAGCAACTGCTGTAAATAACGGGTCAATGGTAGCAACTTTTCCATTGACATCATTAAGTAAAGTATTGGTTTTAACCAATAACCCTTCTACCTCACTAGTTAAAACATCCACATCTTTGGTAACAACACGAATTGTTTTGTTTGCTTCCTCCACAGTTGTACTGACGCTTGCTACTGTTTTTTGCACTTGGGCTAGTAAACGAATAACAAATACCACTAAAACAGCAAAGGCAATCGCTGCAATTAATGCTGCAATTTCTCCTCCACTCATGCCAAAACTCCTTTCCAACACTGAAATTTTTTTAAATTCCGTCATACTAAGCATATCACGAGGTAACTTTTGAAACAAATAAAAAGAACAAATGAATTTTTCTATTTTCCTATTGCAATCTATTTGTAAGCCGCTTCCAAAAACAAAAAACCTACGTAAGAAAAAATCTTACGCAAGTTTTTCTGTTCGCTTATTTTGTTTTTGTATCTTTTTTAAATTCATCAGCTAATTCTAAAATATAATCTTTTAAGCCATCTTTAACTTCAGGATGTTTCAAGCCATAGTCAATGCTTGTTTTCATAAAACCTAATTTATCGCCAACATCATAACGTTGGCCCTTAAATTCCCGAGCAAAGACCCGTTGTGTTTTATTTAATTCATCAATGGCATCGGTTAATTGGATTTCGTTACCTGCACCGGGTTTTTGTACTTCCAAAACATTAAAAATCTCTGGTGTTAGTAAATAACGACCAATAATCGCTAAATCACTTGGCGCTTTTTCTGGCGCTGGTTTTTCTACAAAGTTTTTAACGTTGTACAAACCAGGCTGAACTTGTTCACCCGGATTGATAATACCATATTTAGATGTATCTTCATGTGGTACTTTCATAACTGCAATTGTAGAAGCATGGGTTTTTTCGTAATCGTTGATGAGTTGTTTTGTTAGCGGCACCTTGTCTTCCATCAAATCATCGCCTAGCATAACAACAAATGGTTCATTACCAACAAAGGCTTTAGCTTGTAAAACGGCGTGTCCCAATCCTTTTGGATGTGATTGCCGAATAAAATGTAAATTAACGTCTGTGGTTTCTTCCACCAATTTTAATAATTCTGTCTTACCTTTTTCTTTTAAATTGGTTTCTAATTCAATATTCGCATCAAAATGATCTTCAATAGGACGTTTTGCTTTACCGGTCACAATTAAGATATCTTCAATTCCTGATTTTAGCGCTTCTTCAACGATAAATTGGATTGTTGGCTTGTCCACAATCGGCAACATTTCTTTTGCCATCGCTTTTGTTGCCGGTAAAAAACGGGTACCAAGTCCAGCAGCGGGAATAACAGCTTTTTTAACTTTCATTTTCCAAGACTCCTCAATTTTTATTTTAAAGTAAACTCGTTTTCTTTGCGACCATCCCGCAACATGATGTCCCGAGCAGCATCTTTAATTGGTTTATTATCGTATAAAACACTATAGATAGTTTCTGTAATTGGCATTTCAATTTTTAACGTTTGAGCCAATTCCATTGCGGCTTTCGTTGTGGCAACACCTTCAACAATCATGCCCATATTGTCTAAAACTTCATCTAGTGAATGACCCTTACCAAATAAATTACCCGCACGCCAGTTACGGGAGTGAACACTTGTACAGGTTACAATTAAATCACCTACACCACTTAAACCGATGAAAGTTAATGGATTAGCTCCCATTGCGACTCCTAATCGACTAATTTCAGCTAAACCGCGGGTCATAATTGCAGCTTTTGCATCATCACCATAGCCTAGACCATGAATTGCGCCAGCTCCAATGGCAATAATATTTTTCAACGCAGCTCCAGTTTCTACCCCAATAACATCATCATTGGTATAAATTCTAAAATAATCATTCATAAATAAATCTTGAACATATTGGGCTGCTGCTTGATCCACACTAGCAGCCGTAATTGTTGTAATATCGTGACGCACCACTTCTTCAGCGTGACTTGGGCCAGATAAAACGACAACTGCTTTGCGATTTTCAGCAGGAATTTCTTCGGTTAAAATTTCAGAAATGCGCTTGTGACTTTCTTGTTCTAAACCTTTAGAAGCGTGAATAATAACAGGTTGATGTTTTACATTTTTAGCAAACTCTTTTGCAACAATTCGCATTGCTTTGGTTGGTACGACAAAAAGGGCTGCGTCACAGTTGTCTATTGCTTCATTAATATCTTTTACTGCGACAATATTTTCCGGTAACTTCACATCAGGCAAATAATGACGATTGGTGTGATAAGTGTTAATCTCATCAATTTGTGCCGGATTGTTCCCCCAAATTCTTACTTCGTGACCATTTTCAGATAAAACTTGCGCTAACGCCGTTCCCCATGAACCCGGTCCTAAGACAGCAATTTTTTGTTTCAAAATAAACCCTCCTTGATTGTAAAGTTCTCTATAACAAAACGTCATAAAAAACTATTTTTCCATAATGGAAAGGTACTGCACAAACTTCATTTTAGCACAATTTGACTAACAGCTGTTAGTTAAATTAAAAAGCGGTTACTGCCGTGACTGCGGTCATAATCTTTTAACTTTTGGTTATTTTTACGCCGATAAATTAAAATCCCCCAGGCACCAAAGAACAAGATAAAGGATAACGCCTGCGAAATGCGAATCGAACCAAATAGATAAAGACTATCACTGCGCATGCCTTCAATAAAGAAACGGCCTAAACTATACCAGATGATATAACTTAAGAAAACTTCGCCTTCTTTAAAGACATTTTTATTTCTTAAAATAATTAAGATTAAAAAGCCCAATACATTCCAAACAGATTCATATAAAAAGGTTGGTTGTCGGAAATGGCCTTCAATGTACATGTTATCAATAATAAATTGTGGCAAATGTAAATTTTGCAAAAAATCTTTAGTAGTAACAGCACCATATGCTTCATGGTTCATGAAGTTTCCCCAACGGCCAATGCCTTGCGCTAAGATAATACTTGGTGCTGCAATATCTAAAAATTTCCAAATTGGAATAAAGTGATGCCGACAAAAAATAACCAGCCAAATCCCACCAGCAATTAAGCCGCCATATATTGCAAGTCCGCCAGAACGCACGTTAAAAATTTGCAGGGGATCGTTTAAATAAGTCGGCAAATCAAACAATACATAGTAAAGTCTGGCACCAATTAATGCAACGGGCAACCCAACTAACATGAAATCTGTCACGTCATCAGCCTTTAAACCGACCCGGACAGCTTCTCGTGAACTTAAAAACATCGCAATAATGACGCCAGTAACAATAATAATGGCATACCAATAAATGGCTATCCCAAAAAATTCAAAAGCGACGCGATCAACTACTGCTAACATGAAAAAACTCCTATTCAATTAAATTATTACTACTGTAAACGACTTGTTTTCCCCAGTCTCATTAACTATCAGAATTTTCTTCAATCAGCTGACTTAAGCGTTGTTCAAAAGTTTTCGTTGCATCATACCCCATCGCCTTCGCCCGAAAATTCATCGCTGCTACTTCTACAATAATCGCCACATTTCGTCCTGTTTTTACTGGGATTTTAATTTGAGGTACATCTACTTCAGCAATTTGAATAGTTGTAGATGCTGAACCAAGGCGATCATAAGTTTTTTCTTTTGACCAACCTTCTAAATAAACAGCCAATTGTACTTGCATACTTCCGCGAACCGCACTCGCACCGAATAAATTCATGACATCGATAATCCCAATGCCGCGAATTTCAATTAAATGTTGTAAAATTCTTGGTGGTTCTCCCACAAGGGTCAATTCATCTTGCTGATAAACATCAACGCGATCATCTGCGATTAGCCGATGTCCTCTTTTAATTAATTCTAATGCGGTTTCACTTTTCCCGATACCACTATCACCTTGAATTAAAACACCTAAACCATAAACATCGACTAATACACCATGGACACTAGTTCGTGGGGCTAATAGACTACTTAAGTAGGTCGACATTTCGCCTAGAAGTCGGGATGTTGAAATTGGTGAACGTAAAATCGCAATATCAAATTCTTCACAGGCATCAGTCATTTCCTTTGGTATTGGCAATCCCCTTGAAACGATAAAAGCTGGTGTTTCTTCATTACACATGCGACGTAATACCATTAAACGTTCTTCTGGCATCATCCGCTCTGCAAAAGTAATTTCCTTACTTCCAAATAATTGCAACCGATCATAAGAATAATAATTAAAATAGCCCGTTAATTCTAAACCGGGGCGTGATATATCAGCAGTTTTAATTAATCGATTTAACGCTTTTTCCGAACCTGTCACTACTTCCAAATTTAATTTTTCAACCATTTGGATGACTTTGACAACTTCTGCCATATAATTCCCTCATTTCTAAAAGTATAATCTGCCTCATTTTACCATTGTATCCCTAAAGTTACTAGGATAGGCGCACGAAAAAAACAGTGACAAGTCGATTTTTACTTCTATTATAAAGTCTAAAAAAAGACGACTTTGTAATAGATAATCTAACTTGCCACTGCTTACTTTTTTACTCTCGGTTAAAAAGAGGCGTATAATTTTTGTCTTCGGTAATTTCCATATAAGCCGGACGCATAATTTTACTCGAATTAATCAACTCTTCTAGCCGGTGAGCTGACCAACCTACAATTCTGGCAACTGCAAACATCGGGGTATACAATTCTTTTGGTAGCCCCAACATGTTGTAGACAAACCCACTAAAGAAATCAATATTGGCACTCACGCCTTTATATATTTTTCGCTTTTTAGCGATAACTTCTGGTGCTAGACGCTCCACTAGTGCATACAAATCAAATTCTGCTTTTTCTTCTGGCCCTTTTTCTTCGGCTAGCTTTTCTACATATCCTTTAAAAATGGAAGCACGGGGATCATTGTCACCATACACCGCATGACCAAAGCCATAAATTAATCCCTTTTGATCAAAGGCTTCTTTTTCTATAACAGCTTCTAAATAAGCTTTTACACAAGCTTCGTTTGTTAAATCTGCAACATTTGCTTTTAAGTCTTCCATCATGTTGGTAACTTTAATATTCGCACCGCCATGTTTTGGTCCTTTTAATGAACCAAGCGCAGCTGCAATCGTGGAATACGTATCGGTCCCACTAGAAGTCACGACCCTTGTGGTGAAAGTCGAATTGTTCCCGCCACCATGTTCCATGTGTAAAACTAAAGACATATCTAAAGTCTGAGCTTCTTGCTTGGTGTACTTTTTATTTGGTCGCAGCATCGTTAAAATCGTTTCTGCTGTACTTAAATTAGCTGCAGGACGATGAATGTACATGCTTTCTCCCAGAGTATAATGATTATAGGCATGGTAGGCATAAACGGCTAACAATGGAAAGACACTGATTAACATAATACTTTGTTTTAAAACATTTTCTATCGAGGTATCATCTGGCTGTTCATCATAACACGCTAAGGTCAAAATACTGCGGGATAAGTTGTTCATCAAATCACATGATGGTGCTTTCATCACCACGTCACGGACAAAATTTGTTGGCAATGTACGTTTATCTGCAAGCAATTGTTGAAATTCTGCTAATTCTTGTTCATTTGGCAGCGTTCCAAATAATAATAAGTATGTCACTTCTTCAAAACCAAAGCGACCTTCTGAAACAAAACCTGACACGAGCCGATTAATATCAATTCCCCGATAGCGTAATTCACCAATACCAGGAACTATTTTACCAGCGACTTTTTTTTCTGGATAAATCGTAGAGACTGTTGTTAAACCAGCTAAGACACCTTTTCCATCGACATCTCGCAACCCGATTTTAATGTTATGTTTAGTATAATTATACATATCGATTTTATAAATATCCTGACATTGCTTTGCTAACTTTTGGTAATCGTCATTTTTAAAATCCTCTTTTTCCATAAATAACATCACATCCTATAAAATTTATTGCGATTATCTGCTAAAAAATCGTTAAAAATGATTATAACACGCTTTTATTGAAAAAAACATAAATAATTTTATATTTACTTTCTTTTCAGAAAAACGTATAATTATACCAATTATCGTGAATGGGGTGTTTTTATGAACTGGAAAAATCAGCTAAAGGTAGCAGAGAAAACGTATCGTTATTGTGATTTGAAAAAGGTTTGTGCAACATTTAATAGCGACCTAAAAAAACTACCTTATGCAATTCGCATCCTTTTAGAAAGTGTTGCCCGTAATGTAGACGAAGATATTACACAAACAGATGTAGCTGCTTTAGCCAATTGGCAAGCAGAAAAACCAACAGGAGTAATCCCCTTCAAAGCTGCCCGCGTCATTTTACAAGATTTTACCGGCGTTCCAGCTGTCGTAGACTTGGCCGCAATGCGAGATGCACTGGTAGCTCTTGGTGGCGATGCAAATCAAATTAATCCAGCCATTCCTGTTTCTCTTGTAGTGGATCATTCCCTTCAAGTAGATTGCGCAAAATCTGCAGAAGCACTGAGTTATAACACTGCAAAAGAATTTGAACGTAACACTGAACGCTATCAATTTTTGAAATGGGCACAAAGTTCTTTTCAAAATTTCGAAGTAGTTCCGCCAGAAACTGGTATTATTCATCAAGTCAACATCGAAGCCTTGTCGAATGTTGTTTTGGTAAAAAAAGAAAATGATGCTGAAGATGCGCTTATTTTTCCTGACACACTACAAGGGACAGATTCCCACACCACCATGATCAACGGATTAGGTGTTTTAGGTTGGGGCGTGGGGGGAATTGAAGCAGAAGCAGCAATCTTAGGAGAAGCTTCTTATTTTCCAACCCCAGAAGTTATTGGTGTAAATCTTTCTGGCACTTTAGCAGCCGGAACAACTGCAACTGATTTAGCATTGACAGTTACAGAAAAACTACGAAAAGAAAATGTGGTCGGAAAATTTGTTGAATTTTTTGGCAGTGGTTACAAAACGCTAAGTTTATCCGATCGCGCGACCATTGCCAACATGGCGCCAGAATACGGTGCCACTTGTGGCTATTGCCCCATTGATGAAGAAACTTTAGCTTATTTAGCTCTAACCGGTCGTAACGAGAATTTAATTGCGCTAGTAAAAGACTATGCCATAGCTAACGGACTTTTTTTAAACGATGCAGATAAAATAAACTACACCAAAGTAGTTGACTTAGATTTAAGCCAAGTTGAGCCATCATTAGCCGGACCTAAACGACCGCAAGACCGCATTGTCCTATCTAAAGCGGCCACAGATTTTAAAGAAAGCGTTAGTAGTACAATTGGACCTAAAGGCTTTGGTCTGCCAGAAATTACATTAAAAAAATCAGTGCCACTTATGACCTGTGACAATCAAACAAAATCTTTGCAAACTGGGGCAGTCGTATTAGCTGCTATTACTAGTTGTACCAATACGAGTAATCCCTCCGTCATGTTAGCAGCTGGCTTGTTAGCTAAAAAAGCAGTTGAAAAGGGTTTAACAGTACCAGACTATGTCAAAACCTCTCTTGCCCCAGGTTCAAAAATTGTAACAGCCTATTTAACTAAAAGTGGTCTCTTACCTTATTTGGAAAAGTTAGGCTTTCACTTAGTAGGTTATGGCTGTACAACTTGCATCGGAAATTCAGGACCTTTACAAGAAAATGTTAGTCGCGCCATTGAGGAAAATGATCTTTTGACAGCTTCGGTCTTATCGGGAAATCGTAATTTTGAAGGACGTATTCACCCACTAATCAAAGCAAATTATCTGGCCTCTCCGCCACTTGTCGTAGCCTATGCACTTGCAGGAACAATGCAAAAAGATTTGACGTGCGAACCATTAGGCTATGACGCCTGTGGTAAAAATATTATGTTAAAAGATATTTGGCCAACAAGTGCAGAAATTAATCAAGCGATTGCTGATTTTATCAGTCCTAAAACTTTCAAGGCAGCCTATGGCAATCTTTTTGATGCAAACGAGCGTTGGAACGCTATTAAAACCTCTGTTAGTGATTGTTACACGTGGGAGGATGACTCAACTTATATCGCAAATCCACCATTTTTTGACAATCTCAAAAAAGAGTTATCTGATGTTAGCAGCTTAACCAATTTAGCCGTTTTGGCAAAACTGGGGGATTCGGTTACAACCGATCATATTTCTCCTGCTGGTGCCATAGCACTGGATACTCCAGCGGGTCGTTACTTACAGACGCTTGGCGTTGGTGTCGCTGATTTTAATTCTTATGGTGCGCGTCGTGGCAATCATGAAATTATGATGCGGGGAACATTTGCAAATATTCGTTTGCAAAACCAATTAATACCAGAAAAAAGTGGTGGTTACACGCGATTGCACCCCACAGGTGAAGCGATGTCTATTTATGATGCTGCCATGTATTACCAGGGCAAAAATCAAGGTACCATTGTTTTAGCAGGAAAAGATTACGGAATGGGCTCTTCTCGTGATTGGGCGGCTAAAGGACCACAACTATTAGGAGTTAAAGCTGTTTTAGCCGAAAGTTTTGAACGGATTCATCGCAGCAACTTAGTGATGATGGGAATTATTCCACTCGAATATCTTGCCAATCAAAATGCTTGTAGTCTGGGACTAGACGGTAGTGAGAATTTCAGTATTTTATTAAACAAAACACCACAAGTTGGCGCTATTGTTCCAATAGTCGCTAAAAAAAGTGATGGTAGCACAATCAATTTTTCTGCTAAATTACGTTTTGATGCACCAGCTGATATTCGTTATTGGCAAAACCAAGGAATTTTACCTATGGTGATTCGTAAAAAATTAGACGCTTAAAACATTTCATAGGAGGTATTCATGGAAAAAATTTCAGTAGTAAACAAAAAATTACAAATTCCAAATCATGTTGTTATTCCCTTTATAGAAGGTGATGGCATTGGTAAAGAGATCTGGCAGGCAACGTACCCTGTCATAGATGCCGCAGTCAATAAGGCCTATCAAGGGCGCAAAAAAATTATTTGGCAAGAAGTTTTAGCTGGTGAGAAAGCCTTTGAAAAAACCGGTGAATGGTTACCAAAAGAAACATTACACGCAATTTATGAAGCAAAAGTTGCACTAAAAGGTCCCTTAACAACACCCGTGGGAGGCGGCATCCGCTCTTTAAATGTTGCTTTACGCCAAGAACTGGATTTATTTGCTTGTGTGCGGCCAGTTCGCTACTTTACAGGCATACCAAGCCCGCTGAAAGAACCAGAAAAAACAGACATGGTGATTTTTCGTGAAAATACCGAAGATGTGTATGCTGGAATTGAATTTGAAAAAGATAGCCCTGAGATTAAAGAATTAATTGAAATTTTAACAAACCAATTTGGTGTAACAAAAATTCGTTTTCCCAAAACCAGTGCGATTGGAATTAAACCAATTTCAAAAGAAGGCAGTCAACGGTTAATTGGTGCAGCAATTGAGTATGCTATCACACAAAAATTACCAACCGTTACTTTAGTTCATAAAGGAAACATCATGAAATTTACCGAAGGCGGTTTTAAAAAATGGGGCTACGAACTAGCGGAAACAAACTATGCTGATTATTGTTTTACAATGAATCAATACCAAAGTATCTTATTAAAAGATGGCAAAGAAGCAGCCACAAATGCGTTGAATGAAGCGATGACACATAAAATTATTGTCAACGATGTTATCGCTGATAATTTTTTACAACAAATTTTACTAAATCCTGCTAATTTTTCTGTTATCGCTACCTGCAATTTAAATGGTGACTACATTTCTGACGCACTAGCAGCGCAAGTGGGCGGGATTGGAATTGCCCCAGGTGCTAACATTAACTACAATACCGGTCATGCTATTTTTGAAGCGACCCACGGGACTGCGCCAGATATTGCGGGCTTAGGAAAAGCCAATCCTTGTTCATTATTACTTTCTGCTGTCATGCTGCTCGATTATTTAGACTGCTCTAAAGCGGGTGCTTTAATCACAGCTGCCATTGAAAAAGCTCTGGCACAAGGTTACGTAACTGCTGATTTTGCTGCGATGTTACCTGCAGCAACTTTACAAACGACAGCACAATTCGGTGCTCATTTGCAAAAGCTTATTGAAGAAGCATAATACAGCAAAATTTTGATAAAACAAAAACCCCGACCAAAAAGGTCGGGATTTTTTAATCATCTTGATATTTTTGCATATTGTGTTCCGTTACGATCATATTTACCAACGACATAATTACAGCCACCATAATCGCAGCGCCAAAAGATGAAAAACCAAAGTTCATTTCACCAACAAAAGTTGACGTTAACTTTAACATTGCTGCATTTATGACAAAACTGAAAAGGCCCAGTGTCAAAAACGTCAAAGGTAGTGACAATAGCGAAAGAATCGGCTTTACAAAGCCATTTAAAATGGACAAAACGAAACTCGCGACTAAAGCCATGAGCCAACTACTAACATGAACCATCCCTGGCAGTAAAACTGCCAGGGCAATAAACGTCAATGTATTCACTACTAAACGTTGGAAGTAAGTCATTAGAAATCACTCCAATCGTCATCGTCAATTTTTTCAGCTGGTTTTCTTGGACGTTCTTTAGGTTCACTGTAATTTGGATGATAGTTGCGTTTTGATTGTCCATAACCACTTTGATTACTACGCCCAGAAGGCATGATAATCGCCAGGATAATATATAAAGGAATTGTTGAGCCAACACCAAACAAAGTGAAGAACACAAAGATTACACGTACGATGGTTGGATCAATGCCGAAGAATTCAGCAATTCCTCCCAAAGTTCCTGTCAACACAACATTATTACTTGATTTTGTCAGTCTTTTTTTCATCATTCTCACCTCTATCCTCTATATAATACACTAGCATGTTTTGATTTGTCTTTTGTTTTAATCGGCATCTTTCAAGAAGATATTACCAGTTGTAGTCGTTAATTCTACATGGGCAACTTCATCTTCACTGATACGACGAAATTGTAGCATTTGATTCATTTTTTCTTTTTTCTCTCTGACAACATCATAAGCTGACATTCGTGAATTAATACTCCCCAAACTTGTTCTGGCATTTCCTTCCACACCCAGTGTTGGTGGTAAAGCAATTTTAACATTGCCATTTACAGAGCTGGCATTCGCTTTTTTCAAATTATTTTCTTTAAAAGTTAAGCGAACATCACCATTAACCAAGGAGACTCCTAATGTTTGCGGTGTAGTCGTCATCGTTACAGTCCCGTTGACTGTTTCAATAATACTATCTAGAATGCTACCTTTAAATACATCAATTGCGCCATTGACGCCTTCAATTTCCAGCATTGTGGCATTAACCGTTTGAAATTCGATGTTTCCGTTAGTTGATTTCGTATAAACATCTTTTGCATCCAATTCTTTAACGGTCACATCCCCATTTAATAAACGGATTGAAACATGATCGTAAATTCGTTTTGGTAAATAGAAGACTAAATCAGCCCGTACTCGTTTATTGGGCACTTGAAAAGAGATATGTTCATCATCCACATCAATTTTACTGCGAGCTTCAAACGCTTCAAAAGGAGTTGCTTCATTCATTTTGCCGTAGAGTTTAATTTTAGCATCTACTTTGACGCTGTCTTCTTCCCACATTTCAAAACGAATATTTCCGTTTGCAACTTTAACATCCAAAATGCTAGCTGCTGTTTCAGGGTATTCAAATGTGTGTTCAAATTTTGTAGTCGCCACACCAGGAACTTTTAAATTGATATCTTTCCACTCCACGTTATCATTCACAGTTTCTGAAACGGTTTGGAAAGTTTGCTTTAAAAAGCGACCTAAGTGGGTTCCTGCTTCAGCCATTTTTTCTCCAGCTTGATTGATTGCATCAGTTGCTTGTTCTTTCCAATCATCTGGTAAATCAATTTTAGCCGAAATCTTATCTTTGGCTTCTTGCCATTGATCTTTTTTAATGTCTTTTAATTGTGCTTCTAACGCAACTTTTTCCGCAATCAAATCATCTAAAGAAGATTCTAAATCTTTAATATCTTCTTCTAGCAATTGACGTTCGGCTACTTCTGCCTCACTTAATATTTCCAACTCTTCTTTTGTGTTGTACTCCATTAAAGCGTGGCGAACTTCGGTTAGTTGGTCTTTGACACCCGCAATTTCTACATTTAGTTCATCTAGTTCAGCCGAAGCTTTGCCCGCTTCTGTGGCTAAATTATCTAAAATATCTTCAACTTCTTTTTCGGCAGCTGATTTTTCATCAGCAGTATCATGGTTATCTTCTACAGTATTGGCATTATCGGCATGAATTGTTTTACTAGCCTGCTTGATTTGTTTTTCGTCTCTGGCAGTTGCCATGCTTTCCAGCAAATCCAAGGCTTCTTCCGTTGAAAGCACACCTTTTTTCACTAAATCCAAAATTCGTTCTCTTTCATTCATGGAAATTGCCTCCTTAATTATTATTTGCAAGTTTTCCTTACACGTATATTATGCCTTCTTTACGTCAACTTGTCATAGGACTTAAGACGTAACTTTTTCTCCACCTCAAGCCAAAGTTTCTTACACTACTAAAAACACTTGAAAAAAGCTATCAAAAGATTGTAACTGGGATTCAAACAAGATAAAATAACGGTAAACAAAGAAAACGAGGGAATTTTAATGGCTAATAAATCATCACCAAACGCCAGTTTAAACTGGCAAAAAAACATTATCTTCTTTTTATCTGGGCAATTTTTATCAGGCATTACCAGTATGGTCGTACAATACGCCATTATCTGGTATTTAACTGAAAAAACCGGTTCCGCAACAGTATTAAGTTTTGCGACTTTACTAGGGATGCTACCAATGGTTTTATTAAGTCCTTTTGTCGGCCCTTTTGTCGATCGCTTAAATAAGAAAAAATTACTCATTGTAACCGACTTAATCGTAGCCATGTTTGCCTTACTTTTATCTTTTGTTGGTACCTTTACCAAAGAGTTTCCTCTGTGGCTGGTTTTTGTTTCTTTATTTATCCGTTCTGTCGCACAAACCTTTCAAATGCCTACAATTCAATCCATTTTACCAACTATGGTACCTAACACAGAGCTTACCCGAGTCAACGGGCAACTTGGGATGGTCAGTTCAGCTAATATGATTATTGCCCCTGCCTTAGGCGCTTATTTATTTGCTGTTATCCCAATGAATGTTCTAATTTTATTGGATGTTTTAGGTGCTGTTTTAGGGATTAGTCTACTGTTACAAGTTACAATTCCTAAAATTAAAACGCAAGGAGAAGCGGTCCATCTTTTAACTGACAGTAAGTTGGGGTTTAAACTTTTAATTGAAAATAAAGGTTTGTGGGCCATTACTTTAATCGGTACATTTTTTACTCTGCTTTTTATGCCGGCTGTAAGTATGTATCCTCTCATGACGTTAACCTATTTTCAAGGAACAATTCAACAAGCTGGTTTAATTGAAGTCATTTATTCTGTCGGAATGTTAGCTGGTGGGATTGTAATCGGGATTTTTGGCAAATGGCAAGATCGCATGAAGCCAATCTTACTAGCTTATTTTATTATCGGAATTAGCTACATTATCTGTGGTTATCTCCCAGGAAATCAAAAGGGCTTCTTTTACTTCATTTTATTAAACGCTCTTTGTGGTCTAGCCACACCTTTTTTCAACACTTTATTAATGGCCATGATTCAACAAAGTTATAAACCGCAATATTTAGGTCGGGTTTTAGGCGTGCTAAACGCCATTATGAGTATCACTGGACCGGTGGGTTTAATTTTTGCTGGCCCTTTAGCCGATCAATTGGGCGTTGAAAAATTATTTTTAATCGCTGGAGTTGGTACGGTGCTGTGTGGTTTGATAAACTTGTTTTTACCTGTAGCCCGCAATTATGATCAGACTTTAAAGGCCGCCCTTGCTAATGAAAAACAGCCAGAAGTTGACGGTGATTAAAACAAGCACCGCTACTTAGCTTTCATACTTACAAAATAAAAACACCAACAAATCATCGCCAAGCAAAATTATTTGCAAAGCTGAATTGTGGTGTTTTTAGTATGGTTAGAAATTCAAGTTACTAAAATCAAAAAATTCTAAAACTGACGTCATGACAGCAAGAAAAGTTTAGCTTAGTATTTTTATTTAGAAGCTCTCATCATGATTGGAATTTAATTCGGTGATTTTCCCGGTCGCAAGATAAACAATCCATTCACAAATATTGGTTACATAATCCCCAATTCGTTCCAAATATTGGGCAACTGACAAATAGTCGGTACCACTGATGACAGTTTCAGGATTTTCTTTCATGCTGATGATGGTTTTTTCATAAATCGAAGCATAGTAATCGTTGATCCGCTGATCCATTTGTGCAATCATACGGGCATCTTTTTCATTGGTTTTAACGTAGGCAACTAAAACATTATCTACCATTTTCTTGACGTAGTCAGACATGTCAGAAATATCTTTTTCAATTTCCGCAATCCGTGTTTCACCTTTTACGCGAATCGTTGATTTTGCAATTGAAACAGCATGGTCAGCCATTCTTTCTAAATCAGAACTTGCTTTCATGACCGTAATGATCATACGCAAATCGGTAGTTACTGGTTGTTGTAAGGCAATCATTTCAAAACTTTTTTTCTCTAGTTTTACTTCCATGTCGTTGATGGCTTCATCATTGTCGATTACTTCATTTGCCAGCTCTTTATCGTGCTTAATAAAAGCTCGCACGGATTTATGAACAGCAGAACTCACCATCATCCCCATTTCATAAAACTGGTTATGCAAGTTTAATAATTCTTCTTCAAATTGTGTCCGTAACATGTTTTCCCTCCTAGCCAAATCTTCCTGAGATATAGTCTTCTGTTTCTTTTTTACCCGGTTGTAAAAAGATTTTCTTTGTATCGTCAAATTCGATTAAATTACCATCTAAGAAAAAGGCTGTCTTATCTGAAATTCGCGATGCCTGTGACATGTTATGAGTAACCATAATCATAGTATAGTTTTCTTTTAGTTCTAACAACGTATTTTCAATCTTCCCTGAAGAAATTGGATCTAGTGCACTAGTAGGCTCATCCAATAAAATAATTTCAGGATTTACAGCTAATACGCGGGCGATACAAACCCGTTGTTGTTGACCGCCAGATAAAGATAAAGCACTGGTATGTAGTTTATCTTTGACATCATCCCATACAGAAGCTGCTTTTAAACTTTCCTCAACTACTTGATCGAGTTTTTGTTTATCTTTTTCACCCTTTAATTTTAACCCATAAATAACGTTTTCGTAAATCGAAAAAGGAAAAGGATTGGGTTGTTGGAAAACCATGCCGATTTCTTTTCTCAATTCAACCGTATCTTGTTTTGGCGCATAAATATCTTTTCCTTTATAGATGACATTACCAGTAATCGTCACGTTTGGAATTAGATCATTCATCCGGTTTAAAGAACGCAGATATGTTGACTTGCCGCAACCAGAAGGTCCGATCATCGCAGTAATTTCACCTTTATTAATTGCAAGGGATATCCCTTTTAAAGCTTCTTTTTCACCGTAGTACAAGTGTAAATCTTTTGACTGGATTATTACATCTGACATTTTATTCCTCCATAATCCTATTAAACTTGTTGTTAACCAAAGTGCCCGGAAACATAATCTTCGGTGGCTTTAATTTTCGGCCGCGTAAAGATTTTACGGGTTTCATCGTATTCAATCGCTTTGCCCAAGTAGAAAAATGATGTGTAATCACTAATTCGGGCAGCTTGTTGCATATTGTGTGTCACGATAATAATCGTATAGTTTTCTTTTAAGTTTACTAGCGTTTCTTCAACCGTACCGGTTGAAATTGGATCTAGGGCACTGGCAGGTTCATCCAACAATAAAATGTCTGGTTTCATCGCAATCGCTCTTGCAATACACAAACGTTGTTGTTGGCCCCCAGATAACGCCAAGGCACTTTTATTCAAACTATCCTTAACTTGATCCCATAAAGCGGCTTGTTTCAAACTAGTTTCTACAATTTCATCTAATTTTTTCTTGTCTTTTTCACCATGACGCTTTAAGGCAAAGGTAATATTTTCATAAATAGATTTTGAAAAAGGGTTGGGACGTTGAAATACCATGCCAATCCTTTTACGCATTTCATACACATCAACGTTTGGTTGATTAACATCTACGCCTTTATACATAATTTTACCGGTAACTTTCGTATTGGCAATACCGTCATTCATCCGATTTAATGAGCGTAGATAGGTTGATTTACCGCAACCAGAAGGTCCGATTAAAGCAGTAATCTTATTTTTTTCAAATTCTAAATCGACACCTTTAATCGCTTCGTTTTGACCATACCAAACATGTAAGTCATCTGTATATAAAGCTTTTTCTTGGTTTTCATTTAATGTAATAATGTGGCGATCTTCTAAATTATAGGCACTCATAACATTTCTCCTTGTTTAAAATGTAAGGATTTTTTCTGTCTTATTGTTAATTGGACACATTTTATGCTGAAGTCATTTTTTTGTATAGTCGTTTACCCGCTGCCCGCGCGCCGAAGTTAAAGAGCAATACCGCGATAATTAATACCGCAGAAGCTCCCGCCGAAACGGCCGCGCCGTCAGGCATAGTACCTTCTGTATTGATTTTCCAAATATGGACAGCCAATGTTTCAGCTTGCCGGAAAATACTAATCGGACTGGAAACACTTAAAGGATTCCAGTTGGTAAAGTCAAGGGCAGGGGCGCTTTGTCCAGCTGTGTAAATCAAAGCCGCCGCTTCGCCAAAGATTCTGCCTGAGCTCAAAATCACCCCAGTTAAAATTCCCGGTGTTGCCTCAGGTACAACAATACGTGTCACGGTTTCCCAACGAGACAGACCTAAAGCTAGCCCTGCTTCTCGTTGCGTATAATGAACCGCTTGTAAAGATTCTTCGACGTTTCTGGTTAAAAGTGGCAAGTTAAAGAAAGTTAATGCCAAAGCACCTGATAAAATCGAAAAGCCATATTCAAACTGAATAACAAAAACTAAGAAGCCAAATAAACCAACTACAACTGAAGGTAGTGAACTTAAAATCTCAATTGACGTCCGAATCACATCTGTAATCCAATTTTTTTGGGCATATTCAGATAAATAAATTCCTGCGCCAAGAGAAATCGGAAAACTAATCAGCATCGTAATAAAAAGTAAATAAAACGAGTTAAACAACTGAATACCAATCCCACCACCAACTTGGTAGGCTTTAGAAGGTTGTGTTAAAAAATCCCATGAAATATGGGGGACGCCCCTGACTAAAATATATAAAAGTAAAGAGGCTAAAATCAAAACGATAATACCAGAAATTGCGTATAAAACGCCAGTTGCAATTTTATCAGAACGTTTTGCATTCATTATTTCAAGGCCCCTTTCTTCCCGATTAAGCGAATAACAATATTAAAGATTAATGACATTAATAATAAGATGAGTGCTAATGACCATAAGACGTTATTTTCCACTGTTCCCATAATCGTATTCCCAATTCCCATCGTTAAAATCGATGTCAAAGTGGAAGCAGGCGTTACTAAGCTGTTTGGCATTAAAGCCGCATTACCAATTACCATTTGAATGGCTAATGCTTCTCCAAAAGCTCGCGCCATACCAAAAACTACGGCCGTTAAAATTCCCGGCACAGCTGCACGTAAAACCACTTTATAAATCGTTTGCCAACGCGTTGCCCCTAATGCCAAAGATGCTTCCCGATAATGTCTTGGGACTGCTTTTAACGCATCAACGGTCATCGTTGTTACGGTCGGTAAAATCATAATAAATAAGACAAATGTTCCCGCCAAAATACCAAAACCTGTGCCACCAAAGACCGAACGGACGGCCGGTACGATGACAGACAAGCCGATAAAACCATAAACAACCGAAGGAATCCCGACAAGTAATTCAATAACTGGCTGTAATATCTTTTGTCCTTGCTTTGGAGAAATTTCAGTCATAAAAACTGCTGCCCCAATGGCAAAAGGCGTTGCAACAATTGCGGATAAAAAAGTAACGATAAAAGAGCCTGCAATCATTGGAAGTGCTCCTACCATTGGTTTTCCATCTGCCCCTAATTGACTTGGATTCCACTGGGTTCCAAATAAAAAGTCAAATAGATTAATTTTATCGGTGAAAAAAGTTGCCAAACCTTTACTGGCGACAAAATAAAAAATTGATAAAACCACTAGAACAATTAAAGCGATACATAAAAAACTAATTATTTTACCTCGCGTTTCCATTTTGGCCCGTTTCGATTTGGTTAGTAGTGCTTTTTTTACATCTTCCAAAAAGAATTCCTCCTTAATACTTCACGTATTATACTCATTTATTTTTTTGTTAGAGGTTTTGTGACATACTTTCACACTTGTACAGTCTACCTCGTCAAAGTCAATTTGCTTTTAACTTATTGTAAATTTTGTGTAAACTTTACGATTTTGGCTTTTTAAATTTTTTGAGTCAAAAAAATCCTTTTCTTTTTCATTCTTCCAAATAGGCAAATATGCTGACAAATTGATAAAAAGCTTCGCAGGCTCTTACTTACAATCGACAAAAGTTTGTAGCTAAATCCTGCTTGAAGTAGTCTGCTGTAAAGCGATTTATTCTTAGGAAAATGTTATCCTATCCCTATAAAAAAAACACCTTGTCTCATAGACAAAGTGTTTTGTAAAAACTCCTTAATTAATCACATTACCTTCCCAGTCTCGTTCAACTTTCATACCTGAAACAGGAAGATAGCCTAATTTTCCGACAATATTTTTTTGGACATCATCTGATAAAATATAAGCTAAAAAGTCCTCGGTTAACTTGGTTGGTTTTCCTTTTGTATACATGTGTTCATAGGCCCAAATTTTCCAATCATTGGTTGTAACATTTTCATCAGTTGGTGTGATACCGTCAATTTTTATAGTCGCCACATCTTTTGTTACATAAGAAAAGGCCACATAGCTAATTGCCCCCGGAGTATCGGCAACAATTTGACGTACCATTCCGCTAGAGTCTTGTTCTTGAGCGCGAATAGCGGTTTTTCCATCCAACACCCACTTTTCAAAAGTTCCCCGCGTGCCACTACCAGCAGCTCGGTTTAAAATGACAATCTTTTGATTTTTACCGCCAACTTCTTGCCAATTGGTAATTTTCCCTAAAAAGATATCCCGCAATTGTGTCATCGTCAACGCATCAACGCCCACACCTTTATTTACAATCGGTGTAATTCCCACTACTGCAACTTTGTGGTCAACTAAATCTTTGGCTTTAATGCCGGATTTTTCTTCAGCGAATAAATCTGAATTCCCAATTTCAACGGCACCTGATTGTACTTGACTTAAACCAGTCCCGCTGCCGCCCCCTTGAACGTTTACAAATTTACCTGGATATTTATTTTGATATTCTTCGGCGACCGTTTCCACTAAAGGTTGTAACGCCGATGATCCTACGGCGGTAATTGACTCACCACGATCAATCCATTTTGCACAACCCGTCAGAGCCAATAATAGGCTACAAGATGCTACAAATAATAATGCTTTTTTCATCATCTGCTCCTTGTCTTTCATCCTTGTAATTTACATTACGTATTCAAGTCTTTTATCGATAGTCATTATTTTAACATTAAGTGACAGCCATTTAAATGAAAAATTTTTAGCTGCCCTTGGCAAGGGTTACAAAAATACTACCCAGTTATTTTTTACTATGCTATACTATTTTGTGAAAAGTGTCATTTGATAATTGATTCTTTCTTACTTCCCCAAAATAAGAAATACCCCAAATCAAGATTAACTTCACTTTTCACCATTTCAACAGCATTCTCCCCATATGCAGTGAAATGAAAGCAAAGACTGGCCGACTGCCGGTCTTTTTTTTATCTAGAAAAAAAGGATAAATTTTTACAAGAAAAAATTGGTTGGCTGCTTTAGCCCGGTCCAGCTTTTCTAACTAACTCCCTGAGCCATAAATCAAAAATTGCGCAAATGAAAAAAAATTCCAGCAAATCCTGGTTTTACGGCTCAAGGCTAAATGATTCCTCAGCTTTTTATAGCAAGGGGGAAATCAAGCGTGCCAAACCTTCTTTAAATTTCACTATCACGCTTCGTTTGTTGTACAATTCTTTTGTCACAAGCTTGGATTTTAAGGAATCATTATAGAAAGCCTGTCGTACTTTAGCCGCCATTTTCTCATCATATAATAAAGCGTTCACTTCAAAATCCAGTCGAAAAGAACGCACATCAATATTGGCTGACCCAACTGAAACAATTCCAGCATCAATAATCATTGTTTTAGCGTGCATAAAACCATTTTCATAAGTTTCAATCACCGCCCCATATTCCAATAATTCCGCAGCAAAAGAATAAGTTGCCCAATACACGAGGGGATGATCTGGTTTATTGGGAATTTGAATTTGCACATGAACCCCAGATAACAACGCTAATTTTAAGGCCTCGTGAATAGATTCGTCGGGAATATAATACGGTGTTTGAATAAGAATTTCTTTTTTTGCCATACCAATCATTTTCAAATATGTCATTTTGATTTGCTCATATTCTGAGTCAGGACCACTGGTAATAATTTGAATTGGCACGTTTCCACTGGCTTCAACTACAGGAAAATAATCTTCTGCAAATAACACTTCATTTTTATGTTGTGAGTTCCAATCCATTAAAAATCGGTTTTGCAAAGAATAGACCGCTGGACCAAAGATGCGCAAATGATTATCCCGCCAATAGCCAAATTTCTCTACAATCCCTAAATATTCATCTCCCACATTAAAGCCACCTGTATAGCCGATCGTTCCATCTATCACCACAATTTTGCGGTGATTTCGGTAATTAATACGGGGATTGATGTAGGGGACAAAAAGAGGAAAGAATAAAGAGACCTCGCCTCCGACTTCTTTTAACTCACTAAAAAAATTCAAGCTGACTTGGGTAGACCCCCATGCATCCAACAAAACTCTTACTTTTACTCCTCTTTTGGCTGCCCGCGTTAGTGCATCTCGAACTTCTACGCCGAGATTATCACTTCGATAAATGTAGTATTGCATATGAATATGATTTTTAGCCGCATCGATATCTTGAATCAAACGATCAAATTTCTGACGTCCATCGGTAAATAATTGTACATCATTCGTTGTTGTATATAAAGACCGTTCAAAAACAGTGAGCATATAAACAATTTGCTTAACATCCACTTGCGCAGTATTAGGATGGGGAAATAAGTTCCGCATTAAGGCTTGTCGCTGCTCCTCAATTTCAACATTCATCCCAACTTTTCCTTGCATTTTCAAGTCAAAGATTTTCTCTTTGGAAATTCCCCGCCCAAAGAAAATATACAAAATGAAACCTAACACGGGAATAAACATCAAAACCAAAAGCCATGCCCATGTTTGCGCTGTTTGTTTTCGTTCTCGAAAAATGATAATAAAAGACAAAAGCATATTGGCGATTACTAAAATAGTCGATATGTTTTGGGTAAGATAATCCAACACCTTTTTTCTCCTTACTTCATTTGAATTCTCCTTATAAAGGATAGCGGACTTAGCAAACAAAGTAAAGAACAACACAATACAACTGATTTTTATACCTTATCTGAAAATTTTATACTTGCCTTATGGTCAAAAAAAAACGACCGGCTAAAAACCGGTCGTAAAGAGTTTTTAAACTTTTAGGAAACGGCGCATAGACATCACCGAACCAATTGAACCAATAACCACACCGACAACCACCATTAAAAGACAAATTTGCCAAGTAAAAGTGTCCGGTGCTAATAAACTATAGTTTGAACGTAATAAAGACGGGTTAACCCAACGGTAAACTTGATTGTAACCAAATACCATAATCAATACGGGTACGACTGAACCAAGTAAGCCAATCCAACCACCTTCTAAAAAGAATGGCCAACGGATATAACCGTTTTTGGCGCCTACTAGACGCATAATTTGAATTTCTCTTTGACGGGATAAAATGGTAATTCGAATCGTATTGGAAATTAAGAACATTGCGACAAAAACTAGCAAGACAGCTGCAGCCAAGCCCCATGTTTTAATTGCATCGGCAATTTTAAAGATTCGATCTGAGTTGGTACCACCATAATCTGCCCGGAAAACATTGCTTAAATTTCCAGCTTCTTTTGAAATTGTCTTTGTATATTTAGGATTTTCTGCACTCACAACATAAACATCATAAAGCGGATTACTATCCCCTTCAAATTGTTGCCACGCATCCCCCATCGCGTCTTGAATTTTTTTCAATTCATCAGCTTTACTAGAAAAATGCACCCCTTTAACATGATCCAATCCTTCTAGTTCGGTTTTTAATTTGTCCATATCAGGTTGTTTGGTTCCAATATCAACAAAGACTGAAACGTCCACATTTTTTTCAATATCTTGTGCCAATTTCGTAGCATTCATAATAACACCCATAAAGACACCAACTAAGGTCAGGGTAATGGTAACCGCACTGACAGAAGCAATTGTCATCCAGCCGTTACGTTTTAAGCTTTTAATACTTTCCAATAAGTGGCGGAAAAAAGTTCTAATCATCGTAGCCGTATTCTCCTTCCGCTTGGTCGCGAATAATGCGTCCATTTTCAATTGCAATAACCCGATGTCTAATCGTATTTACAATTGTACTATTATGGGTAGCCATTACAATTGTCGTTCCTTGTCCATTAATCCGATCCAATAGTTTCATAATTTCCCATGAATTTTCTGGATCCAAGTTACCAGTTGGTTCATCGGCGATTAATACTTTAGGTGTATTCACAATTGCCCGCGCGATGGAAACCCGTTGTTGTTCCCCACCAGATAACTCACTTGGGAAAACACGGACTTTATGTTTTAAACCAACTAAATCCAAAACTTCCATTACCCGTTTTTTGATATCTCGTGGCTTACGTCCAATTACTTGCATTGCATAGGCAACATTTTCATAGACTGTTTTTTTTGGCAATAATTTATAATCTTGGAAAACTACTCCGATTTCTCGGCGCAACAAAGGAACTTCTTTGTTTTTGATGTTTAATAAATCATAACCAGCAACGTTTAAAACGCCCTTGGTAGCTTTTTCTTCCCGATACATCAATTTAATAAAGGTTGATTTCCCAGCGCCGGAAGGTCCGACCACATAGACAAATTCACCTTGATCAATATCGATAGTGATATTACGGATGGCAGTCGTACCGTTGGAGTACTTCTTCATTACATCCTTCATTTCAATCATGGCTATCTCTCCATCTCATTTTTTTCATACCCGCTCATTATAACATGTCAATATTGCAGTAATCTTTCACAAGTTTACATTTTGATTTCATTTAAAAGAAAATTAATCCTCACCTTGACGTAGTTTCATTTTCAAGAAGGCATCAATGAAACCATCCAAATCACCATCCATTACAGCTGTGACATTTCCGGTTTCGTAATTATTACGGTGATCTTTAACCATTGAATAAGGATGAAAAACATAAGAACGAATTTGCGAACCCCAGCCAATTTCTAATTGTTCGCCTCTTAATGCAGCTGCTTCTTGTTCTTTTTTCTCAACTTCTAGTTGATACAATTTTGCTTTTAACATGCCCATTGCTTGTTCTCTATTTTTTAACTGGGAACGTTGCGCTTGACTAGCCACTACAACACCTGTTGGAATATGGGTAATACGTACAGCAGATTCAGTTTTATTGATATGCTGTCCACCAGCACCGCTAGCCCGATACGTGTCAATTTTTAAATCATCGGGATTAATTGCGATATCAATCGTATCATCTAATTCCGGCATTACATCCACCGAACAAAAAGAAGTATGTCGTCTTGCATTTGAGTCAAAAGGTGAAATCCGAACTAGGCGATGTACGCCACGCTCTGATTTTAAATAACCAAAAGCATTATGGCCTTTAATTAACAAGGTTACACTTTTAATTCCTGCTTCATCACCGGCTTGGTAATCCAATGTCTCTACCTGATAACCATGCTTTTCTGCCCAGCGGGTGTACATTCTTAAAAGCATACTTCCCCAGTCTTGGGATTCTGTCCCGCCAGCACCAGGGTGTAGTTCTAAAATTGCATTATTATGATCATAAGGTTCATCTAATAGTAAAGAAAGTTCATAAGTTTGTAATTTTTCTTTTAGCGCAGGTAATCTGGTTGCCAGTTCTGCGTTCATTTCTGAATCGTCTTCTTCTTCTAACATTTCTACCATTACCGCTAATTCTTCTTCTTCTGCTGCTAATTGATTAAACTGATCATAAGTTGCTTTATTAGCATTATTTTCATTAATAACTTTTTGCGCTTTTTTTGTATTATCCCAAAAACCTGGCTCAGCCATTTGATGTTCAGCTTGAGCAATAGCCTCTTCCAACTCGTCTAAGTCAAAGAGACCTCCTAAATGATTGAATTTGGTCTTTCATGGTACTTAACTGTTGTTTCATCTCACTTAATTCCATTGAAGATTCCTCCTGTTAAAAACAGCTTTTTGCTTTTTCTTTTTATAGTAGAGATATTTTTATGGTTCTATCATAACCAAAAGATAAGGCTGGTACAAGTCGCGTACCAGCCTTAGTCTATGAATGATTTTAACTATGCGTTTTTGCCGTGGCAATTTTTATACTTTTTACCGCTACCACAAGGACATGGATCGTTACGTCCAACTTTTTTAACTTGTTGTGGTTTTTGCGGTTTTACTTCTTCTTCTTGTTCCGCTTGACCTTGTGCAACTTGCTCTCGTTGCACATTTTGACGAATCTCAGCCTTCATAAACAGACGTGTCACTTCGTATTCAATTGCCCCCACCATATCTTCAAACATCGTATAGCCTTCAGTTTGATATTCTACGAGTGGATTGTTTTGTCCGTAAGCCCGCAGGCCAATTGATTGACGCAATTGATCCATCGCATCGATATGGTCTGTCCATTTAGAGTCAACTACCCGCAAGATAACAACTTTTTCAAACTCCAATAATTGTTCTTGACTATTTAATTGCTCTTTCTTTTGATCAAAAATAGCTTGTGCTTTCTCCATTAAGAAAGTTTTCATTTCTTCGGGTGATTTATTTTCCAGATCAGCCACTGCGATACTATCTTCGTGAACAATGGCGTTACCTGCAAAATCAACAATCCCAGCTAAATTCCATTGACTCTTATCTTCAACTTGAGTATGCGCATCTACGACACGGCTAATCGTACGTTTCACCATGTTCATCAGCGTTTGTGACAAGTCCTTTTCTTCCATAATTACTTCTTGTCGTTGACCGTAAATAACTTCACGTTGTTCCCGCATTACATCGTCATATTGCAAGACATTTTTACGAGTATCGTAGTTATTACCTTCAACCCGTTTTTGTGCTGATTCCACTTGTTTAGTCAACATTTTACTTTGAATAACTTGATCTTCTTCATCCAAGTTCATACGTTCCATAAAGGCCTTAATTCGTTCAGAACCAAAACGTTTCATCAAATCATCTTCAAGGGATAAATAAAATTGTGAAACCCCTGGATCCCCTTGACGACCTGAACGGCCACGTAATTGGTTATCAATCCGGCGTGATTCATGGCGTTCAGTACCGACAACAGCTAAACCGCCTAATTCTGCCACACCTAAACCTAATTTAATATCCGTACCACGACCAGCCATGTTAGTTGCAATTGTGACGGCACCTTTTTGTCCGGCATTTAAAATAATTTCCGCTTCTTTAAAGTGGTTCTTAGCATTCAAGACTTCATGAGGAACTTTTTCTTTATCTAACATGTTAGATAACAATTCTGATGTTTCAACGGCAACGGTACCAACTAATACAGGTTGTCCCTTACGGTAACGTTCTTTAATGTCTTTAACAACTGCATCGAATTTAGAATGTAGCGTTGGATAAAGCAAATCAGCTCGATCATCACGAATTACCGGTTGGTTAGTTGGAATTTGGATAACTTGCATGTTGTAGATTTCCCGGAATTCTTCTTCTTCGGTTTTGGCTGTACCTGTCATCCCGGCTAATTTTTTATACATCCGGAAATAGTTTTGGAAGGTAATGGTTGCCATTGTTTTTGTTTCATCTTCAATTTCAACGCCTTCTTTAGCTTCAATCGCTTGGTGTAAGCCATCAGAATACCGACGTCCATCCATAATCCGTCCTGTAAATTGGTCAACGATTAAAACTTTTCCTTCTTGTACCACATAATCAAAGTCGCGAATCATAATGAAATTAGCGCGTAATGCATTATCTAAGTGATGTGTTAACGCTGTATTTTCAATATCATAAAGATTTTTTAGACCAAAGTTTTCTTCAGCTTTTTCAATCCCAGCTTCTGTTAACCCAATTGTCTTAGACTGAATATCAATCTTATAATCTTCCTCTTCTTTCAAGCGTTTGACAAAGTTATCAGCGCGCGTATAAAGTGCGGTTGATTTTTCAGCTTGTCCAGAAATAATCAACGGTGTTCTAGCTTCATCGACTAAAATCGAGTCCACTTCATCGACAACAGCATAATTTAGTGGTCGTTGCACCATTTGATTGCGATAAACTACCATGTTGTCTCGCAAATAGTCAAAACCTAATTCATTATTCGTTGAGTACGTGATATCACAAGCATAGGCAGCCCGTTTTTCCTCTGGTGTTTTAGAGTTGATGTTTAAACCAACCGTCATCCCAAGAAAATTGTACAATTCGCCCATTTCTTGCGAGTCACGAGTGGCTAAGTATTCGTTAACTGTTACCACATGTACCCCTTCGCCGCTTAGGGCGTTTAGGTAGACGGGCATTGTTGCAGTCAATGTTTTCCCTTCACCAGTTCGCATTTCAGAAATATTACCATCGTGTAAAACAATCCCCCCCATTAATTGAACATGGTAAGGATAAAGCCCCAAGACCCGTTTTGCAGCTTCACGTACAACTGCAAACGCCTCTGGTAATAGCTGATCTAGCGTTTCACCTTTTTGATAGCGTCCGCGAAATTCATCGGTTTTTTCTTTTAACTGAAGATCAGATAATGCCGCCATTTTTTCAGCAAACGTTTCGACCTCATTGGCAATTTTATCCAACCGTTTTAATTCTTTTTTATCATTTTCAATTAACTTACGTATAAAGTTGGCCATTAGTGAATAATTCCCCTTCTTTGCATCAATTCTCGTTTCAATTAGAAACTCTCCCATATATTTTAGCATTAAGTTGAAACAAATGAAATACTTAGCATTAGAATCAAGAAGCTTTACTCTAATTTATTATTTTATCTTTTTTAAATAAGGGAAATAAGACAAAATATGAGAAGATATTTAACCTTTTATTTTTCGTAATCAAGCTTTTAGGTGAAATTCATTTTTATTTCACGCTATAATAAAGTTTGTGAAAGCCCATTTTGCTTATTTTACAAAAATAAGCTTACATGCTAAAACCAAACCAAAAGGAGTGAATTGTTGTGGCTGAAAAAATTTACGCTGTCTTAACGTTTTGCGGAGTTTGGTTACTTTATGTTTTTCCTTTGTACCAAGGAGCCTTAGAGTTATCTGAACCTAACAAAATGCTAAAGAGATTTCAAAAAAGCGGGCATAAATATCCCAAAGTATCCCCTTGGTATTGGCTTTTTCCCCCTTTAAAAATTCACAAAGAAAAAATCCGAGGCATAAAAATGTTGCGGGATAATATCAGCAGCAAAAAAGAAATGGATCGACTTTTTCGTTATTTCAACAAGGCGGTAGCTTGGTATTACATCGCTATTGCTGGGGTGCTAAATGGTATTGTTGCGACCCATGAACTATTCGCTATGTTTTCTTTACAAGAGCATTTCATCTCCATGATTGTCTTTGACTGTATTTTAATTTTAGCAGGTCTTTACCATGTTCATTATCGTTTAAATGATGCCCGGAAAAATCGGCTATTAACCAAAATTTTTCAAAGTGAAAAATATAACGAATAAAAAAGCGAGTAACGAAATTTCTCCAAAAAAAACAAAAATAAAAAAAGGTTCAAGCTAGACGACTTAAGACGCCTGGCTTGAACCTTTTTATCTTTTTTTAGTTTGTTTCAATTAAACCGTATTTACCATCTTTACGGCGGTAAACGATGCTAGTGCCATTGGTTTCAGCATCTTCAAAAATAAAGAAGTTATGTCCCAACATATTCATTTGTAAAACAGCTTCTTCACTGTCCATTGGTTTTAATGATAAGCGTTTGGTGCGGACGATATCTAATGCTGCTTCTGTTTCATCGTCACCTGCTTCATTGTTAAATAAAACCGCTGCTTCTGCTGCAGGAACTGCTGTTTCACGAGATTTACGATTGATTTTTGTTTTGAATTTACGAATTTGACGTTCTAGTTTATCAACGACCAAATCGATACTTGCATATAAATCTGGTGAAGTTTCTTCTGCGCGCAATACCAAATATGGTAGTGGGATTGTCACTTCCACTTTCGCTGTTTTTTCAGTATAAACCTTTAAGTTCACATGAGCCGTTGCATCGGGCGCATCTGTAAAGTAACGCTCCAACTTACCGACTTTTTTCTCTACATAATCGCGAATAGCTTCTGTAACTTCAATATTTTCTCCGCGTACATTGTATCTAAACATAACAATTGCCCCTTTCGTCTACCACTAAAGAAGGTAAAAGGACCACTCTTTTGCCTTCTTCTTACTATTATTATAGCGAACTCTAACCTATTTGCAAAGTTAAACGCTAACAAATTCATGAATTTCTCAAATCTATTCATGACGCCTAACATAAGGTTTTAACGTGCCAATGTAAAAGTTGCAACGGCCTTTGCATTGTGGGCGTATAAAAGTGCTACGCCATGGTAAAGCGTACGTCCTGTCGTATAAACATCGTCTACTAACAAAAATTTACGTCCTGAAATTATCACATTTTTTTTGATAATGTAAGGTTGTTTTAAACCCAGCCGTTCCGTTCTTTTTTTACTTGCTTGCGGACGATCGTGTTGTTTACGAATTAAAATATTTTCATAAGTAATACCAGCAGCTTTCAATAGTTCTTCTGCTTGATTAAAGCCACGTTCTTTTTGACGTTCTTTTGATAACGGCAACGGAACAATAATAAAGTCACGATACCTCTTTAGTGCTTGCTTTACCGATAAAGAAAACGTGTGACACAATGGATAATCCCCTTCAAATTTATAGCGATACAACCAGTCTTTAAAAGCATCATTATAGTGATAAAGTGCTTGGTGATAAAGAACAAAGTCAGGATACATTTTTCGCCATTTTTGACAATCTTGGCAAAGTTTATCGCAATTTGGACGCATGCACCCTTCACAGGCGCACTTGGCTTCAATTTTTTGAAAGCGAGCCAGACAGTCTACACATAATTCTTCATTTGCAAGTAACCAAGGAAAGATGATTTCTTGTATCAAAAGATTACGGCTAATTTTTTGCTGACAATTACTACATTTCATTAAGCAACCCTGCCTTTTTTGCTTGCTGATTCAAGTTTTTAGTTGTTTGAAGCGTTTTTCTTATTGCGTTTGTCATTTGCGTAAAATAAAAAACGACCTCGCTATTTGAAAAATCACCTTTACGATCCGCTCTTCCAGCAATCTGTAAGAGGGTAGCTTGGGTAAAAATTAGATGATCTGCACCAAAAACCAAAACAGAAACATTGGCAAAGGTCACACCGCGTTCCATGACAGTCGAACAGCAAAAAATTTGAAATTTATTTTGTCGCATACGTTTTACTTTTGTTTGGCGCTCACAATCTGCCGCATGCACACTGCCAACAGCGACGTCCCCTAATTCCATTTTGAGAAATTTTTCCATGGCCAACACTTGCTGTACTGTGGCGCAAAATAAGAGTAAGTGATTGTGTTGTAATAATTGCATCACTTGACTTAAAAACTTCTTTTTAATTCGGTAGGATAGTGGTAATTTTTGTGTCTTGATTCTTATTAGTTTTGGAAGAGGTAACTGGCGACGATGAAATCGTGCAGGTAGACAAAATAATCCCCCTGTCTTTTGAGCAGCTTTAATTTCAGTTTCACTAGGGGTCGCACTTAAAAAGACACAAGAACCTGTTTTGTGTAAGGCATTGTTTACAGCAAAATGTAGTCTCTGATCACCAGCGTAAGGAAAGGCATCAATTTCATCAACGACAATCAAATGAAATGCTGCTTTAAAATAGAGTAATTGGTGGGTCGTACAAACCAAAAGCGAAGTTGGCTGATAGGGTTTAGCACCATAATGACGCAACCCGATTTCAAGCTTTGGAAATACAGCTTGCAAACGAGGCTGAATTTCACAACAGACATCAACACGTGGACTACAAAATGCCACACTCAGGCCTTTAGCTAAACAATAATGAAGTAATTCAAACAACATTTCGGTTTTACCGGCTCCAGTGACTGCATAAACTAAACTGGCTCGCTGTTGTTTAAAATTTTCTACTAATCCTTGACTGATTTTTTTCTGCGCAGCAGTCAGTTGTCCGCAAAAAATCAAGTCTACTGTCTTTTTTTTCGGGTTTGCTAGTGGCAGCACACCTAAATAATGGCTAGAAGTAACGCGACCAAATGCCATACACGCACGGCAGTAATGACGGCCATCGGGCAATTGATTTTCTGATTTTAAAAATTTAGTATTGCAGCGACGACAACGTAAAAAAACTCCATCAACTGTAATCGCCTTTTGAAAAGACAGTGCTGATTTTTTTCTTACTTCTGCTTTTGTTACCAAGTACTGATAGCCAGGATAAAATTCCATTTTTTTTCACCTCAAAAATAGGTACGCAGAAAGGATAAAAAAAGGTGAACCAAACGTTAAATTTAACGTTTGGTTCACCTTTTTGTACTATTATTTATTTTCGATTAACGTCATGGCTTGTTTTAAAACATTTTCGCCATTCATCATGCCATAATCGGCCATATTGATGACATCAAGTGGAATTCCTTTTGGTGCTAAGCGTTTTTCAAAGTCGCCTTTCATAAAGCGAACTTGTGGTCCTAATAACATAACGTCAACGGGTTTGCTTTCAATTGAATTATCCGCATCTGAGGCAGATACCGCAAAGACATCTGCTTCAACACCTTGTGCTTCTGCTGCTTTTTGCATTTTTGTAACTAATAAACTGGTACTCATCCCAGCCGAACAAACTAACATAATTGTTTTTTTAGCCATTTTATTTCCTCCTTATGTAATCTTTAAGCTTAACTTAGGCTTACGTCAATTATAAGATAACAATATTTTTTGTCAACGCTTACTACTTGTCTTCCGCCAGCAACCACTTGGCTTTGACGAGTTTATTAAAAACGCTAAATTCTTTATCCAAATTAACATAAACGACTTCATAGCCGGCATTTAACCATGCATACGCCCCTTTTTCAGGGTAATGATAATCATTGGCCCACCATTCTTTGGTTTTACGAGCACTTTTGGGCAGACCACTAGCAGGAAATAATAGTTCATCAAATTGAGTAAAGGTCAGTGTTACTTGCGACCCGCCATTTGTTTTCAAATAATGTGTAATAACGTCATATTTTCGTGCCATGCTGATCACCTCTCCTAATTATCGCTTAAATAAGGTTAAAAGTGCAACCAATAGCTATTTGCAACTTGTTGGTATTTTTTTTATACTAAAAATAAAAGTCAAGCTAAGGAGTACCTTCATGATAGATCACTATTTAACGATTCAAAAAGACGGGGTAGCCGAAATTGAAATTAAAAAATCTCGTTTTATTTGCTCATTAAAACGAGTGGAAACAGAAGATGAAGCTAAACTATTTATTCAACGTGTAAAAAAAGAACATTGGAAAGCTACCCATAATTGCAGCGCTTTTGTAGTCGGGGACAAAAGTGAAATCAAACGTAGTAGTGACGATGGTGAACCTAGTGGAACTGCTGGCATCCCCATGTTAGAAGTGTTAGTCAAAAAAGATTTAATCAACGTTGCAGCGGTTGTTACTCGCTACTTTGGCGGGACAAAATTAGGAGTGGGGGGATTAATTCGCGCTTATTCTCATGCTGTTTCCCATGGAATCGATGAAATTGGTATCGTTGAAGGAAAACTCCAACAAGAAGTTTCACTAACAATTGCTTATCCCTTACTAGGAAAGTTGCAAAACTACTTGGAAAACAACCAGCTAGCGATAAAAGAGACACTATTTACCGATGAGGTAGTGGTTGTCTGCTCAATCGATGAAGAAAGTATAGCCGCCTTTGAAGCAAGTATCACTGAACTGTTAAGCGGTCAAGTACAGTTTTTTTATGGTCAAAAAACTTATAACGAAATTTTGCTAGCATAAAAAGCCTTCGTTTATGCCAAAAAGTACGCTGTAAAAACAGCTATACTTTTTGGCTACAAACTTAGGCTTTTATTTTTCTAAATAAAATTCAAATCGGTTGCCAACGTACTGGGTTCTCACATATTCAAAAGGAACACCGTCATCTAGATACGAAACTTGACGCATCCGCAAAATTGCATCTCCCCGTTTAATCTTCAAAAATTCGGCAATTTGCTCTGAAGCTAACATGGCAGAAACTGTTTGATTTGCACCGCCAATTTTTAAACCGCCTTTTTCTTCTAAAGTTTTATAAAAAGAAGTCGTAATTTCGGCTTTACTATATTCTTTAATTAAATGCTCTGGAATGCTGGCAACTTCAAAACAGATTGGAACATCATCAGCATAACGAATTCTCTCCATTCGTAAAATACCTTCTTCTGGGGCCAATTTTAATTTCTCCATTTCTGAAGAACTTGGCGCCGTCATAAAATAAGAAACTACTTTACTAGAAGGCTCTCTGCCTTGAGATAGCATAATTTCAGTAAAACTAGTCGTGCCAGTCATTTTTTCTTGGACTTTTTGTCGTGCCACATAAGTTCCAGATCCGATTTTTCTTTCCAAAATCCCTTCATCTGCCAAAGTTTGGATTGCTTGGCGCAAGGTCATCCGACTAACACTAAATTGAGTAGCCAACTCCCGTTCTGATGGCAAGCGGTCTCCGATTTGCCAGACCCCTTTTTCAATTTTAGTTTTGATTTGGTCGTGAATCTGAATATAAATTGGTAAACTATCAGACATTCATTATTTCTCCTTCAATTAAGATCACATTTGATGTAATATTTCCACTCAAATCGTATCATCATTATAACTGGTATATACCTAATTAGCAAACTTTTCAGCTGCTTTTCTTCTCCTTCATCACAAAAAAAGCCTTGGAAATTAGCTATCTTCCCAAGACTTTTTTCACTATTTACTTTTACACTTTCATTTTGGTACAGATATTTACTGTCATTTTTAAACCGAAAGTTCTTCTTCAGTTAACATTTTATTGGCTGTGGCCATCATTAAACGAATTCGATTTAATTGATTTACTAAAGACACACCTGGATCATAATCAATCGCAGCGATGTTAGCTTTTGGATATTGATGACGCAATTCTTTAATAACGCCTTTACCAACTACATGGTTTGGCAAACAGCCAAAAGGTTGCATACAAACAATATTATTAACACCCGTTTTTAACAACTCAATCATTTCCCCAGTTAAAAACCAGCCCTCACCCGTGTGATTTCCAATGGATAAAACTTTGCTGGCATCTGCTGCTAAATCGTAAATAGACTGAATACCATCAAAGCGCTCTGAAGCTCGCAGTGCTTTATCCATCGGACGTTCAACCATTTCGATTAAACGAATCCCAAATTCAGCTAAAACTTTCCCTTTTTTGGCCATTCCCAAATTCTCATACTTCCAAATTTGATTGTATAAAGAATAATTCATAAAACCAATAATATCTGGAACTACGGCTTCAGCCCCTTCTGCTTCTAGTAAGCGCACAATATCATTATTGGCCGTTGGTGAATATTTCACTAAGATTTCCCCAACTACACCGACTTTGGGTTTCACTGCATCAGACAAAGGGACAGTATCAAAATCAGCGATAATTTTTTTCATATTGCGATTAAACTGGGTCAATGAACCATTGCGTACATTTTTAGCTACTTTTTTCAACCAATCTGCATGCATTTGATCAATTTGACCTTTTTTAAGTTCGTAAGGACGAGTGCGATAAACCACCCGTTCAAATAAATCACCATATAAAAAGGCAACTACAATTCGTTTTAACATCGGCAGGGTAAATTTGAAACCTGGATTTGATTCGACTCCTTTATTTCCCATCGATACTGAAACGACTGGCACTTGTGGGAAGCCAGCATCATTTAAAGCTTTGCGTAAGAGCGGAATATAATTTGTCGCACGACATCCCCCACCAGTTTGTGTCATCATCACACTGGTATTGTTTAAATCGTAAGCACCGCTTTCTAATGCCTCCACTAATTGACCAATTGAGATAATGGCAGGGTAACATGCATCGTTATTCACGTATTTCAAGCCAACATTTACAGCATCTTTATCTTCTGCAGGTAAACAAACCACATTATACCCCGAAGCTTTTAAGGCTTCATCAACTAGTCCATCTTGATGAATCGGACTAAGCATCGGCAATAGTAAAGTATGTTTTTTACGCATATCTTTAGTAAAGACGATTTTTTCTGGCTCATCGTAGCGTTTTGTTGGCGTGAAGTCTTGTTTATCCCGTTCCTTCACTGCTGCTTTTAATGAACGCAAGCGAATCCGAATCGCACCTAAATTCGAGCCTTCATCAATTTTTAGCACCGTGTAAATTTTCCCATACTGGTCCATGATTTCTTCGACTTGGTCAGTTGTCACTGCATCCAAACCACAGCCAAAGGAATTCAATTGCACTAATTCAAGATTTTTAGATTTTGCCACCACACGTGCTGCCGCATAGAGGCGGGAATGATAAACCCATTGATTTACCACGCGCAAATTACCAACATCACTTAAATGAGAAATACTATCTTCGGTTAAAACATGGAAACCTTCTTGGGTAATAACTTCACTGATACCATGATTAATTTCAGGATCCAAATGATACGGACGGCCAGAAATAACGATACCACGTTCTCCTTTGGCTTGTAACATGGCCAAAGTTTCTTCACCTTTATTGCGAATGTCTTGTTTAAAGTTTTCCAATTCTGCAAAACCATGGTGAACAGCAGCAGCCATTTCTTCTTTTGTGATTCCCAAATCTGCAAAGGTTTTGCTCAAGACCTCAATTACCGCAGCCTCATTTGCTAAGTTCAAGAAAGGATTGCGGTAATCAACTTTACCTTCGCGAATATCATCAACATTGTTGCGAATAACATCGGGATAACTTTGCACAATGGGACAATTAAAATGATTGTCTGCTTCTGGACTTTCTTGCCGTTCAAAAACCACACCAGGGTAAAAAATCAGTGGTACTTCTTTGTCAATCAAAGCTTGAATATGACCGTGAGTAATTTTAGCTGGATAACAAGCGGTATCACTTGGAATCGTCTCCATTCCTTGTTCATACAACGCTTTATTTGATCGGGGTGAAAGTTGGACTCTAAAACCTAAATCTGTAAATAACGTATGCCATAGAGGATAATTTTCATACATATTCAAGACTCGAGGAATCCCCACCACACCTCTTAGCGCATCTTTTTTCCGCAATGGACGGTATTTGAAAAGACGTTTGTATTTATAATCTATTAAATTGACGCGACGATCTTCTTTTTTAATTTTGATTTTTGCTCCGCGTTCACAGCGATTTCCTGTTATAAATTGACGTCCATCAGAAAAAATTGTGACCGTTAATTGACATTTATTTTCACACAAATTGCAATGGGTGAATTCTTTTTCAGCAGTAAACGTCGCTAATTCTTCGGCATCTAAAATCGTGCTTTCTTCAGCAATATCATAATTTTCTAATGCGATTAATGCGGCACCATAAGCACCCATTAACCCTGCAATAGAAGGTCTGACAACTTGACGCCCAGAAATTTCTTCAAAAGCACGTAAAACCGCTTCGTTATAAAATGTTCCTCCTTGGCAGACAATTTTTTCTCCCAATTCTTCAGGACGACGAATCTTAATTACTTTATAAATGGCATTTTTGATGACCGAATAAGAAAGTCCTGCTGAAATATCGCCAACACTGGCACCTTCTTTTTGGACTTGTTTTACCTTTGAATTCATGAAAACCGTACAACGAGAACCTAAATCTACCGGCGCTTGTGATTGTGTGGCTGCAAGGGCAAAATCTTTTACATCGTAATTTAGCGATTTAGCAAATGTTTCGATGAAAGAACCGCAACCAGATGAGCACGCTTCATTTAACTGAATGGAAGATAAAACACCATCTTTAATCGTCATAGCTTTCATATCTTGGCCACCAATATCCAAGATAAAGTCTACACCTGGTTGAAAATGATTGGCTGCTTTGTAGTGAGCCATGGTTTCGACTTCGCCAATATCGACTTTCAACGCATTTTTGATGAGATGTTCTCCGTAACCTGTTACTGCTGCTTTTCCGACAAAAACATCAGCTGGCATTTTCTGATAAAGATCGGTTAAAACTGCCATGGTTGTTTCGAGTGGCTGGCCTTCATTGTTACCGTAAAAAGAAAATAATATCCGACCCGCATCATCAATTAACACCACTTTTGTTGTGGTTGAACCTGCATCGATTCCTAAAAATGCTGCGCCTTGATGCGTAGTCAAATCTTTTTCTTCTGCTGTTGCTTGGCCGTGACGTGTTCTAAATTCTGTTAACTCCGCATCACTACTAAATAAGGGTTGTAATGTATCGGTAGGCTTTAATTGGTCTTGTTGTCCATTTTCTAAGCGGTCCAATAAATTTGCTAACGTGGTAGCCTCACCTTCTTTAGCAAACAAAGCTGCCCCCATCGCCACAAATAGTTGTGGATTTTCAGGAAAAACAATATCTTCTGGGGCGATATTTAACGTCTCAACAAACCGTTTTCTTAGTTCAGACATAAAATACAAAGGACCACCTAAAAAGGCAACTTTTCCTTTGATTTTTCGTCCTGCAGCAAGGCCTGCAATTGTCTGATTAACCACCGCTTGAAAAATACTCGCTGCAATATCTGCTTTATCAGCGCCTTCATTAATTAAAGGCTGAACATCGGTTTTAGCAAAGACACCACACCGAGAAGCAATAGGATAAATTGTTTGATAATTTTTTGCCAATTCATTAACCCCATTGGCATCCGTTTTTAAAAGTACCGCCATCTGATCGATAAAAGCACCGGTACCACCGGCACAACTACCATTCATGCGTTGCTCTAATGCCCCTTCAAAAAAGGTGATTTTAGCATCCTCACCACCTAATTCAATGACGACATCTGTTTGAGGGATAATTGTTTCAACCGTTTTGGTACAAGCAATTACTTCTTGCACGAAGGGAATTTCTAAAACTTCTGCCAGACCCATCCCACCAGAACCGGTAATTTGTAAAGATACGGGAGTATCTTTGATTACTGCTTGACCTTCAGACAAAATTTTATTTGTCGCTTTTTTCACATCCGAAAAGTGACGTTCGTATTTTGCGAAAATTGTTTCATTTTTTTCATTTAAAATGACTAATTTAACCGTCGTAGAACCGACATCAATACCTGCTTTTAATTTCATATGTATCACCCTTTTTATACAACAGCTTGTTGATTAACTTACAACCCGTCTGATATAATACTCATGTCTATTTTAAATTCTTGCTCACTTTTTGACAATACACAAACAAAAGCAGTTTGTGACATAAGCAACAAACTTACGTTTTTTGTTGCTTATCTAGAAAGGAAATTTCAATGAGAAAAACTGACTTACGCGTTAAACGCACAAATAAAATGATTATTGAAGCGTTTATTCATTTGGTGGAAAAAAATGGGTATGAACAAGTTACCGTACAAGATATTGCCGATCAGGCAATGATCAACCGTGCGACTTTTTATGCTCACTACAAAGACAAGCAAGACCTGTACGAAACAATTTTCGATTATGCGCTAACCGCCTTTACCTCAGTTTTAAACCCTGCCGAATTGGTAAAAGGCAATCGGATTAAAGTCAGACAAATCGAAGTCGTTATGACTAAAATTTATCGGAATATCCATGAAAATCGCAAATTCTATCTGACGATTATGGACGCTTCGGCAAATGAAATTTTACGTAAAAAAATTGCCGACATATTAAATGAACAATATGCCGACGTCTTTAACCGTTTAAAAATTACCGAAAATGAAATTGAAGTGCCCATGGACTTTATTATCGAATATATGACCTCCATTTTTATCGGCACTTTACATTGGTGGCTAACAACAGATTCACAAATGACACCAGAACATCTGGCCAAATTGGTTATTAAACTAGTTGGTAACGGCCATTTAACTGTTTTAGGTATTGAAATTGAGAAATAAAAGGCTCTGGAGAAAGTTTTTACAACTTTTTCGCCAGAGCCTTTTTTAATCAGATACTTTTCATTTTTTTAATAGTTTTTAGCCCGCCATTTAATTGTGTGCTTGGTTGGACGTGCTTTTTTTAAGTCTAGTCCCTTTTTAGAAACGTTGATAAAGTAATCATCATTTTTTAACATATAACGAACTTTTTCAGCTGTTTCAGTTACAGTTTCAGCAATCTTTTCTTTGATTTTCATATGAACTCCTCCTACTTATACCTATTTTCATTGTACAAAACAATAATGAAAATAGGCGATCTTCTTTTTTATTTTAGATGAATGTAGGACTAAGAGCAAATGAAACGAGCCCATAACTTATTTTAAAGCTTTGGTGTTTTTAAACAGCGCATCGCATTTAAAACTGCAATTAAAGTGACCCCCACATCAGCAAAGACAGCCCATCCCATTGCAACAAAACCGGCAGCACCTAAAATCAAAAAGAAAATTTTGATAGTGAGGGCAAAAATAATATTTTGCTTTACAATTTTTAATGTTTTACGGGCTATTGTGATTGCCGTAGCAATTTTAACCGGGTTATCATCCATGATTACAGCATCTGCCGCTTCGATGGCTGCATCACTTCCTAAGCCACCCATTGCAATCCCAATATCAGCTGTTGCTAAAACCGGCGCATCATTAATTCCATCTCCCACAAAGGCAACCTTATTATCATTTTCACGCAATTTTTCTACATGGCTAACTTTATCTTGTGGTAAAAGACGGGCATAAACTTGATCTAAACCTAATGTTTCGCCTACACTTGCGGCAACTGCTTTGCGATCACCGGTTAACATAACTGTTTGTTTGACCCCAAGTGCTTTTAATTTGTTGACTGCACCTTTAGCTTCTGGTTTAATCTGATCGTTTACTACCAAATAGCCAGCCAATTGACCGTTGACTACTAAGTAAACAACGGTGCCTAAACTGCTTACTTTGGGTAAAGCAATATGATGCTCTTTTAAATATTTATCATTTCCAGCAAAAACTTCTTTTCCCTCAATTATGCCGCTGACACCAAAGCCGGCAATCTCTTTACTTGCACTTACAGCAGGTATTTTTTCATCTTTTGCCGCTAAAACTATTGAACGTGCAATAGGATGACTTGAATTTTGTTCTAAAGCACTGGCATAGGCTAAAACAGGAATTTCACTTTTTTCAACCACGACTTTAGCAACAGCAAATTCACCTTTAGTTAAAGTACCTGTTTTATCAAAAACAACTGTGTTAACTTTTGCTAAGGTTTCTAAATAATTTGATCCTTTGATTAAAATTCCGGCACGGCTAGCACCTCCGATACCACCAAAGAAACTGAGCGGCACTGAAATAACCAGCGCACAGGGACAAGAAATAACTAAGAAAGTTAAGGCTCGGTACAACCATTCTTGAAAATCACCGACAAATAGCGTTGGAACTATGGCTAATAGGAGCGCTAAAACTACAACAATTGGCGTGTAGACACGTGCAAATTTTGTAATAAATCGTTCTGCTGGTGCTTTTTGACTACTGGCATTCTCTACTAAATCTAAAATTTTGCTGACCGTTGATTGACCAAAATTTTTCGTTACTTCCACGATTAAAGTAGTATCTTTGTTAATACAACCACTCAACACCTGATCACCGACGGCTACGGCTTGTGGCATGGACTCACCTGTCAAAGCAGAAGTATCCAAATAGCCACTCCCTGTTTTTACAATCCCATCCAAAGGAATCTTCTCACCAGGATTTACCTGAACTAGCTCTCCTATCTTAACTGTTTCAGGTTTCACCATTACCGACTCATTTTTTGTAACTAAACGTGCAACGTCTGGACGTACATCCATTAAGGCTTTAATATTTTTGCGAGATTTCCCCACCGCATAGTCTTGGAAACACTCACCGATTTGATATAAAAGCATAACCAATACCGCTTCTGTGTGATCTCCAATAAAAAAAGCGCCAATTGTTGCAATGGTCATCAAAAAGTTTTCATCAAAGACTTGACCAGAAAATAAATTTGTAACTGCCGTTTTAACAATGTCATAGCCGATTAAAAGATAGACGGCTGCATACAAAATTGTATTCCAAGGATCTGTAAGTTGCAAAAAAAGTAGTAATGACAGTGCTAGCGTTGTAAGTAAAATTCTTGTCACTAATACTTTTGCGTTTTTGTTTCCATGATCGTGATGATGTTTTTGGCTAACTGTATCTTTTTTTATCATCGTTACATCTGGCTCAATTTTTTTTATAAGTTGCTTACTTGTTATCTCAATGGCTTCTGCATTTTTTTCATCGCAATCAATCGCTAAGCTTGCCTGCATAAAATCCACTTGTGCCTTACTCACTCCATCAACTTTTGCTATTGCGCGTTCGATTTTAGTGGCACAATTTGCACAATCCAAACCATTTAATTGATATTTTAATTCCATTTTAAACACTCCTTTACAACCGTTTACATGAATATCTTTTCATATGTATTATAAATGAATACCAATTCATATGTCAAGCGTAAAAAAAAGAAGTTTCGCAACTAAGCAAAACTCCTTATTATTTATCCTCTTTATCTTCTGGATGTTTGTTTAAAACATCTTGCCGAAAACGGCGATTGCCTAAAAATTTCAAAGCACACATTAACGGTTGTCGATTTTCTCCCACCAAACCAATTAATTCAATAAATAATTCTAAACCAATAGCAGTAAAGAGAATTAGCAAAACCGTCGCCCAGGTACTCGCATAATTCATTAATAAAGCAATAAAAGAAAAAACTAAGGCTAACGCATAAATTGTCAGCACTGCCCCGCGATGGGTAAAACCTAAAGAAAGTAGGCGATGATGTAAATGCATTTTATCAGCCGAAGAAATAGGTTGTTTATTAAACTTACGGCGAATCATCGCGTAAACAGTGTCTGTAATTGGCACGCCCAAAATAAACATTGGTGTTAAAATCGTGATAAATGTGGCATTTTTCAATCCTTGCAAAGATAAAATCGCAATCATATAACCTAAAAAAAGTGCTCCTGTATCGCCTAGATAAATTGTCGCTGGATGAAAATTATACGGAAAAAAACCAAGGATAGCAGCTACTAGGCTAAAGATAATAATTGCCAAAAAAACACCCGTACGCGGTAAGAAAAAGTAACTAATCAACCCGATTGTCGTTAATCCAATAATGGAAATCCCAGCCGCTAAACCATCCAAACCATCAATAAGATTGACAGCATTGGTTATTGCTAAAATCCACAATAATGTTACCGGTAAACTCAACCATCCTAATTCAAAGCGACCAAAAAACGGCAAACTAAAGGTATTAATTTCAATGCCCCCAATGAAGTAAGCCTCCAAAGCGGCTAACGTTATCCCTAGTGTCTTTTGCAGTGGGGTTAATTCAAAAACATCATCAATTAAGCCGGTAATAACAATGATCAATGCACCTAAAATCATTGGCCAAACTTTTCCAATCGGTAACGTATCATTAAATTCCCAAAGCACCGCAATCGAAAATGAAATAAAAATACTCAAGCCACCAGCTGTTGGCATCGTTTTGGTGTTAATTCTTCTAGCCCCAGGTTTATCCACTGCCCCAATTTTAAAAGCCAAAAGTTTAATAATAGGTGTCAAAACCAAAGAGATAATCATTGTTAAAAAGAGCCTTATAATAAAACGAAAGGTAAAGGTCATCGTGTTTTCTCGCTTTCTTTACTTAGAAGAGTTCTTGGAATCATCTTTGCCAATTTTAGCTTCAATTTTTTTGCTAAGCTTGGTTAATGGTCCTTTCCGATCTTGAACTTCTTGTCCGGTAATATACTCTGCAATAATTGCATTGGTAATACCACCTAAAATAATTATCGTTGCAGCCATATTCAACCACAACATTAAGACGATAAAGCTACCAATAATTTGATAACCGCTGACTTTGGCAGCGAAAAATTGCGCATACAAACCAAATGCTTGTCCCAAGACCATCCAGCCAATCGTCGCCACCACAGCTCCTGGCCAAGTGGTCATTAACTTGACTTTAGCGTTTGGTACAATCCAATAAATAATCATCATAATCGCTAGTAAAGCAACAATTGTTAGGGGCCACTTGAAGCGCTGGAAGGTGTCGATAATCTGGCCTGAAAAACCAAGTATTGGTTGTAAGCCATCTAACAACATGCGACCAAGACCTAATACGACTGTTACACCAACCATGGCGACTAAAAGTAAGACAATTACAATTACAGAAACAATTCGTACAGCAATAAAATTTTTACGATCATTCACGCCATAGGCACTGTTCATAGCCGTTTGCAGACCATTAATACTTTTACTAGCTGACCATAAGGCAGCTAGTGCTGAAATCGACAAGACACCACCAGAACCTTGGGTCAAAAGGCTTTTGATTGCTGGACCAATAAAAGTATAAACCTCTTGGGGAATAATATCTTTAACATAAGGCAAGATAGAATTTGGATCAATTTTTAGAAAAGGTAATAAATTTCCCACCGCAATTAAGAGGGGAAAAAGTGACAATAGTAAATAATACGCAACAATGACTGCGTTATTTCCGATTTGAGCATCACTAAACCGATTTTTTACAATAGTGAAAAACCGCATTAATTTTTCGTTGTTCTTTATTTTTTCAACAAACTTCATCTGGCACTCCTTTAATTTTTTTGCAAAAGAAATGTCGCTAACTAGGTAAATGAAACACTTGGTAGTAAGAAAGTAATTAACAATCACGACAAACCTATCGCTTATCGAGATTGTTAATTATTTTCTTAAATTAAATTTCAGAATAAGCAAGCACCAAAGGGCACTTGCCTACTCCGTTACTCAAATTAATACGTACCTTCTTCGCCTTGGGAAGTCAAAATTTGTGGTCCTGCTTTTGTGATGGCAATTGTATGTTCATACTGACAACTCAAACCACCGTCTAATGTATAAGCCGTCCAGCCATTCGGGTCCATTTTCATTTTCCAAGTACCAGTATTTACCATTGGTTCAATGGTAATCACCATTCCTTCTTTTAAGCGCAACCCTTTACCGGCTTCACCAAAATGAGGAACAGCTGGTGCTTCATGAATGGTTGGCCCAATGCCATGACCGATAAAGTCTCGCACAACACCGAAGCCTTCTTTTTCTACATAGGTTTGAATAGCATGGCCGATATCGCCAATCCGATTTCCTACTTGTGCTTGGTCAATGCCTAAATACAAAGCCTTTTTCGTAACAGCCATTAATTTTTCAACTTCTGGCGTTGCACTGCCAACCACATAAGCCCAACAAGAGTCTGACATTGCGCCTTTTAAGTCCACACACATATCTACCTTAACTAAATCTCCTGTGTGTAAAGGCTTCTTACGAGGGAAACCATGACAAATTTCTGAGTTAATGCTGACACAAGTTGCGTACTTGTAGCCTTCAAAACCAATTTGCGCGGCTACGCCACCATGGCTTTCAATAAAATTACGAACAAAAACCTCAATATCCCAACTTGTGATACCTGGTTTAATAAAATCACGTAAATGTTTGTGAACATCTGCCAACAACGCACCAGATTCTCGCATTGCTTCAATTTCTCTAGCAGATTTTAATGTAATCATACTGTCGTCTCCTTTTAAATAAAGATTCCTTTTAAACTAATCGTACAAATAAAAGATGATAAAAAAAGATTTTTTTATCTTTAAACCTTTATTATTCTACCACAGGCACCGGTTTTCGCCAAATATTCAAATAACACAATAGTAGGCAAGGTACCTTACTTTTGTTATAATCGTTACGAACTTCAGGAAAATCATGAGAAACGATAGTTTAATTTTTACTTAAAGGAGTGGCTGAAATGGCCTTAGCAAAAATTGTCTACGCCAGTTTAACCGGCAATACCGAAGAGATTGCCGATGTTGTGGCAGAAGCATTAGAAAATTTAAATATTGATGTTACAGTTGATGAGTGTACGCAAGTTGACGCAACCGAGTTTGAAGAAGCAGATATTTGTGTTGTCGCAACTTATACTTATGGCGATGGCGAACTTCCTGATGAGATTGTTGATTTCTACGAAGAACTGCAAGAATTGGACTTAGCTGGAAAAATTTATGGTGTCTGCGGTTCTGGGGATACTTTTTATGACGACTTTGCCAAGTCAGTTGATGATTTTGAGCAAGCTTTTGAAAAAAGCGGTGCAACAAAAGGCGCTGACTCAATTAAAGTGGACCTAAATGTTGAAGCAGAAGATATCGACAATTTAGAAGACTTCGCTAAAAAACTCGTCACAGCTTTGGGATAACTAGCTCTATTATTAGAAAAGCCTACAAACTGCCCTCAGTTCTCAAAAAATTAGCATAGGATTTTTTGAAATTGTTTCTTGTATTTTTGAAAATTTCGCATACTTTGACGAACTATTTTTTAAAGCTACACACCAAGATGATATTTGCTTGATTTCGTCAAAAAAGAACCAAAAGATTTGCTCGTGTTCTAACCAAATACTAGGTTACAAAGAACACAACTTGCATGAGGAGCTAATCTTTTGGTTTTTTTATTTTTACGCTCTAATTAATAATTAATTTCTAGTGGCTCTTTTCTTTCCACAATTTGTTTGATTGTGTCCCGCATTAAGGCAATAATTTGCTCTTCTGTTGGGTTAATAATTCCGGATGATTTCAAGGCCGCAATTCCAGTTGCGACAATCCAACAACCAGTATGCAACGATTCAATTTCACTGTCTGCCAAATCTTTAAAGGCCAAATCAGCTTTTACCGCATTAGAAAAATATTGGAAAGAAAATTCCTGCATCTCTTTTCCACCACCGTACTCTTCTAGATACATCGCCCGATACAAGCGCTTATGTTCTGTCGCAAAACCAATATAATTCAAAGCTAAATCAACAATATTTTCCCCAGTGTGTTCTACTGGAAAAATCTCAGTTGCTAAATAATCGTGTAGTTTTTTGATCAACGCCATTTTAAGATCTTCCATGTTTTTAAATTCCAAATAAATTGGCTGTGTTGAACACTTCATTTTTGCCGCAATATTTCGGGCAGTGAAACGGGAAAAACCATCAGTAGCAACGACATCATAGGCCGCATTCAAAATCTGATCACGGGTGATTGTTTTCTTTCTTGCCATTATTTTTTAACTCCCTTTTCCTTTAGTCTTATCGTTTTTTTGTTATATTAATATTGTACCATGTTTTTTTGTCTTTGCAAAAAAGAAAACGACAACTATTTTTGCTTTATAAAAAAATATTTTTTAAAAAAGACGATAAAACGGAAAACAAGCCCTTTCATTGTCTTTAATTTTGTAAAATGATATTATTTAAATAGTTTGAAAATTGACAATTAGAGCTATATTTTGTCACTTCTTAAAAGAATTTGGAGGTTTTTTTATGACAGATTTTAATACCAATTTAGCAAAATACGCTGAGCTAATTGTGGCAGTGGGCGTGAATGTTTCAAAAGGCCATACCGTCGTTTTACAAATTAGTGTCGACCAAGCGCCTTTAGCTCGCCTAATCACGCAAAAAGCTTACGCGTTAGGTGCAGCAGAAGTTTTAGTCCAGTGGACAGATGATCAAATTCAACGGGAATTCTTACTTCATGCTGATGAAGAACGTTTAGAAAATATTCCTGCTTATAAAGTCGAGCAAACAGAAGACTGGCTAAAAAAAGGAGCAAGCCGCATTAGTGTTGTTTCTTCTGATCCAGGGGCATTAGCTGGTGTCGACGCCAATCGCGTAGCAACTTATCAAGCTGCTAGTGGCAAAGCAATGATGGGCCTACGAAAAGCAACACAAGCCAATAAAGTTAGTTGGACAGTTGTCGCAGCCGCTGGAAAAGAATGGGCGCAAAAAGTCTTTCCTGAACTTGAAGCTGAAAAAGCGCAAGCAAAATTATGGGATGAAATCTTTAAAACAACGCGAATTGATACAAAAGATCCCATTGCTGCTTGGAAAAAACACGATGAAACATTGCGCAATAAAGCAGAAGAACTAAACAAAGAGCAATTTTCTGCCTTGCATTATACAGCGCCTGGTACGGATCTAATTATCGGTCTGCCAGAAAATCACCTTTGGGAAGGTGCAGGTAGCTTTAACGCTCGTGGAGAAGAATTTATGGCCAACATGCCGACTGAGGAAGTTTTCACTGCCCCAGATTTCCGCCGTATTGACGGTATAATCTCCAGTACGAAACCATTAAGTTACGCTGGTTCAATTATTTCTGGGATGAAATTCACCTTTAAAGATGGGAAAGTCGTTGATTTTTCCGCCGAAGAAGGTCAAGAAGTTTTAGCTAAATTACTAGCTACCGATGAAGGGGCTAAAAGTTTAGGGGAAGTTGCATTAGTGCCGGATCCATCGCCGATTTCACAATCGGGTATTATTTTCTTCAATACACTTTTTGATGAAAATGCCTCCAACCACCTAGCCTTGGGCTCAGCTTATGCCTTTAGTTTACAGGGCGGAACTGAAATGAGCGAAGAGGAATTAGCAGCTCATGGTTTAAATCGTAGTCAAACTCACGTAGACTTTATGGTAGGCTCTGATAAAATGAATATCGACGGGATAAAAAAAGATGGCAGCAAAGTTCCTATTTTCCGCAATGGTGACTGGGCTTAAATTTTGTAATTTTAGTTTAATAACTAAGAACTGACACTGGCAAAATTATCCTGCAATCGCGATGAACCGTCATAAAAAAAGACTTTAACCAAATTGAGTAAATAAAAAGGCCGAAAAAGGTCTTTTTATTTACTCAATTTTAGCTTTAAAAAAAATCATACGAAACATTTGTCTATCTGTACTAACTTCAAGCTGAAAACATAGTAAATCAAGCCGTTTTTTGGTAAAATTTATAGTGATAGCCTACTGACTAACAGTTAGCGAGCCATTGTGAATGAGACATTCACCAGAAAGGATTGACTCCTGTGACACCTAATCGTGAAGATTATTTAAAATTAATTTTAGAACTTGGTGGCGACGAAGAAAAAATCAGCAATAAGCAGATTGTCGCCGGACTAAGTGTTTCACCTGCTTCTGTTAGCGAAATGCTATCTAAGCTGGTAAAAGAAGGTTTAGTCGAACATACTGCCTACCAAGGCGTGCAATTGACTGAAACTGGTAAAAAAAGTGCGAGTGATTTAGTTCGTAAACATCGCTTATGGGAAGTTTTTCTCGTGGAACACCTCCACTACTCTTGGAATGAGGTCCATGATGATGCCGAAGTTTTAGAGCACGTTACATCTAGCAAATTAGCCAAACGTTTAGAAGATTATTTAAACCATCCGCCATATTGCCCCCACGGAGGACAAATTCCGGCTGAAAACGCCTTGGTTACAGAGAAAAAACGGCAAACATTAGCAGATTTTCCAGTCGGGACAAAAATTAAAATCGCCCGAGTATTAGACGAGCGAGAGTTACTGGATTATCTCGTTAGTATTGACTTAGCCATCCACGAAGAATACACCATTACTGCTATTGCGCCTTATGAAGGTCCAATCACAATTGCCAATAAAGAAAAAAATATGGCGGTCAGTTATAAAGCTGCCAACACGATTTTTGTCGATAAATTGTAAGGAGAGATCACATGACTGAAAATACTAATGTATTGTTTACCATCTTCGGTGCTACCGGAGACCTTGCCAAACGAAAGCTTTACCCATCTTTATTCCGCTTATATAAAAAAGGAGAGTTAAGCGAATGCTTTGCAGTAATTGGCACTGCCCGCAGACCTTGGAGTGATGCACATTATCATGAAGTCGTTAAAGAGTCTATTGCTTCTTTAGAACCAACAAAAGAAGAAGCAGACAAATTTGCTAGTCATTTTTATTATCAGTCTCACGATGTTTCTGATACTAGTCACTATTCGGTTTTAAAAGAATTGACGGATACTTTAAATGAAAAATATCAACTTGGCGGCAATCGCTTATACTATCTGGCTATGTCTCCCCGCTTTTTTGGGACTATCGTTACCCAATTAAAGACAAGTGGTATGTTAGCTACCGATGGCTACCATCGCGTTATCATTGAAAAACCATTTGGTTCTGACTTTACTTCTGCCAATGATTTGAATAATGAAATTAATGAAGTTTTTGCCGAAAAAGATATTTATCGAATTGATCACTATTTAGGTAAAGAAATGGTACAAAATATCTCAGCTATTCGTTTTGCCAACAATTTGTTTGAATCTATGTGGAATCAACGCTACATTGACAATGTTCAAATTAGTTTAGCAGAAAATTTAGGTGTTGAAGATCGCGGCGGCTACTACGATCAAAGTGGGGCATTAAAAGATATGGTACAAAACCACATCCTGCAAGTTTTATCTTTACTTGCGATGGAGCCACCGGTAGCTTTCACAGAAGAAGCAATCCGCAGCGAAAAAATAAAGGCCTTAAATGCCGTACGCCTTTATTCAGAAGAAGAAGTTTATACAAATTTCATCAGAGGACAATACACAACGGGTAAACTTGGGGATAAAGAATTTATCGATTATCGTCATGAGCCAAATGTCGCAAAAGATTCTACTACCGAAACTTTTGTTGCAGGCAAATTTTTAATCGATAACTTCCGTTGGTCTGGAGTACCTTTTTATGTCCGTACAGGTAAACGCCTAACGGAAAAAGGCACACGGATTAATATCGTCTTTAAACAAGTACCAATTAATGTCTTTCGTTCTAGCACGACTGAAGTTAATACCCAAAGCGAATTACCGCCAAATGTTTTGACAATTTATATTCAACCAACAGAAGGTTTTAGTATGACGTTGAATGGAAAAGAAATCGGTCAAGGTTATTCTACAAAACCCGTAAAATTGGACTACCGCAATACTGCTGAAATGGTAGAAAACTCACCAGAAGCTTACGAACGTTTGATCTTTGACGCTTTAAATGGCGATAGTACCAATTTTACCCATTGGGATGAAGTGGCACAATCTTGGCGCATCGTGGACCGCATTCGCGCTGCTTGGGATAAACAAAAACCTGATTTTCCTAATTATGCTGCTGGTACAATGGGGCCACAAGCTGCTTTTGATTTACTGGCAAAAGACGGTTTTACATGGATCTGGCAACCAGATGAATGGTATAAAGAACGGAATTTATTAGACTAAAATTCAAATCTTTATCGTTTTAACACCAAAAAAATCTCCAGTACAAAGGTCATGTTGAACCTTTGTACTGGAGTTTTCTATTTTATTTACTGGTAAACTAATGCGCGCAAAGCTTCATCAACTTTTTCCGCTGTTTTACGGCCTTCAAAAATCGCCCAAATAACTAAACTTGGCCCACGTTTTGCATCCCCGGCTACTAAAACACGTTCGTTATTGGTCGTATAATCATCGTAAACTTCAGCAACTGAAAACTGTTCCAATAAACTTTTTTCTGCCCCTAAAAAGCCCATCGCAAGTAAAACCAAATCTGCTCGAACTACTTGATTGGTTTCAGGAATTGGCTGGAAGTTTTGATCAACAGCAACTGTTTCAACCCCAATCACTTGTCCTCTTTCAGCGCCAATAAAACCTGTAGTCGAAGTGCTATAAGTCGTAATCGTTTCCCCAAAAGTTTGCAAGGCTTCTTCTTGACCATAGCCGATTTTTCCAGTTAATGGGTATTCTGGCCACGGGTTATTGTTTGCACGTTGTGTTGGCAATGCCGGTGTGATTTCTAATTGTTTGACAGAAGCGGCTCCTTGTCGAATGGCTGCACCAATACAGTCATTTCCAGTATCACCACCACCAATCACCACCACATGTTTTCCAGCTAATTTTTTGCTGGTCGCATCTTTGCCATGCTTTAAAACATCCTTGGTCGCTTCGGTTAAATAATCTACTGCAAATTGAATTCCTTGAAAATGTCGTCCAGTTACATTTAAGTCTCGCGGCACACTGGCTCCTGTCGCTAAAATCACGCGATCGTATTTTTTTTCTAAATCAGCAGCGGTAATATCTACCCCAATCTCGGTATTTGCAATAAATTTAACTCCTAGCTCTTGCATCAGATTAATGCGGCGCATAACGATATCTTTGTCTAATTTCATATTCGGAATGCCATACATCAATAAACCACCAAAACGATCACTACGTTCATAAATCGTTACATTATGTCCCAATTGGTTTAAACGCCAAGCCGCCGCTAACCCAGCCGGACCACTGCCAACAATGGCAACCTTAAATTTTGTACGTGTAACAAAGAGACCACTTTCTTTTACCCAGCCTTCTTCAAAGGCTTTATCAATAATAAAACGTTCATTATCATGAATCGTTACACCATCACCATTTAATGATTCTGTGCACCCTTTTTCACATGGAGCTGGACAAACGCGACCGGTCATTTCCGGTAGTGGATTAGTTTTGGCAAGACGTTCAAAAGCTGCCTTAAATCGCCCTTGGTAAAGGAGATCATTCCACTCTGGAATTAAGTTATCATTGGGACAACCAGAGGCAACTTTTTGTGTACCGTAAAATGTTCCTGAATGACAAAAAGGAATACCGCAATTCATACAGCGGGCTGCTTGCTCTGTTCTTTGTTTCTCAGCAAGCGGTTCTTGCAGTTCATACCAGTCGGCAGTTCGCTCTGATACGGGGCGAAAAGGATTATCTTGACGTTGATATTTTAAAAAGCCAAATGGATCTGCCAAATTAGCCACGCTCCTTTCCTGCAACTGAAATTGTTACTTCTTTTTTTGTGCCGATTACTTTTTCAAAAGCGGCATGTAGCAATTTATCGCCTGCCAGTCCTTGTGCTTGAAATTCTTTTAAGGCATCGTTGACAGCGTGAAATTCCTTTGGATAAACTTTAATGAAATCTGTTTTTGCTGTTTCCCAATTTGCTAAAATTTCGGCTGCTTTTGGTGAAGCAGTATATTCAAAATGATTTTCAATCAATTCTTTTAAGATATGGTCTTGTTCGTCAACTGGATACAGCTCTACCATTTCCATATTGCAGCAAGCAGGAAAACTCTTATCTGAATCGTAAATGTAAGCTAAGCCACCTGACATACCCGCAGCAAAGTTACGACCAGTTTTTCCTAGAATAACTGCAATACCACCAGTCATATACTCACAGCCATTATCACCTACACCTTCAACCACTACTTTGGCACCGCTATTGCGGACACAAAAACGTTCGCCCGCTAAACCACGGAAATAAGCTTCTCCTTTATTAGCGCCAAAACACGCAACGTTTCCAACAATTGGTGAATTTTTTGTATCATATGCTGCTTTTTGGGGAGGAACAATAATCAAGCGTCCACCACTTAATCCTTTTGCTACGTAGTCGTTAGCTTCTCCGATTAATTTTAACTCCATCCCTTGGGTTGTAAAGGCACCAAAACTTTGACCCGCAATTCCTTCGTACTCGTATTTCAATAAACCTGGCGTTAAGGCGTAATTGCCAAAACGTTCAGCAATCCAGCCTCCCATGCGCGCGCCCACAGAGCGTTTCACATTGTTGATATTTTCTTTTACTGTTACGGTTTGTTTGGCTTCAATTGCCGCTTTAGCATAATCATCTAGCAATGGCCATTGCCGTTTTTCCAAGAAAGGATCACTTACTTTTCGTTCAATACCGGCAGTTGTAGCTAACATTTTAGAAAAATCAAGGGATTTTGCTTTACCTTTTGCTACATAACGCGGTTTAATCACTTCGGTGTGACCAATCATTTCATCAATCGTTTTAAAACCTAATTGCGCCATAATCTCCCTTAAATCTTCGGCTAAGAACATCATTGCATTTATCACGTGTTCAGGTTTGCCCGCAAAGAATTGTCGGAGGGCAGGATTTTGGGTGGCGACACCGACAGGACAGGTATTTAAACTACATACCCGCATCATGACACAGCCAACTGCCACTAATGCTAAAGAAGCAAAACTGTATTCTTCCGCTCCTAATAAGGCGGCAACGGCAATGTCTTTTCCTGTCATAAGTTTGCCATCAGTTTCTAAAATAACCCGTTGGCGCAACTGATTTAGCGCCAATGTTTGATGGGCTTCAGTTAAACCCATTTCCCAAGGCAGACCAGCATCTCGCACTGAGTTTCTAGGAGATGCGCCGGTTCCGCCATCATAGCCAGAGATTACCACAACATCTGCTCCAGCCTTTACCACTCCGGTTGCAATAGTACCCACACCAGTCGAAGAGACCAGCTTAACATTGATTTTGGCGTAAGGATTAATCGCTTTTAAGTCATAAATTAATTGCGCCAAATCTTCAATGGAATAAATATCGTGGTGCGGTGGTGGTGAAATGAGCCTAACCCCTGGAGTAGAACCGCGAATTTCTGCAACCCAAGGAAAAACTTTATTGCCTGGCAATTGTCCGCCTTCGCCGGGTTTAGCCCCTTGTGCCACTTTAATCTGTAATTCTTCAGCGCTCATTAAGTATTCGGCATTCACACCAAAACGGCCAGAGGCGACTTGTTTAATTTTACTATTAAAGTTTCGTCCATCTGGCAGTGGTTTGAAACGATCGCGATGTTCGCCACCTTCACCGCTATTAGATTTCGCACCAATAGCGTTCATAGCTTCTGCTAAACATTTATGGGCTTCTTCACTTAAAGAACCATAGGACATAGCACCAACTTTAAATCGCTTCACGATATCAGCAGCTGGTTCCACTTCAGCCAAGTCTACTGACGGTCGGACATTTTTAAACTCCCACATCGAACGCAAAGTCGCAGGTGTTGCTAATGCTTCTTCATTCATAGCTTTGGCGTATTCTTGATAGAGTTCATAACGCCCACTACGAACTGCTTTTTGGAAATTATAAATCGTTTTGGGATTAAACAAGTGATGTTCGCCATCAGCTTTGTACTGATAACTACCACCAGAAGATAAATAATCATTGGCATTAGCACCAAAAGCTTGTTGATAACAAGCATAATATTCTGCTTCAATTTGGGCCAAACTTAAGCCACCAATCCGGCTAGCCGTACCAGTAAAATATTGTTCTACTACTGTACTGGAAATTCCTACTGCTTCAAATAACTGTGCCCCGTGATAGCCTGCGACAGTGGAAATACCCATCCGCGACATCACTTTAATGAGACCTTTTTCACAAGCCTTGCGAAAATTTTCCACTTTATCACTTAAATTATAAGCTAGTAAAGAAGCATAGGCTAAATAAGGATGTACACCACTAGCACCATAACCGACTAACATGCCACAGTGATGTACTTCACAAACCTCAGCAGTATCAGCCACAATTGAAGCCAGTGATCCTTTTCCACGAGAAACTAAATAGTTATGCAACCCAGAAACTGCTAATAAAATTGGGATTGCCATTTCCCCTTTTTGGCGATTGCGATCACTTAAAACGATAATCGTTCCGCCATTATCGATTTTTGTTTCCGCTTCTTTAAAGACATGTTCTAAAGCTTGCTGCAAACTGTTGGGATCATCTTCATTTACTGGATACAAAATAGATTGAACCACGGTTTTTTGTTGATCTTGATCGACCGTTAATAACTTTTCAAAGTCTGCTGTACTTAAAATTGGACTGTCAATTTTTACTTTACTACAATTTTCAGCCTGATCTTTGCGAATATCGCTATCTCTACCGAGGAAAAGTTCTGTCCCAATTACCATTTTTTCACGAATAGCATCAATAGGCGGATTGGTCACTTGGGCAAATTGTTGTTTGAAGTATGTGAATAAAGATTGTGGTTTTTCACTTAAAACTGCTAGCGGTGAGTCAAATCCCATCGAAATAACAGGTTCTTCTCCATTTTCAGCCATTGGTACAATGACGGTACGTAAAATTTCGTCAGTATACCCATTGAGTTGCCACAATTGTCGGATTTCTTTTTCTGACAAGGGGTTGCTTTTTTTCTTTGGTGTTTTTATTTCGTTTAAATTGATTCGCTTTTCTTTTAGCCATGTTTCATAAGGCTTAGCCGTAGCATATTTTTGACGAATTTCTTCGTTACGATAAATTTTTCCTTGTTTTGTATCGACTAAAAACAGATTAGCCGGTCCTAAAACACCTTTTTCAAGTACATCTTCTGGGGCTAAATCGACTACCCCGGATTCTGAAGCAACCACAATTAACCCATCTTTTGTAATGGAGTAACGAGAAGGCCGTAATCCATTTCGATCTAAAGCTGCCCCAACAATTTCACCATCGGTAAAACATAATGCAGCCGGTCCATCCCAAGGCGCCATAAAGCTCGCATTGTATTCATTAAAGGCTTGTAGTTCCTTGGTTAAATTGGCTTCTTTTGACCAGGCTTCTGGTACCATCATCATTAATGCATGGGGAATATCGCGGCCGTTACGATACAAATATTCTAAACAGTTCTCTAGTTTTGCCGAATCTGAATTGTCTTTGTTGTAGACTTCAATTTTATGGCTATGCATCCAATTTTCTGCACCTCGAAGTGTGTTGATTTCCCCATTGTGGGCCAAAAAACGAAAAGGCTGTGCGCGGTCCCAACTTGGAAATGTGTTGGTAGAAAAACGAGAATGAGTCAAGGCAATGCTCGTCTCCATTGACGCATCTTTTAAATCTGGGTAAAAAAGGCCTACTTGGTAAGCATGTAACATCCCTTTATAAACAATTGTTTTGGCAGACAAACTACAAATGACCAGCTCATCTGGATTGTATGATTTTTCAATTTTCCGGCGCAAACGAAATAGTTGGTCTTCAAAAGCGCGGCCGCTTTTCACATCCATCGGTTTTTCAATAAATAATTGTAAAAAATTCGGCATAACAGCTTGAGCGCCAGGGCCACATTCATAAAAGTTAAAGGGTACATCCCGCGCCCACAAAACATCATACCCCGCTTGTAAAATGTCCTGTATTAAAACATTAGTCATTTGTTCTTTTTGTATTTTATCCTTAGGTAAAAATAACATTGCTACTGCGTACTCGCCTTTTTTAGGCAATGTTACTCCAGCTTCTTGGGCTTTTTTTTGAAAGAAACGATCTGGTAAAGCCATTAAAATGCCTGCACCATCACCAGTGTCTGGTTCAGCACCAGTCCCACCACGGTGATTCATTCGCTCTAACATCGTTAAGGCATGTTCAACTAATTGGTGAGAGGGCTTGCCATCTTTTTGTGCGATAAAGCCCATCCCACACGCATCTTTTTCAAACTTGGGGTCGTACATCAAGTTTTTTTCTGCAATTTTTTCCACGCAAGCACCTACTTTTTTTATTTTCTGAAAATTCTAATTTTTACTAGTTTACATTGTTTTTCACAACACTGCAATTACTTTCAAAAATTTTCATCGTTTTTTTTTAGAAACGTTCGTAAAATATAACATCCGCTTAAAAAAACAGAGACGAAATAAGGACTTGAAATGTAAGACATTCCAGGTCCTTATTTATAACATGAAAAGCCGGGATTGGCGACTTTAAATTTTTATTCGATTCCTTCAGCTACTTCATTAGGGTAATTTTCTTTGACGATTTGTGTACAGTGGTGACATAAGGTTGGTAAGGCACTATCACTGCCGACTTCTTTTCTAACTTGACGGCAACGATCACAGACATGACCATCTGCTTTTTCAACTAAAATCGCAACGTCTTCAAATTTCATAGCATTTTCTGGAACAAGGCTACCAACTTGTTCAACTTTAAAGTAATCTTCTGCGACAATTAGTAATTGCGCCAAATTGCTATCGACTGCAGTTAAAAGGGCAGCAACTTGTTCATTGGGATAAATCGTTACTTTTGCTTCTAGTGGTTTACCAATTAATTTTTCATTTCGGGCTTGCTCTAAAGCTTTTAATACACTATCTCTAAAGTCTAAAAAGGCACTCCACAGATCAAGTAATTCATCTTGGTTGGCAAATTCTTTATAGCCGGGCATTTCTGCTAATTGAACGTAATCTTCTTCTTCTGGTAAGTAAGACCAGATCTCTTCAGCTGTGTGCGGGATGATTGGTGTCAAAAGTTTTGTCAAAGCAACGACTGCTTGATAAAAGACTGTCTGCATCGCGCGACGCGCATGGTCATTTTCAGCTTCAATATAGACGACATCTTTGGCAAAGTCTAAATAGAAAGAAGATAAGTCTACTGTTAAGAAATTCATCACGGTACGATAGATGTGTAAGAAATTATATTTTTCATAGCCATCTTCTAAGATTGTCTTTATAACTTGGTTTAACCGTACTGTCATATATTTATCAACCGAGCGTAATTCTTCAAAAGGCACAGCGTCAGCTTTTGGATCAAAGTCATTTGTATTAGCTAACAAGAAGCGCATCGTGTTACGGATTTTACGGTAAACTTCTGAAACTTGATTCAAAATATCCATTGAGACCCGTACATCAGCTTCATAATCCACACTTGCTACCCACAGGCGTAAAATATCTGCGCCCATTTGATTGATAACTTTTTCAGGAGCGATGGTATTGCCTAAAGATTTACTCATCTTCCGACCTTCGCCATCTAACGTGAAGCCCTGTGATAAGACGGCTTTATAAGGTGCTACGCCATTGATGGCAACACTGGTAGTGATACTTGAGTTAAACCAGCCACGGTATTGGTCAGAGCCTTCCAAATACATATCCGCAGGAAAGCTTAATTCGGGCCGTTGACGTAAGACTGCTTCATGGGATGAACCTGAGTCAAACCAAACATCCATAATATCATTTTCTTTCGTAAATTCTCCGTTTGGTGAACCAGGATGTGTAAAGCCTGCAGGTAATAATTCCTTGGCTTCTTTTTCAAACCAGATATTTGAACCATGAGCGGCAAATAATTCAGCAACATGTTCAATTGTTTCCGGTGTGATGATTGCTTCCCCATTTTCCGCATAAAAAATTGGCAATGGTACACCCCACGCTCGTTGACGGGAAATCACCCAATCACCACGGTCGCGAATCATGTTGTAAAGACGTGTTTTTCCCCAAGGAATAATCCAATCCACTTTTTCGATTTCAGTTAAAATATCGCTTCTAAATTTATCAATTGAAGCAAACCATTGTGGTGTTGCGCGATAAATAACTGGTTTTTTTGTTCGCCAGTCATGAGGATAGCTATGGGTAAAGAAGTCTAGTTTTAATAATGCACCTTTATCATCTAATAACTTGGTAACTTCTGGGTTTGCTTTGTCGTAAAACATCCCTTCAAAACCAGGTGCTTCAGCCGTAAACATACCACGATTATCAACTGGTGATAAAACTTCTAGTCCATATTTTTTACCAACGATGTAGTCATCTTCACCATGTCCTGGAGCAGTGTGAACTAAACCAGTTCCGGCATCTAGCGTAACATGATCTCCACACATTACAAGTGAGGTCCGATCGTAAAATGGATGTTTTGCCGTCATATATTCCATTGCTGTACCTGGAAATTCCTGTAAAACTTTGACATTTTCCCAACCAATTTGATCTTTAACGGTATCTAATAGGTCTTTGGCAACGACATATTTTTTTCCATCGGCTTCAATTTGTACGTAAGTATAGGTTGGATTAACAGAAATACCAAGATTTGCTGGTAAGGTCCAAGGGGTTGTTGTCCAAATTACAAATGAAGTGTCCGTATCTAGCAAATCTTTGCCATCTACTACTTTAAAGGCAACATAAATTGATGGTGATTTCACATCTTTATATTCAATTTCGGCTTCAGCTAAAGAAGATTCACTTGATGGTGACCAGTAAATTGGTTTTAAACCTTTATAGATATAGCCTTTTTCTGCCATTTTACCAAAAACGCGAATTTCGGCTGCTTCATAGGCTGGGTCTAAGGTAACATAGGGGTTATCCCAATCACCAGCAACACCTAGTCGTTTGAAGTCATTACGTTGTTTATCAACTTGTGATATCGCATATTCCCGACATTTTTCCCGGTACTCTGCCATTGTCATTTCTTTACGTTTAATCCCTTTATTGGTTAGAACTTGTTCGATTGGTAAACCATGTGTATCCCAACCAGGAACATATGGCGCCCGAAAACCAGACATTGATTTGAAGCGGACGATAATATCTTTACTAATTTTATTTAATGAATGACCAATATGAATATTCCCATTGGCATATGGCGGACCGTCGTGTAAAACAAAAGAAGGTTTACCTTCGTTTAATTTTTGGCGTTGCCCATACAAGTCAGCTTCTTCCCAATTTTTTTGCCATTCTTTTTCCCGGTTTGGCAAATTGCCTCGCATTGGAAAACCGGTTTTACCTAGATGTAATGTTTCTTTCATCTTCATGAATATCCGCTCCTGTCCTTTATTTTTACAGTTAGCAACTGTGAAAAAGTGTATAAAAAAACGCTCATCCCCAAAAAGGGACGAACGTTGTCGTGGTACCACCCAAATTTGTACAAAACTGTACTTCTTTGTGATTGTTAACGTGAATCACACGTCAATGTTTACTTCATTCAACATTAAAACCAATAGAGGATCTTTTTTTTAGTAGGGTTCATCGGTCTTTCACTGTCACCGACTCGCTTTAGAAATGCTAAAAACTTTTCTGTTCTATTTTTGGTCTTTTTCTTCAATTTTATTTAATAATTCTTTGGCATCGTCTAATGTGTTGACCGCAGGAATTTCTTGACTTGGTGTAATGATTTTTTCACTAGCTTCTACGATATCGACTTGATTTTCAGTCATATCACTGTTTGAGTTTACTTCATCTGGATTTTCTTTGTCAAGTTCTTTTTCCATTAGTTGTTGGAAAGCTTCGTGGCCATCTTGAACGTAGCTTGCAAATGGCTTCAAAATTTCATCCCATTCTGGACTTTTCACTTGTTCTAATTGAGATTGCAACATTAATGTTAAGTTTTGGTGGAAAACGCGTGTTTTGGTTTTCAAATCATTGGTTTCTGTTGCAAGTTGACGCGCACTTTCGCTAGCATCATTTAAAATTTCTTTAGCTTTTTGTTCTGCAGCGGTGGTTAATTCATGGGCGTGTTTTTCAGCACTTGAAACTAACTCATCGGCACGATTTTGCGCTGAGGTAACAATTACTTCAGATTCTTTGCTGGCACTCGTTTTTACTTTATCAGCAGTATCTTGGGCTACAATGATAGACTGGTTTAAGGCGTCTTTTAATTCATTGAAATATTCCAGTTTTTCTTCTGCATGTTTTAAAGCTTTTTCCATTTCACGATTCTTTTGAAGTAATTCTTCATAATCACGACCAACTAAATCCAAGAAGTCGTCTACTTCATCTTGATTATATCCCCGCATTTTTACTGCGAAGGTCTTATTATTAATGTCTAATGGAGTTAATGCCATTTTTTCTACCACCTTTACTTATTTTCTTAAAACACCTAATGTTAAGCGTATTTTATCTTTTTTGGTTTTACCTTCAATTCCTTGCAGCTGAATACGACCAAAGCCTCGTACTGAAATAATGTCTAGTAAATCTAACATAAAATCTGGTCGCAGCGTTTCTGTCCAGTTGACTTTGATTTTCCCGCTTTCCACCAATTGTTTGGCCCGTTGGCGGGAAATGTTGAAAACAGTAGAGATTACTGTGTCTAAACGTAAAGAAGAAACCGTGGTTTTTTCTTCTTCCCAACTGTCTTTGGGTTTTAAAATCTCTGTATAACGCACTTCTTCTAGGCGAGTTGTTACATTACCGACTTTAGTAAGTTGTAAGGCAACAAAACTAGCAACTTCTTTTGCAATGAAGATTTGCCAGGCTGTACCATCACTAATAATATCACCGAAATATTCCCGCTTAATTCCAGTACCCATTAAAGTACCTAATAATTTACCGTGACTTAAATTGGCAAATTTAACAGGATAGTGCACTTGATAAACGGCAATATCAAATTCGTCTAAAGAGGGTTCGTAATAATCCGGATAAATTAATAAACGCCGTCTTTCAGCTTGTTCATAACCGCCATAAAACATAAATTTCAATTCTGTTTCCTGACGAATCAACGTTTGCGCGATATACGCTTGACGCGGATCTAAAAAGTCGGTTAAATACGGTGCATATTGCATTTGCACTTGTTCAATCCAATCGGTTACAGCGTCAATAAAAGGGCGTTCATCAGCCCGAAAATGTTGATAGACATTTACGTTCATTGACTCCCACCCCTCATTTCTTAATACATAATATTGACTAATATAGTCGTTAGGCCTTGGCTGGCCAAATTTAACACGATAATTGCAACAGCAATCGTTAAGTCAATCGGCCCAATTGTTAAATTAAGACGATCGAATAAACTTAAATATGGTTCACAAATTTTCCGCAAAAAGCGACCAATCGCTGATTGATAACCGCCTGGAAACCAAGACAGTAAAGCATAAATCATTAGTAAAACCGAATATAAATAAACGGCATCTCTAAATAAACTCAATAACCTAAAAATGGCAATTGCCTCCTCAATTTAAATCGTATAAATCCGTTTCAGTTGGAAAAGTTCCTTGACCGTCAATTTCAACATCATAGGGCGTACATAAGAAAATTTCGTCCCCCACGCGTTTAATGTCGCCATCTTGAGCATAGACTGTTCCGGTTAGAAAATCTACGATTCGTCTTGCTTGATCTTCTTCAACTGATTGAAAATTAACTAAGACTGCTTCTCCATTTAAAATATGTTGGGCAATCTTTTTTACTTCATGGTAATTACGCGGCTCTAAAATCGTAATTTTTCCAGCCGTATTTTTACTTGTATTTACCGGCTGTTGCCGTTTAGGCGTTACAGGTGTCTTCATATTTTGCCGTAACGAAACAACTTTTTTATCTGATTTGGGTGTTTCATAGACAGGTTCATGATTTGTTACAGGATTTGATTTTTCAACCGGAAGTTCTTCAACAACTGCTTCTTCATAACCATTGACCGCAGGGGCCACTTCATATTCTTCATAGCTATCTTCTGATAGACCGAAAAAATCTGCCGCTTTACTAAAGATCGACATGATAACTCCTCCTTTTAGGCATCTTTGACTAAAGCCGTACCGACACGAATAAATGTTGCCCCTTCATAAATAGCTGCTGGAAAGTCATTACTCATTCCCATACTTAATTCATGACAGGGAGCATAGACTAAATTGGCTGCTTCAATTTCTTGTTGCAGCTGCCGTAGCTTTCCAAATATAGCGCGTTGTTCTTCTACCTTAGCTCCAAATGGTGCCATTGTCATCAGACCTACGACTTGGATTTTATCATAAGCACAAAGAGCAGCAATAAATTCAGGAAGTTCTGCCGGTGTGACGCCATGTTTTGACGCTTCACCAGAAACGTTAACTTCTACGAAGCATTTAATTACATGCTCCGCTCTTTTTTGAATTTCAGCCGCCAAGCTTAAGTTATCTAAAGCATGGAAATAGTCTATTTTATTTATAATTAATTTTACCTTTCTCCGCTGTAAATTGCCAATAAAATGCCAGCAAATCGTGTTAATATCGGCTAATTCTTGTTTTTTTTCTAAGAAAACATCTGTCCGGTTTTCTGCTAGATCCAAAACATTTTGCGCAATTAACTGGCGCATTACCTGGCTGGAGACAGTTTTCGTCACGGCAACCAACCGGACACTTTTTTCATCACGACCAACAAGAGCACATGACTCCTGTATCTCTTGTCGGACCTCCCGCAAGTTCTCAGCAATCATGTGCTCTTACCTCCAAAGCTTTAATTAACGTTTGCGACGGAAGAATGGTGGTGTACTTAATTCGTCATCATCACCAGATTTTACATCGTCACGATTAAATGTATCGAATTCTTTCTTTTCGATATTTTCAAATTGTGTATCATCAACTTTAGGACGCACTGTTTGCTCCTTGCGAATATCCCAATCACCAAAAGCATTATCATCTTCAGGTTGTGTTGGTTTTGCTTGTTCCATATCTAAAACCGGTTTTTGTGGGATGCTGTGGATTTGATTTTGTCTTGAAGTGCGGCCTTTATTTTCTTTTTTTGTTGGATCAATTCCTGTTGCAATTACTGTTACGCGAATCTCATCACCTAATTCTTCATTAATTGAAGTACCTAAGATAATGTTTACATCGCCAGTTGCAGCATTTGCAACAATATCAGAAGCATCTTGTGCTTCAAATAAAGTCATATCCAAGCCGCCTGTGATATTTAATAAGACTTGTTCAGCACCATCGATTGAAGTTTCTAACAATGGCGAAGAAATAGCTTTTTTCGTCGCTTCGATTACGCGATCTTCACCAGAGGCAACCCCGATCCCCATTAAAGCAGTACCTTGGTTTTCCATAACTGTTTTCACATCAGCAAAGTCCAAGTTCACGTAACCCGGAGCTGTAATCAAATCAGAAATGCCTTGTACACCTTGGCGTAAAACATTATCAGCTTCACGGAAAGCTTCTAACATTGGCGTTTTCTTATCAACAACTTCTAATAGACGGTTGTTTGAAATAATTAATAATGTATCCACATTTTCTTTTAATTGTGCGATACCTTCAGCTGCAAAGCGGCCGCGTTTTGGTCCTTCAAAAGTAAAAGGACGTGTCACAACACCTACAGTTAATGCGCCAAGTTCTTTGGCGATTTTTGCTACGATTGGAGCAGCACCAGTACCAGTACCGCCACCCATACCAGCGGTGATGAAGATCATGTCTGCACCATCTAAGGCTTCGCGAATTGATTCTTCACTTTCTTCAGCGGCTTTTTGGCCAACTTCAGGTTGTGAACCAGCACCAAGACCACGTGTATATTTAGGACCTAATTGAATAACTGTTTCTGCTTTTGAATTTTTTAAGGCTTGCACATCCGTATTAGCTGCGATGAACTCTACACCTTTAACGTTTTCTTCGATCATTCGGTTGACTGCGTTGCCACCGCCACCGCCGACGCCGATAACTTTAATGACTGCGCCGTCATTTACGGTATTGTCAATTGAAAATTCCATAATGTTTATTCCTCCTGCTTGGGTTTAGTCGAAAATATTCGAAAAGAAATCTTTTACTTTATCTTTAACGCTTTCGCCAGTAGATTCATTTGTTTCTTCATAAGTATCTTCTTGGCCGTCATATTCATCATAGGCTTGCTCTTGTGTAACAGGAACTGGTGCTTCATGGCTTGTTGCAGGTTGTGTTTTTTCCCCTGTTACAGCCGTTTTAGCTAATTGATAAACTTCACTTAAGTTAGCAGAATAGTCTACGATTGAAATCACATTAGTAAAGACTGGGTTACGTAATCCCATGTGATTTGGCACGTACAATTTCACATTTGTGCCAAAAATTTCTTGGGCTAAGTCTACCACACCAGGTAAGCTTGCAGCGCCGCCTGTTAAAACGACACCTCCTGGTAAACTTAACGCATCAATTTCGTCTAGTACTTCTTTAGACTTGTTGAAGATTTGTTCCATCCGCGCTTCAATAATTTCTGCTAAATAGCGTTCATCAATTTTAACCGGTTCAGATTTACCAATGACATCTACTGGAAACTCTTCGCTAGCAGAAGTACGCTCTGGATAAGCATCCCCATAATTGATTTTTAGTGCTTCAGCGTTGTTAAATGAAGTATTTAAAACAGTTGAAATATCTTTTGTAACATATTCCCCGCCTTCTTGGTTAACGTGGGTGAATTTCAATTGTTTATCATGCATAACTGAAGTTGTCGTTTGACCGCCACCAATATCAATCACAGTCGTACCAAAATCTTTTTCACCATCAGATAAAATAGACTCTGTTAAAGCAAGTGGTGTAATCACCATTTCATTTAAATGAAGTCCTGCTTTTTCAACACATTTACGAATGTTGTGTAAAATTGTTTTAGGGCCGGTGAAAACAACGCCGAACATTTCTAGACGTACACCAATCATCCCCCGTGGATCTTTAATACCTTCAAAGCCATCCACAGTAAATTCTTGCGGCAAAATCGTAATGATTTGTCTTTCAGGAGGAACTGAACGTACTAAAGCAGCTGAAGCAACATTACGTACATCTTCATCTGTAATTTCTTTTGATTCGCTGTTAACAGCAATCATTCCTTGACAGTTTTCTACTTCTAATAAGTTTGCTGGAACACCAACGCTCACACTGCGAATTTGGATACCTGCTTTTTCTTCTGCTTGCTTGACGGCCCGTTGAATTGCTTGAACCGACTTTTCAATATCGACAATAATCCCTCTGTTAATACCTTCAGATTTGGCGTTGCCTACACCAATGATATTCATTTGGTTTTCGACATACTCTGCAACGACAACTTTGACTGAAGTCGTTCCAATGTCAAGGCCGACATACATTCCCGTTTTTGCCATGAATGGGATTCCCTCCTACTAAATTTCCATATAGATCGAACAGTAAAGGTTCGTTTTTATCTATCAGTTTAATATTTTGTTCACTGCTAACAATAATACCACAAAAATCGACTTTTTAGAAATACGTTATGAAAAATATTTGAAATTTTTATTGGCCTATTTGACTGTTATTATTTGTTTCACTTTGGCTTTCATTTTCTGCTGTATTTTCATTAGTTTCATTTTGATTGGTAGTATCATTTGCGGTTGTTGTTTCATTGGTTTTTGTAGTAGCTTTTTTTTCTTCTTTGGGATAAGGATAAGTGAAAATCCCCACTTCCATATCCACTACCCCTTTGCCTTTTAATTCTTTAGCAACTTGAGGATAGTATTTTAATTGTTCTGCTAAATTCGAGATATTAATAATCACCGTATTGCCATCATTCATTAATAGATTTAGCAATTCTTGATTAGCGCTAGTTGGCGTGTATTTAATTTGTGACACGCTAGAACGTAATTCTTGCGAAAGTTTTTGATATTGCGTTAAAACAGCTAGAATTCGTTTTTGCGATTTAAAATCTTCTAAAATTGGTAAGTTTTTAGCTGGTTCTTTGACTGTCTCTGCTAAAACTTTCCCATTTTCAATGACAGGGGCATAACTGTCGCCTTTTTCTAAAATAGCCACTTCTTGATATTCGGTAATCGCTAGTTTAAATTCGTTGAAATGTTCAATTGAGATTGCCACATTTTTAACACGTGGTAGTGCTTTTTTTATCTTCTCTTCATTACTACTACGCTGAAAATATTGCGACCACAGGCCTTGACTCAGTTTAAAGTCTGCCGCTTTTGTCACAGCAGCCTTTGAGACGGCATCATTTTTCACCACATGAAGTGCGGATAATTTACTTAATGGTGAAACATAATAAAGAGCAAATAACAACGGAATCAAAAACAGCGTGATGATAATTGCTAAGCGGCGATAAAGAACCGAATTGCGCTCATATTTCAATTTTGGCAGCCGATCGGCAAAAGAACCATTAGGATTTAACGATCCTCCCTCAGCTGGTAAGTCGCTCGCATTTTCGGGTAACTGCACTTCTTCTTTTTCTTGCCCATCAATGACTGTTGGCGACCACGGCGCATCTTGACCATTTTTTTTCCGATACTCCAAGTTGGCCTTTTGCCAGGGCGTCAGATCCACTGCATGAACATCAGAATTCTCACCTTTTTGCTTGGACTGGTCTTTTTTACTGATATGCGTCACCACCTTTAACTTACACTGTAATTTCTTTAACTAATTGATATAAACGCTCACTAGCATCTGGAATTCCCTCAGCCTTAGAGGCCTTAGCCATCTGTTGGCGTTTTGCTTGATCTTGCATAATTTCGTCAACAGCACGAACTAATGTTTCAGCTGTTAGCGCATCATCTTTAATCATTAGTGCTGCCTTAGCATCGACTAAGCTTTGCGCATTTTTTGTTTGATGATCTGCGGTCACGTAAGGACTTGGAACTAAAACTGCTGGCAAGCCTAAAGCCGTAAATTCGGCAATAGATGTTGCACCAGCACGTCCCACCAATAAGTCACAGCAAACCATCACTGCCGCCATTTTATCAATATAGGGGGCAACCCTGACATTTGTCAACTGGCTTAAATCAATCTTTGCTACATCTTTAATTTCATTAAAGTAGCGTTCACCAGAAGCGTATAAAACCTGATAATCTCGACTAGCAAAAATCGGGAGCGCAGCTGTAACAGCTTGATTGATTTTTAATGCCCCTTGACTACCACCAAAAATTAAAACGGTAGGCTTTTCTTTTGCTAGACCAAACGTTGTTAAAATATCCGATTTTTGCGTATTGCTAACTTCACTGGCACGAGGATTCCCTACCAATACCGTTTTTTCTGCAGGAAAAAACTGGGCAGCATCTTTAAAACAAATCCCAATTTTTGTCGCATAACGACTTAAAAATTTATTGGTTATCCCTGGAATACTGTTTTGTTCGTGAACAATTGTGGGAATCTTCATCTTGGCAGCAGCATAAACTACCGCACCAGAAACATAGCCTCCTGTTCCAATTACAACATCAGGTTTAAAGTTTTTTAAAATTTGTTTTGCTTCTTTGATGCTCTTAAAAAAAAGTTGCAGTGTTTTAACATTATCAAAAGACAACTTGCGCTTAAATCCTTGTATTTCTAACGTTTTAAAAGGAATATCCGTTTTTGGTAGAATTTTATTTTCTAATCCTTTTTTTCCACCAACATACATAAACTCAGAAGCCGGTTCTTGTTGTTTAACATAATTCACAAAGGCTAAGGCTGGGTAGATGTGTCCCCCTGTTCCGCCACCGGTTACTAGTATTTTCACGTGCTTCGCTCATTTCTATTGTTTATTCAAGTTATTGACCGCCGCAATAAAGCGATCTCCTCTAATTTCAAAGTTTTTGTACTGATCCCAGCTAGCATTTGCCGGAGATAATAAAATCGTATCGCCGACTTCACTAATTCCATAGGCTTTTTCAACTGCGGTTTCAGCATTTTCACTAAATTCAACCCGTGGTACTTTTGCATCTCGTGCGGCTTGTGCGAGCTTATCTTTGGTTTCACCAAAAACAATTACAGCCTTCAGACCGACTAAAGATGGAACCAATTCATCAAAACTATTACCACGATCTAATCCACCCGCTAATAAAATTAATTTTTCATGGTCAAAACCACTTAAAGCCATTTCAGTAGCTAAAATATTGGTAGCCTTGGAATCATTAAAAAAGCGTCGTTCATTAACAATACCGACAAATTGTGTTCGATGCGGCACACCACTGAAACTTTGTAGTGTTTCTTTGATGTCTTCATTTGAAATGCCTTTAAGTTTTGCTACTGCAATTGCGGCCAAGGCATTTTCCACATTATGATTTCCGGGAACACCTAATGTGTCTGAATCCATGATAAATTCATCTTTAAAGTACAGCTTACCGGCTTTTTGATAGGCACCAAAAACAACTTGTGTGCTAGAAAAGGGAATAACTTCTGCCTTGGTTTTTTTCGCTAAATTTTGTAATACTGCTTGATCCCAATTTAAAATTAGATGATCATTTGGCGTCATATTTTCTTGGATATGCCATTTGGCTTTTTCGTATTCAGCTTGTGAACCATGATAATCCAAATGTGCCGAAAAAATATTGGTGATAACCGCAATTTCAGGATGAAAAGTCTGAATTCCCATCAATTGAAAACTTGATAGTTCAGTCACCATAACGTCTTTTTTTTGCGCATGTTGGGCGACTGTACTAGCAGGATAGCCAATGTTGCCAGCTAGTAGCGCTTTACCTTCCCGCATACCCGCATTTAAAATTTCACCAATCATAGTAGTCGTGGTCGTTTTACCATTTGTCCCTGTAATCCCAATTAGCGGACATTCAGCAATTTTATAAGCTAACTCAACTTCTGTAATAATTGGCAGACCTTTTTCTAAAGCCTTTTTAACTAACGGCTGGCTATAAGGTATCCCCGGATTTTTCACCATCAAGGCAAAATCTTCATCTAACAATTCAATTGGATGACTTCCCGTAACAACTTTTACCCCTAACGCTAAAAGATCTTGTGCTTCCGGGTTTTCTTCAAAGGGTTTACCGTCGTTAACGGTAACAAGTGCGCCCAAATCATGTAACAATTTGGCCGCACTGAATCCACTCTTTGCTAATCCCAGCACAAGAACTTTTTTATTTTGATATTCATTAATTTGCTTCATTTTTTCCATCTCCTACCAAATAATCAAAAGCGTAAGTGCAGAACAGACTACCGCGATCCCCCAAAAAACCAGATCGATTTTCCATTCAGTCCAACCGCTCATCTCAAAATGATGATGGATAGGTGACATTTTAAACAGGCGTTTACCGGTTAATTTAAAGGAAGTGACTTGTAACATAACACTGGCTGTTTCAATCACATAAATTAAACCAACCAATAACAACGTCCACTCTTGATGTAAAAGGATTGACGTTGCCGCAAGCAAACCGCCAAGGGCAAGCGATCCTACATCTCCCATAAAAATCTTTGCTGGTTTGTGGTTGTAAGGGAAAAAACCCAATAGTCCACCAATCACACTTAAACAGATGATCAAGACATCAAATTGGTTTTGCTTCCAAGCTATCATACCATAAGTTGCAAAGGAAATAACCCCCAATCCGGATACCAATCCGTCAATACCGTCCGTTAGATTAACAGCATTGGAAAAACCAACTAACCAGAAAATGACAAAAAGTCCATAAATAATTCCTAAGTTAACTTCTAAACCAAAAATATTTAATGTGTTCGCATTTCCCTCATGTAAAAAAACAACATAAAAAATAATTGCGCCTAAAATTTGACCAATTAATTTTTGTAGAGAATTCAACCCCATATTGCGTTTTTTAAAGATTTTAATAAAATCATCTAAAAAACCCAATAAACCATATAAAAATAGAATAAATAAAAGAATGAACAACGATGGTGTTAGTAAATTTTGCCACGCACCTACCCAAAGGCCTGTTAAAACCGAGGCAATTAAAAAGACAACGCCACCCATTGTTGGTGTACCAGCCTTAGCATTATGCCACATTGGTCCTTCATCACGAATTTCTTGTCCAAATTGTTTGACTCTAAAATAACCAATAAAAAGTGGCATGACGGCATAGGTCATCGCAAAACTACTCACAATCGGTAAAATCATCTTTGTCCATTCCATTTTTTAATTCTCCTAGTTCTTTTTAATGTATTCATTTTTTTCTAAAAAATGAGTTTTATTTTCACTGCGTATATCATTTTTCTACAGTGGAAATCACTTAGAAAAACTGACATCCTAGTTCTTTTTAATGTATTCATTGTATTCATTTTTTCTAAAAAATGAGCTTTATTTTTACTACGTATATCATTTTTCTACAGCAGAAATCGCTTAGAAAAATTATTCCATGGTGAATTCTATTGCCTTATCACCGATGCGTTCGTAAGGAGCTAGGCTTTGTGCTGTGCAGTAGCCATCGCCTTTAAAAGTGACTTTTACCCCCAACAAGTCGCCTAATTTAACTAAGTCAGCTTTAGACCAACTAGTTACGTCTGGCATATAATATTCTGAACCAGTCGTTAGCAGCAATAATTTTTCTCCGGCTAATACTTTTGTTCCATGGGAAGTTCCTTGTTCTTTAATTTTGCTACCTGTGCCAAGCACGACAGGAACTAAACCATTTTTGCTGGCATCAGCTGCAGCAGAGTCTGTTCCTAAATTACGATAGTCGGCAATTTCAATTTTTTCTGTATTCTCACTAGCGGGATCTGTCTGTTCATCTTTAAATTCCATCGCACGTTTTAATAATGAATTCCCAATATCGCCTAAAGCTTTTTGTTCCCAATGTTCAGGCATCTTCATCGTCATGTACAACACATACTCTGGATCTTCTGCAGGTACCATTTCAACAATAGAATACAAATAAGCTGTATCCCCTTGATAATAGCCGCCATTTTTTTCATCCGCAATTTGGGCAGTACCGGTTTTAGCAGCGATTTTATAGCCTGGAACATGATACACGTCATAAGCACTCCCATAGTCTTTGCTTTCCACTACATCTCGCATATATTCGCGTACTTTTGCCGTTGTTTGTGCACTAACAGGATTGCCCACCACTTCAGGTTCGGTTACACGTTCTGTACCATTTTGACTGTTAACAACTTTACTAATGTAATGTGGCTCTAACATTTTACCATTGTTGGCAATTGCAGAAAATGCCCGCATCATTTGAAAATTCGTTACCCCAACCCCTTGACCAAATGAGCTCATGGCTTTATCCACAATATTATTGGTTGGTAAAATACCACTATTTTCCCCTGGCAAACCGGAGTAAGTACTTTGACCAAAACCAAATTTCTTCAAATACTGTTGCCAAGTATCTCCCATTTTTTGCTCGAGTTTTACCATTCCAACATTACTTGACCAAGATAGCGCTTGTCGCATATTCAAAGTTCGGCGTTGCTCTTGGTAATCCCAGTCGTTAATTGTGGCATCAGCAATTTTAATTTCACCAGAAGTAAACGTCTCGTTTTCATTAAAGACACCGGACTCAATTGCCGCTGCGGTAGTCATTACTTTCATCGTTGAACCCGGTTCGTAGCGATCTTCAACTAACAGGTTCATCCAATTGAAGTTTTTATCAGAAAATTCTTTTTTTGTTTCAGGGTTAAAAGTTGGACGTTGTGTCATGGCCAATATTTCGCCAGTCTTAGCTTCCATCAAGACAGCAGTCGCATCTTCTGGTTTGTATTTTTTAACAGCAGTGTCCATTAAGGATTCTAAATAAGTTTGCAACCCACTATCAAGTGTTGTGTAAATATCTTGACCATCTTTAGCTGCTTTTTTTTGAGCAACAGTTCCTGGCAATGGATTTTGGTAGTTATCTTTTTGATAAACAATTTTGCCATCTGTCCCGCTTAAAATATCGTTATAAGCAGCCTCCAATCCCATCTTGCCAACTAAGCCTTTATCAATTCCTTTGTCATCTACTTCAGGCTCGGCATAACCAATAAAATGAGATGCAAATGTACCATTAGGATAAATACGATTGGGATGTTCATCAAAGTCTAATCCCGAAAGTCCTGCATCTTCCATCGCTTTTTCGATTTTTTTCTTTTTCTCTAAAGTTATATTTTTTCCTTTACCGGAAAACTCCACTTGATACAGTTCATTTTTGGCACCGTCTTTAAGGCGATCGATGACTTCTTTTTCATCTAAGCCTAAAATATCATGCAAAATAGTAGCAACTTTTTCGTAGTCCTTACTTTGGACATACAGTTTTTTATCCCCGGTTTTGTAATTTTTTGACAAAATAGCTTTTAAAGAATAAGAGGTAGCATCTTCAGCAATTGCAACACCATTACGGTCGTAAATCGTTCCTCTTTTAGCCTTGACTACTTTGCTGCCTTCATATAATGCCGCTGTCTTTTTCTCCAGTGATGTGCCAGCAACGTTTCCTACTACGACTAAATAGCCCAAACGAGTGGCAAACAAAAAGAACAACCCAATACTCGTAGCAAAGAGAATAATCCCTACTTTTTTGCGGTTGTTCGTTGGATTTTGATTTTTCTTGCGGAAATACTTTCTAATTCGTTTAAAACGCATTTACTTCACTTTCCTTAAATTATCATCGTTAATTTTAAGTCCTTTTTTCTCTGCGATTTTTTTAATTCGCTCAGTTTTCGAAAGTTCGCTTTTTTCTTGTTCTAGCCGCGTTTTTTCTTCCGCTTGCTGTGTTGTTTGTGCTTCAATTTGGGAAACTTCTCGTTCTAGTTGACTGATATCAGTCCTTACATAGACAGTTAAAACAGCTAATCCGATAACTGCTGCCAAAAGAAAGATTCCAATAATTTTTTCCAAACCACTGATACGTTTTAATTTTCGTGCGGGTGAAGATGGGATGCGAATAATTTCAGGACGAGGTGGCGTCGATGGTTTCGCTGACGGATTTGGTTGTTCAATTTGTGGTGCTGCTTGATTCATATCGTAGTGATATTCACGTTTCGCTTCTGCCATTTCGACGCTCCTTTTTATTCTTTAATTCTTTCAGCAATTCGCAATTTTGCACTACGGGAGCGATTGTTTTCATCAAGCTCTTTTGTAGTTGCAACAATTGGTCTGCGATTAATTAATTTTAATTCTGGTTGATATTCCACTGGTACGATTGGTAAACCTGGTGGCAAATCTTTGGGACTGCTGTATTCTTTAAAAATGTTTTTAACCAAACGATCTTCTAACGAGTGAAAGGTAATCACACTCACTCTACCACCAACATTCAAAAGTGCTATCGCTTGTTCTAGAGACTCTTCAATTGCACCTAACTCATCATTGACTGCAATGCGAATCGCTTGGAAAATTCGTTTCGCTGGATGACCACCCTTACGTCTTGCCGGTGCAGGAATCGCCTCTTTAATTAAATCCACCAATTCTCCGGTAGTTTCAACTGGTGCAATTTGACGTGCGCGTTCGATTTTACGGGCCACTTGTTTAGAAAATTTTTCCTCGCCGTAGCGATAAAAGATTTTGACTAACTCATGATAATCATAAGTATTAACTAAATCATAAGCAGAAAAATCTGCCGTTTGATCCATCCGCATATCTAAAGGCGCATCCTGATGGTAACTAAAGCCTCGACTGGCTTCATCAAGTTGTGGCGATGAAACACCTAAGTCATATAAAACTCCATCAACTTGATTTATTCCTTGCTCTTTTAATGCGGCAGCTAAATTGCGGAAATTACTTTTTATAAAGGTTACTTTTCCAGCTGCAATCGCGTCTTTTAAAAAATCTTTTGCATGATCAATTGCTTTTTGATCTTGATCAAAGGCATAAAGATGACCTTTTTCATTCAATTGGGATAATAAATATTGACTATGACCGGCTCCGCCTAAGGTACAATCAACATAAATACCGTCTGGTTTAATATTTAGTCCATCGACTGTTTCTTTAAGCATCACGGTGTAATGTTGAAACGACTCCGCCATTTAAGTTCCTCTTTCTATAAGCCAAAATCAATCATTGTTTCGGCAATTTCGTCAAAATTCTCTTCGGCTTCTTCTGAGAAAGCCTGCCATTTTGCTTCATCCCAAATTTCAATACGGTTACTAACGCCGGTAATCACACAATTTTTCGTCAAACTGGCGTGCTTTCGTAAAGTCTGGGGAATATTAATCCGACCTTGTTTGTCAATCTCACACTCAGTTGCTGCGGAGTAGAAAAAACGGACAAAGGTACGGGCATCTTTTTTAGCCAATGGCATTTCATTTAGCTTTTCTTCTAATTTTTCCCATTCTGCTATCGGATAACCAAATAGACAGCCATCAAGTCCTCTTGTGACAATGAACTTTTCGCCGAGTTTTTCTCGTAATTTCGCGGGGACGATTAAACGACCTTTTGCATCGATTGAATGCTGAAATTCCCCCATAAACATCGAAAAAGCCCCCCTGTCACCACTTGATATACACAGTCTACCACAATCCCCCACTTTCTACCACCAATTATGTATACTAATCAGAGAAGTTTTTTGACTTTTATTCACCAAGAAAGACAACAGAATCAATAACAAATTCATTTCACTTTTGAATGCTAGAAAATCAGACAAAATGCAGGATGCTAAGCACAATAACAAAAATATAAAATACCATTGTTAACAGAAAAACCAAGCGCCAAAACATTTTCAAGTAACGTCCGTAAGACAGTTCACCATAAAAATAAGCGTGGAAAATTGCCAAGCCAATCCCTAAAACCAACATACCAATAATAAAATACGGTAATGCTGAAAAAGCAAAAGTAGCTTGTGATACTTGGTTGATTCCCAAAAAAAGAAAAGGAACAGCCAAATCTGGTGCTTTGATTTTGAAACGTTTCGTTAAAGCAAAGGTCGTAACTAAAAAGTTACAGGCAACCAAAACGATTACCGGAAAAATGTACCAAAATGCTAATAACGGTGTAAACTTTTCCATTTTTCATTTCCTCTCCATACCGCTAGGGTAACTATACTTGATTTTCTTTACATCCGTGTAACAGTTCTTTTAAAAGTTCTTGTAGTCACCTAAGTTTTTCTTAAGTTTTCATGCCCTTTCAAAAGAAATCACACCGTTTTTCTATTATAATGTTTCATAAAGGATGTGACTACATGATTACGCATTATTTTCTTAAAGATAATCAATTGAATGTAACAGAAGATATTAAAGAGTCTCTTTGGCTTCATGTTGAAAAACCAACCAATGAAGAAATCGAACATCTTTCAAAAAAATACGAATTGCCAAAAGATTACTTAACCAGTGTCTTAGACGATGCAGAAAATGCGCGTGCTGAAGGCCTTAACCAAGAAAACTTTTTAATTCCTGCGTTGCTATTATTACAGTTTCCTTATGTTTCAACAAGTCCTAGTGGTTATTTGCAATTTAATACTTACCCTTTAGCCTTAATTATCACCCCTGACAAAAAACTGATTACCGTCTGCAACTATCATATGCCTTTTTTTAAAGCTATTTTGGAAAAACCGTTACCTAAAAATGATATGAGCAGCAAATTAAACTTGGTTTTACAAATTTTATGGCATTTGGCATTAACGTATAATCAAAATCTGGCTGATTTAAAACGGCAAGTCGACAAATTAGAAGGCCAAATCCAAGTTTCCACCGAAAATAAACACCTCTATCAACTTATGGATATTCAAAAAAGTCTGGTTTTGTTTGAAGCCGCTACAAAAGCTAATTTTAAAACCTTAACTAAATTAGCCAGCACAACCGAGTTTCAAGATCATCATGCTTATCATAATCATCTCCATGATATATTAGTTGAAACAAAGCAGTCCATGACCTCTGCTAAAATCAATTTACAACTCGTTAGTCAAATGAATGAAACTTTTTCGGCCATTGTTTCAAACAACTTGAATATCGTGATGAAAATTTTGACTTCCCTAACGATCGTTTTAACAATTCCTACTATTATAGGTGGTATCTATGGCATGAATGTAAAACTGCCTTTTGCCGAATCGGATAATGCTTTTTTACTGATTACTGGCGCTACGATCCTTCTTTGCTATTTAGCAATTAAATATTTAAAAAAGAAGAATCTTTTGTGAATTTATTGCCAGTTTACTTGAAGTAAGGCGCAAAAGAGAGTAAACTCCAAGAGAAGAATCTATGTAAGGGTGGCCTCTATGAACGAAAAAAAATCAAGCAGCACTTTTAGTAAAGTAACTAAAATCGTCATCTGGACGATGCTAATTTTAACGGTTGGTTCTGTCTTTTTGACTGCCATTTTAAGCGTCATGTAAAAATGAATACTGATTAAACAAAAACTGGAGACAAATTGTCCAGTTATAAACAAAAAGACCATAAAATCCAAAAGTTTGAGCGCTATCTTTTGAATTTTATGGTCTTTTTGTCTTAGTGGTAATTCTGTTTTACTTTTTAATTTCAATCTAATCACAGAAAAACATTTACATTCCACGGCTTTTTTACACTTTAATGACCTGCCATAGCTAAAAGTTCTTTGGCGTGTTCCAGCGTTAAATCTGTCACTTCTGAACCCGCTAACATACGGGCGATTTCATTCACCCGTTTATTCGGGGCTAATTCAGAGACGATTGTTTGGGTCCGTCCGTGGCTAATTTCTTTTTTAATGTAATATTGATAATCGGCAATGGCGGCCACTTGTGGCAAGTGGGTAATACATAAAACTTGTGAGTTTTCAGCAATTTTAGCGATTTTCTCGGCAATAGCTTGTGCGACCCTGCCACTCACGCCAGTATCAACTTCATCAAAAACAATACTTGTAATGCCCTGACTTTGAGAAAAAATGGTTTTTAATGCTAACAACATCCGCGATAATTCCCCACCAGACGCGACTTTGACTAATGGTTTTAACGGTTCTCCCGGATTTGTAGTCAAATAAAATTCAACTTCATCAAACCCATTTTCATGGAGTACTTTTTTACCATTTTTAAACCGTACTTCAAATTGACTGTGTTCCATATAGAGTTCTTTTAACTCGGTTACAATTGCTTTGGCAAGTTTTCTAGCAATTTCTTTGCGCTCTTGGTGTAATTCTTCAGCTAAGTGCCAAGTAATTTCTTCTTGAGCACTGACCTCTTTTGCTAATTGTTCCAACTGTCCTTCAGAAAAAGCCGATTCTGCCAATTCTTTTTTTATTTCATCATAGTAAACTAAAATTTCTGAAATAGTTTCACCATATTTACGTTTTAATTGGCGAATTAATTCCAAACGTTGGTTAACCTCTTCTAGGCGACCTTCATCAAAGGATAAACTATCTAATTGCCGGGAAATATCCCCAGCAGCATCTTGTAACAGATAAAAAGCAGATTGTAAATTTTCACTGACTGTTTCGTATTCACTATCCAAATGCGCAATATCTTGCATACTCGTTAAAGCTGCACCGATTCCATCTAAACTATTTGCTTCATCATTGGTTAAAAGCGCATAACTTTGGGCCAAACTATCGACAATTTTTTGATAGTTACCCAATTTTGCTCGTTCTTCTGCTAATTCTTCTTCTTCGTTTGGTACTAAATTTGCGCTGGCAATTTCATCTTGCTGAAAATGCAACATATCCACTCTTTGTACATAGGACTGTTCATTGGCTTGAATTTTACGCATCTGCTGGTTCAAATGGGTAAATTTTTCATAGGCTCGTTGATACTTTTCCAATAACCCATGAAATTTTTTACCACCGAATTGATCCAATAAATGCAAATGACGTTCCGGCTGCAAAAGTTCTTGATGTTCATTTTGCCCTTGAATATCAACTAAAAACGCCCCAATCCGGCGCAAATTAGCCAACGTCAATGTGCGCCCGTTCACGCGACAAATATTTTTACCACTTTGGCTAATGTCCCGCTGCACTATTAATAATTCCTCTTCTGTTTCAATGCCTAATTCTTGTAATAGTTCACTAAATTGACTGTCTTTAGGCAATTCAAATAAGCCTTCTAGACTACATTTACTGCTGCCTTCACGAATATAATCACTCGATCCACGACTACCACACAAAAGGCCCATCGCATCAATAATAATCGACTTGCCTGCTCCTGTTTCCCCGGTTAAGGCAGTCATTCCTTCATGAAACTGCAGTCGTAGGCTGGAAATAATGGCAAAATTTTTAATCGCTAATTCTACTAACATCTGCCTCAACTCCTGCTTTTATAAAAAGCGTAAAAATTCCCGACGTAAATCTTGCGCTGCCGTTTCCGTCCGGGTAATCATTAAAACCGTATCATCATCATTTAACACCGAAAAAAGATTATCTTGAAATCTTTTTTCAATTAAATTGGCGATAGCAGACGCGTTTCCGGGTAATGTTTTTAACACCACAAATTTTTCCATCTGATCGACAGAAACAAAGGCGTCTTTTAACATTTTTTCTAATTTGGCGCCTACATCTTCTGCTGTTTCAGCTGGTAGACTATAACGATAGCCACCTTCTTGGGATGGTACTTTGATTAATTTTAATTCTTTTATATCACGAGAAATCGTTGCTTGTGTAACCACAACACCGCGACTTTTTAACAAATCAACAAAGTCTTCTTGTTTTTGGATATTCTTTTCTGTTAACAAGCGGGTAATCAAACGATGACGCTCTTTCTTTCTCATAGCTTGCTCCTTCACATAAAATAAAGCCGCAGTAAATCAAATAAATCAATTCACACGCCTTTTTCTAAAAATTATTTTACTTTGAATTCTTATTAATAATAACGTATTTTTGCGTATAAATAAAGGTAGGAGTAAAACTAAAATTGCCCTGTTACTTTCCTTAAAAATAAAAAAAATCCAAATAGTAGCTGTACTTTAGCTATTTTCACAACGCTTTAGCACAAGGAGAAACGTTGTAAAATTAAAATACAATTACTATTTGGATGATGGAGCTAAAACTTTCATTGTTTTAATTGCAGATGGGCTCTATCCACCACATCGGAAATGACAATATCTGAAGCCAGCACTGGAACTTCACTTTTTTTCAGGTGGGTGATAAACTCAATGTTTCCTTCGCCACCTTTAATTGGTGAATAATCTAGCCCAACCACAGAAAATCCGCTGTCTACTGCCATTTTTAGTGTCTTTTCCAATACCGCTTGATGGACCTTAGGATCTCTTACAATTCCGTGTTTTCCTACTGCTTCTTTTCCAGCTTCAAATTGAGGCTTGATAAGGGCCATGACATCTCCGTTGTCCACTAGAATTTTAGCTAACGGGGGTAAAATTAAACTTAGTGAAATAAAGGAGACATCAATTGTGGCAATTTGTGGCAAGCCATTGATAAAATCATCCGGTTTACTATAACGAAAATTCGTACGTTCCATCACGACTACCCGGGAATCTTGGCGTAGTTTCCATGCCAATTGATTGTAGCCGACATCTAATGCATAGCTTAACTTCGCACCATTTTGCAACGCCACATCAGTAAAGCCACCTGTAGAAGCGCCGATATCTAACAAAACTTTATCTTGCATCGTCAAATCAAAAACTTGTAAAGCTTTTTCTAATTTTAAACCGCCGCGAGAAACATAGGGTAATTTGGCGCCTTTTAGTTCTAATAGGGTATCTTCTGCAATCTTTTCACCGGGTTTATCCAAGCGTTCGCTATTTTTAGCTAAGTAGACTAACCCTGCCATCACACCTCTTTTAGCTTGCTCTCTGGTTTCAAATAAACCTTGTTGGTGTGCTAAAACATCTACACGTTCTTTTTTCATCTTACAACTTCGCCTCCAAGGTTAATTCTTCTGTTAACATAAGCAGCAACTCTGGTTTCACCAGTGAAATTTCCTGTAATTTTTTAAGAGATTCTTTGGATGCTGCTAATTCAGCTGCTAATAATTGATAGCTTTTTTCTACCCCCAGTAAAGCTGGATAGGTACTTTTATTTAACGCAGCGTCATGACCGACATTTTTACCTAATTGGGCAGTAGTCGCAGTTACGTCTAATAAATCATCGCGAATTTGAAAAGCTAGTCCTAAATGCTCCGCTAAAACAGCTAATAAGGTGATGACACTTTCCTCTTGTTGAGCCAACAAACCTCCAGCTGTCAAAGCAAACGTAAACAAGGCCCCTGTTTTGCGTTGGTGTATATAAGCCATTTCTTGTAAATTTAATAGCTTTCCTTCGGCTTGCACATCTGCCGCTTGACCGGCAACCATCCCAAAACTGCCGCTAGCTTTGGCTAGATTTTGAACTAATAATAAACGCAATTCACCGTCTAAATCAGCTCGACTTAAAAGGTGAAATGCTTCAGTCAAAAGCCCATCACCAGCTAAAGTCGCCATTCCCGCACCAAATTTCATGTGGTTTGTTGGTAAACCGCGCCGCAGTTGATCATTATCCATCGCCGGTAAATCGTCATGAATTAACGAGTAGGTGTGAATCAACTCTAGTGCTGCACTTACTTGATAGGCACCTAAATCAATTTCTTTTTCAAAACCGGCAATCGTGGCTAATAATAATAGCGGGCGTATTCTTTTGCCCCCAGCATCAATTGAATAGAGCATACTTTTAAGGAGTGTTTCCTCTGTTGTCTGCTGTCTTAGAAAATTGCGCATTTCAGCTTCAACCAATGGGAGCTGATCGTTTTTAAAAGTCGTTAATAAACTCATTTTTCTTCCTCTTCAAATACAACAGTCTCACCGTTTTCTTGCATAATCTTTGTTAGTGCATCTTCGGCTTTGGTTAAAGTTTCTTGACATTGCTTGCTCAATGTAATCCCTTTTTTAAAAGCAGTCAAAGCTTCTTCCAAAGGAACATCTCCTTGTTCTAGCTGCTTTACAATAACTTCTAATTCTTGCAATGATTCTTCAAATGTTTGTTTAGCCATTATTTCCTCCATTTTATAAAGACGCTGCTTTAACATTAAAGCTTTTTTTAGTTTACTCGCTTATCTTCTTATTGTCTGTCTCAGCAATGCTTTTAACTTTTGCTGTGGCCAGACCATCTTGATAGTGAACAACTAATGTATCGTCCACTGCAATTTCTGTAACACTTTTAATCACACTATCGTCTTTAGTAGTATAACTATAGCCTCGTCCCATAATTTTTAGCGGGCTTAATAAATCCAAAGACTGCACTGTATTTTGAAACACTTGTTGCTTTTGTTGTAACAAGTGATAAATACTTTTTTCTAAACGTTCTTGTAAATAGTTTTGTTGTTGCATTAATTCATTTACTTTATTTTTAGGATTAAATTGACGCAAATTATGATCTAGTTGCATAACTTTTTTTTCTTCTTCAAAAAGACGATTTTGCGTACTTTGCAGCAGCCGTTGTGTCAACTGATCCAATTTAATCGCTTGAGCTTCATACAATCGTTCCGGCTGGCGCAAGACATACGAAGCACTTAGACGTTCATAACGTTCCTTTTTCAAGGCTAGTTGATGCATAAAGGCTTGTTCTAGTCGCGTTTGTCGTTCTTTAATTTTTAAAATCTCATCACTTAACACCGGTACCGCCAATTCGGCTGCGGCAGTCGGTGTTGCCGCTCTCACATCCGCTACTAAATCGGCAATCGTTGTATCTGTTTCATGTCCCACCGAAGAAATAATCGGCGTTTTAGCTGCAAAAATTGCCCGTGCAACTTTTTCTTCATTGAATGGCCACAAATCCTCAATCGAGCCACCCCCACGGCCAATAATCATCGTATCAAAATCTCCACTGGCTTCTACACGTTCAATATTAGCTACGACATCTCCGGCTGCTTTATCTCCTTGTACCACAGTTGGAAACAACGTAATCTCAGCAATCGGATACCGTCTTTTCACAGTTGTCATAATATCACGAATGACGGCTCCACTAGGACTGGTTAAAACGGCAATTTTTTTAGGATATTTGGGTAAAGCTTTCTTTGGCGCTAAAAACATGCCCTCTTTTTCCAGCTTTGCCTTTAATTGTTCATAGGCTTGATACAAAGCTCCGACGCCATCAGGTTCCATTTGTTCAACATAAATTTGATAATTTCCACTTGCTTCATAAAGGGAAATACGCCCTACAATAAAAACCTTCATTCCTTCTTCTGGCTGAAATTTTAGTTTACTAAATGCGCCTTTAAACATTACCGCAGAAATTTTAGCTCCATCATCTTTTAAAGAGAAATATTGATGATTAGGTCGCAAGCGAAAATTTGAGATTTCACCAGTCAAGTACACTTTTTCCAAATACGGATCTGCATCAAATTTACGTTTCAAATACTTGGTTAAAGCCGTGACTGTTAAATACTCCTGCGCCATTTAAACACCTGATTTCTGCATATTATAAGCTTTGATTGTTTGATACAACAACATCGTAATCGTCATAGGCCCTACACCACCAGGAACTGGCGTAATAAAATCGGCAATCGGCTCCACCGCAGCAAAATCAACGTCACCGATCAACTTATTATTTGCATCGCGATTCATGCCCACATCGACTACGACGGCACCTTTTTTTACATAACTTTCATCCACTAAATGTCCGACACCTACTGCTGCAACTAAAATATCAGCTTGTCTAGCAATTTCTGGTAAATTTTTGGTTTTAGAATGAGTAATCGTTACTGTCGCATTTTCCTGTAACAAAAGATGAGCCATTGGTTTACCAACAATATTACTACGACCAATCACTACCGCATTTTTCCCAGCTACTGAAATATCGTAAGCTGCTAAAAGTTTCATAATTCCATAAGGGGTACATGGAACCATCAAGGGATCTCCAGCAAACAAACGGCCAATGTTTAAAGGATGAAAGCCATCCACATCTTTTTTGGGGTCAATGGCCATGATGACTTTTTCTTCATCAATATGGGCAGGAAGCGGCAATTGGACTAAGATTCCATGAAAACGTGGATCTTGATTATAAGTTTCGATTAAAGCCAATAATTCTTTTTCAGTAATATCAGCTGCCCGCCGATCAACTTTAGAATAAATTCCCATCTTACCTGCTGCCGTTTCTTTATTACGAACATAAATTTTGCTGGCAGCATCTTCGCCTACTAAAATTACGACTAAACCAGGCACAGTTCCATCATTTTCTTTAATCTTTTGAACTTCAACTTTCATTTTTGCCTGCATCGTTGTTGCTAATTTTTTTCCATCTAATAATTGGGCCACACAATCGCCTCTTTCATTCATTTAGACCTATTCTAGCACAGGGGAGTTTTATTGTGAAAGTTCCCGCGATATTTTGTAAGAATTTACCATTGAAAAATAAAATCAACTCACAGCATATAAAGGCTTGGCAAATTCACTTAACTTTTGAGTAATTCAGGCAAAATATTTTTAAAATGCTCTCTTAATTTTTGAAATACTTTACAGATTGCCACTAAAGTTGATTTTTGAAGTAAACTACCAATAAAATTGACTAAAAAGCAGATTCCCTCGTGTCTTATAAAAATTCTAATCACTAAAAAAACAGGCGAAAATCATTTAAGATTCTCACCTGCCTTAATTTACTTCACTACAGTTTATCCTTATCAGCCACTTCTTTAGTCAAATCCGTATTAATTGCGGATAAAACCCCATTGACGAATTTACGTGATTGATCATCGCTAAATGTCTTGGTCAGCTCCAAGGCTTCGTTTAAGGCCACTTTGTTGGGAACATCTTTTTCATACATCATTTCGTAGCTGGCAATGCGTAAAATACACAAATCCATTTTAGAAAGACGTTTAATACTCCAACCTTTTTTTAAATGTTTTTGAATCAATTCATCTAAGGCTACTTTATGTTCACACACACCTACTACTAATTGATCTAAATATGCAGGAACAAAATTTTCTTGTTCTGCGTCCACCATTTCGTGGTGCTCTAATTCGATTGCTTGCATAATGGCATCTTTTTTGTCTAAATCCTGGTTAAAATCTAAGGGAAATAAAGCTTGTAAGGCCATTTTTCGGATCTCGTGACGAGATAATTCTTTACTCATTTTCTTCCTCATTTTCAAATAATTCATCTAAATCTGGTGTTTCAATTTTTTCTGGTACGACAGCAACAACATGAACGTTTACCTCAGTTAATTCAACATCTGTCATAAAGAGTACTTGTTGTTTCACTCGTTCTTGAATTTCCATCGCTGTTTTTGGCACAGAAACACCATACTTCATATAGCAGTAAAGGTCAACCTTAATCCCGGTCTCGTCAATAGTTAAAGAAACACCTTTACCATGGTTTGAACGACCTAATAGTTGGGTCACATTACTCGTAAAGCTTCCTTGCATGTCATAGACACCGTCAACCTTGGAAGCGGCAATCCCAATAATAATCTCAATCACTTCAGGAGCGATTACAATTTCTCCTAAATCTTGATTTGCATCTAATACTAAATTCTTTTCGTCAGCCACAATGACGTCCCCCAGTCTAATTACAATTATGCGCGTGAAACATATGAACCGTCAGTTGTATTAATAATCAATTTATCACCTTGATTAACAAAAAACGGTACATTCACGGTCACGCCAGTTTCCATGGTTGCTGGTTTACCGCCCCCAGAAGAAGTATCTCCTTTGATATTGGGTTCTGTTTCAGCAACTTCTAAAACCACAGTATTTGGTAAATCAACACCTAAAATCTCTGATCCATACATAATAACCGTGATTTCCATGTTCTCTAGCATATATTTCAATTCGTCTTTAATTTGTTCTGTTGGAATCTCAATTTGTTCATAAGTTTCCAAGTCCATAAAAACATGGCTGTCGCCACTTTCATACAAGTATTGCATTTTACGATTATCAATTTGCGCTTTCGCAACTTTTTCACCGGCTCGGAAAGTTTTTTCTTGCACGGCGCCATTCCGCAAATTTTTTAATTTTGAACGGACAAAAGCTGCCCCTTTACCAGGTTTTACGTGTTGGAAATCTACCACACGCCAAATATCACCGTCAACTTCAATTGTTAAACCTGTTTTAAAATCATTTACTGAAATCATGGCTATCCTCCTTATTTACTAGCACCAAAAGGCTGTCTGCAATCCAGCATATTCGTTAATAGTTTATCATTATTTTAATCCAAAGGCTATAAAAACCCTCTTTGTTAGCTGCAACTCTTATGTAAAACAGTTTGCGTTCACGACAAAAAAACGCAATTTTTTATCGGATAAAACCAAATAAAAAATTGCGCTTAAAAAATTACTGCAAGGCGTGTAAACCAGCCCCAATAATTCCGCCAGTGTTTGGATAAGGAGAGATAGCTAATGTACTAATACTATGACTTTGCGCAGGAACAATCCATTCTCCTAATTTTGTTTTGATTAATGGAAGTAAATCAGGATTTAGCGTCATAACACTGCCGCCAAAAACAATTTTTTGTGGGTCTAGCAATGACACGATGGTGTATATCGCCTGACTAACATCTTTGCCCCAAGCTTCCACTAAATCTTTTGCTAAGGGTTCTCCTAAGCGATAACGGCGAAAAATTTCTTCTGGTGTTACAGTCCCATCATTATAGGCTTCTTTGCCTTGTTCTGCTAAAGCAGGACCTGCCGCACTTTGCTCGACAGAATACATTTGACCATTTCTTTTCTTTAATGGAATTAAACCAAGTTCTCCGGCAAAACCATTGCCACGAATAAAGTCACCTCTAGTCATAATAGCACAAGACAATCCTGTACTAATGGTGACATAGACGAGTAATTCCTCATTTTTAAGACCAGCATAATTCCATTCTGCTCGCGTTGCTTGATAGACATCATTGTCGATCACGATATTTCCCACAGCTGGGAATGCTTCTCTTAAGCGCGCCACAACTGGAAAATTTTCCCAAGCTAAATTATTTTGAAAAACTGCCACACCAGCTTTGCGATCCACTAGACCGGGAACCCCTAGTCCTACACACACTTCATGAGGGGATAACTTACTATCAACTAACACTTGTTCGATTACGCGACAAACGACAGCAAACATTCCTTCACGATCACTAGCACTTGAAAGTAGACGGGTGATATGGGTGACATTTCCCAGTTCATCCACCAAACCACCAGCAACTTTTGTCCCCCCAATATCAATACCGATTGCATATTTCATTTTGCCATCTCCTACTGATAATTTTTGTTATAGCCCCACAAAAGACTAAGTAGCCCTGCAAGACCTACAACTTGTAACGCTAAACCTGTATAGCCAATATTTTTTTGGCCATAAACGATTAATAAAAAACAGACGATAAAGACTGCTACCTGCAGCCAAAACTTCGCTTTACTCATCATAATTCCTCCATTCGATTGCCCCAGGAGCCAATGTAATCACGTAATTTTTTTTGTCTGTATAAATTTTTGACACTTGTTTTTCGTCTGTATTATTTACCACCGCATATTGTCTTTTTTCTGGATACGCATGAACTTCCACATCGGGATTTTCTGCATACCAAATGTTTAACTCTTCTTCTTTATGGGCTGCATAATAAATGGCCCGTAAAAAGATTTGTGCATTTTCTGGTGAATAAGGCATGCCACTAAAGTACACACCACGTCCTTTAGAAAAGTCGTGGGTAGCCAATTGTACACTACCATCAAGATAGCGTAAAATTTGTGTTTCTTCCGATAGTGCATAAATATTTTTTTGCATTTCTCCAAATTCTACCTGCGTTGCTTTGTCGGTGATGAAATGTGCTGAAACTTCATCTTTAAAGTATTTATCTGTCGATAAGCTGAATCCTAATTCTTTGTCGACACCTAAAATATGCGCCAATTGGAAGAAGCGTCCATTCGCTAGATGAGCCGTTGGTTCTCCAATTCCAATTAAACCACCACCGTTTGCTACCCATTTCGTTAAAGTTGCAATTAATTGTGTATCTTGCCAATTTTTGCCACCAGAAAACGCGGTACCCGCATCTCCTACATTAATCAAAACATCAATATCTCCTGGAACACCTGCTTTTATATCCGCAAAGTTTAAAAATTCAACGGCAATTTTTTGTCCTGATAATGACTCTAAGACACCAAGATAGCTATAAATTTGTTGATACCACAAAGCGTGGGCCACCATATGAGTCTGCCATGAACGCAGTTTTCCCCAAGAGTTTAAAATACCAACTTTTATGCCTACATAAGGTTTGACATCTGCTATTCTTTCATACAAATCGCGAAATTCTGCAGTGACACTACTTACGTAATCAACAAATTCAGGGAATTTATTGGCTAGGGATAAATACCCGCCATAACCAATGCGATCAACAGGTTTACGTAAAATAGCGCGTCGCGCTGTTAACCAGTTTTCTTTGGCTTCGATTGTTGGATCATTTCCCTCATAAAAAACATCTGGGAAAAAGTACGGTAAAAATCTTCCTTCCGTGTACTTCACATGGGGAATTTCTGAAATCATTCTTAAAGTTGTTCCGTTGCCTACGCTTCCTACAACTGCATCCAAGCCAATTTCTTTAAAATAAGGTCCATAAGGCTCTGTTCCAATCCAGTTATCTCCTAGAAACATCATCGCTTCTCGTTTAGCATCGTGTACAACTTCCACTAGCTTTTTGGCTTCATTTGCAACAAAGCGTTGGATGAAATCAATATAATCCAAAAAGGCTTGGGAAGGAACACGAAATGGTGAATTATAATACCCTTCATCAACAAAATCTTCGGCGTGTAATTTGTAGCCATAGGCTTGTTCAAATTCTTTTAACGCTCGCACAGATACCGTCGAACCATAACCAAACCAATCGACAAATTTTTCCTTTTTTTGATCATTGAAAAATAGTGTGAAATGATAAAAAAAGGTCGTAAAACGCACCACATCAGTATCTGGATTATCGGCTAGCCAGTTGATCAAAAAATTACGAACAAAGGCTTTGGACTCAGGCTGTCTAATGTCAAAAGGAATCTCATGGGGTTTATCTCCCCAATCGTTGGTGATATGATTGTACATTTGGGTTGGATCCCAAATCATACTGGCTAAAAAGGAAACTGTGTACTCATGATAAGGTTGCCATTTTTTTAAAGAAACGACATTTTGTTTTTGATCCACTTCCCAATCTTCATTGGCTAACTTCTCACCAGTCGTTCGATCGTATACTTCCCATAATTCTTTGGGATCTTCTCTGTAATTTGGTTGCAGTTGTTCTTCTAGATAACCTTTCATAAACCAAATTTTAGGCTCATCTTCTGTGGCACAGACCCGCTCACTTAACAAAAAAGCTTGTTGCACTTCTTCTAAGTGCTTTTGGGCAAAGTCATTGTGTCCTCTTGCTACAAAATAAGTCGTATAAATTTTTGCTCCAATTTGTTTTAGCTCTTCATCAAGTTTTGTACCATCGCTATCGCGAATGGCATCTGCCCCCCACAAAGCCATTAAACGTTTGGTTTCTGCCAAGAAGTTACTCTCACTTGGAATGGTTACTCTTCCTTTTTCCATCTTCGTCTCTCCTATTCCTTATTCCCGCCAACTGTCATTCCTTGGGTCAATTGTTTTTGAACTAAAATATATAAAATTAGTGTAGGTAACATCACGATTACTAAACCGGCGTATAATTGCCCATAATTAGCAGCAGCTTTTTGTCCGGCCATCAAATTAATTAAACCGACTGGTAACGTCTTATTCGGACCTGGAATCAACGTTAAGGCGATGATATACTCATTCCAAAAACTCAAGAAGTTAAACAAAATAACCGTAATAATACTTGGTTTTGCCAAAGGCGCCATGACGACCACCAGCGTTTTGAAAAAACCAGCGCCATCAATATAAGCTGCTTCTTCATATGAAGAAGATAACGTACGGAAATAATTTGATAATAAATAAATCGTAAAAGGTAAGGCTGTAGCGGCATATACAAGGGCTAAAACAAAGAGATTATCAATAAAGAAACCTTGACCACTGATTTTTCGCAATGCATTATCCCCGTCCAAAAGCATTAGAAAAATCGGTACGACAATATAATTGGAGTTAATAAACAAGCCCATCATAAACAATGTATTTAAAATCCCACGTCCTTTAAATTTGAAGCGGGCTAAAACGTATGCTGCTGGGAGTGCCACAACAATTAAAATCACTAATGCCAGTGCTGTTACTTTGACTGAATTCCACATGTAAAGTCCCATGTTAGCTTTTTGGAAGGCGGCTACAAAATTGTCGAAATAAAAGCCTTTTGGTAGTGCCCACGGATCGCCGTAAAACTCTGAATTTTCTTTAATTGATGCTAAAAATACCCACGCAATCGGTACAACAATCGAAATTGCCAACGTGATGAGGGCAACATAGACAAAGATTTTATAAAGTTTTGTAGATTTTTTCATCTTGTTTCCCTCCTAAAATTCATAAACGTCACGTTTGGTAATTTTGTTTAACACTGCAGATAAGATAAACGAAAAAGTAAAGACAACCACTCCGATTGCCATCCCATAGCCATAAGAAGAATTTGTATAAGCTTGTTTATACATATAACTTAAAAATACTTCTGTTGAGCCATCTGGACCACCATTGGTCATTGCTTTGACTAATAAGAAACTTAAATTAATCGTACTAATCACAAAAAAAGTTAAGGTTGTTCGAATGGTACTCCAAGTTAGTGGCAATGTTATCGTGAAGAATTGCTGGATTGCACTCGCCCCTTCTAGCGCCGAAGCTTCATAAAGGCTTTCTGGAATTGAAGCCATTGAAGCCATGTACATCACCATGTAATACCCAATTGCCTGCCAAATTAAGGCCGCCCCAATTGAATAGATAACAATTTTTTGATTACCCAGCCACAACTGTTGTAAGTTTTCAAGACGCACTGCACTTAATAAATTATTCAATAACCCGCTGCTGGGATCATAAATAGCAGAAAAAATGGCTGCAATAACAACGATTGATAAAATATTAGGGATGTAAAACATAATCCTGAATAAATTGACACCCTTGAATTTTTCCCGCGTCAAAATTGAAGCAAAAATTAAGGCTAGAGCTAACGTAAAAATAGTAACGATAACAATTAATAAAATTGTGTTCTGGAAAGAACGGAAAAATGCCATGTCTTTAATTAAGGTCTTAAAATTATCTAACCCAACAAATGTCTTTTCAGCAGAATAACCGCCCCATTTAAATAAGGACATAAAGAAAACATTAATGGTGGGATACACCATGAAAATCAATACCAATAATGTCGCTGGGAGCAGACATAAAGTGATAAACACCTTCTTTTGTTTCTTTTCATTCATAGGATCACCTTTTTTAGTATTATTTATAAACAGATATTATTTTTTTATTTATAACTTTTACTACTTTATGATAAAAGGCTGCCACAAATTCCTTTGTCACAGCCTTTTATCTGCTACTTATTGTTTATCTGCTGCTTCACGAATTTTATCCGCCGCACTTACAACGCTATCTTGCCAGTCTTTTACTGTCTTATCGCCAGAAACAACACTGTCTACTGCGCTAAATAATGTATCCCGCATATTTACGCCTTCAACTGTTACAGTATTTTCAAGGCCACCCATTACTGCTTTGGCACCATTGTCGTAAATACTGTAGAATAATTTATTGTCGCCCTCTAATTTTTCTGACATCCCCTGGATTGGTTGAATTGCGCCAGCTTCTTTAAAGATATCTGCTGCTTTATCTGAGTACATATAAGAAATGAATTTCTTACCTTCTTTTTTATTTGCAGCACCTGTTGGCATCCACATTTGTTCAAAGAATGTATAAGAATAGCTGTCACCACCTGATTCAAAGGCAGGCAAAGCAGTCATTCCCCATTCAAAACCATCAGCTCGTGGTGCATCTTTCATCTCACCAGGTACCCATGTTCCATTTGGCATGAAGATCGCTTTATCATCTAAAATTAGTTGTTGATTTTTAGTAAAGTCATTGTCATTGGCATTGGCAACTGTTGTTGTAGCCGTATATTTTGCCAATTTACCAACTGTATCAAATGCTTCTGTCGCTTCTTTAGAAGACCAAGCTCCTTTTTGATAGGTCATCGCTTCATTAAAGAATTCTGGACCACCTGTTACAGAAAGCAAACTATACATAAATGAGTCCAAGTAACCGGCTGTTGGATAAGTAAATAATGCAATTCCTTCTTTTTTCGCTTTTTCGCCTAATTCCCACATCTCATCCCAAGTTTTTGGTACTTCCCAACCTTTAGTTTTTAAAAGATTTGCATCATAGAATAAACCAGTTGGTGAATAAAACATCGGAGCCATGTACGTCTTTTTGTCATTGTAAGGATTTGTTGCTAGTGTATCAATAAAGCCTGGAATCAATTTATCTTTCACAGTCTTATCTTCACCAGGTACTTTCATATCAAATACATCTGTTAAATCTTCCAAGTTTTTGTCTTTGATAAAGGTTTCGGTCAACCCCGCTTCACGCCCGGTCGCAAGTAAGATTACATCTGGATAGTTTCCTGCTTTCATATTTGGACTAATGACATCTTCTAATTTTTTGTCAACGGTCAATTCTACGGTCACGCCGGGATTGTCTTTTTCATATGCAGCTTTTACTTTATCCCACATATCTGCGCCATAGGCAGATTCTAGTGCCGCCACTTTCAAAACTTTTTTATCTCCTGCTGCTTTGTCTCCGTTGCTGCCGTCAGTACTGCCACCACTGCCACAACCTGCTAGTAAAAGACCTGATAACCCCAAAGCTAATACCAATCCTAATGCTTTTTTCATGTCGGATTCCTCCCTCATTTGATGGCTTAAGTATACCTTTATTGTAAGCGCTTTAGTTTTAAAATATTGGTCGTTTTTTTAGAAATATTTATAAATTCCCGATTTAGTAAAATATACTAAAACTAACGGTGACGTTTACGATATTGATTAGGAGAAGTGCCAATTCCTTTTTTAAAGGCTTGGTTAAAATAAGATTGCGAAGTAAAACCCGCAATTTCTGCAATTTGACCAACAGAATAGTCGGTACTAATTAATAATTCTTGGGCGTTTTCTAGACGCTTTTGCATCATATAATTCATTGGTGTTTCAGCAAAGTTCTCTTTAAAAATATGAATCATATAGTATTTATCCAAATGCAGTTGACGGGATAAAACATCTAAGGTTAGATTTTCTTTATAATGTTGATCAATAAAGTCTTTAATAATCGCGCCATCTTTTGAAATATTTTTATTTTCAATCTCAATTAAACTAAAATTATTACTGCGTAAAACTTTCACCAAAACAACTTCCGCCAATCTTTGCAAAACAGCATTTGCCCCTTGTTGTTTTTCATTTATTTCAGCAATAATCAATTTTAATAAAGGCACCATTTCGTCTAAAACATCGCGAAAAATATAGTGGCTTTCCCGCTTGTTTTGCTTAACAAAACGGATATTGTTCACTCCAATCACGATATACCATAAAGGAAATTCTCCTGATGATTTTTCAGTATGGCGTACATACGGATTAACCACGACAATATCGTGGGCTGCAATCGGATATTCTTTCCCTTCGACAATAAAACTCCCCCTACCACTTAATACGTACATAACTTCCGTAAAATAATGGGTATGTAAAGTACTATGCCAATCTTCTTCACTAAATTTAGATTGATGTACATATATTAGCTCAGCTTGCTTTAAAACAGCATCAATTTCTTTTACCATAATTTCCCTCCTTCCTTCGAATTGTAAGCGTTATTTTCATTTAGGTCAAAATAATTCTCGCATTTTTTTTGCAAATAAAAAAAATACTATTAACATTCGGGTCAAATTAGAAAAAAACCATAAAAAAATGCGTTACCAACAAGTAGTAACGCATTTTTTTACTTAGTAGCTTATAAAATAATCAGCTCTTTTGGTGAGCGAGTTAAGACTTCATTCCCAGAAGCTGTAATTAATAAATCATCTTCAATTCTCACACCACCGATTCCCGGTAAATAAATTCCCGGTTCATCTGTAATGACGTTATTTACAACAAACTGTTTATCTGCTCTAAAGGAAACATTTGGTCCTTCATGAATTTCTAAACCAATACCATGACCGGTAGAATGTCCGAATGCTTCGCCATATCCAGCCGCTGCAATGTGGTCTCTGGCAATGGCATCTAATTGAATACCGGTTAAACCTGGTTGTGCTGCTTCAATTACTTTTAATTGTGCTTCTAACACAATTTGATAAATTTCTTTTAGCTTTTCGCCTGGGTCGCCGATTGCAAATGTTCTCGTCATATCCGAAACATATCCCTCATAATAACAACCAAAGTCTAACGTAATTAAATCACCTTGTTCAATTATTTTATCACTGGCAACCCCATGAGGCATTGCAGAACGAAGACCACTCGCTACAATCGTGTCAAAAGAGACGCTGGTTGCGCCAAGAGAGCGCATATAAAAGTCAAGTTGATTGGCAACCTCAATTTCAGTCATACCCGGACGAATAAATTTTAAAACATGTTCAAAACCTTGATCGGCAATTTGGCATGCTTTTTGGATAAGTGCAATCTCATTTTCATCTTTTACTTCCCGTAGCGTTTCAATCATTCCTGCAATAGGAATGAGCGGTGTTTCTTCTATGATTTCTTCTAAAACAGAGTATTCAGCAAAGCTAATATAGTTTTCTTCAAAGGCTAGCGCAGTGATATTTTCTTGTTGACATAATGCCGCTACTTCGTCAAAAATTGGTCCTACATTTTTAATAATTTCAAAATCAGGCGCTTGTGCGCTAGCTTGTTCTGTATAGCGAAAATCCGTCACAAAAAACGCTTTGTTTAATGTGATAACAGCTAAACCTGTCGTGCCAGTAAAATTGGTTAAGTAACGCAAATTATATGGACTTGTCACTAAAAAGCCATCGACTTGTTCTTTGCGCATCGCTGCTCGTAATTTTTCTACTCGTAACATCATGTTGAATTCCTTCTTTCTTTTGACTTTCCCAATCATTATAGCAAATATAAGAGAAAATAAAAAAGATTGCGACAAAACCATCTTTCTTTACGGATATAAATGTTATTTCCCATTCATATCCGTCACAACTACAAAAAGTAGTTGCGTACAGCATAGTTTTTCACAACCTTTTAATCATTATTTGGCTTTACCAAAAAAGAAAGATACTACCGCTACAACGATTACCGCACCTAAAATTGATGGAATAATCGCCATGCCCGCAATATCAGGTCCCATATTGCCAAACAGCGCTTGTCCGACTGAAGCCCCTGCCAATCCGGCAATAATATTAAACAAACATCCCCGTTTTTCACCGGTAATTGCTCCTGCAATTGCTCCAATCACAGCACCCACAATTAATGTCCAAAGCATTTTTTTCACTCCTTTTACAAAAACTACAAAAATAAATTTTCTAACAAATAACTAGGCTGTCTATAAGCTATTTAAAATTTATCTTCAATTTATGGTAACATATTTCAAAATAATAACGAAAATATTGACTCAAAGAACGCCTTTTTTTCAATCTTTTGTGGTCATCAAAAGTTGTTAACGACACTAACTTATACCAAATAGTTACATCTAATTTCTAAGTTTTAACGTAATTTTCAACAACCCCACTAGAGTAGGAAAAGCTAACGAAATCCTACCCCCTAAGGCAAAAAAATTATTAAAGCGACTTTTTTTATTTTCATAAATTTTAGCTTTGAAAAAAGTGATTCGTGAAGCTAGTCAGTGCTAGCGCAATCAAATCAATATTTTTTTGTGAAAAATTTATACTTCCTTTCTGTCAGATAAAAAATAACCATAAAAGCACATGCCTTTACGGTTACTGTTTTTTGCCCATTAATTTTACTTGCCAACTTTTTAACCCGCGTTTGACAACTTGGAAAAAAGTTAGGGAACGTACCAAGTGGTCTGCCGGTACATATTCTCTGATGGCACGTAAAACCTTTTTCGGTTGTTTTGAAGAAAACGAGTAAATCCCATTTTTCTTTGTTTGAATAGCATAGCGTGGGATCCATTTTCCTTTGAAATAAACAGAAGCTACCACAAAATCTACTTCTTCCCACGGAATTTGGATGAATTTATTAATATCACGATCATTGTAAAATTCAAAGGCCTTATCACCAATCATAATCTTCCCATACTCACCAATGCCAAGATAAGATGTTGCATCAATAGTCAAATCAACTTTGCTATTTAACGACTGAACCATTACAGACACTTCCTTTATGGATATTTATTAAGTATTATAGCCATAACAACTACCAGATGTAAAACAAAAGCCCAGGGAACAACCCCTGAGCCCTTGTAAAAAATTTTGATTACATGATGTTTAATACGTGTAAACCAACACCGACAACGAATAAGCCAATGATGATAACGATTGGAGAAACTTTTTTCTTCAATAACCACATGCAAAGTAAAGTTAGTAATAAACCAGCAAGACCTGGAATTAATTGATCCAAGTTATCTTGTAAGGTAGTTACTTTTGTAGGAGTTTGGGAAAGACCCGCACCTACTTGACTGAAGGCTTCTTGAATACCTTTCCAGCCGTCAGGTAATTTATCCCAGTGAATAAATGCTTTGTCGTCTAATTGAACTTCAGAAACAACCGGCGTAAATTTAACACTTACCCAACGTTGTACTAATGAACCTAAAACGAACATACCCAAGATAGAAGCACCTTTTGTAACTTTTTGTAACAAACCACCTGATAAGTCATCAGTAATTTTTGAACCAGCTTGGTAACCAAATTCTTGTGTGTACCACAAGAAAGCAATCCGGATAATATTCCAAGCAAAGAAGAATAATAATGGACCCATAATGCTGCCGCTCATTGCAAGAGAAGCACCTAAGGCACCTAACATTGGACGTACAGTAAACCAGAATACTGGGTCACCGACACCAGCTAAAGGTCCCATCATACCAACTTTAACCCCTTGAATTGCTACATCATCAACAGGTGCACCATTCGCACGTTCTTCTTCAAGGGCTAAAGTAACCCCTAATACTGGAGCTGCTAAATATGGGTGAGTATTAAAGAATTCCAAGTGGCGTTTTAACGCTGCCGCACGATCTTCTTTGGTTGTATATAATTTTTTAATTGCTGGGATCATTGCATATGCCCAACCACCGTTTTGCATACGTTCATAGTTCCATGAACCTTGAAGGAACATTGAGCGGAACATGACACTTCTACGGTCTGCTTTTGTTAATTGAATTTTTTCAGCCATTGTTTGTTCTCCTCCTTCAAGATTAATAGTCGTTCAAAATATCGCCTAATGGGTCGCCTGTGTTACCACCACCGCCATTACCTGAACCACCAGTTTCTTCTAAGTGTAGGTAAATTAAAGCGATAGAAATAGCTAAAGCACCTAATGCGATTAATGTTAATTGTGAAATAGCCGCTACCACAAAACCGATAGCAAAGAATGGCCATACTTCACGAGTTGCCATCATGTTAATAACCATTGCATAACCAACGGCTACTACCATACCACCACCGATTGCCATACCATCTGTTAACCAAGCAGGCATAGATTCTAAGAAGCCACGTACTGTGTCAGCAGGAATCAATAGTAAAGCGGCAGCAGGAATAGCAATACGTAAGCCTTGCATACAAATTGCAATCCATTGCCATAGTTCAATTTTACGGTAGTTGCCTTCTTCAGCCGCGCTATCCATGATATGGATAATTGGCACAGCTAAAGTACGTGCGATCATTGTTAAGAACAAACCAGCAACAGCTAGTGGGATAGCAACGGCAACAGCAGATGCAACACCAGCTTTTCCTTGTCCACCTAAAACTAAAATAATTGCGGATGCGACAGCTGCCAAAGCAGCATCTGGTGCAACTGCGGCACCGATATTTGCCCAACCTAGGGCGATCATTTGTAGTGAACCACCCAAGATGATTCCGACTTCTAAGTTACCAGTTACTAAACCGATCAACGTACATGCTACTAGTGGTTGGTGGAATTGCCATTGGTCCAAAATACCTTCCATACCAGCTAAGAAAGCAACGATGACCACTAAAATCATTTGGATTATGTTTAAATCGTGCATGATTAAGCCTCCTCTTTCTTATGACTAATTGGCGTTTGCCAATTCAGTTTTTGCTTTTTTCAACAATTCGTCAAAGTTTTCTTTTGAGTTAGCTGGTACTTTACGTACGTCAAAAGTAATTCCTTTGTCTTTTAATGTTTCAAAAGTTTGAACGTCTTCATTATTCATTGATAACACTTTGTTGACTTGAACTTTACCAACTGAATGGGCCATAGAACCAACGTTAACTTCTTTAATATCAACGCCACCTTCAACAGCTTTCAACAAATCTTCTGGGTTTTCAAACAACAATAACGCTTTTGTATTACCAAAACGTGGGTCTTTTGCTATTTCAATCATTTTAGAGATTGGAATAACGTTAGCTTTAACACCTGGAGGAGCAGCCTGTTCGATTAATTTTTTACGTAAATCGTCTTTGGCAACTGCATCAGAAACAACAATGATGCGGTTAGGACCAACTGCTTTTGTCCAAGCTGTTGCGACTTGACCGTGTAATAAACGAGAGTCAATTCGTGCTAAAACAAATTTGATATGACCATCGCCTAAAACTGTACCTTCAGGAATAGCACCTGTTGGTTGTCCTGTTCCAGCTGCTGCTGGAGCCGCGATTTGTGGTTCTAATTCTTCTGGTTTAACCCGGACACCTTCCTTCGCAGTTTCAATGATATGAGCTGCAATTTCTTGTGCAGAGTTCATTGAAAAGCGTGAAGCGTATGCTTCAATGACCATTGGCAAGTTCATGCCGGCAACAATTGCCCATTTGTCTTTGTGGGCTTCAAACAAGTTATTCGCTTGGTTGAATGGTGTTCCGCCCCAAAGATCGACCAAGAATAATACTTCATCTTGATCATCAAAAGAACTAATCGCTGCTTCCATTTTGGCTCTTACATCATCGGGACCTTCGCTTGGCATTAAAGTTACTGCTTTAACATTTTCTTGTTCTCCGAAAATCATTGCGCCGGATTGCAAGATGCCTTCAGCGAATTCTCCGTGACTAGCCAGGATAATTCCTACCATCTGTATACCTCCTATAACATTTTTGTTTTACTAATCGTCTAAGGGATAAATAAATAATTTCTCAAAAATGCGACGATTAAAACCAACTAGACAAAATTTTCCTTTTCCAACAATTCCATTAAGTAGACTTTGCGATCTGCTGGTACCTTTCGCAACTCTAATTCAATACCTTGTGAAGCAAGAAATTGAAAAGAGGCAATATCAGCTTGATCTAAAGAGACAAAATTGGTCAACATCTTCTTTCCAACAGTAAATCGCATTCCACCAATGTTAATTGAAGTCAACAAAACACCGCCGCGAACCAAACGTTCAACAGCATTTGGATCGGTAAACAACAACATAACCTTTTGATTAGCCAATAAATCTTCATGATAAAGTGTAATCATCTTATCAACACTAATCACATTTGACTTGATTCCTGGTGGGGAAGCTTCTTGCAACAAAAACCGACGTAACTGATCTTGGGCCACCTCATCTGATACAACTAGAATGCGTTCAATCCCGGTTTGTTTGGACCAGGCCGTCGCAACTTGTCCATGAATCAGACGATCATCAATGCGCGCTAAGGCAATATCAATGCTCACAAGCAACCCTCCTACTTAATAAAACTGAGCAGCAAAAATTTTAAACTCTGCTCACGCCAGAGTATTCACCTCCTGTGTCACCTATATATAAGCAAGATGTGTGCCAACTTCAAAAACGATACACAATTTTAAAAATCCTTAATTATAAAGAATAATCTATGAAAATTTCGATACACAAAAAAAGACACACTGTGTTAAAGTGTGTCGTTTTTTGTGTATTGTATTTTAATTACGTTTTTGGTGATACAGTCTTTTCTTTTGACTCTTCAATGCGCGTCTTCAATACTTCTAAAACATAATATTCTTCTGCCGGTGGAACACCTAAGCGTAACATTCGCCCAAAAGATTGAATATGATTATGCACTTGTTCGTAAATTGGATCAGCAGTTAGTTGCTGTTCTTCTTCTTTTGTTACGGCAAGTGGCTGCTTTAATACTACTCGTTCCAACAAACCCGCTGTATGCAAAGCCAAGTTGACTTCTAAACCAAATTCATGATCACTTAATCCAACATCTTCCACCAGATTTGAAACAAAATCCCAAATGGGTTGAGCAAGTTTTTCTCCATTAATAAAAGTAAAATTCTCACTAATAAAGCGTTTGATCAACTCTACAGCCTTTTCTTCTTGCATTGCTTCATTTGGATATGAAAGCAGCTGTTCACTATCCAATAGTAGTCGATTTAAAATCGCTTTGACATCTTGATTGATAAAACGATCTAAAGGAATAAATGGCGCATTAATCTTTGGATCGACAATTCCAGTTGCCGCAATTAAATTATAGTCTGTTTGAATTTGCCGTAATTGCTCTGGCAATGTAACTACCGATTGCGTAATTACTTGCAACTGCTTTTGTTCACCACTTAAAGAACGTTGAATAATTTCTTTGATTCGCTGGGCGGTACCCTCTCCTGAAGCACATACTGCCAAAATAGCAGTAGGTTTTGCTGTAGTAACATTATTATTTTGTTGTGGTGACATTAATGTATAACCACTAAATCGATGTAATGATTCAAACAGACTATCTAAATCCGTTCCTAAAACAGAAGCTTTTCGCACTGTTTCTAAAACAATTGCCGTTGTCACCATATCGATTGTCCGTACTTCAACACCCGTATTTTGGGTAATTTCATTACCAAACGTTGCCAATGAACCCATATCCACTAATAACATGACCCCAGAACCATCATCAACTTCGGTAACGGCGCGACTAACTTTTTCCAAGGCAACTTTTGGCGGCATATCAAGAGGCATGTCTACAGCTTGCACTTGATCAATATCTAATAATTGCGTTACCACTTCCACCATACTCGTAGCTGTGCTATTGCCGTGAGCCGCCACAACAACTCCGATTTTGCCATCTTGTTGGTTTGCGCGTAAAGAAATTAGCAAAACTGCCAAGTAATAATCTTCACTTTCAGGAATTTCGACATGAAAACTTCCACTAATATAGGTACGAATTTTTTGAGCAATTTGAAATTCAGCTGGAAAACCGGCTACCATTTGGCGAATATTGTCATTTGTACTTCGTTCTTCGCCGTGTTCTAATTTTTTCAAAAAAGAACTAATGTGCAAACTCATAGCATAGACAAAGTTTTGCTGAAAAGCATAGCCTAATTTTTCCTGTACCATATCATAAATATGATTCGTCGTATCAATCACTTTTTGATCAACAAATTCAGCTAATTTATTATCTGCATTAAAAGCAAAACCATGATTTTTATAAAAAGATTTCAAATGAACATTGATATCTGTCGAAATAAAGTGATTAATCGTTTCTTGATCTAGTCCGTCTGCTTTTAATAATGCAGCTTTATCTCCGATGATATCGTACAAATTATACGGTAATTCGTACGTATCTTGCTGGATTAAAATCATTTGATCATTTGGTGTAATTACAATTTGAGGATCTAAAATTTTGGATAGCTCATTTAAGATTTCTCGTTTATTGGCCAATAATAGTAATCCCGAACGAATCCCTTCTGGCAAGTCCTCAATCGTGATATTCATTTCATCACTGTTCATATGATTTAAAAAACCACGGGCACAAACAAGTTGGACATTTGATTTCAATTGTCCAATGTTGCCGTAACTAACGCTACCAATTAAAGCCTTAACCACATCTTCTGATAGAGAAATTTGCCGATCAATCCGACCTGCTTCCTGGGCGACCATCACCTTGACTAAATCAACTTTTTCACTTGCTGGCCGTTGATCAAATGCCGGCAACTGAATATTAATCGGAATTCTACGAACAAAAGTATCTAATAAAGACGAACTTGGGTCTTCTGTTGTCGCGCCCACAATGCGCACGTCAGCCTTATGATTTTTACTACTTTCACCTAAACGAGAAAAAGTCCCATGGTCCATAAAATAAAAGACCATTTCTTGACCTTCTGGTGGTAAGCGATGAATTTCATCAAGAAATAACATTCCCCCATCTGCTTGGTCAATAATCCCTGTTTTATCTTGCTCTGCTCCAGTAAAAGCACCCTTTACATAACCAAACAAATGGCTCATTAAAAGCTCAGGATTATTAGCGTAGTCAGCACAGTTAAAAACAATTAATTCTTTTTCCTTGTCAATTACCTGACTGGTGACAGCAAAACGAAACATCGCGTGAGCAAAATACGTTTTACCTGAACCAGTAGGGCCTGTGATGAGACAATTTAATCCTTTTGGCGGATACAAAATTGCTGCTTTTGCTTGTTCAACAGCATTTTTCATACTGCCATTAGAACCAATAATTCGTGAAAAAATATCACCGAACCGTAATTCTTGAGGGATACCTTGCTTTTTTTTAGGGATGCTAAATTCTTTATAACTCGCCACGTGCTCATTTTTAGGATAAGACGCTTGATTTATCTCATTTTCGTCTATTGCATCATCTAATTTTGCAACAGTATAGCGAACAGGTCGGCCATCAATTTTAAGCAAGCGTTGCGCACGGACTAATTTATTTAAATCCTTACTTACATTTGTTCGCTGCAATACAAGACCTTCTGCCACATCATTTGTGGTGAGTCCCGTTTGAAACTGATCGTTTGTTGCAACAAACTGATAAACACGTTCAATTCTCTTGGTCATTGAATCTCCTCACCTTATTTGTGCTAGTGTGTCATCTGTGTTGTTTCATTATAACTTTTTTCCTTTAAAGCGCAAACTAAAAAGCCATTTAAGCTATAAGCACCTTAAATGACTTCTCTACTATTATGTTACTAATAATTAAATACCCAAATGGGGCATAGCTAAAATAAATGAACCGACAAAAATTAATAATGCCGCTAATTGAAATGTTTCCGATTGCACTATTTTTTGTTTCGTCACTTGTTTTTTTATCAGGGCAACCCCAAACAATACAAAACCAAAGATAAAACTGCCAACACCAATTAAACTCATTGCTCCACTCCTTTAAAACAATACCATTTTTAATATATTAACAAATGGCTTACTAATTTACCCTAGTCTAACAAAGATTCCGTCACTTAACCGGCGTTTAAACTATCAAGTGTCGAACATTTTTGTAAGATGACACAAGTGCTTTTCCTTTACAGCAAGAAAAAAAGTGCTAAGATAAATAGCGTAGTAATTTGACCTGTTAGTCAAGGGGTTTAAGACGCTGCGTTCTCAGCGCGGAGACACGGGTTCGAATCCCGTACAGGCTATTAATAAAGACTTACGCAATTTTCAGCGTAAGTCTTTTGTTTTTTGATAAGCAATAAAGTCTGCAGGTAGACGAGGTACTTCTTGTAACGCTTTTTGTAGCCATAAAATATCGTACCATTGATTAAATTTGTAACCCACATTAGGAAAATTACCGACTTGTTGATACCCTAGTTTTTCATGAAATTTGATACTAGCACTATTTCCCGCCGTGACACAAGCTAGTAATTGTACGACATTTTGTTTGTACAATTCCGCTTCTAGAGCTTGGTACAAACGTGTCCCTAATCCCCGACTCTTCTCACCTTTGGCTAAATAGATTGTTACTTCACAGCTCCAATCATAAGCAGACCGCCCTTTATAAGCACCAGCATATGCATAACCTACAATTACCCCTTCTTTTTCTGCTACTAGATAAGGATAACGAGCTAGCGTTTGCTCAATCCGTTTTTCAAAATCTGCTAAAGTAGGAACTTCATATTCAAATGTGATAGCCGTTTCTTTTACATACGGCGCGTAAATTGCTAGGATTGCTGCGGCATCTTGCTTTGATGCAATACGAATTTTTTCTGTCATAGGAACCCTCTTTTTTTACAGAGCGTAGCACATTATATTTTATTTCTGCAAGTTGTTTTTGACATGTCATGTCAGTTTCTAATTTATCAATTTTACGTTAATCGCTTTTTGCTGCCCCTTTTGATTGGTAGCAACCTCATAGGTCACTCTTTGGCCGGCGAAAAGTACCTTATCTGAAGGCATTACAATATCATCTTGATAAACAAACATATCCTGTTTATGGGCATTTACTAAAAAACCATAGCCGCCTTTTTCATTAAAAGATTTAACAGTTCCTTCCAATGGATTAACCTCTTTTCAACATAAAAACTCCAAATCATAACTTATAAAACTACAAAAAAAGTGTCGACATTCATTCGAATACCGACACTTCATTTTTAATTAAGCTTCTTTCGCTACTGGATAGACAGACACTTGTTTTTTGTCACGGCCTTTACGTTCAAAACGTACTACGCCGTCAACTTTAGCAAATAAAGTATCGTCGCCACCTTTACCCACGTTTACACCTGGATAAATTTTAGTACCGCGTTGGCGGTAAAGGATTGAGCCACCTGTAACAGTTTGACCGTCCGCACGTTTAGCGCCTAAACGTTTAGATTCAGAGTCACGACCGTTAGAAGTAGAACCGCCACCTTTTTTATGCGCGAAGAATTGCAAATTCATTTTCATCAACATGAGATGCACCTCCTATTTTTCTGTAATCGTATTAATTTGAATAAACTCACTGTTTTCGGCTTCAATTGACTGTAAACCTAACAACAAATTTTCTAAAAGAATTTGTTCAATGTTAGTTTGTTCTTGAGTTAAACCTGACACGACATCCATTTTAAGATAGCCGCCTTCAGATCCGTTTGCTTCAACTTTAGGTGCAACCCCAGCTAAAGCATCAATGCCGTTAATGGTACTGATTGCTAGCGCAGAAACACCAGCACAAACAATGTCACTACCATATGGCCCAGCTTCGGCATGCCCTGTCAATGTGAAAGTAACAATCTGGCCAGAGTCATTGCGTTTGAATGTCCCTTTGATCATTAGTGCGACCTTTCTCGCAAGTATTAAGCGTTAATAGCGTCAATAACCACTTTAGTATATGGTTGACGATGACCTTGCTTGCGGTGAGAGTGTTTTTTAGGTTTGTATTTGAAAGTAACAACTTTCTTTTGTTTACCGTGTTTTTCAACAGTTCCTTCAACAGTTGCGCCTGCAACAGTTGGAGCGCCAACTTTCGTTGATTCGCCACCTACTAAGATAACTTCGTCAAAAGTTACTTTGCCGCCAGCTTCAACGTCTAATTTTTCAACGTAGATTGCTTGACCAACTTCAACTTTAACTTGTTTACCACCAGTTTTGATAATTGCGTACATGCTCTAAAGCACCTCCTTATAATATACTTAGACTCGCCATCCCAAGTGACATAATGTGCTTAATACTTGTTCTGAGCGGTTGTAGCTGTGGAGTCCACAATTACAACATTTACACTTTACCAAAAAATGAGCGTGACGTCAATTAGTTTTCTTCTAAAAGAAAAAGTAAATTTTAAGCTTCATAAAAAACATAACTTTTCATTATTATAAACGAGTAGCGTTATACTAAAAATAGGAGGGATAAAGATGGAGTATCCAAAAGAACTGGTTAAAATAGTCAATGAGCGTTCAAAAAATTACGCCTTGGAAGGCTTTGTTACAGGCAGTGGTCCACTAGATCCTAAATTAATGATTGTTGGTGAAGCTCCTGGCCGCAAAGAAATTGAAAATTTGATTCCCTTTAGCGGACAAGCGGGAAAAGAATTAATGGCGTGTTTTGCAAGTGTTGGATTAACAAGAGAAGATGTTTATATTACCAGTGCGCTTAGAAGTCGCCCTTATAAAATAAACGAGCGAGTCAATAAAAAGACAGGTGCCAAAGAGATTGTTTACCCAAATCGCACGCCTTCAAAAAAAGAAGTTTTTGCCCATGCCCCACTTTTAGATTATGAAATCAAAGCAGTAAAGCCAAAGTTAATCGCAACACTAGGAAATATCGGCCTAAAACGTTTATTAGGAAATACTTACACCGTTAGTAAATTCCATGGTCAAATAATCAAACACCCGATTCAAATGCTAAATGAAAAAATGGAAAGCTACGTTTGGTCTAAAAAAGATTACACAATCGTTCCCCTCTTTCACCCGGCAGCCATTTTTTATAACCGTAAATTAGCCCCTTTAATAAAAGCCGATTGGCAAGTCATCGGTCAATTGTTACAAACAGTCGATAATAACTAATTTTAAAAATAAAGACTATAAAACTATCTTTAATAAGTAAAAAACGCAGCTACCGCTTTTTAACTGACTATTGCTAACCTGTCAGAAAAACGATAGTTGCGTTTTTAAATATTAACTTCTTCTGCCTCTTTCTTTAAAAGACCGGTATAAAAGTCATACCAAATTTCTCCTACATGGGATTCAGAATAATAATTGGAAGCATCATGAGCAAGACAAGCATATTTTTTTAATAACGCTTCGTTTCTTTGCAATGCTTTAATATCCTGATTCATTTCTTCAAAATTATCTGCTCCAAGATAGTAGCCGGAAATAACGGATTCATACAGCGCTAAATTGCGGACCATTACCGGCGTTTGACAGCTAAAAGATTCTAAAATACTCATCGGAAATAATTCATTATAAGAAGGTAGCAAGAAAATATTGGCCATATTATAATAATCAACCAACTCGCTGCGATCAATAATGCCTGTAAAGGTTAAATTAGCAGGTGGATTTTCATAAACCTCTTTATATTCTTCATAGCCATCCGTTATTTTGCCAAAAGAAAATCCCCCCACCCAAATAAAGGAAACCTCAGGATTCTCTTTTGCTAAACGAATAAAATCATCTACACCTTTACGCTTTTGAATTTGCCCCACACCTAAAACGACAAATTTGTCTGGTTTTATCTTATGACTTTGACGGAGCGCTAATTTTTTTTCTGGGGACATTTGGTAGAACTCTTCTGCTGAAACAAAATTAGGAATATAACTGATTTTTTCTGCGGGTATTCCGGCTTTTTTCAACTCAGGAATAAAGCTAGGATTTACAACTACCAATTTGTCCATCCGCCGATAAAAAGATAACACATACCAATTAAAAATCTTTTGAATCGGCTTGGCTAAATGAATGCTTCCTTCCAGTGTTTCAGGTAAAAAGTGAACGTATCCCACGGTAATACCACGACGTCTCTTAAAAAAGGTCGACAAATAAAACTCCGGGTTAATTGTGTGGTAATGGGAGATGTCTGATTTTTTATAGGTATTGATCTGTACGTCAAAATCATTGCTAAAACGCGCCTTTAATAGCTTGATTAACTCATTATAAGCACTTCCCACCCCTTGGCCTTTAATCGTGTCGGCTCGAGAAAACATGGTAATTTTTATCATAATAAAATCCCTTCAAATCTAATTTATAAACTTGCTTGTATTACTCCTCTTATACCCTAGTTAAACATCAGCTGAACAAGCAATAAATAAAATACGACATTAAAACGTATTTCATAAAAAAATTCAAATCCAAAAATTTCTTTTTAATCTAACGACAATTATAGCATAAGCTTCTTGGGAATAAAATCAGGCTAAAGCCCGACTTCTCGCTTGCGCTATCCCATACAAATGTTAAAATTTAATTAAAGAATAATTTTTCTAACGAAAAGAGGATGGCGATGAAAAAGATATTGTTTCCCCTGCTACTAACTGCGGCTTTGTTATTATCAGGCTGTCGCGAAAAAAGTACAACAGACGTAACGCTAGCAACAAGTCCAAACAATACAAAAAAAACAACAGCCACGAGTATCGATAAAAATCCCGACTTATTAATCAATCAGGCTCAATATCAACAACTAGCTGAAAAGACAGGTGCGACCAAAGCTAAATTAGTTGGTACTAAAGAATACGACGTCACTTTAAAAGATGCCAATTGGGAAAATGTAACGATTACCAGCGATGAATGTAAAATCATTAAAATCAAAGATTATAAAGATAAACAAAACAAGGAATACGAAGGCTACGTTTTAATGCATTTTACAATTGAAACTGGCGATACTGCGGTAAATGTCGCCCCTGAAAAAGGCGTTTTAACTACCAATACCAGTGGGCAAACGACAGGTAATTTAGCGATGGACGAATTTGGTGGAAAAATCCCTGCAAATAAAACCGTGACCGGAACAGCAGCTTATCCACTAGAAAAATTGGCAGACGCCGATGACGTTACCACTATTGAATTGAAATTTACCGGTAAAAAAGCCAACGTCGCGTCTTCAGAAAAAGAAACTACACATGACTATGACTTTATTTTAAGTAAAAACCGTTAATAAAGCAGAATATTTTTCATTTTTGGCCACTGGGCTTATACTGCCGCTAGGAGATGATCGTATGAAACTAAACATTACCAATGAAGCTGCTTTTTACTTAGCAGATAAATTAGCCGGCAGCAAATCTTTTATATTAGCTTTAAATGACGGTTCAAATCAATTTTCATCAGCCCAAGGATGTTGTATGATTGGGGATCGTTTTTTGATTAAACCCATTAAAGAAAAAATAGCGCCTTTTAGTGAACAGCTACAAAACGAGCAATATCAAGTGTATATATCCGATTATGAAAAAAACTTTTTACCCTATAACATCACATTAGATCGTAGTGGTAGTTACGGTAATTTCGTTTTACGTTCTGATGAAGGAATATTAGATATAAATGTAGCTTTTCAAACAGCAGAATAAAAACTTATCTGGCAGGTAAACACCATGGATTAAATTCTTTTCGTGTTTATCTGTTTTTTTTGCATTTAAGCCATACGTATGTTCACTAAACTACAAGCAATATCTTCGAAATGCGACCGCGATGATGCTACCCTTGTATTACATCAAACACAGGAGGGATTATTATGAAAACGACAAAAGAAGAAATTTTAGCCCGCCGAATAGACGCTTACAAGCAATCACGTGAAAAAATCATAAAAAAAGCTTTGCAAGAAACGACACCAGAAAGAAAAAATAAATCGCTGCATTTTAAATTTGTCCGCCACACAGCTCACTAAACAAAGAACGCGGCAATCATGGCGCCTTGGTTTCAAATTATTAATCAGTCTACTTTTAATCCAAAAAGAAAAACCGCTAGAAATATTAATTTCTAGCGGTTTTTTAGCGTCACAGGAGGGATTCGAACCCCCGACCGTCCGCTTAGAAGGCGGATGCTCTATCCGGCTGAGCTACTATGACATAGCAACAAAGTTCATTATAGAAAACTGACCACCTAATGTCAATCAGTTTTCTTAATAAATACGTTATTTTTTCGCCGACCATAAAAAAGTTTGAATTAATCGCATAACCGTAGGATGAACAACCAACTGGCTATGTTTCGCATTTTCGGTCACAAGAAACGTTTGATAACTTTGACTGTCGCCATAAATTAGTTCTCCAGCCAGAAGACTTGTAACAGGTACAGTCCCGTCAGAATTCCCATCGGCAACATTTCCAGCTACACTAACGACAGAAATTGTCTTAGGCAAACGCTGTTTATTATCCAAATAGCGTTTTAAAACATCACTGACTTTTTTTACTTCATTAAAAGTCGGTGTCATTTCATTATACTTCCATCCCACATCGTTAAATGGCGTTCCTAAAAATAAAATTTTATTTGGCTTGGGATCAATTGACAAAGAAACATACTCCAAATAATCCGTCAAAACCAACCCGCCATTGGAGTGGCCAAGAAAATTATAATGTTCAACACCATATTGGTGCTGAACGTAAGTCATTGCTTTTTCATACCATACTGCTTGTTTTGGGACGGTCTCTTCTGAGCTGTCAGCAAAACCAATGACGATAATCGGCTGACTGGCTTTTTGTGATAACTCACCTTTAATCGTTAATTGGCCATTTGTCTGCACCGTGATTTTCAAAACCTCGCATGCAGTTGTCTTTTGCAATTGGACAATTAATTTATCAAAACGGTCCACCGTCGCACCCGTGCCTGGGACCATTACTAATGCTTCATTTTCCAATGTAATCGGTACTTTTCTATCCTCTGCTTTAGCATTTACGTGAAAAGTATTTAATAAAAAAGCCAACAATCCCAACCATAAAACTCCTTTTAACCATTTATTTGCCATGACGAGACTACCTCTTTTTAGTTTAAGATAGACTGTCTAACTTAAATGGAAATTAAACTAAAAAGAAATCATTTCTTTTTCTTTGGTAATTAATAAAATTCCATCACCTAAAGGCACTAAACTTGAAGTTAAATCCGGGTGTGTCATCACGACATCTAAAAATTGATTTAATTTACGATGGATGCTGCGATTTTTCCGCGGAATATCTTCCACTGGATCTAAAATCGTGCCACCTTGAAAAACATCATCTACCATCAATACTCCGCCAACTTTTAATAAACGTATACATTCTGGTAAAAATGCAATATATTTTGACTTTGCGCTATCCATAAACATAAAGTCATAAGGGCCTGTTAATGTAGGTAAAACTTCAGCAGCATCGCCTTCTATTAAGGTCACTTTTTTTGTTAAACCTAATTTTTCATAATTTGCCTTTGCTTCTTTAATCATTAAATCAAAGCGGTCAATCGTCGTTACATGACCTGCTCCCACATATTGGGCCATCAGACTAGAAGAAAAACCAATAGCTGCACCAATTTCTAAAATTTCTTTTGGTTTTATTTGTCCAAGTAAAAATTGCAAAAAGACAACTGTCTCATGGGGAATTATCGGTACCCGCCTTTTGTGAGCATCTTCTTCTAATTCACCCAATTGCCCCGTCAAAGGCTTTTGTTTGGTTCGCATATAATCAACGAGCCGTGCATCCACGACCGGTCTGTCCATCATTTCATTTAACAAATTCTCCACCTCGCTTTTGTCATTATACGAAGGAACAAAAAAGTCCGCAACCATTAAAATTAATAGTCGCGAACTTGTCTATTATGTATAACGTGTTCGACCAAATGCCAAATCGTCGTTAATGTGATGAAGCCAGCAATTAGCCAAAATATTTGTTGTACCAAATCCAAAAGTTCCCGGGAAACAAAATGCCCCAAGTAAGGTAAGTGAATAACTGGCTGTCCAATTAAATTGCGGCTACTTACATAGCCGATTTCCATTTGTTCGTTGCCGTCTCCTTTGGTGTAAAAAACGTGATTTTTTTCTTTGGCAACTACGCGACGCGTTTGGATGCTTTCTCCTTGGTTCACGTAATACGTGACAACTTCTCCAACATAAATACTCTCTGGTTCTACTTGACGTACAAAAATCAAACTACCTTTTGGATACGTTGGTTGCATATCATTGTCTTTTACAATTGAAATTGTCATCCCAAAAAGATGCGGCAATAACGTGATCAACAAAGCCAGTGCCATTACAATTGTCACAATAACTGAACCCAATAGGCCCATCTGCTTGAAATTCGTCATGCCACACCTCCTCATATAATTCTTTTTAATTTTTAATTCCAACGAAATTATATCACATATCGTCCGTTATTTAAAAGCATCCCTGTTCATTTTATCCATTTTTGTTAGAAAGTTATTTTCTTTTTAAAATAAAATGAAAAATAATTTCCGCTGCTTGTTGACCCTAGTTTAAATAACAATTAAACTGAGGTATAAACGATAACAAATATAATTAAAGGCTTTTATACTTATTAAAAAAAACATCGTTATTAAACAGAATAGTAAAATTCATTTATAAAAACATAAAAAGAACTACGATATTTTTAGACAACTATCCTTATAATCTGAAAGGAATTTCAACATTATGAAAAGATTAGATAATGAAAATTTAAAAAAGTATAATAAAAAAATTATCTGGATTCCTTATTTTCTTGTTATTATGACTTTTGTTGCAGTGGGCATTTTTTTTGTGCAAGCACTAAATGCCCCCTTCTCACAATCTGCGATGGCAGAAATAAAAGATACTTGGGTCTATTACGCCAAAGATGACCCCATCACATTATTTAAAAGTCGTTATGTCAAGCGGTTAAATAGTGTTGCACCCAACGAAACCATGGTAATGGAACGAACGATGATTCGTAAAGTTTCTAATCCAACCTTATTAATTCAAGGAAATCATCAATGGTTAAAAGTCACAGTCGACGATAAAACCGTCTATGAACACAGCCAAAAAACGGTGACCCCAACTTTATTAGGCAAAAAAAATCCCGGCAATATCATGACAGAAGTGCAATTGCCTAAAAACTATGTTGGTAAAACATTGCGGCTTGAAGTCAGTAGCCCGTATAAAAATTATGCCGGTATCCCCGCCCGTGTATTTATTGGCGATGCAGATTCTCTTTTATCCTATGTTGTATCGGTTTCCTTGCCCCAAATTCTAATTCTAATTGTTTGCACGTTTATCAGTCTAGCCATTATGGTCTTTATTGGTTCTGAATTAATTAAACAAAAACGGCTAAATTGGGAATTGATTTTGTTAGCTTGTTTTGCCCTCACTATTGCCTTGGAGGCTGCCGCTGGAGATATTTTAGCGGGATTGTTATTTAGTCCATTAGTGAACTCAACGATGGCATTACTTCTGGCCATTTTTACGCCAATATTTCTAATTTCTTATTATTGTTTAAAAATGAAAAAAAGCCAACAGTACTACCGACTATGGGTAATTTTTCATATTAGCTTTGATTTATTAATTTTACTTTGGGCTGTTTTTACTAAAATTGATTTGCCAGAAGTAAAATTTTACATTGATGCCGCTAATATTTTTGGCACCTTAGCAACTACCATTGCTGCAATTACTGAAGCCCACCAAAAAAATCGTTTTTTTGTCATTTGCACACCTTGGATCGTCTTAGTTGCCATGGCCCATTGTTTTATTTATATCACCAGCGTCGCACAGTCGAATTTTTATCTCGTCAATATTTCAGGTCTTTTATTTGCCGTGATCCTATTGGTCATTTTCATTTATACCTTAGTTGAAGGTCTAACCGCCAATGAACAAAACAAGCGCCAAATGCATTTTCTAGAACTGAAAACAGAGCTTTTGGAGGACAATCACACAGCTGTTGTTGGTCACCTGCAAGAGTTGGAACAACTCCGTCAAGAGTTCAAACAAAATTTACTGCTAATCAGCGATTTAGGCGAAGACGGCAATTTACCAGCCGTCAATGAATACTTAGCTAAGCTTCTAGATGAAACCAATCAATTGAATATTATCGGTGATTTTTCTGCGCATACTTTAACAAATTTAATCTTGAGTCGCTATCAAAAAAATGCAGATAAAAAAAGTATCACCGTTTCCTTTAGTGCAGATTTACCACAAGATTTAAATGTGGCTGATGATGATTTAAGTCAAATTTTAGTGCACCTTTTAGAACATGCAACGCGGGAGACCTATGCGATTCACGACCCAAAAGAACGACAGATTCACTTGCAAATTCACTGTATAAACGAGACATTACAAATTCACTGTAGTCATACTGCCCATTACCATACCAATATTTTTGACCGCAGCATCACCACTGATTTTCCTCAAAAAGAGGCATTGGATTTGTTTGCCATTGAGAAAGTTGCCAAAAAATATCGTGGTCAGCTAACACAACTACAAGATGACAATCAAGATAAAATCAGCTTATCCTTATCCCTTAATGTTTAAAATAATTTTGACTTGCATTTTTTGGCATTTGCCATTAGCATAGAGACAGTCGGATTAGTATTGAAATCATGGTTTAGAGAGCCAATGTTTTGCTGAAAATTTGGTACCCACTGATTTTGTGAACCTCCCGATGGCAATGATTATGAAAATAATCGGGTTAAGGCCCTTATCCTTGTTTTTGAGCTGGACTGTAAAACAGTCAATAAAGGTGGTACCGCGAAATTCACGCATTTCGTCCTTTTTTAGGATGGAGTGCGTTTTTATTTTGCCTTTTTATAACCAAGGTCAAAAAAGTAACTTATTTAGGAGGAGACACTATGTCTGAACAAAAAAATGATTTTACTGAATGGTATTTAAAAACCATTCAACAAGCCGAATTAATGGCTTACTCGCCTGTTCGGGGCTCAATTATTTTTCGCCCTGACGGCTTTGAATTGTGGGAACACATTCAAGAAGAATTCAATCAGTTTTTAAAAACCCAAGATATTCGTAATGCCTATTTCCCAATGTTAATTCCAAAAAGTTTCTTTATGAAAGAAGCAGACCACATTGAAGGCTTCGCCCCTGAGTTACCCTGGGTAACTGAAGTTGGCGATGAAAAATTAGATGAACCTTTGGCACTACGCCCTACTTCTGAAACAATGATCGGTTCTGCTTTTTCTGATTGGATTAACTCTTATCGCGATTTACCTTATGAAATCAATCAGTGGGCTAACGTTTTCCGTTGGGAGAAAAAAACATTGCCATTCTTACGCACATCGGAATTTTTATGGCAAGAAGGGCATACTGCACATGCAGATGAAGCTGATGCCAGAAAACGGACAATGGCTATTTTAGATGAATACGCTCGTTTAGCCGAAGAATTTTTAGCCATTCCGGTTTATAAAGGGCAAAAAACGCCTTCTGAACGTTTTGCCGGTGCTGTTGATACGTTTTCAATTGAAGCGATGATGCAAGATGGTAAAGCTGTTCAAGCAGGGACCTCTCATTATTTAGGCACAAAATTTGCTGAAGCCTTTGATATTACGTATTTGACGAAAGAAAACAAACACACCCATGTGCACACAACCTCTTGGGGTATGTCAACACGTTTGTTGGGCTCATTAATTATGACTCACGGGGATGAAAATGGCTTAGTCTTTCCACCAACAGTTGCACCAACTCAGATTGTTTTAATGCCAGTTGGTCCTTGGAAGAAAAATCCAGCCATTATGGAAAAATTAGACACATTATTTGCCACCTTCAAAAAAGCTGGTTACCGCGTTCGTCTTGATGATACGGATAATTCGCCAGGTTATAAATTCAACGAGTGGGAATTAAAAGGCGCTTGTTTGCGGATTGAATGCGGTCCTCGTGATTTGGAAAATGGTCACGTAATGGTAAAAGTACGCGACTTAGCTGAAAAAAATACGGTCACCTTTGAAGAATTAGATGCTTACGTGGCTGACCAATTAGCTATTATGCCAAAACGCTTATTAGAAAAAGCCAAAGCACGCAATAAAGCAAACGAACATTATGACATTAATACCTTGGATGAATTAAAAGCTCACATTGAAAAATGTAATGAAGCCGGTACAGTTCCTGGTTTTGTTTTAGTTGGTTGGGATGGTAGCGAAGAAACCGAAGCCAAAATCAAAGAAGAAACAGGTTTTACAACCCGTAATATTCCCTTTGAAGTTCCAATGGAAAAAGAGTTTGACTTAGTGAGTGGCAAACCTGCAAAACACACTTTATGGATTGCCCGCGCATATTAATAAATAGTTTAGATAACTAAAGGTTCTAGTAAGAAGTCATCGCGACTTTTTACTAGAACCTTTATATTTTTATTAATAAAGTAATTCTAAAAATTCTTCTTGTGTAATATTCCCAAAGTATTTTTTTACGTCAATTTTTTCAACTGCTTTTGTTAGTGCTTCTTTTTCATATTTCACACCAACGAGTGCTGTTTCAACATCTTTAATATCACCTAAACCAAAGAAATCACCATAAATTTTAGCCGCGGTAATGATTCCTTTTTGAACATTTAAACGTACTTCAATTGAGCCGATGGCAAAACGTTTACGGCGCTCCAAATCAAATTCTGGGGAGCGACCGTAATTCCAATCCCAATTGCGATAGTAATCTTTTGAAATTTGATTGATTTTTTCCCAATCATCGGCAGTCAACTCATATGTTTTAACATCTCTTGGGTCGGTAACACCAAAGACTTTCAACAAAATTTCTTGCCGGAAATCTTTCGTGGTCATGTTTTGTTTATCTGCCGGCAAGAAAGGTTTCACATTGGTTACCCGAGAACGAATCGACTTAATTCCCTTTGATTCAATCTTATCTTTGCGAACTTTTAAAGCATTAACGACTTCGTTAATATCACTATCAAACATAATGGTTCCATGAGCAAACATTCTACCGTTTGTCGCATACATCGCATTACCAGAGAATTTTTGATCATCAATCACCAAATCATTGCGCCCTTTTAATTGGGCACCTTTAACCCCCATCTCTTGTAAGGCAGCTACAATTGGTTTAGTTAATTTTTCAAAGTCTCTAAATGAATCTCCATCATCTGGCATAATGAAGCTAAAATTCAAATTCCCTAGATCATGATAAACAGCCCCACCACCACTTAAACGACGAACTACATGGATACCGTGTTCCTCCACGTATTCTTGATTAATTTCTTCGATGGTATTTTGATTGCGTCCAATAATAATGGATGGTTCATTAATATAAAACAATAAAATTGGCTCGGTTAAGGGATACTCCTGAACCAAAAAATGTTCAATTGCTAAGTTTACTCTTGGGTCATTGTTTTCATTTGGTACGAAAATCACAATACATCCTCCTCGTTGTTGACGACACATTTTTCTTGAACTTCAGCTTCATCCTTAAATCAAAAATTCTTTACCTATAGCTGCTAATTCAACTGGTACTGCTCCTGAGGCAACTTGGGCTTGCTCTTTTAATAATTGTAATTCCCCAAATTGCGGCAAGTGTGTTAAAACCAATTTCTTAACATTCGCATTTTTGGCAAAGGTGCCTGATTCTTGCGCTGTAAAGTGAGCTTTGTGATGTTCGTGGCCGTTAAATAAATACGTGTCGGCTAAAAAGAGGTCCGCATTTTTCGCAAATTCATTGAAGTCCGCTAAATAACCCGAGTCACCAGTGAATACAAATACTTTACCTGTATCATTTTCTACAAAGCGCATTGCATAACAAGTTACAGGATGAATCGTCTTCATAAATGTAACAGAAAACGGTCCCAATTCCAACTGTTTTGATTCGCAATAAGGACGACCTTCTGATACATTGGGCATTGTTAAATCATTAAAATGAAATTCATCTAAAGTATGACCGTAAATCGGCAAAATTTTCTTGTTTTCCGCTGGAAATAGTTGAAAATAATATTGTAAAACACCCAAGTCTGCAATGTGGTCGTGATGATAGTGAGAAATTATAACAGCATCCAATGCTAGTGGATCTAAGTGTTTTTCTAATTCCACCAAAGTAGTGCTACCACAATCTAGCAATAAATTAAAATCCTTTGTTTGTAACAAGTAACCTGTAGTTCCTTGTCCTTTATAAGGATAGGCGCCTAGACAGCCTAAGACAGTTAATTTCATTTTCTTCACACCTTTCTTTTCTTTTATGCTAGCACAATCTTTTCTTTTCATGAAATAATAGCTGTTTTAAGACTCCTTTTTCAGCAATAAAAAAGACTTTACCAGCAAATCATCTTCTTTTAAAAGTTTGACCGAAAAGTAAACTTAAAAAAAACATGACAGGACTGGAAAGTCTTTTTACATTCTAATGAAACAATCCCACAGGATATAAATTAATAACTACGAATGGCCTTAACTGCCTCATCGTCCAAACGACGAACAACTTCCGTTACTAATTTAACTGTGTTTAAGTAGTCGTCCTCGTGAATAATTGAAGTATGGGAATGCAAGTAGCGCACTGGTACTGTAATGGCAAGAGAAGGTACGCCATCACGAGTTAAGTGCATTTGCCCTGCGTCTGTTCCCCCACCGGTAATAACCGTATATTGGAAAGGAATTTCTAATTCTTCTGCAACATTTACAACAAAGTTCAATAATTTTTTATGTGGTACCATCGAAGCATCAAAGATTAGAACTTGCGGACCTGCACCCAATTTAGAATCGGCTTCTTTTGGCGTCATACCTGGTGTATCACCAGCCGTACCGGTATCTAGTGCAAGTGCAATATCTGGGTTTACTAAATGTGTGCTGGTTCTTGCACCTCTTAAACCTACTTCTTCCATGACATCACTACCAGCAAAAAGACAGTTTGGGTGTCCTTCTTTTGCTAAGTTTTCCAAAACACGTAATGAAACAGCCGTACCGACACGATTGTCCCATGCTTTTGCTAGTAAAAATTTACCGCCGTTTAAACGCTCATATTCAATATATGGCGTAATCATATCGCCTGGACGAATGCCCCAATCTTTTGCTTCTTTGAGACTTGTTGCGCCAATATCAATGAACATATCTTTAATTTCATAAGGTTGTTTTCGGGCTTCTGGAGTTAGGACATGGGGTGGTTTACAACCAATCACACCGCGAATTAATTTGCCCGCTTGTGTTTTAATTTCTACTTGTTGGGCCAACATCACTTGGCTCCACCAACCACCTAATGTTTGGAATTCAATAAAGCCTTGCTCGGTGATTTTGGTCACCATAAAGCCAACTTCGTCCATATGACCAGAAATAAAAATTTTCGGGCCACCACCTTCACCTACGTGTTTTGCAATAACACTACCTAAACCATCAAAAGAAATATCTTCGGCAAACGGGGCAGCGTATTTTTTAAAGACTTCACGTACTTCATCTTCATTGCCTGGTACACCTCTAGCTTGGGTTAATTCAATTAGTAACTGCTCTTCACTTTTGTCCATCTCAATTGCAACTCCTAGCATTATTTATTACGTCCTTGATTATAACACGGGGCATATAAAAACAGTAGCCGGGACATTAATATAGTCCCAGCTACTGTTTTTAATAAGCGGTGGTCTAAATGTAGCTTTGCCATCAACTGCCGTTACAAATTATTTAATTGTTTCTGGATTTTGATTTTGCCAATCTTGTGAATAAAAATAATTATTCAAGTGATAGCTTGGCTGGGCTGTTTTTTCTTCCAAAAACGGTTGAATATATTGATCTGCTGCTAACCATCCGCGCCAGCCTAAATGGATAGTATCTGTCATAAAATAAGGCTCCTGATCTTTATTGGTGAAATCAGCAATTTGATTAAAGCCTTGAGAACGTAATTGATACGTGATTTTTTTGCTAAATTCTTGCAGCATATTTTGAGATAAGCCTGTATATTCGCTCCATTTCCCGTTAATTGGCGGAATAATAAAGAGGGCTTGTGTATTTTCTTTGGCAAGTTGATCTAAAACCAATTGGAAATCTGAAAATTCTTTTGAATAACGATAATCCCATTTTACCTGTGAATCATTAAATTTAGCCAACCGTGGTTTAATGCGATGCGTATAAAAATTATTTTCAATGCCAAAAGAATTATTCGTCGTAGCTTTTTGACCAATCTCTTTGGCTTGTTCATCTAATTTTTGCTCATTGTATGCAGCTGGCAATTTTTTTGCTTGTTGTGCAATTTGTGAATTTTTTGAAAGTAAGCCAATTTCACTAAAGAGTTCGTCTTCTCGATTTAACATGTTGATATGGAATTTAGCCACATCTACTTGTTTTGTCGTTGGTACTTTACCTTTAGCAATTTCTCTTAACATTAGCTTCAAGGTTTCATCATGGTTGACTTTACCATAAGCTAACAGACGTTTAGCTAAGTATTTGTCAGTTTCAGAAACTTTGTCTAGCTTAATCGCCCAAGTATAAGTTTGTAATTCAGAAAAATACGCATCAAAATAGGCACGTTTAATCCCGCCTTTGACAAACCACTGCGGCGAAAGAATAAAGACTACTTTTTTATCTTTCAAATCACTACCAAATGACTGCATCATCATGTATTGCGTTAAAGATTGCGTCCCTGGTGCCCCTAGTAAAAAAGGAGTGTAATTTCGATTATATTTTTTGGCTAAAACAGACGGGTGAAAAGGACTGATACGACTTAGTTCAGAAGAACCAAAAAACGGTACATATTCACCTGATTTTACGGCTTCATTTTTAATTGAATTCCCCCGTAAAATATTTCCTGACATGGAACTGCTAGCTTTTTCCCATAAGCCTTTATCTTCGTCATTAATCTTAAAAGGTGAAAAGAAAAACAGCGCTAGCAGGACCACAGCTGCTATTACCGGCCCAAAAATAGCAAGAAGCTTTTTTTTCATAATTAATTTCCTTTTAATTCAGAAACTTTAGCAATAATTTTATTTGGTGTATCCCATTCTTCGCGGTCAAATTCTGAAACAGGCACTTGAACATCTAGTTGTCCTTCTAATTCAACTAGCAATTGAACCGTTGCCATAGAATCCATTAAGCCCTCATCAAATAAATTTACATCTAAATTTTGTTTTACTTCATCTGTTCCGGTAATTTCTTCTAAAATGTCTAATACTGTGTCTTTCATTATTCATTCTCCTCTTTTAAATTAATTTATCTAAAATTCCTGAAAAAATCATAAAGCTAAAGCATACTGCCTGAAAGTTTAAGAAGATTGCCAATCCATGGGTAAACTTATTTGACGGTAAATTTTTATGTTTTTTCTTATAACGCAACCAGGCATCGGTTAAACAAATCAACGTAGCATGGTATAAACCATAGACGATATAATACCAAGCCAAACCGTGCCAGACCCCCATAATTAAAAAGAGGGCAAAGTAACCAACATTTGAAGCAACGATTCGACTTTTGAATACTTTCTTTTTCAATAAAGTAAACATTAAACGCATGTAAATGTAATCACGGAACCAAAAAGACAACGTCATATGCCAACGATTCCAAAACTCCTTGATGTTCCAAGCTAAAAATGGTTTATTAAAGTTTATTGGTGTTTCGTAACCTAAAATATTACTCGTTCCAACTGCAAACAAACTATACCCTGCAAAATCAAAGAATAAATACATACTATAAACATACATATATAAAACTAAGGCCCATGAGATACCGCCATTGACGACAGTAGCCCGCTCAATTGGTGGTAACAAAACTGAACCAAAGTAATAGCCGATAATAAACTTATATAAGAAACCGACAAAAATGCGATGAATACCAGTACCTAAAAGATCCACATATTTTTCTGGTGTTGGAGGATTATCTAAGTCCTTATCAAACCGCCGGAAGCGATCAATTGGCCCAGAAGAAATCGTTGGGAAAAACAATAGAAACTGGATGTAATGCCAAACTTTATACGATTTAATCATGCCATCACGAGTTTCCATAATCATTTGTACCGATTTAAAGGTCAAATAAGAAATCCCTAAAAACCCTAATATAGAACTATGACCACCATTGAAAAAAGGTGTGACTTTGGTAATGGCTAAAGGCAAAATTGCCAAGACAACGGCGGTATAAAAGACGCCACTGCTATTTTTTTGCTGGCGATATAAAAAATAGAGGTAAACCAGTAACGTTTGCCAAACAACATAGACAATCAGCGCTACCCCTTGATGCCAACTTGCACCGCCAAAACTAACGTATAAGAAAAATAACGTCACAAGGGTTTGGTAAAAAGAAGGCCTTTTACCTGCAATCAACATACTTAAAATCAGTGGAATAAACGCAACGAGCAATAATAAAAAGTATTTAGGATCTGCATAGGGAATACTATGTGGAAAGACCATTAGCCGTTCACCTCATTTATCAGACCCTTACGATCGATTTTACCGTTTGCACTACGAGGTAATTGTTCCACATAAACAAAGCGTTGTGGGATCATGTAATCCATCACACCTTCAGCTAGTTCAGCTTTAATGGCTTTGGTTAATTGAAATTCTTTAGCAAAATCATTTTCATTGGCGACTACAAAAGCAACCAATTGCTGTACCTTGTGATCTTGATACTTGGGTACCACTGTCGCTTGTTTAACTAGCGATACTTGGTTTAAATGATGATCTACGTCTTCTAATTCAATGCGATAGCCATGAAGTTTCACTTGAAAATCAATGCGGCCTTCGTAACGTAATAATCCATCTGCTGGTAAACTCCCCGCATCTCCGGTTCGATAAGCCCAGTTACCATCTAATAAAAAGAAAGCTTGAGCGGTTTTTTCAGGATTATTCAAATAACCTTTTGAAACACTTGGTCCAGAAATGACAATTTCACCAACCTCACCGGCTGCTAATACATTCATTTCATCCATAATGGTTACTTTTGTATCCTCTTTTACATACCCAATTGGTAAGCGGTCAACTTGTTCTAATAATGCAGGAGTAATTTCCACACCAGAAATCGCCACTGTCGCTTCTGTAGGACCATAGGTATTGTAAATATGAGCCGCAGGAAAACGTTCCAATAAACTTTGAGCCGTTTTTTTCGTTAACTCTTCACCACAAAAGATAAATGTAGTTAAACTTGGAATGTTTTTTGCGTTGAATTCTTTTTCCATCAAGCAAATATCCATAAATGATGGTGTTGAAACCCAAACTTCCAATGCCAATTTTGGTAATGTGGCAAATAAGGTCTTAAAATCGTTGATAATTTCTTTTTTCAAAGGAACTAAAGAGCCCCCTGAACACAATGCCGGATAAACATCAAAGACAGATAAATCAAATGAGTACGGGGCTTGTGATAAAAAGCGACTTTGCTCTGGTAAAACAAAATCAGTTAGCGTCCAATTTACAAAGGATAATAAATTGTTATGACTAATTTGTACTCCTTTTGGAACCCCTGTGGTACCTGAGGTGAAAATTAGATAATAATTTTCATCATTTTGAACACTTTCAAATTTCGCCACAGTTTGTTTTGCAGCAAAAATTTCTGCTAATGCATTTGGTGTTATTACTTCACAGTCAGAAGAAATATCAGGCCACGCTTCCACACTAATGATTAACGCAGGCTGCGCTACATTTAAAATCAACTCCACCCGATCATTTGGCGTATTAGCTTCGATGGGGATATAGGCATGTCCTGCTTTACTAGCACCTAAAAAAGCGGCTAACATTTCAAATTCTAAATCACCGTAAACTACAATAGGTCTTCTATCAGCAAATTTTTCAGCTAAAAAGGTAGCAAGCTGATCTGACCATCTTTTTAACTGACCATAGGTATACTCTTTTTCATCAATATAGGCGATACGATTTGGTTCTTTTACGCTCCAAGAATCAATTTGTTCAATAATGTTTGTTACAGTCATCTGCTCTCACCTCTTAAAATTCATTGTAAATAAATGTGCCGCCCTGAATGTTCTTGTAGTGATACAAATAAATCAGAATCAGTAGGACACAGAAGTAAAAGAGCGTTTTGCCAATAAATGTTAACCAATAATAGGTGTTTTCTTTTTGCAACCAATTTTTCATTATCACTCTCTCCTTTTCAATTTAAGTATAGAGTATTTGTTTAAATTAGAACATTTTTTCAACTTACAGTAAAAAGAAGAATCTAACACTTTCGTCACTTAAGCCCTTTCAATTTACTCACTTAAAAGGCTTTATCTAAGTACCATCGTTACTGATTTTTTTAATATGTAATGCACCTTTAATACTCACGGCATTTTCCTGAAATGAATTCTATTTTAAAGAAGCGTGCTATTTTAGAAAACAGGCCAAAATACACCCTAACAAAATCTTTTCAAGTCTGCAAGATGCAGTAAAAAGATTTTATTAGGGTGTATTTCACACAGGTATTATCCTCAGCTTTCCCAGCTGTGTAAGAAAAATTTGACTGTTAAAATATAGGCGACTAAATAAATCACTGCGACGATACCACAAAATAAATAAGCGAGCCAATAACTACCGTTGGTGACAAATTGGGACCATGTATAAATCGCAAACCCGGCATGACCACACACCAATAAAACTGGGGGAGCAAAAATCCAAGCATTTTGATAATACAAGTTGCGCTTCATTTGTTTACGACTAACCCCTAATTTTTGCAATAACAAGAAGTCTTTTTTACCATTTTCAACTTCTGAAAGTTGCCGCAACATGACAATCGCAGCAGTAGTAATCGAAGCAATCATACCTAAAAATGTTGCCACATACATGAAAATTCCCGCTTCTCTTGTGGCCCTGCGTACAATTGGAAAGCGACTCGTGTGATTTAACCGGGAATAGTTTCCAGTAAAAGCATGGGGAGTAGCATTCTTCAATACTTTGGTGGTAATTTCACCTTTTAATTCGTCATTTTTATACGTAAAGTCATAGTAAATATCATTTCCCCAATCAGATTTCAACTCTTTTTCAACTGAAGTTGCTAGTTGTTCTTCATCTTTTGTCTTTACATTGACCATAGCAATGGTGTAGTCAACCCCTTGAATACTCTGAAACTGTTCATCTGGTAAAACCAACACCCCAGCAGCATAGCGCAACAAAGCGTCCCCCAGCAAATCCGAATAAAAATGTTCTACTTTAATATCTAGCCCATTTGGCAACGTCACTTGGCGGCTAAGCTCGCTGACACTGTTAAACATCATATAATTATAATCAAATAAAATGCCACGATTAACCTGTAATGGCTCAATTTTAGGCAAATCAGGATGCTGTGCCTGAAATTTTTGATAGTCACTAAAGCGTAAAATATTAATTAAATTAAATTGCTCCATTTCTTCACTACTAAAAAGTTTGAGTGCAAAGCGGCCTGCTGTGACTTTATACTGTAAATTTTGGGTCGTGGTTACCTTGGCATCATTTTCACGAACGATAGCTTCTAGCTTTCCCAGTTCACTGCTGTGCACTTGAAAATCAGTTGGCGTTTCATTTTGACTGACGCGACTTTGAATACTAACAAGAGAAATTGCACCGCCAATTAATGCAATGGCTAATGATGTCAAAATAGTAAGCAGTGCCAAAGAACGCCAATTTTTTAATATAGCGACCAAACTGCGACTACGTTCGTAATAGTTTAGACCTTGATAACGACTTTTCTTTTTATCAAGAAAATAAAAAATAGTTTTTAAACCATAGCGATAAAATAAATACGTGCCGATAATACAAGCAAGTAAAATACCTCCCGGTAGCCAAATTAAAATAGAAAAACTTTTTGTCAGTAAGAAAAAGCGAAAAATTAGCGGTCGAATAAATACAGCAGCCAAATAGCCACAGCTAATTAACAAAACACTGAAAATACCTAATTTAATTTCATAAGGCTTTGTCTTTAACTTTTGCAAGTCAAACTGTGACTTAACCGAGAATACACCATCCACTTGCTTTTTAGATAAAACAATAATGTTTTGAAATGCACTGATAATAAAAACAAAAAGAAAAACAGCCGCAGTAACCTGAACAGATTGCCATGAAAAAAACAAGGTACTCGTAACATCTAAAGCCATTGCCTTTACTAAAATCATGGAAAAAAGTTTGGAAAAAATGACACCCAGACTAATCCCCACTAAAAATGCCAATAAGTTCAAGGCAAAAATTTCGACTAACGATTGTAAAATAATCCGCCGCCGTTTTAAACCAAACAATTGGTAAAGTGCAACTTCTTGCTGCCGTTTTGCGATAAAAAAGCGATTGGCACTTAATACAAAAAAGACCATCATCACAATGACAAAAAAACTACCAATCGTTAAGATATTCTCAATTTTTATATCTTGGCTAGCCCGTTTTGTTAGTGGCTGATCATGCGTCATGGCATTAAAAGAATAATAAATCATCACCGCCATCGTGATACTAATTAAATAAACGCCGTAATTGCGAAATTGTTTTAAAAAACTACGCCAGGATAATTTATAAAGCATTTCGTCGTCCCCCGCCGCCTAAAGTTGCCTGCATATCAATTACCTGTTCAAAGAAATTCTGCCTGCTACCTCTTTTGACAACCTCAGAAAAAAAGACACCATCTTTAATAAATAAAATGCGATTGCAGTAACTTGCGGTATAGGGGTCGTGGGTTACCATTAAAATGGTTTTATTTTGCTTTTGATTTAATTCGCTTAAATAATACAGTAACTCCGTGGCAGATTTTGAATCAAGCGCACCTGTTGGTTCATCGGCAAAAATAATCCGTGGTCGCACGACTAAAGCACGGGCAGCTGCCACCCGTTGTCTTTGTCCTACTGATAACTCTTCTGGATAACGATGTAAAATAGCTTTAATTCCTAATAAGTCAGCTGCTTCTGTCACGCGGCTTTCAATCTCTTCGACTTTTAAAAAATCAATCGCCAAAGGCAAGTTGATATTATCTTTGGCTGTAAGCGTAGGCAATAAATTAAACTCTTGAAAAATAAAGCCCAAATCTTTACGGCGAAAATCACTTAACTGATCTTCTTTTAGTGCAGTCAGATCTTGTCCGTCCACTTTTACTGTTCCAAAAGTCGGCAGGGCAATGGAAGCTAATATATTCATTAAAGTCGTTTTTCCCGCACCGCTTGGTCCCATGATGCCGACAAATTCTCCTTCATCAACACTAAAGGACAGATTATCTAGCACCTTGGTCTGATTAAAACGATTTCCATATGTTTTACTCAAATGTTTTACTTCTATTATTTTTTTCATATTTCAACCTCATTTAGTCCTTTTGTTAAATAATTTAAGACAACTTACTTATTATCTTTATGGTAGCACAAGGTGTTTTAAATGCGCAGTTTTTAAGGTAAGTCAAGGGAAAAATTTAAACAAAAATTTTTTCTTGTGCACCATTCATCTTTTTATGCAAATTTCTGTTTTTTATAAATAGCAAAAACCTATCCCTATCTGTTTTCAACATTTTTACATATTTTTTATACACTAGATATAGTGTTTAATAGTATTAAATCAAAACAATGGCACTATATATAGTTGTGTTTTTGGTTGCACCTGACTTACTTTTCGGCTATCATATTATGTGAGTTCAGACACAATAGTCTGCTGATTAAGCTGGTCTTTTCTAACTAGTTAACAGTAAAGGACATGGTTTAAGAAATAAAGGAGTGAGCAAAAATGATGGATTTAAAAAATGAGCAGCTAGCACGCGAGGTGCATCCCCAACTGCAAACCATTAAAATCATTAAACGAGACGGACGCCTAATGGATTTTGATGACCAAAAAATTTACGATGCTTTGGTTAAGGCAAAACAACAAATTCACGGTGAATTATCCCCGATTGATCATGAACGTCTATTAGAAATTGTTGAGCGGATTGATGCTGAAATTGGCCAACGCTTTTCAACCGATGTCAAAATTTATGAAATCCAAAATATTGTCGAACACATCCTTTTAGAAAAAGGCGAATATGAAATCGCAGAAGCTTATATTAATTATCGCACCCGCCGCGATTTTGACCGTAGTAAGGCAACAGATATTAATTTTACAATTGGGCGTTTAATTAACAAAGATCAAAGTGTCGTCAATGAAAATGCCAATAAAGACAGTAATGTCTTCAATACACAACGGGATTTAACAGCCGGCATCGTTGGAAAATCGATTGGCTTAAAAATGTTACCGACACATGTCGCAAACGCACATCAAAAAGGTGATATTCATTACCATGATTTGGATTACCATCCCTATACCCCTATGACCAACTGCTGTTTAATTGATTTTAAGGGCATGCTAAATGATGGTTTTAAAATTGGCAATGCAGAAGTAGAATCACCAAAATCAATTCAAACTGCCACTGCCCAAATCTCACAAATTATCGCCAATGTAGCTTCTAGCCAATATGGCGGTTGTTCTGCTGATAGAACTGATGAGTTATTAGCACCTTTTGCAAAATTAAATTATCAAAAGCATATGCAAGATGCACTAAAATGGATTGAAAATCCTAAACGTCGTGAAGAATATGCCAAAGCAAAAACCAAAAAAGATATTTTCGATGCGATGCAAAGTTTGGAATATGAAATTAATACTTTATTTACTTCAAATGGTCAAACTCCTTTCACTTCCCTTGGCTTTGGCCTTGGGACAAACTGGTTTGAAAGAGAGATTCAACGGGCTATTTTACAAATTCGTATTAATGGCCTAGGAAGTGAGAGACGAACTGCTATTTTTCCAAAATTGATTTTTTCAATTAAAAAAGGCGTTAATTCTAACCCCACTGATCCAAACTACGATATTAAACAATTGGCTTTGGAATGTGCGACAAAACGGATGTATCCTGATATTTTAAACTACGATAAAATTGTTGAATTGACAGGCAGTTTCAAAGTACCAATGGGTTGCCGTTCTTTTCTACAAGGTTGGCAAGATGAGTCAGGGCAAGAAGTAAACGTTGGTCGGATGAATTTAGGTGTGGTTACGTTAAACTTACCTCGTATCGCATTAGAGGCTGCTGGTGATCAAGATAAATTCTGGACACTTTTAGAAGAGCGTTTAGCAACTGTAAAAGATGCTTTGGTGTATCGCGTAGAGCGTTGTAAAGAAGCAATCCCTGCAAATGCCCCAATCTTATATATGTACGGTGCCTTTGGTAAACGTTTAAGCCGGACCGATGCCGTGAATGAATTATTTAAAAATAAGCGGGCAACTGTTTCATTAGGTTATATTGGCTTATATGAAGTTGCTTCTACTTTCTTTGGTGGTGCTTGGGAAAATAATCCGACTGCAAAAGACTTTACTTTAAGTATTGTCAAATCGTTGAAAGCTCACGCTGATGATTGGGGTAATGAATATGGTTACCACTTTAGCGTTTATTCAACGCCAAGCGAAAGTTTGACAGATCGTTTTTGTCGTTTGGATACTGAAAAATTTGGTATCGTTGAAAACGTCACAGATAAAGAATACTATACCAACAGCTTCCATTATGATGTTCGTAAAAACCCAACGCCTTTTGAAAAATTAGACTTTGAAAAAGATTATCCAAAATATTGTTCCGGTGGCTTTATTCACTACTGCGAATATCCGATGTTGCAACAAAATCCAAAAGCTCTAGAAGCTGTGTGGGATTATTCTTACGATAAAGTTGGCTATTTAGGCACAAATACGCCAATTGATCACTGTTATGAATGTGGTTTTGAAGGTGACTTCACCCCAACAGAACGCGGCTTTGAATGTCCGCAATGTGGCAATCACGATCCTAAAACCTGTGACGTGGTAAAACGAACTTGTGGTTATTTAGGTAATCCCCAAGCGCGCCCCATGGTACATGGTCGTCATAAAGAAATTTCATCCCGCGTAAAACATATGAAATAAGGCCACTTTTATGGAAGTTAGAAAAAATGACCCGAACTCAGGCAACTGATGCTCGGGTCTTATTGCAAAAAAGTAAACCAGCTTAGCTAAATAAGCGATTAACAGAAAGAAGGCTTTTTTTATGCGCAACCCCAAGCCTAAAGAATGGCAAGCAAGTAAATATAGTAAAAATTATATTGCCGACTATAAAGCATTTAATTTTGTCGATGGTGAAGGTGTCCGCAATAGTTTATATGTCAGTGGTTGTCTTTTTGCCTGTGAAGGCTGCTTTAATAAAGCTGTCCAAAACTTTAACTACGGTACTCCTTTCACTAAAGAATTAGAAGATCAAATCATCACAGACTTATCTCACGATTATGTTCAAGGCTTAACGCTATTAGGCGGTGAACCTTTTTTAAATACAAGTGTTTGTTTACAAGTAGTTAATCGAGTAAAAAAAGAATTTGGTGAAAAAAAGGATATTTGGAGTTGGTCTGGATATACTTTTGAAGAGCTATTGCAAGAGACTGACGACAAATTGGAATTGCTAAATAAAATTGACATCTTAGTAGATGGGCGCTTTGAACTAGACAAACGAAATTTAAATTTACAATTTCGTGGCAGTAGCAATCAACGAATCCTAGATGTCAAAAAATCATTGGCGCTTGGAAAAGCGGTTATTTGGGATAAATGTCACGATGCAACAGAAAATTTTGAACAAATAAAAAAACAAGATTTAATCTAGCCCTCCATCGCTTAGCTTCACAAAAATCAAACAATTGTCCCACTCACAAAAAAGTAGGATTTTCCTAATTTGCCTTATTTCTTAAAAGGCCTGCACCTGAAACAAACGATATAAACTTTTGTAAAGTAATTTATTTTCGTGAAAATTTTATCTTTTTCTAATAGTGTACAAAAAGTGAGGCAAAATAAAAATTCTGCCTCACTTTTTACGTATATTTACATTCCATTACTTTTCATCTTCCCACAAAGGTAAGGTCATATTTTCAAAAGTCACCGGATCCAAATTCGTCACCGTCACCCCTAAAAGGCGAATTCCCTTTTCAATGCCTGCAACGTCTTCCCAAATTAGACTAGCTTGAGAAAAAATCATTTGTTTATCAATTAAATAAGTAGGCAGTGTCTTTCTTTTGGTTACCGTTTCATAACCAGTATAGCGCACTTTTAAAACAATCGTTTTACCATGTTTGCCCACTCTTTTTAAAGATGCTGCAACTTTTTCAGACAATTGTCTCAGCTGCGTTAACACTTCTTCTTCTGTAGTAAGCGGGTTGCCATAAGTATGTTCTTTTCCAACTGACTTTCGCTGTCTTGTCACGGCAACCGGTGCATCGTGTATTCCCCGCACTTTTCGATACAAAGAGTAGCCCATTTTACCAAAGGTTTGAATTAACTCCATTTCTGTTTTCTCGTATAAGTCCGCACCGGTAAAAATTCCCATTTCATTCATTTTGGGGACTGTCTTTTTTCCGACTCCATGAAATTTTTCAATTGGTAAAGCCTTTAAAAAAGTAATCGCATCCCGTGGTGGAATAACCGTAATCCCCTGAGGCTTCATATAATCAGAGGCCAACTTAGCTAAAAATTTATTATAGCTAACTCCTGCTGAACAAGTAAGGTGAACTTTTTGCCAGACTTCTTTTTGAATTAAACGGGCGACCTTCACGGCTGAAGTACTGTTCACTTTATTTTCTGTAACATCTAAATAAGCTTCATCAATGGATACTGGCTCAATAATATCGGTATAACGGGTAAAAATCTGACGAACTTCTTCTGAAACTTTTCGATACTTCTCGTGGTTTCCCGGTACAAAAATAGCCTTGGGACACAATTCATACGCTTTTTGTGCACTCATTGCAGAGTGGATCCCATATTTGCGCGCCTCATAATTGGCAGTCGTCACAACTCCTTTACCCCCAGTATCGCTGGGATGGCGTGCAATAACTAAGGGATGCTTTGCTAAATCGGGATCGTCTCGTTCTTCAACAGAAGCAAAAAAAGCGTCCATATCAATATGAATAATTTTACGACTTGTATCATTCTTTAAAGGAAATTGCAGCTCCCCCATACCCTCACCCCACATTCTAACTTATTATACTAACACAAACAAACGTTCGCAAGTTTTCTCGTTAATAAAAAATTTTTTTAATAATACGTTAGTTTTTAACAAAAAAATCAGCCGCTTTAATCGGCTGATTCGAAGATTTCATGATATTTTTTATAAACAACTTGCTTTTTAACTTGATTATTTTGTGCTACTGTTTTAATCGCTTGATTGGGTTTCATCCCAGTTTTAACTAAATTTTCTACCTGCTCTTTCAAAGATAACATAGCCGTCTCAGCAGATACATCATCTTTTCTGCTACCAGAAGAGCCTGCTACCATTAAACAGCACTCACCTTTTACAGCATTTTCTGCCAAATAGCTAGCTAATTCCACCAGATTGCCCCGTAAATACTCTTCATGTACTTTGGTCAACTCACGGCAAATAACTGCCTGTCGACTGCCAAAAACTTCAGCTAAATTTGCAACGGTTTGTTTTAAACGATAAGGTGATTCATAAAAAATTAAAGTTGCCATCTCGTTTTTCAACGTATTTAAAACTGTGAGCTGTTCACTTTTCTTGCGGGGCAAAAAGCCATAGAAATAATTAGGTTGCGGGTTTAGCCCGGAGGCAATTAAAGCCGTTAACCCAGCAGTTGCACCAGGTAGCGCAACAACGTTTATCTCCTCTGCAATACACGCCACCACTAATTCATGACCGGGATCACTAATTGACGGCATGCCGGCGTCGCTTACTTGGGCAATATTTATTCCTTGCTGTAACAAAGTAATTAATTCTGGCACTCGTTCTTTAAAATTATGTTCATGTAAACTTTTTTGTGGTGTTTTAATTTCAAAATGATTCAATAATTTTTGCGTATTGCGAGTATCTTCACTGGCGATTAATTGTACCGTTTTTAACGTCTCCACGGCACGATACGTCATGTCTTGTAAATTGCCAATTGGTGTAGGTACCAAATAAAGCGTTCCGCTTATTGGACTTCCTTTAAAACTGCTTTGCTTTTGCACTTGTTATCACCTTTTCATAAAGTGAAAAAGAATTGATTGAAAAGGATAGAATTACCTTTTAATCAATTCCTCGTCACTTAATTTTGACTTTCACGATATAATACTTCCAAACAAAAAACGCATTGCTCGTCGTTTTCTCTTCTGGCACCATAGGATTCACGGCAAATATGAAAACCTTCTTCATAAATCTTTTCCAAGTTCATCCGGGATTTTGACATACCTTGTTTAACTTCTTCAGCGGCATTTTCTTCTTTTAACTCTTGCAAGTATTCCCGTAGTTTTTGATTTTCTAATTCTAAGGTTGTATTCTTCTCAACAATTTCTTGCAGGGCCGCTTTCATTGCTGTCAATTGCTGTAACGAACTCTCTAAATCTAACTCTAATTTACTTAATCCATCATAAATATCACGTTTGTCCATGCTCACTGGCATCACCTGCTTTTTTTGCTTCATCGGCTGTGGCAGCTAGACTGGCTACTTGTTGCGCCTTGAAGTCTTTTAGTTCCTCATAATGATACTCCACCGGCGTTTCTTTTTGGAATAGCCGCACTTTTACAATCCGACTTAATAAATTCAAACCGATAACTTTTCCCTTGCCATCTGGTGTCTCAATCTCTTTACCATAATCTGGTAATTCTCGTTTTGCCGCTTCATATTCATCATTTTCATATTTCAAACAGCACATTAAACGGCCACACAAACCAGAAATTTTGGTTGGGTTTAAAGATAAGCCTTGATCTTTAGCCATTTTAATCGAAACAGGAATAAAATCACCTAAAAAAGTCGTACAACATAACGGTCTACCGCAAGGCCCGATACCGCCTAATAATTTTGCTTCATCCCGTACACCGATTTGGCGCAACTCAATTCTTGTTCTAAACTCACTAGCTAAGTCTTTTACCAACTCACGAAAATCAATTCGACCATCTGCTGTGAAGTAAAAAATCATTTTACTCCGGTCAAAAGTATATTCAACAGAGACTAGTTTCATCGCTAATTCATGTTGTCGTATTTTCTTTTTTCCAATCACAAAGGCCGCTTTTGCGTCTTCTTTGTTTTGGGCTGCTCGTTTTAATTCTGCGCTCGTTGCAATATGTAAAATCGGCAGCACTTCATCAGGTAAATCCCCACTGTCAATTTCCACTTTAGGAATGACAACTTCTGCCATTAATTTGACTTGTTGGGATTCAACTATCACTTTTTCTTCATAACGATACTCTTGATCTTTACCAGGACGATAATAATAAACGTGACCTGCTTCTTTATAGCGGACTCCCACTACTTCCATTTAATTCCCTCCCTTACTTTAAATTTTAAAAGCTCGGTAACTACTCCCTGAACTTTTTTATGAAAGACGAACAATCCGCAAAACCAATTGTTCACATACATTTTGAAAGGCAACATTGGCCCGTAATTTTTGTTCAGCTTGCAAGATCAATTCTAAAATATCGTTAACTTTTTGCAGCTGCGGCAAGTTTGCCACTTCTTTTTTTCGTTGTTGGCGAAAATAAAACAACAACATTTGTAATAATGTAAACTGTTGCTCTTTTTCTTTTGCCAAAGGCGCCAACTTCTTTTGAACAAAAATAAAGGCTTGTAAATCTGCTTTTTCAAGATAGCGATGCCAAGTTAAAACAGCATCCTTAGCACTATTAAACCATTCATCTTGTGAGAATTCAATTGCTTTTTCAAAGCTATTGGTAAGGCTTGCAAGTAAAGTTGCACTTTTTTCCCCCACCCCTTCAGCGACCAAACTTTCAAAAAGGTGTGTCTTTGATAAGGGGGTAAAGTGGATAAGCTGACAGCGGGATTGAATCGTTGGTAAAATGCGTCCTAACGCACTGGTCTCTAAAATTGCTAAAAGGCCTGCTTGGGGTTCTTCTAAAAATTTTAACAAACTATTCGCTGCGCTAACGTTCATTTTGTCCGCATCTGAAATAATGAAAACTTGTCGCTTTGCTTCAAACCCTTTTTTACTAAATTCAGCCTGGAGTCGTCGTATCTGATCAACTTTAATCGTTTGCCCCTCAGGCTTTATAACTTGAACATTCGGGTGCTCGTTTAACTGAATCCGGATGCAATTATTGCACACATTGCAAGGCTCGTTAGCTACTACATTGGTGCAAAAAAGACGTTTAGCCAGCCACATACTCATTTGATGTTTACCAGTGCCACTCTCCCCTTCAAAAAGATAAGCATGAGACATACGCTCATGCTCAATACTTTTTTTTATTTGGGCAAAGACCTGGGGCTCATTTTTTAATAAAAATTCTTGCTCCGTCATTTTACTTGCTCCTTAATATTGATGGAAACCTTCGACTGGTAGAACAAAAACTGTTGCGCCACCGACTTCAACTTCGACTGGATAGGGTACTTGTCCGTCTAGGGAAATATCTAAAGACATGGGGGTTGAAACATACTGTTTTCGTGACTGACACGTCTTTTTAATCAATTCAAGTGCTTCTTGCACCCGTTCATCTTCAATCCCGATAATAAACGTACTGTTACCAGCTTTTAAAAAGCCGCCGGTTGAAGATAGTTTTGTGGCCCGAATATTATTGTCAATAAACTCGTTAGCCAAACGGTTACTATCTTTATCTTGTACAATTGCCATAACTAATTTCATAAAAATTGCCTCCTTTTAATTGGAAAGACTTCACAAACTGACGTGACTGCAATGTATTCAGCTAAATTATTCTAAGAAAAGCTGGCTTGCCTTTGTGGATACTCGCTTTTCCAGTAAATCGCATTTCATTGTATCCTATGCTTTTGTTCTTTAGAAAAATTGAGGATATGCTTCAGTGATGGCAGTAAAACTCGCATCCACTACATCTTGTAAACTCATTCTGGCATCAACTTTGTGAATCCGAATGGGATCTTCTTCGGCCAATTTCAAATAGGCATGACGCACCCGTTGATGAAATTCCAAACTCTCAATTTCCAAGCGATCCGCTTCACCATGACGGGAATTTTCGATCCGTTTTAATCCTGTGTCTGAATCGACATCAAGATAAAGAGTGAAATCTGGCTTTAAACCTTCTGTTGCAAATTCATTAATTTTAGCAATTTCCGGAATACCAATTCTGCGTCCAGCTCCTTGATAGGCCAAAGAACTATCTACGAAACGATCACAAATCACGATTTTACCAGCGTTTAAAGCAGGCATAATAACTTCAACTAAATGTTGACGTCTGGCTGCTGCATATAATAAAGCTTCTGTGCGATCATCCATTTCTTCATTACGAGGGTCTAAAATAATTTTTCTGATTTTTTCAGCGATTTTTACACCACCGGGTTCCCGCGTTTTAACGATGCCGCGTTTGGCAATCAGCTGAATCCGAGGAAATAATTCATTAACAACGCTCGTTTTTCCTGCGCCATCTGGTCCTTCAATCGTGATAAATAATCCGTTCACAAGTTTGTCCTCCAATTATCTATTAACATTATTGTACAAAAAAATTATAAATTTTGAAACTTTACAACTCACGGCGTCCTTCCACTGCTTTTAAAAGGGTTACTTCATCGGCATATTCAATATCACTGCCGACAGATAGACCGTGAGCCAATCGGGTTACTTTAATTCCAGCTGGTTTAATTAAGCGGGACAAATAAATGGCGGTCGCTTCTCCTTCGGTCGTAGCATTTGTCGCCAAAATTACTTCTTTTACTTCATCATCATGTAATCTTTTCAAAAGAGTTGGCACGTTAATATCTTCTGGTCCGGTTCCTTCCATTGGCGATAAAACGCCATGTAAAACGTGGTATAAACCGTGATACTCCCGCATTTTTTCCAAAGCCATCACATCTTTTGGTTCTTCGACAACTAAAATTGTACTGCGATCCCGAGTTTGATCGGCACAAATTGGACAGGGATCTTCTTCTGTGATATTGCCGCAAATGCTACAAAAATGTAGGTCCCGTTTAACACTTAAAAGGGATTTGGCAAATTCATTGACGACCTCGTCTTTCATATCGATTGTATAAAAAGCTAACCGTGTGGCGGTTTTTTGTCCAATTCCGGGCAGTTTCATATAGCTGTCAATTAATTTGGCAATTGGTTCTGGGTATTGCATAAACATTTCTCCTTAAGCTAAAACTGCTGTGCGACACTTTTTTAAAATCCTGGCATACCTTTTGTATATTTTCCTAACGTTTGTTCGGTTTCTTTTTCGATTTTACTTAAAGCATCATTGACTGCCATCATGACTAAGTCTTGTAGCATTTCACTATCTTCTGGATCAATCACATCAGAGACAACACTTAAGCCAGTCATTTTTTTATCGCCAGTAAACGTCGCTTTTACATATTCATTGGTTGAAACACCAACAAATTCTTTTTCATTTAAAGCCGCTTGTGCTTTTGTCATTTCCTTTTGCATTTTTTGTACTTGTTTCATCATGCCTTGCATATTTCCCATGCCACGCATCATATTAACCACTCCTTCAATTTTTAAAATTTAGACTAATCGTCGATTACTTTGACCACATCTGAGCCAAATAAAGCGACTGCTTTTTGGGCTGGATCTTCATCTTCTGTAGCAGTCGCATCTGGTGGCAAATGATTTAATAAATCGTCATCTAAAATACCAGCTTCCACTAAATCTAGCCCGTTATTTTGCGCTTGCCTATTTTCATTTGCAGCATTTTCGACTACTTTTTCTTGCTTGTTTGCTTTATTTTCTTCTTTTTGTGAATCATCATCAGCTAATAGGCTGCCATTTTTTTGCGCTGTCACAAATTCGCGCCTTAACTCTTGCCAAGCAGCACTGGTTAAATAGACCGGCTGCGGCGCATAATCTGGGATCATTTTGCTCAAATTATTGCCAATGAGCTGACTCATCTCCTCATCGGCAATAGCTTTTTGACAGATAATTTCATAATCAAAGGTCACGACAATTCCATTTGCACTAGCAGCTCGCACTTGCCCTTGCCGTAAAACTGCTTTTTTTGTAATCGGTAAACTTGCCAATAAATCTTCCCAGACGATTTGCGTTTGATGTAAATTATCTTTTGTTGCTGCTTTCAAAACGTTAAAGACTTGATTTCTGGGAACGCGCAGATTATTTTGCTTCCGATTATGATTTTTTTCCGGAGCTTTTGAAACGGTTGGCTCCTGCTTCACCACACCTGTTGATTGGAGTTGTTTTACCTCTTGTTCCAATTGTTCAACTTTTTGTTTTAAGGCAACAACTGAATTATCCGCATTTGATAGCGCAACTGGCGTGTTGGCCTCAGTTGAAGCTATGGCGGTAGTCGTTTTAATTTCAGCTAATTTAACAATACAGACTTCCAAATAAATTGTGGGGGAATTTGTAAAACGGACTTCATTTTGTGTCTCATTTAAAATTTTAATCCAATCAAAAATCTGTTGGCTACTTAACTGCTCAGACAAGTTTTTAAAAGCAGTAGTTAAATGCCCTGCCTTTTGTTGCAGTAATTGTGGCGCTTTTTGATACAATAATAAATCGCGACAATAAACCAATAAATTTTCAAGTAACCGCTGCGCTTCTTTTCCTTCGGCTAAGATAGCTGCTAAATCCGTTAAAGCTGCGCCGGCATCATGACTTAAACAATGGCCTAAAAGTTGATCCATCATTTCATACGTTAGACTGCCTGTAACTGCCATAACATCAGCTAAAGTAATGGTCCCATCAGCAAATGAAATTGCTTGATCCAACATCGACAGGGCATCTCGCATACCCCCTTCGGCTGATTGTGCAATTATTTCTAGGGCTTGCTCTTCATAAGGTTGATTACTTTCTTCTAAAATATATTGCATTCGTCCCACGATTGCTTTGGTGTCGATGCGTTTAAAATCAAAGCGTTGCGTTCGAGAAATGATTGTCGCCGGAATTTTATGAGGCTCGGTTGTCGCTAAAATGAAGACAAGACTTTCTCTTGGTTCTTCAAGTGTCTTTAATAACGCGTTAAAAGCCCCCGTTGAAAGCATGTGGACTTCATCGATAATATAGACTTTATATTTACCCTTGGTAGGGGAATAATTAGCACGCTCGGTTAAAAAGCGAATTTCGTCAACGCCATTATTACTAGCTGCATCGATTTCAATAACATCATCAAATTGGCCGTTCGTAATCCCGCGACAATTTTCACATTCATTACAAGGCTCTCCATCATGACTATTAGGACAGTTAATCGCTTTAGCAAAAATTTTGGCTGCACTGGTCTTCCCTGTTCCTCGTGGTCCGGTAAATAAATACGCATGGGAAATCTTCTGTTGGCTAATAGCATTTTTTAAGGTTTGCGTAATCGCGTCTTGTCCGACTACGTCATCAAAACGTTGTGAACGCCAAACACGATATAGGGCTTGATAGGCCATTTTTTGCCTCACTTCCTTTAAATTCACTATTTTCTATTATACGCAATTTCTGATAAAAAAACTAGTTTTGCTCTGTTCTTTTATCAATTCTAAAACCTTGTTTAAACAAAGCAGGCAGTCTGTTGCACCTATGCTATAATTTTATTATAGTAGGCGCTTTACTACTATTAAAAAAAGTGCCACGAAATAAAAAGGAGGATTTTTGAGTATGGGAATTATTAAAGCTGCAGCCGGAGCTGTGACAGGCGGTTTAGCCGATCAATGGCTTGAGGTGATTGAACCTGCTGATATGGGGGATAACACTGTCTTAACAAAAGGCATTCAAGTTAGAAAAGATGCCAAGCGTAACGCCAACAAAAAAGGAACAAGCGACGTTATTACAGATGGTTCTGTCATTCATGTTTATCCAAATATGATGATGCTTTTAGTTGACAGTGGGAAAATCATTGACTATACCGCCGAAGAAGGTTATTACACAGTCAAAAATGATACCGCTCCTTCTCTTTTTAATGGCTCTTTAAAAGATGCCGTTAAAGAAACGTTTAGTCGCGTTAAATTTGGTGGAACGACACCGCAAAAACAACAAGTCTTCTACATTAATTTACAAGAAATTAAAGGCATCAAGTTTGGCACCCCTGCACCGTTAAATTATTTTGATAATTTTTACAATGCGGAATTGTTTTTAAGAGCCCACGGAACTTATTCAATTAAAATTACCGATCCGATTTTATTTTATACAAATGCAATCCCTAAAAATAAAGAGCAAGTGGAAATTGACGACATTAATGAACAGTATTTAAATGAGTTCTTGACTGCTTTACAGACTGCTATTAACCAAATGTCAGCTGATGGCGTCCGTATCTCTTATGTTCCGTCAAAAAGTATGGAATTAAGTAAATATATGGCTAATGTTTTGGATAGTGATTGGAATACTTTGCGAGGAATGGAAATTGTAGCCGTTGCACTAGCAAGTATTTCTTATACCGATGACTCGACTAAATTAATTAATATGCGTAACGAAGGTGCTATGTTAGGCGATCCAAGTATTCGTGAAGGATACGTACAAGGATCAGTGGCACGAGGCATGGAAGCTGCTGGCAAAAATGATGCCGGCGCAGCAACGGGATTTTTTGGCATGGGAATGGGGATGAATACAGGCGGGACTTACCTAAACCAAGCTAGCCAAAACAATCAACAACAGCTAAATAATCAACAACAAAAACAAAATGAAAAAGCAGATGACAATACATGGACTTGTCCGCAATGTGGCACAGAAAATACCGGTAAATTCTGCAGCAATTGTGGCACACCAAAACCAGCTGCATCTGGAAAAGTTGATTTAAAAATGAAATGTAGCGAATGTGGCAGTATCATTGATCTTTCCAATGGAATTCCAAAATTCTGTCCGGAATGTGGCAAACCATTTAAAGGCGTCCCCATTGATTAAGCAGTTGTAACAGAATTGTTACGTTTAAAAAATCAATGAGTTACTATTTCACATCAACGTAGCTGACTTATTGCAGCTAGTCAAAACAATAAGTCGGCAAATCCCAAAATAGCAACTCATATTTTTATGATTGTTCGGCTTGGTTTAAAAAAGTTAACCTTAAAACACCACTATTTAAAAAAAGAGTTGTGACAAGACTTTTGTTATATCGCTAACACCTGACAAAAAATAAGGAGTGACGCCATGGACGCCTTAACACATAAATGTCCCAATTGTAACGGTGCGCTAACTTTTGATCCCGATGACCAAAAGTTTCATTGTCCTTATTGCGGTAGTATTTTTACCGTAGATGAGTTAAGCGCATTTGAAGTAAAACAAGCTAGTTCACGAGACATATCCATCGATAACACAAAAACAATAACGCCCCCCACTACCACAGATGAAACTACAAGCAAAAAAGAAAATGCAACACTTGATAATTCACTAGCAGATACGACCGTGGCAGATGAAGGCACAATGGAGCTCTACCTCTGCCCCAACTGTGGTGCTGAAATTGTAACAGATGCTACCACGGCGGCAACTTATTGTTATTATTGCCATAATCCCGTCGTCTTAAAGGGCCGTTTATCGGGGGAATTTTTACCAGACAAAGTCTTACCCTTTGCAATTGGAAAAGAAAAAGCAACCGCAGATTTTCTAAATTGGGCTCAGAAGAAATTTTTTGTGCCAAAAGATTTCTTTAACAAAAGCCAAGTAGAAAAACTGACGGGAGTGTATTTTCCTTATTGGCAAGTTGATGCTAAAGGCAGCGGCAGTTTGACGGGAAATGGTACTTCTATTCGTGTTTGGATTGTCCGTGATATTGAATATACCGAAACCAAACAATACGCTATCAGTCGAAAAGGAAACCTTATTTTTAAAGAACTTGTTAAAAATGCTTTAACAAAAAACACGCCACAAAAAATGGTCACAAGCGTCCAGCCTTTTCCGCTAGAAAAAGCAGTAACATTTCAAAATCAATATCTCGCCGGCTTTCAAGCTGAAAAACGCGATATTGAATACGATAGTTTAAAAGATGAAGTAACAAACGAATTAGCTGATTACGGTGAAAAAAAGTTGCGAGAAACAGTGGGAAGCTACACAACCTTTACCAAAACTCAGCAAGATCTCAATTTAACAGAAACTAAAGCCTCTTATTTGTTGTTACCCGTCTGGCTCGTTACTTATCGCAGTTCAACTAATGATGAGAAAGTTTTTTATTATGCGATGAATGGCCAAACTGGAAAAGTGAGTGGTGTTTTGCCTATCAGCTACAAAAAATTAGGACTGGTATCAGCAGGTATTTTCTTAGGGCTGTTCGTATTGTTTTTACTAGGAGGTTATTTCCTATGAGAAAACTTTATGGTAGTTTAGTTCTTATTGTCACCTTGTTTTTTTCTTTAATTGCGTTACCTGCTCATGGTGCAGTAAGTAACGTTGAAGATGCGGCTAATATTTTTGAACCAAATCAACTGAGTCAATTAAATGAAGGCGCAAAAAAACTCGGCCAAAAAATAAAAGGCGGCATCTACATTGTAACAACGACAACCAATGAAGAAGAGCCTCGTACTTTTGCCAATGAATACTTGCGGGATAAGGTCGGAAATAATCAAAATGGGGCCGTCTTTTTAATCGATTTGAACCAACGGGAAATGTACATCGCCACGTCAGGAAATATGATTGATTATTTAACAGACAGCAGACGGGAAGATTTTTTTGATAAGGTTAGTTCCGAAATGAGTAATGGCGATTATTACGGGGCTAGCATAATCTTTCTAGAGCAAATGACCGCCTATGTAAATGCTGGCGTACCTGGTGGACATTATCGCATTGATGAAGAGAGTGGCAAAATTACCTATTACAAAACAATCACCCTTTTAGAAGGACTCATTGCTTTTGCTTTGGCATTCGTAGGAAGTATTGCCTTTTTTATTATCGTTAAATCGCGATATCAATTAAAATTAGGAACTTATAAATATCCTTTCCGTCAAAATACACAGCTGGAACTAACGGAAAATGAAAATCGCTTAATTAATTCTTTTGTCACCACCAGGCGCATCCCTAAAAACAACTCAAGTGGTGGCGGCTCTGGCGGCAGTACTACAAATTCTAGCGGTGGCGGTACCTTTGGCGGCGGTGGTCGCGGCTTTTAAAAATAAAAACTAACTCTTAGTCACGTCACGTAAAAGTGACGACAGCTAGCTAAGAGTTAGTTTTTTTTATAAACAAATAAAAAAATTTTAATGCCGTTTCCCCAAACTTACTTAAATAATTTCTTTAAAAACAGAAAAATCAATATTGCCACCAGAGACTACTGCGATCGTTTTTTTTCCATGAAGCAAGTGATCAATATGACCACTTAAAATTGCCGCCGTACTTAAGGCACCAGCACCTTCTGCAATGACTTTTTCTTTTAAGGCCAAATAATGGATCGCTTGTTCAATCTCTTCTTCTTCTACCAGCACTGTTTCATCGATTCGATCTTTCAAAATTTCATAAGTTAATTCACCGGCAAGAGCCACATCACAACCATCAGCTAATGTTTTATGACTACGATTGGCAATTAATTTTTGCTGCCAAATTGACGAAATCATACCATGAACGTGATAAGATTGCACACCAATAATTTTAACTTCTGGTCGATAAGATTTAATGGCTAACGCTATTCCTGCAATTAACCCTCCACCGCCAATGGGTACGATAACATTATCAACTTCAGGCAAATCTTGTAGTAATTCAATTCCAATCGTTCCCTGACCTTCCATAACTGCACAATCATCAAAAGGCGAGACAAAAACTTCACCACTTTTTGCTGCTTTCTCTAGGGTTTTTGCTTTTGTTTCATCAAATGTTTCTCCGACTAATTCAACTTTAGCACCATAATTCTCTGTAGCAGAAATCTTAGTTTTGGGTGCACTTTTGGGCATAAAAATTCGTGCATCAATCTTCAGCAGTGAGGCTGCTAGCGCCACACCTTGGGCATGATTCCCCGCCGAACAGGCAATAACACCGCGCCTTTTTTCTTCAGGTGTTAAGGTTGCTAGTTTATTATAAGCTCCTCTAGCTTTAAAAGAGCCAGTGCGTTGCAAATTTTCTAGTTTTAAATAGATTTCACCTTGTTTTTCCTGGCCCAAAATATTACTCGGTGCCAAAGGTGTATGAATCATTAATGGCATTAAGCGTTCATAGGCTTTTAAAATACCGTAGAGTGCTTGGTTCTGTGTTTCTGAAATCATTTTTTCACCTTCTTGTTAGCGTTTACAAGCAAATTAAAACATGAAATACGGCAAATAGCAATGGTCTTTAAAAAAAATAAAAATAACAAGAGTGTTGAACTAAGCAACTTCACTCCTGCTATTTTTTCTGTGTATGTACCCACGATCAACGAAACACCAAGTGATACGTATCGCTCCCACTCGTTTCAATAAATTGATACAAAATCAATTCCATTAGAGCTACCATCGAAATATGTGAAGTAATATCCAGATGGTTTAAACTAATTTCGTCGGTAAATAAATAAAGATTTAAATCACTAGAGTTTTGCAACAGATTATTATCTGCACCTGTAATCGAAACAATTAACGGGTGATTTTGATTTTTCATCTTACGCACAGCCTCAATTAACTCTAAGTCCTCTCCTTTATAACTGAAAATAAAAACAATATCATTTTGTTGCGCTTGTTGTTGCGCAATCGCCCGAGTCTGATGGTCTTCTGGAAAAATGACAAAAAAACCTGCTGTGTTATACAAATATTTAATGTAACGCATGATTTCTTTGCTTAACCCTTTGGCAAAAAGAAAAATTTTAGGATTTTTTTGCAATTGTGCTACAATTTGCGTTACCTTATCCGTGTCCATAACGCGAACAGATTCCACCATATTTTTCAAATATTCTTCTCGATAATCTTTTTGACTCACAACAAAGGGTGAGGAATCTGGAATCGTCTTTTTATTTAAGAGCGTATACTTAATAACTGTCGTAAATTCACTAAAGCCAGAAAAACCTAGCTTACGTACAAAACGTAAAAAAGTAGTCGTCGAAACGAAACAGTCATCAGCAACCTCGCGAATACTTTTATTTTTGATGCTGTCGAGATTTGTAATGACATAATCAAACAGCACTTGTTCATTTTTAGTCAATTCGGCAATATGACTGTTGACTATTTCAAAAAAATCCATCGCTTCCCTCACCTTTCATGTTGTGGTATGCCCTGGGCAATACAGTGAATATTACCACCACCAAGTAAAATTTCCCGTGCTTGTACGCCAATGATTTCATATCCTGGATAAAGTTCTCGTAATAATTTTTCGGCCTTTTGGTCGTTAGGATCATCAAAAAGAGGAAAAACAATACCATTATTGGCTGTGTAATAACTAACATACGTTGCCGTTAAACGATCGCCGGCAAAGCGGGGCAACATGCCATTGACCGGATCAACACCGGCAGCCTCTTCATTAGTAATATACAAAGATTTTGGCAATTCCAATTTATGTATCGTAAATTTTCTTCCCCGTGCATCCCTTTGGCTTTGCAACACCGCTTCTGCTTCGCGGGTGATTTCATACATCGGATCTTTTTTGTCTTCACACCAAGTTAAAACAACTTCTCCCGGCCGCACAACATTTAACAAATTATCGATATCGCCATTTGTTTCATCTAGAAAAAAACCTCTGGGAAACCAGATGACTTTTTCAATCCCACAGTACTCTTTTAAAATTTCTTCAATTGCTTGTTTTTTCAGTTGAGGATTGCGCCCTTCTGATAATAAACATTCTTCTGTTGCAAAAAGCGTGCCCTCTCCATCAGTATGAATTGAACAGCCTTCTAAAACAAAGTCTTTTAATTGATAATAATCAATTCGCTCTAAATCACAAAGTTTACGCGCTAGTAAATCATCTTGGTCCCAAGGAAAGAATAAACCATCTAAAAGTCCGCCCCACGCATTAAAACGAAAATCAACTCCGCGTAGTTTTCCTACAGCATTCATAACCAATACGGGCCCTGTATCTTTTAACCAGGCATCATCATTACTCATTTCGACAACGCGAATATGATTAGGTAACTGGTGACGGGCATTTAGAAATTGTTGCTTTGAAACCAATACCGTAACATTTTCAAAACGACTAATCGCTTCTGCCACCTGTTGGTAAATTTTTTGGGCTGGCTTTCCTCCTAAACGCCAATTATCCGTACGTTCTGGCCAAATCAGATAACATTCATTATGGGGTAACCATTCCGGTATTATTTGAAAACCATCTCGCCTTGGTGAAGTTTCTACTAACATCAAAGCTTCCTCCTTTATTTTGCTTACTTTAATTGAATAATTTTATCCTTATTTATTGAAACAACTGATTTTTCACTGCACTTTAAATATACCACAGCTACAATCTGATTTTTATTTTTTGTCAGAAAAAGCCGACCCTTTTGGCTCGACTTTTTTCTTCGGTTTAATTGGTGATGAAATCTTTTAAATGACTTTTTTGTTCTAAATTTTGATTGCCATAAATAATCGTACCGGCATCTTCATTTAATAACGCATCTAAATTATCTAAAGAGGTAATCACGGCTCTGGCATTTGGTTGTGCTCTGACAAAGGCTAAGGCGGCTTCCACTTTTGGCAACATACTCCCTGGAGCAAACTCGCCAGCTTTTTTATACGTTTCTAAAGTTTCAATATCCACCGTTGCGAGATTTTTTTGCTCCGGTGTATTAAAGTGAACCGCAACATTAGGTACACCAGTTAAAATGATTAGCTCATCAGCAGCAACGATTTCGGCGATTTTTTCAGAGGCAAAATCTTTATCAATGACTGCTTCTACACCAACTAGTCCCGTAGCTGTTGTAATGACGGGAATACCGCCACCACCACCTGCTACAACTAAAGTATCCGTTGCAACCAAAGCTTTAATCGTTTCAGCTTCAACGATTCCAATCGGTTTAGGTGAAGCAACAACTTTACGCCAACCGCGACCGGCATCTTCTTTGTATACGGCGTCGCTGATTTTCATTTCAGCTTGCGCTTTTTCGGCTGTCAAAAATGGGCCTACTGGTTTAGTAGGATTAACAAATCCCGGATCCTCCGCTGCTACGATAACTTGCGTTAAAAGTGCTGCAACGGGCTTTTCTAGTCCTCTTTTTTTTAATTCATTATCCAAAGCTTGTGTTAACCAATACCCAATGCTGCCTTGTGTCATGGCAACACTCGTATCCAATGGCATTTCTGGATTTTCCGGGGAAGCGGCTGCTTTTTGCTGTAGTAATAAATTTCCTACTTGTGGACCATTACCATGAGAAATCACTACTTTGTAGCCAGCTGCAACTAAACTAATCAAAGCAGTTGCAGTTTTTGCCAATGCTTTTTGTTGTCCCGTTGCAGTTGGATCGTCAGTTAAAATAGCATTGCCTCCTAAAGCGACGACAACTGTTTTTGTCATTATTATGCCTCCCCTTTAGGAATTTGTTGCGTAATACAGTGGATATTCCCACCACCTAATAAGATTTCACGGGCGTAAACACCAACGATTTTACGATCTGGATATAATGCTTGTAAAGTTTCTTTGGCCTTTTCATCCATTGCATCTCCAAATAACGGATAAATAATGCCGCCATTTGCAGTATAGTAATTCACATAACTAGCTGCTAGACGATCGCCCACTTGTCGTGGCAGAGTGCCATCTACCGCGTCAACACCGCCACTTTCTTCTTCATTAATTAAAATTGGTTTTGGAACATATAATTTGGTCACATTGATTTTACGTCCTTTGGCATCTGTTTCATTTTCTAAAATATCCAAGCATTCTTTTGAAATTTCATATTGTGGATCATTCTTATCATCTGTCCAGGCCAAAGCAATTTCACCAGGTGCCACAAAATTGGCAATATTATCAACATGGCCATTTGTTTCATCTAAATAAATACCACGTTTTAACCAAATCACTTTTTCAATATTCAAATATTCTTTTAAAATATTCTCAATCTGTTCTTTAGACAATTGTGGATTGCGTCCTTCTGATAACAAGCATTCTTCTGTCGTAATTAACGTACCTTCACCATCCACATGGATTGAACCACCTTCTAAAACGAAATCATTTAATCGATAGTGATCTTTCCATTCATTCTCACAAATTTTTTGAGCGACTTGATCATCTTTATCCCATGGAAAATACAGTCCATCTACTAAACCACCCCATGCGTTAAACGTCCAATCTACTCCACGGGTCTCGCCTTTGCCGTTGGTTACAAAAGTTGGTCCGCAATCTCTTACCCAAGAATCATCACTTGCAATTTCTACTACGCGAATATTGTCAGGTAACATATGCCGTGCATTATTGTACTGATCGAAATTTACTCCCATGGTTACAACTTCAAATTCCGCAATTGCTTTGGCTACTTCGACAAAAGCCTGTTGGGCAGGCTTGCCACCATCACGCCAGTTATCCGGACGTTGTGGCCATAACATGTAAACTCCTTCATGTGGTGCAAATTCTCCAGGCATTTTAAATCCATCTTGACGTGGTGAGCTATCAATTGTTTTCATCTGTAATGACTCCTTTTCCATGTTTTTCTTTTGCTGAATATCGGATTACAATTTCCCCAATAACAAAAGCCAAAATCGTACCGATTAAAACAGGTATTTTAGCATTCATTTCCGCGGCACTACCATCTAGGGGAACGATAGAAAAAATTAACGTAATAATTAATAAAATCATTGGGACAAAGGTCATAATTTTCATTAACCAGTTTGGTCCAGGGACTTTAAAAGGACGAACAGCATCGGGATCAATTTTTCGTAATTTTAAAAAGGCTGGAAACATCATAATATAAGAAAGTAATAAGGCTACGACATTTAATGAAAAGAAGGCCCAAAAAATATTTTCGTTTGGAATAAACGGTGCGGCAACAACCAAAATCGAAGCAATGACGCCATTGACAACTGAAGCTCCCACTGGCATATCATTTTTAGGATTTTCTTTTGCAAAAATGGCTGGCATATCTTGATTTTTAGCCGCATATAAAGCAACATAATTTACCCCTAATGCCCATGAAATAAGATTAGCAGCAAGCGTGTACATAAATAAGATGCCAATAATCACTACAAATGGATTTAATCCGCCAACTAATAAAATAAAACTATCAATTAATCCCCCGGAAGCGGAAAGTTGATCTGCTGGTACAGCTGCCCCCATTCCAAAAGCGGCAAACAAATAGAAAAAGGCAATTAGAATTCCGCCATAAATAATTGCTTGGGGAATTTGCTTTTTAGGATTATCCATATCACTTGCTAAAGTAGTTACTACTTCAAAACCCAAGAAGTTAAATAAAATCACGGATAAAAAGCTTAAATTTTGAATATCAAATTTTGGTAACAAAGCCGCACCAGAAAAATCATTTGCCATCCCTTTAGTCATGGCATGGTAAATCCCTAAGATTCCCAAACAAACCATAATTGCCACTTTAGCAAAAGCCGCTAAATTTAAAATCCATTTACTATCACTAACAGGATAGCAGCTGACAATCGTTACAAACCAAATGAAAATCAACTGAATTAAAATTAAAACCGGTGTGCTTAACTGTAGCTGAAAAATTTGGCTTAAAACTTCTTGGAACAAAACTGCAAGGCTTGCCATCCAAATTGGAAAGTTAATCCAATAAAACCAAGCTACTCGAGCTCCCCAACGACGACCATAGGCTTTTTTTACCCAATCGTAAATGCCGCCTTCGTCATCATAAGTGGTACCAAGTTCTGCGGAGATTAAACCATAGGGTAGGAAAAATAAAATTAACAATAAGCCCCACCAGAAAAATTGCGAAGAACCGATTGCAGCGGCCGGCGCGGCAGACTCTACTACTAGAATAACAACTACGGCCATTAAGACCGCATCAAAAAGACGAAACTTTTTCTTTTCCTTCATAATCGTGCTCCTTTCAATGAGCCAAAGATGAAAAACTGCTGCAAACTTGACGCAGTTTATATGAAAGTACGTCAAGTTTGTCACAGCTTTTCAAATTTCAGAAAACTTGCTAGTCTTTACGTTCTAATTGACGTTTTGGTTGCAACATGTATTGCAATTCGCCATCAAATTTAGTAGCCAATGCATCATCGGCATAATCCAAATAAGGATTTAAGAAATAAACTAATAGTGCCCGCATTGCTGTCAAACGATTTTCGGCTTCATCTAAAACAACCGATTGACTGCCATCTAATACTTCATCCGTAACCTCTTCACCACGTGTGGCAGGCAAGCAATGTAAAAATTTAGCATCTGGTGCAGCTTTAGCCATTAATTCATCATTGACTTGATATTTAGGATAGAAAACATTCATCCGCTCTTCTTCTGATAATTCTGCTTCATACAAGCCATACCAAACATCGGTGTAAACAAAATCAGCATCTTTTAACGCTTCATCAGCATCTTCTGTGATTAAGACGCTACCACCAGATTTTTGGGCATTGGATTTGCCAATCGCCAACGTTTCTTCTTTAATTTGGAACCCTTTAGGCCCAAATTGGACAAAGTCCATTCCCATTTTTGTGGCCATAAACATTGTTGAAACACAAACTTGCGTTGCATCGCCAACAAAAACAATTTTACAGTCAGATAATTTTTTACCAGCTGGTAGATGTTCTGTCATCGTGATAATGTCGCCTAATTCTTGAGTTGGGTGGTTGTAATCACTCATTCCATTAATAACTGGAATTGTCGCATCTTTGGCAAGTGCAACAACAGATTCATGACGTTCTACTCGTGCCATTAAAATATCTACTAAGCGAGATAATACCCGAGCTGTATCAGCTAGACTTTCGTGTCCACCTAATTGAATTTGACCAGGTGCTAAGTATTGCGCATGTCCCCCCAGTTGTGTCATTGCAGTTTCAAAAGATACACGCGTACGGGTAGAAGACTGTTCAAAAATCATCCCCAATGTTTTATTTTTAAGTAGCAAAGGATAATGCCCATGTTTGATACTATCTTTAATTTTTAAGGCTAATGCGATTAAATATTCAATTTCTGCTTTAGTAAAATCATTTGTGTCGATAAAATCTCTTTTTTGCATGGTATAACGCTCCTTTAGATAATTAATATAGTTGTCTTTACTCGAGTAATGCTTTTGACATACTCAGCATAGCGTGACACCAAGATTTTAGAAAGGGTTTTCAAAGCTTTAGAATGCAACTTGTGATAAAGAAAACATGTTACATTTCCCGTAACATGTTACAAGCAATTAAATAATAAGATTCAAAAGGCTTTTGTATAAACTTTCAATTATCTAAAAACTCTTTTTTTGCTAAGGTCAGAATTTTATTTGCGGAATTTTTGCCAGAATATTATAGTGGAAGAGAAGCTGCTGCAGGTTTTAGCCAAAAAATGCTATTGTCATTTATTTCTTTCATTTCAGCTTGTAAAGACTGCTTTTGGCAGTTGCTCATTATTGTAAAGGAGGAGAGCTCATGTTTCGTGTTAGTGTGGGGGAAATTTTATGTCGTCTTGCTTTAGTGATTTTAACCAGTGGCATTATTGGTTTTGATCGCGAACAAAAAAATCGGCCAGCGGGAATGCGGACCCATATTTTAGTTGGAATCGGGGCGTGTATCATTGCCATGATGCAGCAAGAAATTGCCGCCCAAGCCGTTATCTTTGCTAAAAATAATCCGCAAATCGCAACTGTAATCCGGGCGGACCAGGCGCGTTTAATCGCGCAAGTGGTTAGTGGTATTGGGTTTTTAGGAGCTGGGACAATTGTTGTTACCCACCATTCCATTCGCGGGTTAACTACTGCTGCCTCGCTTTGGGCGACTGCAGGATTAGGTCTTGCCATCGGCATGGGGTATTATGCCATTGCCTTACTTAGTTTTATCGCGGTCATTGCAGTTTTGGTATTGCTAAAAAAAATCGTCCATGTCCCAACAAACAAAAATTTTCAAATTAAATATATTCATCCAGATGAAGCTGAACCTTTTATTCATGAATTTTTCAAAAGTCGCGGGATAAAAGCTATTACGACCGATTACTATGTGGATACCCAAGACGAAATCAAAATTTTCAGAAAAAATTATGCCATTGCTTTTATTAGTGCAGATAGATCGGCAGAAATTATCGATGGCTTAGCACAAAATGAAAATATTATAGCAGTTCGCGCTTTAGCCAAATAAATTGCTTTTTATGTATTCCCGATAAAATTTGTACCAACTACTAAAGGAGTCTATTATGACCTTTGATAAAATCCAACAAATCTACCCCGATGCGCGTTTTAGTAACATTGCCTTAGATGATCCAAAATTTTATTGTATCCCCCTTGAAGAAGGATATGCCTTACTCATTGCCAGTCAATTAAACGAAAATGAACGTAAATTGCTGCAGCTATTTTTACCTACTATTAGTGAACCAAAAGATGTCGTCAGCCACCGTTTTTACCGCATCTTATTTAAAGGGGAAATTCCTAGTCACACAGGATACGTACGCATTTTGCAAATAAAAGTAAAAAGCGGCAAATCTTTTGAAAAAGCCGCTTGGCAGCATGCAGCAAGTGAAATAATCCAAACTGTTTCTGATAGTTTTTGGCTTAGTTTTGACACTTTTATTTTAGTCGAAAATAAAGACGTTGGAAATTTTTCAACCGATGAATTGTTTGGTATTTTCCAAGCGCTGGATAGCGACTTCAACTGTTACAGTCAAGTCTTTGTCGGAAGCTTCCACAAGATCAGCCAAGCATTGGCTATAGATTTTCAAACCGAACGCCAAATCTTTTTGCAACAATCTCATCGGAACAATAGTCAACAAAATTTTACACTTTCAAATTCAGCGATTATGTACCTGATTGGAGATACCATGGGGGAAATTACGTTGTTTAAAAACTTACATGACCGCTGGTTTAGTGACTCAGAGATGGTTTCCATTTTGGAAGCCTTGTGGCAGGCACAAGGAAATGTTAGTTCAGCTGCTAAGACGTTATTCTTACATCGTAATACCATTAGCTATCGGATTGATAAATTTCAAGAGGCAACTGGTTTAGACTTAAAAAAAATGGATGACCTGATGTTTTGTCATCTACTAATCACCTGTTTTTCTGAATTATAAATAAAAAAATCGTGCCCAGTTGTTTTGGGCGCGATTTTTTTTGACGCATTTTTAAAAAATTAGTTTCCCTTTGCCAAGCTTGCTTTATGATCGCCCTTAATTTTAGCCAATAATTCGGGCTGTTCAAATAAATCTAAGGCTGTTTGAGCTAGAAGTTGTGCTGCAATAGCAATAGATGCCAATCCCTTTTCACTTTTAGCCGCTGCTTTAAATTCTTCAGAGTGTCCGGCGATATAATCATCTGAAATAGAAACTGTCGGTTGAATTGTTGGAACAACTTGACTAACATTTCCGACATCAGAAGAGCCTAAACTTGTGCGTATTTCTGTTTCTATTTCCTCAGTTGGAATATTCAATTGGGCTAAATGGTTGAAAAACAATTCGTCAAAACTTGGAGTTACAATCACATCGTCGACTGAATTTTGGAAAAGACCAAATTCATAGCGCGCTCCAGTTGCTAATGCAGCGGCTTTTACCACATTTTCTACCTTTTGATATACTTCATTTAAAGTACTCCGATTTTTAGCCCGCAGATAAAAGCGGCCTGCCGCATATTCAGGAATTACATTGGCTGCTAGTCCACCATCAGTAATAATGCCATGAATGTTTACATCTTTTGGCAAATACAAACGTAAACCATTGATTCCATTGAAAACTTGTAATAATGCTTCTAAGGCACTAATCCCTTTTTCTGGTGCTCCGGCGGCATGGGAGGCACGCCCATAAAATTTAATGTCGACAGGATCATTGGCTAAAGAAGCTGTCGTTTTGCCATAATGGTAAGCTGGGTGAACACACAAAGCTGCATCAACATCAGCAAAGAAACCATCTCGTACAAAACTTCCCTTTGCTGAACCATTTTCGCCCCCTTCTTCACCAGGTGTACCATAAACGCGAATTTCGCCACCAAAATCTGCAATCAAATCTTTCAATGCACTCGCAGCTAAAACAGAATAGGTTCCAAAAAGATTGTGTCCACAAGCATGACCAATTCCCGGCAATGCATCAAATTCAGCTAAAAAAACAATCACGGGTCCAGGTTTTCCTGTAGTAAAGCGGGCGTCAAATCCTGTTCGGTGTCCGGCGACATCTTTTTTGACAGAAAATCCTTCTTTTTCCAATTGTCTAATTAAAACATCTGAAGAATAAAATTCATAATTACTGACTTCGGGATGCTGATGAATATCTAACGCAATTTCTTGATAGGTTGGTAAATTCGTTGTAATAAATTCTTCAATGTGTTGTTTTCTTGTTGTTGGCATACTGTTCACTCCTCAATTTTTTATAAATATAACCGAATCGTTTTAACGTGCAGTTTTCTTTTCTATTATTGAAATGCTAGTTAATCACTTGCGACCAAAAGTTTCCCACGCTGGTACACTTGAACCTTTTGACGTTTCTTCAATCACTTTTTTTGTTTCATTTGTTTGGTAGGCTGTTACAATTTTTTGATAAATTTTATTATTTTCATCTTCTTTACGTGCAACGATAATATTGACATAAGGTCGTGCGTTATCATCCACCGGTTCTAAAAAGATTGCATCTTTAGTAGGTGTAAATCCTGCATCAACTGCAACACCACTGTTAATAACAGAAATCGCAACATCTGATAAAGCCCGCGCTGTTTGCGCAGCATCTAATTCAGTGATTTTCAAATCTTTTTTGTTTTCTGTAATGTCAGAAACTGTGGGCGTTTGCTTTTTAGCTGGATCTACTTTAATTAAGCCGGCTGTTTGTAAAAGCAGTAATGCCCGTCCGCCATTTGTCACATCATTTGGAATCGCAACCTTAGCACCGTCTTTTAATTCTTTCACATCTTTTAGTTTGTCTGAATAAATTCCTAATGGTGCATTAACAGTATTCCCAATTGACACAAGATTGGTCCCATGTTCTTTGTTGTAATTATCTAAGAAAAATTGATGTTGAAAAGCATTCAAATCAATGGATTTATCCGCTAATGCCGCATTGGGCTGATTGTAGTCCGTAAATTTTACGTAGTCTAAATTAATGCCGTCTTTTTTGAGACGTTCTTTTACATTATCCCAAACATCTGTATCTGAACCGATAACACCTAATTTAACCGTCGTTTCTTTTGTATCATCCTTTGCTTTGGCATTTCCTTTTGAACATCCTGTGGCAACTAACAACAACGCGACAGCAACAAAGCCTAATTTGACTAATTTTTTCATTTTTTATTCCTCCAAATAATTTCGTATTCTAATGACTAATTTTTTTAATAATTTGATTGCTAATAAATTGACTGATAAAGACTAAAATTAATATCAACAGTGTTGCAACAATCGTCACGTCGGTTTGAAAACGATTATAGCCCCTAGAAATAGCTAGATTTCCTAAGCCGCCAGCTCCGACAGCTCCTGCCATTGTGGTTAAGCCAATAACGTTAATAATGGTTAGAGCACTAACACGGATGATTCCTGGCAAACCTTCTAATAAATACACCCTAAAAATAATGCCCACCGGACTTGTTCCCATTGCTTGCGCTGCCTCCACTACTCCTGAATCAACTTCTAACAGAGCATTTTCAATTTGACGAGCAAAAAATGGCACTACCCCCACCACTAAAGGTACTAAAGCGGCTTTTTCCCCAATAGTTGTCCCCACGATAAAGCGAGTAACTAAAGCTAAAAGCGACAACATAATAATAAAAGGAATCGAGCGTACAATATTAATTAATTTATCTAGAACATTGTATAATGGCCGATTTTGTAAAATTCCACCAGGACGACTTACAACTAACACAACACCTAATAAAATCCCCAAAACGCCTCCAAACAATGCGGTCCAAAATGACATGTACAATGTTTGTTTGGTTGCTTCAATAAATTCGTCTGGTATTGCAAGTACATTGGGGAAATATTTTTCTAATAATGCCTGCATTCTAAAAACCTCCACTCACAACTTTGGCGCTTTCTTTCGAGTATTTTAAAACATTCGTATAAACGCCAAGTTTTTGTAAATGTTTTAAGGCTTGGCGTCGCTGATTTTCTTCTCCTGCCAATGTCACAACTAAACTTCCTAGTGGCACATCTTGAATAATTTCAACGTTGCCATATAAAATATTGGTCACAACTTGATAGCGGCTATATAGCTGTGCAATCAAAGGTTCATTGGTCTGATCGCCTACATACGCCAATTCCACTAACCATTCATTTTCTGCTAAGCGACTAAATTTTTCGCTTGTTAAAATAGTCTCGAGGGCTTGATCAATATGGGTTGCTGTCCGAATAAAATCGCGGGTTAATGCTTGCTTTGGTTGGCTAAAAACTTGAATACTGCTACCTTTTTCAATAATTTTGCCAGCTTCCATGACAGCGACTTTATTACAAATTTCTTTTACCACCTGCATCTCATGTGTAATTATGATAATTGTTAAGCCCAATTTCTTATTTAGATCTTTTAAAAGGGCTAAAATCTGTGATGTTGTTTTAGGATCAAGTGCACTCGTCGCTTCATCACATAATAAAATACTCGGATTATTCGCTAAAGCACGCGCAATCGCCACGCGCTGCTTTTGACCACCGGATAATTGTGCGGGATAACTATTTGCTTTATCTTTTATACCCACCAACGCTAATAGTTCATCGACTTTTTGTTGACGCTCCTGTTTGGATTTTCCTGTGTATTTAAGGGAAAATGCCACGTTTTCAAAAATCGTTCGACTATTCATCAAATTGAAATGTTGGAAAATCATCCCAATTTCTTTGCGTTTTTCTCGTAGTTTTTTATCCTTTAAGGCAGTTAATTCTGTATTATTAATCGTCACCGTACCCCTTGTTGGTCGTTGCAATAAATTAATCACACGCACTAATGTACTTTTACCGGCTCCTGAATACCCGACAATTCCATATACATCTCCTTTTTGGATATGCAAATCTACATCGGTAACAGCATTAATCACCTTATCTTTATCTTGGGTAAATATCACCGAAATATTTTTTAAATCAATCATGTTTCTCCTCCTAAAAATCCGTCTTATGCCGTCTTTTCAAAAGCATCACATTCGTTTTTGCCCCATTATCTTCATCCTTTCAAAAAATCATTGATACAAAAAAAGCATCCTCAAACAAAGAAATTTTCTTTGCTTGAGGACGCTTTTTGCGTGTTACCACCTCATTTTGAATTTAGCTCACGCTAAATTCCTCTTCAAGTACTAGCATACTCTAGCGCTGTAGCGGGCGCCCCCGTTATCTTCTTACTTCTTAGCTCGAAAATAATTTACTATCAGGTCATTTTCAACAACTTCATTTTTACTTCTTCTCAGCTACCGAAGCTCTCTGTTAAAAAAATTCACTGTCTACTTACCTGGTCATCGTAATTTATATATAAAAAAAGCCCTTTTATAGAAAATAATCTATAAAAGGACGAATAATCGTGTTACCACCTTTGTTTGAAAGCTATGCTTTCCTCTATCCAACGTTTACCAAATATCCCGTAAAGTATTGGTGTTTCTTTTAACGGTGAAACATTCCGAAGCTGCCTACTTATCGACATACTTTTTCTCCAAGGCCATTTTCAGTATTTTGTCCATAACACTTTCCACCAACCAGTGTCTCTCTAAAATGTCCGCCAAACTTACTTTCCTCATCAACGAAAGTTTATTTATTTGTTGAAATGAAGTTTACGCTAGTCAAATTTTTTTGTCAACAAAAAAAATAAAATTTTTTCGCTCATTGTCTGTATATGCGCTGAAAAGTCGGTCAATTCAAGTTTTAATAAACAAAAAAATTTTGCTGCTACAAAAAATGAAACCATTTTCAAAAAAGTGCACAAAAAAAATGACTGATTTTGTGCATTCTGACCTAACAAATAAAAACGGTTACATATATACTAAGTTCATAGCAAAACAATAAAAAGAAAAAGAGGTAATCATTATGGTACAAATGGCATTAAATCATGTCTATAAAAAATACGACAATGCGGAAAACTATTCCGTTACAGATTTTAATTTGAATATCGCAGATCGCGAATTTATCGTTTTCGTTGGTCCTTCAGGTTGTGGTAAATCAACAACTTTACGAATGATTGCTGGCCTTGAAGATATTACAGAAGGCGAACTTTCAATTGGCGAAAAAGTCATGAATGACGTTGCACCAAAAGATCGCGACATCGCCATGGTATTCCAAAACTACGCATTATACCCACATATGACAGTATTTGATAACATGGCTTTTGGTTTAAAATTACGTAAATATGACAAAGCAGATATTAAAACACGGGTTGAAAATGCGGCTGAAATTTTAGGCTTAACAGAATATTTAGACCGTAAACCTGCCGCTTTATCTGGTGGACAACGTCAACGGGTTGCGTTAGGTCGTGCAATCGTTCGTGATGCAAAAGTCTTCTTAATGGATGAACCTTTGTCAAACTTAGATGCAAAATTACGTGTTGCCATGCGTGCTGAAATTGCGAAATTACACCAACGTTTAAACACAACTACAATTTACGTAACCCATGACCAAACCGAAGCTATGACAATGGCTGACCGAATTGTTATCATGAAAGATGGTTTTATCCAACAAATCGGCACACCGCAACAAGTATACGATACACCGGTAAATGTCTTTGTTGCAGGTTTCATTGGCTCTCCTGCTATGAACTTCTTCAACGTTACATTAAATAACGGAGTAATCACAGATGGCTATGGCTTAAAATTACGTATTCCAGAAGGAAAAAATAAAATTTTAGTTGAAAAAGGTTACGAAGGAAAAGAAGTTATCTTTGGTATTCGTCCGGAAGATATTCACTCTGAACAAGTCGCAATTGACGCTTCACCAGAAGCAACAGTTAACGCTGAAGTCGTTGTTTCAGAATTACTTGGAGCAGAATCCATGTTGTATACAAAAACTGGCGAAACTGAATTTGTATCAAAAGTTGATGCCCGTGACTTCCATAAACCAGGTGAATTCATTGACCTTGCTTTCAATATCAATAAAGCTCATTTCTTTGATAAAGATAGCGAAAATGTTATTAAATTACCTTAATCTTGTTCATTTCTTATTTTCCCATAAAGGCAAAAAACGTTCGCAAATGCGAGCGTTTTTTGTTTTGTCGTTTACATAAATAGCCAATTATTCACAATTATGTTTTTATAAATAATTGGCTAAAAAAAAACCGTCTCTTAAAAAGAGACGGTTCACTTATTTAATTAAGCTGCTAATTCTTTGGCTTTTTCTTGTTCTTCTTTCAACAATTTATTGTCATAGAATTTGATGAATGGAAACCAGATTGCAAAAGCTAGTATTGCACACAATACAGCTAAAACAGCTGCTTTCCAGTCACCACCAGAACCAATGAATGCACCAATTCCTACTGGAGATGGCCAAGGCATTTGCGCTAGCATTGGTTTAACAATTTCAAATTTAATAGCAAAATAGGCTAAAGATGCTGAAGCCATTGGTGCTAAGAAAAATGGTAAAGCCAAAAATGGATTGTAAACAATTGGCATACCAAAAATAATTGGTTCATTGATGTTAAAAATGCCCGGCACAAGCGAAGCTTTTCCTAAAACTTTTAATTGATCTGATTTTGCCATGAACGCAATAAAAATAATCAATCCTAACGTTGCACCAGAACCACCAACGGTTACATAAGAGTTATTAAATTCACCAGCTAGTGGATAATTTGCTCCCGCCGCATTGGCAGCCATATTGGCTAGTACAATTGGAGTTAGAAAAGAAGTAATAATATTTGCTCCATGAATTCCGACAATCCATAGTGCATGGATTAAGAAGTAAATCACCATGATTCCTAGCCATGTATTGGTTAAATTCGTCACAAAACTAAATGGAATGTAGATGACTTTAAAAATATCTGTACCAAGGGCAATCAAAACGCCGTTAATAATCATTACAACAAAAGCGATTACAAAAGTTGGGATTAAAGCGGTAAAAGAACGTGAAACACCTGGTGGCACAACATCTGGCATTTTAATTACTAAATTACGTTTTACACACAAGCAATATAATTCAACTGCAATAACGGACATGATAATACCAGTAAAAATACCAGACGTCCCTAGACGATCAGCAAAAGACCCCATACGAATCCCATTTACTACTTTTTCAGTATCGGTAATTGAGTTAACTAACGTCATTTTACCTCCTTCCCAGACAATTTCAGGGATACACATAAAGAATGCAAAAACTGCCAAAAGTGCACCCGTTAATGGGTTAACATTTAAGCCTTGTTCATCTCGTTCAATGGATGTCAATTCATAAGCGAAAACGATTGCAAAATAAATAGCTAAAATACCCATTGTCATAGTATTTGCTACCATATATAAATCACTGATCTTGAAAAAACTAGCTTCAAATATTCCCTCTAATCCAGAAAATGCTACTGGTAACACATTTAAAACCAAAAACATTGAACCAACAATAGTAAATGGAATGGAAGCCATCCCGGCTGCCATAACCGCACGAACAATTTTCATTTGGGCGACTTTCCCCATCGGTCCCATTAAATATTTTTGTAAAAAATTAAACATATCTTACTCCCCTTTCATAGGTATAACGATTTTTCATATTGTTTAATCCGTTGATAGTGCTTGTCATGATTACTACTGATATCACGTAAACGATGTTGAATCCATAAACATAAGAAACAACCAATTAAAATAGCTGCCACGATAAAAGCACGGCCATTTATTCCTTGCTTCATAAAAGGAAATAATCTATGAAATAATGGCGTAAAAGTGGCGAGTAACAATCCAACATTGACGATTAACTGCAACCAGTAATAACCTGTTGTGCGCGGTGTTACATTTTTTGGTGTACTATACAACTTTGCTTGTTCAAAGACAGCTGGTAAAATACCAAGAATTAAAAGAGCTGGAATAAAGATCGTTTTTTCCTGAACTAAAAACAGTGCAATCAACCAGTATAAATTAATAAAGAAAAAGCCCGCGCTCAGATACCGAACGAAAAGATAACGATTAAAATACATTGTTTTAAGACTTAGCTTTTTACGATCTAAATCGAGGGCTTTTTTATCGGCATCTTTCATGATTTTACCTCCTTTTAATTTTTTTGATTTTGTGCATTTTGCTCATAAAGATATTTCATTTCTTGGGCAACTTCTAGTAGCGTCATCGTAGTCATCAAGTGATCTTGTGCATGAACCATAATGATCTCCATTTCAATTTTTTTGCCACCTGCATAATCTTTTAATAACGCGGTTTGTGATTTATGTGCTTGTAAAATTTCTTCATTAGCCTCATTTAAAAGCTGTTCTGCATTACTAAAATCATTTTTCCTCATGGCAGCAAAGGCTTTATGAATAGTAGTACGAGCATTTCCACTATTTAAAATAATTTCAAAAGCCGCTACTTGAATTTCTTCACTACTCATCACATTTTCATTGGCTGGTGTCATAATTTTCCTCCTCCCTTTCTTACATTAATTGTAAAAATAGTTGACTAAAATTGGTAAAAGTTGGTTCTGCTAACATTTTTTCTTGGAACGGTAAGCAATCTACTAATTTGACAATCGCTTTAGTCATAACGGTGATTCCTTTATTTTCGATATAAGAAGGCGAAATCAAAAAGACAAAGTGAATTTTCTTTTCTTCATCCCAGCTCATTCCCCTTGGAATCAGCGCCACAGCAATTTTGGTAGAAATTCCCACCGGTAGTGCTGGATGTGGGACAACAATGCTTTCACTAAAAATAATCTGTCCCATTTGTTCACGATGATTAATCTGTTCTAACAATTCTTTAGGATAATTTTCAGCTTCATTAACACGCAATAATTCTGCCAATTCTTGTAAGACCTGCTCCTTGGTTGGCACAATGTCGTAAAGTTTAAAATACTTTTCCCCCATCTGTTCTGTGAGCATATTTTGTTTACGCTGATCTTTTCCGTCATTTAATTTAAGATTTATCATTTGTCGATTTTTGGTACTAATTTTATGAATCGTTTTCCGAATTCTTGCAACATCCTCATCGTTTAGAAAAACACTCACATGAATAACTGGAATGGGAAAAACCATAGCCGAAAGATCAATCGAAGAAATGATTAAATCTGCATCATTTAAACTAGTCTCATTAATTTCGTAATACCCCTGAACATTGGTAATTGTAATATGGTTATCAAATTCGTTAACAACACGATTTTTTAACAATTGTGCGCTGCCATAACCCGTAGCACAAATAATCAAAGCATGGACTTTTTGCATGTCTTTAGCTTTTTCCATCGCTGCCATTACATGTAAAGTTAAATACGCCCATTCATCATCGGTAATTTGATAATCTTTTAGAACTGGCATCTGACCTAAATAGTTTTTAGTTAGCTCAAAGGCCTGGGGATAATTACTTTTTATTTCACTTGTCAATGGATTATCTAAAGAAATTTTTCTTTCGAGCCGAACTAGCATTGGCTTTAAATGATCCAATAGACCACTTTTCAACTGATAATCTTCGTTTAGAGAATAACCTAGGCTGTTACTTAATAGTGCTATAGCCTGAGTTAGCGCTCCCGTTAGTTCTTGATTTTCTTCTACAACCGGATGATTTGATTTTGCCATTAAGTGTAAGGCAAGATAAGATATCTCTTCTGAGGGAAAAGCGATTTTAGAAAACACCTCGATCCGACTGACTATTTTTCTAGCAACTTCATACTCTATCTTTTCAGAAATGTCAGCTGCTATTCCGAGTTCCTTGATTTCAAAACCTTCTTTTAAACGCTTAATACTTAAGGCAAGATGCAGAACTAAATTTTGAATAATAATGTCAGATATTTTTAACTTTGCCTCTCTAATTTCATCCAAAATAATAATCGTCAATTCTTCAAAACTAATATCTTGAAAAAGCGGGCTATTACCTAGATACTTTTTAAGCGAATTGGTATAATTTTTCCCAAAAAAAGTATCTAAAATGAAATGGCGTTTACTCCGTTCATCCCCTTTAACAAAAAGACCCACGCCATGCTTTGAAGCGAGTGTTAACGTATACGGTTTTAGTTTCTCTTTGATTTCTTGCATATCTTTGCTCAAAGAAGAACGACTAATAAATAATTCTTCAGCCAAGTCATCTAAATTTATAGTTGCCTCTTCTAGTAGCAACTTATTTAGAATATAATTTTCCCGATCTGTAATATCAGAAATCAAGGGTGCTTTTTCTTCACTATTTAAGGTAATGCCTTGTTTTGCCAAAAAAAGATCGAAATTCAATTTATTTACAATAGTCAAACAATAACCATAACCTTGTTTAGCAGTGATCACACCCCCATTTTCTGCAATAAGTTCTTTTAGACGCGTGATATATGTGCGGACAGTACGGTCAGACAATGACAACTCAGAGGCCAAATGTTGGCTAGTGACAAAATCACCTTGATACTGGATTAAGTGCAAGAGCAGTTCTCTTTCCTTTGGTCTCATTATCTTCCCTCATTTTCTAAATATTTTCTTCAATAACTTCACTTAGTTTTTGAATACCAGTTGGAATTGGTACGTAAGCTTGAAATGGGATACTAACAACAGGCTTCCCAACTTCTGACCCTAATTTTTTGAATTTATCTAAAAACATAGTTGTTTGTGGCGAAATTAAAAATAAATCAAAATCACTGGTTTTAATCATTTTGTCCCCTTCTGTCGCAGAGACAGCATCGACAACAATTTCTTCTCCTTTGTTTTTAAAATATTCCGTTGTTTTTGCAGCCATCATTGAAGATGACATCCCCGCAGCACAAATTATTAAAGCTTTTTTCATATCCATACACTCCTCAAAATTTTCTAAATTTTTTCACCATTTGTTTGAATTACTTCTTGATACCAATAAAATGAATCTTTTTTACTTCTTGCTAAAGTCCCGTTTCCTTTATTATCTTTATCAACGTAGATAAAACCATAACGTTTTTCCATTTCTCCGGTTCCAGCCGAAACTAAATCAATACAGCCCCAAGGGGTATATCCCATCAAGTGAACCCCATCTTCAATTACGGCTAACTTCATTTGTTCAATATGTGCTTTTAAATAATCAATGCGGTACTCATCATGGACACTGCCATCTGCTTCTTTTTTGTCGTAAGCACCAAACCCATTTTCGACAATGAATAATGGCACGTGATACATGTCTGTGAACCAGTTTAACGAATAACGTAACCCAACCGGATCGATTTGCCAGCCCCAATCAGAGGCTTTAACAAATTCATTACGTACTAAATCTTTTGTCTCATCATAATCGTAGTGAACATTTTCTTCATGATGAACAACTGCATGCGACATATAATAACTAAAACCAATATAATCAACCGTGCCTTCTTTCAATGCTTTTTCATCTTCACGTGTAAAATCAATTTTAATTCCTTTACGTTCCCAATACTTCAAGATGTGATTTGGATAAAAACCGTGAACATGGACATCACAAAAGTAATAACGTTTCTCCATTGATTTTATTGACATCAACGCATTTTCAGGCTTGTCATTTACCGCATATAATGGCGCAAAAGCAATCATACAGCCAATTTGAAAATCTGGATTAATAGCTTTCCCAATTTTTACTGCCTTAGCACTAGCAACAAGCTCATAATGAGCAGCCTGATACATAATGGCTTCTCTATCTTCTCCTTCTTGATAAAAAATACCAGAGTTTGTAAATGGAGCAAAATCTTCATGGAAGTTTGCTTGATTATTGATTTCATTAAAAGTCATCCAATATTTCACTTTGTTTTGGTATCGTTTAAAGCAAACTTCAGCAAAACGGAGGAAAAAGTCAATTAACTTACGATTACGAAAGCCACCATACTCTGTTACCAAATGATACGGCAGTTCAAAGTGAGACAACGTTACAACCGGTTCAATATTATGCTTCAAACATTCATCAAATAAGTCATCATAAAATTTCAACCCCACTTCGTTAGGCTCAGCTTCGTCTCCGTTAGGAAAAATCCGCGTCCACGCAATTGATGTTCGAAAGCATTTAAAACCCATTTCTGCAAAAAGAGCAATATCTTCTTTATAACGATGATAAAAATCTATTCCCTCATGATTTGGATAATACTCATTGGGTAAGACACCATCTGTAATGGCGCGATAATGGGTTGGTGAACCGACAGTCATAACGTCAGCAACACTGACACCTTTACCACCAGCTTGCCACGCACCTTCTAATTGGTGAGCTGCAACTGCCCCACCCCAGAGAAAATCTTTTGGAAAACTAGTTGTCATTTATTCTCCTCCTTATTTGTTATTTACATACATAGTATATTTTGGAAACGCTTTCCAAACAAACGGAATATTTCCTTAGTACTCCGGAAAAAAATTCCATTATCCTTTTTAAAACGGCATTTTGTAAAAATATCAAATTAGTCTATTTTCGTATGATTTCATAAAAAAAACAACGAATAATAAGTTCGACGTTATCTAATCATAATATCAAATTATTAGGTAATAAATTTACTTATTTACCCATTTGTACATTACAAAACTTTTGACAAACCAAAAGACCATCGTGGTTAAAGATGAACTTTAACTACGATGGTCTTTTCACTAGCGAAAATAATCTTTCGCAAGTTTTTCATAAATCACTTGTTCTTTTGGATTTGGTACAAACTGGTATTCTGCTCTTTGTGCGGGTATTTCTGGCTCGAAATACAAATAGTACAAGCCAAAAATGGGCTCGTTTTCTGGCGCATAAATACACTTGGCACCCAAAATTGTACTAGCCAACTGCGCAAGTTCCGTCGTTTTAAAAAAGCCACCGCTTACTGATAACACTTGCTTTGGTGCTACCAATTTTACTAAACGCCTAATATTTAATAGCATTCCTTCAATGACACTGCGTAATAAATCTTCACGTGTATGTTGTAGAGTTAAGTTATAAAACCCGCCCCTTACTGTTTCATCCCAAAGTGGTGCTCTTTCACCATTTAGATAAGGCAAAAAGCGTAATCCCTTCGCACCGATTGTCGTTTTTTCTAGTAGCTCTGGTAATTGGGTAAAAAATGAAGAGGAATCTTTTGCTAATTGCGCAGCTGACCACTCCAATAATGACGCACCGTTATTAGAAGGTGCACCAATTACAAAGTATTTTTCATTCAAATAGTAACAAAAATTTTGTGTATTTGGTTCTAATTGCGCAGTGGTAACAATTTGTCGGACTGCTGCACTCGTTCCAATTGTTAGGCTGGCTGTTCTTTTCGTGCGATAAAAACTGGCATAAGCTGCCAGCGTGCCATCGCTAGCACCAACTGCAACTTTTATCCTTGGTGCAAAACCAAAGTGTTTAATTTTATCTGTCTTCATAGCCAGTGTTTTCGTCGTGTCGACAATTTCAGCTAATTGATTTGGCTTAATTGCCAGATAAGATAGAATTTCTGTACTCCAGGTTTTCTTTTCCAAATCATAATATCCTGTAGCTGAAGCACAAGCACGATCAATGATAAATTCCCCAGTAAAGTATTCCAAGACCAGTTCTTTTAACCCCGACCATTGTGTCACTTCTTGATATTTATTAGTTTCTTTAAAATAAAGTAGTTTTGCAAAAGGCGACATTGCATGAATTGGTGTGCCTGTTAGTTGATAAAAATCCTTCGCTAATTTTGTTTTAGAAAATTCCGCAATCGTTTCTCCTGCCTGTAAGTCTGACCACAAAAAGACCCTTTGACTATTAGCCGGCCGTAAACTGTGCATTGCCGTACTAAAACTCATTATTGAAATTTTTTTTCGTAGATCTTTCGGAATTAGAAAAATCCCTTTTTCTAACAAAGCGATAATTTCTGAGGCACGTTGGTATCTTGCTGCTTTATCTTCATAAGTCGTTAATTTCACACTCGTTTCAAACAATAGTTGTTGCTCATAAATTACCCCTAGCTTAATTGCTGTGGTTCCAATATCGATTCCTAAAAATACAGCCAAATTTATCCACCTCTATTTTAGCTCACTTCATGTTATTCTTCTTATTCTAGCATAAGAGTGTTTCTCTCTAAAATAAAGTGACGTTAAAAATGCGAACTATACCTCCTAACTTTTAGTCATAACGATTTTATTGCAGTCAAATCAATTTTTTTCGTGTGGAAAGTTTATACTTCCTTTACAGAACAAAAAAAGACGTCGAAATATTATCGACGTCTTGAAGATTCATTACATTAACGGTGAATATAAGTTAAGCCAGATGCGCTTAATGTTTCGATGTTTGGACCAGTTGGTGAAGAGAAGCCCATACCACCTTGTGAAATTGTAATTGTGTTGTTGGCTGCATTGTATGATTCAACGTAAGCTACGTGACCATAAACTGGATCAGCATTCCAACTACCAACACTTTGGCCACCAGCAAATACTACAACTGCTCCAGCAGCTGGTGTTCCATCAACGCGGTAACCATCAGCAGCAGCTGAACCACCCCATTGTGCACCATTACCCCAGTAAGTACCTACCCAAGGCGCAACTTGTTTTACATACCAAGTACATTGTCCTTGTGCATACATATTACCTGAGCCAGAATGATCGATTCCATTACCTGAACCACCCCAGTTATTATTACCAGAGTCGTTATTATCATTGTTTGTATCGTTATCATTTGAATTATTATTATTGTTATTATTACCAGTATTACCTGTTTGGTTATCTTGCGCAGGTTTATTTGTTTCAGTTGATCCTGCAGTTGAACCAGATTCATTATTAGCAGGAGTAGTAGTTTCTTGTTGTGCTTGTGCTGCTAATTTTTCTTGACGAGCTGCTTCTTTTGCAGCAGCTGCAGCTTTTGCTTCTTGTTCTTTGCGGATACGAGCTGCTTCTGCTTCTGCTTGAGCTTTTTGTTTATTTAATTTATCTTTGTCGCTTTTAGCAGTTGCTTCTTCAGCAGCTAAGTTAGCTTTTAAGACATTTAATTCGGCTTGCTTATTGGCAATCGCATTTTTCTGTGTTTCTAACTCTTTTTGGTTAGCAGCTAGTGCGTTAACTTTTTCTTCATTTTCTTTAACTTTTGTTTCAACTGCTTGTTTGTCACGTTTTTGTTGGGCAACCAAGTCGTTGTTGGCCTTAACAATTGTTGTCATCGCTTGAACGCGACCAATAGCATCTGATAGAGAGTCAGACTCAACAACTGCATCGATAAAGTTTGTGCTTTGACCGTTCACTTGAACATCGCGAGCTTGTTTTTTGATTGCTTCTTCGCGTTTAGCAATTCGCACTTTTAATGTAGCGATTTTATCTTGCAATTTCATTGTGTCTTCATTTAATTTAGCTTGTTTATTTTCTAAGTCGCTGACTTTTTCAGCAACTGCGGCAATTTCAGCTTCTAATGAACTAATTTGATTGGAAACATCAGCCTGTTGACCTTGTAAGCTGTTAATTTTTTGATCCTGTGCTTCAATTTTCTCATCAATAGTATCTGCAAAGGCTACATTACTTGGTACGGCTGCAAGTGTTAATGAGCAAACTAATAATGCTGATAACAAACTCTTCTTCACGTAAAATTCCTCCGAATGGCGTCTTATTTTCTTATTTAATAAATAATAATTACAGGTTAAAAATTTCTCTTCTCTTTTAACGCTAAGAGCAGTTTAACACAGTGATATGTCAAACAAATAATAGCTATGTTACAAAAACATTTCAAAACACAATGTTTTTTTTACAATTGTCAAAAAAGCACTATTCCATTATTTATAGTGATTAATAACTATACTTTTTATTATTTCTTGTTCTTTTTAATCAAGAAAAGATGAAAACTATTCAATTATCCAACCTTTTTTTAATTGAAAGCCAAAAAATTTTTTTCTTTGTAAAATAATTTTTAATCTGAAATGAACACTATAAAGACGCTAGGAGAAAAGTCGAGTGGACTTTTTCCCTAGCGTCTTTTTTATACAATATAATAAGGGGAAGATTACGATTTGCATGACCTAAAATACTTCATAATATTTAACTTTAACAGCTTTCAACTTAACGGCTAGCACTTAAATCATTCTATTTATTTACGAAATTTCCAAAAGATTGGCGCAGATAATGACAAAATTCCACCCAAAATAACTAGCCAAACATTTTCTTTTTCACCCATCTTAGGTAATAGTTTTTGCTTTTTCGTTTCTAAAATTGAACTTTCATCTTTCTCAACGTTACCTTGCTGCTTTGGTTTACTTGGTTCACTTGGTTCACTTGGTTCACTTGGGTCACTTGGCTCACTTGGCTCACTTGGCTCACTTGGCTCACTTGGCTCACTTGGCTCACTTGGCTCACTTGGCTCACTTGGCTCACTTGGCTCACTTGGCTCACTTGGTTCACTTGGCTCACTTGGCTCACTTGGATCACTTGGTTTACTTGGGTCACTTGGCTCACTTGGCTCACTTGGGTCACTTGGCTCACTTGGCTCACTTGGCTCACTTGGCTCACTTGGCTCACTTGGATCACTTGGATCACTTGGCTCACTTGGCTCACTTGGCTCACTTGGGTCACTTGGGTCACTTGGCTCACTTGGCTCACTTGGATCACTTGGATCACTTGGATCACTTGGCTCACTTGGCTCACTTGGCTCACTTGGGTCGTCATTCTTCGTATCTAAGTATGGATCGTTTGGATCTTGGATAATCGTTTGTGTTTGGCTATACGGAGTCAAATGCTGTTTATCTTCTGGATTACTATCCAAAACTTTCACCGTGAATAATTTAGGACCAACAATTGAATCCAGCAAAACAATCGAAAAGGAGAAGTATCCTTTTTTATTCGTAAAGTCAAAAGTCAAATTATTATCATAAGATGCAGCTAACGCAGGGTCTACATTGGAAAAAATAATTTGAGCTTGACCAATTGGAAGCGTATCTCCCGAGAAATCTATTTCACCATAAACGGTAATTTTTTGACCTACTTGCATCTTCGTTACTCCAGAATTAAATAAGTAAAAATCATCAGAAAAGGTAATGCAATTGGCGTTTGCCCAACCACTAGATGCAACAGTTGCTTGATTTTGTTCGTCTAAAGAGCTTCCATGAGCAATACTACCAGTTGTTGTCATAAAAAATGTCATAAAAATACTAACAATAAAGATTTTCTTCGTCTTTTTCAAATTATATACCCCGTTTCATTAAATGTTGCACTGAGTATACGTTTGAAAACAGTCGTTTTATTATATATTTTTTTTGAAAAGTGATATTTTTTTCATAAAATTGCATTGCGTGCTACTATCTAGGTGAGGTGAAACTATGGAAACGCAAGCCGCAATTCAAAATCATTTATTAAAGAAAAAAAACAGAATCAAATTAAATATTTTCAAGTTTTTGGCAGACCTCGATTTTCCAATTACAACGCATTTCATTGCTAATCGTTTTAAAATTTCTGAGGCGAATTTAACAGTCTATTTACAAGAACTAAAAAAAGATTTATTTCAGATTGACTATCCAGTTAAAGCCATCAAAAAAGAAAATAAATTCATTTTTTTAGATATTGCTTCCCAAGATTGCGCACGTCTGTACTATCAACTTTTTACAAATTACTGCGAAGCTGCGACAAATTATATTATCTTAACTTCGTTATTGGACAAGTCGAATACTTCAATTACTAAAATTAGTCAAGCAACTCATTTTAGTGCACCACATGTTTATTCTAAGATGAAAGAAATCAATAATTTTTTAGCACTGTATGGGATTACAATAAACTTTGCAGCCAATGGAACCAAAAAAATTAGTGGCAGTGAAATTCAAATTCAATACTGTATGTTAGACATCTATTGGAATATCCATACCAATACAGGTCCTATCTTTCATGCGCAAAAAAACGCAAATAGAAACCAAGTTTTACGTACTTATTTTACAGACAGAATTATTTTGGAGCTTAATTCTAGTATGCTAGACAAACTTTTTGTCATTTTTCAGTCCGTTCATACTTATTTTCCCGTCACGAGTTTAACTGAATTTCGCGCTGGTCTCAAAAATTTGGAAAATTTTTCTAGTCTATTTATCCAATCTTTTGATATCGTAAAAGAACAGGCACCTGTGACGCAAGATCAGCGTTATCTCATTAATCTATTAGCGCGACTTTCTCTTGCAAAAATTGACAGTCCTACGTTAAATCACAAACAATATCTTCAACTAAAAAATTTACAGGCACCCGTTTTTTTAGCAACAAAAGATTTATTGGCTGATTTTATCTCACAATTTAATTTGCTGGTACCTTTAGAAGAACTCGAACTTTATACGTTAAACTTTATCCGGCATCAACTTTACGCCAAGCTCTTTGTGCCTACTCAACCTAACACGACCCTACCCAGCTCTAGCCTACAAAATGAACTGAATCATGGTATTATCCAACAAAAAATTTCCGCCTTTTACCAAGACTTTGCAAATACTCAAAATCACGTTATAAAAAAATACGATTCAGATTGGATGATTGAAGATTTGCTGCATTTTTATGATCGCTTCAAACCAACTTCAAAAATACAAATTGGAGTCAATTACACCCGAGACTATTACGTAGCCGATGATTTGTGTGCACAATTAGAACATATCTTTGGCGCAGACCAGCTTCTATTTAAAAGACGTGTTTTTAGCCAATGCGATATCATTATTACAGATTGCCCTCTAACAGATGTCCGTTACGAAGCTAAAATTATTTATCTACTTGAAAGCCAATTAGATCAAGCGGCATTGCAGTCTTTAATCAAAAAAGTAGCAAACCAAATTTTTATTTTAAGAACGAAAAATAGCTTTTAAATAAAAAAGCTTCGCAAATCCTCGCAACATGTGAAGTCAGATCTTGTTAAAACTGTTGCTCTAATCTTTTTACTTATCAAAAACTTATACTTTCTTAGAGATAAAAAAACTTTTAGCCCTTTACTTAGAAATAAGCAATAAAGACCTTTGTTTTATTGACTGAATTTCTAGTGATAAAAGGCTAAAAGTTTTTTTGCAGCTCTTTAAAGTAATTGTTCAATGGTTGGGATAATTTTTTCAGGTGGAGTAGCAGATGCAAAGCGCTTTACGACTTTGCCGTTACGGTCAACAATAAATTTTGTAAAGTTCCATTTAATCGCCGCGCCTAATCCTTTTTGTTCTTTTTTTAAGAATTGATATAAAGGTGCCTCATTTTCACCATTTACTTCAATTTTTCCAAATGTCTTAAACGTCGTGTGATAACGTAATTGGCAAAATTCCTGAATTTCTTCATTACTACCAGGAGCTTGATTACCAAACTGATTACAAGGAAAATCCAATATTTCAAATCCTTCTGCCTGAAAGCGTCGATATAAATTTTCCAGTCCTTCATATTGTGGTGTAAAACCACATCCTGTAGCAGTATTTACAATGAGCAAAACTTTCCCTGCATAATCTTTCATCGACACAGATTTTCCAGTGACATCTTTTACTGTATAATCATAAATTGACATTTTATCCCTCCTAATTACTTATCAATGCACTCATTATACGTTAATTTTCTATTCTTGTGTATTTTGTTGATTTACTTCATGACGGCAAAAAAAGACTTGGTCCATAAGTGTTGCTTTTATACGTCAGAAAAAATCCAACTAAAAAGCACCTCGATACCCAAGTCTTCATTTCGTTAAAAAAATTCATGTTTCCAAAATCAGATTTGCTGCCATTTTTTGCTATAGAGCGCGGCCGTTTTGGTTACTTGTGCGTAGTCATTTTCGGCAACGCCTTGAAAAAGATTACCACCAACCCCAACCAAGAGAGCCCCAGCATTTTTCCAAGCTGCCAGGTTATCTAGATTAATGCCACCTGTGGGCATAATGCTAATTTGCGGCAACGGAGCTTTAATACTCTTAATTAATGTTGGTTCAAAATTGTTAGCAGGAAACAACTTTACAATTTCTGCTCCACTCATCAACGCCTGCTGCATTTCTGTTATTGTCATACATCCAGGCAAATAAGGAATCTGATACAAGTTACAGATTTGAGCCGTTTCTTTGTTAAAAGTAGGACTCACAATAAATTCAGCCCCTGCCATAATTGCCAACCGCGCCGTCGTTGCATCAAGTACCGTACCTGCACCAATGACTACACCACTTTTTACAGGATAGATTTCTTTAAGCTGCGTAATCACAGCAGCAGCATTAGGTAGAGAAAACGTCACTTCTAATCCAAAAATTCCACCTGCAACAACTGCTTTTGCCGCATTTAGTGCCTGTTGCGCCGTTTCTTCTCTGATGACTGCAACAATTCCTGTTTTTTCAAGGCGAGCTAAAACTTCTCCTTTTTTCATCGCGAACCTCTACTCTACATTGACGTGTTCATGTAGCGCATCTTCATTCGAAGTTTCGTCTCGTGCGGCTAATTTCAACGTCAATGCATCTAATGTAATATGCACAGTTTGGTCAAAAAGACTTGATAATAATTGAACAGATTTAATCCCTGCACCTGTTTTAGTTGCACCAGGCACAACAATAACTTTATCAGCTAATTCGGCCAGCGGAGATGTCAAATCACTAGTCAAAACAACGATGTCTAAACCTAACTTTTTAGCTGCTTGTGTATCTGCTACAATTCCTTTGGTGGTCCCCGAACCTGAAATAGCTACCCAGGTATCTCCTTTTTGAATTGAAGGTGTAATGGTTTCTCCCATCACAAAATCAGTATAGCCAATATGCATTAGACGCATAGCAAATCCTTTTGCTTGAAAGCCACTTCGACCTGCGCCAATAACAAAGATACGTTTGTTTTTTTGAAACAAAGGTAATGCATCTTCCAGTTGTTTTTCATCCACTAATGCCATGACGTGATTAATTTCTGCCATAATTGTTTCAATTGTTTTCATAATGAATTGCCTCCATAAATTCATTTACTGCCTTAATTGGATCTTGTGCTTTGGCAATTTTTGAACCTACAATTACCACTTCCAATAATCCTTGTTGCGCTAATTTTTTTGTTTGTTCTAAATCAATACCTCCGGCAATAGCCAAGCGTTTGATTGTAGGAAATTTTTCGTGGAATGCTGCTACAGTTGCCACAGCATCCAATTTATCCTTGCGATCAATCGAATGATGCAAAGCATAAATTGCCTCGGGAAAATCTTTTATTGCTGCAATTTTTTCATCACTTACTTCTAATAAATCAATCATCATTGTTTTGTTTTCTTTTTGTGCAACCTTATAACAAGCAACAAGGGTGTCATAAGACGCAGCCCCCATCACCGTGACAATATCTCCACCATAATGAAAAGCCTGATTAAACTCATAGGCTCCTTCATCAATTGTTTTACTATCTACTAATAACGTTGTCTGAGTCAATTTTTGGCGCATGCGCCAAATTGCAACATTCCCATAATCTTTAACTAAAGAAGTGCCCATCTCTAAAATATCTGTTTTCCCATTAAGCTGTTGCGCTAATTTTTCTGCTTCTTCTATCGAAATACGATCAATTGCGGTTTGTAACTTCATTTATTTCACCTTCTGATTTTGTAAAAATTCCTGCAATTGTTCTGGCGTTGGATAGCCGTCGTTATCCCCAGGAGATTGAATAGCCATCGCACCAATGGCATTGGCACGGACTACTGCATCTTTTAGATCTTCGCCTTCAATTAAAGCAGTGATTAATCCGACGGCAAAGCCATCCCCTGCACCAACTGTATCGACTACTTTTTCAACCTTAAAGCCTGCAACCGTGTAACTTGTACCATTCTTTTCTTTGACATACGCACCTTCTGTTCCCAATTTCACGATGACTGTTTTCGTTGCGTTGCCGTTGTTTAAGTAAAAGTCAGCAATTTTTTCGGGATCGCGACTGCCCATTAAAATTTCACCTTCATTAATACCAGGTAAAACAATTTCCGCATGAGAAGCTAAGTCATTGATTGTACTTACCATTTCTTCAGTGCTAGCCCATAATTGTGGGCGTAAATTTGGATCAAAGGTTGTCCGAATTTGATGTTTTTCCAAAAGCTTAATTAAATACCGAAATGCTTCTTGTGCTTCTGGTGAAATAGCTGGAAAAATACCTGATAAGTGTGCCATTTTGACTTCAGAAAAATCAATTTTATCTAGGACCTCTTTTTCAAAATGGGCCGCTGCTGAACCTTTACGGAAATAGAAAATACTTGGATCGCCATCACTTACTCTATCTTTTAATTGGAATGCTGTCCAAAAATCTGCAGACTCTGAAATATAATCAGTCCCAATTTTATTTTCATGTAGTCGATCAATGATAAATTCGCCAAACGGATCTTTTCCTACTTGTGTAATATATTCACTACTATGACCTAAACGAGCCACCCCAACAGCTACATTAACTTCTGCTCCAGCTAAAAATTTTTGAAAATGCAGAGCATCTTTCAAAGACTTATCTACTTCTTCTGATCCAAATAATGCAATAGGTTCACCAATTGTTAAAAATTCACTCATGTTAAATTCCTCTTTTCTTTTATTTTAAAGTAAGATATAAGCTGCGATTAAATTCAAAACTGTTGCGGCCCACGCCCAAGGCAGACCCGTTAATAAGAATGTTTTTGTATCCAAACCTGCATATTGAACTGACCATAAGTTCCAAGATTGTGTAATACAGGCAGAAACGCCCATCATAGAAGGAACTACCAGTAAACCGTATAAGAAATATTGATCGAACATTCCCGTTCCTACTAAAATTGCCGCCGTAGCAGCACCTGCACCATACAACATCAAAGGACCGCGGAAATAAGAAAGCGGTGCAATAATCGCTACAATGATGATTAAGGCTAGTTTGCTATCTGGAATAACTTGTTGGAACACACTCGTAAAACCAGACATTGCATGAACTGCTGCAGATTGGAACATCGTTAAGACAAACAACATAATTAACAATCCCGCAATATCACTAATTGCATGTTTTGCAGTTTCATTCATCATCATGACAAACTTTGTATACTTCTTCATATTCCCAGTTGCTGCAAAAGCAATAATCGTTGAAAGCAGCAAAGCTGGTACGGCATCCCATTTAGCAAAAATGCTTAAAGCAACTGGTAATACTGGTAAAACATACGTCCAAATTGGTACTTCCACGATCTCTTCTTCACTGTCACTTTCAATAATTTCAGGTTTGCCATTGCGAATTTTTTTTGCATTAAATAAAATGAATAGCACTAAAATAACCATCTGAATGCCCATTGCAACAAAACCAAAACGTTGATAATGTGGGCCCCAGGCAACTTTAGGGAAGAACACTTGAAATTGAACGAACAAAACATTGTTCACATACATCGCTGCACCAATTGCAATCGTAAAAACCGAAACGGCAATATTTCGTGGTACACCAATGGAGAACATAATTGGAAACAAGATCACGCCGACAGCAATCGCAGACCCTACACCGTAAGAGCTGGTAAATATTAAAGCGATTACAAAAGCGATTAAAATTGTCGCTAATACCGGGCTTTTCTTTCCTACTTTTTCAGTCCGACGACTAATACTTCCTGCAATACCAGTATCTACTAGCACACGTCCAAACCAAGAACCAAAAATAATATATGCTGCTGTTTTCCCATAATTCAAAACAGGTTCAGTAAAAATTTCTTTAATTGCTTGGTTAAAAGGAACCAAGCCAATAATCGTCCATAAAACTGTCATAACGAAGAAGCCGACGGTTAAGTTTCCGCCTTTCATCGCGTAAATGACAAATACGATAAAGGTTAATGCAAGTAAAATTCCAGTTATTGCGCCACCCATGTTCTACGCCTCCTAATATTTGTTTAACTCACTCAAAATACGTTGATAATTGGAAACAGGTTTCTTATGATCTTCTACGAAAAAGTCATTTTCTAAATGATTAAATTTTTGAATTAAATAATAAGCTGTTAAGTAGGCAGCTAATGCTTCCTTGGCTGCATCTTGCATATTTTCTGTATCAATTTCAGGTCGATTAATCGTATCCATGAAATGATAAGCAAATTTTTCGGCATCTATTTTTGTTTGTTGGTCACTCATTTTACTTCCTCCTCTAAAAGTGCTTTTGCTTCCAAAATTTCTTCATCGGTTGTTGTTGGGTATTCAATTGCGATGGGGCAATCATCTGGCAAAATAGATAAAACTTTACGCCAATTGATAACACCATGATCTAAGCCTGTAGCTTGTGGTTTATCCTCTTTGTAAAGGACATCTTTGACATGAATATAATGAACATATTCTGCTAATTCTTTTGCAGCTTCTAGTTCGTCTGCTCCTACAAAACGCCAATTTCCTAAATCATAAACATAGCCAATAGCTAAGTCAGCAGCTTTAACAGCCGTCATATATTTTTTAATTGCTGCAATTGTTCCAGAAGTTTGTGTTTGATCATTTTCGATTGTAATCACTACGCCTTCTTCAATAAGCGCTTTCATTTTTTCTACATGAAGCTCTCCTTTAAAATCTCCAATATTCCATTTAATTTGTTTCACACCCATTTGATTTGCTTCGGAAATATATTCTGTTAATTTAGGATTAACTTCACCGTTAACATAGACTTCATCTGGAACACTGTAAAATAAATCAAGATGCAAACGTTCTGCCTCTTTTTTGATAAGCGGCATTTCTTTTGCTACATCTTTAAAATACTCGCGCCGGATTTCCACAGCTTGAAAACCTAAAGCAGCGATATGGGATAATAATTCATTTTGTTGGATACCTTTTTCAATTTTTTCTGCAAAAACTAAAAAATTAAGTACGATTTGATTGTTCTTCATAAAGCCCATCCTCTCAATTAGTTAACCGGTTTCTATACACGTATAGTAAACCGGTTTCTAAAAAATGTCAACGGTTACATTTTAAAAGAACAGCCCTTTCAATCAAAAAAATGAAAGCAGCCTTTAGAAACCGATTTCCAAAGGCTGCTTTCACGAATATATTTTTTTAAAAAAAAACTTAAACTAGACAGATTTCCGCCAACGAATTGTCGAAGGCACGATAATTTCTGCCACATCGTCACTTTTATTGCGTAATACGTTTAACAATTTTTCTGCTGCAATTGCGCCAATTTTTTGCGAAGGTTGTTCAATGCTTGTAATCCCAGGTCCTACAAGTTCTGTTAAACTCCAATCATCAAAACCTGTAATTCCTATTGTATCAGGCATATTAATTTTTTGATTAATTAAAATAGCCAAACTATCCATTAAGACACGACCATTTGAAGCAAATAGTAATTTTTTTTGTGGTTTCAAAAGAATTGTTGCAATCGCATTTTCCAACTCTTCTTTACTATTTACTTCAATTACTTGCCCTTGTTTACGAGCTTTTAAAACACTTTGAATAACCGTTTGCGAACGCAATTCGCGGGTACTAACATTGGTAATTGGTTCACTTAGGACAAAAAAATCTTCATATCCTTTTTGTAAAGCCTTTTTTACTACTTCTTTTGTGGCGTCAACATTATTGGTTAACACAGAAGACCATTCTTCTGGTTCTGTTTGGCGATCTACTAATAGTAGTGGGATATTTGATTTCTTGATAAATTCATATTGTTTTGACTGCCGTGAAGATGGCTGCAAAATAATGCCTTCAACACTCTGATCAAGTAGCCGTTGTAACAGCTCTTTTTCTCTGGTAATCGAGTTACCTGCATCCATAATAATCATTTGATAGCCATTTTTTTCAAGTATTTCGCCAATTCCTTTCAGTAACAATGAAGAATACATATTGGAAATATCAGCAACGACAACACCTATCAAATAACTGTGTTTTGATTTTAATGCTTGTGCTTGTTTACTTGGCCTGTAATCTAGGCGCTCAATGACTTCTTTAATCCTGGCTTTTGTTTCTTTGGACATATTGCCATAATTATGATTTAAAAAACGTGAGATGGTTGTCTTTGAGACCCCTGCTTCTTGGGCAACATCATTAATGGTAATTTTTTTCATTTTTCTTTCTCCAACTGTCTTTTTTCTTATTGTAGCGAACTTTTTTTATAAAGAAAAGAAAGACTCATTTAAATTCCACTTGTGCTATGCTTCATTGCATATGAATGTCTAAACAAAAAAGCACTGGTGTAAACCAACGCTTTTGCTCTCTTACTTTGATTACGATATAAATTATTTTTCTGCTTGCTTATTTCCTTTTTTGCGCTTTTTTACTGCTGCCGTTAAAAGATACTCAATTTGCCCATTTACACTTCTAAATTCATCTTCTGCCCAACTCGCTAATTCATCGTACAAATCTGCTGAAAGGCGTAGCGGCACTTGTTTTTTTGCCTTTGTTTTTTTATTATCCACAAGTACCGCTCCTTTTTCATTTTTATTATCCAGTAGTATTATAGCGAACCTTGCTAATATAAGGAACCACTATTTACAATCGGCTGGGCATCACGATTGCCGCAAAGGACCACCATTAAATTACTTACCATTGCTGCTTTTCGCTCTTCATCCAAGTCAACAACGTCTTTTTCATTTAATTTTTCTATTGCCATTTCTACCATACCAACCGCTCCTTCAACAATCAACTGACGCGCATCGACAATCGCTGCTGCTTGTTGACGTTGTAACATTGCGGCTGCGATTTCTGGGGCATAGGCTAAATGCGTAATTTTGGCTTCTAAAATTTCTATTCCCGCAACGTTGACTTTACTTTGAATTTCTTCAGCCAGACGAGCACTAACTTCTAAGCTTGAACCTCTCAAACTTTTTTCATTCGCATCTTCATCGTCAGTGGCATCATAAGGATATAGGCGCACAATATTTCGTAAAGCAGAATCAGACTGAATAGACAAATAATCAACAAAATTATCCACATCGAACATGGCTTTGGCAGTATCATGCACCCGCCAGATAACGACGATGGAGATGATAATTGGATTTCCTAACTTGTCATTTACTTTTTGTTTATTGTTACTTAAAGCCATTGTCTTTAATGACAAACGTTTTTTTGGTAAATTCCCAGCAGCTTTTTTCGCCCCTGTAACTGGATCCGTTTCAGAATCTGCTGTAGTAAATTCTTGTGAACTACTTTTAGCAACGGGTGCGGCTGTCATAAAAGGATTAACATAATAGAATCCTGCTCCTTTTAATGTTCCCACATATTTACCAAAAAGGGTCATTACTAAAGCTTCATTGGGATGAACAACTTTTAATCCTGCTATAAGTAACCATAAAGGTAATACCCAATAGAAGATACCTAAACCCAGTAAAATTCCACCTAAAACTGGTTGACTACCTTCACTTAAAATAAAAATCCCCCAAATAAAAGCAACAATTGATAAAACAATCCCCAACAACATCATTAAAAATACCGGCATACCCTTATGAGCTTTTAAAATCTTTTCTTCTGTCGGTTGTTTTAACGCTACTTTTTCATTATTCATTTGCTTCCTCCTTTGATATCATTTTGATATCACTTTAATCTTCATACAAATAATATCATGACAAGATAAAATGAGCAAACTAAAGTAACGTCGCTTACAAAATCAAACAAAAAAGCACCTAAAAAGGCGCTTTTTTTCAAAAATTGTGGTTTAAAAAATTGATCTTTTTATAAATTCTATTCTTATGGCAGAAAGCTACAAATTCTTATGGTTTTATATAAGCGTAGCCCTGCTCTTGAAGTTCGATTAAATCTAAAACACCAGCAGTAACAACTTCCACTCCCAGTGGCAATTCATCTTGTAGCATATGAAAAGCATTCATAGCATTTTGACAGGCATGAAAAGATACATTAGGATTTTCAGCAATAAAAGTTTGCGCACGTTTTAATTGATAGCTTTGAATGCCACTTCCATTTACGAGCAGGACAATTTTGGCATCACTGCGTAACTTTAGTAAATTGTAAATATTATTTGTTGCCTCTTGCCATTTGTTTATCTCATCAACATGAAATACTACTTTCATTTTTATTCCTCCTTGGCTATTCATGTAATTTGTGAGACTAATTAAATCTTCTTGTCTCATGTAAAAAAGCTTCTAGTCATAAATCTTTTTTGTAAAATATTTTAGTAAAAATGGCGAAGAAAGTGTCGTTAATAAAATTATTAAGACAAATGCAGAATAATAATTTTCCGCTACCATATTGGCTTGAAATCCTAATTGAAGGATAATCAATGCCATTTCACCTCTTGAGACCATGCCAGAGCCAACCATGAGGCTACTATTGTTATCAAATCCTACAAGTTTGCTTCCAAGAAAGCCCCCAATAAGTTTTGAAAAGATTGCAATCGCGGTCAAAATTATGATCAAGGTCAACTGTGATCCAATTCCAACAAAAGATATCTCCAAACCAATACTAACAAAAAAGACTGGAATAAATACGGCATAGCCAATTGCCTCAATATTACGAGAAACTTCTTGCCAAACTTTTGTCTGTCCAATCGCTACTCCCGTAAAAAAAGCCCCAATGACCGAGCTTAATCCAATAAAATCAGCTAAATAAGACATTCCTAGACACAAAACAAGTGAAACGATAATAATGGATGACTCGGCCATTAATTTCTTACTCAGTTCCATTAAGTAAGGTGCACCCCAACGAATTAAAAAGAATACTCCCATAAAAAATAGAAATTGTTCTAATAACATCAGACCTAACGAGGTATTACTGCTAGAACTTGTCCCAACAAATGACATACTAAGGCTAACAATCAGTACAACTAAGATGTCATCAACTACCGAAGCCCCCAAAATTGTTGAACCTTCTTTTGTATTAATCACATTTAATTCCTTTAATACTTCGACAGAGATGCTGACAGAAGTAGCAGCGAGTATTAATCCTAAGAAAAAAGATTGTGATAAGGAAATATGAAAAAGTGTTCCGCCAGCAGTTCCTAAAATAACAGGTAATAAAATTCCTAAAATTGCCACATACATTCCCGGTTTAAAATATTTTTTTAATAAAGATAAGTCACTTTCAATGCCAGCCAAAAACATTAACAGTATGACACCAATTTCTGAAAAGTCTTCTACTAAAATATCTGGATGAACCCATTTTAAAGCAGCATTGCCTAATAAAATTCCTACTAGAAGTTGTCCAATTACAGCTGGAATACCAATTCTTCTTGAAAAATGACTTGCAATTGTTGTACTAGCTAAAATTAGACATAAAACCCCAATAAATTCCATCGTTTCCACCCTCTCTTTACCAAATCCAATATGGTTTATTAAATGTCAATTGGATTCACTATCAGTCTAGCGAAAAAGAAGCATTATGAGAAATATTAGTGCTTATTTGCAGCAAATTATTGCGAATTAACTTTTTTGATACTATTAAATTTATGATTAAAAATATCGCAACTAAAAATGAAACCAACACAAAAAAAGAGATGTCCCCCAGAAAGGAAAACATCTCTAAATCGTTGGCAAGCCAACGTTCTAACCAAGTTAGAATTATTCCGCAGCGTTTGCGTCTTTGAGGCCGTATTGAGAGCTGGATTGCTTTCTGGTGGTATCTGATAGGCAGAAAAAAGCTTAGATACGGGATTATTAAGGAATTAGAAAATTTAATGTAACTCAGTAAAAATTGATTGAGAAGGTCAAAAGTATGGTCAAAAAATACTCGCCAGTGTATTTAGTTTTATTCATAACTCAATGACGGATTTCAAAATTCAATTTCAATTTTCCTTTTATGTTTATTTTTCATTGTTAAGTTATCAGTTGCTGTGCTCAAAATTTTGAATGTGTGGTTAGCAATATTATCTGCTAAATCGTTAGCTCCATATTTCATGATTTGGGCGTCAAAAAAAGGGGGGGCTTCGAAATTCAGTTTTTTACGAGTTGAACATTTGGATTTAAGCAGTGAAAATCAAGCAATAATTCATCTGTAGCGCCCACTTTATTAAGCTATTGGTCGATATTTTGGGAACTAATTATTTCGTTTTCACCAATAACAGATAGAAAATACTTTTGACGCTCGAATCATTTCATACCATAAGTTTCTATTTCAGAGGAATCGGTAAAGTGTTATATATTGCAATCGTTTTTATAAGTTCTCGAAATAAATCCCTCTTGTTTTTCTGAAAGTTGGACTTCAACAATGTTCGCTAGAAGTTACCAGCATTTCAATTTCATTGCAAACTCATACTTCCAGTAATTTTCTTTGATTTACCATTAATTGGTTGACAAAATCATCTAAATTTACATGGAGTTTTGATGCAATCGTTTTTGTAACATCCAATAAATACTCTGATAAATATATTGACTCATTACTAAAGGCAAATGGAAAATCAGATTCTAATAATATCCTTTCTAAAGGCAGTTTCTGAACAACTGATAAAGTATTTGAAGATGAGAGCATGCTCTTGTTAATTGAAAAATAGCATCCTAAATCTAATAATTTTTCTAGTTGCTTAATGTCTCCATTAAACCAATGCAATATTTTTTTGCTATTTGGATACTTCATTATCATGTCTGCAATCAATTTTTCTGACTTTCTTGAATGGATAGTTAAAACTTTATTAGGTATTTCATCACAAAGCCATAAAATATTCTCAAAAATCTCTATTTGTCTTGATAAACTTGCCTTATATCGGTTACTTCCATCAATCCCTATCTCACCTATATACCTTGCTTTTGTCAATTGGATTTCAAATTTATTCAGTTGATTTGGGAACTGCCCAACTAACTCGGGATGATATCCTAGAGCATGTTTCAAGTATTTTGATTCAGGAATTATTACCCTATTTTTTTCGAATAGAGAAGGTAAATTAGAAACGGCGATTGTATAAATTTGCTGTTCATTAATATTTTTAATGAAATTTTTTCTATTTTTAGCTAAATCAACATGACAATGGGTATCAAGATATTTCATTTTTTTCAACCTCATATATCAATTGTTGAATCTCTTTCATTCCAACAGAATAGACTCTAGCATAATCTTTGATGTTAGATCCAACCGGTCCCGAATATTGTACTCTAGCCAATAAATTTGAACTATTATATTTATTTTCTGAGATTCGCAAAGCATTGAAAGTCTCTTTACCAACCTTATTTTCATAATTTTTGTATCGGTACGGCGTGCTATCCTGTATCCCTGACGCTAATATTGATGCTCTTCTTATAGTGCAGGGAACACAATACCCACAATGAATGGGCTCAGAAAAACCACTCCATCTTCCTTGTTCTGGATGCGAACACGACATAGTATTTTGAATATTTTTTTCTAAAAAAACTAAATCACTACAATGAGTAATCATTTCCCCTTTCGTACTGAATTGGTACGGATTATTAATCGTTATATTTATCCCAATCAAAGAAAGAAGTTCTCCAAATAATTTTATGTAATGCGGATGAGTCGTTCTTGTACTGCTACTTCCATTTCTAGAATAATATAAGGGGACATTCAAGGATACAAAACCATTTTCTGGTATTGTCAGACATCCCCCTTCTGGAACTAATGCAATAGCATGCGAGAAAAACATAAATGATCTACTTCTCGTGGTTGGTTCATCTTCTCCTGTTAATGATTTAAGTGCCGCTGAATAAAATGAAACAAAATTCTCTGTACTCAGAGATTCAAAACGCTCGCATAAATTATGAATTAAGAGTTCTTGATAACTTTTTGTTCCTTTACTACCGCCTCCATAGTGACTCACAAAAATAGGATGGGGGTTTCTAGAAGAATTTAAAATATCAATAGCACCTATAAATGAATCCAACCCTCCGGAAAACATACATACATGCGTATTCTCAGCTTTTGTATTTTTTTCAAGTAACTTAGTCTCCTGAATATTTAAATCTCTTTGAGAGAATTCAAAATCCCACTTGTCGCCAGTCAAGAAGTCTAAAATTTCTTGTAATGTTGCCTTTACACTATTCCAACAATCTGGAAGTAGAACTGGGATATTCATTTGAATTTTACGCGTCCATGAATCTAAGGCACTATTTCTAGGGATACGTCTATCTGCGGCATAGACAAAGTCTGAAATATATAATAAGTCCAAACGTATTTCATTAACCGACGCATTTGATAAGCGTAAAATACCTTCAAAAAAAGTATCACGATAAGAATCGGATGAGTTCATATCTATCACAAATTCAAAATTATTTGACGAAACCGAACCAATATTCTCATTCATAATTTCCACCTACTATCTCCATCGTTGCATTAAAAACTTGGTTCACTATTGATCTTGGATCCTGATTTAACTCTGAATTCTTCAATAGTACATAAATTTTAGCATCAACATAATCTCGTAAGTCCTGTTCTTTTGCTGCAAGTTTTGACGGATCATCTACAAATTTTTCAACACCATATCCTAAATCCTTCAATAGTAAGCCTGTAATGTAATTTACGAAATACTCACATAGTAAATCATCAAATACTTCTCCAGATATACTATCTAATTGTTCTATACCTAGTCCCGACTCCTCAACAACCATGTAGAATGAGGACATTGTATCTAGTGTTGCTTGTCTTGCAACTGATTCTTCTTTTGTACTTCCCTTAGGAGAGATTTGTCCTGCCAGCTCACTGATAATCTCTACTAAAGATTTTCCTTCAGATGAAATACGAAAATCACTCAAAGTTTGTAAGAGGCCCACAGTATTAATATGGTTAAACAAATCAACTAATCCGATGAAGCCAGCCTTCCCCCCCGTTGCTGATTTAGCAAGAGAAGCATGTCCACCGCTTGCCTTAACAAACTTTCCAAATAGTCTTGACGGATTTCCCCCAGTACTATTTAAAAACTTTCCAAATTCTGTTTTTGTATTTTGCCAGCTATTATCATCGAAATCCTCTGGTAACAGCGGATTCTTTTCCGGTCCAGTAAAGGATGAAGATGTTCCCATCTATTTCACCTCCGATTTTTCAATTGCTTTATCAAGCTCTCCATTTTTATTTCTCCATGATTGAATTATTTTTATAACTCGGTTATCAGGATGACTTTCCGACAAATACTGGAAAATCACTGGTCCAGCACCGATATTTATCTTTTCTCCATCTAAGCTATTTAAGAAGAAAATTGTTTCATCCAAAATATCAATATTGCTTGTTATCCAAATAAAGAATGATTTAAATTGAGAAAAGTTGTATTTTCCATTATTTATTTTGATATCACTAGAAAGTATTTTTGAAATTTCAACTCTATCAAAAAGAGATAACTGATCTCTTCTTTTAACAGCTGCTTCGAGAGTTGCTGAGCCTCCTGAAGTAAGCATTTGTAACGTTTTTTGAGCGTCTTTACTTAAGTTTAAAGACGAAAGTTTAACAGGATTTCGAAGAGAATCTCTAGTGAAAAATAGATATCCTCTCAAATCTTTATCATTTAAAGATGGATTTATTTTTAGCCACTTTTCACTCCAGTCATCTTGGAAAAAGGTCATCAATGCATTCTCATCTTCATTGCCCATACCATTCTCCAAAAATGAAAACTCATTAACAATACCATTTGATGATTTCCCTGCTAAAATTGTGATTTGCTCATATGCGGCAGGCTTGAAATACTCAACCAGCATAATTTTTGTCAATACATTCCTATTTAATTCGATACCATAAGACTTGGCCATAATTTCACGCATCCTCATAGAGTTTAAAAATCTCTTACATTGTCGAGGATTACCATTTAACCCAACGGCCAACAATCCAGCAAGCTGTTGAGCAGTACTATAAATCCCTGATAATACGTTATAGTAATCTTTTTCTGAAAATTCACTGATTGCATTACTTAATGTAAAATCAAGTATATTGCTTCTTCGTTTTTTATTAATGGTTTCGAAAATAGACATACTCTCTCCAATATCAAACGTATCTTCCAATAAAAGGCAAAATACGTAAAATTCAACTTCATTAGAGTCTAGTTGAGGTATCTTAATTGGATATTGGACAAGTTTTTCTAGATACTCTTTACCAATATCTATCTGATTACCTTTTATCTCGGAGAATTTTCTTTCTACAGAATAAGAAATATGACGCTCATCCGCTCCAATTATAAAAATAGTATTTCCAGTAAACACAAAAAGTCTCATAGCTTCTAAAGTTTCAATGATTGTATCTGGACTGCATCGATCCAACTCATCAATAAAAATTACTAATTTATCAATTTTGCTATCCTCTAATAACTCTGCAAAATTCTCTTGAAATAACTTTAGATCTTCCCTTAGCTCAGTATGGTTCAACTCTTCACGAATGCTATTCACTGTTTTTTCAATCTGAGATTCCGGTATTTCTTCGCCCGTAATTTCTTTAAACTTGGAAGCAACTTGATCAACGATTATACCTATTCCACCAGTATTTATTAAATCTACAGAATATTTAATTCCTTTGCTCATTAGTTTGAGCTTATCAACACTTCGAAATAATCCCTTTAAAACTTGTTTTCCTTTACTAGTTAATGTTGCATTTTTCTCAATGGTATCCAAAATACTTTCTAGTAATACAGTTTTAGCATCTTCATACCCTTCAAACATCCATCCATTAAAATTAAGGGTTACAATCTTTTCTTGATCATTTTGATCATTAAGATTTCTAATCGCCATTTTTATTAGACTTGATTTCCCAGAACCCCAGTCACCATATACCCCAATTGTCGCTGGAAGTAATTTATCATTATCGATCAGATTCGTTAATAAATTTGTTAGGTGTCCAAAATTTAAATAGTCAATTTCAGTTTCACTATCTTTCCACATTGCATGTCTCACCTTCTTGATTATTAATAATAATTATATCACGAACTTTCGTTATAATTGAATAACAGAAAATATTTTATTTATTGAGTGGGAATAAAGAGCCAACATAACATGGAGGGGGAATCCCTATAAATCAACATTCTTCAATAACTAAAGAGCTTGATTTTCATTGATAAATAAAGATGGTTCCCTACCAAAAAACCTTGTCAGATTAACGACTGACAAGGCTTTTTCTTATATTCACTACTTTTTAAGGACTGATTAGCTCAACCATTAATAGAATTCCTTGTTCGTAAAATTTGATTGAGTAGATTGGAAATATGGTTAACATACTCACCAATGTTTCAAGATAATATATATTTATTAATATTATCCTACTTTAGTATATACGTGTTACCACCATTCATACTTATTTCCTATCTCTAACTAAATTATAGAGGCTCAAAGTTATACTTTACTCAATGAGCGTGCGGTAGAAAAAACTCGGTAATAAAACTAATGACATAGGGGACAAAAACCCCAATTAAAATCATCACTACACTTATACGTTGTCCTAAACTAAGGGCTACTATTTTTCTTCTAAACGAAAATATTCCTATCAATATACCCAATAATAATAAAAAGCTTGCTAAGTTATAAACTATTACTAAAATCGTCATCTATTCTCCTCCATAATATAATTCTGAAAACTCACTACAATTAGAAAGCAATTCTTTCAAATTGCCCTCTGCGACAATTTTTCCAGACTTCAAAAAAACTATTCTATCAAAATATGATAGTAATTCTTTGTTATGAATGACTGCTACTATAGATTTTTCTGTAGAGTTCATAAGCAAATTGCTAAAAATATGTTTTTCTTTTACCTTATCGATGTTGCTCGTTGGTTCATCTAATAACAGAAAGTCCGGTTGATTATACATTGCTCTAATTAAGGATAATTGTTGCTTTTGCCCCCCTGATAAATTATTTCCATTCTCAATAATTCGAGTATTAAGGCCTAAGGAAAATTGCTCAGCAAATCCTATTAAACCGCATTCTGATAAAACATTACTATAGTGTTGCTCATTAAAATTATTTGAATCAAAACAAATATTTTCTAGCAGACTACCCGGAAAAAAATTCGGATCTTGTTCAACAAAGCTAATGTTTATTTTTTCAGTAAATAATTTTTTATTAAACGATATTTTACCGGAATCAGGTGGGTATGCACCAATAAGTATTTTTAATAACGTACTCTTTCCAGAACCATTCTCCCCAAAAAAGCATATTTTTTCATTTGGATTTATTTTCAAGGTGATTTTTTCAACACCTGTGGTTTGATAATTATGTGAATAAGTTACATTTTCTAGTGACACGAGTTCTTCATCTAGATACTCTTTACTTATTTGATTTGATGGCGGACAATCTAAAATATCATTTAATTTGTTCATACCCACAATAAGATTCTGTACATCTGTTTGCACAGATAAAAGATTTTTTATTGGCAAAATAAAAAATGGCATAATCATCTGAAAAGATACTAATTGTCCTATTGAAATAACTCCTTCAAAAACAAGAAAACCACCACGTAAAACTACCAATAACAAAAAAATATTCTGTATTGTAGCACTTATACTAAGAGATACATTTCTAATTAAAATTTCCCTATATAATGTTTGAATCAGTTGCTTAACTTTAGTAGAAAAGAAAGTTCTAAAAAAATAAGCTTGTTCATATACACGACTGTTTATGCTGTTTGATACAATTGTACTTATAGATGTAACAAGCTCACCGCCTTGCTCGATTCTCATTTTACTAAGTTTGTCAATCGGAGAAATAAATAATAAAGAAAGTATTGATAATAACACTCCCATAATCACTACAATTTTGAACAATTCCAAATTTATATAAAACAATATTACACCTGAAACTATTAATGAGAAAATTTCAAGAACTAAAGTTAAAAAAATACTGGAGAAGTTTTGTTGCAATTCAATAACGGTTTGACTTCTACTTAAAATTTCCCCTATTTGCTTATTTTCTAAAAAAGTATATTTCGACTTCAACAAAGAATTGCAAAATTGATTAAATAAGTCTAATGAAATCTTTTTGGAAAAATTAGCAATAGATCGTGCACGAATGTAATTACATACAGCTTGTATAAGGTAGATTGCACTCAAACTTAAAAATATTAACCAAAAATTCTGAATGAATGGGTATATAATTTTTGAAAAACTATCATTCGGTTGGATATTTGAACTTGTAAAATAGTCAATAATATATTGATAACAAACAGAAACAGAAATTGTAATTGCAGATATAACTACAGAAAATAGAAATAGTAAAAACAGATGACCTTTATTATTAGCAAGTATCTTTTTATATTTTGAATATGGGTTGTATGTAGTTCTTTTCACACTATTATTCTTCGGCTTATTTATAACAAGAATACTTCCACCCCACATATTTAGAATACGTTCATGCGATAATGAAAGATCACCTTTTGCAGGGTCAAATATTTTTATACAGTCCTTATATAATTGATTTATAACTACAAAATGTGTCATATTATTATCCGTTATAATATTTGCTATACAAGGTAGATTAAATTGGTCATTATTAACCCCCATTAGAAACTCTTCAAATGAACCTTTGAGAGGGATAGAGTCAATCCCTATTTGATTACAGGCTTCAACCAGACCAAAAAGAGTTCCTCCTGTTTGATCTATTTTTATTAAATCATTTAGTTCCGGTTTAGGTAGTACCAGACCAAATTCCAAAAAAATTGTTGCAAGGCAAGCGCTCGCACAATCTCTTTCGTCTGTCTGCATAATTCCTGAATGAAACATCCCCATCCTCCTATTCTAAAAAAACTAGCATGGTTGCAATGCTAGTTAAAGTAACTTATTAAATTGAAATAAATGGCGCGTGGAATGGATTTAACTGTGCATGTCTCATTCCATCAGCAGGATTCGTACCTTTTTTTCCGCAAAATGGAAACCAGCAAGTCCAACCTGCTTTTACTTTTTTTGTTTCTTCAATAGTCATTAATTTCATAAAAATCGCCTCCGATATAAGAATCAAATATAATATAATATAATATTTCTGCAACCTAGAAATATTAATATTAGTAGAATGAAAAAGTTCTTCTAAATTTATGCATAGAGCTGAACTCAATCAGCACAGAAACTATTATCAATAATATTAATAAGAAAAATATTAACAATAACATAGAAAAGAAAATTGACGTCCGCCCCCTCACCCCAACAATATAAGGTAAAATAGAATTTAACGAAGAAAACAGCTTCATGTTTATGCAGACGCACACTACATAACTAAAAAATAATCCAAACATATAGCTAAATAAATTTTTAAGTAATAATTCTCGTAACACATATTTAGGTGATACACCTAAGTATATTTTTGTCTCAACATCTTCCTTATTACTTATTTTTATTAATGAAAATTTATTTCGGAAATCAAATAGCAAATAAGCGCCCATAATTATTACTAAGAAAGATAAAATATCTCTTACTAAAGAAAATTGCATAATCAAAATTTGATTTCCATCTAAATTTATTTGTGCAGATCTTAAATCGCTACTCATTATTTCTTGTTCCATAGTAGAAATAAACCGTTGCAAGTACTCTCGGACAAAAAAAACTTCTAAGATTAGACTAACAATAAGACAAACAGACATAGTTATCCTCTTGCCTGTTCTACAAATACTTTTTATAGTTCTTTGTATTAGATAGTGGTTAGATAAAATAGTTCGATTCATATTTGTCATATATTTTCTCCCCTCCATCTAACTTTAATACTCTAAAGTTGGATTCTTCTATAAACTTAGGATTATGAGTAGCCATAATAATTGTAGTTCCGCAACGATTCATTTTTTTTAATAGCTCAAATACTATTTTTGAATTAGCATTATCTAAATTTGAAGTTGGTTCATCTGCAATAATAATTTGCGGATTAGTAATTAAAGCTCTTGCAATATTTACCCTTTGCCTTTCACCACCAGATAAATTTCTAGGATAATCATTCAGATATTTACTTATACCTAATTCCGTTGTAACTTCCTCCACTCTTTGATGTATCAGAAATCGTTGATAACCTAAATATTCTAATTTATAAGATATATTTTCAAAAACAGTCCATTCTTCAATCATCCTAGTCTCTTGAAAAACTATCCCCATTTTTCCTCTTAATGCTTGCAACTCTTTATAATTGAATTGACTTAATTCTTTATTATTGATTTCTAAATTACCGGAATTATACATACGTCTTCCTTGAATCAATTCAATAAATGCTGTTTTCCCTGAACCACTCTTTCCTATCAAAAAGACAAATTCTCCATATTTAATTTGAACATCTATGTTTGACAAAATCTTGTCACTTTTATACTCCATCCCAAGATTACTTGCTTTAATAAAGCTATCTTTCATCATATTTCTCTTCTAGTTCTTTAGGAAAGTCAGGCTCGTAAATTGCCCACAAACAGCCTCTCTGAATTGCAATTTCACATATCCAAATTGCTAAATATAGTAAGAAACCACAGAGCATATTTATTGATATCTTTTTTTCCTTCATACGTTTGAACCTCCAATTTTGGGTAACAATAAAATATTAGCAATTAATAAACCCACACACATATAATTACAATAAATAAAGTTATATTTGTAACCTAAAATAAAATAGCAGAAAAAGATTATTGTAAGACAAATATTCCTTTTGATTACTGGTCGTGAAACAGATCTTGATATAGCAGGAGCTTTAATAAATGAAATTATTAGCAATAAACATCCAACTAGTACATACATTAATGGGATAATATCAAATGTTTGATTCTTTATAATTAGTGGAAATATGGAAAAGAAAAATATACTTATAATAGTACAGACAAAGCTCTTTTTAAAATGAAACCCGAAACTAAACTTTCGAAACATTACGAATGTTATATGTAGATAAATACTTTCGATTAAAACTCCCAATGCTAGGCTAACCGTATAGATTATCAAAACTTTAAATAAGTTAATAAAAAAAATTGATAATCCATATTTTGCTTTAACGATCTCAATATTTGTCAAATTATTATTTAATGCTATATACTCAACTACCTTTTCAGCTAATTTTTCTTCAAAAGATTTTCTTTGATTAATCACTTTAACCAAACACCTCATTCAAAATTATGAGTGAAGTATACCATTGGAAAATACACAAAAAAATATCCCAGTCATAAATGGTAGCTTACCAATCATAACTAGGAATATATTATCTATTAAGACTCATTAAGTACCAGAAATTACTTTTTGAAACTCTAAATTACCGTGGATCTGTGTCAATAAAGTGGACACATTTTTTGAGAGTTTTTTGAAACCAATCCACTCTCGAGTTGTTTCATGATTTCAGACAATCGTCAAACCAAAACCGTTTGACCATTCTCTGAAACCATGAAAAGAAATTCTCGTGGATTCGTTCAAAAAATAGGAGTAGCTATTGCGCATGCTGCCGAGCTTGGTCTTCTGCCTGTTGTGGTGTCAGATAGCCAATTGCGCCATGTATCCGCTTGCGGTTGTACCATCCTTCGATATATTGAAACAGTTCAAGTCTGGCTTCTTCAAAGGAGTGATAGGCCGTTTGATAGACTTCTTCTTTCTTTAATGCCGCGTGAAACGATTCGATACAGGAATTGTCATAAGGCGTGCCCTTGCGACTATAAGAATGCATCATCTTGTTCGTGCGCAACGCTTCCTCAAAATCAGAGCTCGTATACTGCGAACCAAGGTCTGTTTGGATGATCAGTCCGTCTGTCGGTTGTTGATGTTGAATCGCTGAATCTAGGGCGCTCATCACGATTTCAGTGGTCATCTGTTTGGCATAAGTGTAGCCGATAATTTTTTTCGAATAAAGATCAATCACAGATGCTAAGTAGGTCCAACCATCTTTTACAGTCGCGATGTACGTGATATCAGCGGCCCACTTCTGATTGATGCTGGTTGTGGAGAAATCTTGGTTTAACAGGTTTGTCCGCTCTTCAACGCGTTCTTTAGAAACCTTGGTTGGTCGATATTTTTTTACGGTGATCGAATGGATGCCAAGGATACGCATCCGTTTTTGCACACGCTTGATCGACAAATCAAAACCTTGTTCGATCAACTGGTGATGAATTTTCCATGCGCCATAACGTTTCTTGCTGTCTGTGTAAATCGATAAGATTGCCTGATCGATTTGTTCGTTCTCAAGCTCGCGATGACTGGGTTTATGTTTGAGCTCCTTGTAATAGGTGCTCGGCGCTACTTTCATCACGCGCAAAAGCATCCGAGTTGGATACTCAGCGCTTTCGTTTTTGATGAAGAGGATTTTGCTGTGTAAGTTTACTTCGTGAATATAGCCATTGCTTTTTTTAAGATTTCGTTCTTCTGACGCAGACGAGTCATTTCTTTTTCCATCTGTTTAATCTGAGCCGGGGTCATCGAACTACCAGCGACAGGGGTGTTGTTTTTCTTCCATTTGTAAATCGCTTGTTCTGCAATGCCATATTCACGGGAAATTTCGGCGACTGGTTTTCCAGTAGCGACGAGTTGAAGAATCATGTCTTTTCTTTCTTGACTGTATTTTTTCATTTGGTGAGCTTCCTTTCGTTCGAGGCTATTATAGTCCTCTCCCAAAATGTGTCCACTAAATCATCCTAACACCACCGAGCATTTCTCTAGCAGTCTTGATAAATATCTTTTTGATACAAAACACTTAGAATTAGCTCGTAAATGAACTATTTTATTCTTTCGGTCTATTGATGTAATATTTTTAATATTTACAACAAAAGATTGATGACATCTCAAAAAATCATTACTAAGAGACTCAATATTTTTAATTTTCCCATACACTTCTAGACTAGAATCTTTTAAATGATAAATGATTTTATGCGGTGTAGGAGAGGTTTCAATAAAAAGGATATCTTCGGCGTCTACTCTTAACGTCTCATTAATAGTTTCAAGAAGAATCACTTCTTTTAAATGTGAGGATAGTTTATACCGCTCGCAAGCAACAATGATACAGTCAATTATCCTTACACTCATATGTTCTAGTTTGTCTTTTACAATAAAATCAAGAGCTTCAACTTTATATGAAAACGTCAAAGAAGTCAGTTCCACATGATTTGTTATGAATACGATTTTTGCTGCCAAATCGATATCTCGTATCTTATTGGCTAGTTCAAATCCATTCATATCACTTTTTAAATCTACATCTAAAAAATACAACGCCTGGCTAGTCTTGTTATTTTCAAGATACTTAATTAATTGATAGGGATTAGTTGCCGATAGTGCTAAATTTATTGATCTATCATTGTGTGTTAAATATTTCGTGATTATTAGTTCAATCAAATTCCTATGATTCTTATCATCTTCACAAATCAAAATATCCATAATTAGTCACCTCATGTTAATTGTTATTATTTGAGTAAATATCTCTTTAGTAACTTTAGTTTCAATAAAAATTTTTTGAGGTTTAGACTTTATTAATTTTTCTATATTGCTTAGCCCCAGACCTCTGTCTTCCCCCCCTTTAGTAGTATATCCTTTTTGTTTTAGCATCGAGCAGTCAATTCTTTTTAGATTAGTAGAATTTGAGATAGTAAAAATAATCTTTTCTTTATCTCTGTAAATATCTATATCAATTAAACTATTGGAAATAGTCTTTGCTTCTTCTATTGCATTATCTAAAATAATTCCCAAAACTCTAACTAAAACTACTTGATGTACATTCAGAATAGAAATATTATTCTGCACCGCTAAATTCACCTGTATATTCAAATTTCGAGCTAACAGTATCTTTAGGGCAATCAGGCTTTTGATTGGTCTATCATTGATTTTGCTTAAACTATCAACTAGTCTAGACTCCTCATTAGTAGTAAACATGGGCAATCTTAGTTCTTCATAAAAATATTTTTCCAATGAGCTCATGTCATCTGTTCTGATAAAACTCTCAATCGATAAAAGGATATTTTGATAATCATGTTTAAATCCCCTAATTTCTTCATATCTCTCTTCTAAATTTTTTGTATACTCTTCTAAAAATTCTATTTCTCTTTGACTTTTTTCAAAAAGAGATTTTTTCCTAAATAAGTATCCAATTAAAACACATGTAAAGATTGTGATTCCTCCATAGAAAAGGACATAAATATTATTAATTGTTTTAATAGGTAATTGTCCAAAATCAACAGATCGTTCAAAAATTATTGATAAGTAGAAAAACAGAAAAGTTACTATCATAATAAAACAACTGACTTTAAAAAATGATGATTCATTCCCGAGAAAATTTAATACTTTTATAGTTAAATATTTAGCTACAAAAAGCAATACTATATATACAAATGTACCATAAATAAATCTATAAATATTTGGAAAATCTTTTTGAAAGAAAGAGGCCGCACCCATCACAATATTATCAGAATATATATATAGCATTACTGATATTAAAGTATAATAGAGCGTATAGAATATTTTTTTTGTAAAACTCATTGACACAAGAAATAAAAATAAAAAAAACATACCTGTCACATATACTTGAATAAATTCAAAAAATATTGAAAATATAACCACTGATAATAAGGCTACTATTATAAAAAGCCTACTACGTAATCTTTCCATGAAAAACATATTAGCTAGATACATGATAAAAAGTTGAACAGCAACCCCGAAGTGCATAATTATACCTCTTCTCTAAACCACTCATAAAATTCATCCGTTGTTTTCTTCCGATAGAGTTTAATCAACGCTGGGCGCATCGATTGAAAGATTTCCACTAGTTCTTCTCCACCAAACTGAGTGGAAAAATGCTTATCTGTAAACAACAAAGATAAAGAAGAAATAAACGTTTCCGTATCTTCTTCTGTCCCAAGAATATTAATTAACTTTCCCACTAGGTAAGTCTCGTTAAACTTGAGATCCTCCTTCACATCAAAGGTTTTGATCGCAGCTTTTACCATGCGTCCAATTTTATCTTTATCGCCATACTTGATTTCACCACTTATATCAATGTAGTCACTAATACCAGATGAAATAATAGCAACAGCTTCTTCTTTTGCTTTATCAGAGAGTTCCTTTAATGCTGGGGATTGATTGATGACTTCTTGCGTTATATCTGTTACATAATCTCGCATTATTTCATCGGCATACTCCGCAAAGCAATCTTGAATAAATTCTTCTACTGGGTACCCCACTTCGTTTTCCCAACCAGGATTTTTGAAATTACCCGTATAAAATTCTTGTTTGATTTTCTCCGCAATTTCAGGATGATTCTCCACTAGTTGTTTATGTCCTGTTAAAACCAAATAGTCTCGGATATAATCTTCTACGCTCCCGAAATAAAACCATCCCACTGGTTTTCCACTGAAACTAGCCAGTTGTTGAATAACCGTTAACGGAGCTAATGCATAACCTTGGACGTAAGAACTAATAGTAGGTTTCTTTAAACCTAGCCGATTGCCTAATTCTGTAAAAGACAGATTCAAACTTTCTTTGATTTCCTTGATTCGTTGCCCTACTTTCACTTTATCGGGTTGTAATATCCCAAACATACCTTGCTTCCTCCTTGTCATTTTTTACTATTATACCATCCGTATAATTTTTCGTATATATTTTTCGAAAAAACCTTGACTTGTATAAATTTTCGTATATAATATAACCTGTAGACGGCCATCTATATTTTTTTAAACCAAACGTATAAATTATCGTATATTAAAAAGGAGGGCTATTATGCCAATTAAAATCAATGATCTCACTTTACCAAAAGAAAAACTCGAAAAAGAATACCAAGTTGTTAATGTCACTCGCTGGCAAAAAGAGGGCGAAATTTTAGGCTGGAGTTATGAATGTATCCTACCGAAACTTCGCTATGAAAAAATCAGTGTCAAAGTCAAATCTGAACATCCTGTAATTACTCCAGAAGAGCTTACCCAACAAGGTTTAGCCATGGTTACGTTTACCAATTTGGAAATTGCACCTTGGGGACGTTCAAACGGTCAATTCGTGAGCTACGGCTTATCAGCCACTGCAGATGCGGCAACTTTGATTCCAAAAAAACAAGGTAACACTGCACAAATCTAATTTCCCTATGGGTTTGTTGGGTGGTTAGGACGAAACGGCGGGGCAGCGCCCACAGAGCCGTTTTTGTCCGTTAAGACCACCCAATAAACACATAGGCTGGAAGGACTGCGAAGCAGGACTTCCCCTTAACTTGATTTATAGAACAACATCAGGCGAAAAATGATGGTTCTCTGACAACTGAATACACACCAAGGAGTGATGATTTTTGAAAGCTTATAATCAGAAAATCATTGAAACTCCCACATACCTTGAAATTTATGATTATGAAGCAATCATTACTCCTAAACAAAAAACAGGAAATATTGAAACCAATCCAAAACGAAAAAAAGAATTAGCTTGGCTTTATGAAGAAGAGAATCCAACTTGCGAGAAAAGAAAAAACTATGATGAACTATCTGCTCAAGGACAATACGACAGCTTAAAACGAAAACAAAAATACTATCAAAATATGCGCTTTGAAATTGCACGACTCATAGATATGAACTTTGACAATCAGACAAAATTTTTAACCCTCACTTTCAGAGAAAACATTCAAGACATTGTCTATGCGAATAATGAATTTAAAAAATTTATCAAACGACTAAACTACGAACTCTACCATACAAAAAAAGCAAACCTAAAATACCTTGCCACGTGGGAAAAACAAGAACGAGGTGCTATCCATTATCACATTATCCTGTTTGACTTTCCTTTTATCTCCGTCAATCGCCTTACTACCATCTGGGGACATGGATTTGTCAAAATCAACAAGATTGATGTCGATAGCATCGAAAATCGTGGGCGCTATATCAGTAAATACTTCGACAAAGACCTGAACATGAAGGAACACAAGAAAAAGGCGTTCTTCAAATCCCGCAACCTCAAAGTGCCCAACGTCACGAAGCAACTCGTGGGTCAACCTTTTGATACCACAAACCAAGACGTACTTTATACCAATGAGTATCTTGTAAGGCGTCCGATATTTTACAGTGCGATAAATGAAGGTGGAAATCCCGAACAAGTGATGGATTTTCAAGAAAGCATTGTTCGTTATACAAAAATAAAAAAATAAATCTCGAAAGTAGGTAAAGATATGACTGTTACTGTACCGATTGAATTTAATCAAGAAATAATTGAAGAACTTGTTCAATTAACGAAGCAAAAAATTGAGGAAGAACAAACGCAACAACCAAACTTAAACGAGTTACCTCTCTATCCAACAAGGAAACAATTAAAGCAACATCTAAAAATTGGGGATACTCGCCTCAATAGTTGGATTGATCATGGGTTAAAAGTCATTCCTTTTGGCAAAGAAACTCGCTTTGATCGTGAAGATGTAAAACTATTTTTAGATAGTCTGAAAATCTAGCCTTGACTTACCTGTTTTCGCTGACTATGATACCGATAAGAAAGGAGCAAATCTTCTCTTTGATATACTGGCGAGTGAATCAAAGGAGAGAATTATGATCAAAAAATATAAAAAGAAAAATGGCACAGTCGCCTATATGTTTAAAGCATATCTTGGGATTGATCCTGTTACAGGAAAAAAGAAATATACCACCAAGCGTGGTTTTAAATCACCACAAGAAGCCAAGAAGGCTTATAATCGCTTGATGGTACAAGTAGAAGAAAATGATGTGGTGACAAATTCACAACGTCTTTTTTCAGAATTGGCAGATGAATGGTTTGAGCAATATAAAAATACGGTTCGCGAAAGTACGTATGTTGCCCAGAAACTGGCTTACAAAAAGCATATCTTACCTCTTTTTGGAAATTTGAAAATCTCAAAAATTTCAATCCCTTATTGTCAAAAACAGGTAAATCACTGGTATAGCTATTACAAGAAATATTCCAACCTAATCGGTTTGACTTCATCGGTTTTCAAGTATGCTTTGAGTTTACGGCTCATCCGAAGTAACCCCATGGACGCTGTGATTCGCCCTAAACGCAAGAAACGGATTGACGAAGAACGATATTCTGCCCCCTACTATGAAAAAGAAGAACTATTAGAATTGCTTGAAATTGCCAAAAACTATCCTGATCCAATTTATCCGATTTTTCGAATCTTAGCTTTTACTGGGTTACGGAAAGGTGAACTGCTAGCCTTACGTTGGAAAGATATTGACTTTGAGAAAAGTACACTCTCTGTTAAACAAACGTTAGCCACATGTGATAAATGGGAAATCAAATTTCAAGTTCCCAAAACAGAAAAGAGCCTTCGAACAATCTCGATAGATTCTGAAACCTTACAAGTAATCAAACGATGGCAATTAAAGCAAAAAGAATATTTTCTAAAAATGGGAATTAAACCTACAAAAGATGGTGCGCAACTCTTATTTGTATCAGAAGAGAACAAACCACTTTATTTAGACTATGTAAATCACAACTTGAAAATCATTATAAAAGAGAACAACTTAAAACGAATCACACCTCATGGTTTTCGTCATACCCATTGTAGTCTGCTATTTGAATCCGGAGCTTCTCTGAAAGAAGTTCAAGTTCGGTTAGGTCACACAGATATTAAAACGACTATGGATATCTACACCCATGTCACGAAACGACAGACAGAAGAAACGGCAAATCGTTTTGCTGATTTCATGAGTTCTACAGAGGAAAAACAAGGAAGTTTGCAGAAGGTCAAAAGTATGGTCAAAAACGAAAAAAAGCAGACTATCCCTATTAGATAGTCTGCAAAACGTTGATATATCAATGTTTTTACTATTCCGCAGCGTTTGCGTCTTTGAGACCGTATTTTTTGTTGAAACGGTCCACACGTCCGTCGGCTTGCGTGAATTTTTGACGACCAGTATAAAATGGATGTGAGTCAGATGTAACTTCGACCCGGATTAATGGGTATGTGTTGCCATCTTCCCATTCAACTGTTTCTTGTGAAGTTTTAGTAGAACCTGACAAGAATTTGAAACCTGTAGTTGAGTCCATGAATACAACTGGATGGTAATCTGGATGGATTTCTGCTTTCATTTACTTTCGCTCCTTTGCCCTGGTTCATTTGCTGCGCCAGAGTTATTTGTCTAATTTACAACAAGAATATACTATCACGTTTTAAACATAGATGCAATTATCTTTTTACATTTCTTCGGGGTGTTTTTTTACCAAAGGAAACTTCTTTAAACGCGCCAAAAAGCGCTTGATTATTTTTTGTTTTCTTTAGAAATTGAACAAACTGATCCGTGTATTCAAGGGAATCGCCGACCATATTGTTACGTAATTTCCATGTTTCTTCTAACTGTTCCGTCCCCATCAATAATTCTTCTTTACGAGTACCTGATTTTTTAATATCAATCGCTGGGAAGATGCGGCGTTCGGCTAATTCTCGTGAAAGATGAAGTTCCATATTGCCAGTTCCTTTGAATTCTTCGTAAATAACATCGTCCATGCGACTGCCTGTATCTACTAAAGCAGTTGCTAAAATCGTTAAGCTACCGCCCTCCTCGATGTTACGGGCAGCACCAAAGAATTTTTTAGGCTTATATAAAGCGGCTGGATCAATCCCCCCACTTAATGTGCGGCCACTTGGCGGTACGACTAAATTATACGCTCGAGCTAGACGGGTGAGGGAGTCCATTAAAATTACAACATCCCGTTTGTCTTCTACTAAACGCATCGCCCGTTCTAAAACTAACTCAGAAACCCGGGTATGGTTTTGTGGTTGTAAATCAAAAGTTGAAGAAACAACATCGCCTTTTACGCTACGTTCTAAATCGGTTACTTCTTCTGGTCGTTCATCAATTAAGAGAACAATTAATTCCACCTCTGGATAGTTGTCGGTAATACCATTGGCGATTTCTTTTAAAATACTAGTTTTACCGGCTTTAGGTGGCGCGACAATCAAGCCACGTTGCCCAAAACCTACTGGGGCAAAAATATCAATCATCCGCGTTGCCAAACGCCCTGGTTTTGTTTCCAATTTCACTTGGCGATCAGGATAAAGTGGCGTTAACGCAGGAAAATGTGGCCGCTCTTTTGCATCTTCAGGATCTTTGCCATTAACACTTTCCACATGCATTAAACCATAATAGCGTTCGGATTCTTTTGGTGGTCTAGCTTTCCCAGCTACTTTGTCTCCATTACGCAAGCCAAAACGGCGAATTTGAGAAGAAGAAATATAAATATCTTCCGCACTAGGGCCATAGTTAATTGGGCGCAAAAAACCATAGCCGTCTTGACCGACGATGTCCAAAACACCTTCCATGTAAAAGAAACCTTGTTTCTCTGCTTGTGCGCGAATGACAGCTAAAGACAATTCTTTTTTGTTCATTTGGCTGTAATAAGGAATTTTAAACTGTTTAGCATATTGGTAAATATCTTTTAGCGTGCTGTTTTCTAGCTCCGCCATCGTTAAATAATCTTTTTTCATGCCCGATCCTCACGTTCTGTTTCTACCATTTGAACATCAGCACCTAGCGCTGTTAATTTTTCAACAATATGGTCATAGCCGCGTAAAATATATTCAACATTAGTAATTGTCGTGGTACCTTCTGCCATTAAACCTGCAATAACTAAGCAAGCTCCTGCTCTTAGATCAGAAGCAATAACTTCAGCGCCATGGAGTTGTTTGGGCCCATTTAAAATCATCATATTGCCTTCAATTTGGGCGTCAGCACCCATACGGACCAGTTCAGGGATGTGATTGATTCGTTTGGAATAAATCGTATCGATAATTTCTGAAGTGCCACTTGCTTTAATTAATAGTGGTGTAATCGGTTGTTGCAAATCAGTTGCAAAGCCTGGATAAGGATATGTTTTAATGTGGACAGGATTTAATTTTTCAACGGGGAAAACTTCAATGGTGTCTTCACTGATTTCCATTGGAACACCTAATTCTTCTAATTTGGCGATGTAGCTTTCTAAATGTTCGTAGATAACATTGTGAACTTTAATGCCATCACCACAAGCAGCTGCAAGAGCCAAATAAGTTCCTGCTTCAATACGATCAGGAATAATTGCATGACGACAGCCGTGTAATTTTTCTACACCATCAATTCTAATTTCGTTGGTGCCAGCACCCCGAATTTTTGCCCCCATATTATTAAGTAAAGTTGCAACATCAATAATTTCTGGTTCTCGTGCAGCATTTTCAATAATTGTCCGCCCTTTAGCTTTCACTGCTGCCAACATCACATTGATTGTTGCACCAATTGAGACAACATCCATAAAGATGCGTTCACCTTTTAATTCTTTATTTTCAGTTCTTAAATACATTGCGCCATGTTCATTGGTGACTTTTGCACCTAATGCTTCAAATCCTTTAACGTGAAGGTCAATTGGCCGAGGTCCTAGATAACAGCCCCCAGGCAATCCGACAACGGCTTCCCCAAATTTACCTAATAAAGCTCCCATAAAATAATAAGAAGCACGTAGGCTATTAATTTTACCACTTGGCATTGGAATGGAGATGATCCCAGTTGGATCAATGGTCATCGTATTATTTTCAAATTGGACTTTGACGCCCATAATTTCTAAAATTTCCATCAAGGAATGAACATCGTTGATATCGGGTACACCTTCTAAAACAACAGGGGAGTCGGCTAAAATTGCAGCAGGTATCAGTGCAACTGCACTATTTTTGGCACCGCTAATTGTTACTTCACCTTGAAGTTTACGGCCCCCATTAATGATGATTTTTTTCATAAAAAGCCACCTATTCCTAATTTATTCATACTCGCTAATTTTAACACAGAGACAGTCTTTGCAAAAGAGCGGAGGCATCTAGCTTAAAAGAATTACAAAAAAGACATACTGGTTTTTGTGTCGATCCCCAAAAAGTTAGATCAAAAATCCAACCTTTTGAGATCACTACAATTACCCGAATATGTCTTTTCTCCTAAATAAAATTATTTACTTGTTATCGTTCCAATCACATCATTTGCTTTAGAAATTTGCGATGATACTTCTAGTTTAGCTAGTTCATTACTATTGGTGCAAACTACCATGATATCTGTATCTTTGCCGCTGGCTGTTATTTTAGCGAGATCCATTTTAGCTAACATTTGGCCATGGCCAACTTGTTGCCCTTCGGTTACAAAAACAGTGAAGGGTTCTCCTTTTAGACTGACTGTGTCAATTCCCATATGAACAAGAATTTCTAAGCCATTATCTGCTTTGATTCCTACAGCATGTTTTGTTGGGAAAACACTAGTGATAACACCAGCGACTGGTGTAAATACTGCATCATCAGTCGGTGTAACTGCAAAGCCTTCTCCCATCATCTTTTGCGAGAAAACATCGTCACTTACTAAAGTAATATCTTTTACTGTTCCATCACTAATTGCAAAAATATCTTGCTTTTTGCTAGCCGTTTTTACACTGGCTGCTTCTTTTATTACGGCATTGGTTGGTTTTGCTCCACCGTGATGTAAGCGTGTCATTTCATCGGCAACAAATTGTACTTCTGTCCCCACGATAACTTGAATATTATTTCCATCAATAACTTTGACCCCTGGCATGCCTGTTCTTTTAATCTTACCTTGATCGACAGATCCTGTATCTTTTACTTGTAAACGCAAGCGGGTTGTACAATTATCAATTGCCGTAACATTTGCAGCCCCACCCAATGCATTATAAATTTGATTGGCAATAGCAGCAAACTTATCGTCGCCAGAGGCAACGAATTGATCAATATCCTCAGTGGCTTCATCGTCGTCTTCTTCACGACCTGGCGTCATTAAGTTAAATTTCTTAATCACAAACATAAACGTTACATAGTAAATTACAGCCATAATTATTCCTAAAACAATTAACATATAGGGTTTGTTTGCAATTGGCACCCGCAAACTCAAGAAGAAGTCGATAAAACCGGCACTAAAGTTAAAACCAGCTGTCCAATGGAAAGCCGCAGCTATAAACATTGAAATTCCTGTCAAAGCAGCATGAACGACATATAAAGGCCATGCAACAAACATAAATGAAAATTCTAATGGTTCAGTAACCCCGGTGAAAAAAGAGGCAAAAGCAGCAGCGACCATTAAAGAAGCTGTTACTTTTTTCTTTTCCGGTTTAGCACATTGATAAATAGCTAAAGCTCCTGCTGGTAAACCAAACATCATAACCGGGAAGAATCCTGCTTGATACATCCCTGTAATTCCTTTTGTTCCTTCACTTGCCCAGAATTTACCAATATCGTCAATCCCAGCTAAGTTAAACCAGAATACGTTGTTCAACGCGTGGTGTAAACCTGTTGGAATTAACAAGCGATTGAAAAAGCCATATAATCCTGCTCCTAATGGTCCCATGCTTGAAATCATTTCGCCAAAAGCTACTAATGCGTTATAAACAGGTGGCCAAATAAAAATTAATAATGCCGAAATAATTGCCATTAAACCGGCAGTCACAATTGGAACTGCTCGTTTACCACTGAAAAAAGATAACGCCATTGGCAATTTCACGCCACTAAAACGGTTATACATCGCTGCAGCTACTAAACCGGCTAAAATCCCGATAAATACATTTTTATTATTAATTGCACCAAAAGCTACGTTGACTTTTTCAACGTCTACTTTGGTAAATAGCGCAACTGCTTGACTATTTACCAATGTCATCGGTGTTAAAAAGGCTACCAAACCAGCTAATGCCGCAGCGCCATCTTTATCTTTTGACATACCATAAGCTAAGCCAACGGCAAACAAAATACCTAGATTATCTAGAATTGTGCCCCCTGCTTTAATTAAAAAAGCAGCCAAAATATTATTTCCACCCCAACCGCTCGGATCGATCCAATAACCAATTCCCATAAAAAGTGCTGCTACTGGTAAGGTTGCGACCGGCAACATTAAAGAGCGACCAATTCGTTGTAAATATGCTTTCATTTCTAATTCCCCTCTTCTTTTTGGGCTACGCGCTTCAATCTTTCAATATGAATTGCAATATAGCCTAATTCTTCACTGGAAGTCGCCAATTGATACTGTTTAATCAGCATGACCCGAACTTTTTTGGCAATTTCATAACTTTCCGGGTACTTTTCTCGTACCATTTCAACAATTTCATCGTCTAAAACCGCATATTGCTGTTTTTGATAACGTTGCAATAACAAACGCAAATGATTAGCCAAACGTGAGTAGTTCAGTGCCATTGCTTCTGCATATAAATCAATTTGCAACTCTTTGGCAATTAAATTCATAATTTCTGAAACAATTGTGACTTCCCGAATGCTACGATGGTTATTCCGCTCGCCATTACGCGCACTGTGTAAATGGATAGCAATATACCCTGCCTCATCATAACTATAAGGAATTTTAAGCTCACTATTTAAATAATCTACTGCCCATTGTGCAATCCCAAATTCTTCTTTGTGGAGTACTTCAATTTCTTTTAGCAATTTATTGCGTACAATAATGCCGTTACTTATATTTTCTGCACTAAATGCCAAATGATCTGTTAAAGCAATTAAAACGTGTTCATTTAATTTTTCCATTAAAACCATTTCTGCATGATTGACGATGTGCTCTGCAGCAAATAAAAATTTCTCGTCAATTTGATTTAGCAGATTTTGCAATTTCATCTGGGAGTCTGGCTCCATGACAAACATCCGCTCGACTTCTTTTGCAAAAATGAGATCATTCCTTTTTTTGTTAAAGCCAATTCCTTTACCAATTGCAACTTTTTCCTGACCGTCGTCATCGATTAAGACTGCATTTTGATTCAATAATTTTTTAACTTTCATGGTTCACCTCTGCAGATTTTAGAAAGTATTTTGCAACCAAAGAAATAAAATAGACGTGAAAAAACCAACTTCAACCAATCGCTTGAAGTAAGTCTTTCCACGCCTAGTATTATCTAGTCACATGAAATAATATTATTTACATTCGTCATTATAAAGAAAACGTTCGCAAAGGTCAATACCAATTTTAAAAAAAATTCGCAATTCCTAAAAAAATAAATGAAGCAGCTGATAAAAACAACTATTACAATTCCATAAATGTTATTATTTTCTTGTATTTTTTTAAGCACTCTAAGGTTAAAATTACTCAGCTTATTTCTCAGAAAAGTTAGTGGATAAATCATTGGCGTATAAAGAAGTTGTAAGTATAATTTACATTATTTGGGTTAAAATAGAATTTTTTTACTACACCAAAGAGCACAACAGCCTTAGCAGATTGTGCTCTTTAGTAGTAATTATAATTAACTTGCAAACTGACTATTATAAAGATTGGCGTAAAAATCGCCTTTTTTCATTAGACTAGCGTGACTGCCTTGCTCGATAATAGCACCATCTTTCATCACCAAAATCAAATCTGCATTTTTGATAGTTGATAGGCGGTGGGCAATCACAAAACTCGTACGCTCAGCCGTTAAACGATCCATTGCCTGTTGAATCATTTCTTCGGTACGGGTATCCACGCTTGAAGTTGCCTCGTCCAAAATCAACAGTTGCGGATTGGCAAGAATTGCGCGCGCAATCGTCAAAAGCTGTTGTTGTCCTTGAGAAATTTGACTGCCATCGGTTGAAATTATCGTGTCATAGCCTTTTGGCAATGTCAAAATAAAGTGGTGACATTGCGCTGCTTTTGCCGCAGCAATAATTTCAGTGCGACTGGCATTTGGTTGTCCATAAGCAATATTAGCTGCCACCGTTCCTTCAAAGAGCCATGTGTCTTGCAAGACCATACCAAATTTTTGACGAATCTCCCCCCTTGCAAAATGACGAATATTTTTACCGTCAACTTCAATTTGTCCTTTACTTAATTCGTAAAAACGCATCAATAAATTAATCATAGTCGTTTTACCCGCACCAGTTGGTCCTACAATAGCTACCATTTGCTTTGGTTTTACAGTGAAATTGACATCTTCCATTAACAATTGGTCTTTTTCATAGCCAAAAGAAACGTGTTTGAAACTTACTTTTCCACGTATTTGGGATGGTAGGGTAGCATTTAGTTCATTTTCCTTTTCGCAAGGTAAATCAAGAATTTCAAAGATTCGCTCCAAAGCGGCAAAGGCACTTTGCAAACTGTTGATTACATAGGATACTTGTGTAATCGGTTCTGATACTTGATTTACATATTGTAAATAAGCTTGAACTAAACCGATTGATAACTGACCGTTAATAACCATTAGCCCACCGACAACTGCACTAATCACAAAGCCAAGCTGGTTAATTAGTCGAATCAAGGGATTAATAGCAAAACTGACAAACTGAGCTTTTTTAAAAGCCTGAAATTGGGCTTCATTCAATTTGTCTAAGTCTGATTCTATTTGCTGCTGGCGGTTATATGCTTTAATAACCAAATTTCCTGAATATGTTTCCTCGGCCTTTGTTCCAACGTGACCTAAAGCTGCCTGATTTTCCGAAAAATAATCTTGATTTTTCTGAGCTAAGAAATTCGTTAGCGCTAAACTAAACAACAAAATGATCACGATACCAAAGGTCAGTAACGGACTAAGATAAATCATTAACCCCACCCCGATGATAATAGATAAGATTGCTGAAATCATCTGCATCAGTCCTACTTGTAAAACTTCAGATACTTTATCCAAATCAAGAGTTGTCCGTGTCAATATGTCACCTGTTTTATACTGGTCAAAAAATTTGATTGGTAAATGATTCATCTTTTGTGTCAATTGTTTTCGTAGGCGTAATGTTAATGTTTCTGCTACGCTTGCCATGGTGTATTCTTGCAAAAGCGAGAATAGCGCAATACCCCCCCATGCTAAAAATAATAATAAGACTGGCTGCCACAATACCCGTCTTAAGTTGGCTGTTGTTATTTCACCCGCACGTAATAAAGCAACAATGGCATCTAGCCCCCAGCCTAAAATTAAAGGTGTAATTGCCATTAATGTTGCAAAGAAAATGGCAGAAATAACAATCACTACAAAACGGCGCTTTTGCTCTAATAATAAACGAAATAGCCGCTGAGCCGTTTTTTTGAAATCTTGTGGCATTTCGCGATTCTTTAACTCAACCTGCTTTGTGCTCATGTTTTTCCTCCATTCCTTGGGATTTGGCAAATTCTTGATAAACGCTGCAAGTTGTAATTAACGTCTCATGAGTACCTTGACCCACAATTTTTCCTTCATCTAATACGATAATTTGGTCCGCATCCTTAATAGTCGAAAGGCGTTGTGCTACGATCACAATTGCTGCATCTTTTAAATACGTTTTTAAAGCTTGACGTAATTTAGCATCGGTTTGATAATCCAGCGCTGAAAAACTGTCATCAAAGAAATATACTGCTGCTGGTTTAATCAATGCCCGTGCAATACTTAGGCGTTGTTTTTGTCCACCAGAAAAATTGTTTCCTTTTTGAGCAATTGGGGCCTCATACTTTTGTGGTAAAGAAGTGATAAAGTCAGCGGCTTGGGCAACTTCAGCGGCTTTAGCCACTTGCTCTTTTGTTGCCGCAGGATTTCCAAAAAGGAAATTATCGAAAATCGTACCACTAAATAGAAAAGCTTTTTGTGGCACATAACTGATTTTTTGTCGCAATGCTTCTTGCGTGACGTTTTTAATCGGCACTCCACCAAAGAGGATTTCACCTTCAGCCGTATCTTTAAAGCGCAATAGTGCTTTTGCAATTGTACTTTTACCAGAGCCTGTTCCACCAACAATTGCCGTCACGCCTTTAAAAATATCAAAGGTAATATTAGATAAGACCGGCTCTTGTGCACCTCTATATGTGAAATCAACCTGTTTAAAAGAAACAATCGGTTTATTATCTGCCAGCACAAATTCGGCTATATCACCATCCACGATTTCTTCATTTGCCGCTAAAACTGCACCAATCCGCTCTAATGAAGCGAGTGCTTTTGGTATCATCACAATTACCATTGCAGCCATAGTCAAAAACCATAAACTTAAAACCGTATATTCACTAATCGCAGTTAAACTGCCGATTGGCACCATACCTTGCATCACAAAAACACCACCAAAGGCTAAAACAGCTGTCATACCTAAACCCATCACTAAATTTACCGTTGGATTTAACACTGCAAAAAGTTTATTGACCGCAATCATAACTTCTGCATAACTGCTAAAAGTTTGATCCGTTCTTTTTTTCTCATCATTTGTTTTGTTAAACGCACGAATCACCCGAACACCGGTATAAAATTCCCGCAAAATCTGCATCATTTTATCCATTCGTTGCTGCATCACATCTGCTAAAGGAATAGCTTTTTTAATAACCAGCAGTGCTACAAGTGAAAATAAAGTGATCGAAGCAATGGGAATCCAAATAAACTGCCATGAAATCATCCCTGTCAAAACAATTGACGCCAAACAAATAAGGGGTGCTGGCACAATCATTTGAAAAACCATCATCAAAATTTGTTGAATATTGGTAATATCACTTGTGGTTCTGGCCAAAAGTGTTGGCGTCCCAAATGCATCCAAATCTGCTAAGGATAATTTCTGGGTTTTAGCTACTAATTTTTTTCTCAAAAAATAACCAAATCGACCAGCTAAAATAGCAGAGTAATAACTCGCGGCAATCGCAACTACGCCTGTGATAAGGGCAATTGCTAACATCAACAGCCCGTTTTTCCAAATTGCTCCTTGGTTTTGTGTCAAAATACCTTCATCAATAATTTCAGCGACATAATAAGGAATCAACAATGTTCCAACTGCTTGTGCTACCATTAAAATGAAGGTGACAAAGAACATCTTGTGATACTCTTTAAAAAAGATTTTAAATAATTTCATCTTTTTTCCCTCCTTCTCCTATGGTAGGATAAACTGTAACGTAACGTTACAGTCAAGACGGAAAGGAAACTTTTTGATGAAAAAATATTTAACCGTAAGTGAAATGGCAAATTATGCCGGCATCAGCCGCCGAACGTTAATTTATTATGATCAAATAAATCTCTTCAAGCCTGCAAAAATTGGCCCAAACGGCTATCGCTATTACGGCATTGAACAGTATTTTGAACTGGACGTTATCTTACTTTTGAAAAATCTTGACGTTTCACTTGATGAAATTGATACTTTTTTGAAAAATAGAAACGTTACTGCTGTTTTAGCTGGTTTCAAACGCCAAAAAGAAAAAGTCGACGAAGAGATAAATAAACTTAAACGCATTCGTAATTCCCTTGATAGTTATATTACACGCTACACTACCTTAGAAAATTTCGATTTAAAATCAATCACATATACTTACAGAGAAGCTGAGTATTTTGTAATCTCAGATATTATCGAAAACTTTGATGACATTGATGCTCTGCAAGTCTATGGGCGTTTTTATAATTCTGTTGACAGCAGCGATCTTTTTAGTGGCTATCCGATTGGTTTTTTAGTAGATGGTGCGGCGTTTTATGAAGAAAATTTTCATGCAGCGCCTTATCGTGCCTTAGTTAAAATTCCACCTGAACGCTTAGCCCATTACGAGAAACAACGTATCATACAACGACCAGCCGGTTATTATGTTTCTGGTTTTATGAAAGATGAAATTCATTATATTAATATTTTTAACAATCGTTTTCGTAATTACTTAAAAGATAATAATTTGGTTTTAAATGGCGATATTTGGGAATTGCTTTGGCAAGATGAAGCGGCCTCAGAAAATCCTGAAGATCAAATTTTTGAAGTCTTAATTCCCGTTAGACCAGCTAATTAAGCATATCCAAACAAATAAACCGATATTCACTGCCAAAATAAAACCTCGTTAAAATCAGCTGATTCTAACGAGGTTTTGGGTCATTTAAAAAGAAAAAACTTCAGACCAAATTGATCTGAAGTTTAAAAGTTTAATGTAATTAAGCTTTGTTAGCTGAACCGAACCAGTCAATGTGTTCTTCAGCATCTTTAACGATAGCAGCTTTACCTGGTGCTAATAATTTACGAGGGTCAAAGCCTTTACCTTCTTGATCTTTGCCAGCTTCGATGTATTCACGAGTTGCTTTAGCAAATGATAATTGGAATTCAGTATTAACGTTAACTTTAGAAACACCCATTGAGATAGCTTTTTGGATTTGTTCTTTTGGAATACCTGAACCGCCGTGTAATACTAATGGTACATCATGACCAACAGCATCTGCGATTTCTTGTAAGTGGTCAAATGCAAGACCTTGCCAGTTTTCTGGGTAAACACCGTGGATGTTACCAATACCACATGCTAAGTAGTCGATACCTGTAGCAACCATTTGTTTACATTCTTCAATGTCAGCTAATTCGCCAGCACCGATGATACCGTCTTCTTCCCCACCAATTGAACCAACTTCACATTCAACTGAGATACCTTTAGCGTGTGCTTTTGCAACAACGTCTTTAGCTAATTTCAAGTTTTCTTCAAATGGTAAATGAGAACCATCGAACATAACTGAAGTGTAGCCAGCTTCGATACATGCTAAAGCTGCTTCGTAGTCACCATGGTCTAAGTGGATTGCAACTGGAACTGTAATATTCATTGATTCAACTAAGTCGTTGATCATGTTAACAGCTAATTTGTAACCACCCATGTATTTTGCTGCACCCATTGAAGTTTGGATTAGAACAGGGGCTTTTTTAGCTTCTGCTGCTTCCAAAATCGCTTGAGTCCATTCTAAGTTATTTGTGTTGTAACCGCCGACAGCGTAACCACCTTTACGGGCTGCTTTTAGAAATTCTGCTGCTGATACTACTGGCATAAAAAATTCCTCCTAAGTTTTAATAAACTTTATTTGTTAGGCATATCCTAACCAACGCTACTATTTTAGCAAATATTTCCTGCTATTACCACTAAAATGGCAGATTAATTCTTTCATAAAAAGATTGCACAAATTTAAATAGCGGCTGTTTTCAAATATTTTTCTGAAAAACTTTGGTACATTCCCCTTTGCCATTGCTTTTCTAATTCAAAAGATAACAGCAGCAATTATTTTGCTCTGCAAATTATTTCACAGACTTTTTCTTAATTTTTGAAAATTAGCTTGAACAACTAACAAAAAACCTGAAACAAAAATATACTTCTGCAACTTTTACATCAAGACGCAGGTATTTTTTGTTTCAGGTATTTGGCTTTTATTTAAATGTTACTCAGGAAAGACACGCCTATTGGTTTTCTAACGCAGCACCAACAAAGGCTTTAATTAGTTGTTGTGGGCGTGTTGGTCGAGAAATTAATTCTGGATGGAATTGGCAACCAACAAAGAACTTCTTGTCTGGTAGTTCCACGATTTCTACTAGTCGATTATCTGGCGAAACACCTGAGAAGACTAAACCTTCTGCTTCAAACATTTCCCGGTATTTATTGTTAAATTCATAGCGATGACGGTGACGTTCTTGTACAACTTCGGCATCGTTATAAGCAGCTGCTGTTTTTGTTCCTTTTTTCAACTTACATGGATACAAACCAAGGCGCAATGTTCCCCCCATGTTTTCAATATTTTCTTGATCTGCCATTAGGTCAATAATATTGTTTGGTGTATCAGGATTTGTTTCAGCTGAATTAGCATCTTTTAAGCCCACTACATTTCTGGCAAACTCCACACAAGCCATTTGCATACCTAAACAAATACCTAAAAATGGGACATCATTTTCTCTGGCATAACGAATCGCTTCAATTTTACCTTCTACTCCACGATCGCCAAAACCACCAGGAACCAAAATACCATCAGCATCTTTTAACACTTCTGCTACATTGTCTTTATTCACATCAGCTGATTGAATCCAATCAATAGCAATATCAGAATCAAATGCAAAACCAGCGTGTTTTAATGCTTCTACTACTGAAATGTATGCATCTGGTAATTCAACATATTTACCAACTAAGGCAATTCGGGTGGTTTTCTTCAAGTTGAGTACTTTTTCTTCCAACGCTTGCCATTCAGTCATATCTGCTTCTGGTACATCTAATTTCAAGTGCTCACAAACAATTTGATCCATTTTTTGTGCTTGCAATGCTAATGGAATGGAATACAATGTTTCCACGTCCCGAGATTCGATGACCGCTTCTGGTGCCACGTCACAAAATTGCGCTAATTTATTTTTCGTGCTTTGTGAAACAGGCTGTTCTGTCCGAACTACTAAGATATTTGGTTGAATACCTAAACCACGTAATTCTTTTACGCTATGTTGTGTTGGTTTAGTTTTCATTTCCCCAGCTGCTTTTAAGTATGGAATCAACGTCGTGTGAATGTACATCACATTATCTGAACCCACGTCAGCTTTCATTTGGCGCAATGCTTCTAAAAATGGTAATGATTCAATATCACCAACTGTTCCGCCGACTTCTGTGATAATGACATCAGAATCGGTTAATTTTGCAGCCCGCATGATTTTTTCTTTAATTTCATTCGTGATGTGTGGAATTACTTGAACAGTTGCGCCCAAATATTCTCCTTTGCGTTCTTTACGCAAAACTTCAGAATAAATTTTACCGGTTGTTACATTGGAATACTTATTTAAGTTAATATCGATAAAACGTTCATAGTGACCAAGGTCTAAATCCGTTTCTGCCCCGTCATCTGTTACAAAAACTTCTCCATGTTGGTAAGGACTCATCGTACCAGGATCGACATTGATATAAGGATCAAATTTTTGAATCGTTACCTTTAATCCACGATTTTTCAATAAGCGTCCTAGCGATGCTGCCACAATACCTTTACCAATCGACGACACAACGCCGCCGGTTACAAAAATATATTTTGTCATTAATTAAAAACTCCCTCTATATTTTTTCGCAGGAAAAGCTTCTGTAAAATAAATATGCTCCCTATCCAAAATGAATAGGGAGCATATTTTCCAGAACTTTGACCCTAAGTAATTAGGGTGCCCAAGTAGGATATTACAATCTCTCCTTTCTTTTGTCAACTATCGATTTTTGTAAAGGGGTTTCAATTTAAGAAAGTCTGAAACCTTAAAACTTAATTTTAATTCATTTTTTACGACTAAAGTCGCAAATTCATTTCCGACTTGTGCCTGTTTTTTTTAAATTTCTTCTCAGCTAAAATTAGGCTGTTAGAAAGAAGGAAGAATCAGTATGAAAAAAATTATTTTTACTGTCCTCCCATTTTTGTTAGCTAGTGGCGGGATATTTTATTGGTACCATGATAACTACGGAACCCATGATTATTACACAAAAATTAACCAAGCTGGAACACGTACGTATATCGGTGAAGGAGCTGGACATAAGGTCTATAAATATCGTTACAAATTAGCCAGTTTTAATGCTTGTGGCGAAGAATTAGACATTGATTTCAACTCGAGAAAAGACCATCCCATGAAAAAAGATGCTTACCTGATTGTTCATGTAAATCATAAAAAAGGTGTTATGGGTTGGGAAGAAATCGCGACCTAAAAAAGCTGAAAATCACTTAAACTAAAAACATACACGTCTTAAATACGCGGCTGTGATAATTTTTTATCACAGACGCTTGTTTGGTAAATAAACCGTACTTTTTAAATTGGTGCTAGCGTGAGGTTTTACATTAAACCACCAGCAGTGTTTCTTTTTTATAGCCACTGTAATCTGCAACATGTAATAATGCTTGAGCATTTTCCACTCTTTGGCGCGTCGGTGGTTCAATTCCTTCTAATGGATATTTTAAACCCAATTCTTGCCACTTGTACTTGCCCATCGTGTGGTAGGGTAAAATCTCAACCTTATCGACATTTTGCAACGTCTTAATAAAGCTATCTAAGCGAATCAAATACGCATCATAATCACTGCGATAAGGAACCAATACGTGACGAATCCAGACTGGTTTATTTATTTCAGATAAATATTTGGCCATTTCCAAAATAGGGGTATTGGCTTGTTTGGTCAGTTTTTTATGGGCGTCATTGTCGATATGTTTAATATCAAACAACAATAAATCCGTATACTCCATTAAAGTATTGAATTTTGAAAAGAAAGGTTCTTCTCTGGTAAAAGGTTGCCCACAGGTATCAATGGTCGTATGAACCCCAGCCGCTTTGGCTTTTTTGAACAAATCAATTAAAAAATCAAGTTGTAACAACGGTTCTCCACCACTTACTGTGATCCCGCCTTTTTCTCCCCAAAATTCTTTATATTTTAAGGCTTCTTCTAAAACATCATCTGCTGTACGCTCTTTACCACTGCCAATTTTCCAAGTATCCGGATTATGGCAAAACTCACACCGCATCCGACAGCCTTGGGTAAAAACGATAAAGCGAATGCCTGGTCCATCAACGGAACCAAAACTTTCGGTTGAATGAATACGACCTGTCACAGTCATGCTTATGACTTCCTTTCGTATATGAAATACTTGAAACAAACGTCTCAAAAAAGAGGCTAGAAATTTTTTATGCCGCAATTCCAGCCTCTTTTTCACTACGTTTTTTGTGAAGAAGAGGACAAGCAAAAATAAAAAGTGACGGATAGTTTCCCATCCGCCACCTTGTAGTACGTTTAAAATTGAAATTACATAGATTCGTGCATTGTCCGTGCAATAACGTCATCTTGTTGTTCTTTCGTTAACTTAATGAAGTTTACGGCATAACCAGATACCCGAATTGTTAATTGTGGGTATTTTTCTGGGTGTGCTTGCGCATCTAACAAGGTATCCCGGTTGAAGACGTTAATGTTCAAGTGGTGACCACCTTTTGTTGCATATCCGTCTAACATGGTTGCTAAGTTTTCTTCTTGGGTTGCTTCGTCACGACCTAAGGCTTTTGGTACGATAGAAAACGTATTTGAAATACCATCTAATGAATAGTCGTAAGGAATTTTCGCAACTGAAGACAAGCTTGCTAACGCACCGTGTGTGTCGCGTCCATGCATTGGGTTAGCCCCTGGCGCAAATGGTTGGCCCGCACGACGTCCGTCTGGTGTATTCCCTGTTTTCTTCCCATAAACCACATTGGATGTGATTGTAAGAATAGATGTGGTGTGTTTTGCATCACGGTAAGTTTTGTTACGTTTTACTTTCGTCATGAAGGTTTTCAGTAAGTTCACCGCGATTTCATCCACGCGATCATCGTTATTGCCGTATTTAGGATAGTCGCCTTCAATTACGTAGTCTTCTACGATTCCATTTTCATCACGAACTGTTTTCACTTTGGCATATTTAATGGCAGATAATGAGTCAACTGCAACAGAGAAACCAGCAATACCAGTTGCCATTGTGCGTAGGATATCTGTATCTTGTAATGCCATTTCAATCCGTTCGTAAGAATATTTATCGTGCATGTAGTGAATGATGTTTAATGTATTCAAGTACAATTCTGTAATCCAGTCCATCATGGCATCATATTTGGCTAAAACTTCATCGTATTCTAGATATTCAGAAGTGATTGGTTGATATTTTGGTCCTACTTGTGCTTTTGATTTTTCATCAACCCCGCCGTTAATTGCGTATAACAAGGTTTTCGCTAAGTTTGCACGAGCACCGAAAAATTGCATTTGTTTCCCAATACGCATTGCCGATACACAACAAGCGATTCCGTAGTCATCGCCCCAATGAGGACGCATCACATCATCGTTTTCATATTGAATCGCAGATGTTTGGATACTCATTTTCGCACAGAAAGTTTTGAAGTTATGTGGTAAACGTGTTGACCATAAAACTGTCAAGTTTGGTTCTGGCGCAGGACCTAAGTTTGCTAATGTGTGTAAGAAACGGAAGCTGTTTTTTGTTACCATGTGACGTCCGTCTTCACCCACACCACCGATTGATTCTGTTACCCATGTTGGATCCCCAGAAAATAGGGCATTGTATTCAGGTGTCCGAGCGAATTTTACAAGACGTAATTTCATAACGAAATGATCCACGATTTCTTGTGCTTCTTCTTCTGTAATCACGCCGTTTTCTAAGTCGCGTTCCACATAAATGTCTAAGAAAGTCGATGTCCGACCCAATGACATTGCTGCACCATTTTGTTCTTTGATTGCAGCTAAGTAGCCTAAGTATAACCATTGGAAAGCTTCTTTTGCGTTTGTCGCAGGTTGTGAAATATCAAAACCGTAAATGTTACCTAATTCTTTTAATTCAGCTAACGCACGAATTTGTTCGCTTAATTCTTCACGTTGACGGATGATGTCTTCTGACATTGTACCGTTCCCACAGTTGGCTAAATCTTTTTGTTTTTCTTTAATTAAAAAGTCTACCCCGTATAATGCAATCCGACGGTAGTCGCCGATAATACGGCCACGGCCATAGGCATCTGGTAAACCAGTAATGACACCTGAGCGACGTGCTGCGCGCATTTCTGGTGTATACGCATCAAAGACCCCTTGGTTATGGGTTTTGCGGTAGTCGCGGAAAATATGTGAAATTTCAGGATCGATTTCAAAACCGTATTCTTCAGCGGCTTGTTCAGACATACGGATTCCACCAAATGGTTGTAAACCACGTTTGAAAGGTTTGTCTGTTTGGAAACCAACCACTGTTTCTAAATCTTTATTTAAATAACCAGGACCATGAGAAGTAATCGTTGAAACTACTTTTGTGTCAATGTCTAAAACGCCACCGTTGTCGCGTTCTTGTTTGTTTAATTCCATTACTTGATCCCAAAGTTTTGTGGTAGCTTCTGTTGGGCCAGCTAGAAATTCATCTGTGCCGTCAAATTGTGTGTAGTTTGCTTGGATAAAATCACGTACGTTAATTTCTCCTTGCCATTGTTTTCCTTTAAATCCTTGCCAAGCGTTTGTCTGTAAATCTACTGTCTTTTGCATTTGTCAATACTCCTTTATTTTTAAATAATTCCCATTACACTTGCGACAATTGGAACTACCACGGCTGTTGTAATTCCGACAACGACAACGGAAATACTTGCCATCGCTGTTTCCGTTTCCCCCATCTCCATACTAACGGCAACCCCTAAAGCATGACCCGCCGCGCCGAGTGCTAAGCCTTTAGCGATTGGATTTTTAACTTTAAACCATTTCAAAGCAATAGCACCTAATGCATAAACTAAAACACCATTAAAGATAACCGAAAAAGCTGCGATAGAAGCGATACCACCAACTGAAGTAGCAACAGGAACCGCAATTGCTGTTGTTGCCGCTTGGGGAAGTAAAGAGGCAATGAGTTGGGGATGCATCTTAATTATGTAACCAGCTAAAACCACAGAACCGGCTGAAACGACCGACCCAATTGTAATGGCTACCATAATTTCCATAAAGTATTTTTTTAAGATATCGCGTTTTTTATATAAGGGAATGGCAAAGGCGATTGTGGCAGGTTCTAAAAAGAACATGATAATTTTGCCACCTTCATTGTAGTCGTCATAGCTGATACCTGTGATTTCTAGAACTATAACACCTAATATCATCGCGACAAACAACGGAGTAAATAAGAAGAAGCCTTTGCTTTTTTTAAATAAAAATGTACCGATACCAAAAACGACTAGAGAAATGATAATACCAACATATGGTGTCATATTAAGAAACCTCCTTTAAACCTTTGTTAAGTGATTTTTCTTCATCTGCTTGTGCATGGCGATCTTTAATACCCAATAATAAACTTGAGCCCCAACCTGTCGCTGCCATTAAAGCTAAAGTTGCAATGAGAATAACCACTAGAATTTGGATGCCAGAGCTTTTCATAATCCCTAATGAATTAACAAGCGAAATACCTGATGGCACAAATAAGAAAGTAATCACACTTGATAAGCTGTTAGCTAATCCTTCAATTTGCTCCAATTTAACAATGCCCGTACATAAAGCACCAAATAAAAGTAGCATCCCGATTAATGAAGGTGGAATTGCAAGAGGTAATACTTTAGCAATACCATTTGAAATGAGCATAATTAGTGCAAATACGAAAGCCTGTTGTAAGAATGAATAAACTTTTTTTTCCATGTTTTTTCGCTCCTTTGTTTTGTTTACATGCTTAGTATACGAGAATTCCCAACTTTGTTACCGCTTTCTTCATAAGTTGCGTCATTTGAATCATGAAATGCAAAAAAAGGCACATGACTTACACCGTCATGTGTCCTCTTTACAAATGCACCGCGTTTCATCAGTTTCTACAACCTTTTATCGCGATTTTTCACACCTATTTATTCTAAATTTAACCGCTCTTTAAACGCTTTTAAATAGGAGCGGCTAACGGGAACTTTTTCCCCATTTTCCATCGTAACTTGCAGTGTATGATTAAACCAAGGCTGGATTTCCTTTACCTTTGTCACATTAATAATAAAACTACGCTGCGTTTTAATAAAAAGGGCTGGCGGTAATTTTTGTTCAATCCCACTTAAGGTTCCTGTTGTCACGTACTGTTTTTCATCGGTAAAAATGCTAAGACTGCGTTCATCCACTGAAACCATTTGAACCGTTTCAGGATTAATTAAAAAAATACGATCGTCGCTATGAATGGGAAACGTTGAAAATTGTTCTACGCTTTTGGTTGTTGTTCTTTGGTTTTTATTCACCTGTTTTTTTGCTTTATCAATAATTTCCATCACTCTTTTTTCTTCAAAGGGCTTTAATAAATAGTCACTCGCGTTGACTTGAAACGCCTGCAATGCGTAATCATCATAGGCTGTGGCAAAAACCAAGTAAGGTGGATCACTGAGGGTGACGAGTTTTTCTGCTAATTCAAAACCACTTTCGTCAGTTAAATGAATATCTAAAAATAGAATATCTGGTTTTTGTTCCATCATTTTAGTCATCGCCTCTAACACACTTTCTGCCTGCGCCACACTGGTCACAGCAGGATGTTGACTGACCAAATAATTTAACTCTTCTCTTGCTAAGGGCTCATCATCAACTAAAAGCACATGCATTATTCATTTCCTCCTTCAAGCTCCAATGGTAGGCTAATGGTAAAGACCGCACCACCAGCTGCTTTATTTTCCGCTTCTAACTGACCGGCATCGCCATATAAGCTGTGTAAACGTCGATTCAAATTTTCCAACGCTGTCCCCGTTCCTTTTTCAGAAACAACAGCTTGTTTGCCTAATTGCGACAATAACGCAGCTTTTATTCCCACACCATTGTCTTCCACTTGTAAAATTAAAACATCTTTTTTACTGGTAATGGTTACGTGAACATGATTATTTTCTTTACGATTAGAAAAAGCATGTTTAATCGCATTTTCAACCAAAATCTGGACAGCATATGACGGAATCAAAGCTGATTGAAGCTCGTCTTTTATTTTCACATCGATTTGGTAACGATTAGGAAATCGAGCTTGTTCTAATTGTAAATAGGCTGCTAAATGTTGCAATTCTTGGCTTAAAAGTAGCTTTGTTTGGCGTGCACCAGTCAAATTCCCCCGAAAATACGTACTTAACTGTAATAATAAACTGCGAGCCTGATTGGTATCACGGCGCATTAAAGCGGAAATTGTATTAATGGCGTTAAAGAAAAAGTGGGGATTTACTTGAGCTTGCAGCGATTTAATTTCGGCATCCTTTAACAGTTGACTTCTTTCTTCTGCTTCCCCTAGCTCGATTTGAGAAGAAAAAATCGTTGCTAGACCCTCTGCCAGCTCTTCTTCCACATAAGTCAATTTTGTTTCATCGGTAAAGTACATTTTCAGAGTGCCCACAACTTTTTCATGAGCAAAAAGTGGAATAACAATCGCAGCAGCCAAAGGACAATTAGGATTTTTACACCCAATTTGTTCTTTACTATGGGCAATTAGCATACTTCCAGATTGCAAAACTTTTTTAGAAAGTTCAGTAATCACTTCAATTTCTGGAATATGGTGATCGCTGCCTGCCCCCACGTGGGCTAGAATTTGATGTTTATCGGTAATACTGATTGCGGCTAATTTGGTATAGCGTTGAATAATTTCTGCTGCTGCTTGGCTGGACTCCCGCTTTAACCCTGCCCGAAAATACGGTAAAGTTTGAGCTGCTAAATTTAATACATCATGCGTTTGAACCGCTTTGGCTTGTTCTTCTTGTTTTAGGGTGATATTAATAATGGACATGAAAATAAACGTCCCAATGCCATTAATCATAATCATTGGTCCAGCAATCATTTGCGCTAATGCTGGTCCGCTAAAAAAAGCCACGAAGACCATTTGAATGGATTCCATCAAAATACCCACCAGCGCATAGACCCAAGCTTTATTTTGCCACTGCTTTTTAATTAGTAGTAATCGGATTAAGCCTGAAACAAGACCAATCAAAAAAGAAGAAAAGATATAAAAGCTACCTTGCCCGCTACCTTGGAAAAAGCGATGAATCCCTGCAATCCCACCCACGGTTGCGCCAACACTCGGGCCGCCCACTAAACCGGCAACACTGATCACTAGCGTACGGGCGTTGGCGATGGAGGTGTTCTCTGAAATATGGGTTAAAAAATTGCTTGGTACAATCTTATTACCCGCAATTTCAATTCCGGTAAAATTCGTTAAAATGGCAAACAGCCCGAAAACAACAATCAAAATGACTTTAGAAGAAAACTGTTCCCGATTTTCTAGTACGCGCTTAAAATAGGAGACATTTACTAATAAAAAGGCTAATAAAATAATTAAGCCTACTCGCTCCATCATCAAAATAAATAAATCCAACATATGTATGCCCTCTTTTATTTTCCATTTTCCTAATAGTAGTGGTGAAGGACCCTGATTGTCAATTTTCAACAAAATAAAAATAGCCCATTAGCTCGCATCAATTTCAGAAAAACACAAAACAAACCGCCCTAAGCCGTAGCTCAAAGCGGTTTGTTTTCCTGTTTTTAATACAACTCTAAATATTGTTCTCTTTCCCATTCAGAAACAGTTTGACGGAACGATGCCCATTCCAAACGTTTTGCTTCCACAAAATTTTGGTAGATATGATTCCCTAAAGCATCAACCATTACTTCATCTTTGCGTAACGCTTTAATCGCATTGTGTAATGTTGAAGGTAAATCTTTAATTTGCGCTTCTTCTCTTTCTATTTCATTCATGACATAAATATTGCGATCAACTGCTGGTGGCGGCGTCAATTCACGACGAATACCGTCAAGACCGGCTTCTAATAATACTGCCATTGCTAAATATGGATTAGCTGAAGGATCAACTGAACGTAACTCCAAACGTGTTGATAGACCACGAGATTCTGGCACACGAATTAACGGTGAACGATTGCGACCAGACCAAGCTACGTAAACCGGAGCTTCATAGCCGGGAACAAGGCGTTTGTATGAATTGACGATTGGATTGCAGACAGCTGTATAGGCCCGGGCATGTTCAATTAATCCGCCTAAGAAATGATATGCAGTTTGGCTCAAGCCCATTTCTCCTGCTTCATCATAAAAAGCATTTTCTTTGCCTTTAAATAAGGACATATTACAGTGCATCCCTGAACCATTAATCCCAAATAATGGTTTTGGCATGAAGGTCGCGTGTAGACCGTGTTTGCGGGCAATTGTTTTTACTACTAATTTAAAGGTTTGGATATTATCACAGGCATCGACAACGTCGGCATATTTAAAGTCGATTTCATGTTGTCCAGGAGCCACTTCATGGTGAGACGCTTCCACTTCAAAGCCTAGACTTTCTAATTCCAACACAATATCCCGGCGGCAATTTTCACCTAAGTCTGTCGGGGCAAAATCAAAATAACCACCAGCATCATTTAATTCCGTTGTAATTTCACCATCTTCATCTAGTTTGAATAAAAAGAATTCTGGCTCTGGCCCTAAATTAAACGAAGTGAAACCTAATTGTCTCATGTTTTCCATAGCGCGCTTCAAGTTACCACGGGGATCGCCAGCAAACGGTGTGCCATCAGGATTATAAATATCACAAATCAAACGTGCGACTTTACCATGTTCACTTTCCCAAGGGAAGATCATCCAAGTAGATAAATCTGGATACAAATACATATCGCTTTCTTCGATGCGGACAAAACCTTCAATCGAAGAACCATCAAACATCATTTTGTTATCCAAAACTTTTTCCAATTGACTTACTGGAACTTCAACATTTTTGATTGTTCCCATAATGTCTGTGAACATTAGACGTAAGAAACGAACATTTTCTTCTTCGACAATACGTTTGATATCTGTTGCTGTGTAATTTACGCGAGGCATATAATCCCACCCTTAATTAGTTTTTTTATTTTCAAACAACGCCTACATTCGTGGACCCTGCTTAAATGGATTTTGTTGTGTTAAACCACCTTGGCTTAGTAGTTCATCATAAAAAATTTGTCGAACATCTTGGTCAGTCAGCGGTTTTTTATTTTTTGCAATTTTTTCCTGCTGCTTTTGCATTTCATAGGCATGTTTGATCCCTGCCATATTTAAACCTTCAGACAAGTAATCCTTGATTTCAAGTAAAATATCAATATCATTCAAAGAATACATACGACGATTGCCTTCACTTCTTTCGGGATGAATTAAATCTTGCTCTTCGTAATAACGAATTTGTCGCGCAGTAAGATCTGTTAGCTTCATCACCGTCCCAATCGGAAAAACTGACATTGATCGGCGCAACTCTTTTTCTCGCATGAAACTACTCCTTTCCGGTTGGTTTTTTAACTTGGGATAACTATACCAATCCCATTTTTGAAAGTCAAGGCTATATGTTAGCTTTTCTGACATAAATAATAAAAATTTTTCTGACAAATAAAAAGAACCTTGAATTAACAAGGTTCAGTTGAAATTAAAAAAACTAAAATTATTTTTTATTTTGATGAAAAACAGCATTTACTGCGTTAGCGACTGCAATTTTAACATGTTCATAAGTTAGACCACCTTGAACGTACAATGAAAACGGTTCCCGCAAAGGACCATCTGCACTTAACTCAATACTCGCACCTTGAACAAAAGTTCCTGCTGCCATAATAATATCGTCTTCATAACCAGGCATATAAGAAGGTACCGGGGCAACAAAGGCATCTACTGGTGAAAAACGTTGAATAGCTTGTGCGAAGGTAATCATCGCATCTTTTTCTTTAAGTTCGACTAATTGAATCAAATCTGTTCTAGGATCGTCCCACTTAGGGGTTGACGCAATAGCATATTCTGCTAATAACGCTGATGTGAAAACTGCACCTTGAATAGCCTGGCTAACGACATGAGGGGCTAAGAAAAACCCTTGGAGCATATCGTATACATTGCCTAACATGGCGCCGCCTTCTGCCCCTACACCTGGTGTAGTTAAACGATAAGCACACTTTTCAATTAAATCTTTTTTCCCAACTAAGTAGCCACCCGTTTTGGCAATACCACCGCCAGGATTTTTAATCAAAGAGCCTGCCATTAAATCAGCTCCTACTTGTGTTGGTTCTAATAATTCAGCAAATTCGCCATAACAATTATCAACAAAGATAGTGACATCTGGCGCAATTGTTTTAACAAAATCACACATTTCCTTAATTTTTGCAATGGTAAATGAAGGTCTGGCAGCATAGCCACGGGAACGCTGAATAGCAACCACTTTGGTTTTTTGATTAATTTTTGCTTTTACAGCATCAAAGTCGACTTCCCCTGAGTCTGTCAAATCAGCTTGACGGTATGAAATGTCATACTCTTTCATTGAACCAATTCCATTTCCGGCTAAACCGATTACCTCAAGCAAGGTATCATAAGGTGTCCCCGTAATATAAAGTAGTTCATCCCCAGGACGTAACACCCCAAATAAAGCCGTAGCAATTGCGTGGGTTCCCGAAACAATTTGTGGGCGTACTAATGCTGCCTGTGTACCAAACGTTTCTGCATAAACGGCTTCTAAAGCATCCCGTCCCATATCATCATTTCCATATCCTGTTGAAGGTAAAAAATGCGTTTCTGAAATATGCTGATTTGAAAATGCGCGTAAAACTTTATTTTGATTGCTCAAAGCAATTTGCCGTAACTCTTCTTGTCGTGGCGCAATTTTTTGCTCAACTCGCTCAATTGCGGCTACCAAAGACGGATCAAATTCATCTGTCCAATTCATCTTCCATTCTCCTTATCACACTGGCTTCAGGTAATGCAAAACCTTTGACCAAGTATTTTTCTGATTCTGGCAAAAACTCTTCATGCACCAGTAACGTTTCACTTTTCAGTTGTGCCAGTAATTTCCCTTCATTTTGTTTTAAATAAACATTGTAAGGTTCTAAGTTTTCCATCAGTTGCAAGCGCACAGCCGAAGTCAATTCAGCTTTACTGCGGCTACTCTTAGCTGAAATTAATACGTTGGGAAATAGGGTTGGCACAAATTGTGCTTTATCAATTTTGTCAGCCTTATTGTAGACCGTTAAAATCGGGGTTTTATCAAAATCCAATTCTTTCATCAGCTCTAAAACCGTCTGCTCTTGTTGGGTACGATCAGGTGAACTGGCATCAACAACATGCAACAACAAGTCCATATCGCGACTTTCCTCTAACGTAGAGTGAAAAGCATCAATCAACTGCGTTGGTAAATCTTGAATAAAACCAACCGTATCCGTTAACGTAACCTCAAAACCTTCCGGCAATTTCCAGCGTTTTGTCAAAGGATCTAATGTTGCAAAAAGTTCATCTTGTTCATAAGTTTTTGCTTCTGTTAATACATTCATAATCGTGGACTTGCCAGCGTTGGTATAACCAATTAAACCAATTTGAAAGCGATTGTTTTTTCTTCTTTGACGCGTACGTTCCCGATGGGCCGCCACGTCTTTTAATTCTCGCTTAATCGCTGTTATCTTATTACGAATATGGCGTCGATCTGTTTCTAACTTGGTTTCACCAGGCCCTCTTGTACCAATCCCTCCACCTAAGCGAGATAAATATTTACCTTGGCCCACTAAACGGGGCAATAAATATTCTAATTGCGCTAATTCTACTTGCAGTTTCCCCGCCTTAGATCGTGCCCGCAAAGCAAAAATATCTAAAATTAACTGCACGCGATCAATAACTGGCACTGCCACAAAATCGGCAATAGTTTGGCTTTGACGTGGTGTCAGTTCATGGTTGAAAATTACCAAATCTGCTTCATAACTTCCGACTAAATTTTTTAATTCCGTCAATTTTCCTTTTCCGATAATTGTTTGACGATCCACTTGGGGCCGTTTTTGAATTAACGAAAAACAAACTTCTCCTTTAGCCGTTTTGGTCAAACCTTTTAATTCTTGCATAGATTCACCAAAATTTTTCCAAGTCTCTTCGGTTTCTACCCCGACTAAAATAACTTTTTCTTGTTCCATGCTACTCCTCCAACCACGCTTGTATTTTCTGCTGCAAAGCTTCAATTGCTTCTGGTTGCGTAATCAAATCGACCCAAGTTGTCACTTCCATTCGGTTACGAAACCACGTTAATTGTCGTTTTGCGTAACGTCTTGAATCTAATTTAATTGCCTCTTTCACCTCATCAAGACTAATTTCACTTTTAAAATAAGGGAAAAATTCGCGGTAACCAATCCCTTTTGCCGCTTGGACATCTTCATAATCTTCTAAAAGGGTTGCTTCTTTTGCTAATCCAGCAGCAAACATCAACTCTACCCGCTGATTAATACGCTCATAAAGCACCTTTCGCTCTGTGGTTAAAGCGATTAAAAAATCATCGTAAAGCTTTTGCGGTTCATCTTTAGGTTTTGTAATGCTATGACCGGTTAAATCAAAGACTTCTAATGCACGGATGACTTTTCGCTCATTATTAAAATGAATTTTTTCAGCGGCTAGTGGATCTTTTTTTAAAAGCAGCTGCCACAAAGCCACTCTCCCCTCTTTTTGGGCGTAAGCCTGATATTTTTGTCGCAAATGCTCCCCTTGTTGCCCGAAATCTTCTGGCGCGCCTAATTTATAATCATAAAGCAGTGCCTGGATATAAAGACCTGTTCCGCCAACAACAATGGGCAGTTTACCTTTGGCTGAGATTGCCGCAATTTTTGCTCGCGCTTGTTTTTGAAAATCAGCAGCTGAATACGCTGCTGTAAAATCACAAATATCAATCAGGTGATGGGGAATGTCCGCGGCTTCTTTTTTGGTTACTTTGGCTGTCCCAATATCCAATTGACGATAAACTTGTAATGAATCCCCGCTAATAATCTCACCATTGAATTTTTGGGCTAGCTTAATACTTAGTGCTGTTTTTCCCACACCAGTTGGCCCTGCAATCACTAATACTTTCATTTTTATCCTCATTTATTTGGCTTATTTCGTGCATTTTTTACATATTGCTGTACTTTTTCTGGGAAATTGGTAATAATTCCTGCCGTATTTAACGCAACACATTCTTTCACTAGGGTTTCATCATCAATCGTCCAAGGACGCACGGCTAATGGTAAATCAGGTAACGTTGCTTTATTTTTCAAAACCCAGTCGATTTTAGGATGGATACCTTCAATATATGGCCGGTCCAGTGCTTGAAGTACCTTTTTATCACTGGTGCTTAAAATCAAATCTAGTTGTGTGTCAGGTTCTAATTTATGAATAATATCTAAGGAATCAATATTAAAACTACAATACCAATGTTTAAAAGGCCAAAGACGACTTGTCATTAAAGTAGCTGTTTTCATTTCGATTTCAGGATAATGGTAGTGATCGGTTTTTAGTTCAATTAACAATACTCCTCGGAAATTGCGCATGACTAATAAATCCAACACTTCTTTTAAGGTTGGTACTTTAGTATTTTGATAGCTTTCAGAAAACCAACTACCGGCATTTAATTTTTTTATTTCAGCCAGGTTTTTTTCTCGAATCAAGCCTTTTCCATTTGTCGTTCGCTCAACGTCTTCATCATGCATCACAATTAGGTGACCGTCTTTTGACAAATGAACATCTAACTCAATCACGTCACTATCTGCCCGCACTGCTTCGGCAAAAGAAGGTAGTGTATTTTCCGGTCGGCTACCACTGGCACCGCGATGGGCTACGATTTGTGTCATCACCGTTGCCTCCTTATCTTTTTCTTCATTAGTAATTGTACCACTTCTATCTGTATTTTATGTACCAGACAGCTACTCTAACATGAAATAAATACCGCAAAAAAGATGAGAAGACACCTTGCATCAGCTTCTCATCTTTTTTTAAAATTATTACGCGCTAAAATAGGTCAACGTACTATCTGAAAGTCGCTTTAACTCTGTTTTTCTTTCATTGATCAATTCTGTTAAATCGTCGGAAAAATGCTCCATAATCACACGACCACCCTTATAAGCGTAACCTCCAACTTTAATCGTTTCATCTGGTGACAAAATAACTTTTCGTTGCGCAATATTTTTGAAAAACTCTTCTAAAATATAGTTTGGTAAATAAAAATTATTTTGAGCTGCAAATGATTGCAAGTAAGCATAGTCATCAATTGTGATATAACAATCATCAAAGGCATCAAAGCTGACATATTCTTCCATTAAGACGCTACGCTTTTGTAAAATTTCATTGATTTTTTTATTTAATTGGTTTAAGGTTTCAATTTCTTTTACTTTGTGTTCCAAAGTTCGTCGTTTTTGCTCTTTTTTCTCGTCATAACGAATACGTAAATTAAAAGCAATGGTAACGATTAAAGCACCCACCAAAACACCAAAAAAACCGGCTGCTGCTACTGCTATCATATTTTTCCTCCTTAAATTCTCTTGTCTTTTATTTTAGCATAACTTCTGTGGGATTCGCATTTTTTAACTGTTTTTAGCCACCCTTTTGTTATCTATTTTGATCTGCTATTTTTGTTAGCAAAAAAATATTCATTCTCCGAGTTTTTCATTTGACCTATTTTGACCTATTGGTTATACTTCTTTTTAGAGGTTATCGCTTAAATGTGCTAAACTTGAGACGTACAATAATTAACGTCGATTTGATTAAAGGAGGACTTTACATTATGAATTTAATTCCAACAGTCATTGAACAATCATCCCGCGGCGAAAGAGCGTATGACATCTACTCACGTTTATTAAAAGACCGCATTATTATGCTAAGCGGTCAAGTTACTGACGACTTAGCAAACTCAATCATCGCCCAATTACTTTTCTTGGACGCACAAGATTCTGAAAAAGATATCTATGTATACATCAACTCACCCGGTGGTAGCGTAACAGCTGGGATGGCAATTTACGATACAATGAACTTTGTTAAAGCCGATGTGCAAACAATTGTAATGGGCATGGCTGCTTCAATGGGCTCATTTTTATTAACAGCTGGCGAAAAAGGCAAACGTTTTGCTTTGCCAAATGCCGAAATCATGATTCACCAACCATTAGGTGGTGCACAAGGCCAAGCAACTGAAATCGAAATTGCAGCGCGTCACATCTTACAAACCCGTGATCGTTTGAACCATATCTTAGCCGAACGCACAGGTCAACCACTAGAAGTCATTGAAAAAGATACTGATCGTGATAACTTTATGACCGCTGAACAAGCGAAAGAATACGGTTTGATTGACGAAATTATGGTGACAAAATAATTGATAAAAAAAAGAATTGAGACTTTTGTCTCAATTCTTTTTTTGTTTACCTTTTATTATAGTCACCAAAAATTCAATTTGTTAGATTACTTGTGCTGCTTTCTTTTTTTAATTAAAAGAGTTCCCTTTTATCATTTAGGATTGGGCGATAACAATTTTGCCAGCAGCTGGATGACCCGCAATTTTTTCGTGAGCCAAAATGACGCTGCGCAATTCAAAAGGCAAAACTTCTGCAATATTAACAACCAATTTGCCATCCCCATAAGCATTTAGCAAATATTCAAAAGCAGTTTGGTCCTGGTATTCTTTTTTAGGGGCAAAACTTAAATACGTCCCATCTTTACGATCTGCTGGATTTGGCAGCTCATTTAAAGCAACGTATGTTCCGCCAGGTTTTAAAATTTTCAGACCAAGATCTGCACTTTTACTCCCTTTTGTCGCGTCAATTACAATATCCGCCTGTTCAAAAAATGTTTTTGCCGGACTCGCTGTATCATAGGCAACAAACTCATCTGCTCCCCAGTTTTTAATTTTCGCTTCATTTTTTTGGGCCGCACTTGCTAGAATATGATTTTTATTTTGATGCAACATTTGTACAAGTAAAGACCCCACTCCACCAGAAGCACCTAACACCATCACGGTTTGACTACTGTCAACCTGTAGGAGTTCAAAAAGTAAATTGTACGCTGTGATTCCGGTTGTAACTATGCTTGCTGCTTTGGGAAAACTCATTGTCTCAGGGATTTTTGCCGCTTTTTTATTTGGCAAAACGACCTCTTGCCCATAGGTTCCGCTAATTGGGTGAATCACTACACGATCGCCAACAGCAAAATCTGTTTCACCAGGAAAAATTTCTGTCACGATTCCAGCCGCATCATTGCCCATTACATAAGGAAATTTCAAACTGCGAAATTCTTGCTGCGCCCCACTTCGCAAAGAAATATCATAAGGATTAACGGCAAAAGCCTGCACTGCTACCCGGATATGGCCTGGGGTAATTTCTCTTGGTTGGTCTGTAATTGTCTCAAATACATCATGGGGCTTTCCATAACCAGTTATAGCAAAACGTTTCATCAAAAATTCCTCCTTTTTACCTTTGTCTAAAGTGTAGCGAGGAAAGAAAAAAAGCGCAACGATTTGCGCTTTAACTGCTTTCACAAACCGATGAGTCAAATTTGATCTCCAAACTTGCAATAAGATCTCAGTTTTCGTTTAAATATCGAAACTTTGTTAAAAGAGCTCTTATCTTTACTGACTTACCTCTGAATATTTTCCTGCTTGAAATTCTTGGCCCAATTGACAATAGTGGGTGATATTGGCTTTATTTTTAGCAATTTCAGCTTGTGTTAAAGGGCGGATAACTTTGGCTGGTCGTCCAAAAGCCAAAACATTTGGTGGGATAACCGTTCCTTGCGTTACCAAAGAACCTGCGCCGATTAAACTATTTTCACCGATAACGGCGTGATTTAATACAATCGAACTCATGCCAATTAGTGCGCCTTGCTCAATTTTGCAGCCATGAAGCATGCATTGATGTCCCACTGTAACATCCTTTGCAATTTCTGTCGGTGCGTCATGGTCAACATGAATAATCGTACCGTCTTGAATATTGGTGCGATCACCAATCTTGATAAAATTACTATCCCCACGAATCACACTGTTAAACCAAACAGTGACGTCTTTGCCCAAGGTTACATCCCCAATGACAACAGCATTTTTTGCGATAAAGTTTTTCATAATTTTCTTGTCATCTCCAAAAATTTTTCTACATTATATCACAGGATCAACAACAAACGCTGTTAAGTCCACAGATAATTAAAGGGTTATTTAGCTAAAAATACCTGCAGATACCTTTTTTTACTTTTCAAATTGTCTGATGAAAGTTTTATACTTTCCGTCAGGCAAGAAAAAACGAGACAAAAGTTAGATACCTTTGTCTCGTTTTTTTAATTAATCGTAATCTCCATCTTCAGCAAACTGACTTTGATAGAGCTTGCTATAAAAGCCACCTTCAGCTAATAAGCTTTCATGGGTGCCTTTTTCAATAATTGAACCTTGGTTCATCACTAAAATTAAATCAGCATCACGAATAGTAGATAGACGGTGGGCAATAACAAAACTTGTGCGCCCTTCCATGACTTTGTCCATTGCCTTTTGAATTAAAGCTTCCAAACGGGTATCGACAGAACTTGTCGCTTCATCCAAAATTAAAATCTTCGGATCTGAAATAACTGCCCGCGCGATGGTTAACAATTGTTTTTGCCCCAAGGAAACATTATTTCCTTCTGCATTAATCATCATTTCATAACCGTCTGGCATCGTGCGGATAAAATGATCCACGTTGGCCGTCTTAGCGGCATCCACTATTTCATAATCCGTTGCATCTAATTTCCCAAAACGAATGTTTTCACCGATAGTTCCTTCATAAAGCCAAGCATCTTGCAATACCATCCCAAAAACCGAACGGACATCGCTACGCTTCATTTTTTGCGTATCGACACCGTCAATTTTGATGGCACCAGCATTTACATCATAAAAACGCATCAATAAATTAATTAGCGTTGTTTTCCCAGCTCCGGTTGGCCCAACAATTGCCACCGTTTGCCCTGCTTTTACAGTAAAATTCAAATCTTTAATCAACGGTTTATCTAAAGCGTAACTAAATGAAACATGGTCAAATTCCACATCACCTTTTACCACTGCTGGTAAAGGAATATCAGCATCATTTAATACTTCTTCTGCTTCATCTAAAATTTCAAAAACGCGGGTTGAAGCAGCTGATGCGCTTTGTAAAACAGAAGAAAGCTGTGTGATATTACCTAAAGGCTGACTGATTTGCCAAATATATTGAATAAAGGCTTGCAGTTGTCCAACAACAATTACACCGCCAATAACGTAATAGCTCCCTAAGACCGCCATTACAATATACGTGATATACGCAGTCAGCGAAACAAGCGGCATCATAAGCCCCGAAATAAAGGACGCTTTAAACCCAAAATGTTTTAATCGGTGATTGACCGTTTTAAATCCGTCTAAGGTTTCTTTTTCCCGACCGTAGACTTTTAGCACACTAAAACCGGTCATATTTTCTTGGACGTAACCATTTAAATCTCCCAAAGCATTTTGCATTCCTTGGAAATATTTTTGGGACATTTTAATAATTCCTCGTGAAATCAACATTGAAGCCGGAATCATAATAATCGATATCAAGGCCATTGGAACGTTGATGTAAAACATCATTGCAAGTGCCATAATAATTCCCAAAACTGCGTTGACAATTCCGATTAAGGCTTGTTGCATCGCACCACTAACCGCATCGACGTCATTGGTTACACGGGATAAAATATTTCCTTGTTGATTTTTATCAAAGTATGAAACTGGCAGACGATTAATTTTTTCATCAATATCTTGCCGCAGGTCATACATTGCACTTTGGACCACATTGGTTATCAGCAATCCTGACAGCAATTGGGCGATACAATAGCCCACCCCCACTGCAGTAATCCAAATCAAACATTTAAAGACATAATCAAAGTTAATCTTTTGTCCCTCTGCAATATTTTTAGCAACTTCTGTTGTGGGCAAACCTGCAACATAGGGCATTGCTGCATTTAAGGCCACCGTCAAGACGACAAAAAATAAAACTAAAAGAGCCGTAATTTTATAAGGGCTCAAGTAACGAGCCAAACGTTTTAAAGAAGAGAATGATTTCATTGTGCCAATTCCTCCTCTGATAGCTGAGAAGCTGCAATATCATAATAAATACTGCAATTTTTCAGAAGTTCTTGGTGCGTTCCCATTCCAACAACATTGCCTTCATCTAAAACAATGATTTTGTCAGCATGCATAATTGTCCCAACTCGTTGCGCAACAATTAGAACTGTCGCGTGGGTCGTTTCTTTTTTCAAACGAGCCCGTAATTTGGCATCTGTTTGATAGTCCAGTGCCGAGAAACTATCGTCAAAAATATAAATTTCTGGATCGCGAATAATCGCACGGGCAATCGCTAAACGTTGCTTTTGACCACCGGAAAAATTAGTGCCGCCTTCTGACAATTCGGCATCAAAGCCCTTTGGTGTTTGGCTAATAAAATCGGCAGCTTGCGCAATATCAACTGCCCGCTGCATATCAGCTTGGGTAGCGTCTAATTTTCCATAACGTAAGTTTTCAGCAATCGTTCCAGTAAATAAGAGCGCCTTTTGGGGAATGTAACCAATTTTTTGCCGTAAACTTTTTAAGCGGTAATCTTTTACATTGACCCCATCAATGACCACTTCTCCTTCACTTACATCGTAAAAGCGCGGAATTAATTGAATTAAAGTGGATTTACCAGAACCAGTACTGCCGATAAAGGCGACTGTTTCACCGGGTTGTGCGGTAAAACTCACATTACGAATCACTGGGCTTTGGGCATGACCCGGATAAGCAAAGGTAACATTTTTAAATTCGACATAACCCTTTGTTGCTGTTGTAGTAACGCCATCTTCTTTTTCAACAATTTCAGAAGTTGCATCTAACGCTTCTTGAATACGGCGAGCAGAGACAGCTGCTCTTGGATACATCATAAAGACAGAAGCAAACAGCATGAAAGAAAATAAGGCATGGAAAATATATTCGATAAAAGCAATTAAGTCCCCAATTTGCAGACTGCCTTGGTCAATTTTGATTGTCCCATTCCAAATAATTAAAACCATCACGATATTAAATAAGAAGAAAAATCCTGGTTGTGCTACTGCCATTAAGCGAAACAAACTTTTTGAGCTAGATGCATAAGCCTTATTTACTTTTTCAAATCGATTTTCTTCAAATTTTTCATTAACAAAAGCACGAATTACCCGCAAACCAGACAAATTTTCTCGTAAAATAGCGTTGATTTTATCCAAATTCCCTTGTTGTTTTGTCGATAAGGGATCAGAGAATTTGGCAATTGCAATCACCGCTAAAAGTAAAATCGGTAAGGCCGCTAACACGTACCAGCTTAAAGATGGGCTCGTTCGAAAAATCATATATAAACTGACAATAAACATCATAGGGGTCATAAAACCAGTTCGCAAAATATTTTGCATGAATAACATAATTTGATAAGCGTCATTAGTCACTCTGGTAATTAAAGAAGACACCCCGATTTGTTCGTATTCATAATGGGAATATCCTTGTGTTTTTTCAAATAGATCATCGCGAATATCCGCCGTAATGTTGGTTGTAATACGGGTCGTGAAGTAGCCCAAGAGAATATTCATCACCACTCCCAACACAGTAATAATAACCATTAACAGCCCCAACTGCTGTACTTGACTAAAACTTTTGGCTGGAATAGCTGCATCAATCATCCGCGCTAAAATAGTTGGTAAACCCAGCTCAATGATAATAAAACCAAAGACACAGATGAAATCAAAAAGTAATAGTTTTTTGTAGCGCATTGTATAATGCCACATCAATTTCATTTCTTTTCCCCCTTTATTAAAATGAAGACAGGCACTGCCTGTAAACGCGTAAAATTAAAACAGATAGCTAATGAAAGAAAAATGGACACCCCTTTTAAAAACCTCAAAGGGTGTACCTGAGCATGAATAAATTTTCGCATTACCTTCACTATACCACAGTGAAATTTTTAATTGTAGATAAAATCAGCAGAAATTTACTGAATGTAACCCCTTTATGCCCTTTGCCTTTTCTATACTTATTGAAAAATCTATGCTAAAATATCAGTAATTGGGCGCAAAAAACGCCAAAGGAACGGTTGAATTAAAAAATAAGCGGAAAGTAAAGACGAGACTTTCTCTTTTTGAAAATCAGCTGATTTTCAAAAAGCATCCAAAATTTAGCGGAGAATTTGCTGACAATAAAAAGTTATTTGCTTTATCTATGCAAAAATTTTTTTCAAAAGTTGCTCCCTTATTTTTTGATTGCCATAATTCTCGTATTTGCCATCATTTAGATGCCATTTTTATACCGTTTAATTAATAATAAAGGAGTCAAACAGATGATCTACAAAATTTATTATCAAGAAACAAAAGTACGCAATCCAAAAAGAGAACAAACCCTATCGATTTACGTAGAGGCAGCCGATGAAGTCACTGCCCGCGCATTAGTTGAAGAACATACCCCATACAACATCGAATTTATTCAAGGGCTAGACGAAAATCATTTAGCTTATGAAAAAGAAAATGCCGACTTCAAATTGACGGAGTTTTAAAATGAAAGTCTCTTTGAAGAACAACGAAACCGGCGTCTTCGGAATCGGTGGTCTCGGTGAGATTGGAAAAAACTGTTATGGGGTACAATTCCAAGATGAAATCATCATCATTGACGCTGGGATCAAATTTCCAGAAGATGAATTACTTGGAATTGACTATGTCATTTCCGATTATAGTTACATCGTGCAAAACTTGCCAAAAGTTAAAGCCCTTGTAATTACTCACGGTCACGAAGACCATATTGGGGGAATCCCCTACTTATTGCGCCAAGCCAATATTCCAATATACGCTGGCCCACTTGCTTTAGCTTTAATTACCAACAAATTGGATGAACACGGACTACTGCGTGATGCCAAACTTCATGAAATTAATGAAGATACGATCATTCGTTTCCGTAAAACTTCCGTTAGTTTTTTCCGCACGACACATAGCATTCCAGATGCTTTAGGGATTGTGGTGAAAACACCATCTGGTAATATCGTTCAAACGGGTGATTTTAAGTTTGACTTTACACCCGTAGGAGAACCTGCAAACTTGCACAAAATGGCACGAATTGGGGAAGAAGGCGTTTTATGCCTTTTATCTGATAGTACCAATGCGGAAATTCCAACTTTTACCAAATCAGAGAAAATTATTGGTACGTCAATTTTAAAAATCTTTGAAAAAATTGAAGGACGAATCATTTTTGCCTCTTTTGCTTCCAACATTTTTCGACTGCAACAAGCTGCTGATGCTGCCGTTGCAACCGGACGCAAAATTGCAGTCTTTGGTCGGAGTATGGAAAATGCCATGATTAACGGTCAGAAATTAGGCTATATAAAAGTTCCCGATGGCACTTTTATTGATGCCCATGAAGTTAATCGCTTGCCAGCAAATGAAGTTTTAATTTTATGTACCGGCTCCCAAGGTGAACCCATGGCAGCTTTAAGTCGCATTGCCAATGGTACTCACCGACAAATTCAAATTCAGCCAGAGGATACCGTGATTTTTTCAAGTTCACCAATTCCAGGAAATACAACGAGTGTTAACCACTTAATCAACTTGTTGATGGAAGCTGGCGCAGAAGTAATTCATGGTAAAATCAACAACATTCATACTTCTGGTCATGGCGGCCAAGAAGAACAAAAATTAATGTTACGTTTAATGAAGCCAAAATACTTCATGCCTATTCATGGGGAATATCGGATGTTAAAAATCCATACGCAATTGGCTCAAGATACTGGCGTACCAAAAGAAAATTGTTTCTTAATGGAAAATGGTGATATGCTAGCTTTAACTGCAGACAGTGCCCGAATTTGTGGTCATTTCAACGCTGGAGATGTCTATGTTGACGGTAGTGGTATCGGTGATATCGGAAATGTTGTCTTGCGCGATCGCCATATCTTATCAGAAGAAGGATTAGTTTTAGCCGTTGCAACGGTTGATCTTGCTAAAAAAGAAATTTTAGCTGGTCCAGATATTTTATCCCGCGGTTTTGTTTATATGCGGGAATCCGGTGAAATGATTAACGAAGGTCAAACACTGCTTTTCAAAGCCTTAAGAGAAGCCATGAATCAGCCTGATTGTAATGAGTTCAAATTAAGAGAAGCAATGTCGAATGCTTTGCAACCTTATTTATTTGAAAAAACCGAGCGTCATCCGATGATTTTATCCATGATTATGACACCGGAAAATTAATTTAAAGTAACGACTACGGCACAGTTTAATATTTAAAATATCCCAGTACAAAAGAAAGAGCAAAGCTTAACACAGCTTATTCTTCTTTTAGTACTGGGGTATTTTTATTTAGCCTTAAAATAAGCGCTCCAACTCACCATTATTAAATAAAAAAATCCTCAGAATAAATTCTGAGGATAAAATGCCTATTTAAAAATAGTTTAGGCTTTTTCTACGTTAGTAGCTTGAGGACCGCGGTCTGATTCTTCAACGTCGAAAGTCACTGCTTGACCTTCTTCTAAAGTTTTGAAACCGTCGCCTTGGATTGCAGAGAAATGTACGAATACATCGCTGCCATCTTCACGTGAAATGAAGCCAAAACCTTTTTCTGCGTTAAACCATTTTACTGTACCATGTTCCATGGGTGAAAACCTCCTTGTGCTTTGCACGAATTGATGTGTAACGTTGTTGGCAAAGAATAGAGGTGACCCAAATGTTTCAACTTCTATCGCTAAACCGCTAAACAAAATTACACTAATATTTTACACTTGCCCGATTTTTTTTGCAAGCCTGCTAATTCCATAAACCTTCTTCCCGCAAGCTAATGTATTCGCTACCACCAATCACCAAATGATCCAATAATTCAATTCCCATCATTTCACCACATTCCTTTAGTCTTTTAGTAAAAACGATATCATTATGAGAAGGGGTTGGACTACCAGAAGGATGATTGTGGCAAATCACTATCCGGGCAGCAGCAATTTTCACTGCTATTTTAAAAATCTCACGGGGATGGGCAATCGATTGATTTAACGAGCCAATAAAAATTGTCTTTTTTTGTAAAATTTGATTTTTTGTATTTAAATAAATACACAATAAATGTTCCTGCTCGTAATCTTTCATCTCCTCGGCTAACATACAACCCAATTCATAACTTGAAGAAACATGTCCGATTTTAGGACATGACGCTTTTCCTATTCGCTGTCCCAATTCAATTGCAGCCAGTAATTCTGCTGCCTTTGCTTCTCCAATTCCTGAAATTTTAGTTAATTCCTGTAGTTCTGCTCTTTTAAATTGATATAAATCACCAAAGTAATGCAATATTTCTGCAGCGAGCTCACCTGCAGTAGCTCCTTTATAACCTGTTCGCAAAATAATAGCTAATAATTCTTGTTCTGAAAGCACTTTTGCTCCTTTTTCCTTTAAACGTTCTCGTGGACGCATACTAAGTGGTAATACTTTTTTCCCCATCAAAAAACTCCTTTGCACTCTTTTAAATAAGATACGCAAAGGAGTTGTCATTCATTTTTAACTTAGATAGTTTTTTACTTCATGTAAAGAAGGTAAAACAGCGCGTGTCTTTGCTGCTAACACTTCATCTGGAGGAAGTAAATCCGGGATCATAATTACCGGAATATTCGCTTGAAATGCGGCTAAAACGCCATTTTGTGAATCTTCTAAAACTAGCGTTTCTGCCTTTTTGGTCCCTAGAATAGCTTGTGCTGCTAAAAAAATTGCCGGATCAGGTTTAGCCCGCAGTACATCTTCACACGAGACAATCTTAGGAAAATGCTTGCTTAAATCGGCTCGAAACAATAATTCATCGATTACTTTACGTTGATTACTAGAAGCGATGATCCAGTCTATTTTTGCCGCTTGCAGATAAGCTAACAGCTCCATGACCCCCGGTTTTAAAACCGCCTGACCACTAGCAAACATCATTTTCGTATTCTCATAGGAAGCTGCAATAAAATCTGACACTTGTGTTTTACCGAATTTGTGATCAAACATTTCGTGATAACGTTTTATTACCTCTTCATCTGAAATGCCGAGTAAATCTAGATACAAGTCTTTATCATAGGGAATGCCAAATTTATCTGCCGCTTTTTGGGCACCGGCATAATAAAGTTGCTCCGTATCAAAAATTAATCCGTCCATATCAAAGATAACACCTTTAACTTGCATGTGCGCCTCCCATTTCTAGCAATAAGCTTCTTACCTCTGAAACAAAATACAATGAGCCAGTTACAAGTAACAACGATTCATCATCCATTTTTTCTAAAATCTCGGCCAAACCAAATTGCCATAAAGAAACAATCGACACCCGCTTATCATCAATATTGACAAAATCATCATCTAATTTGATTGCTCTGGGGTAATCAAATGTCGTTAAATAAATATGACCATTTTTTAGTTTTAGTAATTCTTGTAGCATTTCAGTGACATTTTTTGTCTCTAAAGCTGAAAACAAAATATGCAATTTGCGACCTTTGAATTCATCTTGCATGGATTCAACTAAGCGCTTCATAGCATGGGTATTATGTGCACCATCTAAAATAATTAATGGTTCTGAGCTAAGTCGCTCCATGCGAGCTGGCCAAAACGTCTGTTGCAAAGCTTTTTTAATTTCTTTTTCCTGCCAATTAATCTTGTTTAATGCACAATACAATTCAAATAACTGAATTGCAACCCCCGCATTTTCCGGCTGATGACGTCCAATTAGCGCTGTTTTTAAATTTTTTAATTTTCCGTTTTGATTACGAAAATCAAACCATTCGCCCCAATTATCATCTGGATGCAAATAAGTGACCTCGTATTCTTTACCAAAGCGATAAATTTCGGCATTATTTTTTGTGGCGGTATCTATAATGACACCTAATGCATTATCTGCAATATTCCCCGTTACAACTGGAATGTTTGGTTTAATAATCCCGGCTTTTTGCGCTGCAATCTCCTCTAAGGTGTCTCCTAGAATTTCGGTATGGTCATAACCAATCGTCGTTATCCCAGTCAACATCGGCTCCACGATATTGGTAGAATCTAACAATCCGCCTAGACCTACTTCAATAATTGCAACATCGACTTTACCGACAAAGTAATCCAAAGCCAGCGCTGTTAATACTTCAAATTCCGTAATGCCGCTAACCGCTTCTTGCTGATCTAATTTTTCAACTAATGGTTGGTACTTATTTACCAATGTGACCAATTCTTCATCCGTGATAAATTTGCCATTAATGGCAATTCTTTCGTGGAAACTTTCAATATAAGGTGACGTGAAAGTGCCAACGACAATCCCTGCTTCTTGTAACATTTCTTTTAAATAGCTAACAGTTGAACCTTTCCCATTGGTACCGGCAATATGAATTGTTGGTACTTTTTTTTCAGGATGATCAACTAAAGCTAATAATGCTTTAACGCGCTCTAACCCTGGTCTTTGGCCAAAGGGTCTGCGACTGTGAATCCATTCAATTGCTTTACTTCCCGTTTCTACCATTTTTCCCACCTCACCGCTTCATTATAACAAACTCCTAGGTAAAGAAAAAAACAAATCGTTGCCATTAGAAAATACAGCTTAGTTTCATCTCACATTTTTACAACTAAACCATTGCATCACCAGACACTTATTTTGTCTAATTTCATCACTGAACTTTCATTAACCATAGTGCTATTCCTTTTTTAATCTCGATAAAAAGAGAGTAAGGACCTGTGCCCTTACTCTCTTATTTATTTGACGCCATATTTTTCGTTCTTTTAAAAATAAGCGATTTATTCAAATAGGTATAAAAATCACCTTAGCTTTTTTATTGCTAAAACAAAACACTCATTTCTAATTTAGCTTGATAATACCAAGTGCTTTACTTAATCGTCCGCAATTGTTCAATTCGTTCACTAACTGCCTTTTGTTTATCTAAATAATCGGCTTCTTTGGCCCGCTCTTCTGCTACGACAGCCTCAGGAGCATTTGAAACAAAACGTTCGTTAGCAAGTTTACCTTGGACGCGTTTTACTTCATTGTTCCATTTTGACAATTCTTTTTCTAAACGTTGCAATTCTTCATCAATATTGATTAGACCTGTTAGTGGCAAGTAGATTTTTGCACCCGTTAAAACAGCAGACATCGCAAGTTCTGGTGCGTCAACTTCTCCTGAGATCACCAACTCTTCTGGGTTGCAGAAGCGTTCAATATAGTTTTTATTAGCAACTAGAAATTCATCAATTTCAGCATCTGTGGTATGAATTAACAAAGTAATTGGTTTAGATAATGGTGTATTCACCTCGGCACGAATATTTCGTACCGCACGAATCAATTCAATTAAGAATTCCATGCCTTTTACAGCTGCTGCATCGTTAAATTCTGGTTGAACAACTGGATAAGCTGCTGTTACTAGTGACGTTCCTTCATGAGGCAATTTGCTCCAAATCTCTTCTGTTACAAATGGCATGATTGGGTGCAACAAACGCAAGATTTGATCTAGTGTGTAGACCAAAATACTCTTGTTCATTTGTTTAGAACTTTCATCTTCTCCGTATAAAACTTCTTTACTCATTTCAATATACCAATCACAGAAATCATCCCAAATGAAATTGTATAATTGACGACCAGCTTCACCAAATTCAAAGCGATCAAACAAGTCGGTTACTTTTTCAACTGTCTCATTTAAACGGGTTAAAATCCAGCGGTCTGCCACTGTTTTTTCCCCATTTAGATTAATATCTGCAGCGGTCATACCTTCGACATTCATCAAAACAAAACGAGCAGCATTCCAAATTTTATTGATAAAATTCCAGGCAGCATCCATTTTTTCATAACTAAAACGCACATCTTGACCAGGAGCAGAACCATTGGATAAGAACCAACGCAAGGCATCTGCCCCATATTTGTCAATGACATCCATTGGATCAATCCCGTTACCAAGCGACTTACTCATCTTCCGCCCTTGTTCATCCCGAATTAGCCCATGAATTAAAACGTTGTTAAATGGACGTTCACCAGTAAATTCCAAACTTTGGAAAATCATCCGGCTAACCCAGAAAAAGATAATATCATATCCGGTAACTAATGTATTGGTTGGGAAATAGCGCTTGTAATCTTCACTATCTGTATTAGGCCAACCCATAGTTGAAAATGGCCACAAAGCAGAAGAGAACCACGTGTCCAATACATCTGGATCTTGAACCCAGTTTTCACTATCGCTAGGTTCTTGCATACCGACATACATTTCTCCGGTTTCTTTGTGATACCAGGCTGGGATTTGATGTCCCCACCACAATTGGCGCGAAATTACCCAGTCATGAACATTATCCATCCAACGCAAGAATGTTTGATTAAAGCGTGGTGGGTAAAATTCAACGGCATCTTCTGTTGTTTGGTTTTCAATTGCTTCTTTGGCAAGAGGTGCCATCTTCACAAACCATTGTGTTGATAAGCGGGGTTCCACCACTACGCCGGTCCGTTCTGAATGCCCAACATTATGGTTCATTTTTTCAATTTTAACCAAGCGACCGATTTCTTCTAAATCTGAAACGATTAATTTTCGAGCAGCAAAACGATCCATACCAGCATATTTTCCTGCTAAATCATTCATCGTCCCGTCATCGTTCATGACATTTACCCGTGGCAAGTCGTGACGATTTCCTACTTCAAAGTCATTGGGATCATGAGCTGGCGTAATTTTTACAACCCCAGTTCCAAATTCACGGTCAACATATTCATCGGCGATAATTGGAATTTCTTTATTCACTAATGGCAAAATAACGGTTTTGCCAATATATTGTTGGTACCGCTCATCTTCTGGGTGAACCGCAACCGCAGTGTCTCCTAACATAGTTTCAGGACGGGTTGTCGCAATTTCCAATTCACCTGTTCCATCACTTAAAGGATACGTCATATGATAAAAAGCACCTTCAATATCTTTATGAATCACTTCAATATCTGATAAGGCAGTGCGGGCTTGCGGGTCCCAGTTGATAATATATTCACCACGATAAATCAGATCTTTTTCGTATAAGGTAACAAAAACTTTGCGGACTGCTTCTGACAACCCTTCATCTAAAGTAAAACGTTCCCGAGAATAATCTAAAGAAAGACCCATTTTAGCCCATTGCTCACGAATATGATCGGCATATTCATCTTTCCATTCCCAAACGTTATCAATAAATTTTTCCCGACCTAAATCATAACGAGAGATTCCTTGTTCCCGCAATTTTTCTTCTACTTTGGCCTGCGTTGCAATACCGGCATGATCCATTCCTGGTAGCCATAACGTATCAAAACCTTGCATCCGTTTTTGGCGAATAATCATATCTTGCAAGGTTGTATCCCAAGCATGACCTAAGTGTAATTTTCCGGTAACATTTGGTGGTGGGATCACAATAGAATAAGGTTTTGCTTTTTTATCCCCACTTGGTTTAAATAAATCTTCGTCCAACCATTTTTGATAACGGCCTGCTTCCACTTCTTGTGGATTATACTTTGTTGATAAATTATCAGACATTTTTTTGCCCCCTTAAATTTTAAAAATTAACTAGCCTTTGCAAATCAAAACTTTAATCTCAACCGCCTGTAAACTAAACAATAAAAATTCCGCGCTTGATTTCTCGCATGAAAAATAATTTTTCATGCTAAAACATCTTCGCTATAAAATGAATCCTTGCTACTTTAATAAACCAATAAAAATTATTCTTAAAACTTAAATCTGTTTAACAATAAAAAAAGTCCTAAGATGCCAAGCATCTTAGGACGTAAATTTACGCGGTACCACCTAATTTGTAGATCACTCTACCTCTTAAGCGTGAGTTAACGGTCACGAAACGTTTGATTTTACTAAAATTTCCAATCAAAGACTCCCAAGCTACCTTCGCAAAACTTACGTGGAAATCTCTCAGCTGTGATTTCCTCTCTCAAACGCAGTCTTCTACTACTCCTCTTGTTCAACGTCTGGGCTTATTCTACAATGAAGCATACCAAGTGTCAAATCAGAATTTTTAAATTAAACTTTTCGCCGCTGCTAGCGCTTTTTCATAATCTGGCTCTTGACTAATTTCTGGTACAATTTCCCGATATTGAATCACGCCTTCTTTATCCAAAACAAAAATAACGCGGGCATAGTGATTGGTTGCTGGAATTAATAAATGATAGTTTTCATCCATCGTATTATCCGGATCATGAAGCATTAACATATCTACACCTTCTTGCCCACACCAAGCAGCTTGTTCTACTTTGGTATTATTTGAAATAGTGGCAAAATTAAGCTCTTTTATTTGGCTTGCTTCCATATTAAAACGTTTGGTTTGAATAGCGCAAACACGGGTATCAATATCTGGCACAACACTTAAAATTGTTGGTTTATCTAAAAAATCGGTAACCGTATGTTTAACATCTTGCAAGTCTGCTAAAGTAAAAGCTGGCGCTTTTTCACCAACGGCTGGTTGTTCACCGGGTAATGTTACGGGTTGGCCTTTTTTTGTTAATTCCATTTTATCTTCTCCTTTTACTGATGTTGTTAAATATCTTGCTACATTCAGTATAGATAAGGATCGGTAAAAAACCAAAGATACTGCTTAACTATTTGCCACCGCTGTTTTATCTTGATACGTTTGGTCAAAGAAAATCAACGTCTGTAATTCTGTCGTTAAGTCGATGTATTGCACATGCACATTTCCTGGTACGTCCACGCGGTCTGGTGCAAAATTTAAAATCGCCGTAATCCCCGCTTTTACAATCACATTTACTGCTTCTTGCGAGAACTGACTTGGCACAGTCGAAATTGCAACCGTCACACACTTTTCCTTTGCAATTGTATCAAATTCGGCCATACTGTAAATTTCATGACCATCAATCACTTTTCCGACTAAATCTGGATTATTATCAAAAACGGCAACAATATTCAAATTACTATTACGCCGAAAATTGTTGTTTGCTAATGCTTTCCCTAGATTCCCAAAGCCAACTAAAGCAATTCTTTTTTCTTCATTGGTATCTAAAATACTATTAAAAACCTCAATCAAATAACTAACATCATAGCCATAACCACTTCGACCCAATTCCCCTAAATGGGAAAAATCGCGTCGAATAGTAGCAGAAGGAACTTGTGTGATCTCTGCAAATTCTTTTGATTTAATTCGTTTAATACCGGAGTCTTGTAACATATTTAAATAGCGTAAATATAAAGGCAAACGTTTCGCTGTTGCCTTAGGAATCTGTTTTAACTTACTATCTTCGACCATGATTGGCTCCTTTGTTCGTTTTTTCACATAGTCAGTGTATCATGCCACAGACATCCTCGCAAGTTATTTTGATAGCAAAACAAATTCACAAAGTTTTTTTAATAACAAAAAATGATAGATCTATCTGTTAGTCACAAAATTAAAAAAAAATATCAATTCAATTTGCCTCATATTTTTGCCAGAATCTCGCAGCAAGGCTTTTTACGAAAAAAAAGGAAAGCCGCAGCTTTCCTTTTTCAAGTATTAAATTTTATACTTCTTCGTTCACTTTAGATTTGCGGTACCAGATGAATGCACCTGCCATCAATGCCACACCTACTGCTAGGAATGCGATGATACCAGTGCCACCAGTTGAAGGTAAAAGACCTTTTTTAACGTTATCTACAGTTTTTGATGGAATTAACGTTGTTGCACCTTCAGCTGTATTAGGAGCGATTGTAAATTGTACAGGAGCATCTAATTTAATATACTCATTAGGCGCAGCTGTTTCGTGCAAGTCATACTCGCCATAATCTAAACCTTCTACATTAATCACACCATTTGCATCTGTTTCTAATTCAGTAGCGCCATTTGCAGCTAATACATATTTGCCATCTTTTTTTGTGAATTTTAAAGCTTTAGTTGTATCCTCTCCATGTTTAGTAATAACAAATTTAGCACCAGCTAATTTTGCTTTTGTGTTTTTATCTTGCTTAACAAATGTATGGCCACCATAAATTAATTTTGGTGTCTCATAAGAATAATTTTTGTCCCCAACTGTCACAGTTGCTTTATTTCCAAACTTTTGATATTCTTCTGCTTCGTCTGTTACTACCATTTGGTAAGAAGCAGTAAAGGATTTGCCTGCTAATGCTTGTACAACAGCTTGATCAACTTTAAAGTCAACGGTAAAGCCACCATCGTTAGTATTTGCAGTAATTGTATAGTGAGTGCCTGCAACTAGTCCAGGACCACCTTCTGACGGGGTAATCGTCACTGCGCCATTAATGTCGCTGTCACCCTCTGGTACAACTAATTCTAACCCTTTACTTGGTGTATCAGTAAAACCATATGAAGTTTTATCTTTGATTTTAGCTGGAATAGTGAAGTTAATAGTAAAGTCGTGAACTTTTCCTACTTCAGTCCCATAGATATGGTTTGTTTTGTCAGCATCTGTAAGATCAACTTCAGTCAATCCATCTGTATCTAAGTGCTTGCCATCTGTAAATGTTACATCTTTTGGATACAAATGTGCAGTTGTTAAATATTTACCAGCACTATTTGTCAATGGTAGTGAAACAATTAATGGAGCTGCATGTGTGCCCACATTATCTGGAATTGTTGTTTCAATAAACATATACACGCTATGCTTGTCATTAGTTTTGTATGCTAAGTCATTAAATTTCGCAATTCCATCTTCACCGTCGACTTCGGCAGTAGTAACTTCAGCCTTAGCTTCCGCTCCCATGTCAGTATATTTTTTATAGTCTTTTGCACCAATTGTTGTGCTAGAACCTTTTTCGATTCCTGCAGCAACTGCTTGTGCTTTTGCGATAGCTGCAGCTGCATCAGAAACTTCACCATCTTTAATTAAGCCATAAACAAAATCGGTGATATTAAATGCCGTAAAACCAGCGCCATTTAAACCCTTACCGCCAAAATTATTCATTAATTCACCAGTATTTGCCTTTGAATCTGGCATTGTATCAAATTCTTTTTTGTGGAGAACCATATTAATTGTACCAGGTTCATTATCAGCAGTCCCGGTCGCCTCTGCAGCCCCTCCAACAATTCCGCCAACAAACAATGGTACTAACATCGTAATAATTGCCAACAGTCCAAACAACTTCGATTTGTGTTTCATTTTGTTTCCCTCCCTCTTTCTTTTAGCTAGACTTCATCATTTTTTTTTGGATTTCTAACCTAAATTAATCATATCAGAGGATTTTATAGGGGGCAAAGTTTAGCCAAATGGTGATTCATCAACTGTTTTAAGCGCTTGCGTGTTTTTTTACAAAGAAAAAAAGAGGCGGGGCGCCTCTTTCATCATTTTCTAATTGTTATTTAATTTTAGATAAATATCATTTCAAGCAAAATCAAGGAAAAATATTTCTAACTTTGATTGAAAACAACGTCATTTTGGCTGACATATTTTTTTATTGTTTAAATAAAAATCACGCACTAACGCACTTTTTCGTACTTTTTACCTATAATAGATCAGCAAATTCTGCTTCTTTTTCACTGGTGGCATTAGGGGTGATTTCTTCAATTTTAAGACCGTTTAATGCGCGTAGAATCATACCATCAATATCTAATGCTTTCTCATAATGATGAACTTTATCTAAATTCGGGCGTGTTTTCGGTTGGGGTGGGGCAAAAATTGTACAGCAGTCTTCAAAAGGTTGAATCGCCAATTCAAAGGTGTCGATTGCTTGTGCGATTTCAATGATCTCTAATTTATCCATTGTAACAACTGGACGAATAATCGGCGTTGTGGAGACTTCATTAATAGCCACCATACTTTGTAATGTTTGAGAAGCAACTTGTCCCAGTGATTCACCATTTATAATGACTAACCCTTTACGCGCCTCACGAATTGCATCGGTTAGGCGTAACATCATTCGCCGCGTTAAAGTCATCCAGTAGCCTTGTGGCACTTTTTTCTTGATTTCTTCTTGAATTTCAGTAAATGGTACTTCGATAAATTGAATATTGCCGACATAAGGTGTCAATTTTTCGGTTAAGTCTTTGGCTTTTTGTAATGCCTGCTCACTTGTATAAGGCGGACTAGCAAAATGTACTGCTTCGATTTCAACGCCGCGTTTCATAGCTAGATAACCCGCCACTGGTGAATCAATTCCGCCAGAAAGCATCAACATTCCTTTGCCACTGGTTCCAACCGGTAAGCCGCCAGCACCTTTAATGGTTTCATAAGACAAGTAGACACCATCTAAGCGAATTTCCACCCGCAAATTAATATCTGGCATTTTCATTTGGACTTTAATATCCGGATATAATGAAAAAACATAGCTACCTAATGTTTGATTTAACTCATTACTTGTCAATTCAAAATCATGGTCTGAACGTTTGGCGTTAATTTTAAAAGTTTCACTGCCAGTGTAAGCATAAGCCATAATTTGCGCGATACCTGCTTTAATTGCAGCGATATTTTTTTCAACCCGCAAGCTCGGTGAAAAATTTTGAATGCCAAAAACTTTTTGCAACCGCTCAATTACAGGTTGACTATCTTCGCCATTTAATAAAATGTGCATCCGGTCTCGTTGGGCATCAATTTTTAAATTGGGATAAGCAGCCAGTGCGCTTTTTACATTGTCTGCTAATTGCCGAATAAAGCTGCGGCGGTTTTTTCCTTTTGTGGAAAGTTCCCCGTACCGCACCATGATTTCTGTGTAGTTCACCTTAAAACTCCTGTTCTATTAATTGATTTTACTGAATTTTTGATAAAGCTGATGGAAAACAATTAAAAATTGTTCCACTTCAGCCATTGTGTTGCTTTCATCTAGACTAACGCGAATCGCAGTAGTTGCCAAATTAGCAGGTACATTCATCGCGTGTAAGGTACTGCTTTCAACATGTTTACGACTTGAGCAGGCACTTGTAGTAGAAACAAAAATTTGTTTTTCTTCTAAAGCATGAACTAAAACTTCGCCACGAATGTCTTTAATTCCAAAACATAAGATATGCGGTGCGTAATTTTCTTCCCCACTAAAAATCGTTACCTTCTCATATTTTACTAAAGCTTCATATAAGTATTTACGTAATGTTGGCACATGATCAGGCCGCTTAGCTTTTTGCTCCAATGTTAAGCGCAATGCTTTTGAAGCCGCAACAATTCCTGGCACGTTTTCTGTACCACTCCGTTGATTATTTTCTTGGCCGCCTCCTGTTAATAGCGGAGCGATTCTGCGACCTTTGCGCCAAAAGATAAAGCCTACGCCACGAGGACCGTGAAATTTATGTGCCGAAAAAGTGGCGAAATCTACTCTTGGTGTTAACCACTCTTCTTGAGAAACTTTTCCAATAGCCTGCACGGCATCTACATGAAAGTGAATTTTCGGATAATCTTTTAAAACTTCACTAATTGCTTGAATTGGCTGTATGGCACCAACTTCATTATTAACCGCCATAACAGAAACTAAAATTGTATCTTTGCGGATTAAATCTTTTAATTTTGTAACATCGACTAGTCCATCTTTTCCTACAGGAGCTACACTAACTTCAAACCCATTTTCTGCTAATTGAGCGGCCGTTTCACTAACAGCCGGATGTTCAACACTGGAAATAATAATGTGGCGGCCAAAGTCCTTTTTATCCAAAGCGGTACCTTTTAAAACCCAGTTATCTCCTTCTGTTCCCCCAGAAGTGAAATATATTTCATTAGCCTGCACTGCTAGTAGCTCAGCGATTTGCTTACGAGCTTGTTGCAGTAAACGATTTGCCTGATTGCCTAAATCGTGAAGACTAGAAGGATTTCCAATAATCCGTTGACTCGTCTTCAGATAGGCATCCAGCGCAAGTGGTGCGATGGCTGTCGTCGCACTGTTGTCAAAATATATCATGAAAAAAACTTCCCTTCTCAAATTCTTTCCTATTATAAACGGACATTCGTCTGGTTTCAAGGTAACGTACTTTATCTTTTCCTAATAAAGTAGTTTCGCTGTGCATGTTGCCATTTTTAATCGTTACTTTTTTATAAATATCTGATAAAACTTACTTTTTGCGCCAAGCCGTTGGTGTCATGCCCGTTTTTTGTCGGAATACATTGGAAAAATAATGCTCATCAGAAAAATTTAACCGCGCAGCAATTTCTTGGACACTTAATAGTGTTTCTTTTAGCAATAATTGCGCAGACTCAATTTTTTTACTTAGATAATAGGCATACGGCGTCTGCTGAAAGTAGCGCTTAAATTGTCGTGTAAGCTGTGATGGCGATAAACTGGCTACATTTGCTAACTTGTCTAAGGTAACATTTTCTTGCAGATGATTATCTAAATATTCTTTGACTGCTTGTATGTTGCTTGGTACCAAATGGTGTTGGTGTGGTTGCCCTTCAGCTAAAATAAGTAGAATTTCATGAAATAGTAGTGCGCATGTAGCACTGCGTTCTTGTGTCGTGCCTTTTTTTTCGCAGGCAGTGAGCATTCTTTGCAAAACATTAAAAGTATCCGTTTGAAAGAAAACATATTGTCTTTGTAATTGATAGGTTTGCATCAATTGCTGGCACAACGCTCCAGAAACATTCACCCAGATTTTATGAAAAGGTTCCTTATCATCAGACCAATAGCGATGTTGGTGCCCCAGTGGTAATAAAAAGCTATCCCCGGCTTTGACTTCGTGTAAAAGCCCATCTACTTCGATCATTCCCTTGCCGGCGATAACATATTCCAAGCTATAGAGTTTTGAATCAACGCGATTCACAAAATAGCCTTTAAAAGGAAAAGTAATGCCAGCCAGTTCAACTCGAAATTGATCAGGGTTGGAAAACTGACTGGGTAAAAAGCTCAAAATATATTCTTTCATTTGCGTGTATTCCTCACTTAATTAGCTCTATTCTGCATTTTTTTAAATCCTTATGATTGTATACTATACATAACACAATAAATCGTCAATGGAGGAAAAAAATGACTACAACAATCCCTAGACCAGAACATCCCAATCCACAAAAAATGCGGGGAAATTGGCGCAATCTAAACGGGACTTGGAATTTTGCCTTTGATTTTGGCCGCAGTGGCCGCGATCGTAATTGGCATAAAGTCACTAATGATACGAAAAATACCGTCTTAAATACAAATGAAAATATTTTTGAGAATTGGCAAAGTGCGCCAAATGAAAATCCTTTTACGCAGCAGATTACCGTTCCATTTTGCCCTGAAAGTAGCCTTTCTGGCATTGGCTACCAAGATTTTATTCCTGCTTGCTGGTACCAACGAGAAATTATTTTAACGAAAGAAGAAGTCACAAAATGCTGTCATTTACATTTTGGTGCTGTCGATTATTTTTGCGAAGTATTCGTTAACGGACACTCAGTTGGAACCCATCAAGGCGGCTACGCTTCTTTTTATTTTGATATTTCAAAAGTGATGCACGCTGGGAAAAATACTATCATTGTTTATGCTGAAGACAACATGAAGGAAAATCGTCAACCGGTTGGGAAACAAAGTCGCTTTTTTTACTCCCGCGGCTGTGATTACACCCGTACAACTGGCATTTGGCAAACGGTCTGGCTCGAATTTTTGCCACCAAAACATATTAAAACATTGCGCTACTTTCCTAATATTGCTGAAGGTAAAATTGCAATTGAAGTCATTACCAATGGCAGCGGCAAGTTAAACGCAACTGCTTTTTATCAAGGTGAAAAGATGGGAGAAGCTACTAGCGTTTTAACAGGTAACCAGACCATGCTTGAAATTTCCTTAGCAAAAACCCACTTGTGGGAACTAGGAGCTGGTCGGTTATATGACATTACTTTTACTTTTGAAGAAGATATTTTACAAAGTTATTTTGGACTGCGAGAAGTTGCTATGTCTGGTTATCGCTTTTTGTTAAACGGGCGCTCTGTTTTCCAGCGGACTGTCTTAGATCAAGGATTTTATCCAGCCGGAATTTATACTGCTCCTAGTGATGAGGATTTAAAAAAGGACATTGAACTTTCGCTTGCTTGTGGTTTCAACGGCGCACGTCTGCATGAGAAAGCTTTTGAATCGCGCTTTTTATATCATTGTGATCGCGCCGGTTATCTCGTCTGGGGTGAGATGGCCAATTGGGGATTAGATTTATCCGAGTCTGAAGCTGTTTTCCACTTTTTACCAGAATGGCAAGAATTACTCCAGCGCGATTTTAATCATCCAGCTATTGTAACTTGGTGTCCTATGAATGAGACTTGGGATGTCAATGGGCGCAAACAACGGGACGAGATCGTTGAACTCATTTATTATACGACCAAACAATTTGATTCTACCCGTCCAATCGTTGACACCAGTGGAAATTATCATGTTGTAACCGACATTTATGACCTTCATGATTATTGCCAAGACCCGACAGTATTTAAGGAACATTTCACTGGTTCACTACAAGAAAATGGCGAGTTTTGGGATGAGCATCACCTGCGTCAAAGTTATCAAAAAGGTCTACCTTATTGCGTAAGTGAATACGGTGGTATCAAATGGGACCCAGATAATAAGCCAGAAAACGCTTGGGGATATGGCGATGCTCCCCAAACTGAAGAAGAATTTTTTGCACGCTATCGCGGATTAACCGATGTTTTGTTGCAACATGAAAAAATATTTGGTTTTTGTTATACCCAACTTTACGACGTTGAACAAGAACGTAACGGACTTTATTATTACGACCGAAAGCCAAAATTTGATGTACAAAAATTCAAAGAAATCAATTCCCAACACGCCAGAATTGAAGACTGAGCTGTTATATGACACCAGTAGCTTTCTCCTATTTTACTAAAAGACTCTTTACTAATAGATTTGAAAGTGACTAAAAACAAGCGACAGGTGATTTGAATTTAATTTTATTTGTCAAAAAGAGCCGAGGAACAATGAAAAGTTCCTTGGCTCTTTAAATAGAAAAAATGCGAGTCACTTTTAGACTCGCATTTTTATTAGACTAAATCACGATTTTTAAAATAGAAGTTTTCGATTCGTTTAAAAGCACCAGGCTCAACTCGTTCTAAGGCTGCCCCGATTTCATCTAAAGCATCTTGATAACGATATTCTTTATTGAACAATTCCAAGGCACCTTCAATTGCAGCTTTAATTTCTGCATGTGAATGACGATATCTGTTTGCGTATTGCATCATTTGTTCTGTTAAAGCAGCTGCATCCACTAAATCATGAGTGTAGCTATCCAAATCTTTAATATCGGCTTCACAGTTTTTCATGATTTTATTAACTTCTTCCATGTTCACCCGGATTTTATTTAACGCTTTGCCTAAATCTTCGACCCGATCAGTTGCCATGAAGAAAGCTTCCAAGTAATCATTAGGTAAACCTGGTAAGCGTTGTTTTTCCACGAAGCGTTTTAAATTGCGTAATTGGAATTCAAATTGTTCCACTTTTTCTTGGGCAACTTTCTCACCTTTGCGCAATTCACGTAATTCATGGTCAATTTCAACTTGTTGATTTTCCAAATCATCCAAAATTTTATAAGCATCTTTGTAGAAGGCTTGAATTTCAGAAAATGGCATTTCATGAGCTTCCATTTTAGGTTCCAAATCTTTGTTACGACGGATCAATTCGTCGATTTCAGTTTGGAAGCCACGGACACGTCCTAATTCATTATGATTTAAAGTATACGTTTGTGCGGTATGATCAATTTCAATCATCAATTGATGATTGTTACGATGAGCATGGGTAATATAATCTGCAATCACTGGTTTGTTTTTCACGACATAACGACGGGCATTGATTTCTCTTTCCATTACTGCATATAAAGAATCAATTCCACTAGCTGTATCGCGATTGGCAACTTCAACTGTATCCACTTCTGTTTTTTCCAAATCACCCATTGAAGTTTCAACGCGTTTTTTCACACGATCAATTTCAGCTTGGAAGTTTTCTTCAGGGAAAACGTAATGGTCTTCTAAAAGTTTTTTATAGCCATCTTGAATTTCTTTTAACTGATCTGGGAAAGTTTTGTTTAATTCTTCGTAAGCCGCTGGAATACGTTTCATGCGGTCATCTAATTCATACGTGTGTTGTTCAGCACTTTCTAGCACTTCTCTGGCTTCAACTGGATCACCAGATGTATTTAAGGTAACAAATTGAGTAAATTCAATTTCAATGTTTTTAATTTGCTTTTGTAACTCAGAATATGCTGGACCAAACTCTTCCCCTTGCTCCCGCAATTTTTTCTTCAAGTCTTCATAGATATCTAAAGCCTTTTGAACTTCGAGTGAATTACGTTCTTCACTTTCACGTAATTCTTTTAGACCAGCGCGAATTTCTTCAACTTCTTTTTCCATCGTATCCATAGTTTGTTCTGCATCAACAATGGCATTTTTTGCTTTGAAAAAGCGGAAAGTTTCATTTAAACTTTCAACTTCAAAAATTTGACTTTCAAGTTCGGCAAATGAAGAAGTAGAGATGTCATTCCATTTCTGGCTCCACTCACGGAAAGTATTTTGGCTTTGACCAACCAAATGCATCTTCTTAACATCATCAACTTCTTCTAAGACCGGCAAATCAAACAAGTGCTCCCTGCGGTCTTCCAGTGCTTGCAATCTTTCCTGATTTTTCTTTCTCATGAAATAACTAATCAGATACAAGATCGCTGCCACAACGATGATGGCGATGACTATTCCAATGATTACATTACTACTTCCCATTGATGGTTCCTCCACTTTCAAAAATAAATATCCGTATAATATGCTGTCTAGCAGCTTTTTTTATCCATTGAATACTATTTTTCTTCTATAGTATTTAAAAATTTATCCATCGGTCCACAAGACGTCTACGCTAGATTATAACACAAAGAAAAAAGACTGGCACTAAAGAATAGCAAAATCTTTACAATTTTTTTCAGAAGCTTATTTTCACAAGCCTCTATCAAAAAAACTCTTTATAAACTCTTAAAAAGCTTTTTACCAGCTTTGACTTTGTGATTTTTTTAATAATAACCCTTGCTTTTTTTTACAGTTTTTTGTACCCTTATAGGAAATAATCTCGGCGTAACAAAATAAAAGTAGGTTTTTCAGCCTGAAAATTGCAAAAAGGAGATACTATTATGAAAGTAGTGAAGTTTGGCGGAAGCTCTCTTGCTTCAGCAACCCAAGTTCAAAAAGTCATCGATATCATTACCGATGATCCGAAAAGAAAATTCGTGGTAGTATCTGCCCCAGGTAAACGGGATAAAGAAGATACAAAGGTTACTGATCACCTGATTGCATTTTATGAAGCAAAAATAAAAGATCAAGATGTCAGCGAGTTAATTGCAACCATTGCGGCACGTTATGCAGCTATTGCCAAAGTCTTTAATGTGGATGCCAAAATTATTGAAGACATTACCGCCCGCTTACAAAAACTAGCAGTACTTCCTGTTGAGGGCAACGACTTTTTAAAAGATGAAATTTTGGCAAGTGGTGAAGATAACAACGCCAGACTAGTCGCTGGTATTTTACAAGCACAAGGTGTAAACGCGCGCTATGTAAATCCCAAAGACTTTGGCATCATTGTCTCAAGTGAACCTGGCAATGCCCGAATTTTATTTAAGGCTTATCAAAAAATGAAAAAATGGGCTGACACAAAAGAAGTTTTAATTATCCCTGGTTTCTTTGGTTATACCGAAGGCGGTCAAGTTTGTACTTTTTCCCGTGGCGGTTCAGACATTACAGGTTCCATCGTTGCCGCTGGGGTGAAAGCTGAGTTATATGAAAACTTCACCGACGTCGATGGTATTTATGCCGCTCACCCAGGTTATATTCACAAACCAGAAATTATCAAGGAGCTAACTTATCGTGAAATGCGTGAACTTGCCTATGCTGGTTTTACCGTTTTCCATGATGAAGCCTTAATGCCTTCTTACCGCGCCAAAATTCCGGTGGTGATTAAAAATACAAATAATCCTCTCTGCCAAGGAACAAAAATTACGACTACTCGGGATGCAGTTGATGAACCAGTAGTGGGAATTGCTAGTGATGAAGGTTTCACTATGATTTACATTAGTAAGTACCTTATGAATAGAGAAATAGGTTTTACACGTCGCGTCTTGAGTATTTTGGAAGACTTTGGCTTGAGTTATGAACATATGCCTTCTGGAATTGACGATATTTCAATTGTTCTACGGGCCAATCAGCTAGACAAAACATTAGAAGAAGAACTTTTACGGACACTTGCCTATGAGATTGATCCCGATGAACTGCGCATCACCCATGATCTTTCGATGATTATGGTAGTTGGTGAAGGCATGCGTCAACGAGTTGGTTGTACCGCAGAAAGCACTGCTGCTTTAGCCCGTAAAAAAATCAACTTGGAAATGATTAACCAAGGTTCTTCTGAGGTCAGCATTATGTTTGGGATTCATAAAGAACAAGAAAAATTAGCGATTCGTACCCTTTATTACACATTCTTTGATTAGTAAATAAAAAAACGTAACCCAACAGGAATTAACTTCCTCTTTGGGTTACGTTTTTTTGTCGTTTCAGTTCTGCTTTTATTTTTTCTTCTGGAGCATAATTTTCTTGCCAACTTGCTGGTTTTAATACCTTGTTGGTGATGGGATCATAATGGGGTTTGCCATCTGGAAAAAGTTTATTCATATTGGCGTCGTGCACAATTTCCATCATCGGTTGCGGGTCAACTTTCATTAAAGCAAATGAGCCGTAAGTTAAATAAAGTAAATCAACCAATGCATCCACCTGGCCTACTAATGGATCTGAATCAGCTTGGGTTTTAGTAGCTCGTTTTTGCAATACTTTTTCTTGTGCCGCATCAATGGCTTCATGTAATTTCTCAATACTACTTACAAAGTCACTGGAATTATTCTTTGTACTTTCATAGAGAAATTCAACTAATTCTTCTATTTTAAAACCAGAGCGAAAAATTGCTTCCGTCGCTGTGAATGCCGTCGGTTTTGCGGGTATGCGGGGATCAAAAATTTGGTGAAATTCCGTTGCCATTTCATAGGGGTTTTTCATAATTTGTCTGCCTCACTTTAGCTATCTATTAAAAATCTTCTTACGAAATAATATGATAATAGCGCAATGCTTGCGCAATGCCATTGTGATTATTCGTATCAGTCACATAATTAGCAGCTTCTTTAGTAATTCGCTTGGCATTGCCCATCGCAACTCCGACTCCTGCGCCTTTGATCATAGAAATATCGTTGTAATGATCACCAAAAACCATCGCTTCAGAAAGCGCGATGCCTTTATGCTGCAAGAAAACTTCAATCCCTTTTAATTTTGAACCACCCTTTGGTACAATATCAACCGAAAAAGAATTGGAACGGTGAAAACCACAGTCAGGTAATTCTGTTTTTAAAAGTTCGGTTTCAGATTCTGGACTCAACATCATACATTGATAGATTGGCTGATTTAAGATTGTCATTTTTTCATAGTGATCATCTTTTTTATAAAAGCTTAAAACCTGCATAACATTTTGCATCGCTTTAACGGGGAATTTGCTGGGAATAAAACGCGCCAAGCGCTGAACAACAGCTGACTGCCCCAAGCGCATAAGACGACTGCCAGATACAACATTGCGGGTCCCAAAATTAATCGAACGATTATGAGTGTCAGCAAAACGCGTCACTTGTTCTAAAACTTCTGGTTTAAAAGACTGGGCATAAATGGTTTGTTTCGGCGTATAAACTAATTGGCCATTATAGGTGACAAACATGTCTAATCCAACATCACCTAATAATTCTTTGACTTTTACGGGATCACGTCCCGTTGCTACGCCAACATATATATTTTTTTCTTGCGCTTTTTTTATCGCATCTTTACTACTAGCCAAAACCTTTCCATTATCTGCTAATAGTGTTCCGTCAATATCAAAAAAAATTGCTTTAATCATCTTTTTTTCCTTTTCATTTTACTATGTTTTAGTTTACCATACTGCTTCAAAATTGCACCAATTCTTAGAAGAGGAAAATCTAATTTCTGACTAGTTTATCTCAAAACAATCAGCTACAATAAACACTGTAAATCTTTTATTACTATTTAAAGTAAGGAAGGAAAAATCATGAAGAAATTACTTGTTTTGCATACAGGTGGCACCATTGCCATGAAAGAAGACCATTTAACGGGCGGCGTTAGTCCTGATGTGGCGAATCCTTTAATGGATGCTAATTTAGAAATTCCTGCTGACGTAGAGTTAGTAGTAGAAGATATCTTTAATTTACCTAGCCCTCATGTAACACCAAATGAGATGTTGCAACTAAAAGAAAGGATCCAAGATGCCAAACTTAGCGGTTTTGATGGTGTTGTTATTACCCATGGGACAGATACATTGGAGGAAACGGCATTTTTCTTAGATACCACAATTGGAAATTTACTACCTATTGTCATCACGGGTGCCATGCGTTCTAGTAACGAACTTGGTAGCGACGGCCTATATAATTTTTTTTCGGCTATTCGCGTAGCCGCATGCAAAGAAGCTAAAGAAAAAGGTGTCCTAGTGGTGATGAACGATGAAATTCATTCTGCTCGCTATGTTACAAAAACACATACAACCAATGTCGCTACTTTTCGAACCCCAACATTAGGTCCTGTCGGTTTAGTAACAAAAAGTCGGATTATTTTTATGCAAGAGGTTTTACCTGCCACCCATATTGATGTGGACAGCGTCACGGGGATGATTCCAATTGTTAAAGCTTACGCCGGCATGCACGGTGACTTATTTGAAGCATTGGCCCATAGTAATATTGATGGTTTAGTTATTGAAGCTCTTGGTGCAGGAAATTTGCCTCCCGACACGATTCCCCCCCTCAAAAAATTATTGGCGCAATCAATCCCAATTATTTTAGTCTCCCGCTGCTTTAATGGTATCGCCGAAGCAGTTTATGATTATGAAGGTGGTGGCGTTCAGTTGCAAAAAATGGGCATTATTTTTGCTAATAGTATCAACTCGCAAAAAGCCCGCTTAAAATTACTTATTGCCAAAAACCGGCAGCTTACCACTGCCGAGTTAAAAGATTTTATTGAAAACTAATCCTCTTTAGGCAATAAAATACGTCAAACTTATTCTAGCAGTACATTTAAATAAAATTTTACTAATCCTAACTTTTACAGACACATAAGACCTGTGACAAAATTATTGCCACAGGTCTTTTTTTACTTTTATTTTTCTATCCAACTGATATTGGCTTCACAATAAAGTTGTGTACCAATTTTAATTTCGTGACGACTTTCAATTGTGTCTTCTGCAAGAATTTCATAATGACTCATGACTTCATTGCCGTATTCTACTTCTTTGTCAAAGCGGATATTTACTACTTGTGGGACATGGGTAGTCAAAAAATCAAAGCCCAATACATCAATCATCCAGTTAAAATACATCGCGTTATTCACGTGTTGATTACTATCGATGTCGTAAAATCTGACTCGATAAGGCAGGCTCTGGCCATTCGTTACTTTTGTAATAGCTGGGAATCGTTTAATACGTTTAATTTTTTCACTTTCAAAAGGGGCAATAATTTCCTCTGGCACGCTAGCCATTTTACGGTTTTTTATATCCATTAAGACAAATACCGATTCAATCATTAACAATTCGTTGCCTTTTTCATCGTAAAACCAAAAATTTCGATAACAAAAATACTTGTTATACTCCATTGCTTGTGTCGCAATTTGAATAACTTCTCCAACCTTTGGTAACCGATTGATCTTAAAATGATAATTGGTAATCACCCAAGTCAGTCCAAATTGATGAACAAATTCTGCACTACGATTCAATGTATCACTTTGTTCTTCTGATGTCTTAATCGCAACCCCAATCATTGCGGGAAATGTCATTGTTTGATTTACATCACACTCGTAATAAGCGACTTCATGAGTGCGCGTATATTTTACTGCCACAAAAAATTCCTCCTAAATTGAAACCTAGCCTTAAAAGCGATAAATTTTAGTCCAAATTATCTTCTAAAGGGAGTAAAACTTTCCCCTCTATAAAGTAGCGCTAACTTTAAAAATATAAATTCAGCAATTATGCGATTACTTGTAACTGATTGTTGAAACTTCTAAGTCAAAATTAACTTTTTCTCCGGTTTTAAAAAGCTTGTAAAATTTCATCTACTTGCTCACCATAACTTTCACCAAACTGATTTAAATGAACGAGTAAATAATATAGTTGATAAATCGGCTGCCGCTGTTGCCAGCCCTCCTCTAAGGGAAATAAATCTTCATACGTCGCGATAAACTCCTGACGAAAACCACCAAAAAGCTGGCTCATAGCAATGTCCATTTCCCTGTCTCCATAAGAGACTGCCGGATCAATAAAAACCGGCTTACCCGTGGTATCAAAAAAGTAATTGCCACTCCAAAAATCGCCATGTAATAAACTAGGCATAACCTCGCGTTTTTGCCACGCCTGGTAAATATGTTCTTTTAAGCGTAAGTAGTGCTCTTCTCGTTTGAGATTCCAAACATTGTGCAATTTAGCCAACTCTACTTGTACATCTAACCGACAAGTTAAAAAATAATCAACCCAGTTATTTGTCTGGGCATTTACTTGTGGCAAGACGCCAATATAATTATCTTCGTAAAAACCAAATAATTCTTGCGTATGGTGATGAATCATGCTTAAAGCGGCCGCTAATTCTTCTTGGGTACCTTCTCCTGGTTCAATCCATTCCATGACCAAATAAGAACCTTCCGCCGTCTGTCCCCAATTATACACTTGCGGCACACGGATGAAGTCTGTGAGTTCTTTTAAGCCATTGACCTCTGCTTGAAAAAAAGACTGGTCAACCCCAGGATGAAATTTTAAAAAGTAATTATTTTCCGCAGTAATAATCCGGTATGATTGATTGACATCCCCACCGGCAATCGGAATCGCTTTACCATCTAAAGCCAAGGAATCTAAGATTTCTTTTGGCAGCATCTTCATCGCCTCCTTTTTATTTGATTAAATACAATTTTTGTAAGTCTTTTATTTCCCCTTCAGTAAAACCAAGTCCTGTTTTGACGTAATTTTTTAAACTACCGTAATGTTCTCTGGCAGCTGTATAACTTTCCTTTAAATAAAGAGCATCAGCTTTCATCAAGTCTTTAATCCCAGCTACTAATAAGTCTGGCGCCCCTTGTTCTTTGGCTTTTTTTACCATAGCAGATATCCGCTCATTTAAATAGCGATTGGTGGCTAAATAATCTGCCATAATTGTCTGGGCATCTACTTCTAATAAATCCAATACTAATGCCGCACCAAATCCCGTCCGATCTTTACCGGCAGTACAATGAAACAAAACACTCGTATTTTCTGTGTCGTTTTCTAATAGAATTTGCAAAAACTTGCGGTATGCTGCTTGGGCATGCTCATCTTCAATAAAATGACGATAAACTTTAATCATTTGCGCTTTGGCGGTCATTCCCTGTTCCAATTGCTTTAATAACTCTTTGGGTGAAATGGAGACTTTGGTTTCATCATGACCAAAAACCGGTAAAAAATATTCTGCTGCTTGGGGAATTGTTTTATCCGGTGCTTCTGTGGCTTCACTCGGTGAGCGAAAATCCACGACATCTTTTACGCCGTATTGTTGCAATTTTTCTTGATCGTTGAATGACAATTCAGATAAACTTGCACTTCTGATGACCTTGTTCATTCGGACAATACCATTAATAGCCTTATAGCCACCTAAATCGCGGACATTGGCTGCTTTTTCTAATTGAATAATCTGTTCCATTTTTTCTGCCTCCTCTAAAGACAGGGATTTCCCTTGCGTCTATTTAATAAAAAGTATAACAGAAAAATCAAAGTGGCGTATTTATTTTCCTTTCCAGTAAAAGAACTTCTGCAATAAAAGAAGCAATAAAGGTTCCTTCTTCTAGCTTTCATAACAAAAAGGACTTATGATTGCCAACAATTGTCCACAATCACAAGTCCTCTTTTACACTAATCGTAGCTTAGTCTTTGTTTAACACTTCTATGCAAGAAAATTACGCTTATGCCAAAGCGCCCATTGGGTCCCATGGTGCCAAAACAGTTGGTGCTTTTTCATAAGCGGCCAATTGTTCTGGTGATAATAAATCTTTACGAACGACGATTTGATACGTGTATTCGTCCATCCATTCATCACTCATTACAAAAAAGCCCTTTGTTCCAACTTTTTCACCCCAGCTATTTTCAACTTTCCATTTTGTTGATTGGCCAGCTACTAAATCAACACCTGTTAAAACCATGGCATGCGTCATTAAGCTTTCGCCATAATCTAGGCGTTGGGCTTTTGTCATAGTAAAATCGATATCAAATAGATCATTCATATCATAGGCATCTAGTGCCATAATTCCAGAATCTCTTGTTGAAGATTGACCTACGTCACAGCCAAACCAGACAGACTCTCCTTGTTCTAATTGAGCAATTGCCAATTTTTTAAAAGTAGCCATATCAACGTTTAAATATTTTACTTCTTTGCCTGCCACTACGTTTCCTAACATTTCCACCGTATACGACTGATTGTAAGGTTTATCTGCAGTTGGTGCATTGATAATGCTGACATAGTCATTTAAGTTAACCCCAACATATTTTTCATAAAAACTTTGGGGCGTTAAATTTTGATCCAGATGATAATTTTTTTCTTCATCACGGTATTCAAAATCAAATGTTTCTGGTGGATTTCCTAAAGAAATCGCCAAAAAGTTATAAACTTCTTCCAACATTTTTTCTTTAACACTTTTAATTTCTGCTGCATCTTTTCCTTGGGCTACCAAGTTGCGTAGCGTCACCGCATCTTTACGTAATTTTTTGTTTAAATAATTGTTCAAATCACGAGAATTAGAAGAATTGCTACTTTCAGGCATAGCTGTTTTAGGAACGACGCCGTATTTTTCAAAAATAGAAACGATCATATCCCATTGCCCACCATCTTGTTGTGGTGTTTGCAATAAAAAGGCCACTTTACGGCTATTTAACTCTTCTGTTGCAGTCGCTAAAATATTTTCATAAAAATAGTTTGCTTTTTCATACTTATCCCAGAAAAAAGTGTAGTTTTGGGATAATTCAAAATCTTTTAAATTAAAAGCATTCAACATTTTATGGCGGAAAGTGTTTAGTGCTGCAAACATCCAGCAACGTCCTGATTGCATTTGATTTGCAACTTTCCCAGTGGCAAGATCAACAGAAAAGACTGGCACGTTATTTACGTGCGCGCTCATATTTTCTGCTGAGGCACTGATCCCATTTTTTACTACACCTCGTTGTAATGCGTTTTGCTTATTATTTTCTTTAAAGGCAGCAGCAAATTTGGCTGTCAATTCTTTTTTAATTGCTGACATTTTCTTCATCCTCTCGATTGAAATAACATACTTTTTCATTCTACCCCTGACAATTGAAAATTACAACTGATGTGAAAATTCTGACAAATCAGTTTCCTTTTATGACACAAAAAAGACAAAAGTTTCAACCTCCCTTCATTAAACACCAAATTGAATCCCGCAATCTTGGTCATGTACATAGAGTACTTTGGTATTTTGCAAAGTAGAAGGGTAACTTTTGTCTTATTTTTTATTCGCACCTTTTAGCCGTATTTTTTTAACGCCTTCTTTTGAATTCCTACTTTAACTTTAAGGTACAACTGCTGCCATTTAGAAGCTGCAAGTAAAAACGTTAAAAGGATACTAAAAAGAAGTACCCCGATAAAACCCATAATTCCTAAATTAATATCCGCAATATTTAGTGCCCGCAGCCCTTTTACGATAAAACCTTGTAATAAATAGACAGTTAACGTGTTTTTCCCCAAATCCGTATAAAAGGTCCTTTGTCTTGGCACGAGTAAGAGAAAAGACAAAATCCCAACAAATCCCAATATCATTACTAATAAACGAACAAAAGCTCCCAGTTGTGGCGCACTTAAAAAATCTTCATAAGGTTTTGAACCAAAAACTAAATACTTATTAAAGGTTTCAAATTGATTGATAAAAGCAAAGATACTCCCAAAACCAATTAAAGCTATGGAATAGCGGTGGTGTTTTCGAATTGCAACTAGTTTTTCCCACGAGAAATAATGGCCAATTAAAAAGAAGGGTAAAAAAACAAAGGTGCGCTGCATGGCAAGATTACGATCAATAAATGGTAAATATCCCACAATTAAAGCGAGCATGGTACCAATGGTGAGTGCCAACCAAGGAGGCATTTTATTAAACAAGCCCAATGAACACTGCCAACAAAAAAGGCTGACTAAAAACCACAATGACCAATTGGGGACAAGAACATCCCAGGAAAAACGATTTTCTAATCCTATTAAGGCATAATAACTGGAATAAACCAATTGAAAAATCAGGTACGGGAGTAACGTCTTTTTCATTACTTTCCCTACTTTTCCCTTTTGCAATCCTTTCGAAAAATAGCCCGCAATCAAAATAAAGGCAGGCATATGAAACATAAAAATAAAATAGTACAGATTGTGATAACCTTGCCAATCTTCAATAAAAGGTTCCAATAAATGGCTAAATACCACCAAAACCATCAAGATAAACTTCGCATTATCAAAAAAAGCCATACGCTGCTTCATAACGCTCTCCTTTTTTATTTCATAGCTTAATTGTAAGCAAAACTTGATTTGTGATGCAATTAAAAGGATAGCAGAGAAAACTTAAAGTTATCTTCAATTTGAATATCATTTACTTAACAGCTTTTTTACGAAAAAGACAAATACTTTACCTATGTTTTCAACTGTGCCAACAGACAGAAATTAGCCAATGAAGAACAAAAAAACTCTCGATTAAAAAATCGAGAGTTAAACTCCGGCAGTAGGACTCGAACCTACGACATCATGATTAACAGTCATGCGCTACTACCAACTGAGCTATGCCGGAATAATGTAATATTATGATAGCAATACTTTTAAATTTGCGCAAGATAATTTTAAAAAATTTCTCCAGTTTTTTTTAAATACTTTTCTTTTCGCTCAAAGACGAGTAAAATGAATTGAATTTTGGAGGTTGAATTATGCGCGGACGTCATTTTAAAAATAAGAAAAAAAGATTGATTTATCCTATATTATTTTTGTTAATCTTCACTTTATTAGGCTACTGGCTGTACGGCAATCGACACAATCTCTTTTTTGCTACGGCTAGTACCACTGAAGCTAGTAAAGAAGCAACAATTGAAAGTAGCACCACCGAGCAGCCTGACGCTGAAAATGATCCGACTATCACCACGCCTCTTGCTGCGAATGATTATCAAAATCTAGATAAAGATGTTTTACTTGCCAGCAGCGATAACTATGATAATAGTTTAAAACTGGGCAACTTTGTCGGGACGGCGCTGATTGTAAAAAATGGGCAGATTATCTTGCACCAAGGATATGGTTATCAAAACTTTGCTGAACAAAAACGAAATAGTATTCACTCACTTTACCAAATTGGTTCTGTTCAAAAAAGTTTTACCGCTACTCTGATTTATAAGCAAATTGAAGCGGGCCGCTTAAGTCTAGAGACACCTTTAAGTCAGTTTTTCCCGCAGGTTTTTGGCAGTGAAAATATCACAATTCGTCAAATGCTACATATGACGTCAGGACTTACATTGTCAGAAATTCCTTTGACTGTGACCAATGAAGCTGAAGTTGTAAATTTTGCTGTCAATAATGCACAGTTAAAATACAGTGGCCGTTTCTTCTATTCTCCGGTCAATTATGTCTTATTAGCTGGTATTTTACGCCAAATTACCCATACTAGTTATGCACAACTTGTTGAAAATACTTTTAAGAGTCAATTAGGCCTTAGACAATTAGTCACCTATCCAAATTGGTATCAAAATGCTAATCATACCGTTTCTTATGGCGGTAAAGATGCAGCTGATTATAATCAAGTCGTGACAGAAAAGACTGGGCAATTTGTCCGTGAATTAGGTACAGGTAATCTGGGCATGACAGCTGGAGATTTATATTGGTACTATCATCAGTTACTATCCGGAAATTTAGTAACGCCAGATGTTTTGAATGCAGCATGGCAGAGAGAAACCAAAGCAACTTATACTGGTGGACAGTATGATAAGGGCATGTACCTGCGAGCAAATGGCATGATTGCCTCCCAACATTGCATGATACTTATTAGTAAAGATGGCAATGATGCCGTTTTTCTTTTGAGCAATCACGGGAATGTAACAAATTATCAAACCTTGATCGCTAACCTCTACACTGACTTAACCGGCGTATCGGCTAAGTTTTAAAAATCTTATTTTTAATAGCTAACAGCAACTCTTCTACTGCATGAGTTGCTGTTAGCTTTTCTAATTTTGAAACATGTCATGACTTAATAAACTTTATCGATTATACCCAATCACGTAGCGTGACTAATTTATCATCAAAAATTATTGACTTTATGATTTTGCTTAGCTATAATATTTCTTGTGCTTGAAAGAAATAACAATTTTGCCGCCTTAGCTCAGCTGGTAGAGCACCACCATGGTAAGGTGGGGGTCGCCGGTTCAAGCCCGGCAGGTGGCTCTTCTAAGAACCTTGATATATCAAGGTTCTTTTTTTATTTACAATTCCTTCAAGTTAGATAAAATGACATAAACTAATAATAATTTATCCCGCAGAAAAATATAGTCTGTTAACTTTTTAATTTTTTTAGTTTTTATATAAGTTAAATTGTCGCTATATTCACAATACTATTACAATTATAAAGCCTAATCATTGTCAGCTAATCTATTTGCTTTTTCTTTCACAAAGGCTTCGATTTCCATTGTAAGCGTATACATTTATTGTTATGCTCAATTCGTAAAAAAGAATAAGAGGAGTGAAAAAAATGTTCAAAACAAAATCGTTGAAGAAATTGGGAATAACTTTGGCAATAACGGCCGCATCCTTAGCCATCTCTTCAACAGCAAATGCTTGTACAACGGTGCTAGTAGGAAAAGATGCCAGTAACGATGGCTCAACAATGATCGCCCGCAATGAAGATATGGGGACTGCTTGGGCCAAGCACTTTGTCATTCGTCAAGCTAACACAAATCCGACTAATTATGTTTCTAAGGGAAATAAATTTGCCCTTACACTACCAAGCAAACAATTAAAATATAGTGCCACACCAGAATGGGATACTAGTGAGGGCCTTTACGAGGAAGCTGGAATTAACAGTGCTAACGTTGCCATGAGTGGTACAGAATCTGCTACCACAAAAGAAAAAGTATTAAAACTAGATCCGTTAGTTGAAAACGGCATTGCAGAAGATTCAATTGTAACCGTTGTCTTGCCTTATATTACTTCTCCTAAAGAAGGTGTTGCACGCTTAGGAAAAATCGTTGAAGAAAAAGGCGCTGCTGAGGTAAATGGGGTAATTTTTTCAAATAAAGAAGAAATTTGGTATATGGAGATTGTCTCTGGACATCATTGGGTAGCCGTTCGCGTACCAGATAATCAGTATGCTGTCATTGCCAATACCCTGACGATTGGAGACATCGATACAACAGATCAAGGAAACGTTCAAGTTTCAACCGGCTTAAAAAACTTTGTTGAGACGAATAAACTCGCAAAAAATTCCGAAAAATTCTCTGTCCGGGATATTTTTGCAGATACAAAAGAAGATGCCCAGTACAATTTACCACGAATGTGGGACGGACAACGGATGCTGACGCCATCTAAAAAGAAAAAAATCACCGATACAGATTTCAATCTATTTGAGAAACCAGATGAACCAATATCTTTTGCTAAAGTTGCATATATCCTAACCCTTCATTTCAACGGGACAAAATACGACACCATGACAGGCTCAAAAGCTGATAAATATCGGCCGATTTCAGTACCGAATACGATGGAGTCTCATATTTTACAATTTCGTAGTGACGTTCCTGAAGAATTAAGTGGTATTCATTGGTTGGCATTAGGTGTGACAGATACAAGTAATTATGTCCCATTTTATAGTGGTATTACCAAAACGCCTGCCTATTATCAAGCAGGGACTGATCTTCCAGATGGAAATTCTGCTTACTGGACTTATCGCGTAACAAATATTTTAACAAAAACAAACTATCAAGAATTTAAAACAAAAGAAACATTACCGCTACGCCAAGAAGTACGTGACTATTTGGCAAAACAGGTAGCAAAAACC
>NZ_CM206813.1:0-750000 GCF_059834485.2 Enterococcus sp. S86.2 | reverse complement strand
AGAGAACCAGCTATCTCCAAGTTCGTTTGGAATTTCTCCGCTACCCACACCTCATCCCCGCACTTTTCAACGTACGTGGGTTCGGTCCTCCAGTGCGTTTTACCGCACCTTCAACCTGGACATGGGTAGATCACATGGTTTCGGGTCTACGACTACATACTCATTCGCCCTATTCAGACTCGCTTTCGCTGCGGCTCCGTCTCTTCAACTTAACCTCGCATGCAATCGTAACTCGCCGGTTCATTCTACAAAAGGCACGCTATCACCCATTAACGGGCTCTAACTTGTTGTAGGCACACGGTTTCAGGATCTATTTCACTCCCCTTCCGGGGTGCTTTTCACCTTTCCCTCACGGTACTGGTTCACTATCGGTCACTAGGGAGTATTTAGCCTTGGGAGATGGTCCTCCCGGATTCCGACGGAATTCCTCGTGTTCCGCCGTACTCAGGATCCTCCTAGGTGCCTTCCAAATTTCGCCTACGGGGTTTTTACCCTCTTTGACTGACTTTTCCAAGTCATTCGACTATCTGAAAGAACTACCATATTGGAGTCCTACAACCCCAAGATGCAAGCATCTTGGTTTGGGCTGTTCCCTTTTCGCTCGCCGCTACTTGGGGAATCGATTTTTCTTTCTCTTCCTGCAGGTACTTAGATGTTTCAGTTCTCTGCGTCTACCTCGTATACGCTATGTATTCACGTATACGTAACATCCTATAAAAGATGTTGGGTTCCCCCATTCGGAAATCTCTGGATCATAGCTTACTTACAGCTCCCCAAAGCATATCGGTGTTAGTCCCGTCCTTCATCGGCTCCTAGTGCCAAGGCATCCACCGTGCGCCCTTATTCACTTAACCTTATAAGACCTTACGGTCTGGTTTTGAGCAGTTCTTCTAGCGATAGAAGCTTACTCAAGAAAATAAGCAATTGAACTTATTAAAAAACTCATTCAACGCGGTGTTCTCGGTTTGTTTTGATTTTTTCTTCAAGTATCCAGTTTTCAATGAACAAAATAAAATGTTTGAGAGTAGACCTCTCAAAACTGAACAAAGACAAGTTACAAACTGTGTAGTTTCCGTAATATTCCTTAGAAAGGAGGTGATCCAGCCGCACCTTCCGATACGGCTACCTTGTTACGACTTCACCCCAATCATCTATCCCACCTTAGGCGGCTGGCTCCATAAAGGTTACCTCACCGACTTCGGGTGTTACAAACTCTCGTGGTGTGACGGGCGGTGTGTACAAGGCCCGGGAACGTATTCACCGCGGCGTGCTGATCCGCGATTACTAGCGATTCCGGCTTCATGTAGGCGAGTTGCAGCCTACAATCCGAACTGAGAGAAGCTTTAAGAGATTAGCTTAGCCTCGCGACTTCGCAACTCGTTGTACTTCCCATTGTAGCACGTGTGTAGCCCAGGTCATAAGGGGCATGATGATTTGACGTCATCCCCACCTTCCTCCGGTTTGTCACCGGCAGTCTCGCTAGAGTGCCCAACTAAATGATGGCAACTAACAATAAGGGTTGCGCTCGTTGCGGGACTTAACCCAACATCTCACGACACGAGCTGACGACAACCATGCACCACCTGTCACTTTGCCCCCGAAGGGGAAGCTCTATCTCTAGAGTGGTCAAAGGATGTCAAGACCTGGTAAGGTTCTTCGCGTTGCTTCGAATTAAACCACATGCTCCACCGCTTGTGCGGGCCCCCGTCAATTCCTTTGAGTTTCAACCTTGCGGTCGTACTCCCCAGGCGGAGTGCTTAATGCGTTTGCTGCAGCACTGAAGGGCGGAAACCCTCCAACACTTAGCACTCATCGTTTACGGCGTGGACTACCAGGGTATCTAATCCTGTTTGCTCCCCACGCTTTCGAGCCTCAGCGTCAGTTACAGACCAGAGAGCCGCCTTCGCCACTGGTGTTCCTCCATATATCTACGCATTTCACCGCTACACATGGAATTCCACTCTCCTCTTCTGCACTCAAGTCTCCCAGTTTCCAATGACCCTCCCCGGTTGAGCCGGGGGCTTTCACATCAGACTTAAGAAACCGCCTGCGCTCGCTTTACGCCCAATAAATCCGGACAACGCTTGCCACCTACGTATTACCGCGGCTGCTGGCACGTAGTTAGCCGTGGCTTTCTGGTTAGATACCGTCAAGGGATGAACATTTTACTCTCATCCTTGTTCTTCTCTAACAACAGAGTTTTACGATCCGAAAACCTTCTTCACTCACGCGGCGTTGCTCGGTCAGACTTTCGTCCATTGCCGAAGATTCCCTACTGCTGCCTCCCGTAGGAGTCTGGGCCGTGTCTCAGTCCCAGTGTGGCCGATCACCCTCTCAGGTCGGCTATGCATCGTGGCCTTGGTGAGCCGTTACCTCACCAACTAGCTAATGCACCGCGGGTCCATCCTCAAGTGACGCAAAAGCGCCTTTCAAATACTAAACATGTGTTTGGTATTGTTATGCGGTATTAGCACCTGTTTCCAAGTGTTATCCCCCGCTTGAGGGTAGGTTACCCACGTGTTACTCACCCGTTCGCCACTCCTCTTTTTCCGGTGGAGCAAGCTCCGGTGGAAAAAGAAGCGTTCGACTTGCATGTATTAGGCACGCCGCCAGCGTTCGTCCTGAGCCAGGATCAAACTCTCATAAAAAGTGTTTGAACAGTCATAGACTGTTAAGCTCAAATAAAAATTAACTTTGCTAGCTATTGCTTGCATGTTGTTTGCTTCTATAAAAGAAGCGCCCTACACATTGGTTCGTTTGCTTGCTTTGTTCAGTTTTCAAAGGTCTACTTGCGAAGTTAAATGTATTTATCTAACTTGCAGTTGGTTGCTTTTTGAAATGTTTCGGCAACTCTTATATCTTATCAGTTGACTTAATTTCTGTCAACTGTTTTTTTCAAAAAGTTTTAAAAGCTTTTTGAAATGATATTTCAGAAGTTCGCCGCTCATCAAGCAACTTCGTTAGTTTAACAGTCGTTGTAGCAACTGTCAACAACTTTTTTCAAAAATGTTTCAAGTTGTTTTCAATCGTGTGACTGCCTTGCCAACGTTGATTAATTTACCACTTTAAGAAGTTCAGGTCAACCAAAAAGTTTAGAAAAATAAAGGAAGACTAACATACAATTTCCATCAAACAATTCAATCATTCGTATTTCAAATATCAAAAAGTGAATTTCACAAAAAAAATTATTATATTGATATTATTTACGAATTAAAATCCACCTTATTACTATTTTATCCGTTAAATATTTTTTTGAGTATTTATTTTTTTGTACAAAAAAAGGAGATTTTGATAATCTCCTTTTGGTCATTTAAAAATAAGGTACACCTTCAATATCATAATGCCTAATAATTTCCCGAAATCTTTGGGGTTCTTCCCAACGAAAATCTTCAGGTAAATCACCAACTAACTTTTCTTCACTCGTTTCAAAAACAAACAGTGGAACGTTCTCTTTTTCAATTTGACCATTCGTCAATTCTACTAAGTCAATATTTTTCACATCGAGCTTAACGCTTTCTTTTAATAAGCTCAAAATATTAGCCAAACCAGTACGTTCGTTTGAAAAATCAGTAGACGCCAACTCCATTGTATCTCCTACAGTATGAACTAAAAATCGTTTAGAGCCATTTTGTAAATGCAACATTACTGTTCCAGCAACTTTTTTATTAGTCACGATACCACCTCGGCTGTTTTATCTGCTTTTATGATAGCACATTTTCAGAAAACATGCATAATTATTTCGCACGATTTTCAGAATGCAAATAGGCTACAGCCTCATCAATCCAGTCTGGTAATACTTTTTTAATTGAGGTAAAACCAATTTTTTTATTTTTATTTGTAAAGTAGCGTTTTTTGTAATTGCGATTTGGAACATAATTTTTTTCTAGCGTTCGTTTAGATAAACTGATTTTTTGTGAATATTCATCAATATCAATAATTTGGACCTTTACTTTTTCCCCAACGGACAAAATATCATGGATATTTTTAGTATAACCAGACTGTACTTCAGAAATATGTATCAGTCCTTGGGTTTTATCATCCAAAGAAACGAAGGCACCATAAGGCTGAATACCTGTAACTTGACCTTCAAGAATATCGCCGATTTTATAAGACATTTGGTTTCCACTCCTTGCTTTATTCATTATACTGTAATTAGAGTTAAAAAAGAAGTTTAGAAATTTAGGAGGTCTTTTTATGTCAAGTTTTGATCAACGCAACGAACGCCGTCACACAAATAGCGTCAAATGGGATAGTATTGCAACAACTTACCACAAAGATGATCTATTGCCGTTGTGGGTAGCAGATATGGATTTTACTGCACCACCTTCTGTTAAACAAGCACTGCTTTCTTATGTAGAACAGGGAATTTACGGCTATACACTTTTTGGAGATGATCTATATGCTGCTATTATAAATTGGCAAAAAAAACGTCATAATTATGATATAAAAAAAGAGGATATCTTATTTTCCCCTGGTGTCGTACCAAGTATTGCTGTCAGTATTGAGGCTTTCACATCCAAAGGTGACAGCGTGATGATACAAGATCCTGTCTATCCCCCTTTTGCCCAAATGGTAGAAGAAAACAAACGAAAATTAGTTCGAAGTCCACTTAAAGTAGTCAATGGGCACTTTGAAATGGACTTTACCACAATGGAAGCGCAAATGATTAAAGAAGATGTCAAACTTTTTATTTTATGTAATCCCCATAATCCAGGTGGACGCGTTTGGAGCAAGACCGAATTAAAACAATTAGGTGACTTATGTAAAAAACATCATTGTTTGGTTGTAAGTGATGAAATTCATCAAGATCTGATATTTGCGCCTTATCAACATGAAACTTTCCATAATATCGATCCAAGTTTTGCTGATTTTTCTATTGTGTTAACTGCTGCTACAAAAACTTTTAATTTGGCCGGCATTAAAAACTCGATGATTTTTGTGAAAAATCCCGAATTAAAAGCCGCTTTTACCGCTGTTCAAGCAAAAAGTGAACAAGATACGATTAATACATTTGGACTGATTGGTACTAAAGCTGCCTATGAAGGTGGCGAAACATGGTTAACTGAACTGTTAGACTATTTACAAAAAAACAGCGCCTTTACCATTGAATTTCTCCAAAAAAATCTGCCGCAAGTAAAGATCATGCCCCCAGAAGGTACTTATCTTTTCTGGTTAGACTTTTCTGCTTATAATTTAACGGATACTGCGTTAAACAAGAAGATGATTGATGAGGCTGGTGTTGTTTTAAATGGAGGTTTTACATTTGGACCTAATGGAAAACAACATGTGCGTCTAAACATTGCTTGTCCTAAATCCACATTACAACAAGGATTAGAGCAAATAGCACGGGCATTTAAATAATAAAAACATTTTGACCGTATCTTTTGATGCGGTCTTTTCTTTTTCTTTCTTGTTTTTATTACATTTGCCATGAAAATTTTGTTACACTAAAATAAGACAATGATTAAAAATAGTATTTTACAGACTTTTTTTAAAAAAATTTCTCTGTAAAATAAAAAAGGAGGACAAAGATGCCTGATTTTGCAAAACGTTTCATTCAATATGTCCCTGGGATTTTCATTTTAGCCTTGGGAACTGTGCTTTTTTCAAGTTGCCAACTAGGTGTCAGTTCTTTAGTTTCAGTACCTTTTACGACAGCGACCATTACTGATCTATCCCTAGGTAATGCCACGAGTTTAGTCTTTGGCTTATTGGTTATCGTTGAGATTATCCTGGTCAAAAGTTTGCCATTAAAAATTCTTTTGCAATTACCTTTTTCATTTCTTTTTGGTGCAGTGGTAGATTTTTACAATGTCGGTTTAGGTTTGAAAGATTTTGTCGTGACAAGTCTAATTGGCAAAATTGCACTTTTAATTGCAGCCGTAATCGCTACTAGTGTGGGAGCCTTTTTGATGGTGAACTCCAAACTGATCTTAAACCCACCTGATGGTTTAGTAGAAATTATTGCGTTAAAAAAAGAAAAGCGCTTTGGTCAAGTCAAGTTCTATTTTGATTTAACGATGATTACCCTCGCCTTTTTATTGGGAATGATTTTTTTGGGCCAACCAAACGGGATTGGCTTTGGGACACTCACAGCTCTTTTATGTGTTGGACGTCTCATTCATTTTATCGAAGTAAAAACCTCCAAACATCCAATTGAAGAAACCGACGAATATGCGCAAATGGTAGCCCCCGATGACCCAAGTGATGTTAAAACGCCTTAACAGACAAACAAATACCCGAATAAGACACTGTTAAAAAAAACATTGGCTTATTCGGGTATTGTTTTAACTATTTTAAATTAGTCGGCTAAAATTTCAACCGTTTCAATGACCACATCATGAACTGGTTTATCTTGCGGGCCTCTTTGAACATTCGCAATTTCATCTACGACATCCATGCCTTCAACCACATGACCAAAGACAGTATGACGGAAGTCTAACCACGGTGTGCCGCCTTGTTTATATGCTTCAATAATTTCAGAAGGATAACCCGCACCTTCTAATTGTCCCAGCATATTCCCTGGAACATTTTGGTTGTTCACAATAAAGAATTGGCTACCATTAGTATTTGGTCCGGCATTGGCCATAGACAACGCACCCCGAACGTTAAACAATTCTTTTGAAAATTCGTCTTCAAAATTCCCACCAAAACTACTTTCACCACCCATACCAGTACCGGTTGGATCGCCGCCTTGAATCATGAAATCTGGAATGACACGGTGGAAAATAACACCATCATAATAGCCTTTATTGGCTAATGCTTCAAAGTTTTGGACTGTTTTTGGGGCTAATTCTGGAAATAGTTGTACTAAAATGTTGCCACGGTTTGTTTTGATTAGTGCTTTGTGGCCAGTTTGGTTTTCTAATGTTAATTGTGGAAAATCGCTCACGATAATTCCTCCTTCTATTTAATGGATTAATTTCATGATAGCAGACTTCGCCTATTTTGCCACGTATTCTTGATTTTATTTTGCGATATTTGCTATACTTGCTGGAAACTAAACGCTCTACCAGGGGGTGCACCAATGAAAATTCGTCTAATCGAAAAAACAGATGATAAAACAATCGCCAAGATTATTCGTACAAGTCTTGAAGACTGCAACTTAGCAATCCCAGGAACTGCTTATTTTGATTCCGAACTAGACCAACTGTCTACTTACTATGCTGCTTCACCTAAACGAAATTATTTTGTTATCACAGAAAAGGATGAAATTCTCGGAGGTGTCGGGATTGCCGAATTTTATCCTGAAAAAAATATTTGCGAGCTGCAAAAGTTATACTTAACCAAAAAAGCACAAGGAAAAGGCTACAGCAATGAATTAATGGTTGCCGCTTTAGCCTTTGCAACAAAGGCTGGGTATCGAGCAATCTATTTAGAGAGCCACCACAGTTTACAAGCAGCATTAAGCCTCTATCAAAAATTTGATTTCAAAATGCTTAAAACACCCTTACTTCCCACTGCTCACAATGCAATGGATTGCTTTTTACTAAGAGAACTTTAAAAGATTTAAAGGTGTGAAAGCTATAATGCCTTTTAATAGAAAAAACAACTCTTTGCCCTTATACTAGGAGCTATTGCAGTGGTTTACTGCGACAACATGCAAGGAGGAAACAAGATGGAAGTCTATGATATTACCATTATCGGTGCTGGTCCAGCGGGGATGTTCGCGGGTTTTTATGCAGGGATGCGCAATGCAAAAACAAAAATTATCGACAGTCTCCCCCAATTAGGCGGCCAGTTATCCACGCTTTATCCTGAAAAAAATATATACGATATTCCCGGTTACGTTCAAATAAAGGCCAATGACTTGGTGCAAGTTTTGGAAAAGAAGTTACAAACATTTCCCCATACTTATTGTTTAGGTGAAGAAGTGATTCACCTTGAAAAACAAGACGATGTCATTGTCATTACAACAGATAAAGATACCCACTACACCAAAGCCGCTATTTTAGCATTAGGAAACGGCTCGTTTCAGCCTCGTAAACTAACCGTGCCAAATGCCAAGACCTTTGAAAAGCGTGGTTTGGATTATTATGTCAATGATTTAATGAAATATGCTGGTAAAAAAGTCGCGTTAGCCGGCGGTGGCGATTCTGCCATTGACTGGGCCTTAATGTTAGAACCCATTGCCGCTGAAGTTCATTTGATTCATCGCCGCGACAAATTTCGTGCTTTAGAACACAGTGTTGAAAATCTTTACCAATCATCGGTTAATATTATGACGCCTTATGTGATTAACGACGTACACGGCACCGACTTTTTAGATGGCGTAAGTCTGCAACACGTTAAGACTAAAGAAAAAATTGAGTTAGCGGTGGATCACCTTCTGGTAAACTACGGCTTTACTTCTAACCTAAATGTGAAAGATTGGAATTTGGCTGGAACAAGACAAACCATCACAGTCAATTCTGACATGAGTACTTCTATTCCGGGAATTTACGCCTGTGGTGATATTGCCGGTTATGAAGGCAAAGTAAAACTGATCGCAACCGGTTTTGGCGAAGCCCCAACTGCTGTGAACAACGCTTTGCATTTTATCGACCCTAAAAATCGAACCCAACCTGCTCATAGTACAAGTTTATTTTAAACTCAAAAGACCTAAAAATTTTACTGCCTTTATACTAGTTGCTAAGCTAGTATAAAGCAGTAAAAATTTTTAGGTCTCATTTATATCAGAAAGTACAAATTTTGGACTTATGCCTTAGAGCTGAAGGTTTCCTTTAGCTTTTCTTATTTAGCTATTTAAAAATCATCCCACTCCGAAATAGCACCTTTGACTTTACTTAAAAGCTCTGACATCGTATCAGCTACAATGACTTCTCCTTCAACTACAACAAATAATTTTTTGGCACATAATTCACACATACTTAAACAACTGGTAATTAAAAAATCTGCCTTTTCCTTTAGTTCTTCATCTTCTAATAAAAGGTTGCCCTGCCGGCTTAGGTTTTGTTCACAAAATTCGATTAAAGGTTTCATGACGGTCTTCCTTTTCTTTGCTTGATGCTTTCAGATAGTATAACATAAAAGATGAGCTAACCTTAGCAAGAAGAATTGGAGGGATTTGAATGGTAATTGAAACAAAAACACTCGAAGAAAAAGCCCGTGAATTATTGACAACTCGTGGTGTTTCCCTAGATGAAATTGGCGAGTTGGTAATGTTTTTACAAAAAGATTATATCAAAGATATCACCTTGGAAAAATGTGTTGAAAGCGTCAATAGTGTCTTAACCAAACGAGAAGTCCACAATGCGATTATCACAGGTATTCAATTGGATATTTTAGCTGAAGAAGGAAAATTACTTGATCCTTTACAAGAAATTGTGGCAGATGACGAAGGCCTTTATGGTATTGATGAAATCTTGGCGCTGTCGATTGTTAACGTCTATGGTTCCATCGGTTTCACGAATTACGGCTATATCGACAAAGTAAAGCCTGGCATTTTAAAAGAATTAAACAGCCACGATGGCAAACATGTCCATACCTTTTTAGATGATATTGTCGGAGCTATTGCGGCTTCTGCTGCTAGTCGTTTAGCTCACCAAAATCCCGGTAAGTCCCATTACATCACCCAATAAGAAAAGCTGAATGCACTCGGTCAACTCGCCAGCAATAAGACGAAAAGCTTGATAAATTGTTCTTCAAATTTCTTAAGATTTTTGCCTTATTGTCGCCGCGAGTTAGTGCATGAAGCTAGACAATATGAAAGGCTGAACGCACTCGGTCAACTCGCCAGCAATAAGGCAAGTTAGTTCGGAAAATCAGGCGTGGATATTCTTGCTATCAGGCGTTTATTTCGCTGAAAAATTTATTCTTTTCTTATAGTCAAAAAAACAACGACCCTTAGTTAGGATCGTTGTTTTTTTGCTTGAAACTTGTCCGTCCCCATAAAACGAAAGCTAAAAAGCACAATTCCAATAAAACAAACGCTAAAATAAAGCAGTGCATAAAAAAGCTTTCCGGTAAAACATTAATGATTGGATCTGTTCTGGGGTCAAATAACCAGTCATCATTTTGGAAAAACAATTTGTGAAATGTCACAAAAAAACGATCAAACCCGGTTGCCATCACAAAGCCAAAAACCACTGGAATTACCATCCCCAGTTCAAAGGGCAAGATTAAGCGCCATAAACTTTGTTGTCTTTTCAACTTTACTAAAAAGATCAAAGAAGGAATGAAGGTCACAAGTAAAACAGCATAATTTAGCATAAATAACTTTTTAACATCGATAAAATGTCCCCGACCAGCTTCAGACATCGGAAAGTCCGGCAAAGCCAATTGACTTGCAAAGGGATTGTTTAAAAAAGCCATTAGTTTGTCAAAATTTTTTAACAATGTCGTTTTATCAACAACTGTATAATCGAGGATATTCAAATAATGAATATCAAAGACATATAAAGGCCGAAAGTTAATCGCTACTGTGATAACCAACGTGATAATCGTTAAAAAAAGGCTGAAAAAACCTAACCGTCTTTGCCAAGCTGTCATCATCTTTTTTGAACCTCAAAATCCCACTCATCTAATGAATCCAATACAAAAGTCGGTGCCTCAGGTAAGGTAGCAACCTCTGCTTTTTGAGTAAAACCTGACAGCACCAATAAGGTATCGATGCCATTATTTAGCCCAGAGCAAATATCCGTTTCGTAATTGTCGCCGACCATAATCACATCTTTTTTAGCTAAGCCAATTTTTTCCAGCGCTTTATCCATAATAATCGCTTCTGGTTTTCCAATGTAAATTGGTTTTGTTTGCGTGGCTGTTTCAACTAATGAAATCAATGAGCCCGCTCCAGGTAACAAACCGCGTTCAGTCGGAATGTTTTTATCTGGATTAGTCCCAATAAAAGTAGCACCTTTTTGAATGGCTAAAGTTGCCAATACAAATTTTTCATACGTTACATGATTATCCAACCCTACCACAACATAATCTGGGTTTTCTTCTTCCCAAGTAAAACCGGCCGCTAGTATTAAGTCAATCAGGCCTGCTTCACCAATGACAAAGACTTTATTACCGGCATTATCAGCTTTCATAAAATCAATGGTAGCCAAACTTGCTGTATAAATTGTTGCGGGCGCGACTTTGATATCAAATTCATTTTCCAAGCGCTCTGAAACTGTCTCAGGGCTACGGGTTGTATTATTTGTGACAAATAAAAACGGTAAATTACGGCGTTTTAATTCATCTACAAAGCGTTTTCCTGCTGGAATTGGTTCTTGACCACGATAAATCGTGCCATCTAAATCAATTAAGTATCCTTTGTACATTAATCTTCTCGCTTCCTAATGGTAAAGCCGCCTTTTCTTCCATCTTTTTTGACAGGTTTTGCAGCAGCTTCTGTTTTCTTAGTCGGCTGTTTTTCAACTTTTTTCTTTAATACCGGCTTTGTTTTTTTCTTTACCTCTGTTTTCTTTTCGGCAATATGTGCTTGTGCCGGCTGATTCGTGTAATTTTTCTTACGGCGTTTACGATTTTGTGTTTTCTCCCGCTTATTTCCTACGCGCTGGATCACAAAATAGGCACAGCCAAAATTACAGTATTCATATAAATAATCTTCTAAAGTATCAATGCGCTGTTCTGGTTGTGCTTTTTTATCAGCAGCACTGAAAAAGCCTTTTAAGCGTAGCTGCTCATAGCCCCAGTCGCCAACAATATAATCATAACGAGCCAAAACCTCGCTGAAACGTTCCCCTAATTTTTCTGCGTCAAAGCCTTCCCGGTGGTCATAAACAAGCTTATACTGACGTTGTCCGATCATAAAATCAGTCTCATTAATCGGTGTCACAAGCTCACCTTTTTGCGGTTTTGCCACTTCTTCGGTTGCGACTTCCTCTAAAACCGTCGTTAATTCTTCGGTTAGATTTTTGTTCTCTTTTGTCATTCTTTCACCACCTGTTTTTCATTATACCTTGTTTTTATTTGCTTGGATAGTGAGTTTGCAAATACGTCCCTAACACGCTACGGATAAACTCTGGAAATAAAAATTCGTATTTACCAGCAATCTCAATTGTAGGAAAAAACGGGACAAACATAAAATGATCCACTGTCGTAAATGTGTAGTCTTTATCATCTTGCAGTTTTTCTTTTAACCAATAAACTTCATGATTCACACTGTCATAAAAAATACCATCATACGTGATTACACCAAAGATCTTCCCGCGAAATCCCATCCCCAGCATGGGAAAATTCCGTAAAAAGTTACGATTTTTTTCCATCTCTAAAACTAAACGGCGGACGTCAGCACCTTTTAACGTGACCTTTAAAAGGTGCATTGGGTGGGGCAAAGTCGTATGGAGTTGATCTTGATTCACTTCACCTTTTGGCAATTCTTGCAAAAATAAACCACTATTTAAAATAGCCACATCTGTCTGCCCTCTTTTTTCTACCGCTTTTAAAGTTGCATCGATTAGGCGGTGCTCACCATTTAAATCCAGCGTTAAATCATAAGGTAAGTTCGCGACCTTTTGCGCTTTTAGTAAGTCATGCCCTTTTTGCAAATAGCCCTTAATTTCTTCTTCATCTTCTGGAAACGTCGTTAAAGTTGCAGTTTCAATGGTACGCGCCATTTTGGAAATAATTTTATGATTTTCGTCCAATTCCAGCCGAACCTCTCCAATATAATAGCCAAACTTTCCAGCGGCAGCTAATTGTACGCCATTGACCACTTTACCGGCTGGAAATAAATGGTGGGTATGGGACCCTAAAATCACATCGATTTCCGGCATTTCGCTGGCAATTAACTGATCGTCTTCAATTCCCAAATGACTCATTAATACCAAAACATCAACTTGCGGTCTTAAATGGGCAACTAAATTAGGCAAAATTTCTAATGGGTACCGAATATCCCAACCATTAGGACTATAGGTAAGGGGAAATGGTGCTGTCAGTGCAATTAGGCCAACTTTACTCCCAGCTTTTGTGGTGATAATTTTATATTCTTTGCTCCATTTAGGTGGTTGTAAAGTTTTTTTATCAAATAAATTGGCTAACAAAACATCAAAATTGGCTTCATCATACAGGTGATTTAAATCGTATTGGGAATTTCCGACCCCTTCATTATTTCCGATTGTAGCCGCATCATAATGAACGGCATTCATTAAAGCAACGTTTGCTTTGCCATTTGTCGCTTCTGACAAAGGATGCCAACGATCGACGAAATCACCTAAATCAACTGTAATAGCCCCATGACCTTTTTGGGCTAATTCTCGCTGGCGTTGTTCCAAATAGCGTCTGATTTTCGGCCAGTTTTCTAAATGGGAGTGTAAATCATTGGTATGCATAATGGTAATTTTTTCCATAATGAGGCCTCATTTCTAAAGATAGGTAAATAAGCTAAACTTAGACTAGCACATTTTTTTCACAGCGTCTTATTTTGATACCCGGGTTTGAAATCTTTTACCCAATCACATGCATTTGCTAAAATAAAGCTAGCAGTAAAAAAGGAGGAAGGCAGATGAAACACGCATTAAAAACCGAATGGGAAAAATTATTTAACAAAAAACACGACTTATCCCAATTAAAAAACCTTAATAAAAACGAAAAAGGACACTTTATTACACCAGATGGCGTCAAAACCGAAGTCTGGGAAAAGCATGATGAAGACGGTCTAAATGAATTAATGACTTCTGATTGGGAATCCTTCTTAGATGGCAACGACGTCTTCAGCGAACTAAGTTTAGCCGAACAAAATGAATTAAAAGCTAACGCCCCTCGTTACGAAGACTACCACGAATAATTCTTTGCGCTAGTAAAAAAAGCTATGCTGGTAGATTCAAAACATCTACAAGCATAGCTTTTTTATTCTTCAAAATCAGTCTCTTCATATTTCCCATACTCACCATAAAAGCGATTATACCGCCCTTTTAGTTTGCGGAAGAAATAAATACATAAAACCTTTATCACAGCGTAAATAGGAATCCCAAAAATCAGACCAAACATCCCCATTAAATCTCCCATTACCAATAAGACTAAAACAATCGTAATTGGATGTACTAAAAGATGTTTGCCCATCACTGCTGGTTCAATCAGATGCCCATTGGACATTTGGACAATTACCCAAACCAGACACATTTTTACTAACATGCCAAAAGAAGACATCAATGCGACAATAAAAGCTGGGATAAAGGCAATAAATGGCCCAATATATGGAATGATAGCCGTCACACCAGTTAGTAAGGATAACGACCCGGCAAATGGCATACCAATAATTAAAAAGCCAATAAAGGTCAACAAGCCAATCGCAATACTAACTAAAACTTGTCCTTTCAAATATGCTCCTACTTGCGTATTCATGCTCCCTGCAATCGCTTTGGCATCTTTACGAAAACGAGGAGGAATCAACTTGGTAACATAACTAAAAAATTTGCGATCATCTTTTAATAAGAAAAAAGTAATGATTGGTGCCGTCCCAATAATTAATACTGTGCTGGTAATAGTTGAAACAACATTGGAAGCCCCTTTAATAACCCCTGATAAATAATCGGTTACTTGGCTAGAAAGTCCCTCAGACCAATTCTGCAATTTTTCCATTGTTTGATCCAACGGTTCTTCAAATGGTGAATTATCAAAAAGCTTCGTGATCATTTTTATCGTCTTATCCATGTAATCTGGAAAAGAAGAGACTAAAGAGAGAACTTGTTTTTGAATAATCGGACTAATTAAAACAACAGCAACTACGACTAAACTAATCAAAACAATAAATAAAGCTGCTACACTAATTACCCGCTTCACCCCTTTACCTTCCAGCCAATCAATAATGGGATTAAATAAATAATATAAGACCATCGTTAGAATAAGCGGGCCACTAATGGCTTTAAAAATTGTCACAAACGGATCAAATAAGAAATCCAGCTGGGCAAAGAGCCACAAAACAGCGCCTAATAAAAGTAACGCTACTAAAGTAAAAATTAAATTTTTACCACCTAAAAATTTTATCCAGCGACTGGTTTTTTTCTCCATCGTCACCACCTCCTACTTTGATTGTAGCTGACTTCAAAAACGGTGTAAAAGAATACGGTACTTTAAGCTGTTATTAAGCTTGCAGAATTATAGTTTTGCCATACCCAATAATTTTTTTCATTTCTTCTTTTTCGATACCCTAGTAAAACTGCCAATTTTACTAGGGTACCTCTTTTGTCTCTTGTCAAAAAATGCTAAAATTTGGCGAGGTGAAAAATGTGGAAAAAAGCAGTAGCTTGGATACTTTAACAAAAGAAAAATATATGCTCTTGGCCTTAGAACAGGCAAAAAAAGCGCAAGCTATCGGAGAAGTACCGATTGGTGCCGTAGTTGTTTTAGACGGTAAAGTTATCGGTTATGGATACAACCGCCGCGAGGCAGATCAAGATGCAACTGCACATGCAGAAATGTTTGCCATTCGCGAGGCGTGTCAAAATATCGACAGTTGGCGTTTAGAACGCAGTCAACTATTTGTCACATTAGAACCCTGCCCCATGTGTAGCGGGGCGATGCAATTAGCCCGCGTGGAAGAAGTTTATTTTGGTGCTTATGATCCAAAAGGTGGCGCAGCTGGTTCATTATTGACAATTTTAACTGATGAACGCTTTAACCATTGGTCTTATGTTGAAGGCGGCATTTTACAAGCGGACTGTGGTCAGATCTTAACTGACTTTTTCCGGGCATTGCGGGCAAAAAACAAAGCCGAGAAAAAAATGCGTAAACTTACATTAGATCTTCCGACGGAATAAAACTTTAGAAAAAGACTAGCCAAATTTGACGAAATACGCTATACTAGTTCTTGCCGCAAGGCTAGGACAATGGCAGGCTTGTGAATTGTGTCAGATCTGGAAGGAAGCAGCACTAAGCGGGATCTGCCATGTGTCTGATTAAAAAGACCTTAAACGAGACTTCGGTTTCGTTTTTTTATTCCAAAAATTTACCAAAAGAAAGACACGTCATTCTGACGTGCCTTTCTTTTTACTTTTTAGACAATTTGATCAATCAAACCACTTAATTTGTCTTTTAAACTTTCGGTTGTTTCCTTTAAAGAATCGCCATAGACAGAAATTTGTTTGCGACCGGATTTGATTTTTTTCATAACATTCATTAATGAATCCAATTCATCGTCTGACAAATTATCCACCACTGACATTAACTTTTCGTTGCCGTCAAACTTATCATCAACAAATCGTTTTACCTTGCAGCGATCTTTTTTATGGCGAATTTTATTAATTACCGCATCCGAAGCAATTACAGCTGTTGTAATACCAGCCACCGCCGCAATACTTAGTCCAATCGTTACTTTTGTCTTATTTTTCATCCTTTTTCAGCCCCTCTTTTAAGAACTTTTTCTACTACTTCATCATAGCACAGAGAAAAAAATAGCAAAACCAAAAGGGCTTTCACCCTTGTAAAAGTTAGGTGCCTTAACTAGATACATAAAAGTCAAAACACCTCGGGTAACTTTTCAAAAATAATACAAAGACTGACAAGGTAGCTCTTTTACCTTTTCTGTCTCTTGTTTATTTCTTGTAAAAGTTAGGTGCTTTGACTAGATACATAAAAGTCAAAAACACCTCGGGCAACTTTTCAAAAATAATACAAAGACTGACAAGGTAGCTCTTTTACCTTTTCTGTCTCTTGTTTATTTCTTGTAAAAGTTAGGTGCCTTGACTAGATACATAAAAGTCAAAAACGAGAAAGACTTAAACAATATTTTTTTGAAAAATGATTGCAAAAGCTAGTCTCCTTTGTTACCTTCTTATTTTTTGGTTAAAGAATTGACGATGGGATGGGTGATTTTTTGGTCAAAGAAACTGATAAACGGACCTGTTAAAAAGGCACTAATAAATGTTCCAATACCAATTGGTCCGCCAAAAACAAAGGCCACTACACTGAACGCAACATCTTGGATCACTCGAATAACCCGGTAAGGGGCTCCTGTTTTGTCCACAATTACTGGTGCAATTGCATCGTATGGCGCATTGCCTAATTCTGCCCCCATATATAATGATGCACCAAAACTAAAAAGCAAAATACCAATTACCAAAAAGAGCAATTGCATCAAAATATTGTGGGCAACTAAATTTAGACTGGTAAAAATTTCCGTGTAAAAATCAATGAAAAAACCTGCCAGCACCATATTGATGACGGTACCGATGCCGATGTATTTTTTTCCGAAAATAAAGATCAATACCAAAATGATAATATTTACCATCAGTTGATAGACGCCTAGTGATAAACCAAGTTTGCCCCCGAGTGCAATATTTGCGGACGTATAAGGATCTAAACCAACTTTTCCCATGCGTAAAGTGGTCGCCCCTAATGCTAGTATCGCAACACCTATTAGCGCTACAAGAGAGCGGATACCAATTTCCTTTTTATTCATGTCGTGCCTCCAGCCTGATTTTAAAATAGCAATCGTTTCATTTAGTTATTATTTTGTCAAAATTATCGCAAAAGTGCAAAGATTTGCCTTATATCAAGTATCTTATCGGGTAAAAGCGCATAAAAAATACGCAACCAATCAAAGTCGGTTACGCATTTAAATTTAGCAATCTTAATCCCGCCGATTACCACCAAAAATTAAAATCAAGCGCAAGAGTTGCAAGAACGTTGCTACAGCGGCAGCAACATACGTTAAAGCAGCGGCAAATAAAACTTTCCGCGCCATCGGCAGCTCTTCTTCTGTTAACAAATTCCCGTTACTCAAAATTTTCAACGCTCGAGCTGAAGCATTGAATTCTACTGGTAATGTTACCAATTGGAAAATCAGTGCCAATGAAAAAGCCCAAAGTCCAATCGTAACCAGTTTTGGCGCACTTAAGAAAAAGCCAATTAAAATAATCGGAAATGCCAAAGTTGAACCAAAATTTGCTACTGGTACAATGGCAGCGCGTAAACGCAACGGTACATAACTTTTTGCATCTTGAACCGCATGCCCACATTCATGGGCGGCTACAGCAATCGCGGCTACCGAGGTAGATTGCGCCGTCACTTCTGATAGACTTAACATTTTTGTTTGAGAATTATAATTATCGGTCAAATTTCCGGCAATTTTTTGCACCCCGACGTCGTTAATGTCTTGATCATTCAAAATATACTGGGCAGCTTGTGTCCCTGTAACATTATTGCGGCTTTTCACTTCATCGTACTTTCTAAAGGTACTATTTACATAAGCTGATGCGATCCCTGATAACACCAACCCGATAATCACTAAAATCATTGTTGGATCAAAAAACGGCATAAAGCCATAACCCATTCCATGCATCTTTGTTTCCTCCCTCACAGAATCAAATAAGACTTGTCTATCTTTATTTTACCATTTTACTCATGAAAATATTGTGAAGAGAATCAGAAGGAATTTTATAATTTTTTGACGAATTCTGACTTTAATTTCATTGGACCAAAACCATCCACTTTACAGTCAATATTATGATCCCCTTCAACTAAGCGGATATTTTTTACTTTTGTACCTTGTTTAATGGGATTTGAAGCCCCTTTGACTTTTAAATCTTTAATAACAGTGACACTGTCGCCATCTTGTAATAAATTGCCGTTTGCATCTTTTGCAACTACGCCCTCTGCTGGTGACTGTGTTTCTTTTGCTGCGCTCCATTCATGACCACATTCAGGACAAACAAATAGGCCGCGATCTTCATAGGTGTACTCAGACCCGCATTCTGGACATTTCGGTAATTGTGACATTTCATTTCTCCTTTAAAATTTTTTCGTAGCCTTTATTTTACCTAAAAAAACTGGTGGTGAAAAGACTTCATGAAAATTATCTCATCTGGAGAATGTCACTTTAGAAGGCCACTTCATTTTTAACTTTTAAACTTTTTAGCGGTATGGATTATATAAACCATAGCGTTCTTTTTCAGCACTGGAAAATTGCCGCATAGCAGCAACTACTTTAACTGCCTCAGGGCTCGTGTAAGTAGCCAATTTTTCATCTACTTCTTTTAGATTTTGCTGCAAACTTTCAATTTCAGCTAAAACATTTTGCCGATGTTGTGCTAAAAGGGCGCGTCGTTTGGGAATACTTTTTGTCCCTTCCATGCAATAATCAATGTAGACTTTAATCGTTTTAACTGGCATACCAGTATCTTTTAAACAACAAATAGTTTGAATAAAACCTAAATCCGATTCAGTAAACACACGGTATCCCGCTTCATTTTTTGAAACAAAAGGTAACAAGCCTGCTTTGTCATAATAACGCAAGGTGTAAACAGATAAACCAAATAGTTCTGCGACTTCTTTAATGGAATACATTATTTTTACTCCTTTTTTGTGCAACTTACTTTCCCTAGAGTGGACTCTAGGGTTTACACTCACTATAGTAACAAGTTAAAACAGATGCAAGTCATTCAACTTAGGAGGAATACACATGTCAAAAAAGATTCTCGTTACAGGGGGGACTGGCTTTTTAGCCTCTCACATTATTTTTCAACTATTGCAACAAGGTTTTGCCGTCAAAACGACAATCCGTCAAAATAACAGCCAAGCAGCTATTCTTGCTACTATAAAAGCAAACGGTATTTACGATACCTCACAACTGTCCTTTGCAGTAGCAGACTTAAATCAAGATGCCCATTGGGAAGAGATTATGGCAGATTGCGATGGTGTGATTAGTGTCGCATCACCTGTCTTTTTTGGTAAAGTTTCCAACGAACAAGAAGTGATGAAACCAGCCCGTGATGGGATATTGCGGATTTTAAAAGCCGCCAGCAAAACCGGAGTCAAACGCGTTGTTATGACCTCAAATTTTGGTGCAGTGGGTTTTAGTAATTTGGATAAAAATAGTTGGACCACCGAAGAAAATTGGACTGACGAAAATCAAGCCGGTCTCTCTTTATATGAAAAATCAAAATTATTAGCTGAAAAAGCTGCTTGGCAGTTTATGAAACGTGAAAAACCCAATTTTGATTTAGTTGCCATTAATCCGGTCGCTATTTTTGGTCCATCATTAAATGGCCATGTCTCCGGTAGTTTCGACTTATTAAAAATGTTATTGGCTGGGTCTACAAAACGCTATCCTAATTTACCTTTAAATGTTGTTGATGTTCGCGATGTTGCAGCAATTCACATTCTGGCAATGCTAACACCAGAAGCTGGCGGACAACGTTTTATTGCATCTGCAAATGGGATAATCACTATGGCTGAAATAGCTGCACTAATAAAAAAGGAACGGCCTGCATTAGCAGCAAAAGTCCCACAAAAGCAAATTCCAAATTTTTTAATCAAGTTAGCGTCTCACTTTAACACAACCGCCCAAGAAGGGGCTTTGTTCTTACAGATGAATCGCAATGTAAAAAATGATAAAGCAAAAAAACAATTAGGTTGGCAACCACTGGCAGATAGCAAAACTGCGGTCTTAGAGGCTGTTGATAGTTTGGTAGCACAAAAACACATCGAGTAGAAGACTTTTGCATTTTTTTAGTTGGTGATCTGTCGTTTTTATAAAAACAGCATAACCTTCTAAAGTATTTTCTTCACTAAAAAACACTGAATAAAAGAGGACATCCCCCGTTTTATTCAGTGTTTTATTTCTTATAAATAAGAAAGGCGAAACGAATCCTTCAGCCCTGAAGCTGGCCCGTGCTAAAATTGGCAATCGCCGTTTTCACTTGTAAAAATTTTAGCAGCAATTTTGTAAAAGTGCCTGCTTAATTTAAAGTTATCTGTGATGACCTAGCTTTTTTTATAAGTCTTCTAATCCGTCTTTATTCAAAAGCTTAATCTGATAGCCTTTTCGCAAAATCAGCTGTCTTTTTTCAAGCAACTTCATTTTGCGGGAAAGAGTTTCTGGCGTAGTTCCCAAAAAAGCCGCCAATTCTTTCATTTTCATAGGAATTGTAACCTCATCACTATTTTCGGCAATGCTCAAATCCAACAAGTAGACAGCCAAGCGTTCTTCAATTTTCTCCATCGTTAAAAATTGACTTTGCTGTTCTACTTTTGTCATTTTCTTGGCATTAATTTCTAAAAGTTTCAAGCTGAGCTTTGGATAATCTATCAGTAACTGTTTAAAATCGGCTTGTTTCAAGATGCAAACTTCTGTTTCTTGCAGTGCTTCGCTAAACAAGTTGTCATTGCTAGCTCCAAAAAGCAAGTTCTCACCTTCATAGCCCCCAGGTTCTACCACGCGCAATAATTGTTCTCTTCCAGCTGCTGATAGTTGATAAACTTTTAAATTACCACTGGCAACAATCACCAGTTGCGCTTCACCAGTCGGCGTTGTGATTTGTTCGCCTTTTTGAAAAACTTGATGATGCAGGAGTTGATTAATTCTAGCCTGATCTTCTTTATCTAAATGATTAAATAAAGGCACCAGTGTAACACATAAGTGATCAAAAACCACGAGCTCTCCTCCTTTTTGGAGCTAATTAAACGTTAGTCGTCGTCATCGTCATCTTCTAGCAGTAAACCTTCTAATGCGTCATGACCGATAAAACTTTGAAAAAGACGACTCTGTCCTTTTAACCAACCGTATAAATCTTGCAAAAATTGCATTAAAGCAAATTTTTCTTCTTTTTCAGCCAATTTTATCCCACGTACCACAAATAAATTTTGAGTATTAAAATCTTGCACTGCGGAAAATAAAATGGAATCTATTTCTTCATATTTTAATTGTCCGCTTTCTTCTAACATCGTATATTGCGTAAATTCGGCTGTTGTCGTGGGAATGACTTGACCTTCATCTAACAACAATTGATTTAAACGGTCAAATAATTCGTCTTCTTTTTTGATAATAGCGGCAATTTCAACACTAAAAGCTTTGCCAGGCCCCTTTAAATAGTAATTTATTTGACGTAATTTATTACGTTGGATAAACAAGTTAGCTAAGATGTGTCCACTCATGGCCCCTGCTGTTGGTGTATGGTGGTCTTTTTCACTTTGAATTAATTCTGCTTGATATTTTTCTGCTGCATTCATAATTTAGTCTTCCTTCACTTTAATAGATTGCACTTCATAGCCTAATTTTTCGATTGTATCTGCTAGTGCTTTGCCACTTACTGCATTTGGATCAATTTCTGCTTTAACTTTGCTGGCGTTAAATAAAACTTTTACTTTTCTTACTCCTGACTTTTGACTGACCGCACTTTCGATTTTTTGTAGACAAGATGGGCAAGTTAGCGCCCCTAATTGAATAATTACTTTTTCCATCAGACATTCTCCTTTTTATGTTTTATGGTACTTATTGTAAAACTTCTGTTGGATTAGAAACTTGATAGCTATCAAGTTTTCCCACTTTAAATGGTAATAGGCGCATACCATTTGCAATCACGACTAAAATACTTAATTCGTGAGCCAACATACCACTGGCCATGTAAATGTACCCAAAGATTAAACCGACTAATAAAAAAGCTACCGTTCCAATCGCAATGGCAATATTTTCCTTCATATTCCAAACTGTTTTTTTCGTTAAAGCATACGCATGAACTAGTTTGGTAAAATCAGAGTTCATTAAAACCACATCCGAAGTTTCAACAGCAACATCGGTCCCATTCCCCATTGCAATTCCAATATCTGCTAGGGCGATAGAAGGACTGTCATTAACCCCGTCCCCAACAAACGCCACCTTATGACCATTTTTTTGCAATTTGGTGATAAAATCTGCTTTTTCGGCTGGTAAGAGCTCGCCGTGAACTTCAGTGATTCCCAATTGTCTTCCGACAATCTCAGCCGCTTTTTTATTATCACCGGTCAACATGACTAAATTTTTTACCCCCATTTGTGTTAGCTGTGCAAGTGTTTTTTGGGCTTTCGGACGCACTTGATCTTTAATACCTAATAGCTGTGATAACTTTCCATCTTGTGCCAAATAAACTAATGAATGGCCACTTTCTTGTAAATAACTTTGATCTTTTGCGGCTGCATCAATCCTTATCCCTGCTTCTTGTAGTAGTTGGGCGTTGCCGACTAACACCTCATGATTGTTTATCCGAGCTTTAATACCACGACCCTTTAGGACAACTGTTTTTTCCACCGGTAAATAACTTGCAAGAGCTGCAAACTGAATAACAGCTTGTCCTAGCGGGTGATCTGATTGTCTTTCAACGCTAGCTAATAGGCGCAAATTTTCTGCTTTATCACCATAATAGTTGTAAATCCCACTAACTGTGGGTTTTCCTGCCGTTAACGTGCCGGTTTTATCAAAAACAAAAGTATCTACTTTGCTAAAGGTATCTAAAACTTCGCCGCCTTTTAACAAGACCCCAAATTTGGCCCCATTGCCAATTCCAGCCACATTGGAAACAGGTACGCCAATGACTAATGCTCCCGGGCAGCCGAGTACTAAAATGGTAATAGCCAAGGATAAATTCCAGCTAATCAGTCCTACAACTAGAGCCAAAAGTAAAACAAATGGTGTATAAAACTTCGCAAAACGATCAATAAAGCGTTCGGCCTTTGACTTGGAATCTTGGGCTTCTTCGACTAATTCAATAATTTTGCCAAAGGTCGTATCTTCACCAATTTTTTGTGCTTCTATTTGCAACGTACCATTTTCTAAAAAGGTGCCGGCAAAAACAGTAGCTCCAGCTTCTTTGTGCACAAATTTAGCTTCGCCGGTGACACTAGCTTCATTTAAATAGCCCTCTCCTGAGGTGATAATGCCGTCAACAGGTACTTGACCTCCTGTTTTAACCAATAACTGATCAAAAATTTCAACGTCATCCACATCCACTTCGCTAATTTCATCATTTTTAATGACAAAAGCTGTCGTAGGTGCCATTTGCGTGAGTGTTTTAATCGCCAAACGGGTCTTAGCCAACGTTTTTTGTTCCAGCCAACTGCCAAATAAGAATAAAAACGTCACAATAGCCGACTCATTATATTCTCCAATCAAAAAAGCACCGATAACTGCTATTGACACCAATAAATCGATGCTAATGACTTTTACCCGCAATGCTTGATACGCAAGGATAAAAATTGGCAAACTGCCTATAATCGCAGCTAGTGCCATGAAAAGACTATAAGCGGTTGTAAAATGTGCGAGCTTACTAATAAAAGCCAGACTAATCAAAACGCCACCTAAAAAAGCGAGTTGGTTTTTATGCTGCAAAACCTTTTGTTGATATTTCATACTCTCTCCTCCTATTTTGTCTTTTGTCAGCAAAAGCTAAACAACTTCCGCCAAATTTTCTGATGATAGCTTGTTACAAGCGAAATTATAAAAGTGGCCCTAATTGACAAAAAAGTAAAATTTATTTTCTTAACTTGCCCTTAGTTTAACGGTTAAAATCACCCGCGTACTTGATGACAATCAAGTTATCTTACTTTTTTAAATAAAACTATAATTTTTGAGCATAACCTTTTTATATAACAAGGGTTCTTGCTAAGATAACAACAACAAAGGAAATTATTTTTTCATAAATTTATATAGGAGTTGATTTTTTTGAAACAAACAAAAACTAGCAAAGAAAAACAATGCAAAACTTTCACGCCTCGAAATGAATTTGAAGCACGTCTTTTCAAACGCTTTGAAAACTATGCTGCTGCAGAAAATACAAATAAAAATAACACCGTATCTATTAAACAAGAACGACAAAAATAAAAAACGTAAGAATCGGCTGCTTAGCTGATTTTTACGTTTTTTTACATCCTGTGGTGATACGGTTGTTTATTTATGGAATTTTTGATAAATTTTTTGACACTTCTCATAATCCAAGTCTGAAAATGTCGTGACGATAAAATCAGAAGCTAAGTCCAATTGGGGATAATCTGGATTGGCAAACCCAATTCCCACCATTCCAGCTTTTTTTACAGCAATGCTGCCATTTGGTGAGTCTTCTAGCGCTACACAATTTTGTGGTGTGACGGCTAAGCGTTTTGCTGCTAGTAAGTAAACATCTGGTTCAGGCTTAGAATATTCAACTTCTTCGCCACTTGTAATTACTTCAAAGTCCTGATAAATCCCAATTTCTGTCAACGATTTTTCTATCTCACTTAACGGTGAGGAAGAGGCCACTGCTAACTTCACTTTTGCCGTTTTTAATCCTTTAACGAAGGCCGCAGCTCCTTTAATTGGCTTAGTACCATCTCGTTTTACTATTTCTTGCCGGCGCTTCACCATTTCAGCGCTATAATAAGCTGGGCTTTGTGGCAGTGCTAGTTCCTTTTTCATAGTTTCCCAAGTGTATTGGTAAGAAGTTCCCATGAATTTACTGTGATAGCTGCTGGGAACAGTGATTCCTTCATCTTTTAAAATACTGTCTTTGGCTTCAAAATAGCTATATTCTGAATCAATCAGTACGCCATCCATATCAAAAATAATTGCTTCTAACATATTCCACCAAATTTCTGTTTAAATTTTATCCGAACAAAGCGCTTCTTCACTTAATTCTCCTTTTGCGATCCAAGCTGCACCACCGGTTAGAAAAAGTTGCTTGGCTTGTACCTGCACTTCTAGCTTACCACCTAATGTTCTTAATGCAACCGGATTTTTAAACTGATTTTGCCGCTGTTTTACAACGTAGGCTACAGAAGCTGAACCTGTGCCGCAGGCTAAAGTAAAATCCTCTACCCCTCGTTCATAAGTACGAACAATTACCACATCTTCTACAATCTCATAAAAATTAACATTCGCACCTTTGGGCAATTCTTGCCAGTTACGCAGTTGTTTGGCTAATGGTCGCAAATCAGCTAAGTCTTTTTCAGCTAAATTAGAAACAGCCATCACCAAATGAGGAATAGCAGGATTGCCTAATTCAACATAATATACCGTCTTTTTAGCAAAGTTTTTTTCTTCAAATCTCGTTACATCATTTAATTGCACTTTATAGGTCGTTTTATTTAAGTGCCAAGCGGGTACCATTCCGGCCATCGTTTCAATTTTCATTTCTGCTGGAGCTAAATTTTCTTCATAAGCATATCGGGCAATACACCGGGCACCATTGCCACACATTTCTGCTTCAGTACCATCAGCATTGTAAAAACGCATGCGAAAATCGCCCCCTGCTTTGGCTTTGTCTACTGCCATGAGCGCATCTGCTCCTAATGAAAGATGCGCACGACATGCGCCTTTAGCAAGTTGGCTTAATTCGTTTTTACTTAAGTTTAGCGCAAGGTTATTGATGATGATAAAATCATTGCCCGCTCCTTGCATTTTGACAAAAGGAATTTCCATCTGCTTGCCCCCTTAGTTATCTTTTCACTTCATTTTGAATCATTTGAGCATAAGTTTGTCGTTTTACGACCACCTGTTCGTGGCCATCTTTAACAAAAACGACTGCGGGTAATGGTAATTTATTGTAATTACTCGCCATTGAATACCCGTAAGCTCCGGTTGTAAAGGTTGCAAAAATGTCACCTGCAACAACTTCTGGAAGGGATAAATCTTTCACCAATAAATCTGTACTTTCACAGGCTTTACCAGAAATTGTTACTTTTTGGCTCAGTTTTTCGTCAACTTTATTGGCTACAATCCCCGTATACTCCGCTTCATAAAGTCCTGGGCGGATATTGTCGGTCATACCGCCATCGATACTGACATATTTTCTTAAACCAGGTAATTCTTTAATCGCGCCAATCGTATGCAATGTTATCCCCGCTTCGGCGACAATGCTACGACCGGGTTCAATTACGATTTCTGGGACGATTAAATTATTTTCCTGACAAAATTCTTTGGTCAATGCCATGACTGGATCTAAAAAGTAATGATAGGGTTTGCGCACATCTTTTTTGGTATAACAAACGCCAAACCCGCCGCCATAGTTCAACTCTTTAATTTGATAATCGTAGCGTTTTTTCACTTCAAGCATTAAATTCAAGGCAACTTTGCAAGCTGCGATATGAGCACTATTATCACTTAATTGACTTCCCACGTGAAAATGAAACCCGTAAAATTCCAACTCTTCTGAAGCAAACACCTTTTCAATTTGTGGGTATAAAATTTCTGGTGCTAAGGGAATCCCAAATTTAGAATCTTTTTGCCCAGTTGAAATAAAAGCGTGGGTCTTAACATTGACCTCTGGGGTAATGCGAAACATGATCTGTGCTTTCTTATGCAGCTTGCGGCAAATACTTTGAATCAAGTCCACTTCTTGTAAACTATCCACAATAATTCGACCCACGCCATAATCAATCGCCATTTCTAATTCTGCCACTGACTTATTGTTTCCGTTAAATTCAATTTTTTCTGCTGGAAAATCAGCAGCGATTGCCGTGTATAATTCCCCCCCAGAAACCACATCTAAAGACAAATTTTCTTGATTGATTAATTGCAACATCGCAATCGTATTGAAGGCTTTACTCGCGTAGGCTACCCGCGTATGGGGATATTTATCTAAAAACTGTTCTTTTAGGGCCTGGCATTCTTTTAGAATTAGATTTTCGGAATAAACATATAATGGTGTGCCATACTTTTCAGCCAATTTAACCATGTCACAGCCATCCCAATAAAGATGACCATTTTTACTTGTACCTAGAAACATCTTTTCACGCCCCTTTTTCATTTAAAACATTGATTAAATCCACGTAACATTGAATACCGCCTAATAAATTCTTTTCATCAAAACGCAATTTGTTACTATGCAGCGGATATATAGCATCTGTGGCTTCATTGCGAATACCGACAAAGAAAAAGAGACCGGGAATTTTTTGTTGGAACATTGAGAAATCTTCTGCTAATAAATAAGGCGCAGATTCAAGATAACTATCTCCTGCCACCACTTTTAAAGCATCCACCATTTTGGCGTCATTATCTACGACGCGATACATATGATTAAAATCAACTTCAGCTTGGCAATCATAAGCTTGTGCGATATCGGTCGCTAAAGTCGTGACCCGATTGGTTAATTTGTCATAGACTGTATCTGAAAATGCGCGGGTTGTACCATGAAGTTCTACTTTCCCGGGAATAATATTCATTGCGTCCCCACCGTGAATTTCGCCAAACGTTAAGACAGCTGAATCAAGTGGACTTAAATTACGTGAAACAATTGAATGCAGGCCTTGAATGATTGCCGAAGCTGCTAAAATTGCATCAGCTCCTTGTTGCGGCTGAGCACCATGGGCACTTTTACCATAGACTGTGATATTAACTTCACCATTGCGGGCCATCATACCACCTTTTTTACATGCAATAACGCCTTCTTCAAAATCTGGAAAAACGTGTAAACCTACAATTTGTTCCACTTTAAATTTTTCCAAAACACCCGCGTCAATCATCAGCTGCGCACCACCAGGGCCTTCTTCAGCCGGTTGAAAAATCAAAACAATCGTTCCGATTATTTCATCTGGATGTTCACTTAAATACTTTGCAAAGCCTAACATCGTCGCCATATGACCATCATGGCCACACGCGTGCATTCGTCCTTCGTGTTGGGAATAAAATGCGACGCCGCTTTCTTCTGTTATCGGCAATGCATCAATGTCTGTCCGAAAAGCTAAAGTTTTTCCTGGCTTGCCGCTACGAAAAACAGCCACTAAGCCCGTATCTAAAACTTCATGGACTTCCCTCACACCAAGACTAGCTAGTGCCCCTTTTAAATATTGACAGGTTTTAAATTCCTGTAAGCCCAATTCAGGGATTTGATGTAGATCTTGACGGAATTTCGTTACTTCTGGCAATAACGCTGTGATTTCTTTACGGATTTCCATTTTGACTCACCCTCTTTTGAAGTTTTAAACCTGACTTTTAATCAAATCAATTCCACAGGTAGTTTTTCATGATCAACTTACTCGTTCACATTTTTAACTGTATGAATCATTTTTGCAATTTTTATCAAAAATGGTCTAACAGCTTAATTTTGATCGCTGTTTTTTTATTTGGTAAAAATTCACGTCATAGCAACTTTTATTCTCTCTTTTTTTAAAGAAATTGTTTTTCTGTCAATTTTCTCATTATTTACATTTGCAAAAATATTCATTATTTACAGAATAAACTTGGCTATTTCTTGCTATTATAGTATATTATTTTGTAAATAGTTGAAAATTCCGTATAAAAAATATTTTCTGAATATTTTCTTAATTTCTCTCTATTTTACCTAGAAAAAACTAGAAAGTAAATATTTTAAAAAAAAGGATGTGTTAATATGGCAATTTTTACAGGAGCTGGCGTTGCCCTTGTTACCCCAATGAAAGCAGATCAAACGGTAGATTTCGATAAGTTAAAACAACTCGTGGATTGGCAAATTGCACAGGGAATTGACGCGATCATTGCCTGTGGCACAACCGGTGAAGCCTCTACTCTGGTAGATGAAGAACATATTGCAGTAATTGAAACAGTTGTAAAACAGGCTGCCGGACGCGTCCCTGTTATTGGTGGGACTGGCTCAAATAATACGCAACATGGCATTCACTTATCAAAAGAAGCCCAGCGTGTAGGCGCAGATGGACTGCTTGTCGTTACGCCCTATTACAACAAAGCCACAGACAGTAGCCTAATAAAACATTATGAAGCAATTTGCAACAGCGTCGACATTCCGATTATTCTATATTCCATCGCGGCAAGAACAGGATTAAATTTAAACCCTGCTATGGTAGCAAAACTAAAAGAACTTCCGAATGTTGTCGGCATTAAAGAAGCCAGTGGCAACATCTCTCAGGTGGTGGAAATTTGTAGTCTGGCCGATGATAACTTTGCCGTTTATTCGGGCAATGACGATCAAGTCTTACCGTTTTTATCGGTTGGCGGTTTAGGTGTCATTTCAACTATCGCCAATATTTTACCTGCCGAAACTTCCCAAATGGTACATGACTTCTTAAATGGGGATATAACAGCTGCTAAAAAAACCCAAATCGAGCAACTTCCTTTAATCCAAGCTATTTTTAAAGAAGTGAATCCTGTCCCTGTTAAGGCCGCCGTTAACCTTTTAGGAAAATGTGACCTGAATTATCGCCTTCCATTAGACAAACCCGAACCAGACACGTTACAATTATTAAAGACCGAAATGAAAAACTACGGTTTACTTTAACATGTCGATTACCAATTAAAAAAGCTGTGCCTTTTGGTTCAGCTTTTCTTATTTCAAGCTTTAAGATTAAATGTTGAAGGGAGTTTTCCATGAAAAATGTGTTATTGAGTGGCTGTCATGGCAAAATGGGTCAAGTTTTGCAAAAATTAATTACAGCACATCCAGATTTACAAGTTGTCGCAGGTCTTGACCACACCTTAGATAAAGAGGCCGATTTTCCCGTTTATGCTGCTGCAGCTGATGTAGTCGAAAAAATAGATATCGTGATTGATTTTTCCCATTACAGCGCCGTGCCTGCTTTAATCAACAGCTGTGTTGCTAAAAATTTGCCCATCGTTATTGCTACAACCGGGCTAACAGATGATACAAAAGCCATGTTGCCTGTAGCAAGTCAAATTATTCCGGTGTTTTATTCTGCCAATATGTCGTTAGGGATCAATGTTTTAATTAAAGCCTTACAGTCTGTGGCCCCTGCTTTAGAAAACGATTTTAATATTGAAATCATCGAAAAACATCATAACCAGAAAAAAGATGCTCCTAGTGGTACAGCACTGTTACTCGCCGATAGTATTAATGATTCCTTAACTAAACCAAAGGACTATCTTTTTGGCAGAGCTGGCAATGATTTAGAAAATCCTTTAAGTCAAATGGGAATTCACGCTATCAGAGGTGGCAGTATTCCAGGTGAGCATACGGTAATTTTTGCCGGTTCAGATGAGATTTTAGAGTTTACACATACTGCCTTATCCCGCGACATTTTTGCTAACGGTGCCCTAAAAGCAGCGGAATTTTTATTAAAGCAAAGTGCGGGCTTATATAATATGCAAGATTTATTGGCCTAAAAAAAATTTATTAGGAGGTTAACAAATGTCAGATTTACACTTTACTGATCCTTATGCACTAGCTAAATATATTAAAGATGCCGAGAAAAAAACGCCGGTAAAAGCTTATGTTCGCGGTAATTTTGGTGGTTTAAGCCACGACAAAATAAAAATATTTGGTGATTATAATTCTTGGGTACTCATTGGGGATAATCAAGACATTCAGGAATTCTTGAAAAAATATCCTGAAAAGATTGAAGATCTCTACATTGAAAACGATCGGCGCAATTCTGCAGTCCCATTACTCGACTTAACCAAAGTCGATGCCCGAATCGAACCTGGTGCTTTTATTCGCGATGAGGCGGTAATTGAAAGAAATGCGGTAGTCATGATGGGGGCTGTAATTAATATTGGAGCTGTGGTCGGCGAAGAAACTATGATTGATATGGGCGCAATCTTAGGTGCCCGCGCAACTGTAGGAAAACGCGCGCATATTGGAGCTGGAGCTGTCTTAGCTGGTGTTTTAGAACCACCTTCAGCAGATCCAGTTGTAATTGAAGACGATGTTTTGATTGGCGCAAACGCCGTTGTCTTAGAAGGCGTTCGCGTTGGCAAAGGGGCGGTTGTGGCAGCTGGTTCAGTCGTAACAGCAGATGTTCCAGCTATGAGCGTTGTTGCTGGTTCGCCTGCAAAAGTCATTAAAACAAAAGACGAAAAAACTGTCAGTAAAACCGAATTTCTCGATGATTTACGGGGATAAATCGCCCTGTTTTACTGCAATAAAAATTTCTGCACTTTATTATCAAAAAGACACGTTAGTTTGATAATAAAGTGTCTTTTTGTGTGCTTATCTTGTTTTATACTTAAAAATCCTTCGTCAATGTAATATTTCCTAACACAAACAGTGATTAATTTTCAGAAAATTTCTAAAATTGCCGCAAAATACTGGAAATCAGTAAAATGACGTGTTACGATTTCTAACATAAAGAAATGGAGGAATGCAAATGAATACAGGAAATATTGCTTTTATCATTATTTGTACCGGTTTAGTTTTCATTATGACCCCCGCTTTAGCCTTTTTTTATGGTGGGCTTTCCCGTCAGAAGAATATTTTAAACACAATGATGATGTCGATTTGTACATTGGGACTAGCTTCAGTCATTTGGATTTTAATTGGTTACAGCCTTTCTTTTAGCGGCACTGGCCTTTTTATTGGAAATTTAGATAAACTATTTTTCCAACATGTCTCCATGACAAAAGGTGACGGTATTCCAGAGGGTCTTTTCGCTGCGTTTCAAATGATGTTTGCTCTGATTACTTCAGCCATTTTAACAGGTTCCGTCGCAGGCAGAATGCGTTTTTCCGCTATCTTCTTATTTTTAGCTGTTTGGTTAGTTGTTGTTTACGCACCAATGGCTCATATGGTCTGGGGCGGTGGATTCTTAGATCAAATTGGCTCTGTTGATTTTGCTGGTGGGAATGTTGTTCATATCAGTTCTGGTATTTCTGGTTTAGTTTTAGCAATTGTTTTAGGTAAACGAAAGGAAGTCGAACATATTCCCCATAACATTCCATTTATTGTTTTAGGTACCGGCTTGTTATGGTTAGGCTGGTTTGGCTTTAACGCCGGTAGTGCTTTAGCAGCAGACGGCCTAGCAATTCACGCTTTATTAACCACCAACACGGCAGCTGCCGCTGCCATGCTTTCATGGATGGGATTAGAAAAATTAGTGAATGGCAAACCATCAATCGTAGGTGCATGTACCGGGGCTGTTGTCGGGCTTGTGGCTATTACCCCAGGTGCAGGTTTTATCTCCATGCAATCGGCATTACTAACTGGCGTGTTAGTTAGCCCGGTTTGTTATTATGGTATTCGTTTTGTGAAAGAAAAACTTGGCTTTGACGATGCCTTAGATGCTTTTGGCTGTCATGGTATCGGAGGAATTTTCGGTGGAATTATAACAGGTATATTTGCTGACCCTAGTGTTGGCGGACGCAGCGGTTTAATTTTTGGCCAAACAGATTTATTCGTAGCACAACTTCTTAGTATTGTTATCACCATTGCCTTTGCAGGTACGATGAGCTTTATCATCATCAGTATTATCAAAAAATTAATCCCATTGCGGGTTTCTGAATTAGACGAGTTGCAGGGAATGGATCAATGTGAACACAACGAGCAAGCTTATAACACCGTCTTAGGTTTAGATTTAGACTAAGTAAACGAGGTTGGGACAGAAGTGTTCTTTTTCTTCAAAAATAAGGGATGTGATTATATTAATTTCACAGCCCTACAAAAAGCAAATTCCTTTAACCAGTAAAAAAACTTCCCCAAAATTTTAAACAGGAAAAAAATACACCTGCAACTTTTATCACTCGGCCATTTGGTACGTAGCGATAATCAGCAGGTGTATTTTTTATTTGTACTAAAAATGAAGATGATTCTTACTGTTTGATATACTTACGACAAGCAGCCTGAATTTCTTGATAAATTTCAGCAACTTCCGCTAAGTCTTTGGCGTTGGCACCGCTAGCTAGAGGATGCCCGCCACCGTGATGGCGTTTAGCGATTTCATTAATTACTGGACCTTTTGAACGTAAACGTACCCGGTAATAGCCTTCTGGTTGTTGGACGAAAATCCCCCAAGCTAGCGTGACATCAATTGTTCCAGGTAAAGATACAACATGGGAAGTTTCTGAGTCTACCACACTAAATTTATCTAATAATTCTTGGGGTAAAATAACCCGTCCTGCGCCGTTTTCATCCACTTCAATATTTTCATAAACATAGCCAGAAAGCTTCGCTACCTTCAGGGAAATTTGTTGCAACTCACGATTTAGCTTGGCTGCATCAAAACCAAAATCCAGTAATTTACCGGCAATTTCTAACGTATAAGAAGTGGTCGCTGGATATAAAAAGCGCCCAGTATCGCCAACGATTCCAGCATACAATAATCGTGCCGCTGCCACACTAATTTTTAAAACGTCAGGAAATGAAAAAGCAAAATCTGCAATCATTTCACTACAACTGCTGGCCTTGGTATTGACCCAAACTAAATCTCCATAAGGCTCATCATTAGGATGATGATCGATTTTAATTAATTTAGCACCATTGGCATAACGCTGATCACTAACTCGCAGAGAATTGGCCGTATCAGTGACGATTACCAATGCCTCTTCATAAAGCGCATCTGCTACTTCATCCATTTCTGCCAAATAGTTCAACCCTTCAACCGGACCACCGGCTTGATAAATTTCTTTTGTCGGAAAACTGGCACGCAGAACTTCCGCCAAACCAACTTGTGACCCTAATGCATCGGGATCTGGTCGCATATGACGATGAATAATAATTCGATCGTATTCTTCAATTGCTTTTAAAATTTCATGTCTGATATTCATTTTCTCACCTTAACTTATGGTCGCTCTAAAACTTGGCAAGTAACGATCGCCAAGGCCGCCAATGTATTTTCTAAATAAACTTCAATTTCCAACTTCGCGCTCCGCCGCCCCAACTCTAACATGCGGGTATGAATTGCTATTTTACTCTCCAGTTGAATCAGACGCAAATAATGCATATTCACTTGTTCAATCCAGGTATTGCGCCGTTGTTGTTGCAGTAAGGCACGCTTTGCTGTATTAGCAACAATTTCATTTAAAACACCAAAAGAAATCGTTCCTACCTCATTGACCATTTGCGGCGTAACTGTAAAAGTATAATAGGGTTTATCCAATTTATGGCCTTCACTATCTTGGTCTATCAACTGAATATCGCCGGTAATTTGATCCGAAATGGTATCTGCGATTTGTGGTTGCCGCTGCACAAGTTGCATCGCCTTCATGACATCTTGGCGGGAAACAAGCCCTACTAACCCTAAGTCATCAGATACAACCGGCATAACTTCTAGGCCGTCCCAAATCATTTGATGACTGACAGAAGCCACACTCATCTCCCGCTTAACGTAACTGATTTCTTTTGTCATGACCCGTTCAATCGCTTGATTATCTTGTTTTTCCAAGATATCTTTTGGCGTAACAATCCCCACCAAGCGCATATTTTTATTAACGACTGGAAAACGAGAATGCGTTGTACTTTCGGCTAGACGCTTATAATCTTTAACCGTCGCAGTGATATCTAAATAAGATGTTTTTTCTAGTGGTGTGAAAATATCACTCACTAACATAATATCTTTTTTAATCAATTGATCACTTAAAGCACGATTAATCATCGCTGCCACAGTAAAAGTATCATAAGTTGTCCGCAAGATTGGCATTTCCACCTCATCAGCTAGCCGACAAATCTCACTTGTAGTATCAAAGCCACCGGTAATTAAAACGGCCGCACCTTCTTTTAAGGCCAAACGATGCACACCTTCGCGATTACCAACAATCATCAAAGAACCCGGTGTGATATAACGGGCCATCGCATCTTCTTTCATGGCACCAATCACAAACTTATGTAAAACCTTATTTAAACCGGCTTTACCGCCTAAAACATCCCCTTCAATAATTTGGACAACTTCACCAAAGGTTAAGCGCTCAATGTTTTTCTTTAATTTTCGTTCAATTCTAATGGTACCAACTCGTTGAATCGTTGAAACTAAACCGATATTTTCAGCATCTTTGATCGCCCGATAGGCAGTTCCTTCACTAACATTTAGTGCTTTGGCAATCCCACGGACAGAAATTCTGTCCCCCACTGGCAAGCTTTCAATATGAGCCAAAATTAAATCATGTTTTGTCGCCATTTTCCCACTCCTAGTTACGGTGTAAAATTTTCTACACAGCGCTTATTAACCTCTTTGTCATTTCTTATAAAGTCATACTTTCTCCCACTTCAAGCACCTTGCCCACGCCAGCTGGTAAAAGAGCTGCAAAGGCTTTAGGATCTTGTTCAATCAACGGAAAAGTATTGTAATGAATCGGCACTACTTGTTTGGCATTTAATCGTTTCGCCGCCGACGCTGCCTCAGTAGGCCCCATCGTGAAATTGTCCCCAATGGGTAAAAAAGCGACATCTATTGAAAAAGCGGCCCCAAAAAGTGCCATATCGCCAAAGTTTGAAGTATCTCCTGCATGATAGATTGTTTTACCTTCTGCTTGAACAATAAAGCCTGACGCTTCCCCCAAGTAAAGCATTTGGCCGTCAACTTCATAACCGGAACTATGTTGGGCGTGGACCATCTTCACCCGACCAAAAGGAAAATCAAATTTGCCACCAATATTCATACCGTGCGTGTGCTTTACGCCATTCTTTTTGGCAAAAGCACATAACTCCACCATGCCAATAATAGTCGCATCTGAATTTTTGGCTATTGGTACCATATCTCCGACGTGATCTTCGTGTCCATGAGTTACCAAAATATAATCTGTTTGTACTTTTTCTGCTACTAAATCTGTTTTAGGATTACCAGTAATAAATGGGTCAAATAATAAATCCGTACCATCCTCTAGTTTGACAGCGATTACGGAATGACCGTGATAGGTGATTTTCATCGTTTCTCCCCCTTACTTTGTAAAATAAAACTAATACAGTTTTTACTTTTCTATTGTAACAGACTTAAACAGAAAAAGGCATGAAAAAAAATCGGAATTAGCAGAAATAGTCCTTTTGCATCCCGATTTTTTAAACTGAGAAAAGATCAGCTCTATGACCAAAGCCTTCTTGCCCCTTAAAAGAGATAAAAAATTTTATCTGGCTTATAAAAAAGTACCACTCTAATCGCAAAACCAATAAAAAATATACGTCATCATTTTATTATCTGCTGTATTGCTGCGCTAATGTAAAATTACCCCTAATTAATCCTTCAAGCTAAAAATTACCCAACTGCATGAGCAAGTAATTTTCTACCTAGCTTATTCCTCTAGCCAAATTATGCCGCAAACTTTACGAAAGTATTTCAACTTAATGATGGCTATTTTCAGCTTTTTTTTCAATCGTTTCAACAAATTGTACCAATACTGCGACAAAACTTTCATCTGCATCCAGCATCGCATTTTGAAAATAACCCAACTGGCTCAAACTAACATAGCCATGAAGAAGACTACGAAATCCTCGACTTTCCATCAAAACTTCTTCTTCAGATAATCCAAAAGAGAAAAGGAGCTGGGACAATAAGACTGTATTTTTCCGCCCTGCTAAAAGGAGTGCGTCATTATTGAAGCTTGGAATCGTATTTAACAATTCATAAACCGCTTGATACTTCAAAGCAAAAGTTCGATAAGACTCACCATAGGTTAATAAGGCTACTTCTTTTGTCTTGCCCATCAATTGTGTGGTCAAATATTCATGTAATTTTTCATGGAGAAAAATCGCAGTATGAACTTTTAAGTCCGTTAAATTCTTAAAATGATTGTATAAAGATGGTGGTTTAATCCCTAACGCTTCAGCTAAGCGGGGAAATGTTACTTGGGCTAAGCCCATTTTTTCTGCTAATGCAATATAGCTCAAAATGATTTTTTCCGGTGTTAAATCCCGCCGTTTCATAAAAGCCCCTCCTCGCGGCTATTTTACCATAAAGCTGTTTAAACTACTAACGATAGTTGACAAACTATGAATCGTAGTTTAATCTATGGAACGAAAGTGAAGTGACTGTTTTGACAAAATTTAAAAATTATTTTGCCAGTGGTGAGCTCTGGCAACGCAACCTCCTTATTTTATGGTTTGGTAGTTTTATGACTGGAATTGGCTCTAGTTTAATTTCACCTTTTTTATCATTATACGTAGATACTCTAGGAGTCTTCACAAAAAAGGAATTAAGTTTCCAATCTGGTTTAATTTTTGCTAGCACGTTTATTACCATGGCGATTGTTTCACCTTTATGGGGCAAGCTAGCCGATCAAAAAGGGCGCAAACCCATGTTACTTCGCGCTAGCTTAGGTATGGCCATTATGATTTTTTCCATGGGCTTTGTCACGAAGGCTTGGCAATTACTTATTTTACGCCTTTTATTAGGTGCTTTTTCTGGATACACCAGTAATTCAGTTGCCTTAATGGCTATTATTACCCCAAAAGAGCATTCTGGTCGTGTACTTGGTACTCTTTCTACCGGGACTGTAGCCGGCACCTTGTTAGGTCCGTTGTTTGGTGGTGTTGTGGTTGCCCATGCCGGTTATAAGATGACTTTTTGGATTACTGGTATCATTATGTTTTTTGTTTTCTTATTGACCGTCTTTTTTGTCAAAGAACATTTTACGCCAAAACCAAAAGACAAAGTTTTAAGTGCTAAAGCGTTAACCCAAGTGATTGACCATCCTAAAGTAATCATTGCCATGCTTTTGACTACGACGATTTTGCAATTAACCGATAAATCCATTAGCCCAATTTTAAGTCTTTATGTTCGTCAGCTCGTACATAATCCACAACTTGTTACCATTTACAGCGGTATCGTTGCCTCTGCTCCAGGGGTCGTCATGTTGTTTTTTGCCCCTTTATTCGGGCGTTTAGGTGACAAAATTGGCCAATATAAAATTTTACTTTTTGGCCTTGTCTTATCTTTTACCATCTATTTGACATTAGGTTTTAGCCACGCAATTTGGCAAGTTATCTTGCTGCGGCTGTTTATCGGTGTGAGCGATTCGGCACTAGCCCCTAGTGTGCAAATTATTTTGTCGCAAAATAGCCCCCAAGAAGCAACCGGACGGATTTTTAGTTATAACCAAACGATGCAGTCCATTGGCGCTATTGGCGGACCTTTAATCGGTTCGACTGTATCAGCTTACTTTGATTATCGCTATGTCTTTTTTGTATCTGCCTTATTCATCGTTTTAAATATTTTGAACTATGCAACAAATTTCCCCCAATTAAAAGAAAGCAGGTATTAATATGATTGAAACCCTCAATTTAAAAAAATGCGCTTTTGTCGCGATTGATTTGCAAAAAGGAATTTTAAACAGCGGCACTTTAACTCCTTATTTGGCTAGTGAAGTTCTTCAAAAAAATGAGCAACTAGTAGCTGCGTTGCTTGAAAAACTTGGCTTGGTCGCTTTGGTTAAAGTAGACGCCACTACTTTTGGTTACTTGAATTTTGATTTAAAAAAGCGCCAACCTTTAACATTAGCCAAAGATTATGACGAACTTGCTCTTAAAATAGAAAATTCAACTAAAGCAAATGTCGTTACCATTACCAAACACAATCCGGGGGCATTTTTTGGCACAGATTTGGACTTGCAATTACGCCGACGGGGCATTGATACCTTAATTCTAACTGGCGTGGCAACAGAAAATGGTGTTTACGCTACCGCTTTAGATGCGTATCAATTCGGCTATCGTGTCATTGTAGTGGAGGATGCTTGCAGTAGCCGCGATGAAGAATTACACCGCATCTTCATGACAAAACTTTATCCCAAAATAAGCCTCGTCACTTCCAGCACCGAGCTATTGGGCACATTTGCCTAAAAAAGTTGCGTCACGAAATTGATTTTTAAACTTCCAAAAAAATAGACGGGATAATCAATTTTGTGTAGCTAAATAGAAATCAATTTGTGCAACAAAACTAGCTACTATAAGAAAAAAGAAAAGCTAAAGGAATCTTTCAGTCCTAGACATCAGACTAAGATTTTGGCTCATGTCATGAAGAGCTTATGCGTAAAGTATGGCACTTAGAAAGTGGCAGGCAATATTAAAGCAGTCAAATCAGTGTTTTTCTTAGGGAAATTTATACTTCCTTTCTAGATGTCAAAAAGACCAGAAAATCCGAAAGTCATTTTTCAAGCTTTCGAAATTTCTGGTCTTTTACTTGTAGCTGCATACTTCTCTCGGATATTTTTAGACAGCTAACCTTTTTACAATTTAACCGGTGTTGCAGTTGCTTGGAGTACTTCGTTTAATTCTTCAATATTTTTACGGCCTTGTGTTTGCATCCATTCTCTAGCTGCATCTTCTCCACCTGTGATAAAAGGTTCTACGCCGTTTGCCCAAGTCGCGCGACCACATAAAACACCATTAAATGTTGAGCCTGCTTCTTTGGCGAATTTCAATGTTTCTTGGAACAATTCAGCTGTAACACCAGCTGATAAGAAGATAAATGGTAAGTCAGTTGCTTCTGATTGTTCTTTGAAGTAAGCCATAGCTTCTGCTTTTGTATACGCCACTTCACCTTTTGCATAACCTTCTACATAGTTCATATTAACCGGAACTTCCATTTTTAAAACATCAACGCCATAACGTGGTTTTGAAAATTCTTTCATCATTTCAATTACTTTATGTGGTTTTTTAACCGCGTATTCTTTGGTGCTGGCATCCGCATCATTGGCATCATAAGAAACCAATTCCAAGAAGAAAGGCAAATCTTCTGCGGCACATTCAGAGCCAATTCGTTCCATGAAGGCTTTCTTTTGATCGTTGATTTCATCATTTTCATCTACATCGTAGTAAAGTAAGAATTTACATGCGTCTGCGCCTGCTTCTTTTAGACGTTTCACTGACCAGATAGACAAAATGTCTGGCAAGCGTCCTGGGGTTGAAGCATCGTAGCCTGTTTTTTCATAGGCCAACAATAACCCTGCGTTTTCGTCGCGAACTTTAGCAGCTGGTAAGCCATATTCTGGGTCTAATAAAATAGATGAAGCATATTGGGTTAATTCAGAAGACACGATTTTTTTAAAGTCTTCGATTTGAACTGCTTGCGCTTGTGTATCTTGGTATTTATTAATCATTTTCTTTAAAGCACCACGTTGGTCAATCGCAAGGGCAGAGATCACACCATTTTTGTCACTTAATTGTTTGATAAAGGCTTTTTTTGCTTCTGTTGTCATGAAATACGCTCCTTAATTTTCGGCTAATTTACTATTTAAGAGATTGGCAATTTCTTCAGGTGTTGCCGCTGCTTTTAATCCTTTGGTTACATCTTGATGCATCAAAAGACGCGCGACACTGGATAAAAGTTTTAAATGCGTGGTTCCAGCTTCAGAATCTGGAATAAATAAGGCAATAATAAAATCTGTCGGACTGCCATCTAAACTTTGCCAGTCAACAGGATTAACTAAGCTGACAATTATAATATCCGCGGCTGTAATAGTCGTATCTTTAGCATGGGGAATCGCAAAACCATCCATCATACCAGTTGTTCCTTCTGCTTCACGTTCTAATAATTTAGCATAAACTTTGTTTTCATCATTTGAAAGACCAAGAGAAACTGCCTGATCAGCTAAAAAGTGCATGACTTCATCTTGGGATGTAAAATTTTCTTTTAAAAAAATATGGTCTGTTTTAATTAGTGCCATGGTTTTCACCTTTCTTAAAAAAAGCTGCAGCAGTATTTTTTACTTACTACAGCTTTTACTTTTTATGCTTGTACTTCGATTTTTGTTTCAGTCGTTTCTTTTGTTGCGGCTTTTGTCACACGATTTTTCTGAATGAACCCTAAAATGACACCACCGACAATGGAACCAACTAAAATAGCAAAGACCCATTGTAATTTACCATCCACCACTGGTAAGACCAAAAAGCCACCATGAGGCGCTGGTACTTTTACGCCAAACATATACGTTAAAACAGCTGCGATAGATGAGCCCAACATCATTGTTGGTAAAACCCGTAATGGATCTTTTGCCGCAAATGGAATCGCGCCTTCTGTAATATGGGTTGAACCTAAGATAAAGTTAACTAAACCAGCATTGCGATCATTTGTTTCGAAATATTTACCAAAGAATAATGTAGCAAAACCTGTAATTAGTGGCGGCGCGATACAAGCTGCTGAAACGCCTGCCATAAAACTACTATTACCTTGCGCTAATAATGCTGTCCCTGTCACATATGCAGCCTTGTTCACTGGACCACCCATATCAAAGGCACACATACAACCAACAATAATTCCTAATACTAATGGTGAAGAATTTTCAAAACCAGATAAGAAACTCATCATGCCTTCATTGACCGTTTTCATTGGCCCTGCAATCAAGGACATGATTGTCCCCACAACCGCTACTCCGATTACTGGATATAAGAAAATTGCCTTTAGACCATCCAATTGTTTTGGTAAAACTTTTAACAAACGTTGTAAAAGTAAAACGAAGTAACCGGCTAAGAAACCGGCAAAAATACCACCTAAGAAACCAGCACCACCAGAATTTGCTAATAAGCCCCCGACAAAACCAACGACTAAACCAGGACGTTTGGCGATTCCTTCTGCAATATAAGCTGCCATTACCGGAACCATCATTCCCATCGCCGCATCGCCAATTGATTTGAACATCGCCGAAGTGGCATTATATGTCGCATCGTTTGGATCAAAAGAATAAACACCCCAAATGGCAAAAGAAACGGCAATGATAACCCCGCCTGCTACTACAAAAGGTAACATGTGGGAAACACCATTCATCAAATTCTTATAAATACTACGTCCGATATTCATTTGTGATGCTTCTGGTGTAACTTCTTCGACAGTATTGGCGACTGCTGCAACTTGACCTTTACCTGCTAGGGCATCTTCAATTAATTGATCTGCTTCTTTAATCCCTTTACTTACCGATACGTCAATAATTCGTTTACCCGCAAAACGTTCTGCATGCACGTCTTTGTCTGCTGCGATAATAACCGCATCCGCATCTTTGATTTCTTCTTTTGATAACTCATTTTCTACCCCAACTTGTCCATGAGTTTCGACTTTAATCGTAATTCCTTTGCGCTTTGCCGCTTGTTCCAATGCCTCTTGAGCCATATACGTGTGGGCAATACCGGTCGGACAACCCGTTGCTGCAATAATTTGATATTTTGCCATTTTGACACTCCTCATTTCTTTGAATTTGTTTTGAATCGATCATTAAGCTAAAATTTCGTCTTTGTTGCGCTGTTCTTCAATATTGATTTGCTCTTTAAGATCACTAACATCAGAAAAATCTGTTAAACCTTTACGAAAAGCAGTTGAACTGCCAGCTGCAATAGCTAACTTTAAGCTTTCGGCTAAGGGTTGTTCTTTTAGTATTCCCGCAATAAAAGTGCCCAATAAAGTATCCCCCGCACAAGCTGTATTCACCACTTGTCCTTTTGGTGAATTGCCAACTAAGACAATATCTTCACTAATAAAGATTGCCCCCTCACCACCTAAAGAAAGTAAAACATTTTGTGCACCTTCTGCCAAAAGACGCTTGCCATAGGCTAGATAATCTTTTTTTGTCTTTAGTGTGACACCATACCAAGCTGCTAATTCTTCTTCATTTGGCTTTAGCAAAAACGGTTTGTAAAAAAGACAATCCAAAACTTCCTTATAACTGCTGTCAATAATCAGTTTCACTTGCTTTTCATGACAGATTTTACTAATGGCTACTAAAATTTCTGGTGCAACACCTTGGGGTAAACTACCAGAAACACATAAATAATCATCTTCTTGCAATAACTTTTCTAATTCAGTCAAAAATTCAGTTGTTTTTTCAGCTGGAATTTCAGGTCCTTTATTGACTAATTTAAATTCTTCTTTTGTTTCATTAACTTGGGTGAAGACATTGATACGTGTCATACCGGGAACTTCGATAAAATGAGTGCTAATTGCCTTTTTCGTTAAAAAATCGTTAATATATTGGCCCGTAAAACCAGCTTGAAAACCTAACGCTGTATTGTCTATTCCCAACTGTTTTAAAATCAATGAAACATTAACACCTTTTCCATTGGCTTGGATATCATCATCTTTGGTTCTATTTACTACTTGTGGCTGCATTGTATCCGTTTCGATAAACAAATCAATAGCTAAGTTTAAGGTACAGGTATAAATCATCTTGTCCCCTCCTTTCATTTTTATTATGCACGAATAATTTATGTAAATGTTTTCAAATGAGAGCAAAATAGTTGAAAATTTTTTCACTTTCTGAACCCTCTGTACATCAAATTGGTAAAAAGTTACAATAATAACAAATATCAGTTGGAAAGGATAACATCATGGATGTAAAATTAAGCGAGTCAGAACAATATCTATGGGATTTCATACAAAAAAACATTACGAGTATCCCACATTATTCCATCGTTAAATTAAGTGAGTTGGCGAATGTTTCCACTGCTACGATCGTTCGAACAATGAAAAAGAAAGGGTATGAGGGCTTTACTGCGTTTAAACACTCCTTAAAGGAAAAAGAAAATACCAACATCAACTTCTCTCATTTAGATAAAATTGATGAAGGCATTAAAATGGCGATTTTAAAAAACGAACAAGAAGTGATTCGAACCATTAATATGATTGAAATTGGCAATATTGAAGATGCCATTCAACGTATTCATGCAGCCAAACGCATCATGATTTTTGCACGGGGGTTTTCTGAATTAATTGCACAAGAGATGATGGTGAAATTGCAATTAACAAATAAATATTGCGAACTTCATACCGATCCGAATATCATTCGCAACATCTCCCGTAAACTTACAAAAGACGACGTCGTAATTTTCGTTTCATTAAATGGCGAAACAGAAGAATTAGTGGTGGCTGCTAAAAACTGTTATGAAGCCGAAATTGGTACGGTTTTACTAACCGCTAGCCGATACTCTTCTATTATGGAGTATATCGAAATTCCTTTTATTGGCTTTAAATCAGAAGGCTCCTTCTTTCCTGATTACGAAGTGCGCTCTCGTTTACCTTTATCGATTATGGCTAGGATACTGTTAGATTCATACGCTCTGCGAACAGCCAAATAACTAAAAAACACAACGTTTATTGCGCTTATGCGTGTTTTTACTTGGTGTTTAGCAAATTTTTAGAAATTTCGCCTTATTTTTTGGAGAGCTAGTTTGTGTAGCTAATTTGAGCCGCCCTGATTTAAAACGCTTTGTTCATGTCAAAACGTGATACTTTCCTTATAAAAAAAGCAGATACAAAGGTAGTTTAAAAACGACTACTTTTGTATCTGCTTTTTTAGGCTTACACAGCCAAAATATCTGCTTGAATTGGTTGAATCAATGCAATTAAATCTGCAACTTTAACTTTAACACTATGACCCAACTCGCCACTTGAGACAATAACTTCTTCGTGATTCAAAATACTCGTATCAAAAACTTGGCTATATTCCTTATGTTGCATGAAAATCCCGATTGGCGTATTGGCACCATGGGGATAACCAGTTGCATCCATTACATATTCCATCGGGGGAAAGCCGACTTTGCGGTTACCAGAAGCTTTCGCCGTCTTTTTATAATCTAGGCGTCCGTCAAGGGGAACTAAGGCAATCACCGTTCCCGTTTTATTGCCTTTTAAAACCAAGGTCTTATAAATGGTGGTAACAGCTAATTGTAATTTTTCTGCTTGGGCGCGTCCTTCATCTTCATCACTTACATCAAAAGTAAAACTTTCAAATTGCATCTGGTTTTTTGTTAAATATTCTTCCACTGCATTAGACATGTTTTCTGATGCCTCCTTGTTTTTTCACCCGATAAAGCGTTAAAAGTAATGCCGCTAAACAAAGTAAAAACGAACCTAAAAAAGTAATTTTCATTCCATAAATGAAAACATCTGGCCGCTTGGCAATGTACGTTGTCACCCGTTCTCCCATTTTCGAACTCATGGCGTCATACAAGATAGTTGTCGCTAGCGAAATCCCTACGACCATGCCCAAATTACGAGCAAAAGAGTTCAAACTGCCAGCAACCCCCAGATTTTCTTTGGTAACACTACTCATAACCATTGTATTGTTGGGTGATTGAAATAATGAATTGCCTAAACCCATGATAGCAGTTGCCACAACGTAATACCACAAAGGCGAATCCGCGTGCATAAACATATACATTAATTGGGTCACTGATAACATCACAAGCCCGATTAAAACTAAGATTTCTGGGCCCACTCTGTCAGTTAAATAGCCGCTTAAAGGCGAGCCGATTACCATTAAAAATGGAAAGACCATCATTAAAAGGCCAGCATAACTAGGTGAAAGGCCACGGGCACTTTGAAGATAAAACGGAATAACGACATTGACAAAAAAGTTAGAAGAAAAAATCAATAAAGCCGTAACTAAACTCATAGTAAAAACTTTATTTTTGAAAATACTAAAGGTAATTAAAGGCAATTTCACTTTCTTTTCCACATATAAAAAGATGAAAAAACTAATGACGGCTAAGACAAACAAGGCTAACGGAATTGGGGTTAAAAAGCCGTGTTCTTGCCCTAAAAAGACACCACCAAAAAAGGTCATAATCGTCGCTGCAACCGCGGCAAAGCCACCCATATCAATTTTTTCTGCGCTTAGTGTAATATCTTTTGGTAAGAATTTTTCACTAATTAACATGGTGATAATCCCAACTGGGACATTGATCCAAAAAATATACGCCCATGAAAAATGCGCCAAGATCAAGCCGCCTAAACCAGGGCCGGCAATTGAACCTAAAGACACAAAGGCACCAATCATCCCAAGCGCCCGTCCTCTTTCATTCATAGGGAAAACTTCGGTAATAATACCTGTGTTGGTCGCCATCGTCATCGCAGCTCCTAAAGCTTGGATAACGCGGGCAAACAGTAGAAAAGTTAACGAGTGATTAAAACCACAAAGTAAAGATCCAATCACAAAAATCAAGGTTCCAATGCGATAAATTTTAATTTTTCCCCAGCTATCGCCAATTTTCCCAAATAATAACAAACACGCACAGACCATCATTAAATAAATGGAGACGATCCATTCTGACTGATTCATTGGTACTTGCATATCCTTTGAAATAGTTGGCAACGCGATATTTACAATACTACCATCTAAAGTAGACATAAACGTAAACATCGAAACTGCAACCAATATCCACCAACGATTTTTTTGAACAACCTTATCTTCTTGGTATGTATGCATACAAAACTTCCTTTCGTAAAAGAATAAAAACTCTTTTAATAAACCATTATTCTATTTTATTTTCCATTTTGACAAGTCCTTATTGCGATTGTCCTTTGCCAAAAATAGACACTAAAATAGTATAATCGTTTTTCAGAAAGATTTCATATGTTTTGTTTAAAAAATATAAAATAGACTACAGCTTAACTTGTATGACACTTTTTTCAAAGCGATCACCTGCTAAAGGCAAAAAATTGTCAAAAATCCGTGGGCGCAAATAGCTAAAATTTATTTATTACAAAAAAAGACACCAAAACGAAAAGTTTTCGTCTTGGTGTCTTTGGCCTATTTTCTTTTTTGTCGTTGGGATGACTCCATAATAACTGGCAAAATAACCGGTCGACGCTTTGTTTGTTCAAACAAGTAGCGGCTTAAACGATCGCGGATATCTTGTTTTAATTTACTCCATTCAAACTCTTCGTCTTGTAAATGTTTTTCAACAATCTCACTCACCATTTCAGCACTTTCCCGAATTAAATCACGGCTCGCCTTTACATAAACGAAACCACGGGAAGTGATTTGTGGCGGAGATACAATCTTTTTCTCACGGCGATTAATTGTAACCACTGCGATGAAAATGCCATCTTCTGATAAAACTTTGCGATCTCGCAACACGATATTGCCGATATCGCCAACACCAATACCATCAATCAAAACATTTTCCGCCGGTACAGAACCAGCTTGAGACATTTGACCGTTTTTATATTCCAAAATATCACCACGAGCTGTGATAAAGATATTCTTCAACGGAATTCCGGTTAATTGAGCCAGTTGCGCATGGGCCGCTAATTGACGGTATTCCCCCTGAATTGGAATTAAATATTTTGGTTTTAATAAATTTAACATTAATTGTAAATCATCGGGATTGGCATGACCTGAAACCCGCATATTATCAGAAATTTGTTTTACGACGCCACCAGCACGAAAGACAATATCTTCGGTTTTGGCAACCGTGGTTTCCATGGCGGTAGTTGGCGTAGTCGTGATATACACTAAATCCCCTTCTTGAATGCGCAATGTGCGGTGGGAACCATTAGCCATCCGTTGTAGTGATTTAATCGGTTCACCCATTCGACCTGTCTCTAAAACGATAATTTCTTCTGGTGGATAGTTTTTCATTTCTTTTTGTGTGATGAATAAATCTTCATCTGGCAATTCTAATTTGTTTAATTTCATTGCCGTCCGAATAATTCGGCCAAAATCTTGCCCAGTTAAAACGACTTTCCGGTTGCAACGATATGCAGCATTTAAAACTTGCTGCACCCGTTGTAAATTACTTGCTACCCCGGCGACAATAATGCGGCCTTCCCAATACTTAATGGTATCGTAAACTTCATCGGCAATTTGCCGTTCTGAAGCGACTGGCGTCGGATTTTCAGCATTACTAGAAGTACTTAATAGCGCTAAGACACCTTCTTTACCAATTTCAGCAATCCGCGCAAAATCGGTTTGATACATTGGCACAGCAGCCTGATCAAACTTAAAATCACCAGTATAGACAATATTGCCTACTTTGGTTTTCAAAGTGATCCCTACCGAATCTGGAATTGAGTGGGTAGTTCTAAAAAAGCCGACTGTCGTTGTCCCAAAATCAATCTCCGTATGTTCATCAATAATATGAAAATCCCGGAATTTTTTGGTGGCATCATTTTTATGAACGCCAATTTTTGCCAACTCAATTGTTAGCTTTGTTCCAAAGACAGGTACATCAACTTTTTCCAAAAAGTAAGGTAACGCCCCAATGGCATCCGCATGTCCGTGGGTCAAAAAGACACCGACAACACGATCTGCATTTTCTACTAAATAAGTAAAATCAGGAATAACTGTGTCAATTCCCAATAATTCATTTTCTGGGTATTTCAACCCACAATCTAATACATAAATATCATCTTCCACTTCAGCGATGTACATGTTTTTACCGTTTTCACGGACGCCGCCTAATGGAATGATTTTGATGTTACTCAAAAACATTCACCTCTCAAATTTTTTCTATATAAATATAATATTTTCTTTTCTGTGCCCAACTAGCCACTGTCCATTATACACTAAAAAGTGGCAAAAAGCGGCGACGAACTGCTAATTTATCATGGAAGCGGTTTGCAGCAAAAAATCTTTTAGTAAAATTAACGAATTTAAGTGCCCGCTATAAAAAAACTGCACGAACTCGGTTTACTTTTAAGCATTAAGGTAGAATTGCAATAAATCGTTTTCCTTTGACTTATTGCACAGCGCATTATTTAAAAGGCTGACTATAAAAAAGTTAGATAAGCTACACACTCCTAAAAATGAAAGTACGATTTTTAAAACACGCACTGCATTTTAAGGCTCAATAAAAAGTACACAAAAAAACGTTCCAAGTTTACCTGCATAAAGTCTAAAAGCAAAAAGCTTTAACACGTTATCAGTTACTTGCAACGTTTTTTAAATTTTTCAAAACAACTTTATTTGGGTATGCGAACTAAGTCCATCTCATGCAAGGTTTCTGCAATTTGTACGGAATTCCAGGCCGCACCTTTTAGCAAGTTATCCGATACGACCCACATGTGTAACCCAGTTTTGACATCTAAATCGCGGCGAATCCGACCGACAAATGTATCTTTTTTATCAACGCTGTTTAACGCTTGGGGATAAATTTGTTGGCTTGGATCATCTTCTAGTGTCACACCGGGTGATTTTGCTAATAGATCTTTAACTGCTTGGGGTGACATTTCTTTTTTTGTTTCAATATAAACAGATTCAGAATGTCCACTGACTACAGGAATCCGAACACAAGTTGCAGCAACTTTTATAGCATCGTCTTCCATAATTTTATGGGTTTCATTGATCATTTTCCACTCTTCATACGTGTAATCATCCTCAGCAAAAACGTCGATTTGTGGCAGCGCATTAAAAGCGATTGGATAGTGTTTTTTATCACTTCCGGCTGGCAAAATTTGTGGATCCAATTCATCTTTTGATTTTCCGGCTAAGAATTCTTTGGCTTCTCGTTTTAATTCTTCAACCGCTTTTGCCCCTGCCCCTGAAACTGCTTGATAGGTGGATACGATGATCCGGTTTAGCCCGGCTTCTTTGCGAATTGGCTCTAATGCTACCATCATTTGAATTGTTGAACAATTGGGATTTGCGATTATTCCTTTGTGCCGTTTTAAAGCAGCCGGATTTACTTCTGGTACCACCAATGGCACTTCTTTATCCATGCGAAAATAACTCGTATTATCCACCACAACTGCTCCGCGTTTCACCGCTTCTGGCGCGTAAATTTTTGAAATCCCCCCACCCGCAGAAAACAAAGCAATATCTACATCGTTAAAAGAATCAGGCACTAATTCTTCAATTGTTAAGGTTACACCATTAAATACTCTGGTTTTTCCAGCCGAACGTTTTGAAGCCAGCAGTTTGATACTTTCAATTGGTAAAGTGGTTTCTTCCAACATCTCGATCATTTTTGTTCCTACAGCTCCTGTTGCGCCCACAACAGCAATGCGATACCCTTTTTCCATCATCTACACCCCTATGACTAAATTTGAACCTGTCTGCGACAAGAATTTGATATTTTTGCTATTTTAGCACAATCTGAAATAAATTTCAGTAAATACTAGAAAATGATTCAGAAAATTACGACAATTATCAAAAAAAACTGAATAAAGTTAAACGATGTAAAGCTGTCCAAACTCTATTGACACCAAAAAATAAGGAGGAAATTTCTAGAAATTGTTTTTCGCTTTTAGCTTCATGCACAAAAGAGCTGATTCAAAAAACAGCTGGCAATCATGATCTTAAATCACAAGAACTCCTGCAAAAAAAATTTATTCTCCCTTTGAATATAAAAAAACAGCCCGCAGTCAATCCGTCGAAATTTACCTACAACTATTCAAACATTTCTTTAAAATTTCGTCTTATGACGTAAGGCTGACTATTCTTATTTCAAAATTTTTTTACATTGGGAGCTGGTGAAGCCAATTTCGGGCCTGGTTTACTTCATCTGCAGTTAATTGATGTCCTTGTTTGGTTTGCTTGATCGTTAAATCTGCCCCCCGACTATCAAATGCTTCTGCAAGTTCGTTAAAAGATTCAGGCGAAACAATTGGATCGCCCTGACCAAAAGAAAGCCAGATTCGTTTATCTTTTAGCTCAAATTGTTTTTCATGCACTCCCAGTGACATGGGATGAAAAAATAAGCCTTGGGTTAATGGCGTTTGCCGCTCTAATAACAGATGGGCCGCAATATTAGCACCATTGGAATACCCTACTAAAACCCAGTCACTTAAAGGCACATTTTTCTCTGCGCTAATTCGTTTGATTTCTTCATATAAATTATCTGTTTCTTTTTCCAAACTAGCTAAATCAAATTGATTTAAGCCATTGCGCTTGAAAAAGCGATTCATCCCGTCTTCTTCTACTTCCCCGCGAAAAGATAAAACCGCACATCCCCCATCTAAAAAACGGGCAATATCCACTAAAGAATTTTCATCTCCGCCCGTACCATGTAATAATAATAACTTCTTACTACCTGCAGTTCCAGCATCGTATAAGTATTTCATTATTCTCCCTCCGTTTTAGCCATTTTAATAGCGTGCTTAAAAATAAGTTTAAGATAAAAAATTCTATTTGTGTCGTATCCAGCAAAAATCACCTGAAGCATTCGATTAACCGCTCATAATGAATAACGCTTTACCTTAAAAGTTTTTTTGCATGTCTAGCATCATAAAGGACCTTGCGGCACAATAAGTCAAATTTTGAACAAATCTAAAAATCCCTTTAGCAAAATTCTGCCTTATAGCTGGCCTATAACCAGTTGTTTTTTCTAATTAGACTCAAAAAAATTGCAATAAATCTCAAAGTGTTTACAACTTACTATTTGTAAGTATAGTAGCAAATAAATTCATTTCCTTCAATTATTTTATTCTTTTTCGGAAAGTCACTTTATTTAACTTTCTCTTCATCCTATACTATAATAAATTTAAAGGAAATTTTGGGGAAGATTTCCGACAGCGTGTAGGGGAGAGTGTTATTCCTTACGTTATTATGGCTAGAATCTTAGCAAAAATAAGACTTGGATGAATTCATCCAAGTCTTATTTTTTTATTTTATTCCACCGTGTGCTGTTATTTTTCCTAAAGCTAGATAGCCTTTTTTTCCTTTAGCTCGCGGTTGCACGCCCCATAAATAACCTTGGTTTAAAATAATATCATCAAATTTTATCTGGTCGCCTTTTTGAAGTAAGGCAATCACACCAGCTTTAGTGTCTGCTTTTTCTCGCAAGTAGACAGCCGTATTTAAAGTAAATGTTTTCAATTTTTTTAATCCTCCTGAAACTGAATTAGTTGGTGGTAAGGTTGGCTTTTGGTCTTCAAGTAATTTTGTATCAAAAAGTACTCCAAAATCTTTACTGCCAGTTAGCCGATTTAAATCCATTGCTCCTTTGTAGCCAGAAATGCGACCATTTGACGTATATTGATGCAGATCATACCGCGTGGTACAAGTCGGGTTAAAGCCTTCATAACGGCCATTATTCTGACCATAAGTTGGAATCCAAATAGCATCGAATTTTTCGACAGCTAAATTAAATTGATGATATAAGTGATTGGCAATATAGACACCCACCTTTTTTGCTCCCAAACGCTTCAACTCTTGACGGTAACTTTCACAGCCATTACGCATATCCGAATATGATTTTTCTTCTACATCTAACCACCAAAAAGTTGGTTGAAACTTCTTAGCGCGTTGATAGAAATCGCGGGCTTCTTGTTTCATGTCGGAGATACTAGTACCTCTCACCCATGCATAAACTGCCACCGGAACTTTGTATTCCTGCAATTTTTTAAGATGTGTTTCAAAATGCACATCCCGATGTAATGAACCGTATTGTACCCGAACAATCGCTCCGGCAATATTTTTTGCTAAGATGTTGTAATCAATCGCCTCTGGTAATTGCCATTCACTAATGTCAATGATCACTGGTTTTAAAATCATAATAGCCTCCTTCTTGTAAAAAAATGTAAAAAAGACTGCACCAAAGTTTTACTAAGGCCTAGGCTGGGACATAACTTCAGCTATCCTTTACTTTTTAGTGCAGTCTTTTACCTAACGATGTTTATCCTTCTGTATCAAAAAGCTCTGTTTCAATGGTTTCAACATATTTTGCACTAGCTGGGGCAACAAACAATGTTACTCCTTTTTTGACAAACAAAGCCGATCCACTGATTTCTTCCATTACTTGCTGAATTTTTGTGGCATCCAAATTTTCATTTGCAACCCGGGGAATCATTTTGTGTTTTTTTCCCTCACTATTAAAAAAAGTCAAATGCAGTTTTTTCATCTTGTTTTCCACCTTTCAAAATTTCAATTTTCTAGACTTTCTTGCCTACTATTATTACGCGGTATATTCGATTTCTTTTGTCTCTACGACACTGTTATAACTAACATCAGTTGGTAACAACTGACTAAAGGCGCGCCCGAAAGCTAACACGTCAACTTCAAGGGGATTTTCCACGCTATTTGAAAACTTCTGTTTTGTCAGACTTTCTTTTCCCGGTTCTAAAAATGTAACTGTCAAATTTGTGCTAACATGTGTTTTCATTTTGTTGCCTCCTTATAATTAATAATTTGATTGGCAAACTACCTTTTTACGGCCGTTTCAAAAGTAGTTTTTTGATTTAGTATCGTAAGTAGCGCCCTTACACTTTAACAACGAAACTTCACGGGAAAATGTCAAAGGCTTTTGAAAAGAATTTTAAATAATTTTTTCGTTATTTCATTTTAAACATTTGTGATTATCTTCACTTATCTACTTTGTTAGTATTTTTTTAAGTTAACAATTGCGTGTTGTTTATTTGCAATTTTCTGAAAAATCACTTTAAAAGCTGAAATTCATCTGTTACAATAGGCGATAACTCATTTAGAGTTAAAATTACTTTTTCAAAGGAGAGAATAGTTATGACTGTTTACAATTTTTCAGCCGGTCCTGCCGTATTACCTACACCCGTTTTGGAGCAGGCCCAATCCGAATTTACGGATTACAAAGGTAGCGGCATGTCCGTGATGGAGTTGAGTCATCGTTCCTCCCTTTTTGATGCGATAATTAAAGACGCCGAAAAACGCTTGCGGGAATTAATGAATATTCCGGACAACTACCATGTTTTATTCTTACAAGGTGGTGCAAGCTTACAGTTTTCAATGGTGCCATTAAATTTAGCGCAAAATAAAAAAGCCCTGTATGTTAATACCGGCTCATGGTCTAAAAAAGCAATTGCAGCTGCCAAAGAATTAGGCAACGTTGAAGTTGAAGTGATTGCTTCTTCAGCAAAAGACAACTTTACCTATATTCCAGAAATTACCCCTGACATGATTGATCAAGATGCTGCTTACTTGCACATTACAACCAACAATACCATTGTCGGAACAGCTTATAAAAGTATTCCCAATGCCGGGAATGTCCCGATTGTAGCCGACATGTCCTCAAATATTTTAGCCAACGACTATGATGTAAAAGACTTTGGTATCATCTACGCCGGCGCACAAAAAAATATCGGCCCTGCTGGTTTAACCGTTGTAATTATTCGCGATGATTTGTTAGGTTTGTATGAAGTAAACGAGCCCATGTTAGATTATAAAACGCAAGCAGCGGCAAACTCTTTATACAATACGCCCCCAACCTTTGCCATTTACATTGCACAATTGGTTTTCAAATGGTTGCAAGAACTTGGTGGCCTACCTGAAATCTTAAAACAAGATCAAGAAAAGGCTCAATTACTTTACGATGCAATCGAAAAATCGAATTTATTTACCAGTCCAGTGCGCCCAGATAGCCGTTCTCTAACAAACATTCCGTTTGTAACCGGCAATGCCAAATTAGATCAAAAATTTAATGTAGAAGCATTAGCAGCAGGCTTTGAAAACTTAAAAGGCCATCGCTCAGTTGGCGGTATGCGGGCAAGCCTATACAATGCCTTTCCAAAAGAAGGCGTACAAGCGCTCGTGACTTTCATGGAAAAATTCGAAAAAGAAAATGGAGGACTGTAAGATGTTCCATATTAAAACATTTAACGCGATTGCCCCTGAAGGCATGAATCGCTTTGATAAAGATAATTACGCCATTAACGAAAGCAAAACTCCGGATGGTATTATTTTACGCAGTCAAAAATTACACGATTACGCTTTTCCTGAAAGTGTCGTCGCTGTTGCCAGAGCAGGTGCGGGTACCAACAATGTGCCGGTTACACAATGTACCAAACAAGGGATTGTGGTCTTCAATACCCCAGGCGCAAATGCCAATGCTGTCAAAGAATTGGTTATCGCCAGCTTATTGTTATCCGTGCGCCCAATTTTACAAGGTGCCCAGTGGGTTCAAACCTTAACCGGTGATGATGTGGAAGAACAAGCCGAAGCAAATAAAAAGCAATTTGCGGGCCATGAATTAGAAGGAAAAAAATTAGGTGTCATCGGCCTTGGGGCTATTGGTGCTATGATTGCAAACGACGCTTACCGATTAGGCATGGAAGTTGTGGGTTATGACCCTTACGTTTCTGTTGATACCGCTTGGAGTATTTCACGACGCGTGACCCGTGCCAATGAATTGGCAGATGTGTTGACAACTTGTGATTTTGTCACCGTCCATGTGCCGTTAACCGAGCAAACCAAAGGCATGATTGGTGAAGCACAGTTGGCAAAAATGAAAAGTTGTGCCAAACTATTTAACTTTGCTCGCGGTGGTATTGTTGATGATACTGCCGTCTTAAACGCATTGAAAGCAGGACAGCTGACTGGTTATACAACCGACTTTGCGGATGAAAAATTATTACACAACGACAAAGTTTTAGTCTTGCCACATTTGGGTGCTTCAACCCAAGAAGCTGAAGTGAACTGTGCCAAAATGGCTGCTAGAACACTAAAACGCTTTTTAGAAGAAGGCACTATCAAACGCTCTGTTAACTTTCCAACCGTTGAGATGGCCTTTCACTCTCCATATCGGATCACGATTATTAACAAAAATATTCCAAATATGCTAGGTCAAATCTCTTCAATCATCGCGGATATGAATATCAATATCGACAATATGGTCAATCGTGGTCGAGATGATTATGCCTATACTTTGGTGGACATTAATTGTGACGAGCAAGAAAATGCGCAAGCTGTTGCCGCGCGCTTAGAAGAAAATCCCGATATTATTCGCGTGCGGGTGATTAAAAACCCGGGGGTGGGGTATTAATGGTTGATATTCGTCCCTTTAAAGCAATTCGTCCGGCGGAAAACTTAAGTGCAAAAGTTGCCGCCTTACCTTATGATGTCATTAATAGTGAAGAAGCCCGGGTAATGGCTTTAGGAAATCCTTATAGCTATTTTCATATCGATCGCGCTGAAATTGACTTGCCACCAGAACTGTCACCTTATGATCCAGCCGTCTATCAAAAAGCTGCCACTAGTTTAGCCGACTTTTTAAAGAAAGGCTGGCTAAAAAAAGACGACGCACCTTATTTTTATCTCTATCAACTAACAATGAATGGTCGCAGCCAAACAGGTTTAGCCCTATGTGCTTCAATTGATGATTATGTTGCAGGTAAAATTAAAAAACACGAATTTACCCGCCCAGAAAAAGAAGTCGATCGGATTAACCACATCAAAGCTTGTGATGCCAATACCAGCCCTATTTTCTTAGCTTATCGTCATGAAGACGAAATTCAAAAAATTATGAAAGCTTGGCAGGAAAATCACGAGCCTACTTATAATTTTGACAGCTACCACGATGTAAATCATAAAGTTTGGGTAATTGATGATACAGACAAAGTTGCAGCCTTAACCAAATTATTTGCAGCAGTCCCGGCCCTTTATATTGCAGACGGTCATCACCGAACCGAATCAGCAGTTAAAGTTGGTTTAGAAAAACGGGCGCAAAAAAATAGTAATCCTGAAAGTGATCACTTTTTAGCTATCGTCTTTCCAGAAAATGAACTCGCCATTTGGGAGTACAATCGTGTTGTCAATGTTCCTGTTACAGATACTTTTTTAGATCAGCTCAAGTCTAGTTTTACAATTGAAAAAACAACGAAAACAAAACCCGATGCACCAGGTCAAATTCAAATGTATTTAGCTAGACAATGGTATACGCTAAGTGCAAAAGAGACAATCAAAAACACCGATCCGGTAAAACGCTTAGACGTATCTTTGTTGCAAGACAATGTTTTTGACCCAATCTTTGGAATTAAAGATGTTAGAGTCGATAAACGAATTGACTTTATCGGCGGTATTCGCGGCCCTGAAGAATTAGTCAAATTAGTCGACAGTGGTGCTTGGCAAGTCGCCTTCTCCTTATATCCGACAGCTATGACAGATCTTTTAGATGTTGCTGACGCTGGGAAAATCATGCCGCCAAAATCAACCTGGTTTGAACCAAAATTATTAAGTGGTCTCTTCTTACATGATCTAGAAACAAAATAAGTTGTTAATTTTTTTGTTAGCCAGTTGTGCCCCCCTCTTCAACTGGCTAACAAAAAATGAAGCATATAAAAAGCGACTGTTGGCACGTCTAAAAGACGCCACCAACAGTCGCTTTTACTTTTTAAAATTACTTCACCATGAGTACCGTACAGGGCGCGTGATTCACAATATATTGAATGGTTGAGCCCACTTTTTCTCGCGTTAAGGAGCCTTTTCCTGTCGCACCAGCAACGATTAAATCAAGCTCATAATTTTTCGGGATTGTTTGGGTAATGTAGGTTTTTGGCTCACCCACTTCTAAAATCTCTTCAACATTTTCAATCCCAGCATTGCGAGCCTGCTCCACTAAATCAGCTAATACCATCTTTGCCTTGCTTTGCTCTTCTTTTAAAATTTTCGAAACAGCAAATGAACTCGTAGACAGCGATGCCTCATCAATAATCCAAGCCAGATACAACTTACTATTATTTGCTTTGGCTAAAGCAACAGCTTCAGTAAAAGCCTTCTCCGCATTTTTTGAACCGTCAATCGCTACTAAAATATTTTGGTAATGAGTCATTTTATCCCCTCCTAAGCACTCTTAAATAAAAAAGCATCCATATAAAACCCTTTTCTTTAATTCAAAAGTACCATAAAAGCGGCTATAAAACCAACAAGAAGCCAGAAAATAGGAATTGGCTAAAGCCATAAAAATACTGACACCCAAAAGTTAGATTTTTGATCTAACTTTTGGAAATCAGTACAAAATACAACTCTAGCCAATTATTTTTTTAAATATTTTCGCCTTTACGCCCCATTAACAAATTTTGAATATACAATACAGTCAAAATTCCCAAATGAAGAACAAAGAATAATAAAACAAATTCCAATTTTTTCTGTGACCACTGCAAAAAAACAATATCGAAAACTTTTAATGGATCGGTCAGAAAATAGATAGAATGTAAGCGCGGCGGAAATCTCCCCGCATAAATTCCCATCGAAGAAAGAAAACAAATCGCACCAACGATAAAACGAATCACATACCGGTGCAAGTTCAGTCTATCTTTGAAATAACGGGCCAGCTTTAATAACTCAGAGAATCCCCACAAATTAAAAGCAAAAATTACTAAAAACAAAGCAATTAACAACGCCCACAACCGCACACTTGGTAAACTGCTACCATCAGCATAATTATATAGCTGCAACATATCCGAGTGCACAATATCGGTCACTAAATAGGGAATGTTTGGAAAAAATAGTAACCAAGCACAGCCTAAAATAACTTGTATCACCGGCGAACGGGCATCTTTTATATGAAAAGATAACTCTAATGGAATATAGGCCAACAAAGTATTGAGTGATAGAAAATAAAATTTTGTCGTATACATTATAGCGATGATAAGTAGTGCTATTAGGCGAATTGCGTTTTTGTAGATGGGAATCACCTCCTAGGTTATGTTATATGCTTTTATCAAAACGTCCTAAAAAAGTATAAACAACTCTTTCAGGACGTTTCAGGATTACTCACTATTCTATTCAAATTCATTAGGTCTATCAGACGTAATACCAAAATCAAAAGCTATAGAATCTAATATTCTTTTAGAAGCGTTCCCGTCACCATAGGGATTAGACGCTTTTGACATCTTTTCGTATTCAGCAGAATCAACAATCAATTTTTCAGCTTCCGTAAACACTGTATCTTCATCAGTTCCTACCAATTTTAATGTGCCAGCAGCAACACCTTCTGGACGTTCCGTTGTATCTCTCAAAACTAGGACGGGCACGCCTAGTGAAGGAGCCTCTTCTTGTACACCGCCTGAATCTGACAATATCATATAGCTATGGCTAGCAAAATTATGAAAGTCAACAACATCGAGTGGTTCAATAAGTTTAATGCGATCAGATTTTTTTAATATCTTATTAGCTAAATCTCTAACTTTAGGATTCTTATGAATTGGAAAAACAACAACTATATCATCAAATTTTTCAATTAAACGATTAATTGCTTTAAACACATTTTCCATTGGAGTTCCTAAATTTTCTCGACGATGCATTGTAACTAAGATGATTTTCTTATCTTCATTTTCAGATAATATTTCACTTCTATACTCTTTATCAACAGTATATTTCATTGCATCGATTGCTGTATTGCCAGTGATAAATACTTTACTTTCATCGTGATTTTCAATCAGTAAATTTTGTTTACTTTCTTTAGTCGGCGCAAAATAAATATCTGCCAATACATCTGTTAGTTGTCGATTCATTTCCTCTGGAAAAGGCGAATATTTATTCCAAGTTCTTAGTCCTGCCTCCACATGGCCAATTTTAATTTGATGATAAAATGCCGCCATTGATGCCGCAAAGGTTGTCGTTGTGTCACCATGAACTAGAATAATATCTGGTTTCGATTCGTTAATAACAGAATCAAGTTCTCTGAGAACTCTTGCTGTGATATCAGTCAAAGTTTGGCCGTTTTTCATTATGTCTAAATCATAATCAGGAACAATGTCAAAAATACTCAATACTTGATCCAGCATCTCTCGATGTTGTGCGGTCACTGCTACTATTGATTTAAATCGATCATCGTTTTCAATAGCTTTTACTAAAGGAGCCATTTTGATTGCTTCAGGTCTAGTTCCGAATACTGTCATTATTTTCAGTTTATCATTCATTTTTTCAGCCTTATTTCCTATAATTTGTAAGCATCATCAACCAAATTATGTGTATCCAAAATATATTTTCCGTTAAGTAAATCAATATTTTCCTTCAAATGTGAATGTTCAACCATCAATACAATTAATTCCGATTCTTCAACAAAATTTTCAAAATTCATTTGTTGATTACTTAATATTTTCTTTTTAACCATCGGATCAAAAACTCTGAATGGTTCTGCAAAATGTGCTTCCATCTTTTCAAACAACTGTAATGTGGGGCTTTCACGAATATCATCAACATCAGCTTTATACGTCAAACCATAGATTCCAATTTTATTTTTATCAGTAATGTTGTTTTCTTTCATGATATCTGTAATACGGTCCAAAACCATTTCAGGCATAGATTCATTAATCTCTAATGCTGTTGAAATCAAATTCGTTAGTCTTGGATAATCTCCTACTAAAAACCAAGGATCGACCGGTATGCAATGCCCACCAACGCCAGGTCCCGGACTTAAAATGTTAACCCGTGGATGCATATTTGCAATCTTAATAATTTCATGTACATCCAAATTGTCATGGCGTGCAATTTTTGTAAGTTCATTGGCAAAAGCAATGTTAATACCACGATATGTATTTTCCACAACCTTCGTCATTTCTGCAGTTCGAATATCCGTACAAACAATTTCTCCCTCACAAAAAGTCGCATATACATCTTTCACCTTTTGTGCAGCTTCAGGAGAATCAGCCCCAATAGTTCGTGAGTTATGCTTCAATTCTTTAATCATTTGTCCTGGTAAAATTCGTTCTGGAGCATGAACTAGATAAATATCTTCATTAATTTTCAATCCAGCTTTTTTTACTAAAGGACGGACAAACTTATCAATTGTTCCTGGAGAAATTGTTGATTCAATCACTAATATCGTGCCTTTTTTACATACTTCCAAAACTTTGTTTGTTGCCGCAATCACATAAGATGGATCTATTTTTTTGTCTTCTTTATCATAAGGTGTCGGAACTGTAACTATATAAAAATCAGTATTCTGATATTCATTTGTGTATGTTATCCCCTTATTATTAGCCTTTTCAAAAAGTTCTTCTAAACCAGGCTCTTCAAAAGTCAGCATGTTCTTGTTAAGTGTTTGCACCAATTCCTTGTTGTAATCTGTACCCACTACTTCATTTCCTGACGCTGCCAACATTAAAGCTGTTGGTAGTCCAATATAGCCTAATCCGATAATGTTAATCATTTTTCACACAACTTTCTTAATTCTTTTAATAAAAACTCTTTCTTTGCAATTTTTTCATAAATTAGAATAGATGATATGTAAACTACTATTCCTAAAATTACTCCTAAAATAAGTATTAACACCGATTGACCTAAAAGTACTTCAAATAGAAAAACAATTCCTCCCATTAAAGCTCCACATAAAATATAAGGAAAGATCAAAAGAAAATATTCTCCATAATTGAATTCTTTTCTTAGATAGTAACTCTGATATAAGCAAATTATTCCCTCAGACGCACATGATGATATTGCTGCACCTAATGCTCCTAGTAATGGAGAAAGTACTATATTAAGAATGATATTTAACACGCATGCAATTAGGACGGTATTAGTATAAAGAGAATCCATGCCTTTAGGCAAAATATATTGCATTCTAAATACATTCCCCCAACTTATGAACAAAATGATTGGTGCCAAAACTCTAACAATAACTATAGCAGATTGAAAATCATTCCCTAGAAATATTGGTACTAACGAATTTGAAACAGAAAATATTCCAAAATAGCATCCTATAGCAAAAATCATGGTCCCCAGAAAAGATTGTTTAATTGTATTCTCAAATTCATTCGATACCTTCTTTGAATACAAATAGGTCATTCTTGGAAGCATAATTTGGCTTATCGCTGAAATTATCGTAATTGGAATTCTTGTCAACTTATCTGCACTTTCAAATAAACCTACTTGTGATGAAGTTGAAAAATATCCTAACAAGGTTTTCCCAACAATTACATACAGTTGGACGGACAGTACTGGAATAAATAACTTCCAAGAATTGATAAATTGTTTTTTAAAATTGAATCCCTTGAAATAACTCTGGTTTGGTGAAAAGATAAATTTATTTAACCCTAGCCATAAAACTAATTGACTTAATAAAGTCCCTAATGCATTTATAGATATATAAACGTTTATATCTGATTGCTTTTTAACTAATAAAAAAACTAAAATTAATGTTACAATCTTTAGAACAAAGTTTCTTGTGACTGTAAACTTTACTTGTTCTAAACCGAAATATAACCAACTAATATCAATAGCATAAGATAAAATAAGTGGTAATTGAAATAGTAATTGAATTCTATATTCACTACTTAATAAAAAAAGAAGGTAACTAGTAATAGACAAAATTGATGATACAATTTGAACAGAATAAATTTGGTAAAAGCTAGCTGATAATTTTTCTTTATCATCACGAACTTTAGCAACTTCTCTTCTACCATAAAGTTGTATACCTAACATACAAAACAAACAAAAATACATTGTTATAGAATTTGTAAACGAATAAATCCCCACACCTTCAGGTTTTAAAACCCGCGAAATATATGGAAGCGTTAAAAAAGGGACTATTAGTATAAGGATTTGATAAATTGCAACGTATACTATATTTTTTTTCATTTCACTTTAACATTTAAAATATTATTATATAAACTACTGACGTTATGTTCTCTAGCCTCATCTACGCTAGATCTTATAACATTATAATCCAAGTTAGGTATATAATTAATATCAATGCCTTCCTTATAAATACATTTTTCTAAGCCAAACATTTTTAAAACATTGATTATTCTTGAATCTTTTCCTTCATCTCCTCTTAAAAACACAATAAACGGCTTTTCCATAATTATAGAAAAAACAGTAGCGTGAAACGAGTCTGTATAAATTATATCCGCTGAATTTAATTCTTCTAAAAACTCAGCCGGTCCACGACTAAAATCAACACTGACATTTGGAGATATAAAATCTTTCAGTTTTATTCCACCAGACAGCTTTGTCATCATTTTATTCTTATAATTAAAGTTATTTTCAAACATTTGTCTTGTATGGTGATCAAGAAAATAACTAAACACTTTTTTATTGGTAGAATTATTTTTCAAATTCAGAGCTTTGATCCACTCACTTTTCGATAATAAAAATACTGGGTCGTTAACGACAACCGCCCCCTTCACATCAATTTCTCTCAGCAAGTTTACCCCCGTACTTTCTCTGACCGAAATATACTGGAACCCTTTTAAGTTTTCTTTAAATTCCCTTACTAAATCTTTAGGAAGTGTGCTGACACCAAAACTAGACGCAAAAGTAAACTTATTCGGGCTTTCAACAAAATCCAATAAATAAGTGGTATCACCACCATTTATTTTATAACTCCAAACTTGATCGCTTCCAACAATATATTTATCATATTTGGGAGGATCAGCCAAAATTTTTTTACGATCATAGCACTTATAACTAAATGTCATCAGAGAATTAAAATTTTCAAAAGCTTTCTTTCTTTGACAAAATAATGGTTTTTGTACTAAATCCTTGATGAGTGACCTATTTTTTTTCCCTTTGGATTGCTCAATATACTGATTTCTGTAATTAATAATTTCAACATATTTGCCAGCATTGGAACAAGCTGAATATAGTGCAAAACATTGTAGTGCGGCACCAAAATTCTGAGTATTGTGGTATGTTAAAATTCCAATTGTCTCCTTTTGAATTTCCATATTATCTCCCTTTCCTATACATTTTAACAATTTTAATAGGAGCTAACTTGTAGAATCTATCTCTAATAAAATTAACCTTTTTATTATAAAAAGCATTCTCATCTATTACATTTACATTAATCATATTGGCATATTTTTCATACAAACTGGAGTATGGATGAATATTACCTCTTTGCCAAGGTCTACCAGTGGTCCATGCAGTCAAGTGTATTATGGCAGGATTGTTGGATGCATCGTTATACTCTTTTTCAGAATAAAAACTTGATAAATTAAACATATTAATAAATCTTTGGTAAGAATATAACAATATAGGTGTGGTAGTATTATATTTCAATGGTAATTTCAACATCTTGCCTGATGCTACTTGGTTAATCACAGTTTGATCGTGAAATTCAACTTTATCACCATTTTTCTCTAGAAAATCCATAAATTTTTGAAATAAGTTAACTTTTTTGCATTCTGGAATATTCCATAAAGTAACTCCAGAATTTACAGCGAATCCCTGTCTCCCTTTTTCAAGTACGGCTTGTACACCTGCAATATAGTTCTTTTTCAAATCCATTTCAAAAAGAAATTCTAAATTATCATCAATTAGAATATCCGTATCTAGATATAAGACTCTATGTTTATTCTCAAATAATTTAGGGATAAAAAGTCTTGAATATGCTGCAATACTAAGATTTCCAATATAGATATTATCTGGAAGAAGGTCATTCAGATTAGCAATATCATAAACAATTATCTCGAAGTTTCTATAACTGTCAGAAATTTTTTTTAGCAGTCTGATACTTGATTCCCCTATACCATTAGATAATACATATACTTCCACATTATCATTAGTAAATTTTCTTTGTGACTCAATTAATGAGGTTATTGATACCATCAATTTGCTCGCATAGCGCTCATCTGCTGCGAAAACATAAGTTTGTTTCATATCTTTACTATCTCCGTATCTTCTTATTATTGTTCATAAATGGTACTGCTAAAATAAACCATACCACCAAGGATAAAACCATATTATTTCCTAACAATCCATACTCAGATGATTGTTTTAGTACTGTTACTACAAGAAAAACTACTCCAATTTCGCTTATATCACCAGTAAATTTTAAATAACAGGAATAAATTTGATATAAAAACATATAAAATAATATTAATCCCACAAAGCCCGTACGCGATAATACGGATAAATACAGATTATGTGATGAAATTCCCAAATCAGAGATATCCATCAATGTTAATCCGTGACCCAAACCAAAAATATAACTATTCGTGTGACTCATATTATTGAGAAGATATGACCATGCAACATCTCTTCCTGAAAAAAACCGTGATGTCGTATATTTCACACTCAATGCATCTAACTGAAATCGATACTGAGAAACTGATAAATTAACATACACTATCGGAATTAGTATAGTCGCACCCAACAAAGTCACAAAAATGAATTTTTTTAATTTCTTAGACTCAATTTTTACAAAAAGAAAATATATTATTGGTGTCAAAATAGAAATAAAAACTAAGGTTCTTTCTCCGTTAAAATATGCCCCAAAAATCCAAATCAGAGAAATAAAAAACTTTTTTCTCTTAGATCTCTTAGAACTTAAAACAAAGTACAACGCACAAATTGTTAGTGATGAGCTAGACACCCAATTTACTGAATATCTCAAAACCGAAAGAATAAAAAAAATTACTATCGTAATTTCGCCAATATTGCTCATAGTTGAAATTATTTTTGAAAAAAGATCTGCATCAATCTCTATGTCAATTAAACTAACAAAAAAGAGAACACTCGCAATACTAAGAATTCCATTATATACAGATAAGCTTCCTGTATATTTAAACAAAATAATCAAAAAGAAATATATTAACAGTACCCCGGCTACGATTTTTAAATTATTATATTTTTTAATTGATAGATTTGGATTTAAGAGTAATTTAAAAACTAAAAATAAAAGAAAAAGCGATAATACTGTTATTCTACCTATTACAGGCACAGTATTCCCAATCATTAATAAAACCCAAGTTAGAGAAACAATTATAAAAAGAATTATGCTTCTTATTTGTTTATTCATTACAAACCTTTCTATAAATCCTTATCATGTCTTCAACGTTGTTACTAAAATTATATTCTTTTAAAACTTTTTTTCTAGCATTCTTTCCAAGTCGAATAGCTCTCGTTTTATTGTCTATCAACTCTTTTATGGCTTCTGCCATAAAAGTAGGCTGTTTTTTAGGAACTATTATCCCGTTAACGGAATTGTTAATAACTTCCACGAAACCTGAGACATCTGTTGCGACAATGGGTAGCGCTGTCGCCATGGCTTCAACGACGGAAACACCAAAACTTTCAGAATCTAATATACTAGAAACCGCAAACAAATCAAAACCACTTAATATTTTAGGAATTGCTGAATTTTCTACAACACCTTTGAAAAAAACATGCCTATCTAAATCCATTTTTTTAGACAACTTAATCAATTCATTTTTTTCACTTCCCTCGCCATAAATTTCTAAAAATACATTATGGTAACCGAAGTCATGAACAATTATTTTCATTGCCTCTATAAGATACCGCACCCCATATTTAGGCTCAAGTCTTTTTACAATACCAATAGTTATACCTTTTGGGTTATCAAAATAATTAATCTTTTCTTTGAACTTTTCTACATCTACTCCAAAAGGTGTTATATAAATTTTTTTATTTTCACCAATTAAAGAATGAACTTGTTTTGCCATTGACTTGCTTGTCGAGCAAATTACATCAGCATATCTTAAATTTTTTTTTATTATTCTCATAGAAATTTTACTATTATACGGAAAATCGTAGACATCTGCTCCCCAAACAGATAGAACATTCTTATTGAATTTGGCATATCTTAATAAAGTCCCATATCCACTCGCATAATGAGCATTTATTATATCAGGATTAATATTCTTTATTATTCTTTTTAGACTTGCGACATTAAGATAATAACCCAAACCTGATTGAAATGGTAATCTATGACATATAACACGCTCGTCAATATAATGGATTCCCACATCGTGATTGCTACAATATACTAAATCAACTGATATACCTTGATTTACTAATTCGTTAACCCATCGACATGTATGAATATCTTTTGCAGATGAAAGAAACAAAACTTTCAAGTTTATTACACCTCCAGTTTATTTTTTAAAGAAAAGCTCATTACATCAAGTAACTTTGGTGTAAGTCGTTTAGAGTAATCAAACTCTTCAGCAGCATTTTTTGCATTCTCACACTTCTGTTCATAATCAACCTTACTCAAATTCATATACGATATAATTTCTGAAGCAATCTCTTCACTCGAAGCGTCATAAATTTCCGTACCACATTGATACTTTTCAATTATTGAATAACCCATTTCTACAGTAGATAGTACTGGTTTTCCCGAAGCTAAATATTCAAATAGCTTATTAGAACTATTGCCCCTACTCCAATTATATTGTGTCTGTGAATAATTGAGAATGTTTAAATCCGACTTATGAAGTATATAAGGTATCTTAGATTTTTCAATAAACCCTTTGAATTTTATATTTGTAAGTCCATAATTTTTCACAAGATTCTCCAAGTGTTTCTTTTCATTTCCTTCACCATAAATTAAAAAGATAATTTTTTTATTATCTTTCAACACTTTTGCCGCATTAACAATTTTTTCAACATTATTTACTGGTCTAATTGCACCACAATAAACAACTTTAAATTTTTCTGAATCTAAGTCTGAATCAACAGTAATCTCATTAACAATTTGTTCATTAAATTTATGTATATTTACACCATTATTGATGTAAAAACACTTATCTCTTGATACGTCTCCCCCTTGATTTGAAAGCCATCCTTTTTCATTTAAATAGTCAATATCACCTTCTTTAGTAAAGATTAATGCATCAGCATTTTTATAAATCCAGTGTTCTCCTTTAATTAACAATTTGCCAATTAAACTGTTTTCTTTAGTTTTTCCTATAGAAAAGATGGCTTCTGGCCAGAGATCCCTTATTTCACAAATACATGGAATTTTAAACTTTTTAGCAATTTTTATTCCTGCAACCAAAGTCAAAGGATGTACACTAGACGCAATAATTAAATCAGGCACACCAATCTGATGAGCAATTAACTTATATTCCAATAACAAATTATGATAAAAGGAGTACATATTTTTTATTCGTTTCAATCCATTTCCAATTGCTACTGGTGTTTTTATAAATACAAAAGAAAATTTTCTCGATGAATCTATCTTATACTTTCTATTTTCCATTTCAATACTGTTATTTTGATTATGAAATGAACTAGCGCAAAAAATTGTAACGTTATAGCCTAAATTAGTCAAATTTTCAGCAAAGCTATAATGTCTTCCACCCATATTTTTCCACATTTCGTTTGCATAATGATTAAATATCCAAATATTTCTCAATTTACTCTCCATTTTCCCTCACTAAAAATTTTCCTTAAGTTTAATTTTTACTACCTTGAAATTTTTCATTAGTAATATGTGTACTCGAAGATATTCCTTCTCTGATAAATACTTTTTTTATCGTTAAGAAAAATATCTTCACATCACCAATAAACGTAATATTATCCACATATTTACAATCCAAATTAAATTTTTCTTCCCAGCTTATCGCATTTCGACCATTTACTTGAGCCAAGCCAGTTAGTCCTGGCCTAACATCATGTCGCCTCTTTTGTTCTGAATTATAAAGCGGCAGATATTCGATGAGTAGCGGTCGTGGACCAATAATACTCATATCTCCTTTAAGTATATTCCAGAGTTCAGGCAATTCATCAAGACTTGTAGATCTCAGTAGTTTTCCAAATTTGGTTAGCCGTATTTCATCTGGCAACAAATTGCCTGTACTATCTTTCTCATCAGTCATCGTTCGAAATTTATACATTGGAAAAATATGTTCATTCTTCCCTGGCCGAAGTTGTTTAAACAATACTGGGGAGCCTAACTTAGTTCTTACTAAAATGGCCACAATGAGAAAAGCTGGGCTCAAAATAATCAAAGCTAGACCGGAAAGCAAAATATCCAAGCAACGTTTTACATATTTTCTATAAAAACTAGCCTTTTTCATTGGACAACACTCGCTTTATAACAGTTACTACCCGGTTAAGATCCTCATCGGACATTTTTGAGTCTGTAGGTAAACATACACCTGTTTCAAAAAGTCGTTGAGCAACGGTTTCCCCAATATAATCGTACTTTTCAAATACAGGCTGCAGATGCATTGGCTTCCAAATAGGTCGAGACTCGATATTTTCTTTTTCCAACTCGTCCATCAAGTAGGTTGGATTCACGTCTTTTAAGGTAATAGCTGATAGCCAATAGTTTGAAAAATCCCAATCATTTTCTGGCATAAATGAAATCTGCGATAATTCTTTCAATTCTTCTTTATAAAAATCATGTATATAGCGTTTTTTGGCAATACGGTCCTTCAAGACTTTCAACTGACCTCTGCCAATACCAGCAACAATGTTGCTCATACGATAGTTATAGCCAATCTCACTATGTTGATAATGTCTTGCTTGATCCCGCGCTTGCGTTGCCCAAAAACGGACTTTCGCAATTCTCTCTTCGTTGTTAGAAACCAACATGCCCCCGCCAGACGTTGTGATGATTTTATTACCATTAAAAGAATAAATACCATAATCTCCAAAAGTGCCAGTATATTTCCCCTTATATGTCGTACCCAATGATTCTGCAGCATCTTCAATCAATGGTACATTAAATTCTTTACATATTTCCATAATTTCATCTAATTTCGCAGATAGTCCATAAAGATGAACAACAATAACAGCTTTGGCATCTGGATATTTTTCTAAAGCTTTCCGTAAATATGCAGGATTCATATTCCATGAATCTTTATCACTATCAACAAATACCGGTGTAGCATCTTGATAAATAATAGGATTAGCTGTGGCCGAAAAAGTCAATGACTGACAAATCACTACATCACCTTTTCCAACACCAACTGCCTTTAAAGCCATATGGATTGCCGAAGTTCCTGAAACTAAAGCGGCTGCATGTCCCGCACCTACGAGTTCAGCTAACTCATTTTCAAAACCTGTAACATTTGCACCCAAGGGAGCAATCCAGTTTGTATCAAATGCCTCTTGTACATATTCTTGTTCATATCCTTGATCACTCATATGTGGTGAAGACAACAATATACGTTCATTTTCCATTTTATTCCCAGCTTTCTATTACTCTAGTTGGTACTCCAACATTTTTTGTCTTACTCTCGATATCTCTTATCACAACACTACCAGCTCCGATAATTGATGCTTCTCCTACTGCTAGTCCCTGAATAATTTTACTACCTACACCAATACTAGTTTCATTTCCAATCCTAACATTCCCCGAAACATTAATGCTTGGAAACAACGAGTTGTAACTACCTATTTCAACATCATGACCGATTGTTGTAGCAATATTTATCATATTAAAATTACCTAGTCTGATTGAGCTAGTAAAAGTAGTGTTGGCCATAATAATATTTCCAATCCCCATCTCAATCTCAAGACCTAATAAAGCACTTGGATCTATCAAATTAGGGAATATTAAATTTGATTTAGTTTTCAGTTTTTTATAGATATTTTTTTTAGCCTGTGGATTGGCAATTCCGATAGCAATAGCACACTCTTCATCTAAAGATAATAAATAATCTGTATTTCCTATTACTGGGTAGTCTAAAAGCACGTTCCCGTGTAAATCACTATTATCATCGACGTAACCTATTAATTGATAATTTTCAATACGTGAAAGTAAGAATGTTACTTCCTTCGCAAATCCACCAGTTCCGACAATAATGATTTTTCTATTTATTCGAGGCATTTGCAAATTTCACAACCTCTCTAGCCAATTCTTTATCATCCACATCAGCTAAGCTTTTAACAAAAGTCATTACCTGTGTTAAATCAAATCCCTTGATATTACCAACAAATATTTTTTCGTAAACTTCTTCATCATTACGCTCTTTGTCTAAAAGCAATTCTTCATACAATTTTTCACCAGGACGAATTCCTGCTTCCACAATTTCAATGTCATCTTCACTGTAACCACTCAAACGGATCATGTTTTTGGCTAAATCCAGAATTTTCACAGGCTCACCCATATCTAGCACAAATATTTCCCCACCTTTTGCTAAGGCACCAGATTGGATTACCAACCGGCTTGCTTCTGGGATTGTCATAAAATATCGGGTCATCCGAAAATCCGTAACTGTCACGGGACCACCTTTTGCGATTTGTTCTCTAAATAGCGGAATAACACTGCCACGAGAACCTAGTACATTGCCAAAGCGGACCGCTGAAAATTTAGTTTTTCCGGCTTCATTCAAGCTTGTGACAATCATTTCTGCTATTCGCTTTGTTGAACCCATCACATTTGGTGGATTGTTAGCTTTATCTGTTGAGATCATGACAAAGTTCTTTACGTTACTTGCCTTAGCTGCTTCTGCTACGTTTTTTGTCCCATAGACATTGTTTTTTACAGACTCTCTAGGATTATACTCCATCAAAGGAACGTGTTTATGAGCGGCGGCATGATAGACGATATCCGGATGGTAACGCTCCATTAATTCAAAAATTAATTTACGATCTTGCACATCGGCAATAACAGGAACATACTCGGTTACTTTTTCTTTATACTTTGTAGTCAACTCACGATGAATCTGGTAAATGGAATTTTCCCCATGACCAAGTAATAAAATTCGTTTTGGGTTAAAATTAGAAACTTGTCGACAAATTTCCGAACCAATTGAGCCACCAGCACCGGTCACTAAAATCGTTTTCCCCGTTAATTGATCTTTAATAGCTGCAATGTCAAGCTTAACTTCTTCTCTTCCTAATAAATCAACGACATCAATTTCTTTTAAGCGTGACAAACTAACTTTTCCTGCTGCAACTTCTTCCATTGAAGGCATCGTGTTAACTTTTACTTCAGTTGATTCCAGCAGTTGAAAAATTTCACGCAGTTTTTTTCGCGATAAAGACGGGATAGCAATTGTCACCATGTCAATATCATTCTGTTGTACAAGTTCTGGTAAATCGTTAATTTTACCTAATACGCGTCTACCTGAAAGGTAAATTTTTTGTTTGTTGGGGTCATCATCAACAAAACCGACAACATCAATGTCACCCGCCGTTTTTGATCCCAAGAAACTATTTAGCAGAATACGACCACCTTCGCCAGCGCCAACGATTATGGTACGTTTCACTTCATCAGTATTTTGATTTGTTCCCCGCATATTCCGCCATTCCACAAATAAGCGCCAAATTAAACGACTACTGATAATCAAAAATGTCGATAAAATATATGTAAATAACTCTAAACGGCGACTAAAAACATTATCTGAAAAAACAGATAGCAAGATAATACTAAAAAAGGATTGTGAGGTTGTCGCTAAAAAAATAGCAATCATTTCTCTTAGATTGGTATAACGATTAATTCGTGTAAAAACGTGAAAGACAAAACCAAAAACTAAGTATAAGCCTATTGAAAGTAGCGTAGAGGATAGTACAAACTTTTCTGAAATTGGTACGAAAGGTTTCATAAATACATACGCTAATAAATTAGCAATTGCAATTAAAATACAGTCAACCACAACCAATATTGCAATTTTTCTTCTTCGTGTTAATGCAAACACACTTACTCCCCCTAAAATAACCCAAATTTTTTCTTTTTCACTGCAGTATAATTTGGCAATACGATTTGATCCCCATTTAACAAATCCTTTGCAACTTGTTTCATCGCAACAACTTTGGCTTCACCAAAATCCTTTGCGATTGCTTCATAAGCTTCTTTCATGTAAAAGTTACGCTTCTTCACCCCGTGAGCATCCGAAGCTACCATTTGGACTAAGTTATGTTCCACCATTTCTTTAGCTGTTTTCTGAATAGATTTACCAAAAGTGCCAACATAACTTGGTGCTGTCAATTGAGCTAAGCATCCCATATCTAAATATTCAATTAAACGATTAGGGTCTTCACGAAATTTAGCATTTCGCTCAGGATGGACAATGACCGGTATTTTCCCCATGCCACGAAGTTGAAAGAAAATATCTTCTGTGTATGCGGGTACATCCATCGTCGGAAATTCGATTAAAATATATGTATCATCTAAATCTGTAAATAGAATCTCATTATTTTTAATGGCTTCGATTAGTTCGCCGGTAATTCGCACTTCCTGTCCTTCTAGAACCGTTAATGACAAATTTCGTTTGTCCAGCTCTGTTTGCAGAGCTAGGACACGAGAAACAACAGTTGATTTAGGATTTGAATATTTTCCATTATTATGATGTGGCGTACAAAGAATATGGGTGATTCCTTGGCTAATCGCTTTTTCAGCCATTGCAATACTAGCAGCTAAATCTTCAGCTCCATCATCTACCCCGGGTAAAATATGACAATGTAAATCAATCATCGTTCCTCACTCCTAAAAATTTTTAACTACCGTAGTAATAATAATAACCTTGATCTTTTGTATGTTGTGCACCATTATAGACAACGCCCAATACACGCGCGCCAACCATTTTTAATAAATCCCGTGCTTTTAGCAGTGATTCTTTTCGTGAAACATTTTCCCGGATTACAAGCACCGTTCCATCTGCTTTTGATGCCATGATTTGCGCATCTGTCACCGCTACTACTGGTGGCATATCAAAAATAACGATATCGTATAAATTCCGGGCTTCATCAATCACTTGATCCATCCGGGCAGAGCCTAATAACTCGGATGGGTTTGGTGCTTTAGGACCACTGGTTAAAATTGATAAATTCTCAATACCCGACGGCTGGGCAGCTTCTAAAACACTTTTTTGTGTACTCAACACTGTACTTAAACCAATCTCATTACTTAAATTGAAAGTTTTGTAGACAGTTGGGTTACGCATATCGGCATCCACTAGAAGTACCCGCTGCCCTGATTTTGCAAATACAACTGCTAGATTCGCTGAACTTGTCGATTTGCCTTCTCCCGGTCCAGATGATGTTACAACGATTGTCTTAATTTGACGATCTGCGGAAGAAGCAAATTGAATGTTGGTACGAATCGTTCTAAATTGTTCTGAAATTGGTGAGGATGGGTCAACTAAAGTAATCAAACTTACAGGATGAGTTTGAGCTCCTTTACGTTCTGTATGTTTTTTTGACATTTTTGCTCCTCCTTATACACGTGAACGACTGCGTCTTGAAGCAGCTTCTGCATTTTTATTTTGATTTTCGTTTGATTTTTTAAATGATGGAATTAATGGTTTCTTCTGAATAGTAGCATCTAATTCTTTTTGACTCATTTGTGGTACGGTACCTAAAATCGTAAAGCCTAAATCTTCTGAAACAAACTTATCATCCTTCACAGTTCTGTCCAAAAGTTCTAATACAAAAGCTAGACCAACGCCAATCATCAAACCTAATACTAGACCAATTGCCAAATTCAATTTATTATTTGGTGAAACTGGTGTCATACTTGCAGATGCTTTTGAGATGATTGAGATTTTATTAACTTCTAGCACATCTTTGGCCGTTTCTTGGAAAATTTGCGCCGTTGTGTTGGCAATATGCTCCGCATTAATTGCACTACTATCTGTCGCTTTAATCGAAAACATTAATGAATTTTGTTGTTGCGTAACTTCCAATGCACCTTTAATTTCATTTGTGTTCATATCTAAGTTGTATTCTGATTCTAAACGGTCTTTAACTTGGTCAATTACCAAGTCCCCGGTAACAAGTTCTTTATACGTATTAATCATTTGCAAATTCGTATTTACGTCATTGGGGTTTGCTGTTGCTGTATCCCCTTGAGGTAAGGTTACAATTAATTGTGCCTGCGAGCTATATTTGGGAGTGATAATAAAGAATGTTGCCACTCCAGCTAGTGCAAGTCCAATAAAGCTACAGATGAAAATTGAAGCTAAATGTTTTCGTAAAATATCAAAAATTTGTTTCAGACTGATTGTCTCTTCCATTTTTTCGCCACTTTCTTTAGTTATTTACTGCTAATGTCTTTTTAAGTTCGGTTTGGACGCGATCTAATTCGGTTTGGCTAACTCGTTGGTAAGAAATGCCGTCTTGCATAAAACCGTCACCTTGCATTTGATCTTGCTGAATTTTGCCAAAGGCGCTACGATAATCGGCTGCAATTTTCTTCATATCATCAAAACTCATATCCGTTTTAACGTTGGTCTCCATTGCATCAAGCACTTCTTTATAACGGGTTACACCGTCAAAGGTTAATAATTTTTTTGCCACACCTTCAACAATCTTGCGTTGCCGTTCTTGCCGACCATAATCGCCTCTTGGATCTTCATGTCGCATGCGTGAAAATGATAGTGCTTGATCGCCGTTCAATTGAATTTTGCCATACTCAAAAGTATAACTATCTTGACTAAATTTTTGATCATTCGTAACCGTAATACCGCCAACAGCATCGACTAATTCTTTTAGGCCCTTCATATTAATGGCAACATAGTGATCAATTGGAATATCAAGGTACTTTTCGACTGTATCCATTGACATTCCTGCACCACCAAAGGCATAGGCGTGGTTAATTTTATCTTTTGTCCCTCTGCCGACAATGTCGACATATGTATCGCGGGGAATACTTGTGATTAATGTTTTTTCAGCATTTGGATTCACAGCAGCAACCATCATGGTATCAGAACGACCAATTTCAGTTCGCCCTAAATCGCCCGTATCTATTCCAAGTAGTAACACAGAAAATGGTTTTTTTTCTGCAATCACATTTTTTTGTTCCGCTTTGCGTTTTGTATCGAGTTGTCGTTCAACCGATTCGTATGTTTTTTGAACCGAACCACTTAAATCCATGTAGACTTTGGCCCCAATCCCTACTACCGCAAGAGTTAGAATTAAGATAAAGCCAACAATTCCTAAGACAATCTTTTTTCCTTTAGACATATTGTTCTCCTTTAATAGCCAGTTTCAGAATATAATTCTCCAGTGCCCGTTTCGTTTGTTTCACCTACATTACTAGATTGCGTCGTAGCTTCAGAATAAGTTGATGTGTCACTTGCTACGTTAGCCTCACCATAATCTGTCTTTCCTAAGCCTAGCTGTGTTGAAATTTTATCTGCTTGTTCAGTAAATTCTGCTTTTAATGTTTTATTGCGAACTTGACTGATGCTGTTCACCAGACTAAGATATTTTTCATATGTGGCATTATCTGTCACTTTACCGTCTTTTAACATACTATCAAGGGACTTATTAATGCTTGTTACTCGTTTTATCTGGGCGTCTGCATAAGAAAGATACTCTTTTACTAGCTTCGTCCAATCACTTTCTTGAACAAAACCTAGCCGTTCTCGCACGGCACCGACATCTGTATCTTTTACTTTAGCTTTAATAACGACATTATTTTGTGCTTTTTGCCAATCGGTAACTGGTTTTTCAAATAAGTCATTCACATTATTTTGAATGGCAAACTTACTTTCGGCATCTGACATTTGCTTGTTTAATGTTTCTTTTTCTTTAGCAATAGTTTTCATGTTTTTTGGCACATCGGTTTCTTCGATACCGAAATCATCTGCTGAAACTTTAACACCGTCCAACTTAGCACCAACTTGGGTTAATTCAGCGTCTTTCAAGTCCTTCTTCAAAAAAACTTTGTCCTTGTTTGAATAAAGTGATGTAAGATCACTATCCACTTCTTTTAATCGTTCTTGATCTTTTTCAACGGCAGTTTCAGCATAACTTACTTTTTGCTGATATTGTTTGTTGTTGTTTTCACGATAACCGACAAAACAAATCGCGACTGCACCGATTCCCACAGCTGCGACTGCGATCGTTTTAATAAGGGGGTTACCCATTGATACACACTCCTAACTAACTTTTCTATTATATAACACTTTTTTTCGCAAAATCTCTAGCTTATTATACGTTAAGAAGGCAACATTTTAAAGGGCTATTTAAAATGTTGCCTCTCTTCACAATCTAGAATAAAAAAATTCTTTTTTAACAAAAAAGAGACTAGCTTATTTTTTTTAATAACAAATACTATAAATTTGCAATAATTCAACTAAATAATGATTCCCAGAAATGCGCCACGTGAAACTATTTTTTTCTTACAAAGATGAAATTGGATAACATTTCAATAAAATCAAATTTTCTATACCTTTATAAAGAAAACGTTTTTTCAGTTTAAACAAATTTAGATTTTTTTATAAAAAATTTATAAATTTCATCATAATTCTATCAAAACAAGCAAGTCACCAGTTAATAAATCGTAAAAAAAGGTACCAACACCCGTTGATACCAGTTCTTACATTTTTATTTACGATTTTCGGTTTGTCACTAAAAAACTAACCTCGAATCGTCACTTGTACCTGACGACGGCCCCATTTTGTACATTGGGCAACTGTCGGAAAATGCACATCAATAATGTTTCCTTTAATTGCACCACCTGTATCTAGCGCTAACGCAACGCCGTAGCCTTGAACTTCAACTACAGTACCCAAGGGAATCACGCTTGGATCAACGGCGACTGCTTGTGGATTTTGACGTAAATCTGTCCCACTGGCCGTTAGATAACTAGCACCTGGTTCGGCATAGGAATAAGCAGTTGATTCCATCATCATGGTACGACCACCACTAGTGGAACTGCCAGTGTTGTTATTATCATTATTATTGGTAGCATCATTATTAGAATTATTAGTGGAGCTTGAATTATTCGTAGTATTATTAGTGTTTGTTTCAGAGCTACTATTGGTATTATTACCAGTAGATGAGCTTGCGGCATTTTCAGCCGCTTCTTTTTGTTTAGCAACTTCAGCTTCTTTTGCTGCTTTTTCGGCGGCAGCTTTTTGCGCTGCTGCCTTTTCTTCTGCTGCTTTTTGCGCTGCTAGGCGGGCTTGTTCAACTTCTTTACTTTGGGCAATTTTTTGTAGGGTGCTTTGATTTTCAGCTAATTGATTTTTCAAATTAGCAATTTTACTATCCAATTCCCCTGCTTCAGCTTCTAAACTGGTCTTATTTTCTTTTAGGCTTGCAGAGGTTTTCTGCGCCGTAAGCTCTAAGTTTTCCAATTTTTCTTTTTCTGTGTTTAAGTCGGCAACTTTTTGTTTTTGCGCATTCTGCAATAACGTCATGGCATAAGCACGGTTGATGAATTCTTGTAGATTGTCTGCGTCTAATAAGACGGACCAATCACGCTCTGCCCCACCGTTTACTTGAATTTCTTTTAAGCGTTCTGCCATGATTTCTTTTCTTTTCTCAATACTTTTTTGCGTGGTTGCAATATCTTGTTGCGCTTTTTTTAATGTTGCTTCATTTTCAGCAATTTTTGCTTTTGTCTTTTCTACCTGATCGTATTTGTCATTCACGTCGTTTAAGGCCAGTTGTACCTCGGCGCTGATTTGATTACTTTGACGTGTGATTGCAGACTCTTGCTCATTTAAAGAGTCCATTGATTCCGCAGCTGCAAATACCGGGCTGACAAGATTGATGGCTACAACAGCTGTCAAAACTGTCACCAATTTTTTTGCCTTCACAAAATCCACACCTTTCTTTTCTAATCTCCAATGCCACTTATTATACAAAGGAAAGGTGTATGTATCATTTCAGTTAGATTACATTTTGTTACAGATGCTATGAAGGTAAATCGAATTTAACCATTTCTTAAAAGTTTTTAGCAACGAAAAAGCGAGGAAAATACTAGCTTCTCCTCGCTTACATTTTTCGTAATATTTTCGTAACATAAAACTAATTTTTTTTACGATTTGCCACGTAATGACGGACATCTTCTAAACTTTTTACATTGTCTAATTTCAACCCTTTAAAGTTTTTTAACAGTCTTCTTTGGTGAAAATTCAAGTGGGGAAAGGCATTTTCCGCTTCAGGATGCTCTTTAAAGTATTGGGATAAGGCCAGACGCTGCTGTACCGTATCTTTTTTTGTGTCAAAACTGTCTTTTAATTCTTCTTTACGCTGATCTAACTCTGAAGCGATTTTTTTGGTCATACTTTGGAATGAGGCTAAGTTTGCTAGGGTATAGCCTAAATCAAACATCATCACACCAATTAAGACAACCGGTAGATAAAAACCAAAATGTGCCGCTAGCCAATTAACGCCGAGCATGACTTGGGGCTGAACTACTTTTACAATCAATACACATCCAACGCCCCAAAATAAAGAGACAGGAATTGCCACCCGACCATTAATATTTAACGGTACATCATGATAGTCCCACCATGAAGCATGGAACAATTTTTCTAATCCATAACTGGTGACATACTCTAAAATTGTCACCAGCACTGCTGCGAAGATATATAATAGTAGTAAATTATCATGAAACGGTCGTAAAAAGTACAAAACCATTAAAATACCAAACCCGTAAATTGGGGTTATCGGCCCCATTAAAAAGCCGCGATAGACAAATTTTTTGGCCTTAAGCGAACAAAATATTGTTTCCCATAACCAGCCGATAAAAGAATAACAAAAAAATAATAATACCACTGTAATAAATTCGTTCATTTCTTCACCTCTACTCATTTTCATTGGTAATTACCCTCATTGTACCAAACTTCGCCAGCTTTTCTAAAACTAAAGGGCCTGCCTTTTCTCAATATCTATCCTAGGTTACAATAATAAACATAAATTGAATTTTGAAAGTGGGAATACTTTTTTGTTTTTGTTAATTATCAGCTTATACTTCCAATTTTTTTCTAACAATTAGTGGTATCATCCCGCCTGATTTTATTTTTTAATTATTATTTTATAGCAATCATTTACAAAAAGAATAGGAGTTTATCCATGTTTAAGTTATTGGTTTATGCAAAAAAATACCGCAAACAAATTATTTTGGGTCCTTTTTTTAAATTTTTAGAAGCCGTTTTTGAATTAATTTTGCCCTTACTAATGGCACAGTTAGTGGATATGGGCATTCGCGAAAATGATAGCCAGGTTGTCTGGCAAATGACGGGTTGGATGGTTTTGATGTCGGTAGTTGGATTGCTATGTGCCGTGATTTGCCAATATTATGCCTCTGTGGCTTCCCAAAATTTTGGGACAGAGCTGCGCAATCAGGTTATGAAAAAAATTAATAGTTTTTCCCACGCTGAATTGAATTTATTTGGTACAGATACACTGATCACGCGCATGACAAGTGATATTAATCAGTTACAACTGGCCTTAGCGATGCTCATTCGCTTGGTGATACGGGCACCTTTTTTAAGTATTGGCGCAGTTATTATGGCTTTTACCATTGACTGGCAGGCTGGAATCATCTTTTTGGTGACATTGCCACTATTTTGTTTAATATTATTTTTTATCATTAAAACCACTGTCCCCCTCTATCAAAAAGTACAACAAAAACTAGACGTCTTAAATGAACTTGTGAACCAAAATCTAAGTGGTGTGCGGGTTATTCGTGCTTTTTCGCGGCGTAACACTGAAATCACGCGCTTTTCAAACCGTACAGATGAGCTTTCCAGTGTTTATGTACGGGTAACAAATATTTCAGCTCTTCTGACACCGGCGACCACCTTGATTATGAATATTGGAATTTTAGCTCTCTTTTATTTAGGCGGCTTTAAAGTAAACACTGGCCACTTGGCACCGGGACAAATTTTAGCCTTAGTAAATTACATGAATCAGATGCTCTTGGCTTTAATTGTCGTTTCAAATTTGGTTATCATTTTTACCCGGGCAGCCGCTTCTGCTAACCGCGTAAACGAAGTATTGGAAACCAAACCCAGTATCACTACATTTAGTGATACTAAAGCAGGTAATCTCCCAATTGCAGGAGATTCTTCTTTAAGCAGTAAAAAAGGCGCGATTGCTTTTCAACAAGTTGCTTTTCGCTTTGCGCCTGAATTTGGACTGGTTCTAGAAAATATTGATTTTAAAGTAGCTGCTGGAACAACCCTTGGTATTATTGGCCCCACCGGTAGTGGCAAGTCAACTTTATCTCAGCTTATTCCGCGTTTTTATGACGTCACAACCGGCAGTGTTACCATTGACGGGCGCGATGTGCGCAAGTGGTCTTTGACAAAATTGCGCAGTGAAATTGCTATGGTCCCCCAAACAGCAGTTTTATTCAGCGGGACGATCAAAGAAAATCTACAATGGGGCAAAAAAGACGCCACCGACCAAGAGTGCTGGGCCGCCCTTGAATTAGCGCAAGCCAAAGAATTCGTAGCCGCATTACCTAAAGGCTTACAAACTCCAATTTTTGAAGGGGGTAAGAACTTTTCAGGCGGGCAAAAGCAACGATTGACGATTGCGCGAGCTGTGATTGCAAAACCACGTATTTTAATCTTAGATGATTCTCTTAGCGCGCTGGATTACAAAACTGATTTAAATTTACGACAGGCGCTCCAAAATAAATTAGACGGTACTTTGATTATCATTTCTCAACGGGTACGCTCTATTCAAGATGCCCAGCAAATTTTAGTTTTAGATGCTGGCAAACAAGTCGGCCTAGGCAGACATGAAGAGTTATTAGTGAATTGCCCAGAATATCAAGCCATTGTTGCTTCACAAGCGGAGGTGTCCCATGAAGCCTAAAAAAATTGACTGGTCTGTTTTAAAACGCTATCTTCCATACTTATCAGCCTTCAAAAAAGAAATTAGTGGGGCAATTATTTTAGGTATTGCCTCAGGGGGCACCAGTGTCTATATTACTTATCAAATCGGTCAAGCAGTCGATCAAATGTTAGGGAAAAACGAAGTGAATTTCAGTGCTTTGTATCATATCCTTTTACTCTTTGCCAGCGTTGTTTTCATTACCGTCATTAGCCAACTTTTCATTCAACGTCTGTCTAATAAAATTGCTTATTTTTCCGCCGGACAATTACGTAAAGATGCTTTTACGCATTTAAACAAACTTCCGTTGAGTTATTACGATCAAACACTCCATGGAAATATCGTGAGTCGTTTCACTAACGATATGGACAATATTGCGATTGCCGCGGCGGCGGTTTTTAATCAGCTTTTCTCAGGCGTTGCCATTGTGTTAATTGCGCTAGTTGTAATGTTACGTTTAAGCATTGTTTTGACAATTGTTGTTTTAGTCGCCACACCTATTATATTTTTCGTTAGTTGGCTGGTTGCGACATACTCGCAAGCTAATTTTGCCCGCCAACAAGAAATCGTGGGGGAAATTTCCGGTTTTGTCACAGAAATGGTAGGAAATCAAAAAATCGTTAAAGCCTTCCAGCAAGAAGACGTCAATCAACAAAAATTTGAAGCCATTAACCAAGAATTAAATGTACGGGGCCAAAAAGCACAATTTTCTTCTTCTTTAACAAACCCCATGTCACGTTTTGTCGATCATTTAGCCTATTTGGCGGTCGGTTTTGTAGGCGGTCTATTAGTTTTAAATGGTAGTCAGTTGGTGACAATTGGTGTCATTTCCAGCTTTACAATTTACGCGAGTCAATTTACCAAACCATTTATTGAACTTTCTGGAATTACAACTCAAATTCAAACGGCCATTGCCGGTTTAAACCGGACTTTTGAAATTTTAGATCAAAAAATTGAAACACCTGACGCTCCTGATGCAATTACTTTAAAAAACGTCAAAGGTGCTGTTCGTTTTTCTCAAGTGGATTTTAGCTATACGAAAGATCAACCGCTAATTCACGATTTCAACTTTGAGGCCGCTCCTGGTGAAACGGTCGCCATCGTAGGAAAAACCGGTGCTGGTAAATCAACACTGGTTAACTTATTAATGCGCTTTTATGAAGTGGATCACGGAAAAATAACGTTAGATGGTTATGATATTCGTCATTTGACTCGGGATAGTTTACGACAAAGTTTCGGTATGGTATTACAAGATACGTGGCTTTTTGATGCAAGCTTACGGGAAAACCTCACTTATGGTAATCCCAAGGCAGAAGATGAATTGATTTATGAAGCATTAAAGAAAACTTATATGTATGATTATGTCGCGCGTCTGCCACAAAAGCTCGATACAGTTATTGGAACAAGTGGTGTGAAAATTTCCGATGGTCAACGCCAATTGTTAACCATTGCCCGGACCATGATTTCCAAACCGCATCTTTTAATCTTGGATGAGGCAACAAGTTCTGTCGATACTTTAACGGAACGAAAAATTCAAGCAGCTTTTTTAGCCATGATGAAAGGAAAAACCAGTTTCGTAATTGCTCACCGCCTTGCTACTATCCAAGCTGCTGATAAAATTCTTGTAATGGATCACGGTCAAATTGTTGAACAAGGTACTCATGAAAGTTTACTAAAAAATAATGGCTATTACGCTGAACTTTATCAAGCACAATTTGAACAATCCTAAAATAATAAAAACTGGCACAGCTACATTTTTTTGAAGGTAGCTGTGCCAATTTTTTTATGAGATTAGTCCTAAATTTTTCTTCCAGGTTAATACGTGCATAACGGCAGTATCCAACGCCTCTTCGGAATATTCCCCACTTTTAACAGCAGTTAATATTCTTGGAATTTGTACTTGATAGCTAGAGGACATGATTAAATCATTGCCTGCTTTTAGAGCAGCAAGTCCAGCATCTGCTTGGGAAATAAAATCTGCTAGCCCGGCCATATCCATATCATCAGTCATAATCACACCGTCAAAACGTAATTCATTTCGTAAAACATCATGAACTGCCTTTGAAATTGAAGCGGGCTTGGTTTTATCAATCCCATCAATAATATTATGGGAAACTAGCACACTATCTGCTCCAGCTTTAATTCCAGCTTTAAAGGGCTTAAAATCAGTCTCACGCAATTCTTTTAAGCTTCTTGTATCACGGACAATTTCCACATGGGAATCACGATTATTCCCATAACCGGGAAAATGTTTTAACGTTGAACCACTTTTTTCTCCCTTAAGCGCCTTTACCACTGTCTCGACATACTCACTTGTTCCCTGTGCATCTAGCCCAATCGTCCGATCATAAATAAAAGCATTCTGATCTGTCGCAACGTCAGCAATAGGAAATAGTCCTGCATTAATGCCAAAGTCGTGCAAAACTTTTGCCTTGTTAATTGTATCTGACTTAATCGCTGCAAAACCACCTGCGGCATAAAGTGCTTGGGGTGAGGCGAAAGGTTCAGCGACTAAATTAGCATTCTGACTTACCCGCGTGACAGAACCTCCTTCTTCATCTGACCCAATTAACAATGGTATTTTGCTAGCAGCTTGATAACTTGCAATTTTTTGTGTCAGACTTGTTTGGCTTTCATTTTCCATATCGCGGCCAAAAAGAACATAGCCACCTAAATGATAGGTTGTTATATCTTCTACCTGATTGACTTCTGGCACGCGAACGAAAAATAATTGCCCTACTTTTTCTTCCAAAGTCATGTTTGCCACTACTTCTTTTATCGGATCTTTTTTCTCACTACTTGAAGTTGTTGCAACACTTTCATCCACAGCTGTAGAACTAACGGAAGTTTTCTCATTTGTTTGATAATTTGTAAAACCAAAGAATAAATTCAAAATAAAAAAACCACCTAATACTAAAATAATTGCAACTAAAAGAATGATCAAAAATCGTTTCATAATTTCCTCCAAAGGATACGTATAATGTCATCTTTCATTTTAACATGTTAGCGAAAAATTTTTGGTGAAATATGCATAAAATCTTCGTTTTTATCCTTAGCAGTAAATCTTGGTAGCAATAAAGAGAGTATATTTGTAACATGACATGTTGCATTGATAATGCTTAAACGATTTTGCTTTAGTAGCATTTATAACCATCAAAAAAACTGTAAAACTAGAATATTTACTAGTCTTACAGTCTGCGCCCTGGGATGGAGGACGTTAGTGATTAATTTGAGTGTAGTTTTTTTGCCAAACGTTGATAAGGTAATGCTCGGCCTACGATATAGATAATCATCGTTTCTAAAGGAATCATGATCACCGCTTTAATCAAGCGGGTTGTCCATAATCCCGGATTAGTTAAATCAATGCCGTACATCAAAGATAACCACAGTGGTGTTAAGCAAAAGCTAAAGACCACGGTGTTAACTAAGACACACAGAAAAGAATTTTTTAACGTAATTTCTTTTTTGTAAAAGAAAAAACCATAAATAAGTCCACCTAAAAAGGCATTAAACGTAAAGCCAATAAAAAATGGTGCTTTAGCCAATAAAGTATTTCCGATAACATCGGCGACTACTGCCCCAATCCCAGTCCAAAATGGACCAAATAAAGTCGCCATCACCACTTCTGGTACAAAGCTAAAAGTGATTTTTAATAATTGGGTTTCAAACCCGAAAACTTGCGATAAAACAACCATCAAAGCAATTAACATTGCCATGACCGCAATCTTATAGGCATCTAGTTTTCTTTTCATAACTCAGCATCTCCTTAATAGAGCTGCCACATAAAATAATGCAGCGAATGCGAAAATAAAACCGCGAATTGCATGCAATCCTTCGTCCCAAGGGCAACATCCCATCCCTCAGACACTTAACGCTTTATTTCCTACTCTGTCATATTTGAGGTTTAAAAACCTCGCCTAAAATATAGCACGAATAAACTGCTACAACAAGCTAACGAGCTTTTGTGCTTAAAATTTTATAACGAACGTTAGGAATCTAACCGCTTGCAGTATTAAAAACTGAATAAACTGCGCTCAGCTCGTAAAAAATAAATAATAAATTTCCGGAAATTGTTCCTCAAATTTTTGGAAATTTTGTTTTATTTCTTGACGTGCTAGTTTATGAAGCTAGATATTTAAAAACTGAGAGCACTGGGGCAACTCTTTCACAATAAGAGTTAGTGCGTAAAGCTAGATATTTAAAAACTGAGCTCAGCTCATAAAAAAATAAAAAAATCCTGCCGTAAGTTTACGGCAGGAAAATATTTTTAGCTATTATCGGGCAGTTTTCACATTGCCAACAACTTCTTTTTGTAATTTCAGAGCTTTGGTAAAGACCGGAATGTCAAAGTGTTTACTTAAAGTCCCCGCAACAAAGTACGCAATATTGTAATCCACCAAACTGTGAATTACGCCACCAAATCCTAATAAGACAAAGTAGAAGTAAAAGACACCCCCATCATATGTTCCTGGTGTACTCAAATTAATCATGTTAAAAGCTAAAACGACCACCACTTCTGCTGCCGCATGAATTAAACCTAAAACGACGTTATACATTTGAAAACGGACATTGGCTAAAGTAAACTGGCCATTTTGCAACACGATTTGAGGATTTTTTTGCAGATATAATGCCCCAATTGTAGCAAAAATTACATGAGTTAAGGCCCGTAATGCAATTACAACAGGTAACCCAGAAACTAAAAACCCAAAAGTTGTTCCCAACGCAACTGCAATCGCTACAGCTGGCGAAAAGAACATCGCAATAAATAATGGCACATGGCTAGCTAATGTAAAAGATGCTGGTCCAATCACAATTTTAGGCATTACCATTGGAATCATGATCCCAAGGCCAATTAGTAAAGCAGCAATCGTTAAATGACGCACAGAATTATTTCTCATTTTTTCCTCCTCAAAAAACTCTAACATTTATTTTTTCGTACCTAACCAACGTGTCAAGACACTTAAGTCTTTTTCATTTTAGTGGTATTTATTTTAAGTGTCAAGACATATATTTTGTTTTTACGAAAAGAGTCTGAAAAATTTCACTTATTTTTTAAATGCAGTTAAATTCAGGTGATAGTTATGTACACCTTTATTAAAATTCTCCTCAAAAAAAGACCACTGCTCTATTCTATTACCTTTATTTTTTTCGCTAAACAAAACAAAATCAGAGGCTACGACAATTTTTCTGTCATAACCTCTGATTAAGATACATTTATTCTAATTTCAAATTTTGTTTTTTATCTACTGATTGTCATCATGGCATTGCTTAAAGCTGCAAATTCAGCTAACGATAATGTTTCCCCACGGCGTTTTGGATCAATGGCTGCACTCTCTAAGCTTTTTGTCAACCAAGCTTTGGTGGCATCATCTTTTCCATAAGCGTGCAGTAAGTTATTCCATAATGTCTTACGGCGCAATTGAAAAGCAGCCTTCGTTAATTTGAAAAATTCTTTTTCGCTAATAACCTCTACTGCTGGTTGACTGCGACGCGTTAATTTTAAAATTGCGGAATCAACATTTGGTTGTGGTACAAAGACGGTTTTGGGAACGATGAAGGCTAATTTGGCTTCCATAAAGTATTGCACCGCAATCGATAAAGAACCATAGGCTTTTGTGCCCGGCTCAGCTGAGATACGATCTGCCACTTCTTTTTGCATCATCACAACCATTTCAGCTACAGGTAAATCACTTTCCAAAAAGTGCATCATAATTGGCGTCGTAATGTAATAAGGTAAATTTGCGACAACTTTTAGCGGCAGCGAATTATCCGTAAAGTTTTCTGCTGTCAATTTCAGCAAGTCCGCTTTTAAAACATCTTGGTGAATGACGTTAACATTTTTATAGGTATGCAAGGTATCTGCTAAAACCGGAATTAGTCGCTCATCAATTTCAAAAGCTAAAACTTCTTTGGCAGACTTGGCTAATTGCTCTGTCAAAGCCCCAATCCCAGGTCCTACTTCAATGACGTTTGTCCGATCGTCAATTTCAGCAGTGGCAACAATTTTCCTTAAAATATTTGGTTCCGTTAAAAAATTTTGGCCTAAACTTTTTTTGAAGGTAAAGCCGTGTTTTTGTAAAATTTCTTTGGTCTTCGATGGTGTTGCAATATCACGTGTGTCTTTCAAGGTCGTCCTCCAGCTCTTTTTTGATTTCTAGCATCGCTGTGTCTAATTCTGCGGCGGTAATGCGAAACATTGCCAGCCGTTTGGTTAATTGTTTACTGTTTGTATAGCCAATTCGCAATTTATCGCCGAGTTTTTCCCGTAATAATTTGGCAGAAGCTCCCGCTATTAAACCATAGTCTATTAAACTTTGTCTACTGATTAATGGAATTTCTTCACTTGTAGTTACAGGCGTCACAACTTTTTTTAACGCCTCCAAAATTGCGGCATCACTCGCATGTTCTACTCCTAAAGAACCATGACTGCGATTAGGTGTCGCTTCTTTGCGTGGTAAAAAAGCATGCTTGGCAGCTGGCACGACTTCCATAATCGTTTTGCGAATTTTCTCACCGGAAAAATCTGGGTCCGTGAAAATAATGACTCCGCGTGTTTCTTGGGCATGTTCAATCTGGGTTAAAATGTCCTCATTGATGGCCGAGCCAATCGTTTCAATGGTGTCTGCTTTGACAACTTCTTGCAGGCGTCTTGTATCGTCTTTTCCTTCAACGACAATAATCTCTTCAATGACTGGCTTTTTCATCGATTAATCCCAAAGAGGCGATGGGCATTAGTCCGTGTAAGTGCTGCGACTTCTTCAAAGGGCATTTCTCGCAGTTCTGCAATTTTTTCTACGACATAACGGGTATAGCCCGGTTCATTGCGTTTACCCCGATAAGGTACCGGTGCTAAATAAGGAGCATCCGTTTCGACCAAAAGACGATCAAGGGGTACAACCGTTGCCGCTTCTTGCACATCAAGCGCCTTTTTGAACGTCACGACACCACTGAAGGAAACATGCATTCCCAGATCCAAAAAGCGTTTTGCCCACTCGCCACTACCGCTGAAACTATGCATAATCCCGCCGATGTCTGCTATTTTTTCATCTTTTAAAATACGATACGTGTCTTCAATGGCGTCCCGGGTATGAATGCTGATTGGTAAATGCATTTCTCTGGCGATGGCAATTTGGCGGCGAAAGATTCTTTCTTGCACTTCTTTTGGATCTTCCATCCAATAATAATCCAATCCAATTTCCCCTAAAGCTACCACTTTAGGTAAGGTTAGCTGTGTTTGCAATTTTTCTTCAATTTCTTTTGTATAGCTACCTGCCTCAGTTGGATGCCAGCCAATAATGCTATATATGTCAGTATATTCTTGACTTAAAGCTAAGCTTTTGTCAATTGTTGGCGTATCAAATCCCACGACTGCCATTTCAGTGACGCCAAGTTCTTTGGCTCGTTGAATCGTTTCTGGGATATCTTCATTAAATTGTTCGGCATTTAAGTGTGTATGAGAATCAAAAATCACCAAGTTCACATCCTTCATTAATATCATTTCGTAACATTACGCTAAACAAACACAAGTGGTGACAGTCTACTGTAAAAATTTACCACTTGTTGTCATTTCATTAGTAACTTTAGCACAAAACCGCTTGTGTCTAAAGTAAAGGCCCCGCAAAAAAATGACTTTTGTAAAAATTTAGTTTACTCGGCTGAAAAGAAAAAAATCTCCCACACCACAAAAGATTAAGTAAATGCCCACAATTCTTAAATTAGGGATAAAATGACTGCCAACCTTCTGATTTTTAGCAATTCCATCTTTTTAGTAGGAGCGGTTGTAACATTGTCTCCTGCAATAAATCCGCCTTTAGTCCGATTTATAATTCTCCTTACTCTTTATAATTAAAGTAGCTTTTTTGTTAGAAATTAAGCTTACCAAAAATGATTTCCCCGCTTCACAAGTTACCAAACAAAGGTATCGTAAAAATCATTTCATCGATTTTTTATCACTTACAACCTTGCTTTAAGCACTCTCTTACACCAACGTTTGATTTTTTATATAAAGGAGTTAAAACATGGAAAATTTCAACCATAAGTATCCACAGTTGGCACAATATCTGCGCCAAAAGTATAAAAAAAATACCAAAGATCAAGTTTTGACTTGGAGCCATTTTGCTATTTTAGCTTTATTTGGTCTCTTATTAAAATTTAGTTTTACTGGACAACTGCTGTTAATTTTTAGCTTTATCGCCATTGCAGCACTTGTTAAAGGCCCCCTGATGCTTTTATATAGTTCAATTTATCTCTTTTTAACAAGTTTATTTCCGCCACTAGGAATTCTCTTATCGACTGTTTTATTCGTTTTATCCTTCCTGGAATTAAAACGCAATTGGCAGTTGAACCTCACCGCTTTTTTCTTTTACGGACTGCCGTTACTTACGACGCTCTTATTAACGTTTGATTTTGGCAATCCTTTTTGGTTAAAAAATAGTTTGTTACTAATCGGGATATTTACGCTTCATTTCCTATTGCAAAACTTCTATCGTCAAGATTTCACAAGTTGGTCCCTAATGTGGTTTCTCATTGCCGCACCTTATGAAATGTTGTTATTTATCATTCCAAAAAAGAACAGCCGTTTGCGTCACAATCCTTCAAAAAAACTTCGAAAATTAAAGTGAGACTGTGCTTTTTTAGATTTTAAATCATTTACAGCGTCTCCTGTCAACGTTTCGGAGACGTTTATTTTATTTGTAACAAAAACGAAATAATTTTCATCTAAATTTAGCAAAATCTTATCTGATGTTCGATTGCTTTTTCTCAAACTATCTTATATTCTATACTAGTTAGCAGAATTTTAAAGGGGGCCGTTTTGTGCAGTTAATTCTAGGTATCATCGCTATTTTACTAGTATTTTCAATTTATGCATTTTTCATTGAACCTAGCAGGCTCAAACAACGGCATTACCTCATTCGCAAAAATAAACAACGGGTATTGGATATTTCAGATGCTTATGACATGTTCGCCCATGAAGGCGATGTAACAATTGCTCATATTAGCGATCTTCACTTTTCTCGCTGGTTCAAGCCACGCAAGATGAATAAAATCATTCGTTCTGTCATGGAGATGCAACCAGATATCATTGTTTTTACAGGTGACTTAATTGATGATTATAAGCATTGGCCAAAAAAACAAACCGATCGCTTAATTGAAAAATTAAAACGTCTAAAAGCTCCGATGGGAAAAATTGCAGTATTAGGCAATCATGATTACAAGCACGGTGGCCAATACTTTGTCAAAGAAGTATTAAAAGAAGCTGGTTTTACTACCTTAGTTAATGAAGAAGTTTTTGGTTCTGATGCGAAGATTTCCATGAATATCGTCGGAATTGATGATTTAAGTGGTGGGAAACCCAACTATAATTTTGAATCAACATTAGCTGAATGGCATATTTTATTAGCCCACCAGCCTGATCAAATTGATGCTATTAATAATTTGGAACAATACGATTTGGTTTTATCTGGTCACAGTCATGGTGGTCAAATCCGACTACCGTATTTATACATCAAAACAGAAGGCGCAAAGCACTATACTGACAGCCTGTACTTACCAACGAAAAATACAATTTTATCTGTGAACACCGGTATTGGCACCACAATGATCCCTGCTCGTGTTGGTGTGCCACCAGAAATTGTTTATTATCATCTTTCCAATAAACGCCAAATCTTTGAAAATTTTGATGGCAATTTTAATTTTGAAAAACAAATTACGGTCGAAAAAAATGAAGTTGTGCAACAAGAAGAAAAAAATGACTATCTTACACCCGATCGGACAACTGTTCCAAAAGAGCCAGCTGAAACACCGACTGATACCCCAGCCGAAAAAAAGACGGATAAAACCGATAAAGTAGTGGATATCAACTTATTCCGCCGTCGTTATAAAAATAAAAAAATTATCTAATACAAAACAATACGACTTTCAAAATTTGATTTTGAAAGTCGTTTTTTTTATCCTATCCATTATACCCTACAACAAAAAAACTCCCTCTAAAAAGAGGAAGTTAATTGCGTGCTATTGTAGACCAATTGCAATTGCGATCACGATGAAAATTGACCCTAATACAAAGAAGAAACCTTGCATCTTGATTTGGAATTTCGCCCATTTGGCCCATTCAATATGTGCGACACCTAAAACCCCAATTAAACTTGCTGAAACTGGTGTGAAGGCATCAACAAACCCTGCACCTAATTGATAAGCTAAAACTGCAACTTGGCGAGAAACGCCCACAAGGTCAGCCAATGGCGCCATAATTGGCATTGTTAAAGCTGCTTGTCCTGAATTTGATGTTACGACTAAGTTGAATAAACTTTGGAAAACATACATTGCCCAAGCACCAACCATCGCGGGAACACCGCTTAATAAACCACCAACGCCGTGTAACATTGTGTTTAATGCAGATGGCATGTTCGCATCAGAACCACCTAAGACAAGTAGAATTCCTTTTGCCATCCCTACAACGATCGCTGTGCCAGCTAAATCAGCCGCACCGCTTTGGAAACTTTTGGCAATATCATTCCAACCCATTTCGTCCAGTTTGAACAATACTGCAATAATACCGGCAACTAAGCCCATTACAAAGAATTGAGATGCAATTTCAGGAATATAATATCCTTCTTGGGTTACTCCCCAAACGATCCAAATTAAAACAACTAACATTTCCAACAAAATTAATTTGTGACCTAATAAGAAAGGTTTCTTTTCATCTGTCGTTTTTTGAATTTGATCACGGAAATGCGCATCTGATTCATAAACTTCTGATTTCATTGGATTTTTACGAATACGTTCTGCATATAATGATAAGTAAAGTGCAGAAAGTGCGGTAATAACAAACCACATAACTAAACGGAAGGTTGCACCAGATAAGACTGGAATTCCGGCAATCCCTTGGGCAACTGCCACACTAAATGGACTCATCCAAGAAGCGGCATTCCCCACCTGCGAGGCAACATAAGTCACGGTGACCGCCACAATAGAGTCATACCCCAGCGCTATGACAAAAGGCACCATCACCATTGAAAACGGAATAACTTCTTCGGCCATCCCAAAAGTGGCACCACCAAAAGAAAAGGCAAAGAATAATAACGGAATCGCTAGCCGTTCTAGACCACGCGTTTTGGAAATAAAGGCAAAAATACCAGCATCAATCGCGCCTGTACGCATAATAATCCCAAAGGCACCACCGACGACGAGAATTAAAGCAACAATCCCAACAGCTGAACCGTACTTGTCACCAGAAACTAATCCTTCAAAAACAAAGTTCAAGAAACCAAAACCATTAAAATCATCGGTTCCCCAAATCTTAGCTGTCTTGTGAAGCTTTTCTGACTTATCATAAATTTTGTCACCGTATAATTTATACAGCGCATCATCGGTCAGATTAATGCCATCTAGTGTTTCTTGAGAAAGTTTACTTTCCCCGTCTTTTATGACACCTTCAACATCTTCTTTGGCAACATCTAATTTTTCTAATTCATTTTGATTGCCCGCTAAATCTTCTAGTTTATCAAAAACAAACTCTTTATTTAACGGATAATCATAGCGGAAGGTATCTTGCTCCAAGACCGTCCGTGTTGCTACTTCCCCATTGGCATCTTTGTACTCAACTTCAGTGGTAGAAAACTTACCTGCTGGTACAATAAACGTCAATAGCCACGCCGCGATAACAACCATAAAAATAATGACATAAGTATGGGGCGTACGCATTTTTGTTAAATCACGTTTTTTCTTGTTCTTCATATCTCTATCCTCTCTTTATACGATAACAATATTATAAGTTATTCTAGTCAAAAATCATACGTTTCTTTTGTAATTTTTTTTAGATAAGCTGAATAATTATTGAAATTCCTTTTACAGCAATACCTTGATAGAACGCGATTTTAAAAGTTTTTAATTTCTGAAAATTCAAATTATTACCGCTAACAATGATGCTTTTTCCTTATTTTAATTAATTGGGTAAAGTTATCTTATACAAAATAAATGATAGCTATAAAATAATAATAAAAAATTAAGGGGTGATAATTCCCACCTTTTTAGGCAAAAGAATAGCCCAAGATAAATTTTATTTTTTATCTTGGGTTATTTTATTGCCTGTTTCCTGCATCAATTTGTTACTTCAAAAATTTATTCGACATGTTTTGCAATGTAGCGAACTAACTCTTCTGTTTTTTCCCAGCCGAGACAAGGATCGGTGATCGATTGACCAAAAACGGTTCCATCTGGTTCTTGACGACCATCTTCTATGAAACTTTCAATCATAAAGCCACGAACCATTTTTTTAATTTTTTGATTGTACTTGCGGTTTTCTAAGGTTTCTTTGACAATTCGAATTTGTTCGAAATACTGTTTACCAGAATTATCGTGATTGGTGTCCACTACCACAAAAGGATTTTTAAAGTTTCCTGCTTCATAACGATTTGTAACTTCGATTAAATCTTCATAGTGATAATTGGGAATATTTTTCCCTACTTCATTTAGTCCCCCTCGTAAAACAACGTGGGCTAATGGGTTAGAAGAAGACTCCACTTCTGCGCCATTATAAATGAACTCTTGTTTTTGTTGCGCAGCATATAGTGAATTGAATAGAACAGTTAAATTTCCACTCGTAGGATTTTTCATCCCCGTTGGCTGATTGATACCACTGGCCACAAAACGATGTTGCTGATCTTCTACAGAGCGGGCACCAACTGCAATATAACTTACCAAGTCTTCAACGAACTCTAAGTTTTCAGGGTAAAGCATTTCATCAGCAGTCGTTAAACCTGTTTCAGTTAAAACACGTTTGTGTAATTTACGTACGGAAACAATCCCGCGAATTAAATTACTTTCTCCATTGGGATTTTGCTGATGCAACAGGCCTTTGTAGCCATCGCCATTGGTTCGGGGCTTATTCGTGTAAATGCGTGGTACCATGAATACTTTATCAGCGACTTCTGCTTGCAATTTTGCTAAACGATGTACATATTCCATCACAGCTTCTTCTTCATGGGCTGAACACGGACCAATGATTAACAAAATACGTTGATCTTCACCGGTAATAATTTTTTCTAATTCCAAATCACGTGCTTTTTTTTGCGCCGCCTCTGCTTCTGATAATTTTGCTAATGACTTTACTGACTCTGCGTTAATTTTTTTACTGATTGCTTTAAACATGTCCTTTTACCCCTTTATTTTAAGATTTAAATACAAAGAAAAAGACCTCATCCTTTCAATTTGAAAGGACGGGTCTTGAAATAGACTCGTGTTACCACCTTTTTTTATAGTCTGCTTGCGCAAAACTACCTCATTAGGTACAAAAATACTTATACCCTGGCAAATTTAACGAAGGCACACCATCCGTCGCAGCCTACTTGATTCGGTGCGAAGTTCAAAGAGGAATTCAGTAAAAATAATTGCGCGCCTCTCAATTACCGGCAACTTCCTGTCTTCTTATTTTTACTTACTATTTCTTGTCATCACTTTTATTTATTGCATTTATTGTATACAGCTACTTTTTAATTGTCAAGAAAATTCTAACAATTATTTTAATCAATCTTTTCTACGTCACTTTTCAATCGTGCAGTATACCCGGCTTTTTCAATTGCTTTTTTTGTTGTTTCGCCAATAGCAACAAACTGTAACGGCAAAGCCGAATAATTTTTATAAACCTTAATAAAACGTCTCCAAGCAGAAGGACTCGTAAAATATACGGCGGTGATTTTTTTTGTCTCCAACACCTTTTCTAACTTTTTTTGACTCGTCAGTGGAAAAAGGTTGTCATACGCAATAAAACTCTGTACCTCGTAATTTGCCAGCATCTTTTCCACATTATTATCTGCCAATTGACTTTTCGGATATAAAATACGTGTTTTTTTAGGGTAGGCTTTTTGCCAAGTCGTTAACAGCATTTCCTTTGTCTCTTTGGGACTAATAAAAGTAGGGGTAAAACCTGCATTTATCACTGCTTGGGCAGTTTTTTGTCCAATTACAGCGATTTTCACACTAGATTGGGCATGCTTTAAAATACTTTCAACCGGGACTTGACTTGTAAAAAAAAGCCACTGGGTTGCTTTAATTTCTGCAATTTCGTTAGCGGATAATTTTCGTAAAGAAATTTTAGTTAAAGGTAAAATTTGCGTCTGATAACCCTTGGCTATAAAAAAAGCTTGATCCAATTCATTTAAGCCAGCTAAACGAGTTAGCAAAATGCACGCTTTTTTCATGATGTTTCCTTTCTAAAATAAATACCCAAACCATTTTTTAGGTCACAAAAGTTAAAATTGTCGCCACCTAAGCTTAAGTTTGGGTATTTTTGTCATTTTGAGTTACACACGCCAAATTTAGATTTCAACGTAAACTTCATCTTCGTCAATCATAACTGGAAAAGTCTTGATCTGACCTTCATCAGGTTCTTGAATCCTACCGTCAATAAGGGAGATTTTGTAATCCCGCATCGGTTCATAGAGGTAATCCCCTGCAACCATGCCTTCTAAAATCGGTCCTTTTGTTAAGGGACAGTAATCAGCTAAAGCGTAAATTTTCCCTTCAGAAGTCGTAAAAATCGCAATTTTTTCATCCTTAAGGGTGACCGAACGCCCCACTCGTGGAATGAGTTTACTTTTTTTGGTGGCTAAAACTTTCATTACGAAACCTCCACTTTTTCCGGTTTTTCAATCGTATACATTTTTTCTCGTAAATCAACATCTTTTGTAATTGGTCCCCACGGATCCCGCTGACCTTTTGCCTCTAATGATTCACGTAATGCTGTCCATAGCTCTACTCTTTTTTTCGTATCCAATAAGACGGTCTTCACATTATCAAAGCCCATCCGTTCAACCCAAGGCGCTGTCCGTTCACCGTAAACGCCTGTTTCACGATAATATTGCAACATTGCACCACAAAGTTCAATGACTTCAGCTTCTGTTTCAAAAGTCCCTAACATTTTGGCTTCGACAAGTTCTGTTCCGCCGTTGCCGCCAATCATTACTTGAAAGCCATTTTCCACACCGATAATCCCAAAGTCTTTTACCGCCGATTCGACACAGCTGCGGGGACAACCCGAAACACCGACTTTAAATTTGTGGGGCGTATCCAAATACTCAAATGTCTCTTCCAATTTTACCCCTAAGCCCATTGTATCTTGGGTACCAAAACGACAGAAGTTTTTCCCCACACAAGTTTTAACAGAGCGGAATACTTTGCCATAAGCTTGGGCTGCAACCATATCTAATTCTTCCCATATTTTTGGCAGGTCAGCTTTTTTCACACCATAAAGGCCGATGCGCTGAGAACCGGTGACTTTGACCAATGGGACATTGTATTTTTCCGCTACTTGTGCCAATTTTAATAATTGTTGCGGTGTTGTTTGACCACCACGCATCCGGGGAATAACCGAAAAAGTTCCATCTTTTTGAATATTGGCATGCATCCGTTCGTTTACAACTCGCGATTCACGTTCATCCTCATGCTCTTTTGGCCAGGCTACATTTAAATAGAAATTGACCGCCGGACGACATTTAGGACAGCCCTCTTTATTTTTCCAGCCGAGGGTTTCAAATACTTCTTTGGTACTCAACAAATGTTTGGCATAAATTTGTGTTACCACTTGATCTCGATTTAAATCTGTACAACCACAGATTCCTGTTGCCGCTGTAACACTATCGCCCAGTTCAGCTTCTAACAAAGTTTGTACTTGCGGTTTACATTTACCACATGAAGTTCCCGCTTTTGTAACTTTCCCAACTTCAGCGACACTGGTTAATCCTTTTTCCCGGATTGAACGGAGAATATCGCCTTTTGAAACACCATTACAGCCACAAACCGTTTCATCCTCATCCCATGATAAAACATCATCGCCTGTGCCAGCACCTTCGCCAATCGCTTGTAAAACTGCGATTGTTTGTAACTCATCTAAAGATTGTCCTTTTTTCATCATGTTGTAATAGCGACTGCCGTCTTCTGTGTCGCCGTACAAAACGATACCGGCAATTTTTCCGTCTTTTAAGAAAATCTTCTTGTATTTTTTACTGCTACTATCAAAAGCTTCAATACTTTCTAGACCTTCTGTATTTACAACATTGCCCGCAGAATAAAGATCTGCCCCCGAAACTTTCAAGGAAGTAAACGTCGTTGAACCTTGATAAGGCTTAATATCGGCTTGTTGTGTTAATTTATCTGCTAAAACTTTGCCCTGTTCAAATAAAGGTGCCACCAGACCATAACAAATACCATTATGTTCAGCGCATTCCCCGACTGCGTAAATATCTGGTAAATTGGTTTCCATATAGTCATTTACCACAATTCCACGATTAACCGTCAAGCCGATTTCTTGTGCCAACTCTACTGCCGGACGAATTCCAATCGACATCACAATTAAGTCGGTTGCAATCTCACTACCATCACTAAAGCGCATCCCTTCTACTCGTGTATCCCCTAGAATTTCTTTAGTGTTGTGTTCTAACAAAAATTTCAATCCTTGATTTTCAAGCTCAGCTTGTAATAACTTGCCTGCTTTTTCATCTAGTTGAGTTTCCATTAACCACTTTGCTAAGTGAACGACGGTAACGTCCATTCCTTGGTCGTATAACCCTTTGGCTGCTTCTAAACCTAATAATCCACCACCGATTACGACTGCTTTTTTATATTTTGCAGCAGCTTGTAACATCGCTGCTGTATCATCAATCGTACGAAAAGCGACCACACCTTCTTTATCAACACCAGGAATCGGTAAGAGAAATGGATGTGAGCCGGTTGCAAAAAGCAGTTTGTCAAAAGGAACGACTTGTCCAGAATTGGTAGTAATAATTTTGTTTTCAGTATCGACTCCGACAGCTTCATCATGATTAATTAATTGAATGTGGTTTTCTGTATACCAAGCAATTGGATTAGTAATAATTTCTTCCACTGTCATTTTATTTTGCAAAACATTGGATAACATAATGCGATTGTAATTTGGATAAGCTTCTTTACCAATAATAGTTACTTCATAGCGATCTGGATCACGACTGATAATTTCTTCAATCGTTCGAACTCCCGCCATTCCGTTTCCGATTACGACTAAACGTTCTTTCATGGATTTTCCACCTTTATTGTTAATAGCTTCACAATAAAAGAAATCACCCTTGAAACCTATTGGGGAATCCCCTATATTTGTTGTTTATTTCACAAAGTAACCAAAAAAAATGCTGCCTTTTCCTGCAAACACCAAAGTAGCCCATCACCTTTTTCTTATCCTTCGGTCAGATAAAAAAACAGCCTCAGCTATTGAGACTGTCTTCATTTCTTAAGATTTGCTGCAATTTTTCTTTTAACTCTTTTGTTTGACTTGGGCTTTTCCCCTTAGAAGAAAGTGCAATTTCAAAATCATGATACGTAAAACTCGCCAAATTAAAAAAATTACTGTTGGCTTTATTTGTCGTATCATTCACAAGTTGTGTTGGTAAAATGTCTCTTGTGATTTCATGATTCACCCTATCGTCATTGGTACAAATGAAAATCATTTGAAAATCAGCAGTGTCCCCTATTTGGTAGATTCGCTTGTGCCACGTTATCTTTTTTGCCACTGCTGCTTTTTGCACATAATCACTGGCAACAGGTGCAATTACCGTCGGACTATTTCCGGCTGCCACTAGTTTTTGAATTTTTCTAGTAGCAATTTTCCCTGCCCCGACAACTAAAATTTTCATAGTGACAACATCAAGCATGATCGGTAACATTGCTATCTGCCAACCTTTCTAAAATCGCTGCGACCACTGCTGGACTATCCGCCAAAGTGGGTAAAATCGTATCTTTAGTTCCTCGTTTTGTTACAATATCTTGTTTAATTTTTGTCGGTAAAAATCCTTCTGTGAGAAAAAGCCGTTGAACAATTAAGGGTGTCGGGATTTGGTTTAAAACTGTTGTATAAAGATGCTCACCATGGTAATTGGCAGGATAAACTTTACGTCCAGAAATTAACGTCAATTTCTGGGCAATCTCTGCTAGCTGCGCATAAGGTTCCAAAAAATGAGGCGTCCCGTGGGCGATTAATAAAACCGATTGTGGTAAAAGTTTTGGCTGTGCTGCTAATTGTTCTGCTAAAAAACGCAAAACAGCATGGGTTGTGCCAAGGGGTTCTAAATAAGTTGCAATAGCCTCTTTGGGCAAAACAGCTCCCGCGCGCATTGGCAACTCTACTTTAACGTGGGTAGCTGCAAACAATAACACTGGCAAAAAGATAAATTCCTGGCAGCCTTTTGCAACAAGTTTTGCAATGCTATCTTCTAACGTTTGACGTTCTCCTTCTAAAAAACCGATGGCAAAAGGAACTGATACTGCTCGCGCTGCCTGTTCAATGGCAGCAATATTCGTTTTGACAATGTGATCTTGGCGTCCGTGTAAAACAAATATAATCCCTTTTTTTGCTGGCACAACTTTTCCTCCTTAAAAAAACTGCTAAAAATCGATCAAATGGTGCTTTAAACTATATTGCAATAAGCTAGCATAACTATCCAACTGCAACTTTTTCCGAATATTGGCCTTATGGACTTCTACTGTTTTCACAGAAATAAAAAGTCGTTCGGCAATTTCTTTATTGTTATACCCTAATGCAATCAAAGGTAATATTTCTTTTTCTCTTTTAGATAAGCTGGCATATAAACGATCTTCTTGCCCATGAGCAATTTCATTTAATGCCTCTTCATCATAGCCGGCATAATAACGTTTGCCTAAAAAAACGTTACGAATTCCCGTTAATAATTCTTCATCAGTGGCACTTTTTAATACGAAACCATCCGCATGTGCCGCTAATGCACCACGTATATAAGATTCTTCATCATGCATTGTCAAAAGAATAACTTTTACGTTAGGATGCGCTTCTTTGACCCGTTTAGTCGTAACCAACCCATTTTCTCCTGGAGGCATACTGATATCTAGCAAAACGATATCTACCGGCAAATTTTCAATTTTCATGAAGACCTCGTTGCCATCGGCAGCATCGCCAATAACTTCCATGTCCGCTTGTGCATTAATCATAAAAGCCAATGCGTTACGAACCAAGGCATGATCGTCTGCAATCAAAATTTTCATGGCGCTCCTCCTCTAATTCTTTGCGGCAGCACTATGCTCTAATGGTACCGTAATTTTTATTTTTGTACCTTGATTTGGCTCAGTAACTAAACTAAAGCTGCCATTTAAGGCGTGAATTCGCTCTTGCATGTTCATTAAACCTAAGCCTTTTTTTTCCTGCAGTAAATGAAAGCCCCGACCATAATCAACAATTTCAATTGTTAAAAAAGTTTGAAAAGTCAAAGTTAATTGCACTTGATTCACACCCGCATACTTCATAGCATTGGCCACTGCTTCTTGTACCACGCGATATAAAGTCGTCCGTACAGTTTCAGATAAGGAAGCTTGCTCTCCTGTAACCGTTAAGTCAATTTCAAATCCCGTCATTTCTTCTGTGCGGGCAATAAATTGCTCCAATGCTGGTACAAGACCAAAGGCATCTAAGGACATGGGACGCAATTCACCAGCTAAATCGCGAACTTCTTCAAGTACCTCAGCAAAATGGCGGTCAATGGCTTGCAACTTTTCAGGTTGCATTTCTGGTGTTATCCACTTTAACCCCCTTGTTTCCAACATCAAACTGTAAATACTCTGGGCAATCCCATCATGTAGATCTTTGGCAATTTTTTTCCGTTCACTTTCTCTAGCGTCATTTAAATACCCAAAAAGCGAATTCACATTATCTGAGGCTTTTTGTAAGGTAATTTGAAGCAAAGTTGCCTGCTTGCCAAAAGTAACTTGCCCCCAAAATTCATGGGGATTTTTATCTTGATCTAGTAAAATGAGAGGAAAGCCAGCTGGGGTAATTTCACCTACAACAAAAAAATTACTTTTCTTTTCAGGCAAAAGCTCAGAAGTGGTATTCTCTCCTTTGGCAATCGCAATTATTTTTGCCAAGTCAAGACGATAGCTTTTTTCTAATTTTTTTGCCGCTAATGTCCGGTGCCATTTATTGTCTGCTAAAAGCCAGATAGCTTCAGACAATTGAGCAAAAAGATTTTCCTCAAACATAATCATGACTCCAACTCCTTTAAAGTTGGTGCTAATATTTCAGCGGCTGTCACTACAGCTTTTATTTCAGTGGGGGTAAAGGCGTGAGTATGGCGAAAACCAATCGCCAAAATACCGATCACTTCGTTTTTTACGGTGACTGGAACGGCCAGCATGCTATCCAATGCTTCCACTCTGGCAATCGGGTACTCTAATAATTTATCCGGCTGACTAAAAATAGCTTCATCTGCTTGCGGACGTCCCGTTTTCCAAACCATTCCGGCAATCCCACGCCCAACTTTCAAACGAATCTTCTGATAAGCTTCACTTTTATTTCCGCTAACATAACGCCAACGAATAGTTTGTGGGGCATTTGCAGGTGCACAATTCACCGCAATCCCAACAAAATCGCAGCGCCATAAACTTCTTTTTTCTTGCAACCAATTTACTATATCTTTCATCTGCTACTCCAATTCCCTATATTTCAACAACCAACTTGTAGTTTGTTACAAAACTCACTAATATAATACCGTAATCTTACGAGGAGGCAATCACTTGATGCAAAAAAACATGTCCATCACAACATTAATGTTGCTTATTATTACTACCGTTTATTCATTTTCAAGTATGGCGACTGCCTTTTTTATGCTGGGGACCAAATCATTGGCATGGTTTATTATTAGCGCACTTTGCTATTTTATCCCCTATGCTCTTATTGTAGCGCAATACAGCAAAAAATACGCCCATCAAAAAGGCACTATTTATGATTGGTTAAAAGATTCCTTCTCCCCTAAAGTTGCCTTTATTACTGCTTTTTTATGGTATTGCAGTTATTTCACTTGGATGGTCAGTCTCTTTATGAAATTGATGATTCCTTTATCTATTTTGCTGTTTGGCAGTGATATGACTGGCCAAATGAATTGGTTCAACTTGCCCGCCCAAGTCTGGTTAGCACTTTTAGCTATTCTTGCTGTTTTATGTTTAACCTATTTATTAAGTCGCGGGTTTAAAACTATTTTATCTTTTTTAAAAATCAGTAGCTTGGCCATGGTTGCACTTTTACTACTTTCGCTTTTTAGTAACCTGACTTTATTAGTATTACAACCTGCCAATTTTATTCCAAACTTAGTTAAAAGTTGGCAGGCACCCAGCTTTTTTGCCGGAACGTATGACCACTTTTTTAGCCAATTACCCTTTTTCATCTTTGCAATCACAGCATTTGGTGGTTTAGATACTGTCGCTAGTTTAGCAGATAAAACCAAAGAAAGCCGCAAAAAATTTCCTCAAGCGGTTATTTTCAGTGCAGGAATTATCGCTTTATTATACATCTTAGGCATCATTTTATGGAGTGGAACAAACGATATCACAGCTTTACGTCAAACCAATCAAATGCACTTGGGAAATTTGATGTATGGCTTAACTGGTAGCTTAGCAAAATCATTGGCACAAGCTTTCGGTTTTAATTACTGGCAGACGAATCTTTTGTATCAATTTTATATTCGCTATACAGCTTTTACCTTATTAACAGCTTACTTAGGGCTGCTTTCTTCCATTACTTACGGACCTTTAAAAAGCTTAATTACCGGCACGCCAAAAGAAATATGGCCGAAGTCTTTTATTAAACTCAACCACAAACAAATGCCAGATAATGCCCTCTGGCTACAAGCAGGTGTGATTAGTATTTGTATTGCCGCATTATCTTTTAACAATCAAATTATCGGAAATCTATTCAATCAACTTACCTATATGACCAATGTTTCCCGCGCATTACCCTATTTTGTGGTGGCCGCAAGCTTTCCTTTTTTCATTAGAAAAAATATCGTCGGACAAGAAGAACTTTTAATTTCTGATAAAAGAGTCAATCATCTGCTTTCTATCAGTGTTTGCCTCTGTGTAGCAGTCGCAATTTTTTTTCAAGTCTATGAACCTCTGAAAGCCGGTGAATATAACAATGTGCTCACGTTAATTTTAGGACCAGGCTTATTTGCACTACTAGCCGCCAAATTGTACCAACGCTTTGAGCGTAGCCAACCTATTTAGCCAAAACTTGCTTACAATCAATTTTGTTAAGAAATTGCGGTTTATCTTAGCTAAATAAGAACCGTAGAAATTTAGCTAAGCTTACTTAAAAAAATGCTCATGTTAAAAACTTGTTGTCTTTTTACCCTTTTAGCTTATTATCTTCAAAGTTCTTGTATAAATAAAACTGCGCTAACATTGGCAAAAATATTGGCCTGAAAATTTTTTCATCTCTTAACAACAAAAAACCTAGCGTAACTTTTCCATAATAAAAAAGTTACGCTAGGTTTTTTAGTATTATTTTTGATCCAGTAGACGATTTTGCCCGTTGATAGCTTGAATTTCAGTAATATCTTGCGTGACTTCTAAACATCCCATATACTTACCTTCTTCATCTTGTAACGCAAAATAGCGAATGTATATTTTTCGCTCTTTTAAATCAATCCAAAAATCGGCAGTTTGTCGTATGCCACTTTTAAAATCATTTAAAATCTGTTCAACTACATGCATACTTTTGGGAGGATGACAATTCACCACTTCCCGACCAATCACTGAACGGGTTCGTGGAAAGACGCGTTTTTGACCTTCCGAATAAAAACGTACCCGATCGTCTTTGTCTACAAAAGTTAAATCTACTGGTAGCACTTCAAAGATTGCAAGTAGCTGCTCTAGTTTTAAACTTCCGGTGGGGAAAACTACATTTTCAGCTGAGCTTTGGTCTTGCCAATCGTAGTGTTTGGTTGGAGTTTCTTGGGTGATAGCATCGTGTGCTAATCCTGCAGCAATTTCTGCTGTTGTCTCTTTGGCCTGCGCAATCGCAGCTAAGCGGGCTGGTTTTTGATCTTGTTCATCTGCCAAAGCCTTTTGACTTGCTTTAAAAGCCAGTGGCTCAGGAATAAAGGCAAACCCAATCTCAAAGCTGTCTTTGGCGATTTCTTCCCAGTCCTTCAAACTAAAAACATCTAATGTCATCGGCGCCATGATTTCTTCTTCTTTAAAAATCATTTCTTCGATTTCTTCTTTTAGTGCTTGCCATTTTTCAGATAAAGGATTAAATGCCGCTTTTTCACTGCCAGCGTACTGGATCAAATCTTTTAACATTGCCCGTACTTGGTCGTCCACCCCCCACATAACTTGTGGTGGTGCAGTGATGCCATATTTTTCCATATAGCTAAAAATCAACGTTTCTTTGCGGGCATAATGCTTTTCGATTTGACCCAAATCTTCTAAAGCAGCCAATAAACGCTCCTTGTTTGACCAATCACCTTTTTTCATTTTCTTTAATAGCTCATCCACTTCATCTGTCAGCAAAGACTGCAACACCTGATTTTCCAATTTTAACGTGTGAATGGGATGTCCTGGTTGTTCATGCTCCAAATTAGAACGATGAATCTCATTGATTGCCCCTTTAAAGACAGCAGCATGAATATTGCATAATCGTTGTATTTCAGCTGGATTCAAACCAGATTTAATTAATGCTTTTTCGGCCGCGGTAATTTCCGTTACATCGACTCCATCAAATTCTTGATTAAACAAATCCTTGGCTTCTGCAAAGGAGCCACCCTCATGTAGTAAAGCTAAAATTTCTACAATTCGCTCTTGGCGTTGTGCGCGTGTACGTTCCATTTATTTTCCTCCTGTCACGGTAAATCCTGCCGCTTCAAAAGCAGTAATAATTTGCGACAATGGTATTTTTTTCAGGCGGGCACCTTTTTCAATTGTCATATAACGACCGGCAGTTTGTAGCATCCCCGGTTTTTCAATCGCAGCAAAACCAATCTTTGCCATAATTGCTTTCACTTCAGGATACTCTGTTACCACATCAAAAAGACTGCGCGTCAAATCAAGTTCTTTCAAATTATTCCATCTCCTCAGACTATTGAGAATGATTCTCACTGACATTATACCGTGAATTGTGAAGAAAACCACTAGGAGATTTCCCTAATTAAATTTTCCATTACGTCGCTTTTGCAAATAAAAAATGAATCCGACGCTGATTTTTTTCAACTCAATATCACAAAAAAATACAGCAACGACAATCATAGAACAGTCGTTACTGTATTTTTGCATGCTGGCTAGTATTTTAAATAAAATAGACTAGCATCACAGACACTCACATCGCCTTTTCAATTTTGTCTTGTTGAAGAATAATTCCCTGCAATTTCTTTGCTTGTAATTGAATATTCGTCAATCCTTTGACGGTCTTCATTTCCACTATCGGCACAACAATCTCTTTAGCTGCAAGATAGTCTCCAGCCAGCAAGAGTTCTTTGGCCGCCAACAACTCTTTTTGCAATGACTCTTCTTTCGTAGCTACTGCCGTTTCAAATTCCAAAGCCAAGGTATTGCGTTCTTGGCAAATAGTAACCAAATGCGCTGCTTGATCACAAGCTTTATTTAAAATTACCAATTCACTTTCAGCTTTTACCAAATCGTTTTGTCTCAGAGCTGCTTGTAATTCCGTCAGATTATTATGAAAGGCCTTTTTCTCCTCCTGAAGTTCTGCAACTTTTTCTTGCATCGCTCTAGCCTGTGCTTTTAATTCAGCGGAGCCTTTGGGGATGCGCAAAATCTTTTTACTTTGTGCGGTCACAAAATCAACGTCTAGATCTTGCCCTTTAAGTGCCAGCGCAGGCTCTAACTGCGCTTTATAAGCCAGGGCCTCCTCATCATTTTTTTTAAGAAAAAGAGCCCGTTCCACGTTAATCGCTGCATTACGATAATCCTTTTTTTCAATCGCTGCCTCTGCAGCTGCGAGTGAATCATGGTACAGCTGCTTACTTTGATACAAAAAGTAGCCGTAAGCACCACTTGCTAACACAAGTAACGTTCCCAACAAGAGAAATATCTTCTTCATTTTCGCACCCTCTCTTTCATTCCACTCATTTTTTTCTAATCTAATTGTAACGATTATTAAAAAAGATGACAAGGAAAGTGATGATCACTTTGACTATAAAAGATTAATCAGCCACGACCTATCATTTCACTCAAAATCAATTTAGTGGTAAGTTAAAAAAAAGCACATTTTAAGGAGGAAAAATCATGACAGTACCAAATCTTGTTTTAAACGATGGAAATTATATTCCTGCTCTTGGTTTTGGGACGTATAAAATTCGTGGCGATCATGGCATGCAACAAATTCTAAGTGCCATTCGTGATGGCTATCGTGCGCTTGATACTTCCACAAACTATGATAATGAGGGCATTGTTGGTGAAGCTATTAGACGCTCTGGTATACCAAGAGCAGAATTTTTTGTCACTTCAAAGTTGCCGGGAAAATATCATCATTACGAAGATGCTTTATTGTCAATTCAAGAGTCCTTACGTCGGATGGGATTGGATTATTTTGACCTTTTTCTAATTCACTGGCCTTTACCAAAAAGAGGGCTTTATCATGAAGCCTGGCAAGCACTCGTTACCGCACAAAAAATGGGCTTAGTTCGTTCCATCGGGGTTTCCAATTTTGAGCCAGAGCATTTGGACAAAATTATTGCAGATACACAAGTGACACCTGCAGTTAATCAAATCGAGCTTCATCCTTATTGGACACAAGAAAAAATGCTCGCAGAAAATAAAAAACGCGGTATTATTACGGAAGCTTGGAGTCCGCTAGGTCGGGCTAGCACTTCTTTAAAAGAACCCTTAATTCAAGATTTAGCGAAAAAATACAATAAAAATGCCGGTCAAATCATCTTACGTTGGCATTATGAACGAGGGATCATCCCAATTCCCAAAGCAAGTTCATTAATTCATCAACGATTAAATCTTGATATTTTTGATTTTGCTTTAATGCCAAATGAGATCGCGGCAATTACAGCTTTAAATAAGCCCGACGGTCGGATTAACGACCAAGATCCTAACGAATACGAAGAGTTTGAATAAAATATAAAACACCTGCTGATATTTATGCTTAAATGTAGCGACCGCTAAAGATTAGATCTTAGTCTAATTTTTGAGGTAGCTACAAAAAACATAAACTTCAAGCAGGTGTTTTCTTTATTTAACTAGCCCTAGCATCTCACACGCATGCCAAATCCCGTCATCTCCGACTCTTTTGGTTACAAACTTCGCTTTAGCTTTTAGCGCTTGGCAGGCATTTCCCATCGCGACCGGATAACCGACAGCATCAAACATCGCCAAATCATTTTCCTCATCACCAAAAGCCAAGGCTTCTTCTGGTTGAATGTTTAATTTTTCCAATATTTCATGTACACCCGTTGCCTTTGAAACTTGAGCTAAGTGAACATCCATTACGACTGGTGCCACTTTTTCAGCTATCAGTAAATTATTTTCCACTTGGATATAGTTACGATCTTCCATGCGGACAATTAACTGAATAACATCTTGCGGTAATTCTTGAATATCTTTAACATATTCAATATATTTTGCAGCAGCATCTTCTGTCGCAACTTCCATACTTGTTGCTAAAAAACGTTCCGGTGTTTCAATAATGTAACGAATTTTCTGCCGATCAAATTCCGCCATCGTCGCTTTCAATGTTTGCTGATCGATTGGATGAAGCGCTAGCTCTGCTCCTTTATACAAAACCTGTGTACCATTAGAAGCAACTAAACTTTCTACCCCCAACTCTGCTGCAAATTCCCGCAGCATCAAATGATTTCGCCCTGACGCAATGACAGGCTCAATCCCATTTTGCTTTAGTTGCCGTAATGCTTCTTTAGCTGATGCTGGAATTCTTTGCAAAATTCCCATCTCATGGGGCAATTCATTGTCAGCTAGTGTTCCATCAATATCAAAAAATGCAATTTTAAATTGTGTCATAGTAAACCTCTTTCTACTTTCTCTTATTTCAATTTTATCAGTTAATGAAAGAGATTACATCGGGAAATAGAAAATAAACTTAAGAACAAAGAGTGTTCCTAAGTTTATTTTTTTACTGCTTAGCTGAGCCATTTCCATGCCCTGGCGTATAATTTGCTGCTTCAGCTTCTGTAATTAGACGAAAATTACCAGGATTTTTTACTTGCCCGTAAGTTTTGCTACTTTCTACCTTTAAGAACTTATAACCTGGTGGTGCTTGGAATTGGGGCCGGTATTTCATTATTTGCTGCGGCGTTTTCCCCTTTTTGTACCTGTGCTGCTTTTTGTTGCTCTGCCTTTTCTTGTGCTTCTTTACGTTTCGCGGCTTTCTTTCTAGCAGCTTCTTCTGCTTTGCGCTTTGCTTCTATTTTGCGCTCATTACTTACTTTATACGAACTATCATAATTTGTTTTTAAGGCTGTATAGTTACTGGATAAATCCCCCGGTTGGTAATTTTTTAGGCCCAGTGCGTCATTTAGTGCTGTCCTGACTTGGTTTAATTCTGTTTTTTCAGTGGGATTTAAGTCCCCTTTAGCTAATAATTCATTTGCAGCTTGAATTAACTTACGTGCGACTTCTTCATTTTCACTAAAATCTTGTTCGGTATCTTTTGCCCGGTCTTGTAATGTAAAAAGTAGGCTATTAGAAGCTTCGCGCCGACTTTGCAGCGTTATTAGATCATCAGCATCTTTAAAATATTTTTCGTTTTCTTTTTGTAGTTTTCCTAATTCATTTTTATCTGTTTTAGCTAAAAATTTATTTTTTTGTAGTGCCACAGCTGCTTGGTTATCAACTTTTAGATTCGCAACGAAATTTTTCATTTCAGTTTGGTTATCTGACATTTTTTCTGCTAATGCTGTTGTTTTTTTAGCCAGTTGCCGCACTGGTTTTACCTTTTTCGGTGCGGCAATTTCAGCAAGCTCTGTTGCCAGAACTTCAACTTGCTGCTCATCTGCTTTCTCAATGAAAACTTCCTGACTTTTTTTCGTTAACATACCTAATTCGTCAATTATCTTGTTATATTCGTGAGCTGCTGTTTTGGCTTCATTTATTTCTAGCCTACTATTAATTTTTGCGAGTAATTTTTTTTGTTGCTTAATTTTATCTTGTAGTGAATCACGATTTTCTTTAGTTTTGGCTTCATCAAAAGCGACCACTGTTTGTTTTAATTCGTTTTTATCTTGTGGCGTAATAAATTCTGAAGCAATCGCTTTTTGTACTTTTTGTTCTTGTTTAGCCTGTGTATCATAAACTTCTTGGTAAGCGCTGGCATTCATCCCCGTTGCGACAAAGCCGGCACTCATAAATGCCAGTACTACTCCGATAACATCGCGTTTTAACTTCATATGTATTTCCCCTTTTTACACCAAGTCTTGTTTGCGGTTTTCAATCGAATTTCGATACCATTGCAAGGAAATCTCGATATCTTCTTTTAGTTGTTGGTCGTAGGCAATATAATTATAGTAAGCGGTAATTTCGCCAATAATCTCATTCAAATCAGCAATTGCTTGCGCGTCATCTGTAGTATTTTTATTTTTTAACCTAGCAAATAATTGGCCCGCTTCGTAATCAAAGTAATGCTTTAATTGATAATCAACAAAGAAAACCAGCACGTCATTTTGTAAAATTTCAGGCTGATAATTTTGCAAGAATTCGATCAATTGATGATAATATTCACTTTCTGGCTTCATTTTCTTCATTTGGAATAAAACAATCCCCATTGCAATTACGTACCAGATAAACGGACTAATTCGAAATATATCCAGTGCTGCAATAAAACTTGCCACGCCTAATAAAAGCGCAGATAAAAGAATAAGTTTTGTTAAATAGCGTTTTTTATTCTTATATAGCGATAAAATATAATAGTACTCGCTCATTTTTTACTCCTCCAATTCACTTTATTTTTTTATTTAATTTCATTGTAGCTTATCCTTTAAAATAAAAGCAAAAAATAAAATAATTATTTAATAATTGAATTTGAACTGTCTATTTTAACAACAAAAAAACTCAAACACGCAAGCTCTTCTTACTGCTCCTGAATCAAGCATAAAAATAGCGCTGTGTTTGAGTTTATTTCAACTTTATGATCTTACTTTTACTAGATATATTGCACGATTGTCATTAAAATTGGGACAACGACAACAAATAAGATGGTACTGGTAGTGACTAGATTTGTGGCGTATTTAACATCTCCATGGGCATCTGCTGCCAAAATTGGCAAGACCGCTAACATTGGTGTTGCCGATTGAACGACTAGTGTTTGTTTCAGCAAGCTGACCAAGTGAATGCCAAACATAGAAGACCCCAAGCTGATTAATCCAATTAAAATAATCGGTGACAAAACAAAGCGACCAATTAAAGCAACCACGGTATCGCGGTCAAAGCGGATACTTTTTAATCCAGCATCATATAAGACAATCCCGATATAAAGTAGCGACAATGGTGTCACGATACCTCCAATGTAACCAAGCGTTGCATTTATAAAACTTGGTACTGGAATGCTAAAGATCAAAAAGATTAGTGCCACAATAAAGCCTAATAAAGGTGGTGGCAGTAACTTTTTCCAATTCAATTTTGCTTTACTACTACCTTTTTCCTTCGTTGGATCATCATTGGAAATTAAGAACACACCAAAGGCCCAAGTCGACACCGTATTGGTAACATAATAAACCAAAAAGTAAGGCAAAGCTTTTTCCCCAAAAAGGGCGATGTTTAATGGTAAGCCAATAAATATCGTGTTGGCATTTACCACTGCATTCATAAAAATCCCTCGTCGTCCCGGCCGGATCTTCATAATTTTAACTAACAGATACGCGATAAGATAGCCAATTACAACTCCTAAGAGGGGAAATAATAAACTCCCTGACAAAGAAATCAAACTGTCTTTAGTTAAATACTTTAAAACCGAGACAAAAATTGAAGCAGGCAGGGCTACTTTTGTAATTAGTCCTGAAATATTTTTGCCAAAATTCTCGTCAAACCAACCTTGTCTTTTCAAAATATAGCCCAAAGCAATCATCAAAATAATGCTAATGACACTTTGAATAGATTGGAAGAAAACCACAATAAACCCTTCTCTCTTTTAATATTCAGGAATCCATTTTGTTGCTTTAACAGCAGTTTTAATGTCGCTGATTTCTTCTTTATTTAGTTTTTGATCTAAAACACTTTGACCAACTACTTCGGCGATTTTTTCAGAAAATGCTGCTAATTTTGCTACTGGTGGTAAAACAGGTGCGCCAGGTCGTGTCGTATCTACGATTCCGCCTAAAGCATGACTTGCTTGGGATAACATTTCTCCATTTACACGACTGGCGGTAGAGGCGATGATCCCCAAACCAAGACCTGGATACATTAGTGCATTGTTGGCTTGACCAATTTGATAAGTAACACCATTATATTCCACGTCTTTTGCTGGAATACCAGTTCCAATTAAGGCTTTCCCATCCGTCCATTTAATCAAGTCTGCTGCAGTTGCTTCAGCTAATTTTGTTGGATTTGATAATGGAAAAATAACTGGACGTTTGGTGTGAGCAGCCATTTCTTTCACAATACTTTCGGTAAAAGCACCTGGTTGTGTGGAAGTTCCAATCATAACCGTAGGGTGAATAGCCTTCACCACATTTTCTAAATTGGTTAAATCCAAATCAGTAGAAAATTCACTCCGTTTACGGGCAAAAGCTTTTTGTCCATTGGTTAAATCAGCTGTATCTTCAAATAATAGACCTTGTTTATCCACCAAATAAAAACGGGCACGCGCTTGTTCTTCACTTAAACCTGCCCGCATTAGCTCATCTAACAATTGGTTGGCAATTCCAACACCGGCCGTACCAGCACCAAAGGTTAGAAAAATTTGATCGCTTAATTTTTCTTGGGAAATATTCATCGCTCCTAAAACACCTGCCAAAACCACAATACCAGTACCTTGAATATCATCGTTAAAGGTTGTGATTTTATCTTGGTATTTTTCTAAAATTGTGGCAGCATTGCTACGGCCAAAATCTTCCCAGTGTAACAACAGTTCTGGAAATAATTTTGTAGCGGCCTGAACAAATTTATCAACAAAATCCATATATTTTTCACCATAAATCCGTTGGTGTTTATTGCCAAGATACAAAGGATCGTTTAACAATTTTTCATTATTTGTTCCCGCATCTAACGAAACAGGTAATACTTGGCTTGGATCAATTCCTGCAGCGGCGGTGTAAACCATTAATTTACCAATGGCGATATCCACACCATTGACACCCCAATCTCCCATGCCCAAAATACCTTCTGCATCCGTTACAACGATTAAGCGAATATCGCGGCCTGCAGCAGCATTTTTTAAACTTGCTTCGATATCTTCTGGTGCATCAATCGATAAAAAAGCTGCATCTTGAGGTTCAACGAATAATTCATTGTATTGTTCAATCGAATCTGCCACCGTTGGATCGTAAACAATTGGCATAAATTCCACGATATGTTGTCCCATCAATTTGTAAAACAATGTGCGGTTCGTATTAAAAATGTTCATTAGAAAAATCCGCTTTTCCAAATCACTAGGTTTACTTAAATATTGTGCATAAGTTTGAACTGCTTGCTCTTCTAGCGTTTGAATACGACTTGGCAGCATCCCAGTTAAACCTAATTTTTCACGCTCAACTTTAGTAAAAGCTGTTCCTTTGTTTAAAAATGGATTGTTTAAAATTTCCATACCTTTCATTTTGAAAGCCTCCTCTTAATTTTGCGGTTATCCCTCGTTGACAATGACAAGGTTAATCCTTATTCCTTGCTATAGTCAAAAGCTGCAGTTATGATAAATTTAATTTATATGATAAGACTATCAAGAACTATCCATTCCAAGCAAATAGGAGGCTTTATCATGAATATTCGTGACTTAGAATACTTTCAACGCCTAGCTTTAGAAAAAAATTATTCTAAAGTAGCCGACTTTTACCATGTTAGCCAACCGACGATTACTTATGCCGTTAAACGCTTAGAAACTGAGCTAAATGTCAGTTTGGTCAATCGCAATCAGGCTCACAAAAATATCACCTTGACCTCAGCCGGTCGCCAATTTTTATTACATGTAAATAGTATTTTGCGGGAGTTGCGAATTGCCAAACAAGAGATGACACATTTCACGGCAAAAAAATTGCCTTTGGGATTGCCACCGATTATCGGCAATTATTATTTTCCAAAATTATCTCCGAAACTTTTACAAGCAGATATCCTTCCCCATCTCATTATTCAACGAGAAGGTTCTGAAAACTTATTACGCCAAATCAAATTAGGCCGTCTGGATGTTGGCTTAATCGGCTCTTTAGATGCCATTCATGAAGATTCTTTAAATACCGAAATCTTAACTAAGAAAAAATTCAAGATTGTGGCTGCACCAACACACCCACTAGCTACCAAGAAAACAGTAGCTTTCGCTGACTTGGGGGATGAAAAATTTTTATTACTAAGTGAACAATATGTACATCACCATGCCTTTGCTCGCTTAAGCAAAAGTAGTAACACAGATCCAAAAATTATTTATCAAAGTGATGATTTGGATATCTTAAAAGGTATGATTAAGTCTGGCATGGGAATCGGCTTTTTAGCTGAACTTGCCGTTAGTCCTGATGATAACTTAGTAACGATTGACTTATCGGATTTAACACAGCCGCAATTTCTGATTTCTCTCGTCCATCGCAACAGCAGTATCGTAACGCCAATTATGGAGGAATTATTGGCATTAATTCGGCAAGTTGTCACTGAAGATGAAAATAAAAAAGTTCAAAAAGACTAAAATCCATGTCTTTTTGAACTTTTTTGATAGATTGCTTTATTTTCTAGGTCTAAAGGGAACTACATTATCCGGCAAATGCTCTGGCGGAATTGGCGTTCTGTTATTACTTGAGAGAAAATTGTTAGCACTTTTCTCCGGTTGAAGTAGCCGCGCCTTCATTTGTTCAAGTTCTCGTTTTCCTTCTTCTTTTTCTTCTGCCATTTGTTCTTTAATCGCAACTATATCAGCGGGATCAATCGTTAAATGCTGATACTTTTCCTTAAGGTGATGAAAAGCCATGGCTTCAGCAAAACACTTCGGGCCACCACATGCGACAATTTTCAAATACGTTGCATACTGTCCTGTAAATCTTTTTTTCATCTTAAATTCCTCCTATCTTTCCTTTGGGCAGGATGGAGCACCTTGCTTTTAGCAGGTTGCTGAAGCATCATAGAGCCTGTTCTCTCAGCTTCTCGTGATAGATGAGTTCAGTATAACATAAATTTTTTAAATTTTTTTTAACAATATTCGATTGCAGACTTAACTAAATATCTTAGCTAATTCGTCAATTTTTTCATGCTTAAGCAGATTAGTATAATTGGTTAATCCCGCTACCTTTTTTATAATAAGTCTACTAAAAAAAGGACATTGTTTCGGATCATAAATACCACCCACAAATGTTTTTATAGTGGCGTGTTGTAATAATTCTGTAGGAAAATTTTGCTCAAAAACTTCTGTCGCCTTTTCTGGCTGTAGCCCACAAAGAAATAATCCCAGTCTATATTGTTTCAATTCTTCTTGATAGGTTGTCATAAAAGTTTTCATTTCTTTACTAATCATGCCGGCAGTTACAGGCGAGCCGATAATGATTGTCTGATACATTTTCAATTCATTGAAATCAGTTCCTTTTAAAGGGAGTGCAACAGCATCAGGAATCTTTGCAGCAAGTTGTGTGGCAACTTGTTTTGTCGTCCCCTGTTTTGTCGTGTAAACAATTGCAGTCTTCATATTTTCTCTCTATTCATCAGTATTTTGTACTATTTTATTATACCAAATAATTTTGTAGACTTATTTTCTGAACTTTCGTGATTATTTTATTCTAGTCATCACTTTCCTGATTAACTATACTAACGCTAAATTTTGTTTCGTGTTTTATAAATCATTTTAGAAAAATTGATTTAAACGATCCTTGTCATAAAAAAACGTCCCACACTTAAACAATTAAGTTAAGTGTGGGGCGTCATTGTATTTCTAAATAAATTTTAATCTAGCCTGCCAACTCTTCAAATTGAGAATTGTAAAGTTGTGCGTAGTAGCCACCTTTGGCTAATAATTCTTCGTGGGTACCTTGTTCTTTGATATCCCCATCTTGCATGTAAAGAATTTTATCGGCATCTTTAATTGTCGATAAGCGGTGGGCGATAACAAAGGAAGTTCGTCCGGCCATTAAATTGTTCATAGCATTTTGAATTAAGACTTCTGTCCGTGTATCAACAGAAGATGTCGCTTCATCTAAAATCAAAATTGGTTTATCGGCTAAGATTGCTCGGGCAATGGTTAACAATTGTTTTTGTCCTTGGGAGATGTTAGAAGATTCTTCGTTTAACTCCATGTTGTAGCCACCAGGCAATGTTTCAATAAAGTGATGAACATGAGCTGCTTTTGCTGCTGCGTAAACTTCTTCATCTGTTGCATCTAAGTTCCCATAACGTAAGTTGTCCATAATGGTTCCTTTAAACAACCACGTATCTTGTAGGACCATCCCGATATTTTCCCGTAAGTCGGCACGATTGAAATCGCGAATATCATGCCCATCAATTTTAATGGCACCTGAATTCACATCGTAAAAACGCATCAACAATTTGACCATTGTTGTTTTACCAGCACCAGTTGGTCCAACAATGGCAACAGTTTGCCCAGGATCAACATGACTGCTGAAATCGTTAATGATGATTTTATCTGGTGTGTAACCAAAGTGTACATGTTCAAAGTCCACTTCACCTTTAACTTTACCGATCTTCACTGGATTTTCGACTGTTTGTGCTTCTTCTTCTTCACCTAAGAATTCAAAAACACGTTCAGCTGCGGCTGCCATAGATTGCAGCATATTCGAAACTTGTGCCAATTGGGCAATAGGTTGTGTCAAGTTACGAACGTATTGGATAAACGCTTGAATATCCCCAACGGTAATTGTACCGTTATACGCCAAGATACCCCCGATAATCGCGACTGCAACATAACCTAAGTTACCAACAAAGTTCATAATCGGTTGCATCAAACCTGAAAGAAATTGTGATTTCCAAGCAGATTTAAAAAGAATGTCATTTTGTTCTTTGAATTCATTCAACGCATTTTCTTCATCGTTAAATAGATGAACAATATTGTAACCACCGACAGTTTCTTCTACTTGACCATTAATTTTACCTAAATATTTTTGTTGCGTAGCAAAATATTTTTGTGAGTATTTTACGACAACCATAATTAGGAGTAACGAAATGGGTACGATCAAAATAGAGATACCAGTCATTTTAACAGAGATCGATAACATCATGATGATTACACCAATAATAGTAAAAGTTGACGTAATCAACTGCGTAACCGATTGGTTTAAAGATTGTCCCAGCGTATCCACATCATTTGTGATACGGGATAAAACTTCACCAGTTGTCCGGCTTTCAAAGTAATTCATTGGCATCCGGTTGATTTTCTCAGAAATTTCTTTACGCATACGATAGGTAACTTTTTGCGTGACCGTGGACATAATCCAACCTTGCATCACACCAAATAGTGCAGCTACTAAGTACAAACCTAACATGAAGAGTAAAATTTGACCGATTTTATCAAAGTTGATGCCGCCGGTACCTTGATATTTTTTAATTAAACCATTAAAAAGTTCTGTAATGGCTTTGGATAAGATTTTTGGTCCCCAAATATTGAAAACAGTTGATGCTGCCGCGAATATCATGACGAACAAGACAGCAATCTTATAATTTGCCATATAGGAGACTAATTTTTTGATAGTACCTTTGAAGTCTTTGGCTTTTTCGCCACCGGCCATACCGCCGCCCATTGGTCCATGTCCGCCCCGCGGACGTTGTTGTTTACTTTCTGCCATTTTCTTCGCCTCCTATTCTGCTTCCAAACCTAATTCAGCATTACTCAATTGTGATGAAGCAATTTCTTGATAAACAGCAGATGTTTCCATCAATTCATCATGTGTACCTTGCGCCACAATCCGACCTTCATTTAAAACGATAATATTGTCAGCATTCAAAATAGTAGAAATTTTTTGTGCCACAATAATTTGGGTAATATCTTTAACATTTTCTGCTAATGCGCGTCGCAGTGCAACATCGGTTTTATTATCCAAAGCAGAAAGTGAATCGTCAAAAATCAAAATTTTCGGATCTTTTGCTAACGCACGTGCAATGGACAAGCGTTGTTTTTGACCACCAGAAACGTTTGTCCCACCTTGTGAGATGGCACGATCATAACCGTCATCATTGGAGTCGATGAATTCTTCTGCTTGGGCAATCATCGCAGCTTTTTTCATTTGTTCGTCTGTAATACCTTCCACATCACCAAATTTAATATTAGATTTAATATCGCCAGAGAATAAAATTCCTTTTTGCGGTACAAACCCGATTAAATCATGTAATTTATGCAAACTCATTTGGCGAATGTCTACGCCATCAATGGTAATGCGACCAGTCGAAACATCAAACAACCGGGGAATCAAGTTGACAACCGTTGACTTACCAGAACCCGTGGAACCGATTAAAGCTGTTGTTTGCCCAGGTTTAGCAGTGAAATTCAAATGATGCAGCACATCTTCATCTGCATCTGGGTAACGGAATGTTACACCTTCGAATTTTACTTCCCCATTAAAGTCGTGATCATCTTGTGGTTGTTCAGGATTAGTAATTGTTGGTTTTGTTTCTAAGACTTCGTCAACACGACCAGCAGATACGTTAGCACGTGGTAAAATAATTGAAACCATTGAAAGCATCATAAAGGCCATTACGATTTGCATTGTATACGTAATAAAGGCCATCATATCCCCAACTTGTAATTGTCCGGCATCCATATTGTGACCGCCGACCCAAACGATTAAAACAGAAATACCATTCATCAACAACATCATAATTGGCATCATAATAGACATCGCCCGGTTAACGAACATTTGCGTTTTCATTAGGTCTGTATTGGCACCATCAAAACGTTTTTCTTCGTATTTTTCACGGGAGAAGGCCCGAATAACTGGTAAACCAGTAATGATTTCACGGGAAACTAAGTTCACCCGGTCGACCAGTTTTTGCAAGCTTTTGAATTTTGGCATTGTAAAACCAAGTAAAGTCAAAACTAAAATCAAGACTAAACCAACGGCAACACCAATAATCCAGCCCATACCAGTACCTGTTTTATATACTTCGTAAATCCCACCTAAACCTAATATCGGTGCGTACAGTACCATCCGAATTGTCATAACCAAACCCATTTGGATTTGTTGAATATCATTTGTACTGCGCGTGATTAAGGAAGCTGGTGAGAATTTTTCCATTTCAGCATTTGAAAATTGTAAAATCTGATTGAATTGTCCCACCCGCAAATTTTTACCAACAGAAGAAGAAACCAAGGAAGCAATTAGACCAACTAAAATTGCAGCGGCAGCAGAGATTAACGTCAAAATAATCATTTGCGTACCTTTTTTCACCATATAATCAGTTTGAATTTGTTTAGTATCTTTATTCAAGGCTTTATACTCGGCTAATGTCAATTGGACTCCAACTGTTTTCATGGAATCACTTCCCATATCGCCAAGCTCGTCTTTGGTTTCTTTTCTTGCAGCTGCTAATTTTGCTGGCATCGCATCATTGGTTTTTTTCAACTCGTTTCCAAGTTCTTGGGCCTCGGCACCTTTGGCTTTGGCTTCATCCCCAAGTTTTTGGGCCTCGGCACCTTTTTCTTGGGCGGTTGCCATATCACCACCTGCTGCAGCTTGTTGAGCTTGGGCTGCGGCTTGTTGGGCTTGTTGTCCCAATGTTTTAGCTTCGTTACCAAGTGCTTGGGCTTTTTTGCCGTCTGTGCCTAATTTTTGGTAGGTCGTTAAAATTTCTTTGGCAGCATTCCCGTCTTTTGAATCTTTGGCTTGAGAAGAAGCCAGCATCATCATTGGCAATTCAAAAATCTTGGCCAATTTTTCTTTTGTCATACCATCTTTTAAATCAAGATTGTAAACATCAACTTTTTTACCATCTACTGTTTTTGTAGTGGCTTTATAATTTTCTTTAATCGTATCTTTTTCAGCATCCGTCATAAATAACTCGATAGCTGATAGCGTGGACTTGCGAATTGTTTCTGGTGTCGCAGTTTCTAGTCCTCCTTGTTGAATACCTACGTCGACGATGTCTGACGTAATACTTGGTAATGTCAAATCACTATGCGCTTGGATTCCTAAAAGTACCAGTGCTGCTAGGATTGCATACCAATATTTTCCCAGATATTTAAATAATTTCACGTCTGCAACCTTCCTTATCTACTTAATTTTTCATCTTTAGGTTTTGTAGCACCACTTTTTAGCCAATTAAGCTTTAAAGTAAAATCCTTTAAAACTTCTTCCATATCAAAATCGTCTTTTCCAACTAACTGGCGATACCCTTCTGCAACAGACGAAAATACCATGTGCATCAACATTTTGACTAAAATTTTCAACTCATCTTCGTTTGCAACTTTTAAAGTCGTCAGATCAATCATATTGTAAAATTCCTGCATGGTTTCTTTATGTTCTTGGCGTGCCTCTTCAGAATGAAAAGCCACATGGGGATGATTTCGTTTATCAAAATGGGGTGAAACTTTATGGAAAGAACGATAGTCCATATTCATAAACAAGTTCTTATAAAAGGCTGCATTCTCACCTTGCAAAACTTCTTTCACCATTTTGATAAAGTAAATTTCAAAACCGTCAAAAAGTTGTCCTTTTGCCTCTCTCATGGCATTATTCAACTCATGTTGGGTATTGCGCCGCATACTTTGAAAATAATAGAAATATAAATCTTCTTTATCTTCAAAATATTGATAAAAACTTCCCCGGGGAATCCCGGCATCTTTAATAATTTGCGCAATTGACGCATCCACTAAAGGTGCTCTGGAAAACTCTTTTTTCGCAGCTTTCATAATTCGTTGCTGCTTTTCTCTTGTCAGATGAAAAAAGGTTTCCTTTGGCATGATCTCTCCTCCTTACTTTAAAAATTTTCACTTTAAATAAATGACGCTATGTCATGTGACAATGTGTCATTATACGCTCATTTTTGGCAATTGCAAGCATTTTGCATAATTATTTTCATAAAAACCTTCAAACAAAAATCGTTATTTAAAAAGTTAAAAAATACTGATTTGTCAACATTTAAAAGCAAAACGTATATTATTTTTTGAAATAAAGTCAGCATTTTACTATTTTCAAACAAAAAAATTTCATACTTTCTTCATATATCAATTTGAAATAACGGTTTCAATTTTATCAAGACAACAATTGATTATATTTCTTGCAAAAAAATATACCAATTTGTTTTCACGTTTTTTAATCGTTGACGTTAAGGTTATCAAAATTTTGTTTTTTAAATTTGCCAAGCCATCTCGCCTTTTTTTAAAAGCTGAAGATTAAACTTTAGTACTTTTAATTTTGATTGTCTTAAAAAAAATCCTCACATAAAAAGTCGTCTTAACTTTCAAAACTTAAAAACTACACCAACTTATCATCTTTAGGTTTGCTACTACGACTTAATCCTTGAGAATTTTTCCTATTTTATTTCTTGCAACCAATGAATAATAATCTGACCAATTTTCCTTTGTTGTTCATCATTGGAGATTGTTGCTTGTCCATCACCTTTTTGTGCTCCGTAACTGCCAAAGCCAGCATGATTGCCACCTTTAATGATTTCATAAGTAGCCGTCTTTGGTAAATAGTTTTTAGCTTTTTGATACTGTTTATGATTTAATACCTGATCTTTACTAGCTGTAATTGATAAAACCGGTATATTGTTCTTTACAAGTGACCCTTTCTCATCAGGATAACTAGCTAAAAAAATCATACCCGCAATATCTTTGGGCTGGTTATGTGCATAACGACTCGCCATCACCCCACCTAATGAATGACCGACTAAAATATTTCTTTCATGTAGATTCATCACAACATCTGCTTTATTTGGGGCCATTACAGCTAAATTCAAAGGTAACTTCAAAATATAAACCCGATAACCTGCCGCAGCTATTTCTTGAGCCCAAATGCGATAACTCGCCGGATTGACCAAAGCCCCCGGATAAAAGATAAGATTTGTCTTTTCTTTTGTTTTATCTGCCTGTTGACTAGTAAATAATTCGTAATCTTTTGTAACTTTTACCGGCTTAATTGCACTTGCAGCACTTGTGGGGTTGTAGGTGTTCACTTTTAGATAGAAAACACCACCTGCTATTACTAAAATAAAGGCAACAAAAATTCCCAGCAGCGTTTTTTGCCACCAACGCCATTTCTTCAACATAAAACCTTCCTTACGTCATTTTTTTACGATAATGTAATTCCACCAATTCACCCATTTGCGTTGTCGCAACAAACGTTAGCCGTTGTTGATAATTGCCGGTTGGAAATAACCGTTTACCACTGCCTAGTAACACTGGCGCAATTTGTATCCAGTATTCGTCCAATAGATTGGCTTTCATTAATTGAGTTAATAAATTGCCGCCACCAACAATCCAAATATAGTCCTTGACTTGATTTTTCAAATCACCAATCACTTTGACAGGGTCTTCACTGGTAAAATACCCCTCATGAATTTCATCTGTTCGCGTGCGGGAAAAAACGATCTTCTGTTTATTTGGATACAAGGATTCTTCTTGCAGTAATTTCAATACTTCATCGTACGTAACACGTCCCATAACGACCGTCGCAACTTTTTCTGCAAAACTTTCATAAGTCGAAACACCAGCTAAATCCGTATCAAACAACCATTGCAAATTATCATTACTGTCTGCTAAATAGCCATCCAAACTAATCGCACCATAAAACACGACTTTACCCAAGTAAATACCTCCTTTATGTATTTAAAAATTTACGCAAAAGAAGACCACTTCTTGATTATAGCAACAAGAAGTGGTCTTATAAAAAAATTGGCCTACAAAAATTCTGCAGTATTATTGAAACATCTAGATGAAATTTCTATTTCATATTACGACAAACAAAAATAAATCGATGTTGCAAATTGAAAATATTCCCATTTCTTTCTAATTCTTCATGCAAAGAAAGTAGCTCTTTAAAATTATTTTCTACTGAAAAATCAGGAAACTCCCATGGAATTGTTCGTAAATAATAAATCAGACCATCCATATCATAAAATTCTTGTTTCAAATAAATTTCATTTTGAAATAGTATCTCAAAATTATTCTTTTCTAATTCTTCAATTATCAAGGCAAGATGAAAATCAAAAACATCTTTCTTATACTTTCGAATAACTCTAGATGCTAAATTGACACCTTTAAAATCACCGACTTGCTGCGAAATAAAAATTCCTTTTGGCTTTAAAACGCGCTGTACCTCAGAAATTGAGAAAGATTCATGAGAATTAATTACTATATCAAAAGAATCATCTGAAAAATTCAATTCATCTTGTTCATTAACAAATTGAACATCTACCCCTTTTGTTTGTAAAGTTTTTTGTAATAAACGATAATTCTTTAAATAACCTTCTGTAACAGAAGTATTTTCGTATGGATGACTAAAAGTTGCCAATAAATCACCGCCACCGGTTCCCATATCTAATAGCTGCATCTCTTTTTTTTAGATAGCTTAGAACGATATCACGATAGTCCCAATTTGGCTCCTCGCAAAAATACTTATTCTCTAAATAGGAAAAGTTCCAACCCGTAAAGTTCTTTTGGTTTTCTTCACTTTTCAACCATTGATTTTTAACAAAGCTATATTCATATTGACATCTCCTAATTATTAATTAAAGTAATAAGGTCGATATAGCTTGTTCTGATAGGAAAAAAATTTACTCGATATAGAACCCATCAAACTAAACTATATCGAATAGCTACCTCGTTTAAATAACATAAAATCTCCTCCTATTCTTCCAGTATACCGCATTTGCCACGCAAAAAGAAGCGCTTTCTAAATCAACAATTTTTTATCTTTAGCATTCTATAGTTACAGTATTCCAATTATATAAAAAAATAAGCTAGAGATGTCGGTTAACATCATTTCTAGCTTATTTTCTCTACTACCCTACAGACCCTTCCATTTAACGATTTCTTATCTAAATACGCACAAATACTGTTATATCAACAAAAAAATCTCTAAAAGTTATCAACAAAAAAACATATATTCACTTCTATTTTTACAAATAGATAGGTTTTAGATAGCTTTTTTTAGCTGGGGGCATTATTCTTTTTTTGTAAGTCCTAATTTCTCCATTTCTTTTTGTAGACCAACTAATCCACCCATTACCTCACTCATACCGCTAAGGTTTTGGATCATTTCTTGTGGATTATTAAATGCTTGGCTCGCAAATTGATTAGCCATTTCATCACTTTTACTTTTATTTTCTAATTCTTTTTCCATAATCATTATTCTAATCTGTTCATCTGTTTCCATCTTCATTTTTTCTAAATCGTGATAGTATTGTTCTTTAAGTCTTGTATTTTCAACTTCAGAAGTTTCTTTAACCTTTTTTATCTCTGCATCTGCACTTTCTCTTATTTTTTCAATTTCATTATTTGCTTGTATTCTACTACTTTCTAAGTCGCTTTTAGACTTTTTAATTGCCGCCAAATAAGACAATAACCCAGTAATTACTGATGTTAGAATTGGTATAAAAATTTCATAACTCAACATACAAGACCCCTTTTTTTTAATTTTATAATACCAAAAAAAACACACCTTGTTAAGAGTGTGTTAAACCATCATTAATCGCACGATTGCGAAAAGGAGTCGAACGTTCTACCTATTACTTTTCCTAGTCCATCATGTTTGCAACCATACCTACAATTTTCAGTCCAACAATAGATTTCGACTAGCTAAGCCTTGCAAAATCCGGGCAGTTAACCCCTTCATTTACTATCTCCATTATAATAAAAAGCTATTGTGTTTACAATTGTAAACAACCCCCTTATTCCTTTACAACTAATACCATAAACTCTTTAAAAGCCGTATCGGGATTAACCTTTATTATATTATATTTTTTCTCATTCCAATAAATTTTCATTTGATTTGTTATTCTATATTCTTGCTGTTGTCGCAAAACGACTTCAAGAGTATCCTCATATTTTGTTCCAGAATATTCTTTCACATCTTTAATATTTTGCGTACGAATTTTAGCCCAGCATGAAAATAATTCTTGTTCCGATTCACCAGGGAATGGTCCAGGGGTGGGTTCCACAGATAATACAGTAATCCGTTCGTTCAGTTCATTCACGTTTTTTATAATCGGCATAATACGCCCCCCTCATCTGTTGGATCAACGCTTGTACGGTTACTGGCATACGATCGCTGTTTGGTGTATCACGGTTTTCATACCAATGTTGAGTAAGTAACGACACCGCCCAATCGAATTGTTTGTAAGCAGCTATAACGCTTGTCTCTGCTTTTGAATCAATGGCGCTTATAATGTATTGTGTGGCTGTATCTAGTAATTGTTGGAATAAATCATCATCAAAATTATGGTCTATTCGTAAACTGTTTTTTAAGTCACTTATTTGTACCATGTTATCCCTCCTAATGAAAAAGGTAGCGGATTAACCGCCACCCATTATTATTATTAACCTTGTGTAGCTGGCGCGAACTCAATATAGACAGAAGCATTTTCATCAATCTTCTTGTAGTCATTGCGAACGATAACCGCAAGACCTTGTGAGTAGTAATCGAATTTCTCCCATTGGGTAGTCACTTGGTTTCTACGTGCCACAAATATGGATTGAGCAATATCACCCATAATCATTGGGAATGTTCCAGCTTTTGGATTGGCAAGTAATGTATCTGCAATCAATACCACTGGCATACCAAACAATGCCTTACCGCTTGGCGCTGTTACATCTGGTTGCAAGATATAACGTCCATCTGAATCTTTTAACGTATCTAGGTGGTTATATCCGCTTTGGTTCAAGATAACCATCTTATCTAACGCTGGATCAAGTACCACGTTATACAACTGTTTCAGGTCGTCTAAAGTAGCAGCAGTTTTCTTAGTGAAGGTTTTTAGCAAGTCAATAATATGTTTATTGTCTGTATTTTCAACCAACTTAGCCAACTGGTCTTTGACTTCTTGAACGATATTCACCGCTGAATCTTCAATCACTTCATTGGATAAAGCGATCTTTCCGGCACGTGTTTCTGCCTTATATTCAACCTGTGTGAACATTTCAGCGTCAATATCGCCAATTTCTGCTAGTTCTGCTTTAGTGGCTAGGACGGCTTGCTGATTGGTTGCTACTGGGTACTTTCCTTGTCCGTTTGATACGGTTTTAACTGTCGCATATTGCGCCAAATTGTAAGTGGAACGTTTTAAGTCGAACACTTCTCCAATTACTTCCTCCGGTACGACTGCAGCCGCATTCACCGTAGTGACACCATCACGGATTTCACCTTGCGAACGGATATAATCTTCATAACCACGCATTTCTGTTTTTTCGTTATCAATTAAAGTTTTTTCCATGTTTTTACTCTCCTTTTGTGTTTTAGAAGTGGATTCTAAGCCTTTGTTTGTTTTATTCGCTGGGTTGTTACCCATAAACGCTTCATATGACCGCTTGTTGACTTGAACATTTGATGAATCATAAGCCGGAACTGTTACAACACTAATTTCATTCAGCTTTTGGATTTTATCAATGGATCGTACTACCTCACCATCTTCTTTCTCGCTGAAGGAATCGATTCCCAACACAAAACCAAAACTCATCGAATCCAATAACTTTTTTGATACATTTTCATAAACATCATTGGCATAACTTGTGCCATTTAGTTCCGCTTCAAAGTGAAGGCCAATATCATCTACTTCAAGCTTCAGTGTGCCGGCTTTTGTACTGGCAAGGGGCTTGCTGTAATCATGATTGTGTAATAAGAACACATTCGACAAGTCCACTTCTTTCAAGGCTTCTGGTGTGATTACTTCCACAAAGCCACCTAAATCTTTTGAAGGTTGTCCAAACTTCAGCGCATAACCGCTAATCGTTTTGGGTTGCTCCCCTTCCTCCTTCCCTTCTGCCTCTTTTGGCTTCAAGTCAGGATCTTCATTCAATCGTTTTTCCTGTTCCATTTTCTTCCTCCGTTTCTCTGAATTGATACTGCTCCAAGGTATCTAGATAGGTGTAATTCAAACTAGCTAACAACCTATCGCCACCTTCAACTGAAGGAAATCCGAGTTTTGCCCGGCCTTCATTAATGGTCAGCATTGACCCCTGGACTTGTTTCAGTGTGTTTGCAATCATGGTTTCCGGGTCTGTTTCCATTAGGTAATCCGTATTGAAGCGGTAGATCAAATTCTTTTGTTCCATTAACTTCACATTCAATTCACTGGTAAAGGCATTGAAATAATGGATAAGCGTATTCTTCAAGTAAAGTAGATTGCTTTGAGTATTGCTTGAATGAACGTTTTCTACACCCAACCGCTCAACCGGTATTCCAAAACACTTAGCAATCTGCTTAGACGTCCAATCACTAGAATTCACTAACTTCAATACATCAGTGTTAATCTCCAATGTTTTGTAGTCCATTGTGTCATCTAAGATAATGGTTCTTAGCGAGTTCTCTCCACCGTTCGCATCTTCAAATTTCTCCCGGATTGCTTTCTTGGCGTTGTTATCCAAATCAGATTTCTGTACCTTCAAAATACCAGTACCATTTACACCCCGAGTAAAGAAACTGAACCAAGTTTTATTACCGGCCTTCTGAATCTTCACTTCATCTTTTAGGGCATATAACGGGGAAAGTCCGGTTAGCCCATCTTGGGTAAAATACTTGAAGTGTAAAACGTCCTCCGAGGCTTTCTTACGCTTTTTGTCGCCTATCTGATAAAATACCTTGCCACTGTCATTCTGCTTCACTGTCACGCTAGAATTAGGCAATAAATGAAGTTCCTTCACCTTGCCACCCTCTCGAATGATTTCCGCAAAACTATTGCCATTTAGTAGCATATTGGCTGCCAAACTAAACTTGAAATGCCAGCCGTCCATTTCCTCATTGGGTCGGGTATTCATCAAATGAACAATTTCATTCTCGTCTTGTGGCATACCTTTTTTGACCACTTGCAACGGACTTGAAGCAATATCGCTGGCAATAATCTTAATGGCTGTAAACACATCACTATTCCGAAGATTCGTAATGCTGGCATAGTTTCCTTCAGTGGATTCAATCGACACAACCGCATCAAGAAAAGGATCTCCAGTTGTCGCTTTGTTTGCTTTAAAAAATGCCATTCTTTAACCTCCTTCCTGTTCTTTATTTAAAATCATCGCTAGTACAATCAAGGTAATGCCCAAGGCTAGTAGTCCATAAGCCGGGCTAGTAATCAAAGTTATGGCCACATTTACAAGTACCAGTCCAATGAGTAGGAACACTGTATGAAGGTTATTAAAAACTGAACGCATCACTTGTGTAAAAGTCATTATCTGCCCTACTTTCCTCTTGATTGGTGTGGTAATCCATTGCGAATACATAAGCGTTTATCAATCCGGCAATTGGATCTATCTTATTTGAATTCTTCGCTTTGTTTATCTGAATGCCGTTATTATCTTCTTTGATAATGGCGTTGTTTACCGCATGAGTGAGTATTGTATTTTTCGCATGAAGGATATTCCCTTCAAAGACCTGTTGCCTAAACGTCCGAGTGGGAACATTTAGTGTCAAGGTCCCTTGGCGCACTTCCAGCATTGGATAGTTCGCACGTTCTGCCTTAGCTATCAAATCATTAGCGTTGTACGGGTCATAGCATATCCCCATACACTCCAAATCATTCTCCTGTATCAATCCTTGGATAAAGTTGAAAACGTCTGTATAGTCCACAATGCCACTCTCAAGCGTGGTAATGGAACACTCGCCCATCTTCTCCAATTCCCGGTAAGGCAAGCCATCACGCTTTTCTTTGTCCTGAAGGCCATACTTGGTAGCCACAAAGCTATGAGAATCGCAATAAAGCTTTCCATCTTCCAGCGGTACAATCCATGAAATACTAGTTAAATCGTCCGTCTTGGACAAATCCACGCCAATATATACAGGCTTTCCGGTAATCTCGATTGGGTCAACTTCTACTGCTTGCCAATCTTCTGCTGCCATATAGCTATCTTCTGAAGCCTGTCGCCATAAATTGAAGTTCTTCACCAAAACTGAATTTAAGTTGTTTTGCTTCAAAGCAAGCTGGACATCATCTTCAATGGTTGGCAACATAACTTTTTTTATTTCCTCACTCTCAAAAATCGGATTCGCTTTAATCCACATTTCTTGATTGTGTATCTCTTCATCACTATCCAATTCCCAAATGGCTATGAAGTACCTCTCAGCCTCTTCCTCGCCTTTTAAGACCTTTTCCAGTAGTAAGTATTCCTCATACATTGGCACGTTCAAATCAAGCCCAGCGGTGGAAATAACCGCCAATAAACCGTTCTTTTGTTGGGTCATACCTGATTTAATAACGTTGTATGTTTTCCGGTCTTTGCTCTCATGCCACTCGTCAATAATGGCAGTCGTAGGGGCAAAACCATCTAGCGTACTGGTCTCACTTGCTAAGGCCATTGCAAAGGAATTAGAAGGAAGATGAATGATTTTCGAGTTCATAATTTTCAACTGTTGCCGTAGAAATTTGCTTTTCTTGGTGGCAGCCTTCAATGAATTGGACAGCATATCATAGCCTAATCTCGCTTGCTTCAAGGCGTTCGATACAAACAATACTTGTCGGCCTTCTGCTGGTTCTCGTTCCATTACAAGGGCATTAGCTGCCATCCCACTTGCTAGATAAGTTTTCCCATTCTTCCGTGACTTGGAAATAAACGCCCGGTTGAATCGCCTAAAATTACCTTCTTTGGTACGCCAGCCATACAGACTAGAAATAATGAATTTCTGGAATCCTAGCATCTTAATAGGTTTCCCGTCAGTGCCAGGTAACAACTCCATGAACTGGATTGCCTTTTGTGCCTGGGCATCATCATAGTAATAGGGATAATCATGGTTCTTGGCCTTCTCCAAGTCGTTTAAGTGGCGTTGGCAAGCTAACTTGATTTTCTCCCCAGCAATCAAGCGCCCGTCTAATACTTCAGCAATATAATTATCCATTAGCCATCAAACTTTCAAATGGATCTTGCGGTGTTTTCTCTTTGGCGTTATTCAACGCAATCCGAGAACGTTCTACCATTGTCATGCCAAGGGCAGTAGCGGCCATTTTCATATCCTTCATAGCATTGGATTGCATCTTAATTGCCGGGTTCGCTACCCTAGCGCCATTGGCAGCCTTCTGGAATACACCTTTATTTTTAATCTCACGTTCAGCAGCGCCCACTCTGGCAAAGGCTAAACAGTACGCCACCAACATTCCATAATCTGCTTCAGAAAGTGGCAAGTCTTGTTTTAGGATAGGCACTAATCGATTCCATTCCTTCACGGCCATTTCTGGCAAATAGTCCGGGGGGCTAGTGATTAACTCTTTGTGAGTAAACATCTCTTGCCGGGCATCTGCTCGTTGTGCTTTTTCCTCATTCGAGATATGCCCACGCTTTGTATCTTTTAATATGGTTACTGGATTCGCCATCTTGTTTCCTCCTTCCCAACAAAAAAGGAGGATACCAGCTACTACTCATAAATGAGTAACAACTAATATCCTCCGTTTTTCGGTCAGATTTTATGTTTATTCAATTCATCGATAAAAATAATTTTTCCGTCCTGTATCTGGATTGTAATTGATCCATAGTCCGGTAACGACAGCTTCTTTTCCTTGCCGTCTTTCGTCTTGATTAACACGGTATTTTCCATACACTTTCCTCACTTTAGATTATACTCTTTTTGTTTACATTTGTAAACGGTGTATCTTTTCAATATGGCTTTTTGTTTAACCTAGAGGGCTCCATCGGTTCTGAAAATTTCCCACCAGCGCCCCCTTCGCTTTACGGTGTACCTATTCGCCTGGTTATCTCCCCTGGGTCTGGCGTTCCATCTTCTCTTTTCTACTCTTAATATTATGATGAAAATGACACAGGCTTTGAAGGTTGTTATCATCTAGTCTCCTATCCCAACCAGCTTTGGTTCTGATTGGAATCACATGATCAGCAACATCAACTTTTTTGATAATTCCTTCTTTATAACATTCCACACAAATTGGTTCTCGATATTTGTGCAGCTTGGATAACTTCTCCCACTGTTTGCTGTGATAAAAGGCAAAATATTTCCCACCAGTTGCTTTCCTATTTTGATACTGGTCATAAGCTGCCGTTTGCTTTCTCTTGTGCTTATCACAGTACGGGGTATCAAAATCAACTAACACTTTGCAGCCGGCTTGGTTACATTGCTTCTTTGGCTTCATTCTTCCTCCAGCAAATAATTTATCAATTCATCATCTGTCAGTAGCAAAGCCAAGAACTTATCATGAATGTTCAAAAATAAATTATCCTCACTTGGTGTAAATTTTCGCTGTCTTGCCACATCATAGAGATTAAGCAAACAATTAAACTCGTTCATTAGCTCATCTGTATCATCATAGTTCCCACTGTCTGCCAATGATCCGACTACTAATGACTGACACCACACCACTGATTCTTGCAGCCAATGCGGATTATCTTCCATTATCTCCAATACATCTGGATCAAAAGTAGAATAGTCTTTTGTTACCAATCCCACACTAAATGCCAGCGTGTTCATTAGAAACTGACTCATTTCATCTGTATACTGAAAGTTCGGCGCTTTATTTGTTGAAATGAAGTTTAGCATTTGATTCCTCCAATCAGTTATTGTCCATGATTTTATTGCTGTGTGTCCCTAATTCTATTTTTAGAAACATTGATATACCGGCGATTGTCCCTAATGTCCTTGATTTTGCCCCATTACTTTATATATAAAATAAATAATGGTATTCTCTTTTTTATCTTCAAAAGAATTTAGTGAAATTAGGGACATTAGGGACAAACCCTTGGTACATAAGGATTCTTGTTGGACAAAGTAGGAACAATTTAAGGACGCAGTAGGGACATTATTCAATCACTTAAAATTCTGTACGTTGAAATTAACTTTAAACCGCTATATCGGCGGGTATGTTGACCACTATCGTTAAACCCTTTTGTGTTTCTGACTTTTGGCACTCCACATTTATCATTCAAATACTTAGTTAGTTCTTGAGTTGACAACGCTTTATAACCGTTATTGGAACAAAAAGCCCTGTACTCGGCAGCAACCGTTTTTGCAATCTCCCCTCTTGTTTCAGCAGTATCAATCACACAACATTCAAATAAAAATTGGGCTATACGGTCATTGTCAAATAGCCATTCAGACTTGGTATCAGCCATTTCCTTAGAACGTGTAAAGTTAGCTTTTTTACCATTAAATATTTTTTTGAACTCTTGTATGCACTGATAAACAAAGCTGGTAGATTCTTTTTCCATTGCGTCTAAATCTTGACTCTCCCAAAATGTAGCACCTTCCAATCGCTGGTTGCCCACTGTGATTGGGACAATGGTTAAACGATCCGCAAAACCTGGGCTCATATCCTTGAAGTGAAAGAAGCCATTCATACTAAAAATATGCTTTGAGTGGCTCACAAAGGTGAACCCTTGGATTCCTTTGAACTCACCCCGGACAGCGTCTCCACCAGTTAACTGTTTCAAAATTGCTGTCTGGCTAATGTAATCATCATCAATATCTCCACTAAGGTTTAAAGATTTCCCCAACAATTCAACAACGGCAAACTTATCTTTTGTTAGCATCTGTGGAGTTAGTGCTGTACGATTTTCTTTAGTGATATAGTTCTCCGCTACTATATTCAAAAAGCTAGACTTTCCTTCCCCACCTTTCCCATACAAGAAAACCAAGTCTTGTGCTGGGGCATGGCTTCGATAAAAGGTATATCCAATAAACTGCTTCATGAACAAGGCGGCATCACCAAAGAAATCATGGAAAAATTTGTCTGTCGCTGGTGTAGGTGTACCGGTCATATCCAATTCATAGTTATAAGAAATCAATATGAAATTATCGGGATCGTGGGGCTTCATCTCATTGGTGAGAATATTGTACGTCCCATTTTTAAAAGGAACCAATGCCGGATTGCTTTCCTCAAACGGTGACCGATTAGAGTAAGATGGATCATAGGTTTTCTGTTTAACATAAGTCCTGACCGGTGAAATAAGTTTTTGGTCATAATAGCCCCACGCTTGCAGTTCTTCGAGACAGATTTTCTCTGTAAAGGAAATCATCTCATTCTTACCAAAGTACCGCCAAGCACCTTTTAACGGCTCATAGACAGCCCCTTCTAACAACTTAGGAAATCGCAACAAATGATTCTTTTTGATAATCATATCGCCCATTTTTTCGTGGTCAAAGTAATGGTCAATTGAAAATTTATCTGAATCTTTTTGGTTCACTTCAAGTGTACACATAAACCAATCTGGAGAAATGTTGTTCAATTCGTCAACCATTGCTTGGACAATACCAACTTCTTTGCCTTCAATCTCTTTGATTGCCACACGCAAATTTAACGGTGTTTTACCAAAGTAGCTGTTTTTCTTTTTTTGCTGTACCGTGTGCCTAATGGCGATTGTCTCCTTTAGTACCGAATCGCTTATACTATTCAATAAAGGTTTCCTCCTTTCTCGGCATGGTTTTTAATTCTAGAATGAAAAATGGTATCCAGTTCCTTTTGATCTAATGGTTCGGGAAAAATTTCTAAGTTGAAATTAATTGCTCCCATCACTTTAGCAATCGTTTCGATTGGTGTATCAACACTCAGCATTTTATCTACCATCTGCCGCCACCAAATGTTTCGATTCCCAACGGTTGCCCCTTCAAACAATTGTTCCAGGAAAACGCCTGTGTATTTTTGCTTGCCGGAACTATTGGTTGTATAGCTACTTGTTTTAGGTAGGCGCTGTTTTTTTTGTGCATCTACCCACTGTTGAGAATTAGTAATTCTATGAAGGAACTTATCAACTGGAATAGGTTTAAATCCATCGTGGAAAATACGTAAATTATCACTGCTAAATTCCGTAACGATAGGCAAGCCTTGACCCTGTGACCACGTTTTATTACTTTCATCAAATTCAAACTTAACGGCCAGATCTAAGCAAAGCCCAAACAGCAACTTCTCGTACTCCTCACGGCTTACTGCACGATCCAATTCAAGAACCAATCGATAACGGATATTATCCGGCTTGTATTTCAGGGTTGGATATAAGCAGTAATTGACGTCTTTCAGCTTGTCGGTTATCTTCCCTAAAAATTCGGATTCTGTTTCTTGGACATCATCAAAATCAATAAAGAGAAGCGAACGACTAACCAAGTTTGTATTGTTACGCTTTAAGTCCCCAAGGATAGTACCAGCGATAACTATCAGCATTTGTTGTGTTTTAATCTTTAGTTCTTCATCTTTGTCTTTTGGATAAGGAAGGCGCTGGGCCTTACACGTTTTAAAGAAATCAAAATCACGATCAATATTCTTTACTTCGTGCATTGGTTCCAACGTTTTCACTATATTTGTATAAATCATCGTTTTCCCTCCTCACTTCGTACTCGTCCCATTCATTCCATAAGATTGCCACCACTGAAAACAACGTCAGCACCTTCACTACCATTGGGGCAAAGCCAATACCGTCAGCGTGACCATCAATAACAGTTTGTTTCACTTCTGAAAACTCGAAAAGCTCTCGTTTCTGCCAATCGTTTAAAGCTCCACCAGTTAAATTTGCCGGTTTCTTAGTAAGCTTTTCTGGATTTTTCACATCTGGGGCAACTTTCCAACAAAGCCACCGATTGTATTTTTCATTTCATCTGGGATATTTTCCCACACTGGCTTGTGTATTGTATCTGTCACTAATAACACCAATCAGCGCCACCTCCATTCCTAACTCGCAAAAATTGCCTTCCGTGTGCCATCTTCATTAAAACGATCATTAAAGACCAACCAAACTTGCTGACCTTCAAAATTCAACCATCTTGGCACTCCTGTGTGGTCTATATCAACTAACACCGATATGGTAATCTCTCGATCACGATCATTCCCAGCGCCTACGGTTGCCCCATAAGATAAAATTGGAACTGGTAATGGAACCTCTCGATATCCCCAATGGTCTATCATCACGATTGTTCCATTCGGTTTACCTGTTGGATCATATTGTTTTTCAATTGCTGTTTTTCCCATAGCAATCCCTCCTAATTTGTTGTATAATTAGGACAAAAGAATTGGCTTTTGTAGCCGTTTGTGTGCCTTTATCCTGTCCGCCAAGACAATTAGGGATAAGGCTTTTCTTTTGCCCTTTAATCATCATGTTCAATACCTACTACTCTTCATAAACTTTAAAGAATTTTTTTCTTCGATTGATTCATATCGGCTCCTCCATTTAATTTCTTTGCCCCCAGCGACTAATTAAATTTCAAATTGTGACATCCATTCATCAACTTTTCTACGATTGCACCGTTTGGTCTGATTGATAGTGGAGACTGGAAAATCCAATTCTTTAATAAACTTAGATAAATTGGATCGTGATACCTGTAAATAATCACATGTTGTTTCCAAATCCATCCATTCCGGAAAAATACGTTTCTCAACTTCACGTTGCATTGTTTCCGCCCACACACGACTAGCAACTTCCGTTAGTTGTTGCTCGATAGTTGGGCTTAAATCTACTTCTAATTTCATTTAACCACCTTCTTTTATTCACATTGAATAACTCGTTTGTAAAATTTTTTCCTTTGATACGCAAAACAGATCAGCAAGTAGCATTATTTGATCAGATTTTAATTGCTGTTCTCCCTTTTCGATTTTTGCATAACTCGAAGGATATTTATAGCCTAATTTTAGAGCCACGTCTAACAGTGTGAGTTCTTTTTGCTCCCTCATTTGTCTTAAAGTATTCATGTTGTCCTCCTTCCTGTTATTCACTTTGAATAACCTTACATTTGAAGTATAACTTTTAAAAAAAAATTAGTCAAGAAAAATTATTCATTTTGAATAAAAACGTGTTATACTTATTCCATCAGAAGAAAGAAGGTGACTTTATTGGAATTTAAAGATAGATTAAAATATCTACGTGAACAAAAAGGGTGGACAAAAAAAGATACTGCTAAAAAAGTAGGTGTCACTACTGGAGCATATTCTAATTGGGAATACGGCAATAGAGAACCTAATTTTGAGACATTAAAAAAAATCGCTGATACTCTAGAGACTTCCATTATGTATCTTTTAGAAGGAAAATTGACATCTACTGATATGGAAAAAGCACCCAAAGGAACTGTATTTGAGCTTTATCAAATGTTTGAAGGCAGCGATAACGAAATAAGAGAAAACGCAGTTCGAAACTCATTAGACTTTATTAATAACAACAACAATTATGACAATTTGGAAGTTTGGTCAATAAATAATTTATATAAGCTTTTGTTTACCCTTAGAGCAACTGAAAATAAAAATTTATCTAAAAAGACAAACAATTTTATACTTGTACTACTTCAAAATTTAAATTCTGAAATCCAAAATAATCCTAATATAGATCTGGATCACTTCTATAAATCAACACTAGAAAAAATAAATTATCCTAGTGACATTTAACCTCCACCACTTGCCCCCAGCAGTACCAGGAGGGAACAATATTGGCAAAATTTGAACAATACAAAGATAAAAACAATAAAAGAAAATGGTTATTCAGTGGATACGTTGCTACTGATCCTATTACAGAAAAGAAGATTGTCACCACTCGTAAGGGTTTTGACACCAAATCAGAAGCAAGTCTTGAGTTTGATAAATTGAAAGCAAGCATTCTAAAAGGCTCTAAAAAGAAACATACAATCACATTCCAAGAGCTTTATAACGATTGGTTGGAACAACACCGTAAAAGTGTTAAATCTTCCACAGTAGCTACAAATAGACGGTTTATTGAAGGTCATGTATTGCCAAAATTCGGCAAGTTAAAACTAGACCAAATAACCGTTTCTTTTTGTCAAAAATGCGTGAATGAATGGCACGACAAATACAAGCAATACCATTATATAAGACGTGCTACTGCTCAGGTCATGAATTATGGCGTATCTATGGAATTAATGGACAGCAACCCTATGAAAAAGACGATTCTTCCACGAAAAAAAGAAGAGGAAAAGAAACCTAACTTTTATAGTAAAGATGAGTTACACGAGTTTATGAAATTCGTTAAAAAACTTGATAACTACAAATACTATGCCTTTTTCCGTTTGCTTGCTATTACTGGCATGCGTAAATCAGAAGCGTTGGGGCTGTATATTAAAGACTTGAACATATTCAACAAAACACTAACAATCGGTAAAACAATAGCCATTGATGAATACGATCAAGTTGTTTTGCAGACGCCTAAAACAAAAAATTCATACCGCACCATCAGCCTTGATGATGAAACGATACGAATTCTACAAAAATGGTTTAGTATTCAAAAAGAAGATTACTTCAAACTTGGATTTAATACGTCAAAGGCAAAACAACTTATGTTTAGCAATATGAGTAACGATTTATATTATCCGCAAGTAGTAAACGATTGGCTAGATTGGATTTATGACAAAGCAGAAAAAGAAGGCTCAACTTTAAAAAGAATAACTCCTCATGGTTTCCGACATACTGCTTGTTCGCTTATGTTTGAAGCTGGCGCAACGATTAATGAGGTTCAGAAGCGCTTAGGTCATAAAGACGTAAAAACAACCATGAACATTTATAGCCACGTTACACCGCAACAAGCAGAAAACACCAGTCAGAAGTTAGCAAACTACTTAGGTTTCTGACAAATAGATAGTTTTTCGGATAGTATTTATGAGATTGAAGGCAAACAAAAAGCCAAGAACGCTATAATATCAACGTTCTCAGCCTATAGATAGGTCTTAACCCACACTGCCTTCCATCTCATAACTAATCAAACGATTTAGTTCAACGGCGTATTCCATTGGGAGCTCTTTGGTGAATGGTTCGACAAAGCCCATGACAATCATCTCGGTGGCTTCGGATTCTGATAGGCCGCGGCTCATCAAATAATACAATTGTTCTTCAGAGATTTTTGAAACTTTGGCTTCGTGTTCAAGTGATACTTGGCTGTTGTGAATTTCGTTAAATGGAATGGTATCAGATTTTGATAGTTCATCCATAATAATCGTGTCACATTCAATATGAGAAGCTGAACCGGTACTTTTCTTACCAAAGGTTACTTGTCCGCGATAGTTCACTTCGCCGCCATCTTTTGAAATAGATTTTGAAACGATTGAGCTTGAAGTGTTAGGTGCGTTGTGAATCATTTTAGCACCGGTATCTTGAATTTGGTTGGCCCCTGCAAAGGCGATTGAAAGCATGGTGCCGCGCGCACCTTCGCCGTCTAGGTAAACACTCGGATATTTCATTGTGGTTTTTGCACCGAGGTTACCGTCAATCCACTCTACTGTAGCCCCTTCGTAAGCTTTCGCACGTTTTGTTACCAAGTTGTAGACATTGTCAGACCAGTTTTGAATTGTGGTATAACGGCAGTAAGCATCTTTTCTGGTAAAAATTTCAACAATTGCTGCGTGTAAACTGTTGCTTGAATACGTTGGCGCGGTACACCCTTCAACATAGTGAACGCTAGCGCCTTCATCAACGATAATTAATGTTCGTTCAAATTGTCCCGTATTTTCGGCATTAATCCGGAAATATGTTTGCAATGGTGTATCCACCCGAACGCCTTTTGGTACATAAATAAATGTCCCCCCTGACCAAACAGCTGAGTTTAGGGCAGCTAACTTGTTATCAGTTGGTGGTACTAATTGGGCAAAATATTCTTTGAATAATTCAGGATATTCTTTTAAGGCTGAGTCTGTATCCGTAAAGATAATCCCTAATTTTTCAAATTCTTCTTTCATGTTGTGGTAAACCACTTCAGATTCATATTGAGCAGAAGCGCCCGCCAAGTATGCCCGTTCGGCTTCAGGAATTCCGATTTTTTCAAAGGTATCTTTGATTTTATCGGGAACATCATCCCAATCACGAGCTGGTTTATCACTTGCTTTTTGGTAGTATTTAATTTTGCCAAAATCAATATCTGAAAGGTCTGGACCCCATTTTTGCATCGGCATTTTGTTAAATGCTGCCAGTGATTTCAAGCGAAAATCTAACATCCATTCTGGTTCGCCTTTAACTGCTGAAATCTCCCGAACAACTTCTTCGGTTAAACCTTCGCCAGTACTAAAGACGGGTTTGACGTCATCATGGAAGCCAAATTTGTATTCTTCTAATTCAGGAACACCCATGCGATCACTACTCCTTACTTTATTTAGGTATTGATTTTCTCTGAAATCAATGCCACATCTTCTTATTTATTTTCCCCTAAAATATCTTCTTCATGGGAATGTATGGAACTTGTTTCGGCAATGCCACTGTTTGTTTCAACGACCGCTTTTTCCAATGCTTTCCAAGCTAAAGTCGCACATTTAATTCGCGTTGGAAATTTTGCGACGCCGCTTAACATTGCGGCATCTCCTAATTTTTCAGCATCAGCTACGTCTTTTCCTTGCACCAAGTCAGAAAACATCTGCTCTAAATTGCCGACTTCTGATAATGGTTTGCCAATAACTGCGTCAGTCATCATAGAAGCACTGGCGGTACTGATCGAACAGCCGCTGCCATCAAAGGCAATATCCGAAATAATTCCATCGTTTACTTCAACTTCCAAATGAATGACGTCGCCACAAGTTGGGTTATTCATTTCAATTGTCACATTAGATTTTCCCAACGTCCCTCTATGATGAGGATGGCTAGAATGATCTAAGATGACTTGGCGATACAAATTGTCTAGTTTAGATAGTGCCATGTTGGAAAAACTCCTTTGTTTTATGAATCGCATCAATTAAGCGATCCGCATCTTTTTTTGTATTATAAAAATAGAAACTTGCCCGAGCTGTGGCAGGTACATTCAAGTACTTCAATAATGGTTGCGCACAGTGATGTCCTGCTCTAACTGCCACACCTTCCATATCTAGCGCGGTTGCCACATCATGGGGATGAAGACCGTCAATGTTAAAAGCAATAACACCGGTATGATCTTGTGGATCTTGCGGGCCATAAACTGTGACACCGTCAATTGCTTGTAATTTAGGCATGACATAGTCTACTAAGCTTTGTTCATAAGCGTGGATTTCATCCATCCCAATGGCAGACAAATAATCAACTGCTGCCCCTAAGCCGATTCCTCCGGCAATGTTAGGTGTACCCGCTTCAAATTTCCAAGGCAATTCTTTCCATGTACTGTCGTATAAATTAACAAAATCAATCATCTCGCCACCAAATTCCACAGGCTCCATTTGATCCAACCATCGACGTTTGCCATATAAAACGCCAATACCAGTTGGACCACACATCTTATGACCACTAAAGGCATAAAAATCAGCATCCAATTGTTGAACATCCACTTTCATATGGGGAACAGATTGTGCGCCGTCTACGACCATAACAGCATCATTTGCGTGGGCTAGAGCAATCAATTCTTCAATTGGATTAATCCCACCTAAAACATTTGAAACATGGGCAATCGAAACAATTTTAGTTTTTGGCCCGATTTTACGCTTGGCATCAGCTAAATCAAGATAACCTTCTGGCGTAATATCGATATAAACTAATTTAGCCTTTTTTTGTTGCGCCAATTGCTGCCAGGGAATGATATTGGAATGATGTTCCATATAAGAGATGACAATTTCATCACCAGCTTCAACAAATTTAGCGCCAAAACTTTTGGCAACCCAGTTTAAGCTAGTCGTTGTGCCTCGCGTAAACAAAACCTCTGCTGTTTCTTTGGCATTAATAAAAGTACGTACTTTTTCTCTGGCACCTTCATAAGCTTGTGTTGCACGTTCTGCTAAGGTATGAACACCACGGTGAACATTCGCATTATCTTGATGATAATAGGCAGTCAATTTATCTAACACAGCTTCAGGCTTTTGTGTTGTCGCGGCATTGTCTAAATAAACGAGTGGTTCATCGTTGACCAATTGATGTAAGATTGGAAAATCTTGTCTTAATTTTTGGGCATCAATCATCGATTCAACTTCCCTTCAATCACTTCAATAAATTCTTGTTGGGCCTCTTTCACTGGAATTGCTGTAATAACAGAGCCTAAGAAACCACGAATAACTAAGCGTTCTGCTTCTGTTTTAGGCAAACCACGACTCATTAAATAGTACATTTCTTCTGGATCGACGCGACCAACACTGGCTGCGTGTCCGGCAGTGACTTCATTTTCATCAATCAAAAGAATTGGATTAGCATCGCCACGAGCTTTATCAGAAAGCATTAATACGCGACTTTCTTGCTGCGCATCTGCACCTTTGGCTCCTTTTAAAATATGACCAATACCGTTAAAGGTTAACGTACCTTTTTCACGGATTACACCGTGTTGCAAGATATGGCCGATAGAATGTGGTGCTTTATTGGTAACCCGGGTATCAATCCCTTGAATTTGTTTGCCTGCTGAAATGGCAACAACTTTAATTTCAGAATGGGCCCCATTGCCAACTAAATCTGTATCAAAGTCTGCTACGACATCCCCGTCATTCATGACACCAATTGCCCAATCTACCATGGCATCTTGCATTACGTAACCACGACGATTCAAATACGTCGTCAAGTCTACACCTAAGCGGTCAATTGCAGAGTATTTCACTTTGGCCCCAGCTTTGGCGATAACTTCTACAATAATATTAGCGGCTTGTTTTTGTGCTACTTCTTTTTCAGAATTAAAACGCTCCAAGTAAGTAAACTCACTATGCTCATCTGCCACTATTAAAATATGTTTAAAGAAATGCTCTGTACCAGATTGATTTAAAATCGCTTCGATTGGTTCTTTAATCACTACATTTTTAGGAACATATAAAAACACGCCACTATTCATAAAAGCGGTATGGGCAGCAGTTAATTTATCTTCAAAAGGTGTCACTGCTTTTTTCATATAATACTCGTGAACTAATTCGGGATATTCTTGCATGGCAGTAAAAATATCCGTGAAGATAACACCTTGATCCACTAAATTTTGGGGTAACTGTTCAAAAACAGTAGTGTCGTCTGCTTGTACTAATAATGGATTGTCCTGCATGACATCAAAAGAGGGGACACTTGTTTCTTTTGGTTCTCCACTTAAATGGTCACTGGTTATATTTAATAGTGGCCAGCGGTGAAAACGAACCCGTTCAATTTGTGGCAAAGCTAATTCGTCCACTTGTTCTAAAGCCTGCAAACGCATTTCCAACATCCAAGCTGGTTCTTCTTTATAAGCAGAAAAGGTGGTCACATCAGCCAGTAGCTTTTTCAATTCTGTCATCTAATTGACCTCCTTTTTAAACTTCTTCCTTGTAATCAATACCTAATTCTTTGCTGATTCCAGCATAACCTTCTGCCTCTAAGCGTTTGGCAAGGTCAGCGTTACCTGTTAAAACAACGCGACCGTCCATCATGATATGAACGACATCAGGCGTAATATAGTTTAACAAACGTTGGTAATGGGTAATGATTAAAGCACCAAAATCATCGCCGCGCATTTCGTTGACCCCTTTTGCCACTACTTTTAACGCATCGATATCAAGACCTGAGTCAATTTCATCTAAAATAGCAAAAGTTGGTTCCAACATTAATAGTTGTAAAATTTCGTTACGCTTTTTCTCCCCACCGGAAAATCCTTCATTCAAGTAACGTTCTGCCATTTCTTCTGGCATATTTAATAATTCCATTTTTTTATCTAGCTTTTTTAAAAATTCCATGACTGAAATTTTATTGTCTTCATCTCGTTTTGCATTAATTGCTGCCCGCATGAATTCTGCGTTGGTGATGCCTGGAATTTCACTTGGATATTGCATTGCTAAAAATAGCCCTGCCCGTGCTCGTTCATCAACTTCCATCTCCAATAAATTTTCACCATCTAGCAGGATTTCACCTTGGGTTACTTCATAATTAGGGTTTCCCATAATCGCAGCAGATAAAGTAGACTTCCCTGTTCCGTTTGGTCCCATAATGGCATGAATTTCGCCAGTTTTCAGCGTCAAATTAACACCTTTTAGAATTTCTTTATCTTCGATTGCTACATGTAAATCTTTAATTTCTAACGTTGCCATCGTCTCGCCTCCATCATTTTCATTCTCACTCATTTTACGCTAATTGAGAATGATAAGCAAACTTCCCTCAATAAATTTGCTTATTCTTTTACTATTATAAAATCAATAATTTTCAATTTAGAATGATTATAAATTAAAAGACCCAAAACGAAAACTTCCTCGTCTTGGATCTTAGTTATTTCTCATTTATTCTAGTGGCCAATTAGCCAGTTTTTGTAATGCTCGTGCACTATTCTGCCCTAAAATCACCGGATTAGCGCCAACTTGAACAAGAGAATAAGATGCACCTGTCTTACTGCCTAACATTGTGCTCAGTTCAATTTTCTCCCCAATCACTTTGGCATGAGCGGCTAGTGGAACGTTACAACCAACCCCAAAGACAGATAAAAACGCACGCTCACAAGTAATTGCGCTTCGCACATTTTTGTCATCAATAGCTGCGGCGATTTTTGCTGCAGGTGAATTTTTCACAGCTTCAACTGCAATCACCCCTTGGCCGACAGCTGGCAAAAATTCATCTAACGCTAAGGAAACTTGATGCAGTTTCAAATCACCTAAAGCTTTGGGATGGCGTAGTAGTGCAGCTTGAGCCATCATGATACCGTCGTATTCTTTTTGGGCTAATTTTTTTAAGCGCGTATCGATATTGCCTCGCAAAGACTTAATCGTAAAATCCGGACGTAGCGACAATAGTTGAAATTGGCGGCGTAAACTGCCAGTACCGATCACAGCGCCTTCAGGCAAATCTGTTAATGTAGTAAACTCATTGCGTAAAATTAAAGCATCCCCTGCCGGTGCACGTTCGGGAAATGCCGCTAAAGTTAACCCTTCTGGCTCTGTGGAAGGTAAATCTTTCGCACTATGAACGGCCAAGTCAATTTCGCCAGTCAATAGCTTTTGCTGAATAGTTTTAACAAAAACACCTTGTCCTGCCATTTGGCTTAAAGCGGTTGTTTGATCCTTATCACCGGTAGTTGTAAGTAACACTTTTAAAAAGCGATGTTCCGGGAATAAGTTTTGTAAACGCGCAATCACATTGTCCGTTTGAATTTGAGCTAAGGGACTTTTTCTAGTACCAATTTTAACGTCCATTTTGGCCTCCTTTAATTTCTTTTAGGAAGTCTTGAAATAATGCCGGAGCATTTTTGCCTTGGTAGATGATTTCGTAATCTTCTTTTAAAAGGGGTAACAATAAACGTTGATGTAAAGAAATAAACCGTTCATCAAATGCTGCCCCCACAAAAACGGGATACAAGTCTGCACCTTGATCGGTATAAGTTAACAGTTCATCAAAAGTAAGTTTTTTTTCACTGACTAAAATCGTTTTTTGACCAAAACGGGGTAATTCTTCAAACCAGGATTTTGTCGCCGCTTTTGCTGCTACTGGTCCAATAAAAATCAATGCAGGATTATGCAAACCAGCTTTTTCCACTGTTTCATGAATTGTTGCAAGTGTTGCCACAACTTTTTTTTGTCGCCCCCAACTTCCCCATTCCACAACTGTAACAGGCAGGTTTTCACTGGCACCTTGGGTTAACATAATTTTAACGACAGCTGCTAATTTTTCCATTCCCATGTATAAAACGATTGTTCCACCAGCAGAAAGTTGAGCTAAAGGCTCTTGGGCAAATTCTTGCAACTGGGCTGTCGGTGTAGCTAGAAATACTTTTTCACTGACATGGCGCTCTGTAATCGCAAATCCGGCATAGACAGATACACCAGAAGCACTGGTTACACCTGGATATACTGCATATTCTATCCCGTGTTTTGCTAAAGCCTGCACCTCTTCTTCAACGCGGCCAAAAATACCGGGATCACCGCCTTTTAATCGGACAACATTATCATATTTTTTAGTAGCACTAATTAACTTTTCTTGAATTTCACTTTGGGTATAGGCATGGTGTTCAGGTGCTTTTCCTACATAAACAAGTTTGGCATCCTCAGGGGCTAAATATAATAAAATTGGATTTAATAAGCGGTCATAAAAAATAATATCGGCATTTTTCAAGGCTCGCAATCCGTGGTAAGTGATTAAAGCAGGATCGCCTGGGCCTGCACCAATTAAAGCAACTTTTCCCATTTTTTTGCTCCTTTTAAGCTAATTTTTTAGTCATTACTTCTACGCTATTATCCCTTATCTTAAACAAAAAAACAAAGGCGCAACTCACGACTTCGTAAGTGCACCTTTACTTATTTTTTATTATTTTGCGTCAACGATTTTAACAGAGCCTTTCCATTTATCGTCAACAAATTTTTTCACTTCATCGCTGTGTAATACTTCCAACAATTTTTTAATTGCAGGTTTCGTTTCATCACCTTTGCGTACTGCGATAATGTTAGCATAGGGTGAATTATCGTCATCGTGCATCAAGGCATCTTTTTCTGGGTTTAAACCAGCAGTTAAAGCAAAGTTCGCATTAATTGCAACCAAGGCATCTTTTTCATTTTCATAGGTTGGAACCAATAAACCTGGGTCGATATCGTGTTTAAATTTTAAGTCTTTTTTGTTTTCAGCAATATCATCGAAGGTCGCAGTTGTTTTTTCAACACCGTCTTTTAATTTGATTAGGCCCGCATTTTCAAGAATTGTTAAGATACGACCCCAGTCAGTATTGGAGTTTGAAGTAATGACAGTCGTACCCTCTTTAATGTCATCTACACTTTGAATACCTTTTGAATAAATGCCCATCGGTTCAATATGAACGGCACCTGCATCGACAAAGTCATAACCATTTTCTTTGACTTGGTCATTGAAATACGGTTTGTGTTGGAAATAGTTGGCATCAATTTCTTTTTCTGCCAATAACTTATTTAACAATGTGTAATCGGTAAAAGATTTCACTTCCAAGTCCACGCCTTCTTTTTTCAATAAAGGTTTGGCTTCGTTTAAGATTTCCGCATGAGGACTTGTTGTCGCCCCAACGATTAATTTTGTTTCTTTGGCATCTGATGAAGAACTAGCTTTCTCATCTTTTGATCCGCCATTGCCACAAGCGGCTAACGTAATTGTTGCAAGCAATACTGTTGCGAAACCAAATAATTTTTTCATTTTCATTTCTCCTCTACAATTTAATAATTTAATTGTGAAACTTCGCCGCAATTAGCGCTTGTCTAATTTTTGCGTGAAGTAATCTCCCAAGCCTTGAACAACAAAAACGATTAGTAACATAATCACCGTTGCAACTAAAGTGACCGTTTGATTGCCTAATTGGAACCCTTCTGACCAAGCAAGAGAACCTAAGCCACCAGCGCCGATTGCACCAGCCATAGCGGTAAAACCAATCATAGAAACAGATGTCACGGTAAAGCCAGAAACCAAAGCCGGCATACTTTCAGGCACTAAAATTTTATAAATAATCTGCCAGTAGTTAGCCCCCATCGCATTGGCGGCTTCAATCACCCCTGAAGAAACTTCGCGAAAAGCAATTTCCACTAGGCGAGCATAAAATGGTACCGCCGATAAAATCAAAGCTGGTAAGGCTGCACTAGCACCGATCATACTCCCCACCAGCGTTTTGGTAAATGGAATAATTAATACCATTAAAATCATAAAAGGTGTAGAACGAAAGATGTTACTGATGATGGACACCACATTATATAAAATTTGGTAACCGGCACTTTTTTTTCGTCCTAAGCTATATAGTAATAAGCCTAACAAAATTCCTAAAACAAAAACCACAACCATGGAAACAATTGACATATAAAGCGTATCAACGGTGGATGTTTGCATCTTTGCCCAATCGACTTTGTCAAAATTTAAATATGTTTCAGCAAAACTCTTATCCACGATGCAACACCTCCACTCCTACTTGTTGGGCAGAAAAGAATGCCATGGTCCCATTAACCGCGTCGTCGTCTCCGGTAATCAAGACCGTCAAAGAGCCAAAAGAGTTGTCTTTTGATTGCCGAATATTCCCATAGACGACGTTAATATCAACATCAAATTTGCGAATTGCTTGTGAGATTACCGGTTCATTGGCATTATCGTCTTTAAAAATTAACGTCGCTAACACACCATTAGGATTTTCAGCGATAAATTCTTGTAAAACTTCTTTTGGTTCTTCACTCGGCTGTAAGTCTTGTTGAACAAAACGTTTGGTAACAGCCTGTTTAGGATTACGAAAGACCTCAGAAACTTGACCTTCTTCCACAATCTTACCCAATTCCATCACCGCTACTTTATTACAAATTTTGCGGATGACGTTCATTTCATGGGTAATTAATACAATTGTTAAGTTTAATTTCTGGTTGATATCTAATAATAAGTCCAGTACTTCATCGGTCGTTTGCGGATCTAGCGCACTCGTCGCTTCATCACAAAGTAAAATCTTAGGATCATTGGCTAGCGCTCGAGCAATTCCTACCCGTTGCTTTTGCCCACCGGATAATTGTGCCGGATAAGCATCTCCTCGACCTTCTAAATTTACTAATGCAAGAAGTTCTTTGGCTTTTTGCTGCCGCTTCTCTTTTTTAATCCCTGCTAATTCCATCGGTAATTCAATATTTTCTAGAACTGTTCTGGACCATAAGAGATTGAAATGTTGAAAAATCATTCCCACGTTTTTACGAAACTCACGTAATTCTTTGCTCTTCAATTTGCCGATATCTTGTCCATCAACGACAACACTGCCGTCAGTTGCTAATTCTAGCCCATTTAACAGGCGAACCAATGTCGATTTACCAGCACCAGAGTAGCCGACAATACCATAGATGTCACCTTTATCAACAGTCAGAGAAACACCGTCTACAGCCTGGATTGTCTGTTTTTTGACATTAAAACTCTTTTTGACATCCGTTAATTGGATTAAAGCCATTTTTTCAGCCTCTTTCTTTTTTTCATACTTTCAAGCCATAAAAAAACAGCTTGCCATCCTTGTAATTCTTTCAATTACAAAAGGACGAAAAGCTGTCGCAATTTCGTGTTACCACCTTAATTTGTTATAGTCTCACAACTATAACCTTATCCAGTACTTACCTCTTGGTGCATACTGTCGTGCTATAACGGGCACCCCCGTAATAAGCTTGCCAGCGGCTCACTTATTCTGCTCAAAGACCATCTTCCATCTTACCTTCATTACCTGTTTGCAGCATCTCCAGGCTCTCTGTGAAATGTCGGTGACATGTACTCTTCTTTTCAAAGCTTTCAAGTTATTGGTGAAATTATAACAAGCTAAAAATCGCCTGTCAATTATTTTCAGAAAAATTTTACAGTTCGTTGAATTCTGTGGCATCGACATCTTTAAATGCCACCAACCACGCATTCATTTCATCTTCATCATTTAAAACGTCAATATTTTCTAGCGCTTTTTCATTCACAGAAGAAATCGTCCCTGTTAGAGGTGCGGGAAATTCTTGCACGGCTTTTTCAGCTTCCACTTCAACTAGCGGTGTGCCTTGTTTAAACGTTTGACCGGCTTTTGGCAATGAGGCAAAGGTTACTTTACCTAAATCAGATTGCGCAGCTTCCGTTAAACCAACGACATACTCATTTCCATTGTACAATACCCACAAATTATCTTTTGTTTTCAAACATTTTTGTTGCATCTTATTTCGCGACCCCTTCATATTCAGTTTCTTTAAAGCCAATCGACAAAAGTTTGTCGTCACGCACTAAAATTGGACGTTTGATTAACATCCCATCACTTGCCAATAATTCGCTAGCTTCTTGTATCGATAAATTGGGCACTTGATCTTTTAAACCCATTTCACGATACTTCATACCACTTGTGTTAAAGAAGCGGCGTACTGGCAAATCACTTTCTTCCATCCACTGCATTAATCTTGCAGCAGTCGGTGGATTTTGAACCATATCAATGGTTTGAACCGCAATTTCTTGTGAATCCAACCAAGCTTTTGCTTTTTTACACGTACTACATTTTGGATACCAATATAAAGTCAGCATAGCATTGCTCCTTTACTTTTATTTCCGCTTTCACTTTACCACGTTTAAGCTAAAGTAGCATCTTTTTCCTCTTTTTTCGTCTCTGCTTGGTAACGCATCGATAAAATGAGGCCGATGCCGATCATATTGCTTAAAATAGCCGAGCCACCTTGACTAATAAAGGGCAATGGAATCCCCGTTAATGGCAAAAGACCAATATTTGCGCCAATATTTTCAAAAACGTGAAATAAAATCATCATAATAATACCAGTAGCAATGTAAGCATAAAACTCATTATTTGTATCAAAGCACACGCGAATCATATGATAAATTAAAATGAAATACAAGAGGATGACAAACGCACTTCCAATAAAGCCAAAATTTTCGCCAATAATCGTAAAAATCATATCAGATTCTCTGACTGGTACATAAACATCGCTAACATTAAAGCCTTTTCCTGTCATCCCACCAGAACCAATAGCAAGTAAGCCATATGCTAGCTGATAAGAATTTCCTTGCATATCATGGAAAGGATTTAACCATGAGTCGATGCGGGCAAATTGATAGGATTTAAAGCCGACGTGATACAAAAGATCTCGTCCTACCTCAGTTGTCACTAAGAAAATCGTGCCCCCACCCACAATCGCAAAAATCGCAATTAGCGGAATTAAAATGCGCCAGGATATTCCAGACATCAAAAAGACGCCCCCGATAATCGCTACAAACACCAACATGGTCCCAAAGTCTTTTTGCAACATCACTAAAACCAAGACTGGTAGTGAAACAGCTAAAATCTTTAATATCAAAAGACCATCTGTAGGTAAATTACGATTACGGTATTTCACATTGTGCGTCGTTACGACTAATGCCAACATCAAAATTAACGCAATTTTCATAAGTTCGGCGGGTTGGAAATTTACCGGCCCAAAAGTAAACCAGTTTTTAGAACCCGTGACACTTTCTAAATTTCGGTCGTAAAACTTCAATAATAAGGTCATAATCACTAGACCGGCACCATAAATGTAGGGTGTCAACTTCCAAATCCACTTTGATTTCATATGCATAATCACCACAACCGCTACTGTGCCGACCCCATACCAAACAGCTTGTTTGGCAACACCGGCCAATACATTAGGACTGTTACGATCATGGGTCAAGGCGACATACAAGGCTGCCAATCCGATTAAACACAACAGAAAGACTGGCAATATCACGCCATAATCAATCCGATTATCATTTCTTGCTCGTCTATTTTCCATGCTTCCTCTTCTTTCCAAAAAGACTTTGCAAACTTCTAAAAATTAGATACGACAGTAAAAGCTCGCTAAATTCCTACATTCATTTACGTTTACGTAAAATTTCGCCTTCGCATCTAAAAGATTCGTTTGTAAAGCTAGACACTGCTGGCTGATTGCAGCAGCGTTTTTCCTACGTTAGATAATATAAACTAAAAATCGAGTAAAAAGTACACTTCCCCATTATAGTTGTTAATGAAAAGAAAGAAAAGAAGGGAATTAGACCCTAGGAAAAATTTTAAAACTTTACTTATACAGCCTAAAAAAAGCTCTGAAAAATTGTATAAAAAAGGATCGTCATAAACCTAGTTCCGTAAATTTTGCGGATAAAAAAATAAGACTTAAGCCAACAAGTGCTGCCAGCTTAAGCCGTAAGAAAACTATTTTAGTTTTTCCAGTTCTTTATAATTGATAATCATCACGCCATTACTTTGTGTCATTAATTGTTGATTATCACCCGTTTCGTCAATTTCAACGACTGCAGAATTTTTTAACTGTTTCGTGACGGTACCGGTCTGCGGTTTTCCGTAAATTGTAAATTTCACATGGGTATCGACCTGAAATCCTTTACCTGCATCTGACGGAATGATTGTTGTTTCAAACTTACCAAAACTTGCCACTATAGAAAACCTCCCTTTAATTAATACTAGTATACCACACTTTGTGAAAATTTTCTAAGTCCTTGTTTCATAGAAGGGTTTTGCCTTTACAAATATTTTATTTTTGCTATAATTTCTAACGTACTGCCAGCTTAGCTCAGTAGGTAGAGCAACGCACTCGTAACGCGTAGGTCACAGGTTCGATCCCTGCAGCTGGCATAACTAAACAAAAAAGCCTGTCTCAAATTTGAGACAGGCTTTTTTATGTTTAGCTATATAATCTCCCTTTTTAAATTGTTAGTAGGATGAAAGATTATTAACAGCACGCATTAGCTATACTATTATTCATATTATGTAGATAAGATTGATAAAAACGAGAAAAATAACAGGGTTAATCATTCTAGTTCTTTTAGGTTTTATGGGCTACAAAGCTTACGACTACTATCACTCAACCTATGTTGGAAAAACAGCTTACGCTTATGTTCCAAAGAAAGTTCCACCCAAACTTGAACATAAGGCTGAAACTTCAGTTGGTGATCGCTCTTCTTGGTATTCCTATGACTACAAATTAACTTTTGTCAAAGAAGATGGTACGACTGGAATAAGAGCTGTATCAATCTCTCAAGATAATCCAAACCATTAGTTCCAAACTCTTACGTTAGAGCAACCATCAGTAAAAAAAGAGTACGCAAAGGACCAAATAGAATTGATGAACAGGCTATTCCTCAAAAGCTCCATAAAAAACGAACACCGTTAAAATAAAAACGAAATGACCTCTTTTATTTATTTTTGTACGTTTACACTTTTGTATCCTTTCTTCTATAATGAAGATACGAGGTGATAACTATGATGAAAAGACTTTTTTATGCTGCTATCTGTACTTTAGTTTATCTTTTTATTTCGAATATTGGTAACTTTGTATTTGGAATCAGCGAGCGCTTTAGTTGGACAACTACTTTATGGGAGGCTCTCTTTTTCTTCATCTTCATTTTCTTAATTCAAGGCTTTCGAAATAAAAAATAATAAAAACTAACTTATGCACATATCAACAGACTTATCCACAATATATTGTGCCGTTTCATCTACACAATTCTATATTTTGTGTCTATTATTATTTTTTCTTACAAAAAAAACGCTGATTTTAAAGTCAGCGTTTTTTTGTAAATTATTATTTTGTACCAAACAAACGGTCACCAGCATCCCCTAGGCCAGGAACGATATAGCCGTGTTTGTTTAAATGGTCATCTAAAGCCGCAGTAAAGATATCAATATCTGGATGGGCTTCTTGTAACGCCCGCACGCCTTCTGGAGCCGCAACGAGACAAACAAATTTAATATTTGAAGCCCCACGTTTTTTCAATGAATCAATTGCCATGATGGCAGAACCACCAGTTGCTAACATTGGATCTACAACAAAGATTTGACGATTATCAATATCTTCTGGCATTTTGAAGAAGTATTCATGTGCTTGTAATGTTTCTTCATCGCGGTATAACCCAACGTGACCTACTTTAGCAGCTGGAATTAATTCCAAGATACCGTCTACCATGCCTAAGCCAGCCCGTAAGATTGGCACAATCGCAACTTTTTTACCAGTTAATGTTTTTTGCGTAGATTGTGCAACTGGTGTTTCAATTTCAATATCTTCTAGTGGCATATCCCGTGATACTTCATACGCCATTAACATCGCGATTTCGTTTACAACTTCCCGAAATACTTTTGTACCTGTATTTTTATCACGAATAATTGTTAATTTGTGTTGGATCAATGGATGATCGATTACTTGAAATTTGCCCATTGTAAAAGCTCCTTTAGTTTTTATTTTATTTTAAAGCAAATACGCTGGTTTAACAACTAATCACTTTATTTTTTTCTGCCTTGCTAGATCAATTTTTCTCTGCCAAGACACCTGGTCTACTTTTTGCCAGAAATTACGGCGATAATAATACATGAGCCACAAACCAACAGCTATGATACCTAGAGCAACGACTGCATTGACTAAAGTTGCATCGATAAGGTTTAACAAGGCCACATAACCGCCAATTAAAACTGCCCCTAAAATCATGCTGCCCCACATCATAAAAATTAACCCAACGCGACCACTGCCTCGTAAAAAAAGCTGTGTAAAATTCGTCCAGTCTACTAAAAGCAGTCGATAATCTCGCACAAAATAAAATTGTGACAACAAAAGCGTACCCAATAAGCTGCCAAGCACAAACGATACAATAAAGAATAATGAGCCTTGTAAAACAAGACCCGTAGCTAGGGATAAAATTAAGGTAATCCCACCTTGAATAAGCAGTCCTGTTTTAAATTTAGCTACCAAATATTCCTTGCGACTCACAGGCAATGTCTGCATATACGTATAATTTTCTCCATCTAAAGAAATTAAATTGCCGACAAAAGAAGTTTGATTAATTGTTATTAAAGCTAAAACTATCCCACCAAAAAAGGCTACCCCGACATATTTTAAAGGCAGATCACGCAAACTCAAGCTGCCATTCAAAGCAAAAGTAGCTATAAAGACCACTGGAAAAACCAACGAGGAAGACAGTACTTGGGTAATCAAAGAGGGATTTTTTACCAATTCGAAATTATACCGACGTAAAATCTGTTGCAAGTTTTGATTTTTCTTATGTTTTCGCCGCACTACTTGTTCTGTAGAGGAAATATTGGTCACTTGTTCATAAAGCTGTGGTAAAATCTGCCACTTCACCAAGAAAGCTAAAATAAGTAAAAAGCCTACTACACCAACTATACTTATTAATCCCTCGCTAGAAAAAGGCGCATGGGTAATATGAAAGAGTGGCAGCATTGGCAATATGATATTACGATCTGCTACATAGCTGTCAGCTGTATCTTGATTCATCAACATAATCCCAATAATAACCAGCGCCATTGTCACCCATAAAAGAAGAGTGGTCATTAATTTCTTATGCTTTTGGAAAACTTTGGTCTTTGTTATACCAAAAACAATCAAGCTACAAATTGCAAATAAAATTAACAAAACAACAATAAATAATAAGCTACTAATCACACCAGCTAAGACGATGTTTAGTTTACTTTTTAAACTCGTTAGAAAAAACAAGATAAGTAAAGGAATGATAAAGGGAACTACTGATAAGGCCACCACGATATTTTTAGCAATAAAAATCTGACTTTGTTTAAATGGCAGCGGTAGATAACTGCCCAAATCTTTACTCTCAAAGAAAATATTGTAAATAATACTTACCCCTTGGGATAGGCCTAATAAGAAAAAAAGCATCGCAAAATACGTAAATGTTCCGGGCATTTTGGCAAAGTCAGTCATAAAAAGCATCGAGCCATAGACTGCTAAAAAGACCAAACCAGACAACAGATACTGGTTAATAATCGCTTGGGATAAGTTCTTACGTCCTTTTTTCCGTAGCCGATCGGTAGCTTGGGGATTCGCATAACGTAAGCTGGTGGCAATTAAACTCTTTAATTGCTTACTCATCACCATCACCTGCCAACTCCTTGACAATCTCTTCACTGTTTTTACGCCCTGCCATTTTCAAATAAACCGCCTCTAAGGATTCCTGTGGATTTTCAGCTAATAAGTCCGTCACGGAACCATTATAAATTAGTTTTCCTTCCTTTAAGATGGCCAGTTCATCACACAACTGTTGCGCTGTATCTAAAACATGGGTTGAAAAAATGACGGTTTTTCCTTTGGCGGCATGTTTTTTCATCAATTCTTTTAAATCAAAAGAAGCTTGCGGATCTAACCCTTGCATTGGTTCATCTAAAATCCAAATGTCTGGATCTGGCAATAAAGCACCAATAATAATTGTTTTTTGTCGCATTCCATGGGAAAAACTCGCCAATGTTTCATCGATGTGATTTTCCATACTGAATAATTCAACTAATTCTTTTAAGCGCGTTTCTTTGTTTTCTAATTCATAAGCCGCAGCAATCAAATCCCAGTATTCTCCTGCTGATAATTGCAAGAAAATATCTGGTGAATCTGGTACGTAGCCAATTTTCTTTTTTATCGCCAGCCGATCTTCAGAAAGTTCTTTGCCATCAAATAAAATTTGACCTCTGGTTGGTTCAATAATACTGACTAAGCTTTTAATTGTCGTGGACTTTCCGGCTCCGTTATGACCTAAAAAGCCAAAAATTTCCCCTTCTTTAATGGTTAGCGTCAAATTTTGTAATGCTGTCTTTTTACCGTAATCTTTTCCCAAATCCTGTAACTCAATCATATTTTTCACTCCTTATAAACCTATGAAGATCGCTTATTTTAAACTAAATAGGCGCCTTACAACTTGTTATCTAGTATCATACTACAATCCTGCTTGGGATAAAAATGCAGTCTTGCATTTTTTAATAAACTTTCATTTGCAATTTTTCTTTGCAAAGCTAGTTAAAAAATCAGCTTTACTTTTACAAAAAAAGCGGCAATCAAAAAGATTGCCACTTTAACGAAATGATTTATTTTTCTAAGTCTTGGTAAATAGGAAAGCGATCTGTTAGGCGCTTTACGCTTGCTTTGATTTTTGCTAACTCAGCTTCATCTTCGCGGTTTTTCAACGCATTCACAACTAATTGTGCTACTTGGGTACATTCTTCTTCTTTAAACCCACGGCTAGTCAAAGCCGGTGTTCCAATCCGAATACCACTAGTTTCCATTGGGCTTAGCGATTCAAAAGGAATAGAATTTTTGTTTAACGTAATATTCACTTTATCTAAAACATGTTCGGCAATTTTACCTGTAATATCTAAACCACGTACGTCTACTAATAACAAGTGGTTGTCAGTTGCCCCTGAAACAAGCCGCGTTTCTGGTGTTTGGTTGAAGACTTTTGCCATAGCTTGTGCATTATTGATAACTTGTTGACTGTACTCTTTGAAGCTTGGATCAAGTGCTTCTTTAAAAGCAACTGCTTTTGCTGCGATGACATGTTCCAATGGTCCACCTTGAATACCAGGGAAAACAGCACTATTAATTTTTTTGGCTAAATCGGGATCGTTGGTTAAAATCATTCCACCCCGAGGCCCCCGCAAAGTTTTATGGGTGGTTGTCGTAGTAATATCGGCGTAAGGAATTGGCGATGGATGTAACCCCGCTGCAATAAGACCGGCAATGTGTGCCATATCAACCATTAATTTTGCGCCAACTTCATCGGCGATTTCTTTAAACTTCGCAAAATCAATTGTCCGTGAGTAGGCACTCGCGCCTGCCACAATAAGTTTTGGCTGATGTTTACGCGCCAAGATGCGCACGACATTATAATCAATCACTTCGGTTGTAGGATCAACACCATAGCTGACAAAGTGATAGGTTTTACCGCTAAAGTTAACTTTTGAGCCGTGGGTTAAATGCCCACCAGCAGAAAGATCCATGCCTAAAATTGTATCTCCTGGTTGAACCAAGGCTAAATAAGCAGCAGTGTTGGCTTGTGAACCAGAATGAGGTTGAACGTTCGCAAATTTAGCACCAAATAGTTCTTTGGCCCGATCAATTGCCAAATTTTCGGTGATATCAACAAATTCACACCCACCGTAATAACGTCGCCCAGGATAACCTTCTGCGTATTTATTGGTCAAAACACTTCCTTGAGCTGCCAAAACGCCAGGTGAAACGATATTTTCTGAAGCAATTAACTCCAAGTTGTTTTGCTGACGATTAAACTCATTGTCCACAGCTTCCCATAATTCTGGGTCAAATTCACGATAATCCATTTTAGCCACTCCTTTTAAATTAACACTCTTTTTTATCAAACATTTAGACTAAGGAAAAAAAGTCACTTAGTATTGAAATTGTATCATAAAAATAGGGCGCAAAAGAAATCTTTCGCCCCTTATTTTTTATCGCTATTTTTCAGCACTAAAATATTGTTGATTCGCTGATTTTTTCAATCGATTCATATAGGCGGCACCAATGCCTTCTTCAGGATAAACTTCAGCCAAAATAACATCTAAGTCCAAAGCCTTATCATCCAACGCCCGCAAACCGGCAAAAAGCCCCTTTGCCGCTGATTTTGGCGTATCTTGACTATACATAAATACACAAGCCGTATCATAGCGCATTTCTTCTGAGATACTTGGACCAGCTAAAACTCCAGCTCGCAAATGATTCTCTTTCACCCAGGCCTTTGCTTTTTCCCAGTCGCCGTTTTTTACTAATAAAACTTTCGTATCTGGCGCATAATGCTTATATTTCATACCTGGAGCTTTTGGTGCTTCACTTTCACTGACTAAATGCTTGTCTAGTGTAACGGCTACGCCTAATGTCTGGGTTAATTCTTCTTGTGTAATAGCACCAGGTCGTAAAATGACGGGTGCTTTTGTGTGATCACTTAAATCTAAGACCGTTGATTCTAAACCAATTTGAGCAGCACCATCATCGACAATTCCGGCGATTTTTCCTTTTAGGTCATGATACACATGCTCACTTGTCGTTGGACTTGGTTTACCTGAGGTATTAGCACTTGGACCTACTAGCGGAACGCCTGCTAACGCGATTAATTCCCGTGTTTTTTTATTCGCTGGCATACGAAAAGCTGCTGTGGATAAACCACCTGTAACAACAGCAGGTAAACTATCTTTTTTGATGGTAAAAATTAACGTTAGCGGTCCAGGCCAATAAGTTTCGACAATTTTTTGCGTTAACGGATGAAAGTTATCCACATAATCTTTCACCATTGCAAAATCTGCCACGGTAACAATAAGCGGGTTATCGCTAGGACGTCCTTTAACTGCAAAAACCTGCTTGACAGCCGCAGGTAAAAGTGCATTAGCACCTAGTCCATAGACTGTTTCAGTCGGAAAAGCGATCAGCTCTCCTTTTTTTAATTTTTCTGCCGCTGCTTGTAATTGATCGGTTTGGTATACCTTCGTTTCCAATCTTTATCCACATCCTTTTTTCACAGAATAGGCGAGTTTTCAACAATTCCAATAAACTTATCCACTTTTTGTGGATAAGTGATTTGTCAAGTGTGCAAAAGTCTGTTCATAACTTTTATTTTGTGAAACAGTTCTGCTAGCTATGTTTTTTAATCGTGAAACAATTTGAAAAAAATTTTTTCCACAAGTTTGCGTAATAATTAATACACATAGACCATTCGCTCATTGCCACTTAAATCTTTTTTTACGATAACTTTTTTATCGGGAAAAGCGCTTTGAAAAATTTCTGTGACAGCCTGACCTTGTGCAAAACCAATTTCCAAAAAAATTTGGCCATTAGCTGCTAGAACTTTTTGCGCTTGGCTTGCCAGCTTGCGATAAAGCGCTAAACCATTATCTGCGGCAAATAACGCTGTTTTAGGTTCAAATTCCCGCACACTCTCATCCATCAACTCCCACTCACTGGCACCAATGTAAGGCGGATTGCTGATAATAATATCATACTCTTCTTTTGCCCAAGATAAAGTATCGCCTAAAATAAAATTAATTTTTGCTCCTAAGGCTTTGGCATTATCTTGTGCCACCACTAATGTTTCTGGCACAATATCCACTGCACTAACTTGCCAATTTGCTCTAGCCAACTTTAAAGAAATGCCGATCGCACCGGTACCGGTTCCAACGTCTACCACTTTTTTCATCGTCGTTGCTTGATTTTTTTGCAAACACCAATCGACTAATTCTTCTGTCTCTGGTCGGGGGATTAATGTTGCTTCATTTACTTTAAATTTGTGTCCATAAAAATATTCATAGCCTAACAAATATTGCGGTGGCTGATTTTGCAATAATGCAGCTACATCTACTTCAATTTGTTTTTCATCTACTTTAGAGATACTTTCATTCATGTTTAACAGCCACTGAGTCTTATCCCAACCCTTACGCGCCAAAAAAACAAATTCAATACTGTATGCTTCTTTACCAGCTGCTTTTAAAAAAGAAGAAGCTCTTAACAGAGCTTCTCGATACGTCTTAGCCATTTTGCATCTCTTCTAATTTCGATGTTTGATCGTACATGATTAAGGCATCGATAATTTCATCTAATTTACCAGCTAAAATTTGATCCAATTTTTGAATCGTTAAACCAATGCGGTGATCTGTTACCCGGTTTTGAGGGAAATTATACGTCCGAATCCGTTCAGAACGATCCCCAGTTCCTACCGCAGATTTACGTGTGGCATCGTATTCACTTTGCGCTTCGTGAGAAATTTGATCATACACTCTAGCCCGTAATACTTTCATTGCTTTTTCCCGGTTTTTTAATTGTGAGCGCTCGTCTTGCATCGCCACGACAATCCCGGTTGGAATGTGCGTCAAACGTACAGCAGAAGCCGTTTTATTAACGTGCTGTCCACCAGCACCAGACGCATGATAAATGTCTGTCCGAATGTCTTTATCAGCAATATCAATTTCAACTTCTTCTGCTTCTGGCATTACGACAACAGTCGCAGTGGAAGTGTGAATACGCCCTTGTGATTCTGTTGAAGGGACACGTTGCACCCGATGCGCACCACTTTCATATTTCAGTTTGGAATAAACGTTATCGCCAGTGATCATCATAATCACTTCTTTGTAACCGCCAATACCGGTAATATTGGCATCCATCACTTCGACTCTCCAACCTTGTGTTTCAGCGTATTTTTGATACATATTAAATAAATCACCCGCAAAAAGTGCCGCTTCATCACCGCCTGCGGCACCGCGAATTTCCATGATGATATTTTTATCGTCATTAGGATCTTTAGGTAACAATAAAATTTTGATCCGTTCTTCTAAAACTTCTTTTTCTTTTTTCAAATCACTTAGCTCTTCTTTGGCCATTTCTGCCATTTCATCGTCTAAGTTTTCGCTTAATAATTCTTCGGCATCTTTAATACCATCAACAACTTGCTTGTAACGACGGTAAACTTCCACCGTTTCTCTCGTGTTAGCTTCTTCTTTAGAAAGCTCCATAAAGCGCTGCGTATCACTGATTACATCTGGATCACTTAGCAGCTCGCCTAATTCTTCATAACGATCTTCAATCGCCTGCAGCTGATCATACATAATTATTTTACTCCTTTATTTTCAAATAGATGTCTTACCGATAACTTCTCTTAAAAGCTACATTTTACTGGTTACTGACTCAAATTTCTGGATGGAAATAATGGTGACGGCAGACTGGATAATAGGCTTCATTGCCGCCAATCTGAACTTGGTCCCCTTCATAAACAGGTTTATCGTCAATATAATGAAGATTCATAATCGCTTTTTTATGACAGAACCAACAAATTGTTTTCATCTCTTCAATTTTGTCAGCATATAACAATAAGTATTTTGACCCCTCAAACAATTCGTTGCGAAAATCATTTTTTAAGCCAAAGGCCATCACAGGGATATTCAATTCATCCACAATTCTAGTAAAGTCCAAAACATGCTGTTTTTGCAAAAATTGTGCTTCATCAATTAACACACAGTAAGGCTTAAAATCTAAATTCGTAATTGTTTCAAAAACATTTGTCTCAGTAAAAATCGGCAGTGCATCTCTTTGCAAACCGATTCGACTTGAAACCCGCCCAACACCAGAGCGGGTATCTAAACCACTCGTCATGATGACAACAGGCTTGTCTTGTTCTTCATAATTGTGGGCAACTTTTAAAATCTCAATAGTTTTCCCACTGTTCATTGCGCCATATTTAAAAAATAATTGTGCCATTTCACAAATTCCTCCGCTTCACTCTTTGATATTATAGCGGAAAAGGACAGCTTTTTACAGTAGGAATTTTGCGTCTTACAGGATTGAAAATTTTGCCTGTGACAAACAAAAAACCACCGCCACAAGGGACGATGGTTTTTCAGGGAGTAAGAAAATGAAAAGAAAAGTTTGTTGGGTTTGGGTTGTTTTGTTGGTATGTATATATAATAGCCAGAAAATGTGAATAATTTATGACAAGAATTTGGTAAATTCATACCTTTTTTCTAACGACGCGTTTTAAATTTCCACAAGATAATTTCAATTTTTTGATTACGGTGGAGAAATCGAGGTTCCTGCCCCCAATTTTCTGCTTCTCTGCTATACTTAAGACGAGCTTAATTATTTATCCAAAGGAGTTTTTTATGAGTATAATGCGGGTGCTGCGGCAAAAACTGCGCCGAGCACGTTTTTTTATCGCTGGCAATGTTTCTTCCATTCAGATTATCGTCAGCTATTATTTATTAATGACACTAATTTCATTGCTGCTTTTTTATTTACCTATTTTTCGTCAGCCAAATGTCCACGTTCCTTTTTTAGATATGTTTTTTATGGCCATTAGCACTGTCAGTGTGACGGGACTAACAACTTTTAATATCAATCACGTCTTTAATGAAAATGGCGTCATATTGTTGGAAGTTTTATTCCAAATTGGCGGTCTCGGAATTATGATGATTTCAACTTTCTTCTTTATTATTTCCCGCCGCAAAATTTCGCTTAAACAACGACAGCTGATTATGACGGATATGAATCAGCCCCGTCTTAGTGGTATTGTCCGGTTAATTCGGATTACCTTTACTATGATTTTGGTTTTTCAAGTTAGCTTTGGTTTATTGTTTGCTTTTTACTTTTTATGGCAAGGTTACTATCAAACCCTAGGCGACGCAGTGTTTTATGGCTTTTATCAAGCCATTTCGGCTGTTACAAACTCTGGTTTTGATGTCACAGGAGATTCGATTATGCCTTTTGCCAACGACTATCCTTTTTTGATCGTCATTATGTTTTTAATTTTTATTGGCGGGATTGGCTTTCCTGTTTTAATGGATTTTTACGAGTGGATTTTATACCGGCGCAAAAAAATGCAACGACGTCTGCCTTTTCGCTTTTCCCTCTTTACTAAAATTGCTGTGTTAGCCTTTGTTATTTTGTTTGTTGGTGGGACCCTGATTATTTACTTATTGGAAAGAGATCACTTATTTGCAGGAATTGATCCATTGGGACGCTTTATTAATAGTATGTTTTACTCCATGACTACCCGTAACGCAGGGTTACAGATCCACGACTTAGGTGAGTTTCAAGTGACAACTTTAATCATCTTTTCACTCCTGATGTTTATTGGCTGTAGTCCTAGTTCTGTCGGAGGCGGTGTGCGAACAACGACCATTGCCATTATCGGGTTATACATGACTTCATTTTTAAAAAGCGAAGATAATATTAATATTTTTGGCCGCCGAATAAGTGATGCGGATGTCCGTAAATCAGTCGTCGTTTTTATGCTTTCTTTAGCCATGTGCTTTTTTAGTGTCTTATTGCTAAGCGCCACTGAAAAACAATCGTTAATCGCCATTATTGTCGAAGTGACTTCAGCTTTTGGGACAACCGGCTTATCGCTTGGCATAACCTCTGACTTATCCGTTGTAGGAAAAATTGTCATTGCTTTATTAATGTTTATCGGCCGCATTGGTATGTTGTATACCTTGTTACTCTTTATTCCAAAAGAAACTCGCGACCAAGGTTACGAGTACCCGACTGAACAAATCATTATTGGGTAAAGTAAAAAAATTCGATTAGAAACATTCTGCTTGAAGCAGTCAAAATAAATCGTGTAGCGTCTAAAATTTTCACCTGAATAACTCACTTACCGCAAAAATATCTATAACGAGCTTTTCAAACTAAACCTCAGCTACAATAAGCTAAGCTATTTGGTCTTATTGTTAAAAGCTAAGCGAGTTTGCAAAGCTTTTTTGCATTTTTGCAGGATTTTAACGCGTTACTTAGTTTTGTTGTTGTGATAACGGCAGTATCTGCGACTAAAATTTAAGAAAAAGCAAAGGTGTTACCGTAAATTATTCAGACTATGGTATGATAAGTTGGATTTATAAAACGTAACGTCAGTTTAACTAAAAGGAGCAACAGAATTTATGAGCTTACGTAGTCACTTGGCGATATTTGCCGGTAAAAGTGCCCAATGGGTTTTAAAAACCTTTTTCAAAGGTGGTTCCAGCTATCCAGGACAATTGGCCCTAAAAATTGATCCCAATGTTTTAGATCACTATTCTGATCTTTACGAAGTGGTAGTCGTGACCGGGACAAACGGTAAAACACTTACGACTGCTTTAACTGTTAATATTTTAAAACAACAATTTGATGAGGTGTTGACCAATCCGACAGGTGCCAACATGGTACAAGGGATTGTTTCAACTTTTTTATCTGCCAAGCCAAAGAAAAATCAAAAAAACTTTGCTGTCCTAGAAATCGATGAAGCCAGTCTTAGTAAGGTAACCGCTTATATCAAGCCAGAATTATTTGTTTTCACGAATATCTTCCGCGACCAAATGGACCGTTATGGTGAAATTTATACGACCTATCGTCTGATTGTCGAAGGAGCTGAAAAATCACCGAATGCGCCGATTTTGTGCAATGGCGATTCACCGATTTTTAATTCTGTGGATACCGTCAATCCCCGTAAATATTACGGCTTTGATCACTTACCTGATAAAGAACAAATGGCCCACTACAATACCGATGGTGTTTTGTGTCCGCAATGTCACCACATTTTGCACTACAAAATGATTACCTATGCTAACTTAGGTAAATATTATTGTCCCAACTGTGGTTTTCATCGACCAAAATTGGATTACAAATTGACTAAAATGTTAGCCATGGATAATACTTCAGCGGATTTTATCATCGACGGACATGAATACGGTATCGAAGTTGGTGGAATGTACAATGTCTATAATGCTTTAGCAGCAACTGCTGTAGCAGAATATTACGATGTTCCAGCAGAAAAAATCAAAGCTGGTCTTGGTTATGATGAAAAAGTTTTTGGCCGCCAAGAAATAATTGAAATCGACGGCAAGAAATGTACCTTAGTATTAGTTAAAAATCCCGTTGGTCTAAATCAAGTCATTGATATGATTGGTCTTTCACCTTACTCTTTTTCCCTTGTGGCCTTATTAAACGCCAATTATGCAGACGGAATTGATGTCAGCTGGATTTGGGATGGTAATCATGAAGCCTTTGCCCAAATGGATATCCCAGCAGTCATTGCCGGCGGCGAGCGCCACAAAGATATGGCATTACGCTTAAAAGTGGCGGGTATTCAAGAAGATAAATTAACCGAAACCAAAGACTTAGATGAAGTCATTGAAGATATTAAGAAATTACCAACAGAAAATGTTTATATTTTGGCAACCTACACTGCAGTGTTACAATTACGAAAAAAATTAGCAGAAAAAGGTTACATTAAAGGAGGAATGGATCGTGGCTGATTATGAATTAACGTTGGCCCATCTATACGGCAACCTGTTGAACACTTACGGCGACAACGGCAACTTATTGGTGTTACAATATTTAGCAAAAAAAATGGGCATTCAATTGGACACAGAGATTGTTAGTATCCACGAAAAATTTGATCCTGCCAAATACGATCTCGTCTTTTTTGGCGGCGGACAAGATTTTGAACAATTAATTGTCTCTGAAGATATTCAAAATAAAAAGGCAGATTTAACAGATTACATCGAAAATGATGGTATCATGTTAGCTATTTGTGGTGGCTATCAATTATTGGGTCATTATTACATGGGAGCTAATGGTGAAAAAATCAAAGGAATTGGCGCGTTAGATCACTACACGTTAAGTCAGGAAAATAATCGTTTTATTGGAGACATTGTCATTCACAATGAAGAATTCGATGAAACTTACTACGGCTTTGAAAACCACAACGGACGGACTTTTTTAGGCGCAGGGGAAAAACCTTTAGGCAAAATCGTTGAAGGAAAAGGCAATAACGGCGAAGATCAAACAGAAGGTGTCATCTACCGCAATGTTTACGGTTCTTATTTCCACGGCCCTATCCTAGCTCGCAATGAAAAACTAGCCTACCGCTTATTAAAAACAGCTTTAGAAAAAAAATACGGTGCGATCACTGTCCCCTCATTAGCAGAAATTGCTTAATACGAACAAAAAATGAGGCCACAACCAGAGTGTTCCGTTACTTATAATAAACGCTGTTTATGCGCAAAAAAAGGTGTGACAATTTTATGTCACACCTTTTTTATTGACCTAACACGAGCGCATATCGACTTTTTGTAATAACTTGCCGCTCGTTACAATTTCTCTTGCGGTCTCTTTTAACTGTCCTGCTTTGACTTCGTAAAGACTAAAACCCGCGTGTTGAACAAAGCGAACAATTCCATCGCCTTCATCTTGTCCCAAAAAGGAAAGACCATCGGCGGTATAGTAAGGAATTTGACCGACAGTTTTGTGATAATGGTAATGCGTATGGCCATTTAAAACGGCTAAAATAGTGTAACGTTTTAAAATTTGCCACAATTGATCAGACTGGGGTAAATTTAACGTTGCATATTGTTCTGCAATTAAATGGTGATGGGTCATAAATAAAACGGGCTTGTCTTGGTGCGCTGAAAGAACTTCTTCTAACCAATTTAACTGAGCTTTATCAATCGTCCCGTCTGCATTACCATAAACAGAAGTATCAAATGACACTAAATAAAACGGATCAAATTCAGAAACGAAATTATAGTAGTTTGAAGAAGGCGCGTTTTTTAGCCACCCTTGATAAAAATTTTCTTTGATATCATGGTTACCTAATGTGACCATAACAGGTGTATCAGGAAACTTTTTGGTAAAATACTCGTGCAAAAAGCGATAATCAGCAATTTGACCATCTTCGGTTAAATCGCCAGTAAGCAAGACTAAATCAATAGCTGTCATTTCTTTGGCCTTTTCAATCGCACGATCTAAATAGGTCAAGGGATTCTCCATTTTTGTCAACATTGCTTGATAACCTGTGGTAGCTGGCAAATAATGACTACGGTAATGTAAATCAGAGAGTTGTAAAATTTTCATTAGCGTAACTTCCTACGAATCCAGCCAGTGAATAAGTCTAAGCTAAAGACGGTTACCACGACTCCTAATAAAATAATACTAACGCGATCCCAACTCCGCGTTTGGATTGCAAATATCAAAGGTGCCCCAATTCCGCCGGCACCTACCAAACCTAAAGTTGCGGCACTTCGCACGGCGATTTCAAAATGATTTAAAGACAGTGAACTATAGATTGGTAATAAATATGGTATACGCACAGAGAAAACAATTTGCCAAAAATTAGCACCAATCGCTGCTGCATCCTCAATCAAAGCCTCATCCATCCCTTCGGCTTCTTCGGTAAATAATTTTCCTAACATGCCAATTTGATGCACGCCGATTGCCATTACCCCAGCAAAGGGTCCTGGACCAACGACTTTAACGAAAATAATAGCGTAAACGAGTTCAGGAAAAGCCCGCAAAACGTTACAAATAAATTTACCAATTTTGGCTACCCAAGGATAATTTTGCCATAAATTGCTGGCACTAATTAAAGTTAAAGGTAGTGCCAAAATCGTTGCGATAAAAGTGCCCAAAAAAGCAATCCCAATCGTAAGCAACAATAAGCTAAGCAAATCTTCTCCACTGCCATCATATAAGTAGTGCCAATCAGGATGGGCTAGCCCTTGTATTACTTCTGCTCCCATTGCAAAAGAAAATGTTTTTAAGCTGCTGTAGTCAATTCCTGAGGCTGAATAAATCACCAAAGCTAAAAGTAGCAGCACAAAAAAATATGTTTTTTTGCTAACTTGACTAAGTATCATCCTAATCTCCTCCTAACTGCTTCACTTAAACCATCCACAATGGCCACCACCACAAAAATCGTCAAAATTATAATGGATACGCGATCGTAACGCATAAGCGCTAATGATGAATTCAAAATAACACCAAGCCCACCAGCACCCACATATCCCAACACGGTCGAAGCTCGTACGTTTACTTCAAAGGCATAAAAAGTATAGCTGATAATTTGGTTAATGACTTGCGGTGTAACCGACCAAATAGCGACTTGCATTTTGTTGGCACCAACTGCCTCATTGGCTTCAATTGGGCCAAAATCAATTGTTTCAATTGCTTGAAAAATCAACTGGGAAACCATCCCGAAGGTAAAAACGGCAATCGTTAGTACCCCTGTTGCCTCACCAATACCAAAAATGGCAACAAATAAAGCGGCCAATAATAAATTGGGAATCGTGCGGATCACGCCTAAGAAAAAGCGGATAATATAAGATAAAAGACGTTGTTTTGTCACAACGTGAGTCGCTAAAAAACTAATCGGAACGGCAAATAGAACACCTAAAAAAGTGCCCAAAACAGACATCTGCAATGTTTTGAGTAGTGGCGTTACAAGACTTGGTAAATAGCTAAAGTCAGGTTTTAAAAAGCGGGCTAAAAAAAGGGCCATCTGATTAGAATTTTGAAATACCGCCTGAAAATTAGCGTCAGTTAAAAGGATACTGCCTTGTAAACACAGCAGTAGCACAATTATTACAAATAAATGTTTGTACCAATTAAAATGGACGGTATCTTTAATTTGCATTTTCTCCCACTTCCTTTTCGTACGCTTTCCCATAGATTTCACTAAGACGTTGTTCCGTCAGTTTTTGTGCAACATCATCAAAAACAATTTCACCACTTTTTAAAGCGATAATTCTACTGGCATATGCTTTTGCCAAAGAGACAGAGTGAATATTCACAATAATCGTCTTATTTAAGTTTTGGTTGATTTCTTTTAAATCTCCCATCACTTTTTCAGATGTAACCGGATCAAGAGATGCCACCGGTTCATCAGCTAAAATAATATCAGCTTGCTGCACTAAGGCTCGTGCAATTAAAACACGCTGCTGCTGACCACCGCTTAATTCATCACTTCGGGTGTGCAATTTATCAGATAAACCGACTTGACTTAAAGCTGTTGCTGTTTTTTCATAGTCGACTTTTGTAAACAAACCAAAGATACTTTTCCAAGTAGAATAATAGCCAAGACGACCGGATAATACGTTTTTTTGGACTGTACTGCGTTTAACCAAATTGAAACTTTGTGAGATTAACCCAATATTGCGGCGGATTTCCCGCAATTTTTTCTTATTGGCGTTTGTAATCGATTCACCATTAATGATAATTTCACCAGCAGTCGTTGTGACTAGACGATTGATAGACCGCAAGAGGGTACTTTTCCCAGCACCACTCAATCCGATAATGGCAACAAATTCACCATCGGCAATCGTTAAATTAATATCCTTTAAGCCTTTGACACCGTTCGGGTAGACTTTAGCAACATTTTTAAATTCAATCATATTTTTAACTCCTAAATTAGATATCGAAATTCTTCCAAAAGACAACTTGAAGCGCATTTTTTTCTAACTGAAAAACGCTTTGACTCTATAATTATACGAGTAAAAAAGCCAGCTCCTAAGAACCGGCAATTTGTTTACTCAGAAGCTTTTTTCGTGTATTCGCGAATTGTATCATAGGCACTATCAGCAGCTTCTTGGTAGCCTTTGTGCCCCCATAAAGCCATCGCTTCTTGTCCGGCTTCATCTTTTGGCATATTCAAAAAGACATCTTTAATTTCTTGTTTTAATTTCTTGTCCATTTTGGGCTGCACCGCAATCGCATCGTTAGGAATATCACCTGTGGTTAAATATAAAACCCGTAAATCTTTCATAATATCCTGATCACTGAATTTTGAAGCAAATACATTACGCGCACCTTCAAAAACAAAGGCTGCATCCATTTGACCGTTTAATACGGCTGTCATTTCACTTGGAATATCATTGACCGTTGTAACAGTAGCATCTTTGGTTGGGTCAACACCGGCCTCTTTTAATTCAGCTACCGGGTAAATATAGCCACTAGCTGAATTCGGACTTAAAGTAGCAATTTTCTTTCCTTTTAAGTCTGTCAAATCCTTTAAGTTGCTATCAGCTTTAACTAAAATTTCACCTTTAAAAGTATTGGTTAATTTATCTGTTGGTAAACCTGTTTTTCTATCGTAAGCACCCAATTGAGAGGTCAACACTGCTTCTGCTGCATCCATATCTTTTGCTTGCACATAAGCCGCTGGCGGCATAATTCCTACATCAACTTGACCTGAGGCCATCGCTTCAACAATCGTAGAATAATCTGTTGCCAGAGTAACAGTCACATCTTTATCAAGTTTTTTTGATAAATACGCAGCAAATGGTTTTGTTTTAGCTTCCATAGAACCATCATTATTCGTTGGAACAAATTGCACCACCAATTTTTCTTTTGTGTCCCCTTGTGCCTTTTGTTCATTACCACACCCTGTAAGACCGACTAAAATTCCTAGTGTTAAAAGACCGGTTGCCAACATTTTGAAACGCATGTTTTCTCCTCCTATTGGAAAATGATTTATATTGCCCCCACATAATAGCAAGAATTATCTCAAACAAAAATGACCTGTGTCACTTTGTAGGTAATTTTTTTGTAAATTTTAAGTAAAACCCGAACATTATCTTTACATCACTTGGAAAAAGGATGCTTTTTTACTCATTTGCCGTTATAATCAAAAATAACAAAACACTCATTTGAGAAAGGAAGCTTTTATGAAACAGCTATTTGATAAAAGCCAGTTAAAAGAAGCAATTGCAACCAATAATTTACAAGATTATTTAAGTACAGATTTACTTTCAATTGCAACTTTATGTACCTTTGAAAAAGATGAAGATCTCATTCAAGCGGGAACAGCTTCGAAGTACTTATATTTTCTAGTAGAAGGAAGTGCGATGGTCTATTCATTTACCTACGATACACAAAACATTTGTATCAATTACTGCTATGAAGCAACCATTATCGGAGAAGCCTCTTCTTTATGGGAAACAACACCCAGTAGCAGCGTTAAAGCCATGACCCCTTGCACTTGTGTTTGCATTAACTTGAAGCAATACCGGTCTATTTTGCAAAATGATTTGCGCTTTTTAAAACATACCTGTCAGCTGCTTAGCTACCGCTTAAACACAGGGATTAATCTGGCCAATTCCTTAAGTGAACCCGTCGAAACTAGACTAGCCCGTTTTATTTTAGAACATGAAAAAGATGAACTTTTTTCTTTCCAACTTAATAATTGTGCGGCTATTTTAAATGTTAGTTACCGTCATTTGCTGCGCACCATGACTAATTTTAAAGATCAGGGCATTTTGCAAAAAGTTCGCGGTGGCTACCGAATTTTAAAACGCAGTCAGTTACTTGCCCTGACTGCTTGAATTTACACTTGGTATCTAGCTAGACAGTAAGTTTTTTCGTCATATTTTACTGTATGAAGCAACAAAATAATTTGTGCCATTACCAAAAATGAGTAAGCTATTTTTAAGCCGAATTTGCTTTAAGAAGTGGTAAAATCAGTTGAAGTCTAATAACCTAAAATCAAATTATCGAAGGGAAAAACTAGTAAATGAAACCTACACTTGCTGATGACATTAATACTTTAGCTGCCTTTTGTACGCTGCGGGATATTCCAGCTTTAACACAAGCTAATTTGCAGAAAGCTTATAATTTTCCCCAGGCAGATGCCTTCGTTTTATTTGGCGGCACCATTCTAGCTGGTATTGAACCTTTAGTAACTGCGATGAAAAACCAAGTCGCAAAAAAGTATCTGATTGTCGGCGGACAAGGCCATACAACTGATGCGCTGCGGGATAAAATAAGGCAAGCATATCCGATGATTGCAACAGACAAGAGTGAAGCAGAAATGTTTAATGACATTTTGTATCTAAAATTAGGCCAAACTGCGGACTACTTAGAAGTTCAATCAACGAATTGCGGCAATAATATCACCAATCTATTGAAACTATTGACCAAAAACAAACTGCCAAAAAAATCACTTATTTTATCCCAAGATGCGACCATGCAACGTCGAATGAGTGCTACGCTAGAAAAGTTCGCACCTCAAACGACAATTATTAATTATGCCAGTTATACAATCCAGACAAAAATTGAAAATAGAAAATTACAATTTGACCAATCTCTTTTAGGTATGTGGGAAATGGAGCAATACATTACATTGTTATTAGGTGAAATTAGTAGATTGCAAAATACACCATCTGGCTATGGACCTTTAGGCAAAGATTTTATTGCCCCTGTTTTTATACCAGAAGATGTACTGGCTGCTTTTCACCGGGTTGCACAAGCATTTCCTAATAAAATCCGCACGGCTAATTTTGCCTACGCTAAAGAATTAGCGGAATAAGCTTTAGCAAAAAACAGTAACTAAAACTATAACACATCACTTCTATCACTAAGGAGGCTATTATGAAAGGAATTTTGTTTGATTTTAACGGCACCTTGATTAACGACACGCAAAAGCACGAAGAAGCTTGGCAGGCTTTTATCTCTAAAGTCACAGGGGCCCCTGTTTCCAAAGGGGATTTTGCCAAGTATTTTCACGGTAAAAATGCACAACATACCTTAGAACATGTTTTCAAACGACCTTTAACAGCTCAAGAAGTTGCAGACTATGCCGAAGAAAAAGAAGCTTTATATCGCGCGCTTTGTTTGGCTGATCCAAATTACAGCCTCTTAAAAGGAGTACCCGAATTTTTGACTTTATTGCAAAAAGAACAAATTCCCTTTACAATTGCCACTGCTTCGGGAAAAACAAATTTAGATTTTTATTTTGATACTTTGAATTTGAATCAGTGGTTCCAACTGGATAAAGTAGTCTATGATGACGGCAAAATGATTAGTAAACCTGACCCTGATCCATATTTAAAAGGAGCTGCTCGCCTTAGGTTACTCCCATCAGAATGTGTCATTTTTGAAGATGCACCCGTTGGTCTTTTAAGTGCATATAATGCAGCTGCAGCTCAAATTGTAGCTGTCGCTACTTCTGAAACAAAAGATTCGCTTGCTAAATTACCCGGCGTTTCCCTAATAGTGGCAGATTTTACTGATCCTGCCCTAACTGTCTTAATCGACCAATTCACAAAAAAAAGCTGAGGAAACCCTTCAAGTTCAGCCATAGTCAAGAATTAGTAAAAAATAGACCCGCTCTTATTTGCCCACCTTGCAATTGTGGTCTTCACAAATATTACTATCTAAGATAATAAATACGATTTTTTTGTATTGTAAAAAATGTGACCTCTGCTTTATAAAAAAAATCAGCGGACTGATTGTTTATAATCAGTCCGCTGATTTTTTTATTTATTCCCACTGTGCTGTCACACTGACGCCAAAATGATCACTTACAATTGGCGTTTTATCCCCATTAAATACGACTTCATGACTTAAAACAGTAAATTCTGGCGTTAAAAAGATATAATCAATTCTTTCCCCATTACTTTTTTCCCAACCGGCAATCTGGGCTAGGGTCGTTTCTTGACCACTCGTTTTCTTGGCGGCATAAAAACTATCTTGTAGCTGCCAATTACTTTCCATGATTTGCTTATACCCTTTTGTATTAGCCGGGTTATTAAAATCTCCCATTAAAACGAGCGGATGAGAATGATCTGCTAAAAAAGCTTGGACTTGCTCCCATTCAAAGGAAAATCCTTCTTGCCACCATGAAAAATGACCACTGAGCACTTGTACTAATTTACCTTCCACTGCAGTTAAGGCAGTCAAAATCCTGCGCGTGTGGTAATCTGTCACATCTTTTGTTTGAGATACCAATGTATCTTGGGCGATAAAAGGTTCTTTGGCTAAAATTGCCACCCCTTCATCAAAGCGGTCATAGCCGATATGGTTATAACACCAAGACCAATAATACTCCTTATCCAAACATTGCAATTGTTCTTGCAGACGCAAAGCAAAATTATCTTCGCGAATAATGACGTCTGTGTTACTAGGAATAAACCAATCATCTAAAAAAGCCTTCTCACTTGTCATCAACTGATTGACCTCTTGCAAACAAATAACATCGTAGTCATTTGTAGCAATATTTTCAGCGAGGTGGGCCAATTTTTCGGTTTGATTTTCTTCCAACCAACTATGACAATTTAAAGTTAAAAATTTCATTTTAATACTCCTATCTTGCTACTTGTTCCAAGAATAACATACTTTTCCTTCAAAAAAAGTTGCAGACCACATCAGACAATAAGAAAAGCTGGATAAACTCCTTCAACTTGCTAGTGATCTGGCAAGACTTCAATAAATTGTTTCCCAATTTCTTTAAATTTCGCCTTATTGTCCCAGCGATTTAATTTAACAGACTGGGCAGCGCTAAAGCAGGCAAAGCACAGTTTTTTCTTATGAAAGTTTATACTTTTTTGTAGGGTGAAAAAAAGATTGCGCCGTTAAGACGCAGTGTCTTTTGCGCAATCTTCTTGTTTATAACGCTACTTTTGCAACTGGTGATTTCCCAGTAACTTCGCCAGTTTTTTCTAGCGTCACCGATTCAATTTCAGCTGCATTTGTAAAAGCAACAATAATAGTTGTTTGTTTAACAGCTTTTTGAATCGCAGCTAAATCCATTTGGGCAATCTTATCACCAGCTGAAACTTTATCGCCTTCTTTAACATTTACAGTAAATGGCGCACCTTTTAAATCAACCGTTTCAATTCCCATATGCACCAATACCTCTAACCCTTCATCAGTCAGCAGTCCTAAAGCATGTTTGGTTGGAAAAACACTGGTAACTATTCCTGCTACTGGTGCATAAACGGTGCCATTCACAGGTTCAACGCCAAAACCATCACCCATCATTTTTTGTGAAAAAACAGGATCATTTACTTCTGTAATTGCTAAAACCTTACCATCAGCTACATTGACGATAGTTTCGGTTACGCCTTTAAATTTCGTTGCTGCCTTGCTTGTGCTAATTTCAGCAATCACTTCTGTTTGTGGAATCTCCATACCAGAATCAATGGCATCTTGAATATCAGATTTTAAAATATCGGCTTTTGGACCATAAACAGCTTGTACGCCTTTATCTTTCACCAATAGTCCCATCGCACCTGCGTTTTTCCAATCTGGTTCTTTTCCAACCTTAGCTGGATCTTTAACAGAAACCCGCAAACGTGTCATACAAGCATCGACATCCATGATATTTTCTTTACCACCTAAAAGGTTAATCACTTTTACGATTTGAGAATTTGGATCAAGAGAGCCATCTGCTGAAACAGCTGCACTGTCGCCCTCTCCTTTATTGTCATTTTCATAGTTTCCATTACGTCCTGGTGTGGCAAAATTGAATTTTTTAATTAAGAAATTGGCAATGAAGAACATGGCAACCCCAAAGACTAATGTTACCCAAATAAAGTTGAATAAGTCGCCGCCTAAACCAGCCTTTATCGCCATTGGCGTACGCGTTAACAATTCGATATTACCAAATGAATGAACGCGTAAATGTACGATATCTGCCATTGCAAAGGCTGCCCCTTGAACAACGGCGTAAACAACATACAAAGGCACTGCCGCAAACATAAACATAAATTCTAGCGGTTCTGTTACCCCAGTTAAAAAGACAGCTAGTGCTGCAGAAAGATACATTGATTTGTATGCATTGCGTTTGTCTTTGTCAACATTGCGGTACATTGCAAAAGCTAAGCCCATCAAAATACCAGAAGCTCCAATCATTTGCCCAACTTTAAAACGCGCTGGCGTAAAATGATTTAAAACATATTCATATTGCGACATATCGCCTTGGCCTTTTAAATTTACCAAGTCGGTTGCCCAGGCCAACCATAACGGATCTTGTCCAAACACCTGTTGACCTGCTTGTGCGCCTGACATAATTGTATATGCGCCACCTAATTCTGTGTAGTTAATTGGAATCGTCAACATATGATGTAGTCCAAAAGGTAAGAGCAGCCGTTCCAATGTCCCATATAAAAACGGTGCCAAAATTGGGGCGGTCTCTTGTGATTGTGCGATCCACAAACCAAAATTATTAATTCCTGCTTGGATCACAGGCCAAACAATCGCTAAAACTAATGAAACTAAAATAGAGCGGAAAATAACGACAAAAGGTACAAATCGTTTACCGTTGAAAAAGGCTAAGGCATCTGGTAATTTACGGAAGTTATAATACTTATTGTAAGCTGTCGCTCCCACAAAACCTGCGATAATACCAACAAAAACTCCCATATTTAATGCTGGAGCTTCCAAAACACTAGTAAAAAAACCATTTACCATAATTTTTGTGCCAAACAACGTTTTGGTCAGTGCTTCTGGATCTGCTAACATCTCACTTGTAACGCCAAAAATCGCACCTGTGATGCGGTTAATCAAAATAAATGATAGACCAGCAGCAAAGGCACCGCCTGCTTTTTCTTTAGCCCAACTACCTCCAATAGCTAAAGCAAATAAAAGATGTAAATTACCGATAACGGCCCAGCCGATATTTTCAATGACACCGCCTGTGGTCACTAACGCTCCTAGATCTGGATTAATCATTGGTATCGTTTTTCCAATACTAATCATTAAACCCGCAGCCGGCATTACGGCGATTACAACCATTAATGCCTTTCCGAATTTTTGCCAAAACTCAAAACTAATCAATTTTTTCAGATTTTCTTTCACTTACCTTCCACTCCTTTAGTCATTTTCGCTTTATTACGAATAAATAATTGCCTCTTTTGATTGCAGCTTTCAGCGCAATCGGTTTCGTTACAAATTATTATAGCGGAGAGTTTTTTTTCTGTAAAGGTAAACTTTAATTTTTATTTTACTGAAACATTTTCACACTTTTTTTAATTAAAATAGGAAAATAAAATATTTCTTATGGTCAATACTTCATTTCCAGCTCCCAAATATTTTTATTGCAAACTTTTGCAATATATCTCTTGACTAACGCAATCGATTGCGTTTATTATTTACTTAACAAAAGGATACAGGGAGGATTATAAAATGAATCAGATTCAGCGGTTATTTGACATTGACCCATGGAAAATTGCGACGAAAACTTTAGATAAACAAAACAGACGCCTACAAGAATCACTAACAAGTACCGGAAACGGCTATATGGGGATGCGAGGAAATTTTGAGGAGCACTATTCTGGTGACCATCATCTAGGTACTTATTTAGCTGGTGTTTGGTATCCAGATAAAACGCGCGTTGGCTGGTGGAAAAATGGCTATCCAGACTACTTTGGTAAAGTAATCAATGCGGTTAATTTTTTTAGCCTTACGATTAAAGTCAACGATACAACAATTGATTTGGCAACAATTCCCTATGAAGATTTTTATTTAGAACTTGATATGCAAACTGGGATTTTAACCCGTCACTTTACAGTCAAGGTCGCCGACGCTACAATTCGTTTCAACTTTGAACGCTTCTTATCGATTGTTAAAAAAGAATTAGCTGTTCTAAAAGTTACGGCCGAAGTAATTACAGGTAGCGCAACGATTACCATTGACTCTGCTTTAGATAGCAATGTTCGTAACGAAGATAGTAATTACGATGAATTATTTTGGGAAGAAAAAGCAAGTGGTAAAGAAAACGATGCTACTTACTTGACCGTCCAAACGGTACCCAACAACTTTGGAATCGAACGTTTCAGTGTGACTGCGTTAATGAAACACGATCAAAAATCATTAGCGACAACACCAGCACCGTTAGCAATTTCAGATGCTTTTTATTACGAAGCAAAAGCTGGGGAAACAATTTCTTTTGAAAAACGAATTGTTGTTTTAACGAGTCGTGATATTCCAGAAGAAAATCAAGTCGCAAAAGCAGTTGAATTGATGACTGCCTATGATCAATCGTTTGCTACATTAAAAGCAGAACAAGTTGAGGCTTGGAAAAAGCGCTGGGAATTAGCAGATGTTGCTATTAATGGTGATCCTGCAGCCCAACAAGGCATCCGTTTCAACTTATTCCAACTATTTTCAACTTATTACGGCGATGATGAGCGGTTAAATATTGGACCAAAAGGTTTTACCGGTGAAAAATACGGCGGTGCAACATATTGGGATACCGAAGCCTATGCTGTCCCACTTTACTTGGCCTTAGCAAAACCTGATGTCACCAAAAACCTTTTAAAATATCGGCATAACCAATTACCAGAAGCCCACATCAATGCCCAAAAACAAGGATTAGCTGGCGCTTTATATCCAATGGTAACTTTTACTGGGATTGAATGTCACAATGAATGGGAAATTACTTTTGAAGAGATTCATCGGAACGGTTCTATCGCTTATGCGATATACAACTATACGAACTACACTGGTGATGAAACTTATTTACAAAAAGAAGGATTAGAGGTTTTAACTGCTATTTCCCGTTTCTGGGCAGATCGTGTCCATTATTCAAAACGACAACAGAAATATATGATTCACGGTGTAACTGGTCCTAACGAATACGAAAATAATATTAACAACAACTGGTATACCAATATTTTAGCAGCTTGGTGCTTGAAGTACACCTTAACAAGCTACCATCGCTTAAAAGATCGCACTACCGTTACCATCAGTAAAACAGAACAAGATAAATGGGAAGATATCATTGACAATATGTATTTACCTGCAGATGAAGAGCTTGGTATTTTTGTGCAACACGATACGTTTTTAGACAAAGATTTAATGCCTGTAACCGACTTAGACTCTGCTGAATTGCCTTTAAATCAACATTGGTCTTGGGATAAAATTTTGCGCTCTTGTTTTATCAAACAAGCAGATGTCTTACAGGGAATTTATTATTTTTCTGATCAATTTACTTTGGAAGAAAAACGTAAGAACTTCAACTTCTATGAACCTATGACTGTTCATGAATCATCTCTTTCTGCTAGCATTCACGCTATTTTAGCTGCTGAATTGGGCATGGAAGAAAAAGCGTTGGAAATGTATGAACGAACTGCCCGTTTAGATTTAGATAATTACAACAACGATACCGAAGACGGTTTGCACATTACTTCAATGACCGGTAGTTGGCTTGCAATCGTTCAAGGCTTTGCCCAAATGAAAACTGATCACGAAACATTGCGTTTTGCGCCGTTTTTACCAAGCAAATGGGAAAGCTATGCCTTTCACATCAATTACCGCGGAAGACTTTTAGCCGTGACTGTAACAAAAGAAGCTGTCACTTTGAAACTTGTTTTGGGAGAGGCCCTTGCAGTATCCTTGTATGATGAAAGTTATACCTTAGTAGACGAAATCACAGCAGCGATGAACAATTAAGTTGCCTTCACCAAGCTAACTTACAAATAAAATTTTATTTCTAGGTAAAGTTTAGCTTGTTGTGACAGCACTTGTTTTTATCACGTTATCTAAAAAAAGCTGAGACAAAAGCCTACAAACGCTTGTCTCAGTTTTTTGTTTTTTACGCAAAATAAAAAATATCAATTCAGAATAAAGAATTTCGCTAGTTTTCTAACGTCAAAATTGCTATGATAGCAAAAGAATCCATTTCAAAATGAAACAGGGGGGAGACCCATGAGCATCACTGTAAAAGATGTCGCCAAAAAAGCCGGCGTAGCTACTTCGACGGTTTCCCGCGTCATCAATGACCATCCTAGCATCTCTGAAGAAACCAAGAAAAAAGTCCGCAAAGTTATGAAGGACTTAGGCTACGTTCCCAACGTTACGGCGCGCAATCTCGGTAAACAAATTGCCAGTGCGATAGGCATCATCTTGCCTCCTTTAGATTCAAAAGAACGTTTAGGCAACCCCTTTTATTTAGAAACTATCGAAGCGGTCAACGAAGAAGCCAGTACCTATCAAATGTCTGTGGCCGTTGCTTCTGCGCCAGATTTTGAGACTCTTTTGGAAAATGTTAAACGGATGCATCTACAAAAACAAGTTGACGGCTTTATCTTAACTTATTCGGATAATCATGATCCAGTTATTGCCTATTTATATGACAATAAAATACCTTTTACTTTAATTGGACAGCCTTATCAAAACGAAAGCGAAATTGTTTTTGTCGATAATGACAACCAATTACTTGGAAAACAAGCAACGGAATATTTAATTGCCCGCGGGCACAAAGATATCTTATTTGCTACGAATACGACCCGGGAAAATCTTTATTTTGAGCGCTATTTTGGCTATCAAAAAGCCTTGATGATGGCAAATTTGACGACTCAACCGGCAGTTAAATTTGAAACACCCGAAGATTATGTTGTCTTTGAAGATATATTAAAAGATACCCAGGCTACTGCATTAGTCGTTATTGATGATCTGTTTGCGATGCGTATTATGCAGTTGGCCCAAATTTATGGTAAAAAAATTCCCGACGATTTATCGTTAATTAGTTTTAATAATTCCATTTTCTCCACACTCGTCCATCCTTATATCACTAGCCTTGATATTGATGTCGCTCGCTTAGGAAAAATGGCAACACAAAAATTGATGGAGCAAATTAATCAACAGATCACAGACGGGATTAAAGTCATTGTTCCCCACCAGCTAATCCAACGAGAAACTGTTTTAGACTTAACAAAATTATCTTAATAAAAAACAGATCAATCTAATACGCCTTAAATGTTCAACGCCAACATTTAAGGCGTATTATTGTCATTAATCAATCTTTGCTGATTTTTTAATAACTATTGCAGTAAATAGACCCCCAACAAGCAAAATAAAATACCCATTGCCTCTTTTAAGTTAAAGGGTTCTTTAAAAATAAAAATGCCAATTGGGATTAACGCTAACGTCAATAAACTCGTGACTAAAATCGCTGACATATTCACAGGCCAGCCTGAACGATACATCCACAAATAGCCCACCTCTACAAAAACAATCGCAATTCCCAATAAAACAGTTCCCCAATTTAAATATTTTACTTCTTGCAAAAGGCTAGTTTTATGACTTCCTGATAAAAAAGTTACTAGACATATTAGCCATGCAATTCCGTAAACAATCAAAAGCGAAAAGAACAGATTGCTCTTTTCATTCACACTCTTTGAAGCAAAATGATACAACAAATTAGCAAATACAGTTACGAATAACGGCGCATAAAACAATTGCAACACATCCCTTGCCTTTTTTTCTATTGTACCAAATCTCAAATGCTGCAGTAAAAATCAATAGGCAGAAAAGTTAAACAGCTAGAACAGTTAAAGCACTATTTTTTCTTGTAAAAATTTATCCTTCCTTTACAAATAAAAAACCTGCGGCAAAAATCAAAGTGACTTTTACCACAGGTTTTACTTTTGAAATTATTCTTTTGCACCAGGCTCTGAAGCGATAATGCTGCAGTCACCTTCAACTGTCCAATCAGAAATACCGTTTGGCATAATACAACTTGTTCCCATTGGCATTTCATAAGATTTACCGTCAACTTTTAATTCACCGAAACCGTCAATCACAGTCATTAACGTATATGGTGCATGAGCTTCTAGATGCAATTCACCTTTAACTTGCCACTCGTAAACGTTAAAGAAGTCAGTTTTCAAATAGGTGATAATACTTGAATTTCCTTTTTTTACTTCTGTTACATTTAATTCTGGTTTTAAAGCTGGTATGGTCGTTACATCAATAGATTGTTGGATGTGTAACTCCCGTGTATTTCCGCTATCATCTTTACGATCATAGTCATACACACGGTAGGTCGTATCAGAACTTTGCTGAGTTTCTAAAATCATAATACCTTTACCAATGGCATGAATTGTCCCACTTGGTACATAATAGAAATCGCCTTTTTGCACTGGCACACGAGTTAATAAGTCATCCCAGCGTTCAGCATGAATCATTTCAGCTAATTCTTCTCTGGTTTGTGCATGATGCCCATAAATAATTTCTGCACCCGGCGCGGCATCAATGATATACCAGCATTCGGTTTTACCTAATTCACCTTCGTGTTCCATCCCATATTTATCATCTGGGTGTACTTGGACAGATAATTCATCTTCTGCATCTAAAATTTTAATCAGTAGTGGAAAAACAGGTTCAGTAGGATTACCAAACAACTCTTTGTGGTTTTGCCATAAATCGTCTAATTTTTGTCCAGCAAATTCGCCATTCTCAACGACACTTACACCATGGGGATGGGCACTAATCGCCCAATCTTCTCCAATTTTATCACTGGGTAAGTCAAAACCGAAAACTGTATGTAATCGATTGCCACCCCAAATTTTTTCTTGAAAAACAGGTTTCATAAATAATGGTTCCATTATCAATTTCCTCCTAGTTGTAATGTTTTGCCTCGTTTGGAAAATATTACTTTCTTTTTTATAACAACTTGTCTTGAAGTATTATACCACTTTTCACGTTTTGTGAGCCTTTTCTTTTAAATATAACGTAAGGATCTCATCTCTTTTTTTCAAATAAAGCTGGCGATTATCTATAGGATGCACCCGGTTACTCAAAAAGATAAAACCGCTTTTATTTTCAGGGTCTAATAGCATAAAGGTCCCTGTATACCCAGTGTGAAATAACAACGGACGGCATTTATCATCTACAGTATATTTTAAATCCCATCCCAAAGATCGTTTGTTAGTATGTGTTGGCGTTTGATCTGTCAAAAGCATTGCCACGGTTTCTTCACGTAGATAATCTTGGCCCCAATTTAAATACATTTGGGCAAAAATTTCTAAATCTGACAGGTTAGTAAATAGACCAGCATTTCCAGCTTCAGCTTGTAATACTCGCGCCTTAGGGTCGTGGGTTAAACCTTGCAAAACAGTGCCGTCAGGCAAGACTTCCGTTGGTGCAATTTTACTTCTTAACGCCTCAGATGGTAAAAATAAGCTATCATTCATCTTTAATGGTTCCAAAACTTCTGTACGAAAAATTTCAATAGTTGTCTTTTGATATATTTCTTCTAGCATAAAACCTAATAAAATCGTCCCCGCATCTGTATATTGGACAACTTTGCCTAAATTTTCGCCCGGTTGTAATTTTAAATAGGCCGCCTTTAACTCTTCTTTATTTAACTTATCTCGATTGGCAATCCATGTCTTAATATCAGAAGTATGGGTTAGTAAGTGGCGTAAGGTAATTTGCGGATTTCTAAAAGCGGGTAGATACTTTTGTAACGGCTGATCTAACTGTATAATCCCCTGTTGGTTTAGGCGCAAAACAACGCTCGTGGTACAAATTACTTTGGTTAAAGAAGCCACATCAAACAGCGTATCTTTTTGTAAAGGTACTTTATGGGGTACAATCATCTGAGCGCCTACTATCGTTTCATCCACTGCTTCTTTTTCAATAAAGGCAAAAGCCGCACCAGGAAAGATACCTGCAGCCAGTTGCTCTTTAATACATGCTTTTGTTTTTGAATACATCTTATTCACCTTTAATTCTTAGTTGCTTTTTTTGATTTTACCACGTAATTCAAGAAAAGAAAGACTGCACAAACTCGTTTTGCTTTTAAGTATTAAAAGGAATTTCAATAAATTGCTGTGCAAATTTCTCAAGATTTTATCTTTTTATCATTCAAAAAAAGAATCCGGACTAATCGTCCAGATTCAATCGGTTTGCTTTTTAGTGCCGTTTTTTATCTTTACTAATGAACCACCATTCAATTCCGGTTGGATCATAAATTGTAATAATTTGTTTTTTCTGATCGATGAAAAACGCAACGTTTAAACTTGCTAAGTGATCTGCTAAAGCTAAGATATCTGTAGGTAAAACGCGAAACTGTAAGAAATCAAGCCCTAAAACATCATCTGTTGAAAGATCTAATGTTCCTCCTTGACCAGCCGTTAGTCCCACATGGAAGTTTCCACCATTTAAAGCCAAAATACCACTCGTTTCATCTTGAACTTTTAGACCAATAACATTTTCTAAAAAATCTTGCTGCTCTTTTAAGCGACTTGTATTTAGATGAAGTTTATCAAAATGAACGTCATCTGATAAACGGGGAAATTCTCCTGTGGCTTTTTGCGCTAAATCAGCAAGATTAAACGCTGTTGGATTTTGATGTTCGCTTTTTGTGCCAAAATAAATTTCCAACTGATTGCCCTCTGGATCTTCAACTAAAATTCCCGTTGCATCGTTGTCTGCTAATGCATCTTTAATTGGATAGTCTGCTTTAATTAGACGTTGTGCCACATCGGCCAACTCCTTTTCAGAAGGAATCACCAAACACAACCGTTGTAATTTCTTAATTTCACCAGTGTGGTCTTGTGCATAAGGACTTTCTTCCAACCACAACAATTCGCTTTTACTTTTGGCGTTGCCAAAAATTGCTAATTCATTTTCTTCTCTTTTCAAATTAAAACCAATAATATCGCGATAAAATTCAATCATTAAGTTTCGATTTTTAACGCGTAATGCCACGGTCTCAAGCCCTGCCGCCGCTAGTGCAAATTCAGCCATTTTCTTTACTCCCCTTCCGACAAGATTATTGTACTTAGAAATCAGTCTTGTCGCAAATGATATCCCTTAGCTACTTTGTAGTAAAAACGTTATCTAAAGAGAATTCATCTCTAAACATTATATCAAATTGTATTTTATCACTTTTTTAAGAAAAATTGGCTCAATTACCTGACTAAATACCATTTTTTCAAAATAATCAAAAAAAATCATTTTTTCTAATCATTCTAAGTAATGTCCTGACAAAAAATGTACCGCAACTTGGATTTAAACTTTTAAAAAGAAAAAACCTGCCCGCTTTTTTGCGACAGATTTTTTTGAAGCTAGTATTTTAATTTGTCGCCAGTACCGGTACTTTTGCTAAAATAGTAGTCCCAGAATTTGTAATGGTGTTATTAATGCATACCGATTGCACACCGGCTACTAGTGCCTTTTTAGCACTAGTGATTTTGGGGACCATTCCTCCAGTAACAATTTTTTGTGTCACAAATTGTTCCAATTGCTCAAAACAAACTTCATCTAACCACACATCATCTTTTTTAATTCCTGGTACATCGGTTAGTAAAAACAATTTTTTTGCCTGCAAACTTGCTGCAACCTGACAAGCTACTTCATCGGCATTAATATTAAGCCACTGTCCTTGTGGCGTGATGCCTAATGGCGCAATAACAGGAATTTGATCCGTATGAAACAAGGTTTCCAATAATGCATTTGAAATTTGGGTTACTTCACCAACGTAACCCAATTTTTTGCGATTAATAAAATCGCCTTGAATCAATTGATTACAGCCGGCATTTAACCCGACTGGTTGTAAACCAGCTTTTTGTAATGAAGTGGTAATCAACGGTTGGACTTGACCCAACAGCACCATCCGGGTAATTTCTAGTGTTTTTTTACTGGTAATACGCAAGCCCTCTTTGACCTCAACTTTTAAATTCATTAATGTCATCATTTTAGAAATATAGTGACCGCCACCATGAACAATGACAATCTTTTTATTTTCTGCCTGCCATTGTTTTAGTTGACTAAAAAAAGCTTTATCCAAATTGTCAGAGGCGATACCGCCCATCTTTACTACGATCACGTCATTATTTTCCATCTTTTCTCACTCCTTAAATTTTGAAATCTACCAAAAACTTGATTTTAAAATCATCAGGTGTGATACAATGCGTTAATTTTGACATAATCGTAGGTCAAATCGCATCCCCAGGCTTTTCCTTGACCATTGCCTTGTTGTAAAGTAACAAAAATTTTAATGACATCTTCAGACAGTGCTGCTGTCATTTTTTGCATATCAAAAACCGTCGGCAGTCCATTGGCATAAACTATTTGATCCCCTAAAGTAATTGTAACCTCCTCAGGATTAATTGGACTTCCGCTATACCCAATAGCACATAAAATGCGGCCCCAATTAGGATCTTTACCAAAAATTGCTGTTTTAACTAATGGAGAACCAACTACTGATTTACTAATCATGCGAGCTATCAAATCATCGCAGGCTCCACTTGTAGTTACTTCAATTAATTTCGTTGCTCCTTCGCCATCTTTGGCAATCATTTTTGCCAAATCTTCCATCACTGTTTTTAAAAGTTCTTTTAGCTTTTGATAGGCTAACGTTTTGGTTTTAATTTCGTGGCCACCAGCAGCGCCGTTTGCCAGTAGTAATACCATATCATTTGTTGACGTATCACCATCGACTGTAATCTGATTAAAAGTTACCTCTGTTAATTCTGAAAGTAATTGCTGTAGCGTCAAACTCGAAATATTGGCATCACAAGTTATAAAGCCTAACATTGTGGCCATATTCGGATGAATCATTCCTGAGCCCTTGCCACAGGCAGCCATGGTAATGCAATGACCATCTATTTCAGTTTGATAAACCACATTTTTTGTAAAGGTATCTGTGGTTAAAATTGCTTTGGCGAAATTATCAGCTATCCCCTGTTTTTGTAAACTTTCAATACCTGCAGTTACTTTTTCCATTGGTAGGGGTTTTCCGATTATTCCTGTTGAGGCGACGGCGACCAAATCCGGTGCAATCTGTAATTTTTTTGCCGTTACCTCAGCCATTGCTTTCGTATTTTTTAATCCTTCATCGCCGGTACAAGCATTTGCATTGCCTGAATTTACTACAACAGCCTGCAATTTTCCAGCTAGTAAAATTTCTTTGGTATAAGTAACGCTAGCTGCTTTAACCTGATTCGTAGTAAAAACGCCAGCCGCTTGTGCTGGTGTCATCGAGTATAGCCAAGCAATATCATGATTTTTATATTTTAGGCCACAGTGATTCCCATCTGCTGCAAAACCTTTGGGTGTGGCGATTGTTCCATTAATTTTTTGCATATCTTTTTTCTCCTTTAAGGAAACATGGGCACATCCCTAAGCCCTGCGTCTTCGTCTAATTGCGCCCACAAATTGAAGTTTTGCAACGCTTGACCACTGGCTCCTTTGACTAAATTGTCAATGACACCCACCACGGTCAAAATACCGGTCTGTACATTCAAACCCAAGCCGATATCACAAAAATTGGTGCCCACCACTTGTCGCAGCTGTGGTAGCTGGCCAAGTGGCTGCATTCGGACGAAAGCACGGTGGTTATAACTTGCAGTATAGACAGCATAAATTTCACTTTCCGTCACACCTTTTTTTATTTGGGCATAAAGGGTCATCATAATCCCCCGTTTAACTGGGATGAGACTCGTCGTAAAGTGAATATTGGTTAAAGATTTATCAAATTGTTGGAGCACGCTAATAATCTCTGGAATATGCTGATGTTCATTTAATTTATACATCGTCATATTTTCGGCGCATGTAACAAAATGACTACTGTCAGACAACGTTTTACCAGCTCCTGTTAAGCCGGATTTCCCGTCAAAAATTAGCGGAGTAGCTTCAATAAGATTTGCTTTTACTAATGGCATCGCAGTTAAAATGGCCGCCGTTGCATAACAACCTGGGTTGGAGATTAAATTTCCCGGTTTTTTATCCATTAACTCTGGTAAGCAGTACTGTGCTTTTTTTAATAGTTTGGCATCAGCTGGCGTTTTTTTATACCATTTTTGATAAGTAGCGCCATCTTTTAATCGCAAGTCCCCAGATAGATCAATCACTGGAAAATTGGCAGCTACAAAAGGCGCCGCTTCTTCTTTGGTTACGCCAGCCGGTGTTGCAAAAAAAACAATGTCATTTTCTGCCATCACCTGTTCTGGTGTGTACCCAATAATTGTCTTTTCTACTAAATCGTTTAGATGGGGATAAAGTTCGGCACTATTTTTTGCATGTTGCCCGTGGCTGTGTAAAGTTCCCAGCTCCAAAACGGGATGCTTGCAAATCAATCGTACTAATTCAAGCCCAGTATAGCCAGTTACCCCGATTATTGCAGCTTTCATCATCTTGTCACCTCACCTTCTAATTTATAAGCAATAAAACACAAGTTATTAAATTAATCTGATTATAAACACAAGCTTTTTTTACGTCAATGTTTTTTTATTAATTTCTTTGATATTTTTTATATTTTTATACAAAACATTGCAATTATTTTTTTGTCCTAAAACATTGAATGCGCTGATTAATCACCTATTCTTGTAAACTAAGTTTTGAAAAAGCTTTCTCAAAAATATGCAACCCGTGGATGATTTCTGTGCTCGTAATAATCAGTGGTGGCAAAAGGCGTAAAATATTTTCCCCCGCCCGTAAAGTCAACATTCCTGCTGTCTCTAGCGCTAGCATAAGGTTTGTTACATTTGTTTCTTCCTGTAAAACAATACCAATCATTAAACCTTTGCCACGAATCGACTTAATGAAAGGCGCATTGAGTTTTTTTAATCCTGTCACCAATTCTTCACTACGCATTTTTACATTCTCATAAATATTTTGATCATCTAATTCAGTTAATACCGTCTTTGCGGCTACCATCGCCATTTTATTGCCACCAAACGTCGATCCGTGACTACCCGGAAGAAAAGATGCACCTAGTTCCTTTTTTGCTAACATCGCTCCAACTGGAAATCCATTTCCTAAGCCTTTTGCTAAGGTTACAATATCTGGATAAATGGCATAGTCTTCAAAAGCAAATAAGCTACCACAGCGACCAATTCCGGTTTGAACTTCATCGACAATTAAAAGACAATCATTCTCACGACATAACTTGGCTACTGCTTGTAACCACTCTTTATCTGCCGGAAGTACACCGCCTTCTCCTTGAACTACTTCTAGCATTACTGCTGCGGTCTTTTTCGTTATCGCCTTTTGTAAAGGTGCCAGTTCGTTAAAGGGGAGATGTACAAAATCTGGTACTAACGGGTGAAAACCTGCCTGAATGCTTTTTTGACCGGTGGCAGACAGCGCACCATATGTTCGTCCGTGAAAAGACTGCCAAAAAGTTATAATCTGCGTTTTTCCCGTTTTTTTTCGGGCTAATTTAATTGCCGCTTCGTTGGCTTCTGCGCCACTATTACAAAAATAAGCTAAATAATCAAAGCGCTGGCACAATTTTTCCGCAACTTCTTCTTGCAAAGAATTTTGATAGAGATTAGGCGTATGCCACAACTTTTCTGCTTGCTTTTTCAATGCACTATTTAATTTTTTATTCCCATACCCCAAATTACAAACACCAATACCGCTAGTAAAATCCAAATATTCTTTCCCCGTATGGTCTGTTAAGTAGCAGCCATTTCCCGACATAATTTCATACGGTTTTCTTTGATAATTTGAAAAAAGATACGACATCCAACCACCAACTTTAAGTTTTATGTATTAATATACATAAATATGCAATTAATCACAAGGATTATTTTTATTTTTGCTTAAAAAACACAAAAAATATTCGCATTTTGTATAAAACAAACAAAAACAGCCTAAATTTGGTATTACGAGCTAGATTGTGAAGCCGGAGATGGATATACTTGCGACAAAGCTAAAAAGTCTAAATTTACCAAAAGTTTAGAAAATAACTTTTAATAAATTTAGACTTATGAATTAAACTATGCTTTTTATTTTAGTCAAATATCTTATTGGGGTTTAGTATAGCATTGGGATCTAGAGCTGTTTTAAGCTGTCGCATTAAGCCTAATTTTTCAGACGGGAGATTTTTCATAAAGTATTTTTTCTTTAACAAACCAATCCCGTGCTCAGCAGAAGGTAAGCCACCTATAGCAGCAATCTTTTCATAAAGCTGATTCAAAAAAGTTGCTAACTGCTCTTGCCAAAGTGTATCTGCCAAATTTTGTCGCATAATACATGCGTGTATATTCCCATCACCAGCATGGCCAAAAAACACACCGTCTAGCCCCAATGTCTCTGTCAATTTTTTCATATAGACAATCGTATCGGTAATCTGATTAATCGGTACTACAATGTCTAATGGTTCTTGTTGGCTACTTGCTTCTACCCCAGAAACAATTGCGCCCCGCAGTTGCCAAATCAGATTAGCTTCTTGGGTTGTAAAAATTTTAAAAGTCGTAATATCAGCTTCTTCTAGCAATTTTTTTAAGCTTTCAATTTGATTTAGACATTCTGCGTTGCTACCATCTACTGTTAATAATAAAAAAGCTTTGCCGGTCATAGTTGGCATCGGAATTTTCAAAAAATCAGCAGCGTATTTTAAGCCACTTTTTTCAAAAAATTCCAACGCAGCCGGAGTAATTGTTGAAGCTAAAATTTGATAAACAACTGGCGCCAAGTCTGTTAAATTATTAAATCCAATTAATAAACTACGAGAAGTTGCAGGCTTTACGCGCAACTTCAGCTGTAATTGGGTGATGACACCTAGTGTTCCTTCTGAACCGATAAATAAGTCTTTTAAATCATAACCTGAACTATCTTTATTATTTAAACCACCAACAAAGACAATACTGCCATCGGCTAATACCACTTCCATCCCCCGAATATTATCTCTTGTTACCCCATACTTAAGTGCGCGCATTCCACCAGCATTTGTGGCTGCCGTGCCACCAATTGTAGCCGCTTTAGAACCAGGATCTGGCGCGTAAAAATACGGTGTAGGTGCTAAATAATCTTGAATTGCCTGTAGCGTTACTCCCGCCTCGACAGTTAAAGTTAATGTTTGTTCATCTAGTTTTATAATTTGCTGCATCTCTTTTAAACACAGCAAAAATTCCTCTTGCTTGGCAAAAGTTGCCCCCGTGAGTCCGGTATAGCCACCGACTGTAATAATTTTTTGCCGTTTACTTGCTGCCTCTTTTATACAAGCTACAACTTCTGCTGTATTGGTTGGATAAAAGATTCCAGCTGCATTTCCTATTTCACCAGTCACCTTATTTTGTAAATATGCTGCTGGTACTTTTTTGTACACTTGCCTCACTCCCTAACTTTATCACTCCTTAAATCTTAACGGGTAAAATGTTGCGCCAATCGGTCGCCACCCCACTGAATAAGTTGCACCACTACCACTAATAGTAAAATAATCACCACTAAAACCAATGTTTCATAACGATAATACCCATATTGAATTGCCAAATCGCCAATTCCACCAGCACCAATTGTTCCCACCATCGCAGAATATCCCAACAAGCTAATAACTGTTAATACAAGGCCGCGAATTAAGCCCGGTAAGCTCTCAGGAATAATCACACCTAAAATAATTTGTTTGGTTGTTGCACCCTGGGCAACACTGGCTTCTAAAATTCCCGGATCAACTTCTGCAAAAGCCCCTTCTGCCACTCGAGCAAAAAAAGGAATTGCTGCAATAGATAGCGAAATTGCGGCTCCTGTCGGCGTATAAGGGTCTCCTAAAATGGCAGCCAAAAAAGGAATCAGGGTTACCAGTAAAATGAGAAACGGTAATGATCGAATTGCATTAACGATAAAACCTACTGTCTTGTGGAGGAGGATATTTTGATGAAATAAAACATTGCTAGCTAAAAACAACAGTAAACCAATTAATCCGCCAACTATAACGCCGATAATTGTCGCGACAGCCACCATATAAAAGGTGTCTGCCAAAGCTTTAGGCAAATGCTGTTGTAAAATTTCTACGGTTTCTGCCATTTGCTTTCCTCCTTAATTTCTTTTGTGGCAAATACTTTTTCTGCTAATTGCAAGACTGCCTTTTCCACATTTTCTTTTTCTCCGGTTAAATAGACCAGCAAAATACCAATTACATCATTTTGAATGTATTCAATTTTCCCATGGATAATTGAAATAGCTACATCAAATTGTTTGGCAACATCTGTAATTAAAGGAGCCAGCGTATTATCCCCTTGATACCTTAATTCAATTAAGCGTCCTTGGGCTAAATCCGGTAGCAGCTCTTGAGGTAAATGTAAGTTCAAATAACGCCCCACTAATTTTTGCGTAATAAGCGCCTTGGGATTTGCAAAGATATCGTAGGTGGAAGCCATCTCCACCACTTTTCCTGCTTCCATCACTGCCATGCGATGAAAGAGTTTTTTTGCCACTTCCAATTCGTGGGTAATAAAAACAATGGTAATTCCTAATTTCTGATTGATTTCAGCTAAAATTCGCAAAATTTCCTCTGTTGTCTCTACATCTAACGCACTCGTTGCCTCATCACACAATAAAATTTCTGGATTATTCGCTAGTGCTCGGGCGATACCAATTCGTTGCTTTTGACCACCAGACAATTGATTGGGGTAGCTATCCATTTTATCGCTTAAATCAACTAAAGCCAGCAATTCTTTTACCCGTATCGGCAAAAGATCCTTATCACAATTACCTGCTTTTAGTGCAAAAGCAATATTTTCTGCCACGGTTTTATTATTAATCAAATTGAAATGTTGAAAGATCATCCCGATTTTTTGACGGAGCTTGCGTATTTGATCTGTCGGCAATTGCGTAATTTCTGTCCCATCAATTTTAATACTGCCTAAACTAGGTCTTTGTAAGAGGTTTAGCGTGCGGATTAACGTACTTTTCCCTGCACCACTAAGTCCTACGACCCCAAAAATCTCACCTTGCTTGATTGTTAAACTAACATCTTTGACAGCAGCAAAAGTCTTTTTTTTCTGGGTAAAATTGACTGTCACATGTTCTAAAACGATTTTATCCATCCCAAAACTGTCCTTTCTAAAAACCGATTTATTGCCAATCAGCCGGTTTATCAAAGTCTTTAAAATCTGATTTTGCAATGGCATCTTTAAAGTCTTGACTAACAAGGGCTGCTTGAATGGCCTTGGCTAACTTAGTATCTTTATCTGCGGTGCGTACCACAAATACATTTTTATATTCTTCTTTTAATTTTTCCAAAGCCAAGGCATCGGCCGGATCTAGTTTTGCTGCCCAGGCGAAGTTGCCAGGTACTAATGCTAAATCAACAGTATCAATTGACCGCGCCAATTGTGCTGCGTCAAGTGTCTTAAATTCCAAATTTTTAGGATTCTTATCAATATCGTCTACTGTTGCTTTTGTTTCATCCACATCACCTTTAATTGTGATTAAATTATTAACTGAAAGTAATTGTAAGGTCCGGGCCAAGTTAGAAGCATCACTCGCAATCGCTACAGTGGCACCTTCTTTGATTGCAGCTAAGTTTTTTAATTTTTTAGAATAAATCCCCATCCCTAACGTGGGAACAGTCCCAATCGCAGTTAGATCCAAATTATTATCAGCAGAAAATTTTTCTAAATAGGCGGTGTGTTGGAACAAATTTGCATCAATTTGTTTCGCATCTAATGCTTTATTGGGCTGAACATAATCATTAAATAATTTGGTAGTCAATTTAAAACCATCTTTTTCAACTAACGGTGAAATGACATCTGTCACCATATCCCCATAAGGTCCTGGTGCTACGCCAACGACAACCTCTTTTGTAGCACTATCAGAAGATTTTTGTGCCGCTTTTTTATTTTCACCACCGCAAGCTGCCAGCGTTATTACTGCCCCGAGTGCCACAATCCCTGTTACTATTTTTTTCAATTTCATCTTTTTTCCTCCTTTTTTAATTTCCTGCTTTTACTTTGAAAGCTTATAAATAAAAAAGCTCTCGTCCTTATTTTGCCTAAACAAAATAAGGACGAGAGCGTAAGCTTTTCGTGTTACCACCTTTATTCATCGAACAATTCGTCCGACCTCATCATAGTACGTGTTCATACTACTGTGCTATAACGGGCACTCCCGTCAACTGCTTGTTCAAAACTCACAGTTTCCTGCTCAAAGACCATTTTCCAGATGCCCTTGTTTACTTCTTTTCACCCACCGAAGCTCTCTTTAAAACGCATCATCTGTACTTATCTTATCGTCGCATTTGTGTTATTGCTAGCAATGATAAAGGATTATGCGCTCCTCGTCAACCTAAAAATTATAATTTTCTGATATTTCTGTCAATAAAAAAACTGATTACGTCATTTTTATATTGGAATAATGTGATTAAAATACTGTTTTTCTAAAAATAAAATAGACTTGGCAAGCGCCAAAAATATTTTGCCGTCTGCCAAGTCTATGTCACTTATTCGTCTGTTGCCAGTTGTGCTTCATAAGCAGCAACTTTTTCTGGATGATGCTTTTGCAAAAAACGCTTTTTAAAAATTAGAAACTCTTCTAAGTCCATCAAAATATGGTACAGGCGCGCTTTGCGTAAAAATTCTTCTTTGGTTTGCGGCAAACTGGCATCTTCAATCTTTTGCACCAATTGGTCCATCATGTGCAGTTGATGAATTGGTTGACTCATCTCCCCAAAATGGGCCGCAATTTCATTTAAAAAAGCAACAATAACGGCAGAATCGCTCTTAATACGGCGTAATTTTTTTATTTCATAATGCAAATTATGCAAGACATTGCACTGCTGTGTCCGCATTTCAAAATAATCTAAATAAAAATCATCGGTTAGCGGTAAGCGATTTTGCTGGTAGGCAAAAGCTACTTGAGTATAGTTGTGCAACTCTTTTTCCAAGCCGATAATATCATCCCACACGTGATTGTTAACCTCGCTGTCGGCCAAATAGGCAGCTAATTTTTCAAAAACGATTTTAAACTTCTTTTCGCTGATTGTCCGGCAGTAATTCAAATATTTTTTTTGGCTTTCATAATGCTGAAAGTGATTTACGACAATCGCGATAAAAAGACCAATCACCAAAAGCCAAAATTCATTGATTATCGCTGCTAGCGTAAGAGCTTTTCCAGCTAGCAAATGGGTAAGCACAACAGCATTGACCGATAATGTGGGCAATAGATTACGCGCACTTAAACCAAATGTCAAAAGTACGAGAATGACACCATAACTTATCCATTCTAACTGGTGAATGGGTTGGATAAAAAAAGCTAACAAAACCGTTACCAAAAAAGTGCCTATTCGTTGTAAACACAGACGCCACGTTTGCACTTTAGTAGTTGAAATCGTCAATAGCGTGATAATCCCCGCTGAAGCGGCGAAGTTCAATCCTAATAATTCTGCCAGTAAAATGGCCAGAGCACTGCCAATCCCAATTTTTAAAGCATAGCCTAAATGTTGTTGCCACGTATTTTTCGTTAATAAATTCATCAATCGTCTCCTTTATTTTACAATTTTATTTTATTATACTGGAAAAACAACTGTAATTGGGGGTCTACTTTGTTCTTTAAAAGTTCTTTATTTAAAAATGATTCCTTATCTTAACTTTTCAGTAAGCACCACTTTTTTATATCTACATCACGCATTTTGCTTTTTATATTTTCTTTGATAACTTTAAGTTTTTGTATATACAACTATACCAATAAATTATTTTATGTATTAATTACTTATTTAAAAGCAATTTATCACCTATACATAAAAGGAATCATTTGCTATATTATTACAATAGCGGAGGTGATAATTTGGAAAAGAAGTATTACCAATTACTTAAAGAAAAATTTCCAAAAAAAGAACAAGTCTTAACCGAACTGATAAATTTAGAGGCTATTGTGCAATTGCCCAAGGGAACAGAACACTTTGTTAGCGATCTTCACGGAGAATTTGATGCTTTTGATCATGTTTTGCGTAATGGTTCAGGTAGTGTCAAAGAAAAAGTTAAAGAGTGTTTCCAAGCTATGCCCAAAGTCCCGATTACCGATTTATGCACCCTTATTTATTACCCAGAAGAAAAATTGGCGTTACAAAAAGCTTCTTTAAAGCCACAAGCATTAATCGCCTATTATAAAGAAAATATTCCTTATCTTCTGCAAGTTACCAATTATGCTGGACGCAAATATACCCGCTCAAAGGTTCGAAAAGCACTCCCACCGCAATTTGCGTATATTATTGAAGAATTACTAACTGAAGTAGATACAAAAAAAGACAAAATCGATTATTTTACTACGATTGTGAATCGTATTATTGAATTAAACCAAGCACCAGCCTTGATTACTGCCTTATGTAAGACGATACAACGCCTAGTAGTTGATCATCTTCATGTAGTAGGTGATATTTATGATCGGGGACCTAAACCTGATCAAATAATGGAACGCTTAAGCAATTTACCTTCTGTCGATATTCAATGGGGTAATCACGATATCGTCTGGTTAGCAGCTGTTGCGGGTTCTCCAGTAGCCGCGATGAATTTATTACGGATTTCATCTCGCTACGGAAACTTAGATATTTTAGAAGAGCGTTACGGTATCAATTTACGCCCTTTAGCGACCTATGCTCAAAAATACTACGAACCAACCCCGGCTTTTAATTTAAAAGCCGAAGACATGCACACATTTTCTGAAGCTGAACAAATTTTATTCAATCAAATTCAGCAAGCAACTGCTATTTTGCAATTTAAATTGGAGGGCCAATTAATCTTGCGCCGTCCGGAATTCTTATTAGACAAACGCAATGTGCTAACGTTTATCGATTATTCCAGTCAAACCATCACGCTTGATGACGTCGTGTATCCACTGGTTGATTTCAATGGCCCTACTGTGGATGAAAAACAACCACTAACCTTAACAAAAGAAGAAGAAACCTTAATTGCTCGTCTCCTTTCTTCCATTCAAGAATCTGAAAAACTAAAACGCCATATGGATTTTATGCTGGCTTCAGGATCTATGTATTTGTGTTATAACGATAATTTACTATTCCACGGGTGTATTCCGTTACATGAAAATGGCGATTTAAAATCGCTACGAATTAATGGCCACAATTACGCCGGCAAAGCATTACTCGATTTTTACGAAGAACAAGTCCGTAAAAGCTATTTAGACCCTAGTTGCCATGATGATTTTGCCACAGATATGCTGTGGTATTTATGGACCGGGGAAAGTTCTTCTCTTTTTGGTAAAGAAGCCATGACAACTTTTGAACGCTACTACATTGCTGACAAAAAAACGCATATTGAAAAGAAAAATGCTTACTATCGCTTACGTAATGATGAAACAATTTGCCAAGAACTGTTAGCCGAATTCGACTTGCCTCATCATGGCCATATTATTAACGGGCATACACCTGTTAAAGAAAAAAAAGGAGAAGATCCAATCAAGGCCAATAGTAAATTGATTGTTATCGATGGCGGTTACGCCAAAAGTTATCAAAAAACGACCGGTATTGCTGGTTATACGTTATTATCCAATAGTTATGGTATGCAACTAGCCGCACATCAACCCTTCACCTCGGTTGCAGATGCTGTGAAAAACGGGACCGATATTATTTCGGTTAAACGCCTAGTGGATGAAGTTATCCACCGTACGAAAGTAAAAACGACCAATACTGGCGTTAAAATTTGTCACGAAATGGCGGATTTAAGTTATCTCTATCAAAATTTCGACAAAATTTAAGCAAAAAACGCCAAAACAAAACAACTGTTATTGCTAAAACAGGAATTTTATTTCCTGTTTTTCTGTTTTAGCGATTCTTTTATTCATATATAACCTTAATAAAACAGTATGAAAATCGTTTACATTCATTTTCTTTTCATTATTTTATCAGTTTGAGCGAAAAATGTTGAATTTTATGGCGAAATATCCTAAGATACAAACATCTTACAAAAAGAAAGAAGGATGAAAGATGACTTCAATTTCCGTACAAGATTTTAACTTGCTACGACAAAACGAAGCGCTGAACATCTTAGATATTCGCGATTTACAAGACTTTGAAATGAGCCATTTGCAAAACGCTGTTTCAGTACCAGCGACTAGTCTTCCTAATGAACTAAATAATTTAGATAAAAATGCGACTTACTATGTGATTAGCTATTCCGGACGTCGCTCAGAAATCATCGCGAGTTTCTTAGAAAATCATGGCTTTCACGCCATTCATGTTATTGGCGGTATGCGTGATCTAAAAGAATTAGCAGCTTAAAAAAAAGCGCTGTGACAAGTTATTTGTCATAGCGCCTTTTTTTATTGCTCTTCTTCTACGTCTTCTTCGTGATAATATTGGGAGACATCTTTATACCACTCAAAAAGGTGTGTAATTAAAACTTTGGCCGCCGCGTAAACAGGAATCCCCAGAATAACCCCCACGACCCCAAATAATTTACCAGAAGTTAATAATACCAGCAAAATAGTAACCGGATGGACCGAAAGCTCATTGCCTAATACTAATGGCGAGATCAAACGCCCTTCAATAGTTTGTTCGATAACAAAAACTACCAAAACTTTTACCAGCATAATCGGACCCGCAACAATTCCTAAAAACACCGCTGGGACCATTGCTAAAAACGAACCTAAATAAGGAATCAGATTTAAAAATCCAGCTGCGACACCTAATGTGACCGAATAATCCAAACCAATAATAGAAAAGCCAATAATAAACATAATCGAAACCGCAAAGGCCACTGTTAATTGGCCTCTGATATAAGATGAAACTTGATCATTCATTTCTCTTAATACTTTTAACGTCGGTTTGCGAACTTTATTTGGCAAGAATTTAACAAAATAAGGTGCTAAATTACGGCCATCTTTTAAAAGATAAAATAAAATAAATGGCATCGTAAAAATCGCTACCAAAGTTGATGCCACTGCCCCGACTATTTTGCCAATGCTAGAAATAGTTGAGCTAGAAATATTACGAATGAAATCTGTCAGCCAGGTTGTGATTTTGTCACCATAACTATCAAACTGATCTTTAAAGGTGCCAAACATTGGGTCGTTTAAAATTTCATTGGCCTTTTGGTCGATAACATCCAAATAATTGGGAAAATTATCAATAAAGCTGGCAGTTTGTTCGCGAATTTTGGGCACGATAACCACCACACCCCAAGTAATTAAGCCAATTACTAATAAAAACAATAAGATGATACTATAAATTCGTTTTAGCCCCTTTTTTTCCAAGTAATCCACCGCGGGGTTCATCAAATAATAAAAGACCCCAGCTAAAACAATGGGTAAGCCCACGACACCGACAAATTGGGCCACTGGCTCAAATAAATACGAAACCTTCGTAAAGGCATTTAAAATCAATAAAATTAATAAAATAATTAACAACGCTGTCACAAACTGATTATTCAAAAACCATTTCCAAAACCACGACAGCCGTTTCTTCTCTTTTTCCATCAGTAACCTCCTTAATTAGTTGTCATTAGTTTTTTTTTTAATGGCGATACGCTCCTAATCACATTACACCAAATTTTGATTTTATGTGATTTTAGTTTATTATCCATTTTTTGTTAAAAAAAATTCACCTCTAACATTTAAGGATACGTAATCATCATGCCTACTTCTAAATGGGGAACTTCAAAAGGTGTTAAGTATATCCCATTTACGATGCTGTCAGCTGCTGGTATTTGATCAAATACAAAAGATGCATGTTGAATTTCATGCAGGCCTTTTAATGCCGTATTCCCTAGATGGGTGACTGTATATTTGGCGCTGCCAAAACTGATTTCATCTCCAACTTTTAGCGTAATTTCAGAAGCTGCTGGCACATCTTGAATAATGGCATAAGGTTTTAGCCCAGCTGTGGCGCTTTCATCAAAAAAGATTAAAAGTTTCTCTTTTGGATCAATTGCCTGTTCGCCAATTGCCGTAATTTTTCCTTCTATCATTTGTAGTTGCCTCCTAATTTTAAATTGGTTCTTCTTTCAAATTTTCCAACTGTTTTATCGAAGTTATAGCCTGGCTTTAAGTCGTATGAAAGAGACGCCATGCAAATAATCCAGCTGTTTTAACAGCCTTCATTATAACATAACTAAACTTTTCTCTGACTTCTAAAGCGGATTCTTTGTGGTAGAATAGAAAAGAGTACGACTTATTGAATGAAAAATTTTTTCTTAGAAAAAGTTTGCAAATAATTATTTAGGAGGAAAAACATGTTACATCACTTATTACTAGGTACTTATACCAGACGTGTCAGCCAAGGAATTTATCGCATTACTTTAGATACTGCAAATGAGCAATTGGTAGACTTGGAATTGGCGACCAAAGAAAATAGTCCAACTTATTTGGCTCAAAGTAAGGCAAAAAATTTATACACTGTAACAGCCGTTGATGGCAAAGGTGGCTGTGGTGCATACGATAAAGATTTCAACTTTTTAAATGCCGTGACAAAAGAAGGCGCACCATTATGCTATGTGGCAGTGGATGAAGAGCGTCAGTTAGTTTATGGTGCAAATTACCATTTGGGTGAAATCAGCGTCTATGGCGTAGAACAAGATGGCAGCTTAAAACCAGGTGTCATTATTAAGCACGATGAACCAACGGGTAGTAATGAAAACCAAGATAATCCTCATGTTCATTATACAGATTTAACCCCTGACAAACGCCTTGTTGTTTGCGACCTTGGTACCGATCGCGTTTACACTTATAATGTCAGTGAAACAGGTGAGTTAGATGAAGTGGCGATTTACCAAACCGAAGATGGCGCAGGACCACGTCATTTAGTTTTTCATCCAACAAAAAATATCGCGTATTTATTAGGTGAGTTAAATAGTACCATGACTGTTTTAAGCTATAATCCACAAGATGGTAGCTTTACAGAAATTATGCAAGACTCCTTAATACCAAAAGATTTCACTGGTGCTAACGGTGGTGCTGCAATTCGCATTAGTCAAGATGGTCGCTTCTTATACGCATCCAATCGTGGGCATAATTCAATTGCTGTTTTTGCAATTTCAGAAGATGGTTTGACCATTGAAAAAGTTCAAACGATTAGTACTGAAGGTGAATTTCCACGGGACTTTGCGCTTGACCCAAGCGATAAATATGTCGTTTGTGCCAACCAAAACAGTGACAATTTGACGCTTTATACGCGCAATCAAGAAGATGGTCACTTAACATTAATTCAAAAAGACGTTTATGCCCCTGAATGTGTCTGTGTTTTATTTGAAGACTAACAGTCGAGAAAATTGGAGGAATCCCCCATGTTTACTAAAACCCCTGTTGAATTATTATTAAAAGACTTTTCAAACTTATTAAACAAATGTCAATCCGTTTTTGATTTAGTAATCAGTCGTCGTTATAACGTAAATTTAGCGATTTTAACTACGGCTGAAGCCTATGCTATTGCTGAAAAGGCGTATGTCCGTTGTGATCAAAATGTCCAATTACAAACTAAAGAAGTTGAAGCTTTCGTTAACGCTTTTGACGATTTTTATTTTGAGCTAAAGCAAGTTTTATTCCACGACGACGATGATATTCCAAGTTTTAAGAAACGTCTAACTACAATGCAAGAACAATATGAATTGTTAACACAATCATTTAATTTGTTATAGGAGATTATACAATGAATCAACAAGAAGCTTTGGATCGCTTAAAAGAAGAATTAAACCTGCCCTTTTTTAATGGCAAAATTGAAGAAAAAGAATATAGCGAAGAAGAGTATCAAAAAATGAAAAATGATTTGATTAAATACTTTGACGACTATGTTCGTAATGTGGAAAATTAAATCCATCTATCCTATTTTTGATAAGTAGTGCGATTTTAACGCCTTCTTTAGTTTAATTCAGTTAAATCAAACTAAAAAACAGCCGGACTACCTTTTTTGGGTAGGTTTAGTACCTCAAAAGTCAGAATTTTTCTCTAACTTTTGCTGGGAACTTCAAAACACCGGCTGTTTTTATTTTTAGCGAATTTTCCTAGTTACTTTTTTAATTCCAAAAATTTTGTCGCGACGTTGTTTAAAAATGTTTCATCGTGCTCAATGATCACCATAGTAGGCTGGACGGCTTTTATAACGGCTTCAAGTTGTTCTTGATTAAAGACATCCAAATAATTTAGCGGTTCATCCCAAATAAACAATTCTGCCGGACTTGCCAAAGACTTCGCCAATTCTACTCGCTTACGCTGCCCCATGCTCATATCTTCAATTTTATTATAGAAAACTTCTCGCTCAACACCCAGTTTACGTAAATTATTTAACAAGTCTTCGTAATTCAAGTGGTGACTTTCCGCAAATTCTGTTAAAGTCCCGGTATTATCTTCGTAATTTTGACGCAGATAGCTAATAGTAAGATTTTGCGGGCGCTTCAAAATCCCTTGGCTATTACCGGTAAAATGTTCCATTAAATAATGGATTAAAGACGATTTACCAGCACCGTTGATCCCTTTTATTGCCAGGCGTTCCCCTTGACGTAATTCAAATGAAACGGGTTGAAATAGTGGGGCGTTATCGCCATAGACTAACGTTAACTCTTCTGCTTGTAACAATAACTTATGATGCGTAGGAGCAAAATTCATTTGCAGCCTATCGACTGTTTCAATGTCTTTTAATAGCTCTGCTTTTTGCGCAGCTTGATCTTCTAGTCGATTCACAATTGCTTTGGAACGTTTCATAGTGCGGGCCGCATCCGCTCCCACTGCCCCTTTATTCACGCGGCGCTTTTCTGTATCAATAAATCCTTTTGATTTTTTCGTCTTATCCCCTTCGCGAGAGCGGGCCCACTCCGCTTTTTCAGCTGCGGTTTGTTGCAGGCGCCCAATTTCTTTTTTCAATTTATCATTTTGTTCCAACTCATATTTATCCCGCAATTGCTTTTGTTCTTCATAAACAGAAAAATTACCTTGATATAAAACCAATTGACTTTTTTCAATCGATAAAATATGATCTACCACTTCATCCACAAAATGACGATCATGGCTTACCACGATAAAGCCTTGTTTTTTTCGTTTTAAATACTTTGCAACTTGCCTTCGCCCCATGACATCTAAGTGATTGGTCGGCTCATCAATTAACGGGAAGTTTAATTCATCCACAAACAATAACGCTAGTAAAACCTTCGTCTGTTCCCCACCGGAAAGACTGACAAAGGGGCGCCACAAAATTTCAGGATCTACGCCGAGTAAATTTAGTTCACGTTCTAGTTGCCATTGTTCAAAATTTACTACTTCTTGTAACGCATAAAAGGTTAGCTGCCCTTTGTCTTGCAATTGCTGAGGAAAATAGGTAAACGACATTTGATGCGTAATCTGGCCTTCATAGGGAAATTTACCCTGTAGTAGATTTAAAAGCGTCGTTTTTCCCCGCCCATTCCGACCAATCAGCCCTAGTTTCCAACTTTCATCAATTACCAAATTACTATGATCAAAAAGTAAAACGCCCTGGTTGTCAAAACCAAACGTCAAATCGTGTATTTTTATTACGGTCATCTTATCACCTCATATAAAAACTGTGGAAATGTACTTATTTAATTCGTGCTAACTAGCCAAAGTATATTTCCAAGTCAGACATTGCTACACATAAATACTGGTCCCATTTTTATCTTTTACAACAATATAAAAAAGGACCGTCCTATTTTCAGGAACGGTCCCCACTTTGGGTTATTGACAAATAAGGCAGATAAAAAGACCCTACAAAGTCATTGAACCAATCCTGAAAATCTGCACACGAATACCTTGGTCGTTCCAAGTTTTTCGTCTAAATGCAGCTTCAATAAATTGGTTAAATAATCAATGCAGGATCCCTCATTTCGTTTTTAGTAATTTAAGATTAGCATGATTTTCAATTCTTGGCAATTTTTCTGAAGTGAAATTAAAAATTGGAACAAACCTATTCAAAAAAATTGCGCCGCCTTACAATAAAAAAACATATACTTTATTTTTTATCATTTTTTTGATTTTTAATTTCTTTTATAAGTTAAAAATAAGAAAATTCATTTCGTAACTTTTCATCTAAAAAAAGAAATATGACGCTCGTTTTTCTTATTTTTAGGCATAAAAAAAACCATTGGGTTGGTTAGGCCCAATGGAAAAAGGAGTAATTACTCTCAAATGGAGTAAAATGAAAAATAAAAAGGTTGTTGTTGGTTATGTATTTAATATAAACGACAAGTGCTTTTTTGTCATAAAAATAACGTTACAGTTAAATTAGATAACTCTCGTTTTGCTAATTATCCCGTTTTCCCAGGATTTATTTGCTCACTTCAGGTGAATAAAATTCATTTTTCCCTTCATTTTCACCTCATAAGAAAAGCTGAAGGAATCGGTCAACCCTGAGCTAAAAAAATAAATTTGCTAAAATGGATGCTTCATTTTCGCAAATTTAGTTTTTTTGGTCGAAGGGTTGATTCGTGAAGCTAGACAGTCAGAAAAGCTTTTCGGACTCGCTTAGCTTTTAAGCATTAAGGCACAATTGCAATAAATTGCTTTTTTAATTTCTTGCAATTGTGTTCTATTGTCGCCGAGAATTAGTCCATAAAGCTAGGCATAAAAAAGGCTAGATAGTGAAAAAAGCAGTCAAAGCAATATTTTTTGTGGCAATTTTATACTGCCTTGATAGCTTACAAAAAGAACCTTGAAAAAATTAGCAAAAATTTTCAAGGTTCTTTTTTTAATTTGAGAATGAAACGACAATAAACTTTTTATTTTTTGCCTAATAATAAGTTTGTCATTCGTTGAATAGAAAATGAGATTTCGTCGGTTGCTTCGTCTTGTTTTGTTTCAGAAGCATCAAAAGCCTTCGTATCAATCCCATTTTCTGTTTGTAAACTGGCAATCATTTCATCACAGCCAGCAACATATTTTTCATAAGAACGTTGGAATTTTTTATGAATTCCCATTACTTTTGCAGGTGGACGCAGTTTTTCAATTTGCGCTAACATTGCTTTGTATTTTTTTGTGCCGGCAGCAAATACATCTACGACTTCCACAATCTTTTCTGGCGTCAAATTTGCTAGTTCATTCGTATCAATAGCAGTGCGAATAATTTCATAATGCGGGTTCATTTCTTCCCCGATTTTTTCTGTATCTTGTACGATATCATTAATATTTTGGACATAATAACCAAGATTTGGTCTCACTGTTATTCCTACTTTCTTTTTTTGTGATAATTTCATTTTAGCGGTTTTTCTACTAATAAGAAAGTATTCTCTAAAAAAAGGGTTATTTTTTGCATTTTTTCTAAGAGTCTTGGAAAATATAGATAAAGGTGGTGAATGAAGATGGCACAAGCAAAATCACTTCAAGCATATGCCAAATTGAGTAGTGCTGACACGCTCACAAATATGAACAGCACAAAAGCCGGACTAACCGAGGCGGAAGTAAAAAGCAGGTTGGCGAAATACGGAAAGAATGTGATTGCTGCCACAAAAAAGCAATCACTATTAAAAGTGTTTTTAACTAACTTTACAAGTATGATGGCAATTTTATTGTGGGTAGCTGGCCTCATCGCCTTAATGACTGGTACGCCAGAATTAGGAATTGCGATTTGGCTTGTCAATTTGATTAATGGCGTTTTTAGTTTTTGGCAACAATATCGCGCCCAACAAGCTACCAGTGCTTTACAAAAAATGCTGCCTAGTTACGTTAAAGTCATGCGAGCAGGACAAACAAATAAAATTTTAGCCGCCGACTTGGTACCCGGAGATATTGTTTTATTAAATAGTGGTGATAATATTCCCGCCGACGGTCGCTTACTTTCTGCCGATAGTCTGGAAGTAAACCAATCTTCATTAACTGGTGAATCTATTACTGTCAATAAAGAAACTGATCCACAAACCGACGCAGCCTTAAAAAACGCTGGTAAGTACGCCGAAGCAAATTTGGTTTATGAAGGTACATCGGTGGTCAATGGCAGTGGCTCCTTTGTCGTTTTAGCTACTGGAATGCACACTGAATTTGGCCAAATTGCCAGTTTGACTACTTCTGTTGCAGCTGTTAAAAGTCCGCTGCAAAAAGAATTGGATATATTAACACAGCAGCTTTCTTTAATTGCTATTGTTATTGGGGCATTATTTTTTGTCGCCGCTGTCTTTTTTGTCGGATATCCCTGGCCTAAAGCTTTCATTTTTGCGTTGGGAATGATTGTTGCCTTTATTCCTGAAGGCTTATTACCAACTGTTACCTTATCTCTTGCAATGGCTGTCCAAAAAATGGCCAAAAAAAATGCGTTAGTAAAACATTTGAATAGTGTAGAAACTTTAGGCGAAACTACGGTCATCTGTTCTGATAAAACAGGTACTTTAACCAAAAATGAAATGACCATCGAAAAAGTTTGGCTTCCAACAGCTGATTACACAGTTTCTGGTACTGGTTATGAACCTAACGGCATCGTGACAAAAGCTGGTAAAAAAATAGATTTAGCACAAGAGCATGACTTATTACAACTGATTCGGATTGCCAGTCTATGTAATGACTCAGCCATTGAAGAAAAAGAAAATCACTACCAATTAGTGGGTAGTCCCGACGAGGGCAGTCTTTTGATTTTGGCCGCTAAGGCTGACTACGATCTAAGGGATGAAAGGAAAAATTATCCCCGTTACAACGAACTGCCCTTTGACTCAAAACGCAAACGCATGTCAACTATCCATCAAAATAATGGGCAAAACTACGTCTTTACCAAAGGTGGCATTACCGAAGTTTTAAGCTGTTGTCAAAGTTATTTAAAAAATGGGCAAGTCATCCCCTTAACTGAAGCTGTAAAAAAAGAAATTTTAGCTAAAAATGATGATTTGGCAAAAGAAGGCTTACGTACTTTAGCATTTGCTGATCGCATTTTACAGACAACAACAAATTTAACCATTGAAAATTGCGAACAAAATTTGACTTTTGTCGGTATCACCGCCAGTCAGGATCCACCGCGGGAAAATGTCATGGAGGCAATTCAAAGATGTCATGATGCCTCCATTCGAATCATCATGGTAACTGGTGATTACGGTCTAACTGCCAAAAGTATTGCCCGCAAAATCGGCATCGTCAAAGGCGCTGACGTCCGGGTAATTACCGGCGATGACTTAGCTAATATGTCTGATTCAAAATTAAAAGAAAATTTAACACATGAAATTATTTTTGCTCGCGTTGCTCCTGAACAAAAATACCGCGTAGTCTCTCTATTGCAAAGTTTAGGTGAAATCGTTGCTTCCACAGGTGATGGGGTCAACGATGCACCGGCCTTGAAAAAAGCGGATATCGGTGTTGCGATGGGAATCACCGGAACCGATGTCGCCAAAGAAGCAGCCGATATGATTTTAACCGATGATAATTTCACATCTATTGTAAATGCAATTGAAGAAGGGCGGACGGTTTACAACAATATTCGCAAATTTTTATTGTATATTCTAAACAGCAATATGCCAGAAGCAGTCCCTTCTTTATTGTTTTTATTATCAAAAGGTATGATTCCCTTACCTTTAACTGTTATGCAGATTTTAACAATCGATTTGGGTACTGATATGTTACCTGCTTTAGGGTTAGCAACTGAACAAACTGAACCCGGTACTATGAAAAAACCGCCCCGAAAGCGGACAGAACATTTATTAACCAAGCAAATTATTTTAAAGGCCTTTGCTTGGTATGGTCTTTTAGCCTCCATTATTTCAATTGGCGCCTATTTCTTTGTCAACCATTTAAACGGCTGGCCCACGACTGCCTTAGCTACTGACGGCACCGTTTATGCCATGGCCACAACTATGACCTTAGCTGCAATTGTCTTTTGCCAAATTGGCGCTGTTTTTAACTGTCGCACCGCAGAACAATCACTTTTTAAAATTGGTTTTTTCTCAAACAAACGAATCTTAGGGGGTATTTGTTTTGAAGTGATTTTAATTGCATGTTTGATGTATGTCCCGTTTTTACAAAAATTATTTGGCACCACCGGCATTCAACTACAAGATTGGCTATTTCTAATTTGTATTCCTCTACCTCTGATTATAATTGAGGAAATCCGCAAGAAAATGATTCGCAAAGCTTAAATTTAGCCAAAAAACCATCAAGGCAGACCTTGATGGTTTTTTTAGCTTATTTTTAATGAACAGGATGAGCTGCATGTGTTTGGCGATGATTTAAAATAAAGCCTACCACAATGGTAATGACCGGTGCCAACAAAGGAAAAAAGGCAAAAGGGACATACGCCATAGCACTCACTTTTAAAGTACCCGCGATAAATGTACCGCTAACCCCCCAAGGAATCAACGCATTCACACTAGCACCTGCATCGGCTAAAGTTCTAGTTAAATAGCGATTGTCTAATTTCGCTGTTTCAAAAGATTTTTTGAATGTTTCTCCCGGTAAAATAATCGATAAGTACTGTTCCCCCACAATAATATTTACCCCGATACTGCTAAGAGCGGTCAAACCGATCAAACGAGACGGACGATCCATTTTACTTTTTAGTGCTTCAACAATATTTTCCACAATTTGATATTTCAATAATAAGCCGCCTAAAGCCAACGCTAAAATAATGAGACTGGCTGAACCCAACATACTCATAATACCACCACGGGATAAAAGTGTATTCAACTTCTCACTAGCTGTTTTGGCCGTAAAGCCATTCATTAAAATAGTGGCAACTTTTTGCACCGTTAAAGTATGATCATGAATAAAACTAAGTCCAATCGCAACGCTGGCGCCTGTTAATAGTGTCGCAATTGCTGGAATCTTCTTGACTGCCATAATAAATAATATAATCAAAGGAATTAATGTCCAAGGTGAAATCCAAAAATTATTTTCCATATTGGCAATCATTTCATTCACACTCGTCAAATTAGCTGTTTTACTTGTATGACCTAAAAAGACGTATAAAATAAAACTAATTACAAAAGCAGGTAAATCGGTGAAACGCATATTAGCAATATGTTGAAACAAATCAATTTCGCCAATTCCAGCTGCCAGATTGGTCGTATCTGATAGCGGTGAAATATTATTGCCTAAAAAAGCCCCCGAAACAACTGCTCCTGCTGTATACGCATCGTGAAAGCCTAAAATATGGCCAATCCCTAAAAAAGCAATTCCGATCGTGGAAATTGTTGTAAATGAACTTCCTACGGTTAACCCGACAATCGAACAAACGACAAAAACTGTTGGTAAGAAAAAACGTACCGAGATAATTTTAAACCCATAAACCATGATTGTCGGAATTGTTCCCGCTAAAATCCAAGCGGCCACTAACACGCCAATTAATACGAAAATAATGATGGGAATAATACCTGGGGTAATGCCACTGATAATCCCTCCATGAATATCATCCCACGAAAATTTTTTCATGCGCCCATATAATAATAGCAGCATGAAAACAAATAAAATCGGAACATGAGGACTTAGCTGAAAACCGATAATTAATATTCCCAAAATTGCTAACATGGCTGCCAAAACCGCAGCACTTTCTTTGGTTGAAATTTTTTTCATGTAAATACCTTCTTTATTTTTTCAAAGTAAAAACGCCCTGCCGCAAGGACTTACGACAGAACGCTTAGTAAATTGTTAATGACTATGGTGCAAGTGGTCTGCAGAAGAGTCAGTAACAGCAACTTTCCAGTCATTTTTCTTAAAGTGATTAATGACTAAAGGAATAACAAACATCACAACTGCAATAGCTGCAACTAACAACGCATTCGCTAAAGTAGATGTCCGTAATGTCGCATACGTAACGACAACGATTGAAAATAGCAACATGATGCTAACAACCCATACAAAAGCATTCCCTTTTTTACCAATTCGGTAAGGACGAGCCATTTCAGGATGATGTTTCCGTAATTCTAAAACGGAAATTGCAATTAGAACATATACGATACAATAAACGATTGTCGTAGCGTTCGTTAAAGTTAAGAAAACAGTGCTGACATCATCCATAACCCCATACAATAACGCAAATAGTGAAATAACGATCGATTGCGTCAAGACAACATTTTTAGAAACGCCATATTTATTTTCTTTTTGGAAGCCAAACTTAGGTGGTAAGAAACCTTCTCTTGCAACTTGAATAATAGTTTTTGAAGGACCAGTTACCCAAGCAGAAAGTTGTAACAAGACACCAATGAACACCATGAAACTGAAAATATTACCAATAATTTTGGGCAGACCCAAAATTTCGCAATAAATGATGATTGGTTGGGTAATATTGGCCAATTCCATTTTGCCCGCTGGGACTACATTGGCAACAAGCATTGCATTAATAACGTTTAGTAAAACTAAACCAATTAAAGCGATGAAAACTCCCTTGGTATAATTTTTCGTAGAATCTTTCAAACGAGGCATATAAACTGAACTCATTTCAATCCCAACGAAAATAAAGCTAATACCTGCTAAATATTTTAATGTTTCAATATGTTGCAAGTCTGGTAAAACCTTTGACCAAGAAAAAGCACCCAAGTATCCATTTGATACTAAGCCAACCTTGAAAAAGGCAAATAAGCCAAGTACAAACATTACAACAACGGGAATGTATACGCCTAACCAAACGCCGATGTTACCACCGACTTTGGCCATATCAAATTTTAAATTCAAAATGGTAATAATCCAGTAAATAATTAAAATACAAGCTAAAACAAACCAGTGATTATTGCCTAATGCGACATTACCAAATGTATTTCCTAAAAGTGGGCCTAAAGTTGAGGCTACCATTACCATTCCTGGGAACATTTGCACCCATAGTAACCACGCAACTACAAAACCCCATTTGCTACCTAAGGCAGTTTTTACCCATAATTGTGGGCCGCCTTCTTCTGGCAACATGGTAGAAAGTTCACCGGAAATCATTGAGATTGGGCCGGCAAAAAAGACAACTGCAAAAATTGAATAGAAAATTAATGTCCATCCAACTGCTGCTAAAGTTGGGATACTCCGAACGGTGGCACACAAAGCCATTGTTAGACCAATAAAAGTCCCCAAACTAATTTTATTAATATCTGACTTACTCACTTTTGACACGCTCCTTAAAATTGGACCGCAGTCGATCAGTTACCTGACGGCAACTGACCCTGCCGTCTACTGACTGATTAGTGTGCTGAATGTACTAATTTTTCTGCATAGATTTTTTCCAATTTTTCTTGAAGCGCAACTTTGATTTTTTCAGCATATTGTTCAAAGTTTTCTTCTTTATTCATATATGGTGTCATTACGCTGGCACGCAATACGGTAATTTTTTCCACCCGACGCCATTCTGCATCTGAAAAACCAAGTTGGTTAACAAATTGTAATGGGCTGTCACCATAATCAGGTACAGCAAAGTCAGTATGTGAAGTTAAGAATTCATTACCATAAATGCTTCCTTTGACATATGAAGAGTAGTCATAAACATCGTGATTTAATTTATTCATTGCTTCTAAATCATCATTACCTTTTTCTTTGAAGACATAGTCTACCATGTTGAAATCAGGATAAGTTAATGGGTGTACTTCAATTTCTTTATCGCCAACTTTAAAGGACAAGTTGTTTAAGAAGTTAAAGAAACGGTGTGAACCTTCAATAGATGCCCCCATTAATTTACCATACCCGGCAACATTCAATGGTAAAACATGATGTGCAGCCCAAACACTGGCAGCTGTTGCACCGGCTTTGGAACCTTCTAAGATATAAGCGCCTAGTAAGGCAGGAATATCAGCACCTTTTTCAAAAACGTAAGTTGCAAAATAAGAAATTACATCCCGCATCCGAATATCTTGGATAACAATCCCACCAGCAGAATAAGGAACATAACCCATTTTATGCGGGTCAATTGTAACAGATTCAGCTTCTTTTATGGCACGATAAGCATTGTACACTTCTTCTAAAATATAATTTTTATTTTCAGTGAAGACTCCATTTTCAAAATGAACATCTTTTAATTCTTCAAATGGGATAAAGTTATTATCTTCGTCTAGGAAAATGGCACGACCATAACCACCATAAGCAGCGTCTACGTGCAAGTAGAAATAAATACCGTCTTTTGCTAAAACGTCGCGTAGGGCAGCAATTTTATCGATTGGGTCGATTGCGCCTTCTTCTGTTGAACCAACAACACCCACAACACCTAAGATTGGTGTTTTATCAGCGGCTAAATTGCGCACGATTTTTTCAAGTTCATTAACATCCATCCGGTAATTGTGATCCACTGGTACTGGAATAACTTGATCCAAGCCAATCCCAATAATGTCAGCAGCTTTCAACCATGAATAGTGTTTTGTTTGTGGAACTAACCATTTTCCTAATTTTTCTAGGTTCTTACCACTACGGGCAGAAGCAGCTTTAATATCATCAATTTTTTCGGGCACTGTTGCAAGTAAGTCCATAATTTCTTTCGTAGACAAATTCAAAAGTTCCCATTCTGACTTACCACTAACTAATTCTGGTGTAACTTCTTTCATGGCAAGCGGTAATGATTTAATGTTGCGGGCATACCATAAGCCTTCTAAGTTTGCTAAAGAACCGTCAGCAACAATATGTCCCCAACCATCGCTATAGCTCATTAATTGCGCAAATTCACGCCCTACTTCTTCTTCCATTTGACTTGTAGCAGGAGATGATTCATAGGCTACGTTATTGCCGTTCCAAAGCATAGCAAAGTTATAGGCTAACAATGATGGCATTAACGTTTCTGAATTCATATGTCCCCAGTAACGTCCGGCAGTATGCCATGGGACAGAATGACTGCGCATCCGTGATGAAATTTCAGATAAAACATCTTCCATTTTGTTGACAGTGTTTTTAAAACTTTCACTGCTTTTTTCTTCAGGCGTAATAATTGGCATGTCTTGTGGCATGTAATTTTGGCGCCAGCCTAAATGCTCGTCTACTAATTCGTTTAACAAAGCTTTGTAAATTTGGCCATTTTCAGCTTTGTCCCCAATAAATAGGGCATTTAGATTCAAATCGTTTCCTTGTTCACTCATGATGAACTCCTCCTAAAAAAGTATTGATAAAAATTTTGTCGTCTGTAGGTTACACCTGTTCTTTTTAAAAGTAAAATCATATCTGGACTGTTTTTTAATCAAATTCTTAATTGTTAAATTGTTTCAAAGTTCAAGTCAATTGTGAAAATTTAATAAACCAGTCTGCGTGATACTTTTTGTCTGAAAATTCTAAACAGATGTAAAAACAATCGTTATTTTAAGTGGTGGAATTTTAGTCGATTTTCTTATTCGTGAATTATTTTTAGGTTAACCTCAATCTGATAGTCATTATCTTTGTGAAGTGATTTTATTTTACATACGATAAAAAAAGAGCACTCTGTCAAGACAGAATGCTCTTTTTCGTAACGTATTAACAGTGATCTTTACTTTTTTAAGACCAGTTCATCATTTGAAATGGAAAATGAAAATCATTGTTTTTCAAGGTAAAAAATTATTGAATTCTAATTTAATACTTTGGCCAAAAAGTATTTTTTCTTACCTTTTCTGATAACAACGAATCTTCCTTCGAAATGATCAGATGGTGTTACGACAAAATTTAAATCAGTGATACGATCACCGTTAATACTTATAGCTCCGTTTGAAACATCTTCTCGTGCTTGACGTTTTGATGGTTCAATTTTTGTTGCTACTAATAATTCCACGATATTTTCAGGGTCGTTGGAAATTTCAACTGTTGGCATTTTGCCAAAACCTTGTTCAATTTCAGTAGCATTTAAATCTTTGATATTACCAGAGAATAACGCTTCGGTAATTTTTTGCGCTTCGTCTAAATCTTCTTGGCTGTGAACAAAGCGGGTCACTTCTTCAGCTAAGCGGCGTTGTGCTTCCCGTTTTTCCGGTTCAGTCGCAACTTTTTGCGCTAATGTATCGATTTCTTCTTTATCTAAGAAAGTAAAGAATTTCAAGTATTTAATGACATCCCGATCATCTTGGTTCAACCAAAATTGGTAGAATTCAAATGGGGAGGTTTTCTTAGGATCTAACCAAACAGCGCCTCCGGCAGTTTTACCAAATTTCGTTCCATCTGCTTTTAGCATTAAAGGAATTGTTAAACCAAAGGCTTCTGCTTCTGGTCCTTCTAATTTTCTGATCAAATCAAGACCAGCTGTAATGTTTCCCCATTGATCGGCACCACCGATTTGAAGTTGTACACCAAAAGTTTTGAATAGGTGTAAAAAGTCGATGGATTGTAAAATTTGGTATGTGAATTCGGTAAAGGAAATCCCCACTTCCAAACGACTTGAAACAATATCTTTTGCCAACATTGTGTTAATGTTGAAGTTTTTACCGTAGTCTCTTAGAAATTCCAATAATGAAATTTTTGATAACCAGTCAAAGTTATTTACAAAACTGATGTTAGCATCTTTACCAAATAACTTGCGCATTTGATTGGATAATGCATCCACATTATGTTGCACTGTTTCCATTGTTTGCAAAGTTCTTTCTGTTGTACGACCACTAGGATCTCCAATTGTTCCTGTTCCACCACCGATTAAAATATAAGGACGGTGGCCCGCCAATTGAAATCTTTTCATCATCATGAAAGGAATTAAATGTCCAATGTGCATGGAATCACCTGTTGGGTCGACACCACAATAAAGCGCAATGCTCTTTTCATCTACGAGTTTACGTAGACCTTCTTCATTGGTTTGTTGGTTGATGGCATCCCGCCACGTTAATTCATCAATAATATTCATCTTATTGACCTCCGTCTATATTTATGAAAGCAGTAAACTGCTGGCATAGCAAAATTTTATTTTGTTATTAAAAAATGTTTTTTATTACACGACGTTCAAATGTAAGTAATTTTTAATTTAGGATATAAAAAAAATCCCTTGGCAAAATTGCCAAGGGACGAAAATTCGCGGTACCACCCAAATTATATGCTATAAAAGCTAGCATATCACTCAAACATTTAACGCTGTCGCGCGGCTTTACGCCAAGACTCCGGAAGTGTAATTCACACAATTAGCATGTACTGGTTTGCAGCTCCACCAGCTCTCTTTAACAGCGGCTATTGTCCTACTGTGTTTCCATCACAGTCATCATTTATTAATGTGTCTACATCATAAAACTGTACAATCGGTTTGTCAACAAGAAAGACGTTATTTTTTTCAGAATAACATTTTTTGAAATAAAAATTACAGCGCTATTTTTCCAAAAAAAATTAGCTGTCACAGCATAATTATTCATAGTGAAAAAGGTATGGTACATCACTTTGACAAGCTTTTTCCATCGGTGTAAAAATTGCAGGTGTCACCGGCAAACACCTTACTATAAAATAACAAAAAAAAGACTGGGATAATAGGATAATCCCAGCCTCTTTCACTTTATTTATTCTTTACCCATCGCTCTTTGGAAAGCTTTCACAATTTCCACGACTGGAATAATCGCAAAGGATGAACCAACAACAATTCCCCATTGATATAAATCAAGATGTGCAACGCGGAAGATATCATTTAATCCTGGTACAACAATGATTACCATCATCAAGAAGAATGAAAGTAAAATTGCCCAGTTGAATGATTTGTTGCGGAATGGCCCAACTTTAAATAAGGATTGGTGAACAGATTTCACGTTAAATGCGTGGAATAACTGCATCAAGCCTAGGGTTGCAAATGCCATGGTTAAAGCATCACTATGAATTGCTTCATAAGTTGCGTGGACTGGCCACTGGATAGCAGACCAATAAACAAATAAAACCGTAGCCGCTTCTAAAATACCTTGATAAATGATACTTGAGAAGACACCGCCAGAAAACAAGTTGGAGTTGCGTCCTCGTGGTTTATGACTCATTAAATCTTTTTCAGCCGGCTCCATTCCCAAAGCAATTGCTGGGAAAGTATCCGTTACTAGATTGATCCACAATAAATGAATTGGCAATAAAGTATCCCAATTTAACATCGTTGCAATAAACAACGTCAAAACTTCACCCAAGTTAGCTGCCAATAAATATTGAACAGCTTTTTGAATATTAGAGAAAACTTTACGACCTTCTTCTACAGCCACAACAATTGTTGCAAAGTTATCATCAGCTAAGACCATATCAGAAGCCCCTTTAGAAACTTCTGTACCGGTAATACCCATACCAACACCGATATCTGCTTGTTTTAAAGCCGGAGCATCATTAACACCATCGCCTGTCATCGCAACAACTTTGCCTTCTTTTTGCCAAGCTTTAACGATACGCACTTTGTGTTCTGGAGACACACGGGCATAAACAGAATAGTTTGCAACTTTTTGCGCAAAATCATCGTCAGACATTTGATTTAATTCAGCACCTGTTAAAACGGCAGCATCATCCCCGGCTTTAATAATCCCAAGACGTGCCGCAATTGCTTCTGCGGTATCTTTGTGGTCACCAGTAATCATAATCGGACGAATACCGGCTTCTTTGGCTACCTTAACAGCATCTGCAGCTTCAGAACGTTCTGGGTCAATCATGCCGACTAAACCAGCAAAGATTAAATCATTTTCGACTATTTCTGTTTCTAAATTAGTTGGAATAGCGTCCACATATTTATACGCCATACCTAAAACACGCAATGCTTGTTTGGCCATATCTTTGTTATTGCTCAAGATTTTTTGTTCTTCAGCGTTTGTCATTGGTTTTACTTCATCAAATACTTGATACTGTGTGCAACGATCTAGTAAAACATCTGGTGCGCCTTTAACAGCAACTAAATAGCGACCATCTGCTTCTTGGTGAATGGTTGACATTAATTTACGATCTGAATCAAAAGGTAATTCTGCAACTCGTGGTTCTGCTGCTACTTTTTCAGTAACATCAAAGCCTTGGTCTTGTCCAAATTTCACAAGTGCAGTTTCTGTTGGGTCCCCAATTAATTCGCCTTCTTGACTGAATTTTGTATCATTGGCGTAGTTCATAATTTTAAGGGCCATATTGTTATCTGGAATATGTTCAGACGATGGATATTGACGATCATTGGTATAAAGTTTTTCAACTGTCATTTGGTTCAGCGTTAACGTCCCTGTTTTATCTGAGGCGATGATATCTGTTGAACCTAATGTTTCTACCGCTGGTAATTTACGGATAATCGAATTACGTTTTGCTAATACTTGCGTACCTAAAGCTAAAATAATTGTAACGATTGCTGGCAAACCTTCTGGAATTGCAGCAACGGCTAGAGATACAGAAGTCAATAGCATATCCATCCAAGGTGTACCGTTAACTAAAGTTCCAAACAAGAACATGATCACAGCAATAACTAAAATTGCAGCTGTCAAGAATTTACCTAAGTGATTCAAGTTATTTTTCAGTGGTGTTTCGGTTTCATCCGCAGCTGCCAACATACCTGCAATCTTACCAACTTCGGTATTCATCCCTGTATTTACAACTACACCTTTACCACGACCATAGGTAACATTACTGTTGGAATAAGCCATATTAATACGGTCGCCAATACCAATTTCAGTACCTTCTAAAACAACCAATTCTTTTTCTACTGGTACAGATTCTCCAGTCAAAGCCGCTTCTTCAATTTTTAAAGAACTAGACTCAATCAGACGCATATCAGCTGGAACAACATCGCCGGCTTCTAACAATACGATATCCCCAGGCACAAGATCTGTACTCTTAATTGATAACGCATGACCGTCTCTTACAACATTGGCATTTGGTGTGGACATGTCTTTTAAAGCTTCAATCGCAGCTTCTGCTTTTGACTCTTGGACCACACCCATCACTGCGTTAATAATGACAACTAACAAAATAATGATGGAATCAACCGGCTCGTGAGGCGCAGAAATAATTGCGGCAACCAATAAAACTAAAATCATCAAGTCTTTGAACTGTTCAAAGAACTTTTGGACCATTGATTTTTTCTTGCCTTCTTCCAGCTCGTTTTCACCGTATTCACTTAGACGCTTTTTGGCTTCTGCGGCACTTAGACCGTCAGCAGTTGCATCTAACTCTTTTAGAACCTCATCTGGCGTTTGGGAATAAAACGCTTGGCTCAACTGCTGTTTTTTGTTTTCTTCTGACAATTTTGTTCCTCCTTTGAAATTATCATCCACAAGTCAGCTAAAAAAAATAGACTTGTGTATGTGCATAACATACATAAGTCTCACTAATTAAGGCAACACCAGAAAGTTAATTTCGGTTGGTGATGTTGCCACAGCTTATGCTGCTAGTTACTCCCTCATGAAAACATATAAATACAAGAAACATTATATAGTAGATTGCAGCCATGGGCAAATACTTTTCGCAAAAATCCATGGTAGAAACAAATTAAGGTTAGCTTTTTTTCGCGCTTTTTTTTCCTAAAAAAACGCTGATTAAATAATCTTTGCCACTAGCTTTCAACTCTTTAAAAGTAAGAAGGAGATTTTCGAAAATTGTTGCACAAATTTTTGAAAACTCTATACTTCACTTACAGTTTAAATAAAATAAGCCATATTACTTACGTGAAAACGTAAGTAATATGACTCGTTTCATTAGGCGATCACGGAACCATTTGGCATTTGTTTTGGTGCCTCCACAATGGCTAAGTTTCCTTTTTCATCTTCTGCTGATAAGATCATCCCTTGACTCACTTGTCCCCGCATTTTTCTTGGTTTCAAGTTCGCTACGATTACGACCTTTTTACCAATCAGCGCTTTAGGATCAGGATAAAATTCCGCAATCCCCGATAAAATTTGGCGATCTTGACTGTCACCAGCAGCTAGACGAAATTGTAATAATTTGTCTGCCCCTTTGACTTTTTGACAGTCAATAACCTCTGCGACTTTCAATTCTACTTTATCAAAATCATCGTATTTAATTTGTTTTTCTTTTACTGAAACCAATTCCGTTTCTTCTGGATCCCATTTTACTGCTTCTTCTGGGTTACTTACTCCTTCAGTCATTTTCTTTTGAATGTAAGCAACTTCTACTTCTTGATCCAAACGTGGGAAAATTGGCGTACCTTTGGCAACAACTTTCGTATCACGTGGAAATTCCCCAAAACGTAGATCTTTTAAGTCCATTGTTTCTGGATCCAAGCCTAATTGTTGGAAAATTTTCTTTGGTGTTTCAGTCATAATCGGTTGTAATAAAATTGCCGCAATGCGCAGACTTTCAGCTAAATGCACCATCACACTGTTTAATTCAGCTTTTCTTTCTTCATCTTTGGCTAATACCCAAGGCTCTGTTTCATCAATATATTTATTGGCACGAGAAATCAACGCCCATACTTCTGATAAAGCAACACTAAATTCCATTTTATCCATCGCTTGGTGATAACGCCCCACCACATTTGCCGCTGTTGTTGATAATTCACTATCAAAAGCGGTAACTTTTGATGCATAAGCAGGGACATTGCCATCACAATATTTATTAATCATGGCAATTGTACGGTTCAATAAGTTCCCCAAATCATTGGCTAAGTCATAATTTACCCGTGCAACAAAATCTTCTGGGGTAAAGACACCATCAGAACCAAAAGGCATTGCCCGCAATAAGTAGTAACGCAGAGCATCTAAGCCGTAACGTTCCACGAGCATTTCAGGATAAACCACGTTACCTTTTGATTTACTCATTTTGCCATCTTTCATTAATAACCAGCCGTGACCAAAGATTTTTTTTGGCAATGGTAAATCTAATGCCATTAACATAATCGGCCAATAAATCGTGTGGAAACGAACAATTTCTTTGCCTACCATATGCACATCTGCTGGCCAATACTTGTCAAATAAATGCGTATCGTCTGAACCGTAGCCCAATGCCGTAATATAATTTGACAAAGCATCGATCCAAACATAAACAACGTGTTTTGGATCAGATTTAACTGGAATCCCCCACTTGAAAGTCGTTCGTGAAACTGCTAAGTCTTCTAAACCTGGTTTAATAAAATTATTGATCATTTCATTTTTGCGCGATTCCGGTTGAATAAACTCTGGGTGTTCATTGTAATATTCTAGCAGGCGATCTGCGTATTTACTCATACGGAAGAAATAAGATTCTTCTTTAACCAATTCAACTTCATGACCGCTTGGCGCTTTACCGCCAATCACTTTACCATCTTCATCACGATAAACTTCGGCTAATTGGGTTTCTGTAAAATACTCTTCATCAGAAACTGAATACCAACCTTCGTATTCTCCTAGGTAAATATCACCTTGTGTTAACAGTTGATCGAAGATTTTTTGAACAGCCGCTTTATGATAGTCATCTGTTGTCCGAATAAATTTATCGTAACTAATATCTAATGTCTTCCATAATTTTTGAATGTCTGCGGCCATTTTATCCACATATGTTTGGGGTTCAACCCCCAACTCCAATGCTTTTTTCTCAATTTTTTGACCGTGCTCATCAACACCAGTTAAGTAAAAAACATCAAAGCCCATTAAACGTTTGTAACGAGCAACGGCATCACAGGCGATTGTCGTGTATGAATTTCCGATATGCAATTTGCCGCTGGGATAATAAATTGGGGTTGTAATATAAAAAGTTTCTTTGCCAGCCATGGATTTTCCTCCTAGTTAATAAAAAAGTTAAATGACTTACCTTAAAAATACAGTCAAAAAAATAAAATAAACACCAAAATAGGCTGCTAACCGTACTTTAGCCAAGGTAGTCAAACTAATTTTCAAGTACACATCACGTAAATGATTCTTAGCTAGTATACCACAATTCCAACTTTCTTTAAGTCCTTTTCCTTGTAAAAAACATCGGCAAATTCATTTTCCCTCTATTTCGTCGCCTTAAAAAAAGTTTTTTTGGTATAATAAAAGAGATTAACGAAATTGAGGGAAATAATATGACTAAAAAACATCGTCTTTTAATAGCTGCAATTGCCATTTTAACGCTCTTACACATGGTATTTTGCGCCTTTTACAGCCGCTTGTACGGCTATTTTAATTTACAAGATAACTTACGACTATTTCTTTTAGCAACATTAATATTTCGCGGGATTTTCTTGGCTGTTATTGCGATTTCAGGCTTTATTAGCCTAAATGACAAAGCTAGTAAAGTAACGCCCTTTTATTTGATTTTCTTTTTGTTTAATTTGATTATTCCATTTGTTTTTAATTAAAAGTAGAGGTGAGCCGTTTATGCCAGAATTTGCAACATTAGCTGAAGAAAAACAATACTATGAACAAGTCGCCACCGAAGAAGAATTTCTCCAGTGGTATAAAAAACAAGATCACCCAGAATACGAAAAGCCATCTTTAACTGTAGACATGGTTTTAATGTGTTACAACAAAGAAGAAGATCAATTAAAAATGCTTTTAATCAAACGAAAAAGCCATCCTTACCGTAATTCTTGGGCTCTCCCAGGTGGTTTTGTTATGCCCAATGAATCAACGGATGATTCTGTCTTACGAGAAACGCAAGAAGAAACTAGCGTCGAAATTTCTAAATCAAATATTGAGCAGCTCCATACTTTTAGTACGCCTAATCGCGATCCTCGGGGTTGGGTCGTTACCGTCAGCTATTTAACTTTTATTGGTGAAGAACCACTAAGTGCCGGCGATGACGCCGATGACGTTCGCTGGTTTACGATGGAAAGAAAAGGTAGTGAGCTTTATTTAACCAGTGGTCACGATGTTGAAATCATTTTGAATTTAAAAACCGGCGCTTCTTCTGGCAGTGACTCTTTGGCTTTTGACCATAGTCAAATTGTCTTAAAAGCATTCAACCGGGTAGCAGAAAAAATGGAGCATGAACCGCGCGTCTTACAAGTCTTAGGACCAACTTTCACGATTACCGAAGCTCGTAAAGTTTTTGCGAAATTTTGGGGCATGGATTTTAAAAGTATTGATCATTCCAACTTCAAAAAAGCTATGTTGCAATACTTTGTTGAAATCGGAGAAAAACCATTGGGAATTGGTCGTCCTTCAAAAATTTATCGTTTAAAAGATGATGTCCTGTTGGCAAAATTTTGATCAAAAAAGCTCTCGGTACTCATTTAGACACGAATAATCAATCAATTTTTTAGAAGACTTCAGCTTATTTTTTAGATGGCTGGTTTACAAAATCAGCTAAAAAAACGTCATTAAGGCCAATGACATTTAACTGTCAGCCTTTAATGACGTTTTTTTATTTGGTTTATCATAATTAGTGAACGGATTCCTAGAAACAAAGCCAAGCTTTTTTATCCCCTAGGCGAGCCCTGGAGTCCCTTCCAGTTAAACTGTTTAACTGATTTTTCGCACCGTTTTAGCGGCTGTTAAAAAAATCACTTTTTTCCCGTACCAATTGGCTTTATACTGCAACTTAACTAAAAACCTTTGCCAGTCCGCCAACGTAAAAGATCCCTCTATCCCATGTTTTGGGACTTTAACATATAAAAAATCATAGTTTTTAATCAGATGCATTGTTAGTTCGTCAATCCACGCTTTTTTTTGCTGTTGCTTATGATGGTACAATTTTTGTACCTTTAATTTTTGTTTTTGATAGTTTTTGGCCTCTGCCAATCTCACTTTGCGTTGCTGTGCACTTTTGGCTTTTATTTCCAATTTTCGTTTGGCTTTTTTTAACTTGGTTTCAAGGTCATTTACACAAAGTTGACGACAAAATTTTAATTGATTGCCTACAACAAGCTGATTTGGAGCAAAACGTAATTCAATTTCAGTTTTAGTCTTAGGCAAATGACCAACTTCTTCTTCACATAATAATGAAACATAAAACTGTTGCAAATTCTTTGCAGTAATTGTTGCAGATTTAATTTTTCCTACCACTTTTCGATGACAAACAACGGCAATGGGCTGTTTTAATTTAGGTACCTTCAATAAGTTATCCTTTAACCAGATTGTCTGTTGCTGATTATTCGTGGTGTAAGACTGCCACGTACTTTTTTTGAGCTTCATTTTTGGATGCCCACTTCTACCTTGATAATAATTTTGAAATGCGCGCGCTAAATTTCGTTGTGCATTTGCTAATGCCAAGCTATCGGTTAATTTTAAAAAAGGAAATTCCTTTTTTAAGGCAGCAGGTGTCAGCTTTTTACTTGCTTCAATCGTATTGAACTGACGCTGTTTTAAAAGCGTATTGTACGTAAAGCGAACGCAACCAAAAGTTTGAATTAAAAATTTTTGCTGTGCTTTGGTTGGATAAATGCGAAACTTGTAAGCCTTTAGCACTTTCCTTTGGTTTTTCCCCATATTTTCCCCTTAAAAAGCATACTCCCCAACAAAACAACAAGCCGGCAATTGCTGGTAACTAGCAATTACTTTTTCTTCAATATGAAATGCAACACTCAAATTTTCTGAATATTGCATCTTTTATCTTTGTAAACAATTTTAAAGAATCTTCTGAAAAATTGCAAGTCCGTTTTTACTTGTGAAAAATTTATACATTCCAATTAAAAATACTCGAACACCTTTAGTTAGCTAGCAGACCAACTTTAAGGTTATTCGAGTATTTGTTGTGCTTGTTTATTCTTCTGTTAGTTCTTCAAAATCACCAATTCGCTTTGCCATAATAATATCTGGTTTAAACCAGCCGTTTGCGTCTGGAATCACACCGGTAATTTGATAGCCCATTTTTTGATAAAAACTGTAGGGGTGATTCTTTAGATTTTTTATTTGCGCAATCGTGCCAAAAAGATCCTGATACAAATCCACTTGACTTAACGTTGTTTCATCATTTTCGTCATCAGTACCTAAATAAATAGTAATGCCACCGCGAGATGCAATTTCAGATTCTAAAAAAGATACTAAGCGAGCCCCGATTTTTTGACGTCTAAAATCAGAAACAACAACTAATGGATGCATTTCCCAGCCGGTTTGACCATATTGTGGGATTGCACCAACAAAGCCGACTAAGTCATCTTCCACCAATGCGGCTACGGCAATACGCTCTGGTGCTAACAATTTTTCAACTTCTGCTTTTGCTGTTTGCCCATAATCTTTCGGCCAAGTTTTCGCTAAAAGATCCGCCAACTGGTCTCTTAAAATCCGATTATCTCGTTCAAATTCTGTAATTAACATTGGCATGCGCCTCCTGTAGTATTATGGGTAGTTTACCAATAATTAGAAAATGTCGGAAATAAAATGCTTTTTACTTCTTTTCAATGAAAAACGCAACGTCATTTTTAGCTTTTGGAAAAAAAGCACGCTATTTAAGTAATAAGCCAAAACCAGGGCAAAAAGGCTGGCCGATGATAAAAAAAGTTGAGATAAAAGCCAGGCTGACTTTCATCTCAACTTCAAAAATTTTTCTTTCGGATATCTGAGTGGACGTTAATTCATCTCAACTCCTATTTGCAAATAAACAGTGTGACCAAAGGAGCTTCTTTTGCGATAAGTGTAATTCTTGAAGAGGTAGCGCTTGTTCCAACCGCTCTTAAGCTTGCTGTTTTTGCTTTTGTTCTTGCATTTTTTTACTACGTAATTGCCCGCAAGCCGCATCGATATCTGTTCCGTGTTCTTTGCGAATAACACAATTAATCCCATTGCGTTTTAAAATATCGTAAAAACGTAAAACATCCGCTTTATCGCTGCGGGAGTATTGATCGTGCTCACTAACTGGGTTATAAGGAATCAAGTTCACGTAGGCTAATTTTTTCTTATCTTTTAATAGATCTGCCAACTCTTGCGCATGATGTGGGCGATCATTTACATTATTTAACATAATATATTCAAAAGTCACCCGTCGATTTGTCTTTTCAATATATTCGTCGATTGCTTCCATTAACACTTCAATTGGATAGCTTTTATTGATGCGCATCATGGAACTTCTCACTTCATTATTAGGTGCATGCAATGAAATCGCCAAGTTAACCTGTAACCCATTGTTTGCAAATTCTTTAATTTTACGCGCCAAGCCACTAGTTGAAACAGTGATATGGCGAGCGCCAATGGCTAAACCTTTGGCATCATTAATGACTTGAATAAAGTTCATCACGTTATCATAATTATCAAATGGTTCACCAATTCCCATTACCACAACATGGGAAACACGTTCATCTTCACCGCGTTCATCAAAGTAATGTTGAACCAACATAATCTGCGCAACGATTTCTCCGGTAGTTAAATCCCGTTGTTTGCGCAAAAGCCCACTGGCACAAAAAGTACACCCAATATTACAGCCAACTTGGGTCGTGACACACACAGACATCCCATATTCTTGTCGCATCAAAACAGTTTCGATCATTAATTTATCGGGCAACTCAAATAAGTATTTGACCGTTCCATCACTCGCTTCTTGCACAACCAGTTGTTTTAATGGATTAACGATGAAATGCTCTTCTAACTTTGCGATTAAATCTTTAGATAAGTTGGTCATTTGGCTGAAGGCTGTAACCCGTTTTTCATAAAGCCATTCCCAAACTTGGGTCGCTCTAAATTTCTTTTCGCCATTTTCAATAAACCAATGAATTAATTCTTCTTTATTTAAACCATAAATCGATGGTTTCATTGTAGGTTTTCTCACAATTTTTCCCCTTTTTGACAGATTCGCTCCATACTATAACAGATTTATTGTCCTTATTTCAATAAGGGCAGGATTTTTTTAAAGAATAAGAAAAATTTAAAATTCAAGTGTGGCTAAAAAGTATGCTAACTTTTTAACGAAGTATCTAAAAAATTGCGACATATTGGTATTTTTATCATAAAAAATAACCACTTAATCTGACTTGTTCCCTATTTTACTTTCTCAAAAGCAAGAAGGGGGAACTGCAAATAAATAGTGGTTATTTTCTCAGGTGCGGCTAAATTACGCCGTTACAGCTTGATAGACTTTGCGGAAGTAAAAGATGCGCGCAACCAAGTAATAAATAATTTGGATGACTACAAAAACGCCAAGAACTTCCCAACCAGCTAGCTGCATCCCCATTTTAAACATATGATACATGGCAGTTAGTGCCACTGCGCCATGAATAACCGACACAATAATTGGGGTAAAGAATAAAATACCGATTTGTTGATAAATCATCTTTTTCAGCTCTTTTTTGGCCAAGCCCATTTTATAAATCATCTTGAATTTTTCAATATCGACATCCATATCACTATATAAACGGAAATATAAGAAACTACCGGCAGATACGAAGAAGACAATCCCAATGAAAATTCCGACAAATAAAACAGGTGCATAACTTTGGATAACCATATCTTTCATAAATTCGACTGAAACGATATCAGTATTTTTTTCCACCGCTTTACCGACTTTAATCTGATCTTCTACACTTGCATTCGGGGTAAACCAATAAACATAGTGATTTGGTTGATAATCTTTCATTGCAACTTGATCACTAACGACATAAGTTGGTATAAATGTACTCAAAATGGAAGTATCTTCTTCTTTTGTGACTTCTAAATTACTACCTGCTACTGTCACATTTTTTGTTGTTGCTGCATTTTCCATCCCACTTGTGTCTTTTAATTGAATCGCAGTCCCCTCTTTTAGCGCTAAGGCTTCCGTTTTAGTAGCCTTGGCTAATTTATTGTATTCACTTTGGCTAATAACTTGAATCCCTTCACCAGTATAAACACTCACGGGTACTTCATCAGCTTTAATATCATATTTTTCAAGCGCGCTATTTACAGCCTGCACAGAAGTTTCTTTGGCATCAAGTGCTTGAAAGGCATATGACGTAGCATCCATATTACCTACCAACAATTGACGGAAACCATATAAAGAACCAATTGCTGAAAAAGCTACGGTAGAAATAATCGCAACTAAAAAGAAGGAGCGCGCATTATCTTTCATCCGAAAAGCAAGATCTGAAAAGACGACCATATTGGTTTTCTTCCAAAAGACTTTTTCGTTTTTCCGTAATTTTTCAATAATCCAAACACTTAATTGATCAAACAAAAATTTCGTACCCACAATAACTACAAAAACAACTGGTAGAAAAACGATAATGACCGCAGTTTCTGGCGCTAATAGGGCAGTAGCGTAACCTGCTGCAATCAAAACTACAGCAAAAATACTTTTCCAACGAGAAACTTTAAAGGAGCCCTTACCTAATTCACCGGCTTTTAATAACGTTTGCACGTTTAGTTTAGGTAATCTAAATTGAATGACAAAGGAAATGACAAAAAACAGTGCCATAAAGGCCACAACAGTTAACGCTAATGCTTTAACCGGAAAATAAAAGCCTAAATCAATTCGCATTAAAAATTTTGATAGCCATAAAATAAGCTGTGAAAATAAAACACCTACTAGACTACCACTAATTGTCGCAAAAAAACCAATGACAATATTTTCAATAAAAACCATCTTTCGTAACTGTTTAGGGCTCATCCCTTGAATCATTAATAGTCCGAATTCTTTTTTTCGGGATTGTAAAAAAACATCCATGGAATAAAGAACAAAGAAAAAAGCAAAACCGTAAATAATGATTGCGGCTCCTAGCATCCCCACTTGGGCTTTTGAATTTAAGGCATCCCCAACAAGTTTGGGATGAAAAGCAAAAACGCTAAAGGTGAAAAAAACCATCACCGCAAATAAAGTACTTAAAAAATAAGCAAGGTATAGGTGTTTGTTGCGCATCGTATTACGCACAACGAATTGTCTAAAATTCATTGTCAACCCCCTCAATTGCGGCTAATTCCTCCATGATTTGGTTATAAAAAGCTTGCTGACCATTTTGGCGTCTGATTTCATGAACCAATTCTCCGTCTTTAATAAATACGATTCGTTCACAGTAGCTGGCTGCCAATGGGTCATGGGTTACCATTAAAATTGTAGCTTTTTCTGCTTCATTTAATTGTTGCAATAAACCCATCACGTCTTTTGATGACTTGGTATCTAAATTTCCGGTTGGTTCATCGGCTAAAACCAATTCTGGTTGATGAATCATCGCTCTTGCAACTGCCACACGTTGCGCTTGTCCGCCGGAGATTTCAGCAATCCGCTTTTTCAATAAATCCCCGATACCTAAGCGACTTGCGACTTCTTTAACCTGACGCTTCATGACCGCTACTTTTTCACCATCCAAGGTTAGTGGTAAAACGATATTTTCTTCCACTGTTAATGTTGGTAATAAATTAAAGCTTTGAAAAACAAAACCCAGTTGATTGCGACGAAAAGCAGCAATCTCTTCTTGATTTAACGCATGAGGGTCTTTGCCATTTAGCAAAATCTTGCCACTAGTTGGTTCATCAATTGTGGCCAATAAATTTAGAAATGTTGATTTCCCACTTCCTGAAGGTCCCATAATACCGATGAATTCACCATCGTCGACTGTTAAGTCAATTCCTTTTAGTGCTTCATATTTCATGGTGTCCCCATAAACTTTACGTAAATTTTCAACTTGTAACATCTTCGCACTTCCTTAGTCATTCGTATTTGATAAAAATAATTTGTCTGATTTACCTGTTACAATCAGACCTCCTGTTTACTCTTTTAGTTTACGAAACTTTCAGCTAACACAAAATAGATAGGGCTAACAAGGGCCTAACACTTTTGTTAGGTGTCTTCATGTAATAAATAAATTTGATTGGTACAAAAAAACCTGAATAACTAACTTTTCTTATTCCACGATAAGCTTCGTAAGAAAAGTTAATTTTCAGGTTTTATTTTTGAACTTTTTGAACGCTTAGAAATTTTTTGACTTTATTTTCCCTGTTCTTTTTGCTTTTGTTCTTTTTGCTTTTGTTCTTTTTGTTCCAGTTCACCGTATGCGTTACGAGCAAAGGTATTCCCGCTTGCGGCTCCACTATTACGTGATAGACGGGCGATTTTACGCAATAAATTTAGCAAGAGTTCTTTCATACTTCACCTACTTTTGGCAAATAGCAAAGCTAACAGAATCCTTCACCCCTATGCTATCCTTCCAATTTATACTTTCTTTATTGTTAAGAAAAGCTACTAAAACGCCCTTAATCCTTACGTGATCCGGGTAAAATATTACGAAATTGGGATTACTGTTGGAATTTAAAAAAATTTCGCCTTATTGTAAGCATTAGCGTTTACACAACTTGATCTGAATATGTTTACCACAAAGCATATCCAAAAGAGAACAATATATTTTTAGCGTTGAAAATGAAACTATTTATTCAAAATCTTGCGGAAGTTCTTCTGGTTCACTTGGTTCAATTAAAACTTTACGGGGTTTACTACCTTCTGAAGGCCCCACAACACCATGCATTTCTAATTCATCGACTAGGCGTGCTGCTCGGTTGTAGCCAATACGAAAACGACGTTGCAGTAAAGAAACACTGGCAGTTTGCATTTCAACGACTAAATCTTTTGCCTGTTCATACAACTCATCTTCTGGTTGTGCATTGGCGCCACTGTTTGTTTCGTCTTCTTCGGTTACCATCATTTTCTCTTCATAGTCAGCACCTTGTTGTTCTGTGATGAATTCCACGACACGTTCCACTTCATGATCGGAAATAAATGCGCCTTGAACACGAATCGGTTTATTTTCGCCCATTGGTAAAAAGAGCATATCGCCACGACCAAGTAGTTTTTCTGCGCCATTGCTATCTAAAATGGTACGAGAATCTGTACCGCTAGAAACAGCAAAGGCCATACGTGAAGGAACGTTTGCTTTAATAATCCCGGTAATAACATCGACACTTGGCCGTTGTGTAGCCAAAATCATATGAATACCCGCTGCTCGTGCCATTTGCGCTAGGCGAATAATCGCATCTTCCACTTCGTTTGAAGCAACCATCATTAAATCCGCCAATTCATCGACAATAACAACAATAAATGGCAAAATCGGATTGTTTTCCCCATGACTTAAATTACGGGCTAAAATCATTTCATTGTAGCCGGTAATATTTCTAACACCAGCTGCGGCAAATTTCTCGTAACGTTCTTCCATCTCTTTAACAACTTTTTGCAATGCTTGCGCGGCTTTTCTAGGATTTGTTACAACCGGAGTTAAGAGGTGAGGAATACCATTATAGACATTTAATTCCACCATCTTTGGATCAATCATCATTAATTTGACTTCGTGAGGTTTTGCTCGCATCAAAATGCTGGTGATAATCCCATTGATGGCTACTGATTTCCCGCTACCAGTGGAACCAGCAATTAACAAATGCGGCATTTTAGTTAAATCAGCCGTTTGTACCCGCCCGGAAATATCGCGGCCAAGTGGTACTTCTAATAATTTATCAGGATGATCTGGCTGTGCCTCAATAACTTCTCTAAAGGAAACTGTACTGATACTGCTATTGGGAACTTCAATCCCAATTAAAGACTTTCCGGGAATTGGCGCTTCCATCCGCACATCTTTTGCCGCTAGTGCCAATGCAATATCATCGGTCAAGCTAACAATTTTGCTAACTTTAACACCAACTGCCGGTTGCACTTCAAATTTTGTTACTGCTGGTCCTAAACTAGCCTTCACAACTTTGGCATCGACGCCAAAACTTTGGAAGGTTTTTTCTAAGACTCCAATATTGTGTTCAATTTTTTGATACTCATCACTTTGATCAGTTGGTGGTAGTGAATCTAATAATGCAACATCTGGCAATTGATAATCACGATCTTCTGCTTCTGCGGGAATTTCAAAGTCTAAATCTTCACCGTCATCTGGCATTTCTGCCGTAGTTTCTGAAAGATCTGGTGTATTTTGCATTTTAGAATCCATTTTGGGTTTTGCTGCCACTTTTTCTTGGAAGTGATCAATCGGCACAAAACTCAATTGTTCAGCTTCGACTGCCGCGTCAACTTTTTCTGTCGCTGCCAATTTTTCTCCAGCAGTCATGGGACGCACTTGATTTTTTTCATTGCGGGCCAACTCTTCTTTAGCCGCTGCTTTTTCTTCTGCAATTTTTTCGGCCTTTCTCGCCGCTTTTTCTTCTTGTCGCGCTTTTTTCGCCGCTTGTCGCGCAGCTTTTTTCGCAGGATCACCAGCTAAAAATTCTTGTAAATTATCCCCTATATTTTGCAAGTGTTCTACTAATTCGCCGCCACTCATCATGCTGACTAAAAACAACCCTACTATTGCAAGTAAGAAGGCCAAAAAATAGCTCCCCACTTGGGAAACAAGAAAGTAACTTCCCTGATACAAAATTGCCCCCAACATACCGCCGCCGACATTTTGACTAACTTGATTAGAGCGAATGTCTCCTAATAATGTTCCCCAAGTCGTAGTGATAATATTGGGTGTGCCACTAATCACATTGCGGAATAATAGAGCATGCAAAAATAATAACAATGCCGCATAAATCAGCAAGCCACCAAAAAAGCGACGAAAACTTTCAAACTTTGCTGCTGTCGTTTTAACCATTAGCCACAAGCCATACAAAGCTAAAGCCACAGCCAAGATAGGATACGTATTTCCACCGATAATCCGCAAGCAATTTGCAATTAAGGTGCCTAAAAAGCCTAGCTTAAATAAACCCAATCCGGCAAATATAATAAATGCGGCGCCGATTGCCGCCAACATCATTTTTTCTTGTTGCTGTTGTTGTTTTTTAGTCACGCGTTTCTTTTTCTTCTGGCGTTTTGGTTGTGCCATTTTCAATCCCTCATTTCATCTTCTCCATTATACAAAAAAAAACAGGCGAACAAAAGTTTTGTTCAGCCTGTTAAAAGTTATCTTTTCGCAATTATTTTGGGGCGACATCTTCACCAAACCATTTTTCAGAAATCTTTTTAAATTCACCGTTGTCTTTTAATGTTTTAAGTGCTGTATTAATTTTTTCTACTAAAGCCTGATCATTTTTTCTTACGCCAATTGCGTAGTCTTCATTTTCAAAAGGACCTTTGATGATATTGTAATCATCCATTTGCTTTTTCTGCGTTAAATAATAATCAGCGTAGACTTTATCGATTAATAAACCATCGATTCGCCCATTTTCTAAATCAATAAAGGCTTCGTTAAAGCTAGCGTATAAGACCGCATCATTATCGGCCACAATATCTTTTAATACTTCTGGTTGCTTTGTAAACAAGTCATACCCAGAAGAACCTTCTTGCGCGCCTAAAATTTTTCCCTTCATATCCTTAAAAGCAGTTAATTTACTTTTCTTTGGTGTTACTAACACTTGGTCATTTTCCATATACGTATCTGAAAAAAGAACTTTTTTCTCCCGTTCTGCCGTTTTGGAGTAGCCATTCCAAATGACATCAATGGTCCCGTTATCTAGTTCTGTCTCTTTCATAGACCAATCAATGGATTGAAATTGGACCTTTTGTCCTGTTTCTTTAAATACTGCTTTGGCTAAATCAATATCAAAACCAACTAAATTTCCCTTCTTGTCTTTAAACCCCATCGGCACAAAAGTATCGTCTAAACCCATAACAACTTCTTTTGGTACTTCGTTTGCTTTCGTTTTAGGATTTTCCTCTTTGCTTGCACAAGCCGCCAGTAAACCCAGACTTGCCACTACTGTTAATAATGCGCCCCATTTTTTTAATTTCATTTTCCAAACCTCCATTTTTTCCCATTTATTTTGGTGATACTTTTAACGTTTGATCGGCAATATGTTCGGCAAAGGCCCAATCATGGGTAACCACAATTTGAGTGACGCCTTCTTTTTTTAAAGATAAAATTAGTTTTTCCACTTGTTCTCTTAAGGCTGGATCTAGAGCACTCGTTGGTTCATCATAAGCTAGAACTTGCGGGTCCATTGCCATCGCCCGAGCAATCGCCACCCTTTGTTTTTGACCACCAGACAATTGGTAAGGATAACTTTGTAATAAATCTTCTAAGCCTAGTTGAGCTGCTAATTTTTCGGCTTTTTTAGTATAGACAGCTTGTGTTTCTTTTAAGACTAACTTTGGCGCCAAAGTTATATTTTCAAAAACGCTCAGGTGAGGAAATAATTGAAAGTCTTGAAACACCACACCAACAACTTGTTCTTGTTCATTTAAGGCAGTGGGATTAAAGGCTTTACCGTCTAATAAAAACGTCCCGCTATCTGCTTTTTCCAAACCTGCCAACATCCGTAGTAGCGTTGTTTTCCCGCCACCAGAAGGACCCACAATAGCTAAAATCTCGCCGTCTGGAATATTTAAATCCAAATTTTCAAAAATATTTTTTTTACCAAAAGCCTTGTTAATTTTTCTTAATTCCAACATTTCTACTTCACCTGCCTAACGGTAATAATTTAATTTATTTTCTAAAAGTTTCATAATTAACGTAAATAAACCAGTCATTACTAAGTATATCAAACCAACACCAACTAACGGTAGTAATGTTGTATCCCGTTCCATCGCAATTTTGCCGATACGCATCATATCTGAAAGGCCTAAAATGTAAACCAATGAAGTATCTTTTACTAAATTAACAACTTCATTTCCCACGGAGGGAAGAGTAATTTTTACAACTTGCGGAATAATAATTTTTTTGATCGTCTGCATTTTACTTAGGCGTAATACTTGGGACGCTTCATATTGTCCTTGGGGGATGGATTGAATCCCGCCACGAAAAATTTCAGCAAAATAGGCAGCATAATTAATCACAAAAGCCAATAGTGCTGCATCAAAGCGATCTAAAACCAAAGCTGGTAGCAATAAAGGCAACCCATAAAAGATAAAAATTAACTGTAGTAGTAAAGGTGTCCCCCGCATTACCCAAACATAGACTTGCACCAATAGTTTGAAAGGTTGCAGGTGACTCGCTAGAACAAAAGCTAAAATAATCCCTAGCGGAATCGAGCCCAATAGCGTTAAACCAAATAATTTTAATGTGATGCCTGCACCAGACAACAATTGTGGTAAAACAGAAATTAAATAATTCATTTGTTTCTCTCCTTTATTTTTCTAATTCAAAAAAGTGGAAGACACTGGGTCAGACGCAACTTTTTAACCTGACAAGTTAAAAAGCAAGTGTATGAATCCCTCACGGTCTATCTTTTGATAAACGAAAAATTTTCGTGTGAAAATTTTTACTTCCAGATAAAAAAAGCCCTCTGACTTTTACATCAGAGGGCGTAACAACGCGGTGCCACCTCTTATTTTTTACTTTTTCACAAAAGTAAACTTAAGCAGTCAAATCAAAATAGCAAAGCTTAAAAACTTCCTTGTACTAAAAAACAAATGGGAAATTTAAGAAAAATTATACCCAACCGTAAATTCCGCCTTCGTTTTTTAGCACTAGTTTGTGAAGTTTGACTATGGTAACAAGGGAATTTATGAGAAATTCGTAATCCGACTATAAAAAAAGTCCTTTAGCGCATGCGCTAAAGGACGTAAATTACGTGGTTCCACCTTTTTTCACTCTTGCATTACAACGAGAGCCTCCATAAGTCATCTATCAATGACTGCTGCTGTAACGGGCATACCCGGATTTTCTTACTTTTATTTCAGAAAAACAACTCCAAGATGTGGTTCACAAATTGCCATCGTCTCTTTTCACCAACCAGAGACTCTCTTTGGATAAACAAACTTGCTACTCTTCTTATCGATGTCGTATTATTAGGTTGTCTTTAACTTTAAAAGGTCAAATGCATTTTGTCAACTATTTTCTTTGAAGGGAGTTTTTTTCATGACTGCAACACAACAAGAAGCGTACCGCCTGTTAGCTGATTTAAATATTTCTTATCAACGAGTGGACCACGAGCCCATTACTTCTGTTAAAAACGTGCCCTTCTCATTACCTGGACCGCAAGTAAAAAATTTAGTTTTAAAGCCTCGCAAAGGCGAACATCGTTTTTTAGTCATTTTACCTGATGAAAAGCAAGCAGATTTGACACATTTAGCCGAAATTTTAGCGGAAAAGCGTCTTTCTTTTGTTTCTGAAAAAAATTTGTTAGAATTACTCGATGTGCCTGCAGGTTCAGTCACACCTTTAGCTTTACCAAATGATCATGATCACAAAATCACAGTGGTCATAGACAAAGCCATTGATCAAAATGATACCGTTGGTTTTCACCCAAATATCAATTCAACGACGTTAATCATGCAATTTGCTGACTTTGCCAAACTATTAGATCATCTTGGCTACAAGCCGCTTTATTTAGCAATTTAATAAAATTACGAGGTGTATTTGCTCTTATGTTATTCTTATTTATCTTCACCCTAATTGCCGGTGGTGCCGGCTATTTATTTTATTTATTAACAAAAGATTCAATTCGCGAAGTTTATGAACAATTAGATGACAAAAACAAAAAAGTTCGCAAAATAAAAGCAGTCTGTTTAGGGGTTTTTCACTTAATTGCGTTTTAATCGATAAAAAAAGCGGCAGGAAATTGTCCAGGGTTGAGCTATAAGACCAAGATTTACGAAAACGGCTTTTTCTTTTTAGCAAATTTCGACTTTGATCGCAGGATTTATTCGTGAAACTAGGCAGTTCAAAAAAATGGGCAGCGCTAAAACATTCAAAGCAATGTTTTTTTGCCAAAAATTTATACTCCTTCCATAGATGGAAAAAACGTCTTTTAGCATGTATCAATCGTAAAGGGTTAACTTTTCGATTGATTAGCTAAAGGACGCTTTTTTTATGTAATTTTAAAGCTTGAAAAAATATGTACTATACCAGTAAATCCAATCCCAAATATTTCAAAACACCTAACAACACACCTGCCAATATAATAACAGATAAAATCATAAATAATATCAACCCAACTAAAAACCGACCTCGACTTCGCATTGACAGCCCTCCTTAAAATGTTCTACTTGTATATTTATACTAGCATGTACGAAGCCAATTCTTGAAAAAATGTGAGATATTTTAGTGCTTTAACCCACTTTTTTTATATCCTTCCCACCTAAAAAAAGATTTATTAAAAAACACAGCTAAAAACTTATAAATAACGATGTTATGTATTAAAAATTCATTTTTCCTCGATAAATCACGCGACAAAAAATGTTGTTTCAAAGTCTTTTACACGCAGTAAAACAACTTTGAAACAACATTTTCTTTTTTATTTTCTCATTTTTTTATCAGATGATTACTCAGAATAAGAACATACTGTATCGTTATACTATCTTTTGCATTTGATTAGCATCGGTCTTTTTATTGTGCATCATAGGCAGTTAATATAACGTTACCATTTAAATATTCACCTAAATAGATTTCGCCAATCCGCTCATGGCCTTGTTTTTTTACCTCAGCTTCTAGCCAATCGCTGTCTTTTTCAATGATTTCTAATAAATCAAAGTTAGCTTGCCCATCTACTATAATAGGATAGCGGATCATTTCTGCACCATATTCAATCACATTTAACTGGCCATTTTGTTCCATCACAGCCAGCTTCACTTTCTCCACTTCAAAAATACCATTAGAACGCAGCTTAAACATCAAATCATTTGCAGAAATACCAATACGTAGGCAATCTTGCACATTAACAGCCCCATTGCGAATTAACGTGACCGGTGCGCCGTCTATAACGCGTTTGACCCAACGATTGTGTTCTTTTGCAAATTTCAAAACCAAAACTAGCAGCGTCCAAATAATTAAGACCAATACAAACTGCAAGACAGTAATGGCTTCATTATAAATCACACCGCCAATAATGCCCCCTAAAACGAAATTTTGTACTTGATCCATGGGTGAAGTCGGAGCCAAATTGCCTTTACCCATAATCGTAATTTGTAAGATTAAACAAATTAGTCCTAAAGCAAACTTAGCCAAAATTGGTAAATAGTAACTCATTTTATTTCCCCCTATTTTTGTTTCACAATTTGGTCTTTTGATGTCAACAAAGCAACCGAATCCAATTTAAAATTCGTACCATCTTGACTTAATGTTACCCGGTAACAATCATCACCAATCAACACGAGCATTTGATCAGACAAAGTCGTGCTGTTTACATATACTTCTTCGGGTGTGACAACTTCATCTTGTGCCACTCTTTTAACAAAATGCACCATCTGAGATGATTGAGAATGATTGGTTTGATCTTGTTTGTAATCAGAATATTGCACCCCTAATAAAAAAAGCAGCAACAACAGCATAATAATCGTTAAATCTCGATATTTGGTATCTAACCGGTGCCGTAAATAAGCGCTAAATACAAAAATCAAAAAAAGCAAGGCGGCAAAAATCAGCCCATATTTGATATAGTCGTTTACGCCAGCATTATTTTGCAAATAGCTTATGCCGTAAAAAGTCATTTTAACTCCTCATTTCTTCATATACTTATCCTTATTTTAGCATGAAGACGAATTATTCTTGATATATTTGATTTTTTTACAGCTATTGTTTGACATTGCCCTAAAAAGTCTTGATAATGTAGCTTAATTAGGGGAGTAGCACATAGATGAGCTATGGTTTTAGATCAACAACTCGCGTAAATCGCTGGTCTAAAACATAATTGCCAGACCTAAGTTAAACCAAAAATTCGCTAATAAAAAAATTTTGGTTAATTTAAGCAAACTTAGGAGGAAAAAATGAGTCAGCAAAAAATGTCAAAAGTAACAGCAGCTGGTCTGCTAGTCGCCATGGGGGTTGTTTACGGAGATATCGGGACAAGCCCTCTTTACGTTATGAAGGCGATTGTAGAAGAAAACGGTGGCCTAAAAAGTTTAAATCCCGATTTTATTTTGGGCGCAGTTTCTTTAATTTTTTGGGCGTTAACTTTTTTAACGACCATCAAATATGTAGTGATTGCTTTAAATGCCGATAACCACGGTGAAGGTGGGATTTTTTCTTTATATACCTTGGTCCGTAAAAAAAGTAAATATCTCATTATTCCAGCCATGATTGGCGGTGCAGCTTTACTAGCCGATGGCGTCTTAACGCCTGCTGTAACCGTGACAACAGCCATCGAAGGGCTTCGCGGCATTCCTGCTTTTTATGAACACTTTGGGATGAATCAAAATATCATTGTCATTATCACCTTAATTATTTTATTGATTTTATTTACGGTGCAACGTTTTGGGACAGATGTTGTCGGTAAAGCATTTGGACCGGTAATGTTTTTATGGTTCACTTTTTTAGGTGGGATGGGACTTTTCCATTTTGGCCAAGATCTATCGGTTATTCGCGCTCTAAACCCGCTGTATGCCATTAAACTTTTGTTTAGTCCAGATAATAAGTTAGGAATTTTAATTTTAGGAAATATTTTTCTAGCGACTACCGGGGCAGAGGCTCTCTACTCGGATATGGGACATGTAGGGAAGAAAAATATTCGGGTCAGCTGGCCTTATGTCAAAATTTGTTTATTGCTAAACTATCTTGGGCAAGCAGCTTGGCTTTTAAGTGTTTACCAAGATCCTAAAACACAAGCAATTGAACAGTTAAATCCATTTTTCCAAATTTTACCGGCAAGCTGGATGATCTTCGGTGTCGTCTTTGCTACGATCGCTGCTGTCATTGCTTCACAGGCTTTACTTTCAGGTTCTTTTACCCTTGTTTCAGAAGCGATTAAGTTGCGCTTGTTACCGCGCATGAAAATTATGTACCCTGGTTCTTCAATTGGGCAAATGTATATTCCCGCGGTAAACTTTATTTTATGGCTAGCTTGTTCTTTAATTGTTTTAACATTTAGAACCTCTTCTCATATGGAGGCTGCTTACGGACTATCGATTACCGTTACGATGTTAATGACCACCTTGCTTCTTTATTTTTATTTGGCCCAAAAACGTCACAATCGTTTATTGGCAGCTTGTGTGAGTCTTTTCTTTGCCGCAATTGAAACTATCTTTTTCATTTCCAGTGCCGCCAAATTTTTACATGGAGGTTTTGTCGCAGTCATTATGGCCCTTTTCATTTTAGCTGTCATGATTATTTGGGAGTGGGGCAATATTATCCAAGAAAAAGCCAGCGATACTGTACATCTAAAAGAATATGTACCACAATTAACTGCATTGCGTAGCGACGAAAGTGTCCCGATGTATCAAACAAACGTCGTCTTTATGGTGCCCCACGTTACAAATGATGAGATCGGCAAACAATTTGTTTACTCTATTTTGGATAAACGACCAAAACGGGCGCAAACGTATTGGTTTGTCAACGTCATCGTAACAGACGAGCCTTATACTAAAGAGTTTTCAATTGATACATTAGATACTGACTTTATTGTAGTTGTTCGCCTGTATTTGGGCTTTCGCGTCAACCAAGAGGTCAATGTTTATGTCCGTCAAATTATTCACGATTTAATGAAAGACGGCCGTTTACCAGAACAACCTCAACGTTATTCCTTAACACCTGGCCGCATTGTTGGTGATTTTCAATTTGTATTAATTGAAGAAGAATTGTCCAACAATACAGAATTGGATAGATGGGAACGCCAAATTATGCAGGCAAAACTCTTTATTAAACGCCATACCATGTCTCCTGAAAATTGGTTTGGACTAGAGTATAGCGATGTCTTATACGAAACAGTCCCACTAATCATCGGCAAGATGAAAAAAACGCGTCTTATCGAACGATCAAAATAAAGAAAAAGAGCTAGGATTTTTATCCTGGCTCTTTTTCTTAGAATAAACGTTGTTAAATTGCCTGTAATAAATCGTACTGGGATTGATACAAGTGATAATACAAACCCCGTTGTTTCATTAACTCTTCGTGATTGCCACTTTCAGCAATGACGCCCCCAGCTACATAAAAAATACGGTCTGCATTTTTTATCGTTGATAAACGGTGTGCAATAATAAAGGACGTTCTTCCTTTTAGCAACTGTTGCAATCCTTCTTGCAATAGTTCTTCTGTTTTGGTGTCAATACTTGAAGTAGCTTCATCTAAAATTAAGATTTTAGGATCCGCCAATAATGCTCTGGCAAAGGAAATTAATTGCCGCTGTCCTGCCGATAGCGTACTTCCTCTTTCTTCTACCACTGTTTCATAACCATCTTTTAAATCCTTAATAAAATCATGGGCTCGAACAACTTTAGCAGCGGCGATAATCTCGTCTTTACTAGCATCGAGTTTACCATAGCGAATATTTTCAATAATAGTTCCAGAGAAAATAAACGTATCTTGCAGCATAACCCCCATTTGACTCCGTAATGACTGTAATGTCACCGCGCGTACATCAATGTCGTCAACTTTAACACTGCCGGAATTTACATCGTAAAAGCGACTAAGTAAATTAATTACAGTGGTTTTACCCGCTCCAGTAGGCCCAACTAATGCAATACTTTGGCCGGCTTCCACATGGAAATCAACACCATTTAAAATATTTTTGCCCTCTTCATAACGGAAAATTACATCTTCAAAATCAACATTTCCTTTAATTGGCGGTAAAACTTTGGCATCTGGTGCATCTTGAATATCGGGAATTTCATCTAACGTTTCAAAAATCCGTTCCAAATAAGCACTCGCCGTAATTAAAGAATTATAAAAGTTTCCAATATTAATAACAGGATTCCAAAAATTATTGATATAGCTTAAAAAAGCAATCAAAGTCCCCGTCGTGACATTAACCCCTAAAGAAGAGATACCAACATAATAAATAATACAGGTTGTCAAAACGGCAATATTTTGCACACCGGGCCATAAAAGAAATTGAATTTTGACAGCCTTCATCCAAGAAGTCCGATATTCCCCACTAACTTCATCAAAAACGCGGGCGTTTTCTTTTTCCCTGGCAAAAGATTGCGTAATCCGAATCCCTGCAATACTTTCATGAATATAAGCATTCAGATTAGATTGCTTGTTACTCAATACTTGATAGGCTTTTCGCTGCTTATTTTGAATTATCAATACCATGACAAAAAGGACTGGCAATAAGATCAAGCTGTATAACGTTAAACGGACGTCGATAAAAAACATAAAAGCTAAAGTAATGACGACACTGAAAATATCTGAAATTAAATTAATTAAACCATTACTTAATAAATCGCTCAGGGTATTAATGTAATTTACAACCCGAATCAAAATTTTGCCATGGGGACGATTATCAAAATAAGAAAAAGGCAATCGTTGTAAATGTTCAAAAATATCAAAACGCATATCTTTTAACATATCTTGCCCAATTTCTGTGATGTGCATGATGCGATAGTGCATACACCACCCAATCACCACTAAAGACAAAAGAAAAATCCCGCCTAAAAACAACAAACGATTACTGTCTTGTTGCGGAATAACCGTATCAATAGCAATTTTGGTTAAATAAGGACCTAACATCCCCAGGCCATTGGCCAAAATGATGGTAGCCAACACGACAAAAATCGCTTTTTTATAAGGTGCGACATAGCTTAATAGCCGTTTTAAATCGCCCCAGCGAAACTCTTGGGCTAACTCTTCATCTTCATCAAAACGATTACGCGCCATCTTCTTGCCCCCCTGTCAAACCAAGCTGCTTACGATACACTTCATAATATTTTCCACGCTTTGTAACTAATTCTTCGTGGGTTCCTTGTTCTACGACATGACCTTTTTCCATTAAAAGAATCAAGTCCGCATCTTTGACAGAAGAAATGCGATGGGCGATGACAAACGTCGTTTTTTCTGTCGTCAGTTTTGCCAATTCGTGCTGAATTTTCGATTCTGTCTCCATATCCACAGCTGACGTTGTATCATCTAAAATTAAGATAGAAGGATTTTTTGCCAAAGCGCGAGCCAAGGAAATCCGCTGTTTTTGCCCACCAGACAAGCCCACGCCTCGTTCTCCGACGACAGTCTCATACCCTTGTGGCATCCGCGCAATAAAGGAATCGGCATCTGCAACTGTCGCCATTTGGCGGATAAAGTTTTCATCAGCATAAGGATTACCAAAAGCAATATTATCAGAAATAGTATTTGAAAATAAAAACACATCCTGCATTACCATGGAGATATTTTCTCGCAATTGTCGCACGGGATATTCTTTTGCATCTTTGCCATCAATCAAAACGCGTCCTTTTGTCGGGTCATAAAAGCGACCAACTAAATTTACTAACGTCGTTTTACCAGAACCGGTTTCGCCTAAAATACCGACTGTTTTACCTGGTCCGGTTTTAAAACTGATATTGGATAAAACATTATGTTCCGGATCATCTGAAAAATGAAAACTAACATTTTCAAAGACAACTTCTCCTTTAATCGGATTAAGTGTCTCCTCTTCTTCTACTGGAATACTTGATTTTTGCCCTAGTAATTGACGAATCTTAATACATGCGGCGTTAAAGCGCTGGACATCATTGATCAACCAACCACTCATCCGCAAAGGATTATTTAACATCCACAAATAACCATTAAAAGCTACTAATTGCCCTAACGTCATGTTACCGCCAATAACCAAAATTCCCCCGAAAACCAGTGTGATGACTGCTAATGTACCAGCAAAGCCATCCAACCATGGTAAAAAGCGGGCCGAGACTTTAGCCGATTCCATATTGCGTTGTTTAAAGTCTTCGTTGTATTGCTTAAATTTATCTAACTCAAAATCTTCTCTAGCAAAAGCCTTTACCACTCGGTTACCACCGATATTTTCTTCTACCATAGAATTTAATCGTGAAAAACTCTCCCGTATTTCAAAAAACTTAGGATGCGCCTCTTTGGCCATTTTATTAGTTAAAACAAAAATAATCGGCGTAACGATCAACAACGCCAAAGTCAGCTGCCAACTAATAAAAGCCATCACGATGACTGCTGCCAAAAACCATAAGACACACTCTACGATATTGTAAGTTACCCATGCGACGAAATGCCGAATTGCATCCACATCCCCTGTCATGCGCGCCATGATATCGCCCACCCGCGTATGATTAAAAAAATCAAAATCTAAGCTTTGCAATTTGTGATACATATCCTCTCGCAAGGCATAAATTGCGTTTTGACTCATTCTTTCACACAAAATTTGATACAGGTAACGGACAATTGTCCGAAAAACAGTTGTACCAATCATCAGTGCAATCAAAGGTAGTAACCACGTTTTTTTCCCTTGATTAATGACATCATCGACAATTAACCCTCCAACATAAGGATTCACCACAATTAAAACAGCATTGATTATAATAAATAAGCAAATAAGGCCAAAATGATTACGCGATTTTTTTACATACTGCCAAATCCATTGCATATTAGACATCCACTCACCTCCAACTTCTTGTCTATAAACATCTTAGAGCAATCAATTGGAAAAGAAATGGGATATCTTCTTTAAAATGATGTAAAATATTAACAAAGACGATTTTCAAAATTTATTATTCCATTATTTTTTTAATCAATTTTTTTTAAAACGATTGCAACAATTGTATTTTATTTTATTACTTAGACTATTTTTAGTTAAATACAAAATATAGGAGCCTATCATGCATTTAATTAACGCCCAGACTTTTAATCCCGAAATATTATATCTCTTTGATGCCTGTTGTGATGAAGACTGGGTCGGTGAATTTCACGCCCACGATTTTTTAGAAATTTCTTTAGTGCTAGAAGGCGAATCCGAGTATTTTTTTGAAGACTTACCTCAAACAACTATTCGAGCAGGACAAGTTTTATTGTTTAACCCGGGCTACCACCATATGGAGCGCCATGTAAAACAAACGTCTCATCAATTGCATATCGGTATTAAGAATTTTACTTTACAAGGTTTGCCGAGAAATACATTTCCCCATAAAAGTCCCATTTTAAATTTGGGTCGTCACCAGCAAAATGTGTTGCAAATCGCTTGGCGCCTCTTAGAAGAACTGTATCAAGACGCACCAGAAACCCTTGTTTTGCGCAAAATTCTTGTTAGTGAAATGCTGGTGCATATTTTACGCGGCTTAGATGATACCAACGAGCGGCAACCGACTTTTCTTTCCAGTCGCCAACAACGGCAGCAAAAAATTGTTAACGATACTATTTACTTTTTGGAAAATCATTTTAAAGAAGAAATAACATTAGAACAGCTGGCACAAGCGCAGTTTGTCAGCCCAGCCTACTTATCGCGCCTTTTTAAAGAAATAGTCGGTGAAAGTCCCATCAATTACTTAATCAAATTGCGTTTAAAAGAAGCAAAGCATTTATTAAAGACGACACCTTTAACGATCAAACAAATTGCTCAAGCAACAGGTTATCAAGATGCTTACCATTTCAGTAAATCTTTTAAAAAACAATTTGGGATTGCCCCTTCTGGTTTAAGCGAAAAAAAGACATCATAGTTTTATAACTTTAGTGAGTAAAATTATCTCTCAGCTCGATAAATTTATTTGGAGATTGAAAAAAAGAGAATTCCAAAAAGAAAAAATATCATTCCAAATACTATCTTTTTATTATCGCTTCGTTCTCCATTCGTATATGCAATAATACTATTTAGAATTACAGAAATGAATACCGCTAATTGAGATAATAAAAATGCAAATGATATCGAAACACTTTCGCTTAAACGAAAGAGGCTAAAATTAGCAATTGACCAAGCCACTCCTGTCAAAATGTTTTTAGAAACTAACTTTTTATTGTACTTAACCTTGCGTAGATTACTAATGACCAGCGTTGTAACAAACATCCCAATAGCTTGAGGTAAAATTAGACTTTCATTTTTTATTTGGAAAAGTTTCGGGAAAATGATATATAAACACAAAGAAAATGATGAAATCAGAATTATTATCATTACTTTCAAAGGAGCTATTTTTGAATTTTCCGTTTTATTTGGACCTTCTCTTGTTGCTGGAAATAATTTTATTCCTATTAAAATAGATACAATTCCAACAATACTAACTATAAAACTTATTAATGAGTGCCACTCGTTAAGTAATATTCCACCACTCAGTGTTACAAAAATTATCTGTGTACCATTTGATAATGGCATTACTTGAGAGACAGACTCTCCTTTTAGAGCAATAAATTGCAGTAACTGACCAATTGACCAAAAAGCCCCCGACAAGAAGCCTACTATAAATATCAATGAATTAAAGTTAATATTTGTATTAGAACAGCTGCTAAACATAAATGAGAATACCAAAGCTGCTAAAGTTGTTCCTAATAATTGATCTTCTGGTTTACCACCTATTTTTTTTGCTAAAATTGGCATTATTCCCCATCCCAATGCGGGAAGAAACATCATAAAAATTTGCATAATCCTGATTCCTTCCTAAAAACAGCTCACTTCTTTTCAGAAGTGAGCTGTTTTGTTAACTTTTTGACTTCATATAGGCTTCAAAAGCTTCTCTAACTTGTGGCACTGATAATCCAACAATAACCTGAAAAGCATTTTTGTTGCGAACAACTCCATGGGCTCCAAATTGTTTAAACGCATTGTCATCTTTTACTTTTCGTTCATCTACTACCGAAATTCGCAATCTTGTCGCACAATTAGCAACTGAGTCAATATTCTCTGCTCCTCCAAAAGCGTTTAAAAAACCAATTGCCTGATCAGAATATAACGTAGACTCTCCACCTAACTGTTTTTCTTTGAAATCTTTTTTTGTAAATAATTCTACTTCATCACTGGTTCTACCCGGTGTTTTAAAGTCAAATCGTAAAATCAAAGTTCTAAAAACAAAGAAATATATAATGATAAATACTAAGCCGATACCGACTTGAAGTAAGTATGTCTGCCAATGGTTAGCCCACATGGGAATCCAATTTTTTGTTATCAATTCAATTAATCCACCGCCCATATCACCAACTACACCAAAGGCATACTCTGTTGTTGCCAAAATCGCAGCAAGTAATGCATGAATAAAAAATAGAGCGGGTGCTACGAATAGAAATGTATAATCAAATGGTTCTGTAATACCACATAAGACCGCAGTCAATACACCTGGAACGATTAAAGCTAATACCTTTTTCTTATTTTCTTTCTTAGCAGTTACATAAAAGGCTAATGCAATACCTGGAATCCCGAAAAGATTAGATAGGCCTTGCAAACTAAAACCACCTTCAGGAAATAACGACTTCAAGCTTTGTGTTGATGAAGCAAATTCTTTCATATGCTCCATCCAATACAAAGTTGTTCCCCCCTCCACAACAGCCGGACCATATTGAAAAGGCGCGTAGATAAAGTGATGTAATCCAGTTGGTAATAAAGCTTTCTCCAAGAAAATATAAGTAAATACACCAAAATTTCCTGACCTTACCATAAATCCTTGTAAAGACTGCACACCATGTTGGAACATAGGCCAAATCCAAGCAAATAAAAATCCCACAGCTAACATTACCCAAAAACCAATCATAGCAACAAGTGCTGATCCTTGAAAAATACCCAAAAATTCAGGTAATTTAGTATCAAAAAATTTATTGTGAAGATAAATTGCAATAGCAGCAATTACAATCGCACCTAATACACCTGTATCGAGCGTTTTGACACCACCTATCATCTTCAATCCATTTCCTGCTTCTTGAGAAAAATCTACACCAAAGTTTGAACCAAATAGTTCCAAAATTTTTGAGACAAAGACATTAAAACTCATATACAAAACAAATGATTCTAACGCAGCTCTTGACTTAGCTTTATTTGCTAACCCTAACGGCAACCCTATCGCAAACAGAATTTCCATGTTATTAAAAACTGTCCAGCCACCTGATTCAATTATTTGCCAAATTTTATTCCACATAGTCCCATCAGATGCTATTGTTCCAACAATATCTGGATTATTAACAACAGAAGCAATTGCAACAACTATCCCTGAATAAACAAAGAATAATACTGGTGTAAACATTGCGCCCCCAAAACGCTGAACTTTTGCCATCATAGTAGAAATCCTCCTATTTTCAATTTAACTCCGGCCAAAAATCTCCATTTGCTTCAATTAATTCATCTAAGACAACTTTTGCAACTTTTGCAGATGGTACAGTTTGATTCAAAGTAAAAGCTTGTAAAGCTTTTTGATAAGAGTTTTCAAAATACGCATCAACTAATAGTTTTTCAGCTGCATTTTGTGCCTCCATTAAACCTTTATGAAAGTCATTAATCTCAAATCTTAAAGAGATTGGTTCAGCACCCGTTCTACCAACATAAGCAGGAATTTCCACCATTGCATCACTACGCAAATTGGGAATAGCCCCCATATTGGGAACAATAAGCATAAATCGATCATGCTTATCATTCAATATTGATACAGCCATATCAACAATATATTGGCCATGTTCACCAAAATTAAAATCTAAAATATCTCCATCTACTTTTTCTCTAATTTTTCTTGACATTTCTTTGGTACGCTTTTCTCGACCTTCCATAACCATATTTGCACGGGTATATTGGGGATTGGATTTTTCTACAACTTCATTTGAATATAGATAATACTCTAAGTAATTATTTGGTAGAAAGTCCGGAAAATTTTTTGTCATAACACACAGCATATCCCACGCTTCTTGCCACGTCTTATCACCTGAATTAAAATCAGCAACTTGTAATCCATCTGCATTCAATTTTTCAATAATTTCTGGCATAACGTCACGATCTAAAGATTTATCATAAATTGATGTATACCATCCAAAATGGTTTAATCCATAATATGTCGGAATCCAATTTTTACGGTCATAACCATAATTAATTGCAACTGTTTCCTCAATCGAAATTGTCATATCACACGCATTCAACATTTTTACATGTGGAAATGCTCTACGAACTGCTTCTGAAACTAATGTTTCCGGATTTGTATAGTTCAATAACCAAGCATCTGGAGCATATTGATCCACATAGGACACAATTTCCAACAATCCTTTAATCGAGCGTAATCCATAGGAAAAACCACCGAGTCCACACGTTTCCTGCCCAACCAAACCATGGCTAAGTGGAATTTTTTCGTCGATTTCTCTCATTTCCATACCGCCTACACGTATTTGAGAAAAAATAAAGTCAGATTTTAGAAAAGCTAACTTAGGATCTGTGGTCTGAGATAAGGTGACTTCTTTTTCAAGGCCTTCTTTTTTTAACATGTAGTCAATGATCTGATACATATCATCATTACGCATTTCATCAATATCGTATAATGTAATCGATGTAAAATTAAATTTATCTCTACTATTAATCATTGCTTGAACAATTCCAGGTGTGTACGTACTCCCACCACCTGCGATTACAACTTTCAAATTATTCATTTTCATAACTATCACTCGACTTTCTTTATGTTATACTCACATTATAATTAAATAGAAAAGAAAAAATACCCATTTCAATGAAAGCGGTTTTGTTTGCATTTTATGATTTCTATTTCATAATGCGAAATCCATTTCACAATTAATATCATGAGGTCAAAGATGAGATTAGAAGAAAGAATCAATAAAATTAAAACTTTTTCGAATACTGAATACAGTCTAATTGAATATATCCTATCCGCTAAAAGTAAGGTGATTTCCATGCAAACTGCAGATTTAGCAGAAGTAACCTTTACTAGTCCAGCTAGCGTGACCAGATTATCAAAAAAATTGGGATTTTCTGGATTTAACGAATTGAAGTTTTTTCTAAAGTCAGAGCTTGAACGACAAGAAAAAATCAGTATGGAAAGTTGGGATTTACTACAAAATGATGTAAATAAGACAATTAGCTTAATATCAGAAACAAATTTGATACCTATGAGCGAGTTAATTGCAAAAGCAACTAAGATATTTGTTTTTGGCACAGATTGGGGTGAAAGAAATGCAACTGAATTATTAGTTAGAAATTTTATGACTATAGGAGTATTTCTAATTTCTGTCCCTTCAATAACTGAGTTTCGTTGGATTGCTGAAGAAGTGACACCAAACGACCTCGTTATAGTTGTCTCTTTTAGTGGTGAAAATACCGAAGTAACTGAAATTTCACGTTTAATCCTATTAAAAGGAACAGAAATAATTTCCATTACACCACTAACTAAAAATCATTTATCTAGTCTAACTGTCAATAACCTTTATTATCAGACTTCTGAACTTCCAAGACTAAATAACAATCCTAATGCTGAATACAATATGTTTACAACACTGCATATAGTATTAGATGCACTTTTTAGAAATTACTATGATAATTTTTTGCACTCTTGATTCTTGTTTTCACTATTCAAAAAAATGACAATTATTTTGTTCCTAAATTTAGCAGTATTTTTTAATTTATTCTAATATGTACTTAACAGTTTTTGAGGAATTCTCCTTGCTATCTGCCTTTTTGTAGTGTATATTTTTAACAGCAAAAAAATTCACCTCTGAAAAATTATTTTAATAGCTGCGGCTGTTAATTTTTTCAAGTCATCCTTTAACATAGTCCAGAGAGGCTAAGAAGGGTCCGTTGCAAATCAATTGGGGAATTTTATCTCCATTGTAGCCATTGACGATCCTCCTGCCTAAAAGGGTAGGATTTTTTTGTACCAATTTTTTAGGAGGATTCTCATGGAAGAAAAAAATGATATTCACTTTCACAATGATGATGTCGTCTTAGACATCCACGATCGACCAGCGCCATTACATTGGTTTGGCCTAAGTTTGCAGCACTTATTTACTATGTTTGGCGCAACAGTTTTAGTACCTATATTAGTTGGGATTAATCCAAGTATCGCTTTAGTGAGTTCAGGACTTGGCACACTTGTCTACTTGACTGTTACGAAAGGAAAAATTCCAGCCTATCTCGGCAGTAGCTTTGCTTTTATTGCGGCAATGCAAATGTTAATGAAAACAGACGGCTATCCTGCTATTGCTCAAGGTGCATTGACTACAGGTATGGTTTATCTCATCGTTTCATTTATCATCAAAAAAATCGGTACCAATTGGTTAGATAAAGTTTTACCACCAATTGTTGTCGGACCAGTCATTATGGTTATAGGTCTTGGCCTAGCTAGCAACGCCGCCAACAACGCCATGTACAACGCCAGTGGAGCATATGATTTCAAATATGTTGCAGTTGCATTGTTGACGCTTGCCGTAACGATCGTCTTCAATATGTTTTTAACGGGATTTCTAGGTTTGATTCCGATTTTATTAGGTATTATTTCTGGCTACTTAATTGCATTGGTTGCTGGTATCGTTGACTTCCAACCTGTTATTGACGCTCCTTGGTTCCAATTACCAGCCTTTGAAGTCATGTTTGTACAATATCAACCTAAACTTTATCTAAATGCCATCACAACTATGGCTCCAATTGCCTTTGTAACAATGACTGAACATATCGGACATTTGATGGTTTTAAACAAATTAACCAAACGTAATTTCTTTAAAAACCCCGGGATGGATCGTACACTAATGGGAGATGGTTTGGCACAAATCGTAGCCGGATTTGTAGGTGGACCACCGGTAACAAGTTATGGCGAAAACATCGGTGTACTTGCTATTACTCGTGTTCACAGCGTTTTTGTAATTGGCGGTGCCGCTGTTTTAGCTATCGTTTTAGGCTTCGTAGGAAAATTAAGTGCATTAATTTTAAGTATTCCTGGCCCAGTTATTTCTGGTATCAGCTTTGTTTTATTCGGAGTTATCGCAGCTAGCGGACTAAAAATTTTAGTTGAGAATAATACCAACTTTGATAAAAAGAAAAACTTATTGATTACTTCAAGTATTCTTGTAATTGGGATTGGTGGTCTAGTTTTTGAAGCTGGTACCTTCACATTATCGGCTATGGCGTTATCGACGTTAATCGGGATTTTCTTAAATCTAGTTTTGCCAGACCGTTAAATAAGAAAGGCGCCATGAACTTAATCAGCTCTTTAGTAATAAGATAAAAAGCTTCGTGGACACCCTTAGCTTTTAAGCAATATAAAAAAGTACCATGGCAAAAATCTTGCCACGGTACTTTTTTTATATACGACTTTTCCTCAAAATAAGACTGCGTTTTTTTGAAACAAAACGTTTCTGTTACGCTTTCTTTTTTATTTTTTCAAAAATTCTTTTATTTCAGCCTGTGTTAACGCTTGCCATGGTGCCTCGTCAGAATTTGCCCCAGATTTTTCTGGATTTTCACCTTGATTCCACCATTTCGCTTCGTAACCAACGCCTTCAAACATAACCCGATCACCGCTATGATAAACGACTTCGCTATTCCACTGGAGATAGGCATCGGCTGGTAATTGGACTTTGGGTAATGGTTTTTCCCCAGGTAAAACGGGTCCGACTAATTCCCATGGAATTTCACTTGATTGTAAAACTGGACTATCTGGTGCCTCGCCTTTTGTCCACCACTTTGCCCGATAGACATTGTGTTTCCAAACAACTTTAGTTCCTGCCAAATATACCCCTGCTTCTTGCCAAATTTCATAAGGTGAAGTTGCTGGATCATCGGCTTTTTGCAACTCTTCTTCACTTAATTCAGATACCGTTTCTCGTTTTGCATCTGCTTTGATACTTCCAGTCAATCCTTCTTTTAGTAGGTTGGCAAATTCGCCTTCTTCTTGTTTTACTCCAGTGGCGTGATTGGAAACTACTTGCGTGTTAATATTACTTTCTCGCGATTTGCGGTCACGATTGGCTGACCACATCGAAACGCGACCTAAATTTTTCTTTTTGGCAAATGTATTTAACTTGCGCGCGTCTTGCAAAGTGAAAACTTCAGAAAGAACATCATTTTGCCCAATCATTGGTGTTGCACCTAGCTTGGTCCATAATGTTTCATTGGTCAAATTAATATCTTGTTCTTGATACAAGATTTTTAATTGACGATGCGTTTGTTTTAACGCATTAATTGAATTTTCTGCCATGGACAATTTTTTATCGCGACTATCCCCATAATTCATAGTCATAATATTGACACCCGCTAAGTCAACACCAGCTGTTAATAATGTCGCCACTGCATCTGTTCCATCTTTGGTTAACCCTTTTGGTGTTGCTGGTAAGGTCAGCCAAATCGCTAATTTTTTATTTTCCTTCTTTTGTTCGGCTTGCAACTGCGCTAACGCCTCTCCTCGGCGTTTTCCTGCTTCTTTATCCGTAAGTCCTTTGTTTTCTAAATCTAAATCAATGGTATTTAATTCATAACGGTCGATGACACTTTTATAGGCTTTCGCAAGTTCTGCTGGCTTTTGGTAGGCCAATGCTAATTCATCATTTAATAAGCCACCAAACGAGACAATGATCTCGCTGCCTTTTTGACGGAGACGTGCAATTCTACGATCCAAATCTAAATCATTACTGGCTTCATCTAAAGAATATGCTGCCCCCCAACTTGGTTTTTGTCCATTTTTTTGGGCCACTACAAAAGATAAGACCACATTATCAGCGTATTGTTCAAATGCGTATTGCGGCGTTAACGTCGTATCTACATAAGACGCAAACCAAGGTGCAGTAGTTTGCTGTTTTACTTCTTTTTTCTTTGTTCCTGTCGCTACTAATTTGTCGCCATTCAAAAATAAAGTGACCGCCCCACCGATAATTACTAACACAACGAGACACCGAAAAAGCGAAAGGCGTCGGCTTTTATTTTTCTTATCATTGCTCATCACTTATTTTTCCTCCTGTGGGGTCACACTTTGGCCTAGGGCAACAGATAATGGTACTTGTTCTGAATCATCGCCATAATATAAAACAGAGCGCCAATTTAATTCTTCTTTTTTGCGATCCTCACCTGCATCTTTTGTTTTGACATCAACAAAAAGCCAGTTGATAAAATTGCAAACAAAATCCACAATGGTATTTTTAATTCCAATATAAGCTAAGGCTGCCCAACTTGCCGTAAAGGCATTGAAACCGGCAAAGATTGCGTTTGGAAAATTTCCGGCCGTATAAGAACGCCAGCAAATGAAAGCTGAAAAAGTAATAATTACAAGCGGCGCTAATAAATAAAGCGTTGGCGAAGCTGTGCGGTCATTTACTTTTGGCGTTCGTGCAAAAGGAATTTTTTCGCCGGTTAGATATTGTTGAATGGATTTCACTACGCCAGCTAAATTAACAGCTAACAAAATTAAATTAAAACCATAAATTCGTAAAATATCCAACCGTTTATACCGACAGTAATGCAAATCACTCGCCATTGCGATAAAATACGGCGCTGCTGCACAAATAATATAAACACTTAATAAATTATCATCAAAGGGATAGGCTAAAAGGAAGATTAGGCCAAAACTTGCCCAAGCAATTGAAGCCATATAATTTAAGCGCATGAAAATTTCCATCATTTTAAGTGGATTTCCTTGTTGGCGCCGCTCTTTTATTGTGGCAAATAATTTGGGTAAAATTAATAAACCACCATTCGCCCAGCGTCGCCGTTGAATAATTAAAGAACCAAAATCCGGCGGCGTAGCACTATAACTTAAACGCTCCGGATAGTTATACAATTCCCAGCCATGTTTTTCTAAGTCAACACTAGACTCTGTATCTTCAATAACGGTTCTATCTTGAATAAATCGTCGGACTGGAAATCCTTGCACGATTTCTGTTTCGGCAATATCTTCTAAGGCACACTTGCGGATAACTGCATTCGACCCTACCCAAAAAGTCGCCCCATAATGGGTTGTTCCTTGGTGCAAAATATGTTGAATGTCTGTCGTCGCACCGGCAATTCGTTCAATTCGTGAAGGACAACCGCGAAAAGAAGAATAAGGTGTTTGCGTTACCGCGATTTTTTCGTTTCCAGGTTGATTCAATAAATAAACTAGGCGCAGACAATATTCTCTTAATAAAAGTGAGTCTGCATCTAAGGTTAGTAAAAACTCACTATCTGGTACTACAAAATCGGCTTTTTGTGCTGGTGCCACTGGCAATAAGACTTTTCCGACTTCAGTCTTTTTGACTTGATAATTTTTACCCATTAAGTCGATATAAGAATTCAAATTCATTGCCTTATTGGCCTCGTGGGATAAAGAAATATATTCTTTACGTTGGAAGTAGTCCACCTCTGCACCAAAAATCCAAGTTAAGCGGCAGTATAATTGTTCAACCCGTTCAACAGGTAACTGACTCTTTTCTTCTACAACTTTTTCAACTGCCTTTGCAGTAATTGCTAATTCTTCTGCTAAGTCTAAAATGACATGATTCACAAAAAAATCATCCACGTGATCTTCATGCGGTTCGCTGGCAGCAAAATTTTGTAACCATTTGACAGCAAAATGATATTCGGCAACGACTTTTAACAGTTCCTGATTTTTAATAAAATTGGGCTGTTGTCCAGCTTTAAATTGCTCCAGAGCCTTTTTAAAACGTTGATGCGGTTTTGCCAACAGCTGATTAATGTCGCGTGCCAATTGCTTTGTCTGTTGTAGTTTTGCTGCCGCTTCTGGTGTACTCGGATTTGGTTTATCATCGATTAATAGTCGAACCAATACTTTAGGGTACTCTTGCAAAGCAGCGGATAATAGCGTTTGTCGAATGACGGTAACTTCTTCATCATAAGAAGGAACCAAAACGGTAATATCTGATTGATTTTTGGCAAAGTAGCTGTCCAACATTTCACGGGGAATGCGTTTATGCGCTTTAAAGCGTAATAACGCCCCTTGGCGCGAAAATAAATAAATCATTGCCGAAAAGCAAAGCGTGGTTACGATAATAATATAAAGTGCCGCTTCCACCGCTTTTTGAAAACTGCCATTACCCTTGGTAATTTGATAATAAATTGTCGATGCTACGTACACTGCCCAAAACACCATTGTCAAAATAATGTAGATTCGATTTAATGTCACTTTGACAACGGAAGCTTTCTCGTGCTGCTGTGGTAATGGTTGCATATTTTTTTCTGTGTTAAATTGGCGCTTCATCTTCTTGTTTTCATCTCCCCTATAATTATTCCCCTTAAAATCCCAATGCGATGCTACTACACTCGTCATTATCTAACTTTGTAATTGTCAGAAAATTGCGAGCATAAAGTCACTTGTGCAGTTTAACACAAAGCTTTTTTACATAACAGTTATAATAAAATGGCGAAATAATTGTGAAAAATGAATTTTATCTCTAAGATTATCTCAACTTTACTTGCTAAACACTTTAGAAAAAACGCGTATTTATCACGATTCTTTTTTTGCTGACAAAATAAATTGGCGCAGTTTTTCGTTGTCTTATTATAAAAAAATACTCGTGATAAGTTCGATAACGTATGTATTTTTACGAATATTAGCTCATTTGGTTTTGTTATCAGCATAAAAAAAGAAGATTTTTTTCATATACCAGCCGGAAAAATTAGAAAATCAAAATAACAAATAAAATATATTAAATATGACTTATTATGACAAATAAAATTTTACATTGATTTTATTACAGCGTGAAGATGCAACCATTTTACTAAAAAAAGAGCACACCTAGTTGGCTGTGCTCTTTAAAGGACTTTATTTTACTGTTGTTGGTTCAAAATTTTAAAAGGATCAGTCTTCTTGTTTTAGTGCTGCCTTCAAGGCTAAAGCCAATGGACTTTCTGCAGCTTCTTCTTGTTGACTGTATTTCTTCACTAATTTTCGTTCTTCGTGTTTGGTCATCTTTTTATTGCGGGCTTTTTTATCAGGAATTTTTTCTGTGATCCCACAATATTTACATTTAAAGAAGGCACCATTTTTGCCTTCCAAAATTTCCATTTTTTTATGGCATTGCGGACAACGATGATTGGAAATTTTGGGTTCTTTTCGCCGACGATAGCTACACTCGCTATTGGAACAAAGATAAATTTTTCCATCTTTGGTATTTCGTTCCTTTAACTGAGAGCCACATTCTGGGCAAATTTTCGTTGTTAAGGAATAATCTTTATAGGTCTCCTTGGAATTTTTAATTTCACTAACCAAACGGGCCGTATCTGTTTCAATCCCTTTTAAAAAGGCGGTCGCAGATTCTCGTCCTTGTGCAATATTTTCTAAGCTTTTCTCCCATTTTGCCGTTAACTCTGGACTAACCAAGGAAGTATTGACTAGGCTCAACAGTTGGCGCCCTTTTGGTGTAACAGCTAAAGCATTGCCACGTCGTTCCATTAGTTCTGATTTTAATAATTTTTCAATAATCTCTGCTCGAGTAGCTGGTGTTCCTAACGCATATTTTTCCATTTGTTGTAATAAACTGCCCTCAGTTGCAAGTTTGGGCGGTGTCGTCAGTTCTTTATTAATCGCAAATTGCCCTTTGACACTTTTAACCTGTTGCCAGTCAATTTTTTCAGCTACTTTTTCATTAGCTTTTTGCCAACCACTTTGTAAAACTTTTTCTTGTCGGAAAATAAATTCACCCTCAGGAAATTGGACAACTGCCTTTACATTAACGGTAACATATTGTTCTGCAAATAAGCCTAAGAAGCGTTCTATAATAAGATGATAAATCCGGCTTTCGTCTGTAGACATCTTTTCAAAGCGGGGCCGTTCTTCAGTCGGAATTAAAGCATAGTGGTCTGTTACTTTGCTATCATTGAAAACAGCTTTTTGTTTTACTTGGGCACCATTTTTTAAATATTCTTTTGCCCGCGCATCCACATTTGCTAGTGCTTGAAGTCTTTCTTTTAATGTTGCCGCCACATCTTGTGGTAAATATTTCGAATCCGTCCGAGGATAGCTGACTACTTTATGGGTTTCATACAAGCTTTGGACTAATGATAATGTCTTTTTCGCTGAGTATTGATACAGGCTATTTGCTACTCGTTGTAATTCCGTTAAATCATAAGGCAATGGAGCAGACTGTCTTTTTTCTTTAGTCGTGACATCTGTTACTTTACCAATTTGGTTTTGCCAATTCGCCACAACAGCTTCTGCTTCATTCCGGTTTTGAAATTGTTGTGGATTTTTCAATTGCAGGCGCCCTTTTTCATTGCCATAAAGCAGATCCACCGTGTAATAAGTTTGTGGGATAAATTTTTCGGATTTTTCTTGCGCTCTTGCCACTAGTGCAAGTGTCGGCGTCTGCACTCTTCCGGCACTTAGACTGTCGTGATATTTGACAGTTAAAGCACGGGTAACATTTAAGCCTACCAGCCAGTCAGCTTTTCCTCTGGCAACAGCAGATTGGTATAAATTATCGTATTGTTTTGCCGGTTTTAATTGGTTAAAACCCGTTTTAACAGCTTTGGTTGTCTGAGAAGAAATCCATAGGCGTTCTAATGGTTTAGTAAAACGAATCCATTCAAAAATATAACGCCCCACAGCTTCACCTTCACGTCCACCATCTGTGGCGATAATCCCACCGATAATATCTTTTCGTTTGGCTAAATTTGCGATTAATTTTAATTGACGATTTGTTTTAGGAAGTGGCTTAATGCCGATGTGTTTTGGAATCATAGGCAAGGTTTCCATATTCCAAGTTTTCCACTCTTGTTTAATATCTTCTGGTAATTTTAATGTTAATAAATGACCATAGGCCCAAGTGATGACGTATTGTTCATTTTCAAAATAATCTTTTCCCTGTGGCTTGGCTCCTAATACTTTAGCAAAGTCTTTGGCCACACTTGGTTTTTCAGTTAGTACTAATTTTTTCCCCATACTGGCTCCTTTAAGAAAATTAATTGCAATCTTTTTTAAACATCTTGTTTATGATGTAAAATAATTCAATTTTTCAAACGCAATTTTGATAAATTACGTGCCTTTCATTATAACAGCTCCCTTAAAAAAGCTAAACTGCTATTAAACAATCTTACAAACTCTATTTAAGCTAGTCTTTAGTTTTTTCGATTATGAGACTTTCGACAATAAAAAAGCTTAAACCAGCCACCACAGCCAGTTCAAGCTTACAAATAATGATTAGTTGGCAACTTTACGTTTACAAACTCGTAATTTACCTTCACCGTTGATGGTTTGACACAAACGATTGGAACTTTTTTCAACTACAGCGTTGTAGTCTTTCAATAAAGCTAAGCCGGTATACTGCTGCAAGTAATCATCACATTCTTCACACCAACGCTCATCGCTTTCATTCCAAAAAGCAGCTTGGTAATTCGGATGTGATTTCAAATTTGAAAAATGCGGGCTCAACTCAAGCCACTTATTTTCGTAAAATTGTTCTGCCGCTGTTAAATCGTTAAAGGTATACTCTTCTGTTACATCAGCTTGCCAATCTTCAAAAAACCACCACGGCTCATTATCCCCATACATTATAACAACCTGGTACATAGTTTATTGCTCCTTTTATTCCCCATTTGCATTAATCATACTCACGAAACGTGTGGATGACAAGAAATTCGCACCAAACTTAAATAACTATAATTATTTTTATTTAATTTGATTAAGTTTGTGAATTTTATTCTTTTTAAGAAAAAAATTTTGACAAAAATAGGCAAAAGTTTTTGCTTAGGATGCTTATTTTTTTAAGCATCCTAGACGATTGTTTTTCAAGCGGATGCTTAGTTGCCTAATTTATTTTTAAAGTTATAAAATCTGTATTTTTTTATTACTGCTCTGTTTTAAATTAAGTATAGAATAGTTTTCGTGAAACAAAACACTTTTTTTATATTTCTCATTATTTTTTTCAATAGATAAAAAAGAGAGTTAAAAACAAAAAAATACCTGAATATCAGGCATCTTCTGATCCACAGGTATCAGAAGACGCCATTTATTTCAGATATTTCAAAATTTTATTCATAATGATCATGTAAATATTGTAAAACATTCGGTGCTAATTGGGTGGCCGATTCATTATCTTGACGATTTTCTAACATACTGATAAAGAGATAGCCACTATTTTTTCCTTCATAGGCAAGTAAAAAGCTATTTTCTTGGCCCCGTTCATCTTGTTTTTCTTTAATTTCGGCGGTACCTGTTTTAGCAAAAAGTGTAAAGCCTAGACTGCTTAAACTATGAGCCGTACCATTGGGATCACTTACAACAGCCTTTAAGTCTTCATTGACTTTCTCTACACTGGAAGATTTTACAACTGCGTTTTTTTCTTTTACTTTCGCATCTGTTACAAGCTTGGGATAAACCAGCGTCCCTTCGTTAGCAAAAACAGAATACATGGTAGCTTGTTGGATGGGATTAATTAGCAGTTGCCCTTGCCCATAACCGGTATCGGCTAACAAAATTTTGGAATCAAAACTTTTTTCGTTGCTAATTTGAGCGGGATTCATCGCCAGTGGCAGATCCATTTTTTCACCAAAAATAAATTTGTCTAAGCCACTTCGAAAAGCTTTTTCACCCATTTTCAATGTTTCTTGCGCCATGTAAATATTATCGGAATAAACCAACGCGTCTTTTAAGTCCACGCTGGCTACATCAGCTACCCGCGTGACATAGTAATCTCCCCAAGAGGAATCTTGTTGCCACTTCAAACCATTAATCGCTAATTTTTCGTTAGGATTTAGACTACCATTATCTAATCCAATCGCTGCTGTAATTGTTTTAAAGGTTGAACCTGGTGCATAACCTGTTACCAAACGATTTAAGAATGGTTTCTTTTCATCTTTTTCATAAGCATCATAATCTTTTTGGGAAATCCCATTCGTCATCTTATTAGGGTCATAGCTTGGGCTGCTAACTAAAGCTAGTAAATCGCCAGTTTTTGGTGCACTGACAACAGTCGCACCAGATTTTTCAGCCAATGCGTGATAAGCTAATTCCTGTAGCGTACTGTCGATAGTTAACTGCACTGTTTTGCCATCTTGCTTGGTATTTTCTAGTAAAACAGTTTTTTCGTTCCCTTTTTCATCAGTAATCGCTAATTTTCCTCCTGCTTTTCCCCGCAGCGTTTCATCATAAGCTGCTTCTAAGCCCGCGCGCCCAATTTGTCCTTCACTCGTTAATTCCGGATGTTTTTTCAAATCTTCAGCCGTAATTTTACCTAAGTATCCCACTAAATGTGCTGCCGCTGCTCCTAAAGGATATTTTCGCCCCGTAATTTCTTTAATACTTGCACCTGTGGGCAAACCTTTTGCTTCATCCACAATTTTTAATGGTACAAAATAATCTGGCTTTACCCAGCTTTGTTCTAAAGCTTGCGTAATTTGTTTTTCAGTTAAATTGTAATCTGTGGCGATTTTCTTAATATTCTTTTCTTTTTCAGTGCCTTCACCTAGTTTTTGCGGTACTACACCTAATTGTTGCAGTTGTCCATTTTCTGCTAGAGGCTGATTGTTTCGATCTAAAATTTCCCCGCGCACAGGTTCATCTACTGTTAGACTTACTTTATCTTTGCCACTCATTTGAGGAAAAATCAGATTTGGACCCCATTCCAATTTAGGCTGCTCTTTTTCATAAGCCAAATACGTTTGGTACTTTAAATTTTTCAACTGACCCATAGCTGTTGCAAGCGACAATTCATAGGTCACTTGATATTTGTTATCTTTTTGTTCTGTTATTTTCAAATTAGTCATTTTGATATTTTTTGCATCGATTGCAGTAAAAATATTTTGATATTTTTCGATAATTTCTTTGTTGCTGTAGCCATTTCTTTGCGCAGTATCTGCTAACAATGTTTTAGGCAGACTTTTGTATTTTCCTTGCGCCAAATAGCGGGTGAAATCTTCCACGAGAGCTATTCTTTGTTGCTGTTTTTTTTCTGCTGTAACATGAACAAAAAATCCCGCTCCTGCTACTAGCAATAAAATAATTGGAACGATAATAAAAATCGGCTTAAACGCCTTCTTTTTTTGATTCTTTTGACTTCTTAAATGTTCTCTCATTTTTATGCTCCTAATAAAATAATTATTTTATTTTACCTTATATCCTGGCGTATATTAATTTAATGCACGCATTTTTAATAAAAGTTAACGAATTTCTAGAACTATATTTGTCTTATTTTAAACATAATAAAAAGATGCACCCGAAGGCACATCTCAATTTTTAGACATATTGTAAAACTTTTTCTTCTTTATAAGCACGGTCAATTAATCCGCCGCCAAGACATTTATCCCCATCATAAAAAACTACTGCTTGTCCGGGTGTAATTGCCCGTACAGGTGCATCAAAAATGACTTCGGCTTGGTCATTAGCTAACAAGCGGACAGTCACAGGAACATCAGCCTGACGATAACGGAATTTAGCCGTACATTTGAATTCTTGTGGCATCTTTTCATTGGTGGTGAAATGAATTGTACTTGCATCCAAACGATCTGCATACAATGCTTCATGATGGAAGCCTTGTCCAACATAAAGCGTATTGGTCGCCAAATCTTTTCCGACCACAAACCACGGATCATTTGAACCACTGCCGCCGCCAATCCCTAATCCTTGGCGTTGACCGATTGTATAATACATTAACCCATCGTGCTCACCTTTCACTTGTCCATCAAGAGTGACCATCTTTCCTTTTTTCGCAGGCAAATAGTTACTTAAAAACTGCTTGAAATTCTTTTCGCCAATAAAACAAACCCCTGTAGAATCTTTCTTCTTCGCAGTTGCTAAACCTGCCCGCTCAGCAATGGCACGAACTTCTGATTTTTCCATGCCACCTAGTGGAAACAGTGTTTTAGCCAATTGTTCTTGAGATAATTGACTTAAGAAATAAGTTTGATCTTTATTATTATCCACACCCCGTAACATGTGAACGACGCCATTTTCATCTTTTGTAACGCGCGCATAGTGTCCAGTGGCCACATAATCGGCACCTAATTCTAATGCATAGTCTAAAAAGGCTTTGAATTTAATTTCCTTGTTACACATAACATCAGGATTTGGCGTACGGCCAGCACGATATTCTGCTAAGAAATATTCAAAAACGCGGTCCCAGTATTCCTTTTCAAAATTGACTGAATAATAAGGAATCCCGATTTGAGCGGCTACTTGCGCAACATCTTTATAATCTTCAGTTGCAGTACAGACGCCGTTTTCATCTGTATCATCCCAATTTTTCATGAAGATACCTACGACATCGTATCCTTGTTCTTTTAGCAAAAGTGCGGTTACAGAAGAGTCCACTCCGCCACTCATGCCCACGACAACGCGTGTGTTGCTGTTGTCTGTCATGTAATCACCATCATTTCATTGTTAATTCCGAAAATTTAACGATTTGAAGGTCGCAACTTTTCAGTATTTGTCATTATACAACAGATGGCTAATAATTTCATGTACTTGTTTTTAAATTAGGATTTTCTTTAAAGGCAGGTTAATTAATATAGCAAAAAAAATGCCAAATATGAACTTTTATGTTTAAAAAGAAAACTTATCCGTTAAAAACAGCTTCATATTTGGCATTATTTTTAGTTCATTTTGCGATTGCGCCACCAGTAATAAAGACCTGTTAGCCCTGCAATACTACTTAGAGCAGCCGCCATAATTAAAAAGATCTGCGTGCCCCTTCCCCCTGTTGCAGGCATAAAACCTTCTGGGCGTGAATTTGTGACCGTAAATGCTATCACCTGCGTTTTCTCATCAATTACAAATTCATTGGACTCTGTTTGATTGGTTTCATTGTAATATTTAACCGAAAATTCTTTTGGTTTATTGACCTCGACTAAACGATATTTTACACCTGTTGTTAAATATTGGCGCCAATCTTTTATTAATGCTTCTTTTTTAGCGGTGGTGTAAAATTTTATCTCACCTTTTCTCTTTCCTGCTTCAATTTCCCCACAACCATAGGCTACAATCGTAGCATCTGCTACTGTTTCAATGTTAAAATCAAAAGTCGCTTTTCCTGTTGCACCTTGAAGTATTTTTTTAGCTTCAAAATCAAAGGGCGGACGTTCATCGTTGGCTACATTTAAAGTCAAGTTCAAATTATCCGCTGAAGCAGCAAAATGATAATGCTCCTTCAATGTAGCTGTTATATCCCCGGCTTCATCGGTAATAACTGGCTGCTCTTTGTCTAAGGTGAAATAAGCATATTGTGAAAATAGTTGGTACCCTTTTGGTGCTTGGACTTCTTTAATGCGATAATCACCTGATCTGAGTCCGGTAAAAGATAGTAGTCCACTGTTGGAAGTTGACGCTTCAGCTTGCTTGACGTTAATTTCTTGCCAGGTGTCTCCGTTCTTTTTTTCTAAAATGAATTTCGCACCCGCCAAGGCCTCTTCATCTTTGGAATGTTTTTTTATTGTCAACATTCTAGCATTTCCACTAATGGTACCAGAAGCACTGACATTTCTGATCTCAATTTTTTCAGTATGCGTGTTTGTCGATTTTTCACCCCACTTAATTTTGATGTGATTTTCAATATAACTTTGCTCGGCTTTTTTCGGTTTACCGCTGTACTCAATAATTAAAGGTGTACTCACCACGAAATCTTTGGCAAAGGAAATTTTGAAACCGCCATTTTCCCACTCAAGTTGATAAGCCTCAGTTTCTACTTCACCGTCTTTGCCTATTTGTGGTTTCCAAGTATTCGTTCCTTCTTTTATTGTTTCTAAATTGGCATAATACAATTTAATTTTACCCGGAATTATATCTTGGTCTGATGAAGTATCTTCAATCACTAAGTTATGCAACCGAGCACCTTCAGGATTAACGATAGCTGTCCAAGGGATTTCCATGGTCTTTACATCAAAATCTGAAGCTGTTTTATAAACCCCACTTGCCACTTTTGTATACGATACACTAGCGGCACTTTTTGTCGTGCCACTATTCGTTACCAGCGCGGTTGTATTTAAGATTTGATTTTTATTGCCTTTTTCAGCGGCCATAATCGCTTTATCAAGTTGCGTTGCAAAACTGACTTTAAAAGCGGCATACCCCATATCTTTTTTAAACCGGATGGTAAAGCCCTGTGCCAAGGTATCTTTTGTTTGTTCTAAAACTGGTATTTCAGACCACTGCTTGCCGTCATTTTTTAGCGGGATTATTTCATAATCTGCATTGACTTTTAATTCCACTTTTTTGTAGTCGTGATACCAATCTGTAGTCGAATTTTTTTCTTTATCATCTTTTGTTTCCAACTGATAAACAACGATTTCTTGCAAATCTTGTAATGTCATACGCTGAATGAAGCTCGTGGTGTTATCATCAAATTTCCAAACATTCATATGGTCGACAATTTCATCTCCAGCTTTGATGGCATATCCTCTTGTGTTTGCTAATATTTCCCAGGTGACAGAAGAATTTTTTATATCAAGCGTTCCTCTTTTTTTCAATGCATCAGCAACTTGGACATTGTTCGTCCACCCCGTATTCGCCTGGGCATGGCCTTGATACGTGCCTTGTAGTGCTTCGATTGTATTAAACAAATAATTACTAATCGGCACTTGCGGTACAAGTTCTGGTGTATTGCCATATTTTGTCGCCATTGCTAACCAGATTTTTTTACCAGCATGTTTTTCATTAATCTTCAACTGAAATCCAGCTGCTTTCTCCCCTGTTTTCAATGTATCAGATTGCAATGCAATTCCAGCATCAGGATCGGCTATTATTGTCCCTGCTGTTGTAGTTAACTTGCCGTTATCAATCGTAAGCATGATATCTACTGTGGGAATTTCACGAAATTCTCCATTTTCGTCTTGATAAGCGACAATTATGCCTTTTTCCTTTAAATAGGGTTGATTAATTCCTTCATTAAATTTTTTTCCAGTTACAAGGACTGCCTCTTTTGCCAGCGTGCTATCTTTATTCCAATAATAAGCGAGACCATTTTTATAAAAGACGCCTTCTTTTAACCGTAATGCGGCATCGTTAATTAAAATCTCACCTGCACCTGGTATTGTCACAACCGAAGCTGACCATAAAATCGTTTTATCGCTAAAGTTACTATCAACACTTTCGTCAAAGAGCGTTTGTCTGATTACTTGTTTTTCAACAGCTAACGAAGTAAACGTACTAGAAGCTGCCGTTAAGTCGCCGCCGCTGATTTTATTTTCCACTAAAGTCTGGCCTTTAGTATCCTCATGCTTACTTTGATAGGTGACGATATAGCGCCCCCTTGGTATTTTTTCACTGAAGGATAATGTAAACTGACTTTCTTTTGTGTCTTTAAGCGTAATTAAATCGTGGTATTGTTCTGGTGTGGTGGCGATATTAGGAAATACTTGTTGCCCTTTTTTTAATTCGGCAAAAACTTTAAGTGTCTTAAAATCGATTTGACCATCGTTTAATTCATCAATAAAGTCAATTTTCTCATTTTTGTCCCGATGATAAATGACTGTCCATTCAATAATACCGTTGCCCTTACTGACAGCTGACTTTTGCAAATGATCATAGTAGTATTCCGTTTTGGCTATTGCCTCTAACTTACTACTGCCGGCGATGTTACTTTGAACCCTGTTGCTAATCTCACTGGGATGATTGTCTTTTAAAATCGTGGTGTATTGAATTTTGACCGGCCCGGTTATCTGGGTATCAATTCCGTCATTCCAATGGTAAAACAGCAAGGAAAATTTACTATCATTATTTTTGTCATACGTAATTTTATAATCTTTTCCTGCTAGTAATTCTTTGTCCTTGCCGTCAACTTCCATTGTAATTTTAAACAATTGGAAATCTGCCAATTCGCTAATCTTTGCTGCTAAATCTGTCGGCGGCAAGTAAAACCCGGCCTTGGCGCCACTCTCTGGATAAAGTGTTGTGATATCTTCATCGGCAATGCGCAAGTCTTTAATTGGAACAAATTTACTTGGATCTTTTTTATCCCGACCAGGTGTAACGGTGATTTCCCACTCCAAGAGATGATAATCTTCTTTAGCTAAAGTAACCTTAGTGGGCGCTTTACTTACACCTTTTTGCAAGCTGTACTCATTTTTTACCGGTTGAATTTGAATCGTTTCTTTAATTTCAGCATCTTTATCAAGCATTACATCAATGCTTTCTGTCACTTCTTCTATGATCACTGTAGAAGTTAAGTTCATTTCACCTTGAACATTCTCTTTACTCCAATTTTCATTATTAAATGTAACCGTCCATAAATGATTTTTACCGTCTTTGCCCCCATTTTTTTTAATGGTGAATTCTCCTCTTTTTTCACCATTAATTGTCAGCATTTCTTTTATATCACTCTCCAAATGGATATCCCCAGAAATTTCAAAACTAAACTCAAAATTTCGTTCTCTATTTTCATCTGCATCAATTTCTGCTTTGACTTTTGCTCCTGCTGGTGTCTGAAAAAACTGATCCAAATTGAAGTGATACTGCAGGCGAATCGATGTGTCTGAAAAAATAAATGGTGGCTGTGTTTCATCTACACTTTGCCAGTCGCCATTACCTTGCTTTGTTTCAAAGCTAACCTTATCAATCGGCCACCCTGATAGATCTGTTGGCATTTTAATCGTAATTGGTGTCACTACTTTTTGCTTTACAACGGGTGGTGTTTTTTCAGTTGCTGTCTGATCAACGGCGTGTTTTTTATCTTCATCATTTTCTTTTTGATGGGGGTTAGTCAATGTATGCGTTTTCTCTGTTGCTGATAAAACATAATTGGGTGTTGGTTCTTCTTGCAACAAGTCAAAATGAATCGTCGGACGGACGTCTTTTGTTGTGGTAAATGTAAATTGCCCTTCACTTTTTGTTGTGCCACTAGTCTTGTCTGACTCACTTTTTTCCTTTAGCCAATTTGTTTCTGTAAAAAAGCCATTTCCAGAAAGCGGCTGAACAATTTTGTCATCACTAATTTTTATCGCAAGCTGTGTTGCGGTTACACCGGTGTTTTTAACATAATGAAATGTCCATAATAAATGATCGTTACCTTGTATTTCTACTTTGTGGTCGATCTTCAAAAAATCGTTATTGACCAAATAATTTTTATCACTGCTTGCTTTGGGACGCCACGTAAACATACTCCCGCTCATAGCTTCTAAAAAAGGAAAAAGTAGACAGATGCACACCATAAAAATTATTTTCTTATTTTTTATCTTCATATTTAACCTCACAATTCTTTTTGTTTTCTAATCTTTTTATAATTATATAACAATTATGCTTTCCGGCGCAATTTTTAACGGCAAGACAAAAAGACGGTAAACGCTTGCTATTCTCACAAAATTTCAAATTAGAAATAAAAAAATTTATTTAAGAAATAATTTTCAGAATAAAAAAAAGAAACAAAAGGAAAATTCCTTTTGTTTCTTTTTGAAGATCCAACTTTTTAAAAAAATATTTTAAGGTTATTTTATTAACGAAGTTTAGCCAATTCTGCTTCTTTCTTGGCTGCAATCAGATCAATTTGATTTTCTGAGATGGGAGTTCCAAAGGGCAATTTTTCTGGTAAGAAATCAATTTCTGGTGCATCGACGCCGACATTGATATTTTCTTTAATCGGTACACTATAATGATGCACATGTCCATGCAAATTACGAATGTTTTTGGTGACCCCCAACAACATGGGATAATGCGTCAAATAATACTGATGGTGATTAAATTTGATAATGATCCCCACATCTGCAAACTGAAATTTTGGCTGACCATTTGATAAGATTCTATTATTTTTTTCTAAAAATTTGAAAAACGTGCGATGATCGTGATTTCCTTTAATAAAAATTATCTGCCCATTCAAACGCATCAATAAAGCTAAAATCTCCGGGTAGCCTGCCTCATAAGCAGGATGCATTGCGACATCCCCTAAATGGTATACAGTATCGCCCTCTTTTACAACAGCATTCCAGTTTTTTATCATTAATTCATGCATTGTTTGCAGATCTTCAAATGGGCGCGGTGCAAAATCATTGTCCCCTAGTAAATCTTGATGGAAATAATGGGTATCGGATGTAAAAAATTTCATTTCGCTCACCTACAATACTGCCAATGGCTGCTTTTTGGTTGGAGCAAGATAACGTGCTGCAATTTTTTGCCACTCTTTTTTGGTTAACTGGATTTTTGCTGCAGCTAAGTTTGCTAGGACATGATCTTTGTTGCTCGATTGCGGAATTGCCAATGTCTTTTCATCCCGAATTGCCCAAGCTAAAAGCAATTGAAAAATAGAAACCCCATGACGAGCAGCAATTTCTTGTAGTCCACCATCTTGCAAAAATTGATTACCTAAACTATCCCCTTGTGCAATCGGAGAATACGCAATTAATGGCACTTGTTGCTTATTCAGCCAAGGAAGTAGATCAAATTCAATGCCGCGGCTACCTAAATTATATAAGACTTCATTGGCAGCACAGTTTTTGCCAGCTGGTAGTTGCCACAGTTCTTGCATATCGGATAGATCAAAATTTGAAACGCCCCAATTTTTAATCAAACCACTTTTTTTAGCATCCTCTAATGCAGTGACTGTTTCAGCTAAGGGCACTTCTCCTGGCCAATGTAGTAAATACAAGTCAAGATAATCCGTCTTTAATCGCTTCAAACTAGCAGCTAAACTTTGAGGCAATTTTTCTTTTGTAGCATTCCAAGGGTAAACTTTTGAAATTAGATAAACGTTTTCCCGCGAGACAGACTGTAGCGCTTTTCCTACTAACTCTTCTGAATTGCCATCTCCATACATTTCGGCTGTATCAATTGCGATTTTTACCGTCGAACTTGCTTGTTTGAGACCCGTTTGCAAAGCTGCTAATTCTGCTGTTCTTTTTACTAAGTCGTCTCCCATATGCCACGTTCCTAAACCAATCGGGTAAATCTTTTCGCCAGCAATTTCCATGTGTCTACCTCCATCTCGCTTTTCTTACTTCAAGTATAAACCAGCTTTATGATTGGGTAAAAAAATTACTATTAGCAAATATAAATTTCCCAAATTTCTCAAGATTTTGACTTATTGTCGCTGCGAGTTCGTGCATAAAGCTAGCCACCTAAAAAAGCTGGCTGCACGCGGTCTGTTCGCTAACGTTAGCAACATGACAAATTTTTTCGTACAAAACTTATGATTGGTTACAAAAAAAACCACCAGCAAAAGCTGGCGGCGGCAAATTTTTAAGCAACTTTTTCAAAGAGGCCACGACTAATAAAGCCATCCATTAAAAAGTAAAATTTATCTTGTAACATTTTATGTTGTGGGTCTTTAAAAATATTTACTGCTTTTAAACCATTTGCTGTCGTAATTGACATTTTTAAAGTTTCTATTTCCCCATCAACGGTGATTTTCAATTTGAAGCCTTCCTTACTTTGAGGTGTTGCTTCAAGTGGTTGAATTAATTGAAAATTCCCCCCATTTGTTTCTTTAAAACCATTATCGCGCAATGTGTATTTCTTTGCCTCTGGGTCTAATTGGTACATAACGTTTGCACCTAACACCGTTGCCTTTTTTTGAAATGCCATCTATTTTCCCCCCTGCTTTTTAATTGCTGGTAATAAAACTTGCCGCTTTCATAAAAAATTAGCCTTAACTTTTGCCATCTCTTATTTTTACTACTGACTTTATTACCGCTACAATCTGATTGTCTCTTTAATTATAAAAGTTTTCTGAGTGTTTGACTACTGCTCTTTCGTTATTTTTGGCAAGCCGCAATTAGTTTTTCAGCAAAATATGCGACATCTTCTGCCGTATTACCAAAACCAAAGCTGACGCGAATGGATTCGTGGATTGCATCACTGTCTTTGCCATACATGGCTGTCAGAACGTGAGAAGGTTCAATGTTGCCGGCCGTACAAGCAGAGCCTGTTGAAATCGCTTGGCCTTGTAAATCTAATTTCATTAACAATAAATTGTTATCCACATCATTCAATTGTAAATTTAAAACATGAGGCAATTTATGCGTCACATCACCATTCATATGATAAGCAATTTTTGCTTCGTCTAATTTTTTTAGCAGTAATTCTGCCAATTTTGCGTAATGAGCTTTATTTTCCAATTGCTTTTCTGGGGTTAGAATTTCTACCGCTTTTGCCATGCCAATAATTCCCACTAAATTTTCTGTCCCGGCACGTCGCTTTTCTTCTTGTTCTCCACCATGAAGATAACTTGGTAAGTTTACGCCATCTTTTTTAAACAAGAAGCCTACGCCTTTGGGTCCGTTAATTTTATGCGCTGAAATACTGAATAAATCAATATTATTTTCGTAAGGATCTAAAGCAGTTTTTCCAAAAGCTTGAACTGCATCCGTATGAAAAATAGCAGGATGATCTTTTAACAATTCACCGATGGCTTTGATGGGTAATAAATTACCTGTTTCATTATTGGCTGCCATCACAGATACTAAGATTGTCTCCGGACGCAAGGCATCTTTTAGCGTTTCTATTGCTAATTGGCCTTTTTCATCGACGGGTAAATAGGTAACTTCAAAGCCCTGTTTTTCCAAATAGTGCATCGATTCTAAAACAGCCGGATGTTCGATTGCAGTGGTAATCACATGTCGCCCTAATTCTTGACGAGCAAGAGCGGTGCCGATAATCGCGGTGTTATCTCCTTCTGTACCGCCACTGTTAAAAATAATTTCATGGGCTTTCACCCCTAAACTTTTGGCAATCAATTGCCGACTCGCTTCTAATTTTTCGTGGGCTTTGCGACCAAAGCCATGTACGCTAGAAGGATTCCCAAAAATTGGCATCGCTTCTGTCATCGCTTTTATTACTTCTGGGTGTAGCGGTGTTGTTGCCGCATGATCCAAATAAATTTCTTTCACTCTCTTCACCTTTTCTTGTGCATACTAGGGTCATTCTAGCATAAAAAGAATTTTTTATTAATTGATTACCATTTTTCCTTTTTCGCCAAATAAAAAGACTGTACCAAAAGTTTGATACAGTCCAAATCGTAATTGTATTAGCTTAAGCAAAATCTTTTTCTTCCAAACGGAATAGAGGGCTCATTGGTGTATTTTCGTGAATTCGTTTCACAGCTTCTCCCATTAATTGACCACAAGTGATATACGTCAAATTATTAGGATGGCGACTTTCATCTGTAAAACAAGAATCTGTCACACAAATATCTGTAATATCTGCACTTTCCAAGTTTTCTTTTGCTGGCGGTGATAATAGTGCATGGGAAGCACAAGCATAAACTTCTTTGGCACCTGCTTCTTTTAACAAGCGCGCTGCAACTTTAAATGTATTCCCAGTATTTAAAATGTCGTCCACCATAATACAAGTTTTTCCTGTGACATCGCCGATTACATAACCGCCGTTTTCATCACTTTCCTCTTGGTCGACAATCGCCAATGTTGTATTTAGATACTCTGCTAAGCTGCGGGTTCTGTTGACCCCGGAGTTCTTCGGTGAAACAACCACAAAGTCGTCTCCAAACATTTTCTTTTCCCGATAATATTTGGCAAAAAGCGGCATCGTAAATAAATTGTCCACTGGAATATCAAAGAAACCTTGAACTTGAACGGTATGTAAATCCAACGTCAAAATTCGGGTTGCACCAGCTTCTTGTAACATATTCGCCACAAGCTTAGCTGTAATTGGTTCATGAGGTCTAGCTGTTCTGTCTTGACGAGCATAACCATAATAGGGTAAGACAACATTAATTGTCTTCGCACTTGCTCGTTTCATTGCATCGATCATAATCAACAATTCCATATAATAATCATTAACAGGTTGATTTGTTGCTTGAATCAGATACACGTGCGCACCTCGCACACTTTCTTCGATACTAATTGAAATTTCACCGTCGCTAAATTGCTTAATCGCACATTGGCCTAATTTTGTGCCAAAGACAGCAGCAATTTTTTCTGCTAACGGTTCATTTCCATTCAAGCTAAAAATTTTCAACGATTGATCCTGGTATTGTTCCCCCATGATAGCCTCCTTAGTTATTGGCAGTTCTTTGCGCTAGTCATTTTTTATGACAAATTCTTTTTCATTCTAACATCTTTTTACTCTTTTTTGAACTGTAACAGCTGGTTTCCCTCTTATCTATTTTAAGGTAACGAAATGGTCCCATTAATCCAGCTAGCAGGGATAACTTTATGATAGTTTCCCCAGTTATCATGAACTTTAAGCCATTCTTTCCCTGTTTCATCTTTTTTATAACCATACGCTACTACCCAGTGATTCCCATAGGTGCTTCCTTTAAGTTTCATTAAACCGACAATTACTGGTTTACCATGTAGCAGACGTTTTTTTACCCGTTCTAAGCCACCAACAGGAGTTTGACGAGCTCTAAATGGTAATTTAAACAAACGAAAATAGCGGGAAAGACCGTGGGAAACTTGTAAAGAAATAGTTGGAAAATCAAAAGGTTGAATGATTACCCGTAGCAAATCTTGCAATGCTTTGGTATTTTCACTGCCATTTTGACGAATGTGTTCAGGCACAATTGTTTTTACAAGATGATCTTGGTAGTAACACAAAAAAACTGTTGCCGCGCTTGTGCCACATAGATAACCTGATTTGGTGGTGATATTGCGATAAGGATAAAATTCTGATTCTGAAATCCCTAGCCATTCATTTGTAATTGTCATCTTCTCACCTCGCGATAAGTATAGCATAAGTTTGTTAGTTGAGATTTTCTGAGCTAACGTCAAAAAATTCTGAACGTTTTCTTTGTGAAAAAGCTTTCTGTGTATGATAATAGGTAATGATACGAAAAAATGGGCAGATTGTCCCAAAATTATCTTAATTTTACGGAGAATTGAGATATTAGAAATAGGAGGATGTGGTCTTATGAACAACTTACTAAAAGATGATTTTTATGAATACGTCAATGGTGATTGGATGAAAACCGCTGTCATTCCAGCTGATAAACCAGCCACAGGTGGGTTTCAAGATTTAGTCGATGGCATTGATAAATTATTGCAAACAGAATTTAAGGATATGCTAGCTGATGAAAGTAAAATTCCCCAAGGAAAAATGAAAGACGTCATTGCCTATTACGAATTAGCTAAAGATTATAAAACGCGAGATGAACTTGGCGCTGAACCGATCCAACCGTTGTTAAGTAGAATTCGTGGTCTAAAAGATTACGAAGATCTAAATCAACAATTAACGAATTGGGTTTTAGAAGGTCTCCCGCTACCTTTTAGCTTAAACGTGGATCAAGATATGAAAAATACCCAACAAAATGTTTTATTTGCTTATCCGGCTGATACAATTTTGCCAGATAAAACATATTATGCAAAAGAACATCCTCAAGGGGCAAAATTATTGGAAGTTTTTGCAGCTATGACAATTGCTGTCTTAGAAAAAATGGGCCATAACCAGAAAGAAGCCCAAGAAATTACTGAAGATGCGCTGGCTTTTGATCGCCTAATTGTCCCTCACGTAAGAAGTTCAGAAGAAAATGCCGACTATAGCAAAAACTATAATCCCCGCAGCTTTACTGAATTTTGTGCCTATGCACCTGTCTTAGATTTAAAAGAGCTAGTAGAAAATTTAATTAAGACCACACCTGAGACAATTATTGTAACTGAACCCGATTATTTTGACGCATTAAATACACTGCTGACAGAAGAGAACTTCTCCTTATTACAAAATTGGCTGTATATTCAAACTGCATTGGGATACACCAATTTATTAAGTGAAGAATTGCGGCAATTAGGCGGCACTTATTCCCGTCAATTGTCTGGTGCGCCTAGTGCCATGCCACAAGAAAAAGCAGCTTTTTACTTAGCGAATGGTCGTTTTAGTCAAGTAGTCGGTCGCTTTTATGGAACCAAATACTTTGGTGAAAAGGCAAAGCAAGATGTTGAACACATGGTTCACACTATGATTGGCATCTACCAAGACCGCTTGGAAAAAAACGACTGGTTATCAAAAGAAACCAGTGCCAAAGCAATTACAAAATTAAATAAATTAGGCGTTCAAGTGGGTTATCCTGAAACAATTCCTGCTTTTTATGAAAAATTTGATACTACGCCAAAAAACGCCGGTGGCACGCTGGTGGAAAATAGTCGTAAATTTAGTCGAATTGTCAGAGAAGATAATTTTAGTCGTTATGGAAAAAGTGCTGACCGCAACGAATGGGAAATGAGCGCTGCGACTGTGAATGCCTATTACCATCCCTTCAAAAATATTATCGTTTTTCCTGCTGCGATTTTACAAGCGCCATTTTATAGTTTAGAACAATCGACTAGCGCCAACTATGGTGGTATTGGTGCCGTTATTGCCCACGAGATTTCCCATGCTTTTGACAATAACGGGGCGAAATTTGATGAGTATGGCAACATGAATAATTGGTGGACGGATACTGATTTAGCGCATTTTGAAACATTATCTGCTCAAATGATTGCAGAATTTGACGGTATTGCCTTTGCCGGTGGCACGGTTAACGGTACCTTAACCGTTTCAGAAAATATTGCCGATGCCGGTGGTGTTAGTTGTGCTCTAGCTGCAGCTAAAAAAGAAGCAGATGTCGCTTTTGAAGACTTCTTTGTCAACTGGGCAAAAATTTGGCGTACAAAAGCACGGGAACAATACCAACAATTGTTACTAGCTATTGATGTCCATGCGCCAGCAAAATTACGGGCGAATATTCAGTTACAAAATGTCCCTGAATTCTTTGAAACTTACGGAATTAAAGAAGGCGATGGTATGTATAAAGCGCCGGAAAAACGCGTGCATATCTGGTAATTAAAAATTAGAGCAGTAAGCTTACGTAGAAATAAATACGTTTAACTTATTGCTCTTTTTAACAACTTTAAAAGAGGTGATTTACTTTGGAAAAATATGCACAAAATAGTTATTTAACTGAAATTGAAACAACTATTACAGAACGCGGAAAAGATGAAATTGGCAATTTTGTCTGCTTAAAGGAAACTGTCGTCTATCCTGGTGGTGGCGGTCAACCGGCTGATTGTGCTTGGATTGCGGGCAATCCTATTTTAAAAATACAAAAAACAGCAGACAGTGTATTTTATTATCTCGACATTGACGTTGAGACATTGCCTGAAAAAGTTCTTGTCAAAATAAATTGGGAGCAACGCTTTGACTTCATGCAGCAACATACCGGCCAACACATTTTAGCCCGAGTTTGCGAAGATCTATTTCAAGCAAGAATCACAAAAGAACAAATGACATTAAAAGATTCATTTTTTGAAATTGATGTGAAACTTGATAAAACACAATTGCAAACGGCTTTAAAACGGAGCAACGAAATTATTCGGGCACAAAAACAAGTCAGTATTCTATTTCCCACTGAAGAAGAATTGGCAAAAGAAACGCTCTTTACCGCGCCACCAAAATACTTTAAAGATCTCCGACTAATAAAAATTGCCGATTTTGATATTATTGGTTGTGGTGGTACTCATGTGAAAAATACTGCCGAAGTGCAAGCTATTGCTTTAACGCAAGTAAAAGAGCACAAAAAAACAACTACCTTGCATTTTGCTTGTGGTAATCGTTTGTTGCAACAATTTGAAACAAATCAAAAACAATTGACGGCATTGACACTACAAGCTAACGTTCCTGTTGATGGGCTAGCTTTAGCTTTCCAAGAACAACAACAAACAATCAAGTTTTATCAAGGGCAAGTTGCGCTTTATCAAGTAAATGAGTTGGTGGCAAATGCCAAAGAACTGACACCACATTTCATTTACAGTGAAATAACTGACACCGAAGCAAAAGAATTACAAACAGCGTCAAAAAAAATAGCCGAAATTTATCCTGATAAGCTGATTTGTACCGCCACAAGTGATGAGGATAGTTTACGCTATCATTTATACTTAAAAACAGCTGATCCAAAACGTCCAATTGGCCAAGTAATTCGGACTGCCAACCAAAAATTTGCCGGACGCGGTGGTGGTTCACCTACAAAAGGCGATGGTACTATACCTTATTTGCAAAAGGATGCTTTACTACGGTTTTTACAACAATAAAAATTCAGAAAAGCTCCTCAAACGCATGGAACACACCTGCAATAAGGGGAATTTCAATAAATTATTTCCCAAATTTCTTGAAGTTTTGCCTGATTGTCACAGTGAGTTCCTTTGAAAGAATGGCTATCGTCAGAACTATCCCTTTAATGTTTTACTGCTAAAAAAAACTTATGCTTTCTTATACGTGAAAAACTCAGTGATCGTAACAGCTAGTTTTAGCTGACTTTCCACTGAGTTTTTTTGAGATAACTTAACGTTTTAAGGCTTTTTTTAATAGTTCTTCTAAATTTGCAAACTGTGAGTTATGGTTAATAACACCGTCAATTTTTTCTTTTGCAGCAGGATTTTGTAGCAAATTACTTAGTTGACTTAAATCATGAATCCCCAACTTATCTAACAATTCATCTTTATTGTTAAAGTCCGTAAATTGTTTAATAAAATCGTTGCTTAGAATTTTATCAAAGTTCAAATTGCCCTCTTTTTGCAAGTCACCAATAATGCCGCTGATATCGGCTAAATCAAAGCCGTCTTTCAAACGATCAAAAATACTCATCTTTTTCTCCTTCACTTAGCTATAAAAGCTCTGCTCCTAGCGTATTTTGAAAGTGTGTTAACGCCCAGTTATGTCCCACTTCATCAAAGCTTGCCACTGCATCTTTTACAATGTGTAACTGATAGCCCAGATTATACGCATCTACTGCGGTGTGCAAAACACAAATGTCTGTACAAACACCTGTTAAGTACAAATCAGTAATTCCTCTTTCTCGCAAACGTATATCCAAGTCGGTACCACTAAAAGCCGAGTAATGTCTTTTATCGATCCAATAAACCGTTGCAGCATCTTTATTTTTTTCGTATAAGGAATTCAAGCTGCCATAAAGATTTCGCCCAGTCGTTCCAATTACATTATGGGGCAAAAACAACTTATTCTCTGGATGATACGCATCATTTGGATCATGGGCATCAATGGCAAATACAGTATAGTTGCCCGCTTCAATAAAATCTTTGGTAAATTCTACCAACTTTTGTTCAATTGCTTGCCCAGCTGCACCCGTGGTCAATTTGCCATCTGTTGCGACAAAATCATTGGTGTAGTCAATTGAAATTAACGCTTTTTTCATCTTATGCCTCCAGTCTTTTTGACGCAATATTCCTACCTATTTTAAAATGCGAATAAATTCTAAAACAAGTTCTGCCGAACGTTTGCCTGCTTCTTCGATAAACTCATCAAAGCTAATTGTAGCGCTGTGATCAGCAGTATCGCTAATAGCCCGCACTACAAGAAACGGAATAGCAAACTGACTGGCCGTTTGAGCAATTGCCGCGCCTTCCATTTCACAAGCTAAGGCTGTTGGAAAATCATTTAAAATAGCATCCACCTTAGTCGGACTGTCGATAAAACTGTCTCCGGTTACAATCAAGCCCTTTTTGATTCGATGCGCTGTTTTTTCTGCTGCTTCAGTCATGACTTGTTGCAAATAAGCACTAGCATCATAATAAAGGGGAAATCCCCCCGGTAATTGGCCTTTCTTGTAACCAAAACCGGTAACGTCGACATCAAAGTAAGCTAATTTTTCGGAAATTACTAAATCGCCGACACTAAGATCGGCTCCGATTCCGCCAGCCGAACCAGTATTAACAACCATATTTACCCCATATTGCTGAATCAATAGACTCGTTGTGACAGAGGCTGCCACTTTGCCAATACCAGACCGTACAACAATAACTTCATGATTGCCAATGCGGCCAGAGATAAACAAAGCATCCGCCCTCTCCCAAGACAGTGGACTGTCAATGGCGCTTCGCAAAATTTTAATTTCTTCTTCCATAGCACCGATAATTCCAATTTTCACACAAATTCCTCCAGCTTTTACTTCTATTATTTAGCCTAATAGTACCAGTTTCTAAAAAAAATATCACTCGATAAGAAAAGCTTTATCTACTCGGTCAACTCGCTAGCAATAAGACGAAAGTTTTGATAAATTGTTCCTCAAATTTTTCAAGATTTTGACTTATTGTCGCTGCGAGTTAGTTCATAAAGCTAGACACTTAGAAAAGCTTTATCTACTCGATCAACTCGCTAGCAATAAGACGAAAGTCTTGATAAATTGTTCCTCAAATTTTTCAAGATTTTGACTTATTGTCGCTGCGAGTTAGTTCATAAAGCTAGACACCTAGAAAAGCTTTACAAACTCGTTTAGCTTTTGCGCATTAAGACAGGATTTCAATAAATTGCTTTTCAAATTTCTTGAAATTTTGACTTAAGGCCGAGAAAGCTAGTTTGTAAAACTAGACACTTTGAAAAGCTTTATGTACTCGGTCAACTTATCCTAAAAAAAGTTGAAACCAAGTAGCCTAAACGGCATTCCATGATTTCAACTTATTACTTTGTGCTAACTATAAAAAGAAGGTTGCTAATAAGACAACGCCGATTAATAATGAGACGACAATAATCGCCCCCACTAAAAAACTGTTTAGTTCACGGGATTTGCGGGACTCGCCACTTCTCGTTTTTGTTAGTTCTTTTTGTCTTTTCGCCTCTTTACGATAGAAGTTTTTAATTTTTTCATCTTTACGGTCGTATTCTTTTTGTAACTTCATCGTGTTTTTTTCCCGCACCGGTGCATCAAATTCTTCTACAATACCAGCCTTTTCCTTTTGACGGCGCAATTCACTGCGGGTAATTAATGGACCTTTACTCACTTACGCTCCTCATTTCTGTAATAATTCCCAATAGGTAATAGCATACATCGTTTTGGCATCACAAATTAAACCTTTTTTCACTGCATCTTTTGCTTCTGAAAGGGTCAAGGTATATAGTTCCAGCACCTCATCTTCATCTTGTGCTCGTGGATTTTCTACTTTAATTAAATCTACTGCATGATACAAATGTAGCATTTCATTTGAAAAGCCCGGTGACAAATACATGGAACCAACATGCTTCATTTCTTTAGCAGTAAAACCAGTTTCTTCTTCCAATTCCCGCGCACCCGTAATTTCCGGGTGACTTCCTTCACCGGGATCAATTTTACCGGCAGGAATTTCCAAAATAACTTTTTCCAAAGGTTTTCTAAATTGTTTCACCAAAAGCAACTTATTTTCTGGCGTAATGGCAATAATCCCCACACCGCCAGGATGAAACACTAATTCCCGTTTGGCTCTGCCGCCATTAGGTAAAGCAACATCGTCTAAAAAGACATCAATGATTTTGCCGTGAAATAATTCTTTTCGTTGAATTGTTTTTTCTTCAAAATCTGCAAAGGAAAGCATCTTATCCCTACTTTCTATCCGTAATATTTATTTACTCTTTGCTTAAGCAAAGCAACACACAAACCAAGTCAAAAAAAGAACTTGTTGTTTATCAAAACTAAATACTATTATACACAATTTCACGAACGGGAAACTTAAGATTGCGATAATAAATCTTATGAATTTTCTAAATCGCAAAAATCCACCCTTGGTCTGATTTTTTTCCACCTTCCCCCGTGGTAAAATGAACTCGTGAAGTTAAGGGAAGACCTTTAAAAGATAAATCACCCAAATTATAGGAGGGTAAAAAAATGAAGAAGAAAACCAGCACGCTCTTACTGGTAATTATCGCTTGTTTACTACTATTTGGTTTACTAAAATCCGGCAATTCAGATGAACTTATCCCATTTGTACTTGTCGTAGGTGGGGCATCTTTGATTATTTACGGCGTGAAAAATCGGCGTCGCAGTAATAGTCCTTCTGCATTGCCAATTATGACCAAAGAAAAAGAAGCACATTACTTAGAAAGTGGCATGACAGAAAAAGAAATTGAATTTTTCCGAGAAACAATGAACCAAACAAAAAAACAAGTTTTACAATTACAGACAAATATTAATAAAAATGCCAAGTTAAAAGCCATTGACCTGCGGCATGATACTTTACGGGCATCAAAAGCGTTGTTTAAAGAGTTGGTGAAAGATCCACAAAAATTGCATTTTGCTAATCACTTTTTATACACCCATTTGCCAAACATGGTTGATTTAACGGACAAATTTATTGAAATCAATGGTCATGAAATTAAAACAAAAGAAACATATGAAAAAATTGAAGAAAGCTCCCAAATTATCGATCAAATGGCGGCGTTAATTGCAAAAGATTATCAACAATTTGTCGCTGATGATTTAGAGGATTTAGATGTAGAGCTTTCCATTGCCAAACAAAGCTTAAAAAGAGATAATAGTTTGTAAGCAGGCGCTTACAGAAAAAAATCTAGCGCAAGCTAGATTTTTTATTAAACACTTATTTAGGTCAATGACTTAATATTGGAGGAATGAACATGGCGGATACACCCGAAACACAACAAAACGTCGATCAAACACTAGACGATTTATTAAACAATCCTTTTACTACACCAGTAGGTTCTTTAACACAGACACAGCAAAATGAAATTAACGTTTTGAAAGACCAACAAAAAGCAGAGCGGCTTGTCGATAAACTCCCAGAAGATCGTAAAGTACAAGCACAAGAGCTCGCTGCAAAAATCGATGTTAGCGATCAACAAGGCGTTATTACTTACGGCGCAGTAGCACAACAAAAATTAAGCGAGTTTTCTCAATCCATGTTAAATCACGTGCAAGCAGCGGATATTGGTCCTGTTGGCGATTCGTTGACAGATTTAATGTATCGTTTAAACGAAGCCAATCCTGACGATTTAAGAGCTGGGGAGGGCAATGTTTTTAAACGAATGTTTGGCAAAGTAAAACAATCAATTTATGAAATTACGGCCAAGTATCAAAAAATCGGGGCCCAAATTGATAAAATTGCCGTTAAATTGGACAAAGAAAAAGATGGCTTATTAAAAGATAACTTAATGTTGGAGCAACTTTACCATAAAAACAAAGATTATTTTGATGCCTTAAATCTTTACATTGCCGCTGGTGAATTAAAGATGGAGGAATTACAAACCAAAATTATCCCCGAAGCAGTAGCCAAAGCACAAGCATCCGGTGATCAAATGGATGTCCAAATCGTCAATGACTACAATCAATTTTTAGACCGTTTGGATAAACGAACCCATGATTTGCGTTTAGCGCGTCAAATCACGATCCAACAAGCACCACAAATTCGTTTAATTCAAAATACCAACCAAGCATTAGCAGAAAAGATCCAAGCGTCTGTTAATACAGCTATTCCATTGTGGAAAAACCAAGTTGTGATTGCCTTGACCCTATTACGTCAAAAAGATGCTGTAACAGCACAACGTCAAGTTTCTGAAACAACCAATGAATTGTTGAAGAAAAACTCTGAAATGTTAAAAGTTTCTGCAATTGAAACAGCTAAGGAAAACGAACGTGGCATTGTGGATATTGAGACCTTGCAAAAAACTCAAAACGACTTAGTCGAAACTATCCAACAAACCTTACAAATTCAACGAGAAGGTAAAGAAAAACGCCGCGCCGCTGAAGTGGAATTGGGCCATATGGAGGCTGATTTAAAACAACGCCTCTTGGAATTAACCCAAAGCGAAAAATAATTTTTGATAAGCTACCTGAGTGCTAAAGAAAAAAAGTCAATTGGACTTTCTTCTTTAGTACTTTTTTATTTCACATAACAGCTTAAAACACTCTGCAAACTACAGCTGCATCGCTACAGCTGCACTGCAATATTTTCTTTTACTTGTGCAAATTTTTTTAGGATAGCTAAACGTTGCTACCTCTGCTATCATTAAATTGTAGGAAAATTCTGTTAATTAAAAGGTGGGCTTACCATGACAATTTTAAGTTTTGAAGCAGTCAATTTAATTCGTAAACAAAAAGTTTTATTGAATAATATCAATTGGAGAATTGAAAATGGTGAAGATTGGGCTATTTTAGGCTTAAATGGCGCTGGTAAGACATTATTATTGCAAATGATTGCCGGAAATATTTGGCCGTCAAATGGTAAACTAACTGTTTTGGAATCTGAATTTGGGAAAGCAAATATACCTAATTTAACAAAACGGATTGGCTGGGTCAGCAATGTCGTAGAGGCAAAATTGTATCAAAGTGACACTGCACTTTCCATCGTCATCTCTGGTAAATTTGCCAGTATTGGCTTATGGCAAGAACACAATCTGGCAGATGAAGAAAAAGCAGCTGCCCTATTAACCACATTAGGAGGCGGCCAACTGCTGCAAAAAACTTATCAAATTTTATCCCAAGGAGAAAAACAAGTTGTTTTAATTGCCCGCGCCCTCATGGCTGACCCCGAGCTTTTAATTTTAGATGAGCCTTGTAATGGTCTGGATCTATTTGCAAGGGAAGACTTATTAGCAAAGATTACCAAACTAAAACAGCAAAAAAATGCCCCAACGATTTTATTTGTCACCCACCACACCGAAGAAATTTTACCATTTATTTCACAAGTCCTGATGATTCGCAATGGTCAAATTTATGCCAAAGGAACACCCGCTGATTTAATCACCGCGCCTGTTTTAAATGACTTTTATGAACGGCCGATTCAAATTACGACCTTAAATCAAGACCGCCTGCTCGTTTATCCAAAATCATAAATTTTCTAGCTAAAATGAAAAAAGATGTCAAAAACTCCCTACTTAATTTGGAAGTTTTTGACACCTTTTCAATTTATTCGTTGTTCATCTTACTGTTGCGATACCCATAGAAAAAGTAAATTGCTAAACCTAATACTAACGTTACAGCAAAAACAAGATACGTGGTCACGCTAAACTGTGCAATTAAAAAGATACAAGCCAGCACCGATAAAATTGGCAACAAGGGTACAAAGGGCACTGCAAATTGGCCTTTTTCTGGTTTACCAAATTCTTTCCGTAATTTCAAAATACCACCAGAAACCATCATTAAGTAAACCAAGGCGGCAATATTCGTTAACTCCGCCAAAATCTGCAACGGAAAAGCAGCGGCAAAGAATAATGCAAAGGCTCCCGCGACAAAAGTCGCATTTTTTGGTGTACGCGTTTTTTGATCAATTTTTTGCATTTGCTTTGGTAAAAGACCATCTTTGCTTATGGCATACAATAAACGCGCTAAAGAATACATCATTGAAATTGTTACCGTTAGTAGTGTTAAAATGGCCCCCACAGAAATTACAGAACCTAAAAAGCCGTGTCCGGCATAACGCATCACAAACGCCATTGGATCAGATACTTGTAACTTAGCAAATGGTACAACCCCGGTCGAAATCAACGTTACAATAATATATAAAATAGTTGCAATACCAATAGAGCCGATAATTCCTTTTGGTACATCCTTTTGTGGATTTTTCACTTCTTCTGCTGCCATTGCCACTGAATCAAACCCTAAAAAGGCAAAGAAAACTAAAGATGATCCGCGAAAAACACTACTGGCACCATTCGGCATAAACGGTGTCCAGTTATTGGGTTTAATATAAAAGATTCCAACCGCAATAAATAAAATAATAATGAAAAATTTCACCCACACCATCGCATTGTTTAAGCGTAATGCTTTTTTGGCTTCTTGGCTCACCCAAAAAGTAATAAAAACAATCACCAATGCAGCAATCAAGTCGATATATGTGCCATTTGCAGCATTATATCCAGCTGTTAGCCCCTTGGGTAAATGAATACCCCAGCTACCCAAAAATCCCTGCATATAACCTGACCAACCAGAAGCGACTGATGAAACAGCTAATAAAAACTCACAAATTAAAAACCAGCCTGTAAACCAAGCGGCAAATTCACCAAAGACAACATACATGTAGGCATATGGTCCGCCGATAACAGGAATACGCGCTGAAAATTCAGCAAAACAAAGTCCTGATAAACCCACTACTACCGCTGCTAAAACAAAAGATAACGTTAATGCCGGACCAGCATGATTGGCGTCTGGCACCCCCGTAATCACAAAAATTCCCGTTCCGATAATAGCGCCAATTCCCAGCATAATTAAATCTTTTAGCTGCAGATTACGCTTTAGGTCATTAGCATAACCTGTTTCAATCTCTTTTTTGCGAAAATTCATTGGGCTCCCCCTCATAATTTAACGATATTTCTTTTAGTCTACTTTTAAGATAAAGCCTTCATATATCCTAAAAGAATACCACCAAAAATAACAAGAAGGCAACCGATAATGACATAAAACATTTCTTTTTTCGTCTTGTGTTCACCTAATAAGAAAATTCCACCCAAAGTCGAAATGATAATACCCATTTGTGATAACGAAAATCCGACCGCCAGGCCAACGGTTTGAATGGATAACAGCATACAAATATTTCCGATCCCCCACAAAAGGCCCGAAGTAATATTGCGCCAGACATATTTATCAAAGGCAACTTTTCGCGCTGAAAAACATAACGCACCAGTTAACATCCCAATACTTTGAGGTAAAATAATTGCTAAAGGATCAAGTCCAGCCCAAGTAATGATAATCGTATAAAGACCATAGCCAATTGTCGAAATAAACAAGAAACGAAACCCCTTGCCAAAATCATACATTTTCATACCGACTTCTGGTTTACTTTTACCATTGGGATCTTTACGGGAAGTTAAGTAAGCTCCCGCTACTAATAATGCCAAAGCTAAAAATCCTAAAATAAAATCTCGCCCATGACGCCATTCATGAAAGAAAATAGCCCCAGCAATTGTATTTAGCATCAATTGCATCCCTGTTGAAAGTGGTAAGCCAACTGAAACGCCCATGGCCTTCATGGCATGAAACTGGCCATTTTGTCCCACAAACCAAAACAAGCCTGAAATAAAACCAATCATAATTGTTAACATATCAATGCTTGGTCGCATAACAAAAAAGATTCCCAGTGAAAAAATAAACGCTCCCATCGTCATTCCAAGGGTTTGTTGATTGGCATCGCCACCTAATTTTCCACTTACTAATCCAATGCTGCCCCAAGCAAACATTGGTACTAAAGCTACTAATAAAGCCATTGACATTCTCCTCAATCTATATAATCTAAAAAGACACCCAATCAGTGTAGCAGTGAAAACGTTTTGCAAACAAGAAAAAACTCGCAGTTTCCTACGAGTTTAGCGCTGTTCTTGATAATAAGAGACATACGGAAAGAACAATGTCATGGCTGTGCCAACTCCTACGGTTGATTCCGCTGTTAATTCTACGCCCAACTGATTTGCCAAATTTTGCGCTAAATAAAGCCCCAAGCCTGTTGCATGCATTTCAGAAAAGCGACCGTTTTGGCCAGTAAAACCTTTATCAAAAATACGGCGTAAATCTTCTTTGGGAATCCCAATTCCACTGTCTTTTACTGTCAAAGTTACCCCTTTATCAGATTTATCGAGTAAAATGAAAATTTCACCATTTTCCGGCGTATATTTAATCGCGTTACTTAACAGCTGTTGAAAAATAAAACCAATCCACTTCGCATCAGTTAGCACACTGTGATTTTCACCAATAACTTGATACCGCAATTTCTTTTGAATAAAATAGTTGGCATTGCTCCGCATAATTGGCTGTATCACACTCTTTAACTTCGTTTCCTCAATTAAATAATCTTTTGAAAAATTATCCAAGCGAGCAACGTATAAAACTTGTTCAACATAGCCATCAATTTTGCCTAATTCATTTTCTAATTGCATATATTTTTCATCAGAAATATCAAATTCTACTGCATGCAGCAAAAGACGACTAGCTGCTAATGGGACTTTAATTTCATGAACCCAAGAGTCGATATAGTCTTTTTGCTCTTCTTGGGCCGCTATTATTTTTTGCATATGGACTTGATGTTCCCGAATAATTTGGTTAATGAAGTCTTGTTGTACTTGTTCTTCATAAGTTCTTGCCCCAGTTAAATAATTTTGAATGGGACTTTCTTCTTCAGCAGACTGTAATTTTTGCCACCAGCGACGCTTATAATAATAATGATAAATTAGAATTACCGCAAAAAATACCCCTTCGATTAAGGCCAAATAGCCAACATTGCGCCAACTCATCTGAAATCCTGGTGTTAACCACATCACAAATGCTGTTAAAAAGACAAAACCGACCCAACCAAAAACTAATAACCATTGATCTTTTAAATATTTAAAAAAATTCATGTTCGCTCCTAAATTTGAAATTCTGACCTGTTGTACCGGTGAAAAAATAACTTACGGAACAATATAACCTTGTCCTACTTTAGTTTCAATGTAGTCTTTCACACCAGCCTGTTCAATTTTTCGACGCAGGCGATTAATATTCACGGTTAACGTATTATCATCAACATAACGTTCATCATCCCACAACGCCCGCAGCAATTTTTCACGGGATAAAATTTTGCCATTATTCTTCATTAAGATGTACAACAACCGGTATTCATTTTTACTCAAGTCAATTACTTCATCGTGAATCATCATGGTACTGTTGTCCACATTCAACGTTAAACCATTGTGGACCAACGTTTCAGCATTTGCTTCGGAATAATTGTAGGAACGGCGTAACAAAGCATTAATTTTTGCGACCAAGACATCCAATTCAAAAGGTTTTGTGACAAAGTCATCTGCCCCCATGTTCATGGCCATAATCATATCCATATTCGTATTGCGACTCGAAATAAAAATAATCGGCACCTTGGAAACTTCACGAATTTTTTGACACCAGTAATAGCCATCAAAAACTGGCAAATTAATATCTAATAAAACCAATTGTGGTTCTTCTTCACTAAAATCACTAAAAACATTTTCAAAATTGGTGGTGCCAAAGACATCAAATTGCCACTTTTTTAACTCTTCCATAATTAACTGACGAATGACTCCTTCGTCTTCTACTACCATAATTTTTGCCATGATATCCTCCTATCAGACACATTCGTTTAAATTACTCGCTAGTATCACGTTAGCGCATTTTAGTTTTTGTCGCAAGTTCTGACTGCTGATTTAAAAATAACTTAGCTAATTTAGACTGATACAAGGTCACGATTGAAGTTACTTATAAAACGCCGTCTAGCTAAAATAAATGACTGTGCCAAAAATATTGGCACAGTCATTTATTATGTCTATTATAATTTATTCAATTAATAAAATGCCCTCTTCCACTAATTTGGCTATAAATAAAAATATTCCATCAGCAAATAAGACACTCATATTAACGCCAAAGTATAACGCTATTTTTTCAAACCAATCACTGGGCCGATTTTTCAAATAACGATATGCTAAAAAATTACTCCCATACGTGATTACTGTTGCACCAACTAAAACCCAACCTATCATTTTTCTTACCCCTTTGACTAAAACCTTTTCATCTTTAGTTTTACCCAAGTTTGTCAAATTTTGCAAGCGTTATCCAGACAGAAGTTATTTTTTGTCAAAAGGTGCCAAGTCCAATTCAGTAAATGTAGCAAAAAACTCGCGTAAAACCGGCAAAACTTTTTCAATCATGCCCACTTCATCGTTTTCTACTTGTAAAACCAACAATGGTTCATGCAAACTTAGTCGTAATAAAAGCCAGCCTGCACCATAAGGTTCACTCAGGGTCAAGCGCACCCCTTCTTCGTTTTCCTCATCTTCTTTAAATCCGACAAAATCGGCTGCTCTTAACGCGTCAATCACTTCTTGACCATAAACTTTAAAATTGCTTTCATTAATTTTTAGCCGAATTTCTAAAGTTTCCGCTGGTTGGTTTAACTGGTCAATCAAATCGGTGATTGTTTGACCTTGTGCTTTTAATTGAGGTAACATCATCAAAATTTTAGCAACAACATACGCACCGTCATCTAAATTGTAGTTTTCTTTAAAGGCGGCATGTCCACTCGTTTCAATAGCTAACTGTGTATCAATCCCCTCTGCATTTAAAGCAATCATTTTATTAATCACATTTTTATATCCCGAAATGTAGCGAACCTGTTGCCCTCCTTGTAAAACGATGAAATCTTTTAGGTGGTCACTCGTCGGAGAATTCGTCACAATTGTCGCTCCAGGATGTTGGGTCAAAATAATTTTACTTAATACCGCAATTAGATTATTCCGATTTAAGACAGCGCCATTTGACCCTACTAAAGCCGCTCGATCTACATCCGTATCAAAAATTACTCCTAAATCAGCTTTTTGTGTTAAAACAGCAGCTTTGATGCTAGCCATTGCTTCCTTATTATCCGGGTTTGGGATATGGTTGGGAAAATTCCCATCAGGGTTTAAAAATTGCGAACCACTTGTATCGGCACCTAGAACTTGCAAGACTTTTTCTGCAAAAAAGCCACCCGCCCCATTGCCGGCATCTACAACAATATGCCAGCCTGTTAATGGTTTTTCACCAAAGTCTTTGGTTGCAGCTTTTATTTTTGCAACCAAATCAGCACTATATATAGAAATCAAGTCCGCAGTTTGATAGGTTCCTTCAAAATTATTTTCATGAATTTCAGGATGGGCCATGATGTAGCGAATATCCTCTTCTTCTACACCGCCGGCTTTGGTAAAGATTTTTACACCATTATAATAATAAGGTAAGTGACTTGCAGTCAGCATAATGCCCGCATCACAGTTAAATTGTGCAAATTGCGTACTCATAAACATTGCTGGGGTCGTTGCAAGATCAAAATCAATCACATTTACACCTTGCTTTTGTAAAGCGGCAACAAAAGCTTTTTTCAATTCTGGACCACTAATCCGGCTATCTCGTCCAATTCCTACCCGTAATTTTCCGCTCTTATATTTTTGCGCTAAGCCTTTATTTTGCAAAAATTGAATCAGCCCTGCTGCAATTTCTTCCATTTCTACTGGTGTCAAATTTGCTATAAAATTTGTTGTTGCTACTGCAATTCCACGAATATCTGAACTTAATGCCAATGGTAATTTCTTTGCCAAAATAAGCACCCTTTCTGAAAACGCTTTTCCTTAGTATAACAGATTCTTTTTTAACTCGCATTACTTTTTTGGTAAAAAATACTTTTATGCTTTTCAAATAAATTTGCGCATCTTTAATGAGTAAAGCCATAATTTTTCCGTTCAGTTTTTTCGTGAAAAACCAAATGACTCTGCTCTAACTCTGTGATGGCCGCCTTTAAATCTTCAATAAAATCATGCGCCATATTCATCCCAAAATCACTCCGAACTACAATCCGCTGAATTACTTGATTATCTAAAGACTTCGGCAAAGGATAGGTAGGAACTTGCCAGCCTTTCATTAATAGGCGATCAGACAAATCATAAAGTGTCCACTGCCGTTTTTCGTCGGGATGTAACTGATAACACACAAGCGGTAATTGCTTACCGTCATTAATCAATTCAAATTGATGCGACTCTTTTAATTTTTCTGCTAGATACATGGCAACATCATGGGTGCGCTTGTGAATACTTTGATAGCCGTTAAAGCCAAAGCGTACAAAATTATAGTATTGTCCAATCAACTGTGCAGCGCTATGGGAAAAATTGATTGCCATTGTTGGCAACTCACCACCTAAGTAGCTCACCTTAAAAATTAATTCTTCTGGTAAAAATGACTTATTCTTCCATACCACCCAACCAACACCAGGATAAACTAATCCATACTTATGACCTGATGCATTAATTGAGATAACATTTTCTAATTGAAAGTCCCATTTTAAATCTGGTTCTACAAAAGGTGCATACAATCCCCCTGAAGCTGCATCTACGTGGATATAAACCTTGTGTTCTGTCTGTTTGTTATATTCTGTTAATTTTGCATCGAGTTTTTCTATATCATCGTATTGACCTGTGTAGGTGATGCCTAAAATTCCCACGACGCCAATGGTATATTCATCAATTTCAGCCATTGCTTTTTCAATATCTAAAGAAAGACAATCAGCTGTCAATGGTATTTCCCGAAGCTCAATGTCCCAATAGACACAAAATTTCTCCCAACAAACTTGATAACCTGACGAAATAATTAAATTGGGTTTTCTTTTTTCAAGCGCCACGCCTAGTTTTGCAGCCCGTTTACGCCATGAAAACTTCATCGCCATCCCCGCTAACATACACGCCTCGGAAGAACCGATCGTAGAAGTCCCGATAAAATCTTCTTGTCCATGCCATAAATCTGCAATTATATTGACACAGCGATTTTCAATTTCGGCAGTCCGAGGATATTCGGACTTGTCAATGGCATTACGATCTAGCGTCTCACTCATTAATTTGACCGCTTCTGGCTCCATATAGGTTTGGCAAAAAGTGGCTAAATTTAAGCGTGATTTCCCTTCATCTAACAAATCATCTTTAATCATTTGGTAGGCCACCCGCGGTTCCACTGATTGTTCTCCTAGTTTATAAGAAGGTAACATTTCATCTTCATCTCTAGTTCCAAAGATTGGTTCTAAATATTCCGCTTCACGGCGATTCTTTTTTTCATAAAGCATTTTTTTCACTCCATTTCCCTTATAATGATTGTAAAAATAGCTATCTATTGACGAGTAAAAGACGGTAAGCCTAATTTAATCCTTTGACTAAATCTTAGTAATCTCTCTACTGGTACTCTTTACCAAAAGCCAATTTGCAAATTTATCCAAAAAAGTTCCTTTACACTGACATTGGTAAAATGAATTTTTATCGGTAAAAATCTGTAACCTCTTGATAATGCAACCGCAAAAAAAATCCGCAAAGAAAACGATCTTTAGCGGATTTTCATTTTTACTTAGACTATTTGCTCCATTAATTTCTCCATAACTTTTGCAACTTCCTCTGGTAAAGCATTATAACCTTCATTTTCTTTAGTTTGCGCCAAGATAAAATCAAGGCGTCCTTGCATCCGCACTTTCAATTGTGTGAGATAGGTTGGATCTGTAAAGTCCACCTCAAAGCCTTCAATTGGCAAATAGCTCATATTTTCCAAAGGACCAAATGGTATAAAATCGGCAGTTGCCTCTACAATTTTTTCAATCGCCCCTAATGTATCTTGAGGTTTAACTTTTTTGCCTTTATAAAATCCGGTATTTAAAATATAACAAGCAGTGTCTGTCTTTTCGTTTGCAAAAATTTCTCGAAAATCAGCATAATCTTGACCTAATGGATAGCAGCGGAACGGATTGGCAAAAGGTTCAATTACCAATTTGTCCAAATCAACATTGCCAACGACATTTTCTGCTGTCGTCCGCTTTGTTGCAAGCGTTAAGCCAAAAACTGCCGCTAATGTTGGATCATCGATTTTAACAATCGGTGGTAAACTATCGTCTTTCATAATCCAAAAAATTGCATCGACTGCTTCTTTTAAATGATCGACGCGATTTGGTGTGACATAACGCGACTTAACCGTACGGCCGTTACCATTGCGAATATCTTGTGTAACAATTACTTTCTTTTCTTCATCGTCTAATGTTACCCCTACATTTTGGCAAGTCAGAAAATATTTTACTGCCTCATCTTCCAGTGGATAGTCTTGCGTTTTGTCGAAATAAGCCGGCTCTAATGCCGTTGTCGACCCGTGTTCTTTGTTGATGACAAAAGCATCATCATGTAAGACATCCACCTGATATTTATCCCCGTGTTTGGCTAGAGTGATTGTTGATTTACCTGAACCAGAAAGACCAAAAGCAGCCATTGTAAACTTGCTGTCATCTTTATGATATTGTTTCATACCACCGTGACATGCGACAAAACCATTGCGGTGTGCTGTTGCCCAAGCCAGCGTTAACGTAGCTTTTTTTAGTTCTCCGAAATAATTCAAACCCAAAACAGCAGCGACGTTATGTTCTGGATCAAATAACGCTAATCCATGTGGGAAATCCGGATGTGTCCATGTAGGATCTGCGTACAAATAAATATCATTTTCCGGATACTCAATTGAAGTTGCGTACAACTCTTGAAATTCATTGGTTAAAATTTGAAAATTTAGTAGATAAGAATAAAAGTTGGTTTCATAGCCTTCAGGCAATAACAAATGTCCCTTGACCATAAACTCCGGATCTAAGCCAACTGAAACTTCACCGCGGTAAAAGTTGTGATGTTGCCCGTCATACAAGGCTTGACGCAAAACGCCTTCATAAAAAGTGCGATCAATTCCAGGTTGCCCAATCACACGTCTTGCAGCAGCGGTACGCCCAGTGATTTTGCCGTCATTAAAAACAATCACCTTTGCATCTTGTGGTAATCCTAACTCTTTAGTGTGAATGACTGGCATATCCGTGATGACTGCGCCAGGAACATTTTTTGCTAAGTCATAAGCGGTGGCTAAATCTTTTACCAGCGTAACATTGTTTCCATAAAAAACAGACTCCACCATTGTTTTAAAGCTTGAGAATAAATGATTATCAGGGTTAATAGCCTGATGTGAATAAGTGCCAACAGTTGCCATTTGTTCTCCTCCCATCGTCTATATTAAAATTAAAGTGTTTACATGATAATAAATTAATTATAATACAACGTTGGTTTCTTGTCTTTTCATTTCCTTAAAAAAATTTTAATATGCAAATTCAGATATTCCTTCTTGCCGCAATAGCGCAACTTTCATCTCTATTCCGCCACGATAGCCCGTTAAGCGCCCGTTCTTTCCAATAATGCGGTGACAAGGTACAACAATCATAATCGGATTACGACCGACGGCATTGGCTACTGCCCGCACGCCTTTTTCATTACCGACTTGTTGCGCTAATTCACTGTAGGCAATGGTCTTACCATAAGGGACCGTTACTAATTTTTGCCACACTTGCTTTTGAAAATTGGTTCCCACAAAAGCCAAAGGAAAATTAAATTCTTCTAATTGACCATTAAAATATGCTGTTAATTGTTCTTTTACGTCCTGACTGCTCCCAATATCTTCTGTTATCGGCCAGCCTTTAAAAAACTTCGTCAACTCTTTTTTTGCCACCGCTGCCGTACCAATATAACAAACGCCGGCTTTAATGCGACCAACGACAAAATCATGGCCGCTACAAGTAAAACGATCCATCACAATAGTTTCCATCTTTTTCACCTCATTGTTATTGTACCTTGAATGTTGAAGAATTACTCTTCTTATGTTTTTGGCTAAATTTCATTTTTACGTTATACTAAACCCACTAAAAATAAGAAAAAGAGACGAAATAATGACTTTACAAGATAAACTAAAAAATTTACCAGCAACACCCGGAATATACTTAATGAAAGATACCCATGGCGCTATTATTTATGTCGGTAAAGCGAAAAATTTAAAGCGACGCGTTCGCTCTTATTTTCAAAAAAATCAGCAACATACCAAAAAAGTCCAACGTATGATTTTCAATATTGCTGATTTAGAAATTCGTCCAGTTGATACAGAATTAGATGCACTATTATTGGAATGTCGCCTAATCCAAGAAATTCATCCTCATTACAATCGCATTATGAACTATTATCAAAATTATTGTTACGTTGACTTTACTAAAACGGGGCCTATCTTAACTGATATTCCCACTAAAACCAGCTTGGGCCCTTTTCGTCAATATAAAAAACTGCCTCAAATTTTAGCACTATTAACGGAAACCTATCTGCTGCCAAATGTGAATAATGTAACCAAAAAAATGATTCTTCAACAATTGCCCACAGTGGAACAAACACCACTCTCAGAGCGTCTAAAAAATTGCCAACAATTTTTTGCCGGTAAAAAGACAAACTTGTTCAATTTATTAAACGCCCGCATTGCTTACAGCGCCAAGCAGCAAAATTTTGAACACGCTCAGTTGATAAAAGAGCAGTTAGAACTTTGCCAACATTTCTATCATTACCTGCTGCAGCGCAATGAATTCTGTCAAAAAAAGCAATTGACGCTAAAACTTCCCTTAGGAGACGACAGAGAAAAAATTTATTTTATCGCTTATGGCGTCATTGTAGACACACAGATAAAAAAAGGCAGCCCAGCTGTCACTTTTCCAGACAAAAAATTTTCACCTGTAATCTTACAAAAAGCAGACGTTGACCCTTTGGATATTTTAAGAAGCTATTATGCCCGCTATCACTAAGCTCATTTTAATTTTCCTTTTACTTGATAATCAAAAAGACCAGCCCAAAAATCTAAAAGATTTTTTGGGCTGGTCTTTTATTTATTTGTCCCGCGTATCCATAATGATGGTTACCGGTCCATCATTGATTAAAGAAACTTGCATATCGGCGCCAAATTCACCCGTTTCTACTTCAAGTCCCTTTTGACGCAAACCATCGTTAAATGCCTCATACAGCGGAATGGCCTGCTCTGGCCGCGCCGCTTTGACAAAACTCGGACGATTTCCTTTTTTTGTATCAGCATATAACGTAAATTGTGAAATGCTCAAAATACTACCAGAAATAGCATCAATGCTTAAATTCAGCTTACCTGCTTCATCTTCAAAAACACGCATCATGGCAATTTTACGCACTAAATAGTCCACATCTTCTTTTGTATCTTCTTCATGAATGCCAAGTAAAATCATAAACCCTTGATTAATTTCTCCAACGATTTTTTCATCAATTGCCACGCTGGCTGATTTTACCCGCTGTATAACTGCTCTCATTTTCTACCCCTTTGTTCGTCTGACACTGTAAACTTCAGGAATTTGTTTGATTTTATCAACAATCTGTTTCAAATGTGTTAAGTTCTGAATACCCACGGTAATGCGAATCGTTGCCATTTTATCTTTATTTGATTTGGCTTCTACACTTTGCAGGCGTTTGGTCATAGCGTTAACTGTTTGCAAGACATCATTTAAAAGACCCGAACGATCGTAACCATAAATTTCTAGATCGGCATCGTATTCTTTAGAATTATTGGAAGTATCTTCCCACTCTACTTCAATAAGCCGTTTTTCAGCCGTTGGAGTGTTGACATTGGGACAATCCCGGCGATGAATCGAAATTCCCCGACCTTTGGTGATATAGCCGACGATATCATCGCCTGGCACTGGATTACAACAACGACTGATTCGAATGAGTAAATTATCTGCGCCTTCAATCACGATACCGCCATCATGACGAACTTTCATACGGTCTTCTTTTTTAGTCGCCGGCTGATTCATCATTTCTTGCACTTTTTGCTTTTCTTTTTCTTCTTTTTTCTGACGGCGTTCTTCTTCTGTTAAGCGATTTGCGACAGTTGTCGGACTAACTTCACCATAACCAACAGCAGCATACAAATCATCTTCTGATTGATAATTAAAACGTTCCAAAAGATCTGCCATTTTGTTTTTGTTCATATAATCTTTTGGTAAAAATTCCATTTCTTGCAATGTCTTATACACTGCATCATGGCCTTTTTGCACATTTTCTTCTCGATCTTGTGCTTTAAAGAAGCGTTTAATTTTATTTTTGGCTTTACTTGTGGCAACAAATTTCAACCAGTCACGACTCGGTCCAAAAGAATTCGGTGAAGTTAGAATCTCAACGATATCGCCGTTTTTCAGTTTATAATCCAACTGCACCATCTTGCCATTGACCTTTGCACCAGTGGTCTTATTGCCAACATCTGTATGAATGCTGTAGGCAAAGTCTAGTGGTCCAGATCCTTGGGGTAATTCCGTTACATCCCCTTTTGGTGTAAAGACGTAAACTTTATCGCTAAAAATGTCCCCTTTAACGCCTTCCATGAATTCTGAAGCGTCATAGCTTTCATCTTGTAGTTCCAAAATTTCTCTAAACCAACTAATTTGGTTCGTCATTTTATCTGGTTTTACTTTGTCTGTCTTACCTTCTTTATAGGCCCAGTGTGCTGCCACCCCAAACTCTGCAATTTCATGCATTTCATGGGTTCTAATTTGAATTTCAACAGGATTGCCTTTAGGACCAATAACAGTCGTGTGTAACGACTGATACATATTGGCTTTTGGCATCGCAATATAATCTTTAAACCGACCTGGCATCGGCTTCCATTTTGTATGAATGGTCCCTAAAACAGCATAACAGTCTTTAATCGTATCTACGATTACGCGAATTGCCAACAAGTCATAAATTTCTTCAAATTTTTTCTTTTGATCTACCATTTTGCGATAGATGGAGTAAATGTGTTTGGGACGACCATAAATTTCCGCGTAAATGTCTAACTCTTCTGTGGCCACCCGAATTTCTTCCACTGTTTCAGCCACGTAAGCTTCCCGTTCATCTCGTTTTGACTGCATTAAATGAACGATACGGTAATATTGCTGTGGGTTCAAATACCGCAAAGCCGTATCTTCTAGTTCCCATTTAATTCGACTAATCCCCAAACGATGTGCTAACGGCGCATAAATCTCCAATGTTTCTTTGGCGATTCGGCGCTGCTTGTCTTCTCGCAGATGTTTTAATGTTCGCATATTGTGCAAGCGATCTGCCAATTTGACCATAATAACTCGCAAGTCTTGTGCCATGGCAATCAACATTTTACGGTGATTTTCAGCTAGTTGTTCTTCATGGGATTTGTATTTAATTTTCCCCAGTTTTGTGACGCCATCTACTAACATCGCCACATCACTACCAAAATCCCGTGTCAAATCGGCTAAAGTTATGGGTGTATCTTCTACCACATCATGCAAAAATCCTGTTGCAACGGTATGTGGGTCCATATGCAATTCAGCTAAAATCCCCGCAACTTGAATGGGGTGAATAATGTAAGGTTCGCCAGATTTACGAAATTGTTCCTTGTGAGCTTCCGTGGCATAATCCAATGCTTTTTGCACAAAGGCCACATGTTCTGGGCTCATATATTGACTAACTAAACGAATCACACCGGGGCCTGTTACGATTTCATCTTTTGCCACAAGCATACCTCTTTTCTTTTGAAAAACTTTGTAAAAAATCATTTTTAGCTACTAAGGCGAAGTCTTGATTTACTACGTCGAATTATTCAAAATTTCGCCTTAATATCCTCAAAAACCGCTAAAAAAAAACAAGCAAACTTTAATTTAAACTCGCTAAATTTCAGCTTAAATTATTTTTCATTTTATGAAGAAAAGTACCGACAATAAAGCGGTACTTTGCGAATAATTAGGCTTATTATACACTAGAAACTAGCGAGATTTCAATTGCTTAAAACTTGCTTAAAACTCCCTTAATTCTGCCGTTAAATCCAAATTGGCTAAAGTTAAAACACCAAAACTATCAGCGCCACTTAAAATTAACTCTTGAAGCTGTTCGCTTGTTACACTGGTCAAATTGATTTGTAGTTTGACAGTTTTACCCGCGTCATAATCAAAAATTGTCGCATCGTGCTTGGCATTATCAAAAGAATCCCCTTCACCTAAGATTAAATGGTGCCAGCCCAACTCTTTAATTTGTTGGGCAATTTCGATTTTTTGCAATTCTTTTAAGTTGCGGCTGTCTACCCGGAGGCGTATTTCACCCCACGCCATTGCTAAAGATTGTAATGTTTTGTTTAGCTCTTTTGCTTTTGCACTTTGTTGAATGAGCATCGTAGGTGAAACAGTAATTTCCAAAAAATCAGCGCCACTTTGAAATGCTTTGCCAACCTCAAAAGCTTTTTTTGCAATCGTACCATTGCCTAAAGGATAGTCAATTACCGTACCAATTTCAATGGATGTCTTCGCTAGAAGCTGTTTTGCCCGCTCCAAATGATTAGGCAAGACAACAATTTCTTTTAAAGGCTTGTTCTGTAATGACAAAAGTTGATCTTTAAAATCCCAGTCTGTCATCGTCGGATCAACCAAACGTAAACTGATAATCTCACTAACTTTCATAAGCTCACCTCTTTACAATAATTCCCACTGATAACTAATCGCACTTAGTAAGTATAAGGGGGCTGTTTCTGTTCGTAAAATCCGTGGACCTAGACTGCATAATTTACCACCAGCTGCACGCATTTTTTCTATTTCACTAGGTGTAATCCCACCTTCTGGGCCAAAAATTGCAAGTAAGCGGCTGCCAGCTGGCAATTCTTGCAAAATTTGAACCAATTGGGCCTTTTCCCCTTCTTTAGCAGACTCTTCATAAGCTACGACAATTCCGTCGTATTCTGCTAATTTGTCCCACAATTGCCCTTCATTAGCTAAAAGTTCGACATTTGGCGTTAATTGCCGTTGTGATTGCTCAGCAGCTTCTTGGGCAATTTTTGTTAAACGTTGTTTTTTCTTTGCTAATTTTTTTTCATCCCATTTTACAACCGAACTTTGAGCAGGAAAGCCAATAAATTCATAGGCACCCAGTTCAGTTCCTTTTTGGACAATCCATTCCAACTTATCGCCTTTTGGATAACCACTGGCAATTGTAACCAAAAGAGGTAATTCTTTATTTTGCATTTCTTTAGCGACTTCCCTTAAAACGACCGCATTTTCTTCGACGGCGGTGATTTGGGCAATAATAGCAATCTGATCTTCATAAACCAGATATACTTCTTCTGCTGGCTTCATCCGCATGACACGAATCATATGATGAAAAGCTTCCCCTGCTAACCGGATTTCACCGCTTTGATATGGCGCGGAAATAAAGTAACGTTGCATCTTAAACTTCCTCTTTTTTCAAAATAATCGCAAACCAATCTTTTTGCTGCAAAATCTGCGCTACATAAAAGCCATAAGTGAATAAGACTTCCAGCACTTCATCTTTTTTATCTTCAATAATGCCAGAGACAATCAATGTTCCATCGGATTTTAATAAACGGTTGGCATCTGGAATCATTTTGATGATAATATCGGCTAAAATATTGGCAACGATAACATCAGCTTGAATTTCTACGCCATTTAATAAATCATTGGCACTTACTTGAACATCTTTTGCAACTGGGTTTAAGTCCATATTTTCTTGAGCCGCGCGTACAGCTACTTCATCTAAATCAAAAGCATGAACGTCATTTGCGCCCAAAAACTTGCTGGCTATACTCAATACACCAGAACCTGTCCCCACATCCAGCAGCGTTTCCCCACCGCGCAACGTCATTTCCAATGCTTGCAAAGTTAAATTAGTCGTTGGGTGTGTCCCTGTCCCAAAAGCCATGCCTGGATCTAATGTTATAATTTTTTCTTCCGGCATTAAAGCTGTATATTCTTCCCACTGGGGCACAATAGTTAGAAAACGTGTGACCCGCACTGGATGATAATATTTTTTCCAAGCTGTTGCCCAATCTTGCTCAGAAACTTCACTCGTCGTAACAATATTTGCCCCAATAGCTAAACCAAATTCCGGTAATTTATTAATCTGGTCTTTGATAAAAGGCAATATTTCTGGTAAAAATGTCGTTTCGGGAAAATAAGCTTGAACTGTTGCTGCTCCTTTATCTAACTTAGTAAAGTTTTCTTTGTCTAACAATTCACCAAAAGCGTCAGATTGAAAATATTCTGCATCCAAACTATCTTCAATCGCAACTCCGCTAGCGCCAGCCTCCATTAAAATATTTGCTACAGCTTCCACCGCTTCACTAGCTGTTTCCACTTTAATTTCATTCCATTTCATTTTTGTGCTCCTTTATAAAAGTTTTCGCAATAGCTGTTACAAACAGCCACTAAAATCAGTTATTCTTGTCTGTTTTTAACTATATTAATAAGCAGGATAGGAAATATAACTATCCCCATCTTTTTTATAGCTGTTCATGATAGAAAATAAGACGTCATGATCAAAAGTTAGTGCAAAAACTTCTGCTGTTTCATCCGCCAAAAAATCCAGCAAATCACTTTGCCCCTCGTCTAAAACTAATTGTAAATAATCTACTAAACCATCTAACATCGCTTTTGGCATTCCCTTTTTTCCTTCATAGGGCAAGACAGCTAAATAGTCTGTTTCCTCAAATTTTGATTTTTTTGGATTAAATAATAAAATACCATCCTCAAATTCAATAATTTCTTCTTCTGATTCCACTCCAGCTGCATCATCAATTGTTAGTTTTGCCTTATTTTCAGCAAAAAGTCGCAGGACAATCTCAATGGTATGATTTTTCTTATCCCAATCTAGTGCAACATCATAATCGGGAATTTTTTTGGTTAGTGCTTCATCTAAATAAGTTAAAATATTGGTTTTCATTTCTATTTCCAGCCCCAATCTTCTGTAATTTTAGCTTTCTTTTGTTGTGAAATATAAGGATTGCCGGCAAGTGCATAACGCAACGGCATCTGCGTCCACTTTCCTTTATTGGGAATGCCGATACGTGGCAAGCGTAAAATTTCTTTGGGTTCTCGCTTTTTACTCGGCACAAGATGCAACGGACTCGAAAAAATCGAATCGCCATATAAATCTTTGCTAATCCCTAAAGCAGCCACTAATTTTCCTGGACCATTACTAATTTCTGGGCCGTATTTGCCACCACGATTTGCTTGCATTAATGAAATGCCCGCAGCCGGTTCAATCCCTCTGATCATGACCCCTTGAGGAATACCGGACTTTTGAGTGACCATATTCAAAATTAAATGGGTATGCATGGTATACAAATAAATCGAGCCCGCTTTTTCATACATCGCACGAACTCGGGGTGTTTTGCGCATACCATAACTATGGGCAGCTTCATCTTCCGGACCTAGGTATGCTTCACAGTCGACGATATAGCCACCAGTAGTTCCTTTTGGCGTCACATTTTCTACATACATCCCAATCAAATACTCAGCAATTTCCGGTGTCGTTTTTGTATTAAAAATTTCTTGTGCTTCATTTAATGTACTCATCTCATTCACCTTCCCTCATTGTACACAAAAGACCTGCTTCTGACCATGAAATCAGTTGGTTTTTAAGGATTTTCCACAATTTCAAAAGATTTAATTGTCAAAAAGCTATGTTATACTTTAACCATCCTATATTGTATTCTAAAAAAAATCAGAAAAAGCCAAACTAGCGAATTTCTCTTTAAAAAAATATCCCCCTATTCTGACGTTTTTTGTCTGTTGCATGTTTTCAAAATTTCAAAAAATTGGCATGGGATACGGGATCAAAAAGTCAGCAACACTATTTTTTAAAGAGCTGCATTTTAGCTTACAACACACTATAAACCCTACAAAGGAGGCTTGCTCTCATGCAAAAGCCACTTGCTTTTCGCATGCGTCCCCGTAATTTAGATGAAGTGGTCGGCCAACAACAATTGGTAGGCCCAGGCAAAATTATCCGACGTATGGTGGAAGCCAAAATGTTATCTTCTATGATTTTATATGGACCACCTGGAACTGGTAAAACCAGTATTGCCTCAGCAATTGCTGGTTCGACCAAATACGCTTTTCGGATGCTAAATGCTGCAACAGATACCAAAAAAGATTTACAAGTTGTCGCCGAAGAAGCCAAGATGAGTGGGACAGTCATTTTATTATTAGATGAGGTCCATCGCCTAGATAAAACCAAGCAGGACTTTCTTTTACCTCATTTAGAAAGCGGCAGTATTATTATGATTGGTGCTACAACTGAAAATCCCTATATTACAATTAATCCAGCGATTCGCAGTCGATGCCAAATTTTTGAAGTCAAACCCCTTTCAGAAGCTGATATTTTGCAAGCTGTCGATCTCGCGTTAAGTGATTCTAAACGAGGCTTAGGAGATTTTCCTGTTAAAATTGATGAAGACGCACGCCTTCATTTATCCCGCGCTACCAATGGTGACCTGCGCAGCGCCTTAAACGGACTGGAACTAGCCGTTCGCTCTACGCCAGAAAAAGACGGAGTAATTCATTTAACCCTTAGTATCATTGAAGAATGTATCCAAAGAAAAGCCCTTACCCACGATAAAGACGGTGATGCCCATTACGATGTTATTTCAGCCTTTCAAAAATCAATTCGCGGTAGCGACGTGGACGCCGCACTGCATTATTTAGGACGGCTAGTTGAAGCCGGGGATTTAGCAATTATTTGTCGCCGCTTAATGGTTATTGGCTACGAAGATATTGGCTTAGCAAATCCCGCCGCTGCGGCACGGACTGTCAATGCGGTTTTAGCGGCTGAACGTCTTGGTCTGCCAGAAGCACGAATTCCACTAGCAGATTGTGTCGTTGATTTATGTTTATCGCCTAAATCAAATTCCGCTTATGCCGCTCTTGATGCTGCCATTACTGATATTAGAACAGGAGCTACAGGGGATGTTCCCGATCACTTACGGGACAGTCACTACAAAGGGGCAAAAGATTTAGAGCGGGGAGTGGGTTATCAATATCCCCACAACTTCGAAGATTTTTGGGTTAATCAACAGTATCTCCCCGATAAAATCAAAGACGCGCATTATTATCACCCTAAAGCATCGGGAAAATATGAACAAGCATTAGGCCAACAATATTATCGTATCAAAGATTGGCAGCATAAACGGCGACAAACCAAAAAGCTGTCAGATAGTTAAAGATAGCGATTACAAAAACAAAAGCAATCTGGTTGCTACTTTTGTCCCCCTATGCTACTATGTAAGTGGGAATTCTGTGATGTACGAGTTATCCTTTTTGTGTGTTGACCGAACATTTTTATTGATATATTGGGATCCGTCCTGTGTGTGAGTTGGTAACATGCCTTTTCTTTTGGTAGTTCGATACTTAAACCGTGGAACCCACCTGCTAGAAATTGCGGGATCAATACTATGGGACGAATAACGGCATCTACGGATATTACCCATTCTTTATGAATGTAGCCGCCTGTCTTTTGACAGACGGCTTTTATTTTTAGCTTAGAAATGGAGTTTACTTTTATGATTCGTGTTTTAGTCATTTTATTTGCTTTATTGTTATTACTTTTAAGTTATGTTTTATTGAAAAAACCGCAATTATTAACACCATTATTAATACAAGAGGAAATTCCGAGCTTTTTAAAAACCTATGGTCACTTCTATTTAAGCTTTGGTATTTTGGGCTTCATTGCAGCAATCATCAATTTAAAAATAATTATTTTGCTTTATATTTTTCTTGTCCTTATACTTGCAGCAAGTTTTAGTCTCAAGCTAGCAAAATCACTCAAAAAATAATTCTGATTTTGATAGCTTCTTTTTTGCAATTCACCTAAAGTAGTTTACAATAAAATTGTAGCTAACAAGATGCTTTGTAGTTAGGGCGTTGTAAATGTAAAGGAGTGGGTAAAATGTTACAACAATATAAAACAATTATGGTGGCAGTCGATGGTTCTAGTGAAGCTGAACTTGCCTTCAAAAAAGCTGTCAATGTAGCAAAGCGAAACGAGGCAAAACTATTAATTGCCCACGTTATTGATACAAGAGCTTTTCAAACAGTTTCCTCTTTTGATGGTATGTTAGCTGAACAGGCCACAGAAATGGCAAAACAAACATTAGCAGATTATACCGATTATGCAAAAGAACAAGAATGCCATGATATTAATACCGTTATTGAATATGGTGCACCAAAACCTATCATTGCAAAACAATTACCACAAGAACACAACGTAGATCTAATTATGCTAGGGGCCACCGGGTTAAATGCAGTAGAGCGTCTCTTTATCGGTTCTGTTTCTGAATATGTTATCCGCAACGCACCTTGTGATGTTTTAGTTGTCCGGACTGACTTAAATAACAAAGTTGTCAAAGAAGAAAAAGAATAAGCAATAGTCCGTGTTTTCGTGTAGCATTCCTTAAAAACAAATAATACCTAAAGATTCCTAGTGTTATGAGCTTATAAGCTGGTAATGCTGATATCTTTAGGTATTTTTTTATGAGAAAAAAGCAAGAACAAAATTCATCCACACCGTTTTTTTATTTTTCTAGCGGGCTAGCACACAACGATTGATATGATCATTAATACAAGTTTGTAAACTAATCCGTTCACCTTTTTCATCTAACATGCGTGGTAAAACGTCGTCTTTTAAGTCATTGGCATTATATCCTTCATCCGTCACATCAACGACCTCGTACACATGATATGTTTTTTGCTTACCATTATCATCATAAACAGTGATCGGCGCTCCTACATAAAGCTCCATTACCGTCGCAAAATCACCGGGATTATGTCCAATAAAATGTGTTGGTGCACTATCGTCCACAAGCCCTTTTCCAAGCCAAGTAGCGGCTCCTTCATCAGGAGCAGAATTAGCACCTGTCGCATGCGAATAAGAAATTGTCTGACCGTTAAACTGGATAACTGAAGTGAACTTGTCAGGTGACTTCAAATCAGCCTTTGTTGTAGGTGAAGCTAGATTCTCAGCAGAACTTTCTTTTTGTGGCGTTTTTGCCGTATTGGGTGCTGTTGTCTTTTTCAAACTATTTTGAAGAGACAGTGGCTGTTCTAATTTTTCCGCGTGACTACTCGTGCTGGAAACAATTTCTACTACTACTTCTTTTTTAGCAGTATTTCCTGCCTGATCTTTTGTGCTTATTACGACAGTCTGCTTACCAACTTTATTTGTATCAACTGCACTAATTTTACTTTTATCTAAGGAAATGATCCCATCAACCGTGTCATAAATTGAGAAATAGTCCGCCCAATCAATCTTGGCATTGTGTGGAATAATTAGGGCTTTCTTTTGTCTAATGACGGGTTTTGTTCTGTCGCGTATTTGAAGTGTAATCTTGCGGGTTATAACTTCATCAAATTGAATATATATCTTAACGGTGATTTCATAAGTTCCTGGCTTCATATCTTGAATAGATTCTAAATTAAGGACGTCTACTTTTGTCACTTGAGGAATTTTATTGATATGGGCAGCAACAAGCAACGCCTCTTTACTCACAACTTCTTTGGCGCTAGCGTCAAATGTTACATTTTCGACTAATACTTGATCCAAGCGTCGCTTGGCACTTGCATAAACTTTAAAAAAGCTAATACTAACAACTATCAGACAAAGCAACGTTAAACTCGCCAGTAGTAATTCGCGTTTTTTCATGAGTTCCACCACCCTTCAACCTCTCTGTTTGTTTTTTTATGGTCACAAAAAATAAATTTTATTATTTTTAAAGAATAAATTAATATTATTTTTCCATTGCTATTCACCATTATTATAAAGGCTATTGTCTCATTAAATTACCTCATATGCACTCTTTTTTCAATTAAATAACCCTCATTTTATGAACACAATTACGTCATTTAATTAATACCTATTCCATTATTTTAATGTAACGTATGTTTTTTATTCAGCGGATTTTGGGGCTAGAGACATTGGTTTGAATTGTCTTTCAAAAAATTCGGCTTCTGACCTGTAATTGCTGTTACTCTGTTTATCTAAATACACCAGTTAAAGGGTAGAGTATTATTCGCACAATTTAATTGGTTGTGTTAAAATCAACTTACATATGATTAAACAGTCATATGTAAGTTTTTTATTTTTTACCTCTTTATAAAAATGTGCTTAATATTTATCGAATGAAATTGGAGGTCATCCTTATGCATGAGCATCATTTACACACACCCACCACAAAAACTAAACGCGCTTTTAAAATTGGAATTATTATTAATCTCTTATTTGTTGTAATTGAGACTATTTTTGGTTTTTCGGCTAACTCTTTGTCTTTAGTCGCCGATGCCGGTCACAATTTAAGTGATGTTTTAGGACTAGTTATTTCGTGGATCGCAATCTTGTTAAACGCCCGTCCACGAACAGCAACTAGAACTTACGGCTACAAACGCAGTTCTATTTTAGCGGCCCTCTTTAATGCTATCTTTTTATTAGTGGCTATTGGTGGCATCTTAGTTGAGGCCATTTCTCGATTGCAAAATAGTCAACCCGTTGCTGAAAATAAGGTCATTCTAGTAGCTTTAGTTGGAATTATTATCAATGGTTTTACTGCCTACCTCTTTATGAAAGACCAGCAACACGACTTAAATGTAAAAGGCGCCTTTTTGCATATGGCAGCTGATACATTAGTTTCTGTTGGCGTTGTCCTAGCAGCTATTATCGTTAAATTTACCAATTGGTTCTGGCTAGATCCTGTCATTAGTTTAATCATTGCTGGGATTATTTTTATCGGTACTTGGGGATTACTAAAAGGTGCTGTGAACTTATCTTTAGATGCTGTTCCAGAAGCTGTAGATTATGATGAAGTTAAAAAATTTATTGAAAATAAGCCAACCGTATTAGCCATTCACGATCTTCATATTTGGGGATTAAGCACCACCGAAAATGCACTAACAGTCCACGTTTGTCGTGATACGTTAGCAGATAACAATCAATTTTTGGAGAACTTGGATCATGAGCTGACGAAAAATTTTGTCTTATCTCATATTACAATCCAAGTTGAACTTGGAGAAATCAGTGATGAATCGGTGAAACATAGTATTTAATCAAAAGAACTGCCTGAATCACACTATTTGTGTGATTCAGACAGTTCTTTTTTAATCTTCTTTTGGCACCGGTTGTAGTACGCCATCGGTCATCTTCAAGACCCGGTCACTCCACTGCGTCATGCGTGGATCATGGGTGACCATGATCGTAGCTTTTTTATTTTGATGGGCTTCTTTTACCAATAATTTTACTACTTCAAAGGCGTGATCCGTATCCAAAGAAGCAGTCGGCTCATCTGCCAAAATCACGCTTGGATCATTATACAAGGCCCGTCCAATTGCAACCCGTTGCCGTTCACCGCCAGATAAGTCACGGGGATATTTATCCTTTAGGTCAAAAATATCCAATGAACGTAAAATTGTTTCGACCTTTTCTTTGTCCAAATTAGATTTTTTAACTTTATCTACTAAGAAAAATTGTTCCTCGATTTTTAAAAAAGGAATTAAATTAGATGCTTGTAAAATAAAGCCGATTTCTTTGAAACGCAGTTGACTACGTTTTTTTTCATTTAGATTCGTAAAATCATGTCCATTGATTAAGATGCTCCCACTAGAAGGTGTCTGTAAGCCACCAGCAATGGTCAAAAAGGTGCTTTTCCCAGAGCCCGAAGGACCAATAATCGAGACAAATTCTCCTGGTTGAACAGCAAAATCAATTCCTTTTAAAGCGGTAATTTGTGTATGTCCGCTACCAAAAACTTTTTTGACATTATTCATTTCTAAAGCATTTTCCATATTCTTAACCTCCAATGGCTGTAATTGGATCGACTTTGGTCACTGTTCTAATTGAGAACAAACCACCAACAACAGCTACAACTAACAAGACGACACCGTATAACAACCAATCATTTACAACAATTTGAAACGGCATCGCACTTGGTAAAATCAGACTCGTTAAAAAGGCTAATAAAGCAGCTCCTAGCACACCCATCACACCTACCATAAAGGATTGTGCAATAATTGATTTTGCGATAAAGCTAGTAGAAATACCTTCTGCTTTCATAATCCCAAAGGTCGCTGTCTTTTGCAGTGTCATCACGTACATGAAAATACCGATTACGGCAGCCACAACAATAAATAAGAAATAAATCATCCCATTCAAAGTTAAGTTTTGCGCAGAATAACCTGGAATTGCTTCAATAAAATCTGCCAAAGTTAGTGAATCCAGATCTTCTTTTTGTTCTGATGTAAAAGTAGGACGCCCTTTTTTTACTAAAATTCCATTAATTGGCGTCTTTGTTTTATCTTGTGGAATTTGACCATTGTATTTTACATTAACAAATGTTGCCGTATCAGAATAAATAACTGGCGTAACTGTGTAATACGTCGCTTTGAAAATTCCAACGATCGTTAATTTTTCTTCGTATTTGCCAATCGTAATCTTATCGCCAATCTGATAACCCTCATCCGCTAAATTTTGCGAAATAATAATATCATTTTTCTTTAGATTGCGATTACCTTTAGTGACTTTGGGTAACATAAACGCATCTGCGTCAGTTCCAAATAGCGTAATATCGGTAGTTTTTTTATCTAATTTTGCAGCACCATTATAAATACTAATGGGCGCCTTCTTGCTGGTGGTAGCTATGTCATTAAAATCTTGTAACGTCAACTGGGAAGCATTTAGTGACTTATTCGCATCTTTGGCTAATACTACCGTGTCGGCCTGCCAGTCACCTGCTGCTTGCATAAATTCTTGTGCCAATCCCGACGCTAAGCCCGACAACAAGAAAACTACGTAAGAAACTAGCAGCATAATGCCAATGATTAGGCCATAGCGTAACTTCGCATAGCGCATTTCTTTAATTGCTAAAAACATATTCATCATCCTTTATTTACAATTTCATTAAGTACGGTATTCACTTTAAACGCCCAGTAACACTTTGTCACCAATTCTGCTTGCCAATTGCAAATTGCTTAATATTTTCTTAATATTTATAGATGTGTGTGAAGTCCAATCTGCGCATAACACAAATGGTTTCTAAAAATTTCCTGCAATTTATTTTCTGGTGTTTTGCCAACTTTAGCTTTACAAATATTCGAGTGTGAAATCTGACATGACGATATTTATTGTAGAGCACTTTATTCTTGTCAAGATTTTATATTTTCTTATAGTCAAAAAACAGATACCTGCTTTAAAAATAGCAAAATTACTATTTTTAGCTGCAAATACCTGGTTTAATCTGAACTATTTTATTTTTGTTGAATACCCTGTTTAAGCCATTTAATCCGTAATTGGTAGACATCTACCAATTCTTTTTCACCCCAGTCATTTACAATAAAGGCAGTCAATACTTCCATCACTAAATCCATAATTAAAAATAACAATTCTTGACTTTCTGCTAGCGTATCCAAGCTAATATCGTTCTTGATCAAAAGCTCTTGCCATTGCAAAACCATCGCATTTTGACCGTTATTATGACTATTGCGCTTGGCAAAAATGGTAGGATTGGCTGTTAACAACTGGATTTGTTGCCATTCTTTTGCTGTTTTATCTACTCCTGCGATTTTTTTCAAATAGGTTTTAATCCCGGCGAACAAATCATCTGACATCGTATAAACAAAAGTCAAAATTTCCCGATGAACAGCAACTGACGCTTTTTGCACCACATATTGGTGCGCATCTTCCAAATCATTAAAATATTTATAAAACGCTCCCCGTGACATCCCCATTTTTTCAACAATTTCAGATACTTTCACCTGAGAAATGTGACGGTTGTAAAAAGTTGCCAATAAAATCATTTCAATTTTTTCCTGTTTATCAACAGTTAAATTCAAAAAAGTAGCTTTTGGCATCTCATCCCCTCCGTTATTTACCTAACTCTCGACTTTTTTTGGTTGCGGCACTCACAGCTTTCATTGCTGCAGCACGTAGCCCTTCTGTCTCTAATACTTTCACGCCGGCAATTGTCGTTCCACCAGGTGAAGTGACGCGATCTTTTAAAACAGCTGGATGTTCTTTTGTTGCCACCACCATTTTTGCGGCACCAAGAACCGTTTGTGCTGCAAATTCATAAGCCGCTTCTCGCGGCATTCCCTCAAAAACGGCACCATCAGCTAACGCCTCAATAAACAGATAAACAAACGCCGGTCCGGAACCACTTAGCCCCGTTACAACATCCATCATTTTTTCAGGCACAGCCACAGCTTTGCCAAAACTACTAAAAATCGCCAAAGTTTGCGCTAATTCTTCCTCGGTAACGTTTTGATTGGCACAAACAGCTGACATCCCCTCACCAACTAAGACCGGCGTGTTAGGCATCACCCGTAAAATTTTCTGATCTTCTCCAAGATAATCAGCGATTGTATCTATTGTAACTCCTGCAGCAATACAAATTACTAATTGCTCTTTTTTAATAACTTTGGCTACTTTCGGTAAAACTTTAGGTAAAACATCTGGCTTAACTGCGAAAATGATACTATCACTTTTTTTAATTAACGTATCAGCAGCTTGAAGTGTTCTCACACCAAAATCTTTATTGATTTTTTCTAGGGTAGGCGCATATGCATCATAGACAAAGATATCAGCTTTATCATATAGCTTTGCCTGTAATAGTCCCAAAAGCATCGCCTGCCCCATATTTCCCCCACCATAAAACCCAATTGTTCCCATTTCCTTCACCCTCTCTTTGCTTTAAGTTTGCTATATTTTTTCATAAAAAGCTACTGTCAGGTGAATTTTTATTTGCTATGTACATCATAAAAAAACATCCTATAAAACACGATTAACTTAAAACTTCATTACCTGGTTTTAAGCTAATCGTGTTTAAAAGACGCCTTATGAATTATTTTTTTTTGAAATGCGCGGTGTCTTTCCAGCTTCAATTTCAATATGGTAGCTTTCTCCATTAAAAATAGTATTAAAAGCCAGACGTTGCCATGATTTTGGTAATTTGGGAGTGACTTGCAACTGGTTGTTTTTCACAGACAAACCACCAAATCCTTTTATAGCTGCTAGCCACGCCCCGCCGTTAGCAGCAGGATGGGTACCACCAATATAAATTGTTCCCGCATATTGTTTTGTCTCTCCAGTTAAGTCAACAGTGGCAGTTTTCATAAAATAAGGATAGGCCCAGTCTTGATTATCAAACTGGCAAGCAACTAAAGCATAGATACAAGCACTCAATGAAGATCCATGTTCGGTTCTTGGCTCGTAGTATTCCCAATTTTTTTGAATTTCACTTTTCGTGTAGTCTTCGCCAAATAGATGCAGCATAAAAATAACATCTGCTTGCTTAATAACCTGGGTATCTGCAGCAACACCATATGCGCCACCCCAATACTCTTTGTCATCTAGCAATCGCTTTCTTACTGCTTCAACCGAAACATCTTCTAAAGAAAAATAATTGTCAAATTGTTCGATTATTTCTGCATCATTTGGCTGTGGTACATAAATTTCATTATAAAATCGTTGAAATTTTTCTTTATCTATTTCCATTAATTCTGTTGCCGTTAAAATTTCAGCCAAATCTTCTGGCGCATTTTCAGCTAACATTTCCCATAAATCCAACGCAATTTTCATTGTTTTTTGTACAAGTTTATTGGTATAGGCATTATTGTAAACCCGTTCATGATATTCGTCTGGCCCGATTACATCAATTAATTCAAAGCGATTTTTTTCGACTTTATAATACGCATAAGAATAATAAAATTTGGCACATTCAAAAATGACTTGTGCACCACCTTTTAAAAGCAGTTTTAAATCCTTTGTATATTCATAGTATTGCCAAAAAGCATACGCAATATCACCAGAAATGTGAATTTGTTTATCCCGAAAATAAGTTCGCATTGGCCGCTTGGTAAACACATCGACCACATTGTAATCAGATGTTGCATCTTGACCTAATTCTTGACTTTCCCATGCGTAAAAAGCACCATTAAATCCGTACTCTTTTGCTTTAGCTAATGCGCCAGGAAGTGTATAAATGCGATACGATAAAATATTTTTAGCAACTTCTGGCAAAACATGCATAAAAAATGGGAGCATAAACATTTCAGTATCCCAAAAAATTGCACCCTTATAGGTTTGCCCAGATAAACCACGAGCTGGGATAGAAACCGTATCGGAATGTCTCGGTGCAATGGATAACAAGTGATAAAGACTATATCGAATTGCCTCTTGGGCTTTACTGTCGCCATCAATTTCTACATCCGCTTTTTCCCACAGACCTTTCCAAATCTGCGTATGTTCTTTTTTCAAACTAGCAAAGTCCATTGCAAAAGCCACATCTAATTCTTTTTTGGCAGCCTCTTTGGGATTTTGACAGTCATTAGCATTAAAAGTTGTTGCAAAAATATGAAAAGTTATCGGTTCAGGCGTTAGCGTGACCTCATAGTAGGCAAACTGCCCCTCTTTTTTTAAATAATTCAGTTTAGAAGCATTCACTGCTTGTGCTACTGTAATATTTTTGTGTTCCCTTTGCGTTTTGGCTGACAAAATAATCTGATCTGCTAAATCTTCTGTTTCAAAATTGATCAAATGTGGGCCATTAATATCCCAAACTGCTGTATCAATCCCAATTTTCACTTGTAATGTTATTGGCTTTTCAGCAGCTAGCGTTATCTCGTCTGCCATTAAATGCAGTCGCTTCATATGCAAAAAACGTTCAGCTTGAAGAGTGATCGTGTTTTCGTTATAAGAAAAAGCAGTTTTTCTTATATGCAAACCTTGTTGATAGTCTAATGTCTGCTGATGAAATGACGGTTTTAGCGTTAGTAAGCTGATTTCAGTTGCTTGGTCAAAAAGCTTAAAAAATAGGCCATTTGGTGCATTTACTGGTTCACGCCATTTATCTCCGACTTGATCATACAAGCCTAAAATAGTATTTGCAGCTAATTGTTCAGCACCATACTCTTCCATTGTACCGCGATAGCCCATATAACCATTTGCCAAGAGAAACTTATTGCCATTTGAAACAATTTGGTTAGGATCATAACCTGCTCTAACTTGCCAAGACATCTAAGTTCCTCCTAATAGTTTCTTTTAATTTCATAGACTTCGTCATTTAATGTAACAGTTTTATCATAGAGACTTATTGTGATATCAGGACCAGTAATTTTGGTTAATGAAACGAATTTTTGGCTTACTTTGACGGCAATCAATGCGTTTTTGTAGGTAAACTTAAATTCATAATCATGCCAATTTTCCGGAATAGTTGGATTTAACTGAAGTATTGGACCATCCGTTCTAACACCGCCAAAGCCATAAACGATATTCATCCAAGCTGCTGCAATAGAAGTTGTATGCAAACCTTCTCGTGTATTGCGATTATAATTATCCAAATCCATACGGGTTGCAAAACCAAAAAATTCGTATGCCGCCTCGTTTTTTCCCAATTCCGCTGCTAAGATAGAGTGGATTGAAGGTGACAATGACGACTCATGGATCGTTTTGGGTTCATAAAACTCATAGTTGACTTTCTTAGATTCAAAAGAAAAATCTTGATTATACAAAAATTGAAACATTAAAACATCCGGTTGTTTGATCATATCATTACGATAAATGCGATCATAGGACCAATGATGATACAACGGAAAATCTTCAATTGGAATTTCTTGAATATCAAGATGTGGCAATTTGAAAAATCCATCATGCTGTTCAATCACGCCATCTTCTCTTATTAACATCAGTGTTTTATCTGCGCACAATTTCCATAACTCTTGTTCTTCTTGCGTCAATTGCAATTCACTGATTAACTCTATTTTTCTTTCAGGATTTACTCTTGCAATCTCACTTAACGTTTGTAACGTATATTCAAATGTCTTTTTAGCCATGTAATTCGTATAACCATTATGATTTACCATCATTTGAAATTCATCCGGCCCCATCACACCAAAGAAGCCAAATTCTCCAGTTGGACTAAAATCACCCCGGCTAGCCAAAAAGCGACATATTTCAATTAACATTTCAATTCCATGACCGTATAAAAATTCTGTGTCGTCTGACAAATTCATATAATGAAAAATACCATAAGCGACGCCGGTACTTGGCTGAAACTGAAGACTGGCATGTTGCCACAGATCACTTGCTTCATGACCGTTTAATGTTGCAATCGGATAACAAGCCCCCTTACAATCCAATTCAGTTGCTCGCAGTCGTGCTTGGGACAATGTCTCATAGCGAAATTCTAATAAATTTTTTGCTGCATCTAAATTGTTCAACAAATAAAATGGTAAACAACAAGTTTCTGTATCCCAAAATGCCAATCCCCCATAGGATTCACCTGTTAAACCTTTTGCGCCAATATTGTTGGTTTTATTTTGTCCATGATACGTCTGTTGTAATTGAAAAATACAAAATCGAATCCCTTGTTGATTCAGTTCATCCCCATTAATGGTAATATCATATTTTTCCCAAACTTTCTTCCAATAGACTTTTTGATTAATCTTAGTTTGCTCATAGCTAATTTGTTGTTGTCTTTGACTGTCACGAATACCTTTTTGCCATAATTTTTCTGTTGCAATAGGAGTTTTGCTGACAATATTGTTCACGTGTTTTTCTACTTCAAAACAATTATCACGACTAAGTTTAACGTTAAACTTACGACCGATAAATTTATCCCTCGTCACGACTTCACTTGACAGGGATTGATTGTTTTTTAGATAAAAGCCACTAAAAACTTTTTGGTTGGTTGTTAGCGTTTCTCCTAGAATTCCAGTCGTTTCTCCAACTGTATCTTTTTTTATTTCTCGCCAAAAATTTTGTCCTTGTGAAACATGTTCACTATTAAAGTCAGCCCCTAATGTAAGCTCCAACTCTACGTTCTCGGCTTTAGTACATACAGAGATTTTTTGATAGCCCCATTGTGCTTGCTCCATATCCAAAAATCGTTCGAACTTAAAGAATACTTCTTTATCTGTTCCTGTTGTAATCTGGAAACTCCGAGTTAAAATACCACTACGTAAATCCAGTTCACGGTAATAATCCCTAACAGCAACACGATTTAAATCCAAACGTTGTCCATCAATGATAATTTCCGTCTTTAACCAGTCAACTGCATTTACCATAAAATGACTACGTTTAACAATTCCCTTATACTGTACCCGATTTTCTTCCGGACTATTTTCATAAATGCCATTAAAATAACTGCCGAGTAAAGTAGCGCCAGAAAAACCTTCTTCAAAATAACCTCTGACGCCCATATATTCATTTCCCAATGCAAAAATCGCCTCTGAAACTTCGCTCCGATTTTTATCGAATCCTTTTTCGGCAATCTTCCATGGATCTAATTGGTAATAAAGATCTGCCACTTTTGCCATTTCTTCACTTCCTATTTCTTATTTTTATGTTCATAAACGGTTTGTCGAATCACCAATTCGCTATTCAAATTGAATACTTCTGAATCTTTTTTTGTACCATCAATAACGGATACTAAAATTTCCATTGCCTTTTGTCCTTTGGCAAGCTGATCTAGTCTCACAGTTGTTAATGGTGGGTCATTTAAGGCCGCATATTTAATATCATCAAAACCAATAACAGAAATTTTCCGTTCATAAAAGATCTTATTTTCCTTAAGAAAATGAATCAACTGCATTGCCAAGTAATCCGCTGTAACCAAAATAGCTGTAAAAGATTCGCTAGTAGACAACAATAAATCAAAGTCTTCTTCTGTAAAAATTAATTTTTCATCAACATCGATACCATGCGCATTGAGTGCTGACATATAGCCAATGTAACGCTGTTGCACAACGCCAGATTGCGTCAAATCAAAATCATAAGATAAAAATGCAATTTGTTCGTGTCCTTTTTGGATCAAATATTCTGTTGGTTTGTAAGCTGCATTAAAATCATCTGTATTCAAAAAGTACCGATCAGGATATTCGTGCAAATTATTGTAGACGCGCTCGTCAATATGCGTATCAATAAATACAATGGGAACGCTGATGCTTTCATTAATCAACTCGAAGAATGCTTGATTGAAACCAACGGCGATTAAACCATCAAACTTCCAATTTTTTTGAATATCTTCAATATCTTGTTGAGAGGTAATATTATGAATCAACGTAAAAAAACCTTTTTCTTTTGCAACACGTTCAATACCTTCTAAAACTTCAGAAACAAAAGGATCTGTGAAATCTAGACGGGGACGTTCAGAAAAATACAACAAGCCGATTAAATGTGAAGATGACTGAACTAAAGCACGTGCATTCATATTAGGAGAATAGTCATACTTTTTAATAATTTGATTAATCAGCTCTTTTTTCTCATCTGAAACACGATTAGCCTTATTATTGATTACATTTGAAACAGTTGTCACGCTCACTCCTGCTTCTTCTGCAATTTTTTTTATGGTGATTTTCATGTTTCTTCGCCCTTTCTTTTTTCACTATCGCCTTTGGTTAGTTTCTATTTAATTGCACCGCTAGAAACACCGGCAATAAATCTTTTTTGAAATACTATATAAATGACTACAACTGGAATAATCGAAATTGCGGTAGCAGCAAAAAGTCCGCCATAATCTGTACCATATTGGCCATTAAACAAGCGTAATCCAACTGATAAAAGTTGTTTTGATTCATCATTAATCATTAAATACGGCCATAGAAAATCTTCCCAGCTCCACAAGAATTGGAAAATTGCTAAACTGGCTATTGCATTTTGGGACATTGGTAAAATGATGCGATGAAAAATATAAAAATCACTTGCACCATCTACTCTTGCGGCTTCAATCAATTCGTCTGGAATTTGCGAAATCGCTTGACGGAACATAAAGATTCCAAATCCCGAAACCATTGATGGAATAATTAGCGCCTTATACGTATTCAGCCAGCCAAAGTCTACCATCATTTCGTATTTAGGAATAATAGTTACTGCCCATGGTAACATCATCGTACTTAAAACAACACCAAATAGTAAATTCTTTCCTTTAAAACGAAACTTCGCAAAAACAAACCCCATCAATGAACTAGTATAAATGATAATTACAGTTGTTAGTACTGATACAAACAAACTGTTTGCAAACATGCGCATAAAGTTAAATTTTTCTTGCACATCAATATAGTTCTGAAAAGTTGATGGCGTAGGAAATAACGAGCCAGTAATTTTTACAATCTCACTGTTTGGCGCAAAAGAAGAAACGAGCATCCAGATAAAAGGGATAATTGTCACCAAAGCCAATAACAACAAGACGACATTTAAAAGAATCGAACGGATATTTTTCATTGATTTTTCTTCCCTTCACCGGTGACTTTAAACATAATAATTGTTAAAATACCAATAATTACAAACAAGATAATCGCCATTGCAGAGGCCGAACCAAAGTTATACTTTACAAAAGCTTCATCATAAATCAAATAAGAAATAACATATGTTGAAGTCCCTGGTCCGCCGTCAGTCATGATCAAGATTTGGATGTAAGCTTGTAGATACGTAATTAGAGATGTAATTACAACAAACAAAGTCGTTGGTTTTAATAATGGGACAGTAATTTTCCAAAATGTTTGCCAAGAGGTGGCACCATCAATTTCAGCAGCTTCAAAAACATCTTCTGGCAACCCCATTAAGCCACCTAAAAAAAGCACGGTAGCATAGCCAAAGTCCTTCCAAATAGTCATAATAATAATCGCCGGTAACGCCCAGTGTGTATCTTTTAACCAATTAATATCAAGATGAAAAACCTTGTTAATCAGGCCAAATTGCGGATCAAACATCCACATCCAAACAAAAGAAACAGCTACTAATGGTGTGATGGTCGGCATATAAAATAGACCTTGAAACAATGTTTTAGCTTTGGTTAGTTTTGAGGAAATTAGCAATGCTAGTCCTAATCCTAGCACTACGCGGAATAAAACCGCAAAAAAAGTAAAAACAAATGTATTGGACATTGATTTCCAAAATAAATCACTGGTTAATACATCTTTGAAATTATCTAAACCAACAAAATCGTATTTATCGATCATTGGATTCCAATCATGTAAGCTTCCAGCAAATGCCTTGTAGATTGGGTAAACAAGAAAAATGGCAAAATAGATAATCAATAAAACGACCGCAACATTTTTCAGATTAAAAAAATTTCTTTTTTTATTAATAGCTTGCATTTACTTCACCCCTTTTTTACGCCTGCGTTAGCATATATAATTGAATAGTCATTTTTCCGCTAACTTTTTTAGAAAAAGGGTGTGTCAAATTTGTGACACACCCTACCTGACAACTTATTTTGCTTCGTCAATATGTGCGTAGCTATTTTCTAATGACGTAAAATCTGTATCCTTCATATCTTTTTCCATCTTTTCTTGTCCTGATTTTACGGCTGCATTCAAGTCTTTACCATTGAATAAAACATCTTCCATTGTTTGCGTTCCAGTACTTTCTACTGTAGCAGGGAATGGACCTGGCCAAATTAAACGCTCAACGCGAGGTGCAATAGCTTCTAAAACAGGATTTGCCATAATATCTTTATCGTTTGCTAATGATTTTTTTGTAGGGAACGATGCTAATGCTAAAGCACCTGTTTTGGAATATTCATCATTTGCTAAACAGTATTTTAAGAAATCTTGTGCGACAGCTTGTTGTTCTTTGGCTTGATTTTTATTAATTCCTGGTGTGCTCTCCCCATTGAAACGATCATAGGCTAAAGGTGTATCTTCAGATGGTGTTGGTGTTGCAAAAACACCAAAATCCACATCTGGATAGTTGGTCTTTAATTCATTTAAATACCAACCCCATTTATAAACCATTGCAGATTGACCATTCCCAAAACTTTGTGAAGATTCTGCTCCAAAGTCTTTTGAACCTACGCCATCTTTTTCATATAGATCAATTAAAAATTGTAAATTTTCTTTTGTTACATCATTATCATAATTTACTTTTTTGCCATTATCTTTAAAGAGTAACTCCCCTTTTTGGTAATTTAAACCTTCGTAAATCGCACTATATGTTTCGCCGTTCCAGTTAAATCCAGCTTGCGTAATTTTATTACCATCTTTTTTGGTTAATTTTTTTGCAACTTCACGGAATTGGTCCCATGTTTTTGGAATATCTTTATCTGTTAAACCAGCATCTTGCCATAATTTTTTATTGTAATAAATATTGCCTGTGTTAATCATGCTATCGGTGTAATAAACTTTCCCGTCAATAATGTGAGGATCAACAGAAGTAAAATCTGCTGTTAAATCTGCTGTTTTAATGTCATAAGGTGCTAAATATGGAAACAACAAATCATGTTGTGAATTATGAATATTAAAAATTGCTGGTCCATTATCCCCTTTTAGCGCCAATGGTAATTTTGTCCAATAATCATCCCATGGATGGTTTACAACTTTAATAGTGACGTTCGGATAAATTTTTTCATAATCTTTTGCCATTGTGATGGCAGGATCACCTTCGTTCCAAGTCCAATACTCAATTTGGATTGGTTTACCATCATTGACTAGTTTATTGGGGTCAAATTTTACATGCTCCCCCAAAACTTCCATCCCTTTATCTTCTTTGGTGTCAGTTGTACCTTTTGCACTATCTTTGCTTGATGAACCACAGGCTGCCAAAGTGCCTACCATCAAAACTGTTGCTAGTGCTGTTAAAACTTTACTCATTTTCATGAAGTTCTCCTCCTCGTTAAGTTTAACGTTCAACTTCTCTTGTAGTTTAACGTTAAACTTAATCTTTGTCAACGCTTACATTATTATTTTTCAAATAAATAACAACTCATGCTCAAAATATGTACTGGCCAATTTATTAAAAGAAGAAAAAATCACAATTATTGCCTGCGAATATTTTGTACTTTTTCTTTTAAGCTAATACATTAAAAGTGAGTACCTCTGAAGGGGAGGCAAAATCCCATACCTGCAATTTATAATATACTCCCTCAACAACCCACTGATAAAATCCATTATCAATTACTATTACAACCTAAAAAAACAACCCATCCCTAAAAGGATAGGTTGTCATAGTCTTCAGTCTTACTAAACCACTGATAAAGGGACGTTCCTAACAAAAGTATTCAACTACAGCCTGAAAAAGCCCGGAAACAAAGTAATCTTAAAATTGGTTTTTAATAATTTTTATCCGTTTATTCTTGAAGCTAGTGATGAAATGCCCTTTTTAAACTTCTTACTATCTTCTATTTCTTAGGAAAATGTGCTAGTTTAGCGTAGCCTTCCAATTCTTCTTCAATCCGTAAAAATTGATTGTATTTTTCCACTCGTTCACTGCGGGCCATAGAACCTGTTTTAATTTGTCCGGCATTCATTGCGACAGCAAAGTCAGCAATATAAGTATCACCAGTTTCTCCTGAACGATGGGAAATCATTGTATTGTAACCATTTTGGCGCGCCAATTTAATAGCTGCAATGGACTCAGAAACTGTGCCAATTTGGTTTAGTTTGATTAAAATTGCATTGGCGACGCCTTTATCAATGCCCTCTTTAAAAATAGTGGGGTTGGTAACAAAAATATCATCGCCAACTAGTTGAATGTTAGCCCCCATCGTATCCGTTTGTTTTTTAAACCCGTCCCAATCATGTTCGGAAAAACCATCTTCAATTGAAATAATAGCAGGGTATTTCGCTACTAATTCTTGGTAGTAGATTAACATTTCGTCACTGGACATTTCTTTGCCTTCAAAGTTATATTTATGGGTATCCTCATTATAAAATTCGCTTGAAGCTGGATCTAACGCAATCGCAATTTCTTCTTTTGGCATGTAACCAGCAGCTTTAATTGCTTCATACAATGTTTCGATAGCAGCTTCTGTACTACCTAGTTTTGGCGCAAAGCCGCCTTCATCCCCAACCGCTGTTTCAAGGCCTTTTTTAGCTAAAATTCCTTTTAGTGTGTGGTAGATATTGGCAATTTTTTCTACTCCATCACGGAAACTTGCTCTTTTAACTGGCGTAATCAAAAATTCTTGAACATCAATGCCCGAATCTGCATGGACACCGCCATTAATTACGTTAAAAAATGGTTGTGGTAATTCTAAATCAACACCACCTAAATAACGATACAAAGGTTCCTTTTTGCTAGCGGCCGCGGCTCGACTAACCGCCATCGAAACACCTAAAATAGCGTTAGCACCCAACCGACTTTTATTGGCTGTACCGTCTAAATCAATCATAATGTGATCAATTTTTTCTTGATCAAATGGACTCAACCCAACTAGTGCATCTTTGATTTCTGTGTTTACATTGTTCACTGCTTTTAAAACACCTTTGCCTTGCAGGCGATCACCGCCATCGCGCAATTCGACAGCCTCACGATCGCCAGTTGAAGCTCCTGATGGCACTTGTGCACGTCCTAATGTTGCATCAGATAAAATGACATCGACTTCGACAGTTGGGTTACCTCTTGAATCAAAAACTTCTCTTGCTTTAACATTTTCAATCACTACTGACATGATAATTCCTCCTTAGATTCTTTGGGTGGCAAAATTTGAAATGCAAAAAAACACCTGTTGTAAAAGTATTTGAAAACATCTCAAATAAACTCTTACAACAGGTGTCATCAGCCATTTCAGCACTTATAGGGAACACCATCCCTTTACGTGAAAATAATATCGCCATTTTCAAAAATTGTAAAACAAAAAGACTTTTGCTTTTAATTAGCCGTAAATTTCAAATTTGTCCGCTAAATAAATAAGATGAAATTTAAGTAACGGTTTAAACCGTTTCATAAATTTCATCTTATCACTAATGGTTATGCTGGACTTTTTTAATCTACGACTTGTTCATTTACATATTTGGCATATAAAGGATGCGTCGCAATTAACTCACGGTGTGTCCCACTACCTGTGACTTCTCCATGTTCGATAAAGTAAATTTTATCTGCGTCAACAATCGTTGATAGGCGGTGCGCAATTACTAATGTTGTTCTTCCTGCCATTAACTGATCTAATGCTCGCTGTACTTTTTCTTCTGATTGGGAATCTAAGCTTGCGGTAGCTTCGTCTAACATCAAGATATTCGGATTGCGTAAAAAGGCTCTGGCAATCGCAATTCGTTGCTTTTGTCCGCCGGATAATTTGACGCCCCGTTCGCCAATTTGCGTGTCCAATTGATCAGGAAAATCGCGAACAAACTGATCTGCATACGCTAATGACAAACCTTCCCACATTTTTTCATCTGTTAATAACTGATTTAAACCATATTGTAAATTGTCTCGAATACTACCGGCAAAAACCGCGCTATCTTGTGAGACATAGCCAATTTGTGAACGCCAATCTTTCAAAGACAAATCATTAATGTTTTGTCCGCCAATGGTAATGGTGCCCGATTTTGGTTCATAAAAACGTTCCAACAGACCAAAAATCGTTGACTTACCTCCGCCACTAGGTCCGGCAAATGCCACCACCGTATTAGGTTTAGCTTCAAAAGAAACATCTTGTAAAATCACTTTTGATTCATCGTAACTAAAAGATAAGTGATTTGCTTCAATCGTTTTACCTGTGACAGCGATATTAGTATCCACTGTAATTGTTTCCGTTGGCGTTTCTAAAATTGCTTGAATCCGTTCTGTTGCCCCCATTGCTTTTTGCACTTGAGAAAAGAAGGTAGCAAAGCTAGCAGCTGGTGTAATGATATTGAAGAGATACAATAAGAAAGCGACCAATTCACCACTCGTTAGTGTCCCTGCTTGCACCCGCACTGCGCCATAACCTAAAATACCAACAAATAAACCTAACATCGTCGTCATCATTACCGGTTGCAAAACAGCTTCAACTTTGGCATCTTTTAAACCCAGTTTAAAGATTTTATCAATATAGCGACCACCATTTTTAATTTCATAGCTTTCACCATTACTGGATTTAATTAAGCGAATCTCAGATATCTTCTCTGTCGTATCCGCATTAAAATCTGCTAGCGCACCTTGCATTTGGCGCCCAATTTTCATCATCACTTTTCCAATTGGCATCATCACTAACATGACAATGGGCACAGATATAAACATTAGCGCCGCCATTTTCCAGTCCATGATAAATAAGATAATCACCGAGCCAACTAATTGAATAGCCCCCGTAATAAAATTAGGAAATTGGGTCGTTACCAAGTCCTTGATTACACTGGTATCGTTCACCAAACGAGAGCTACTTTCACCAGATTTATGGTCGTCATAATATGCGACAGGCAAATGTAACAAATGGTGCCATAATTTTTCTCGTAATGTTTTGACAGAGCTTTCCCCGACATAACGTAAAAAATAACCGCCAATTGCACCGAAACCTAAATATACGATAAACGCCAGCACCAAGACGGCAACCATTTTGCCATCGATTTTTGCTAATTCACTCGTATCTACTAATCCTTTTGTTAACTGTGGCACAACAAGACTCGCACCACTCGTGATTAAGCTTAGTAATAAACCAAAAGCAAAAAGTGCTTTTTTGGGGCTCACACTATTAATTAGTTTCAAAAAATCTTTAAATTTAAATGTTCCTTTAGCTTTTGGTAATTCATCCTCAAAAATTGCAGCTTCACGGCCGCCTCCACCTTGTGGCATTGTAAATTCCTCTTTTCTCCATTAAGCATCTGGCATTACGCACGTGTAAAGAAAAACCGCCTGTAACCTTTACAAACTTGAAATTTTTTGTAAAAAGCATCTGCCAGACTAAACCTTTTTAAACATGGTCATTTTAAAACGTCGTTAACTCTTTTAAAAATCTTTCCATTCATCTTGATCTTGTTGATCTTCTTTGCCTTGATTTGGCTTCATACCGCCAAATTTATTCTTCCAAAAATCAAACCAGGCCTCTTGTTGTTCTTTGGTTGCATGGGGGTGATTTTCGTGAAAATTACGACCACCATGACGGCTGCCACGCCCCCCTCTTGGTCCACCGCCAAAACCACCAAAGCCGCCAAAGCCGCCACGGAAATTACGCATTTGTTCTAAATCTTCAAATGACATTTCCCGCATTTTTTTCTGCATTTCCCGACGTAATTTGTTCATGTCCGCAGCATCCATTTCAGCCCATTCTTGCCCAAACTGTTCTTTAAAAACTTCCTGCATATTTTGAATAGCTGCGAGACGATCAAAAGGATCTACAAAGGCTTCGGCTTTTTGTTTCATGTCATCATTCCAGCCGTCTTTAATTTTTTGTAATAAATCTGCTAGTTCCGTCATTTCCTCTTCTGTTAAGCCATCAAAGAAATGTGCACTTTCACTTGTTTGTGCTGTCTGTGCCGATGCTTCTGCCTGCTTTTTGCCTACTTCGGTCAAAAATACTTTCTTAATACGTTTGTCCTGCTCATCTTCAATGCGTTTTATGGCGCCACTATTTTCTAATTTCTTCAATAATTCTGCCAGTGAACTAGGACTCAAACCCAAAATGTCTGCTAAATAGCCTTGGGTTAATCCGTCTTCCAAGCGCAATACTGCCAATACTCGCTGTTGCCCTGTTAATTTTTGTCTTTTACTCATAAACGCATTGCCAGCATCACTGATGAAACGAATTTGTTTTAATAATTGGTCACTAAATGTATTCATTAAAATTACCTCACTTTTATTACGGCACCGAATATTTCGGTACCGAACTTTATTGCATTTGTGATTATATTTCGGTACCGAACAATTGTCAACACTTTTATCTCAAAAAATTTCAAATCACTTTTTTCTAAAAAAAAATCCATACTTTCTTTATAGTCAAAAAAAACACCAACTTTTATTATCCATTTGGCGTGAATAATAAAATAGTTGGTGTCATTTCGCTAAAATGCGAAAGAATGATTCTAACGAATTGAAGTTGAACGTTAGCCTCACAAATGTATTATACCTGATTTTCATTACATTTGTCCTTAATAATCTATAGCAAGCTGTCACTTACAAGCTAAAAAATTGAATCCCAAACCAAGCTTTACGCTGTCACAAAAATTTTGACTAGCGATGATGCGAATCGAATTATCCCCAAAATTTTCAAATTCTTCTAGCTGCTTGTTTCGTCCTGAAGCTTTCCTTTTGAAACCTTTACTTTATAAGTAGCCAGATCCAAACAAAAAAGCCGCCCACTGACTTTGCTGGAAACGGCTTTTGTTTATAAGCAAACCTACAATTTAGAATAATGTTGCAATATAAAGTAAAATCGCCGAAGCAACTGCCAAAATACCGAAGGCTTTCAAACCCACTTTAAACCATTTTGAAAAGTTAATTTCTGCAATCGCTAATCCAGCTAACAACACGCCACCTGTTGGGGAAATAATGTTCATTAACCCATTGCCAAACTGATTACTTAAAACAATAACATCGCGATTTAGACCTAGTAAATCACCTAATGGAGCCATTACTGGCATCGTTAAAGCAGCAGCCCCCGAAGATGATGGTACAAAGAATGTTACTAAAACTTGTGCCCCTAACAAAATGGTCGAAAATAATGCCTTGGGTAGTCCCCCTAAAAGAGTGGCCAAACTATTTAAAATCGTATCGATAATCATGCCATTTTCTAAGATTACCAAAACTCCCCGTGCTAAACCGATAATCACTGCAGCATAGGCGAAATCTGCACAGCCTTCTACAAAAGCCTCCGCAATCTTCTTTTGTCCAAATTTAGCGACAACACCAGCAAATAAGGCCAGCGCGACAAACAATGCCGAAATTTCCACCATGTACCATCCTTGGGCAATAATCCCCCAAATCATAACGCCTAAACCGCCGATAAATCCAGCCACAATCAACTTATCACCATTCGAAAAAGGCTTGTCTTGCTCAAAATTTTGAAATTTACTTTTGACCAATTGATCGCTAGCATAAACGATTGAACTTTCAGGATTCGCTTTTACTTTACGGGCATAATTCATAGTGAAAATAATAGAAATTGCAGTTAAAATGACCCAACAAATGACGCGATAGCCTAATAATGGATTGCCATGTACACCTGCAACGCCTTGGGCAATCAAAACATTAAAGGGATTAATCGTTGATCCAACATAGCCCACTTGCGTTCCCAAAAATAAAATTAAAATTGCCGTCATCGAATCATAGCCTAATGAAAACATCAACGAAATAAATACTGCAAATAAAGGAATCGCCTCTTCACTCATGCCAAAAGTCGATCCGCCAAGACTAAATAAGATCATAGACAGCGGAATTACTAAAATTCCTTTATCCCCAAGAGAAGTTGCTAATGAAAACAAAGCGCGGTCCACTGCTCCCGTTTTTAGAATAACCCCAAAAGCACCACCAACAACCAACACAAAAGCAACTACTTCAACCGCCGAAATAATTCCCGCAGCTGGCGCCTCTAAGATAGCACCAATTCCTTGACCATAGCCAGCCTTAGCGATTTGGTGATACGTCCCCGGAACAACTGTTGTTTTTTCTGCGCCGTTAATATCTTCAACAATTGTCTCAAATTGACCACTGGGAATAACCCAAGTTAAAATTGCAGCTGCGATAATCAAGCAAAAAATCAATGTATAGCTATGGGGAAAGACAAATTTCTTTTTTGCTTTTGTTTCTGTTACTTCCATTTCTTTTCCTCCTTCAATCACAAAAATACGTATCAAGACGTTATATTTTTGACTAAATTTTTTAACTTTGGTAAACGACCTTCCCATCAATATAGGTGGCGACTACTTTTGCTTTAGTTAAAGCCATAATATCATGAGTCGTTAAATCCTGATCAAAGATTGCTAAATGTGCTTTTTGTCCTTTACATAAAGTACCACAGTCCAGCATACCATTTGCGGCAAAAGCATTTTGGGTAAAAGTTTGCAGCAAGGTAAGACAATCCAGCCCTCTTTTTTCTTGCCAGCGTTTTTGTCCATGAGGAAACTTACGCCAAACACTGCGGATAATGGACTCTGGTAAGTCTGTCATGAAAAGTGGTAAATCAGTACCACTGGTAAGCAATACCTTTGCATCTTTTAAGGTGCCATAATTAAAGAAACGCTCAGCATATTTTTGTGGCAAAACATTTTCCATATAGCTTTTTTCATAACTATCATTTAGTCCCAATACTTGCGGATAGATTTCTGCTACAATCTTGTTATCTGCCATTTTCTGTGCAGTTTGCTTAGTGACCATTTCTAAATCACTGATAGAATTATAAACACCTTTAGGTAAACGCTTACCATTTTGAGCTAAAATTTCAGCAGCTTTTGCTGCCGCTTTATCGCCTTCTGTGGTTAAACAACAAGGAATATTTTGACTATTGCACGCTTTCACTAAATTATAAATAGCAGCGTAATCAATCTGTGGCTGTATTTGCTCAGAAGAATAGTTTCCAAAGGTAGCACCTGTTTCATCTGCTACTACGCCATCTACCATAATTTTTGCACCGCCGAAAGTGATATTTTTTGCAAATTCAGCTTGCTGATATTGGATTAACTGCGCTATATTCAAGGGTTTTTCCACTGCTTGAATATAAAATCGTGTTTGAATTTTCCCTTGTGGACGTCTTTTAAAATAATCGGCATTGTCAAAAACAATTTCTTTTGTTGCGACCACGCCACGAGAAAGCAAGGCTCTTTCATACTTTTGATAAACACAAGCCAGCTCAGCTTCATTCCTTAATAACTCGTTAATCAACTTTTCAGCTGCCTCAGCACTGGTATCTGTTTCCTTAAAAGCATAGCGCATTTTAGCAGCACGATTTAACCAACAATACGAACGATTTTTATCGATGCCGCTAATTGCACCGGCATAATTTAGGTTATCTAAATCTTGTTGCGTTGGTTTTTCTGACCATTGTGTCAAGTCAAAGCCGTGAAAATAAATCGGCTCTCCTTGTTTTTTTGTTGCTGCGGCCTTGATCTTTTTTAAAGCAGCATCTTTATCTAAACACTGGCTTAAATCAAGACCTGCATTCATCCGCAAATAGCCGCTAAAAAAGACATGATTATCAAACAAGCCAGGCATCACAAAATAATCATCATATTCAAGTAGTTGGCGATTATTAGAAATTTCACCATATTCCCAGTTGAAAAATTTCGCGGTAATCTGGTCATCTTCTATCACAATGTGGCCTTTTTGAACGGGATGAATACCATCAAAAAGCAAATTGGTGCGAATAATTGTTTCCATGATTCCTCCTCCAGCAAATTGCTTGGCGGCAAATCAAATACTAAAAGTATAGGCATCACCCAAATAAAACTGCTTACCAAAATGAATTGGGCGCATATTTTGATCCTTCACTACTGTCTGCATGTAAAAAAACGGTGTCCCGATCGCAACGGCCATTGTCGTAGCGATAAAATCATCGGCAGAAACAATTTCTAATGTTGTTTCCCCTGGATTAATTGGTAAAATATCATGTTCTCTTAAAATAGCATATAACGAACCAGTTAAATCTTCTGTTTGTAAAAAAGAAAAACGTTCAAAATCGAAATAGTTATTTTCCAGTAGTAAAGGTACACCATTGCCTAGACGTTTTCTTTGGGTGTATAAAACTTTAGCCCCCACCGGTATTTCTAATTTTTCCGCTAGTTCTTGATTTGCGGCTAGTACTTCTTTTTTTAATAAAATACTCGTCGTCTTTAACTGACTACTTTTTCCGCTATCACTAAAACCGGTCACGTACTCAATTTTGCGTAATACTTTGTGACCGCTAATAAACGTTCCTTTGCCTTGTTTTTTTACCAAATAACCTTCTGCCACCAATTCTTCAATCGCTTTACGAACTGTAATCCGGCTGACACCATAATTTTCAATAAATTCTGGTTCTGTTGGGATGCGTTTGTTTTCAGTATATTCGCCGGTATTTATTTTTGTTTTGATTACTTCTTTTAATTGTTTATATAATGGCAATTGTGCATTAGCATCAAGCATATTAGTCCCTCACTTAGTTTTTGATCAAAAAGATCTCTCCTCAAGTAGAGTACCAAATGCCCTTGTTTAACACAAGCCGCTAGTAGGCAACACCATAACCAAAAGAGCCTTCTATAAGGCAAGATTCTCCTGCAAAATTATTTCCTGCTTCCATGGCTTCTATAATGCCTGCTCCTTTTAAATAATGAATTAAAAAGGCCGTCAAAAATGAATCTCCTGCTGCCATTGTATCCACAGGTTCCTTTAAAATTGGTACAACTTCATAAAAATTTTGACCATCATAAGCAAAAGCAGACTTAGCGCCGCGAGTAACAATTAAAACTTCATTATTACCGGTAAAATGCTCATGCAAAAACTGTTTTGTATCCTCATCACTGCTGTCGCTCATGGAGAAAAAGCCGAAGTTTACTGCAGCGATCGCATTTTGAATTTCAGTTTCAGTAAAATCGTCAGAAAAATCATATGAAATTTTAGCTGGGACTGCTTTTAAAGCCGGTAACAAATGATTCACGTGGCTGTATAACCCCATATGAATTAAATCAAAACTTTTTAAATAGGCTTGATCTTCCTTGGTTAAAGTAAGCGGGTGCGTCCGCGTTACGCCACCTTCATTACTGCCTAAAAAAATACGATCTCCCGCTTTAATTTCCACACGTGCACAACCATTTTCGCCTTCAACTACACGAGAATGACTATTATCCAAACCAATTTCATCTACAACTTTTTTGACATGCTGCCCTTCTCTATCTGTTCCAAAGACCCCCATAAAACTGCTTTTTACTCCTAATTTTTGCGCAAATACGGCAAAATTCAGAGAATTCCCTCCTGGATACATCAGCTGATAGTTCACGTACTTATCAACAACATTGTCGCCTAATCCAAGAACCTTCATTGCAACTGCCCCTTTCTTTACAATTTATTTTTACATTTGCAAAAATAACAAATATATTTTATTTTTCAAGAGAAAGACAGTTACGAAGTTTTGGCAACTGTCTTTAAAAAAATATTTTAATAAGCAACTTTTCCCATATAGCGACGCACGTCTAAATCATGCTGGCGCACGTTAGCTAACGCTAAGCGGTATTCAGCTAAAACGCTATAGAATAAAATTGGATTGAAAAATTCGTTAACTTCTTGTGCAATTAAATCCAACCCTAATTCTTTTGCATCGACATACTCGACATTTTTAGCATATGCTTGCAAGAAAGTTTTTGCCCGCTCATCTAGTGGTCGGCTGCGTCCTTCACTCATTAACATAATGTAATTGCGATCTTGATCTGTCACTTCAAAAGGTCCGTGGAAATATTCTCCTGAGTGGACAGCAGTTGAATCCAACCACTGCATCTCCATTAACGAACAAATTGAAAAACCATAAGCGTGACCATAACTAGGTCCACTGCCCATAATGTAGAACATCGTATCATTTTGATATTTATCAGCAAAAACTTTTACCCGCTCTTGTACTTGGTTAATTGCATTTTTTACGACGGTATCAATAATGCCCATACCTTCTTTAAATTTATCATAGTGAGCATACCCTTCTGTTTGCGCAACGAGTGAAACTGTTAAATCCAAAATAATCGCCATTGGATTGTTTTTCACTTCAGCATCTGCTCCCCAATCATATAAAAAACTGTAATTTGATACCGAAAATAAATCAGCTTCTTTATTATGAGTTAGCCCCACTGTTTGTGCGCCGCGACTTTGTGCCACGTTTCCAGCTGCAACGGTTTCTTTGGTATTACCACCATGGGAGCATAAAATGACAACCGAATTTTCATCTAAAGCTTTCGGTGGCACGTGACAAAACTCATTAGCAGTATACCAACCGGTAAAACATTTGCTTGATTCAGCTTTCATAAAGTACTCTGCCACATACATGTCAACTAAAGAACCCCCACAAGCAACAAAATAAATACCTGAAAGCTGCCCTTCATTTTTAGCCAAAATTTTCTCAACAGTTTTGGTTACGTCCATTTTTTGTCCTCCTAAATTTAAAAAAATTGTTTAAATAGCGTACCTGTTTTTACAGTAAATCATTTTTGCGTTTATAACGTTATATGACGTTTTACTTTTTTAGTGTAATCGATTTCTATTTATTGGTCAATAGTTTCTTAGAATTTTTTTGCTCTTGAACTTACAAACTAAGTGAACACGTAAAAAATGACTCATACCGAATTCCAACTAGAAAAGTCTTATCTAAGAAAATTACTAGGAAGAATTCAATTATGAGTCACTATGTCATCTTTAAAGAGAAGTTCTATTATCTTTACAACGACACTAGCGGTTAGCAAACACGCACAACACAGCGTAAAAATGTTTTTTACATGATCTCTAGCCGTTTAAACCTTAGGGGATACAAGCCAAAGCAACCAACCAATAGGCTCCTAAATAAAACTTTAGGAGCCTATTTTTAATACTCATATCTACGGGATATAAAAAAATCTCTTAAGGTACTAACAAAATTGGTTAATTACTTAAAAGAGTCTTCGTAAATTTCATACTATGAACATTGAATTTTCTTGCTTAAAGCCTAGCAAGTAATTTTGAAAAGTTTGGAGTAGGGGTTTTAGATTGTTTTTGGAACTTAAGCAAAGACTCAATCATAGCCTCAATTTCTCGAAAGTCACCTTCTTGCATTTTCATTATAGGAGTAGCAAATATAAGCTTCATGATACTGTAAGCTACTTTAGCGTTAGAAAATACAGCGCCCAGCATAGGTGGAGTGATCTTAACACCATTGTCTTTTAATATCTGAAAGGCTTCTTTATAACTTAATGAAGCTAAACGCATTAGCTCTTTTTTCTCTTTTTTATTACTAATACCAGCTTGAAGATTGTCGAAGGTATTTAATACCGTAACCAAAGCAGCATGAGTTTTAAGCCAATCATCTAATTTTTTATCTATTTCCCATGTATAATTCGTATTAGAAAAAATAGCTTCAAGAATAGGTTTAAGCTTAGAGGTATTAACAGATGAATTGATCTTAAGCTTCCCTTTTCCAAACCTTAAGATTGTTATCAGGTCTTCTTTTCTAGTACCGCCTGTTGTTTGGAAACCAAAGGATACATTCTTATTACTTGTTGCAAGACTCATTAATTGGGTTTCAAGATACAAGGTATCCATTTGATTTCCTACAAATATGATATTTTCACTCATGTTGGCAGCCAAAACAGGTAACACACTCTCAAAATCACTATATTTCATAGTAACAAAAATGATGTCATAAAAATCATCTGCGTTAAGTTGTTCAACATACGTTAACGTATCAACTGTACGTTTCTTTTGTAATTGATGATAAAGAACTAAATTATCTGATCGCAATTGAGCTAATCTTTTATTACGAGCCAACATTATGACTTGGTTATGAGAGTTTTGAGCTAAACTATGTGCTAAGTAACTTCCTTGAATACCAGCACCATAAATCAATATTTTCATAATTAAATACCTCCATAATAGACACGTGTTGATTAATCAACATCTGCAAGTTATAGTAAGTTAAAGAAATATTCAAAGCAATCAACAGATTTAGAAGTATGTTGATTACTCAACATAAAAGGATGAATGATTATGGATAGAAGGAAACGGAAGACGCAAGCTAATATTGTCAATGCGTTTTATGAAGTTATCGCAAAAGAAAGCTTTGAACAACTCACAGTAAGCAAACTGTGTGAAGTAGCTGATATTAATAGAGGAACGTTCTATCTTAATTATCTGGACAAGTATGATTTGCTTGAACAAGTAATTAAGAAAGAGATCAGAAGTTTAACTGAATTTTGTGCAGAACATGAAGAAAATGCAGATCACTTAACAAAAACCCTCGAATATATGTTAACTAAAAAAGACATGATTTCCTTATTACTAAAAGCAGATACTCAGGGTTTCTTTACTACTCAATTGAGAGATTTCTTACTGACAGAAAACTATTCTGTCTCAGAGGTGAACGCAATATTTATCACCAATGGTTTGGTAGGCGTATTGACACACTTGCTTACAACCAACGAGCCTTCTGAAAAGATAATTTCAGACTTTACAAGATTTTTAAGGCAACATCAAAACTTTATTGAACTTACGAAATCATAAATACCAACTTAGACACAAACTACAAGAGCGTTAGCGACAAAAGCTAACGCTCTATTTGTTTACATTCACACAGACGGTTTAACACTTAAACCCTTCATGACTTTACATACACCTAAACATTTTTTGACAATTTCACAGATAAGATAAAATCCAACTCATTTATCCTACCATCACCTAAAAATGACTTAGAAACACCTAAGGAGATAAGTAGCTAGGACACCCCCAGAAAAATCTTAGTAATTGCTACATTCCCTGATAAAAAGTTAAACAAAACTAAAGCAATATTGTCAGAAGCATTCTTTAAGGAATCTTTTGTGCTTCTATCACCTTAGGTACTACTTGATGAGGTAGTAAGTTTTAGACGCTGAGGAACTAACAGCTAATTCAATCTATCGCTTAAAACAATTGCTTGTAAGACTTTTTCAATGAAAAAAGTAGCAATATCATGCCATGATTTGTTATTGAAGTACTATTTTTGATAACCTAAGTTAATCATCATCTTTTTTCACAAAACTAATCGCCGTCCAACCCATTTTATAGCCTGCATTCAAAAAAGCATTAATAGAATCTGTATGTGAAAATTCCGTTCTTGCCACCGGAATCTTCGTATTATTCGTCCCATGCCTAATTTCAGCTGTAAGCTTTTGAATTAACTTTGTCGCCAATCCTTGTTTACGATAATGTGGCAAAATATTCATACCAATTTCGTAACAGTATTTGCCATTTTCATTACAGCCGGCCATCCCGATAATTTCACCATTCATTTGATAGGCAACCCCTATTTTGTCAGGGTCTTCATCGCTATCGGCGAAACATTGATCAAAATTCTTTTGATTTTTAAATTGCTTAATATCTTCCTCATAAAAAATTTTTATGGCCTCATCTTCTTTATTGACTATTTTTTGAGGAAGTAAAAACGTGCCCCACTCATTTAAAGAATAACCATTTTCTGCTAAAATCGCTTGGAAAGTTTGAATATTTTGTAATTCAAAAAACCACTGATTGTTTTTGCCTTGATATTGTTTTTTTAATTGCGCCAGTAAAGGTGCGCTGTTTGCCCGCACATAAAGTTTTCCTTGATAAATAAGCGCAACACCGGCAAATCTATGATAGGAAAACATTTCTTTTGTCGGTTGTCCATAACAAAAAACATCTGTAGTTAAGTCAGCTATAGAACAGCCAATATCAAGAGCAAATTGTTCTGTTATTGTATGCATATATTCTCCAATCGTAAAAATAATAGACAAAAAACATCCTATACTAGTATAAGCATAGGATGTTTAAAAATGACAATTAAGCTCTAAATTAACGTAAACGTTCTACGTCACGGGCAATCATTAATTCTTCGTCAGTTGGAATTAGTAATACTTTTACTTTTGATTCTGGTGTAGAGATGTCTAATTCTTCACCGCGAACTTTATTTTTCTCTGAATCGATTTCGCAACCAAACCAAGTCATGCCTTTAATAACTTCATTACGCACGTGCGCATCATTTTCACCGATACCCGCCGTGAAGACAATTGCATCAACGCCGTTCATTGTTGTTACGTAGCCGCCAATGTATTTGCGAATACGGTCAGTGAAGACATCATACGCAATTTTTACTTCTTCTTTATCATAGTTTGCTTCAAGATCACGCATGTCGCTGGAAAGACCTGTTAGACCAAGTAAACCAGATTTTTTATTTAAAATATCAACCATTTCTTCAATGTTGATGTTTAATTTATCCATTAAGTATGGTAAAACGGCTGGGTCAATATCACCAGAACGTGTTCCCATTGTTACACCAGCAAGTGGTGTGAAGCCCATTGAGGTATCAACAGATTTACCACCATCAACAGCTGTGATTGAAGCTCCATTACCTAAATGGCATGTAATAATTTTTAACTCTTCAATTGGTTTACCTAACATTTCAGCAGCACGTTCTGAAACATAGCGATGGCTAGTGCCGTGGAAGCCATATTTACGCACTTTGAAGTCATTATAGTATTCCATTGGCAAGCTATATAGATAGTTGTGTTTTGGCATTGACGCGTGGAATGAAGTATCAAAAACAGCAACACTGATAATTTCTGGTAAGATTTTTTTGAAAGCTTGAATTCCCATTAAGTTAGCTGGATTATGTAATGGTGCAAATTCAGCTAATGCTTGGATGTTTTCCATTACTTCATCGTCGATAACAACAGAATCTTTATATGTTTCGCCGCCGTGAACAACGCGATGACCAACACCGGTAATTTCGTCATAGTTGGCTAAAATTTCTAAATCGATTAATTTATCCAACAACATTTTAACAGCAACTTCATGGTCATGAATATCCACAACCTCATTGTATTTTTTATCTTCGCCGTATTTAATTGTGAAGATTGAATCTTTTAAGCCGATTCTTTCCACGATTCCTTTAGCGACAACACTTTCTTCTGGCATTTGATACAATTGCCATTTCAAACTTGAGCTTCCTGCATTGATTGCGATTGTTTTAGACATGTTACTCTCCTTCTAAATAATTAATTAGCTAACTTCCAGTCTTCAAATTGTTTAAAGAATTTAGCAATGACTTTTTCATCTGTTAGTGAAGCCAATTTTGCTAAAAAGACTTCCTTTTGACTTGCATTTTCACCATGATTTTGCACGATTAGAATGCTTTTACGTGATTGTTCGGAACGGAAAAGTTGGTCTGGCAATTGGATTAAACCTTGTAAAAAAACTTTTTCAGCCAACCACTTTTTGAAATATGTCGCTTGTTCAGACTCAAGTAAATTGCTTGGTACTAAAAACAAACCATAGCCCGCGTCTTTCACATAATTCATTGCTTGTTCCATCAATAAATGATGTGCGTATGAATGTCCTTGGGTGACACCGGTGATAAAATCTTGCACTTTTTGATCGTTAGGATAGTAGCCAATTGGTAAATCAGAAATTGCCGCATCAGTTGGATCTAATAATAAGTCTTGCAAGCTGTCTTGATGGAAAAGCTGCATATTCCCTTTAGTCCATTCTGCATCTGCCGCTGCGACCGCCAATAACGTATCGTCGATATCGACACCAACACCCTTTGCTTCATAACCAGCAATTTTTAAGTTTAACAGGGCTGTTAATAATAAATTCCCCATTCCCACTGCTGGATCAAAAATAGTTAAGCTTTGTTTTTTGTCAGAATAAAACTGCTCCAATAAATAAATAAACAAAAATCCTAACCCATCTGGTGTTAACTGATGATTGGCTTGCAACTTTTCTGTCTTACTACCTTTTAATAAAAGTAATTGGGATAACTTCCGTAAATCTTCTCCTGCTAAAGGGATTTCCTTTAGCTCTGTGTATAATGCTTCGATTTTCCCAACAGTCTCAGCATTTGGTACACCATCTAAGATTCGTACAGTAAATCCATCCAATTGGTTTTCCACATTCTCGATGTATGCATCCAGAAATGAGGACCCCAAAGCATTTTGCAGCAGTTGGACTGCTTCAAGATTCAATGAAAAAGCTTTTTCGAATTGATCAGGAAACATATGACACCTTCTTTCTGGAGATTATAACACCTTTTGTACCTGTTTAATGATAGCCGATTCCTAAAAAATTATCAATCAAAAATTCATATTTTTGTTTGTGAAACAACGAACATATGGCTTTTTTGAGAAGGATACCAAAAAGCTGAGAAACACAAATGGTAAGGTTTTCTCAGCAACTGTTATATTCCTAATCCGAAACAGATTTTTTGTTATCTTTAAAACGTTGAGAAAGCTTTGTCAGCTCTGTTTTACTAACCAAAAAATGAAAACTTTGTTTATCCAACCGGATTGTAAGTTTCAGACTGTCCTTTTCTTTGGCAAATTCACACTTTCCTTGTGAAAAGTTCACGACGCCTTTTTTACGTTCTTCAATTGGTAGTGTGAAATAGTAAACGAAAAATAATTCTTGCATCGTTTTGGCGCGGTACAACCTTTCTGTTTTTATCGTACCTGTTACAGTAATAAAATGGTGTGTTAAAACCCCATAACTAACCAGGCTCAGCAATGCGACTAATAATAATGCGGAAAGTAAGACACTTGCTTTTGGTTTAGTTTTCCACCCATTTCCCATAACAAACCCTCCCAGATTGAAAGAATACTTTTAACGTCACACTTTTCGTAGTTAAATCTTTTGAAAACCGTAAATGGTAAACATCCATTAAAAGCGGTTGATGCCCTAACTTATCCACTTTTTTTCGAATCATGTTTTGCCCTTTTTCAATCGAGATTGTCTGCCCTTTTTGATCTTTACACTTTAAAATGGCCTCTGTACAAGAAATCATGCTAGTATTTTGTAGCTCATTTTCTAATTGCAACATAAACGTTGCAAACTCCTGCTCTTCTCTACTCATAATATGCTCTTTTAGGCGGATCGTTCGTAAGAAAAGCCCCGTAATCAACAATAAACATAAATTGAAAATTAATAATGCTATCAAACATTCTAAGAGGGTAAATGCTTTAATTTTCAAGTTGCACCTCCATTACCACACCGTCTGTCTCACAATAAAAATGATAAGCTTGCGGATTATAGCGAATATGGTAGCTTTGGTCATCATAAATTAGAGTCTGGGTAAGCTTGCCACCTTGTCGCAGGATAATTTTTGCCTCTTCATACATTATGCGGCTTTGTGTCAATCGTTCTTTGGCGTTGTTGCTTTGCGTTAGTAACTGCTGTTGTTGCTGGATTAAAATTAAGGCACAACCTGTTAAAATGGTAAGTGCCACCACAGCTTCCAGCAAAATAAAAGCTTTAGGTAATGGTTTTGACAAAACGGCCACTTCCCATCTGATACACGTATTCAATCCTTTGATTGCGATTTTCCCACTCGAAGGTTACAGTATCCATCCCAGAATAATTTCCCGTTGTTGCACTTATTGTGATACTATCTGGCATTTTATAAGACAACTCTGTCGGAATTTGCAAATCAGGATAGCTTTTATGTTCGGAAATTTTAAAATGCAGCAACTGTTCCTCCCGATTAATTTCAAGTGTCGTTCCGACTTGTTGGGCAATTGCAGTCTGTTGCAATAATAAAAAATTCTGCTCAAATTGCGCTAGAAATATTTCCACTTTCACTTTTTCTTCAGCCGGACGCAAAATTAACACCGGAATTAATAAAAAAGAAGTAATAACAACGAGTACGACTAAAGATTCTGCGAGAGTAAAGGCAGGCATTTTCTTATGGCATAGGCTTTTTGGGACTATTTTCTTCAGCATGTCTTTCATAGATTTCCCACTGTTCTTTTGTGACATAATTTTTTTCTATCAAATCTTCTCCTGTAGCCTTTTTATCATAATTTAATTCATACAATTCAATTTGTGTCGCAACCGTCTTAACGATGGCCGCTTCACTTCCTTTTTGTGCTTCATCTTTTTGTTGTGATAAATTGGGTACAAAAAGCAGCAATAAAATACTAATAATAAATAACACAACTAACATTTCGATGATCGTGAATGCAGAAAAATTTCTGTCTCTTTTTGAAAATTTGAGTTTCTTAACTAGCAAGCGCACACACACTCTCTCCTCTCAGTTATATAGCTGGATGTTTCCATATAAAGGTAAAAACAAAGCACCATAAACACTAATAATTAAAACGGCAATGACCACAAAAACCAGCGGCTGGATCAGACTAATTGCTCTTTCAACTTTGCTATTTAACTTTTGCCCACACAATTTGCTATATAAAATAAGTTCGATGCCGAGTTTTCCTGTTGCCTGCCCTTGAAAAACAATCAGACTAAATTCCGGTGGTAAAAATGCGTATCCCTGCAATTTATCACTTAAGGACTCTCCTTTTTGCAAGGCACAATCCAGTTCAGTCGCCAATTGACTTAACAAAGAACTACTATCTGTCTTTTGCATAACGTAAATAATCTGGTTAATTTCTAATCCTTGTTGAAATAATTTTCCCCACTCCAAGGCAAAATAATCGGCGATAAAGAGGCGATAAAATTGTTTAACAACAGGTATTTGACTTAAAAAATTCGCCTGTGCTAAAGCGGAACTTTTTTTGAAGAACTGTTGAATAAGGCCATAGGCTAATACAAGTAGCAAAACAAAAATGAACAACACATACGGACTATAACGAAGAAATAAAATGCCCCAATGACGTTTGGATAACATGCCAGAAGCTAGCAATTGCGGTAATAAAAATTGATGCAAACTCACCATTACACCACTGACAAAAATGAGCAATAAAAAGGGATAACTTAAAACTTGTCGCAGGGCGCGCCTTTGCTTTGCAGCAAGTTGGAGTTGTTTTGCAATTTGTCCTAGTGTTTCAGCTAACAAGCCCTGTTCTGCTGCTAATTGCACTTGGGCGATTTCGCTGGCGGTAAAGTCAAGTGTTTGGAAAACTTCACTTAATTGTGTTCCTGTTGCTAATTTGTCACGAAATGCGCCTAATTTTTCTGCGTTAAAACCGTGACTTCGCTGGATAACTTCAATAGCTTGCAGTAAAGTAAAGCCGCTTAGCAATAAATCGGCTAAAGTTTTTACAAAGCGCTGTTTTTCAGTTTTCTTGCTGGTAAATTTTTTCATCGATTCGCCCTTCTTCAACTAATCGCGCCAGATTTTGTTGCCAATTAGAAAATGGTAGTTCATGTTCAAACTGATAAGCCAATAAACTCGCGATTTTCCCCCTTTTATCAGGCAACAAGCGCTGATAAACAATACCACCTAAACAATAATCCAATTCATTTTCAATCGGCAGTAAATCCCGCAGACGACTTTTGGTCTCCATTAAATTAGCCGCATGAACTGTGGCAAAAACTTTGTGTCCGGTCAGTGCGGCTCGAATCGCCGCCTTGGCTGTTAAAGCGTCACGAATTTCACCAATGATGAGACAATCCGGACGATGTCGTAAAGCCAGTTGGATCAACTTATCATACGTTTGTCCAATCGCCTCATTCGTTTGTAATTGCAAAAAAGTGCTTTCTTCAATTTCTACGGGATCTTCAATCGTAATGACTTGACCACCATCTGATTTAGCGAGACGATACATTAATGTTGTCTTGCCCGAACCTGTCGGGCCACTGAATAAATACAAGCGTCTTTTTTGAATCATTGCACCTACAATTGCCAATTGTTCCGGTAAATAAAAATGTGCGACTTTGGCGATGGGCTGTAAAAAGCGCAGAACTAAACTTTCATCTCCTTGATAATTTCCCACAACGGAAAGACGCAAACGTTGCTCTCCCATTGCTGTTTCATAGGTGATAGCTCCTAGTTGCACTTTTCTTTTCTCTCCGACATCCATTTGACCTAAATATTTAAACCGGGCAATTAATTTTTCAGCACTATCTTTTGGGATGCTATCAAAATGAATACGTCTACTGCCTTGGCGAAATTGTATCTGCCATAGTTGGTTTTCTGGCGTAATATATAAGTCTTCCATTTTGTGCGTCATCCCATAGGTAATTAACGTTTCAGATAATTCGGTGACGTCCATCTACTTTCCTCCTCACAAAGAATTACGCCAAAAAAATAAATTTTTGTTTACCAGCAGGAACTTTTTTTATTAGCCAAACAAAACGCAACGCCCTTTAAAAATTGCAGCTTTTCAGCAAGAAAAGCTGTAGGAAGCCTTCAGATCTAAGATATAACAAAAGCTATTCTTTCTTTAAAAAAAAAGCTGGGACAAAAGTCATTAACTTTTGTCCCAGCTTTTAGCTGTTTAACGTTGTTTTTTAGTTTTATCTGCAAATTGGGCTTCCACACGATAAATGGGTTGACCTTTGGCGCTGAATTTTTCTTCGTATTCCGTCATAACGTTGTCAGCAAACTCACTATTGTGTAAGTCCAACCAAACTTGTTTTAACGTCATACCATATTGCGAAAAACTAGCCAATGAATATTCAAATAATCCTTGATTATCGGTTTTAAAGTGAATCTCCCCTTTTGGTTTCAAAATGGCTTCATCCACTGCTAAAAAGTCTGGTGAAGTCAACCGGCGTTTAATATGCCGTTTTTTGGGCCAAGGATCAGAGAAATTCAAATAAATTTGATCAATTTCACTATCTGCAAAATATTCAGTTAAGGCTGAGCCGTCAACATGTAAAAGACGTAAATTTTTGACTTCTGTTGCCAGTGCCTTATCCAAAGCATGGGAAACTACGCTTACTTGCATATCGATTCCGATATAATTAATATTAGGATTTTGCTGGGCCATCCCACTAATAAAACGCCCTTTTCCCATTCCAATTTCAATTTGAAGTGGTTTATTATTGCCAAATACTTCATGCCAGTTGCCTTTATGGGCTGTCGGCTCTGCAATCACGATTTCTGGATGTGCCGTAAGCATTTCTTCGGCACCATTTCTTTTTCTTACCCGCATGCTCATTTCCTTTCTTTTTCCTAACTAAATTTAAAACAACTCGCAAAAAAAGAGCAAAGTCAAAAGCTTCCGCCTACGACATCGCTCTACTCACTAAAAATTCGTTTAATTTGAATAATGACTTCATTCATTGTTTCAAAATCACCACGAACGTAATATTTTTTGACTTCTTGTATCAACGACATCAAAGCATACCAGTATACTTTTTCCAAATTGGCGCCATTTGGCATCATACCATAACTCATTAACCAGCGACTCCAAGAAGATTTAGGTAAATAATGACCCAAAAACGTGCCGATATCCACTGCTGGATCACTAAAACAAATAGAATCCCAGTCTACCAAATATAAATAATTACGACAGACTAGCCAATTACGATGATTGACATCACCGTGAACCACCGCCACATCTTCTTTTGTGAATTCGGGTATATTGTGCTTTAAATAATGCAAAACCAATTGTAAAAAACGATTTTCTGCAATCGGGTTTGCCAATGCACTCTCGTATTGTTCTAACATCATTTTCGGGGTTAAAACTTCACCGCCGATTTTTTGTAGCATCCGTTTTAAGGAATGGGAATGATGCAATTGATATAAGACATCCACAACATCATTTCTTTTGCCGATTTCTTCAGCAGTTAAAATTGTTCCTTCCAACCATTCCTGAGCTGAAAAAGTATCGCCATTGCCGGTTCTTTTGGTCCAAATTAACCGCGGGGTAATCCCTTCTTTTGAAAGAGCAGCAAGCATTGGCGTTGTGTTGCGCTTCACAAAAACTTTATCGTTTTCCCGCGAGCCAACATACGCTTTTCCGGTATCGCCTTTAATGGGACTTAAATTCCATTCTTGGCCTAACTGAATATCCATCGCTCCGTCCTCCTTCAAAACAAAAGTACCCCCATTCTAGCGGTCTCACGCGCTATCGTCAAGCGCATATACGTTCCCCTGAAGTGCTTTTTAAGAGCTTTTTTATTTTAATACCCGCTATTATGCCATCTTCTTTAAACGACGGGGGACATACCAACGGGTAAAGAAAAATACCATGAGAAAATATGCAGCGATTACTAAGAAACGCTCGTACCATAAAGATAGCGCCAAACTGGCACTAATTGCAAAAACAAAAGCCGCCAAACTTAATAACAGCAAGAGTAAAACTTGTAATGCTTTAGCCTTTTGTTGGCTAGAAACTGGATAAAGTTGGGTTAAAATCATATAGCGAAATTGATTGTATAACGGGATTAATTGAAAGCCAATCATATAAATAAACAAAATGCCTAAACCCAAACTAAAATAGACGTCTTGAACAAAATACAACAATAAACTTCCAATCACTACCAAACGGATAAAAAGACCGCTGTATTCTGAACCTCTGGCAAATCGTCTCGCATATAAATACAAATACGTATTTTTTTGCTGCGGTTTGATTTTTTGCAAAACACCATCTAAATACGCGCGGCGTTTAACTGTCGCTGTGATTTCTGGTACATCAGTAAAAAGATTGATAAATTGGTAAATACGGTGAAGCCGGCTTTTCTCCATGCCAATCATTTTTTCCCAATCTAAATTCTCTTCGCTTTTTGCTAATAATTTGAAAATGCCCACCCCAGTGACAAACGCTAAAATTAAACCGATAAAAGGATTTAAAAAAATACCAGCTGCAAGACAAAGTACTGACAAAACCAGCCAAAGCAGTTCGACTTGCCTTAATTTTGATGGTGCTACTTGATAAATTTTCAGTGTGGCAATTTTTAATTGCGCAAGTTTTAACAGCCACATCGTTCCTAACAGAATGAAAAAGGCGGGAAATTTAATAGCGGTAGTTGCCACTAAAAGCGGCATTAAAAAACCTAAAACTAATAGTTCTATAAAAAAAGGCAACAATAGAGAATAGTTAAAAGCTCCTTTAAAATACTCTTTCAATGCTCGTTCTTTGGGCAACAAAAAGACAATATCGGCTTCTTGCATTAAAGTTGCAAAACGTCCCAACGGCAAAATTGCGACTAAAATCAGTAATGCTACTCCTGCTGCCGGCCAAAAATTACGTGGCAGGGATTTGACAAACTCGGAATAATAAAGCCCAACTCCCCCAAGTAAAAAGACACAAATTAAGACAAAATGATCATTAAAGACATAGCGTAGATATTTTTGCATATGGCGTTGATGTAATGCTAGACGCTTTTTAAACAACTCACTCATTTTTTATCACCTGCGCTTTAGTTAAATGCAAATAAATTTCATCTAAGTCGGCACCTTCTAAGCCAAATGTCGCCTGTAATTCAGCTAAGCTCCCTTGGGCGATGATTTCACCTTCGTGCAAGACAATAAAACGATCGCAATATTTTTCAGCTGTAGCCAAAATGTGAGTAGACATTAGGTTAGCCGCACCATTTCTTTTCATTTGTTCCATCAATTCCAATAACGCGTTGATTGCCAATGGATCTAACCCTAAAAATGGTTCATCGATAATATAAAGGCTCGGTTCGATTAAAAAGGCACACAATACCATCACCTTTTGTTTCATCCCCTTTGAAAATTTAGCCGGAAACCAATCCAACTTATTTTCCAAGCGAAATGTTTTTAACAAAGGTTCCGCTCGTTTGAAGGCTTCTTTTTGCGGTATATCATAGGCCATCGCCGTCACTTCAATGTGTTCTTTTAAGGTCAATTCCTCATACAAAGAAGGTGTTTCGGGAATGTAGCCGATTTGTTTGCGATAATTTTCTGGGTCTTTTTTTAACGTTAAGTCATTTAAGGTGATACTGCCTTTTTGTGGTTGTAATAGTCCGATAATTTCTTTAATTGTCGTACTTTTACCGGCTCCATTTAACCCAATCAGCCCAACTAATTCTCCTTCACCAATCGAAAAATTTAAATTTTTTAAAACAGGAAACTGACCATAGCCTCCTGTTAAATCTTTTACTATTAAACTCATTTTGATAAGCTCCTTTATCTCAGCTTTTAAAATTTAAATTGAACACAGTCTCATTATACCAAAAAACACCCTTTCTCTGAAAAAAACTGGCTGGTTGTGGTAAAGTAAGAATAACGAAATCCATCAAAAACTCACAGCAAAAAATTAGCGCTGTTAAAAATTAGAGAGGATGAAATTCATGGAAAATTGTATTTTTTGTAAAATCGCAGCAGGTGAAATTCCAAGCTATAAAGTTTACGAAGATGATGTCGTCTATGCCTTTTTAGATTTATCCCAAGTGACACAAGGACATACCTTAGTTATCCCGAAAAAACACGTCACCGATATTTTTGAATACGACGAAAAATTGGCCAGTGCCGTGTTTGCCCGCATTCCCAAAATTGCCCGCGCGCTAGAAGCGGCTTTTCCGGAGATGGAAGGTTTAAACATTTTAAACAACAATAAAGAGTTGGCTTATCAATCTGTTTTTCATTCTCATATCCATTTGATTCCCCGCTATGAAAAAACAGATGACTTCTCTGTTCATTTTGGTGATCATCAAGGTCTGCATAATGAAGCTGAATTAAAAGCCATTGCCGCAGCAATTGCAAAGCAGGTGAAATAAATGTTAAAAAGTTTCCTTAAAGGCTTAGTCGTTGGTTCTGTTGCCGGCGGTGTGGGTACGTTACTCACGGTACCAAGAAGCGGCAATGAAACTCGGGCAAAATTAGCCCAAGAGCTAGATGTTGCTACCCAAACAACACTTGAGTTAAATAATAGCTTAACAAATTTCAAAAAAGCGCTGCAGACAACGCAACAAACAGCACAAGCGATTATCCCCGCTTTTACTGCCGGGTTAGAACAAGATATTACAGACTTCAAATTTCAAGCAGAGCCACGGATTGCCCAAATAAAAGACCAAGTCAAAACGTTAAGTGAACATGTCGCTGTCTTAGCAGATCCTCCGCTACAAAATGCAGATACACCGGAACACTCTAAGGAAAACTAAAGAAAAGCGACCATTGTGTGAATTTTGTTTGAAACTTCCAGCCAGTGATTTTTTTTAAAAACAGAATGTGCTATAGTAATATTTGTGAAAATTAAATTGAAAATACAGGAGTGCTCGACTAAATGAAGAAAAAAATGTTATTAGCCGCTGTCAGCGCAATGGCTGTTTTATCCCTTGCTGCTTGTGGCTCTAAAGACCAAGACATCGCCACAATGAAAGGTTCAAAAATCACGGTTTCAGATTTTTACGATCAAGCAAAATATGATTCTAATAATCAACAAACAATCCGTAACATGATTATTTTAAAAGTTTTCGGTGACAAATATGGCGACAAAGTGGACCAAAAAGCAATCGACAAGCAATACAATGAACAAGCAAAAGTTTACGGTGATTCATTTGAACAACAATTGGAACAATCTGGTTTCACTAAGAAAACTTTCAAAGAATATTTAACCCAACAAGCAGCTTTAGAAAAAGGGATCAAATCTCATGTTAAAGTTACTGATAAAGATTTAAAAACCGCTTGGGATTCTTTCCATCCAGAAGTTGATGCCCATATCATCGCTGCTGCTAGCGAAGACGAAGCGAAAAAATTAAAAGAAGAAGTAAGTAAAAAAGATGCTGACTTTGAAAAAATTGCCAAGAAGAGTTCAACTGATTCTGCTACCAAAGAAAAAGGTGGTAAAATCTCCTTTGATTCTCAAACAGCAAGTGTGCCAGCTGATGTGAAAACAGCTGCTTTCAAACTGAAAGACGGCGAAGTTTCTGCTGTTATCCCTGTGACTGACCAATCTACTATGATGACAAGCTATTACGTTGTCCGGATGGATAAAAATAAGGCCAAAGGCAATTCAATGGACCCTTACAAAAAAGAATTAAAAGAAATTGCGATCAATACCAAAGCATCTGACTCTACTTTCTCTGCTAAAGTAATCGGTCAAGAATTAAAAGATGCTAACGTAAAAGTAAAAGATGATGCCCTACAAAACATCTTAAGCGACTTTATTGAAGCGGCTGAAACAAAAGATACAAAATCAAGCTCAACGAAAGATTCAAAAGCTGACTCTTCTACTGAAGAATCAAAAACAGCTGAAAGTTCAACTGCTGAATCTAAATAATGTAGTAGCTAATAACACCTGCAACAGCTATAAACTATGCTGATTGCAACTAAACTTCACCATTCAAAAACCGCTAGGACAAAGTATTAACTTTTGTCCTAGCGGTTTTTTATAACGGTAAAAAAATATCTTTATTATAAGCTGTCAAAATTTTCCAACAGAAATCAGCTTATTTTTGTTGGCTTTTCCTACTTCACTTTTTTCTTCATCAACCAAGTTATCAGTCCATATAAAATGCTATTTCCCAGCATCAATATAGCAAATACTGGTATCGTCGCCGAAGTTAAAAAGCCAATTTCTAGAATTTTATGAAATAACATTGCTGCCACATAAATTCCGCCAATGGTAGTAATCGTTAAAAATAACCGTAATGGATTAAGCGGTAAGCAAGCTCTAATCACGGCTAGACAGCTGATACCAATTAATAAATAATACATTAATGTGGTGGTCTGCATCTGGGGCCAATTGGCTTGTTGCGCAAGTATTGCTACGGCCAAAACATTCACTACAACTAATAAGGCATTCGGTAAAGCAGATTTCAGTGCTGTAGGTAAAAATTTCCCGCTAACTTTTGTTTTGTTGCTTTCAAAAGATAAAAAGAAAGAAGGATAGCCTTCAATCGCCAAGTCAATCAAGGTGATTTGAATTGGGATAAAAGGAAAAGCACTGACACTGAATAAACAAATAATGGCTAGTAAGAAAGAATAAATCGTTTTGATAAAAAAGATACCGGAGACTTTGGTCACATTGTTTACAACCCGTCGTCCTTCAAACAAGACTTCTGGTAACGTGGTAAAGTCTGAATCGAGTAATACCAAATTGGAAATTTGGCGGGTCGCTGCATCCCCGTCAGCCATCGCAATACTGACATCCGCTTCACGCAAAGCCAAAACGTCATTGACACCATCGCCTGTCATCGCAACTGTTCCTCCGGCTTTTTTTAAAGCTTGAACCAAGAGTTTCTTTTGTTGTGGGGCAACGCGACCAAAAACCGTATATTTCAATGCTGCTTCTTTTACTTCCTCATCTGTTTTACAGGTCGTTAGATCAATATATTGTTCATAATGTGGTAATCCTGCTCGTTTGGCAATATTGGAAACAGTAATCGGATTATCACCAGAGATAACTTTTAACGCAACACCTTCTTGATCTATATAAGCAAGGGTTTCTTCTGCTTTGTTGCGAATAATATCTTCAATTTCAATTACTGCGATTGCCTGCGGTTCTTCTTGGTCAGCTGCTACGGCAATCACTAAAACACGCAATCCTTGTTCTTGTGCGTGCAAAACTATAGGTGGAATATTTTCTTTTGCCAATACGCGTTCTGGCGCCCCCAAGTAGACTGTCCCAATCGTTGCCAAATCCATTTTGCTCCATTTTCGTTCAGAAGAAAAAGGGGTCACTTGGCTAGCAGCATAGGTAGTCGTTTCCGGAAAATAATCCCGTAGTGCTTGCATCGTCACATTACTATCTGTACTATTTTTTAAATAACTTCCAATAATTGCAAAAAGTTGTTCTGTGTACGCTTCTTGTACACTGTGTAATTTTAAAACCCGCATATCCCCTTTGGTAATCGTACCAGTCTTATCCAAACAAAGCGTATCCACATGAGCAAGGGTTTCAATTGCGTACATATCTTGAACCAAAATTCTCTTTTTCGCTAGTTTGGTAACCCCTGTGGTTAGCGCAATACTAATTAATAAAACCAGACCTTTGGGTAACATCCCCAACACGGCAGCAGCCGAGACAACCACAGCTTCTTTTGTACCACTAGAACGCAGGAAAAAGGCTTCTAAGAAAAGTAAAATGCCAAAAGGGATAATGACAAAACTAGTGAATTTTGCAACTTGACGAATGGCCCGAATTAATTCTGAATTAAGTGGTTTATGATTTTTCGCTTCATTGGTTAATTTCACGGCATAATTATCTTTGCCTACATGGACAACTTGAGCGAATACTTCCCCACTAACTAAAAAACTCCCAGACAACAATGAGGCCCCCGCCTGCTTTGCAATTAGGTCTGATTCTCCGGTCAACATTGCTTCATTGACTTCAGCAAAGCCTGTGACAACTTGCATATCCGACGGAACTTGTTCGCCGGCACCTATTTTCACCAAATCATCCATTACCAATTCTGTAGAATCTACCTTTACTTCTATCCCGTCACGCAGGACGCTAACCTGCTTTTTATTCACGATTGAAAGTTTTTGAACCAAATTACGGGCATGAATCTCTTGATAGATACCAATTGTGATATTGACCAAAATAATGACCAAATAAAACATATTGCTATATGCGCCCACTAAGAACAGGCAAATTCCAATCAATAAATTCAAAAAATTAAATAGGGTGACTAAATTATCGTAAAAGATTGCCCCCGTTGATTTGGTTGCACTTTCAGTAAAATTATTTTGCAATCCTTGTTCTTTTCGCTCCTGCACTGCAGCTAAGCTTAAACCACTTCTATTTTCCAAATTTAGCGTCTCCTTTTGAAAATCGTCTACAAAAAAAGATAACACAGGAAATTTTTATTTACTGAAATTCATTGAAATTTTCTAACTGCCTTATAAAAAGTTTAAGAAAAATGGACCAGCAAAAAAACGTGTCTCACTCTTTAGTGTTCGGACACTCCACGACAAAAAAGCCTAGTTTACCCCGATTAAAATTAACGGTGTAAACTAAGCTATTGTTATTTTCATCACTTTAATTCAAAGATTACACGTCTTTGGGCAGATAAAAACTGCGATTGTCCATCCCAAAAATGCGATCAGAGTAATTTCCCGGTTGTGTTTGGCGCAAAGACGTCAACATCATTTGCATGGAGGCATCTAAATTATCAATTTGATGCAAAATTTCTGCTTCCATAATGCGGGGACGAACTGGCGACCCATACTCTAACAAACCGTGATGTGCTAAGACCATGTGCCGTAAAACCACAATGTCTTCTTCATTTTCATCAAATTTTAAAGTAATACAGGCTTTCGTAATTTCTTCATCCACCAACACCAAATGTCCAACCAAATTTCCCACGAGCGTGTATTCTGTTGACATCGGGCCCGACAACTCAATCACTTTTCCTAAGTCATGTAAAATGACGCCTGCGTATAATAAAGATGGATTCAACTCTGGATATTCTTTGACGATGGCTTTGGCTAAGCGCAACATCGAAACCGTATGATAAGCTAGACCACCGGCAAAAGCATGGTGATTGCGTTTTGCTGCTGGATAGTCAAAAAATTCTTTTTGATATTTATTCAACAAAAAGCGGACGATTCGATTCCAATGGGGATTGATAATCTCAAATAAGGTCTGATTGATCTCTTCTTCCATCTCTTCTTTTTTAAGCGGTGCTCGCTCCATATATTGCGTTGGTTCACTGGGCTCATCAGCGCGAGCAAGACGCAAATGGATGATCTTCACTTGAGGATTGCCATTGTACAATTCGCGTTTTCCTTGCAAGGCAACCACTTTTCCTGCTTCAAATTTATTAATTTCTTCTTCAGAAGCATCCCAAAATTTACCATCAATCGTTCCAGATGTATCTTGGAAAGTAAATGCAATAAATTTTTTACCGTTTTTGGCTAAACGCACATCGGCATTCTTAATTAACAAAAAGGCTTGAAATTCTTCATCCACGGCTAAATCTTTTAATTTTTTCATGGCAATCTCCTTTTACTTCTTTTTTCCTTATCACAATTTTTTTCTACTAACGCAACAAGACAATCTTTTGCTGCAGCTTCTCATAATAGCTTACCATTTCTACGTCAGAAGACAAACAAATCACTTGATAGTGCTGTGAAAACTCTTGTAATAATACTGCCAGCTGTTCTTTGCGAACACTATCATAATGCAACCAGCCATCATCGATGATTAACGGACATAGCACATTTGTCTGCAAAGCTAAATAACCAAAGCGTAATGCCATAATCACTTGATCTTTCGTCCCAGTCGAAAGTTCGTAAACTTTCCAACTTTGATTTTTAGTTTTGACCGCTAATTCCCCTGCGATAAAATCCAAGGAAAAATAATTATCTTTTGTCAAAAGTTTTAAATATTCACTGCTTTTTTGTAATAGTTGTGGCAATTGTTTATCTGAAAGCTCCGTGGCCAAATCCCCTAATAAAGCTGCCATTAATTTATTTTTACTCCACTGTAAGGCAAGTTCATATACCTCACTATCTGCTTGAGCTAATCTTTGGCGCAACTCATCTAAGGTACCATCACTTTGCATTTGTTCCATCTTTAATTGTGCCTTTTGCAAGTTACGGCTAAGTTTGCGGTCTTCTAGCTGCAACTCTGCTAGTTTGCTTTTGACAGCAGCTAGCGCCATTGCCAATTGACTAGCGGTAATTTTTTTTGGGAATAGTTTTGCTAGTCGCGTCGCTAATTCTTGTTTTCGGGCTAAATCCCCTGCTTTTTGATGCATTTGGGCAATCCATAGTGGAATTTCTGTCGGTTGACTAATTCCCACACTTTGCAACAAGCGCTGATTTTCTGCCAATAATTGATCGAGTTGCTGTTGTAATAGCTGGTTTTGCCGAATTAGTAGGGCAGCTGTCGGCTGTTCTTGTTGCAGCTTAACTTCTTGCATTTCATCGGTAAAATTTTGCAACAGCCGTAAACGCTGTAAAACATCTTGATTAGCTTGAGGCAACCATTTATCTAAAAATCGAAAACGTTGCAAAAAACTCCCATAGGCTTGATCTAATTGATCTAAACGTTGGTCGGCGGTCATTAGCGCTTCGTTTTTTATCAGATAATCTTTGGCAGCATTTTCCAACTGAACCAAAGCAGTTGGTAAATCTTCTGGGGATATAAGCTGGGGTAGCCTTTGTTGCAGTTGATACCAAAGTTCTTCTTGTTTAGCTATCAATTGCGTCACTGCTGTCTTCGTCTGATTTACTGGCTGCGCTTTATTTTTTACTTTGGCTGTCTGATTGCTCTTTGTTTTTTGATAATACTTATACGTAGCAAAAATTAGCGCGATTGCCGCCATTGCCCATAAAATGAAACGTGCATTTTTACTTAAAAGGCCACTAATCAAAAAAATTACAGCGACAATACCGCATATTATGGTGGTAAGTGGTGGTTTTACAGGCTGTTTTGGCGTACTTTTGTTATCAATTGCAGCTTGCAGGTGGGCACTTTGCCAAAGTTCTTCTTGTTTTGTTTGGGTAATGTTTTCTGTTAGTTGCTGATAGTCTTGGGCTAAGTTTTTTATCAACTTAACCTTTTGCTGTGGATCTTCTCCTACCTGGAATTGGTACGTATCCTCTAATACCGTTACAGCTTCAATTAAGTCTTGTTGGACCTGGAGCTGATTTTGAAAATCATCGGTTAAACGTACCGCTGCAACTTGTTCTTGTAACAAACCTTTGATTTCACTTTCATGCTCGAGATAAAACCGATAGCGATCGGTTAATCCTTGTGTTTCATTTAATGCAATTAAGGCTTGCTTTCCTTCGGCTAAACGTGTATTCAATTGATTATATTGATTGTAAAATTCTTGCAGTTTTTCTGGCTCTGCTCCTAAGTCATCGTTAGGATATTTTTTTTGCAAAAGTTGCCACTCTTCATATTGCGGGAAGCTGTTTTCTTTTTCTTTTAGTGTTAAATATTCTTGCTGTGTTTGCTGTATTTTTTCAGCTAATTCCTGCTGTCGCAATTCATCTTGTTTTTTTTCAGCCAAAAGATCAGTAATGGCGGCTTCTTTTGTTTCTTGCTGATAAACGTGTTGGGCGATTTTCTCCTTTTCTTTTAGCGCCTTGTTTAAAACTTGGCGCTGTCCTCTAACTTTGAATATTTTTTGTTCATTATCCTGGTATTCTTGCTGTTTACCTAACAACTTTTTGCTACCGGTAATTCCCAATGAAATTAAGGCATCATGAAGCGGCTTTTCTTGTAGGCGTTCTAATTGACTCAATTGTTCCTGCTGGAAAGTAAAGACATCTTCAAATAATTCACGATTTAAAGGTGCAATCAACTGATTTAACAGGTCATCGCTACCTGTTTGCTGGCCAAAATAAACTTTTGTTTTCCCACGGTTGACTTGTTTAAAGCGTTCGATTGTCACTTGTCCATGAATAGGTAGTACAATAACTAACCGTCCGCCATAACTCGTACCATCTAACGGTTCAAAATCTCGTTTCCGTCCTCTTTTAAGAGGGAAGCCAAACAACATTGCCATAATAAATTGATATAAGGTTGACTTGCCTGCTTCATTAGCACCATAAAACAACTGATTGCCCGCTGTAAAATCAATGGTTTTATTACGATATTTACCAAAACCGGTAATCTCCGCTCTTAGAAGTTGCATCAATCTTGCCCCCATTCAAATTGCTCGTTTAATTCGGCGGCTACTTGTTTTAAAACTTCTTGGCGAAATTCAGGATCTTCCAGCAGTAAAGTGGTATTTTTATTGATAGTAAGTTCGGTTAATACTTCTTTAAAAATCTCATCATGACTAAACTCTTGCAGTAATTGTGTTTTTAGTAAATCACTAGCTGGTAGTGAAATCTTATGTTTTGTTTCTTGTAATTTTAAAGTATGGACAAAAATTTGTGCCGGCCATTGTTGATTTAATAAGTCTTGTAATTGCCCATTTGTAATCATTTCAGCGAAATTTTGTAAATGTTCACTGTCAGTCAGGACTAATTCTAACAATAACGCTGTTTTGGCTGATACTGGTGCCAATTGTTTGCTCAAATAATTTAAAACGGTCGCATTATTTTCACAACTGGCTAATGAAATTGTTCTTTTTTGCCACCGTAATGCAGCTACTGATCGTTTACTTACGTTAATGTTACTTCCAGTTAACTCCAGCAAAAGAACATTGCCTAAATCAAGTTCTTTTTTTGTATGTCCTTGGGGAGTACCTGGATAAATCATTTCAGCACTTAATTGTGTTGGTTGATGGATATGCCCCAAGGCCCAATAATCATAATTTTTACTCTTCAACTCACTCACACTAAAGGGCGCAAAATTAGCATCCTGAACATCTCCGTGATAAATTCCAATGTGATAGTCTACTTCTAAATTCCGTAGCGGAAATTCTTGGGCCATTTTTTTTGTCAAATATTGCTGACGGTAGCTAAAACCAGATAACGCATATTTTTCACCATTTTTGGTAGTAGCAGTAATAGTTTTGACTGTTTCTGTTTCAAATAAGACAACATTATCTGGAAAAGCAAACCAGTAGCGATTTTCTTCATAATAATCATGATTACCAAAAATCAAATATACTGGAATCTCTGCTTGTGCTAATTTTTCAAATTGTTGCATCAACAACTGCTGATTTTTCAAAGAAGGATTCATTTGGTGAAAAGTATCGCCAGCAAAAATGACGAAGTCGACATTTTGCTCAATTGCTGTGGTGACGATATTTTTCAGTGTTTTTTCGTTGGCTTGATTTAACTTTTTTGAAAAATCTGCAGGCAGCTCTTTTGTTAAGCCTTCAAAAGTGCGATCAAAATGTAAATCAGCGACATGGATAAAGCGCATAATAACGCCTCCTTAATTCAATAATTTCACTTTAGCTTTATCATAAAAAGTAAGAAACGATTTTGAGCTTAACGGTTTGAAATTAAATTCAAAAAAGTTTTACATCAATAAAATTCAGTGGTAAAAAAAGACGCTAAATTCCTTTATATCATACCATTTATCACCTATTTCGTCATCACAAATACGAAAATTTGTTCGCCTTTTTTAAAAGGAAAATGCCGCCAAAAAAAAATTGACTAAAACAATACGCGCTGTTTTGCAAACTGCCTGCAGCACAAAAATAAAAGTGGAATTTTAGAAAATTACTCCTTCAGTCTTCTAAAATTTTATCCTCGTCAACAAAAAACAAACAATCAAAAAGCGTAACAGCTAGGTTACGCTTTTTAAGATTGTTTGGTTATTTTTTTTATTTCGTTTTCACAGCATCTTCTGCTAACAATAAACAGCCCGTAATGCCACTTTCATTTGGTAAACCCCAACGCACGATATATTCACTAACCGGTGGTGTTTCCACATATCCCGCTACTTGCTCTACAAAACTTTGGCGAATTTTCATCAACAAGTGATCTTGATTCATTACGCCCCCACCTAGAATAATCCGTTCTGGTGCTAAGGTTAGAACATAGCTCATTAGTGCTTGGGCAATATAATACGCTTGAATTTCCCAAATTGGATGATCTTCTGGTAGATCTTGTCCTTTAATCCCTGTTCTTGCTTCTAGACTTGGGCCTGCAGCCAAACCTTCTAAGCAATCTTTGTGATACGGACATTTTCCTTCATAATCATCATCAGGATGACGTTTTACATGGATGTGTCCCATTTCAGGGTGATTAATTCCTGAGAAGATTTTGCCGTCAATTACGACGCCTCCGCCAATTCCTGTTCCCACTGTTAAATAAATACAGCTATTTTTACCTTGGGCCGCCCCTTTTTTTAACTCCCCATAGGCTGCTGCGTTTACATCGGTCGTCCAAACAAAGGGAATATCATATTTTGCTTTCATTTGACCCAAGAAATCAAATTCAGACCAGCCAGGTTTTGGCGTTGCTAAAATATAGCCGTAATTATCTTTACTTTCGTTAATACCGATTGGTCCAAAAGAACCAATTCCCATAGCACTAATTTCATACTGATCAAAAAAGGCAAAAGTCCCTTGTAATGTTTCTTCTGGCGTAGTTGTAGGAATACTCGTTTTTGCTATAATATTTTGTTTTTCATCGCTGACCGCACAAATAAATTTTGTCCCGCCTGCTTCAATACCGCCGTAATACATTTTACATCCTCCTAATTTTGGATGGCACAAATCTATCTTGTTGTACCAAATGATTCTTTTCATCTGTGCTATCTTATTTTGCTAAAAATTTTTCTGTAAAATTTGATATATCAATTTATAAAATGATTATACTTGGATATACCCAACATGTCTACGCTTTCAGAAATATTTTTTATTTATGTATGAACAAAAAAGAATATGCTATCATAGCAAATAGATATATCAAAAATCAGCTAAGACATGAGGTATCGATCGTGACGCAACCGTTATATCAAAAAATAAAAACAGACTTAAAAAATCAAATTATTAGTGGCCAGCGCCTTTCTGGTAGTAAATTACCTACTGAAAAAGAGCTTTCAGATAGTTATCACGTCAGTCGGATTACAGCAAAACGCGCCTTAACTGATTTGGAACAAGACGGTTTCATTACCCGCGTTCAAGGCAGCGGCAGTTTTGTCAAAGAATTTATCCCTAAAAATGCTCCCCGCAGAATTTTATTGGTTTTACCTTTAGAAGAAAGCACAGAGCTCTCCATTGCACCCTTGAGTGAAGGTGTGATGTCTATTTTACAGGCGGAAAAAATCGATGTTCTACTGACCAATTTCGATTTTTTAACACATCGCAACACACGTGATATTACAAGCGAGTTTGATGGTTTAATTTACTATGCGCGTAATGAAGAGGCTCATCTGGATCTACTTGTTGCACTAGCTTTGCAAAATTTTCCTGTCATTATTTTAGATAAAAAAATACACGACTTACCTTTTCCTGCTGTTACTGCTGATAATGAAGTGGGGGGTTATCTAGCAACTAAGCATTTGCAACAATTAGGACATAAAAACATCGCGTATTACTTTGGTACGAAAAACCATCCTCAGTCAACACGACAACGTTACTTTGGTTATTTGCGGGCATTATCAGAAGAGAAACAGACTTTTCATAGTCATTTAGAGGATACTTACCTAAGCGGGGAATCTTTAAGTGATTACTTACGCCAAAATAATGTGACAGCTCTCGTGTGTGAAAATGATCTTTTTGCCTTAAGAGCGATACAACAATTGCGCCAGCAAAATTGGCAAATTCCCGCTGAACTTTCTGTCACAGGCTTTGATGATACTCCTGCTGCTCGTTTTTTTGATCCAGCATTAACGACTATTTTGCAAGATTTTAAGAAAATTGGAAACACTGCGGCTAAATTGTTATTAAGCTGGTTGCAAGCTGGCAAACAACCAACAGACAGGAAGATTTCTGTAAAATTAATTCAGCGGAATTCAACAACAGCGCTAATAGGAGGAAATTATGAAAGTTGATTGGAGCAAGCAAGAAAAATCACTGTACTTTGCCAAAAAGCCAACGTTAGTCACTATCCCCTCACAACAATTCATTACGATAAGCGGAGAAGGCAATCCCAACGACGCCCTATTTGCTGAAAAAATTGGCGCTCTTTTTCCCATTGCCTACAAAATTAAAATGGCAATAAAAAAAGGAGCGCTAAAAACGGCAATCGACTATCGCGTTTATCCTTTAGAAGGTGTCTGGACAACTACGGATGGCTCACAAGGAAATAATTTGAATAAGGATGCTTTGAAATACAAAATTATGCTGCGTCAGCCAGAGCTCGTAACCAAAACGTTTTTCAATGAAATAAAAGCAGATCTAGTGGCAAAAAATAGTAATCCTTATTTTAGTGATGTGAAATGGGAAGTCTACGAGGAAGGTTCCGCCTTACAAATGGTCCATGTTGGTCCTTTTGATACCGAAATTAACACCTTCAATCAAATGGAGACTTTTATGGCTGAAAATGATTTGGCCAAAACTGTTCTGATGGAAGATTATTGGCATCGAGAAATCTATTTAAAAGATTTTCGCCGTACTCAACCGGAAAAACTGCAAACATTGTTGCGTTACAAAATTAGAAATTAATTTTTAATTCAATCGCAAAAAAAAAAAACGGATGTAGTTTATTAAACCACATCCTTTTTTTATTTTTTAGTTATATAATTCATGAACAGGGCCCATGATAATGCGGTTTAAGTCATTAACTACGGCACTAAAAGCTTGTTCTTTTTGCATTAATTCGTTAATTAAATCTTCTTTTTGTACTTTTTCAGCTAATTCTTGCGCTTTTTTAGCATCGTCTTCTGAAATTTCTTCACCAGACATCATTTTTTCATGCAAGCCTTGTTGTAACTGTTGAAATTCTTGGAATAACGCATGAGCTTCTTGGTTTTCTTTCAAGCGGTCAAAAGATGCTTTTAAGTCGCCAAATTGTTCTGATTCGCGAATTTCTCGTTCCAATTGATTTGCTGTGTCATAAATGTTCGCCATGATTTGTAACCTCGCTTTTATTTGATATGTTTTATTGTAACATAAAAAATTTAGTTGCCATTTAGTTTGCCCCAAATATCTTGAAAGACACGTTTTGCACCTTCTTTTACCTTCCCGCCAATTTCGCTCAAGCCATCTTTGGCTTTTTCTGCGAAGTCATCCACGGTCTTGCTCCAATCGCTATCACCACTTTGATCGCGATTTACCTCATCAGCTGCCACAACTTTGCCTTTTGTTTGATAGGCATCTGCTACGGCAAAACCAGATTCTTTAACGTGAGGTAAGATATTGGCGGCTTCGGCTTGAAAAATCTTACCGACAACATCGCCGCTGGTTCCTGATAAGTAATGTTCCTTACTGCTTTGTTCAAATCCCAACCATGTAGCAATTACAACATTGGGCGTATACCCTACAATCCATTGGTCATTGGCTTTACTTGAGTCAAAGTTGGTTTCTGTTGTTCCCGTTTTACCGGCCATTGTGTAACCCGGATTGGCTTGTGCTGCGGTCCCATTAGAAAATGTGCCCAATAACATACTGGTCATTTGATTGGCCGTCTCTTCAGAGATAACACGTTTACCTTTTGGCTTCGTGTTATCAACGATAACTGTCCCCTTGGAATCAACAATCTTCGTGATGACATGTGGTGTGTAAAGCTGCCCACCATTTGCAAAAACACCATAAGCTGCGGCCATTGTCATTGGCGATTCGCCTTTTTCTAATCCACCTAAGGCCACTCCGCCCCAGTACTTGTCTTTTTCTGATAAAGAAAGACCAAATTCTTGTGCCTTTTTATAGCCTTTATCAATCCCGATTTCGTGGAGCAACCAGACTGCAGGTGCATTTAAACTCCAAGCAACAGATTGATACATTGGTACTTCGCCAGAATACGTACCGTCATAATTTTTTACATCGTAGAACTTTAATTTCTCATCTTTTAAGATACTATCTGGTTTATATCCCGCTTCTAGCGCCGGTGTGTAAACACTGATCGGCTTAATCGTCGAACCTGGTGAACGTCTCATTTGCGTGGCAAAACTAAAGCCGCGGAAAGTATGCTCGCCACGACGCCCAACTAATGCACGAATGCCACCCGTATTTGGATCCATTGAAACTGATCCAGATTGGGGCATCGCACCATCGGCGGCATTTTCTGGGAAATTATTGGCATTATCATACACATTTTGCATTTGAATTTGTTGTTGTTGGTCTAATGTTGTATAAACTTTATAGCCTTTGGTTAAAATATCAGAATCATCAATATCATACTCGGCTTCTGCTTCATCTAAAACAGCGTCGATAAAGTAAGGATATTTATTGCCACCATCTTCGTTATCATACGCATCATATAAAGAATCGGCAATGTTGGTTTGTTCGACTTGTTTTTCTTGTTCTTTGGTAATCTTACCATTATCCACCATCACACCTAAAACAACGTTGCGGCGCTGATTAGCTAAATCGGGGTGGTCAATTGGATTATAAATATTGGGACCTTTTAACATTCCTGCTAGTGTTGCCGCTTCGCTTAACTCAACTTCACTTGCATTTACCCCAAAGTATTTTTTAGAAGCATCCTGTACACCCCAGACACCATTACCAAAATAAGCATTGTTTAAATACATGGTTATAATTTGATCTTTGGTATATTTCTTTTCAATCTCAATCGCTAAAAATAGCTCTTTTGCTTTTCGACTAAAGGTTTGATCCAACGTTAGATACGCATTTTTAGCTAACTGTTGGGTAATCGTGCTCCCGCCACCACCCGAAGTATTACGATTAATCACGGCTCTAACTGCAGCCCGGGCAATCCCTTTAATATCAAAACCGTGGTGGTGGTAAAAATTACGGTCTTCTGTTGAAACCACCGCATTAATAATATTGGGAGAAATTTTATCGATTTCGACATAGGAGCCCTTGCCAGAACTCAATTTTCCAGCAGTATCCCCATCTTTATCGTAAATGACCGTTGTATTCTTTAAATCCGATTGTAGGCGATCAACATCTACTTGTTTGGATAAGTAAAATAAATAACTGCTGGTAACCAATACCGCCACCAAACCTAATAAGATGATAATTTTATTCACGTGATATTTCTTCCATACCCGTTTGCGCCATTGATGAAATTGCTGTAAATAAGGCTTAAGCCATTGCCAAAAAGACAATAACGCCCCTTTGATTTTTGTCCAAATTTCTTTTGCGTCCATAACAATCTCCACTCATTTAATTTGTGTCAGTTTAACAGGAAAGGTTCCACCTGACCTGCGTCTTTAGACTGAAAATAGCATATTTAACTAAATCTAGCACATTTTAGCAAAGAAAATGCAGTAATTCGTTACATTTTTCTTAAATATCTTTTAAAATAAAGCAGAGCTTAAGAAATATGAAAAGAGGACTACCATGGAATATGCAATAACACTACCGGTAAATCAAAAAGAGATGACCATTCGTGAGCTATTGGAAAAAGAATGGCTGGTTCCTAGAAAGGTACGCCATTTTTTGCGAGTGCGCAAAAATGTTCGTAAAAACGGTGCGCCGGTAATGTTCCATGAACACTGCCAAGCCGGCGATACCATTACCCTAACGATTGAAGAAGACGATTATACCTATCAAGAGGTTGCATTGGGGGATAAAAATAAGATTGTGGTTTTATACGAAGATGAGCACTTGATTGTAGTGAATAAAGCTTATGGCGTTAAAACACATCCCAATCAGGCGCAAGAAACAGATACACTCTTAAATGATCTTGCAGCCTACTTAGCACCTAAAAAGCAACGTCCTTATGTTGTCCATCGCTTGGACAAAGAAACTAGCGGTGCAATTTTATTTGCTAAAAACCCTTTAGTATTACCAATTTTAGGTCGCCTATTGGAACAAAAAAATATTTATCGCCAGTATCAGGCCGTCGTTAGTGGCCATTTGGCCCACGCTGTAACCATTACAAAAAAAATCGGACGTGATCGTCATGATCGGCGCAAACGAATTATCGATGAAAGAAACGGGCAAACTGCCATTACCCACGTGACAGTTCACCACGCAGGCAGAAAAAGCCAAGTCTATTGTCAATTAGAAACCGGGCGCACCCATCAAATTCGGGTCCATTTAAAAAGCATCGGCCACCCTATTGTTGGTGACCCTCTGTATGGTACCCAAAAAGCCCCTCGCCTAATGCTACATGCCAGCCAAATGCATCTAGAACATCCTTTTTCGAAAGAAAAAATAGTTGTCACCGCCACCCCCGGCCTATGGGAATAAGAAAAGCGGAAGGCACTGGGCAGCTCTTTAGAAAAACAAAACAGCCCTCAAACTCCAGGAGTATTTCCCGTTAAAGTTTGAGGGCTATTTAAATTTTCACTTTATTATTAGGCACCAATTAATGGCGCAGGATCAACAAAACCATCCCACATACCTGTTGCAACACCAAAGTGTAAATGGACGCCGGTTGAATTACCCGTAGTACCCATGCCGCCAACTCGTTGGCCGACACTTACATTAGCCCCATTACTTACTTCAATAGTCGTTAAATGAAAATAATAGGTGTAATAGCCATTATCGTGTTTGACAATTACGTGATTGCCACAGCTAGCATCAAAGCCTGCTTCTACAACAACACCATCTCGCGCTGCCATAACTGTTTGACCAGTGGAACCTGTTAAATCAATACCATCGTGATGTTCATTCCCTCCACCTAAAGGCATCTGGCGCCAGCCAAAAGGACTGCTGACATTTAAACTTCCTTCTAACGGCGAAGCAAAACCAGTTTGCGCTACTTTTTCAGCTTGTTCTTCCTCAGCTTTAACTTTTGCCGCAAGTTTTTCAATTGTTGCCTTCTTTGTTGCAATCTCTTTTTCAAAATTGGCCTGTTCTTGTGCTAATTTTGTTGCTTTGGTCGCTAATTCTTGGTTCGTCTGCTCTAGTTGTGCCAATTTTCCTTGTAAAGCAGCAACTTCAATTCGTTGACTACTTTGTTCTTCTTTCAATTTTGTTACTTGTGCTTCAATTTGTTCTTTTCCCTGTAATCCATTTAATAAATCAAGAGAAGAGCCTAAAAATGATGCCGCCACTTCTGCTTGTTGCGCTTCTTTTTTCGTTAACTGTTCTTTGACACCTGCCAGTTTTTCAATTTCTTTATCCAGCTGCCCTGTCAGTGTCGTTTTTGTTTCTTCGTTTATTTTAATTTGAGATTGTGCATCTTCTATTTGTGATTTAAAATCATTTATTTTTGTTTCACTTTGCGTCACATCTTCTTTTACTGTTGCTAATTTGTCGCTGTTTTCAGAAGCGAATGCTGTTGAAGAAAAGAATAAACTTCCTAGAAGTGAAATTGTTAAAATTGTTTTTTTGAGTTTCAATTAATGACCCCTTTTCGTTTTTTTGACTTGCTTAATTTAGCATGATTTTTCATGAAAAGGATAACAGCCAACTTACAGTTTTATTGCAATGGGCACACGTATTTGTAATGAATACGTTTTAATTTACAACGAGATTTCTAGATTTCAGCTAAATTACACAAAGTATAATTTTTTCATAAAAAGATTATCGATTTGCAAATTATTCCTTTTTTTGACAACAAAAAAAGTGCCACTTCAAGAAGTGACACAAAAATTTCATTGCTTACTTTTTAACTTTTACTTAAGACCGCTAACTCTTCATCCGTCAACGGTCGATATTCTCCCAAGGACAAAGCTTTATCCAAACGAACACTGCCGATACGATCTCGTCTTAAATACACAACTTTTTTACCAACTGCTTGGACCATTCTTTTTACTTGATGAAACTTTCCTTCGTGAATAATTAGAGAGATTTCTGAAGTCTCGTTTTCTTCATCTACTTTTAAAATCGTCAGTTCTCCTGGTAAAGCCAACTCTCCTTTGTCTAACAATAAGCCTTTGGCAAAAGCTGTCACATCTGCTTGACTTACGATACCTTCAACTTTAGCAAAATATTCTTTTTCCACATGCTTTTTAGGTGCGAGGAGACGGTGAGCCAAATTGCCGTCATTGCTTAATAAAACAAATCCCTCTGTATCTTTATCCAGACGCCCAACTGGAAATAAATCCGGTCTAAAATCCGGCTTTTGCAAAAAATCCATGACCGTTTTATGTTGCGTATCTCTTGTAGCAGAAATAACCCCGGCTGGTTTATTTAACATATAATAGAAAAATTGTTGATAACTAATTTTTTCACCGTCAAAAAAAATTTCGTCTGTCTCAGGTTGCACTTGAAATTTGTCTTGTTTTACGGTTACTTGGTTAACCTGCACTAAGCCTTTTTTTATGTAGCTTTTCACTTCTTTGCGGCTGCCTAACTGCATATCTGCCAAAAATTTATCTAAACGCATGGCTCCTCCTTGTTATCCTATCTGACGATATTTTTATTATCTGCACTTGCAAACTTGCAACACACCTCTAAAAATAGAAATATCCACACTGCCTTCTGATTAACAATTCTACCAATTTATTATACAGTAAATACGAGGTGAGAAAATGAAAAGAAGCTTTTCCGTACAACTAACATGTATGTGTATGATTTTCAATAATCGCAATGAGATTTTAATACAAGACCGTAAGAAACCAGATTGGCCTGGTTGGACATTTCCCGGTGGTCATGTTGAAGCTGACGAATCGCTGACTACTGCTATCATCCGCGAAGTCAAAGAAGAAACCGGCCTTGTCATCACACCGCAGTTAATGGGCGTTGCAGAGTGGCTCAACAAAGCCGATGGCAGTCGCGAATTAGCTGGACTTTTTACCGCTAAGACTTCTTTTGAACCCACCATTATGGGAGAAGGGAAACTTTTTTGGCTGCCAGAAAATGAGCTTCCCACAAAGAAACTTGCAGGTACGCTAGCTGATTTATTGCCTATTTTTTATGGTACACAAACGCAATATTTTAAAGATAATACCCCAGAAAAATAAACAGCGTGATTGTAGTACGTTGTAAAAAATAAGACAGCCTATCTGAACTAATTGTTCAGACGGCTGTCTTAGCCATGCTATTTCATTACAATTACGCATTGATCCGCTTTACTTCTTGGCGGCGATTTAACAGGTAAACTATTACTAATAAAATCAAGCTTACTACAAAAATGAAGCCAATAAATTGCCAGCTATTTAAACCGTTTGCCCCTAATCCAATTACCAATTTAATAAAATCTATCACTGCCATTTTGGCAGCAGGTGATAATAACTGAAATAAAATGGAGCCTAAAATGACGATGCCCAAAGAAAGTGCACCAATTGCTAAGCGCAGATAACCATCAAAGCGATTTAAAAGTGCCCCAATCATCATTCCAATACTGGCGGCTAAAATAAGAAACACCCACAATAAAAACATTGATGGCCAAAAATTACCACCGGTAATCAACGTAATCAGTTGATATTGTAGGAAGAAATTTGGAATCAAGCCTCCATTAAATAACTCAAACAACATTTTCAAAACGATGCTTAGACCAAACGTCAAAATCAGACTCGAAACAAAATTTGCGACAAAAATATGCAGTCGTGAAGTTCCACATTGAATAAAGAGTTTAAAATCATTGCCCACACTCGTAATAGATAAAATCATGATATAAATCATGGCTGGAGCTAATAAGTCTACGTGAACATTTGTAACCCCATCTATCAGTAACATCGGCATTAATGGAAAAATAACCGCAAATAAAAGAAAGAAACCAAGGTAAATCAACACCGAGCGCCATTGTACGGATAACTTGTATTGAATTGCTGTTTTTAATTTCATTTTACGCCACACCCTTTTTTGTTAATTGGACAAAATATGCTTGTAAATTAAGGGGAGCAACGGATACCCCTTGTGGAATATCTTTTGGTGCCGCACCTTCAATATAAACACTAAGCATCCCACCTAGCTCATCTTCACCAATAACCTTCAGATCACTTACCACCTGTGCCACGACTTCTTTTGGCCCTGTGATTACTTTACCGGCAGCTTGAATAGCTTCTGTTGTAGCTTCTCTTAGTACTTTTCCTTCATCGATAATAATGACCTCTTCTAACAAATTTGCGACTTCTTCAATTAAATGAGTAGAAATAACAAATGTACGGGGACGCTTAGCATAAGCTGTTAATAAATAATGATAAAATAAATCACGATGGTTTGCATCTAAGCCCAAGACTGGTTCATCTAAAAAGATGTAATCTGCTGGCACACAAAGCGCCATAATTAATTTGGCAATGCTGCGATAACCCGTCGATAATTTTCGCAGGATACTTTTTTGTTCCAAGCCAAATCCAGCTATCATTTCTTCTGCCAAAGCCCAATCAAAATCCCCATAAAAGTCAGCAGTTAATTGAAAACATTTTTTCACTTTCAAATTTCCCGGATATAAATTATCTTCTGACATTAAATAAATTTGATTTAAAGCTGCCTCATTATCTACAAGGGGAGCACCATCTAACGTGATTGTTCCCTCGCTAGCAAAACTACGATTAGCGATAATATTTAGTAATGTACTCTTACCTGCACCATTACGCCCAAGTAAACCATATATTTTTTCAGATTGAATATTCCAATTAATCTGTTGCAGCGCTTTTTTATCTTTATAGGTTTTACTAACTTCTTGAATAACTAAACTCATGATTCATACCCTCTTTCAATTAGGTCTTTCAGCTGCTCTACTGTAATACCTAATTTCTTTGCTTCTGTAACGATTTGTAATACTTCGTTTGTTAAAAAAAGTTCCCGCCGATACTCTCTAACTTTTTGTTGTGCACCTACTAAAACAAACATGCCAATTCCTCTTTTCTTTTCAATCAACCCCCGTTCAACTAACAAATTCATCCCTTTTAAAACAGTCGCAGGATTAATAGCGAAACTTTTTGATATTTCTGTTGTAGAGGGAATTTGTTCACCTTCTTTAAATGAACCGTTTAAAATTCCTTCTTCAATTTGTTCCGCAATTTGTTGAAACAAGGGCGTTGTACCGGAATAGTCAAATTCCATTCCTTTCACCTCAACTTCACATTAAACTTAACTAGTTAGTTACTTGTGTAACTAACTATATATCCAGTGATAAAAAAAGTCAACTAAAAAAAGCATCTCCACTGGAGGATGCTTTTTAAATAACTTAGAAAATGACAGAAGATATTGGCAACAATCAAATGAAAAGTTTACAAAAGGGATTGTTTCCACCAAAGTTAGAACCTTTAGTAAAACAGCAAATTTTTAGTACCAGAATGAAAAAATGTTCTAAAAAGAACACCACCTTATCGCGGTGGAGTTAAAAAATCTTGCTGTAACTGGCGAATGAGGGATTCTGCAAATAGTTTCTTATTTTTTTCTTCCCATTTTTCAGGATAAATTAGCCGAATGGGTGCTGCTTCATTGTATATTTTTAATACGTGATAATCATTTGGATTAAAACAGCCATCACTTACCACGCCCAGGCACATTTGACTTTCTACTCCCGTTACAACCATCAAATCACCTTCAACGTGAATTACTTGTGCAAATTCGTTGGTGTCCTTTAAGACGTATTCAAAGATCACACTGGCTTTACGGTCAATTAGGACCGGCAATTTTTTCATTAAAGAAGCATCTTGCAATATTTTCTCATACGTTTGACAAGACGCTATTAACACCAGGCTTTCGCGTTTGATTGCTAAACTGGTAAAATCTGCTGGTACCATTCGATCGGCAATAATCCCCATGTCTAATTTGCCTGCCCTTAGACGTTCTAATGTTTCATCACTTGTACCGTGAATTAAATCAAAACGAACTTGGGGATGATCAATTTGATAATTTACCACTTTGGTGACTACCATTTCTGCTAAATAACGTTCCAAACCACCAATTTTTATGACTGTTTGCCGAGATGCCGTCGCTTTTACTTGCTCTTTGAAATGGCCATACGCAATTAAGGCATGCTGGGCATAATTATATGTCAACTCCCCGATTTCAGTTAAGCCATATTGAACCTTTCCTTCGTTAAATAATGGAAAACCCACAGCTTGTTCCAGCTCGGTTACATGCTTACTGATTGTCGATTGACTGTACATTAATTTTTCAGCAGCCGCTTTAAATGAAGAATAATCGACTGCATATTTATATGAGCGTAAAATTTTCAAATTCAACATCCTTTAAACCTCCTAAAAAGGCAAGTCAACATTCCAAAATGGAAAGTTGGCCGCCTTTTTTTCTCGTTATTATTATAGCAGAAAGTAAGCGCTCTATGAAAAGACAATTCTGGCAATTCTTGGTTAACCGTTACGAAATTTTTTTAGTACTTTTCCCTTTAGTTATCCTTCGGCTGTATTCATTTGAAGTGCTAAAAATTTCAAGCTGATGAATTCTTACGCTTACTTTTACAAAAACTATTAAAAGGAGTCGTTTTTTTATGAAAAGAAAAATGCCATCATCTTACGCCATTTTATTTGGAATTATCTTTCTGATGGTTGTTTTAACGTGGATTATACCAGCAGGTCAATACAATTTAAACGAAGCCAAACAGCTGATTCCGGGTACTTATCATCATGTTACACAAAACGAACAAGGCTTTTGGGATATTTTAAAAGCACCGGTCGTGGGTATGCTAGGTGACGACAAGACCTCTGCTGCGATGCCAGTGTCATTATTTATTTTAGTAATTGGTGGTTTTTTAGGCGTGGTGAATGCGACTGGTTCCCTAGATGCCGGAATTAGTTCCATTGTAAAGAAATATCACGGTAAAGAAAAACGCTTAATTATTGTCCTCATGATTCTTTTTTCACTCGGGGGTACGACTTTTGGCATGTCAGAAGAAACATTAGCTTTTTACCCTTTACTCTTGCCTGTTATGTACAGCATTGGCTTAGATAGTTTAGTCGCAGTAGGTGTCATTTTAATTGGCACAACAGTAGGTGTCTTAGCATCTACCGTTAACCCTTTTGCTACAGGGGTTGCTTCTCAAGCTGCGGGTATTTCCCCTGGTCAAGGCATTATCTGGCGGCTTGTTTTGTGGGTAATCTTAACTACCATCGCCATTATTTACGTCTATCGTTATGCGCAAAAAATTGAAAAAGATCCAAAAAAATCCCTCGTCTATAATCAGCGCAAAACGGATTTGGCTAGTTTTAAACTCCAAGAGATCGACACGATGAATCAAAATCAAAAACATGTGATTGTCGCATTTATCGCAACCTTTCTTGTCATGATATTAGGCTTGATTCCTTGGCAGACAATCAATCAAAACTTTACTTTCTTTGCCAACTTGCGAGACAGCATAATCAAAATTCCTATTTTAGGTAAAATGATTGGCTCAGACTTCCCTGCTTTTGGCGACTGGTATTTTACTGAAATCACGATTTTATTTATTTTTATGGCAATTGTAATTGGCTACTTATACAAGATGAATGAAAGTACAATTGTGCAGCATTTTGTCACTGGGGCCAAAGACATGATTCAAGTTGCTTTAATTGTCGCAGTTGCCCGCGGGATTCAAGTCGTGATGAATGACGGAATGATTACGGCTACGATTTTACATTTTGGTGAAACGACATTAAGCAGCCTGCCGCCTGTTTTATTTACAATCTTGACTTATATTTTTTATATTCCAATGAGCTTTTTAATTTATTCTACTTCTGGTTTAGCCTCTGCCACAATGGGGATTATGAGCAACTTAGCAGACTTTGTTCACGTACCAAAAGATTTGATAATTACAGCTTTTCAGGCTGGCTCTGGTACCATGAACTTAGTTAGCCCGGCATCGGCTATTATGTTGGGTGTATTGGGCATTGCTCATATTGAATACGCTACTTGGTTAAAATTTACCGCAAAACTTTTAAGTATCATTTTTGTTGTTGTCTGCTTTGTTTTAACCATTGCTACCTTATTTAGTTAAAAAGAAAGGAGTCCTTTTTATGGACCAATTACAAAAATTATTTTTAGAAAAAATCTCCCTTAATGAACAAACTGCCTACGATTTAAATGATGATTTAGCAGCACATCCCGAAATATCGGGACAAGAATTCCGCTCGGTCAAAAAAATTATTGAAATTTTAAAGGCTAAAGAAATTGCCGTTACTGAAAATGTTGCCGGTTTACCTACGGCTTTTGTAGCCCATGTTATTCCTGGTGAAAAAACACAACCCAAAATTGGGATTTTAATGGAATATGACGCCCTACCCGACATTGGTCACGCCTGCGGTCATTGTGCTAGCGGTAGCTTGAGTCTCTTAGCCGCATTAACATTAAAAGAAATGGCACCTACTGTTTCTGCTACTATTGATTTAATTGGTACACCAAATGAAGAAGCGACTGGTGATAAAATCACGATGGCAAATGCCGGTGTTTTTGATGACTATGCTTTTGTGATGATGATCCATATGAACAGTGACCAAACCTGGCCTGCGTGTCGTTTCTTAGCTTTAAGTGAAATCAAAGCGACTTTTACCGGTCAAACAGCCCACGCGGCAGCTGCACCTTGGCAAGGAAAAAACGCCTTAAATGGCGCGATGCTAGCCTGTCACGCAATTGATATGGCCAGACAGCAAATGAAAGATGGCAGTCGCGTCTCTTATATCTTGCCCCAAGGTGGCACTGCTTCAAACGTCATTGTCGACAAAGCGGAATTAATCATCAATATGCGCCATGCCAATAAATATGATTTAGCCGAGAATTTTAGCAAAGTCATAAACTGTTTGGAAGGTGCTGCACAGGCTACGGAAACTTCTGTCACCTACGAAAAAACAGGTGAAGATTTTGATGATATGAATTTAAATGCCCCTGGAATTGCAGCTATTGATGAAATCATGACGGCCATTGAGCTACCTCATTGTGATGAACCCGCAGGAAATGCTACTGGCAGTTCTGATATTGGGAATGTCAGCTATATTTGTCCGGCTTTTCATCCTATGATGGCAATCTCTGATCACTGGTTTTCTTTACACACCAAAGAAGTTGCCACTATCATGCAAACTCCATCTAAAATTCATCCTGTAATTTTAGCCGGAGCAAAAGTTATCGGATTATTTATTCTCAAAACATTAAGCGATCAAAAATTGATGGAATCTATCCAAGCAGCTTTTCAAGCTTCTCTAAAAGACTAAGCTTGCCTTTACTGAATGCCTTTTAAAGATGCTTCATGATGCTTCAAGCTACTAAAAAAACTGCTCTACTTGCAAAAAGGGACTGTGAAAAAAATATCACAGTCCCTTTTTCTTATTTGTCTATTTCTTACATATGCAGGCGTCGTCTGATTTTTTCCGCTGTCGTCCCTAATAATTTATCGGCTAAGCGCACCCGCAAGACCATAAAGACATAGCTGGCCCCACCAACAGCAGCAACCCCTAAAATCATTACAAATGATTGTAATTTGCTATCGGTATCTAAAACCAGCCCCATTAATTGGCGCATGATAAATGCAATCACTGTCATAATCACTGTCATGATAAAAATCAAAACTGTCCGCCGGAAAGTTAAAATACGATTGAAGCGAGAAATTTTGTGCAATTTATATAAATTCAAACCACAGGTTACCCCAAAACCAATCATAGTAGCTAAGAGTGGACCATAAACTTCAAAAACCATGATTAGTGGAATCTGTATGATAATTTTAATAACCAAGCCAATGACAAAATAGCCAATCGCCGCTAAGTTCTCATACATTCCCTGCAACATATTTGAAGTCATCATGTAAAGCCCTAAGAAAAGACCAGAAATACTTGCTTCAACTAAAACACTCGCACCTAAATGACTTGGGGCATAAAACAAAGTATTCAACGGATAGGCCAAAACAATCATCCCAAATGTTGCAGGAAACATAACAAATGCAAATAATTGCAAATTGTTACTAATTAATTTGGCTAGTCCTTTGTGATCCCCACGGGTTTTCGCCTCGGTAATTAAAGGCAAGCCAGCTAGTGCCATAGAAGTTGCCAGACCAATTACCACCATCGTTAATTTATCTGGATTGGCACTAAAAATGGAGAACAAAGAAGTCAGTTGATTTTGTGAGTATGCAGTAAAAGAGGACATCACCCGCACAAAAGTAACTTGGTCGACAAGTTTAAAAATCGTAATTCCTGATCCGATAATAATAAAAGGAATGGCTTCTTTAACTGTTTCAATCAGTAAATCTTTGGCATCCAAATTGACATTGTTGGCACTGTGTTCAATTAAGTAATCCATCCGCACTTTATCTTTTCTAAGATAATAGACTAAGACTAAAATACTAATAATAGCTCCGATAAAAGCAGCAAAAGTTGATTGCGTTACGGCAGTCGTGTATTCCCCTTTGGCAACTTTCATAATGATGAAAGTTGCAAGTAGCATGTAAAATACGCGGGCGACTTGCTCTAAGACTTGGGAGATGGCAAAAGGTTTCATCTCATTTTGACCTTGGAAGTAGCCACGAATAACGCTCATACAAGGAATAACTAAAATCGCAACACTTAAAGAACGAATTGTTGGGATCAGCTCTGCGCCACCACCGGAAATATCTGCTAGCCAAGGTGACATCAAATACATGGCCCCTGCTGCAATTAGACCAAAGACGGCCATAACCTGCAAGGCGCGATGTAACAATTTGCGACTGGTCGCGTATTCATTTAATGAATTGTAATAGGCTGTTTGTTTTCCGATTGCGGCTGGAATGCCGGCAGTAGAAAGCATCATGAACAAGGCATAAAAATTATACCCCATGTTAAACAACGCGTTGGCTTGGTTAGCATGCTCTCCCATCCAGTAATACCAAGGCATGATATAAATCGCCCCTAAAAGACGAGAACCGATATTGCCAATCGTTAGCCACGTGGAACCTTTGGCCATTTTTTCTTCAGTGGATAGTTCCTGTTGCGCCACGAATTTTTCACTCATTTATTTTCTCTACTTTCTATTGGTTTCAAGACATATGTTCTATTTTACTTACAAAAGTTCCCTCCGGCAATCTTTTTTGAGTAAATTTAATTGATTTGCAACACCTGGCAAAATATGTCATAAAACTGACTTTATTTCCTGTTGGTTGGTAGCAACTTTAATTAATGCTATAATACAACCGAAGTAAACTGTAAAGTGAGGCCTGTGCCATGACATTAACATTAGAAAAAATCAGCGCAATTTTGCTGAAAAATGATTTACTAAAAGAAATGATTACGCCGACTGGTTGGCATTTAACCTGCGTGGATTTACCAAAAAAAGAATTTAGTAGCGTAACTTACGACTCTCGTAAAGCAGATGCGAACAGTTTGTTTTTTTGTAAGGGACTTAATTTTAAAGTTGACTATTTAATCAGCGCACTAGCCAATGGTCTAGAAGTTTACGTGGCAGAAGCGCCTTTTGACGTCAGTGCAAAATGTGCCATCATTGTCACAGATATCAAAAAAGCGATGGCACTGTTAGGAGCGGCTTTTTACGACCATCCCGAAAAAGAATTAAAATTAGTCGCTTTTACTGGGACAAAAGGTAAAACAACAGCGGCTTATTTCACCCACGCACTCTTGGCTAAAGCAACAGAAAATAAAACAGCTTTGTTGTCGACGATGAATACATCTTTAGATGGCAAAACTTATTTTAAATCCCATTTGACCACGCCAGAATCCCTAGATTTATACCAAATGATGCGCCAAGCTGTAACTAATAAAATGACCCATTTGGTGATGGAAGTTTCTTCGCAGGCCTATAAAACAGAGCGGGTTTTCGGTTTGACTTTTGACGTGGGTATCTTTTTAAATATCTCCCCTGACCACATTAGTCCGATTGAACATCCGACTTTTGACGATTATTTTTATTGCAAGCGGCAGCTCTTACGTCACTCGAAAAAAATGATTTTAAATTCTGGTAGTGACTATTTTGCACTGTTAAAAGAAAACTGTGAATTATTGCAAACACCATATATTTCCTACGGTCGCAAAAATGCAGACTATCTAGTCACTAGTGGCCAGAACAAGCATTTCACAGTTACTAGCAAAAATGACGAATTACAAATTGCTGCGGATTACAGTATTCAATTAGCCGGAGATTTCAACCAGGAAAATGCGACTGCGGCCCTTTTAGCTGCGGCGATTGTCGGTGCTGATGTGAAATCTGCAAAAGATGCCTTAGCTACTGCCCGCGTTCCAGGACGAATGGATCATTTATTCAATACAAACGGCGCCAGTGTTTATGTCGATTACGCCCATAATTATTTGAGCTTAAAAACTTTATTGGAATTTGCCCAAGCAGAACATCCCACAGGTCGTGTAATTGTCGTGCTAGGTAGTACTGGTGGCAAAGCAATTTCCCGCCGGGCCGACTTTGGTAAGGCATTATCAGAACATGGAGATGTCGTTATTTTAACAGCAGATGATCCCGCTTTTGAAGACCCACAAAAAATTGCCGAAGAAATTAACGCTCATATCACCAATGAAAAATTGGAAGTTCACTTTGAAATGGATCGCACCAAAGCTATTGCCGCCGCACTTGCCTTAAGTGATTCTGCTGATGCTGTGGTCATTGCCGGTAAAGGTGTCGATGAATATCAAAAAATCAACGGTGAAGATATGCCTTATGAAGGTGACTACTTCATTGCCCAGCGCTTAATTAAGGAAAACCACGTATAAAACATAAAGTGTAACTTACTTTCTTAAATAAAAAACTTATTCACAGCAAACGACAGTCTACTTTGAATAAGTTTTTTTATTTTTACAAAAAGACGCTCTAAACTTTGTCACGCTTACCAAGATGAGGTACCATTTAATTAGTACAGATAAATTAGGAGTGATTTTCTTGCAAAATTTAACGGTTCATCGCCCTACCTCCATTACGGAATTTCGCGGTTTGTTAGAAAAAGAAAGAGCTGAATTAAAAAAACACTACCCACAACCTTTAGAGTCTAAACAAGATGGCGTGGATATAATTCTTTTTGCTGGTCAAAGTAATATGGCGGGGCGTGGAAAAGCCCATTTGGCTCCCTATGTTAAAGAAGGCTACGAGTTTCGTCCGGTAAGTGCGCCTAAAAAACTTTTTCATCTGCAAGAACCCTTTGGAAAAACCGAAGACAACCCGACTGGGATTAATGATGAAAATAAAAAATCAGGCTCGCTTGTTAGTAGTCTTGTAAATGCGTATTACGACTGTACCCGTCGCATTGTAGTGGGAATTTCTGCGTCTAAAGGCGGGAGTAGTATTTTAGAGTGGCAACCAAAAAGTCCTTATTGCACCGATATTTTAGAACGTTTACAACGTTGTGAAAATTTTTTGCACCAGCAAAATATCCCAATTAAAAGTCGCTTTTTAGTTTGGTGCCAAGGTGAAACCGACGGCGATCACGCCATGAGTAGCGCTGAATATAAAATGCTCTTTACCGCCTTGCAAAAGGCTCTATCTAAAGCGGGGATAGAGGAAACTTTTCTAATTCAAATTGGCAATAAAAAGGATGAACCAAAAAAATATCAACAGATTATTTACGCCCAACGAGAACTTGCCCAAGAAAAACAAGTTGTTTTAATCGCCAATGCCTTTGAATGGATGGATAGACTAGATTTAATGAAAGACAATTATCATTACACTCAGACTGGCTATAATTTATGTGGCGATCAAGCTGGACTAAATTTAGCCGCATATATTTTAAATAAGCCAACGCTTTAAGACGAGGTGAAAAAATGAAAATCGATGCATGCAAATCAAAAATTGTACAGTGGGATAAAAATTTTGGACTTTTACTCCCAGAAAAAATGTTGGATGCCGCTGGTTTTCCCGTTGACAGCGATCTTTTGGTAACATTAGAAAAAGACCTTAACGGTAAAACACGAATCATCATCACCGCACCAGATGATGCGATTATCAATTTACCGATCAAAGAAATGCAAGATTACAAACGCAGCTTTGATGGCCACAATTAAAATTTTCCCCATAAAAAAAGCACAAACAAGCTGAATATCCTAAGCAATAACACTTAGGCCATTAAATTCAGACTTATCTGTGCTTTTTTACTGTCACAAATTAAGTTAAACTTTCCGGCTGTCCTAAATCATAAATCGGCTAATCTGCTTGGGTGACCTCGGATAGCTCACGAACAAATTGCCACGTTTGCCCGCCATCATCGGAGCGATACAAACAGTCATACATATGCCCTGTCTTTTTCGTTAAATAAAATTTAGCTTCTAAAGTCGTGCTCGTAAGTTCTGTCACTTCATTAGGTGGCTGAAAAATATCTAAGCCGCCTAATAAATATTGCTCCGGTACATTGACCACCGCTTCATGATACGAACGTCCAGCATTTTTTGTGTAATAAATATTTTCTCGTGTAGCAATAAAACCAATATCCCCATTAATAAAACTAACATTTTGAACCGGTGCATTCACCGTTTCACTGCCTGCCTCATACCAATCTTCCCCATTGTTATGGGTAATAAAGCACGTCACCTCTTCAGCAGAAGTGGCGCCAATTTTAGAAATTGCTACTATTCCGCTGCCATTTTCAAAAAATTGTACTTTCCGATAACGTAAGCCCCTCACTTTTTCTCCGATCTGTCTTTTCTGCCAGGAATTACCATTATCATTTGAAATTAGTAAATATAAATTGAGATAGTCCCCAGCTTCAGTGGTATAAAGATACCAAGAAAAATCTTTCCCGATTTGATACGTGTCCTCCATAAAATAACCAAAAGGAATTTCACCACTGGTTAATAAGTAACTCCCGCCTCGTAGCCAATCTGCTTTTAAAGGTACGAATTGCCAATGTGCTCCTTGATCTGTCGTTTGAAACAGCTGATGGGTTTTAACATCGAGATAAAGTTCATTTTTTTGACTCGCAATTTTATCAGGAGCTGCATCTTGTTGCTTTAATAGCCCTGTTATCGGACTGTCTTCTACTACCTCGGTCTTTAAATCAGCTGGTGCTGCTGTATTATTTTGCAGGCTGCTGGTTACCTGCGCGACATAAAACCATAGTCCCCCCACTATCAAAAATACCATTCCTATCGCAATCGCTAACTTTCCAGCTGGTTTTTTATGGGATAGTTTTCCTGATCGTACATGTCCTTGCCTACTATCAACAGCTAGCAGAAAAATTCTTCCTCTAGTTAAGCCCCAGCCCAGATCCTCCACACCAATCATGAGCTTATCGCCATTGAAACGTTGGGTTAAAAGAACGCAGTCACTTTTTGCTAGTCTAATTTCTTTTTTCGTCTTTAAAAAGTATTCATCCACATCCTCAATTACCGCAGGAAAACCCGCCGATCTTCTAACACGTTTTTCCAACCAATTTTGAAAATCGCTTTTGATGACAAAATAACTAATCAAAATGAATAACATCATTATCAGACATAGGCTGAGTAAAACTCCGCCGCATAAATTAGAAAAACGATGTAACCAAATTATTTTTTGTATTGCTGCAGTTGACATCACATGCTTTTGCAAATAGTGATACACCACCGTACCAAGACCAAAGAAAAAACTGGTCACCAGGAATGCTAGACCACCAAAAAAAAGAAAAAATTGCTTTTTTGACTGTTGTAAAATGGCTAAGATAATTTCTTTGCCGCTTAATAAATCAATAATTAAAAGTTCCTGATCCATATTCTACTCCAATTAAATTTTCTTTATTATGCAAGAAAATAACAAAAAAAATAGCGCCTTACAAAAAATTTAAATTAGAAGTAGGCCAAATTGAAAAAAATTATCATCTCTTTAAACAAAAAACAGCGGATACTAGAATTATCTTATTTTCCGCTGCCAAACTATTCTTTTATTTTTGTAATTTTTTTGACTTCTTTTGTTGCCTAAAAAAATATATGTAAAAAATCATTTGAGAGACAGCGAATACTAACAAGCCGACATAGGAGAAACGGTCACCAATTTTGTCAGTTGAACTTGGCTGTGAGATAAAACTAAATTGAATATAAACGATAAAAAAACTACAAAATAGCCCCACTGCAAGTCCCTTTAAATTAGGCTCTTCGCCAAAAAAGTAGGCTTTTTGTAAAAATTGATACCATAGCGCAACTGTAAAACTAAGAAAAAAATTGAGATAGAACATATTGAGTGAATCAGAAAAAAGATATTCAAAAAAGACACTACTAATAGCCGTTAGTACCGCTAAAACCCAAAACGCTATACCCAAGCTTTGCCAAAAAACTAATTTTTCTCTTTCATCTCGCTGATAACGTCGTACGTTCATTTTTTCACCTACTCACTTTTTTTGATTTAAGCGAAAGATTTCTTCTACTGGTCGCTTAAAAAAATAAGCAATTCGTAGCGTCAATTCAATGCTGGGAACATAACTTCCCGCTTCAATTGCTGTTATTGTTTGATGAGAAATCAACAATTTATCCGCCAATTCTACTTGGGTGAGACCACCGTCTTCTCGTACTTGCGCCAAGCGATTTACTAATTTCCAACCCATGATAATTGCTCCTCCTTACTCATTTTCTCAAGTATAGCGCTTACAATTATGCTTCACAAGCTAAAAAAACTAGGGACAACTCACTTGCCCCTAGTCTAGTATTTTCCTATTTGTTTTGTTCAACTTATAAAGCAGCAAATTCCAATTCTTCATTCAAGGCTTTTACCAAAAAGGGTAAATCACTTAAACGATCAATGACGTAATCTGCGCCATCTTCGTAATATTTTTGTGTTACTGCTTCTCGCAGTGATTCTTTTTCTTCAAAAGACAATTTTGAAAAAGCTGCTGCAGTTAATTGTGAAGCTGAACTGCCTTCAATAACACCAACGGAAATCACACCAGCATTTTTACCTTCTTTAATATCCGAAGTAGTGTCGCCAACTTTAATTACCCGTTTTAAATCATTAATTCCCATTAATTTTACATTGCGAAAAATCATGTCTGGCGCAGGCCGCCCCACCCCGTTAACGTCATCTGGTGTCACTAAAAAATCAGGTTCATAGCCATTTTGTTTTGCCCCTTTGGCAACTATCTTCATCATGTCTTTGGTATACCCTGTTGTACTGCCAATTTTAATATTATTTTTGCGTAACCAATGAACCGTTTTTAGTAAACCTTCTTTTGGCGTCGTGTATTGTGCCAAAGACGAAAATAATACTTTTTCAAAATCAGCATACAGCTTTTTTACATCTGCTTGGTTTGCTTTACGCTCATAAAGTTCTTGCCATTTTACTTTGACGTGAGGCAAAGCTAGTAAAGTTTTAATATGGTCGATTTTTAATAAGCCCATTGGTTCTCGAATTTCTCTTTCAGTCAAATGAATTCCCGCCTTGGCAAAAGCTGTATCAAAAGCCGCTACCGGTGCCAAACAGCCATCATCGACTGTCGTACCTGCCCAATCAAAAATTACACCGCGAATCATAGTGCCATCGCTCCTTTCACATTGCTTTTTACTAAGTATTCTTCTGCTAGCTGAAGAACTTTCATCATGTCAGAGGGATAAACCTCGCCAATATTGCCGATCCTAAAGCAATCAATCTCACTAATCTTACCAGGATAAATCGCATAGCCGTTTTCCTTTAAATATTCGTAAAAATCTGCAAAAGAAAATTCTGGAAAAGGATAGTGAAATGTCGTGATAAAGGGTCCTTGATTTTCTATTGCAATCAATGGCGCAAAGCCTAATTTTTCCATCCCAGTTCTAATAATGTGATTATTTTGGGCATAACGGTTATAGCGGGCTGCAATACCGCCTTCTTGTACCAGCTCTTTTAGCGCCTGTTGAAAGGCTAAAACCGTATGGGTTGGGGAAGTAAAACGCCATTTTCCATCACGATCCATGACTTGGTGCTGATCAAAAATATCCAAACTTAAAGTACGCGCTTTACCACAACTTAATGCCAAATGATCCCGACGACAAATAATAAAGCCAAAACCTGGGACGCCTTGAATACATTTGTTCGCACTTGAAACGAGAAAATCAATGCCAATTTCTGCCATTGGAATTTCAATACCACCAAAACTAGACATCGCATCCACAATAAAGGTAGCTTGATGTGCTTTTACCACTTTTGCGACACTTTCAATATCATTTACAATACCTGAAGTTGTTTCAGAATGTACCATTGCTACAAAATTAATGGCAGAATCAGCTTCTAAAATAGTCGCAATTTCTGTTGCATCGGGTATTTTGGTCTCTGCTACTTCGTAATACAGATAGTTCAGGCCATAACGAGCAGCAGTTTGTTGCATCCGCGCGCCATATGCACCATTGCCACAGATTAAAATTTTGTCTTTTTCCCCTACAATTGAGCTTAAAACGGCTTCAACTGCAAAGCTACCTGATCCCTGCATTAAAATCGTCGTATATTCTGTTTCTGAAACATGGGCTAATGCCAGTAATTGCTGGCGAATGTGCTGGGTGATGATTTTATAATCATCATCCCAGGTACAATGATCTACTAACATTGCCTCTTTAACGGTTGCCGTTGTCGTTAACGGTCCAGGTGTTAATAATTTATATTCCATTTTATTCCACCATCCCTTGATGTTTTGCTAATAATTCTGGTGTTAATTTTTCGCTGTAAACTTTTTGATCTTTTGCAATTTCCAATCCATCAGTTTTCTCTTCTTCATACAAAGCACTCGGGTAATAGGTGATGATTTCTTTGCGTCCTGTTGTTAAAATGATAGCCACCATTTTTTGTAGATCTGCCATTTTTTCTTTACTTTGTCCTTTGTTTAAAATACCAATTGATTCAGTCAAATTGTATGTACCTTCACTAGGTTCAACATATTCGATTGGGTCCCCAGCTTTTTTAGCTGCTACTGCTTGGTGACGTAGACCGTACCCAATTGCCACTTCTCCTACTTTAACTTTCTTTAATGGGCCAGAGCCAGAAGCTTCGATATGATCTCCAGCATTTTCATAAATCTTGGCTAAAATAGCTTTGGCTTCATCTTCACCATACGTATCAATTAAACCTTGGAATAACAACCACGCTGTTGAAGATTGCTTAATGTCAGAAATCGATAGCTGCCCCGCATACTCTGGTTTCGCTAAATCTTTCAAGCTTTTCGGTGGATTAATCCCCGCTTCTTTCAACGCTTTTGTATTATAAAAAACGACTCCTTCTTGAACTGTTAGAGGTAATGTGTAACCTGTTGTAACTTGGAGCGGTTTAACACTGACATCTAATTTTTCTAAAAACTTGTTTTTTTCCTCCGCACTATCCAAATAAAAGGTACTCATGGTAACAATATCGGCCTCTAAATTTTTCCCTTCGGCTAAGAGTTTGCCCCCTAATTCAGAAGTCCCTAAACTTTGGACAAGGTATTTACCTTTAAACCCATTTTCATCCAAAGCTTTTTCCATTGCTTTTACCGGTTCTTCATCGGCATTGGTATAAATAATTGCTTTGTCATCTTTTGTCTTTTCCGCACCGGAACCGCTTTTGCAACCGGCTAAAGAAATCAACCCTAAACTTAACATTCCAACCACCATAAACTTCATTACTTTTTTCATTCATTTGCTCCTTGCAATAATTTTTATTTTATAGGCTACCGGCTAAAAACATGCTGCCTTTACAACTCACTTTTAGCTAGTAGTGAATCGCAATTACTATGTGCTATTTAGAAGAAAATTTTTGCATTTCTCTTTTAAATAAAATTTGAGGAAAGTGAAACTGTTTTTGATTAAGAGTAACCTCTTTTTTCTTCCCCCAATATTTTTTAGTTAACTTAATTGCAAATAACGCGACACAATTAATTGCTAAAATCAATAAGGATAAAATGAAAATATCTACAAAACGCCCAAAGTGCTGTAACTCTTTAATTTTTGTAGTCATCACACTGGTTCGCGCAGAAACTAAGAAAATCAAACCGCTAATTGTTACCATACTATTGGTGAAATAATAGCTCATCATCTCTAAAATCGTCCCCCGAGAATTAGGAATTATAATGCGCCATACTAAATCAATCCAACGATCTCCCATAATTTGCGAAGTTTTTTCCCAACTATGATCCATTTTTTGAAAGCTTTCTTTTGCCATTTGATAGGGCGTGGCAAAAAAGTGAATAATATTGGCGATCACTAAAATACTTAGCGTATTGTGTAGCGTTGTTCCACTAAAAGCCAACAAGAACATGACCCCTAAAACCATCCCCGGAAAACTATTGGTTAAGGTTGCAAATAAATCAATGCCTTTAGCTGCAATACTATTTTGACGGCTAAAGGAAGTAACAATTCCAGCTAAATAGGCAATACTCATCCCCACCACCGCTGAAATCAGACTGACGATTAACGAATTACTTAATGTATTACTTAATAAATCATCAGCAAAAAATGCACGAAAGTTCTCTGTGGTGAAAATCATTTCGTAAGGCCAGGCTGCGACAAAGGGAATAATAAACATAACTGAAAACATGGCCAACAAACTGCCGCCGACTAGGACAAACAACAAACCCAAAAAGCTGTCGCGGGCTAGATTGGCTACCACTGGTACCTTACGGCGTTGTTTAAAGGACTGCTGTAATTTTTGTAACTGACGAATCAGTAAAACACTGAATAATGATGGTATCAACATGGATAATGCGACAAGTGAGCCTTTTTGAAAATCTGGAATAGAACCGGTAAACCCTTCATAGAGTAACGTCGTAATAAACACTTTGCGTCCACCTACCGCCGTTGGAATCCCAAAGTCGGTAAACGCCATGAAAAATGTTTGACAAAAACTGATCCCAATTAATTTTTGCATCGGGCGTAAAACATTTTGTAATACACTGGTTATTGGACTATCCCCCAATAAGCGCGAAACGACTAAATATTGTTGGTCCAAATAATCCATGCCGTTATAAAGGAGCAAATAGGCAGTTGGCAACGTATAAATAAAATAGCCTAAAATAACGCCACTAGAACCATATAAATCAAAAAGTTCAAAGCCTAAGATTCTAGTCCAAAGCCCTTGTTTACCAAAACAATAAAGTAAGACAAAGCCATAAGTAATCGTTGGTAATAACATTGGCAAACGAAAGAGCAAATCGCTAAACTGACGTATAGGTTGAAAAAGTCGTGAAAAATGCATCCCATAAGCCAAAAGCCATGCGGTAATTGTTGCAAGCGCCGCAGCAATGCCAGCGTGTATCACACTGTTTAAAAAGCCTGCTAGCCAACCACTTTGCCATAAAATACGAGCTGCCCCTTGAAGTGGTTGACCTTCAAAAAGTCCAGCTGTAATTAAAGTAATAACTGGGATAATAAAGAAGATGATAATTCCGCCAATTAGTAGCCACTGTACCAGATCTGTAATTTTTATTGCTTTCATAGCTGTGCCACCTGGTGGGTACCTTGAAATAGAGCAAAGATATTTTGAATATTACGATATTTCGTTTCCAATTGCGCCACTACAAAATCCTGAATAAACGGACTGCCCGCTTCAGCGATAATTTCTGCCGGCGCAGCAAATTTTGCGACCCGACCATTTTCTAAGACCATCACTTTATCTGACAATGTCAAAGCCTCTTCTGGATCATGGGTCACGATGATAGTAGTTAGCTGCAATGTTTTAGCGATCATTTGAATTTTTTCTTTAATCGATTCTTTGATGACACCATCTAATGCACTTAAAGGCTCATCTAGCAATAAAATTTCTGGTTTCATTACCAATGTTCTTCCCAAGGCTACGCGTTGTTTTTGCCCACCAGATAAAGCACTGATTGGTTTATCCAAATGTTTTTCTAAATCGAGTAGTTGAATTAATTCCGCTACTTCTTCTTTTGTAGAAAGACTAGGTTTTCTTTTCAAACCATAAAGTAGATTTTCTCTTGCAGTTAAATGAGGAAACAGACCATAATCTTGAAAGACAATATTAAAGCCGCGTTTTTCCATTGGCACGTTGGTGATATCTTGCCCTTTGTATACCAAACGCCCACTGTTGGGTTTTTCTAAACCTAAAATCATATTTAATAAAGTAGTTTTGCCAGAACCAGAGTGACCGAGAATGGAAACAATTTCCCCCGGTTTAATCACTAAATCAATATCGGTCAAAATCGTCTGTGCACCAAAACTTTTATTTACTTGTTGAATTTCTAACATTTTTCTGCCCCTTTTCTTTTGACTGAAATTTTCGAAAAAACTATCAATTCCGCTTCACTGACTTCAGTATAGAGGCAAAATGTTAATGACTTGACACCTTTAAGTAAAAGATTGGTAAAGCCTGTATATTTTATGTAAATAATCACTAGGATAAGAAAAGCTGAAGGAATCGGGTAGCCCTGAGCCATAAGATCTAAATTTGTTAAAATGGCTCCTTCTTTTTCACAAATTTAGTCTTAGGGCCGAAGGGGTGATTCGTGAAGCTAGACAGTTAGAAAAGCGTTTCGAACTCGTTTAGCTTTTGAGCATTAAGACAGAATTTCAATAAATTGCCCTGCAAATTTCTTGAAATTTTGACTTAAGGCCGATAAAGCTAGTTCGTGAAGCTAGACAGTTAGAAAAGCTGAAGGAATCGGGTAGCCCTGAGCCATAAGATCTAAATTTGTTAAAATGGCTCCTTCTTTTTCACAAATTTAGGCTTAGGGCCGAAGGGGTGATTCGTGAAGCTAGACAGTTAGAAAAGCGTTTCGAACTCGTTTAGCTTTTGAGCATTAAGACAGAATTTCAATAAATTGCCCTACAAATTTCTTGATATTTTGACTTAAGGCCGATAAAGCTAGTTCGTGAAGCTAGGAATTGTTATATCGGCTACGCTAATTTTTCTTGCGAAAAACTTATCCTTTCCTTCCAGATAAAAAAGGATTCAGTGTAAAAGCCCTAACGGCTATCCACTGAATCCTTTTTTAAACAATAAGCAGAAAAATTGCTTCTACCTGTGTTTTTTCATTTTTTTAATTGGCAACAATATTCACTAATTTATTTGGTACGACAATCACTTTGCGAACTGTTTTGCCGGCAATATGTTCTTTAATCGCATTATCTGCCAGTGCAGTTTTTTCTAATTCATCTTTTGAAAGATCGCGGGCAACTTGGACTTTGCTGCGAACTTTACCATTCACTTGGAAGACAACTTCAATTTCATCTTCAACCAATTGCGCTTCATCATAAGTTGGCCAAGCTACATAAGAAATACCGCCTTCATTGCCTAAAATCGCCCAAAGTTCTTCTGCGATATGGGGGGCGATTGGTGCTAATAATTGCACAAAGCCTTCAATATACGCATAGGAAAGTGCTTCTGTTTTGTATGCTTCATTGATAAAGACCATCAATTGTGAAATTGCGGTGTTAAAGTGCATCTGTTCGTAATCTTCGGTTACTTTTTTTACCGTTTGATGGTAAACTTTAGTCAATTTACCATCGTTAAAGGTCGTAATGCGATCGCGCATTTTTCCTTCTTCGTCTACGATTAAACGCCAAACGCGTTCTAAGAATTTGCGGCTACCTTCTAGCCCATTTTCACTCCAGGCAATCGACGCATCAAGTGGCCCCATAAACATTTCATACATCCGCAATGTATCTGCACCGTATTTTTCCACCACGTCATCTGGGTTCACCACATTACCACGAGATTTGGACATTTTTTCATTATTGCCCCCAAGAATCATACCTTGGTTAAATAGTTTTTGATACGGTTCTTTTGTTGGCACCACACCGATATCATACAAGAATTTATGCCAGAAGCGAGCATACAATAAGTGCAAGACCGCGTGTTCAGCTCCACCGATATAAATATCTACTGGTAACCAGCGTTCCAATTTATCATAGTCTGCTAAAGCTGTTTTGTTGTGAGGATCGATATAACGCAAATGATACCAAGAACTACCTGCCCATTGTGGCATTGTATTGGTTTCACGGCGACCTTTTTTACCCGTTTTCTCATCAACGACATTAATCCAATCTTCGATATTGGCTAGTGGTGATTCACCGGTACCACTTGGTTTAATATTATCTGTAACAGGTAAACGCAACGGTAATTCTTCTTCTGAAAGAGCTGTTGTTGTTCCATCTTCCCAGTGGATAATTGGAATTGGTTCACCCCAATAACGTTGACGAGAGAATAACCAGTCCCGCAAACGGTAGCTGACTTCTTTTTTACCAACGCCGTTTTCTTCAAGCCACGCGTTCATTTTTTCAATGGCTTCTTCTTTGTTTAAACCGTCTAAAAAGTCAGAGTTGATATGTTTGCCGTCACCTGTATAGGCTTCTTTTTTTACATCGCCGCCAGCTAAAACTGGAATAATATCTAGGCCAAATGTTTGTGCAAATTCATAGTCCCGTTCGTCGTGAGCAGGTACTGCCATAATGGCGCCTGTCCCATAAGTCGCCAGCACATAATCTGCGATCCAAATTGGAATTTTTTTGCCGTTAACTGGATTAATGGCGTAAGCTCCTGTGAAGACCCCTGTTTTTTCTTTTGCTAAGTCTGTGCGCGCTAATTCTGATTTTTTTGCTGCTTGCTCAATGTAAGCTGCTACTGCTTCTTTTTGTTCTGGCGTAGTGATTTTTTCAACTAAATCAAGTTCTGGTGCTAAAACAGCGTAGGTCGCACCAAACAATGTATCTGATCTGGTAGTGAACACAGTGAAATCTTCATTGCTATCAGCGACTTTAAAGGTAACATTTGCTCCCACTGAGCGACCAATCCAGTTGCGTTGCATTTCTTTAATACTTTCTGGCCAGTCAACCAAGTCAAGGTCGTCTAAGAGACGATCGGCATAGGCGGTAATTTTCAACATCCATTGACGCATTGGACGTCTGATGACATCGTAGCCGCCACGTTCACTCTTCCCATCAATAACTTCTTCATTGGAAATTACTGTCCCTAATTCTGGAACCCAGTTAACCGCAACTTCAGCTTCATAGGCCAAGCCTTTTTCATATAATTTGGTAAAAATCCATTGCGTCCATTTGTAGTATTCTGGATCAGTCGTATTAATTTCACGATTCCAGTCATAACTAAAACCTAATGAATTAATCTGACGTTTGAAAGTTTCAATATTTTTCTTTGTAAATTCAGCTGGGTCATTGCCTGTGTCTAAAGCATATTGTTCCGCCGGCAAACCAAAAGCATCCCACCCCATTGGATGTAATACGCTAAACCCTTGTGAACGTTTCATTCGTGATAAAATATCCGTTGCTGTATAACCTTCTGGATGGCCTACATGTAGCCCTTGACCAGATGGGTATGGAAACATATCCAAGGCATAAAATTTGGGTTGTTCTGTCTTGTCATGGGTATTAAACGTATTGTTTTTAGCCCAATATTTTTGCCATTTTTTTTCGATTTGCTTATGATCGTACACTGCTAAATCCTCCTAAAAATTAATTGACTGGCAATCAGTCGTATAAAAAAAGTCCTATAAAAAGCTATGCTTTTTATAGGACGTAATCTACGTGGTACCACCTAATTTTGCTCATCAAAAAAGATAAGCCTCAAACGTTGTAACGATCGTCACCGTAACAGCCTACTTATTTCAACTGCTAACGCTAAAAGGCGAGTTCAAAAGAGTTCGTACACATTTCCACCAACCATGTGCTCTCTAAAACGATTTGCTTTTTACTATTCCTTCTCACAGCGAAGTTTTCTACTTGTTAGTTATACTAACAAAGAATATACCAAAATTCAATTATTATTTTACTTTTAACGTTTGACCAGGATAAATGAAATTGTTTTGAATTTTGTTTAACTGAATTAATTTATCCATCGTAATACCAAACTTATCGGCAATTCCCCAAACAGAGTCACCACTTTGTACTTGATAGGTTTTGCTGTTGTTTTGGCTGCTAGAATTTTGTACTTGAACGCCTTGTACGCTGCCTTTTTTCACAATAACTTTTTGGCCTGGGTAAATAAAATCATTTTTGATATTATTCCATTGACGGAATTGATCCATTGAAATTTTATATTTGTTCGCTACAGCCCAAACCGAATCTCCACTTTGAATGGTGTAGTATTGATTTTGACCGCTATTGCCCGTATTACTTGTATTTGTATTGTTACTTGGCTTAGCTGCGGTCGTATTTTGGGCGGGTTTATTATTTGTTGTACTAGCAGAACCATTTTTCACCACTAGGCGTTGCCCCGGGTAAATAAAGTTATTCTTGATATTATTCCAGCTCACTAATGTATTCATACTAATACCATATTTATTTGAGATACCCCAAACTGAATCTCCGCTTTGCACAGTGTAATAGGTTTTCCCGCTACTATTATTTGTATTGGCTGGTTTATTGGTACTTGGCTTATTGGTATTTTGTGCTGGCTTACTTGGTGTGTTATTTGTCGTAGTAGAACCGCTAGTACCTTTTTTCACCACTAGACGTTGGCCAGGATAAATAAAATTGTTTTTGATATTATTCCAGCTGACTAAACTGCTCATACTAATATTGTACTTATTTGAGATGCCCCAAACTGAATCTCCGCTTTGAACAGTATAGTATTGTGTAGCACTACTTGTTGTATTTCCACTTGGTTTATTATTGTTTTGTGTCGGTTTACTTGGTGTTTCATTTGTTGTAGTAGAACCGCTAGTACCTTTTTTCACCACTAGGCGTTGGCCAGGATAAATAAAATTGTTTTTGATATTATTCCAGCTAATCAAATTATTCATACTAATGCCATATTTGTTCGCGATGCCCCACACAGAGTCGCCACTTTGTACCGTATAATACTGGCTTACGCTTGAAGAAGAACCACTGGAACTGTTGTTATTAGTCGAACCAGAACCACCACTCCAAGCCCCTCCGCCAGCATTACCGCTAGCTGGTGTATCATAGCGAGTCAGTCCGTAACTTTCAATTACACTATTTAATGCTGAAGCATAGTTTGGTGCAGTAGCGTAACGTCCAGTTAACCAAGCCGTTGCATCTCTGTAAGAGCTGGTATTACTCTTCCAAGCACCACGATAATAATATTGACCGCCGATATAAACATTGCGTAATGTTGCAGCATTATCAGCAAAAGATTCTTTATAGGAAGGATAATCCCGGAAAGGTTCTTTCATGGTCACCCATTTCCCATTTAAATATTCTAAGGTGTTCATATAGACAGTTTTACCATTGTAACTGCCTTTAATACCAAATAAGTTATAGTAAGGTGCGCGGGATAAACTACTTGTTCCCCAACCACTTTCAACAATTGCTTGGGCAATCATGACAGAAGCATATAAGTCGTTTGCTGCCGCTACAGGTTGTGCATGAGCTGCCAATTCTGTAATCAATGCAGTGGAATTACTACGACTAGAAGTTTGGCTTAAGTCTCTTGAAATTTGTGCTTGGTTGTTGCTTGTTGCTTCTGCTGTCACCGGTTTTGCCAAAGGTGCCACTACAGAGCAAGCAGTTAAAGTTGTGCCCACGATTGCCGCACTTTTTTTAGCATCGCGGTAAAACTTAATTTGTTTTTCTTCTTTACGTCGTTCTTTACGAGAAACAAGTTGGGTCAAGTTGCTCGCCTCCTTTTTTAAGCTTTTCTTAACTTTAAGTATACAGGCTAATGTTTTTTATTAAAAGTTTTAAACGATTATTTCGGCAATTTGTTAAATTGCTGTAACATTATCTTTATTTAGTTATTTTTATTACTAACATTATTTATTTTATCAAGTTTTATCTGCTTAGTTATTCAGAAATTAAGTTATTAAAAAAACAACAAAATATTGCAAAACGATTACATAAGTTCTGCTTTGTAAAATATTTTTATATTATTTAATAAAAATGTGAAAAAGTGATATTTTCGACTTTTTTTAACCTTATCTTAATATCAGAAAAAATTTGTACCAATAAAAGAAAGGGACAACTTCTCATGCTATAATAATTCCATTGTCAAATAATTACTTACATTTACTAAAGGAGAATTTATGAAACATAAACTTTATTACCAATTTGCTGGTAGTTGTTCCTTATTACTGTTTGTCTTTTTAGGTTATGTGGTGAAATTTTACCGCCAATGGTTAACAGGCTTTGATAATTTTGTTACCAGCATCCTTCGTAGTGGATATCCCACTTGGAATATTTTTTTTATTTGGATTACAAAATTTGCTAACCCTGCCACGATTGTCATTTTGGCACTGGCCTTTTTATTTTTATTTTATCGCGGAAAGTATTACGCAGAAGCACTGTGGCTCTTTATAAATGTCGGCTTAGTGTCAGGGATTGTAAATCCGCTGATTAAGCTTGTCTTCCAACGTGAACGTCCTACATTAGAGCATTTAGTGTCTGAACATAGTTTTAGTTTTCCCAGTGGACATGCTTGTGCCAGCATGATTTTATATGGTACTTTGATTTTCATTTTGCCAGGTTTACTGAAAAACAAGCAAATTTTACTCGGACTACAAATTCTGCTTGGCATTTTAATTGTTCTTATTGGTACTAGCCGTATTTATCTCGGTGTTCATTTTCCAAGTGATATTATTGGTGGCTATAGTCTTGCTCTGGGCTGGCTCTGCCTAACATATCCTTACTTTAGCGAAAAACGCTTTGTCTGGCGTTTTAAAAACCAACAGAAATAATGAGGGAATAGCAAATGACTTTTTTATATAGTGAAGATACCAACAAACGTTATCATTCATGGAATTATGCTTTACGTCAAGAATTTGGTGGTAAAATTTTCAAAGTACCTGTCGATGGTGGTTTTGATTGTCCGAATCGCGATGGTACCGTTGCGCGAGGCGGCTGCACTTTTTGCAGTGTTTCTGGCTCTGGAGACATGATCGTTGCACCAGAAGATCCCCTACCCCTTCAGTTTCATAAAGAAATTGATATGATGCACCAAAAATGGCCCCATGTCGACCAATATATTGTTTATTTTCAAAATTTTACGAATACCCATGCCCCTTTAGCGGTCATTAAAGAGCGTTTTGAACAAGTGGTTAATTTACCCGGGGTAGTCGGACTTTCTGTGGGGACTCGCCCAGATTGCTTGCCTGAAGACGTGGTAGAATATTTAGCTGAACTAAACGAACGTTTGTATCTATGGGTTGAATTAGGTTTACAGACGACTTATGAACAAACAAGTAAAATTATTAATCGCGCTCACGATTATCCAACTTATGTGGACGCTGTGGCTCGCTTGCGCAAACACAACATAAATGTCTGTACACATTTAATTAATGGCTTACCTGGGGAAACACCGGAAATGATGGTGGAAAATGTTCGGCGCACCTTACTAGACAGTGATATTCAAGGTATTAAATTACATTTATTGCATCTGATGCGCAACACCCGCATGTTACGAGATTACCATGAAGGCCGCTTGCAACTGATGGGCCGCAAAAGCTATGTCACGGTTATTTGTGATCAATTGGAATTAATTCCTCCTGAGGTGATTATCCACCGCTTAACCGGCGATGCCCCGTGGGATTCTTTGATTGGGCCGATGTGGAGTTTAAAAAAATGGGAAGTCTTAAATGCCATTGACGAAGAAATGCGTCGGCGCAATACGTATCAAGGAAGTAAAAATGTCTTGCTGGAGGCAAAAATTCATGCTTAAAACGGCCATGCATTATAGCCACGAACTTTTAAGTGAAGTTGTAACTATTGGTGATCATGTCGTCGACGCCACTATGGGCAATGGTCACGACACGCTTTTTTTAGCTAAATTAGTAGGCGTAGGTGGCAGAGTTGATGCTTTTGATATTCAAAAGGCTGCCCTTTTAGCCACAAAAGAAAAATTAGCTGCCCATCCTGAGGGAGTGGCTGTCAATTTACATTTAACCGGTCACGAGAATGTTGCCGATTACTTGCAAGGTGAAAAAATTAAAGCCGCTATTTTTAATCTGGGCTATTTGCCACAAAGTGATAAACAGATTATCACTTTACCTCAGACAACAAAAAAATCATTAGATGCGCTTTTAGCCCATTTACAGCCAAAAGGACGTATTATCATTGTCTGTTATTACGGTCATCCTGGTGGTAGAGAAGAATTAGAAACAATTCAAGCCTATTGCAGTGATTTGCCACAAAAACAATACAACGTCTTAGCCTATCAATTTATCAATCAAAAAAATCAGCCACCATTATTATTTTGCATTGAAGCCAAGTAATAGTGAACACTAGCTCGAATAAAAACACGCGGATTTGGATGGTTCTCATAAAGAGCACAATCATCCAAATCCGCGTGTTTTTTAATTAAAAGGTAATTTTAGTCATGATAAATCAAATGCTGAAATGAAGTAGCTTGGTTTGCCAAAAGATTTTTCACCACTTCATTTAAAACAGGTGGTCGTAAATCCAATTTTTTAGAGGCCAAATCTAGCCAAGAAAGTGTAATAGTCTTTTCTATACCACTGATAACTGGCAATGTTTGACTATCCGTAACAGTTTGCAAGTGATATAAAAAAAGCACTTGATGATAATCATCGCCTTCATAGACAAAAAAGTTTTCAATGACTGCCATGAGATCTTTTGTTTTTACGTCTAAACCACTTTCTTCTTTCAACTCACGAATAACAGCTGCTTGGGAAGATTCCCCCGTTTTTACTGCTCCACCTGGTAAGGTTTGTGTCCCATCGTCCTCTGTTGAAACTAAAATATGGCCTTTTTGAATTAAAATGCCGCTTGACCGTACATCAAAACGATCTGTGGCAATTTTGGTTCTGATATCTGTCTTGGTATACATGTTGTTCTCCTTTATAAAACAAACAGCTTTTTACTAGTTAAATCTCAACAGGTAACCATTGCAAAACTTTTTGAATCCATTCATCCCAAAAATCCCACGTATGCGCTCCTGGTCCTTCTTCATAGGTAATGAAAAAACCAGCTGCTTGCGCTTTTTGAACAAAGTATTGGTTACTTTGATACAAAAAGTCCTCTGTCCCGCAGCAAACAAATAGTTTAGGTGCTACTTCTGGTGCTACTGTAGTTAAAAGGTGAATCGGATCGTTTTCAGAGCCCTTCATTTTTTCAACGGGACCAAAAACGCCTTCCCAATAGGCTTGGCTACCTGATTGTAATAACACTTCAGGATCGCTAGCCAAAGCTAAAGCACCAGAAAGGCTAGCAACAGCGGCAAATTTATCCGGACAACGCAACCCTAATTTAATCGCACCATAGCCTCCCATTGAAAGACCGGCCGCAAATGTTTTTTCTTTCTTGGTTGTTAGTTGTGGAAATAATTCATGTAAAATATCTGGTAATTCTTCTGAAATAAAAGTCCAATACTGCATGTCATAACGGGTATCTGTATAAAATCCTAGTTCCGTCGTAGGCATCACCACTGCGATCTCACTTTCCCGTACATAGCGTTCGATACTGCTGCGGCGCATCCACGCTGTCTCATTCCCGCCCATACCGTGTAACAGATATAAAACCGGCACATCGTCTTTTTTGTCTCGCGTTAACCGTGCGCTACTTTGCGGTAAGATTAAATTCAATCCTACGTCTAAATTTAAAACATTTGAATAAATATTTGCTTGTATAAATGCCAACTTTTGCCACCTCGACTTTTCAATGTCTCGTTTTCCAAAATGATAACGCCTGGCTGTCCTTGGAGAGGCTTGGGATAAATTTCTAAAGCAATTTAATAAAATTACATCCTCTTATCTGGCAGACAAACGCCCCGCTAAAATTCTTCTTCATTCCATTGTATCAGACTTTTTCAAAAATAGGGTCAAAACCAAAGCCGCAACAATTAAAATAGCCCCCGCCAAATAGACACCATGTAAACTAGCAAAAAGAATCCCCCGCAATGTTTCCCGTAAACCCGATGCCAAAAGTTTTGCTGTCTGAGGATTTACCAATTGATTCATGACATCATTTTTATTTGCCACTGTCACACTTTGCAACTTAGCTGCAGTAATCCCATTTAATAAGATACCAAAAACAGAGACCATAATCGTTTGGCCAATCGTCCGCGCTAACGTATTAAAAGAAGTGGCTACCCCCATCTGTTCCGGCAAAACGCTACTTTGCGCACTAACCGTACAGGTCACCGTCACCGCCCCCAAACCAATACCGAGAATGGTTGAGATAGCAAAAAACCAAAGCCAATTTGTGTGTTGGGGCACCACGACCAAACAAACCGCCCCAAAAAGCGTTATGATTATTCCTCGAAGCAACACCCGTTTAACCGCAATCGTTGCCATCCAACGTCCTGCCAAAAACGAACCCACTAACCACAATAACGACAATGGTGCCAAAACAAGTCCGCCAATTCCAGCCGAAAGTCCCAGCACACCTTGCATCCACATCGGAATATAAACATCTACCCCAATTAAAAAGCCACTAGCTAGCGCTGCTACTAAGTTCACCACCACAAATAAAGGCTGTGTGAATAAGTGTAACGAGATAACGGGATCTTCTGCGCGCTTTTCTGCATAAACAAACAAAATCCCTGCTGCAACTGCTACAATTGCTAAAACAATAACTTTAACAGATAAACCTTCATCACCTAAAAACTGGAAAGCTAACAATAGTGCTAATAACAGACCCATTAAAGATAGACTACCAAAAATATCCATCTTCTTTTGCTGATGCCTTACTTTTTCTTCTACCAAATAAAGCCAAATTAAAATAATCAAAATAATTCCAATTGGTACATTAATAAAGAAAATCCAGTGCCAACCGATGGTATCTACGATAATGCCACCAGCTAATGGACCGACTACCGAGGCAATTCCCCAGGCAGTACTGTTTAACCCCAGCACCTTCGCACGTTTTTCTTTATCATACAAATCACCAATAATCGTCAATGCTACTGGCATCATCGCGCCAGCTCCCATTCCTTGAATGGCTCTGGAAATAATCAACGTCAGCATCGTATTAGATAGACCACAAAGCGCCGAACCAATAATAAATAGTACGGTTCCTAAAATGAAAATTGGTTTACGACCGATTTTATCAGCTAATTTCCCATAAATCGGTGTTAACATGGCATTGGTTAATAAATAGATTGAAAAGACCCAGTTCATAATTTCAATGCCGTGTAATGAGCCGACGATTGTTGGCATAGCCGTCGTTACGATTGTTCCTTCCACCGCTGTCATAAATGTTGCCACAAAAACAGCAACCGTAACTAGCGTAACATTTGTTTCTTTTTTCATTTTTAACCTCCTCAACTAAACTTAAACTCTCTTTTTACAACAACTGGCAAAAAATTGCATTTAAATTTTCGTATCTCTTTTTTAAAAGCTATTTTCCTCAAAGAAAAGCCGCTATCACCTAAGCAATAGCGGCCAAAAAAATCAAGTAAACAATCAGTATTATGCGTTCACACTAGCTAGCAATGCGTCTACTTTATCCGTGTGTTCCCATGGTAAATCAACATCAGTCCGACCAAAATGGCCATAAGCTGCTGTCTGACGATAAATCGGACGACGCAAGTCCAACATCTCAATAATGCCAGCTGGACGTAAATCAAAGTTTTCACGAATTGCTTCAATTAATTTTTCATCACTGACAGTACCAGTTCCAAAAGTATTAATTGAAATCGAAACAGGTTGTGCTACACCGATTGCGTAAGCCAATTGTACTTCAACTTTGCTAGCAAGTTTAGCCGCCACAATATTTTTTGCAATATAACGAGCAGCATAACTAGCCGAACGGTCAACTTTAGTAGCATCTTTACCAGAAAAAGCACCGCCACCATGACGGGCATATCCCCCGTAAGTATCTACAATAATTTTACGACCTGTTAACCCGGCATCTCCTTGTGGCCCACCAATTACAAAGCGTCCCGTAGGATTGATAAAGTATTTTGTATCTTCATCTAATAATTCACTTGGGATAACTGGTTCAATAACTTTTTTAATCACATCTTTACGGATTGTCGCGTTGTCAGCAGCATCATCGTGCTGTGTGCTAATTACGACTGTATCGATTCGTTTAGCTTTACCAGCTTCATCATATTCTACCGTCACTTGCGACTTTGCATCAGGACGTAAATATTTAAGTTCACCATTTTTACGTAGCTCTGCTAAACGACGAACTAATTTATGACTTAAAGAAATTGGCAATGGCATTAATTCTGGTGTTTCATCACAAGCAAAACCAAACATTAAACCTTGGTCGCCTGCTCCAATCTCATCAATCATCGCATCTTTATTATCGCGACTTTCCAAAGCGGCATCTACGCCTTGTGCAATATCAGGTGATTGTTCATCAATTGCTACTAAAACAGCAACTGTATCCCCATCAAAGCCAAATTTAGCGCGTGTATAACCGATATCTTTAATCGTATTTCGAACGATTTTTTGAATATCTACATAAGCCGATGTCGAAATTTCACCAAACACTAAAACTAAACCCGTTGTTACTGAAGTTTCACATGCTACACGAGCAGTTGGATCCTTCGCTAAAATTGCATCCAAGATTGCATCACTGATTTGATCAGCCACCTTATCTGGATGTCCTTCAGAAACAGATTCTGAAGTAAATAAATGTCTTTCTGTCATGATGATTCCCCCTAATAATATTCGGTTACAAGGCATCTTCGCAGTGCGAATCCTCTCGGGAACTTGCAACGTTTGTAGTATAGCAGATTTAATCAGATAAAGCTCGCTTATTTTATTATATTTCCTAATAAAACAAAAAAAAGAAGATACACGACGTATCTTCTCATGATCCGTACGGGATTCGAACCCGTGTTACCGCCGTGAAAGGGCGGTGTCTTAACCGCTTGACCAACGGACCAATCATTAATGGGCCTAAATGGACTCGAACCATCGACCTCACGCTTATCAGGCGTGCGCTCTAACCAGCTGAGCTATAGGCCCATATAAAACTAAACAACTTTTTCAATGAAATACATTAAAAAAGAGATGGCGCGGGACAGAATCGAACTGCCGACACATGGAGCTTCAATCCATTGCTCTACCAACTGAGCTACCGAGCCAAAACGGTCCCGACGGGACTCGAACCCGCGATCTCCTGCGTGACAGGCAGGCGTGATAACCACTACACTACGGGACCAGGGTTTAGTTTTATAATTGCGGGAGCAGGATTTGAACCTACGACCTTCGGGTTATGAGCCCGACGAGCTACCAGACTGCTCCATCCCGCGATAATATAAGTTTTACTAACTCTCTACATAAATATAGAATTGTAGCAAAGGAGGATAAGGGATTCGAACCCTTGCACGGTTTTACCCGCCTGACGGTTTTCAAGACCGTTCCCTTCAGCCGGACTTGGGTAATCCTCCAAAAAAAAAAAAAAAATGACCCGTACGGGATTCGAACCCGTGTTACCGCCGTGAAAGGGCGGTGTCTTAACCACTTGACCAACGGGCCAGCTAGAACGGAGAAGGAGGGATTTGAACCCTCGCGCCGGTTTCCCGACCTACACCCTTAGCAGGGGCGCCTCTTCAGCCACTTGAGTACTTCCCCAAAAACCAAAAATGTTTTGATTTTGTAATGGGCCTAAATGGACTCGAACCATCGACCTCACGCTTATCAGGCGTGCGCTCTAACCAGCTGAGCTATAGGCCCATATTTAAAAACTAAAAGCGGGTGACGAGAATCGAACTCGCGACAACAGCTTGGAAGGCTGTGGTTTTACCACTAAACTACACCCGCATGGCGGTCCCGACGGGACTCGAACCCGCGATCTCCTGCGTGACAGGCAGGCGTGATAACCACTACACTACGGGACCAGGATTTAGTTTTTAAAATTGCGGGAGCAGGATTTGAACCTACGACCTTCGGGTTATGAGCCCGACGAGCTACCAGACTGCTCCATCCCGCGATAATATAAGTTTTACTAACTCTCTACATAAATATAGAATTGTAGCAAAGGAGGATAAGGGATTCGAACCCTTGCACGGTTTTACCCGCCTGACGGTTTTCAAGACCGTTCCCTTCAGCCGGACTTGGGTAATCCTCCAAAAAAATCAAATCTACAATGCCACGGATGGACCTTGTAGGACTCGAACCTACGACCGGACGGTTATGAGCCGTCTGCTCTAACCAACTGAGCTAAAGGTCCAGGCTCTAAAAAATCGCGGCGGAGGGGATCGAACCCCCGACCTCCCGGGTATGAACCGGACGCTCTAGCCAGCTGAGCTACACCGCGAATAATCACTTTATTATTACTATTAAAATGATATGGAGCCTAGCGGGATCGAACCGCTGACCTCCTGCGTGCAAAGCAGGCGCTCTCCCAGCTGAGCTAAGGCCCCTTATTTCTTTTAAATCGGGAAGACAGGATTCGAACCTGCGACCCCTTGGTCCCAAACCAAGTGCTCTACCAAGCTGAGCTACTTCCCGTTAAATTATTACTACGCGCCCAAGAGGAGTCGAACCCCTAACCTTTTGATCCGTAGTCAAACACTCTATCCAGTTGAGCTATGGGCGCATCTTTCTAATGCCGAGGACCGGAATCGAACCGGTACGGTGATCACTCACCGCAGGATTTTAAGTCCTGTGCGTCTGCCAGTTCCGCCACCCCGGCTTTTTTACTTTTTAAAGTAAAGCGGAAAACGGGGTTCGAACCCGCGACCCCCACCTTGGCAAGGTGGTGCTCTACCACTGAGCTATTTCCGCATGGTTTTGATGCCGGCTAAAGGACTTGAACCCTCGACCCTCTGATTACAAATCAGATGCTCTACCAACTGAGCTAAGCCGGCCTTTTATGCGGGTGAAGGGACTTGAACCCCCACGCCGTAAGGCGCCAGATCCTAAATCTGGTGCGTCTGCCAATTCCGCCACACCCGCATATTTCTTATGAGCCGTACAGGGCTCGAACCTGTGACCCTCTGATTAAAAGTCAGATGCTCTACCAACTGAGCTAACGGCTCATATGGGGGTTAACGGGTTCGAACCGCTGACCCTCTGCTTGTAAGGCAGATGCTCTCCCAGCTGAGCTAAACCCCCATAAGTTCGCGTGGCGACGTCCTACTCTCACAAAGGGAAACCCTTCACTACAATCGGCGCTAAGAAGCTTAACTTCTGTGTTCGGCATGGTTACAGGTGTATCCTTCTCGCTATCGCCACCACACTATTTAATTAAGTGAATTTCATTCACTCAAAACTGGATCTTGAAGTTTTTCAAAACTCTTCCGAGTTTTCTTTTACTTTGGTTAAGCCCTCGATCGATTAGTATCAGTCCGCTCCATACATCACTGTACTTCCACTCCTGACCTATCTACCTGATCTTCTCTCAGGGATCTTACTTTCTTTAAGAAATGGGAAATCTCATCTTGAGGTGGGCTTCACACTTAGATGCTTTCAGCGTTTATCCCTTCCCTACATAGCTACCCAGCGATGCCTCTGGCGAGACAACTGGTACACCAGCGGTAAGTCCATCCCGGTCCTCTCGTACTAAGGACAGCTCCTCTCAAATTTCCAACGCCCGCGACGGATAGGGACCGAACTGTCTCACGACGTTCTGAACCCAGCTCGCGTGCCGCTTTAATGGGCGAACAGCCCAACCCTTGGGACCGACTACAGCCCCAGGATGCGACGAGCCGACATCGAGGTGCCAAACCTCCCCGTCGATGTGGACTCTTGGGGGAGATAAGCCTGTTATCCCCAGGGTAGCTTTTATCCGTTGAGCGATGGCCCTTCCATGCGGAACCACCGGATCACTAAGCCCGACTTTCGTCCCTGCTCGACTTGTAAGTCTCGCAGTCAAGCTCCCTTCTGCCTTTACACTCTGCGAATGATTTCCAACCATTCTGAGGGAACCTTTGGGCGCCTCCGTTACCTTTTAGGAGGCGACCGCCCCAGTCAAACTGCCCATCTGACACTGTCTCCCACCACGATTAGTGGTGCGGGTTAGAGTGGCCATAACACAAGGGTAGTATCCCACCATTGCCTCCTTCGAAACTAGCGTCCCGATCTCTACGGCTCCTACCTATCCTGTACATGTGGTACAGACACTCAATATCAAACTACAGTAAAGCTCCATGGGGTCTTTCCGTCCTGTCGCGGGTAACCTGCATCTTCACAGGTACTAAAATTTCACCGAGTCTCTCGTTGAGACAGTGCCCAAATCGTTACGCCTTTCGTGCGGGTCGGAACTTACCCGACAAGGAATTTCGCTACCTTAGGACCGTTATAGTTACGGCCGCCGTTTACTGGGGCTTCAATTCGTACCTTCGCTTACGCTAAGCACTCCTCTTAACCTTCCAGCACCGGGCAGGCGTCAGCCCCTATACTTCATCTTTCGATTTTGCAGAGACCTGTGTTTTTGATAAACAGTCGCTTGGGCCTATTCACTGCGGCTGACCTTGCGGTCAGCACCCCTTCTCCCGAAGTTACGGGGTCATTTTGCCGAGTTCCTTAACGAGAGTTCTCTCGCTCACCTTAGGATTCTCTCCTCGACTACCTGTGTCGGTTTGCGGTACGGGCCGTTGTCTTCTCACTAGAAGCTTTTCTCGGCAGTGTGACATCAGAAGCTTCGGTACTATTATTTCCCTCCTCATCACAGCTTGTCCTTATAGAAATAAGCATTTGACTCATCTCAAGACTTACTGCTTGAACAGACATATCCATCAGTCTGCACTTCTTAGCCTCCTGCGTCCCTCCATTGCTCAAACAAATACAACGGGTACAGGAATATCAACCTGTTGTCCATCGCCTACGCCTATCGGCCTCGGCTTAGGTCCCGACTAACCCTGGGCGGACGAGCCTTCCCCAGGAAACCTTAGTCATTCGGTGGACAGGATTCTCACCTGTCTTTCGCTACTCATACCGGCATTCTCACTTCTAAGCGCTCCAGCAGTCCTCACGATCTACCTTCAACGCCCTTAGAACGCTCTCCTACCAATACACCTTCGGTGTACTCCACAGCTTCGGTAGTATGTTTAGCCCCGGTACATTTTCGGCGCAGGGTCACTCGACTAGTGAGCTATTACGCACTCTTTAAATGGTGGCTGCTTCTGAGCCAACATCCTAGTTGTCTGTGCAACCCCACATCCTTTTCCACTTAACATACATTTTGGGACCTTAGCTGGTGGTCTGGGCTGTTTCCCTTTCGACTATGGATCTTATCACTCACAGTCTGACTGCCGAATATAAATGAATGGCATTCGGAGTTTATCTGAATTCGGTAACCCGAGATGGGCCCCTAGTCCAAACAGTGCTCTACCTCCATCATTCTTAACTTCGACGCTAGCCCTAAAGCTATTTCGGAGAGAACCAGCTATCTCCAAGTTCGTTTGGAATTTCTCCGCTACCCACACCTCATCCCCGCACTTTTCAACGTACGTGGGTTCGGTCCTCCAGTGCGTTTTACCGCACCTTCAACCTGGACATGGGTAGATCACATGGTTTCGGGTCTACGACTACATACTCATTCGCCCTATTCAGACTCGCTTTCGCTGCGGCTCCGTCTCTTCAACTTAACCTCGCATGCAATCGTAACTCGCCGGTTCATTCTACAAAAGGCACGCTATCACCCATTAACGGGCTCTAACTTGTTGTAGGCACACGGTTTCAGGATCTATTTCACTCCCCTTCCGGGGTGCTTTTCACCTTTCCCTCACGGTACTGGTTCACTATCGGTCACTAGGGAGTATTTAGCCTTGGGAGATGGTCCTCCCGGATTCCGACGGAATTCCTCGTGTTCCGCCGTACTCAGGATCCTCCTAGGTGCCTTCCAAATTTCGCCTACGGGGTTTTTACCCTCTTTGACTGACTTTTCCAAGTCATTCGACTATCTGAAAGAACTACCATATTGGAGTCCTACAACCCCAAGATGCAAGCATCTTGGTTTGGGCTGTTCCCTTTTCGCTCGCCGCTACTTGGGGAATCGATTTTTCTTTCTCTTCCTGCAGGTACTTAGATGTTTCAGTTCTCTGCGTCTACCTCGTATACGCTATGTATTCACGTATACGTAACATCCTATAAAAGATGTTGGGTTCCCCCATTCGGAAATCTCTGGATCATAGCTTACTTACAGCTCCCCAAAGCATATCGGTGTTAGTCCCGTCCTTCATCGGCTCCTAGTGCCAAGGCATCCACCGTGCGCCCTTATTCACTTAACCTTATAAGACCTTACGGTCTGGTTTTGAGCAGTTCTTCTAGCGATAGAAGCTTACTCAAGAAAATAAGCAATTGAACTTATTAAAAAACTCATTCAACGCGGTGTTCTCGGTTTGTTTTGATTTTTTCTTCAAGTATCCAGTTTTCAATGAACAAAATCATGACAACCAATGTTGTCAATGGAGCCTAGCGGGATCGAACCGCTGACCTCCTGCGTGCAAAGCAGGCGCTCTCCCAGCTGAGCTAAGGCCCCATAGTGCTTTTAAATTGAGAGTAAACCCCTCAAAACTGAACAAAGACAAGTTACAAACTGTGTAGTTTCCGTAATATTCCTTAGAAAGGAGGTGATCCAGCCGCACCTTCCGATACGGCTACCTTGTTACGACTTCACCCCAATCATCTATCCCACCTTAGGCGGCTGGCTCCATAAAGGTTACCTCACCGACTTCGGGTGTTACAAACTCTCGTGGTGTGACGGGCGGTGTGTACAAGGCCCGGGAACGTATTCACCGCGGCGTGCTGATCCGCGATTACTAGCGATTCCGGCTTCATGTAGGCGAGTTGCAGCCTACAATCCGAACTGAGAGAAGCTTTAAGAGATTAGCTTAGCCTCGCGACTTCGCAACTCGTTGTACTTCCCATTGTAGCACGTGTGTAGCCCAGGTCATAAGGGGCATGATGATTTGACGTCATCCCCACCTTCCTCCGGTTTGTCACCGGCAGTCTCGCTAGAGTGCCCAACTAAATGATGGCAACTAACAATAAGGGTTGCGCTCGTTGCGGGACTTAACCCAACATCTCACGACACGAGCTGACGACAACCATGCACCACCTGTCACTTTGCCCCCGAAGGGGAAGCTCTATCTCTAGAGTGGTCAAAGGATGTCAAGACCTGGTAAGGTTCTTCGCGTTGCTTCGAATTAAACCACATGCTCCACCGCTTGTGCGGGCCCCCGTCAATTCCTTTGAGTTTCAACCTTGCGGTCGTACTCCCCAGGCGGAGTGCTTAATGCGTTTGCTGCAGCACTGAAGGGCGGAAACCCTCCAACACTTAGCACTCATCGTTTACGGCGTGGACTACCAGGGTATCTAATCCTGTTTGCTCCCCACGCTTTCGAGCCTCAGCGTCAGTTACAGACCAGAGAGCCGCCTTCGCCACTGGTGTTCCTCCATATATCTACGCATTTCACCGCTACACATGGAATTCCACTCTCCTCTTCTGCACTCAAGTCTCCCAGTTTCCAATGACCCTCCCCGGTTGAGCCGGGGGCTTTCACATCAGACTTAAGAAACCGCCTGCGCTCGCTTTACGCCCAATAAATCCGGACAACGCTTGCCACCTACGTATTACCGCGGCTGCTGGCACGTAGTTAGCCGTGGCTTTCTGGTTAGATACCGTCAAGGGATGAACATTTTACTCTCATCCTTGTTCTTCTCTAACAACAGAGTTTTACGATCCGAAAACCTTCTTCACTCACGCGGCGTTGCTCGGTCAGACTTTCGTCCATTGCCGAAGATTCCCTACTGCTGCCTCCCGTAGGAGTCTGGGCCGTGTCTCAGTCCCAGTGTGGCCGATCACCCTCTCAGGTCGGCTATGCATCGTGGCCTTGGTGAGCCGTTACCTCACCAACTAGCTAATGCACCGCGGGTCCATCCTCAAGTGACGCAAAAGCGCCTTTCAAATACTAAACATGTGTTTGGTATTGTTATGCGGTATTAGCACCTGTTTCCAAGTGTTATCCCCCGCTTGAGGGTAGGTTACCCACGTGTTACTCACCCGTTCGCCACTCCTCTTTTTCCGGTGGAGCAAGCTCCGGTGGAAAAAGAAGCGTTCGACTTGCATGTATTAGGCACGCCGCCAGCGTTCGTCCTGAGCCAGGATCAAACTCTCATAAAAAGTGTTTGAACAGTCATAGACTGTTAAGCTCAAATAAAAATTAACTTTGCTAGCTATTGCTTGCATGTTGTTTGCTTCTATAAAAGAAGCGCCCTACACATTGGTTCGTTTGCTTGCTTTGTTCAGTTTTCAAAGGTCTACTTGCGAAGTTAAATGTATTTATCTAACTTGCAATTGGTTGCTTTTTGAAATGTTTCAGCAACTCTTATATCTTATCAGCTGACTTAATTCCTGTCAACTGTTTTTTCAAAAAGTTTTAAAAACTTTTTGAAATGATATTTCAGAAGTTCGCCGCTCATCAAGCAACTCCGTTAGTTTAGCAAGTAGTTAGCTTGCTGTCAACAAGTTTTTTTGTTTTTTTCAAAACTTTTTTCTTGTGATTTTTGAAAATAGCCAAGTCGCTAACGGACAAGTAATAATATACCAACTAAATCGTATCAGGTCAACGATTTTATCTATATTTTTTTGTTTTTTTGTATACCCGATTAATATAAAGTTGCTACATCATAATCATTCGTGAATAAAGCTTTTTCAGTTTTATTATTCACTTGTTTTTCGCTGGTAAATCATAAAAAAAGAGTTCTTGAAAACCAATTTGAAACTGGTTTTCAAGAACTCTTAGAAATTCTAGCGCATTGTTGGGAATAATAATACGTCACGAATTGATTGTGCGTCTGTTAAAAGCATAACTAAACGATCAATCCCGATACCTAAACCACCGGTTGGCGGCATACCATATTCCAAAGCTTCTAGGAAGTCTTCGTCAACGCCATGAGCTTCATCATCACCAGCTTCACGTTGTTTTTCTTGATCTTCAAAGCGAGCGCGTTGGTCGATTGGATCATTTAATTCAGTAAAAGCATTCGCAAACTCACGGCCAACGATGAACAATTCAAACCGATCTGTAAAGCGGCCGTCTTCTGGATTTTTCTTCGCTAATGGTGAAACTTCTACTGGATGGCCATAAATGAAAGTAGGTTGAATCAAGGTATCTTCTACAAACGTTTCAAAGAATTCATTAATGATATGTCCAACTTCCATAGCATCTGTAATTTCAACATTGTGTTCTTTAGCTAAAGCACGTGCATCTTCTAAAGACATTTTTTGCCAGAAATCAACACCGGTTTGTTCTTTAATAGCATCTAACATATGGACGCGTTTGAACTCAGTGTCTAAGTCAACTGCTTTACCGTCATAAGTAAGTTTACCTGTACCTAAAACTTTTTGTGCAGCATTCCGAATGATACCTTCTGTTAAATCCATTACGTCACGATAATCGGTGTAGGCCGTGTACACTTCAATCATAGTAAATTCAGGGTTATGGGTTGTATCAATCCCTTCATTACGGAAGACACGACCGATTTCATAAACTTTTTCCATTCCACCAACGATCAAACGTTTTAAGTGTAATTCCAATGCGATACGCAAATACAAGTCCATATCTAATGCATTGTGATGTGTGATAAAAGGACGTGCAGCAGCACCACCAGCTTGGTTATGCAAGACTGGAGTTTCCACTTCCAAATAACCCAAACCATCTAAGTAACGACGAATTTCACTGATGATTTGACTACGTTTTGTAAAACGTTCAAAACTTTCCCTGTTTGCTACCAAATCCAAATAGCGCTGACGGTAACGTTGCTCTACGTTGGTCAAGCCATGATATTTGTCTGGTAACGGGCGCAATGCTTTTGATAATAAAATAAACTCACGCGCTTTGATTGAAACTTCACCCGTGTTAGTTTTCATAATTTGACCTACGACACCATAAAAATCGCCAAGATCTGCATGTTTAAATAATTCGTAGGCTTCTTCTCCTACTTCATCTTTACGCACATAGATTTGGACTTGGCCTTCACGGTCTTGTAAATGGGCAAAGCCTGCTTTACCTTTACCGCGCTTTGTCATCATACGACCTGCTACGCTAGCAGATAGGTTCATTTCACTTAATTCTTCTTTAGTCCGTTGATCAAACATTTCATGTAATTCTGCGGAATTGTGAGTGCGTTCGAAACGTTTTCCGAAAGGATCGATTCCATTTTCTTGCAGTGCTTCCATCTTCTGGCGACGCACCAGCATTTGATCGTTCAATTCTTCTTGTGTCTGTTGCTGTTGTTCCTCAGTCACGCGTTTTCCTCCTTGTTTTTTAGTTGAAGTAGTGGTTTATCCATTACAAGTTAAATTTTGTAACCCAAAAAAATTGCCAACTACTATAACTCTCTAGTCTATTCTTCCTTATAATGCCAATGAAACCAAAAAAAAGCAAGCCGAAAATCAGCTTCGGCTTGAAAAAAAGCTTAGATTAATGTGCGCTGTGGGCCAATTGCGCACCTTGTATTTTGGCGACAAAATCATCTAAAATTGCGACAATTGTTGCTTGATCTTCTGCTTGATTAACAGCTACTTTTGTTTTAGCTGCTCGCGGAATCCCTTTTAAGTAATAGGATGCATGTTGGCGAAATTCTCTTGCCGCTACCATCTCACCTTTTAAGTCAACTAAACGTTGCAAATGAACTTTAGCAGTTTGAATTTTTTCAGCTGGAGTTGGTTCGTCAATGAGCTCACCTGTAGCTAAATAGCGTTCGGTACGGTGAATCATCCACGGATTACCCAATGCTGCTCTACCAATCATCACACCATCAACACCGACTTCATCTAGCATTCTTTTAGCATCTTGCGGTGTTTTCACGTCACCATTACCCATAAAAGGAATACTAATGTTCTTTTTAACTTCTTTTAAAATATCCCAGTTAGCTTTTCCTTCATACATTTGTACCCGCGTGCGACCGTGCATTGCGATTGCTGACGCCCCGCCAGCTTCGGCAGCTTTCGCATTTTCAACAGCAAAAACGTGTTGATCGTCCCAGCCAATTCGCATTTTAACGGTAACTGGGATATTCACTGCGCTTGTTACTGCTGCTACCATTTCATGGACCTTGTTGGGATCTAGTAACCACTTCGCACCAGCTTCGGCTTTAATAACTTTGTTAACCGGACACCCCATGTTGATGTCAATGATATCTGCTTGGGTGTTTTCAGCAACAAACTTCGCAGCTTCAACTAAAGAATCTTTATTGCCACCAAAAATTTGAACGCTTAAAGGATGTTCGTTTTCATCAATGTAAAGCATTTCTAATGTCTTTTTGTTACGAAAATGAATTCCTTGGTCACTAATCATTTCACAGACTACTAAGCCTGCGCCAAATTCTTTGACCGTTACTCGAAATGCGGCATTGGTAATCCCCGCCATTGGCGCCACGACAACCCGATTAGGAATTTCCACGTTGCCGATTTTCCATGTTTGATTAGTCATTTTTTACTGCCTCCTGCATTAAAGCTTCCAAGTCTTTTTCCGTGTATTCATATTTATTACCACAAAACGCACAAACTGCTTCAGCGCCATGGTCTTCATCAATCATCGCTTTAATTTCATCAGGTCCTAAAGCAATAATCGCTTCAGCAAACTTGTCTTTAGAACAATCACACTTAAATTGGACGGATTTTTCTTCTAGGATCATTAAATCAGTGTCAGGTAATAACGCATCTAAAATTTCTTCTGGTTTTTTCCCAGCATCTAATAAATCAGAAACCCGTGGCATATTGGCTAAGTTGGTTTCAATAGCTGTAATGATTTCATCTGTAGCTCCCGGCATCATTTGCAGCATAAAACCGCCAGCAGTTTTAATACTATCGTCCGTATCCACTAAGACACTCAAACCGACAGCAGAAGGAATTTGCTCTGAAACAGCTAAGTAATAGGTGAAGTCTTCTCCCAATTCACCAGAAACAAGCGGTGTTTGACCAGAAAATGGTTCTTTTAATCCCAAGTCTTTAATAACGGTGAACATCCCTTTTGTCCCGACTGCTCCCCGTACATCAATTTTGCCAGCTTCGTTAAGGGGTAAACTTAAGTGAGGATTTTTAATGTAGCCTTTTACATCGCCATAACCATTACTATCCACCACAATCGCCCCAGCAGGACCATCTCCTTCTACTTTAACCGTTAATTTATCGTCACCTTTTAAAGTAGCCCCTAATAATAAACTTCCTACTAAGGTACGACCTAATGCAGCCGAAGACGTGTTCCATGTATCGTGACGTTTTTGGGCTTCTGTCACTGTTTTTGTAGCATCTACTGCATATGCTCGGACTAAACCGCCATAAGCCAATGCTTTAATTAAATAATCACTCATGATTTTGCTCCTTTGTCGTTTAATAATTGCGTGGTAAGTTAAAAGATAAATTTCACTTGCTGACAGTCCAACCTGCAACTGACTTGGCATTCATTTCTGAATCATACAAGGAAGTTGCATTTTTTTCAACTTTATCAGATTGAATTAAGAAAAAGTATGAAAAAACTCCCTATACTTTTCCACTCTTGTCATCCCCTTGCAAAAAACACCTGAAGGAATCCTTCAAGACTAAGCCATAAAACTAAAATTTCGATACATCGCTGCTTAGACGCAATAAAATTTTTGCTTATTGGCGATTAAGCGAGTTTGCAAAACCAGACATCGTTATAATGTCTGCTGTAATGTTTTTACTGGTGAAAAAAACTTATATTTTCTTATCTGGCAAAAAAGAGACCTCTTGCCATAAGAAGCCTCTTTCGCCACTAGCTTAACTACTTGCAGAAGATGCCGCTGCATTGTCGTCTGCTTTGACACAATCAATTGCTACGACTAAAGCAACGATTAGTTTTTCATAACGTTCATCAAAAACTGTCACTTCATACGTATCTCCCCATGAAACCCAGCGTTTATTGATAACTGCAATTTGCAGACCGTCTTTTACAACTTCAAAGTCCATATCCCACCAATTTCCCTGCACACTAATTCCGTCTGCTTCAATATGGTAGCGCGCTTTAAATAAAGTCAATTCCTTTTTAATCACAATGGCCGCCTCATCATCAATCATAACTGTAAACTGAGGCAAAAGCGCTAAAACTTTTTTGGTAATTTCACCGATAACGTGATCATTGCGATCAAAAATCGTGAACTGCTTTGGAATTTTCAAAAAACTACCTTGAACATGATATAAAGGTTCTTGGTCGGCATCGGTCACGTTAAATTTCTCACCAATACTAAACACTTTTTGTTTGATATAAAGCTTTCTCACACAGACTCCTCATTTCTTTATTTAATATAAATTCGCTTCATTATATGAAAAAAAGACGCAATAGTAAAAACTATCACGTCTTATGAAACATAAGATTATGCATCTTTGTCTGTTTCATCTTTTTCTTGTTTCAATTCATCTTGAACTTCTTTTGTTTCTTGTTCTGGATGGAACTCTGCTTCTTTTGCTTCAGCATCGAAGTAGTCTTTTGCTTCTTCAAAATCTTGTTTTTCTTCGGCTTGTTTTTGCGCGTCTTTTTCTTCTAATGCGCGTTTAGCTTCTTCAAAGGTTTGTGCTTTTTCAGAAGGATACTCTTCTGTTTCTGTTCCTGCTGGCATTTTACCTTCTTCAAACAAGGATTTAATGGCTTTAGCATCCAATGTTTCATGCTCTAATAATTTTTCAGCAATCAACTTATGCTGTGCCCGGTGCGCTTCAATAATTTCATGCGCTTTTTGGTGCGCTTCATTTAGGATACGACGTACTTCTTGGTCAATTTCATAGGCTACTTGTTCAGAGTAAGCTTTTGTTTGACCATAATCACGACCGACAAAGACTTGGTGATTGCCTTCATATTGAACCGGACCTAATTTATCACTCATTCCGTATTCAGTTACCATACTGCGGGCAAGACCTGTCGCTTGTTCAAAGTCATTAGATGCTCCTGTGGATTTCACACCAAAAATTATTTCTTCAGCAGTCCGTCCACCTAAAAGCCCAACGATTTGTTCAAACATGTCGTCTTTGGTCATTAACATTTGATCTTCTTTTGGTAAAGCAATCATATAACCGCCAGCACGACCCCGTGGGATAATCGTTACTTTATGAACAATACGAGCACGAGATAGAACTAAACCAACAATCGTATGTCCGGCTTCGTGGTAAGCCACCATTTCTCTTTCCCGTTTGCTGATTACTTTGTCTTTTTTCGCAGGACCGGCAATAACGCGATCTTCTGCTTCATCGATATCAGAAGCATCGATTTTCTTCTTATTCCGACGAGCAGCTACTAAAGCAGCTTCGTTCAAGACGTTTTCTAAATCTGCCCCCGCAAAACCAGGCGTTTGTTGGGCAATAACTTTCAAATCAACATCGTCAGCTAACGGCTTGTTCCGGGCATGAACACGTAAAATTGCTTCACGACCTTTAACGTCAGGACGACCAACTAAAATTTGACGGTCAAAACGACCTGGACGTAATAACGCTGGGTCTAATACGTCAGAACGGTTTGTTGCAGCGATAACGATAACGCCTTCGTTGCCATCAAAACCATCCATTTCAACGAGTAATTGGTTCAAGGTTTGTTCACGTTCATCGTGACCGCCCCCCATACCCGCGCCACGTTGGCGACCAACAGCATCGATTTCATCAATAAAGATAATCGCAGGTGCATTTTTCTTCGCAGTTTCAAACAAGTCTCTTACCCGAGATGCTCCGACACCGACGAACATTTCAACGAAGTCAGAACCTGAAATGGAATAAAACGGTACGCCAGCTTCGCCTGCTACGGCTTTAGCAAGTAATGTTTTACCAGTTCCGGGAGGTCCTTCTAATAACACACCAGCAGGAATTCTTGCGCCTAATTCAACAAAGCGGCGTGGATCTTTTAAGAATTCAACTACTTCGACTAGTTCTTGTTTTTCTTCTTCGGCACCGGCAACGTCAGAGAAACGAACCCGATTGGCTTTTTTGTCAGCTTCTTTGGCTTTTGATTTGCCAAAGTTCATAACACGGCCGCCACCGCCACCGCCGCCACCTTGTTGTCCCATCATCATGTAAAAGAAGAAAATGATGATCACAAGTGGTAAGAAGGTCATTAGAAGAGAAATCCAAAGACCACTATTGGACTCTTCTTTAATTACTGTTTTCACGTCTTCTTGATCCGCTAGTGCAGTAACTTCTTTCAATGTATTATCGTTTGGTAAAATCGTTGTGGCAAAGTGCGTTGACTCGCTGCTTGTTTCGCCCCAAACGGTTAACCCATTATTGTTTTCTACTTTTTGTTTGTCCTTGTATTCCCCGGTAATTTTATAAACACCATTCACCGGCTGTACACTAAATGACTTCACTTTACCGTCAGATAGTTGTTGGCGGAAAGTAGAGTACTCGATATCTGGCGATTGTTGGCTGTTATTTCCAAATAAGAAATAAACCACCGTAATCATGGCCAAAAGCACGAGTACATAGTATAAGGTATTTTTTAACATACCATTATTACCTTTTTTGTTCATGCTTGCCCTCCTTAATTAATCGAAAGTCTTTTTTTGAAAAATCGTTATTTTAAAACAACTCTTTTCCGTTTAAAAAAGGTCCTTCAAATATTGTTTGTGTGATTTTTATCAATCCTGACCATTTTATTGTATCACAAGTCATTTCATTTAGCGGATTAATTTGATTCGTAAACGCTAGGTTTTAAAACGCCTACATAGGGTAGGTTGCGGTATTGTTCGATATAGTCTAAGCCATAGCCTACGACGAATTCATTTGGCACATCAAAACCAACATAATCCGCTTCAATATCTACTACGCGGCCTTCAGGTTTATCTAATAATGTTACGATTTTGACTGAATTGGCTTTGCGGTATTTAAATAAATCGACTAAATAAGCTAACGTCCGGCCACTATCAATAATATCTTCTACTATTAATAGATCCCGGCCTTCAACATTTGTATCTAAATCTTTTAAAATTTTAACCTCACCAGAAGATACAGTAGCGTTGCCATAACTTGAAACATCCATAAAGTCTAATTCCAAATAGCAGTCCATTTCACGGCAAATATCCGCCATAAAATTAATTGAACCTTTTAAAACACCGATCACAAGGGGATTTTTATCCTTGTATTCTGCTGCTAATTCTTCTCCTAGTTCCTTACAGCGGGCGTTGATTTCTTCTCGTGATACAAGCACTTTTTCAATATCTTTTGCTAACATGTCTGTCTCCTTATTTTACTATCACCAATGGATAGATTATTGGTATTTATAAAGCAGTCTGTAGTGTATTTTATCAGTTTCTACAGCAATACTCAAATAAGAAAAGGCAATTGGTAGCACTGCCAAGACTTGATTGTTCGTATCTGTCACAACCCACGTTTTTTCCCGTCTATCATTGGGAATTTTTTTATCAATTAAAATGCGGCTAACCTTTTTGCGCAAGCTTTCTTTTAGTTGAATGCGATCCCCATCCACTCTTTTTCGAATAATCACCTCATTGGGGAAGTTTAATGCTAAAGGTTGACTGATTTCTGACCAAAGTTTGACTTTTTCGGGAAGATTAACAGTTTCATCTACAGAAACAATAGCTAGCCATTCATTTTCAGACAAAAAGCCACTATCGCCTACTTTAAAATGAAAAGTTTGCGCCTTATTAACAGTTGGCTTTTTGCCAATCGTCAGTTCATCATACATTTTTAAAACTTGCCACGTTGCTGCAATATCCAATTGCCATTGGGCTTTGTCTGATTTCAGAAGAGCCAAAATGCGTTGCAAGTTTTCTTCAGTAATGGTCACCTCACAACTGCGTTTTAGTTTTTGAGCCAAATACTGCAAGGTAAAATAACGTTCTCTTATTGGTAAGGTCAAAAAGGCGCTAACCTTAAAGCTTAAACTCTGCTCTATTTGCGTCACATTTGCGCTAACCCAAGCTGCCATTTTTTCTTCAATAATTTCTTCTGCCCAAATCAATTGTTGGGATAATTGCTGAAAATGCGCTAAAATTTGGGGATTTTCCGCTTTTAAAAGCGGCGTTATCTGTTGACGAATTCGATTTCGCTGCACATCTAAATAGTAGTTGCTTTCATCTTCAAAATACGGCAACGCTTCTTTTTTAGCATAATCATAAATCTCTTCTTTGCTGTAGGGTAAAAGGGGACGAATTAATTTGCCGCCAGCAAAAGCTTGGCGCGCTTTAATTCCCATTGCATTTTTCAATTGGCCGTCTCGAATCATTTTCATCAGCATGGTTTCCAGTTGATCATCTGCATGGTGAGCAGTCATCAATGTGTCAAAGTAATAATCCTGCATCAGTTCAGTAAAAAAAGCATAGCGAAACCTTCGTGCCGCTTCTTCTACCCCGGCATGAGGAACGTCCTCCCATTTTCGTTCATAAAAGGAAATGGCGTGTTCCTTACAATACTGAGCCAAATTCTGCGCTTCTTTGGCTGAACTTGGTCTTAGTTGATGATTAATATGGGCAACTCCGATGGAAAAATCATATTTTAGACTCATTTTTGCCATTAAACGTAGCAACACAAAAGAATCTGCTCCACCAGAAACCGCTAATAATATTCGACTTCCTTGTTGCCAAAAGGCTTGCTTATTCCCCAACTGTTCAAATTCTCGTTCCATCTTTCTCCTTCTTTAGGCACCAACACTTTTATCGCTGGTTGCGTCTTTTGCTGTTACTTTCTATTTTACACGATTGCGGCAAAATAAGAAGTAACAGTATCTAGCAAAAAAAGAAAAGTAACGCATTCCTTTCATCGATTAAAGTGCCTTAAAATCAGAATTGTAATATTTTTCTAGTCAATTTTTCACTAAGCTGGTGGATTAGAAATCTTTTACTCGTGACTTATTGTATGATCTGCAATATATTGGATGGAAACAACACCTACCTGTTGGTAAATTATAGGAGTAGATAAATGGAAATAGGAATTTTATTAAAAGAAAAAAGAATAGCCCACAAATTGACACAAGAACAGCTAGCTGAGCAAATTTTTGTCTCAACAAAAACGATCTCAAATTGGGAAAACAATAAAACCACTCCAGATATTGATAGCCTGATTCTTTTAGCCAAACTTTTTCATTTATCACTTGATAATCTATTATTGGAGGGATCAAATGTGGTAGAAAACATTAAGAAAATCGAGGCAACAAAGATAGCGGAGAAATACTTTCTTATTAGTTGGGTAACAAATATTATTTTCGGTCTAACTTTTGTTACGCAAAATTTTTTTGGTAAATTATCTTTATTTGCTATGGTTTGCTTGTCTTTAGGTATGCTTTTAAACATGCTGGTATTGTTTTATTTTACAAAGCAATTGGCAAGTACTAACACCACAGCTTGGCAATTTTTCAAAAATAGTCACCCTATTATTAGTGTAGGCATGTTGTTATCCCTTATCCTTTTATCTGCCTTAATAATTGCTTCCCTATTATTCTAGCCTGATAAAAAATGATCAATTGAGCTAAGAAAAAAACTGTACCGCAAAATTATTGCGGTACAGTTTTTTTAGCTGCGACGGCCGCCACGGCCACCACGTTTACCTTCTGTATTACGACGAAGTGAAGATAGGCGATCATCACTGTCTTTTAAAAATGAACTCATCAATGAATCGAAGTCTTCTTTTTTATTAGCACTTACGCTAGGTCCTTTAGAAAATGGTTTCTTAGGAGCTGGACGACGACTTGGTTCTTTTTTGAATTCCTTTTTCTCTGCTTGTGGTTTATCTACTGCTTTGCGAATGGATAACCCAATTTTGCCGTCATCACCAACAGATGTTACCAACACTGTTACCTCATCTCCGACTTTTAAAACGTCGTTGATGTCTTTGACAAAGCCATCTGATACTTCACTGATATGCACCAAACCAGTTTTACGGTTACCCAGATCAATAAAAGCACCAAAATTTGTAATCCCCGACACTTTTCCTTGCAGCTTAGCTCCTACTTCGATTGACATAAAAGATTTGTTCCTCCTAGTTTAAACCTGAAATTTATATTTACTACTCTTCAGCAGTAGATGACCCATTCGTCCGATCAATGGCTTTTTCCACTTTTGCGTCTTCTTGTTTATTGCTTTGATTATTCCCAGCGATAGGATAAACTTTTTCACCGTCTTTAGAATAATAAAAACGGCTGCGGGCAAGTTTTGCCACATAGTCTTCATCCTTTAGCAAAGCGACTTCTTTTTTCAATTGGTCGACATTGTTTGTTACTACCTTATTATCTGCCAGAGCTTCTTGTCTTATCGCTTCTAATTTCACCAAACGTTGATGATCTGAAAAAAGTTGGAAACCGACAAAAGCAAAAATCAAAAAGGTAATGACTAAAAGTAACGTTAAACGACGACGTTTAAAAACAACCTTCCGATGTTGTTCTTGATATTTGGCAATTTGTTTTTTGACATATTCATTATCAAGTTGTTCAACATTTTGATTGCGGCCATTTATCACGTCTGTCACGTCCTTTCCTTACCTTGCGCAAATTGGATAATCCAAAATTAATTATAGCAACTTAAAGTAGGCTTGTCTAATGAATTTCTAGACATTTTCGTTTCTTATTTCGCTAATAATTTCATACATTTGAGCAGCATCCTCTTTTTTGGTGGACTCATGTAATTTTAAGACTTTAATTTCTAAGGTCTTATTTCCAAAACCAATTTTGACCTGGTCGCCAACTTTAACCGTACTAGAAGATTTGGCCAGCTTGCCATTTACTTGGATGCGACCTTTATCCGCTACTTCTTTTGCGACAGAACGCCGCTTGATGATCCGTGAAATTTTTAAAAATTTGTCTAAACGCATCTTTTTCCCTCGTTTTCTTTATTTAGATTTTTTTAAACGTAATAATTTTTTACCAAAAGGCAACATTAGCCATTCTCTTAGTGTCAACAAATCAAAGCGTATCGCAGCTTTTAAAAAGGCGTAAACCCCTACTGCAACCGCTAAAATAGTCACTACAAGTGCTCCAAAACGCGTTTGGAATCCGCCAAAAAGAGCCACTAAAAAATAAAATAGCACCACAGCTCCACTCATAACTAATAAGCTGCTTATCATTTTTTTTAGAAAGAAACGCTCACGCCAAAAACGATTAATCACTTGATCTTCAGCTTGAATGAGACGCCACAAAGTCGCCACTAAACCCAATATCGTCCCCACGCTGGCCCCTAACGTTCCCATTGTGGCGGTCAAAATTAATGTCGTGGCAAATTTCACCACTAAGCCTATAATCGCCGCTTTTAAAGCCGGTCGAAAATGATTTTGACTTTGGGCGACTGCTTGATAAGCTTGAATGACTGCCATTAAAAAGACAGAAAAAACAAAAACTTGTAAGACGTCGTTACCGGCCTGATCTTTAAAGAGAGCATAGTTTAAAGAAGGCATGACCAGCGCCAACCCAAAAGAAGCAGCCAGTGAAATACTCGTTGTCAGGCGCAAATAAATTTTGGCTGAACTTTGAAACAACTTATGATTCCGGGCAACTAGATATTTCGTTAAGGCTGGTAAAAAAGTAGAACTTAAGGCAGCAGCCACTACCAAACCTAATTGTACCATGGGCTGTCCTCTATCATATACTCCTTTAGCAATTTGTGCGTTCGTTTGATTAAAACCAAAATTTTGTAATTCATTGGCAATGACAAAAGAATCAATTAATTGAAACAAAATCAAAAACCCCGTGTAAATCGACAGCAAACCGCCTTCAACCACAAAGCGCCGCACTAATTTCTTATCAATTTTACCAAAATGAAAATCCTTTAGTAAATTCAAACTGACGCCACTGATTTTCTTTTGATAATAAACGAGCAGTACCACAGCCCACAGTCCGCCAAAAACAGCGCCACTCATAGCAAGCGTACCGGTTTCATAGACATCTAAAATGCCAGCTTGAAACATAAGCGCTGCCGCAATAATGACACCGACGCGAACAAATTGTTCCACCACTTGAGAAACTGCGCTGGGAACCATTTGCAGTTGCCCTTGAAAGTTACCACGATAAAAAGCGAGAAAAGGCATCAATAAAAAGGTGAAAGATACAATCATAATTAACGGGGTTAACAGCTCATTGCCCATTAAAAGTGCAATAATACCAGCACCAAAAAAAGTCACTCCCCACAAGATTAGCCCGCAGTAAAATACGACTGGAATTAATTTTTGAATGGCATTTTTTTGTTCTTTGACACCATTTATTTCTGCGATATATTTGGAGATAAATTGGGGCAGTCCCGATAGCGCTAAGGTCATCGCCAAACCATAAATAGGATATACTTGCTGGTACACGTAAAAACCCTTGTCTCCCACCAAGTTTTGTAAGGGAACGCGATAAATCGCACTTAATACTTTGGCAATAAAAGAAGCGGCAGTTAGCACAAAGGCGCCTTGCATCATTTTTTGCATTTGACTTACTTTTTCTTTGGCATTTTCTGCCTTCATCTTCTCACCTCTTGCTTTTTGCCCTTTTAGTGTGCCTCAATTTGCTATGAAAGAACATCTGATCTACATTTCTTTACTTAAAATAAAGTAATTTTAAACTTTGCTAAGTTATTTCGTTTCAGGTACAATCGCGCGCTTATATTTTTCTTCTCGTAACGCTTTAATAAATTCTTGAATTTCATGAAGCCAGACAGCCTGCGTCATTTTTTGCCCAATGGTTAATGTAATCGTCATTTTGTCGTTACTTACAGCCATTGCAGCTTTCATTTTGGTCACAGACAACGCTTCGAATAATTGTTCGACTGTATACGTTTTTGTACCAACTTTACTTAATGTTACTTTAATTTGTTGATTAATCTTGCGAATACTTTCCAATAAAGCGCGATCGCCGTCCATTTTAATTTGACCAATCGTCAATAAATGGGCAACTTCATCCGGGTATTCTCCAAAACGATCCAACAAATCATCTTGCAATTCATCCAATTGCTCTTCGTTTTCTAATTCACGAATCCGTTTATATACTTCAATTTTTTGGCGTTCGTCAGTAATATACGTACCCGGCAAGTAAGCGTCAATCCCCAAGTCAATTTCCACTGAAGTTTTTTGGCTTTGAATATTTTTACCTTGCTTGCGGGCAACAGCTTCTTCTAACATTTGCGAATACATATCAAAACCAACCGCATCAATAAAGCCGTGCTGCTGGGCACCTAATAAATTACCCGCGCCTCGAATCGATAAATCTCGCATTGCAATTTTAAAACCAGAGCCTAGTTCAGTAAAATCTTTAATCGCTTGGAGTCGCTTTTCACTTACTTCATTTAAAATCTTTTGTGGTTCATACATGAAATACGCATAAGCTACCCGATTACTCCGACCAACGCGCCCTCTTAATTGGTATAAAGTAGATAAACCCATGTAGTCGGCATTTTCCACAAACAACGTATTGACGTTTGGAATATCCACTCCTGTTTCAATAATCGTCGTGGTGACTAAAATATCATATTGCCCTTCAATAAAGTCTAACAACGTGTTTTCCAATTGAATTTCTGTCATTTGACCATGGGCGTAACCAATCCGGGCTTCTGGGACTAAAGCTTGCAATTCATCGACTTTTTTTTCAATCGTTTCCACTCGATTGTACAAATAAAAAATTTGACCATCTCGGGCTAGTTCTCTGTGAATCGCTTCTCGAATTGCGCCAGGATTTTTTTCCATCACGTAGGTTTGAATAGGATAACGATTTTCCGGTGGTGTTTCAATGACCGATAAATCCCGTACCCCTAACATGGACATGTGCAACGTGCGGGGAATCGGTGTCGCCGTTAAGGTCAAAACATCCACTTGAGAACGTAATTGTTTCAAACGTTCTTTGTGCTTCACACCAAAACGTTGTTCCTCATCAATGACCAATAATCCTAGATCAGAAAATTTCACATCTTGGGACAATAAGCGGTGCGTTCCTACTACAATATCCACTTGCCCGGTGCGAATTTGTTCCAGTGTCTCAGCTTGTTGTTTTTTCGTTCTAAAACGACTAAGCAAACCAATATTGACTGGAAAACCCTCAAAACGATCAAGCATCGTTTCATAATGTTGTTGCGCTAAAATCGTGGTAGGAACTAAAAAGGCAACCTGTTTACTTTCTTTAATAGACTTAAAGGCAGCCCGTAGCGCTACTTCGGTCTTTCCAAACCCAACATCCCCCACCAGCAGGCGATCCATCGGTTTTGCTTTTTCCATATCTCGCTTAATTTCAGCAGCGCTGCGAAGTTGGTCATCTGTTTCCGTATATGGAAAAGCATCTTCAAATTGTTTTTGATACGCATCATCTGGTGCAAAGGCAAAGCCTTTTTCTGCTTCTCTTTTTGCGTATAAAGCAATTAAATCATCGGCAATATCTTCAATTTTACCGGAGACTTTTCGTTTTGTTTTACTCCATTCACTACCACCTAATTTATTAATTTTAGGGGTCTTGGACTCTGAAGCAACATATTTTTGAATCAAGTTTAATTGCGTAACGGGAATAAAGAGCTTATCGTCGTTTTGATATAAAATCGTGATGTAATCTTGATGAACGCCATCGACTTCCAAGGTTTCCATGCCGATATATTTCCCAATCCCATGATTAGCATGAACAACATAGTCCCCTGGTTTTAATTCGTTATAGCTTTTTAATCGTTCGGCATTGGTAATTGTTTGACGCCGCGCGCGTTTTCGTTTTACTTTTTGAAAAATCTCTTTTTCTGTCACAACGACTAAACGATCTTGCGGCATTTCAAAACCGCTTTGCAAGCTACCGATCACGATTTGACTGCGACCGGTAATTAATTTATCCCCTTTGGCCACCGGTGCATAAATTTCATGATCACGGAAATTATGGTCCAACTTTTGTGCTCTTTCTTCATCTGCTACTAAAAATAAAACCGTCTGCTGCTGTTTTTCCCAGCGTTCTAACTCGGCTTTTAATAGACCCATTTGGCTGAAAAACTGTTGCATCGGCCGATATTGAAAATTCCAAATCGCGCCAAAACGTAAATTTCCCATCCCTTTTTGAAATAATGCAAAAAAGCTAGTCGTAAATGTTTCCTTTTGGAAGAACTGGTGCACGTCTACGCCAAATTTTTGTTCACTAAAGACGCGCAGCTCACTAATTTTTTGAACCTGCCATTCCCCTTCTTCTCGCTCAATTTCACGATTGGTTTCCATGATGCGGGGATAATCATCTACCATTAAAAGCGTGTCTTTTGCAAAGTAATCCACAATCGTCGTTGGCTGCTCATAAAGAAAATCAAGATAAAAATTGACATTTTCTCCTGGCTCGCCCTTCAACCACTCATTTTGCAGTTGACCAAAATATTCACTTAAAAACTCTTGATCTGTTTTTTCTCTGGTGACTGCTAAACGTTTTTCCAAAGCTATTTTTAAATTTTTGGCACCTGTTTTGAGCTCAAGGTCAGTAAAAACCAGCTCACTGGTTGGACTGATCAAAACATGGTCTACATTCCCTAAAGAACGTTGTGTTTCCACGTCAAAATAGCGCATGGAATCAATTTCAACATCAAATAATTCCACCCGCACCGGATATTCTGCATGTAAAGGATAAATGTCTATGATGCTACCACGAATACTGAATTCGCCGGGTTTAGCAATCATACTTTCCCGCTGATACCCCATTAAAACCAGCTGCGCTGGTAAAGTTGTTAAATCTAACTCATCACCAATTTGCCAATGCAATTGATAGTCACGCCACGTCTTAGGCGTAGGCAAGTACTTTCGCAACGCTGCCACTGGCATAACATAAATCCCCAATTCATTTTGGGAAATAGCATTTAATGTTTGCACCCGTTCTGCTTTTGCTTCTGGTGAGGCAAAAGCCATTTCTGCTGATAGGACTTCATCCACTGGAAAGGCAAAAACAGCATCTGTTACATTACGCAAATCTTCAACTAATTGATTGGTATAATACAAATTCGGCGTAATGACTAAAATTGATTTTTGCAATTTTTTTAATGTACTGACCAGCGCCAGTGTTTTGGCCGAACCTGAAAGGCCAGTTAACAATTGCCGTTTACTCTTTTGGGCTAACTGTTCTTGCCATTGGCCAATCTGCGGTACCTTATCAAACAAACCAAGCAAATCCATATTTTTACCTCCTAAATTAAGATGTTTTAAATAACCGTTTTGCTAGCGAGCAATAAGATAAAGAGGCTTTAAGTGACGGGTTCGGTCACTAAAGACGCTTTTTTTATTGTCGAGCTGGCAGGTTGTTTAAAACTCGATTTCATTAAGATGTTTTAGCGGCTCGTTCAGAAAATGAGCGACAAGACAAATAAATTTTAATGATGCTTTTTATCATTCAACTTTATTTGCTTGTTGTCGATTTTTCTAGCTGATAAAACTCGATTTCATTAAGATGTTTTAAATAGCCGTTTTGCTAGCGAGCAATAAGATAAAGAGGCTTTAAGTGACGGGTTCGGTCACTAAAGACGCTTTTTTTATTGCTGCGCTAGCTACTCAGTTAATCTTGTTTTTATTAATTAAATTTATTCATCGTATTAATAAAATCATTTGTTTTAAAATATTCTTCTAAAGCAGCGACACCATGGTCGATACTGGTTTCAATCAATGGTAAATCATCTTGTGAAAAAGGACTTAGTACATGATTGACAACTGTCATATTTTGAGGCGGTCTACCAATGCCGATTTTAATTCGATCAAAAGTTTGGCTGCCTTTTAAATGTGTTATAATGCTCTTAATTCCATTATGGCCACCAGATGCGCCTTTTTGCCGTAAACGAATTTTCCCTACCGCTAAATCCAAGTCATCATATACTACCACTAACTCTTCGGGTAAAACACCCAAATACGTCATCAAAGGTCCCACAGCTCTACCAGAATCATTCATAAAGGTTTGGGGTTTAACTAAAATAATTTTTTCACCATCAAGAAAAAACTCTCCTTGTTCAGCTTCAAAGTTGTTGCGTTTAAACGTAACGTTGTACTTTTGGGCTAAACGATCAATTGTCATAAAGCCGACATTATGTTTTGTTTTTGCATATTTCAACCCAGGATTTCCCAAGCCAACGATCATCTTCATTATTATTCCTCATTTCACTTCAACTAAAACACGCCAAAAGGCCAGGCGACAAATTATCCCCTAGTCTAGTTTTGCAATCAAGTTAGCTACGCTCACTATTTCGTTAATTGCACATTAATTAAAAAATTTTATTAACTGTATTGTTTTAGTATTATAACACAAACTTACAGATTAGCTAAAAGTTGCAAGCGCTCTTTAGCTTTTTTTAGAGATATTCCCACTAAAATCCATTGTTCAAACTAAAACAAACTTTCGTAATAATGTAAGTGCTCACAAAAAGAAACAGCTGATAAAACTGTATTATATCGAGGCATATCGCATGACAAAAGATAACTGAAATGATAGGATTGCTTGTGAAGGAAATAATCTGAGAAGGGATGAAACAAACATGACAGATGGAAAAAAGAGTGCTTTCTTAAAAGACCACCAAAAAGTTATCTTAGTAGGTGACGGAGCTGTTGGTTCTAGTTATGCTTTTGCACTTGTAACTCAAAATATCGCCCAAGAAGTTGGGATCGTCGATATTAACGTCAAAAAAACTGAAGGCGACGCATTAGATTTAACTGATGCCCTAGCTTGGACTTCTCCTAAGAAAATTTACTCAGCTACTTACGCAGACGCACATGATGCCGATTTAGTTGTTATTACTGCTGGTGCACCTCAAAAACCAGGTGAAACTCGCTTAGACTTAGTTCATAAAAACTTAAAAATTAACCGCGACGTTGTAACTCAAATCGTGGCCTCTGGCTTTAACGGCATTTTCTTGGTTGCCGCTAACCCAGTTGATATTCTAACTTACTCAACATGGAAATTCTCAGGTTTTCCAAAAGAACGCGTTATCGGTTCAGGTACTTCCTTAGATTCTGCTCGTTTCCGCCAAAAAATTGCGGAATTAGTTAAAGTAGATGCCCGCAATGTCCATGCCTATATTTTAGGTGAACACGGCGATTCAGAATTTCCAGTTTGGTCACACGCTAACGTTGCCGGCTTACAAATTTACGAATGGATTAAAAACAATCCTGACGTCGATGAAGAAGCTATGGTTAACTTGTTCTTTAGTGTTCGTGACGCAGCCTACACGATCATCGATAAAAAAGGCGCAACTTTCTATGGTATCGCAACGGCCTTGGCACGAATTACCCGCGCTATTTTAAATGATGAAAATGCAGTCTTCCCATTATCTGTTTACTTGGAAGGTCAATACGGCTTAAACGATATTTATATCGGTGCACCTGCTGTCATCAATGCGCAAGGAATTCAACAAGTTATTGAAATTCCATTGACTGACTCAGAACAAGACCGTATGAACGCTTCTGCTTCACAATTAAAAGATATTGTAGATGAAGCATTCAAAAAATTAGAAGCCGAAGACGCTGCTAAATAAGCTTAAATAATTTAATCTAATTAAAAAAACCTGCCCGCATTTTTGTTGGCAGGTTTTTTTGATGAAAAATTTCAAAATAAGGCTCCTTAATCATTTCATTAAAGGTATACTTAATGAAAACAGCAGTTTTAAATTTTTTATTGTCTTTTAAGCATAATCTTCGCTTTTTTCACAATCTGTGCTATGATATTCTCGATATAATTTTATTATAAAACTAAACGCTTTAAGGAGATATCTGATGACTAGAGCTTCTCGCCACAAAAAACATACTAAAGTGATTCTTGCTATTTTTTTAGCCTTGTTCGTTATTGCCGGGGGCGCATATGCCGCGCGGAGCTTTCATTATAGCGATCATTTTTTACCCAATACAAAAATCAATGAAACAAGCATTGCAAATTTGACGGTCAAAGAAGCCAATGCGAAACTAAAAGGGGCCGCCGATGAGCAAACCTTTGATATTAAAGATAATGGCACAAATTGGCAGTCGATAAAAAAAGTTGACTTAGGTTTAAAAACTGACTACACCAAAGATTTGGAAAAAATCAAAGATGCCCAAAATCGTTGGAAATGGGGCGTGGCGTATGTCTTTGCTGAAAGTGACGATAAATTAGACGGCGTGGCAGTCAACGAAGATCAACTTACCAGTGCGATTAAAAAAATTGAAAATGAATTAAATGAATTTAATAAAAACCGTACAAAAACAAAAGATGCTACTTTAACAAAAGGTCCTGGCGGTTTTACAGTGACTCCTGAGGTCGAAGGAAATTCCGTTAATGTTGCAGCTGTCGTGGCTGACGTCAAAAAAGCAGTCAGCAGTAATAAAGACAGCTTGGAGTTAACCAACTATACTGAAAAGCCAAAAGTTACCGCCAATGATGCAAATTTAAAAGAAGAATTAAATGCTTTAAATAAAGTTGCCCAAATTCAAGCAAATTATTCCATTAATGGTGACCAATTCCAAATTCCAACAACCACTATCATGGACTGGTTGGAATATAAAGATGGTAAAGTTACCTTAAATAAAGACAAAGTAACGGGCTATGTAACCGAACTAGGTCAACAATATAATACAAGCAGTAATCCCACAAACTTCAAAAGCACACTGCGAGGTGATGTGACAGTTCCAGATGGCACTTTAAGTTGGACTATCCAAACAGATCAAGAAGTACCCGCACTAATGGAACAAATTATGAAGGGTGAAAACTTCACGCGCTCACCAATTGTAAAAGGCAGTGGCACAGCTGACAAACCTTTAGTCGGCAGTACGTATATTGAAGTAGACTTACAAAATCAACATATGTGGTATTACAAAGATGGTGCGGTTGCACTGGAAACCGATATTGTTTCGGGTAAACCAAAATCACCGACACCACCTGGCGTATTCTATGTTTGGGAAAAATCTCGCAACGAAACACTCCGAGGCAAAAATGACGACGGAACAAAATATGCTAGTCCAGTAGATTACTGGATGCCTATAGATTGGACTGGCGTTGGTATTCACGATTCAGACTGGCAACCAGCCTATGGTGGCGATCTTTGGAAAACACGTGGGTCCCACGGCTGTATCAACACACCACCAGACGTAATGGCAAAATTATTCAACATGGTTTCAACTGGTACACCGGTTCTAGTTTTTTAATTGCTAAAATCGTCGTGCTAAAATGATGTCTAATAAAGATTATGCAAAAAGACTGTGACAGATTTTTGTCGCAGTCTTTTTTTATGTATAAAATAAGCCCAGCTTAGAAAAAATTTCTAAGCTAGGCTTATTTCATTTTTGATGATAAATGGTAATGCCAAGTACGCCAAATAGCAATAAGGATACCAACCAAATTGCTTTTCCAGCAAAAAGATGGGCAGACAGCGTACTTAAAATTGCCCCTAAACAAAAGGCAAAAATAATCGTAGCCGTATATTTGATTTTAAAACTGGCAGTTGGATCTTTTTTGAAAAAATGTTGGTACGTATAATCTGCAATTGAGCGCAAATTTCCAGTCGTCATTGTCGTAGCATAAGGCAAGCCTGCTAAACGCCGATATGTAGCAAACTGAATGGCTGCAAAAAATGACAACGAAGAATTGATCAATAAATTATGACCAGAATCAGAAAAAATCCCGACACAAAAAATCCCCACCGCCTCAATGGCGACTGCAACATTTTGCCAAACAAAGCGCTCATGTTCAAAGCGAAATTTCAACACGTCAGTAAAAAAGATGCCCAACAAAAAGATACAAATGGGAAATACATACCGAATGATATGGTCAAAATTACCTTGCGCCAAATTTAAGCCCAGTAAAATGACATTACCAGATTGCATACTAGCGAAAACTTCACCGTGAAATAAATACGTATAAGCATCTAAAAAACCGCCCGCCATAGCCAGCATGACTCCGACCGGTAAGCTTTCATGAATGGCAATCCGTTCGTCGAGAAATTTAAACTTGGGTAATTGCATGCTTAATTTTCCATACTGGTAAAGACTTCTGCAACATCGTCATCGTCTTCTAATTTGTCTACAAGTTGTTCCAATTTAGCTTTTTGTTCATCATCTAAAACAATCGTGGTTTGTGGTACCATGGTCAATTCAGCTTGCGCCAAAGTAAAACCATCTTTTTCTAACTGATCTCTAACTGCGGTAAAATCTTCTGCTGCCGTATAAATTTCAAAAACTTCAGGAGCAGCAATCAAGTCTTCTGCACCTGCTTCTAAAACATCTTCAAACATCGTATCTTCATCTACAGCAAGGCCTTCACGCTCAATGGCTATATACCCTTTTCGCTCAAATAAATAATTAACAGAACCTGTTTCCCCTAAATTACCGCCATTACGCGTAAAAGCTACGCGGACATTTGTGGCAGTGCGATTGCGATTGTCTGTTAAGGCATGAACTAAAATTGCTACCCCACCAGGACCATAACCTTCATAGGTTACTTCATCATAATTTGCCTCCTCGGCAGAACTAGTTGCTTTTTTAATGGCCCGATCAACATTATCATTTGGCATATTGGCAGCTTTGGCCTTATCTACCACTAAGCGTAATGCTGGGTTCATTGCCACGTCACCACCACCAGATTTTGCTGCCATATAAATTTCCCGGGATAATTTTTGAAAAATTTTACCGCGTTTTGCATCTTGCGCATTTTTGCGACCTTGAATATTGTTCCACTTTGAATGTCCTGACATCTAAACTCCTCCTCGTTACACTTTTACCTAAACTTTTAGGCTCACCTCTTTATTGTAGCCCTTTATCCACATTTTTCAAATCAAAGACCATATCAAAAAATAAGTTAGAACAAAATGATGACGAGAACCTTATTTTTAAGTAAAAACCGCTGACATTTTTTGCCACAGGTCTTATCTAGCTATGAAAGTCTTTTTTTAGTAGCCAAAAGATAAAGCAAGATGATGAATATCGCTGTTAGTGCCCCTGACATATCTAAAAGTACGTCTTGAAAAAGCGGTGTTCTATCCCCTGTTAACATTTGATGAAATTCATCCAAAGCAGCATAACCGGTGGCACTTAAGAGACCAAAGAAGCCACCCCACCAGAAATTTTTTTGACGGTAATATAAGGCCAATGTCAAACTTGCGCCTAAAATAAAGTAGGTTATAAAATGTGCTCCTTTACGAATAAAAAACTCCACAAAGGAAAAATAGCCTTTAGCCGCAATGCTGACTTCACTGCCGGCATAGTTAAAAGCAATCTGACTTAGGGGCTTTTTTAAGGGCTCATTTTTTAAAAGTGTTTCCAAAAAACCGATTTGTGATTGTTGGTGGTACGTTTGCGAAGAACTGATAAATAAAATCACCATCATGAAAATGGCAATGCCTAAATACACGTATGGATTTTTAAAATTTCGTTTCATATGACGCCTCCAATTCAGTTTCTAATTTTACCACAAACGAGTAATTGTTATCTTCCTTTATAGTTATAGACTTATTTAATTTTCTAATACCAGGTCATTATTTTAGGATTAGTTTCAATATAATTGTAAAATTCAAAGCTCTCAGAAGTTTCTGAATACTTTTGTTGTGCTATACTAAAAAGGATTAAATTAATAGAAAGAAGTGTTGTAGATGTACGCATTAACATGGGATTTAGACAGTATTTTCCCTGGTGGTAGTCAATCAAAGGAACTGACTGGCCGGATGGAACTCTTAGAAGAGCAATTAAAAGACTATCAAAGCAAGGTCAAAAATTTTGAGGTAAAAGATCGTGATATTACCGTAAATTTAGCAGCTCTATTAAACTTACGAGAAAAGATTGCCAACGGTTTTTCTCAATGCAGTTCATTTTTAAACGCACTAATGTCTGCTGATGTAACCGATGTGGATGCCAAAATTCGTTATGGCAAATTAACTTCACTCTCCCCAATCTTTCAATTAAGTGAAACAATCTTAGCGAAAAAATTCACTGAAATTTCAGATCAAGATTGGTCTAACCTCCTGACAAGCGATGCGTTAAAAACTGTTGCCTTTCGTTTAAGCGAAATTCGGCGTGATGGTAATGAATTGTTATCTGAAGAAGCTGAAAATATTATCAATACGTTATCTTTGGATGGCTTGAACGCTTGGAGTCAACACTACGATACACTAGTTGCAACCATTGAGATCCCTTTTACCGATGAAGCAGGCAACGTCCAAAAACTATCTGCCGGTCAAGCTTTCAATAAAATGATGGGAGATCCTGATAAAGAGGTGCGGGCTGCTTTATTTGCCACCTGGGAAAATGTTTGGCGCGAAAAAGCCGATTTATTTGCCGATACGTTAAATCATTTGGATGGTTTTCGTTTATCCACTTACAAATTACATGGCACAACCGATTATTTAAAACAACCGTTGGAATACAATCGGATGTCAAAAGCCACACTTGATGCGATGTGGGGAACTATTCAAAAAAATAAGCAACCAATCGTAGACTTTCTAACGAGAAAAGCACAATTATTCGGTAAAGAGAAGATGGAATGGCAAGATCAAGATGCTCCGATTATTTTGGACGGTATGACAGAACGCACTTTCACTTATGACGAAGCGGCTGCTTTTATCTTAGATAACTTCCGCAAATTCAGTCCAAAAATGGCAGATTTTGCCCAAATGGCTTTTGAAAAAAGCTGGATTGAAGCAGAAGATCGTCCCGGCAAACGTCCTGGTGGCTATTGTACCGAATTACCAGAAACACAAGAGTCACGCATTTTCATGACCTATAGCAATTCTATTAACGAAGTGGCCACATTAGCCCATGAATTAGGACATGCTTTTCACAGCAGTGTTTTATGGGACATTCCCCGCTTGAATCAAGATTATGCCATGAACGTTGCCGAAACTGCTAGTACGTTTGCAGAACTAATCGTCGCTGACGCAACGTTAAAAGGCGCAACAACCAAAGCAGAAAAAATCAATTTATTAGATGCAAAAATGCAAAATGCGATTGCGATGTTTATGAACATTCATGCCCGCTTTATTTTTGAAAATGATTTTTACACTGCCCGCCAACAGGGTCTAGTGGCACCAGAAAAAATTACAGAAATGATGGTAGCTGCCCAAAAAGAAGCTTATGCCGATGGTTTAGCAAAATATCATCCTCATTTCTGGGCAGCAAAATTACATTTCTTTATTGATGATGTGCCATTTTATAACTTCCCATATACATTTGGCTACTTGTTTAGTATGGGAATTTATGCCCAAGCTATGAAAAGTGATGGTAATTTTGAAGATCAATACATTGCTTTATTACGAGATACTGCTGCTATGACAACAGAAGAATTGGCCCAAAAACATTTAAATGTTGATTTAACTAAACCAGATTTCTGGCAAGCAGGAATCGATATGGTGCTACATGATATCAACGACTTCATGACACTAACAGAAGAGTATGTAAAATAAGGATTTTAAAATCTGGCAGGGCAGTGACGCGTTTTGGTCACTGTCCTTTTTTGCAATGATAATTTTTTTAGTAGCTCGATCAAAACAAAAAAGAAATTCTGATTTAGTCGCAGTGAAAGTCTGCAAACGTCCAACTTTCTTTTGAAAACTACCTTATAAAAGAGCACAAAAAAAAGCAGACCTTCAATCGCGTCTGCTTTAGAAATTTATTTTGTTAAATCGATTTTTTGACCAATCGTATACATGATAATCCCGCCAATAGTCATAGACAGTAACTCGCCAATGGCAATATATCCCCAATTAATCCAAAATGGCATTTTGTATAAAATAGTTAGTTGCCCGGCAACAGTAAACATCGAAAAGGCAAATAACACAGCGCAAATCGCAATTTTAATCCGCATATCCGTAAAACTCGCACAAATTTTACGGCAAATAACTAACACAAAAAAAGTACAGACACTTCCGATTAAAACATCAAGGATCCCATTGGGGGAAGCGATGTTGGCAATAGCACAACCGATGGTCACAGACCACACATAGCGCTTGTTGTACAAGGCTAAAAAGTTGAACATTTCTGCTACGCGCAATTGGACTTGGCCAAAACTAAAAGGAGCTAAAAAAACCGTAACCACCACATATAGCGCCGCAACAACGGCCATTTTGGCAACTTCATCTGTCTTCCAGTGAACTGAACCTAACTTTTTGATTTGATTATCCATTGACTCTCTCCTTTGCAAGGTTATCCACCTTGGTAATAAACTGCACCCAAAGGATTGAAGTGGTGCAGTGGGATTTATTCCCTGTCTTTAACTATAGCAAAGACCCTGAACAAAAAAAAGCTTCTTTTTATATTGGTTATTAAACTGTCTTCACTTTAATAACCAACCGCCATCAATTGGGACAATATTGCCTTGCAGATAGCGCGCTTTGCTACTAGCTAAAAACAAGGTTAAATCCGCTACTTCTTCAGGTTGCGCCCACCGTTTAACTGGCGTTTCCTCTGCTACCCAAGCAGCCATTTTACCATCCCCAGCAAAGTCAGCGGCATTCATTGGTGTTTTTATTGCTCCTGGTGCAATCCCTACCACGTGAATTTTTCTTGCATAATCTAACGCCAATTGCTTCGTAAATCCAGCAATAGCATGTTTACTAACGGTATAACTAATCCCACCACCGCCTGCGACAAGGCTGGCAATTGAACACATATTAATAACCCTTCCCTCAGCTTTAATCAAAGCGGGTAAAGCGGATTTGGTAATGTAGTAGATGCTATTTAAATTTGTCGCAAGAATGTCTTGCCATAAATTATCATCGGTTTCTAAAAGCGGTTTGTAGTTATCCAATTTTCCAGCGGTATTTAATAAAATATCAATTTGATTGAAGCAGGTTATGCAAGCGGTAACCGCATTGAGACAATCTTCTTTTTTTGATACATCCGCGATATAACCAACAAAGTTCTCCCCATAATCTATAAAATTTTGGCTAAAGTCTTCCTGCACATCTACACCAAAGACTTTAGCACCGGCAGCTAAAAAAGCTTTAGCTTGTGCCTGACCAATCCCAGAAGCCACCCCTGTCACGAAAACCACCTGATTTAAAAACGCGCTGTTATCATCCTCACTCATGGACAATTTCCCAATCATTTGCCAAAATGTCACAAACCGTTGGAGCAAAGCTCGAAAATCCTTCATCAGCAGTTTTAATTAAAAAGTAAGGCGTAACAGGGGAATTATCATACACTTCTCCTTTTACTAAGGTTACGTAAAGTTCAAAACCGCTCCAGCCTTTACGAATAATTTCTTCTCCTTTTTTTAAGTGGGGTAAAATTTCTTCAAATGTCATTTGTTTTCTTCTCCTTATCTAAAGCGAGTAGCAAATAGAAAATACCTATCTGTACGAGTTGCAAATTTATATTTACTTTAGCACGCTTTTTACTGATTGACTACACTAAAAAACACGATCTCCAAATGAAGACCGTGTCAGAATTTCATTTATTACATGCGAACCGCAAATTGTGGTGCAAAGTAAGAAACAGAACTGATTGAAACAGATTGACCAGGTTGTGGTGCGTGAATATATTGTCCGCCACCCATTGCAATTGCAACGTGATGTGAGCTACCTGGTGAACCCCAGAAGTATAAATCACCTGGTTGTGCTTGACTTACAGGAATAATAGTACCAGCAGATTCTTGCGCTACTGTGTAAGTACCAATGTTACGGCCAGCTGCGTGTAAGTAAACGTAGCCAACAAAACCGGAACAGTCAAAACCTGAAGGATCTTTACCACCCCAAACATAAGGGACGCCGATAAATTGTTGTGCGTAACCAATCACACCGCCACCTGAAGGCGCTGGGATTTCTGGTTTTGGAATTTCTGGTTTAGGTGTTTCTGCAGCAGAACTACCACCATTATTATTATTGTTTGATGATTCAGTATTGCTATTGTTATTCGTACTTGATGAACCAGTTGAGCTTGAAGATGTATTCGAGTTGCTTGCTGAACCAGTTGAAGAACCATTACTTGCTGATGAGCTAGCTGAACTAGATTCTTCTGTTGTTGCGCTTTGCGCTACAGCATCTTGCGCTGCTTGTTCTTGTGCTTGTTTACGTGCAGCTTCCGTTTGTTTTTCTTGTTCGCGAATGCGCGCTTGTTCTGCTTCTGCTTCTTGTTTTTCTTTTTGCAAGCCAGCTTTTTGGCCTTCAGCAGTATTTTGTTGCAAAGCAAGGTCTGCTTTCATTGCATTTAAATCTGCTTGTTTGCCTTGAACGTCTGCTTTTTGAGTTTCAAGTTCGGCTTGGTTTGCTTGGATTTGGGCTAATTTTTTGTCGTTTTCAGCTTTTTTATCTTCAACGGCTTTTTTATCAGCTTTTTGTTGTTTTACTAAATCGTTGTTCGCTTTAACAATTGTTGTCATTGCTTGAACACGACCAATAGCATCTGTTAGAGAATCAGATTCTACAACTGCATCGATAAAGTTCGTGCTTTGGCCATTCACTTGGACGTCACGGGCTTGCTTTTTAATCGCTTCTTCCCGTTTTGCAATCCGAACTTTCAAGTCTGCAATTTCTTTTTGTAATTTTTGTGTGTCTTTATTTAATTTAACTTGGTCGTTAACCAAAGCTTCGGCTTTAGCTGTAATGGCTGCAACTTCGCTTTCAAGTGTATCGATTTGTGCTTGGGCGCTAGCTTGTTGCCCTTTTAAATCGTTGATTACTTTATCTTGATTTTCAATTTTTTGATCGATAGTATCTGCCGCGGCTACACTGGGAGCTGCAACTGCTGTAAGTGTTAATGAGCAAACTAACAATGCTGATAACAAACTCTTCTTCACTCTTCATTCCTCCGACTGGCTTACTTTGAATTTTTTCTTAATTATTCGGGAATTTTTTTAGACCTTTCCCGACGACATGAAAATTGTACCACAGCCATATGACATTAAGATAAACGAAATGTTACAAAAATGTTTCAAATGCACTTTTTTATATGACAAAGTTGTAAGCATAAAAAAACCTTCAAAAATTATTCGATAACAAATAATTTTTTGAAGGGAAAAATAAAAATTATGAATAAAAGCATATTGATTAACAAGGTCGGGCCTAAAAAACGACTGATAAAAAACGTATCACTTACATCAGCAAGTTTAAATAGCATTTGAATGCTCAGTGTCACCAGTTCAAATAAAGTAACAAAAATAATCATGCCAAAAAACATCGTGAAAACGTTACGATACAGCGTATCCGCTAAGGCATACATCAACCAGACACTCAGTGGCAAAGCCACCATGTAAATACCTAATACGCCGACATAATACATATCAAACAACATTCCCAATACTACTGAGGTAATTAACATGTAGCGTTTTGATAAAACCATGCAGCCACACATAAGTCCAAGGAGCAATAAATGCGCATTGGCAATGTAATAATTACGACTCCAATTTTCCAACAAGCGGGTAAACTGACCATCCAGCAGCATTAAGATGAAAAAAGTTGGGGCCGCATAGTATTTCACAGTATCTTTTTTTACCATTAGTCACTGTCACCTACCGCTCTTTTTACGACCGTGACAACAGACATATCGTATAAGTCCGCATAAGGTTTCACATAAACTTGCTTGTCTAGACCGTAATCGTCCGACTTAAATTCAACGACTGTTCCAACTGGTAAATCCGCCGGAGAATTTCCGCCTAAGCCTGAAGTTTGGACCACATCGCCAGCTTTTAATTTTTTCTCGCCGGTCAGTTGATTGACAATCATCGTCCCTGTTTTTTCATCATAATTTCGCAGTAGACCAAAAGTTTCGCCGTCTTTGCCGGAAATTCGAACAGGAAAATGATTGGAATTTTGATTCGCAGAAGTAAGTAATTCGACTTTTGCAGAAGCTAAGTTGACTTCAACAATCCGACCCACGAGACCTTTTTGTGACATAACTGCCATATTGACTTTCAAGCCGTCTTTTGACCCCTTATCAATGACCAGCATATCCTGCCAAGCATCCGGTGAGCGGGTAATGACGTTAGCCGAAACCTTTTCAAAATCTGTCAACGTCTCATTTAATTTCAATTCAGATTGTAGTTTTTTTATTTCTCGTTCTTGATTTTTAGTTTTTTGTGCCAATTCATCATAAGAATCGATTTTATTTTTTAACCGTTCATTTTCACTATAAGTCACAAATAAATTGTGCACATTACTAAAAGTATTTTCAACAAATTTAACTGGCGCACTAATAACGCGGTCAACAATTGCGACACTATCATTTGCAACAGACTGACCCAAGTTTGTTTTTTCGCTATTGGCTCTTCTAGCTGCCGTAATACTTATCACAGAAACCACCACGATGACTAAAATCAGCGTAATGATAATATTTTTATTCGGATTAAATTTCTTCACAAATACACCCCTCAAGAAAAAAGCCGGCACGGTTGCGTGCGACTGATAGTAATGATTTTACCACTAAAGTCTTTTAAACAAAAGGCAGGTATAGACTCTTAAGAGATTTTTTGTAAAATAATCATCTTCTTTACACAAATTGGATAAAGTAAAGCTTAGCGACTGTAATTTTATACCCGTCAAGTGCGATTTTTATCCAGCAGAAAAAATGAACGAGCTAGACCTATGTAAAAAAATAAGCCGGCCCTAAAAAATTGCTACGCGCATTTTAGGTATCCGACTTATTTTCATTAAAACACCTTGCAAACCTTGTGTAACACCCCTTTTAATAAGAGCGTTTTTTAAAGTTACAACGTGCAGCTTTCACTTTTACTAACAACTCCCCAGCTAGCACCACTAGAGAACTAGCCTGGTCTTCAAGTAAGAAACTGTTACAAAAAATTACTTCAAACAGCTTTTTTACTTAGTTTCTTTTTAGCTAAAGCTAAATTAGGTTTTACTAATCCCGACTTTGAATGACTGCTACAATGCCGCTGGCAAAACTGATTTCAGCTTCTTGGCCGATAAATTCATTACTAGCATATGACGTTGGCTGTAATACTTCTACCTGATTTAATGTGTATTTGCTTTTTGTTAACGTAAGTTTTGAAACAGGGGTTAAACAACAGTAAGCTAAATATTTTAGCCCCGGAATTTTTTTTACGCGATGTTTTCCCGCTGGCAAATAACTTAAGCAGTTTTTATTATCACGAATCGTAATTTGCTGCATAAAAGGTGTAAAGCGTGGTTCTACGCCTAGCCAAATATTAGCCAATAAATGATCAAGACGACCACCCGTTGCGCCGATTAACGTCACCTGGGCTAAAGGATATTTTGCAAAAATTGAAGCTAAGGCCAGTTGGGTATCGGTGTCATCTTTTTCAGCAATCGCCGACAGGATTTCCTGTGCTTTTTGTCCCACTAGGTCATGCTCTTTTTTACTTAAGGAATCAAAATCTCCTACTGCTAAAGCCACTTCTTTATTTTCTTCCAATAAAAAAAGTGCACCGCGATCAATCCCGACAAATAAATCAAAGGGCTTGACCATAATATCTGCTGGCCAAAGTTTAGGATCCCCACCTGCCACTAGTAAAATATTCATTTGGCCAAAGCTTCTTTCAAAGCGGCAATTCGTTTTTCTATATCGGGGGCATTGTAAATATAAGAACCGGCCACAAAAACATCTGCGCCAGCCGCTTTACAAATTTCTGCTGTTTCAGGCACAATTCCGCCATCTACTTCAATTTCGTAGTGATAGCCGAATTTTTCTTTTAAAGCTTTCAATTCTTTAACTTTTTCAACTGCTTCACTAATAAAGGCTTGGCCGCCAAAACCAGGATTTACAGTCATCACCAATACTAAATCAGCCATCTGCAATACGTGTTGAATAGCCACAACCGGAGTGCCCGGATTGATGGTTACCCCTGCTTTAACATTCTCATTTTTTATCATTTGCAACGCCCGATGAATATGCGGTGTTGCTTCTACGTGAACATTAATGATGTCTGCTCCTGCTTTAGCAAAGTCTAAGATATAATTTTCCGGATTTTCAATCATTAAATGACAGTCCAAAGGTAATTTCGTTACCGGACGAATCGCTGCAACGACAGCAGGGCCAATTGTAATATTGGGAACAAAGTGCCCGTCCATTACATCAACGTGAATGTAATCAACACCTGCTTTTTCAACGCGTTGAATATCTCTTGCTAAATTGGCAAAATCTGCACTTAAAATCGATGGTGCAATTTTCATAAAAACTCCTCCTGACAATTTTCAAATAAAAGGTTATTTATTTTTCTTATAGATTGGACGCCGTTTTTCAATCTCTGCTAAAAATTGCAAATAATTATCATAACGTACTGATGCAATTTCGCCTTGTTCTACGCGATGTTTGACTTCACAGCCGGGTTCATTGACATGCTGGCACTCGCGAAACTTACAAAAAGGGGCCGCAGCGACAAATTCTGGAAACATCCGAGGCAACTCATAGGCGGTAATATCTTGAAATTCCAATGAACTAAACCCAGGCGTATCTGCAACAAGACCGCCGTCGATTGGCAGTAATTCGACATGGCGCGTTGTATGTTTCCCCCGCCCCAAATAGTCCGAAATAGCAGCCGTAGCTAATTTTAAATCTGGTCGGATTTTATTTAATAAAGTCGATTTACCGGCACCTGATTGGCCCATGAAAACACTTAGTTTGTCTTTAAATAACTTTTTCAAGGCGGCTATATTTACTTTCTCATTTTCTGAGGCAATGACTTTATAGCCGATTTTTTCGTAAACCGCTTTAACATGCGCAAGCTGCTGTGTATCCTGCAATAAGTCTAACTTACTTAAATAAATGACCGGCTCAATCTCTTTGTATTCTAAATTGACCAAGAATCGATCTAATAAGTTATAAGAAAAAGCCGGTTCCACCATACTGATGACGACAATTCCCAAATCAACATTGGCTACTGGGGGACGCACTAATTCATTTTTACGTGGTAACAAATCCAAAATATAACCATCAGTTAAATTACTACTTTCAAATTCAACCCAATCTCCAACCAAGGGCGTCAATTTACGCTTGCGAAAATTCCCCCGTCCTCTTGTTTGATACGTGGTATCTTCTGCTACTACATAATAAAAGCCACTTAAAGCTTTTCTGATTTGACCTTTCACCCATTGTCCTCCTATAAAGTTCAAGACTATACTTCCATATTTTACCATAGTTTTGCTTTTACTTTCGTTTGAAAAATTTCTTTTGGTTTTTCTGAGCATTGCTTATCTGCTACTAAAAATTGAACCTTAATAAAAACTGGTTGTAACTAAGCGGCCTGGTAAAACCAGTTTATTTTTCTTTTTTATGGTGTACAAAACAGGCCTGTGATAAAAATTATCACAGACCTGTTTTTTGCTTTATTTACGAATGATTGGGTTGTCTGAATGCACTACCCAGCTTTTTTGTTTTGACTTTGGATAAAACTGGATTGCTTTTTGTCGCCAGCCTTTAACGCCAACTTTTAGCGATAAAGTGTTATCTGGACTGATTTCTTTTAAGGTGTACATAGCTCCTGGTAAATCTTGAAACGTCACCATTCCATCGGCGTTAGCCGTAGCTTTTAAGGTATCCCCATTGCGAATCACCGGTGCCTTGCCTTTTTTATTAAATAAAATATAGTGAGCTGTCGCAATTTTTTCTCCGGTATCGTCTTCTCTGACAAAGGTCAAATCAAAACGGCGCCGTTTTAAAATAAAGGCCTTAACCGCACGATACAATAAATAAAGCATCAGTAATACTAACAAAATTGTGCCGGCAATAATCAAAACATTTTTTTGTTCCCGCGCAGTATTCCCTTTTTCTACGGCCTTTTCCAATTTCTTAGTATAGGGCACGCGATGTCCGGTAACTAACAAACGGTGGGAATTAATCATATACGGCGTACAGGTAATCAACGTCGCTAGATCTTGTCCTGCTTCAATTTTCAAGGTGCTTGTTTCAGAAGGAAGCACCACTTCGATTTTATTGACTTCATAGGCCAATTTCTTTCCATAGACAGTTAACACAAATTGATCGCCCTTTTTTACTTTTTCTAAGTCTGTGAATAAAATTCTATCCGGCAAACCACTGTGGGCTGAAATAATCGTATGGGTATTTGCTCCTCCGGTGGGAAAAGATGTCCCTTGTAAAACTGTCGCGCCCCGATTTAAAAGAAAGTGATTGGTGGTATCAAACAATGGAATATCCACTTCAATTTTAGGAATGGCAATTCTACCAATCAAATGTTTTTGATAATATGCTTCGTCTTGCTTATCGCTAATCTCTTCTGCGAAAGGATCATTTCCTGGTGCGAACCCGCCCTTTGTTAATGCTTCGTTTTCTTTACGCTTTTTTTCCAATTCATCTTGCTTTGTCGCCAAATCTTTTTGAACTTGTTCCAATCGTTTTTCATCTAAAAAGTCATTTAACGCATTAATATAAAATGGATATAAAGCAATTAAGGATCCGATCGCAAACATTAAAATTATCATGATACTGCCAATGAGCCGTTTCACACTACCTTTAGGCGCTTTTTTCTTCATGGTTTGCTCCTTTGCCAATTCATTTGATAGTTGCGTTGTCTATTTTTACCAACTTTTTCCAACAGTCCTTTTTTCGTTTTTATCTTAAAACGACTGTCTTTCACACGACCAATTTTTGCTTTCAAATAGGGTTTATCGGTATCTTCCCAAACAATCCGATAAATATTTCCCGGAATTTGTTTAAACAAGACTTGCCCATTTTCATCACTTGTAACGGCTTTAGGAAAATCGCCTAGCGCACTTTCCAATTGCCGACTGCGATAATCTAGTAAACGAAAAGTTTTGCCTGCAACAGGCTGCTTATTTCCGTCAACGACTTGAAAAACTAAATCGTAACGATGTTTACGACTAGCAATCAGCACGAATTTACGCCAAACCCAATACAAGAAGACTCCTAATGTTAAGACAATGATCCCAATGTATTCAACCAGACGTCGCTTATGATATTCCTTTGCCTTTTGAATTTGTTTTGTCATTTCTTCTTCATAGGGAATACGACTTCCTGTGACTAATAAGCGATGAGAATTGATCATATACGGGGTACAAGTAACCAGCGTTACCAAATCTTGATTTGGCACAACTTTCAACATATCTAACTCATTTGGTAATACTGTTTCAATTTTTGTCACCTGATAAGCGAGTTTCTCGTTTAAAATTTCCAAATAAAATTTATCACCTTTTTTTAACTTATCTACATCCGTAAAGATCATTTTATCGGGCAGTCCCGTGTGACCCGTAATGACCGAATGTGTGCTTTTACCCCCAATTGGAAATGAACTGCCTTGTAAAATTGTTGCGCCTTTATCCAGTAATACATCATTGGTCGTGTCAAAAACAGGTAGACTAACATTGATTTTGGGAATGTAAATTGCTCCGACTGTGTGCTTGGCAAAATAGGCTCTTCCTGGCGAAGAATTGTCGCCTACACTTTCTTCAAAGGGATCTTCTACTACCCCCATGCCTGGAATACTCGTGCCTTGTTGCGCCATTTTGGCATTTTCTGCCGCTTTTTTTCTTTTTATCGCGGCGGCTTCTTTTTCATTTTTTTCCTGTAATTCTTTTTGATACGCTTCAATCCGCTGCTGATCAATATAATTGTTTAAAGAATCTACTACAAAAGGATACGAAAAAACACCTGCTCCGACTAAAAACAAAATAACCATCGTAAATTTCAGAGCTAAATTAATTTTTTCATCTTTGGACATTTTGTTTTTATTAGCCTTTTTTTTACTCATCTTTTCTGCTCCCTTTGTTATTTTTGTCCACGATTCGAATTGGTGTTTTCCCACAAACATAATAGATATCCGCGATATTTCGAATTGCAAAAATTGACGCTACTCCAACTGTGAAGAACTCGCGATTATGGCGATTTTCAGCTCTCGTGGCCGCAATCGGGTGATTTAAAATTTCAATCATAACTTGATTGTTTTGGCTACCGCCCTTTAATTTCACAAATGAGCGATCCTCCCCATTTACAAACCCGCCTAAATAATCCAAGTTGGTGTTGTCCCCATTGATTAAAACACTGCCAGTGTTGACAATGGACAACGTTATGGCACTCGCCATTTCTTGATAGCCTGCTGGTGCGCGTAACTCTTTTATCTGATAAATACCTGTTGGTAAGTCCTTCACCACAAATTGGGCTAATTCTGGTGATGCGACACCAGGGAGGTTATGGGAAATTTCTCCGGTTTGATTTGCCAAATGCATCCGCCCGCCAGTTAACGTATCTCCTTCATTATCTTTATAAATTATGGTCACATCAAAAGGCTTTAATTCGTTATAAATGATTACATCAATCACTTCATTACGGCCGGTCAACAAAAACTTATCTGCATTAATTGTGTCTATCTCAGCTGGATTAAAGGGAACTTTAAAATAATAGGGTTTTTCATTTAACAAAAATCCCGCAACTTTTATTTCATTAATTCGATATTCTCCCGCTGTTAAATTGTCTACTTTGGCAATTCCATGCTCGTTTGTCTTAATTTCAGTCGTAACGGTTTGCCAGCCGCTTGATGTTTTTTTCTCCAAGCGCAATTGCGAATTTTTAATTGGTGTGGCCGGCCCTTTAACCAAATTAGCAATGTTCAACGTATAACTCGTCTGCTTTTGGGCTTTATTCGGATTATGCAGACCCAATTCTCGCTGCACTTCTAGTGTTTCTTGTTCAGCTGCACTTACTCTTGTTTTACTACTAACCGCTTGACTGTCCCCTACTACTTTAGCCTTGTAACGAATGTAAAGAGGAAAATCAACTTTGCGATTCACATCGATGCGAAAGCCATTTTGATAGTTATCATCGGCATTTAGCCGAACATCAAATAAGCGTTCCTCATTGTTGACTTTTTTTCCGGGAAAATATTCTCCTTCAATAATTGTCGGATGAGACACTTCAATACTGGTTAAATCAATGACTTGATTTTCCACTGGGGCACCTTCAATTACTAGCTGCTCTAAGCTATCCCATTGGGCATTTACCAATATATCCCAGGTAACGGTATTGTCTTTTGCGTCATAAAAACCTTCATTACAAAACAGGCGATCTCTTTTTAACAAATATTCCGCTTCACTCTTTTGAAATTTGCGTCCGCCATATTCAAATGAAAAATCGCCAACGAAACTGTAACTTCCACTAGCTGTCTCTTGGTTTAAATCCGCACTTTGATCAAAGGTCGAAGAAACTTCTATCGCTAAGCCACAACACCCCAAGTCTTCATCTAAAATGATTTCCACTTCTTTGTAAAAAGTTTCCCCGCCTTGGGTTATGGGCTCTTTTTTTACAATATGATACTGCGATTTAGCTAATAAGGTTTTATTAGCATTGGCATAAATTCCTTTTGACTTGGCATTTTCATCTGGAATTAATTGATACACACGAATTTGGTTTAAATCTTTTTCGGTGAAGTAATGATACTCACTTTGATTTGCCTTGATTACCCGCTCTTTGTCTAAGGAAATGGTGTAGCTTTGCTCTTTTTTCAAATCGTAACGGCGGGTATTCGCAAAATAAATCCAGTCAATCTTACTACGACTTTCATTGTAGACTGCTTGGCTATCCATATTTTGTAAAAAACGCTCATCACTAATCGTGGAGATTCCGGTTGTTTTCACACTATGATTGGCTTGTGTTAGGGCAGCGTCAAGATACATATTATTTTTTTTCGCCGGCATCGCTTCAATATCGGCAATACCACCTGTCCTTGTTTGCAAATAGACCGTAATTTTTTGGGTTGCGGCCTTTACTTTTTCTGGCACGATAATCTGTAATCCCGCCCTCTTGCCTTCCCACGCACCCGTTGCGGAAGTCAGCTCTTTTTTATTGCTAACCTGCAACGTGTATTCGTCATCTTTTAAATAACGAGTAACACCGGCCGCATTGGTTGCTGTTACCACAACGCCTTTTTCATTCGTTAATCTTTCAATCTCAGCTGAGTCATAGGTCTTAGGCACATCGCCTTTTTTAAAATAAAAATTTTGGCCACGCTGTTCCAAGGTTAAGGCTAATTCGACCGGACCTTTTGCACGAATCGTCTTGGCTTCTACTTCCCACAACATCGTATTGTGCCAGCCACTAAAAGCGACTGGATTAACGGCGATTGCCATTTTTTTCTCACTAGTGGCCTCAGCTGCTAACCCTGTATTACTAAAAACTTTAGCCACGACTTTTTGTGCGTCTTTTTCTGTCGAGTTATAACAAATATAATACCGGCCATCGGTTAATTTTGCTTTTGGATCATTTTTCACAAAATCAAAAAAAGTAATTGTCACAGTCTGATCGTCAACTTTATCCACAGAATACAGGCGCTCATCTAATTTGCGGCCTTTAATTCCATCTTCATCAAAAATTTTAATCGAGTCGCTATCCAACTTCCCTGCATTCACCGTTAATGTGATTGTTTCAGTTCCTGGTGTGCCTGTGGTTGTCATTTTCCCGGTGCTTTGCGCATTTCGATAATAAGCAGCCCGCCATTCAAATGATTCTTCAGCTTGACTATCATTTACTAAATGCAGCCGATGCTCAGGTACTGCCAATGTTTTTTCACTCACTGCACTGCCTGCATTTTTAGAAGTCCCACTGACCCGATTTACCACATTTCGAGCTGCATGCATTTTACGCGTTACCGTTGTCGTCTTAATAACCAATTTAACAGCAACTTCTTCAACAAATTCGACTTGCGAGCGATTGGTTTTTTCATCTACGTGAACTAATTCATAGCGGGGAACGGCAACTTTTTGTCCACTTTCGTCGTACGCCGTAATATCAAACAGCGGCAGCTGTTTTTGCTTGAGGACTTCCTTTAACTTTTCGTTGGTAAAGAAAAAATCAAAGCCGTCGCCGCTACTGGTTTCATCATCTTTATAAGGCGGTGTTATGTCATCGCTTGTTAACGTCATACTATTAATTTTGGCATATTTTCCAGCCACTTTTTTTGGTGTAACGGTCGTCTCCCATACGATGGGCACGCCACCAAGTTGAGTATCATACACCAATGTCTGGTTTGGCGATGTTGTTTCTTCAATTTTAAAACTCAACTGTGTTGTTTTAATTTCTTGCTCTTTTTTAGCTGTAGCCGTTTGTGCCAATAATAAATTTGCATGACCACTATCATCTTCTAATTCAATGCCAGTTTCTAATACCAAAGGTAAAATTAAATTATCGATAAAAAATGCATTTTGATTTAATGTTACTTCCCAAATGTGTTCCTGACTGTCCATTTTGGCAGACTTAATTTTATAATAGCCGTAATTAACGTCCTTATTCTCCAAGCGAATCGGCTGTATCGTACTAGCTTGTTCTGGCAGTTTAAACCGTTTATCAATCCCAAATTGGAACGTGTAACTAAGTTGTAGTTCCTTACCCCTAGCAGCAGTCTGATTTTCTGCTTGCCCGATTGCCTGAGCGACAGCTGGATTGGCTATAAACTTTTTAATATCAATGATCTGCTCTAAATGCAGCTCGGTTCCTTCGTCAATGACAACATCTGGCACTGTGTTGTAATCTTGCCAGCTGCCGTTAGCAAAAACTTTTAATACACTTTCTGAAATAGGAGAAACTTTTTTGTTTTTTGGTAACAATGCATCCAGTGAGATGATTTCAATTTTATCAACTGGTGCAGCTTTCATCTCCAAAACTTTTCCCGCACTATGAAAATTGATTTCTTGTAATTGGCCATTATTTGCATTCAACCGCTGTCCCAGCAGACGAATTCCTAAACGATAAGTCGGCTTTGCAACTCTAATTTGCGTCCGAAAAACCATTTGATAGGTGGTTTTTTCCTTGACTTTATTTGCTGTCTTTTCAACCACGCCGATTTCTTTGGCACTATTGGTCGTACGACTAAACTTTTTTTCTGGAAATCGGGTGTTAGTAGCGGCCACTAAATTGTCATCCACATCCACCACTTGGATTCCCAATTTTGTTTCATCTTGAATCGCATTTTTGGTAAATTCAATTTGCCAATAAATACTATTTTCTTTTTGGTTAACCGTGTACTTGTAAGAAATGTCAACTTCTTCGGTGGCAATAAAACGCTTGTCCTGATATTGATAAATTTCATCTGCTTTGGCATTCACCCCAGCTAAGATAAATATATAAGGCACGAGTAATAGCATAACGGTAAACAATGATAAGTATTTGCCCTTCTTCATTAGCCTGTTCCTTTCTGCCTAAACAAAATTTCAACAATTTACTTTGAAATCACTTATATTTAAAATTAGTTTTATAGTCTAATTTTATCAAAAACTTATCTTTTAATCAAAATATAATATTACACAATTCAAATCGCATTTATCGTGCACTAAAGTATTTCAAACAGTTAAATAACAGGATTATTAATGAAATTTTTGGATTAGAATACGCTATTTTTTTTTTATTTCAAAATAATCTTGCGATTATTTTTATCAGTTGTCTTAAAAATAAAATGATTTGCAACGCAAAAGAGTTGATTAGGCAAAATGCTAATCAACTCTTTTCTCATTTTTACTTCACTTGTTTGTTACGATACCAGTAATAACCGCCAATTAGACCACCAATTAGCAAAATAACTAGTGCCAATTGCATGAACTTTACGATTCCACTTCCCCCAGTAGAAGGCAGGTCTCCTACATCTAGTTCATTATGAACCAAGAAGTACATTTTCTCACTTTCACCATAATTCACGGTAAACGTATTGTTTATTGGTTTACTTTTCGCGTCCAAATAGCGAACGTGATACCCAGTTGTCGTTTCGACAAGTTGATATTCTTTGCCATCTGCTAAAATTTTTGTCCAATCGGTAATGGTATTTCTTGCTGGTGTTGTATCAGTGAAGCGAATTTTTGTTTTAATATCTTTTGCAGAAATACTGACACTACCATAAGCGACTGGTTTATTTGTGTCCAAAGCTTGAATTTCAAATTCAAATTCTTTACCACCATTAGGAAGCGGCACATTACCTGTGAGTTTTTTCTCAGCTTCAAACTCAAAAATGTCTTCTTTGGTATTCTCTGCTGTAAAATTAATCGTAATATCTTCATTATATTGAGCCGGAACATCAAAAGAATTCCCTTGAGATTCATCAGAGTTGCCGCGGATAGTATAAACAACTTTATACCCTTCACTATTTGTTTCCACAATATAATAGCTACCCTCACCTAACAGCGCTGTCCATTGATCTTTAGTCGTAATTTCAGCATTATTATTGTTAGGGTCTGTGAAAACGATTGGAGCAGGATTATTTTTCTCAGAGACAATAGCTTCTCCATTTGCGATTAAAGGATCGGTTGTTGCTTGTTTATTACCATCTTGTTTGCGTAATTCAAAGTTGAAAGTTTTGCTTTCTTCTAAATTTTCTCCTGTTACCTTTTTACTACCTGTCAAATTAATTTTTGGTGATTCTTTATCTTTGCTGTTTTTGACGACAAGTCCAATATTATTAACAGCCCCAGCAACGAATTTGATTTCATCCGTAGCAACATCATTCACATTGTAACTGGCGTTATAACCTTGTTTTTCCGTTTCAACAATCACATATGTCTTGTCTGGATTCACAATTGCAAACCAATCATTACCACTGATGCTAATTTGATAGTTTTCATCCTTATAAAATTTAATAGTCGCTGTTTTTTCACCTTTTTTGACCTCTGCTTTACCAAAGGCCAAGATATTATCTGTCAATTTTTCTTTGATTTCAAATTTAAAGGTTTTATCTGCTGCAACTGCTTCTGAAACTTCTTTTTTGCCTTTGATGGTAAATTCATCTTCATAATTTGTTACTAAAAAGTTGATATGAACGGCCTTATCTTTGGCAAAATTAGCAGTAAATTTATTATTCCCTTCACCGCCGTAACCTGAATATTTCACATTGTAACCATGAGTTGAAGTTTCCACTAATTGATAATTTGCGCCATCTTCAAGTATTTTTCCCCAGTCGCTATCGCCAATTTCATTTTTTTCGCTATCACGATCACCTGCTGAAGGGTAAAACTTGATAACTTTTTCAGTGTTGCTCCCGTCATTTTTAGTGTAAGTTACTTTACCGTAAGCAGCTGTGGCAGTTGCTTTACCCTCCACAATTTTTTGAACTTCAAACAAGAAATTCGTTTCTTTGTCGACAGTATCTTTTAATAATTTTTTAGCGCCAAACTTAAACTCCGCTTGTGCTTTTACATTATAGACAGGGTGATAGGTTGTGGTAGTCGCTGTACCAGGCGTAACCTTAAAATAAATTTTATCCGTATAAGCCGGATAAGACTGCCCATTTTTATCTTTTGGTGGGGTAATCTCAACAAAGTAATATTGATACCCTTGTGAAAGACCGCTAACTGTTAGGCGCCCCTGCGCATCCGTCTTATATGGCTGACCGTCTGGATTTATTTTGACATGTTTATCTTGCTCAATTACATATAAATCAAATTCCGCCCCGCCCAGATATTCATCTTCAACAGGATCTTGTTTAATAATCGTCACACTACCCTTAGGTTTATAATCCCATTTATGGGTTTCTGTTCCCCCATTCCACTCTGAGAAAATCAAATTTCCTTCAACTGTTGTACTCGCTTTGCCTGTGGCACCTGGGGCAACGATAGCACCTTGGATAATTGCACCAATATTAATGTTTTCTTTATATAAAGCGTCACTACCTGCTGAATAGAAATTATACAGCACAGGGCTTTTTGTAAAGACAGAATGCTCTCCTGTATTAATCTTTTGACCATCAGAATCTTGGAGCTCGATTTCTTGTTTATAATTAAAATTTTTGGTACCTGCCGGAATTTCCACATTAAAGTAGACGTTGCGCACTTTCCCCGAGTGATCGGGCTCTAATCCTTTAATGGTTAATTTACGTTGAACCTCATGGGCACTTGGCGCGATTTTAATCACGATAGACTCCATATTGTCGTAGGGTGCTTTGGTTAAATCAATCTTTTGTTCATGAATCTGATTATTATTATCCGTAAAGAAAGCTTTATCAACAACAATGTCTGGCTCCCAAGTGGCAATATCTCTATTTAGATTTTCTAAATAAGTAAATTCCTCCTCAAAATTGATGTAAGGTATAGAACTTTCCCGCTCAAAACTTATATTACCGCTAAAATCAACCTTCCTATTATTTAAATATATTTCATTTGCATTCTTACGATAAGAAATACCTGACCCCAGTACAAATTTAGCCGGTGCTTGTGGCGAAGATTTGTTAATACCATTAAAGCCATCTCCCAGCTCTCCGGCATAAAAAAGTTCATTTGCCGAACCCGCTCCCGTATTCGTTCTTACATTAGCGATTGGAGCGGCGAAATTTCCATTCAAATGTTGACCTAAATCAATTTTTTTTGCAAAGACATGGAACAAGCCCGCTGCTCGTAACGTTGTCAATCGTGCGGAGGGTTCATCATCATAAACCGTCTTAGCATAGGACAATCCATCTGCTGATGTTGGAGAATTTTCTGCTCCTATTTGTCTTGTGGAAGTCGTTTGTGAGCTGTTGCTACCAGCACCTCCACTTGCTTGAGTCTCTTCTGCTGTCACCACTTGTTTATCCAACAGTTGCGTTTCTTTTTTAGCTTCATCCACTAACCAGACAGATATTTTCATCTGCTTTGTATCTGTTCCAAATTCTGCTGTGAAATTACTCGTTGGGTTAGCGTTTTTCTCTTCGCGATAATTTCCTTTATCTTCTGTCACGTTATCCTTTGAGATATTGGCTTTGTTATTCGGATTTAAAATTTGGTATCTGATTTTATATTTTTGATTTTCTGAAAAAGCTTTAGTAAAAGTAACTTGCCAGTCTGCTTTTGCGCCATTATCTTTTAACGTATTCGTATAGCTGACTTTTAGTCCTTTAATCTGAATCAGAGTTTGTTTATCATTAGCATCTCTTAAATCAGTCAAATCCAATTCATCTTTTTTCGGCACAAAAATTAGTTCTTTTTTTGCTTGCTCTTTTTCACTAAGCAAAGGATTTTCTACAACTTGTCCCGAAGATTGCGCCGTTTCATTTTCACCTGTTGCCGCAGGTGTTTCTGCTACTAAACGCGTTGCTAAATAGTAACGTTTCCCCGCTGTAATAGGGATTTTGAACGTTCCTTCTTCTTTCAATTGTTGTTCAGAGTACCAACCTTCTGGTGTTTTACCAAAATCAGTGGCCGCTTCTAAGTCAATATTTTTGTTTTCCTCATCGGCTACTAAAAAATGGAGGCGTAAAGTTTCATCTGGTTGATGCGGCCGTTTTTGATACTTGATTTGAATATACGGCCCCGTTTCATTTTCTTGCAGTGTTTGCGTCAACAAAAGATTATCATTTTTGATCACGTCTTCTGTTTCATCATTACTGGCAGATGTTTTCCAGATAGACGATGCCGACAACAAGCCTTCAAGAAACGGTGATAGCATTAATACTATGATTAATAATGCAGTAATTTTCTTTTTCATCATTCATAACTCCTTTTAATAAATCGTTTTACTTACCAGAAAAAACAAGCGTTATTCATGATGAAATGAAAAAAGGCAGTAGATTTAACAAATTTCTTCGTCTCACTGTATGCCTCATTACGTTCAACTATCTTATTTTATCGCTGAAATCAAAACGAGATTACTTAACCTGAAATATTCTTTTTACTATTTTTATAACCATACTAGCTCACTAAATTTAGTTATCTTCATTTTTTTTGCGCCACAAGAAAATTGCACCAATAAGAATAATTACTCCAATCACTGAAAATGCAGCTTTTCCTTCATTTGTTCGCGGTAACATTCGGCGGGTGGTTGCTTTAACTGCCGCAACTAACTGACCAAGTGTTTGTGGTAAACGTAGTCTGTTTGAAGTTTCTTGCTGGGAGTGAACTGCTTCATTTTGCGTATTGTAGACACGCGGCATTTGCTTTTGCTGCGCAGCTTCCGGCACAATACCCGTGATAAGTTCTTCCATTTTTTGGCCGTTAATCGTTACTGCTTCTTCCCAAGTTGCTGGAATGACGACCTCCACTTTTCTCGCTTCCGCGGTAATTTCATAGCCGTTTGCTGCCTGAACTTCTTCAAAATAAAAAGTTCCTGAAGGTAAAAAGCGTTCCCCGGTATTAACTAAGCCCGTTTCATCTGAAATAAATTTGTTTACCCGTTCATCGTTTAAGGGGTCTTCAGATTCTACCCATTTATTTTTCAGATCCGTTGTGGGACTCATGTCCAAATAAAGCCGTTTCCCGCTTTCTTCCCGATATAAAACAAATGTTGCTCCCGCTAGCGCACCTAGATTTTCACCGCTTCGGTTTTGACCAAATTTATAAAAGTATGGATCACGAACATAGCCGACATTTTTGGGATACAGATGGATTTCTGTTAACTCTTCATTATTTGCCATCACAGGTAATGTCACCAAAATCGGCTTAGCAAATTTTTCCAAGTCAACATTTAATTCTTTTGTTTCAGATACCGCTGTTTCCACAATTAAATAGGCTTTAAAGGTATCGCCTTCTTTACGTGGCAAATTAGTAAAACGTGCTATTCCCGCTTGCTTTGAAGCGGGATTATCTTTTGTGATCACATCATTTTTGGTTACTACTGTCTTACTGTTGGCAATGCTCATTTGTGGTAATTGCGCGTTTTCAGCAATCTTAATGGCATTACTTCTTGTCATGCGAGAAAAGACTTGTACGATATCTCTTGCATCCTGAATCTCACTGTCGTGGTAATACTTTTTAAAGGTTGATACATCCACTAATTTTGTCGCATCCCATATTTTATACTGGGCGCCGTTTAGCGGAACTGAATTTTCTAATAATGTATTATCCTGACTTTGACCGTCTTCCTTTTCTTTATCGATAGGAAGTCCGTCATTATCATAAAACCAAGAATCCAAATTTTCATTAGCTCGCCAACGCACATCCCGAAAAATTCGTTTGTGCAAGACGATATCGATCGCCTCACCCGCTGCGTCAGCTGATTTTCCAGCAAAAAAAGCTGAACATAAACCGACCATAAATAATGGTAGTAATAAAAATATTATTTTTTTCATATAACCCCTCCACTTAACCATCTACTTATAAATAAGTTTAAGCAATGGAGTGTGCCTCTATTGTACACACTCTGATTGATTTTCTCACTTTACTCATACTTTTCTTTTCTTCAAAAAAAGAATAGAAACGATCGTTATTTAACTTTGCAGAATTAGCGATCTAATTTGAAAAAAGTTCCTTTCCTCCATTATTTAATCTTTTTTACTTAGCAAATTTATTAAAAACATAAAGATTATTTGTTAAAATTGATTTAGATGTAATGATTCTCCAACCAAAAAAGCTTTTACAATCTTCAAATAAATCACTTAAATAAGAATATCATCTAATCTTTTTTTAATCAACAAACAACTCACCTAGTTTAAAGCAAGCTATAAACGCCATTTTAAAAGCTTTCCCAAATAACAAAATAACAAATCTATATATAAATATTTTAATTTTAACAATATCATGATAAAATAAAAATTAGATAAGTATTCTTTAAGGAGGTGGAATAATGTTACTAAGCCCATTAATTTTAGATGACGCCGCCAGACAGAAAATCAGCGTGATGGAGTTTTTTTCAGATAAGGAAGCAGGCACCTACTCGATAAATTATCTTTGCTCTGAACTAAATTTGTCCTATACAACCTTAAGCACCCTGACACAAGAAATTCATGAGAATTTATTAGAACTTGCAGGGAAGCCCTTTTTAACTGCTAACGGTAAAATATTATGGCACCCGGCAGACTATCATCACAACGAATACATTCAATATCTCGTTCGGACTTCTATTCCGTATAATTTCATCTTGTATTCCTTAATCAAACCTGAAGCAACTTTTGAAAATTTTTGTGAAGATTTTTACTTGAGTCAATCAACGATTTTACGGAAATTACGTCCTTTGAAAAAGTATTTAAATTCTTTTAGAATTCGCCTACTAGCTTCTAAAATGAAGATTGACGGAAATGAAGCGATGCTACGGATGTTTTATACCACCTATTTGTGGGCGGGAAATTTAGGAAAAGATATCCATCAGAGTGAATTCGATTTTTGTGACGAACGTAAGATTATGCGGGAGCTTCATTTTGATAAAGCGAATTTCATGCACCCACGGGAAATATTTCTGCGCCTTTGCGTTAATCGTTTGCGGGCAGAACAAGGTTACAAACTGGAGTTACCTAAATTTCAAACGTTGCCTTTTAGTGAGTTCTTGCCATCGTTGACAACTTATTGTGAAAAATTCATCACCGATCCACAGCAGGCATAATTACAAGGTCGTTTTATTTCCTACATGTTGTATTTCACGCCTTTTTATATCAACATCAACGACTTTCGAATCAAAGAACTTAACGAATATTACGAAGAACTAAAGGAAGCGGGAAATAGTTTAATCGACTTAATTGAAGAGTATGAACAATACTTCTTTACCGAATTAGTCCCTGAAACAACGCCTGATTATGAAGAGTCCTTTCTATTACATATCAACTTATTCGTGACCTTAATGAATTATGTCATTCATCAAGGTGATTCTCCTTTAATTATGGATATTACGCGTCATGAACACGCCCATGAACATGATGCCTATCTTGAATTATTAAAGCGAAATGGTGATTTTTTCCGTCGCATCTGCCGTCGTAAAAACTTTGCCTGGCTTGCGGATTGTTGTGATGATTTAGTAGAAGATGTGACCTATAATATTTTGCCGACCTTCAAAAACTGTTACGACAACCAAACACTAAATGTCGGTATTTTAACAATTCCTGATTACTTTATTATGCAAACCGTCAAAGAAGTTTTAAATCAGTTTGGCTTTGTTCAAGTTTATTTTACGAACTTTGATGATCCTAATATTGATTTTTTCATCAGTACCTTTGACGTTCTTTTACCTGATAATTTAGCAAAGCCAAATTTCATTGTTGAATTAATCGAAGATAGCAATTATGAAAAAGAACTTTTTGCCCAACTTTGGCACGCTTATCGTCAAAAAACATTACAGCAATCTAAGCTGCAAAGAAAAAACTGTCAGCAACTATCTTCTTTAAACGATGAATGCGACAAAGCAATGTCTAAAGATATCGATGCTGCCAATTAAAGCAATAAAAGCCAAACCTGATCGAGTGATTTCGGTCAGGTTTGGCTTTTATTTAGGGTTACTTATTTATTTGGTTTTATCTTTATAAAATTTACGTATGGAAAATCCAAACAACAGCAGTAAAAATAGTACAATCAACATAATCTCAAAACCTAGTTCGCCTTTTTTAAACTTTTCAGGCAACTGCTTTGTAGCCAAGACTACATTATTCAGACTAAAACCTTGGACTCTATTTTTTGCCCGTTGAACGTGCAGCACTTTAGGCGTCGCCTTTTGTAATACAATTTCTGGTACTTTACCATCTCGCATTTCGCAAATTCCTACGCCATTAACAGTGGCTGGGAAAAAATCCCCTTTTAAATCCGTCCAGGATGTTGGAATGAAGACTTCGACATCGCTGATTTGCACATTTTTATCAAAACCTGGAACTGCTTTAATTTCTTGAAAATAATAAGTTCCTGGTGGTAAGTTGCGATGATTCGTAGTAATTAATCCTTCTTCATCGGATACAAAGTGTTCTAGACGCTTATCATTTCTAGGTTGCTCAGAAAATGTCCAGGAATACCACGTATCACTGCCATCATTTTTTTCCAAGTAAAGTCTTTTCGCTTCATCATTAAGTTTATATAACACATACTCCACACCAGCTAAAGGCATTTCACCGGTGCCCCTCATTTTGCCATAATTGAAAAAATAAGGATGTCGTGAATAGTATACTGTTTCCAAATACAAATCTACTTCATTTTCAGGATATTCTTTGGGATCAAATACGGTAGGAACCACACTTTGCTCTTGCACCCCGTTAATTTCTGAATTCGGCTCTGCTTTGACTTCTAAGATTAAATACAAAGGATCTTTTGCTTGCTGTCGGGGAAGATTCACGGTCGCAACGCCAGCTTGTTTTGTCTTTTTGTCATAAGTCGTTTGTGCTTTTGCAACAATCTTATATTTTTTGGCTACCTCAAAAACATCGCGACGTGTCGCATCTTTCCAATCTGCTAATACAATTTTTTTAGGTTTTGCTTTTGCATCGAGGGGTTGGGTTAAATCATAAATGATAAAGTTAGCCCCATCTTGTGGCAATGTTTGACTAAGAAAGGCTCTCTTTTCATCTGCTACCTTCAAATCATAGGTTATCTTATTTTCAATATCGAAAAAAATGCGCTTATGCAGACGCAATGTAATTTCTTCTGTTGCAAAGGTTGGCCTTGCTACTGCAAAACAACCGAGAAAAATAACAATCGTAAAAACAAGTAGTTCAATCTGGCGTTTCATCTTCTCACCACCTAATATTAAAATATCCTCATTTAAAGTATAGCATATTTTTAAGCAACGTCCATTTCGGCACAAACTTTTTTCAAAAAGTAAGCAAGAATCGATTAGCTGCCAATTCGTAATTGAAATAAAAAAGCTCGTGCTTCATAACAAATAAAAAGCACCAAAAAACGCGAGAAAATTTCTATCAATTAGCTTTTTCGTATCAAAACTTTTTTACAAAAAAACTAGGACAAAAGCAAATGGCTTTGTCCTAGTTTTTCATCTTCTTTTAAATGAGTGATTAATTAAGGCACTTCAATATCGCCAGCTCCACTAACAGCTTGGCTGTTTTCATGACCGTTGTCTCTTTGGAAATAAAAAGTAGCACTTTCACCTTTTTTGACCGTGACATCAATCGCTTCTTTATGGGTATCATTTGGTGCTAAGGTAAAGTCAGCGACTTGCTTTTTCGTACCATTAGCATCCGTTAAAAAGACCTTCACTTGTTGATTTTTGGAGTCGGTGCCTGTGTAACTTGCCGATAAGTTCACTTTAAACGTCTCTGGCGCATCACTTTTATCTGGTCCTTTTGAGAGAATCACTTTGACTGTATCGCCAATTTTTACCGTCTGCCCCGCCCCCGGTTCAGTTCTAATAACCTGATCTTTGGCAATAGTATCCGAAAATTCTTCAGCTTTCTCATAGTCCAAGCCATAATCTTTCAACGTATTTTGGGCCTCTACGTCAGACTTGCCGGCTAAGTCAGGTAACGTAATTTTGTCTGTCCCAAGGCTTACTGTCAGTATAATCTGGGTTTTATCTGGAATAGCTTCTTGACCATCTTTGGGTGTTTGGGCGATAACTTGATTTGCAGGTGCTGTATCGCTGTAAGTTTCTTCTTTTTTAATTTGGGATTCCTTAATCCCTTTTTCCATCAAATCATTTACAGCTTCGTTGTACGTGTAACCACTATAATCGATCAATGCTACCGGTTTAACACCACGGCTAACTGTTAAAACAACTTTTTGAGATTCTGGTGAAACTTTTTCTCCCTCAGTTGGATCTTGGGAAATAATTTTGCCTTCTAGAACCGTATCACTGTACTCATCTTTACGGCTAATATTACTTTCTTGGAAGCCAAGATTTTTTAATATCCGTAAAGCATCATCGTAGTTTTCTTCTGTAACATCTTTCATATCGATTTTTTCTTGGCCGATACTTTCGTAAATCGTGATCTCTGTTTTTTCTTTGACGACATTGCCAATTGCCGGATCTGTTTTTACTACTCGATCGGCTTCCACCGTTTCACTGGGGATTTTTTCTACCTTGCCAGGTTTTAAACCGACTTGTTGCAGTTTTTCTTTTGCTGCGGCTACCGTCATCTCACTAACATCTGGCACAGTTACTTCACTTTTACCACCAGAAAAGAAGGCATAAGCTAAGCCGCCACATAATAAAACAAATAAAAGTATCGGAACTAGCCACCATTTACGTTTTTTCTTTGGTTTCTTTACTTGAGCTTCCTCTTGTGGTTGTGATTTTTCTTGGGGTGGCGTTTGGGTAATTAATTCTTCTGGAATCGGCGTTAGTGCTTTCGTTGCATCATCCATTGCATGAGGTTGCCACCGTGGTTCATTTAAACGCTCCGGATTTAAGACTGTCGCCAAGTCTTCTCGCATTTCATCTGCAGTTTTATAGCGATCGGCAGGATTTTTAGCCGTTGCATGTAAAACGACATTTTCCAATGATTGTGGCAAGTTATGATCAAATGTCCGAATCGAAGGCATTTCTTCTTGAAAATGTTTTAAAGCAATCGTTACGGCTGACTCTCCGTCAAAAGGCACCCGGCCGGTTAACATTTCATATAAAATAATTCCAATAGCGTAAATGTCTGACTGGTTGGTCGCCATGCTGCCACGAGCTTGCTCTGGTGATAAATAATGAACAGAGCCTAGCATTGTATTGGTTTGGGTAATCGACGTTTCCGTTAAAGCAATGGCAATTCCAAAGTCAGCAATTTTCACCACGCCGTCTTCATTAATCAAAATATTTTGCGGTTTTAAATCCCGATGAATAATGCGATGTTGATGGGCCAGCGCAATAGCACTTAAAATTTGCTGCATAATCTCAACAACAGTGAGATAGGGAATAGGATAATTTTTTTTGATATATTGTTTCAAATCCATCCCTTTAACGTATTCCATCACTAAATACTGCATCCCGTCTTCTTCTCCCACATCGTAAACTGTCACGATATTCGGGTGAACAAGTTCTGTTGACGCTAGCGCTTCTCTTTGAAAGCGGCGAATCGCATCTTGATCGTTTTGGAAGTCAAAGCGTAAAATTTTAATCGCCACTTCGCGATCCAAAATCAAATCTTGGGCTAAAAAGACATTCGCCATACCACCGCTACCGATATTACCAATTATTAAATAGCGGCCACTTAGTTTTTTACCAATTTCAATCATGAGCACTGCCCCCAATTTCAATTAGTAAAACGGTAATATTATCCGCACCACCGGCGTCATTGGCCCCAGAAATTAATTTGGCCACTTTTTCATCCAGTGTAATGGGTTCATCAATAATCCATTTAATAACATCATCTGCTAGCATATTGGTTAAGCCATCTGAAGCAAGTAACAGATAATCGCCAGCTTTGTAAAAATGACTGGCAATATCTACTTCCACTGATCCTGGCATCCCGACAGAGCGGGTCAACACATTACGTCTAGGATGCGTTGCTGCCATTTCCTTTGTGATTTCACCAGAGCGCACCAACTCATTTACTAGAGAGTGATCTTCTGTCAGTTGGGTAATTTCGTGGTCCCGGACTAAATACATGCGGCTATCGCCAACATGTGCTAGCGCGAATTCCTCTTCAAAAACCGCCACACAAACAATTGTAGTCCCCATACCCTGCAGCTCTATTTTTTCTTGGCCTAAATTATAAACAGCCTCGTTAGCATTTTGAATTGCCGCAACAAACCATGAACAAGCTTTTTCTGGCGAAGTGAGGGTGGTTTCTTGCCATTTTTCCCCCATACCTTCCACCGCCATTTTACTCGCCACATCTCCGGCTTGGTGTCCTCCCATGCCATCAGCTAAAATGGCTAAAGTAATACCGGCTTTATTTTTAAAAATAGCTACATAGTCTTGATTGCTATTACGCTTTTTGCCTACATCCGTTTGAAAACTAATCTGCATCTTGCCACCTCATTTTTCCTTTTTCAGACAACTAATGAAAAAACCGTCTGTCATAAAGTCCTGTGGATATAACGTCAACATTTCATCTACTAGTTTACTTGTGATACGTTCATTTGCAACTACAGGTACCAATTTAAATTCAGGATGAGCTTGTAAAAAGCGTGCAACAACTTCTTGGTTTTCTTCTTTTAAAATGGTACACGTACTGTAAACCAGCAAGCCCCCAGGTTTTAATGTTTGCGCCACACTATTTAAAATTTCACCTTGAATAATCGGCAGGCGTTCAAAATCACTCGCTTGTTTTTGATATTTGATATCTGGTTTTCTACGCATTAAACCTAAACCAGAACAAGGTGCATCCACCAAAATACGATCAAAAGTTCCTGCTTCAAATTCTTCATGAGCTTCTCTGGCATCTAATTGTTGTGTCGTAACAACATCTTCTACGCGTAAACGGGCAGCATTTTCTTTAATGAGTTTCACTTTTTGGCTGTGAATATCTAATGCCGTCACTTTTCCTCCGGCTGTGGCATCAAGAAATGTTGCAATATGCGTTGTTTTTCCCCCAGGAGCAGCACACGCGTCTAAAACTTTCATCGCCGGTTCTATTTGCAAAGCTGGCGCAACGAGCATTGAACTTTCATCTTGTACGGTTAGTGCACCGTAATGAAAAAGTTGACTCCCCGCCAAAAAGCCCTTTTTAGCAACAATACCATAAGGAGATACGATGCTTTCTTCTGCTTTTATTCCATCTTCTGCTAAAGTCGCAATGGCTTCTGCGCGCGTAATACTACTAAGGTCCACCCGGGCAGAAACATGACTAACTTCAAATAACGATAAGCCTAGTTTACGAGTATTTTCTTCACCAATTTGTTGGACAAATCTTTCAGTCAACCACATCGGCATACTAATTTCTGTGGCTAATCGTTCTAAAGGATCCTCTATTGCGGCAATCTCTGGTACACCACGACGTTGCACGTTGCGTAAAACGCCGTTAACAAATTTGCCAATCCCAACATTTCCTCGCACTTTGGCAATTTCAGTGGCTTCATTTAAAATGGCGTGATCTGGCACTTTGTCTAAATAAAGTAATTGAAAAAGTGATAGGCGTAATAATAAACGCACCCACGTATCAACTTTTTTAGCCCCTTTTAAAAAGGGGGACAAATAGTAATCTAATAGAAGTTGTCGGGAGATTGTCCCGTAAACAAGGCCGGTTAAAAGACGAGCATCTTTATCTGAAAGCTTCCCCTTTAAAATGGCATCATTGATCAACAAATTTGAATAAGCGCCGCCTTTTTCAACGCGTTCTAACGCATGCAATGCCACAAAACGCACTGATTTTTTCATGGATTTGGGAATTTTATTACTCACCTAATTTTTCTCCTTGCGCTACTTTTTGACCAACGCCATTTAAAAAGGCTTTGATATCTTGTTTACCTTTACCGGCAGGTTGCAGTTCATTCAGGGCTAAAACTGTGTTCTTGCCACAAGCTACCCACAATTGGTTTTTATCTTTTTTAATAATCGTACCTGGAACTTCTTGGGTCGTTTCCACTAGCGGTGTCACGTTCCAAATTTTCCACCGGGCACCTTCATAAGTCGTAAAGGCAATCGGCCAAGGACGTAAGCCGCGAACTTGGTTATCAATGGCAACAGCTGTCTTTTGCCAGTCAATTTCTTCTTGTTGGCGACTAATATTCGGTGAAAAAGTCACTTCATCTTCTTTTTGTGGGATTTTCGTCACATTACCTTTAATCAATTCCGGCAATGTTGCCAAAAGCAATTCTCTGCCTAATAAGCTTAATTTTTCAAACATCGTTCCCACATCATCTGTTTTTGTAATTGGGATTTCCGCCTGATTATAAATTGCACCAGCATCCATTTTTTTGATCATTTCCATAATCGTTACGCCCGTTTTGTCATCTCCATTCATAATGGCATAATGAACAGGCGCACCGCCACGATATTTTGGCAACAAGGAAGCATGAACATTAATTGCACCAAGTCGCGGAATTTGCAATAATTTTTCCGGTAAAAATTGACCAAAGGCAGCTGTCACAATTAAATCTGGTGCCAATTCGGCAATTTTAGCCATCTCAGGTGAACCACTAATTTTTTCTGGTTGTAAAACTAACAGGTCATGTTTTAAAGCTGCGGCTTTCACTGGCGGCGGTGTAATGACATGCTTACGCCCTACTGGACGATCTGGTTGTGTGACAACTGCCTGCACGTCATACCCTGCCGCTAATAGACCTTCTAAAATCGGTACAGAAAAAGCCGGTGTTCCCATAAAAACAATTTTAGTCATCCTCATGCTCCTCCATATAGGTTTCTAAATCTTCTTCTTTAATGTAATCAATCACTTTATCGGTAAACAAAATACCGTGAAGATGGTCAATCTCATGTTGGATCGCCCGTGAAAGATATCCGTCTGCTTCTACCTCCAGCTCATCGCCTTCGCGATCATAAAAACGAACTGTAATAAGGTCGTATCGCTTGACGGTACCATAGACATGGGGAATACTCAAACAGCCTTCCACATCAACTGTACTCCCCTTTTTTGAAATAATTTTAGGATTGATCATTTCAAAACGTTCTTCTTCATCCAACTCGACAATCGCAACTTGCAGATTTTTGCCAACCTGTGGTGCGGCGATGCCAATTCCATCATGAGCCAGCATTGTTTCATGCATTTTATCAATCATCATGACTAATTCATCGGTAATTTCGGTTACTTCTTTGTTTTCTTGCCGTAAGCGGCGATCTGGATCTAATAAAATTGGATAAGGCATATTTACTCCTAACTTTTCTGGTAGCATTTTTTGTACAAAGCCTGCTACGAACACTAGCAACTAAATAAAATTCAAAGGTTCATTATCAATTGAAACGTAGAGTCCTTTTTTCTGATCTATTTGACTCTCGTCTAAAATTTGTTCTAAGAGCGGTTTTAAAGCTGGCTCGTTTTTGTATTTAATAATAATTTGATAATAATAGCGGTTTTTAATCCGCATAATGGCACTAGGTGTTGGCCCTAGTAATAACGCGTTGGGACTGAGGGCTGCTTGTAATTGTCGTGCCAATTGAAAACTTTTTTGTGCTGCTTGCACTTCTGTTTCGTGACTCACCGTTAATTTCACGGTGAAATAATAAGGGGGGTACCCCGCTTGATGCCGCATGCGCATCTCTTGTTGGTAAAAACGCTCGTAGTCTTGGGCTTTAGCTAAAGAAATGGCGTAGTGTTCTGGATTGAAGGTTTGAATCACAACTTCGCCAGCCTTTTGCGCACGACCAGCGCGACCACTAACTTGCGTCAAGAGCTGAAAGGTTCGTTCACTGGAACGAAAATCTGGCAAGTTTAGTGCTGTATCTGCGTTCAACACACCCACTAGAGTGATGTCTGGAAAATCCAAACCCTTGGCAATCATTTGGGTTCCTAATAAAATATCCGCTTTTTTCTCGCCAAAAGCAGTCAAAATTTTTTCATGGGCGCCTTTTTTACGGGTTGTATCAACATCCATCCGTAAAATTCGCGCTTCTGGTAATAATTCTTGCAGTTCTGCTTCCACTTTTTGTGTCCCTGTACCGTAATAACTAATTTTTTTACTACCGCACTCCGGACATTTATGGGGAATAGCTTCTTCATGACCACAATAATGGCAACGCATCGTTTTCGTATCCATGTGTAAGGTCAATGAAATATCACAGTTCGGACAATCAAGGACATAACCACAATCGCGGCACATCATAAAAGAAGAATAACCTCTGCGATTTAACAATAAAACAATCTGCTCATTTTTTGCCAAACGATCTTGCATCTTTTCTTGCAATGTTAAAGAAAAAGAAGTCATATTGCCTTTGCTGTATTCGTCTTTTAAATCAACGATCTCAATTGTAGGCAAGTTAGCATTGGGATTAGCTCGTTTTTGTAATGGCAACAACGTATAGACTTTTTTTTGCGCACGAGCTCGGGATTCCAAAGAAGGCGTTGCACTTCCTAAAATGACCGGACACTTGTGATAACGACTGCGCCAAATGGCCAAATCACGGGCGTGGTAGCGGGGGGCTTCTTCTTGTTTATAGGTTGCTTCATGCTCTTCATCGACAATGATTAAGCCGATATTTTCTAGTGGGGCAAAAATGGCCGAACGAGCACCAACGACAACTTGTGCCTCACCTCGTTCAATTTTGCGCCACTCATCATAGCGCTCCCCTTGGGATAGACCACTGTGTAAGACTGCCACCGCATCCCCTAAGCGACTTTTAAAACGCTCCACCATTTGCGGTGTTAACGCAATTTCTGGTACTAACATCATCGCGGTCTTGTCTTCTTTTAAAACCTGCTGGATAGCTTGCAAATACACTTCGGTTTTGCCACTGCCGGTAATTCCTTCTAATAAGAAAGTCTCAGCTTGTTTTTTTTTGTAAGCAGCTAAAATTTTTGCGACCGCCATTTCTTGTTCCTCATTTAAGACAAAATTAGTAGTCGTTTCAAACTCATGCTCAGCAAAAGGATCGCGATACGTTTCTGTTTCAAAGAGTTCTAGCCAACCATCTTTTGCCCCTTGATTCAAATGAGCAGTCGTTAGACCTAACGCCGTAAAATATTTTACTGGTAGTTCTTCTTTTTGTGCAGCTAGAATTTCTAAAAGCTGGGCTTTTCGCAAAGACCCCTTACGCAGCGTGGGGAATATTTCCTCAGCTTTTTTTGCATCAACTAATGCCTTCACCATCCGGACAGTTTTCACGCGATTTTTATTATGGACTTCATAACGAATATCCACAATGCCCGCTTGTCGAAATTTCATTAATTTAGGTAAGTGCCCATTTTTTTGCGCTTCGTCGTAATCAATTTCACCACTTGCTGGAAAATAGTGGGCCGCTTCACTTTTTTTATCCACTAAAAGAATCGTTTTTTTGTATTCTGCCTTCATCACACTCGGCAGCATTGTCTGTAAACAGGTGATTTTAAAGGCATAGGTCGTTTCTTTCATGTAATCAGACAAGGCCAATAATTCTGTATTCAAAACCGGCGCAATATCTAATAGGCGAACAATTGGCTTAAGCCGTTCATCTAAAGTTTTCGTTTCACTTATATCCACCACAAACCCTTGGATATGACGATTGCCATTACCAAAAGGGACTTCAACACGCATCCCTTTTTTTACCACCGGTTGTAAATCAGCCGGAATTAAATATGTAAACGGCTGATCTGTTTGCATCGTTGGTACATCCACGATGACTTCTGCTAGAGGATACATGTCACTTCCCCTCCTTCTCCGCTATATTCTACTAAAAATAGGAAAGTTTGTCTGTTAATAAAGGAAAATTTAGAAATTGCCATTAAACTACATAAGAAAAGCTTTGTAAACTCGCTTAGCGCTTAGCTAAGGCCGTGTACACTTTAGTTGAATGGTAATTGCCAAAAAATGTGGCACGTTGTATGAATACAACATGCCACATCTTTTGTCTATATAAGTCTATAAGTTTTGTTCTTCACGAATACGAGCTTCTAATTCTTGTTGTTCTCGTTTTTGTACCGCTTGGTTTTCTTCTTGTTCCATTTTCAAACGTGCTCGTTTTACTTCTGGATGAGGATCGTTAACCAATGTTTCCGCATCGATTTCTTCTAGCGCACGGCCAACGTTTTTAACAGATTCAAATTGATCCAACGTTGGTTTAGCCCCTGCATCTAATTCATGGGCGCGTTTAGCTGATAAAATTACTAATGAATATTTTGAGTTTACTCGATCTAATAATGAGTCGATAGATGGGCGTAGCATCATTTTGACTACATCTCCTTTAACATTTTAATGTATTTGCCGATCACGCGATCGACTCTAAAGTGTTCGCTGGCAATAATTTCTTTGATTCGCTCTACTGCAAGGAGCACTTCATCATTTACAACGGCATAATCATAAAGTGCCATCATTTCAATTTCTTCTCTGGCAACTTTCATCCGCTCTTCAATCACTTCAGCGGCATCTGTTCCGCGACCAACAATGCGGGATTTTAATTCATGTAAATCCGGCGGTGTCAGGAAGATAAAAACGCCATCTGGCACTTTTTCTTTCACTTGGTGGGCTCCTTGGACCTCAATTTCAAGAAATACATCTTTGCCTTCATCTAATGTTTTTTCAACATAAGAAAGAGGGGTGCCATAGTAGTTGCCGACATATTCCGCATACTCTAGCATTTGCCCAGCTTCGATTAATTCTTCAAATTCTTCCCGGGTACGAAAATAATAATCGACCCCATCAACTTCTCCTTCTCGCATTGCACGGGTAGTCATGGAAATGGAATATTGAAAGTCATTATCATCACTTTCAAAAATTGCCTTTCGCACAGTCCCCTTACCAACACCTGAAGGCCCTGATAATACAATTAATAAGCCTCGCTCTGACATACTGACGTCCTTTCACTTCTTGTTTGCTGGTCAACTTTTACTTTACGCAAATTTTAACAGTGATTCTATTATAGACGCAAACGTCCAAAATTGCTACCTTTGAATAAAAAGTGCTGTTTTTTGTTTCAAACAGCTTTTTTATTAAAAAAAGCTTATTTTGAGTAAAAAACCTTGGCAAATTTCCTTAGCTTTTGTGCCATCAGGGGCTGATTTTTGAAAACTCGTTATTTTCCTTATCCTTTAAAAATAATTTAAAATCCCATATTGGATAATGTATTAACAATCGTCGTAAACTCATCTTTACGTTTTTGATTTGTATCGATTGGATCAGCGACTTCTTCAACATCCGTTCGCGTAATAAATTTCCGCTCCAAAATGACATTCGTTTCATTTACCATCAAAAATAATTGTTCAGGTGTAACTTTGACACAAGCATCTTGCCATGCGTCAAAAGGCGCTTGTTCAGAAGGCACCCCTCGTTTTATGACAGCGCGACCGGAAACTTCATGGAAAGTAATATCATAATATTTCATTTTAATTCATCCTTTCTAAACCAATTTTTTTATTTAACTTATTTTGGTATCACATACTGTTATTCAATATTTTGCACCTGTTCACGAATTTTTTCCACGATTGTCTTCATTTGTACGACAAATTCCTTAATTTCAATTGCCGAACTTTTGGAGCCAATGGTATTGATCTCGCGATTCATTTCTTGAATAAGAAAATCTAATTCTCTTCCTACGGCCTCTTCTTTTTGTAAAATAGCAGCAAATTTTTGCAAATGAATCGCCAAGCGATCCAATTCTTCATGGATGTCCCCACGTTCAATTAATAACGCCATCTCGGTTAATAACCGTTCTTGATCGACTTGATTCCCAAGATATTCTTGCAATTTTTGTTCGAAACGTGCCTTAAAGGTCTCTTCGAAGGTTTTATTAAATTGTCTTAACAGCTCCAATTGTCCTGAAAGTGCCTGTGCGTTTTCTGTTAAAATCGCTAAAATGGCTGCTCCTTCTTGTTGACGGCTAGTATTTAATGCCTCAGTCGCTTGACTTACGGCTGCCACCACGAAGGATTCTAATTGCGTATTATCTGCTTTATCTTGCTTTACTTCCACATAATCAGGCAGCGTTATGACTTGCTCTAAAATTCTGGCCACCGATACTTGCGGTTCTCCATAACGAGCAGCCGCTTCTCTTTGCAATTCATTCACCAGTTTGTCTACAAGCGGCCAATGAATCATCACCTCTTTATTGGTATCGCCCAGTTCATTAATGGTGACAAAGACCTCTACTCGCCCTCTTTGGACCGATTTTTTCACGGTTTGGCGAATACTATTTTCCAATTCATTAATTTGTTTGGGGTTGCGAATTTGCAAATCTAAAAAGCGATGATTGACACTTTTTATTTCGACTTCCACTTGATAAGCTGAACTTTCTACGCTGGCTTTACCAAAACCTGTCATACTCTTCATATTTTTTTGGCTCCTACTCCATCGATTTTAACGCTTGTTGTAAAGCTGAAAATTCTTCATTACTTAAGGTGATACCTTTTCCCATTTTTTCATGATCTGGACCCCAGTCCCGCAAATCAAATTTAGGCGCTCGCCCGTTCCAACTCACAATATTTAATTCTTTGCGCCAGCCTTTATCATTTTCAGATAAGACGGCAATTTCTTCTAAAATTTCATATGAAAATTCTTGCGCCATTTGTCTTCCTCCCAGTATTTCTTCTTTATTATAATACGTAATTTCCTAACAAACTATTTTCTTTCACGATAAATCCCTGCTAGTTTCCTTCTCACTAGCGATAGCTTCGTTACCTTTCATTTTAATAGCGCAATGAGGCAGCCTTACTCCTGATAATCAGCAAATAGCCGCTAAGAAATCTGCTGCATCACCTCTTTTACAAATCTTCTGGATACTCACAAAACACGTACTTGCTAAATTCAGCGGTAACAATGCTGACGGCTAAATTTTCCAGTAAAGTTTGTGGGAAATTAAACGGGTATTCTTTTAATTGTAAAAAAGATAAAAACAACCGGGAATCTGACCATGCAACTAATCGTTCTCGGTATAAATGCAGCCACTCTGCTACAGATAAGGTGGCGTTAAATTCCCCCATTTGGCCTGCACAAGCCTGTTTTACTTGGGTTATAAAAAACTCTTGTTGATAAATTTCATCTGGCAAGACATTTAACCAAACGCCACTAAGCTCTGCTATGGCTAAGCCGGCAGTTTCAAAGGAAACTTTTTTCCCATAGGCATTTTTTAACTTACGCCAAAAATAAGGCGCTTTAATAATTTGCCATAGTGGATGCTGTTGCTTTCGTAATTGCTTGCAAAATTGCTGCCATAATCCATTGAAATCTTCTTTTACAAAAGTATACCAAAAACCGGTATACCGCTGAAAATATTTCAGCGTCTCCAAATAGCCTAGCCGTAAATTGTACTTGGAACGCTGCGGATCAAAAACCAAAAAACTCCCTAATGTCCAAGGTGAAGATAACGAAATCGTAGCCACATTTGATGGGGGTTGATAATTTTTAGTGAAACCAGGACCTTTTACGTCGACTACAATGCATTCTGTTGCCCCCTTTGCCACAGCAACATCAACAGGTACATTATTACGATACCCCCCGTCGATATAAAAATCCCCCGCAATCTCAGTAGCTTTCATCGCCGGATAAAAAGACGCAGAGGCGCCTAACCACTGGAGGGCTGTTTTTAATTGTTCTTTTTTAAAGTGATACACATGCTCACTAAAATCTGACAGTCGCGTGGTACAAACATATAACTGCTTTTTACTTTGTAACATTTTCTTTCCATCAAAAATTTTTTGCATTAAACGACTTAACGGTTCCGTACTCGCACCATTTTCCCGCAAAGCAGTAAAGGTAAGGGAGCGAACTTGGCGCAATAATAAATTTAAGGCGTGAGTATCTGCTGTGGCCGCGGGGAATTGCAATACTTGATCGGTACTTAAACTTTCCCAAAGTTGGCTAGCTGCCTTTAAGTCATTTAATAAAATCAAACCGCCATTTAACGCGCCCACAGAAGTTCCTGTTACAATGGAAAAATTAATTTTTAGCTCTTGTAATGCCTGCCACACGCCAATTTGATAGGCCCCTCTGGCTCCACCACCGCCTAAAACTAGCGCTGTTTGATACTGACAGCGGCGGCTAAAGACTCCTTTTTCTACGTGAAAATCATTAGCTATCAGCCAGTTAAAAACTTCAGTTGAAATTCTTTTAGGATCAAGTTCAAAGCGTAGGCCTGAAAAAAAATTCATGCGACAAAAATTGTCTACTAGTTGCAACAATCCTTTGCGACTACTACTTTGCTCGCTGTCCCATAAAAAATTGGTCAAATCAAAAAAATTATCAGCTGCCAACTTACCAGTTAAATAAACAGTCAGCTCTTTTTTCCTTAACTGCCAGACGGTTTCCGCTTTTACTTTTTGCTTCATATCTGCTCTAGCTGCGCTATTACTGGCAAAAAAGAAGAAGAGTTGACAACTACGTTTGAAAACGGGTTGGTAGTCAATAAAATCAGAGGGATATAGTTTTATCGTCTGCATTATTTCACCTCTTTTACTTAAATATGCTGCAAAATTTACGAAACCTGCTTATTTTTAGTATAACAAAAGTTAACCTAACTGCCTCTTGCTATGAATCTCATGTCTGAAAATAGAAAAAAGGTCACATCTCTTTACTTGGCTTTCATAAAAAAACCAACAAAGACTTGCGACCTGTTTTATATTTAATAAGTTTTTGATTTCAAAGCAAAGGCATCCCGCATTTCTTTTGTTGCCTCTTTCACTGGTGTTACTTCTTTTAATTCACCTTGCACAATCGTTCGTGTTATCCCTTCAATTTCCCCACAGGTAATTAAGGTGACGAGTTTTTTCCCCTTAATGACATCTAAATATTGCACTTCTGTCGGTTGTACTCGGACAATGATTTTTGTTTCATAGGTGTAAATATTTTTTAAATCCGTTAAATAAATGGTATCACCTTTTTTAACTTTCTCTAATGGTGTGAATAATAAATCTGGCTCATAGGCGCGATGAGAAGCTAACGCATAGTTGCCTTCCCCCATTTTTTGATTGGGTTCTAAAGTTCCCGCTCCCCACAACAAGGCTTCATTTGCTAACCCTTTAAAGATTGGTAGATTAATGCCAACTTTAGGGACCGCAACCCCACCAATTGTTGGTAAATTACGATTAGTAAATTGTGCTTTAAAGACTGCCTGACTGCTAGAAGGTACCACCGCATCAAAATCAAAGGAAGCTGGTTTATTTTGATTTTTTTCAATTTCTGCCGCCGTGACTTCAGATACGGCATATTTTTCACCGTTTTTCTCAATTAGAAAGTTTTTAATTTGATTGTTAAAAGTTAAACCCAATCCCACTAAAAGTAATAATAATAACAACAAATTAATCAGCCAATTTTTTAGGCGCGACTTTTTTTTCATGTTATTTTTCTCCTTGATTTCGCAATTTTTTCTACCACTTTCACTTACTACATCCCATTTGGTTTTACTGACCAAATATTTTCGTGTTAAATTTTTTATTTGTTACTGTCATTTTAGCATATTTAGCTCGTGTTTTATACTTTGCCCTTCTTTTCAATAAACCTACCATAAAAATTTGAAAATCCAACTTGAACACAGCGCAAAATTATTACAATTGGTTTGAAATAATTGCAAAAACGTGTTCTTGTTGTAACATAATCTTAAAAGAAAAGATACAAGCATTTTCTCACTGTTTATTGTAAAATAACTTAAAGTGATATAAAGGAGGAGTGGGCAAAATGCCAGAAATGGTCTATGTACATATTGATACAACGAGTAATGCCATTTTGGCCCGCGGAATCACACCGGCGGACTTTGTTCATGGCATTGTGCATTATCCTAGTAATTTACTTTTATTAGATCCTTCCTCAAACTACGGTGAATTTGAAGCACATACCGGTATGAAGATTATTCGAGGCAACGAAAGTGTTGATCGCTTTTTTGACGAAGTACGCAAAGGGCGCATTACCGAAGATTTAAAGTGGATTGATTTTAGCGATGCAGCCATGCTAAAAGAATTAACGCCGCTAGAAATTTCTGAGCTGTTATATTTTGGCCACATGAAAACGCATCTTCATTCACCGTTTTTTTATAAGTTGCAAAACAATTTTGTCTTCTTTGATTTAAAAGATGGCCTAACGCGAATTTACTATCGCTATTTAGACGAATTTTATCGTATTTTAGCTGACAAAATTACCCGCGTTGCATTAGGTAAATTAAATGATCGTCGCAGTTTTTTCAGAAAAGCAACCCCTGTGGAAAAACTTGATTTAAATCTTTTAAAAGAAATGAAGGGACTCTTTCAAGAAGGAGTTATCTTCTGTCTAAAAAGCAGTGAAGTCGTTAATAAAGAATTTCACATTCCGATTTATTTAGTTGAAGAAAGCGGCTTACGCCAAAGCGTCACTTTCGGCTATGATAAACCAGAAATGCTGGTGGCTACTTTAATTTACAGTAAAGCAGAACGAAATTGGTACTTAAAACATGAAGACAACGATTTATTGTTAATGCCAAATTAAACCACCCACACCATTGACTGCAAAAACCAATTTGGTACTTACGTTACAACAGATCTGCTAGTTATCGCCAGATCTTTCAGCAATCACTAAATATTTTACTGATAATACCTTTATTAAAATAAGGCCTGCGACAAATCTTTTGCCACAAGCCTTATTTTTTATTTTGATTTCGCCGCTGAAATGAAATGGCTGCGTTTTGGAATAAACAGTTGTGGTGCTACTTTCACCAAAATACCTAACACCACCGCCACATAAATCGCATTTGCCAAAGCTGAAGCACCATTTAAGATAAAGGAATACAAGTAAGGGTTCATCCCATCTGGTGCGTAGGCGCCCCAAACGAAAACACCTGCCCAAAAATGCCAAAACCAACGGGCAAAGGCAGCCACTACGCCCCCTAAAACAACATATAAGACCGCGGTATTACGCCGGTGTTCCACTGCTGTCTGGATTTTTTTAGCAAAAATTCCGCCAAAACCACCAAATGCAAAAGCAAAGGGATATTCAAAAATTATTTGTGGTACTGAAACAAAATTTTTCATTGCTGTCCCAATGACAATGCTTAACAGCCCCCAAACAAAACCAGCTGTTAGTCCTGGTATAAGGCCCCGCCGGTAGGAGTATAAAACAAGTGGTACCATCCCCAATGATAGATCAAAGGCCGAATTTGCAGTTTGAATCGGAATAAAAGATAGCGCCATTGCCGCTGCAGCAATTACCGTTCCTTCCACCCATACTTGTAATTCTAGTCTTTTTGCCATAAAAAAATCCTCCTTTAAGAACCGTCACGCAAAGTTTACGACCGGCAAAAACGCCGCAAACTTCTATTCGGGACAAAGGAGAAGTAGCACTTCAAACTTGTCACAATTCCTACGCTCGAATGATCGATACAGGTACGAAGGGTTTAGTAGACTTACAATCTCAGCCAAACGGCTCCCCTTTGTGAACGAATTCTATTTTGTTTTTTTACGTACTCAGCATAGCATATTTTATGTTATTTGTGGAAAGAACAGCTTAAAGCTGTCATGCTGGTAAGACCTACTAAGACCTACTAAAAATTAACTGCCGCTTTACCGCGTATAATATTCTCCGGTTGCAGGTATCACCACAACTTCTTGTACCATTTTGCCGTTAATTTGTTTACCCACAGTAAAGACGAAGGTTTCTTGGTTATCCACAGTTTTTTCTTCCCCTGTTAATTCATCTTCTTTTAAAGCATAGACTTTTTCCACAGCTTTGCTTGCTGCTTCGATTGTTTTCACAGGCTCGGTGAAAATCTGAGTGCTGGCAAATCCATAGGGTGTCATTCGTTGACCATAATTACTTGCATCTTTTAATGCTTGTGCTGTTTTTTCTTTATCATAGCTGACAGTAGCCGTAGTATACGGCAGACCCGATTCATTGAGCGTCACTTGCCACTGCCCTTTTTTAATTTGCGTAATGGTAATGGCAGCTTGTTCATAAGTCGTCCAGTTGCGGCCACTTAATTTTACAGTTTGAGGATTGATTTGTTCAAATTTCCCATTTCCAATAATGCTATTGCCCTGTGCATCGGCTAATAAAACATTATTTTGCGTCGGTGCAGTGGGATTTAAGGCATCTTTTATTTGCATCAAATTAAAGTTCATTTGAAATGCTACGGTTTGATTATCTTTTTTTTGGGCTTTACCGCTGAAAACTTTGTGAACCAAATCATCTTGTGAAAAAGCTAGTGGGTCCTCTTTTGTTTGGCTTGTTGCTGTCGTGGTCTCCGTCTTATTTTTATCTGCTTGTTCTATGCTTGCTTGTTGTTGAGCAATGCTTGTAATCGTGTTTTTGGCTTCATCTACTTTTTGACAGCCGCCTAGTCCTAGTGCCAAAAAAAGGAAACCAAAAAATTTTATATACCTGTTCATAAATGCTCCTTATGCTTTTTATTTAATTTTAGCATAAGTTCTTTTCCACGTTTAATTTTTACCCACAACACAATCAGACAGGCCGCAAAAACTGTTTGCAACTTTTAAAACAACTAGTGCTAACGTTGCTAAACTAATAAATAGAAAAGCAATCTGACCTTTAAAATAAGAAAAGCCAAAGGAATCCCTTTGAGAAATTTATACTTACTTTATAAAAAAACTCCTACCAAAATGGCAGGAGTCAAATGTTGCTTTATTTGGTTGGTTGTTTTGTTTCAAACAACGGACTAACGGGTTTATTTTCATGAATACGTTTGATTGCTTCTCCCATTAAAGGACCTACAGAGATTTCATCAATTTTTTCAATCCGACGATCTTCAGGCAAGTTAATGGAATCTGTTACGACACAACGTTCAATCGCTGAATCTTGAATTCTTTGCATTGCCGGGCCAGATAATACTGGGTGGGTACATGATGCATAAACACTTTTTGCCCCTGCTTCTTTTAAAGCATTGGCTGCAAGAGTAATCGTGCCTGCAGTGTCGATCATATCATCAATTAACACACACACTTTACCTTCCACATGCCCAATAATGTTCATAACTTCAGCCACGTTTGCTTTTGGACGACGTTTGTCAATGATAGCAATTGGTGCTTTTAAAAATTCAGCCAATTTACGCGCCCGTGTTACGCCACCGTGGTCAGGAGAAACGACAACAACATCATCCCCTGAAATTCCTTTTTCTAAGAAATAATTGGCAATTAATGGTGCGCCCATTAAGTGATCCACTGGAATATCAAAGAATCCTTGGATTTGAGCCGCATGTAAATCCAAAGTTAAGACGCGGTTTGCACCTGCTTTTTCAATCATGTTTGCAACTAATTTTGCAGTAATTGGTTCTCTTGAACGTGCCTTTCTATCTTGACGTGCATACCCGTAATAAGGCATTACCACGTTAATTGTTTTGGCACTTGCTCGTTTCAAGGCATCAATCATAATTAGTAATTCCATCAAATTGTCATTAACAGGACTTGATGTGGACTGAATTACATAAACATGAGCACCCCGAATACTTTCTTCAATGTTGACTTGAATTTCGCCATCACTAAATTGGTTTACTGAGCATTTTCCTAATTCGACACCGACCGCCTCCGCGATTTTTTCCGCCAAAGGACGATTTGAATTCAAGGCAAAAATCTTCAATCTTGGATCGAAATAATGATTTGACATGAGAACCTCCGCTTTCTTCTGCAATTAAAACTACTTTTGTCTGGTCTTCCTAGTAAATAGTAGTCATTTTTGCCTAATAAATCAAGTAGGAAAGTGTTTTCAAAGTGAATTCCATGAGAAAGACTGGGCAAATTCCCTCAGCCCGCCAAAAAAAGGACGGGATTTCTGAAAATTCTTCCTCAAATTTCTTGAAATTTTGACTTATTGTCACAGCAAGTTACTTCGCAATGCTAGACAGTTCGAAAAGCTGAACAAATCGGTCACCTCTGAGACATAAGATCAAAATTTGCTAAAATGGCTTTTCCATTTTCGTAAATTTTTACTTATGGCTGAAGGGGTGATTTGTGAAGCTAGACAGTTTGAAAAACTGAACAAATCGGTCACCTCTGAGACATAAGATCAAAATTTGCTAAAATGGCTTTTCCATTTTCGTAAATTTTTACTTATGGCTGAAGGGGTGATTTGTGAAGCTAGACAGTTTGAAAAGCTTTTCGAGCTCGTTTTACTCGCCAACAATAAGAATGAAAAAATTCGGAATATGCCGACTTTATAAAAGTAGGTATACTCCGAATTTTTTTAGCACTGGTTAATTACTGCTGCTTTTTATTTATGGTAGGGTAATTTTTTTGCATAATTTTCTTTGTTAACTTGTCGTGCTCTAGCAATTCCCATCGCATCTTTTGGCACGTCTTGATTAATCGTTGAACCCGCTGCGATAAAGGCACCATCCCCTACAGTAATTGGCGCAACCAAATTAGAAGCCGAGCCAATAAAGGCGTTGTCCCCCACATTGGTATGGTGTTTGTTTTTACCATCGTAGTTGACAAAAACAACGCCACAACCTACGTTAATTTCTTTGCCTAAAGTTGCGTCGCCCACATAGGTTAAATGACCAACTTTTGTCCCTTCACCTACTTTGGCATTTTTCACTTCAACAAAGTTGCCAATATGAGCAGTTTCTTTAATTTCAGCTTTTGGCCGTAAGTGGGCAAATGGACCGATATCCACATGGTTGTGTACAATGCTTTCTTCAATACAAGAAGACTTCACAATCACGTGATCGCCAATTTTGCTATCCACAATTTCAGAACCAGCTGTAATAAGACATTCACTGCCAATAACTGTTTGACCTTTTAGATAAACGCCAGGTTCAATCACTGTTTCAGCTCCGATTTTAACACCGGCATCGATATAAGTTGCCTCAGGATTAATGAAGCTGACTCCATTTAGCATGTGTTGGTGATTAATGCGATTGCGCATGATCCGATTCGCTTGGGCTAACGCCACACGATCGTTAACGCCCAGTGATTCATCGAAATCTTCTGTTTGATAGGCCGCCACAATTTTGCCTTCTGATTTCAAAATTTCAATAATATCTGTTAAGTAATATTCTCCTTGCGCATTATCGGTGTTTAATTTACTTAATGCATCAAAAAGTAATTCATTATCAAAACAATAAGTGCCAGTGTTAATTTCTTTTACCCGTACTTCTTCCGGGGAGGCATCTTTTTGTTCCACAATTTTTTCCACAATACCAACGTGATCGCGAATAATACGACCGTAACCGGTTGGGTTTGGCGCTTGCGCTGTTAAAATCGTCGCACTAGCATTTTTCCCTTGGTGGTATTCAAATAAATTATTCAACGTCGCCGTTGTTAAAAGTGGTGTATCGCCACTAATTACCAAGGTTGTGCCTTTTTTACCTTCCAAAAATTGCGCTGCTTGCATCACCGCATGACCGGTACCAAGTTGTTCTGCTTGTAAGGCATATTCACTGCGATCGCCTAATTGTTCCTTCACCATTTCAGCGCCATGACCAACAATTGTGATAATTTCTTTTGGTTTAGTTTCTTCCACCCGGTTAATAATGTGTTCCACCATTGGTTTTCCACAAACTGGATGTAAAACTTTATATAATTTTGATTTCATGCGCGTGCCTCTGCCCGCCGCTAGAATAATCCCGTAACGCTCTGTCATGTGTTTCCCTCATTTCAAGTTTTTAACTTCCGTTTTAGTTTATCCCAATCACCGTCTCATTTCAAGCAAATCAAGGAAAAGCGAGATAGACCAATTTAAAATAGCTGCTTTACGCTAATAAAGGCGAAATAACAAAGTTTTCACCACTGTCCACAAAATATCGTCAAATTTTATTGGACTGTCAAAAAGTTATCCACTGTGGAAAAGTAATTTTAATTTATCTTTATTTTTCTGTGCAAAAAGCCCCTTGCCACTATTTTTGACAAGGGGTTTTTCAAATACTTTTTAATAGTCAAACTGACGGTAATAGCGACGGATTTCTAGTGGGTGGCAATTTAATTTTTCCACATGTGCATCAATTCGTTGCGTCACGCAGTGCATCAATAGAAATGATAATACGCGACCGCGATATTTTTCGCTGATCCCTTCAACTGCGTAATCTTTTGAATCAATGAAGGTATAGTTTGCACAAATACGTGGTAATAAGTTTTTCACTCGATCTGCCAATGGTCGTTGTTCATCTTCACCTAAGAAAAGGGTCACAGGTGTCGTTTCATCCACAATTTCTAAAGTACCGTGTAAAAATTCTGCGGCGTGGATTGATTTTGAACGCAACCAGCTTTGTTCTTCCCAATAACACATTGCATAAGAATAGACTGCTCCCCATTGGTTACCTGCCCCAATGAAGTAATGCATTGCATCATGACGATGTTTTTCAGCAAACTCTAAGCCAAAAGCATCTGCTTGTTTTTCCACTTCAACTAATCCTTTTGCTAGACTAGCATCCAGTTCTTTATAATATGCTTCATAATCGTTAAATTCACCATTATTTTTCATCAGCCGATCCGCTACCATAAAGAATTTAATTTGTTCAGTACCCGGTGCTGGATAAGTGATTACATGATCGCACTTTTTTGCTAATGAGCTATCTGCAGTATCGATAAAGCCAATCAAGGTTGCGCCTACTTCTTTAATTTCATCAACTGCTTTGACTACTTCTTGGGTAGTTCCGGTCACAGAAGATAAAATGACGACTGAATCTTTGGTTAAACGTTTATTGCCCGTTGTGTAATATTCTGCTGCATGTTGCACGTATGCGGGTAAATTACTTTTGCCATTTATATATGTCACTGCCTGCATTGCAGAAGCATACGTTCCGCCAATGCCTAAATAATACAAATTATCAAAACCCTTTTCCCACACGTTATCCACAATTTTTTCTACTTCTGGTCGTAATGCTAATGCACCTTGAATATCATCAATTTGTTTTTGTTCGTTGAATTTTAACATTTTTTCCACCTCTGTCATTTACTTTTATACTTTACTTTTTAATACGCGATCAAAATCATCGAAAATTCGTTGACTTAAATTAATTCCTTTAGCTGTTGCAATTTTATAAGCCAAAATTTGGAATGGAATTACAAGCGCTAAAGATGAAACAAGTTCATCACATTCTATTTCCAGCCCTAATTTTTCTGGAGCTTTTGTTGTTTGTGTTGTGATCGTTAACGTTTTCCCAACATATGGCGCCATATAGGACTTCAAAGCGTGTGAACGGGCTTCATTGACACTTTTTGTTTCAATAAAGAATAATATATGCTCACTATCTGCTTCTAAATAAGGGCCATGCATATAGGCTTCTAGTTCAAAGCCTTGTGAAGGTTTACGAACTGTTTCAGTAAATTTTGTTTCAAATTCTTTTGCTGTGCCCCAATTTGGCCCATAACCAATTGCAACAAAACGCGTTCCTAACTTAAAGATGTCTTCATGCAACGTAAAGAAATCATTTGTTTTTGCAATCACAGCCGGAATGGCCGTGATAACTTTGTCCAACTCGCCGCAATAAAAATCAGCTTGTTTTGGTGTCAATGTCCCTTTATTGTGACCAATTGTTAACCCTAGCAAGAATAACTGCAAGACAGTTGTCACATAACCTTTCGTGACAAAACCAACTTTTTCAATCCCCATTTCAAGATCAATAACCTCATCGACCGCTCCTGCAATTGGGCTCGTGATGTCACTGGTTAGCGCTAAAGTAAACAAACCTTCTTTTTTTAATTTAGCGATTGCATCGATGGTTGAGGCACTCTTGCCACTTTGCGAAACTGCTAAAACAGCATCGACTGCAGCACTCACGCGACCATAGTGATTAAAATTATACGGTTCTTCGATAGTGACAGAGATATTAGCAAACTTTTCTAGTGTGACTTTGGCAGCCAGACAGGCATTGTAAGAAGAGCCTGTCGCCAAAATCAAAAGATTGTTGATTTTTTCAAAACCTGAAACTTTTTTTAGCGTAAATTTATCTAAAATATTTTTTAACGTTACTTCTTCTTCGTTGATATAATCCAACATCGTTTCCATTTGCTAGCCTCCTAGAAAATTCCAACTAAGGAACCTAAAATCCCCACTACAGCTAACCCTAACAAAATGGTCAAAGGTTTTACTTCTTTTTTCAGCAGGTAAAAGACAGCTCCAAATACACCAAGGCATAAAATTTTCGGTACAATATCATCAAAAATACTTTGGACAGTAACTGCATTTTCACCTGAACCGATTTTCATTGGCAAATTGATATCGATCATGGTGGCAGTCATCCCACCAACGACCATCAACCCGATAATTGAAGCACCTAAAGTTAAGCTTTCCATCATGCCATTTGCTTGAATTTTCTTCAAAAAGCCCGTCCCTAGTTTATAACCCCAGCTCGTCGCAAGATAGCGAAATAAGATATGGGGAATATTGAAAATTAACAAAAACAAGATTGGTCCTAAAATATTTCCTTGTAAAGCCAGTGATGTTCCGACACCAGTAGCAATCAAACGTAGCGTGCCCCAGAAAAATGAATCGCCAATCCCTGCTAAAGGTCCCATCAAAGACGTTTTAATACTATCGATCGCAGAAGTATCAAATTCAGGATCATTCACATTTTCTTCTTCCATCGCAGCATTAATCCCTAAAATTAGGGTTACAATATGTGGCGTCGTATTGAAAAATTCCAAGTGACGTTTTAAGGCATCTGCCATTTGTTCTTTTGTTTGATATAGTTTTTTCAAAATCGGAATCATCGCATAGGCATAGGCCATGTTCATTTGACGTTCATAGTTCCAGGAAAATTCCATTTGAAATGAGCGCCAAAATACTTTACTTAAATCTTTTTTTGTAATTTTTAATTCAGTATTAGAAGTCTTCGTCATCGTCAACTACCTCCCCAGTCGTGGCTTGAACTTGTGGACCTTGGTTATTGCGAACATTCATAATATTAACTACAACAACTGCGACAATTGCACCAAAAATGGCAATTCCTGTAACCGGAATTTCCAAATACGCCGCCAATGCAAAGCCCAAGAAGAAATACGGTGCTACTTTTTTGTTAATCAATAAGCGTGCCAACATTGCAAAACCTAGTGCAGGAATTAAACCAGTGGCAACCGCTAAACCGTGTTGTACGAATTCTGGAATCATCGCAAGTAAATTGCCAATCGTTTTACTTCCTACCATAAAGGAAATCATGACGATTAATCCTAGCATCAACGATAAACCAAACCCGGCCAATAAATGCATCCGTTCCACGCCTTTGTAATTTCCATCAGCAGCGAAATCATCAGCTTTGTGGTTCATAATCGGAATCAAAAGTCCCAAGTAGATATTTTTCAAAATCAAAGTTAAAGTGGCAATTGGTAAGCCAAGTAATAGTGCCGTTTCTGTACCAGCACCTGCTGTAATTGCAAAAGCTGTTCCTAAAATACCGCCAGTTACAACGTCTGGTGGAATTGAAGCGCCTACAGAAAATGAGCCAATAAATGCTAATTCAAGTGTTGCCCCCATAATAACGCCGGTTTTCACATCACCTAATACAATCCCGGTAAATAGTCCTGTCACAATCGGACGTGACAAAAGGGAAGTCCCCAATGCGTATTCTGATTGTGCAATAAACGCGACAATGCCTAGTAAAATTGCTTGTACAATCATTTCTTCACTACCTTTCTTTTACAAAACCTCAGTAACATTCACCTTTTTATCATTTGGTACTTGGCGAATTTCGACTTCAACACCTTTATCCACCAATTTTTTCAAAAGCTCTTCTTCTGCCGGCAACACATTTACAGCTTTGCCGATACTGCGGGTACCTTCTTTTACTTTTGTCCCCCCAAGATTAATTTTAGTGATTTCGGGATAGGCTTCTGCTAATTTGTAAGCATCCCCGACTGATTCCACTACAATAAATAGTTTGTATTTATCCGTTACGCCACTTTTTAATGCCGCGATAGAATCTTCAATATTTTTAATTACTAATTTCACACCTTGTGGCTTGGCTAATTTAATTGTTGTTTTACGTACTTCATTGTTGGGTACATCGTCGTTGGCAATTAAAATGCAGTCCGCACCTAAGCTTTGGGTCCAGGAAAATGCGACTTGTCCGTGTAATAGACGGTGATCGACACGAGTTAAAATAATCATAGTTTTTCTCTCCTTATTAAAAATCTTCTTCTGCAATAGTGGTGCTATAAGTTAAATTACAAAACTGAATGGCTTCTTTTGAACTGTTCAACACCGTAGCAATTGTCTCTTTTAAGTCAGGTGCAAACGTAAACTGCGTGGCAAACTCAATTAGAAACGGCAAATTCATACCCGCTACTAAGTAAAAATGCTCTTTGTTGATGTAACGTAAAAATTCATTATTGACACTACCGCCAAATAAATCTGTCACCACCACCACTTCGGCATCTTCATTTTGCTGCATTAATGCATCCACAGCTTTTGTTAAATCGAAGTCTTCTGTTATGTAACAATCCAATGTTTGAATATTAGCGTTTTTACCACAGATCAATTCCAACGAGCTCAAAATACCCGAAGCAAATTTTCCATGGGAAGCTAAAATCATCTTTCTTTCCATTTCCTTCACCTCATTTCCTACACCAAAATAAAAGCAAGTTGCGTGCCAACTTTAGTGGCAAACAACTTGCTTTGGTTAAAAATCTTCATCTAGTGGTGTATTATCAATGTTTTGGTAAAGAATGTCATAAATATAAGCAATCTCTGAATCGGGAATTTTGACACTGTAATCGTTTTCTATGACACTAAAAGCATTTTTGATTTGCGACAAGGCCAACTTTTGACACTGATATAAATCTTCGTAACCTGCATACGTATCAATGGGAATATTGCGAATCAAACGCTCAATCAAACAACTAACATGAACATACAATGCCAGTTTTTTAGCATTACTGATGACAAGACCGCTATAGGCTTCTAACTCTCGCATAAAGACTTCAATTTCCCCCATGACTTTTTCTGTATCTAAAATCGTAACCGAATCAATCACTTTTTCCAGTGAAAAATTACGAATAACATTGGTATTGAAGGTCGCATTTTCCGCTGGCGTTAAACACGTACTTAACCATGCGGATAAAAGTTGATTTTCATCACCAGAAATCAATTCTTCCAAGGATAGATAAGGCATGCCAGAAATACCTGGATCAGCTGTACCGATGATGCCCAAAACATCGTACATAGAAAAAATCGTTTCATTTTGTTTTTGCTCTTTTAATACATCGTATTCATAAGGAAAGATCTTCAGCGCCACTGAAGCTGGTAAACTTTTTTCTAACAATTGACTAATTTGTGTCGCTGTCCCAATTCCTGTCTGACAGGTGGTGATTAAAGCCTTCATTTTATTTTCAGCTGGATAAATAATCTCCCAATCCAATTGAGCCTGCGCCGCTGCTTTTTCAATCATTTCCTGTAAAGGCAAAGATTTTTGCAAGTTCTCACCAATCGCAATGGCCAATGGTGTTGTCACATTATTCATAATAACCACAGGTGCTGTAATTTGTTTTGGGAAAAATTGATAAATCTCTTTTAAAGACCCCATATCCACCAAAATGACCAAGCCATTGGAAACATCATGATTTTCACTATAATCTAGAATTTCCTCGGCGATCTGTTTTGGGGTAACGTCCAGTGGCATATCAAAGGAAGCAAAAATATCTTTGCCCAACAAGCGGTTGGCAACATTGGCAATACTACTAGCTGTCGCATAACCATGGGCTACGATAATCCCTCTTGGAATTCCCAATTCTTTTTGCCAGTCGGCACGATTCAAATAGATCGTCAGTAAAATACAGTCCATCTCTGAAATTTCTAAATCCAATTTGGGCTGACATAATTCTAACAGGCGTTTGACGTACTGATAACTAGCTGCATATTCACTGGCAATCTGCTGTTCCAATTCTTTAATTAAGCCTAAGACGTTGGTATCTTCTGGATACCATTTTCCTGCGCCTCTTTGAAATAAATAGTAGCTAATCGCATAAACAGCATTGCCGTTAAATTTGATTTGATACGCACTTTCCATTTGCTTAAACGTATCTCGAATGTACTGAGTCAAATAGATCAACAGCTCCTGCTTTTGCTGGCGATCGGTTTCAAATAACAAAAAATCAAATAAGTTTTCTACTTCTTGCTTTAATTGCTCTTCACACTTTGATAGTTGCTGTTGTTTGGAAAATTCGGTAATCATACGCTCGAATGTGGTGATGACCCTTTGTTGTTGTGGATGATTTTTTTCCAATAATTGGGGAATCGTCGTATTTTCCGTAATTAAGGTGTCTTTTTGTAGAACACTTTGTAAATTCCCTGTCGTTGGTACTAATAATTTTTCCGGCAGTTGATAAATGCTTACGTCAATGTCGGCTGCATTTTTTTGTTCTGCAAAAGCCTTGGCGACCGTTACTTTCACCGTATTTTTCAACTCTCCAATGTTTCCTTTAAAGCTGCTTGCGGTTAAGAGGGTTAGAACTTGCCCACTGACTTTTAGCGGACGTTTAATTTTACGCACCTCACTTAGTAAAAACGAATACACCAGCTCCAATCGTTCGTTGCGACTGCGGGCATTAATGGGAGGAAGCGTCACTTGGATTGGAATTCGTCGCATAAAAGTGGTTAAAAAACTACTTTCCAAATCTTCGGTAGTGGCAAAAAATAGGCGTGTCTTCACTTTAATTGCTTGATTCGTCGCCCCCATGGGATAAATAATTCCTTGATCCAAATACGTAAACAGCTTTTCTTGCCCTTCGGCATTAAGACGGTGGACTTCATCTAAAAACAAAATCCCCCCATCTGCAGCCTCAAAAGCGCCAACTTTATCACTTTCAGCTCCTGTATATGCACCTTTTACATGGCCAAATAAATTACTGGTTAAAAGTTCGGGATTGTTAGCGTATTGGGCACAATTTAACGTAATCAATGGCGCATCTTCTTTAATCAGTTCATTTTCCAAACAGTATTTATGAATTAATCGGACCAAAAAACTCTTACCCGTCCCACTTTCACCGGTGATTAACGTTGGCAAACCGTTATCTGGGTAATACAGCGCCGTTTTGATTTGTTCTACTGCACGACGCAAACTCTTGTCGTGACCAATAAATAGGGAGAATAAATCTTTTTGCTGTTCAAATAAGGGTTGCTCTTTTAAAATTTCTTCGCTACTTTGATAGAAATTATCCCGCAACAAGAAAAACTCTTTTTCAAAAGCTTCTTTATGAAAGTAATAAACCGGGCGAGAATTGATTTTCACCAGTAAGCCTGTTTCATTTAATTGATTGAGATAGTGACTAATGGTATTACGTTTCACGTCAAAAAATTCAGCTAATTTTTGCGCGGTAAAAACTTCACTTAAATGGTGAAGATCAATAAAAGCCGTTTGATTTTCTAAATATGTCAATAATTCTTCTTTCATCGTTATCCTCACTTAGTATTTACTATTTTGTTGTTAAAAACGTTTCCAGTTTTAGCCATACTGTAGCACAAAAAATGGTGGGAAATTAACCGGCTCCCACCATTTTTTAGTGAATATTAATAAAACGATATATAATGTTATGAAAACTTATTCCTTCGCTAAAAATTCCACTAGCACATCATAAACATCTTTACATTTAATCTCATTTAAAACTTCATGCTTCATACCGGGCATTTCAATACTCTGCACATTTTTATAGCCGATTTTATTTAAAGTCGCAACCGTATCTGCCAAGCCTTTTTTACCACCTGTGATTTTAACATCCTCTGAACCTACCACACTTAGTATGGGCAGCTGCGGATTCTGACACGTATAAGCAGCGTAATTTTTTAATTGGTAATCTCCCTCCCAGATTGTCAGTAAACTTCTAACTGGGTAGATTGGAACCATTTTTTTATCCTGCTGACAACGCAGATTATTAGCCGGATTGTTGCTAAGCCAATCGTGTTCGACTCCCATATTTCCAGAAAGCCAATTTAGTAATTTATTTTGTTTTTGCTTATCATTAAAGCGTAAAAACAACTTACCGGCCGCAATTCCTAAGAAAACTACGGGTACATAATTTGCCGTACCGGTTAAGACTACTTTTTCTAAACGCTGATCATTTTTCTGCAAATAATTGCGGGCAATAATCGAACCAAAAGAGTGCCCAAATAATGAAAGTGGTAAATTCGGGTACTTCGTTTGGATAAAATCGCTGATAATAACTTGATCTTCTACTAACTGCGAGAAACTTTCCATTACGCCAAAAGGATCAGCCGCAGATACTGACTCTCCGTGACCTCGATTGTCAGACAAAACAACCACAAAATCATGGGCTTGTAAAAATTCAGCAAATGGCAGATAACGTTCTTTATATTCTAGTGCGCCATGAATAATTTGAACAATTGCTTTGGGCTTTGTGGGACTTAAAACAAGTAAATCTAATTTTGTCCCATTATCCGTATTAATTTTATATGTATCCACTTTCTAGCCTCACTTTTTGCATTTTAAATTCATCTCCACTATACAAATAAAGCGCTCTTTTGCCAACCAGCAAATTGTTAATTTTGTCAGTTGACAGGTCAAAATACTTCATTTATATCTTTTATTCAGACAAAAAAGGAGTCAGAACAAAATTTGTCCTGACTCCTTCCATAAAGGATATGCGTAAAATATGCGTTCTTCTTTTTTTACGTATTGCTTAAAAAACCATTTTTTCTTGCGCCGTCACATTTAAGCTGTAAAATAATTTCCCGGTACAACAGAAATTGTTTTGGTTTTCGTATCGACATCTTCTACATAAAGTAAAGAAGTGTAGTCTTTAATTGCTTTGATGCCTTTAAATTTAGTTTCAGCAAAAACGGTTACGCCAACGAGCTCACATTCGAATTCTTCAATCAAACTCTTCATACCGTTGACTGTACCGCCGCCTTTCATGAAATCGTCCACCACTAAAACGCGAGAACCACGCTTTAAGCTGCGTTTTGATAATTCCATTTTTTCGATGCGCTCAGAAGAACCGGAAACGTAATTCACACTAACGGTTGAGCCCTCGGTAATTTTTGAATCCCGTCGCACAATTACAAAGGGTACATTCAAATAAGAAGATACGGCTTGGGCAATTGGCACACCTTTTGTTGCTACTGTCATAACAGCGTCAATTTTTTGTCCCAAATATTTTGAAGCGATAATTCTTCCCACTTGGCGCAATAATTCTGGTTCTCCTAATAAATCAGATAAATAAACATAGCCGCCTGGTAGTAGCCGATCTTGTTCAGACAAGCGCTCTGCTAGGTCGGTAATATATTTTCTCGCATCTTCGTAAGGAATTTCTGGCACGAATAATACGCCGCCGGCAGCGCCAGGAATGGTATCTAAAATCCCGGTTCCCCGCTCTTTAAATGTTTTTTTAACGATCGCTAAGTCTTCACTAATGGAAGATTTAGCCGATTCGTAACGTTTCGCAAAAAAAGTTAATGGAATCAACTCGTGAGGATGTTCCAATAAATAATGCGTCATATCGATTAATCGTTCACTACGACGTACTTTCACACTGTTCACTCTCCTGATAAATTTCTCGCCTTATTATAAGGGCTTATTACAAAAAAAGCGAGCATTAACTGAAAAAAATGCAAAATAGTTCGTAAAACGTGAACGCTTTCTTAATCATTATTGTAAATAGTGCGGTAAATATCTAACGATTGAAAATAAAAAGGGCGCATAACATTTGCCAGTTCTAAAAAATAAGCAGGGAATTTTTGTAAGTTGTCCACTGAAAAATTTTTATCTTTTTTCTATAATTTCAAAAAGAGGAATCAGAAAGTCCACCGCCATCTGATTCCTCTTTTTACAAATTTATAACACAGCCATTTTTATTGTGAAACTTTTTTATTTTTAGCGCGCTGGACTGCGACAAAAAGGCGTTTTATGATGTTCACAACTAAAAACAAACCGATAAAAACTAACGTAATGGTAGCCCCAGGTGGTGTATCTAAGTAAAACGAACTCGTCAAACCACTCAACATTCCGAAAAGACCAACAAAAGTTGCAATCCAAATGACGATATCAAAACTTTTTCCTAAACGCATTGAAATCGCTGCTGGCAAGACCATAATCGCAGAAATAAGCAAGGCGCCGGCAATCGGAATCATAACTGCAATCGCCACACCGGTTAAAACATTAAATGCCATCGACATCAAATGGACTGGCAATCCATCCACATGGGCGGTATCCTCATCAAAGGTTAAAACATACATTGGGCGTTTAAACAGTGCAAACAATACCCGCACGATAACAAATAAAACGCCTAAGAAAATCACTTGACCGCTAGTAATCGTCACAATTGAACCAAACAGGTAAGACTGAATACTGGTGGCAGAGTTCCCTCCGGACAAATTCATTAAAACTAGCGCCAGCGCTAACCCACCCGCCATTAAAATCGCAATCGAAATTTCCGAATACGTGCGGTAAATCGACCGTAGATACTCCAAAATAACTGCCGCTACCACAACCACCAACATCGTAGTTAAATTCGGATTTAAATTTAAGAAAAAGCCAAGTGCAACACCGGCTAAAGAAACATGAGACAAGGTATCTGCCATTAGTGATTGGCGACGAATCACTAAAAAGACCCCTAACATCGGTGCAATGCCCGCAATAAAAATAGCTGCCAAAATCGCCCGCTGCATAAATTCATAATTTAGTAAGCTCAAAAATAAAATCTCCTTTTTGTTAACATCCACACGTTTATTTTCACTAAAACAATTTGAGTCTAATAAAAAAAAGCTGTGTTAACGATCAATATGAAAACAACGCCACGGTGAATCTTCTTTGCGCACGAGGCGGATTTGACGATCGGCATATTGCTTAATATCTTCATGGTCATGGGTAATCATTAAAATTGCTTTATCATGCTGATGGGCACTGTGGCGTAACAGACGGTAAAATTCATTACGAGACTGTTCATCCATTCCCGTTGTTGGCTCATCTAAAATAAATAGATCCGGATCCGTTGCAAAAATTCGCGCTAAACTAATACGCTGCTTTTGTCCCCCGGACAACTCGCCAATTTTTTTATGGCGCATTTCCCACATTCCTACAGCCTCTAATGCTTTTTGCACATGTTCGTGATCTTTTTTAGTCAAGGTCTTAAACCAACGTCCCCGCGGATAACGTCCAGAACGCACCAGCTCTTCCACTGTACTAGGAAATCCTGCATTAAAAGAAGCTACTTGCTGCGGAATATAACCAATACTAATTTTTTCACCAGCTGCATTTTCTTTGGCTAATGTCACGATGCCTTTACTGGGCTTCAAAAGTCCCAACGTCGCTTTAATTAAAGTTGATTTGGCCGCGCCATTTTCACCAGTCAAAATGACAAATTCCCCATCCTCAACATGATACGAAATATCTTCCAAAACAGGTTCATCATCGTAATAAAACGTTAAATCTTTAACATCAATATAGCGCAAAGCTGCGCCTCCTCTTCTTTTAAAATCAAGTTACTAAATAGCTAGAAAAGTTGAACAAACTTGAAAACTCGCTAGCAATAAGACGAAAAGTTGATAAATTGTTCTGCAAATTTCTCAAGTTTTTGGCTTATTGCCGAAGAGAGTTAGTTTGTTACACCGGATCAAGAAAAGTTGAACAAACTCGAAAACTCGCAAGTAATAAGACGAAAAGTTGATAAATTGTTCTGCAAATTTCTCAAGTTTTTGGCTTATTGCCGAAGAGAGTTAGTTTGTTACACTGGATCAAGAAAAGTTGAACAAACTCGAAAACTCGCAAGTAGTAAGACAAAATTGATACGCACTTTACAATACCTTACTTAATGCTTTCTTGCAAAGCCTTCAAATTTTGCTGCATGACAGTAAGATACGTTTCTCCGTCATCCATTTGTTTTTGTGTCAAACTTTCCAATGGATTTAAGACAGCCATCTTCACACCTGTTTCTTTGGCTAATGTTTCTGCCACTTTTGAATTAGCATTTTCTTCAAAGTAAATAACTTTTGTGCCATGATCTTCCACAAAATGTTTTAATTGCGCTAAACGACTTGGTGAAGGCTCTTGATCGGGGGAAATTCCCGAAATAGACTCTTGCGTTAGGCCGTATTGGTTGGCTAGATAGCCAAAGGCCGCATGTTGAACCACAAATGTTTTATTTTTTGCGTTTGCAAAGGCTGTCTTATATTCTTGATCTAGCTCATTTAGTTTTGCAATGTAAGTGTTGGCATTTTTTTCAAACTGCGCTTTTTTAGCCGGATATTTTTCCGACAATTCTTTTTGGATTTCTTTCACTTCTTTTACTGCCATTACTGGATCTGTCCAAACATGGGGATCTTTTGAATGGGCATGGTCTTCCTCGTGATCGTGCTCGTCACTGTCAGAATCATGAGTATCGCTGTCAGAATCATGATGGGCGTGATCGTGACCGTCACTTGTCGCTTCCAATAAGTCAATCTCATCGGCAGCTTCAATCATCTTTGTCTTTTTGTCATCGATATTGTCTGCGATTTTATCCACCCATGTTTCCATCTCTTCACTGTTGTAGACAAAAGCGTCTGCCTCAGAAATTTTTGCAATATCTTTAGCACTTGGCTCATAGTCGTGGGGTTCTGTGCCCGCCGGAATTAAAAGCTCTACACTACCTTCATCGCCAACTACTTCTTTGGTAAATTCATACATAGGATAAAAAGTTGCGATTGCTTTAATTTTGCCGTCGTTATTTTTGCCATTATTGGCATTGCTATCACCACAAGCACTTAGTAAAACCACGCTTAGTAAAACACCAAGGCCTAGTAAATATTTCTTCATTAATTGTGCCTCCTAAATTTATCACGTTGAAATCAAATCGTAATTTTCCGATTTGCCACGACAATTAATTTAACAGACAAAAAATAACCCGTCAAGATAAAACGTATAAGTTACGATTTAAACGATAAATCACCCTCTAAACCGTAACAAAGGACTTTTCATTCATATGACCCTTGAAAAATGTATGGGCTTTTTCCGATAAAATAATAATTTGTTACCTTAACTCGATTTTTTCTAGTCCTCTTTTCCTAAATTTTTGCTATATAAAAAACTTGCCACTTCTGTGACAAGTTTTCCCTCACTCAATGTTACTGCGCTATTGTTTCAACCGGCAAGTTCATGCCTTTCCAACCTTCCATCGCCCCAGCAAGTTCATAGGCTTCAAAACCATTGGATAATAAAATTAATAGTGCTTCTTTTCCCAGTGTTGTGCCGCCGGTCCAATCATAAACAACGTAAATTTTATTTTTATCCAATGTTTCCAAATGATTTGCTAAATCTTTAGCTGGTAGAGCAATTGCCCCCTTTATTTGATCTTTTTTGACCGCTGCTGGTGCATTGCGAACATCAAGAACAACGTAAGGGGAATCTTCTTTTCCTAATGTATCTAAAATTTTAAAGTGATTGATATATAAACTTAGATAGGTTTTTAATAAATCGATTTTTTCTGCTGTGTTGTTATTCATGATAAAGTCTCCATTTCATCAACTAATTTTTTTGTGCCTAATTGAACCTTATTTAATAGGTATAAAAATTGTTCTAACTCTTCAGAAGAGAGCTCTGAAAATAAAATTTCCACTGCTTTAAAATTTGCCGGCAAAAATTTTTCAACGATTTTATTTCCCTTCGGCAGCAACTTGATTGCCACCGCACGCTTATCATTTAGCTGCTCTTGTTTTCTGATCCAATTATCTGAATTCATTTTATTCAACATCTTTGTGACAGTAGCGCGAGAAGCGCCCAACTTATCGGCAATTTCTGACGGTAACAATTGCTGGTTTTCCGCCTGCTTCAAAAACATTAAAATAATAAACTTAGATTCAGATAAGTCGTATTTTGCAAGTAACTTATCGTAGTTCTTTTGCATTTCGCGATACGTCCATTGTAACGTAATAAACCCATGGGCTACCTTGGGACTCGTTAAACCAGGATACTTTCCTAGCGTCGCCTTAAAACGTTGCACATCGGGGCGATCTTTAAATGTAAATTTTTCCATTTTAAATGTCCTCTTTCAAATGATTAGCCGGCTAACTACATGAACTATAAACCGCTTTTCATTTTTTGGCAACTAAAACAAACCAAAAGAGTAAACTTCATCCTTTGATTTGTTGATTTAATTTGCGTGCCACAAAAATTATATGATTTCATAAAAAATTCCACTGCATCAAAAACGCCGACACAATGGAATTTCTTTTATTTTGCTCGCCAGTAGCTACTACCATCTTGCGTGCGGTGCATAAATCCATACTCGATTAAGTAACGCCGAACCGTGGCAAAATCAGCGACATATTGTTTTAAAATATCATTTAAGCTGGATTCATGATAATTCTTGTCCCATTCAAAGTGGGTCACGATGTCGGCTAATAAGATAAGTTTCCGTTTTTCTTTGGCTGGAAAAGTTTTAATGTAGCCCGATGCATCGCGATAAGTTGTCAAAACTTTTTCTTGTTCTTCAGGCGTAATATTGTAGCGATCATCCAACATTTTTGCATTTTGATGGGGCAAAATGACATCTGGTTGCGCCAATAACGTCATGATACTAAGAAATACTTGGGACTTTTTTTGCTTTTCCTTCAATTTAAAACGATGGTTGCGGACTGTTGAAGCTGTCACGCCTAAGCGCTGTGCAATAAATTTGTCTTCCACATTTTGTGCAAATAACATCAAAATTTCCTGCTGTGTCTCACTAAGTCCAGTTGTCTCTTTGGGTAATTGTAATAAAGCCGCTAAGGGGCCTTGATGGGCATCCATTACATGAACTTCCATGTATTTTTCGGCAGTCAAAAATTTTTTTCCATAGGGATACACACAACCAATTTCAGCAGTCGTTTCACAATATAGGCATTGGTACTCTTTGTGCCGGCTAAAGCCTCGTAGATACTCTTGAATTACTACATCTTCCACTTTGTTCACCTCAACAAAAATTATATTTATTTGTAAATATACTAACATTTTTTATTTTCGTTTGCAAATAGTCTAAAAACTGACTGTCGTTGCAGCTTATTCATTTCCTAAAAAGAAAAAAATTTTACGATATAATAAATCAGCAAAAAAAAGAAAACTTGCAAAGAAAGTGAGCTATCTTCACTAACTATGCAAGTTTTCTTCATTTTTTTACCAGCCACCAGAGGCTCCGCCGCCACCAGAAGACCCCCCGCCAAAAGAACCCCAAGAGCCGCCGCTACCACCACTAGAAGAGTTATGATTAGCAGAATTGTAATTAGAAGACAAATAACTATACGTCAAAACTTGACCATAGCCACCATATAACGTATCGCCAATTAAAACACGCCCCATGCCCATTTTCTTAGCATTGGGTTGTTTTAACAGTCTTCCTTGAATGACAGACCGCTTGACACCACTCACTGTGGCAGCGACAAACAATCCACTCAACATCACATAGTACAATTCGGTTTGTTTCAAGGTCGTGTTGGCACTTTTTTCATCGGTGAACATTTGCGGCAACTGATTGCTCGTTTCTTGATATTTTTGGTAAATCCCTTTTAAATAGCGACGTCCGTTAATTAAACTAATAATGAACACAATCGCCACCAAAATCATCACCACAAAGAAAATCCGCAGTCCCCAATAAAATAAATTAAGTCTACTTTTTTGCACCTTTACTTGTGCAATTTGTGAGTCCACTAAAGCTGTTTTGGTATTCATTAAGTTAAAGACTTCTCCTACAACTTGATTGATTGCTTTGCTGTAGTTTTCGTCTTTAAACCAGTCGACGACATCATCGTCATTAATAATATCGTCTGCTGTCGCATCTGGAATTAAACCTTCCAAACCATACCCGACTTCCAGACGAAATTTTCGATCTTCTAAAGCAATCAGATACAAAACCCCATTGTTTTGCGTTTTGTCCCCAATTCCCAGCTGATTAAAAATCTTATTTGCATAAGATTCAATATCTTCGCCACCGGGTAGCTCTTTTACCGTCACGACTTCTAGTTGCGCACCTTGGGTACTTGCCGCTAATTGCTTATTCAGGTTGTAAATTTTCTTCTTTGTCGCAGCATCGATAATCTTGGCATTATCTGAGACAAAAATGTTATTTTTGTTAATTGTAATTTTGCTGTTGCTGTCTTTAATTGCAACTTGATAATTATCCGCTTGACTTGGATAATCTTCCAACTGCGCCAGATTGTCTTTTAATACTTCATCAAAAGATTTTTGTGGTGGTTCAATCTTACCGGACAAAATATCTTCTCGTTGCGTTTGCAAATCATTTAATTGCGTATCATAATGTTGTTTTTTTTCAACAAAAGTATGGTTGTCTAAAATAGAGCCAACTAATCCGATACCAAAAAGCAACGCGACAATAAAGAAGACCATCCCCATGATACGGTTACGTTTCATGACATCTTGGTAGAAATGACGAATTTTTTGATCCGTTTTAGCAGTTAAACTGGTTGGGCTTTGCTTGTTCATCTGCCCCACCACCTTTACTCAAAACTTACATCTGGAACTTTTTCAGCACCAGCGTCAGCTTTAAAGTTAGCTTTCTTTTCAAAACCGAGCATTTTCGCTACGATATTTTTAGGAAAGCGGACTAAATTTTGATTGTAACTTTGAACTTCTGTAATGTAGTTACGGCGTTCCACTGCAATGCGATTTTCGGTTCCTTCTAGTTGTGTCATTAAGGTTTTTACATTTTCGTTCGATGCTAATTGTGGATAGCTTTCTTTAATTACACTAACCATTGTACCGACACTTTGATCGATTTTATTGTCAGCTGCAACTTTTTCTTCTGGTGTTGAAGCCTGATTGTATTCTTTTCTGGCTTGTGTAATCGCAGTGAAAATTTCCGTTTCATGCTTCATACTCCCCTTGACGCTGTTCACCAAATTGGGAATTAAATCTGCTCTACGCTGCATCACGTTTTCTACTTGTGACCACTTTGCATCGACACTGTTTTCGGCACTTGCCAAACTATTGTAGGTGGCAATAAAATAGCCTCCAATCCCGATTACAATAATACCAATTACACCAATAACTGTTAAAGTACTTTTCTTCATTTCATTTCCTCTTTTCCTCCACTTAAAAGTGCGGTTCCCATCCGCCAGTGGCTTTAGCTTATTGTACCATTAAGGCTACCACCTACCTCATACTTAAGTCTGATTTTTATCACTTTACAAAAATATTATAAGAAAAGCTGAGAGCTAGTACGTGAATCTAGACAGCTAGAAAAGCCGAGGAAACTCCTTCAACTGCTAGCAATAAGGTGAAATTTCAATAAATTGTTTCCCAAATTTCTTGAAATTTTGACTTATTGTTACAGCGAGTTAGTTTCAAAGGCTAGACAGCTAGAAAATCTGAGCGTACTTGGCAGCTCTTTGAAAAAAATATCAGAAAGTCATGTTTTAGTGTTCCTTACCAGCAACTAATTTGTGAATTTTTCAATTTTTATGCTTGTCATTATTATTTGACGCAGAACTAAAAAATCACGGTCGGCTACTTTACTTATTGGTAGCGACCGCGATTATTCAGCTTACTTTTATTTCTTTCTTTTCCAGAAATAAACTGCCACAGCACCTAAAATGATAAGTCCAATAATAACCAAGGACTGATTATGCTGATCGTTTGTTTTTGGATAACGAATTTTTCCGTTATTTTTTGGTGGTGTCTCTTTGGTGTTTGGTTCTTTATTATTTGGTTTTGGTGGCAATTTATGGTTAATAATTGCCGCTAATTTAACAGTTTCTGGTTTTCCAGCGGCTTTATCTGGAATAACAAATGAATAGGTTTTTTCGCTTAATTGATAACCCTTTGGTGCTTGGGTTTCTTTAATCGTGTAGTTGCCAGGTGCTAAGTTTGTAAGGGCAACTTTACCATTTTTATCAGCAGTAGCAATCAGCTTAGCTCCATCTTCATTGAAAATATTAAAGACCGCGCCACTTAAAGCATGACCGTGTTCATCTTTTTTTTGCCAAGCGACACTTCCTTTATAATTTTTCATTGTCACTTTAACCAAGCTAGGTTGTCCAGCATTTTCAGCTGAAATAGTAAAGGCTGTAGCTGTCGTGTTTAATAGATAGCCTTTTGGTGATTTCGTTTCAATAAATTGATAGTTACCTGGCGCTAAGTCCTTCACTTGTATCTGACCTTTTTTATCTGTAACTAAATCTTTGGCCACAGTTTTTCCGGCTGCATCTTTTACCGCAAATACTGCATCCGCTAGTGGCTTTCCTTGTTCATCGACTTTTTCAAGTAAGGCGGAACCTTTATAATTGATAACGTCACCTAATTCAAGAATTTCAGGCTTTCCTTGTTGATCTGAAATGGTGAAGGGTTTTGGCGTCGTATCTTTCATGTACCCTTGTGGTGCTTTGGTTTCGATTAAAACGTAATCGCCAGCTGGCAAACCTTTACCATAAATTTCTCCTGTTTCATCAGTGGTGATTTCATGAATTTCATTGCCGTTGTGATCAAAAATCGGCAAGGCTTCACCGATCGGTTGTTTATCTTTTGCCGCAAAAACAGCAAATGTCGCGCCGGCAAGTAATTCTTTTGCTTCGTTTTGTTTATGCGCAATAAACTCTGCTTGATAATTTTCAAAATTCAGCTGATCTATCTGATCGTTTTCCCCTTCCTTTTGTACAACAAAATAAATGGGCTGATTATTAATCACATAACCTGGCGCAGCTTTGGTTTCTACTAATTTGTAGCTGCCGACACCTAAATTATCTAAATCAAGTTCACCGCTATCGGGAACTACGATTCTTCGCTCCAAGTTTTCTTCTCCATCTTCCATGCGGAATAAATCAAATGTCGTCCCCGCAATAGAACCGCCTGAGCCAACTTTTTTAATTACAGCTTTTCCTTTAAAGTTTTGGAAATCACCGAAGTTAATAACTTGCGGATTGCCCGTATAGTGGGTTGGAATTTCCACTTTTACCAACGCCGGGTTTAAAACATACGGATTGCCTTCATCATTTTGCGGCGCTTTGGTTTCTTGGAAATAATAGGTTCCTGGTGCTAATTTATTAAATTGCACCTGCCCATTTTCATCACTTATCCCTTGGGTTAATTTTTGTTTTTGACTATCATATAACGTAAATTCAGCACCTTTTAGTACTTTTTTACTACTATTTACTTTTCGAATTTTAAAAGCACCTTGATAGTTAATAAAATCAGCACTAGCGACAACAACATGTGGTTTACCCTGCTGTTTTTCACTAATTTTAAAAGGTACGGTTTGATCATTAAGTAAGAAACCATCTGGTGCCTTGGTTTCCACAAATTGATAGTTACCGGGTGCTAGGTTCGTTACGGTCACGACACCTTTGGCATTGGAAACAAGATTGCGCGCTACCGTATTCCCCTTAGCATCAACAACTTTAAATACCGCTTTTGCTAATGGATTGCCTTTAGCATCTTTTTTTTGCAATTGAGCGGAGCCCTTATAGTTGATAAAATTGTCGCTTGCATTCACGACTTCAGGTTTTCCGTCGTTATTTGGTTCAATAACAAAGTCAACGGGGGTAGTATTTAAAATATATCCTGCTGGTGCCTTAGTTTCAATGAACTGATATTTTCCTGGTGCCAAGTTTGTGGCCGTTACAACACCTTTATCATCACTGATCAAATCACTTTGTCCCGCAACATCTTTGCCGTTTTCATCCACAACTTTAAAGGTTGCTTTAAAAAGAGGATTACCTTGCTCATCTTTTTTCACTAAGCTAGCACGACCACGATAATTCGTCATCGTCACATGGACTTCTGGAATTTGTCCATCATGTTGTTGATAGACTAAAAAGACATGGGGAGAGTCGTTGCGAATAACGCCTGCCGGAGCAAAGGTTTCCACAAATCGATACATTCCACTTGCCAAACTATCCACTTCTAAAATGCCTTGTTCGTTGGTTTGATCGATCAATAACGGTACATCTTGCCAGAAAGATGATCCGTTAATTTCCGTGGATAGTTTCTCTAGTTTAAAACGGGCCCCGGCCAAGAGGTTGCCTTGTTCATCCACTTTTTTCAAAATAACCTTGTTTGGTTCATTTACTACAACGAGTGGTTTTGCATCTGCAGCTGTTGTTGCCGCTGAAATTTTGATTAACTTGCCAGTGACAAATTCGTCTGCTATGGTGTAGCCTTTTGGCGCTTTGGTTTCTACTAATTTGTAATCGCCGTATGGTAAACCGCCAAAAATAATTTGTCCGTGTTCATCAACTGTTCCTTCCCGTAAAACATGTTCTTTTTTTACATCCCAAAGTTGAAAATGTGCACCAGCTAACGGTGTACTCCCGTCAGCTTTGGTCTTTTGAATGACAATGCGACCACGCTTGCCTGAAGCATTGCCTCCGCTATTATCCACTTTAACTGTTACATCTGCTCCGTCACCGCCATCAACTACTTTACTACCGGTTCCTTTAATTGCGACATGATTAGAAACTTTGTCTTCATTGCCAGTCGCGCTTGATAAAATCAAGCTACGATATTCCATATAATAGGCTGTTTCGATATGTTTCATTTGGACAACTAATTTTTGCTGTCCAGTTTCATTATCTGTTGTAATTGTAACTGTATAATCTTTATCAACTGTTAGCGGCTGACTTTTATCGGGTACAATTGTACCGTCTGCAGCAACTTTAGTTTGATAAATAGCGACAGAATCTTCATCTAGCACTTGATTAATTGACGGTTCGTCTGTGATTGTGACATCATCTAAGGTCGATTGAGCACCGTTAATCATTAAATGCCACAAAACATAATTCGGATCATCTGGATCTTGCAAACCATCTTTTTTTACAGACTCGCCGCCATGTTGAATGGCAACTTGACCGGTAACATCTCGTTTATCTCCGTGATTTATATATTCTGCAACATTATCATATTCCTTTTGCTCATCAATTACTTGGTTAGCTAAAGAAGTTTTAAAACGAATTGCATACGTTTGAGCTACCCCTTGTGGAAATTTAACAGTCAAAGTTTGATCGTTTTTCTCTGTAGGTTCTGTTACAGATAATTCTTTTGTGACATCATTTTTTTCATCAATACGGACGGTGCCATCTGGTTCTGTTTGCGCATTATAAACAGCGACACTGCCTTTAATATAATTTTGATTGGTCAAAATTTTATCTTGTAATTGGGCATCTTGTAGCTGATTGGCACTTAGATTAACAGCAATTGTCCAGGTAATTTCTTTAGTCAGTGCATTGTACGTACCACTTTTTTCAGCATTTAAGGAAAACGGATCGTGGGGTTTAAATGGCTTTTCATCCTCCGAATGATGAGTATTATCCCATTTATCTTGCCAATCAATACCGGCATGGTTTAAAAACGAATCTGGTCCTGTCTGACCATCTGGATCTAGGTCTGAAACATCAAACTCCGTCGTATAGCGAATAATGAAGGCATCATTTGTTTGAGCATATGCCCCTTTTAAAGCAATAGTGAAGCCAGTTTGTTGATTGTGCTCATTTTTTTGAATTTTTAACTCATAGTCTTCTGTTGCAAATAAATGTTTCCCCTCTGTTGTCTCGATAGTTAACTTATAGCCTGTTTCTGTCGTATGATCGCGTTGTAATAATAGTCCTGGCGCGGGATTAAATGTATCGGTTATAACGGCATTTTTCATATCATAATTATTTTTATTTACTTCTAGTGACCAATCGACTGTCTTATTAGCATAATCAACTTTCCCTAAGTTCTTGATGATATTTTGTTGTAGCGCAGTACCATCATCCCCACCTTCTTGGCCGTCACCACCTGTATCGACCACTACTTTATTATCGACAGCTGTATTTTCTGTCACCAATCCATTTACCTTTGTTTTATAATCAATTTTTACTGCATAGTTCAAATCATGGGCAAATTGCAAGACAAACTGATTTTTAGCCTTGTCATAGACGACGGTATAATCCGTTGGTGATACCAAGGTCGCGCCGATGATTTCTTTACCATTCTTATCAAACAAAATGCGATGGACTACTAAAGAATCCTCATCTAAAGTCAAATTATCACTCATCGTGTCGGTCAAGACGGCTGAATCTTTTGCAATATTTTTTTCACCATAATTGTATTTAATATTCCAAGAAAACTCTTGCTTTGCGGCATCATAGCCCGCTTGATTTTTTTCAATTAATTTACCGTAGTTGTTCGTCACCGTCGCCTTAGCTGAAATTTCATCAGGTAATTCATCACTCGTTAAAACAGCTTCATTTTCAAAGTGGACTTTGCCACCTTTATCTGGAATTGCACTTTCTTCAATTGTACTTTGATAGGTAAGACGATACGCTTTGTTAGTTTTACCATTTACGGTTACATTTCCATTCTTATCGACTGTGTACTCACTAGGAGCTAATGTGCGCCCGACTTCTTTAACAGTCCCATCTAAATTCATCACCAATTCATGGACTGTTACCGAATCATACGCAATACCAGTCGGCCATTTTTCTGTAACGGTCAAATTGGTATTTTCTTTCATAGCGTGATTGATATCAACTGTCCATTGCACTTTACTAGGATTTGGCGTGCGATCAAAATGCCCTTGTTTATCAATTTCTGTTTCAGTCGCTGGGCGAATGATAACATCCACTGGTGGTAAATTATCTTCTGTAGGATAGTGAATGGTAATATCACCTGGTCCATCAATATGGCTGGTTTCAAAATGGCTTTCAAAATAGAAATCCCCCGTAATATCACTCGCTTTTGTTACATCTTCTGTAAAAGTAAACCGAACTGTCCCGTCTTTACCAACGAAATAAGTAGCGTACGTTGTTCCATCACTGTCTTTTAACTCCCCAGACATCTCCCGATTTGGAACAAGCTCTGCTGGCAAATGAAATTCAAAGAAATCTCCTGCTTTGATCTGCTGACGCACATCTTCTGGAATCGCCCAATCGTAGGTCAAACGAACCGTTGCATCGGCTGGAATCGGCGGTTCTAGCGGTTGCCCATCTTGATCGGTGTATAAAATATGGCTGTCCGTTATAATTGTGCCACTACCTGAAGAAAAATATGTCCGAATATCATTATTTACAGCAGCACGCATCTTGTTACTCTTAGGTGCTGCCGGCTGACTAGTTGGCTTGGTATTTTCTTTAGTATCTGCTGTGGTAGACGAATTTGTTTTATCAGCGGCTGTACTGGCAGGCGTCGTGGTCTGTGATGTTTCTCTGGTTGTAAAACTAGCAGAAGAACTTGTAGCTTGCGTCTCATCTGTTAGAGGCAGCGTTGCCTTTTGATTGCCATAAGAAAATGCGACTTCTGATTTCAACGCCGAAATGAAATTTGGTGTTCCCGTCATAATCAAAGTATCGGCATGATCTGCTGTAGATGGTGCAATTATAATTTCTTTTTTGCTATTATCGAGCGTTAAAGCTGGCTCTGTTTTCCCAGATTGCCATTTTACCGCTGTCAAATTAAGCTCATTTGAGTAGTGAAGCGTTGCTTGCTTCTCATTTGCGCCACTAATTTTTAGCAGCAACTGATCATCTTTTTGGCTCAATGTCCCTAACGTCCAGTCTGTTGGCAACATTTGTGCGACTGCTGTTAGCGGCATAAAAGCTTGCACCAACAAAATTACTGTCATCAAACAGTAAATTATGCGCTGTCTTATTTTGTCATTTTTCATTTTATTACCCCTTTTAAATAATAATAATTCTAATTTTTGAATCATCCTTATTCAGTATAGGTACCTTTCTAAAGCCAAACAAATGGTTTATACCACTTATCATCATTTTTTTATCACGTTTTAGATATGTTTTCAAAATTTATGAGAATATTTTTGAACTATTTAAAAAACACCGTTTTTAAGAACTTTAGTTATTTTAATAATCCTGCTATTTTATAAGGTAAAAAAAGGGTTCGGTCCGTCAATTGGTTCCGCCTTTATTTTTTTATGTTTGTGATATAATCAATAAAGTTATTTCTATAATCACGTAACCTTAAAATAATTTGATTTTATGAGATATTATCAGAGAAATCACATGCTTTTAATCTTCTTATTTAAAGAAAACTTTTTTAAATATTGAATACGACACTTTAAAATGTTTTTACTATCGATTTTCAGCTAGAATAATTTTCAATTTCGGGAATAGTAATTATAGATTTTTGCCATTTGATTAAAAAATATTCATTTGCGAAATTATAAGCAAGATGTTGAAAAGTCAAAAAAATTCTAAAAAAATAAACGTCATCACCTAATAGGCGATGACGTTTATTTTAGCTACTTTTAGTTTCCTTGGTAATGAATAACATCTAAATTTTAAAAGAACTATTCACACACAATATCCAGCAACGACACATATTGCTGACCACCGTGCATATCACGTTCATTGCGACTGCCTTCAACCGGAACTCGCGGTAAGCTTATTTTGGCAACGTGAATATCTTTTAGACAATAGATCTCTAAATCTTCTGGTTTCACTTGAAAGGATTTTGCAATCAATTTTCGTTCTCTTTCAAATGCGGTGACGATTTTTTCTGTATCCGCCACGTTATCGCAAAAAGCATCAATCGTAAGCCAAAATGGACCTGCGTTCTTACTTCGAATATATTTTACAATTTCTTCAACTGTTTTCATCTGAGACCTCCACCTTTCTTCATTAAATCGTCGCGTAGGCAATGCGGCACAATTCATTCGGATCATCTAGTGACACTGTATGGTACAGTTTGAATTCATAGATAGCTCCGCGTTCCATTTCCGCCGGTGAAAAAATAAAGCCAAAAGAAGGCATTTGTTTTCCTTCAAACATATTATAGTGAAGTAATAGTGGGTTAAATGCTTTGGCAATCTGCGTCGCCAATTCCTGCGTCGTTGCTGTCACTGTTAACATCATCAAAATTTCGTTTGGCACATAATTTTCCGGTACAGCCATTCCGGAAACACCGTTGTATCCATAAGGCCGTAACCAGAAATCATAACTATCTTTTGAAATGCCAGCTTTCTCTAGTTTTTCTACCCCAGCTTTTGCTACTGCGTCAATCCATTGCATCGGTTCCTTCATAATTTTACGATCGCGAATACCTGCCATACTTACGGTTTGAAAACCAGCTACACCAGATCCTTCCAATTTCATCGTATAGGGAAGATATTCAATTGTTGTACCTTCAACCCGTACGGCTGTTTCTGAAAGTGCAGAATATTTAGCATCTTTCGTATCAATTCGAATGCCCGGTTCTGTCAGTTGGACAGGATTAGCATTTTCATAAAGTAAATGGGCCGATACTGAATAAGGAGAAACGGTACTTCCTGGCTGAACGGCACGAATGGTAAAGCCTTTATCATCGACCTCCATAAAAACGCCACCCTGTAATCCAGCACTAGTACATACGCCGCCACATTCTACTGTTTTCGCGGCATGCCAACAAGCCGCAGGATCGCAGCCTTTTAGTAATGGATACGCAGCAATCACAGCCGTATCCGTTGAACGCCCGCCAATAATAATATCTGCGCCATTTTTAAAGGCTTCTTCATATGGTTCTGAACCTAGTAAAGCCACAATCGTATCACACTCATCAAAAGTTTCTTCCGTGATAGCGGGTGCACCATGAAGTGCTTGAATTTGACCAGTACGATATTTTTGTTTGATGATTTCGCGGTCTTGTTGGGAATAAATTTTAGCAATTTTTTTGTGAATACCAGCTTCTTTACATATCTCAACAATCAGCTCATAAACGGTGTCCACGCCTTCATCAGACCCACAAGTACCAGCTGTCCCAATTGTCATGGGAATTTTTAGCTTGTCTGCCCCTAACACCATCCGTTTTAAATCACGTTTCACATCTTTAATTGCATACTTGCCATGACCAGATCCTAAATAGTACGGTCCAGAATCAGTAGAACCCGCATCACTTGAAATAATATCTGGTTTCAGCAAAAGCCCCTCTTCAAAAGCCTCCTCTGTACAGTTCAAACCCACCGCTCCGTATGGAACAAAGACTTTCACACTCTCCATTGTTAATCCCTCCAAAATCAGCTGATAATTTTTAGCCCATTACAGCTGGCCTACTTTTTTTACTTTACTTTATTATAGGTAGCGCATACAATAATGTAAAATTCTTATTTTTGTATTATTTTATAACTTTAATGTTATGAATATGTTGCTTGCAACTTCCTTACTGCTTTCAGATAGGAGAAATATTATGATTAACGAAAAGCAAATTCACTATTTAATGACGGTGGCAGAAGAACACAGTATCACAGCTGCCGCCAAAAAACTCTTTATTTCACAGCCTGCTCTTAGCCGCTTTATCCTAGATATAGAACGCACCCTTGGCACCTCTCTTTTCATCCGCAATCGCGGCAATCTCCATCTCAGTAAAGCTGGCGAGATTTACTTAAGGGGCTGTCAAGATGTACAGCAGATTTTTCAATCTGTTACCAAAGAAATCGCAGAATTAACCCATAGTCACACTGGCAAAATCACACTTGGGGTTACATCCTTGACCGGCGAATTCGTTTTTCCCGCCATTTTAGACGCATTTGAACAAGCATTTCCCCATGTTGAATTAACCTTGAAAGAAGAACGAATGAGCATTTTGTATGACTTGGTAAAAACAGGAGACGTAGATATGGCACTGGTTTATCAAAACTATGATTCCGCCTTAAACTATCATTTTATTTACGAAAATCCAATCTATATCCAAGTTCCCCCTACCTTTGCAACAAAAAATGAAATGAGAAATACAATTGAAACTTTCGCCTTAATTTCAGCAGCTTCTTTGGCCAACCAGCCGATGATCTTACTGAAAAAAGGACGTGAACTGCGTGAAATCGCCGATCGCTTTTTTGAAACCTTCCAACTTGTACCAAACAAAATCTTAGAGACTGAAAATATTCACCTCGCAAGTAATCTGGTCAGTTTAGGCAAAGGGTTCACCTTTGTTCCAGCCATCTTTTTACGCGATAGTTTTCCCAATAAAGACAACAACTTTTATGTTCAAATCACCGACTATCCACTAAAGCGCGAACTGTACTGTTGCCACCGAAAAAATGCTTATTTAACCGAAGCTGAGCAATTTTTGATACGAAAATTGCCTGAAATTTTGGCATAAGGTATGTAGCCTGACAACAAAAAAAGGCACCTTCTCGTAATGAGAAAGTGCCTTTTTGATTGTGAAGAAAATGAAGTGGTGCTCTTTTTTCTACAAAATTCCCGTTGTATACTGCAGCGCTGAGGGTGTATATTTGCGACAATTTCAGGAATGCTCGTTTAAAAAGTGGTGAAGCTTTATTAACTCAATGTCCGAACTAAATAGACCTCGTCACAAAAACCCTTTAGTGCATTATAAACTCGCTGCGCACGGGAATGTTTTTGACACAGGGCAAAACAAGTCGGACCACTACCGCTCATTAAGGCCACGTCCGCTCCGTATTTTACCATTCGATCTTTGATTTGTTGAATAACAGGATGACGTTCAATCGTAATATCTTCCAAACTATTCCCCATGTTGGCAATCATCTGTTCATAATCATTTTCTGCAATCGCCGCCTTCAAAGCTGCAATATTCGGATGATGAATTTTATCTACATCTACTTTAGGAAAAACCGTCCGCGTAGAAACACTGATGCGTGGTTTGACTAAGACTACCCAACAAGGAGGCATCGGTTTAATCGGTGCAACAATTTCACCTTTTCCGCCGACAAAAGAAGTTGTACCATACAGGCAATAAGGAACATCCGTCCCAATTTTAACGCCAATTTCAATCAGCTCGTCAGTTGAAAGGCCCAAGTTCCAAAGTCGATTCATCCCTCTAAGCGCAGCCGCAGTGTCACTACTCCCACCACCTAGTCCCGCTGCTACCGGAATTTGTTTTTGAATCGCAATTTTAACGCCCTTTTCTACACCGTAGCGTTCTTTTAATAATTGTGCGGCTTGATAAACATTATTCCGTTTATCAACTGGTAAAAAGGCTTTATTGGTTTCAATGATGATCTGATCTTCTGGCAATTCTTCTATTGTCAGCCGATCTGCTAAATCAACACTCGCCATGACCATCTCCAATTCATGATAGCCATCTTCTCGTTTGTACAAAACGTCCAAGCCTAAATTGATTTTTGCAGGTGCTTTTTCAATGATCTCCATCTTTCCACCTACCTTTCTCTTTTTGGCAATTTACGCAAAAACTGCCACAATCGTTGTGTATTCTATCATAGCAGAAGATAATTGTATAGTTTAAGAAAAAACCTTTGAAAACACTATTTTAATGATATTTTTCCTTTTTACGATAAATTGATAATACTATTCAAAATATTTGAAGAAAAATGAAGTTAGACCTACAATGTAAGTAGCAAAAGAAAGGTGTGATAAAAAATGGCAGACTTATTTCCCCGTAGCTTTTCGGATGGTGAAGAAATGATTGGCCGCTTAATGAATAATTTCTGGCAAGATCGTTCCTTGGCTACTGATATTAAAGAATTTGACAGTTATTATGAAGTGAAAGCAGATCTTCCTGGCATAAAAAAAGAGGACATCAAAGTCACTTACGCAAACGATACGTTGACAATTCGTGCCAAACACACCGCTAATAGTGAAGAAAAAGATGATGACGGTCATTATTTACGTCGCGAACGTACCAGCAGCACTTATGAACGTAGCTTTGCGATGAAAGATATCGATGAAGAAAACATCAAAGCTTCCTTTGAAAACGGTGTATTAACCTTGGAATTACCAAAAAAAGTCGTCAAAGAAATTCACGGTAAAGATATTCCAATCCAGTAAGTCAGTTCACTACATTTAAAAATTTTTAGCCCCGCAACTTTGGAATTTCGTTGCGGGGCTTTTTGATAAAAAAAATGAGCAGAAAAAATCTGCTCATCCTCCCTAGATTGAAATTAGCCTACACTGTATTGTTTAATTTCTGTGTTAACCAAATTGAAATCTAAAAAATCCTTCATGCTTTTTCCGTAAAAATAATTGTCCACCACGCGACTAACTGCATTATGACAGATGAGAAGAACATCTTCTTTAGCTGCTTCTAATTCAATTAAAAGTGGATAAATCCTACCCGCAACATCTAAAACAGATTCACCATTAGGAAATGGCAGTGACAATTCTACTCTAACTTTTTGAAATTCTACATTTGCAATAGCCTGACCATCATAAATACCAAAATCCATTTCAGTCAACCTTTTATCTGTTATTATAGGCAGCTTTAACTTTTCATTTACAACTTTTGCCGTATCTTGGGCTCGGCTTAAGGGCGAGACAATAATCTTATTAAGATTAATTTTTTCATCCACTATTTTTTGTGCTAAATTTTCTGCCTGTTGGTACCCTACTGGCGTCAATGGAACATCTGCACGACCGCAAATTCTCTTTTCTACATTCCATTGTGTTTGACCATGACGTGCAAGATAAATCATAATTTAGTACTCCTTAGTCTTTTTGCTGGAGATTTCGACTGTTTCTTCTTTGGATCAGATGTTACTTTTTCCTCCGGCATTTCACCAATCACTAATTTATTTTCCAAGCCATTTTGACTTAAAAATTTTTCAATTGACTTTAAATCTTGACTAAACAAGGTAGAAAAGTGGGAATTCTTTCCTTTGTAAAACGTGACAAAAGTTTCACCTAAACGGCTATCTTCTAACTGAATTGCTTCAAATTGTTGATAATCACCTGTGAGAATACCAAATTTGATTAAGCGCTTTTGTGTCAATCCTTCTCTTAATAAACCGATTGAAGCAATCATAATAGCAAAAATGCCCAGTTTGATTTGATCAGCTAATTGTTGTGGCCAAAAGATAATTAAAACACTGACTGCCAAGGTTAACATTAAGCCGACTTTGATAAAATTACGTTTTGCTAAAATGACTACTTCTTTTTGATCTCTAATTTGAATGAAAAGAAGTATCACCAAAAAAGCTCCGATAACAATGGCTTCAGCCATTTCAATCAACTACCTTTCCTATTAAACCTAAGATAAAACTATTTTGCTACCCATGACTACCATTCCGCTATGGTACCATCATAGTTTTTCCATTGTGGGTTCGTCCAAACTAAACCTTCTTGTGCAATTTCTTTGATTTTATCTTCATCCATAATTAAACCCAAGCCAGGTTTATCCGGCAAATCAACGAAACCATCCTTATATTGGAAAACCTCTTTATTTTTGACAAAATCTAATAAGTCAAACCCTTTATTGTAGTGAATACCCAGACTTTGTTCTTGAATGAAAACATTCGGTGTGCAGGCATCTACTTGCAATGTTGCCGCTAATGCTACCGGTCCATATGGTGCATGAGGTGCAACGGCCATGTCATAAGCTTCCGCCATAGCAGCAATTTTCCGTGTTTCTAAAATCCCGCCACACAAAGCAACGTCTGGCTGAATAATATCAATAGCACCTTGCTTGAAAATATTCTTAAATTGCCAACGCGTATACAATCGTTCGCCCGTTGCTAATGGTACGGCAACTGAATTAGCGACTTCTTTGAAATGTTCTTCATTTTCTGGTAACACAACTTCTTCTAGGAACATTGGATGATAAGGTTCTAAAGCTCTTGCCAACACCTTAGCCATCGGTTTGTGAACCCGACCGTGGAAATCAACACCAATCGCCATCTTATCCCCAAATCTTTCACGAATAGATGCCACGCGTTCAACGACCTCATCAACTTTTTCATAAGAATCAATGTAGTGTAACTCTTCTGTTGCGTTCATTTTTACCGCAGTAAAGCCGCGATCAAACCGATCTTGCGCCTGTTCCACAACCTCGCTAGGGCGATCGCCGCCAATCCATGAATAGACTTTTATTTTATCTCTGGCAGCGCCGCCTAACAATTCATAGACAGGAACATTGAAAGCTTTCCCTTTAATATCCCATAATGCCATTTCTAATCCAGAAACAATCGTGCCATTAATTGGGCCACCACGGAAAAAGGAACGGTGCATTTCTTGAAATAATCGTTCAATTTCAAAAGGATTACGGCCAATCAAGCGATTTCCAATTTCGTAAGCACCTGCTACGACAGTTTCTGTTTTGGTACCAGAAATCATTTCCCCCCAACCATCAATTCCCTCATCTGTCGAAACTTTTACAAAAATCCAACGTGGTTTCACTTTGTATACGGTAATATTTGATATTTTCACAGTATCTTCGCTCCTTTATTCAGACTGTTAATTTCTAACAGTCTGAATAGCATGAAATTTTTTGAAATTTTACTCATCTTATTCTGTAACAGGCTCTTCTGTTTCTTTATTGATGTGTTTTACTTTATCAAAGTAATACCAAGCTGAGGCAAATACGATAAGTAAAATCGGAATACCAATAAGTGGTTGGTAAGAAAATGCTAAGAATACTAAATAGCTTTGAATCATTGAGGTTGCAGCAAATGATGAAATCAGCATCGAACTTGAACCTAGATCAATGCCTATTTGTTTTGCAATCGCCGTTAAAATTGGAGAAGTTGCAGTGCCACACCATAGCAATGACGCTGTAACAACTAGCCCAATCACGATATTTTTCAATAAGTTGCCTCTTGTTAAAGCAACAACCATTGCTACGCGAAAAGGCACTACTGCTAAATCAGCAAACGGCAATACGCGATTTCCAGGTAACACTAAAGCCATTGCAATTGTTAACGGAATAATGATCAATGCCGTCGTAATAACGTCGGGATTGCCGACAACTACTGCAGCATCCAAACCAATAAATAAGCGACGACCTTTGAATTTTTCTTGTGACCATTTTTGTGCTGCATCAGAAATTGGCATTAAGCCTTCCATAAATAGCGCTGTCATTTTTGGAATTAAAACCAAAACTGCCGACATACTAACACCTAATTGCAATACAGCTTTAATGTCATATCCAGCTAGAAAACCAATCACTAAGCCAATAACCAAGCCCATAATCATTGAATCACCAAAAAATCCCAAGTATTTTTGTGCGTCTTTAATAGTGAATTTTGATTTGCGGAAAAAAGGAATTTTATCCAACAGCCAATTTAGTGGCCATGCAATTACAAGTGAAGACAATGCCGACACGGTTGGTAAAGATACTCCTGGTATCCCAAAGAAATCTTCTACTAACGGCTGTGACCAGTCAGACATTTTAAAGGTAATAACTGCCATTACAACAGATGCGCCCACGCCAAGAAATACATTTTTTGTTACGAAGTACACCATAACCCCAACAATTGCCATGTGATGATAATTCCAAATATCGACATCTAATGTTTGAGTCTTTTTCAAGATCAATAACACAATATTAACGATTAAAATTGCAAAAATTAAAACGGCAATAATAGGAGATGCCCACGTTACCGCGGCAATTGATCCCCACCCGACATCTAAAGCATCTAGTTTTACACCTGTTCGTTCTACCATCGCTTTTGCAGCTGGTCCAACATTGGTGGTCATAAAGTCTAAAATCAATTTGATACCTGCAAAACCAATTGCTAGCGTCAACCCTGACTTGAATGCTCGGGTAATTTTCAATCCAAAAATCAATCCAATAATTGTAATAATTACCGGCAACATTACGGTTGGACCAGCGTCAATGAAGAAATTAAATACACTCATAATAATATTCATGTTAGTCTTCTACCTCCGATTTATTGATTAGTCTTGTAGTTTTGCTAAGATTTCTTCCATCGTTTTATCTGCGCCAATTCCCGTTAAGATTGGCATGCCTTTAACCACAGGAACATCTCCTGTTTGCCCATCAAATTGACCTGTCGTTACTAACAAATCGTAGCCTTGAACTTTTCCAGGCACTTCCATTAATTTTGTCTGTGTCGTTTCAACCTGTACACCATGTTCCGTTAAATAATCTTTGACCTTTGAAGCGACTACTGTTGACGTTGCAATTCCATTTCCACAAGCTACTAAAATTCTTTTCATAATAAATTCCTCCAATTTATTTTTTTAATTAATTGCTGTTTCTACTAGTTTTAATAACTCTTGATCATTACGAGCATTGACCATTTCTTGTCTTAATGGTTCATCTTGAATTAAACCCACAATTTTTTGTAACATCTCTACTTGACCATGGGGCTCGCCAATCGCCATCATGATAATAATTTGAACAGGTAGTGTCGCTGCATTTTCTTCCATATTGTGAAATTCAATTGGTTCTTTTAATGTTGCAATAGCTAAGGTTGTTTTTTCTACCAACTCATAATTCGCATGTGGAATTGCCACAGCTGGTTGGGTTGAAGGCAATCCAGTTGGATATTCCTTTTCTCTTTCCTTAATTGCTACAATATATTTTTCTTTTACATAACCTTTTTCAAATAATTGCTCTGCTAAATAACCCAAAGCATCATCTGCATCCTTTACGTCAAGATCACGAAAGACTAATTCTTCATGAAGATATACTTCCATCTGTTTTCCTCCTCAAAACTCACCTGAAAATTTATTATTTTATCCTTTCCAATAATAATTGCAGCGATTTTGCTAAATTGGGGATATTTAACTCTTTTAAATCTTCTTTGTTAAACATGCCCGATCCAAGCCCTAAATAACTGGCCTGATTTTCAAAAAATGCTCTTGCATTATCTGTACTCACTCCGCCGACACCCATCAATGGTAATTTTCCCAAAGGTGCTTGAACATCTTTAAAGAAACGCGGAGTCACAACCGCTGCCGGAAAAATTTTAACAATGTCAGCACCATTCTTAAACATCTCATCAATTTCAGAAGGCGTCATTGCCGCTGGAACTGCCAAGATATTTTTTTCATTAGCAAACGCTAACATTTCTTTTGTAAACACATGTGGTCCCAAAAGGAATTTTGCACCTGCTGCATAGGCTGCTTTAGCATCTTCAATTGTTCGAACAGTTCCAGCACCAATCTTTATTTTGTCACCAAATTGGGCGTTTAACTGTTTAATATTTTCCAATGCATTTTCTGTATTCAAGGTCATCTCTACGGCATAATCTTTTTCAAAACCGTTCATTGCTTTTAAAATCGCCTCGGCTTGTTCAAAAGAATAACCTCGCATAATAATAGTCAATTTGGGATACTCTTCTAATTTCATTTTTTCTCCTTTCAATTACTTCGTTACGTATGTTGTCGGATTAATTGGTAACTCGTGACTTCGTCGGATTGTTTCAATTTTTGAATCAATTCATCATTTTCACTAATGGCCGCAATTTGATTAATTGCACGCAGATGTCTTGTTAAATCATAAAAAGCAAGTGGCATAACCAAAGACACTTGATGCCCGCCAGGAAATTCTATTGGTTCTGGACTAATCAACAAACTTACACCATCTCTTAAAACACCATGATCTGTGGTTGTGTGAGGAATACAGGTTTGACTTCCAAGATAACCAGAGTAATTTACATCCTTAATTTGACGGATACAATCCTCATAAAAGCGCTCATCAATAATGCGACTTTCCAGTAAAGGCTGACACGCGATTTTCACTGCATTTTGCCATATAACTGGCTGATTTATAACGGTGATAAAATTAGGCTTCAAATAATGTGTTAAAGCTGGTAACACTTTATGGTTTTCTAAAGACGTATTGTTATTCGCTTGCAATAGAAAATATTGCAATTCTTCTTTTAGATTACGTAGACTGCTAATTTTGGCATGTTTTTGAATAATTCCAATTAGCTCATCCACTGCCTGATCCATCTGATCAATTCCTAAATCGCTTAGTACACGATAACGTAAACTAATCTGCTCTTTATACGACATAATCGGATCAACAATGAATTGGACTAAATTAGTTTTTAACGGTGTCGTGGTAAAAACCAAATCATAATCTTCTTCAAAATGATAAAAATCTCTAACAGAAAATGAAGCTAGAAAATGGATCTCTGGAAACAACTGTTTTAAACTTTCTCGCATCAACTTTGAAACCATTACACCATTCGTACAAACAACAACAGCTCTGGGTTTTTGCTTTTGATGTTTGCTATGACTTGTTAACTGGAAGCCAAAATAGTAAGACAATAAGTTTAGTTCATCCTCAGGAAAGGCTTTGCCCAACCATTTTTCAATCGGTGTAATCAGTTCTTTCATCAATTCCACTAAAATCCCATGATTACTATCTTGGATTAAATTTTCTAACGAATATACACCTAGACTCAAGTTATATCGAATTCTGAAACAGGCAGGTCGTAAATGATTCAAAATTCTCCGTTCAAAACTTTCTCTGTCTTCTATCACAATTAATGTCTGATTTTGAAATATTTCTACCATTTGGTGAATGAGACGTCGTAGTTGTAAGTCGGAATCAAAATCTTGCGTTGTTTTTTTCTCAAAAATATTGGAAGTTAAAAATAATAATGTTAGCCACTCCAAGTATTTTTGATTTAACTGCCAACTTGTTTCACTCACTAATATTTGTAGCAACTTGAATTCAGGGGTTTGGCTGACGCGTTCTTGTAAAAAGTCTGAATTACTTTTTTCTCGTAAACCACGACTAATTAAAAAGCGCGCTGCCGATTGCAAGTAGTCTACCGATTCGTCTGAGTAACTCAAGTGCAGCATTTGTTCCATACCATGAATAAGATGGATAATTTCTTCTTCGCTAACATTTGTTGCTAAAAAATCACGCACCTTGTCCTCTTGAAAAATAGGATGCTGGTGAACCATATCAGACATTAGTTGCAAAAGGCGGTGTTCTGACCCCTTTAAACTGTATCCATTTATTCGATCGTAAACTAACTCCAACTCATATTTGGATGCCAACCATTCTGACTTCTTTAAATCTTCAATAATTGTACTTTTACTAACATCTAACAAATCTATAAAATGATCCAATCCAACATAGCCAGTATCTGTTACTAAAAGCATTAAGATCAAAGCGGCCCGATCACTTTCAGATAAACCATCAGCGATGCTATAAAAATTCTGCTTATTTTCTTCAACTGTCAGCATTTGAATAACTTCTAATGGAATTTCAAAATCTCCACTATGGTTTCGTTTAATCTTTGGAATTTTTTTTAATTCCAATTCACTATTAAAAGTATTGATAGCATAGTTAATTTGACGCTTAGTTAAACTTAACTTTGTTGTTAAATCATTCATTTTTAACTCAGGATTGCGAATCAATAAAGAAAGAATTTTCCGGATACGTTCATTCATTTGTATTACCTCCTGGCACTTTTCATTATAAAATCTTTTCAAGTCACTTTGTTCACGCTTTCATATCAGAATTTGTCACACATTAAATTATCTCTTGTCACGCCTTAATAATAACTTTAACCATCGGACGAAAAAGTAAGGTAGAAGAATTATTCTTCTACCTTACCAGATTTTATGATTAGATAATTTTTAATTAAAAAAATAAGCCCAACACCATAACAGTGCGGGCTTATATTATTTACTAAATATCCTACTCCATTACCTCAACTTCACCAATTTTAGTTTGTTGGGCAATCTCACCGGTTTTATTTAAGGTGAAGCCGGCGATTTTTTCAGTGTTGGTAAAGGCAACGACGACGTCTGTTTTTTTACCTGCAGCTAATACTTCCTCTAAATTCATAAGTGATAATAATGTATCCGGCGTAACGGTATCGCCAACTTTAACTAACACCTCAAATGGTGCGCCTTTCAATTCCACAGTGTCTAAGCCCATGTGAACTAAAACTTCAGCACCTCCTGGCGTTTTAATGCCAATTGCGTGTTTTGTTTCAAAAATACTCATGACTTTACCATGCACTGGCGCATAAATTTCTTGTGCCTTAGGTTTAACGGCAAAACCGTCACCCATCATTTTTTGCGAAAAGACTGGATCTGATACCTGACCAATAGCGATAACTTCCCCTTCTACCGGAGCAAAAATATCTTCTTTTGTCACAACCCCCGGAGCGTTATCTGAAACACTGGCTCCTTCAGCTGGATGAGTCACGCTAACAGCTGGTCCGCCAGCAGTTGCCATAGCAAAGCCGCTTTCGTCTAATTGTGGTTCCAATTTATTCAAAACTTTAACCTTACGGAAGACAAAGGTCATTACAAAAGTAATTACCATTGTAACCAGCATGGAAATAAACACCATTGGATAATTTTCAATCTTAAAGGACAAGAAGCCTGGTAGACCGCCGACCCCAATACCCAAAGCACGAGTATTGGTAATGGTAATCAACATGCCTCCAATTGCAGAACCTACCATGGCAGCTACAAATGGATAGACATACTTCAAGTTAATCCCAAACATTGCCGGTTCTGTTACCCCAAGGTAAGCAGAAATAGTTGCCGGCACAGAAATTTGTTCTTCTTTTTTGTTGCCGCGATGTTGGAAGTAAACAGCTAATACTGCTGTACCTTGCGCAATATTTGATAACATAATCATTGGCCATAAGTTTGTTGATCCAAAATCAGCTACTAATTGTGAATCGATGGCTAATGTGGTGTGGTGCAGCCCGGTAATAACCAACGGCGCATACAAACCACCAAAGACTAAACTGAACAACCAGCTGAAAGATGAAGATAGACCAGCGTTTACAACGTAAGAGATTCCTGAACCGATCTGCCAGCCAATTGGGCCTAAAATCATATGTGCAGCCAAAATTGTTGGTAATAATGAAAACAGCGGTACAAAAATCATCGAAACTGCTTCTGGAATGTGTTTTCTAAAGAAGCGTTCCAAGTAAACCAACATGAAACCAGCCAACATTGCTGGAATCACTTGCGCTTGATACCCGATTTTTTCAATGGTGAAAAAACCAAAATCCCACGTCCAATTTTTCGCGATATCAGCAGCACTCGTACCATTTACAGCATAAGCATTTAATAATTGCGGAGAAACTAATGTAATCCCTAAAACAATCCCTAAAATTTGTGTTGTTCCCATTTTACGCGTAATTGACCATGTGATACCCACAGGTAAGAAGTGGAAAATTGCTTCACAAGGCAGCCACAAGAAACCATTAACACCATTCCAAAAAACAGATGATTGTGTAATCGTTTGACCACCCAGCATCTCTAGGGGCACACCTTCTAAAAAGTTACGGAAACCTAGCATCAAACCACCGACGATAATGGCCGGTAATAATGGCGTAAATATTTCTGCCAAAACGCCAATTAAACGTTGTGCAATATTTTGATTTTGTTTAGCCGCAGCTTTACTAGCCTCTTTTGAAACGCCTTCAATTCCTGATACTGCTGAAAAATCATTGTAAAAATCTGGTACTTCATTGCCGATGATAACTTGAAATTGTCCAGCGTTTGTAAACGTGCCTTTGACGCTCGACAAATCTTCAATGGCCGGTACATTTGCTTTACTATCATCATTTAAAACAAAGCGCATCCGTGTAACACAGTGGGTAACTGCAGCGATATTTTCTTTACCGCCTAATTCTTTCAACAATTGCTCAGCATCTTGTTGGAATTTTCCCATTGTTAAAACCCCTTTCATTTTAAAACTTGTATATATAAGTTTATCAACTAAAGCAATCATACCTTGCATACCATTTTTTTGCAAGCGTTTTATTAACAAAAAACGTAATTTTCTCATTTTAAAAAAATTACTTACCTTATATAAAGCGTGAAATTATCACACTTAAAAATAGCAATTTTTTTCAATTTCAAATTTCACTGTTATTATCATTATATTTTAAATTTACTTTTAACAGTTGAAATCGTTATCAACTTGTCTTATAATTAAGCTACATGTATAGACAAGTATCAGAGAGGAGCATTTTATGAAGCTGGCAGAAATAAATACACAAAAAAAGAATTGGCAAGTGACTTTACCAACAGAAACACTGACTGTAACAGGAACTGTCAACGAAAAAGCGCAGCAATTAGTTACTATCCTGACTGACACAGCAATAAATGGTGGAATGATCACAGGAGATGAGGTCATACTAGATCAACCTGATGGCATTTTCGAATTAAGTCAGTGGTTAACAGAAAAACTAAATTTACCTTTTGTTTTAGCAACAGATAATTTTACTAAAGCTGCCGAAGACTTAAAATGGCAAGTGACTTATCACGGCTATCGTCCAGGAAAAGACGAATATTCGGTTGAATCACTTTTAACGGTCGGCAATGGATTTATGGGATTGCGGGGAACCATGCCGGAAATGGAAATTAGCGATGACCACTACCCTGCTACTTATTTAGCCAGCCTATATAACACTGCAGCTTCGATCGTGGCAGATCAGACAATTTATAACGAAGATTTTGTAAATGCGCCCAACTTGCAGAAAATTTACTTGATTGTTGACGATGAAAAAATTGCTTTTGAAAAAGATCAAATCAAAAAATTAACGCGAACATTGCATATGAAAACCGGTCTATTTACCGCTAATGCCATCGTGACCACAAAGTCTGGTAAAGATATTGCCATCAAAGTCAAAAAAATCGCCAACATGGAACATACTGCGCAATACAGCATCCATTATGCTTTTATGCCGCTAAACTTTTCTGGTACTGTCACGGTCGTAACAGAAGCAGATGGCGACGTCTATAACTACAATGTCGCCCGTTACCGCAGTTTAACCAAAGACCATTTGGATATTACGAGACTTCACGCAACAGGCAAAAAAGCCCTCTTAGTGGCTAAAACAAAAGCTTCTGAGATTACAGTCACTCAGTATTCTGAACTTTTCAGTGATACCCTTGATTTAACGCAATTGGAAAATACGCAGACAGATAAAGTGATCCGTCAAAAAATTACCTTTTCTGCTGCCAAAAATACTTGGTACAGCTTGGACAAAACCGTAAGTGTGGCCCAACGCCGTAAAGAAGAGTCTCCTCTTGAAATTGATCTGAATACAATTACACTACCTGATTTTAAAACCAGTGCAGCGCAATCAGCTATCGCTTGGCAAATTTTGTGGGACAAAGCAGCCATTACAGTCAGCGGGGATTTAATGAGCCAAAAATTATTAAATCTCCACACGTATCACCTGCTTTGTTCCGCGTCACCTAATGGAAATAAAGGCTTAGATGCTTCAATTACCGCACGGGGATTACACGGAGAAGCTTATCGCGGTCATATTTTTTGGGATGAATTATTTATTTTACCGTTTTATATTATTCATTTTCCAAAAACAGCGCGAGAAATTCTGTTATACCGTTACCGTCGGTTAAAAGCAGCTAAAATCGATGCCAAAAAAGTGGGCTATAAAGGGGCCATGTTCCCATGGCAGTCTGGTTTAGAGGGCACTGAACAATCACAAGAACTACACTTAAATCCGATTAGCGGCAAATGGAAAGAAGACCACAGTCGCCTGCAACGCCACGTTTCTTTAGCTATTGCTTATAATATTTGGCAGTACTTTAATAACGCCCAAGACGAAGATTTTATGAAGCAATACGGTTTAGAATTGATGCTAGAAATTGCTCACTTCTGGGAAAGTGCTGCAATTTGGGATGAAAAACTAGAACGCTACTCCATTGATCATGTCATGGGACCTGACGAGTTTCACGAAAGCTATCCCAATTCTGAAAAAGGCGGTCTAAAAAACAATGCCTATACGAATATGATGGTCGTTTGGCTGTTTGAAGAAATTGCACGACTACAAGAAGTTTTGCCAACCGACTTTGCGGCAACTGTCGAAAAATCCGGCATCTCGGCTGAAACATTGCACCGAATGAAAGATATTAAAAATAAATTGGCCTTGGAAATTAACGAAGACGGGATTATTGCCCAATTTGAAGGCTACTTTAATTTAAAGGATTTAGATTGGGATTATTACCAAGAAAAATATGGCAATGTTTACCGCATGGATCGCATTTTAAACGCAGAAGGCCATTCTGCTGACGAATACAAAGTGGCTAAGCAAGCTGACAGTTTGATGATTTTCTATAACTTTCCGCAACAAAAAGTGGATGAAATCTTACAAGACTTAAACTATGACTTGCCAGCTGATTACGTAACGAAGAATCTGGCTTATTATTTAGCACGAACTTCCCATGGTTCCACTTTATCTCGTGTTGTGCACGCACAGCTTGCGGCAATGGTTGATGACCAAGATTTAGCTTGGCAACTGTACAAAGAGGCACTTTATTCTGATTATCGCGATATTCAAGGTGGTACAACTGCCGAAGGAATTCACGCAGGCGTGATGGCGGCCACACTTTATATTCCATTAACTACTTTTGCTGGTTTGGATATTCGTCAAGAAGTCTTGAACTTAACACCAAACTTGCCAAAAGCTTGGGAATCCCTTTCCTATAAATTAAAAATTCGCGGTGTCCACTTTGCTATTGCCTTAACCCACAGAAAAATTATTATTACAGCTGACGAGACAATTACAATTAAAGTTTGCGGCAAACCTGTTACACTAGAGGCAGGCGTGAAAACAGCGGTTTCATATTAAATAATCGTAGCTGTAGGTCATAAAACTAAAAACGGGATTTAGCCTGCAGCTTTTTACAAACAAAAAAAGGAAATGAGGAAAGTTTTTATGAAAAAAGGTTTTATCTTTGATTTGGATGGCGTTATTACAGACACAGCAAAATATCACTTCATTGCTTGGCGCGATTTAGGTGCTGAAATTGGAGTGGGCGTTGATTTAAAATTCAATGAACAGTTAAAAGGAATCAGCCGGATGGACTCTTTGGACCGCATTTTGGCCCACGGTGGCAAAGAAAACGACTTTACAATGGATCAAAAAGAAGCATTAGCCGCTAAGAAAAATACTCATTATGTTGAACTATTGCAATCTTTAACGCCACAAGACCTATTACCAGGTGTCAAAGAATTTTTAGACGCTGCCAATGCCAAACAAATTCCCTGTGCCATTGCTTCTGCTTCCAAGAACGCACCTTTTATTTTAGAAAAATTAGGAGTGAAAGATCAATTTGCCGGTATCGTTGATCCAGCGACTTTACACAAAGGTAAACCTGATCCAGAAATTTTCATTAAAGCAGCTGAACTTTTAAACATTAAACCAGAAGAAGCAGTCGGCTTTGAAGATGCTCAAGCTGGTATTGACGGAATTAAAGCTTGTGGTATGTACGCCGTGGGTGTTTTATCCGGTGAACCTTTACACGGCGCTGACTTGACTTGCCATGAATTAACCGAACTTAACATCGATGAGCTCTTACAAAAATAATGGGTGCCTATCAGCGCTGATAATTTTAGCACTTCATGGAAATATACGCCAAATCAGATAGATTTTGCGAAAGTAAGTTGCTTTTTACACAAATGCTTTTTACAATGAGGACTGGGAGGGGACGTAATGAATAAATTTCGGGAGATTTTTTTAGACTTGGAACAAAAGATTCTAAATGGTGAATATCCCCCACAATCATTGTTACCAAGTGAAAATCAACTGATTAAGGTATACAATGTCTCACGGGAAACTGTCCGCAAAGCACTAAATTTATTAAAAGATGCTGGTTATATTCAAAAAAAACAAGGAAAAGGTTCAATCGTCTTAGACATTAACCGCTTTGACTTTCCTATTTCTGGTCTAACCAGTTTTAAAGAGCTACAAGAAGCGCAACACATTCCAAATGAAACCAAAGTTGTGGAACTAAAAAAAGTTGCCGTCTCTCCTAGCCTTAGTCAAAAAACTGACTGGCCGGTCGCAAGCGAAGCTTGGAAGCTCGTGCGACAAAGAAAAATCGACGGTGAAGTTGCGATTTTGGACCGAGACTATTTAGCCATGAATATTATTCCAGAACTACCAGTTAAAAAAGCCGAAGACTCGCTTTATGGTTATTTAGAAAATGACTTGGGGCTTGTAATCGCCTATGCACAAAAAGAGATTACCGTAGAACCTGTCGACAAAGAAATCCGCGAACTGATGGAATTATCCATGGAAGAACAGCATGCGGTCTTTGTTCGCAGCTTAGTATTTTTGGAAGATACCCGTTGCTTTGAGTACACTGAATCCATCCACAAACTAGATAAATTTCGCTTCTTGGAATTCGCCCGGCGCCGAAAAGCTTAGTGAAATTAAAGAATCGCAATAACTCCTAATAGCTGAGTTATTGCGATTCTTTCTTTATAATCTATGAAGAAATTCCCCTATCTTTTTCTAATATCTAACTACTTAATACTTCTGTTAATTGCCGCGAAATCTTACTTTCATAATATTTTACATCCAAATCAAGTACTACTGAACAATTCCGTTGCTTATTGAATTCCATTCTTTCACAATCCATGACTATCCGTCCTAGTTGATCCTCTTCTAGTAGTACTTTAAGTTTCAGTGGCACCTTATATATTCTAGAATTATCTAAAGCGATTGCTACTGCTAAAGGATCATGCAAGGCACATCCAGCCGCTTCATTGTTAACAAATTCGTGTGCAGAAATATAATAATCAACAAGGTGGTAAAATAACTGTTGATTGCGAGTTCCAAATTTCCAATCAGAGACATCATCTCGGGTTAGGAGGGTCCGTAATGAAACATCTAACCCAACTAATAGGAGTGGAATATTACTATCCAAGATTTTTTTCGCAGCATGAGCATCATGAAAAAAATTTGCCTCAGCCACCCTACTTACATTTCCTTGAACAACTAAAGCTCCCCCCATTATAACTAATTCCTTAATCCCCTCAATCGCAACAGAATCTATGTCTAATGCTTTGGATATGTTCGTTAGTGGACCAGTTGCAATAACTGTCAAATTATCGCCATACTTTCGTGCTGAATTAATAATAAACTCTGCCGCCGATTGCGTATTATCTTGTCGAACTATCTCACCTAAAGAAATATCTGCTACACCATTGCTACCATGAAAAATTTTACTCCCCCTTTTTTGTATATAGTGATCTTCAGCAATCGCACAATCACTACCTTTAAATACTGGAATCGAACGCAGATCCAACATTTCTAATATATTTACGGTATTCATTGTTGCAGACTCTAAACTTGTATTACCAAAAACAGTAGTTATACCCAGGATGTCTTTTTTCACTTCGCTAATTAAGTAGGCCAATGCCAATGCATCATCAATTCCTGTATCAATATCTAAAATATACTTCATAAGTTCCACCTTATCCCACTATCATTAATCCCAGCTGAGCCAATATTACTCGACCAACATAGCTACCTATAAATACAAAACTTGCTACAATAATATATTTCCAAGAATTTTTACCTAAATCTCCCAGACTATTAGCAACAGAAATACCAGCAAATGCTAAGACTGGTGTAGTAATTGCAAGAAAATCCACTTTTCCAATTATTTCAATAAAAAAATCAGAACCCAAACAAAACACCAACGAAATAATCGATACCCATCCTAACACTGGAAATTCTGCTAATATTTTTATTTTAGTCTTCTTCATCGCCTGGGCAAAAATCATTCCTAAAAAAGCAAACGATACTAGGACCAATACGCCAATAATAGTATCTAAATTTACTGGTAAAGATTCTGGATTCTTCATAAACTTTATTTGCTGTGTAAAGAGTATTAATCCCGCTCCTAAAAGGAGGATCTTTAGATTGCTTAGTTGTGATTTACATAGCTCATTCATTGTTGACACCTCCAAGAGGAATATTTATCGCGTTTTCCTTAGTTAATAAATTGAATATAACGTTCATTAATGGAATTGATAAAAATACCATTATATATGTGCCCATAAAACTTGTAATTAGTTGACTAGCAGCTGCATAAGAAAAAATGGTTTCAGCGTGATTTGGATATAACGGTATTAGAGAACTTGATGCAGCAGTCATCATACTTGCTGAACCTAATCCCGTTCCAATCGCTAATGCACGGTAATCAAAGCCAAGAATATTAATAACCGGTGGAATAAAACTAAAAATAATTGAACCAAACAGCGTGCCAACTAAATAAATGGATAAAACACCTCGACCTTCGGGGCTGTTCAAACTAAACTTTTCTGAAATATAAGCTAATTCCCCTTCGCGACCAATTCCCAGTGTTGCACCGATTGATTCTCTTTTTAGTCCCAACAATAACGCAATTGGTAATCCTAATAGAACCGTTCCGATATTTCCTATTGCCTGAAGAATAAAGACCCAGCCCAACTGGAAAATTTCATTTAATTTTGGCGCAACATCTGCACCATAGCGTGCCATCAACGGTAGCATAATGAAAATCATATTAGTTCCAGCAAACTCTATATTTCCTGTTGTATAAATTTTTTGCAAAAGACCTCGACGAAGCAATTTTGTTCCTAAAATCATCGTTAACAAAACAGCAAATACTAGTGGCAATATGCTGACATGAAATGATCCTACCGCGAAACTTTTCACTCCTATGAATTCAGCAACGACAATAATACAAAGAACGTAAATTAGAAAACTTATTTTTTCTTTCATCAAATATCCTCCCCATCACTGATATATTTCCATTAAAACATGCTCTTTTCCATAGTATTGCAATACATTTCCAATCTCTTGAAATCCTAGATTTTCATAAAAAATTTTTTTATCTAATTGACTGCACAAAATAACTTTGTTGATTCCCTTTAAATGAAAATACTTCATACTAAATTTTATTAGTTCTTTCCCAAATCCTTTTTTTCTAAAATTAGGTGAAATGCACACGCGCTCTATTTGCATTGTTTTAGAATTTATTTTCTTTCCACGACAGCATCCTATCAAAACATTCTCAAGCAATACTATAAAATGAATGGCGACAGAATCTTGTCGGTCACATACTTCAAAATCTTTTAGACCTTGTTCATTTAAGAATATCTGATTTCTTATTTTAACTATTTCATCCCAATATTCAGTAGTTTGGTCATATTTCAATACTAAATATTCTATTATTCTTCCTCCTTATCAATAGATAATTTAATACACTAAATTCTCAAGAATATTAAAGCGTTTTCACCGGTTGCTTTTATACTAGCTATATTTCGAATTAAAGTAAATATTACATTTATAGTATTCGAACTTATTTCTTTCCAATTTTAGAAGTCTTAAAAGTAAAATAATAAAAAAAAACGCTAAATGTTGATTTATCAACATTTAGCGTTTTTCCTACTCTTCCAAAATTACTTCTTCTACCAGTGTCGGCCCTTTGTTTTTGCCGCGGCCAATTAGCCGCAGGAGTTGGGCTGAAGCCAAATAAAAACTGCTCCCTTTCAGATAAGCAAAATAACAGCCTTCCCAGCAGGTCACGTATTTTTGTTTGCCACTGAAATTATCTTGGAAGTTATAAATTGCATTGCCATAATTGTAAATGATGTTCATAATCCGTTCTTCAAAAAAAGCAAACGGACCTTCTCCCACCTTAGCCAGTGGCGCCATGCCCAAATCGACTTTTTTAAAGCCTGCTTTTTCCCAACTATCTAACATCCCTAAGACTAAAAAATTAGCTAATTCTTTGGGAGCATCTGATTTAATCCGTAATAAGTCATAAGAAACCCACTCAGTCGAAATAGCCTGCTCTGTGATAAAGCCCACCAGTTGATTTTCATTGTTGCGCACAACTGCAACGGGACTGTTTAGAATGTAGCTTTCATCAAAACGACCATTGCCAAAATATTTTTCTCCTTTACCATCTAACCAGTCTTGCGAAACAGCAGCTAATTGTGGCAAAAGCTCAGCCGGCAGTGTTTCATATTTTTTAAACGTATAACCTTGCACACTTAATTTGCGATAAACTTCTTGTTGCAAATAGTCTTCTTGGTGGTCCAGATAGGCGGTACCGGTCTCACCAATTTTGGCAAATTGGAAACCCAGATCGTGTAACTGGACGACATATTTTTCACTGATTTTGTAAAACGCCAGTTGATAGCCCAGTTTATCGGCTGCTTTCATAAAAGAAAGCGTTGCTGTCTGCCATAGTGTTTCATCTCCGATTGGATTTCCTAAAACAAAGCAGCGATTGCTTTTTATCTGATAGCCAAAAACAACGCGATCTTGACCATTGACTTGATAGTAATAATAACGATAACCTGCTAATTCTAGGCGGTGACTAGATTTCGTTCCACCGTAGCGGGTCAGTAGTTTTTCAAAACGCCTCCGGTCAAAATTCTCACCCAAATGCGCAGGACCACGACTTAAATACTGTTGCAAAGACAACAACGTTAAAGCGCCAACCGCTAAGCCGACCATGCCAGAGATCCATACATCGTCAGAAGGAAATAAAACAAACTGTCCACCCATTAAGTTGGTATTCCACCACTGGCCGCTGTGGAACCCGGCAATTGCGTAAGCAATTAATAACGTTCCAAATAAAGCGACATCAAAAATAATCGCACCCCAAGAATAGACAAATTTTTCCCGGTAAAATTCTTTACGAGATAACCATACTGCCAGTAAAATCAAACAATAAACAATGATTAGGCGTAGTGACCGGGTCCGAGAAATCGTATTTACAATCCCAAAAACTAAGACAAATAAAGTTGGAACATAGGCTTTTTTCACTTTGCCGTATAGACCACGAGCGAGCCCTAATAAGACAAAACCAATTAGTAAATTCAAGGTTTGGTCTAAAAAGTTAAATGAAAATGGCAATAAAAACTCAAAAATTTGGCTAAGATTTGATAAATTTGTCACCGTCGAAAGCAGTACCATCATAATACCGGCAAAATATACTGCCACTACGACAATCAAATGAGCAATTCGCTGTAAAATAAGGCGTGGTAAGTTATCAAAAAAGCGATTGAATTTCACCCCTGTTTGGGAAATAAATAAAATCAGACCACTTAAAAAGGGAATCAAATAATAAAAAAGACGGTAATACAATAACCAGACTACCGTTTGATTTTGAGATAGGCCCACTTGCCCCATTCCTAGAATCATCAAGACATCAAAGGTTCCCATGCCCCCTGGAACCATCGTCAGCATCCCGATTAATGTAGCAATTAAAAACATCGGATAAACTTGTTCAAAGGAAACCTGTAACTGCATAAGATAACCTATTCCTAAAAAGACCGCCAAAGCTCCTCCCCACTGACAAAAAGAAGTGATTGCCAGTTGAATCACCCGATTAGGAAAAAGATCTGCAAACAGTTTTTTACGTCGCAAATACGTTAATGTGAATAGTGCCGGTGCATATAAACTGCCGCCTACCAACCAAATCCAATAATGACGGAAGTGACTGGCATTGTGGAGGAGGAAAATGTCGATTAATAACCACAACGCCCAAAGGGATAAACCGCTAAACATAAAGAAGGCGACTTTTGAAACAGTTGCTAAAACTTTTTTACGATCAAAACCTTTCCCGTAAAAATTACTCCGCAGACTGGCCCCTACAATCCCCCCAAAACCTGCTAAATTATTGATAGTATTGGTGGTCCACGCTGCAATAAACCAACTGCCGCGAGGCATCTTCTCTCTGCCTGATTTTTCTAATACAGAAATTGTTACCCAGTCATAACCAAGCATCGGCAAAACGCCGATAAAGCCCATCAATGCCATTAAAATCAGTGTACTAGTATCTTGCTTGCCCATTGTTTGGGCCACTTGTGCCCAACTCATGCCGTGGGCAATATTGGCCACTTGATTGGCAACGAAAATTAAAATCGAGCCAAAGAAAATCAGGCGTAACAAGAGACTGTGGTTTTTTATTACACCCACGAATCCCTTTAGTTTCTCTTTCATGAAGTTTTCTCCTATCTCAAGTGCTAAGCACACTTTTATTGCTATCATTTGCTTGTTGTCACTAAAATGAACGCTGCTTTATTCCCAATGTTTTCAACTTCTGATTTTAACTTATGTAGTTAGTTTTATGGTAGCCTAAATGGCGTTTTTTTACCAACTATGTTACTACATTTAGGAAATAAGAATACTTGCGGCAAAAAAGGCGCGAATTCCCGCGAAGTCGACTATCTTTTCTTTTCGTAAGCAAGTAAACTAATAGAGAAACGTCATACAAATTTTATTTTCAGGAGGGCATTATGACCAAGTCTCGCTTAGAAAAAATGAAAGAAAAACAAGCCGCACAAAAACGTCACCTTATCTTAGTGATGAGTCTGCTTTTTCTCGCACTTGTTGGCTGCATCTTTTTAAAAGCGTTTACAGGAAAATCCGCAGCCAAAAATAGCCAGGAAACAGCACAAGTAAAACAAGCTGTACATAGTAAACAAAAGACTCCAAAGCAAAACACGACAAAACCTGATACTACAATCAAAAAAGCTGTGATTACAGCCAGTGGTGATATGTTATACCATGATATCTTGTACCGCAGTGCTTATGATGGCAATAAGTATGATCTGGCTAATGATTACGCGCAAATTTCACCATTACTGAAAAAAGCAGATCTTTCTTTGGGAGATTTCGAAGGGACAATCAACCCAAAGCGCGAACTAACTGGCTATCCCATTTTCAATGCACCACAAGCAGTAGCCGACAGCATAAAAAAAGCGGGCTTTGATGTTGTCGACTTGGCCCACAATCATATCTTAGACACCGGCTTAGAAGGCTTACATTCAACTGTTGCTGCCTTTCAAAAAAATGGGATGGAAACAATCGGAGTAAAAACCAAGACAACCAAAGATATTCTAGTCAAAGAAATAAACGGTATTAAAATTGCTTTATTGGCTTATGCCTATGGCTTTAATGGCATCGAAGCCAGTCTAACCAAAGAAGAATATGACAGTCATTTAAAAGATTTAAATATGGAAAAAGTCGCGGCCGATTTGAAAAAGGCAGAAAAAATTGCCGATATTACGATCGTCATGCCTCAAGACGGCGTGGAATACGCTTTAGAACCAAATGAAGAACAACGAGCAAAATACCGCCAAATGGTCGATTTAGGGGCAGATATTATCTTTGGCGGGCATCCCCACGTTGCAGAACCGACAGAGACAATAAAAAAAGATGGCGATAAAAAATTCATTATTTATTCCATGGGTAACTTGATTTCAGACCAACGCTACGAATCCTTACAAAATTACTGGACCGAACGAGGCGTAGTCATGGAAGTCGCTATCAAAAAAGAAAAAGATAAAACTGTCATTGAAAAAGTCACAGCTCACCCAACTTGGGTAGACAAAGAACCCATTGCCGGCCGTACCTATCAGCATCCCGAGTACGGTACCGTCCAATCCCAAGACTACCAAGTCTTTTTAGCCGAAAATTATCTGCCCGGAGGCAAATACGCCAATACCGTCTCCCAAACAAAACGCCAACGAATCGAAACCGCCTACCACGAAATGAATGAACTATTAAAAATCAACTGGGAATAATAAAAGCTAGACAAACTTGGGGAGCCGGCAAAAAATAAGAGCAGGATTTTTGAAAATTGTTCCTCAAATTTTTGAAAATTTTGCCTTATTTCTTAGCAGGCTAGTTTGAATAGCTGGACAATAAGGAAAGCTAGACAAACTTGGGCAGCTTTTGAGTAATAAGACGGGATCTTGATAAATTGCTCTTCAAATTTCTCAAGATTTTGCCTTATTGCCGATAAAGCTAGTTTGAATAGCTAGACAACTATAAAAGCTAGACAAACTTGGGCAGCTTTTGAGTAATAAGACGGGATCTTGATAAATTGCTCTTCAAATTTCTCAAGATTTTGCCTTATTGCCGATAAAGCTAGTTTGGGTAGCTGGACAATAATAAAAGCTAGACAAACTTGGGCAGCTTTTGAGTAATAAGACGGGATCTTGATAAATTGCTCTTCAAATTTCTCAAGATTTTGCCTTATTACCGATAAAGCTAGTTTGAGTAGCTAGACAACTATAAAAGCTAGACAAACTTGGGGAGCCGGCAAAAAATAAGAGCAGGATTTTTGAAAATTGTTCCTCAAATTTTTGAAAATTTTGCCTTATTTCTTAGCAGGCTAGTTTGGGTAGCTAGACAAAAAAGGTAAAGAAGATTCTATCGCTAAAAAAACATCTTCTCTAATCAATAGCACTTGTTTATCTCAAAGGTATCTGAGATAAACAAAATGATTAGTGAAGATGTTTTTTAATTATTGTGCAACATCAGAAAGAGTCCAAATTAAATCACCACGATATGTTCCCGCACGAATTAATTCTCCTTCTCCTAAATACAACGTCGTATCTGGAGAAACGGTGTATTCTATTTTTCCAGTTGCAGTTTGATCGCTATCCGCAATTAGAATTGATTTTTCAGCATTGGCTAACTTTAACGCAGCTGGAAGTATATATACGTCCTTCGTGTAACTTTGGTTTAATAGAAAACGTGCATCTTCTGTTGTATTCATTTTAATTTTTAAGACAATTGGAATATTTGTAGCTAATTGGTAAGATTCTAACGGTTTAATAGCATTACCATTACTATCTTTCACTAAATGAAAATTATCCATGGCTAATTTTAACTGCCAAGATCGCTTAGGATTTGTTCTCTCAATAGTAACCTCGGGCTGATTCGTCGTTAATGGTAATGGCAATAAATCATTTCCTTTTGCAATTTGTGCCACTGTTGCTTCCTTATTTGAAAAATTCAAATCTGGAACAGTAACTAAAGCCAATTTATCTTCCAAAATCGTAAAAGTCAGAACTACTTCATCGGCAGAATTTTTCTCGTTCGTTGCTGTAAGAGTAATTGAATACACTCCCAGAGAAAGTTTTTTTGTATCCTCTTTTGTCAATAACTCTTCAACTGGAATTCCTTTTCTTACATCAGATAAGTTATGAACCGAAGAATCATTAATATACTGCCCACTTTTCATCAACTCTTTCGCACTATTCTTTAACTCATAGTTTAAAGTAAGTGTCGTAGAATTATCATCTTGCAAAGTTGCTGGAAATTTTAACTCCTCGCCAGGAAAGATAGGTTTTAGGTCTTTTGAAGTAACACCAATGATAGGTTTGCTACTGTTTTTTATCGTATAAACGGGTTTATCATCTTCTACGATGGTCACGCCTTTAGCTGTATTCCCATCGACAGTCGAATTTTCTTGTACTAACACATCACTACTAACAACACCAACAGTAAGCGGTGTGATAACACGTATTTCATCAAATATTGGCGCGTTTTTTACTAGGTCGCCGCTATCTTTCAAGTTAAGTGAAAGTTGATTTCCTTTTGTGTCAATCGAAACTTTTTTGTCGTTTCCGACCTTAGTACCATTAAGATAGTATTGAACTGTTGCTTCTGAACCAGTTAAGTTTAAGTTAGAATTCTTTGTTTGTGTGAGTAGTAATTGACGCCAATCGAATTTACTATTTGCCCCATCATACTTGATACTCGTAGTATAGTTTACTTGATTACCAGAATATGTGACCCCTGATTTTGTGATATCTACACCTCTTGTAACATCCACAACGGACTCCGTTATATTGGCTGAAACTAGGCCAGGTATGTTCTCAAAAGTCATAACATTGCGGGCACTAGAACCTCCCGTAGAACCGGTAAAACCCCAATAAACCTTCGAGTTAGAACCAGTTAAGCCAAATCTTTTAACATAGTCATCTATAAAGATAGTTTTTTTCACAACGTCTGTAGTCATAGATTTAACAGAATCACCAGCTGCGACACGATCATTGAATGTATATGTGAGGTTACCACTTTTACTACCATTACTTGGTTGCCAAGAAAGACTAAAATGGTGCCATTTTCCATCTGCTACATTTCCCATACTTAAACTCACCGCATCATTATGAACTAATGCTACTTTATTCTGAGGAAGTAAAATATTATATGAGGCTGGATTACTTGGATAATTCCACGCTACATGAGGAACTCCCGAGGTATTCTTATCAAGAGTATCTCCATTAGAATATGTATCCAATTCAATGGCAAGACTATTTGGAATGGCTCCTTTAGCTGCATCTGCAATTGAAGTAACATTCTGGTCAAATCCCCAAACACCTAATCGTGATCCCCCATAATTCTTTTGATCCATAAATGCACTACTCCCCGCAGAAGCATTGTGCATTACAAAAGCCATCCCATCAGCTGGAGTTGTCTTTGTGAAAATATTAAGCCACATCGATGAGGTAAACGGTTTGCTTAAATCTAATCGGTATTCCGGATTAGACCAAATTGCTCCTTTTTGATTTCCTTTGTCTGCCGTTATCATAATTGCAGAATCCAATTGATCATTGGGTGAATACAATACTTGACTGTCTAAGCCACTTACCTTGGTAAACACACCTTCCATCGGCGTATAAAGATCAACTCCTCCGTTAGTAGGTAAGCTCAGCGGAGGACTTAATGTATTTACCGCAATCGAACCTGAACTAGCAGCTTCAACGTATCTATTACCCAATACCAAAGATGCACTAATTAAACTTAAAATCACTATCCGCCAATACTTTTTCATTGCTATTCACCTCACAGGTTACAAAAAAACACTAGCTACTAACTAATTAACGGTATCTGACAATTTCCAATTTAAAGTACCTTGATAAGTTCCAACTTTTGTCGGACTTTTATTTATTTCGAGTTCGAGAGTCGAGTTTTTGTCAACATTATATGTCTTAGTGCCAGAGCCAGAAAGAGTTGAACTTGGTTCTGTTGAATTTGGGTCTGCTGTGCTTAAATTGCCTCCCTCTGACAAACTTAAATTAAGCCTTCCACCTATGCTATCGCTATTACTATTGCTTAACTTGAAATTATTATCTTCCAAACTTAAGGTCAAATTCCACTTACCATTAGCTCGCGTATCCGTAATTTGGATAATTCCTTCATCGGTACCATTTGACGCTGCTGGGCTGTCGGACACTTGGAATCCTTCTAAACCTAGTTGTATTGTGCCAGAGCCTAGTTTAATTGTCCCAAAGTTAAGATTTGGAATTTTTGAAAGAGTTAGAGCTCCCATTATTTGTTTTTGTATCACTAGTCTTGTCACAGCGGCAATTGCATTATTATTATCATAGGTGTAGCGAATATAGTACACTGCATCAGGCTCTTTTGTGTCAATTTCTGACTTCGTAATTGGAAGATTATCTTTATCAAAATAAGTTACTTGTATCTTACTTAATTCTTTAGAAAAAGAAGTTTGTTCGTTTGGATTGTTCGTATCTCGTTGATAAGTTATACCATTATGCGTTGTAATAGCTTCTATAAATTGTTTTTCATTCGACAAAAATTTATTAATATCCGAATTCAAAGGAACATCAACACTACTTTGCGCTTTGATACGTGCTTTTTCGATGGAACTTGCATCACCAAAACCAAATTTCAAAAAAATCCCTCCATCTAAAGACTGGTTGGTGGTGATACTTGCTTTTGGTGCGATAATTTTTCCCTTAAAGGCCACATTATTAGTAATTGTTTCAGCTGTTGGAAAGTTCCAGATTACATTTGCCCCATTCAGGTTATAGCCACCTTGAATATCTACCGTACCGTTTGTATCATGTACATTCACAATAACTGTATCATCTGATGAAAAATCGCTGAAATTTATGTTAGTAAGTTTGTTATTTGATACCGTCATATCATATACATAGGTTTTAGGTTGATCAGCTAGCTCATATTTTGAATTTTTTACAACCGTAGTTCCAGAATAGTCTTGCTGTATTCCCAATCCATCTAAATAAGTTGACTGATTTAATATTGCTTGTAAGAAGTCAGGTATAGTCAATTCTTTTTCTCGTAACTTATCGCTAAAGCTTTTCACTTTAGAATCTGTCTCTGAACCTAAACCCGTGATAGCACCTGTTCCTGTTGGACGTGGACTATTATAATACGTTACTTGGTTTTGTAATGAATAATCAGAGTACACACCTTTATCTTTACTAACACCATCAAAACTTAATGTATTATTTTCAACATATAACGGACCATTAATAATAGCACCATAATCAGATTTACTTGAATCTTTAATTGAAACACTTGTGTTTTTTACGTTTAAACCTCCACTTATAATCGCAACGGAGCCAGTAAATGGATAATTGACAATTTGTGCCCCATCAAGTGAAAAAACATCATACGTATTTAGCCAATCTTGAATTTCAGCCACATTTTGGAATTGATTTTCACTAAATCGTTTTGTTCGATCGAGAAAGTCTGTACTTAACTCCTGTGTAGTTGCTTTTGTGAGTGCCTTTTTGACACTGGCTGTCTTTTTTTCTGTTTTAACAGAATTATCAGTTGAACTTGCTGAAGATTCTGTTGAAGATGATTCTGTCTTTTCTTCTGTAGAGCTTACGGACTCACTTTGTTTGACGGCGTCTTTTATCGTGCTGTCTGTTGTTTTAGTCGTGCTTGCTTGTGGCGAAATTTCACTAACTGCTGTATCTGAAGCGGTCGTATCAGGTGCTGATTCCAACACACTACTACTGGTGGACTCGGTCACTTTAGCAAATACAGTTAGTGGACTACCGATTAATAAACTGGCAATTAGAATGCCAGAGACTATTTTTTTCAAAAGTATCCCCTCCAACTTTATGCGTACTCATCTGTCTGCTCTTTTTGGCACTTTTTGAAAAGCAAAAAGAGCAAGATAGCAAACACAACCACTTCAATTCCAATCACAATGAGAGAAAATAGCTCTTGTGATCCGAATTGTGGAATCAACCCTTGGCGGTCATGGGGGGCAATCCCAATTAAATAGTTCTCATGACCATCTGGGATTACAATCGGTGCTGTCGGCCGATAGCCATTATCGACAATCGTTACTTGCGCCGTACTTGTTTCACTGGCGACAGCTGGAAAAGATAGTACCAGATTAAAGGTTACACTCAAAAGTGATGAAAAAAACACGAGACCTATTTTTAAAATTGAAAATTTTCTATTCTGTTTTAGTATCATCCTCATCTTCTTTCCTTTTTTTCCGGCCCAAAATAAAGGCCAAAATTACGAGTATTAGAAGTAAGAGTACCGCAATCAAAATATAGAGCCATAGATAGTTTTTCTCCGGTAGTCCGACAGCTTCTTCATTAATTTTTTGCAAGCCTTTATCAGCAATCGTAAAATCTTGTTCAAACTTCCATTCTTTCTTGCCAGAAGTTGCAACTAAACTTAAATGGTAATCGCCAGCTTCAATCGGTTGATTTTTCCAATCAATTGCAAAATCATAATTGGAATTTGGTGCCATTTCTTGTTTATCCTTTTTCGTAGCTTTATAAACTTTATCGCTACCTTTTTGATAAACCTTAGCATCAACGGTCATCTCACCAAAAGCTTGGGGCTTAATATTTTGCAAATTAGCAAAGACAGCAGTTCTGCTATTATCCAATCCCGGCTTAATTGCATTTAATTTCAATTCAGGTTCAATTGTCTTTTTCAAATCTTCCCGCAACGCCACACCTAAAACCAAGGCATAACGATTATCAATTTGAATATTACCACTGCTTTGTGTTTTATTCTCATCATCACGCAAAGCATAAAATCCACCCAATATCATGCCATCAAAGGCTTGTTTAGGGGTAGTCATGGTAAAGGTCACATTTTTAACCTCTTTTGCTTTTAACGTGATATCTTGCGGTTTTGAAAAAAGCTCTGGAATTGTATATTTGGCACTATCGTCTTTAGGATACTTATATTGCGAGTATTCAATCACACCATTACGGTTCGTAAAAGCCGGATTAGGTGAGACATTCAACTTAATCGCCTTATCTTCTAAATTTGTAAATTTAATCGTTAAATTTTGTTTTGTATCAGGCTTCACATGAAGGTCAAAATACGTGCTCGTTCCCACTTGATTATCAGGGATTGCAGCTTCCATCGTAAAACCCGCCCCACCTTCTGCATAAACTGAAGACGGTAGAATAGTTACTGCTAGTATTGCCAGCAGTCCTAACAGTAGAAATTTACTTTTTTTCATTGTCAACATCCTTTGTAATCTGTCAGGGACACCCTGCGTTTTCATTTTATGATAAAAGGTACATTTTTACAAAAACCCGAACGCCGAGACGTTCGGGTTTTTATATATTTTACTAAAATCTAAAATTTTAGATTATTCGTTACTATTTAGCGGCAGCAGTATCAAAAGTATTTCCTAATGTCCATGTAATATCAGCTTGGTATGTGGCAGCTTTGATTTTTGGATCTTGAGGGATTGTTAGGGTAGAAGATGGATCAGCAATAAAGTTATTTTCGCCGCCACCTTCACTTTTATCTCCATCAGCTTTTAAAAGAGTCATTACACCATCAGCGGAACCTTGTTTCAAATCAACATCAGTTGGCGTAACAGAATTTGTCTTCGTAGCATCATCACTTGACTTAACAACTAAGTGAAGAACAACACCATTTAGTGTGCCTAAATTATCGCTAATATCATCTGACTTACTATCTTTAATTTTTGCTTCAAAAGTTCCCAATTTCGCAGTTAAATTCCATCCAGAATTAACGCCACGAAAATCAGATACTTTTAGTTTAAGATCTGAATTCCCATCGTTAGCAGTCACATCCTTGGAAGTAACGTTGTTGCCACCACTTGTTACTTCTCCGTTAACTAATGGTAATGTAACCCCTTTTGTAGCAATATCTTTAACGTTTGTTTTCCCAAAATTCAAATCTGGAACTTTATCTAGCGTTAATTTACCAGTATCACCAGCTTCAACTTGAAACTCAGCTGTTGATTTTCCAACGGCAGGATTTCCATCTTCGGCGGTTGCAATTGGTTCATCAGCGGCAAACACAACGCCACTACCACCAGCAAGAGCTAATAATGCCATACCTGATACAGTTAAACCTTTAAGAATATTTTTCAATTTTATTTCCCCCTTATTTTAAGCGACTAACAACAATTTATGAAAAGAGCGTTAACCGTCGCTCGTTTTCCTTTTTTTAGCTTGGCGTATTGCCAAGAAGATAACACCAATTAAAAGCAATCCCAATAGCGCAATAATCAACAGCAATAAAAGATGATTATCACGATAAGCAACTTTTGCTGCGTCATTTACTTTTTTTGCATCAGCTTTGGTAATTGTGAAGTGCTGATCTAGCTTTATTTGCTGATGGCTACTTTTAATTGTGCCTGTGAGATGATAGCTTCCAGCAGAGATAGCCATCCCTTGTAATGAGATACCTTTTTCAAAAGTACTAAAAGGTGCTAACAGCACTTGAGCTTGCCGAGCTTGCCAAGTCTTCTTGATAAGACCAAAGAAGCTTTCTTGGGTAAGCTTAAGATCAAAGGTCAAATTCTCCTCCAAAACACCGACATCATTCACAAAACGTACACCAACAGCTGGCATACCAGTAATGTTTTTTGCGACAAATTGATTGACAGAAACATTAGCCTGATTGATTTTTTCCTTGCTGCCCAAAACGGTTACAGGCAACAACGCTGCTTCTTGATTATCTTCTGTTAGGCGAATCCCCCCTAGAAGATGACCAGAAAATTGTGTAGGTATTTTGATTGGTGTCGCTATTTCTAGTGTTTGACCGGCAGCAATGGTGATACTTTGTTTTTGAATTACAGCTGCGAATTTAAAAGGTGCTGTTTTAACAGGGAATGTTTTGTCCTGATATACAAGCTTTCCCTCAAAGTCTGTCACCGGATCGACACCGGTTAAGATCAATGCTTTCTTATTACCGGAAAAATTAGTGACAGAAAGTTTTAACTGATGCACGTTACTATCTGCAGGGATCTCTAGTTTTTGACTAACCACGCGACGTGAATCTAACGACAATGGCGTAAGTGTTACATCTCCACTAGCAGCGGCTGCTTGCAAGTTAAAACTAAAAAAAAACGGAATCAATAGTAATACTGCTATGTAAAGTTTCTTTTTCAGCATCCTACCTCCCCCTTATTAAAATTCTCAGCAACCACAATTATATTTATTTTTTTTTACAATTCAAATTAACTTCTTCCTTATTTTTACTGAAATAGCTTGTAAATACATGTAGGATAACGGCTGTGCAATTTTCTTCAAATAATCCTAGTTTTTATGCACATAAAAAAATATACGCAAAAAAAAATTATTGTTATACTGAAGATAGTATTTTTTTACTATAAAAACATTATTCTAGTGTGATAATGTCCGAGTGGAGTTGGCTATTATTTTGAAAAAGCGGTTTTTTTCAGTTATTTTTATCCTTTTGAGCGTGGGGGGAGCTTTTTTTCTCTTTTCAAATTATGCTTTGGCAGCTGGTGCAGATTACAGTGTGACCCCGATACTCCCTTCAAATCAGATTGGTAAGGTGAGCTACTTTGATATTCTTGTTTCCCCGCAAAAAGTCTACCAACTGGATCTGTATTTTGAAAATTTGACTACAACAAAAAAAAACTTGGCAGTAGCAGTCAATCCTGCTCATACGAATCAAAACGGGGCTTTAGAATATACTGACAAAAGTCATAAACTTCTTAATAACTTAAATGTAGCGGAATTAATCAACGGGCCGAAAACTGTAACACTTTCTCCTAATGAAGCGAAAGTTGTTTCCTATCAACTACATATGCCACCAAAAAAATTTAACGGTATCCTAATCGGAGCCTTTCAAATTCAAAGTGTTGACAATTTTGAAGAAGATAATAAATCTGGATTAAACAATAAGTTTGCCTATGAAATAGGTTTAGCTGTTCGAGAAGAAAAGCAAGAACCCAAAGCAGAAGTTTCTTTTGATAATTTACGCATCAAAGATCACCAGCTCGTCATTGACATCACCAATAATTCAGACGGTCGCTTATCTCAAGCGGACTTTACTGGATCTTTAACAGGCAATATGGAAGATAAATTTTCTAACCATAAATTAAGTATCGTGGCTCGGGACAAGGCAACCTTAACATTACCTTTTTCAAAGAATTTAAAAGCCGGCACCTATCAGCTTAATTTGAAAATTCCTTCTATTAATTACAACTTCAAAAAAGACTTTAAGCTTCAAGGACAAACCAAACTCTCTGTCAGTGAGACTACTCGTCCTTGGATCTTTGTCGTAATTGGTTTTGCTTTATTGGTTATTGTAGGAGCTGGACTTTATTTACGTCGTAAAAGGAGGGCTAAGGAGAATGTTTGAAGAATTACTATTTGAAACAGGCACGCAAATCAAGCTAGATATTTTCCGTAGCCTAAGCAAACGCGCTCCTGGTCAATATACGTATCAAGAAATTAGCGAAGCGACGCAACTGACTTATAGTCAGTTAACAAAAGGATTATTGGAAATTGAGGAAGAATTGACACAAGCTAACTATTTAACCCAACCGCTGATCCGCCCTAATATCGGCGTCGTTACCACTGAAATGACTATTTCTACAGATCAATATTTGGAGTTTCTTTTAAAAGAAAGTCTGCCCTATCATTTTTTGCTGGCCACTTTGTTAGAACCTGAACTCGGGTTAGAAAATTTTTGTAAACGCCATTTTATAAGCCGCTCTACTTTATCACGTAAAATGCGCAAAATGACTATTTTTTTGAAGGAGTACGGCATTCAAATTAGTTATCATGATTTTGCTTTAACTGGCCGCGAAGACAAGATCCGCCTATTTTATTACTACTTTATTTATCTGTGCCACCACAATCTCAGCTGGCCTTTTACAATTTCGCAAGTGGAAGCTGCACTACAAGTTGAAAAGTTTGCTAAATTTTTTCCACAAAACGGTCGCTATGTCAGCCGTTTGATGCTTACCATCTTTGGTGGGGTCTGTATAACGCGCATCCACCAGCACAAGTTAATGCCTGCTGATGCTCGGGTAGATTTTATTTTTGAGGCAAATCCTCATTATGACTTAAATAAACTTAACAATGAATATGGCTTAAAAAAATATCAATCCCAAGCTGAGGCACGCTTTATTTATTTTATTTGTAATTTTTTCCCATTTTATGAGATGCCAGAAGACCCTGCTATCGCAGCTAGCTTAAAGACCTTTCAAACTGTGGCAAATCCGGTGGGAAACTTTGGCGATCGAATCGTTTGTTTTGTTGCTGAAACGCTGCAATTAGACTTATCAAGGGAACTGACGAATCTGTTACGCGCTAATTTATACAATAGTTTACTAGCCTTCTATATTTTTTCTGGTCCTTTTCCAAATCTGATTAGTTTTTTAATCCCAAAAGGAAATCATAAATTAATCGAAAATGAATTTCAAAATGATATTTACCTTTTTTTATTGAGATTAACGAATGAACCTGAATTCCAAGTATTTCAAAAGTCAGCCTTGCCTTTAGCAAAAATGATTCGGGAAAGCCTACTTCCATTAATATTGCGTTCTAACACTCATACCCGTCTCCGGGTTGCGATTGCGTCTGAGCCAAACTATTTATTAACATTTAATTTATTGAATTTTTTAAAGGAATTAAGCTTTGTTGATGTGGCTTATTTTCAAGAAGGAAAAAGCTATGATTTGATCATATCTACATTAGCTACCTTACCAACTGATAAGCCTATTTATTATTGGCAGCATGAATTTGGTACCCGAAACCTTAATAATCTTTATCAGAGATTATTACAGCAATTTATGCAGAAAAACGGCATCTAGTGAACTTTCCCCCTAACTCAAAAACACCCCGCTGACTAAATTCAGCGGGGTGTTTGATTTCAAAATTATTTGGCGTAGTCTGTGGCGCGGGTTTCCCGAATCACAGTTACTTTGATATGGCCTGGATAGTCCAGTTCGTCTTCAATTTTTTTGCGGATGTCTCGCACTAAGCGAACCGCTTCTAAGTCTGAGATTTCTTCTGGTTTAACCATTACCCGTACTTCGCGACCAGCTTGGACAGCGAAGCTTGATTCTACACCAGAAAAACTATTGGAGATATTCTCTAAGTTTTCCAACCGTTTGATGTAGTTTTCTAATGATTCACTGCGGGCACCTGGGCGAGCAGCAGATAGTGCATCTGCGGCCGCAACTAAGACGGAGATAACTGACGTTGCTTCTGTATCGCCATGGTGTGATGCAATGGCGTTAATCACAACTGGGTTTTCTTTGTACTTAGCGGCTAATTCCGCACCGATTTCCACGTGAGAGCCTTCGATTTCATGATCTAGCGCTTTACCGATATCGTGAAGGAGACCTGCTCGTTTAGCAAGTTGTACATCCTCACCTAGTTCAGCGGCTAAGATACCAGATAACTTGGCAACTTCAATGGAGTGGTTCAAGACATTTTGACCATAACTTGTACGGAAATGTAAGCGTCCTAAGATCTTAATTAAATCAGGATGCAAGGTGTGGGCGCCAACTTCAAATGCGGCTTCTTCCCCGTATTCACGGATGCGTTCATCCATTTCTTTACGAGATTTCTCCACCATTTCTTCAATACGAGCTGGATGAATACGACCATCTTGGATTAGTTTTTCCAATGTCATGCGGGCAATTTCCCGTCTGATTGGATCAAACCCTGACAATACCACTGCTTCTGGTGTGTCATCGATAATCAAATCAATCCCTGTCAAAGTCTCCAAGGTACGAATGTTGCGGCCTTCACGACCGATGATCCGTCCTTTCATTTCATCGTTTGGCAATGAAACAACAGAGACTGTCATCTCGGAAACTTGATCTGCAGCACAGCGTTGGATGGCTAGGGACAATAAGTTCTTGGCTTTTCTGTCCGCTTCTTCCTTGGCTCTTTGCTCAGACTCTTTCACCATTAAGGTCAGTTCATGATTCAACTCTTCTTCTGTTGATTTCATGATGATCTCTTTGGCTTCATCACGGGACAAAGCAGCGATTTTTTCAAGCTCTTGCTGTTGTCCTTCGATTAATTTTTCGACTTCATTTTCTCGCTCGTCAATTAATTGCTGTTTCGCACTAAGTTTTGTTTCTTTTTCTTCCAGTGAGTTTTCGCGTTTTTCAATTGAGTCGTCTTTGCGATCAAGCAGCTGCTCTCTTTGGAGCAAGCGATTTTCTTGGGTTTTTAATTCAAGTTTGCTTTCCTTCAACTCACTTTCAATTTCTGCACGATACTTCTGATTTTCTTCCTTAGCTTCTAACAAGGCTTCTTTTTTTAGAGTTTCCGCTTCTTTTTGCGCACTGGTCAAAATCCCTTGAGCAGAACTTTGCGCCCCTGCGATCTCTTTTTCGTGACGAGATTTAGCAACGAATAGCCCTAATAAAACACCGACAATTAAACCGATGATAGCGAGGAGAATATACATTAAAGTCAATAGATCCACCTCCGTACTATCTTATTCAATTATTGTTCGTAGTTTTTTGATAAACTTTAATCTGAAATTATCAATATGCCTACATGCATATGTGTTTTAGACACAACTTTATTCTAATGTTTGTCGTAAGGGCTGTCAACTTATAAAAGTTAAAAGTACTTCTTATAAAGGAGCGTTATTTTTCTTCTAATTTTATTGAAAAAATTGCAGGGAAGTAACAAATTTATTTCGTTTTTTTATTTGTAAAACTCACCTGGGCAAAGCGGATAAAAATGAGGGGGCTTCACCAAAATAAGCGTGAAATTTTCAGAAACTATCAAGAGTTGGCTGTAACTTTTGGAAAAATTTCAGTCTATTTAGTAGTGCTTTTTTATCGCTAGTATAAAAAGTCCTGCCAACCAATAGGTTACCCGCATTTTTAATAGGTTGTGTTTGTATCCTAGGTGCCATAGTTTCAAGATACTTGCGCTTTTTATTTTTGCCAGTGCTCAAAAAGTGTGTGATAGTGCGCTTTAGTCCGAGTTAGCTGACTGACTTTTTCATTTAAGGCTGCTTGTAAGTAAAAGACGGCATCAATTACCTCAGCTACCGTCTGAGCATTGGGATCATCGGCCCAAATCGCCAAGGCGACAGCGGGTGTTTGGGCTAAATATTTCGCGGCCACAAGTTGATCGTTGGCAAATAAGTCCAATGTAAAGCCTTGTTGAATTTTTTCATAGGTCGGATAGCTGTATCCTGCCATCTCCCCTAAAACATAATAAAAATAATTATCATTATGGTTCACAACTTGATATCCCGCTTCAAAAAATGTCTCCACTGGCGCCATATTTTTATTCCAACGGGTCCAATAGGAAATCTGACAATTTTTAGAAAGGGTCAATTGTTCTTGCCGATTCAAGCGATAAAAACCATCATTCCAAACGCGAACGACAAAGCCTAAGTCACTGATTTTTGCGACTAAATTATTCACATAGTCAGTAAAGATCTCAATTCCGCTCGCCTTTGGACCAAACTTTTCTAAGGCAGCTTTTTGCAAGGTCGGATATACTTCCACTTGGTCAAAATCAATGAATTCATCCGCGCCAATGTGAAAGTACTGGCTTTGTTTAAAAAGTTCTGCGTATTCTTGATAAATTTCAAAGACGAAATCTACCGCAGCCGGATTTAAAATATCGAGCGCCCGCACATCCGCCACTAGTTTTCCTGCTACGGATTTTTCTAATCGCCAATCCGGATAAGTTTCTAACACCTGCTCTAAGTGTCCAGGACTGTCAATATCTGGAATTACTTCAATATAAAAGTTTTGACAATACGCAATCAGCTCTTTTACTTCTGCTTGGGTTAAGTGTTGTTTTGAAACAATTTCCGGATGTTTTTTTGACTCGATCCGAAAGCCTTCATTTTCTGAAAAATGCAATTGTAAGTGCGTAAAATTAAACAAGGCCATGCTGCGTACCAGACGCTTTAATTCTTTTAAGGGATAGAATTTGCGGCCAATATCAATCATTAAACAGCGTTCTTTCATTTGTGGTAACTGTATACGCCACTCTTCGTTAAAAAGTTCATGTAAAACCAACTGAACTGCGCCATAAAACAGTCCCGCCTCGTTTTTTGCTAAAAGTTGGGAATGTTCATTTTCCTCATAAGTAAACTCCTGCATTAAAGAAGGCACTAATACCAGTTCAATTTTACGTGTAGTTTCTGATGAAAATTCATAGCCGCATGCTTTGAATAATTGCGCCACTTGTTCTGCGACTTGTGCTGCTTTAGGTGTGGCTGTTTGAAAGCCAATTAAAATTTCGGTCATTTTATTAACTCCTTTTTTTCAAAACAAAATACCCGTAGCTTAAGCTGACGTATTCCAACTGCCGACAAGGCTGTATTTGGGATTAAGCATGCTAAGCTCGGGTATCTTTATTTACTTGCCGTAAAGTCTACTTTTTTAAAATTCTACTGTGCGAATTTCGTAAGGCTGTAATGTATCTTCATAGTCTTTTAAAGGTTCTTCTAATAGATTTAAGGTCTTAATTGGCGCCTGATCATCTTTTTTTAGTACCAAAGCATCTTTATCGCCACTTAAGTTGTACCCTCTTAGAATTAACGCCTGGTCGTCTTTACGACGTTTTAAGGCAGTTGGTTCAAATTTTTCACCCGTAATTTTTACAAAAACATCTTGTGGGGCCAGTTTGCCGTGGTGGATATCTGTTTGTTTCACGCTCAGTGGGACTTGCGCGCTATGAGCTCGTTTGTAGCTGTCAAAACGCGTTTCTTTTTCACCGTGAAGTTCAATGCCGTAATTAAACGTATGCTCGCCCAGACACTGTGCTTCTGGTGTTGGGAAATATCCCCAGTCCCCTAATTCGCCGACACAACGTAATAGAGTTAACGCAATGGTATCATTGACGATTTCATATTCGTTTAAACCATAGTTAGATACCGTTAATCCAAAGTCATCCGCATGCAAATTGACAAATGCATGTTGATGCTGGGGATTCGTTGGATTTTCCCAGTGTTTGGAAACTTGGTTTGGCCGGATCACGGTTTCATAAATACTGTCTGCTTCATGCGTGGCCACATCTAAAGTTGTTGGAAATAACGCCCGTAAACGATGGTCTTTGGCTTGGTTATTGACTGTTGTCGCAAATTCCACCATTTTACTATTTTTATTTAAAGTGATCTCCGTTACGATCGGATAAGCAATTGTTTCTTTACTGCGACTTGCGTCACGGAAGCGGAAGTCCACGACTTTCTTTTGTTCCAAATCCAGTAGATCTTCAGCGGACTTCGGAATTTCCATTTCATGAGTTAAGCGTACTTTAGCCACTAAGCCATTGTCTTCTAACACTTCAACTTGATGAGGAAAGAACGTTGATAAGATCGCGTGATCACCTTTAGGTTGTTTAAAGATATATTCATTGGCAATATCTCCCACATCTTCAAAAACAAGTAAATTGTTTAATGTTTTCCCGGTTTCCTTGTTGGTGACACTTAAGCTACCATCTGATGTTATTTCAGCTTTAATAAAATTATTTTCCAAAATGCGGCCATGCTTAGCGACTAAAGAATTCGGAAGCTCTTTTGCCTCTCCTACCACTAAAGCAAAGCTATCCCAGGCATAACCTGCCATTGCGGCAACGTCGATTGTTACGGTTACGTATTTTTCCATGTAAGGAATACGGAAACGATCCTTTGGTAAGTCGTAATCAAAACGAATTTGTTCTTCACTAATTACTGCTGGCACCACTTTGCCATTTTGATCGATAACATAATAACTTTGCGCATCCTCTGCAGCTAGCTTGTCATAGCCCTCAGAAGGATAAAGCTCTGCAAAAGTTACCCGTTTTACTTCAATATCAACTTGGGCGACACCACTTTTTTTAGTGCCGGCCGTATTGAAGATGACAAATGGAAAACTATCTGCTGGAAATTTTGACGTGTCAATGGCTGCTGTTAGCTGCGCGCACGCTTCATCAGCCAAGTATTTGCCGACTTCATTTGCTTTTTCAAAACGCGGCATCATTTCCCGATGGACTTCATCGACAGAACAGCCGCAAATGCTGTCATGGGGATGATTTTGCATCAATGTTTTCCAAGCGTAATCCAATTCATCAAAAGGATATTCGCCAGAAACTTCATACGCCATCGCCGCCAGTGGTTCGGTTATATTTTCTAATTGGCGACTAACGCGCGTATTCCATTGTTTTAAATATACGCGCGCCGAAGCTGTATTAGCTAAGGTAAACCAGCCGTCTGTTTCTTGTGAGGTCAATTCGCCATTTACATCACCTAAATCTGCTGGTAAATCACTTTGAACCGCAGCTAAATAATCAGTAAAGTTAGAATGAACAAACTCATAATCGGGGTATAGTTCGTTGGCTAATTTTATTGCTTTGGCGACATCTTTTTGAACAGGTTGATGGTCAACGCCGTTCATCATTAACAGATGATCGGTAGAGGCAAATTTTTCAGCATCCGCTAATTTTTGATCCCAAAAAGCGCGAGCCGCTTTTTCTTCAGCGGGAATTTCATTGCCGTTTGAATACCAGTTAGCAAATAATAACCCAAAAATATCCGTGCCATCTGGACCAATCCAATTCATTTCAGAATATTGCGAAGTGTAATTGTCATCGGCTAAAACTTGATTGTCAAAGCCGATTGGTTTCACACCGCGACCAAAAGCCGCTGCTTGTAAATTGGCTTGCTTCATCATTTGTGGGGTTTGTCCCATATTGCCAAAAGTATCCGGGAAGTAGCCCAACATAACCGGTGTGCCCCATTTTTTACTGTCTTCCATGCCAATCAGCATATTGCGCACATTTGACTCTGAACTAGTTAAAAAGTCATCTTGTAAAATATAAAAAGGTCCAATTCGTAGTTTGCCAGCGTCAATCGCCTTTTGAATGGCTTCACGTTTTTCCGGACGAACTTGAAGATAGTCATCTAAAATAATCGTTTGGCCGTCCAAGTGGAAGCTGTTAAAATCTGGATCTTTTTCAAACAATTCCAATAAGTCATCCATCAAAGTAACAAGGCGCATATGGTGCTGTTCATAGGCCATATACCATTCGCGATCCCAATGACTGTGGGAAATAATATATACTTTTTTCTTCATGTTTGTCGTCTCCTAAATAAATCTTGCGGCAACCGATACATTATAACTTGCCCCAAGCTGTTATTATTTTTTCACTTGAATATCAAAGTAGTCCATAACCAACTCACAAAACATCATGTTAGCCCAAGAAAACCACTCTCTTGTATATTGGTTGGGATCATCCACATCAAACCCTTCGTGCATTAAATGCGTTCCCGCATCTGTTGCCACCAATTGATTTAAAATGCGCTCTTTTTCTTTTTTATCAGCCGTTGTCATCCCTTCCATTGCCATCGCAATCGGCCAAACATAATTTTCTGGTGTGTGGGAAGAGCCGATACCTTTAGCAAATTTACCTTCGTAAAAATAAGGATTTTCTTTGCTTAATAAGGTTTTGCGGGTTGCCAAATATTGGGTGTCATCCATCTTGCCATAGCCTAGATAAGGCGCTGAAATTAAGTTAGGCACATTGCTGTCATCTTGAATTGTCCCATTGCCTTTGCCGTCAACTTCATAGGCAAAAATCGTTTCTCCTGCCTTATTAGTTGTACGCCCGTGTTCTTTAATACCTGCTTCGATTTCGACTTTCAATCGGTGAGCGTTCGCTACAATCTCTTCATCTTTTAAAACGTTACTAAAAATCTCTTCTAAATAACCTAAAATAACGACGGCAAACATGTTGGACGGTACCAAGTAGCCATATTTACATGCATCGTCACTTGGGCGAAAACCAGACCAGGTCATCCCAGTTGGCACAACTTCTGCCCCTTTACCCTCACGGACTAACGTATCTTCTAAGCGATCGGTATCCCGGACAAAAGTATAAGGTGATGCGCTATGGTTTTGCTCGGTAGTAAAGACGGTCAAAATCTTTTTAACCCCTGTAATGAAATCTTCGTTAAATTGATCAGTTCGCCCAGTGTTTTTATAAAGCAAGTAAGCCAATTGGACTGGATAGCATAAGGAATCGATTTCATATTTTCGCTCCCAAATCCACGGGTTCATTTCTGTGTGATCACTTTGATGACCGGCACCATTTGCTTCTTCGTTAAAAGCATTGGCATAAGGATCGATATTAATATAGTAAAATTGTTTTTTGACTAAGCCAGAAATCATCGCCGCTAAATCTTCGTCTTCTTTGGCAACGACAAGATACGGGCGTACTTGGGCGGTTGAATCCCGCAACCACATGGCTGGAATATCACCTGTTAATAGAAAAGTCGTGCCGTCTTCGTGACGTTTTACTGTTGTTAATAAAGTATTGGCAAAAGCTGCGTTAAAGTTTTCTGCCCAGTCGGCATGTTCACTCCCGCATTTTGCTGTAATATCATCCATAAATTGTTGTACTGATTTTGGTATATCTTTATAAGTCATTTCCCTCGTCGCCTCCGCTAAATGATATATCTTTAATTCTTGTTTGATTATATAGCACTTTAACCTAGATGTCTACGCTTTCAAAAAAGTTTTTTTATTTATTTACAGCAGCAAAATATGTGATAAACTACTGTATATGATATACCAATTGAAGGAGAAAAAAATGGAACCTTTATATTTAAAAATATTACGGGACTTACAAGCCGATATTACCAGTGGCTTATTAGCTGCCGGCGATCAATTACCCACTGAAAAAGAACTTTCTGAAAAATACAGCGTTAGCCGCATCACTTCAAAGCGGGCACTAAATGAATTGGAACAAAAAGGCTTGATTGAACGTACTCGCGGCAAGGGTAGTTTTGTAACGGGTAAATTAAAAACTACGGCTGCGACAAATCGCGTATTGATTTTATTGCCTTTTACCGACGATGTCGCCATTGGAAACTTATCTGGCAGTGTTTTACCTGTGATGCAACATGCACAGCATGAATTGATGATTGCCACTTATGACTTTTTAAATACTCACACTCCCCAAGATATTAAAGCCGAGTTTGATGGGTTGATTTATTACACCGAAGATGAAAATCAACATTTGGATCTATTGTTTGAATTATCTTTTGCGGACTTTCCCATCGTACTTTTAGATAAAGAGGTGCCTGATTTAAGTTTGCCTTCTTTTTTATCTGATAACTTAGCCGGGGGCAAAAAAGCCTGTGATTATCTTGTCAAAGCCGGGCACAAACGCATTGCGTATTTATTTGGCGACCGTCATCATCCCCAATCGACGCGCCAACGTTATTTAGGCTATATCCAAAGTTTGATGGAACATCAAATTGATTTTCATACTTCTTTTGAAGAAGATACAACCAGCGAAGACCACTTATTACGCTATGTGAAGCAAAATCAAATTACTGCTTTTGTTTGCGAAAATGATATCACCGCCATTCAAGCCATGCGAACATTGCGCCAGGCTGGTCTAGCCATCCCACAAGATATTTCCGTTGTGGGCTTTGATAATATTCAAGCAGCAGCACTCGTTGATCCACCCCTCACCACCATTTCGCAAAACTTTAAAGCCATCGGTGAAACTGCCGGTGAAGCTTTATTAAGTTGGATAAAAACTGGTCAAAAACCAAACAGTCAAAAAATTCCCGTCACTTTATTTGTGCGGGAATCAACAAAGGAGATTAAATCATGATTGAAACAATCGACACACGCCACGGTACTGCAAATCAACACAGCTTTTCAAATGGAAACTGCCTGCCTTATACCGGCGTACCTTTTGGGATGAACTATTTTGCAGCCCAAACAAATGACGCCCATGGCAGCTGGTGGTTCCACCCTGAAGATCACACCTTCCAAGGTTATCGCATTACGCATCAACCAAGTCCGTGGATGGGAGATTTCTCCCACGTTCTTTTTACGCCAATTAGTGGTGAATTATCTGATATTTCGTTATTCCATGCGCAAAGCTCTTATCGGCCTAAAGAAGCTATTTTCCGCCCTTATGAACTTTCAATTCGGCAATTACGTTACAACATCTCCTCCACTGTAATTCCCAGCATGTATGGCGGTATTCTGGCAGTAAACTATGAAAAAGACCAAAATGGCTTAATGTTAACATTGCCTGGCGCAAAAGAGATCACCCAGATTAGCGACCATGAATTACACGTCAGTGTCGTGAATTTTTCTGGTGCAGAAGACGATGACTTCACGTTTTATCTGTCTTTGCATTTTGAAAACCCAATTCACAATCTGAAACAAGTAGATGGGGAAAAAACTTTTGTATTGTTAGATTTTGGTAACGTGAAAAAGCAAACGCTTCATTTAGGCACCTCGTTTATCAGCTTTTCCCAAGCCGACTTAAATCGCACCCGGGAACAAGCTATGAGCGTAGCTGATTTTCGTAGCGCCAGTCAAAGTGCTTGGGAAGACTATTTTGACCGCGTTCAAGTAGAACATACAAATTCTGAACATACGAAAACTTTTTATCACAATTTGTATCGTATTTTCTTATTCCCACAAACTTTTTATGAACTAAATGAAAATGGCGAAAAAATTCATTACGATACGTATAATAAAGCCGTAAAACCAGGAATTTTATACACCAACAACGGATTTTGGGACACATATAAAACGGTCTATCCATTTTATTCTCTTGTTGCCAAGGAAAAATACGAAGAGATGCTGGAAGGCTTTTTAACGAGTTATGAAGAAACCGGCTTTTTACCAAAATGGTTATCACCAGACGAGCGGGGCTTAATGCCGGGCACCTTAATTGACGCTGTCGTAGCCGACGCTGCTGTCAAAGGTATCCGCAAAGATTTAATGCCGCGTCTTTTAGAAGCTATGAAAAAAGGCGCTACTGTTCAAAGTGACAAATCAAATTATGGTCGCCAAGGAACATTAGATTATCTCAAATACGGCTATGTCCCAAGCAACTATCACGAATCCGTCAACCATACATTAGACTATGCCTATAGCGATTTTTGCATCAGCCAAGTGGCCAAAACTCTAGGCGATGACAAAACAGCGACATATTATAGCCAGCAAGCGTTAAATTACCAAAATATTTTTGATGAAAAAACTGGCTTTATGCGGGCAAAAGATACTAACGGTGATTTCCGCGCAGATTTTTCTTCGATTCGTTGGGGCAAAGACTATGCCGAAGGGAGCACCTGGCAAAGTAGTTTTGCTGTCTACCAAGATTTCCAAGGATTGATTAACCAAATGGGTGGCAGAAAAGCCTTTATGGAAAAATTAATTGAACTTTGCAACCAAGCACCCGATTTTGATGTCAAAGGCTATGGTTTTGAAATTCATGAGATGAGTGAAATGGCCGCCATTGAGTTTGGCCAATTGGCGATTTCCAATCAACCTAGTTTCCATTATCCGTACCTCTTTAGCTATCTTGGCAAACCAGAAATGGCGCAGCCGTTAATTAAGAGCTTGCTGACAGAATGCTTTACTGCAGCTGTTGATGGTTACCCTGGTGACGAGGATAACGGCAGCATGGCGGGTTGGTATATCTTTAACTCCTTAGGCTTTTATCCTGTTAGTCCGGGAACTGGCGAATACGTCATTGGTATGCCACTGGTGAAAAAAGCTACTTTGAAATTATCGAGTGGGAACACCCTGACAATTAACGCTACACCAAATCATCCGCAACAGCTATTTGTCCAAGAGACAACACGAAATCAAAATCTACAAGAAAAATTATTCTTCACCCATGAGGAATTAGCAGCCGGTGGAAATATCGACTTTAAGCTGGGAATTGTTCCAAATCCAAAAGAACATACCCCAGACAAACTGCCTTTTTCCTTAAGTGCTGCTAAATAGTTTAGCTTTTCTATTATTGGTAATAAGAGGTTGGCATTAAAATAAGATCACCTGCTACTTTATTTCCAACTTAAAAAATCGCAAAAAGCCGTCTTTTGAAATTGCACCAAAACTAGTGTATTTCAAAATTGGACGGCTTTTTGCGACCTGTTGTAAGCAGATGCTGACATAAGATTAAAGTTGCTTGTTTTTATAAATATAGACAATACTCCAAAATAAAGGGAGCTATTATTGAACTCTTTTTTCATATAGAAAAAAGACAAATGCGCAAGACGCTATGGACAAAACGGCGAACTATTTTGCAACCTTATGTATGAAATTTTGACTTTTACTTCAATCCGTCAGCACAAATGACACGCTAAAATAAAAGTCCGTTTATTTTTATTTCCGCTAAAAAAATGAATCAGCTTTATTTGCATTCCCCTTTTGCATTGCTGATTTAAAACCCTACTTTTTCATTTTTAATTAGAACACTTCGACTTCCCATGGTGAATTAGGATACATCGCGGTCACTCCTCTTTTAAGCTACAATTCATTTCGCTTTTTCTTACTGCTCTAGTATAATCACTTTTTTCGGGCTATAATATCTTTGTACAAAAATGCGTCACAGGAGAGCAGATATGGACCAAGCACACTTAATCAAAAAATTACGCACCGAAAGAGGCTATACGCAAAAGCAACTTTGCGAAGGAATTAGTTCCCGCACGACGCTTTCTTCCTTTGAAAATCGCGGAACTGAGCTTTCAAGCGGCATTTTGTTTCAATATTTAGACCGGATGAATTTGCGGGTCGAGGAATACCAGCTGCTTTTAGAGGACCAGGAAATTTCTGCTAAAAGGCGATTGGCCGATCAATTTGTCAAAGAATACTATACCGGCACTTTCTCCCCCAGCTTACAAGCAGAGATTTGGCAAGCTTATTTAGAAAGTCACGATTTCTATTTTTATATTTTGTGGTTTGAAACAAAAACGATTTTAGCTTATAAAAATAATCACTTTGACGCTAAAAAATATGAAGCAGAAATTACTAAAATTTGTGACTATTTATTTAAAGTGGAAGTTTGGCAACACTTTGAGCTGACGACGTTTATGAATTTAATGTTCGCTTTTTCAGATGAAATGATTTTAGCTCTTTTTGACAGCTCCAAAGAAACCTTGACTAAAAATGCCACCAATCCTTACTACACTTCCCTGATGACGACTTTTTTTATTAATGGCATTATCCTTGGTTTCCAACGAAAAAATGATCACATTTTAGTACAATTTTTATCCGGCTTACAGACTGTCGCAAAAAAACCAAAATACATGTACGCCAAAATGATGGCCACTTATTTTGAAAAACTACTGCAAGCCCGCAATGCAAAAAAAGCGGCAACAGTCGATTTTACTGAATTTTACGCTGGACTAAACGTATTTGGCATGAGTGAAAAAGCCCAAGAATTACAAGAATTTTATGAAGAAATCATCGGAGAAAACAGCTGAAAAAAAGTCCAATCAAGTCATTAAATGTACTTGATTGGACTTTTTTTAGCCTTGTAAAACTTCAAAATTGGCAGCTGCACCAATTAAATTGGCATCATTTTTAAATTTGCAAGCAACAACTTCTGGCATGATACTTTCAACGCCTTCTGCTTTTAGTAAATCAAAAATACGCCCTTTAATATTTTCAATCACGTCTGATCTAACTGAGATACCGCCGCCAATGATAATAATTTCCGGATCAATAGAAACTTGCATGTCATATAAAGAAAGAGCCAATGCATCATACATTTGGGCTAGATAGTTTTGCGCCATTTCATCCCCATTATCTGCTAATTCAAACAACATGCGACCATCTACCTGACGGCTTGTCGCTTCAGAAAATTCCCGCGCTTTGTTTACCGCCGTACCAATCGGACTTAAAATACTTTTACCAAAAGGTTTCATTAAGCCAAATTCGCCACCAAACAAATGACTGCCCTTATAAATTTTTCGATTAATAAAAATTGAACCACCAATCCCGGTTCCAATCACGACAAATACTGCATTTTGCGCCTTTGTCCCAGCTCCTAATTCAATTTCACTAATACCGGCACAATTGGCATCATTTTCAATTGTCACGGGCACACCAAACGCTGCTTCCAATTGATCAAAAATCGGCCGATTGTGTAAATATTCCACTGCGCTAATACCGTCAATTCGGCGTTTTGCTACATTCACAGCCCCTGGCGAACTAATTGCCACCCCGTCAATTGCCCCAATTGTTGCAATAACTTCTTTCATTTCTGCTACCATTTCAGAAAACGTAGCCGGCGTTTTAAAACTTCCTTGGTTGGATAACGCCTTTTCTTTCCACGTTCCATACTTCACAGCAGAACCACCAATATCAAAAACCGCAAGTACCATAATAATATCCTTACCTCCTATTTAAGATGTTTTAGCAGCTCGTTTAGAAAATGAGCAACAAGGCAAACAAACGTGAATGATGCTTTTTGTCATTTGCGATTGTTTTCTTGTTGTCGATTTTTCTAGCTGCTAAAACTCGTTTTGCTAGATGTTTAAAACAACCGGTTTGCTAGCGAGCAGTAAGGCAAAATAGATGCAATGATGCTCTTTATCATTGAAACTATTTTTCTTACTGCCGAGCTAGCAGGTTGTTTAAAACTCGTTTTCATTAAGATGTTTTAGCAGCTCGTTTAGAAAATGAGCAACAAGGCAAAAGCTCCGCTTTGCTTCGCATACAGTTCAACTAAATAGATACCATTAAGTTGAACTTGCATCTGTGTAACCATTATTTTGACTGACTTCTTTAAACCACAGGCCGCTTTTTTTCAAGCTGCGTTTGTAGTGATCTTCTAAATCAACGCGGTAAAAACCGTAGCGGTTGCGATAGCCGTTTAGCCATGACCAGCAGTCGATAAATGTCCAGGTATGGTAGCCAAAGCAGTTGCTACCTGCTTCAATTCCTTTGTGCAAATAATTTAAATGTTCCACCATAAATTCAATGCGGTAGTCATCTTGGATCATGCCCTTTTCATCCATGAAACGTTCTTCGTCGGCGACACCCATTCCATTTTCAGAGACAAACCACGGCAAATTGTTGTATTCGTTTTTCATCATCATAGCCACGTCATACAAAGCTTCTGGGTAAATTTCCCAACCGCGATACGGATTAATTCGTTTTTCTGGCCAGTCGTAAGGTTCGTATAAATCTTCTGGCATTTTAGCTGGTACGGCAGGATTTTGCGGTGCTTTCACGCGATGAGGATGGTAATAATTCAGCCCGATAAAATCAACCGTATTTTGCAGCAGTTCTTTGTCATGTTCTTTGGTTTTTGGTGTTAATTGATTTTCAGCCAATAAATCAATCAGCTCTTGCGGAACTTTACCATGAACTGCTGGATCTAAGAAACTTTTCGTGTTTAATAAATCAGAAGCCACACCTGCTTTTTGATCTGCATAATCTGTGCTGCGGGTATAAGTTGGCGTAATGTTTAAAATAATCCCAATTTTTCCGGTTGGCAAAACTGCTCGAAATTCTTTTACTGCGGCCGCGTGAGCCAAAAGCGTATGATACCCGACTTGAACAGCTTTTTTGAAATCAACGATTGCCGGATAGTGGTAGCCGTATAAATACCCCATCTCCACATGGACAATTGGTTCGTTGAAGGTTGTCCAATCTGTCACCAAATCACCAAATAATTCAAAGGCAGTTTTAGCATAAAAGGCAAAAGCAGCCACAGATTCGCGCGCTTCCCAGCCGCCTTTTTCCATTAACCACATTGGCATATCAAAGTGGAACAAATTGATAATGGGTGTCACCCCATTTTCTTTGATTTTTTTGAAATAGTCCCGGTAAAATGTAACTGCTTCTTCGTTCACAGTTTTCCCATCAGGCAATAAGCGGGCCCAAGCAATCGATGTCCGGTAAGAATTCAACCCGATTTCTTGCATCCGTTTACAATCTTCAGCATACATTTCATATAGATTAGAAGTATTTTTTGGGCCTTGGGCATCATTAAATTTTTCTGGTGAAGTTTCATACCAATAATCCCACGTTGTTTTTGATTTTCCATTTTCTAAACTATGGCCTTCTGTCTGAGGTGCACTAGTCGCCGCCCCCCATAAGAAACCTTTTGGAAATTGTTTTGTTGTCATATTCTTTTCCCCCTTATTTTGCTTGGTGCAAGCAGCAAATGAAACAATTTCTTTCATCTGCTGCGACTTTACTTAACTTTGTAAATCAGAATAATCACCGTGATAGGCTTCCCGAAATTCTTTTGGTGTAATCCCATTTAACTTTTTAAACATTTTTGAAAAATAGTTGGTATTGTTATAGCCAATCTCATCTGCGATCTCATTAATATTTAGATTACTATGCAGCAGTAATTGTTGCGCGCGTTTAATGCGAATTTGATTTAAGTATTTGGAAAAACTATTGTGCATTTCTTTTTTAAATACTTGACCGAGATACACTGCGTTTAAATGCAGTTCGTCGGCAACTAACTTTAAAGTTAAATCTTGCCGATAATTATTTTGTACGATCTCAATTACTCTTTGTGTCATTTCGGAAAATTGTTTTTCCAGCGGTTGGCGATCTGCCATTTGTAAAACGTCTTCTAACAACGCTTTAAGCTGGTAGACGGTATGGCTATGACGGATTTTTTCAATTGTGGCTTCATAAATATCTTTGGTTGCGGTTGGATATTGCCGGGAAATATCGGTAAAGAGTAAAAAAGCAATGTAACGCGCGTTTTCTGGCTGCAATTGGCGTGCCACTGCATCGTCAAAAATAGCATCCAATTCCTGTTGAATGGTTTTTTGATCGCCAATCATTAATGATTTATTGAAAGCTAAAAAGGAAAATTCCCCTTTCCCTAATTCATCTGCCAAATCCACCGGCGATGTGGGCAACAAATCCGGATAAAAATTATTTAACTCTTCCATCTGCAAGACTTTTTCATAGCTTTCGTATAAATTTTCCCATTCTTTGATGGTTTCGCCAACAAATATTTTCAATAAGCCGGGATACTGTCTTTTTAAATAGGCCAAAAAAGGCAATACTTTCTCAGATGACCCGGTGAAAATCAACGTAATCTGCTGATGTTGTTGCGGTCCGCCAGCAATCAACAAGGGCTGTCCACTTTTTTTGGCTTCTTTTGCAATTTCTAACAAAATAGCGGAATCACTTAAAATTTTGATCACGGTAAACGGTCCATCTGGATTTGTCTGAAAGTGGGCCATTAATTCAAAAAAGTCCGATTCATTTAACTCATCGTTTAACCAGCGGCTCAAGCTATTTTCCAACACCAGCTGCTCTTGTTCTTGGCGATGTGCGGCTTCATCTAATTCTTCTTTGATTTTTTTGACTATGGCTAATAGTTCCTCTTGGTCCACCGGCTTTACCAAATAATCTTTGACCCCCAGCCGAATACCTTCTTTAACATATTCAAATTCTTGATAACCTGATAAAAAAATTGCTGCAAACTTATCCCCACGTTTATAAGCAGTATCAATCATCGCAATACCGGTCATTTCCGGCATGGTAATGTCGCTTATGACCAAATCTACCGACTCGTTTTTCAAATAAGCCAGTGCCTCTAAGCCGGTCCGGGCAGTTTTTGCGACTTTAAAACCCAAATCACCCCAAGGCAAAATTTGTTTTAAGCCTTCTAAAATCATATATTCATCATCAACTAACATTACTTTATACAAAATTATGCCCTCCTTTGATTTTAATCGTCAGAGTGGTGCCTTTACCCAATTGGGAAGCTACTGTCATACTAAAGCCTACGCCAAACGTATTTTGCAGGCGCGCATAGACATTATGCAGGCCAATTGAGTTTTGCGCTTCATTTTCTGTTTGTTTCAACTTGTCTCTAACTTCTGATAAGCGCTCTGGGGTCATCCCTTTGCCATTATCAATAATAGAAATCACGATAACATCCGCGTCAAAATTGGCCTTCACGCTGATGGCATTGTCATTTCTCGTATAATCAATTCCGTGGACAAAATAATTTTCAATTAGCGGTTGAATTGTGAATTTAGGAATAATCAAATTTTCCAACTCCGGCGCAATAACAAAATTATAGGCCACGCGATCTGGGTAACGCATTTGGTACAAATAAACATATTTCTCACAAAAAGAAAGTTCTTTTTTTAGCGTCGTTGTTTTTTCTTGGGTCGTGTTATTGCGCAAAAGTGCAGAAAAAGCATAGACGACATCCGCCAATTCCTTTTGCTGCTTACTTAAAGCGTACATGCGAATATATTCCAGCGTATTGTACAAAAAGTGAGGATTAATTTGTGACTGTAAGGCCTGCATATGGGCATCTCTTTGCTTGATTTCCAACTCGTAATTATCGCGGATATATTGATCCAGACTTGCGATCATAAAGTTGATGGCTTCAGATAAGTCGTACAATTCATCTTGGACTTTATTGACGTCAATGCGCTCTTGCAAGTTTCCTTCTGCTACGCTATGGGTGATGCCCACAATGGTTTCAATTTGTTGAAAATAACGCTTAAAGGTTCGATTCAAGGTGATTAACAAAATTGCCGCCAACCCACTGCCTACCAAAATAGCAATTGCAAAGGTTCGGAGATTTTTTTGCCACAAGACCTGTTTGCTGGCTAATAAAACGTACGAAAGATCCCGACTCGTTTTCTTTTGTAGGACATAGTATTTATCTGTGATCTTTTTAGGCAAAGGTTGTTTATTTTCAATAGCATATACCAACTTTTGATACGCTTTATTGCTAAGCTGGTTGTGGGTCGTAAACATCGGATTATTCGCATTATCAAAGATATAGGCATCCATGCCATCTTCCACCATCGAATTTTCCAACATTCCCAGCACTGCCGCCCGAGAAAAGACCGCTGAAATCTCGCCAACCATTTGAGAACCATATTGATCTACAATCGGACGCGTAATCACAAAGCCGCTTTTTGCAGGCATCTTGCCCTGTAGCTTGCGACCATTATGATTGTAACTATCCGCCATTAAATAGTCTTTTGAACCATCTAAGGTGACATAAAGTTGATCCAAGTCGTTAAAGGCATTAAAAAAACCATTGATGGTCTCTGAAATACGCGTATCCCGCTGATACGCTTGCCAGGAATCTTGCGTGTATTCAAAATAATCTGCCGCAGATAAATTCAAATACTGCCGCACATTATCAATGGCCGCATTGGAACCAGCTAATTCCATATAGATAAAACTCAGCGTATCATTGTTGTCTTCCACTGAATTCATAATTCGATTTTCCAATCCCGCTAAATCACTCGTCATTTTGCGGTAATTGCTATCGGCCGTATAAACGCACAAAGCAGCCACCGTTAGCAGGATAACTCCCACCAACAGAAGGCTGTAAATTTGCATCAAGCGATTCATTAAATAGTTTCTTTTGTAAAAGCGTGCTAAAAATTTAGCCATGTCTCGCCAGCTTTCCTGCCACCATAAAGCGATTATCCTTGGTAGCAAAACCGCTCCAGACGGCAATTAACGAAAACGTAGCAAAAAGGAATAACCCTTTGAAAAACCAGGTCAAAACAAAGATCGAAACTAAGCCAAAGAGTACTTTCAAAAAAGCGCCAAAGTTTAAAAAGACACTGATAAAGGCTAATTTAAACAAATTGAAATGGGAAATCTCATACTTGGTTTCATATTGGGTCACATAAAGGTATAACACGGCAATTAACAACAACACAAAGGCTAAGATAAAATCAATAACCAGCCATAACAAGCCTTGAATTTGCGCTGACAAATACAAATTGTACCCTAAGAAAAAGCTGATGCCTGCAAAAATCAAAAAATGAAGATTACTGCGTTTAAAATTGGCTTTCCAATGGGTCATAAAGCGTTTGAAGGTGACTTGTTGATAATCAATACCGTGTTCCATCAATAAATCCGTCATGGTTTGAAAAGCTGGGCCTGCACCAAAAATCACGCCACCCATCAAGGTAAACAACACAAAATATAAGTTTAATTTAATAATCATCCAGACTACATAAAATAGTCGCTGAATCCCACTACTTACCATTTAAAAAACTCCTTTATAAAATACTGTAAAAAATCTTTCGACTTAAAAGTTCAGTTGCTTTGATACTTACAGCTGAAAAAACAATTCCTTCTTCTCTCAGCTTTAACCACCAAATTTTACCACATTTCCCTTAAGAGAAAAGCCAGTGGTAGCAAATAATTACCACCACTGACGATTTCTAAAGGAGAATACGTTTCAATTAATTATTTATTATCTTTGACAAATTGATCCAATTGTTTTTGCATATCTTTTTGGGCATCGTCCCAACCAGCTTTTTTAAGTTCTGAAACTAATTCTGGAACTGTTTTTTCAGGATCGATTGAACCAGTATTTAAGTTGGCTTTGTAACGATTCATTACATTCATGATGCTAGATAATTGTGTTTTGAAATTATCTGTTTTGGCATTGAAACCTAAAATTGGAGAAGTTTGTGCTTTTTCAATGCTTTCATCTCTTTGTTTGATTTGATCGTCAGTAATTGTATCTTGAGTGTATAAGATCATGTTGTTACCAGTGTTCCAAGCCGCCATGTGTTCATTTGGTTTGTAACCATCTAGTAATTTCAATTTATCGTCGCCAACTTTTTCCCAAGCTTTGCCTTCAACACCATAAACTAAACCATTTAATAATTCAGGATCCGTGTTTAACAAGTTCAAGAATTCAACAGCTTTTTCTTTGTTTTTTGAAGTATTTGAAACAACAAAGTTTGCCATTTGTGCTTGGCTAGTTGTTTTCAATTGGCTTGTTAACGGACGAGAAGTTAAATCTTGTTGGGCTGCATTACGTAAAATTGTATCGCCGTAATCCATTGGTCCTTGTGTTTCTTCACGCATGAACCAAGTGTTTCCTTCTAATGGGAAACCAGTTGTGTTGGTTGCAGCATCCGTTGGAATCAAACCTTCTTTGTACCATTCATGCAATGTTTTTAAGTTGTTTTGGAATTCTTTATCTTCGTATTGGTTGATGATTTTTGGTGCGCCATCTGTATCTAAACGAACTGCAAAAGGATAATCTTTTCCTAATGGGAAGTCTAGATTAGAAGAAGCATTAAAACTTTGACCAATTGCAAAAGCAGCAATATTTGGTTCTTTTTCATGGAATTGTTTTAAAACTTCGGTCGCTGATTGATAAGAACCGTCAACTTTTGAAATATCCAAGTTGTATTTTTTCACGTATTGATCGTTGAAAGTTAATACTTGTTGTGCCCAAGCATTCCCGTAAACTGGGATAGCGTATAATTTACCATCAACTTCATTTCCCTTTTTGTACATTTCAGGCAGTTGATCCATGTAATCTTTGGCATATTTTTGTGATAATTCAGTCAAGTCAGCAAAAGCACCTTTTTGTGCGTTTGCCACATATTGGTAAGCAAAGGCAATATCATAGCTTTCACCAGAGTTGATGATGGTTGGCATTTTCTTATCCCAGTCACCCCAACCGATATATTGTAAATCAATGGTTACACCAATTTTTTCTTTAATGCGTTTGTTGGCGATTTTCATTAATTCATCGTAATTTTCAGGTTTGTCCCCTACTTGATACATTAATAATGTTTTTGAGTCGCCGCTTGCTTCTGAGTCTTTTGAAGCTTCTTTTTGGTTGCCACAAGCTGCTAACCCTGCTGTCATTAATGCCAATGCACTAACACCTAGCACTTTTTTCCACGTTTTCATTACTTCTCCTCCACTCTTTTATTCTTTCACTCCGCCGATTGTCAATCCGCCGACAAAATATTTTTGGAAAAACGGATAGGTCAATGCGATCGGTAATGTTGAAACCACAACGATTGCCATGCGGGCTGATTCAGACGGTAACGCAGCAAGTCCACCTTGGATTTGCGCACCCATCCCAGCATTTTTGGCTAGAAAATCCAAGTTGCTTTGGATTTTCATCAATAAATATTGCAATGGTACCAAGTTGTCATTTTGAATATAAAGCAATGCATTAAACCAGTCGTTCCAATAACCTAATGCGGCAAACAAACTGATCGTGGCAATCCCTGGTACTGCTAAAGGTAAAACAATTTTCGTAAAAATCCGTAGTTCTGTAGCACCGTCAATCCGAGCCGACTCAATAATACTATCTGGTACTGTTTTAATAAAGAAGGTTCGCATCACTAAAATATTAAACGGCCCCAATGCCATTGGCAAAATCAACGCCCAAATTGTATCTTTCAAATAAAGCATATTGCTGACGATTAAATAAGTTGCTACCATCCCTGGGGTAAATAACATTGTAACTAAGGCAAAAAGAGTAAAGAAGCGACGGAATGGGAAGTTAGAACGAGAAATTACATACGCATAAAGCGATGTCATCGTCGCATTCACCACAGTTCCTAACACCGTTACAAAAATCGTTACGCCAAAAGCACGGAAGATTTTTCCACTCATTTTACCGGCAAAAATATAAGAATAAGCAGCCGTTGAAAATTCTTTAGGCCAAAAACGATAACCCAACTCCGCTAATGAATGTTCCTCTGTCAAAGAAATCATCACCACAAAGATAAATGGTAGTACACACGAAATCGCAAATAATGCAATGACGATATTGAAGATAATGTTAACAGTGGGACTAAAGGAACGAATTTCCACTTTTGAGACTTTTTCTTTTTTACGCATGTGTCGCTCCTCCTTAGAATAATGCTGAATCTGGTTCGATCCGACGAACCACGAAGTTTGTTCCTAATAATAAAATCGCCCCAACAACAGATTGGTATAAACTAGCAGCAGAAGACATCCCGATATCACCAGTTGCCGTTAAGCCGTTATAAATATACGTATCTAAAACAGACGTCACTTGATACAAGGCCCCATTATTACGTGGCAAGTTGTAGAACATCCCAAAGTCGGCTCTAAAAATCCCCCCGATGTTTAAAATCAATAAGACCATCATCATTGGTACGATTTGCGGAATCGTGACGTTTTTAATTTGTTGCCATTTTGAAGCACCGTCTACCATTGCCGCTTCATAATATGTTGGGTCAATCCCCATGACAGAAGCATAATAGATGATACTGTTGTAACCTAGGCTCTTCCAAACGTTCATCACAACAAAAATCAATGGCCACCAAGTTGGATCGGTATACCAGTTAATCGGATTTTTACCGTTATTGGTTAACCATAAGTTGAAGATCCCTTTGTCTGGGCTTAAGAAGGCATATACAAAGTAACCGATTACAACCCAAGATAAAAAGTAAGGTAAAAGTGACATCGTATGATAAACTTTCACCAATTTTTTGTTGCGTAATTCACTCATAATAATTGCAAAAGCAATCGCAAAGAATAAGTTAAAGGCTAAGAAAACGACATTATAGGCAATTGTATTGCGGGTAATTAACCAAGCATCCTTTGAAGCAAATAAGAATTTGAAATTATCAAAGCCTACCCACTTACTCGTCATCAAGCTATCAATAAAACCATTTGGCGAAATGTGGAAATCTTTAAAAGCCACCACATTAGCAAATACTGGTATATAAAAGAAGAAGATAAACCAGACAAATCCTGGTAACGCCATTAAAATCAAAGCTTTATAGCGCCACACATTTTGCCAAAAGCTCGCTTTTTTCTTTTTCTTCATCTTTAAACCTCCTTATATTTTTCTGCATCACGGCCTTTTTAATCTTACGGGCCTTCCTGACGTAGTAATAATACCGCTTTCAAAACAAAGAGGTAAGGAACAAACTTTAGATAAAATGCAACAAATTTTAGAAATGGTATATCTTTTTTCATATTTTGTTCACATTTAAAATACGCTAGTAACCTTAACTGCAGACCTGTTTTTATTTTAAGATAACAAAACTTATCCTTAAATTTACTTTGTCTACTATTAAAGATATATTCTTTTAAACCGCACTTACAGCTAAGAGATAACAATTATTATTTCCAGTATTTTTAGCGCTGGTGTATAATAACAGCTGTTTGAGAAATAAAGTGACGTTTGGAGTTAAGAAAATGAAGAAAACAAAAATAGTGTTTGCAAGCTTAGCGCTTTTAGCAGCTTTAAGCATTGGCAGCCTTTCAACACAAGCAAAAACAATCGCAGCTACGCAGGATAGTTCAGATACGACGATACCGACCTCTACTGAAAATAGTAGTCAAACTGCTGCCCTGTCTGAGTCTGTTTCAACTAGTAAAAATAGCGCGGCAATTTCCACAGAGCAAACTACCACCACTACCACCAATCAAGTTACACCAAATTCAATCAGTAAAGAACAAGTTATGCCCCAAGTAAAAACAGCGGCTAAAATTAAAAGTACCCCACAACAAGTGACTCCTGTAAAAGCTGCTAGCCAAAAAACAGCAGTCGCTAGTCCGGTTAAAGCTAAAGGGGCAAATTTTTACGTTCAAATTACCAATAAAAATTATGCTATCTGGTCAAACTTTTCTTGGCAACAGCGCGCTGTTAGTTCCCGTTATTATATGAAATTACTTCACGTAAAAGTCATCTACACCCATCAAAATGGCGCGAACTATTATTCTTTATACAATAATCAAGACAAATGGGTGGGCTATTTAAATGCCGCAGCAACTAAAACAACTCCCATTCAAGGTAGTTGGCACAAAATGCAAAAATATGTCACCATTTCCCAACCGACTTGGACTATTTGGAATAATTTTGCTGGAAAAGCAAAATACAAAGCTGCAACATTAAGTGATCGGGTAGTTAAAGTGACCGGCTATTACACTCACTTTAATGGCGCCACTTATTATTCTCTTTATGATAATAACAACAAATGGCTTGGCTATTTGAATGCTGGCGGGGTAAAAGAAGTCGCTGCCCAAGGTTATTATCACAACTTTAACAAATACGTTAAAATTACGAAAAATTGGTCGGTCTGGCGAAATTTTAATTGGCAATTCAAAAGCTCTGCCACAAGCATTGCCAAACAACCCATTTTAGCCAAGGGCTATTATAAACATTTTAACGGCGCTACTTATTACTCCCTTTACAATCAAAAAGGAACCTGGTTGGGCTATATTAATAGTGGTGCTACAGCAATTAGTGCTGCACCAAAACCAAATAAAACGATTTTGTTAGGTGTGCCTTTTATTAGCCAAGGCAATACGATGTTATGTGAAGGCACTTCACTTTTACAAGCCCTCCATTACAAAAAAATTGCAACCAATCAAAATTTGATGACCTTCGTTAAATCGATGCCCTTATCACCAAATAATAATCCCAATAACGGATTTTCTGGTGAATGGCGCCATAACGTCAACGGAACTTACCAAGGAATGAATCCAAGTCCTGTCGTTAAATGGGGCAATCAAAACGGTGGCAAACTCACAAATATTTCCGGTGCTACTATTCAAACTTTAAAAGGTGAAATAGCCAAGGGCAATCCTGTTGTAACCTGGGTTACCTATGCTTTTGCACCAGCAGAACACAAACGCATGTTTTGGGGCGATGCCATTTGGAATCGTCATGTCGTAACGTTAGACGGTTATAAAGATGGCTTTTATCACGTGGTCGATCCTGTTTTTGGCCCCGGCTGGATTGCTGGAAAATCTTTTGAAACAGCCTATAATGTTTCCCGGCTTGCTGTTTTAGTGAGATAAGACAAAAAATCCCCGCGAAAAAATTTTCGCGGGGATTTTGTCCTGTTTAAATTAATCTAAAGGTAATTCTTCTTGTGCTTCTTCAACAGTTACTTCACTACCATCTCCGATGCCATATGCTTCTCTGACACGCGTTGAGATTTCAGCTTTCATTTCAGGATGTTCTTTCATGTAGTTTTTGGCATTATCACGACCTTGGCCGATACGATCGCCCTTGTAAGAATACCAAGCACCGCTTTTATCAACGATATCTTGTTCTACCGCCATATCTAAAAGCTCTCCTTCTTGCGAGATACCTTGACCATACATTAAGTCAACTTCAGCTATTTTAAAAGGTGGCGCTACTTTGTTTTTAACAACTTTGATTTTCGTCCGGTTCCCAATAATATCTGTCCCAGATTTTAATTGTTCTGCACGGCGAACTTCTAAACGAATCGTTGCGTAGAATTTCAACGCCCGTCCACCTGGTGTTGTTTCGGGGTTACCAAACATAATGCCGACTTTTTCACGAATTTGGTTAATAAAGACTGCGATTGTTTTGGTTTTATTAATGGAGCCTGAAAGTTTGCGCAATGCTTGTGACATCAAACGCGCTTGCAAACCAACATGGGCATCCCCCATTTCACCATCAATTTCTGCCCGAGGTACTAAAGCTGCCACCGAGTCGATAACAACAATGTCAATGGCACCACTGGAAACCAAAGCATCCGCAATTTCCAATCCTTGTTCCCCTGTATCTGGTTGTGACAATAGTAACTCGTCAATATTAACGCCTAATTTTTGTGCATACAATGGATCTAACGCGTGCTCTGCATCGATAAAAGCAGCTGTCCCGCCATTTTTTTGCACTTCCGCAATCGCGTGTAGCGCAACGGTTGTTTTACCAGAACTTTCAGGACCGTAAATTTCAACAATTCGCCCACGAGGATAACCGCCAACACCTAAGGCTACATCTAAAGCTAGCGAACCACTTGGAATAGTGGAAACTTGTTGATCTGCCTTTTCTCCTAATTTCATCACGGCGCCTTTACCGTAGTTTTTTTCAATTTTCTTTAACGCAGCATCTAAGGCTGCTTTGCGATCGTCTGCCAAATGAATTCCCTCCATTATCTTGTCATCTATTTACCAAAAGCTTCATCTTTTGAAGCGAAACTTGTAACCAAACATAAAAACTTGTGCAACTGGTAAGGAAAAACAACTCCTTATCACAGCTTTAATAATAGCCTTTCTAAATTAAAAAAGCAAGAAAAAGCGAACGTATTTTCGCATGTTAAAAGATATTAATCTTTTGTTCGCTTTTGGAAAATTATTTACAAAACTGCACGCCGCAATAAATCTAAGCCCGCCATAACTGCACTATGACGTACATAGGCGCGATCACGGGTGAAGTGATACAAGTGGGCCGTAACCTCTGTTTCACTTGCCAAACCAATCCAAACTGTTCCAGCTGGCTGACCTTCCAGCTCATCTGGTCCTGCCACACCAGTAAAACTTAATGCGTAGTCCGCACCAATAATTTTTCGGGCATTTTTAGCCATTGCTTTGGCGCAGGCTTCACTGACCACACCGTACTCTTGCAATAGCGCTGCATCAATTTGAAGGAGTTTTTCTTTTTGCTCTTTTGCATAAGTTACAAAACCACCAGCAAAAACTTTCGAAGCGCCGCTGATATTGGCGAGGGTTGCTTGGAATTGTCCTGCCGTTAGACTTTCCGCTGCTGTTATACTGCAATTTTTTTCCTGCAATAATTTTACGACCACTGCTTCCAATGAATTTTCTTCACCGTAGCCGTAAAAGTATTCCCCCACCTCCTTTTTGATTGCAGCTTCTGTTTCATCTAATAATTTCATGCCCATTGCTTTATCAGGTGCCTTAACTGTCAGTCGCAGCGTAACTTCATTAGGTTTGGCGTAAGGCGCAATCGTGGGGTTTGTTTGTTTTTCAATTAAATCAGCTAACTGGCTCACCAATTTAGATTCCCCAATGCCGTAAAATCGCAATACCCGCGAAATCAGTTGGTCTGTTTGAGGAAATTTTTCTTCTAAAAGCGGTTTAGCGTGGTGTAAAAACATCGGACGCAATTCTGAAGGCGGGCCGGGCAAAAGTAAAAAGGCTGTCGTTGCACTTTGATAAAAAATGCCAATGGCAAGACCCGTTTCATTTGGCAGGGCAATTCCGTCTTCAAAAATGAGTACCTGTCTTAAATTATTCGGTGTCATTTCCCGTTTGGCTTTCGTAAAAAAAGCATCTAATTCTTTGCGACCAGCGTAATCTTCGACTAAGTTTTGACCAACGTGTTTTGCGACCACGTCTTTTGTTAAATCATCAGTCGTCGGCCCCAAACCACCACATAACACCACAAGATCACTGCGCTCATCTGCTATCTGCAGCAAGTTTTCTAAACGGGCGGGATTATCCCCCACCACGCTATGATAATAGACCTCAATTCCCAGGTCCGCCAATTCTTCTGAGATAAAAGTCGCGTTCGTATTGACGACTTGGCCTAATAGAATTTCTGTTCCCACTGCAATGATTTCTGCTTTCATACTAGCTCCTCACTTTCATATACGCATTTTGTAAAAAAAACAATGAGGTCCTGCAAAATAAATTTCATTTTACAGCACCTCATTTCTCAGCTGGGGTTATGAAGTAAAAAAATCCCCACTTGTTTTATTTAACTATAAAAATTCCACATGAATAAATCGCTTCACAGCAAGTTTGCAAAAGCCTTTCTTCATGTCTGGCTTTTCAAACTAGCTTTATCGGCCTTAAGCTGAAATTTCAAGAAATTTGAAAGGCAATTTATTGAAACCCCATCTTAATGCTCAAAAGCTGAGCAAGTTTACAAAACCTTTCTTCATGTCTGGCTTTTTAAACTAGCTTTATCGGCCTTAAGCTGAAATTTCAAGAAATTTGAAAGGCAATTTATTGAAACCCCATCTTAACGCTCAAAAGCTGAGCAAGCTCCAAAAGCCTTGATTTTTACATCGAGCCTTTAAAGACCGCGGTATTTTTAGCAAAATAATCAACACCTGAGTAAATCGTGAAGATCAGGCAGGCATAAAGTAAAATTTGATCAACAGGTAGCCCGATTAAGTTAAAGGGCATATTGTTTAAAAATAGGAAAATAATCGCAAGCATTTGAGTAGCTGTTTTTACTTTGCCTGGCCATGCGGCAGCCATCACTTCGCCGCCTTCGACTAATAATAAACGCAATCCTGTTACTGCTAATTCACGGCAGACGATAATTGCGACAACCCAACCAGGAGCTTTGTTCAAGTCAACCAACAAGATAAAAGCTGTCATAACGAGCATTTTGTCTGCTAGTGGATCCGCAAATTTACCAAAGTTTGTAACTAAGCCACGAGCACGGGCGATATGACCGTCTAGCCAGTCGGTAAAACTTGCGACAGCAAAAATAATCGCTGCGACTAAATGGGTAATGGGTAGTTCAGTTGTTCCGAGTACTAGCGTGCCAAAATTAAAAGGCAGTACCAAAATCAAAATAAAAAGTGGAATCATACAGATTCGAATAACCGTCAACTTATTGGGTAAATTCAATTGAAAAAATCTCCTTTTCTACTTAAAACCGTCTATTCAGCCGTTTGATAATTAATTGCCAATGTTACATTTTTCCGTAAAGCCGGAATATTAGGATCTGTATAATTCAAGTCTTTGCCATTGGCTTTGATACTTAAGTTGCCACTTGCACCTAAAACGATGGTCACATTGGTCACAGCTTCAGGTAAAGTCGTTGACTGTGTTTCTCCTGCTTGCAATGTATATTGGTAAACATAGCCATTATTAACTAATACCCCAATCCAACAAGGACCATTGGCATTGCCAACAAAATCTAATTTAATTGGACCTTTGGCATCACTCAAACTGAAAACAGCTTCTGTTTGCGTATTGCTATCTAGTTTTACCGCCATTTCTTTTTCTTTTTTCTCAGATTCTTTCGTGGATTCTGCTGGTTTTGCTGTCGATTCTTTGGTGGAAGATTCAGCTACTTTACTCGTGGTAGTTGTTGCTTGATCCACTACCACTGAAGAATTGTCCGCAATCATTGGCGTTTGATTATTGCGATCTTGCCACGTCATGTAAAATACAATCACGACGATAACCAACGCAACCAACCCAAAGAAAATGACCGGTAACAACCGCATAACCGGGTTGCCGGTTTTTTCTTCTACGTGCAACGATTTTCTAGAGCCTTGGATGGTTTCTGGCTGCGGTCGTTTTGGCGGTGGCGGCGTTAGCGTTTCTTTGCCTGCTAATACGGCGACTAATTTGTCTCCATCTTCTCCGACTGCCTGGGCATACTGCTTCACAAAAGCCCGCACGTAAAAAGAACCCGGCAACAGATCGAATTCGCCGCTTTCGATTGCCTCTAAATAGCGTTTTTGAATTTTGGTAATTTGTTGTAATTCATCCAGTGAAATATTTTTATTTAAACGGGCTTGCCGTAATCTTGTGCCGATCGTTGTTGCTTCATTTGCCACTTACACATTCTCTCCAGTCTTTAATGCAGCCAGCCTCCTGTCACAGGAATTGTCGCACCGGTAATATATTGCGCATCTTGTTGAAATAAAAAGGCTACAGCTGCCGCGATTTCCTTAGCGTATGCTAGTCTTCCTAGCGGGATTTCTTCTATTAATTGTTTTAATTCAGTTGCTGTGAAATCTTCATTCATCTTCGTAGCAACAGCTCCTGGTGCAATGCAATTAACCGTACAGCCATTAGCGGCCACTTCTTTTGCATAGGCGTTGACAAAACTTTGCTGCCCGCCTTTAACCGCACTGTAAACAGTTTCTAGGCTGCTACCATTTAAACCATAAACAGAGCCGACAAAAACAATTCTTGCTTGGCTAGAACGCCGCAATTTTTCCTCCAAGCCCTGCAAAATCAGCAGCGGTGTCTCCAAATGCAGCTGCCACAGACGCCGCATGTCTTGTTGTGTATGTTCACCAAGCAGACCATATTTGGTAAAACCGGCGGCAAAAACAATGCCATCCACTTGAAACAAACCCGCCAAAAATGACGGAATATCGGGGGTTTCTAGCATATCTAAGCATACCATAAAAAAATCTTGCTGGGGATAGGTTTCCTTTAACTCGCTAACAAATTTTAATACTTTTTCTTCATTGCGATGATAGTGACAATATAACGACCAGCCGTCTTTGGCTAAAGCGCGACAAATCGCTTCACCAATATCGCCGCTAGCCCCCATTACAAGTGCACTTTTCATGCTTACTCCCCCTTAGGATACATGAAAAATTCACTCATAGCGTCTGCATTTATTAACCGCTGGCCACAGGTATAAATATCTTCTAAGGTTATCGACTGAATAATTTGGGGCAAATCAAACAACGTCAATTCACCAAATAAATTTTGGTTGAATTGATTGGCAATATATTCTAAGGAATTCAAAGACTGGAAGAATTTCCCTAGCATCCGTTTTTTCAATAAAGATAAGTTGGCTTCGTTAATTTCTTCATCCTCGCCGTAATGGAGTAAGATTTCTTTTACGGCTTTGGTAAGTTCAGCCGGCTTGTCACTGTCGCCGCCAAAATCAGCAAAGCAAAAGGTGCGATCCAAATTAAACTCATAACCAAACGTATCATCAATAACCCCTTCATCATACAGGCGCAAATAATTTTTAGAAGTGGTACCTAAAAGCAGCTGCCACAACAAGCTAGCGGCTGTTTTGAAACGTAATAAATCCTTGTTGTCTGTCGGAAGATCAGCCGTCAACATTTTAATTCCCAAAATGCCTTTAGCTCGCGCCACAGGCATTTCTAAGCGATCGACTTTTTTAATGTCTGTTAGCGTTTCGGCGGGAAATTCGCGTTTTATCGGTTGTGGAGTTGAAAATTTTTTGCCCGCTTGATTTTCTTTAATCAGCGTCATCATATTATCTGGATCAATGTTGCCCACCACAAATAATTTCATGTTGCTAGGATGGTAAAAAGTGTTGTAGCAGGTGTATAAATCTTCAGCTGTAATTTCAGCAATACTTTCCACCGTTCCGGCAATATCAATGTGTAAGGGATGCTCTGGATATAAGTTGTTTATAATGCCAAAAAATTGCCGCCAATTCGGATCATCTTGATACATTTGAATTTCTTGACCGATAATTCCCTTTTCCTTATTCACACTTTCAGCTGTGAAATATGGGGCTTGCACAAAATCCAGTAAAGTCGTCACGTTTAAATCGATATTATCCGTTGCTGAAAACAAGTAACTGGTTTTCGTAAAGCTGGTAAAGGCATTGGCCGATGCGCCTTGTTTGCCAAAATCTTGAAAAACATCTCCTGTTTCTTTTTCAAACATTTTATGTTCCAAAAAGTGCGCAATGCCATCTGGCACAGTAATAAATTCTTTTTCCCCTAGTGGAATAAAGCGATTGTCAATGGAGCCATAATCGGTTGTAAATAACCCATAAGTTTTATGAAACCCGGGTTTTGGCAGTAAGTAGACCGTTAAGCCATTGGGTAAAATTTCGCTGTATAAGGTTTCGTTTACCTTTTCGTACACTTTTTTCATTATGAGGCGCTCCTTTCCAAGCAGTAAATGGCTTTTAATTCTACCGATAACGCCATTTTCTTCACTGCGTCGATTGTTACTGCGTCAACACCTTTAAGAAAATCTTCCTCAGATGTTTTCGTCTGTGGTAGCCACAAGTCTAAATACGCATTTTCAATCAAGGCTTGGGGATTATCTAAAGACAATAAAAACTGATTTTTTAACATCGCTTTGGTTTGTGCCAACTCTTCGGTAGAAACTTCCCCTTTTCTTAAGCTCTCCAACTGCTCGTTAATCAAACGCAACACAGCTTCTCTTTTTTCTTGGTCGATACCTGTCTGCACTTTTAACATGCCGCGAAAAGAATCAAAAGAAGAAGAGGCATAATAGGCCAAACTTTCTTTTTCCCTTACATTCATAAAGAGCTTGGAATGAGGAAAACCGCCAAATAGGCCATTGAAAACAAGTAAAGCAAAACGGTCGGCATCGCCGTAATAGGTATCCATTTGATAGGCTAAATTTAATTTAGCCTGTACCACTTGGTCGTATTCCACTTGTTCATTAATAATATTGCTGTGATTTTGCGCAAAGAATATTTCTGGTTTCACCCGCTCACCTTTTTCAAAAGGTAATTGCGCCAAAATTTCACTAACCGGCTTGGCTTCAACGTCGCCAATAACAAAAATATCAATGTGATCTTCTGTCATCATTTTTTGATAGACAGCTACCAATTCTTCGGCCGTTAAACCTTCTGTTGTCGCCACAGTACCAAAACTTGGCACCTTTTGATCGGCAGAATTTTGGAAAAATAATTCCTGTAGGCGTAAAGAGGCAAAAGTCTGCTTATCTTCTTTCATGCTCTTTAAATAGGCGATTAAATTTTCTTTTTCAGTCGTAAAGGTCTTTTCATCAAAGGCCCCGTCTTTTACATTAGGGGCAAATAAAATCTCTTGCAAAAAGGCGACAGCTTGTGCAAATAAATCTTCTTCACCTACATAGCTTCCATTGACGATGGACATCCCAACGTTGACTTGGTGGATATTGCCTTTTTTAGCAACACTAACGCCAAAGCCTGCCCCGTAAAGTTCTGCTAAACGGGTACTTAACTCATTTTGAGTGGGGTAATTCAAACTATTTGTTTCTAATAAACTCGTTAATAACGTGCGGGCCGCCGCCGTTTTTTCACTGTGGCGGGCCGAAAAACGGATTAAAATCCGCGTTGTCTTATATTTCTTGGTGGGTATTACTTCAAGGTTGATACCACGGCCTAATTCAACTGACATATACATGCTCCTCATCAAATAATTTCAACTTCTCAAAGAAAAGTTGTCGCTACAATAAATTTTATTGCACTTCATATGCGTTTTATGCAAAAATTTGGGCACTCTTAGCGCTCCTAGTAGAGTTTGAATCTTACCGCCGCTTTATCAGAAAAGCTTTGTAAATTGCCTTTAGAAAAGCTGGTGAAATTACAATTTCTTATGAAGAATTTCGCGCCCTTTTTGGCTATAAAGAAAAGGCGCGATAAAATTCTTATTTTTAAAGCTAAATCCTGTCGTTATGTGTACTTGCCACTCGTTTTCATTTTAAAACAACATCACTTTAATTATAGCATAGCCCTGTAGTAAAGATTGATTTTACGCCTGTTTGCGATTTTGTTTCATATTATTTCAAATATTTAAAAATCTTCGTTATACTGTTTTTAGCAATCCGCATTTTAATGCAGATTTTTCATGATAGCTGAAGGTTTTTCACTTTCATTTTCAATGCGGGAAATAAAAGAAAGGAGCAAAAAAAATGATTAAAGAATTTAAAGAGTTTTTAATGCGGGGTAGCGTCTTAGACCTAGCCGTTGGGGTTGTTATCGGGGGTGCTTTTACGAGCATCGTCAATCAAGTGGTGGAAGGTTTGATCACACCTTTAATTGGACTTATCGTGTCATTGTTCACTAAAAAAGGCGATTTAGATTCCGCCATGAACGTTTTGGACGTTAAAATTAACGGTGTCAAATTTGAATTTGGCAATGTCGTAAGTGCTATTATCACCTTTATCATCACTGGTTTTGTACTATTCATCATCGTAAAATTCGCCAACCGCGCGAAAGATTTACGCAAAAAAGAAGAAGTCGAAGAAGAACCAGAAATTACAGCTGAAGACTACTTAAAAGATATTCGCGATTTGTTGGAAGCACAAAGTGGACCTGCCACAAAAAAAGCACGGGAAGATTTGAATAATTCAGAATACTAAAAAAGACTCTGGGATAAACGTCAATTGACTTTTGTCCCAGAGCCTTTTTGCGATACAGATACAGAAGTTACTGCACTAAAAACATGTGCTAACTTGTATTTTCAGCTTCTTTTTTGCTAATTATGTTTTTTACGCTAAATACAGCGACTGACTTCCCATTATTTGGTAGGTCTTGATAAAGCGGGCTTTTTCCACCTGCCGATCTTTGTGGCCATAAGGATCATTAACATAGACCCAATCTTGGCTAATTCCTGTAATCACGACGGCATGGCATAATGTCACTACGTTAATTGTGCCATGTTGCGTTTGCCACGTTTTTATTTCACCTTTAGCTGGCAGTCTAAAGTCTGTTGTTGTTTCCACCCAGACAGGTGTCCCCTGCTTAACTAAAGACTCAATTTCAGCAAAATCCAAATTACGGCTTGCATGAACAGCAACATCAGATTGCACCACCTGTTGTGCTACTTGGGCCACCGGTTCAACCCCAACGCCCATCGCCTCTAATCCTCCATTGATGTTCCCGACAAATCCATCTTGTGGATCGCCATGAAGCGTGTCGTTGACCCAAACGGGAACATAAGTTAATTTTTCTGCTAACTTATTTTTTGTAGTTTGATAGCCATAATAGTTTAACAGCATCGATAGTGCCGTAATTTCACAACCATTTCCGAGCTTTTTTTCTTCATTTTGATTTTCCAGGGGCACTTGAATTGTTACGGCTTGTTGGTTTAAGACCGGCTGCATTTTAGCATAGACTGTTGAAATGCCCAATAAAGATGCACCTAAGACAAGAACACCAAAGAAGATGCGTTTGATTTTCATCATCTCACCTACTATTCATCTAGCAAAACCCACGTAAAGGCAGAATTATTCAAGTCCATACTTCCTGTTCCTGTTAAGTTGAATTGTAAAAATTCTGCTTTTTTAGCTGGGTTAATCACGATATAGCCAATTGTTACTTTTTTCATTTCATGGGCAGCTAAATTTCCGATATTGTAATAACTTTTCCCTTCGCCATGTTCACTAATAAAAACAGGTTCCCCATCGTGATCAAAAGGTTGTAAATAAGTCGCCTCGTCAAACTGATAACCTGCTTTTACTTTGTTCATTAATTGTAATTGTGGCGCAAAATACAAGTCCTTCACTCTTTTTGCAGTTTGATTGGTGATGGTGATGGTCATTTCGCGATACTGCGGTTGAATTTTTTGTTTGGCTAGTAGTTGATCGATCGTCTTGACGCCATCACCACGTTGATAACTACTGCCTTCATAGGTACCTAGATTGCCAGTTTTATCAATTAGACCGGCTTTGGCAAATTCTTCTACCTGCCCGATATATGCACGTTTAGCGTAATCCGGGAGTTGTTTTTGGGCCGCATTTTCTTTTACTTGGATTTTCAAAGCGTCTTTTTTATCACCAAAACTTGCTTGAAAGGCTTCATTTTCATGGTAAATTGTTTTTTGATTTTCCTGAAGTGGCGTATAACTTTCTTTTGCTTTGTCCTCATTTTGATTTAGTGGTGTAACGGGTGTTGCTTTTTGGGCTGTCACCTTTTCCAAGCGCAAACCCGCAATGATTTTTTCTTGCTGCACTTTATTTACAGTATGATCAAACATAATCTGTAAAATGCGGTTTTCTTCTGGTAGCATCAAATAAGAAACCGTATCATAAGAGCTGCCATTTCCCTGTCTTTTCACTGTATATACATCATGTTGCCCACTGGTTGACTTTACCGTGCCTACTGCGTTAGGGACTGTTAGTTTTTGATTTTTTTCTGGTTTAATAAGCGCTAGCGAAAACCCACCATCTCGAGTTTCTTTTCGCCAATATTTCATATTCTGAGTTTGGGGAATGGCCGTAAGTTCTTTGGGAACATAGGTTGCGTCAACACGATAATACGCTGTGTCCTCTGCTTCATTTTGTACAAATAGTGTCGTTAAAAAGCCATCTTTTTTGGTCGTGACTTCCCATATTTTATTGGCCGCAAAAGCGCTCGTTGGAATTAGAATTGCTGCTGCGGCAATTCCCATTAAGATTTTTTTATAGCGTTTGTTTTTATTCGTTGGCCGCTGCTTTTTCTTTATATTACGAATAATTTTTTCTTGCTTGATGTCATCAAAGGGCATCCCCGTATCTTGCAATAATTTAGTCAATTGCGCATCGTCTAAATGGGACAAGGGGTTATTCTCGTATTTTTTAGTCATTTATTGCACCTTCTTTAAGTAATTTGTCCATTACAATTTGAATTTTCTTTTTCCCGCGATACAAACGCCGATTTACCTCATCAACACTCAACTGTAACCTTTCACTGATAAATGCCGGCTTCCATTCTAAAAAGAAACGTTGAAAGCAAATGGTTCGGGTCGGTTCGCTTAATGTTTCAATCGCTTGAAAAAAAGCCCGCCAAATGGCGTCGTCTGCCTGCTCTTTTTCAGGTATTGTCTCAAGTAAAAAAGCATCATCGGTCTCCACTATTTTTTGTTGTGCTTTCAATCGATTCAAGGCCATGCTTTTTGTCATTAATGCTAAATAATTTTTCAGCGAACCTTTCTTTTCATCATATTTTTCTGGCTGATTCCAAAAACGTAAAAAGACGTCACTCACTAATTCTTCTAAATCTTCTGCTGAACCTTGTTTGCCGATAATCGACCAACCCACCGCCCATAATAATTTCGAATATTCTTTGATCAGTCGATTAAAGGCCACTTCGTCACGAAGTGTAATAGCTGCAGCTATTTCTTTATCCTTCAAGTTATCTCCTCCACTTCACACATATATACAGCAAAAAATGTAAAAATCCTCCCTTAAAATTAATTTTCTAAAAAAAGATAAAAGAATTCACTTTTCTAATGCCTTTTTTTGGCTTCTTTTACTTAAGGCTGCTCTTTTTACATTCTTGATTTGTACGAAATATTTCTAGTCCTGATAGTACAAAAAAAGCTCTTACACCAACTTATAATAATTGGTGTAAGAGACTCTTTAAAGTGCTTCTTGCTGCATATCGATATGGGGAATATCGTCTTCTAAATAGATTTCAGAAATGGCTTTAAAACCAAAGCTGGCATAAAAATCTTGCAGATAAGCTTGAGCGCCAATGACAATTTTTTTACCCGGAAATCTTTCTTTGATAACAGCAAGCGTCTTGGCAACAACTTTCTTTCCTAAGCCTGTGCCACGGAAATTTTTGTTCACGAGCACCCGGCCAAAATGCACCGCTTTTGCTTCTTCATAAATTCGGGTATACGCCGCAATTTGTCCATCTTCTGTGACAAAGTACGTGTGTAGTGCCACTTCATCGGTTTCATCAATTTCTTGATAGGGACAATTCTGCTCTACGACAAAAACTGCGACCCGCTCTTTTGCCACTTGATAAAACTCTTTGGTCGTTAATTCAGCAAAACTTTTTACAATATATTCCATTTCTACCTCCTCAGATTGAACGATAAATATCTGGTAAATTCTAGCTAAATATTAAAAAAATACGAAAGCCCAGCTGAGCCTTCGTAATTTTTTATATTGCATCACCTAAAAATTCGATTTCGACAGTGCGAGTTAAAACATCGGAATAACTGTAGGAAACTCGTTCGAAAGAATTTTCTTCTGGATCTAAATCGACTACGAAGACAGAAGGGTATGTTTCTGTAAGAATCCCTTTGCGTTCGGTTTGACGTTTACGACCAGTTTGAGCCACCAGCATAATTTCACTGCCAATGCGACATTCTAAATCTTTTTTGATAGAAGCTAAAGTTGTTGGCATCGCGTTCACCTCGCTTGCCATCTTATCACATTTTTCTGAAAATTTCAAGTTTATCATAAATTTTTTGTCGTTTCAATACTGAATTTCGCGTTATTTTTTTCCTTTTTAAAAGGTTCTATTTTAAAAAAAATTTCAAGAGCTCATTTTCATTTCCTTGCGGATTTTCCTGCGCGCCCGTTCTAAGGCACACCCAATTTTTTGCTGACTCATGGCACGTTGATAGGCATAATATTCCACCTGTTCTCCTCTTAAATAAGCCTGCAATACATCCGCTTCCAACCTTGATAATAAGCAAAAAGCCACCCGCAACTTCTCTTCTAATAATAGTTGCTCTTCGGCGAAAACGACACTTTGATTATGGGCCACTAAAAAGTCTGCCCCTTCTTTTGCTATCTTTTCTTCTAAAGAGATGGCTTCTACCATTCCCTTTCTTTTATAGGCACCTTGTTTTCGCAACTCGCTTTTTATTTTATTTTCAAAGTTGTTTCTAAAAAAGGTACCAAAAGAAACACCACGACACGTTTCATAACAAGATAAAGAATAAAAAAAACTGATACGCCCTTCTTGTAACCAATCGTCGTAATCAAAATCTCGCAAATAATAGCGTCCCATCACTTTATAAATAACCGGTCGATAATCAAAAAAGAGCTTTTCAAAAACTTCCATGTGTCTCAAAACTACTTGGGGGTTAAAATCTGTTCTCATCATTTTAATGCCTCCTCCCAAATTCTCTTGCTTTTTGACTGTACCACGAAAAAAAGCCCAACCAGTTTCATCCGGCGGGCTAATCTAGCGTTGGGGAATTTTTAATTCTTTTTGCTTAATTCTTGTAACTTTTGTTGCAACTCGGAAAGTTGCAGATCATTCCAAGGCGAATTGCGGCGAAAATTACTAAATTTCAAATCTTCTTGGTGTTCTGAAATCAATTTGTTGGTTTTGTGGACTGCTTTGTACAACTCACGAGCAGAAGTCCGTAACGCACCTTGGGAGAATACCACCCACTGCTCAGCCAAATCACTCGTAGCTACTGTGACTTGGGTTAAGGCATTATTTAACTCGCCGGCAACCCGCTCAATATAACTATCGGCTGTTTCCCCTTCTTCAGTGAAAATTACTTGCAGTTGATATTTCGTATAGCGTTGGGTAATACCGGGTACAAATTGGGCATCAAAAACGACAATGATTTCTAAGCCCTCATATTTGGCATAATTTGACAACAAATTCAGCAGTGTTTCTCTTGCGTCTTCTAATTTCTCGGCTTTTTTTAGTGAAACCAATTCTGGCCAAGCACCAATCATGTTATAGCCATCGACAATTAATAGTTGTTTTTTCACCCTATTCACCTGCCCGTTGGCTGAAGGCTTGATACATCAAAAGGCCACTGGCTACGCTGGCATTTAAACTTTGAACGTGTCCGACCATAGGAATGGTCAGCAGTTCATCCACTGATTTCATCAAACCGGCACTCATCCCTTTGCCTTCATTGCCGATGATCAAACCAATTTTCCCTTTGGCATTCCACTTGCGATAATCTGTGCCTTCCATGGCGGTACCAAAAATCCAAAAGCCAGCATCTTTTAACTGCTGAACAGCTTGACTTAAATTGGTCACGCGGGCAATTGGCATATGTTCTACTGCTCCTGTTGATGTCTTCACCACAATCGGCGTAATTCCCACGGCGCGATGTTTAGGAATAATGACTCCATCAACGCCGGCAGCGTCGGCAGTACGTAAAATCGAACCAAAATTATGAGGATCTTCTAGATTATCCAAAATCAGATAAAAAGGATTTTCTTTCGTTGTTGTTTCCAGCAACTCAGCTAAGGAGAGATATTCATAAGGTGTAATCGCCAACACCATTCCTTGGTGAACCCCGCTGTCACTCATGGTATCTAATTTATTTTTAGGCACCCATTTAACCGGGACTGCTTGTTCGGTGGCCAAAGTTTTTAAGCCTTCGATTTTATCCCCACGAGCATCTTCTGCTAAAAATAATTTGTTACCGCGGCCAGCTTTTAAAGCTTCCACTACCGCATGATGACCAAAGACAAAATTTTCATTGACCTCGGTTTCTTGACTGTTATTTGCATCGCTGAGTTTTTTATCTGCTTTAAAATTAGCTGATTTTTTATGACGGAAATTTCCTTTGTCGTCAAAGTTTTTTCCACGTCTATTTTTATCTTTTGTGCCATAACTTGCGCGGTTTTGATTTCTTTGCAGCTTGTCATCTCGCTTATTTGCCATTTGTTTCACCTACTTTCTTGATACACCAGTCTATCAGCTCTTCTAAGCGTTCTTTTTTATTTAGCAAATGAAGATAACCCATCAACGCTTCAAAGCCTGTCGCGATGCGATACGTGGTAACATCGGCGTTTTTGGCACTGGTATGACTTTTACTATTGCGACCACGGCGATAGAACAATTCTTCCTCTTCTGTTAAAATTTTGGCAGCTAACATTTCATTCATTAAAAAAGCTTGCGCCTTGGCTGAAACGTAGTGGGTTGCTTGTTTGTGTAATTGATTAGGACGACTTTGACCTGTAGACACTAAATAATCACGAATATAAACTTCGTAAATCGCATCTCCCACATAAGCTAGTGCCAAACCATTTAATTGTGTGTAATCTCTCATGCTTCTCGTCTCCAACGGGTACCTTGCGCGGTATCTTCTAGAATAATCCCTTGTTCTTTTAATTGATCGCGAATTTCATCACTGCGGGCAAAATCTTTATTTTGACGCGCTTCAATTCGTTTGGCAATCAATTTTTCGATTTCTTCGTCTAATAATTCATTACTGATAAAATGAATCCCAAAGACTGTCAACCACGCTTGGAATTTTTCAATCGCAGCCTGTAAAACAACTTGTGAAACGTCACTTTGCTCGGCATAGGTGTTTAGCCATTTTGCTAATTCATAAACGACTGTGATGCCGTTAGCAGCATTAAAGTCATCATCCATCTCAGTGACAAACCGTTTTTCCAACTCTTGTAACTCCGCTAATTTCACGTCATCATCTGCTAAGGTGTCTTGTGCTGCTTTAAGACGGAAATTCGCATTTTCACTTGCTGTTTTTAGGCGTTGCAAATTATTAGCGGCATCTTTTAAAGTTTGCTCACTGTAGCGAATCGGGCGGCGGTATTGCGTTGTCGCCATAAAGAAACGCAAAACTTGGGGCTCAACTTTTTGAATCAAATCATGAACAGTTACAAAATTCCCTAGTGACTTACTCATTTTTTCATCATCTTCACCAATTGTCACATAACCGTTATGCATCCAATAATTTGCAAAGGTATGGCCTGTTTTTGCTTCACTTTGCGCAATCTCATTTTCATGGTGCGGAAATTCCAAATCTTGGCCACCACCGTGAATATCAATGGTATCACCCAAGTGTTTGGTGGCCATGACAGAGCATTCAATATGCCAGCCCGGACGTCCAGCTCCCCATGGTGAATCCCAAGAAATCTCTGCTGGCTTCGCACTTTTCCATAAAGCAAAATCTAATGGATCTTCTTTAATATTTTGTTCGGTGCCCGTTCGTTGGCTCGCCCCTACTTCTAATTCATCGATTGATTGATCACTTAACTTGCCGTAATTTTCAAATTTACGGGTGCGATAATACACATCGCCACCTGCTTCGTAGGCGTAGCCTTTTTCTATTAAGACGCTAATAAAATCAACGATGTCAACAATATGATCCATTACCCGCGGATGTAGCGTTGCCGGCTTAACATTTAAAGCATTGGTATCTTCTTCAAAAGCGTGAATAAAACGCTCCGCCACTGCTGGTGCTGTTACTCCAAGTTCTTTCGCCGCGCGAATAATTTTATCATCAACGTCGGTAAAATTAGACACATAATTCACCTGAAAGCCGCGGTATTCAAAGTAACGACGAATTGTGTCAAAAGCAATCGTACTTCTAGCATTGCCGATATGAATATAATTGTAAACCGTTGGCCCGCAGACATACATACGAACCTTATCTGCTTCAATTGGTTTAAATATCTCTTTTTCCCGCGTCATTGTATTGTAAATCTTTATCATATTTCAACCTTCTTTCCTGCAATTCGAACAACTTTGGCCGGGACTCCGACCGCTGTTGCTTCATCTGGAATGTCTTTTAAAACGACGGCACCAGCACCGATCTTTGCATTTTGACCAATCGTCACCGGCCCTAAAATTTGAGCATTGGCGGAAATCATCGCACCAGTTTTTACCGTGGGGTGTCTTTTTCCACCATGTTTACCTGTACCACCTAAAGTGACACCATGAAACAATACCACATCATCGCCAACTTCTGCTGTTTCACCAATCACCACGCCCATACCATGATCGATGAAAACACCCTGACCGATTTTAGCACCTGGATGAATCTCAATCCCCGTTAAAAAACGCTGAAATTGAGAACTTAGCCGTGCCCATAAAAACAGCTTGTGATTGTACAAAAAATGTTCAAAGCGATGCCAAAACAGCGCATGTATCCCAGGATATGTCAAAATAATTTCCAATGTGTGTCGGGCCGCCGGATCATTTTCCTTGGCCGCTTGAATCGCACGTCTCCCCCACCCCATCATGTTCCCTCCTAATTAAGATGTTCAAAATGATTGGGCTGATAGTGAGCAATAAGATAAAGGGGCTAAAGTGACGTATTTTGTCACTTAAGACACTTTTCTTATTGCCGAACTATCAAATCATTTTGAACTCGTTTTTTAGATGTTTTAGCAGCTCGTTTAGAAAATGAGCAAACTGAAATTTTTATACTTTTCTTATCGTAAAAAAAGCGCCCTTTAAATAAGTTTCCTTACTTAAAAGACGCTTTTGGCGTGGTTCCACTTTCATTTGAACAAAGGAATGCCTACACTTTGTTCCTCATCGGTGGGTAACGTCCACAAAACGGCTTAAAGCTTGCTCCCAGGTGCATTTCCTGCCTCATTTCAGCTACTTTCCACCAGTTGTAGCCTCTCTTTAGAAAATTCCGCAGTACTTCGTCTGATCAACGCATTATTATTCAACTGAAACGAGCACTTTCCTGCCTGGGATTAACTAGTTGCATCCCGCAGGCTAAAAGTTTATTTTATAAAACTTGTTGTAAATGTGCTAGCGCTTTTTTTCTACCTAAAAGTTCAACAGTATCTGGTAATTCTGGACCATGTGTTTGACCAGAAACAGCAACTCGGATTGGCATAAATAGATTTTTACCTTTTACACCAGTTTCTTTTTGTACTTCTTTAATTGCTGCTTTGACACTTGGTGCATCCACAGTAGCCATTGCTTCAAGTTTTGCTTTAAAGGCTGTCAGTACTTGTGGTACTGTTTCTCCTGCTAAAACTTCTTTTGCAGCATCGTCTAAAACAGGATGTTCTGTAAAGAACAATTCAGACAATTCAACGATTTGCGCAGCATAACTCATTTGTGGTTGATACAAGGCTACGATTTTTTTCACCCGTTCCATGTCTTCAGCAGACAAATCTTCTGCTATACGTCCGGCTTTTTTAAGGTAAGGTAGACACATATCTGTTAAAACGTCTAAGTCCATTGCTTTAATGTAGTGGTTGTTGACCCATTCTAATTTTTTGGCATCAAAGGCTGCTGGCGATTTGCTCAAACGATTTGGATCAAACATTTTAATCAATTCGTCTTGGCTAAAAATTTCATCTTCGCCTACTGGTGACCAACCTAATAAAGCAATAAAGTTAAACATAGCTTCTGGCAAGTAGCCTAATTCACGGTATTGTTCGATAAATTGTAGAATCGATTCGTCCCGTTTGCTTAATTTTTTACCAGTTTCAGAATTAATAATTAAGGTCATATGGCCAAATTCTGGTGCTTTCCAGCCAAATGCTTCATAAATCATTAATTGTTTTGGTGTGTTGGCGATATGATCATCCCCCCGTAAAACGTGGGTGATTTTCATCAAATGATCATCCACAGCAACGGCAAAGTTGTAAGTTGGCATGCCATCACGTTTTTGAATAACAAAGTCGCCGCCGACATTATCCGATTCAAAGGTGATTTCACCTTTCACCATATCGTGAAATTGATATTCAGTATTTTTTGGTACGCGGAAACGAATAACTGGTTTTAAACCTTCTGCTTCTTTTTTTGCTTGTTCTTCTGGCGTTAAGTTTGCACATTTACCAGAGTAGTGAGGCATTTCGCCACGAGCACGTTGCGCTTCTCTTTCTTCTTCTAATTCTTCAGGGGTACAGTAACATTTATATGCCCGGTTTGAAGCAAGTAATTGATCAATTAGCGGTTGGTAAATATCGGCTCTTTCTGATTGACGATAAGGGCCGTATTCCCCCGGATTTGCTGGGGATTCATCCCAGTTCATTCCCAACCATTTTAAATTATCCAATTGGCTTTTTTCGCCGTCTGCAATGTTACGCTTTGTATCCGTATCTTCAATGCGGATAATGAAATCTCCACCATTATGGCGGGCAAATAAATAGTTGAATAGCGCTGTTCTGGCATTACCAATGTGTAAGTGTCCAGTTGGGCTTGGTGCGTAACGCACGCGGATTTTAGTCATCTAATCGCTTCCTTCGAGTTATTTTCAAGTAGGGTAACAGCCAACGCCGCAATCGCTTCATTGCGACCAACAGGCCCTAATTGTTCCATTGTTGTGGCTTTAATACTAAGCTGATTTTCTTTTAACTGACAAATTTCACAAAGCACTTGCCGCATTTTGGGAATAGAGTCCGCAAGTTTCGGCTGTTCAGCTAGAATTGTACAATCAATATTGTGAATAGTAAAGCCAAGCGACCACGCTTTTTGCAAAACTATCGTCAATAGTTTGGTGGAAGCGGCATTTTTTACTGTAGGATCACTAGCAGGAAACATCTGACCGATATCGCCTAAACCTGTCGCTCCTAAAAGTGCGTCAATAATCGCATGGGTCAAACAATCCCCATCGGTCACCCCAGCTAAACCGAGCTTTTGCGGGTGGGTAATTTGGATGCCACCTAAAATTAACGGCCGTCCTTTCACCAAGGGATGTAAATCATAGCCCTGCCCAATTCTAAGCATTTTTGCGGCCTTTATTCCGATTTTTTTGATTGCCATTTTGACTGTTTTGATTTTGATTGCCATTATTTGTCGGATTGTTATTTGTATTAGCTGCATCTTCTGCTTCGGCTGCATTTTCAGGCTTCACGTCATCAATACCACGACCAGAATGTGCCGGTTTAGCAAAAATCATGCGACCAGCGGCCGTTTGTAAGGCACTGGTTACCACAACTTTGATTCGTTCATTCATATAGTGCTGGCCATCTTCTACGACAACCATCGTGCCGTCATCTAAATACGCAACCCCTTGTTGGCGCTCAGTGCCGGCTTTAACTAACAAGACATCCATTGTTTCGCCTGGAATAACGACTGGTTTAACCGCATTGGCCAACGCATTGATATTTAAAACCGGAACATTTTGAAACTCAGCGACTTTGTTTAAGTTGTAATCATTTGTGACCACGACCCCATCCAAAAGTTTAGCTAGTTTAATCAGTTTGCTGTCAACTTCTTGAATATCTTCAAAGTCACCATCATACATCTCAACTGAAATATCTTCTTCTTTTTGTAAAGCATTCAAAATATCCAAGCCGCGGCGTCCCCGCACCCGTTTTAGACTATCACCAGAGTCGGCAATATATTGCAATTCGTATAAAACAAAATTAGGAATTAAAAGTGTCCCTTCTAAAAAGCCGGTTTTGGCAATGTCGTAAATGCGACCGTCGATAATGACACTTGTATCCAAAATCTTATAGCGGTGAAAAGTATCCCCTGCTTTACGTTCTAAAATTTGTTGTTGGGTTTCTTCTGTTTTCTTGGATTTCGGTGTGAAAATTTTCTTCCACTCGTCAATTCGTGTTACCCCCACTTGAAAACCAAAATAACCCAGTAAAATCATCACGAAAAACGGCAAGAAACTCGTCACAAAAGGAATATTCAAATTGTACAAAGGAATTGAAATAATCATCCCAATCATCAAGCCGATAATCGTCCCAATCGCACCAAAAAGCAGATAGGTTAGACTAATTTCACTTAATTTTTTCTCAATATAAGACAAACCAGCAGAAATATAACGCTCCAATACCAACGCGAATAAAAAGAAAATAATTGCGCCAATCAAAATGTTGGTAAAGGGATTGTTTAGCCACTGATTGCCGGTCATTCCGATCGTATCCCACGCCATGGGTAAAAATGAAGCTCCCAAACTTGCGCCAGCTACGACCATTAATAAGATAATGATCCGTCGTTGCATAACAAAACTCCTCCGATTTTTTTGCTACTGAATTAGAAAAGATAAAAAGGTGAAAAAGCGATCTCATCTGCCTACCTTTTCAAAATCAGTGCGACTTTCTTAACTTGCAGCCAGAAAGAAGAATATAACAATTTTTAACTAAAAACTTTTTTTAATGTTTCTGCCAGTGTTGCAACACCGACAACTTGAATACCTTTTGGTGCATCCCAACCGCTTAAATTATTTTTAGGCAAGTAAACTTTGGTAAAGCCCAGCTTTTGTACTTCTTTGACCCGCTGTTCAATATTAGATACCCGTCTAATTTCACCGGTTAAACCAATCTCACCAATAAAACATTCCGTTGGGCTGGTGCCTTTTTCCTTGTAGCTAGACGCAATTGCTACTGCAACAGCCAAATCAATGGCTGGTTCATTTAATTTCACACCACCGGCGGCTTTCAAGTAGGCATCTTGATTTTGCAACAATAGTCCGGCGCGTTTTTCTAAAACAGCCATGATTAAGGAAACGCGATTGAAATCCAGTCCGGTAGTGGTGCGCTTGGCATTGCCAAACATCGTCGGTGTGACCAGTGCTTGAATTTCAACTAAAATTGGGCGACTGCCTTCCATCGCTACCACAATCGCAGAACCTGTGGCGCCCGCCAAACGCTCCTCCAAGAAAACTTGGGAAGGATTGGCCACTTCATGCAAGCCATCTTCATGCATTTCAAAAATACCAATTTCATTGGTGGAACCAAAACGATTTTTTACGGCCCGCAAAATGCGGAACGTGTGATGCTTTTCGCCTTCAAAATACAAAACGGTATCCACCATATGCTCTAACATTCTGGGCCCGGCAATGGAGCCTTCTTTTGTCACGTGACCAACAATAAAAATAGCAATACCATTGGACTTGGCGATTTTTAACAATTCAGCCGTTGTTTCCCGCACTTGCGAAACACTTCCGGCCACACTCGTCACGTCGGGCTGTGTCATAGTTTGAATCGAGTCGATGATGACATAATCTGGGGCTAAATTTTCAATTGCGCGGGAAATTTCGTGCATATCTGTTTCCGCGTACAAATAAAATTCGGTGTTAATGGAGCCCAAACGTTCGGCCCGCATTTTTATTTGCTCGGCACTTTCTTCACCGGAAACATATAACACTTTTCCACCTGATTCTGCCAACTGCTGCGAAACTTGCAAGAGCAACGTTGATTTCCCAATGCCGGGGTCCCCGCCGATTAACACCATCGAGCCCGGCACCACACCGCCACCTAAAACACGGTTTAATTCTGCTAATTTCGTTTTAACCCGTGGTTCTTTTTTCGGGATAACATCGGCAATTTTCGTAGGTTTCGTTTTCTCACCAGTTAAACTGGTACGTACGCGGCGATCTGTTGTATCTTGGATGACCACTTCCACCATTGAATTCCAACTACCGCAATTGGGACATTTACCGAGATATTTTGGTGAGATATAGCCGCAATGTTGACATTCAAATTGGACTTTTGGCTTTTTAGCCACAATCATCCCTCCATTTTATTTTAGCATACCAGAGGTATTCCCCCTGTACTAAACGTGTCTTTTTACTTATTTGATGAACCAAAACCACCCGTACGCACAGATGCAGTGTCATCTTGGTCAGCTTTTAGAAATGGCAAGAAAATCCCCTGCCCAATTCGCTCGCCTTTTTTAATCACGACATCCGCTAGACCAAAGTTAGTGAATTGAAACATAATATGCCCTTCATTATCAGGATTATCATAGTAATCACTATCAATAACCCCGACACCATTGGTTAAAACCAAAAAGCGTTTTAACGGATTGCTAGAACGATTAGCCAACTGTAAAAATTCTTCTTGTCCCATGTAAGCCTTAATTCCGGTCGGAACTAAAATAGGCTTCAAAAATTTACCGCCATCTTTAGCAGCTTTCAAAGCTTTTAGCCCGCTTACTAAGCCTTCGTGCCAAATACTTGGAATGACAACATCTTGGGCCGCTTCAAAATCATAACCTGCCGCATGATTGGTTGCCCGCTTTGGCAAGGAAATATCTTGATCTAAAAAATGTGAAACTACTTCAAAACCTCGTGTACGCAAATGAGTACCTCCTAAAATTGCAATCAAATGAAAAATAATTTTTTAATCTTTACAGGGAGCTGTGACATTAATATAATTACAGCCCTTATTTACGGATAAACGGTGGTCCAGAAATAGCTTTTTTGGCAACAAGAGGAAATTTCACAAAAATTTGTGGAACAATTTTTGAAAAATCCCCGTCTTGGTTTAAAAGCTGAACACTTCTGTCCCAACCTCTTGCAAATCTGCTTATTTTACATAACGTTATTTTAGCATAATTAGCGCATTTTTTTATGAATTCAAAACAATAATACGAAAAATTTCGCAAATTCCATATAATCTTCAAAAATCAGTCCTTAAACTTATTTCTTTCTTATTTTTCATCTGTAAAAATTCGTTTTTTAAGATCGTAAAATTTAGCTTTTATCCCGAGAGAAAAAAACAAAAATGACCCATAAAGACGATCGTTTTAGGAAAACAACAGGTGAAATTTTTAACAAAACCAAGTACAATGAATAAAAACTAGCGGTAAATTAGGATTTTAAATCAAGCTTACGTCTACTTGCAATTGGTTGTTGCTAAAATAAGAGCGCAACGCAGACGCGGCAAAAATTTTTTCCTACACTGCCTTTACCTACAACTTCACAAGGAGTAATGATATGGAACGTGAATTTTTAAAAACCGCTCAGCGGATTGTCATTAAAATCGGTACCAGCTCCCTGATTTATCCCAACGGCAATATTAATTTAGCTGGCATTGATCAATTGGCTTTTGTTTTAACGGACTTAAAAAATAGAGACAAAGAAGTCGTCTTGGTTTCTTCTGGCGCAATCGGCGTGGGGATGAATAAGCTTCACCTAAAAGAACGCCCCGCCACAATTCCAGAACAACAGGCCGTAGCCGCGGTGGGGCAAGCAGAATTGATGAACATTTACAATCAGCGTTTTTTGACCTACAGCCAGCAGACCGCCCAAGTGTTACTAACCCGAGACATTGTCGAATTTCCCGAAAGTCGCAAAAATGTGGTCAACACCTTGGAACAGCTCTTAAAAATGGGGATTATTCCCATCATCAACGAAAACGATACTGTCGCTATTGATGAATTGGATCATCAAACCAAATTTGGCGATAACGACCAGCTTTCAGCCATTGTAACCCAGCTTGTTAAAGGGGACTTATTGGTGATGCTGTCTGATATTGACGGATTTTATTCTGGCAATCCTGCCAAAAATAAAAACGCGATTTTATTTCATGCCATCCACGAAATAACACCGGAAATTTGGGATTTCGCTGGTGATAAGGGCTCGAAATTCGGCACTGGCGGTATGATCAGTAAATTAAATGCTGCAAAGCGAATTTTAGCCACTGACAGTGCCATGGTTTTGGCTAACGGCCAGAAACCACAAGTTATTTTCGATATTTTAGCCGGCAAGCAAATCGGCACGCTTTTTTGCCGGGCCTAACCTTTATTGGCTAACTAAAATATCCTGCTAGTAACACTACCTTTGCGACTTTCTTTTTACTAGAACTTATGCTTTCAAGTAAACTTGCTCGCATTTTGCATAAAAGGTTCTATAATAATGGCAACCGAGTAAACAGTTTGACTATCTACGTGACAAAAAATAAAAAGGCATGCTGTAAAAACGCTAAAAGGAGGAAAAACATGTTTGATTTAACCGTTTTAGGGCAACAGGCTAAAAAAAGTTCCCGGCAATTGGCACTCATGTCCACAACACGCAAAAATGAATTATTGGAATTAATGGCACAAGCGCTTTTGGCTAATAAGACAGATATTTTAGCTGCCAATCAAAAAGACTTGGACAACGCAAGTGATAACGGTATCTCAGCTGTGATGCAAGATCGCTTGCGCTTAACTAGCCAGCGTATTGAGGAAATGGCGAGCGGTATCCGCCAAGTTATTTCATTGGCTGATCCAATTGGTGAAGTGGAAAAAATGTGGAAAAATACGGATGGTTTGATGATTGGGCGTCAAAAAGTGCCTTTAGGGGTCATCGGCATCATTTACGAATCACGGCCAAATGTGACCACCGATGCAGCGAGTTTGTGTTTTAAAACCGGCAACGCTGTGATTTTACGTGGTGGCAAAGAAGCCTTTTATTCCAACCAGATTTTAGTAGCTGTGTTACAAAACGCCTTAAAAAGTGCTGGCGTTGATGAAAATGCGGTGCAATTTGTCTCTGACACAAGCCATGATGTCGCCAACCAAATGATGCGGCTAACCGAATACTTAGATGTTTTGATTCCTCGTGGCGGCGCAGGCCTCATTCGCCGCGTCAAAGAAACAGCAACAGTACCCGTAATCGAAACTGGCACTGGAAACAATCATATCTACGTGGATAAAGATGCGCAATTGGAAATGGCGATAAAAATTACCGACAACGCCAAAACACAACGACCTTCTGTTTGTAACGCTGCTGAAACCTTACTAATTCACCAGGACGTTGCCGCCGAATTTTTGCCAAAAATTGCGGCCAAATTAGCAGAACATAACGTTGAGTTACACGCTGATAAAAGAGCAATCGCCTACTTACCACAAGCCGTTGCGGCCAAAGAAGAAGACTGGTCAACAGAATATTTGGACTACATTATGGCTGTTAAAGTCGTGGATTCCATCGATGAAGCCATTGATCATATTAATCGCTACAATACCAAACACTCAGAAGCAATTATCACGGATAATTACTTCGCTAGCCAAAAATTCTTAAACGAAGTAGACGCAGCCGCAGTTTATGTGAATGCTTCAACCCGCTTTACCGATGGTTTTGTCTTTGGCTTTGGTGCTGAAATTGGCATTTCCACCCAAAAACTACACGCCCGCGGGCCAATGGGCTTAGAAGAGTTAACCTCTACCAAATACATCATCTACGGCGACGGCCAAATCCGGGAATAAGAAAAGAAAAGCTTTTCAAACGTGTTTAGCTTCCAAGCATTAAGATGAAATTTCAATAAATTGTTCTTCAAATTTCTTGGAATTTTAGCTTAAGGCCGCAGGAAGTTCGTTTGAAAAGCTAGATCAAAAAGCAAGACAAACTCGTTTAGTCCGCAAAAATTAAGTTTAATCCTGTGATTTTCAACAAAAAACACGAAAAAATTGTACTATCCTTCAAAAAGTGAGGTTTAAAGGCTGCTTTTTGCGGGTATGATACAAATTTTTCGTGTTTTTTAATTTTTAAATTCAAGCTTAAACCTTTTGCAACAAGCTACGAATGGCTGCAATTTTTTTTGCATCCAATTTTTTTAAGCGCAAGCAACTCTTACCCATGTTGCTTTTTTTAAAGACATCCTCATATTTGGGTAATAAGGGTTCCCCCGCTTCTTTAGGGAATAAATACAAATTTACCGTCTTTTCATACTGTTTTAAAGAAACTTTAGGTACGCCATCAGCTTCTAGCGGAAATAGCCAGCCCAAACCAGTAAACTTGCCCACGGTGTATGTTTTACCTTTTTCTTGCAATTCTTCTTCAATAATTTGAATTAATTTTTGATATAACGTATCCATTTCAGCAGCTCTTTTCTATTTAACCCAACCAACCCTTCAAGCCAATATTATTTAGCCAGAGTATAACGTATCTGCCTTGTTTCCCCGAATTCTTTGCCTTGGTGGGGTAAAATTTAGTTTTTACGTTGCCGCCAAATCGCTAATAATGCCAGAATGCTGCCTAAGCCAAAAGCAAAAATATTACGCAAACTTTTGCCCGTAAATTTACTGCCTGCTCTTTGATTTAGGTTCGGTTCAACGTGGGGGGATAAAACCGGTGGCGTCTTAAGTGTCGGATTAGTAGTATTTTCTACTGTATTGTTCAACACCGTAGCTTGTGGTAGCACTTGTGTGGTTGGGATAACAAAATTCCCGCCAATATTCAATGCGAAAAGCACTAAAAAACTCGTTAACAATTTACTCATGCTACCACCCCTTTCACTTTTAAATTCATCTTCATTTATTGTAACAAAAAGATTAGATTTTTTCTAATCTTAAATTCATTTGTTAGCTATCAAAATTTTAAATAAAATAAAAAATATTGATTTAATCGCAAACAAAATGAAATCCAGCAATAAATTTCTTTAATCAGATTTTAAAAATAATACCGATTTCTTTTCTAATTTTCGTAATCGCAGGCAAAAGAGGTTACAATTGTTTCATGTGAAACATTGTCTCTTAAACGTAACAAATTCTTACTAACAAGCATAAGAAAGGAAATAAAATGACATATTCTGTGAGTGAAGGCCTATTTGTGATTTTTATTACTTTAGTGGGAATGGGATTTTTACTGGGACTGACCTGGAAAGTTCCCTTTCAAAAAACAGACTACTTTTTATTAGCTGTCACAATTATCTGCTATGTATTCGATACGATTTGGTGGTGGTTTGACCTCCATTTTAAATGGAGTGATTGGTATTTTACATTTCACGGTCACAGGGAACAGGTAACGATTTTCTTTATTGTCGCCGCGATTAGTTTTTGTTCTTTAATTGTGCTTCGTTTTAAAAAATTGAAAAAAATCTGAATAAAAAAACCGGCGTGCTGACTATTGAAGTAGACAGATACGCCGGACTATTTATTTTAATGTTCTGGTGCTGTTGCTTGTGAATGCATGACTTTTAAGCCTGGTAACGTCAGCATCACGGCTAAACTAAGCAAATAGATGACCGACAAGAAAATAATCACGGTCACCAAGGAATAGTGATCCATCAAAAAGCCAATTACAACCGATGAAAAACCACCAATTGCCCGCCCAACGTTCATGATGAAATTATTGGCTGTCGCCCGAATCGTGGTCGGATATAAGCTACTGATAATCGCTCCATAACCGCCGTACATGCCATTAATGAAGTAGCCGACAATTACCGCTGCTGCTAGTAGCGTCCATTTATCGTGGGCTAAAACAATTAAAAAGACGGAAGCAGACGAGCAAATCAAAAATACACCATAGGCTAAACGCGGCCCTAATTTATCCATCACCGTGCCAAAGGTCATCATCCCAAGACACATGCCTAAAATTGTACTAATCATCCACAAAGAAGAACCCGAAACAGACAAGTGCAGCTGCTTTTGCATAATAGAAGGCAGCCAGTTCATTAAACCAAAATAACCAGCAATTTGTACTGTGACCATTAAACTTAAACCAACTGTTTGCCAGGCTGTTGCTTTGTCAGCAAAAAGAAGTGAGAATTTTCCTGCGCTTTTATCTTTGTGACTCACCGCAAATGATTCTGGTTCTTTTAGTCCTTTGCGAATATCCAAAACCAAAAGAACAGGGATAACCCCAATCACGTATAGCATTTTCCAACCTAGTAGCGGAATGATAAGAGAAGCTAAAACGGCGGCCAAAATAGCCCCTACTTGCGCACCAATTGCAGCCGTTGAGGTTGCGCGTCCCAGATGTTTCTTTGAAAAAGTCTCTGAAATAAGTGACATACAAGCGCCGTATTCACCACCGGCACCAATGCCGGCAATAAAACGGAAAAGATAAACGAGATAAATATTTGAAGCAAAAAACATTAATACCGAAGCTAATGAAAAAATAATAACGGTTTGCGAGAAAACTTTAACGCGACCAAATTTGTCGGCTAAAATACCGAAAATAATGCCCCCTACTAACATACCAAGATTGGTAATCGTAGAGATAAAGCCAGCTTGGGTGCCTGTGATGCCAAAAGTTGTAATCATAGTCGACAAGGAGAAGGATAAAAACATGATATCCATATTTTCTAGAGCAATCCCCGCTGAGGTAGAAACCAATACTTTTCGTTGATATTTTGACATAAAAAACACCTTTCTTAAATCCGACGCTGACATTTAGCATTTATTTACGACAGTAGAAGGAATTTTGGGCAAAAAAAATTTGTGGCGTTTTACCGCTGCCAATTTTTTTCACATCATTATTTTTCTATCGCGCCATAAACGGCTGAAGGTGCGTGGGATTTTTAAAAGATTTTACCCTTATTTGGCAGAAAAACAAGGCGCTTCTGACATTTCCATGTTAGGTTTTGTTTTTTAAAGTAAATCAGTTTACGTCATTGTCCTAGAAAACTTTCAGAAAATTACCCTTAATTACACATAGCAAAAATCTCATTAAACTTTTTTTCTTCTAATAAAAAAACAAGTGATTTTCTTCTTTGTTTGTGAAGATTTATACAATGATTTTTCTGCGGTATTTACTTCTCTTTGCTCTACCTTGACGCAGCATTTTTTTCTCCGTATGCTTAAAAAAGGAGGTGGGGAAAATGTATTCGATGTTAAAAAAGATTATTACTGAAAAGGACTTGCACCGCCAAATTCGGCTATTGGAGCAGTTACTCCAGCAGCCGCAAGTCACTGCTAAAAAATTGGCACAGCATATTGACACGACTGAGCGAACTGTTTTTGCCGATTTACAAATCATGCGGGAAAATTTACCGGCCAATTGGCAAATTGAAACAGATAGTGCAGGCATCGCCTTAAAACCTCAAAAAGACGCCTTAACTAATGAGCTGTGGGAGGTTTTCTTGCCCCATTCCATTAGTGTGCAATTCATTAAAGCACTGTTGTTTCAGCCTGATTTAGCCGTCAAACCTTTTTTGCGCCAGACCGGTGTCTCCTATGAAACGCTAAAACGTCATACGCGTAAAGTAAACACCGCTTTAAAGGATTATCATTTACAAATTAAATTGACTAGTACACAGGCCACTTTTCTGGGAGCAGAAAGTAGTATTCGCCTTTTTTATCACCGTCTCTTAGTCCCTTTTACCCATAATAATTATTTCTTTGTCGATTATGCTGTCCACGAAAGTCATTATTTTGATTTTTTAAATCACGTTTCAAAAGCCCAGATCAAGGCTGAAACAGAAGAAATTTTTGGTGTTTGCTGGTTTTTCATTAACACAATTCGCAATAAAGCGGGCTGTGCCATTAATCAAATTTCTTTTCAAACCGATCCCTTATTTTCCCTTTATATCCCCTTGTTAAAAGATCTTTATCAAAAAGAAGGGGTCTATTTGCAACAAAATGAATTATTTTTTGCTTTTTTCTGCTTTTTGGAAAGCTGGAATTATAACAATACCTTTGGTGTGAAGCTAAAGAAAACATTGCAAGAAAACTACGCGAATTTAAGAACAGCTATAAAAGAATTCGTGCAGCAATTAGCCTTAAAATTACAAGAACCATCTCTAAAAGATACTTTATTAGCAGAAAACTTGCTACTATTGCTTTTAAAATATGACGAGTCCCCTGAATTATCCGCTCAGTTTGAATCAGATTATCAAAAAGCACTGCCAAAACAAATAACAGCAACTACTAATTTGTACCAAGAAAATTTAGCTTTGCTACACCAACACACAAATGGATTGCCCGCAAAAAAAGAACCAGCCTACCTGCTTCATTTAATGGCCCTTTTGCAACAACAGGCTCTTTTTTCACTGGATAAAAAAACGCGAACGCTTTATTTTCTTTTCCAAAGTGAGCCGGCTTGGAAAACCTTTGTGGAACAAGAACTCAATGACTATTTAGGTAAGCGTATTATTTTAAAAACCATTGAAGTAACAGATTTAAAGATCTTAAATTTTGGGATTAAAGATTTGATTGTTTCTAACTTTCCTTTAGATAAAGCGCCACTGCCGGTTTTTTATATCTCAACTACCCCAACCAAAAATGAGCTCCGCCAATTAGCCGAGCTCACTTATGAAAGTTATTTATAGTTAGCTTGCGTCTTGAACAGCGAAACTTTTAACCCAGCGCCTGGTCAGCCACTTTTCTACTTCAACAATCCCAAATAAAACAGCGACGTTGGTTAAGACGAGTAATTGTTGGGTTAAATTCAAGCTGGTTGTACCGATTAAATTCTGCGCAAATGGTGCAAAGACCACGGTTGTTTGCAGCACCAACAAGAGGGCTAGTGAAATAAACAACGCTTTATTTTGCAGCATACTTTTATTAATGGCCGGATTTAACAACTCGCGGCAATTTAACATATATACCGCCTGTGACATGACAATTGTTTGTAATAAAATCGTCTGCTGTAATGCGGTCCCTTCAAATTGCAAAGCAATAAAGTAAGCTGGCAGGACGATCACGCAGGAAACATACACAATTCGAAACAGACTGTAACCATTTAAGATACCTTCATTTGCTGCTCGCGGCGGACGATTCATCGTGTCTTTGCTGGCTTTTTCAAAACCTAATGCATACGAAAGGGTGATGGTTGTCACCATATTGACCCATAAAATCTGTACGGGTGTCAGCGGTAACGGCTGATTTAATAATAAAGCAATGACGACGATCAACCCTTGTGATAAGGCCGATGGTAAGAAAAAGTTGATGGTTTTTTTCAAGTTATCAAAAATACGGCGTCCTTCTTTTACTGCTTTGGCAATCGTATGGAAATTATCATCTGCTAAAACCATATCCGCGGCCTGCTTTGTGACTTCACTTCCTTTGATCCCCATTGCAATCCCAATATCCGCTTTTTTTAAGGCTGGCGCGTCATTCACCCCGTCACCGGTCATCCCCACAACTTCACCATTATTTTGTAACGCCGTGACAATACGCAACTTGTGATTAGGCGTAGTGCGGGCAAAAACATCCACTTTTGTCACGACTTGAGCCAATTGCTCATCGGTTAATTGATCAATCTCAATTCCTTCTAAAACTTGATCCGTATGTTTTAGCCCAATTTCTTTTCCTATCGCTTGGGCGGTATCTTTGTGATCACCGGTAATCATTTTAACTGTAATTTTTGCTGCTTGGGTTTCTTTTACAGCGCGAATGGCACTTTCTTTTGGCGGATCGATGATCCCAGCAATGCCAACAAAATCAAGCTTCGTTAAAACCTCGTGGGTTAATTCTATTTGGGCATCTATTTTTTTAGCCGCAAAGGCCAAGACCCGTTGCCCTTTTTTTGCCAGTTTGGATGCCTTTTTTTGCCACGCGGTTACATCTGCTTGCGATAACTGTGCTTTAGCCAGTAAAACTTCTGGTGCGCCTTTTACAAAGACGATATTTTCTGTTGCCGAAAACGGATGTAATGTTGCCATATATTTGTAGCTAGAGCTAAAGGGTAATTTGCCAATTTGCTTTTTCAAAGTCAAATTTTCAGCCGCCACATACTGCAACAAAGCTAATTCAGTAGGATTCCCTTTTAATTGTGTGACCGCTTGATCGTCTTGTAACTTCAAATCTTGACAGTTATTCATAATCTCCATGAGTAAAGATTCATCATTGCTGCTGGTTTTGACTACAGTCATTTCATTTTTGGTTAACGTTCCGGTTTTATCTGAACAAATCACCGTCATAGATCCTAATGTTTCGACTGAAGGCATGCTTTTGATGATCGCATTTTCTTCGGCCATCTCTTTTACCCCTAAAGATAAAATCATCGTCAAAACTGCCGGTAATCCTTCTGGAATCATGGCAACAATTAAAGCAATCATAGCAGAAAACAATACGTTCATTTCCATACCGTAAAGAAATGTCGTAAAGAATACTAGAAATAAAATCAACACCATGATGCCGCGGAAGATTTGCTTATTTAGCTGATGCATTTTTCGAACGAGCGGTGTCGTGGTACCTGTAACAGACTGCAACGCCTGATTAATTTTGCCAATTTCTGTGTCATTGCCGGTTGCAACCGCAACTGCCAATGCCGATCCTGCTTGCACCAACGTCCCAGAAAAGACCATGTTCTTTTGATCACCCGCCATTACTTCTTGGGAAATTGCGTCTTCATTTTTTTCCACTGCTTCAGATTCACCGGTTAAAATCGCTTCTTCTACTACGAGCTCGTGGACTTCCACTAAGCGTAAGTCCGCAGGTACCACATCCCCTGCTTTTAAATAGACGATATCTCCAGGCACAATGGAAGTTGTTGCGATCGTTTCTTTTTGTCCGTCAATCAAAACTACTGCCTCTTGACTCATCATCTGCTTTAAGCCATCCAAAGATTCTTCGGCTTTGCGCTCTTGCCAGTAGCCGACAAAACCATTCACCACTACGACAAGTAAAATAATGCTGCCTTCAACATAGTCGCCGGTCACAAATTTTAAAATTGCCGCAAAGAGCAAGACGAGCATCAGTAAATCCGTAAAATGTTTTAAAAACTTTTGCCAAGGTTTTACCTGCTTACTTTCTGCAATTTTGTTTTCACCATATTTTGCTAGCTGCTGTTGGCGATTTTTTGTTAAACCAGCAGGGGTACTGTTGAATTTTTGTAAAACTTGTTGGGTCGTTAATTGATACCATTTCATTGGCATATCCTCCTAATAAATATTTTAAGCACTTGCTAATGGCAAGTTCTAGCCGACTGCCTTTTATGATGCCCTTTCTTTTTAGGCAAGTTCATCGTAGTTGTGCCAAGTAAAACTCACTTTTTTTTGCTGCTTTATTTGTTGATACCCTTATTATAGGGAGAAAAAAATTTTTAAACCGCCGATAATTTCAGTGGCAACTGAAAAAAATGTGCCGCAGCCTTTGCTGAAAGTTAGCTTAAAAAAATGATCCCAAACAAAAAAAGACCTGCGCCCTGTTGGTCACAGATCTAAAAAAAACAGTTTAGTATACTTGCTACTTTGCGCCAACTTTTCAGGTTAATCTTGTAGGACAATCACCTTTCGCCGTCGGTACATTTGCCTTAATAAATAGACGCCAACCACTAAACCAACCGGAAAAATAATGCCGCCTAAAATACCAAACCGCAGCTGATTGTCCGCAGCAGCAGAAACAAAGCCCACTACCGTTGGCCCGATGGAACAGCCCAAATCTCCCGCCAAAGCTAAATAAGCAAATAAAGCTGTGCCGCCATTTGGAATCGTTCTGGCCGTCAAACTAAACGTGCCCGGCCACATAATACCCACTGCCAAACCACTTAACGCACAACCCAAAAAGCCAAAAGGCGCACTGGTGGAAAGACCGATTAACAAATACGATGCCACACATAAAATACCACTGATCGTCATAAAACGCTGCAACGCTAATTTATGACCATATTTCCCATAAAAAATGCGGGATAGTCCCATCATAAAAGCAAATAATAAAGGGCCAGCTAAATCTCCCACCACTTTTGAAACGTGCAACCCTTTTTCAGCAAAAGTTGAGGCCCATTGACTAACCGACTGCTCACTTGCACCAGCACAAACCATCAAACCAAGAAATAACCAAAAGCTTTTCAACTTGAATAATGCTTTAATGCTGAGCCCCGCTCCTTCTGCTACTAAAGGACGAAGCGGTACTTTGGTAAAAAACAACGCATTACAAAAAGGCAAAATTGCCCATATCACAGCCAGATAAGGCCAGTTTTCAATCCCTAAAAAGGCAATGAAAAAAGTGGAAAGTCCCACGACGCCAACAACACCCCAGCAATAAAAGGAATGCAGTAAACTCATGGTTTTCTCTTTATGATCTGTTGGACAGGCTTCTACAATTGGACTCACTAGTACTTCTAATAAGCCGCCCCCAATCGCATACAAACTCACCGCAGCCAACAGCGCGATAAAAGGTGTGGCAAAAATTATTGGAAAAAGCGCCAATCCCACTAACCCCGCACCAGCAAAAAGATGTGCTGCCACGATGGAAATGCGATAGCCAATTTTATCCACAAAAAAGATTGCCGCAAAATCTATGATTAATTGCAATAAGAAATTAAAGGTCACCAAAAGCGTAATTTGGGTTAAGGGAATATGAAACTGTGTTTGAAAAGTTAAAAATAATAATGGGGCAAAATTATTGACGACCGCTTGCACGATGTAAGCCAAAAAACAGGCGTAAATCGTTTGTTGATAATTTTTCATTTGATCTCCTAGACAAAAGTTCCCACGACACGTGAACTTTATTTTTTTAAATCGCTTACTTTGACTGTAGCACAGCTTTCAGCAATGCAAAAGACTTTCTTAGCTTTTGTAACAAATCCTGCCAGCTCTTATCTGCCAGCGCTTGTAAAATTATCCTCATGGTATCAGCCATAATATTGTGACTAATAAAAAACGCAACAAAAGATTCGCTAGCTTCGCTAAAAATTTGCTACGTTTTGATTTACCGCAAAGTAAAAGCATGTACACATTTTCAACAGCGTCTTTAAGGATGCAAGCGTTAAGTTTGAAAATTTTCTGAAATGGCAGTATGATAACAGTGGAATTTCGTTATCAACTTAGTTGCCTTTCGTAAGCAAACAAAAGAAAGGAGAATGAATATGACATTCTATAACACACAAGTACCTTATCGGGTAACTTTAGACACCAAGTTGAACTTGTTTATCGTTTTTGACCAACGCAACAGTAATCACTTTGCTACCGGTGTAACGATTGAACAAGCGGTTCAAGAATTACAAAAATCTGCATAAGGAGTTCAAATCCCATGGAAGATTCCAGTTATTCTTAAAAAGCAGCTGCAAATTTATGTGCAGGTGCTTTTTTGTTGTCTAAAATTTTAAATTCGCTAAGTTCCCTTTGGAAAAAAAGCTCAGACTATGCTTTTTTCATAAAACGCGCTACATTAAAGACAGATAAGGCAATGGTAACTGTAAAGGAATAAAAAAAATGAGGTGCAAGATGACAAAAACAGTTTTAATCACTGGCGGAAACACAGGCCTTGGTTTTGAAAGTGCGCGGCGCTTAAAAGCAGCCGGATTTGAAGTTTACATCACCAGTCGCAGTGAAGAAAAAGGCGCAAAAGCGGCAGCACAATTAGCTGTCCACTATCTCGTCATGGATGTTACCGATGAAAAATCAGTGGAATTAGCGGCGGAGCAATTTGGCAAAAAAGCAGCCAAATTAGATGTTTTAATCAACAATGCAGGGATCCCCGGTGAGATGCGCGCAATAAAAGAAGTGGATGCAGCCTTAATGGAACGGGTGTTTAATACAAATGTATTTGGCATCGTCCGCACAACGCAAGCTTTTTTACCTTATTTAGAAAAAGCGGCAACGCCGATTATCGTCAATGTTTCCAGTGGTGTCGGCTCCTTTAGCAAGCAAACCGATCCTAAAACCTTGGAATCAAAAGTCATTTCGCCAGCCTACGCTGCCTCAAAAGCCGCGGTGTCCATGCTGACGTTACAATATGCAAAAGCGTTACCGAATATGCGGGTAAATGCCGTTGATCCCGGCCCTACAAATACAGGGGGGAATTTTAAGCGCGGCGCTCAAAATCCCAGCGAAGGAACTGACGCTATTTTCAAAATGGCAACACTAAGTAAAGATGGTCCTACGGGCACTTTTGTTGATCGTAATGGTATTTTGGGCTGGTAAACCCGCAATGAAACCTACCCAAAAGAAAAATTTGGCTTAATTTATCTGCGCGTGTTTTTTGCCGCTATATTTATCCGCTTTTTAAAAAGCATCCCTTTATGCAGCAGCAGTCTGAACATAAGATTTTTTATTTTTTTAACTAAAAAAGGCTCTGACAGTATAGATCAAGCTGATCTTTACCCAGAGCCTTTTTTTGTCTTGTCGCTATTTTTATTTTTCTAAAGGCTTCACTTCAAATTCTGTTTTTTCCAAATTGAAAAGCCCGATAGAGATCTCGTTGACTTGGGCAAATAAAGCCGTTAGATCGCAGTTTTTCTTATCGAAAGTTTTCTTTTCTTGCTGAGTTTGAAAGGTGATCTTCCGCGGTGTTTCTTTGACCGCAATTTTCCTATCGCCTTTTTGATAAATTAGGATATCGTCAAAATCATCCTCTACATAGCTTTGCCGCCACTGGTTTTTTTGCGCCAACGCCATCATTAAAGAAGCCATGTCCAATTCTTCTAACGAGGTGATCGTGCCATCTTCAAAAGTTAAATCATACGTCGCCATGGTAAAAGGCTGACAAGCATTGCAGCCCCCTTGGGTATAAAACTCTTCGCTGGTGATTACTGCTTTCATGTGCATTACTCCTTTTTTACTGATACAGATAATTTTGTTTTATTATACCGCCCTTTATTTTTTTTGAATAGCAGATTTTTTCGTTTGCTTACACGCTAAAAAAACAATCCGCTTTTAATCGTAAAATCAGTTTTTAAACTAATTTTACGACTAAAAGACGGATCTTGCTTAGATATGTGGCTTAGTTTTGCGCAACAAAAACTTTCATACGCTCTAGCGCTTCTGCTAAAATTCCTCTTGGTGTGCCGATATTTAAGCGGACAAAATTTTCACCGTCACTGGCATAATTGGTTCCCGGTTCAATAATGACACCCCCGCTTTTTGCCAATGGTTCGACAATCTCTAAGGCTGTTTTGCCGGTTTTGGAAATATCAATCCACGGCAAGTATGACGCGGTCATTTCCATTAATTCCCAGCCCGGCAAATTTTCGGCAATAAAAGCTTTGGTGTAGCGGTAGTTTTCGCGAATGTAGTCCGTCATAGCTTCCAGCCAATCTTCACATTCATTGTAGGCGGTAATGATTCCTACAACCCCGAATAAATTCGGCGAAGTAATGGAATTCATTTCCAAACGATGACGAAATACCTGCCGCAATTTTTCATTTGGAATAATGGAATAAGAAGTTTTCAAACCGCCTAAGTTAAAACCTTTGTTAGGAGATGTCAACACGATCAGATTATCGTGGTATTCTTTTGACAGCTGCAAAGCCGAAACAAATTTTCCAGTTAAAATAATTTCTGAATGCACTTCATCACTGACAAAAATTGTGCCGTATTGGCGACATAATTTGGCCACTTTTTCAATTTCTTCTATGTGCCACACGCGACCAGACGGGTTATGCGGAGAACAAAATAAGAAAACCCGTGGTCGTTTGGTGCGTAATTGTTCTTCTAATAAAGTGTAATCAATTTCATATTGCCCATTGACGATTTTAAGCGTGTTGGCCACCACATTAATCCCGTTATGCTCTGCGGCATAACGAAATGGATCGTAAACAGGTGTGTTCATGATCACCGCCTCATTGGGCTGGCAAAAAGCTTGATACAAATAATGAATGGTCGAAACAGTCCCATAAGATAAGGTAATCCATTCTTTTTTAACTTGATTATTGTGGCGGCGTTTATGCCAATTAATGACCGCCTCATAAAATTCATCGTAAGCATAGGTGTAGCCGTATGCGCCATTTTGTGCAATTTTCATAAAGGCTGCGTTAATTTCTGGCGCTGCCGGAAAATCCATATCCGCAATCCACATCGGAATACAGTCTTTTGGCGTACCAGGATATTTACTTTGAATAATTTTTTGATCCCATTTTCTCGCATGGTCAATGGTGCGATCTGCCATTTGGTCAAATTGATAGTCAACTTTCATCATGCTGGGCTCACCATAATTTCTTCAATCCCGTTTTTCACCGTCTGTACTTGGGCACCAATAACCACTTGGACATTGTGATCATCTAATTCTACGATTGCCAAAGCACCCGCTTTTTTCAAGGTTGCTTTATCCATCAAGCTCTTATCTTTTAATTGCAGGCGTAAACGCGTAACACAATTATCCAAGCTGGTAACATTGGCACTGCCACCTAGAGCGTCCAAAATAATACCTGGATCGTAAATTCCATTGCCTTTTGTAAATGTTTTGGGTTTTGCTGTGACACCATCTGCCAATGTAACTTCCTCTTCTTTTTCCCGTCCAGGTGTTTCTAAATTGTGTTTCAAAATGTACCAACGGAAAACAAAGAAGTAAACAGCAAACCAAATGATCCCTACTGGAATCAACAAGTACCATTTTGTTTCATTGCCTTGCATGATCCCAAAAATCAACCAATCTAAAATCCCGCCGTCGGTGTTGCCGATATTTACACCGATTAGACTCATTACCATCAACGCTGCCCCAGACATAACGGAGTGGAATAAATACAATCCTGGTGCTAAGAATAAGAACAAGAATTCAGTTGGTTCTGAAATTCCGGTAACAACCGCCACTAAAACTGCTGAAATTAAAATGCCCTTAATGCCCGGACGATTTTTCTTATAGGCAGTTAAATAAATCGCTAAACAAATGGCAGGCAAACCAAACATAAAGGTTGGCATGAAACCTTGTGAAAGAAAAGCAGTCGCTTGGTGAGATATCGCTTCTCCTGCGTTTAATTGGGCATAAAAAATATTCAATGCCCCTGAAATTGGCTTGCCGTCAACAACTTGAGTCCCGCCAGCTTCTGTGAAACGAACCAATGCAAGTAAAATATGATGCATCCCAAAAGGTTTTAATAATAATACGCCTAACCCATATAAGAACGGACCGAAAATACCCGCACCTTGAATCCCATTGCCCAATGCTTCAATGCCCGATTGCAATACTGGCCAAGTAAAAGGTACCACTAAGCCAACCAAGCCCAAAACTAAAACGCTAACAATTGGAATAAAGCGAATACCGCCAAAGAAAGAAAAGGCATCTGGTAAGCGAATATCTTGGAATTTTTCTTGCAATAGATAGACGATTAGACCAACAATAATCCCACCTAAAACGCCCATTTCAATACTTTGAATACCTAAGACCATGTTTTGGCCGGCAATTTTCATACTAGCAGCATCTGCTAATTCACCGCGATAATTCAACAAAAAGTTAATGGATAAATTCATGGCCACATAACCGGCAAAAGCTGAAATGGCGCCTACACCTTTATTGCGTTTGCACATTCCAAAGGGAATTGCCATGGCAAACATAACTGGCAAATAAGTAAAACCAAAGCCACCAACTGTATTCATAAAACTAAAAATAAATTGAATAATATCATTGCCTAAAAAAGGTAATTTTTCAATCATTGCCTCTGAAGTTACCGAACTGCCTAACCCGACTAAAATCCCCATAAAAGCTAGTGTTGAAACGGGGAACATGAAGGTTTTCCCCAACTCTTGTAAAAAGCTTAAAACTTTCGTCCTAAGTGATCGTGATACTGTCGCTGCGTTGCTCATTTTCTTTCCTCCTAATTTTGATTGTTCACTTTTTCAAATTTTTTAAAACAGCTTTTCCACTTTTTTACTTACTCAAAATTGGCATGCAACAATAAAAGTAACCGCTTTAAAAAGTGAAATATAAAAAGACCTAGTCAGAAGGTAGCCTAAAGATAGCAGTCGTCACTGCGCTTTAGAAACCCTTCTGACTAGATCTTGCCTACCGAATAGTAACACTCTAGTTTTGAAGAATGCGATTAATATGAATGGTCAAAAAGACCTTTTCTTCTTTTGGTACTTTGTGGTTAAAAAACGTCTCCAAATATTTGGCGATTTTTTCAGCCCCGGCATAAGCCTGGGGAAAATCATTAATGACTTGATCAAAATAACCGAAATCATCTACTTTTGCCTGCTGCTGCATTCCAAATTCCCGTAATAAGAAATATTTCAGATGCGTCACCAAGCGATGATAATTAATACTGTCGTGCTTGAAATCTTGTTGATAGGTTTCATTTAGAATTGCGATCAAATCACGAATTATTTTGTTAAAATCTTGCTCGGAGTGCGTCTTGTCTGCCTGCCAGCGAGCGTTAATGATATGCAGCGCAATAAAACCCGCTTCATCTGCTTGTAAATTAACTTGGGCCCTTTCATTCAAAAGCAAAACTGCCCACGCCCCTAACCGATATTCCGCTGGATAAAACATCTGTACTTCATGAAGTACCGCGTTAGGCAGATATACACCTGTCTTGGCACGTTCAATAGCGAAGCTGATGTGATCTGCTAACGAAAGATAAATTAGATCATTTAGCGGATAATCCAATTGTTCTTTGAAATATTCAATAATCTCAAAAGCCAGACTTGACTCTTCATAACTGATCTTTTCAAATAGTTTTTGGAATTTCTCGTCGATTTGGTTCGTATTGGCAACAAATTTCCGCTCAACTTTTAACGGATCAACTTCATCACCACTTTTTTTGCCGAAAGAAAGGCCATTGCCAATCACAATTGCTTCATGATCGTCATCTAAGACGATTGCCGCACTATTGTTCAGTACTTTAATAACTTTCATGACGGTCCCTTTCTGTTCTGCATGCTCAATTTAACAGAATTTGAAAACGGTGTCAACATCTTTTTGATAACTGTACTGGTACAGTTATTTCGTTACCACCGTTCCAATTTCAGTTGCAAAATTTGAATCTCCTGTTATTTTTAATTCAATTGACTTGATGGCATCCATGTTAGTAAAAATCACCATCACATCATTTTCTTTTTCTTTTTCAGCTAAAAGAGGCAAATTAATCGTCGCTAATTTTGTTTCTGGTGTAACGCTTTGGCCTTCTTTTACGAAAATTTCAAACGGGGCGCCATTTAACTCTACTGTGTCAATGCCAATGTGAATTAGGACATCTAAACCATTTTTAGTGGTGATCCCAATAGCGTGTTTTGTCGGAAAAACACTTGATACTGTCCCATTTACTGGTGAATATAATACCCCTGATTTTGGCGTTACCGCAAAACCGTCCCCCATCATTTTTTCTGAGAATACTGGATCACTAACCTGTGCCAATTCTTTTAAAGTACCATTAATTGGATTATAAATTGTTTCACTTTTTTTCTTTTTATTGAAGAACATTTCAATTCCCTACTTTCCTAAAAAGTTTGTAACAAGTATAGTATGCGGTTTCAGATTATGCAAGATAAAAATGGTACGTGTTTTTTAATTTTGATTGCTAGAACATGATTTATTGGGTTGAAATAATAAAAATAACGCATATAAGAATACGTGCTCCTATTTTTTCGTCCTTTACCTCTATTTTCTACTCACCCCATGAAAAATAACATGTATCTTCATTCAAATGACAATTGCGACATTTGTAACCACTAATTGCAAGGTGTATATTTTTAGTATTCCTTAAAAGAAGGGAGTAAATTTTTGTGAAGAAGAAATCTATTACACTGCTTTTGCTGATCATTGGCGCGATTACTCTTGGCATTGCCGTGCAACACTATAGTGGACTTTTTTATCAAGCGCCTATTTTAAAAGTGAAGGACGTTCAAAAACAAGATAATCAGCTTACGCTCTCTGGTCGTTTAGTCAATCATCACCAGGAAAATATCACAATTAAAGTGGATACCAATGCCGTTTCTGCCCTTACAATTAATTTCAAACAAGGGCAACAGCTTTTACTTAATCACAACAAAGAAGAAATAATTACAGAAAAACAAGACGGGATTGTTGTCTGTCTTTTATTGATTTTTTTGGGCTTTGTTTTGATTTTAGGAGAAGTCGCCGGCATGAGGGCACTCTTAGGGCTATTACTGAACTTGACATTGCTTTTTGCCTTACTAAAATTAGATACCTCGTTTTTACAGATACCAACATTAGGCTTGATGTTTATTTACGGTGTCTGCTCCATTATCATTACCTTTTTGGCCAATTACGGCATCAAGGCTTTTCGCAGTGATTTAATCATCACAACTTGCGGCATTGTCTTGGGGGGCTTTTTGATTTGTTTTCTAGCTTTAAAGGCTTTTGAGAACAACGGCATCCGCTTTGAGGAGATGCAATTTTTAACGCGTCCTTATTTAGGTGTTTTTTATGGAAGCTTACTTGTTGGTGGGATTGGCGCAGCTGTTGATATGGTGGTGACATTGGTGTCGTCATTAAAAGAACTTATCTATCAACAACCCACCATCACCCAAAAAGAATTGTTACGCTCTGGACAGCGCATTGCCCAAGATGTCACATCTTCGATGATTAATGTTTTATTATTTGCATATTTGAGCGGTTCAATTCCCATGCTGGTCTTTTATTTGAAAAATGGCTGGCCATTTGTCGCGACGTTACAGCTTCATTTATCCCTGGAATTATTGCGCGCTTTTTGTGGTGCCTTTACCATCTTGCTTTCCATTCCCGCAAGTCTTTTATGTGTTATTTTTGAAAGGAGGCGCAAAGCGTGAATGTTTTACTTTTTCTCTTTTTTATTCTTTGTCTCTTAAGTTTTTTGATTTTAGGAAAACCCGCTTTTTACTTAATTACCGGCATTTTTATGACATTATGTCTATTTTTAGTGGCTATTTATTTAATCAGTCACAACTTTGCTGTTCTGCCGATTTTTCTTGTCGTTTTGCTAGCATTGACGGGAATTATTTTATTTTATACGAATGGTTTTAATCCAAAGACCAAACTCGCTTTTTTCTGCTCGGTCATAACATTTACGTTGATGATTTTACTAATTCCACTCTTAACAAAAAGCATTGCGATTGCTGGTTTCACGCCTGAAGAAATCGACGAACTGGCGACGATGAACTTTGCTGTCCCCATTTCATATCAAGCTCTCACGGCAGTTTTAATTATTATGAGTATGGCTGGTGCTGTGATCGATGCGAGCATGGCGGTGGCAAGCTCACTTTACGAGTTACGCTATCAAGGGCAGCTTCTATCTGCCACTGCACTTTTTCAATCAAGCATGAAAGTTGTTAAAGAAATTTTAGGTTCCAGTATTCATACCCTCTTCTTTGCTTTTGTTGCCAATAACCTCGCTTTAATTTTTTGGTTTAGTGATTTGCACTATTCTTTTGAAACACTCATTAACGCCAAAGCTTTTGTAGCAGAGCTTGTGATTAGTATTTCAGCTGGAATTATGACAGTGGCCACACTACCTTTCACTGCTTATTTTGGCGCAAAATTTTTTACCCGCTAACCGCAGCAGCATCAAATAAAAAAGTGGGAAAAGCCGATAGCACCGCTTTTCCCACTTTTTAACCAGCTTGTCAAAAATTGAAATCAAACTTAAACCAAAGCTTTTTCCAATGATTGACAAGGTACACCATCCTCATAATAAATATCCGAACAAATCTTGTAGCCTAATTTTTGATAAAAACCAACCGCCGTCTGTTCGGCATGCACCAAAGAATGAATATAGCCATTTTTCACCCCATAAGCTTCGATTGCTTTCATGATCTTGGCTCCTAAATTTTGTTTGCGATACGCTTTTAAAGTAGCGATTCGCGTAGGACGAATCGTTTTTTCATCTTCAATAACAATTCGACCAGTTGCGACTGGCAAATTTTCATCGTAGACAACCGCATAAACACGTTCCGGCGTATCGAGATTGTCAAACTCTTCTGCTAACGGAATATTTCGTTCCAAAACAAAGACTTCCATGCGGATAAAACAACTTGCCGCCCGTTGAAAGTTTTCATTGCCAAGCTTTAGTTCCATGAAAAAACCTACTTTCTTTTTGCAATTTTTTTCGCTTAACTTTAGCATAACAAAAAAAACGCCGAAGCAAAAATTTAACTCCTTTTTACTAAAATAAACGCAGCACTAAGATTTTCCGCACATAGTCTGAGGAAAATATCGGACTTTTGGCCGATTAAAACAACCGTTATCCTTGCTATGATAGACCCATAGAAAAAAGAGAGACGCTAGCTACTTACAAACAGGAAAAGTTGGTTTTAGAATCACTTTTGGCAGCTGACGCAAGCTTTTAAATAAATGGAGGAGTTATTATGGAAAATAATTCAATGTTAATGCGCATTTTGATGTTTATTGGTTTCCTTTTTGTCGCAGGGATCATTTTGAATTTAGTGTTGGGGATTGCAGGTTCATTAATTGCATTGGTCTTTCGTTTTGGGATTCCTTTATTAATTGCAATTGTGATCGTCCGCTTTTTAACCGGCACTTCTACAAAACGCAACAACCGCCGCTATTACTAAGAAAAGCTTTACGCGCTCGGTCAACTCTCAAGCAATAAAGCGGAATTTCAATAAATTGTCTCTCAAATTTCTTGAAATTTCTACTTATTGTCGCCGAGAGTTAGCGCAGAAAGCTGGACACTAAGAAAAGCGGAACAAACTACGCTTAGCTCTCAAAAAATAAGAATGAGATTTTCAGAAATTGTTCCTCAAATTTTTGAAAATTTCGACTTATTTCTTGGAGAGCTAGTTTGTGAAGCTAGACATAAGAAAAGCTTTACGAACTCGTTTAGCTTCTGAGCATTAAGATGGAATTTCAATAAATTGTTCTTCAAATTTTTTGAAATTTCTGCTTAAGGCCGAAAGGAGCTAGTTCGAAAAGTCAGCTTGTGCTAATAAATTAAAGCAATATTTTTTCACAAGAAAAAAATATTACTCCCTTTAAAAAAAGAGTGCCTCAAAATTAGGCTTTAACCTAGTTTTGAGGCGCTCTTTTTTTAAGAATTAAATTTTTAGCCTAGTGCTACATCTAAAATCATCATGATCATAAAGCCTAACATGGTACCAAACACCGCAAAATGGCGATGGCTGGAGCTTTCTTGTTGTGCTTCTGGGATGAGTTCTTCTACCACGACATAAATCATTGCACCAGCTGCAAAAGCTAAAGCATAAGGTAAAATGGCGGTCATTCTTGAAACTAAAATTGCGCCAATGACCCCGGCAATTGGTTCGACGATCCCTGATGCTTGTCCGTAAATAAATGCTTTTGTCCGACTAAGTCCTTCTTGCCGTAACGGAATTGACACGGCTGCGCCTTCTGGAAAGTTTTGGATCCCAATTCCCAAAGCAACGGATATGGCAGCTAAGACTGCGGCTGTTGGATTATCAGCACTGGCCGCTGCGCCAAATGCCACACCTACCGCTAATCCTTCTGGAATATTGTGAAGTGTAATTGAAAAGACCAATAAAATAGTCCGTTTTAAATGTGTTGGTAAACCTTCTTGCTCATGATCTGGCCCAAAGTGCATATGGGGAATCGTCTTGTCGGCTATGTATAAAAATAAGCCCCCTGCCCCAAAACCAATCGCTACAACTAACCAAGGAAATTGCGAGCCGTTTTCTTCTGCTCGTGCAATTGCCGGATCAAGTAATGACCAAAAACTGGCCGCAATCATTACCCCAGAGGCAAATCCGAGCATCAAATTTAAAACATCCTTTTTGATTTCCTTAAAGAAAAAAACCAACGCCGCCCCAAGTGCTGTCATAAAATAAGTAAAGGCTGTTCCCGTTAAGGCTTGTTGCCAGGGCTGCAGTTGTAAAATCCAATTCAGCACAAAAAAACCTCCCGTTCTTTTTATTTAACTGTAGCATAAAAAGAACAGGAGAGCGACTATTTTACTATTCATCTAAACTGCTTACTCTTAGCGAAATGCCACCAAAATATGCGTGATACCCCACATCATAAAGTAAAAACCAACTAGGAAACTTAACGTTAAAGCAGAAGAAACCGGATTAAATAATAACATGAAACCAACGATGACTCCCAAAATATTAACAATTAGCGAAAACCAGAAATAGCCGTTGTTCAGTTTTCTGGCAGCTTCTAAACCAAATAAACCAAAAATCGAATCCACGATAAACCAAATCGCAAATACAAACGGCAATGCCAAAATGCTGGCTTGCATATTCCACAACAAGAAAATTCCGATTAAAATATCTAATACCCCAACCAAAATGGGCATTTTTGCTTTATAACCAGTTAAATCTTTAAACCGGTTCCGCAAGAATATTTCAAAAATCCCTTTCAAAATTGCCAATACACCAAAGACAATGACAATTGCAACGAGATTGCCAACAGGATCACGAAAAGACATTAATGACACAATAATAAATAAAATACCTAAGATCAAAGAACCCCAGTCAAAACTTCTTTTTTCCATTACAATTCACCTTCCTTTTTTAATGTCCAGATGTAGCGCCACACCAAAAATTGCGGCACCATATCGCTTATCTACATTAATAATGTTACGCTTGTGATTGGAAACGGTCAAAAGTTAAGCTTTTTTTGCAGGGAATTGATTTCGAGTAAAAACAGGCACAGGCTAGCTATTTTTTAGTTTTACGTTGTATTTTTTGCTTTTTAGCCCATTTTCCCCACCTATTTCCTAATAAAAACTTTGAATTTAACAGGAAATGTCCAGATATGGTTGCAACTTCCCATCAGCGCCTATATAATGCTATAAGATTGCATATATATCTGACATATATAGTAGGAAAATTAAAAACATCAGCGACCCCTTTAAATTTTTAGGTAATTCTTTACCTGAAGCCAAAATTTAAAGTTATGCGGCCGCATCTTTTTTTGCCCGCTCAATTTTTGGGGAGTAGAATCGATTAGGAGGATTATTTTATGATTACAGTTAGTGACGTAAGTTTGCATTTTTCAGACCGCAAACTTTTTGATGATGTGAATATTAAATTTACGCCGGGGAACTGCTACGGCTTAATTGGTGCAAATGGTGCCGGCAAGTCAACTTTCTTAAAAGTTTTATCTGGTGAGTTGCAACCATCCACCGGGAATGTCTCCCTTGGTCCAGACGAACGGATGGCTGTTTTACGCCAAAATCACTTTGACTTTGAAGAATATACAGTGATTGAAACAGTTATTATGGGGCATAAACGCTTATATGATGTAATGAAAGAAAAAGATGCCATTTACATGAAAGAAGATTTTAGCGATGAAGATGGTATCAAAGCGGCTGAATTAGAAGGAGAATTTGCTGAATTAAACGGTTGGGAAGCCGAACCAGAAGCAGCTGTTTTACTACAAGGGTTAAACATCGCTGAAGATTTGCATCACTTGCAAATGAAAGAATTAACAGCCGGTCAAAAAGTTAAAGTTTTACTAGCACAAGCACTATTTGGTAAACCTGACGTACTTTTACTAGACGAACCAACCAACGGACTTGATATTCAGTCGATCAATTGGCTCGAAGAATTTTTGATCAACTTTGAAAATACGGTCATTGTCGTTTCCCATGACCGCCACTTCTTAAACAAAGTCTGCACCCATATGGCCGACCTAGACTTTGGTAAAATTCAACTTTACGTCGGAAACTACGATTTTTGGTTGGAGTCAAGTCAATTGGCAACGAAATTACAAGCGCAACAAAATGCGAAAAAAGAAGAACAAATCAAAGAATTGCAAGACTTTATCGCCCGTTTTTCTGCCAACGCTTCAAAATCAAAACAAGCGACTTCACGGAAAAAAATGTTGGATAAAATTACTTTGGATGATATTAAACCCTCAAGCCGCCGCTACCCATTTGTCGGTTTCAAGCCAGAACGAGAAATCGGTAACGACCTATTGCAAGTTGATAATGTCAGCGTCACAATCGATGGCAAAAAAATCTTGGATAATATCAGCTTCACGCTAAACAAAGATGACAAAGTTGCTTTTGTTGCTAATAATGACATTGTCACAACAACGTTATTCAAAGTTATCATGGGTGAAATCACACCGGATACAGGTAGCGTTCGTTGGGGTGTAACCACAACGCAATCTTATTTGCCAAAAGACAGCAGTAGCGAATTTGCCAGCAACTTAACAATTTTAGACTGGTTGCGTCAATACGCTTCAAAAGAAGAAGACGACAATACTTTCTTACGGAGTTTCTTAGGCCGGATGTTATTTTCTGGTGATGAAGTTTTAAAACCTGTCAACGTTTTATCCGGTGGGGAAAAAGTACGTTGCATGCTTTCTAAATTGATGCTTTCTAAATCTAACGTTTTGGTTTTAGATGATCCAACCAACCACTTAGACTTGGAATCAATCACCGCATTAAATGATGGCTTAATGGCCTTTACGGGTTCATTGTTATTTGCCTCTCATGACCACCAGTTTATCCAAACATTAGCAAACCGCATCATTGCGATTTCTGATAAAGGTGTTGTGGATCGTTCTGAGACAACTTACGATGAATTCTTAGAAAACCCGGATGTCAAAACTCGGATGGCGGAGATTTTTGCTTAAATCGCCCTTAGCCTTTATCCTTGTCTTACAGTCAAAAAAAGCTGCGAAACCTAAATAGGTTTCACAGCTTTTTTTAATGGGCCATCATCTCTTGGGCAATGGCATGGGAAGTGAGATTATCTGGGTAATACGTCGGCCAGTTGTGCATTTCTTCAAATAAACTGGCTTGGCTTTTTCCACCAAAGAAAATATGATAATGGACTGCTTTTTCAGGTGCAATATTGTGATCGCTAAATTGCACATATTTAAAACGACCAGCAGCGCCTTTTGCTTCAAATAAAAAGCGCACGCCCCGATTACCTTTTTCATAATTTAAAATCTTGTATCCTTTGGCCACATATTCATACTTGTGATGGTTTCCGTCTACCACAAAATCGATCGTATTATCGGTAATGTCAATTTTTTCTACATCGGTTTTGTAGCCGGTGTCGTAATATTTTTTGTATTCTGTGGCAGTCATATCTTGATTTAATTTTGCTTTGTAATCAAAGACTTGATCTAGCTCGCCTGCTTGTAGTAATGGATAAACGGACTGCCACTTACCGGTGTAGTCACTTAATTTACGCTCCTTGACTGCGCTGTCGGCAAAATAACCATTGGCAACAGTTTTCACCTCCGCCTTGTGAGATTCTTCTGGTTTCACGTCTTTGCCGGCAATATTCGTCGTTTTTTCCAACGCTTGCAAATTCTCTTTCATCACGGAAATGTAATCTTCACCAGCAGCGATTTTCTCTTTGGTCAAGCTTTCCAATGGATTTAGCACTGCTAGCTTAACATTTGCTTCATTTGCCAGTGTTTTGGCAATTTTATCGCTGGCATTTTCTTCAAAATAAATGTAGCGAATGTCGTTAGCTTTCACATACTCCTTCAACTCACCCAAGCGACTCGCAGAAGGTTCTTCTTCTGGGGAAAGCCCGGCAATTGGCACTTGTGTCAACCCATAATCTAAAGCTAAATAGCCAAACGCCGCATGTTGTGTGACAAAACTTTTTTGTTTTGCGTCTTTTAAACTGTCGCTGTATTCTTGATCCAACTGGGTTAATTTTGCTAAATATTTTTCCGCATTCGTTTCAAAAACTTTGGCTTTTTGCGGATAAAGTTTAGCCAGTTGCTCTTTAATACTCGTTACTTCCTTCATTGCCCGATGAGGTGAAACCCAAGTATGAGGATCTAATTCATGATGGTGTCCTTCTTTTGCATGATCGTGATCGTGTTCTTCTTCACCACCAGGCAAAAGAATCATGTTTTTGGTACCTTCTATCACATTGGGCTTATCTTTGGCAAAACTTTTTTTCGCTTTAGGTACCCAAGTTTCCATATTTTCATTGTGATAGACGAATACATCTGCATCATGAATTGCCGCCATATCTTTGGCGGACGGTTCATAGTCATGTGGTTCAGAACCCGCCGGAATCATCAATTTGACGTTGGCCTCATCGCCTACAATATTTTTCGTAAAATCATAGATTGGATAAAAAGTTGTAACGATTTCCAATTTATCTTTTTTAGTTTCAGCTGTCTTTTCTGCACTTTTGGCATTTGTCCCACAAGCAGCCAGCATTCCTAGTACAACCATACTTACTAAACCAATTCCCAATTTCTTCATACTTCAAATCCTTTCTATTCTCTAACCTCTCTGATAACTTTTTGCTGCCATTACGATTTACCTTTATCAAAACGAAATAATTACGATTTACTCCAATAACAATAGCAACACTTTTTTCTGCTGTCAATAAAAAATAACATGAAATTTTATTCAAATGATTATACATTCATCTAAATGACTTTTATAGTCTGATTTCAAACGAGATGAAAATATATTTGATAACAAAAAAACCGGTGAAAAATCTATCACCGCTAAATATTTTAAAAATTTAGAATAGCCTTGCATTTGTTTTGATTGAGGAGTACCCTGTGAAAAAGGGAGTGAAAAGAAAATGAAAGAAATAAAATGGTTTAGCGGCGGTAGCGAACGTGCAGAAGTCGCCTTAAGTGACATTTCGACAATTTTAGGTTTGATTCCCGCCGACACAAACACTGCGCCATTGCGCCAGCTGCTTTTTGATTACGCACAAGAAATTAACGAAGGTGTGACAGCCGTCCCCTATATCTTAAGCCGCATGGCAGTTTCGGTATCTAATTGTATAACTAAAAATAAAATTATACTTTCCCAAGAAGCCTCCGACCAGATCAAAAAACTACTTAGCCTAGCAGAAATTCGCTACGGGTATTAAGAAAAGCTTGATGCGCTCGTTTAGCTTTTGAGCATTATGACGGGATTTCAATAAATTGTTTCTCAAATTTCTTGAAATTTCGGCTTAATGCCGATAAAGCTAGTGCAGAAAGCTAGACATGAAAGAAAAGCTGAAGGTGCCGGCTAGCACATTGGAAAAATATCGGAAACTTATGTTCTGATGCTCTTCATCAGAATTAAGTTTTTGAATTTTTCCCAAAGTGTTGGCACATGAAGCTAGACAATTAGAAAAGCTTTATGCGCTCGTTTAGCTTTTGAGTGTTAAGACAAAATTTCAATAAATTGTTCTTCAAATTTCTTGAAATTTCGGCTTAATGCCGATAAAGCTAGTGCAAAAAGCTAGACACCTAGAAAAGCTTGATGCGCTCGGTCAGCTCTCCAACAATAAGACGAAAGCTTGATAAATTGTTCTTCAAAGTTCTCAAGATCTTGACTTATTGTCGCCGAGAGTTAGTGCAGAAAGCTAGACACCTAGAAAAGCTTGATGCACTCGCATAACTTACCAACTTTAAGACAGATCAAAAAATGTAATGGACTACACGACAAAAAAACAGCTCTTTTCAGTAAGGTTACGTGATTGCCACTCCCCCACTGAAAAAGAGCTGTTTTTATTTTTTTCGTTTAAAAGAAAGAGCGACAAGCAGTGCTGGTATTCCCACGGATACCAGGGTCCGCAAGAACTGGTGATTGCCACTAACCCAAGGCCTGACGGTAATTAATAATGTAATAAAAACACAACTATCTACAATAAAAGCAGACGACTTTACATAACTTTTCACTTTTTGTTTGATCATTTTATTTTCTACCCTTTGCCAATATCACTAATTTTGGCATTCATCATAAAAATTGTCGTTATGCCAAATAAAATGCCCGCACCACAGGAAATAATTAGCTCAAACGGTGAAATTATATACGCCAGAAAACCATCTCCAGCTACCCATGAAAAAACAGCTTGTAAAAGATGAATCGTAATCCCAAAATAAATTGCAGATTGGATTCCTTTTTTGCGATTGTATTTACGAACGCGCGCAACATTGGCGCTGGTTACTTCGTTTTCCGTCAGCAAAGCACTTTTACTAGCCTTCATAATATAGATGCCGACACCATAAACAACAGTTAAAATATTACAAGCAAGCAGTGCATACAGCGCATTTTCCGGATGATTTAGACCAAACATTAGTGCAATCAGCGAAGAAAATAAAAGATAACTATACAATCCAATGAACGCATTATTTCCAATGCGATTTGCTTCATTGCGTTTATATTCATCCAGCGTACCTTCGATGCCAAAAAAGTGCTTTACTACATTATCCCGCGTTATTTTCATCATTATCCCTCCAAAACAGTGTATTTAAATCTGATTCTAATGCCCAGGCAATCCTCAAACATAAATCAAGCGTAGGATTATATTTATCATTTTCAATCATATTGATTGTTTGGCGTGCCACTCCGACTTGATTGGCTAAGTCCAATTGTGAAAGCTGCATATTTTTACGGTATATTTTTACTTGATTCACGGCGTTCCTCTTTCGTGTCATATATATATGACTTATTAGCAATAATTATAAACTTATCTTTTGTAACGTCAAGTATATTTGACATTCTAATTTAACATGTCCGAATTTTTTACAAAAAAAGATTTGCACAGTGAACAATTATACTGTGCAAATCTTCTTCATCATGGTTTAAAACTAGGTCAAACAATTATTCTGTAACTGAAATAGGGACGATTTCAAACTTGGTTACATCTACTAAACCAATGTCGGTGATCTTTAAGTTAGGAATGACAGCCAGTGACATAAAGCTTAAGGTCATAATCGGGTCAACTTTTGGCGAGATGCCTAATTTTTCATGAGCCAATTGGTTGATTGCTTCTTCTTGGCGGGCAACTTCCTCGCCAGTCAGCTCACTCATTAAACCTGCAATTGGCAATGCCATACTCCCGATTACTTTGCCAGCTTCGACTAAGACAACGCCACCTTCTTGAATCTTTAGGGCTTTAACTGCCACTTCCATATCTGTGTCATTTGTGCCAGCGACAATTAAATTGTGGGAATCATGGGCGATTGAAATGCCAATTGCCCCTTTTTTCAACCCGTAATCTTTCAACAAACCGACAAAAACATTGCCAGTATTTTTGTGCCGTTCAATCACAGCCAGTTTCACCACATCTTCTGTTGGCTGATACACAAATTCACCATTGTCAGCTCGTTTCACGGTTACAATTGCTTCGTTTGTCAGCGCCTCTTGGGGAATCACTTCAATCGCCCGCGCACGATCACTGGTTAAGGGTAGTTGTAATTGTTCTTTTTTAAATTTCGCAATATGGACACTAGATTGAACTGTTTTAGTTGCAACCCGTTTTACTTCTGGAAGATAGGTGTTATTTTCAGCAACGCGTTCTCCTTTTATATAGGTCGCTTCAATAACTGGTGCCTGTAAATCTGAAAAGATGACCAAATCTCCCCGCAAACCTGGCGCAATGGCACCGCGATCGGATAATTGACAGCATTGTGCAGCATTAATTGTCGCCATTTGAATGGCACGAATTGGCGTGATCCCTTCTTCTATACAAATGCGAATGCTATTGTCCAAATGTCCTTTTGCCAAAATATCTTTAGCCTGTAAATCATCGGCAACTAAAACACAACGCTGGTAATTCGTATCCGTCACTCCTTTTAAAAGGGTACGTAAATTCTGCGTAACAGTCCCTTCCCGTAGTAAAACATACATGCCACGAGCAATGCGGTCTTTTAGTTCAGCCACTGTTGAACATTCGTGATCGTTTTTTATCCCAGCTGCGATATAAGCGTTTAGCGCTTTACCAGTTACCATTGGCGCGTGTCCGTCCACTTGCAGACCGTATTTTTTAGCTGCTAATAATTTATCTAAAACAGCAGTATCAGCCGCAATTACTCCTGGAAAATTCATAAACTCGGCTAAACCGGTTACTGTTTTTTCTTCAAAGGAAGCCAGCATATCTGCGGCTGTAATGACGGCACCGGAATTTTCCATATTGGTTGCCGGCACACAAGAAGGCATGTTGTAACGAATATCCAAAGCCGTTTTTTTGGCGGCAGCCACCATGTAATCCAACCCAGCTAAACCCAGCACATTGACGATTTCATGGGGATCTGCTAGCACTGTGGTTGTGCCGTGGGGTACCAATAAACGCCCGAATTCCTCTGGTGTGACATAAGCTGATTCTACGTGAATGTGGGCATCAATAAAACCTGGCGCTACAAATTTGCCGGCTAAATCAACTGTCTTAATTCCTTCATAATCAGCGCCAATTCCTGCAATCAAGCCATCAACAAGTGCAATGTCTCCTGTCATAATTTCTGCTTGATACACATCAATTATTTGAGCATTTTTCAATACTAAATCAGCCGGTCTTCTTCCTGCAGCAGTGTCAATCAGTCGTTTTAGTGCCTCTTTGTTCATAAATTCGCTCCTTTATCGGTCTTGGTGACAACAATTTTTTTAAATATTGTTTTAAAGTATAACACGTTACCAGCGAAATTAGTTACGTGATTTTGGCCATCTTTGCTGCATTTTAAGGGCTAAAGCTACCAGGGGTAAATATAAAAACACCAGTGAAACCCGTTGGATAATTCCTTTATAACTAAAGGCAAAAAGCTGGGATAAGCCATTGGCCCCTGCACTTAGCAGTGCACCTAAAAAAATCAGGCCACAAATTTTGGCAAAGGTGGCATTGATTGGCTTAAAAATTCGCGCTAACAATAACGGTGCTGCCAGCATACCCAAAATTCCTGCTCCTGAGCCAAGACCATGAATCATTGTCGCTAAAGTAAGACCGCTCGTTGTATGATCGATGGAAAAAACGCCAGTAAAAATACAATCACCAATTGCAAAGGCGGCGATGCTAAGCAGTAACCAGAAAATTTCGCGCCGCATGGCTTGGAAAATTGGGGCAGCAAAATAAAATTTAATCGCCGGTAATGAAACTAACAATAAACTGCCCGTTAAAATTGAACCGTGTTCAAAATAATTTTTAACTGGACTCGTCACGCTGCCCAAATCACTAACAACTTGGTGCGCTTGACTAAATTGTGACCACATCCCACCTAAGAGATAAGGCATTCCGCCATCACAGAGGACAAATAAAAGCAGTAAGATCCAGCCATAGTTGCGATAAAATTTCATGTACTGTGCTCCTTTTTAGACAAAATTACAAAAAAACTCTAGCCTGTTTTGTCAGACTAAAGTTTTATTCGTTATACTTTTTCGTTCCGATTTTTTCCAAAGGTAAAAATTGCCACACAGCCCAAACCGGTATGGGCTGAAATTGTCGGCCCCAGCGGCAGACATGCGATATCTTCAATGCTTACGTCTTCGACAATGGTTGCAAGCACTGTTTCAGCCGCAGCAACATCCCCCGAATACGCGATATAAACAATTTGATTTTCCCGCGAAGTCAGATTATTCAGTGTTTCCGTTACAATTTTTTGCAACGATTTATTCCGGCCGCGCACTTTATCAACGTTTTGTAATTTTCCATTTTCATCCACATGAATAATTGGTTTCACCTTTAATAAACCGCCTAAAGCCGCTTCTGATTTTGAAATCCGGCCCCCGCGTTCCAAATGCTTTAAATCATCCACAGTTACCCAAGATTGCAGCAACATTTTATGCTCTTCCACCCACGCGATGACTTCAGCAAAAGTTTTACCAGCATCTTGTTGTTTTTTTGCACCTAACACCAATAAACCTTGCCCTAAGCTCGCCGCCAAGGTATCCACTACGGCAATTTGGGCATCCGGATAATCTTCTTTTAAAACATCCACCGCTTGAAGGGCGCTGTAATATGAGCCGCTCATTCCCGATGAAAAAGACAAATAAATAACAGGAGTGTCGGATTTTGCATAGGGTTCAAAGAACTCTAAATAACGCCCCACATTAATTTGCGAAGTCGTTGGCATTTGTTTATCTTTCAAGGCTTGATAGAAAAAATCAACATCAAATGTCTTCCCTAAGTCATCTTCATACTCTTTGCCATTAATTTCTACCAGCATCGGCAAAAATGCAATACCAGCTTCATCCAAAAATTGAAACGGAATATCACAACAAGAATCCGTTACGATTTGAAACATGGCTTAACCCCCTAAATGTTCTCTTTAAAACTTCACAAATATTTTGTGACAAAAAAGTTTAAAAAAGTTTTTAAACTAGCTACTTTGTTATTTTACCATATTGCCACTACCTTTGAAAATTTTAAAAGAAAGCATCTTTTAAAATAACGAATTTTCTTATTATGCACGATTGAATTTCACAAAGTAGTGTAGTCTTCATGAATAAAAGGCGTAAAAAATGCAACTTTTCTATTTATTAAAATCGTGATTTTTATTGTCTAAGACACACCCTTGATTAAAAATGAAGGGAAAAAAGATTTAGCTTTAAGAACCAAGTAGGTAATATCCCCTCTGTCAAAATAATTGCTGTCGCTCACAGTAATTACTTGAATAATGCGCAAATAGTTTCCCATATTTGGGGTATGATTTACTTATTGCTAGAAAAATTTCGTATATTCAAAAGAAGGTGTGACAAGACTTTTGTCACACCTTCTTTTTCTAATTCTACTTCTACTTAATAATACTGCAAATCACTACCAACAGATGGATATGCCATGATGATATTTTGTAATTGTTCTTTTTTGATACCGAGATTGATGACGAGTGTCATCAGATTGATCCATTCGTCGGCTTTTTGATTTAATGTAGCCGCACCGACAATTTCACCGCTGTCTTTTGCGTAAATAATTTTAGCCAAGGCAACCGGATCATTGGTACGAAAATAATTGTACCACTTGCTCATGTCAAACCATTCCGTTTTGTACAAATCAGGTTTATTTTCAGCCTCTTCACTGGTTACACCAACTTGTGCTAATGTCGGCAGGGTAAAGACAGCTGTTGGTACTTGTGGATAGGCAATATCCTCACTTGTTTTTCCTAACAACAATTGGCTTAAATAGCGCCCTTCAAAACCTGCCACCGGGGTCATTTTCGGTTCTTTTTTGGCAATGCAGTCTCCCATCGCAAAAATATTGGGCTGGCTTGTTTTTAGTTGTCCATCCACTACAATGCCGCGACGGCTCGCTTCAATGCCCAACTCTTCTAGGCCTAAGTTTTCCACGTTGGCTATTCTGCCGGTGGCGCAAATGACAGCACTGGTTTGATACGTGGCTTTGTCGGTGGTGACTGTCAAAATTTTGGCATCATTTTTTTCTACACGTTGAATGTTTTCATTAAAAATAAACTGAATTCCGCTTTTTTCTAACGCTGTCACGAGCTGTTTGGCTAAGTCTTGGTCAAAGCCCCGCAGTGGTGTGGCGTTGTGATGCAAGATTGTCACTTTAGCGCCACAGGCATTGGCAATTGCCGCTAATTCAAAGCTGATATAACCAGCCCCAAGAAAAATCATTTCCGCTGGTAAATGAGGCAAGGCTAGAAAATCAGTGCTGGTTAAAAAGTGCTCTTTACCGGGGATATCCAACAGGTATGCCCGTTGTCCAGTAGCCAAAACGATTTGTTCAGCAGTAAAATGCTGCGTCTTAGAAACAAGTGCTTGCGTGTCTGTTTCGATTGTATGCTCTTTTTGCTCAGTTACGGCGATTTCACTTTGAGATACTAGTGTTGCTCGTCCGTGAAAATGCTTGATGCCACTGGCGTCAAAGCCTGCAATTCTTTCTTTAGAAACAGGATCTGTGTATGTTTTTTTATAAGCCATCAAATCTTCCCAAACAACTTTAGGTACAGCTTGTTCAGAAAAGCCCTTGCCAACAAATTGGGCAACGCGACTACGGGCTTCTTCGACTGCAAATAAAATTTTCTTTGGATCACAGCCTGCATTCGGACACGTTCCGCCAAAAAGATTTTCCTCTATTACTGCCACCGTTTTTCCTGCTGCCTTTAAATCATAGGCTAGCGATAAACACGCCGGCCCGGCTCCGATAATTGCTACATCATAATGTTCCATCTTGTCACCCTCCACTAATTTTTAATGATTGTCCCAAACCTGCTAACGCCTACTTAGGCATCTTATTGTGCTTTTTGTCAGGTTAACCCTTTAAGGATTAGCCGCTAAAAAACTGAGGATATCCGCGGGGGTAATTATTTTATCCTCTGCCACCCGTACATTATTTTTTGCTAACAGCGGTAAACTTGCCTGCACAGTTTCCCCCAGTGCCACAATCGGATAAGTAGCTTTTTCATCTTTTGTATAAAAGCCCTCTTTTACGACAACTTCTAATTTTGTCTGTAGTGGTTGACCCACTGCTTTTATCCCCTTAAAGAATTCGGCGACAAATTCATTGGCCGGATTGGCCGCAATTTCTGCCGGGGTATCACATTGAATCAGCTTTCCTTCTTTCATCACTGCAATGCGATCGCCTAGTTTTATGGCTTCTTTCATATCGTGGGTGACAAAAACAATCGTGTTTTGCAAATCTTTGTGCAGTGTTAAAACGAGATTTTGCAATTGCTCTCTTGAAATCGGATCAAGGGCACTAAATGGTTCATCCATCAATATAACATCTGGTTTAGCGGCTAACGCGCGCAGTATCCCCACTCGTTGCTGCTCGCCTCCAGATAATTCCCCCGGCATACGCTTGGCGTAAACTCCTGGGTCCAATTCCACGGCTTTTAGTAATTCAAAGGCCCGTTCTTTACGCTTTTCTTTACTCCAACCTAACATTTCAGGAATAACTTCAATATTTTCTAAAACCGTCATCGTGGGAAAAAGCGCAATCTGCTGCAACACATAGCCGATTTGCCAGCGTAATTTTTGTGTATCGTAGTCTTTAATTTTTTTATCTTTGAAATAAATATCCCCGCTAGTAGGCACATGTAAGGCATTGATCATTTTTAAAGAAGTCGTTTTACCACTGCCAGAAGAACCCACTAAGACAAAAATTTCACCGGTTTTAATCTGAAAAGTAACATCTTCTAATGCTGTACTGTCATCAAATTTTTTCCCCACATGGTCAAAAACAACTAAATCGCTCATTTTCCCTCGCCCCCTAAAAGTCCATTTTGCACTAAATAATCCTTGGCGACTTTTGCTGGTTTTTGCCCTTCAACATTTACAGCGTAATTCATGGCCACCATCTCAGCTTCGGTAATTTTTCCTTTTAGGCGATTCAAACTTTTCACAATTTCAGGATGCTTTTGAGCAAAATCTTGCCGCATTAAAGGTGCACCTTGATAAGGTGGGAAAAGATGCGCGTCATCTTGTAGGGTCATTAAATCATATTGCTTAATTTCACTATCGGTTGAATAGGCGTCGATGACATTCACATCGCCGTTATTAATGGCCGTATACCGCAAAGCCGGCTCCATCTGACTAACCTTTAACTGCAATTGATACACATCTTTCAAGCCTTTATTGCCATCATTACGATCGTTAAATTCTAACGTAAATCCAGCGTGAACCTGATTTTCGATTTTTTTCAAATCGCTAATTGTTTTTAAATCATGTTCTTTTGCAAAAGACTTTTTCACAGCCAAAGCGTAAGTATTTTCATAAGCCATTGGCGCTAAAAATTCTAGCTTCGCTTGTTTAGCCAATAAATTTTTGGCTAAGGTATAGGTTTTTTCCGCCGAATGTTTGCCGGTATCTTTTTTTGGTACTTGAACCAACGATTCCAAAACTGTTCCGGTGAATTCAGGGTAAATGTCGATTTGATCATTTTTTAAAGCGCTGAATAAGAAGGTCGTTTTACCAAAATTAGGCTTTAATTCCACCTGCACGTCACTATTTTCTTCAATTAATTCTTTGTACATATTAATCAAAATTTCCGGCTCTGCCCCTAATTTTCCGGCAATCGTCACTTTTTCAGGTTGAAAGAGCACTGATTGGGACAAGCCAATACCGCCGATTACCAAAAATAGCGCCGCTAAGCTTGTAATAATCACCCGCGGCCGCACTTTTTGTAACAGCCGAATAGCCGTACTAAAAATAATGGCCAATAAAGCAGAACTTACAGCGCCAATAATAATTAAACTCGTATCATTGCGGTCAATTCCCAATAAAATAAAAGTCCCCAGACCGCCGGCGCCAATTAACGCCGCCAGTGTTGCCGTTCCGATAATTAAAACTAACGCCGTACGAATTCCAGAAATAATCACCGGTAAGGCAATCGGCAGCTCCACTTTGCGCAACTTGCGAAACCGACTCATACCAAAAGCGTCCGCTGCCTCTTCTAATGAAGGATCAATTTCACTTAAACCGATGTAGGTACTTTGAAAAATCGGCAAGAGGGCATAAATCACCAGTGCAATAATCGCCGGCACTGTCCCGATCCCTACTAGAGGAATCAATAATCCTAAGAGAGCCAACGACGGAATTGTTTGTAAGACTCCGGTAATTTGTAACATAATTTCTGCTAACTTCTTATATTTAACCAACCAAATCGCTAGCGGTATCGCAATTACCATCGCAAATAATAAGGCGACTAGTGAAATGCTAATATGCTCAACTAGCGCTGAAACCAATTCGCCTTTTCGCTCTATCAACGTTTGCCGTAACGCTTCCATATTTTCCCACCTTCCTGCCACTAAAAATAGAAAAATTTTTAGCTAACAGCTTTTTTCATACTTTCATTGTAGCTTAGGGGGAAAAATAACTCGAAAGATACGCATGGCAATTGTCACAAAATGCCGATTGAAAACAACAAAAATATGTACCTGAATCTAGCTATAAGCGGTATGCTAGAAAAAGAAAGCCTTAACAACTTAAAAACATAAGTACTTCGTATACTTGAATATCACTGAATATTAGGGATAATTCTGAGTTAAAATTTGGACAAGAAAGTGAGATTTTTTATGTCTCATGCAAATGAACAGCGTTATGAAAAAACGTCGTATCGACGAGTGGGCAAACACTGGCAGAAATGGCACTAGTCTGGAACTTGCGGCAATCCACTGTAGCTAGCATTCTGATTGGTACCTCCTGCGTCAACCAGTTGGAAGATAATTTAAAAGCTTTAGAAAAACACCATTTTCTAAAGCAGAATTAATTTTAATTGATGAAATTTTAGTCTAAGCTGCTTCATTTGCACACTTTACTACTACAAAGCAACTCATTTAACAATTTACTTCTAAAAAAACTCACTATTCTTTCATCGTCCGTCTCTAAAGTGATTGATAAAAAGACCTCTTTTATCCATCTTTTAAGCGGTACCATGATTATAATGAGTTTATAGTGAGTTTTTGATTTAGTGTATGTGTAATATTTCTTCTCTTGCTAATGCAAGGCAACCAATAATTCCAGCATTATCGCCTAACTTCGGTGTTCGAATATATTGATCAATTTGGGGATATTTTATATACCCTGACATGAGAGATTTAAACTTAGATTGTACTAATTCTAGTAATAGTGGCTGTTTCATTACGCCACCTCCTAAAATAATACAATCTGGAGAGAGAATCAGTGTAGTATTGTAGACACATTGTGCCAAGTACTCCGCTTCAATCTCCCAGAATGGATCATTTCCCTTTAGCGACTGCCCAGATTTACCTAAACGCTTTTCAATAGCTGGTCCTGCTGCCATACCTTCTAAACAATTACCGTGAAATGGACACGCTCCTTCATAATTATCCTCGGGATGTTTGTTAACTAGCATATGCCCCATCTCCGGATGGCTATATCCAGAAATAAATCGCCCTTCTTGGATAGCACCACCACCAATGCCAGTCCCAATTGTGTAATAGACTAGATTATCGAAGCCTTCACCATGACCTTTAACATATTCGCCAAAACACGCTGCATTTACATCAGTAGTCCATGCAATAGGTATCTGGAAATGTTTTTTCAAAGTACCGATAAAATCAAAATTCTGCCATGATATTTTGGGAGTGGAGGTAATAAAACCATACGTGGGGGACTCATGGTGAATATCTATTGGTCCAAATGAACCTACTCCAATCCCCTCAAGTTCTTCTTGATAAGCTTTAAAAAAATCAATAACCTTAGACATCGTTTCTAAAGGTGTAGTTGTTTTAAAACTTTCTCTATGCATGATTTCTAATTGACTGCTTCCAATAGCACAAACAAATTTTGTACCCCCAGCTTCAATTGCTCCAATCATAAATTCCCTCCTCTCAATCAATAACACTTCTCATTTTCCACCATTTAATTTCTTCAAAAACAGCTGTTTCTTCATCAACTTCAATAGTAAAATTCTGGCTAGTTTTTTTATTGTAAATTCGAGTAGTAAAAACCGTTCTCCCTCTATTTACAAAAATTTCTAGTGAGTTTGTATCTATTAACATACGAACTTCCAACTCATCATTGATAAGATTAAGCGGACCATCAAAGTCAGTTTTTTCTCCTTGAAAATTATCTTTGCGGGAACCAAAAAGCCATTTTTTTTCTAAGTCTATCTGCAAAGTTGTTCTCTCACTTCCATCCGCAGAAGACTTAATCCCAAATGTTAATACTTTAGCTTCCACATGTCGCAAATTAATTTTTAAAAGGAGATCCGCAGCTTCTGTTAGCTGTTCTGTAAATTTCTCTTGTTTATTTAAAACCACATTATGGTAAGCATGCTCATCATAGCGATAATTTTCGATATCCGAAACGGGATATTGCACTAGCTGGTCATGATCAAGCGTTAATTCGCGTGTAACAGTCATCGCCCCTCGCCATTGATCATTTTCTAAAGGATCTTTTGTTTGCCAGATATTCATCCAAGCAATCATAAGTCTACGACCTTTATCATCACAAAATGTCTGTGGCGCATAAAAATCAGTACCGTAGTCGAGGATTTTCGGTGTATCTGCGATGTAACGTCCAATTTTCTTATCAAAATCACCAAGATAATAGACAGGCAAAATATTTTCCCCTTTTTTCATGGGGGATGTAATAAGCACAAAAGAGCTATCTAATTGAAATAAATCTGGACATTCCCACATATCGTAAGTTCCGTCGTTATCTTCAAAAGCAATTCCTGAATACTGCCACTCTAGCAAGTCTGTTGAAATATAGATCGCAAGCTTCGCGACATCGCCTTTTTTCGTTCCAATAAACATGTAATACTTATCCCCAATCCTCTCAACTTTGGGGTCTCGAAAGTCTTTACTTCCTTCAGGTGGAGGAGTTGAAATGACGGGGTTACTTTCGTATTTTGTATAATTTTCTCCATCATCTGTCCAAGCAATATTTTGATTTTGCTCAGGGTTATCCCCCTCGATGTTTCCTGTATAAAATAAATACAAACGTCCATCTTTTTCAATGGCGCTACCGGAAAAACAACCATTTCGGTCATAATTATAATCTGGGCTTAGTGCAATAGGCTGTGTATCCCACGCAATTCCGTCCCTTGATTCTGCATGTCCCCAATACATGGGTCCCCAAATATTTTGGTATGGATAGTATTGGTAAAACAGATGATATTTCCCCTTAAAAAAGGAAAGTCCATTTGGATCATTAATCCATCCAATTGGAGCCATATAATGAAAATGCAAACGATTTTTTGTATCAATTTTATTTTTATTTTCGGTAACAAAACGATTTGCTCTATCTAATAATTCGCCCATATTTTTTCTCCTGTATTAAAAAATTACTGGTATGTGATATCTGTTTCACCATTGAGGTGTACAATAGGAAAAATACAATGGGTACCAAGTAGCTAACTGTATATAAAACAGCGGTTAGTATGCTATCAATAACTGTCCTTTTTATATCTTTTTTTGTTACTGACTGTATTTTCCAAAAATCCTTAAATCTAAAATCTTTTTTATTGTGATAAAGCGTCATCCAATAAGTAGAAAGTGCTAGTATCACAATCCCTAACATGCCCGCTAATACTGAAAATAGCTTTACACTTAATACTGACTGCAAAAAGGTAAAATTTACTGACAATACGAACAAAATAATAGCCATCCCTAACGTAAAAGATAAGCTATTTCGAAAATTAATTTTGACTTCAGTTAAAAACATTTTTAAAGTCACATCATTACTTTTACTTACCTTTTGCCACAATCGCTTATTAGCAAGCCAGCATAGTGGCGCCAATATAATTGTTAGAGTCATCAAAAAAGAGAGACAATTAACGAGGAATAACTCCGTTGCAGTTAGTGATAAATAATAAAATCGTTCTTTTTTTGTCATTTCGCCAACTCCTTGCAGCCTAAAGTTCTTTTACTTGAAACGACTTAAAGCGTGTACGACTAGCATTAGCATTTCCCAATCCTACCATGCCTTTTTCATGTTGATTATTTTGTACTTCTAGTATACTTTCTCCATTAATGGCAACCGTAATATCATTGCCAATACAGCTTACTTGCATATTTACAAATAATGAGGAATTCATGTTTTTTCCTATTTCTTTTTCACAAAGTATACTTTCTTCTGAATTAATTCGAGTAATCACCCGTAGCACATTTTCTCCAAATTCAGCGATATAACAATTGCCTGCACCGCGAACTCGAAAATACAAGCGGTGGGCATCACCAACAATCGGCTGAAATTCTGTTGAAACTTGAATATCTCGCCAACGTCTTAATCCTGTAAATAATTCTGCCGCTTCATTCGCATGACTAATATTTAATAAATTATCTTCAAAATAAACTGAACCGCGATTCCGGGTAAACTGTTCCAGTTCTTTATGAATATCATTCCACTTATCAAAAAACCATTCAGAAAAGTCAATGCTGTAGTCCGCCTTTCCTTCAAAAGAAATATCATCAATATAAAAAATTTCTCTTACTGGATGTTCGTAATTTGAAAAAATTTCAATACCAACAAATTTAATCGTCGCGTTATTCAATGCTGGAATCTTCATTTCTAATTTTGTCCATTCTTCATTAACACTATTCCATTCACCGGTATAGTTCTTTTTCGATTTCTCATCATAAGCGTATAAACGAGCTTGTCCGGCAAATTTACTAATCCTTTTTGTCTTTATATAACCTGAAATTTTTTGCCCAGGATATACTATTGGTGAAAAACACGGATCATACCGACTATCGACAAAATCATCTGAATAATAGTATGTTTGTTTGGCAATTTTTACGCTTCTAGCTGGTCGCATTTCTGGAACAACGAGTTTTAGTGATCTCTTTCCAGTATGTGCTTGCTCATCTGTATTGCTGATTGCATTTCTGCGGTAGTCATATTCATCACTTGGTAAAACCTTAAAGGTATGTGTAGATGTGGGGTATTCAAAATGATGAAAGTGCTCATGATTCAAAATTTTTTCTACGAGAACATCTTCTGGTTTTGCTTGTGCAAGATGATAGCCAACGCGAGCAATCTCGGCAGCTCCGGCAGGAATATCTGCAATATTTTCCGAACCTACTAAACTCGAAAAACAGATAAAGTCATTGATTGGTTGCCACCATTTTTCTGAAATGCCTTCAATTCCAACCATTACACCGAGAATTGTCCCAACATTTCCTACATTACAATCAGTATCCCATCCACACATATTACAAATATTAATTGTATCTGAGTAATCACCACGACCATAATAAAGTGAAATTGCCATTACTGCAGCATTGGGAATTATATGGACGTTTCCAGGAAACTTATCGTATCCGTAATTTTCGTTAACGTATTCATAGCAATCACGCCAGTTATCCGGCTTTTGATAATAGAAATCTTTTATTTCTCGGAAAACACGTGTGTACAGTGAATCGGCTGGAATTGTCGATAACGCTCGTTCCACTACTAATTCAATATCATCTGTTCCAAAAGCAGCAGCAATTGCTGCTGCAACGAATCTCCCCCCATAGCGACCCTCGCCATCATGAGAAACAGCTGCAGCTTTATCTGCTAATTCAGCTGCTAATTCTAAATCATTTGGTGCAATTAATCCCCATGGATCACTAAAAATTTGTCCGCCTATTTGTTCTGCTACTGCATAACCATTTTGTTTAATAGAACCACTTTGAGGAGCTTTCATACGACTCTTTAAATTTTGATATGCAGTATCTTCAGTTGAAATTCCATAGCCTCCCCACCAAAAAAATCCGTGCCCATCTGGTACATAGTCAAGCCAAGTTTGTGCAATATCTTGCGATGTAACCTCCTTCCCTTTTTTAGAATCTTCAATTGCTTTTAAAAAGAAAATTGGGCCATTTGTATCATCATCAGCGGCAAAATTATTATATGTACGCACATACGAGTCAATTTCACCAAAGGCTTCTTCAATTTGTACAGCTGTCCAACCTTCAATATCCCCACCGTGACGGACACCAATAATTTTTCCTAACCATCCGGCATAAACTTTTTCTAAATAATTATCAGGTAATTTTGTCATTATTATTCTCCATTCAATTATTCTTTCATTCCACTGGTCATTAAACCGCTCACATAATATTTTTGTGAAAGTAAGAAAATAATCACAATTGGAATCGTAACGATTGCAGCACCAGCCATCATATAATTCCATTGCGTCGTGTATGTTCCTTGGAAACTATTTAATCCTAAAGTTAAAGTTTTCAATTTGTCATCATTCAAGTAAATTAATGGACCTAAGAAATCATTCCACGTTCCAATAAAGGTAAAAATTGCCAAAGTAACAATCGATGGCTTAGACATGGGTAATACCAAACTAAAGAAGATTCTTGGATAGCTAGCACCATCTATAATTGCAGACTCTTCTAATTCTTTGGGAATGCTTAAGAAAAATTGTCGTAGCATAAAAACACCAAAGGCACTAAAGAAAGGTGGAACAATTAGTGCCAAATGAGTATTTAGCCAGCCTAATTGTCTTAGTAATTGAAATGTAGGAATCATTGTGACATGATATGGAACCATCATCGTCGCCAGTACCACTGCAAAGATTATTTCTCTTCCTTTAAAGCGTAATCTCGCAAAAGCATAAGCTGCCATTGCGCTGATAAATACTTGCCCGATTACAACAGATACTGCAATTTTTATCGTATTAAAGAAATATAATCCCCATGGGGCTTCTTGAAACATATATTTATAATTTTCCCACTTAAACTCTTTTGGAAAAAGCTTGGGGGGAATAGTAAATAACTCATTTGTTTCTTTAAACGAACTCATTACCATCCAAAAGAGTGGAAAGATCATGAATAGCGCCATAATAGTTAAAAAGCCATACATAACAATTGTCGTAGCTCTTTTTTTCTCCTTCATAACGATCAATCCTTTCCACGATTATTTAAGCCAAATTGAATAGCGGTAATAATTAAAATAATAATAAATAGAATATACGCAGCTGCTGAAGCATAGCCTTGTTTAAAGAATATAAAGGAATTCTGATAAATATAGTACACAATTACAGAGGTAGAATTTGCTGGCCCTCCGTTTGTCATTACATAAACCAAATCAAAAACTTGAAAAGAGCCAATTGTGGACATAATGGTGACAAAAATTGTTGTATTTCGTAATAATGGAATTTTTATCCGGAAAAATTTTTGAATAGCATTAGCGCCATCTATTTCTGCGGCTTCATATATTGATTCGGAAATATTTTGCAAGCCTGCCAAATAAAGAATCATGTTATAACCAAGCCCTTTCCAAATACCTACAATAATTAACGAAAACATCGCCCATCCTTCCTTTGTTAACCAAGGAGGCTGGTACAAGTTTAAAAATTCAAGAACATTGTTAATAACCCCATATTCTGTATTAAAAAGCCATTTCCAAACAGTAGCAATTGCTACCATTGATGTAATATAAGGAATCATAAAAGCTGTTCTAAAAAAAGTTTTTCCTTTAATTTTATTATTTAGAACATTCGCTAATAAAAGTGACAGAAACACACCAACCGGCACTGTCCCTACAACATAAATCAACGTATGAAATAGAGATTGCTTAAAACGATCATCTTTCAATAGCTCAACATAATTTTTTAAACCGACAAAATTTGGCAAATTAATTCCATTTGAATCTGTAAAACTTAATATTAAAGAAGAAACTAGTGGATATACCATGAACACGCTAAATCCAATAAGCAAGGGGAGTACAAAAATGTACCCCCAAGTTGACTCCCGACTGAATATCTTTTTAGTAACCATTGTAATCACTCCAATATTTCATTCATAGCTTTGACAATTTTATTTTGTGTATCTTTTGGCGACTGGTCACTAATTAACATTTTTTCAACTTCTTGTTGAAATTGATCTTGAATTTCAGTTGAACGAGGATTTAAATATCCATCCATATTAGTATTTTCAGCACTATTAATGAAAGCTTCAATATTTTGCGGTTTCTCAATTTCTCTAACTACGTTATTGACAGCATCAGTTTTCATTGATGGTAACGCCATTCCCGTACCAGCAATTTTTTTCTGTCCTTCTTCACCAATGAAGTATTTCAATACCTTCCAGGCAGCATCTTTATTTTTTGTGTCCTTAGAAATACCCCAGTTTAAAATTCCCGCTGTTACTTTTTGATTTTCTGCTTTTGGCATCTGAACGACATCCCAATCAAAGTTTAAGGCTTCATCAGTAAACGGCGGAATAAACCACATTCCAGCACTAATCATTGCTGTTTGTCCATTTCGGAACATCGCGTCAGCACCTTGTCCGCTAGCCGTCAACTCAGCTGGATTAGGTGAAATTTTCTTTTCTGTAATCTGGTTTAAAATCTCTAATCCTTTTAACGCTTCAGTTGAATTCATTGCACTTTCTTTCATTGCATTAGTTTTATATAATTGTGCGCCTTGACGATACAACCAACCAAGCGTTGGATTATAGCCATTTTCTAATAAGAAACCATACTGCTTTTCATTTTCATTTGTTAATTTTTCGGCAACTTCCAAAAACTCTTCTTGTGTCCAGTTATTTTTTGGATACTCTACACCAGCAGCATCAAACATTTCTTTATTGTAATAAATCACGAATGGTGAAACTTCCTGAGGAATAGCATAAAGTTTCCCGTCGTATTCATTTCCTGCTAGCAGATTTTCATAATACTCCTCTTTTGAAAAATCTTTATCTTTTTCAATTAAATCATCAAGTGGAAGTAATGCACCTTTTTCAGCTAAAGCTGTAGTCCATTCATTGACATACAAAATATCCGGAGCATTTCCTCCAGAAATCAGAGTTAATGTTTTTTCATAGCGACTATCGCCAAGATCTACCCATTCAATTGAAATGTCTGGATTTTTTTTCATAAATTCTTCAGCTGTTTCTTTACGAATTTTATTCTCAGAAGTTGAACCAGCAATTGACATAGTAACTACTGTTTTTCCATCTGAATCTTTACTACTTTCCCCGTTGCCACATGCACTTAAGACAGTAAGTGCCATCATCGAAATTCCCAATGCAAATAATTTCTTCATGAATCTTTCTCCTCCTTTTTGTAACGTTTCATTTTTTTGTAACGTTTCATTTATAGGTTGATTATACGGTTCTTGGTAAGCGCTGTCAATATTTTTTTTCCAAAGTTGTTTTTCCTTCAATAAAGTTAACAGGTAGAATAAAGCGCGTTTCACCTTTTCTTCCGTTAATTTGAGCAATCAAGGCTGTTACAGCCATTTCAGCCATTAAATCAACTGGTTGTTGAATTGTAGATATCAAAAATTCTGAGTTCTTTTCTAACTTGATTCCATCAAATCCAATTAATTGTACATCTTCAGGTGATTTCTTATTTAATTTTACAAGCGTATTTAACACATTAATCCCCATCATATCGTTAATGCTAAAAACTCCATCCACATAAGTATGATTTTTTAAGAAACTTTCAATTTGATCTATTTCGTTCACAATTGGCTCCGCCATTAATAGTGATTCAAAAGGAACTTCTTGTGAATCACAGTATTCACTGAAACCCTTTAAACGATTGGTCATTTCACTTGGGTATGGTAGTTCACTGCCAATGAAAGCCAAATGTTTTGCCCCGCGATCAATCAATTCTTTAGCTGCTATTTGACCACCAATATAATTATCTGCTGTAACATATGTAACATCCTCAGAAAAATGACGGTCAATGCTAACAAAAGGAAGTTCTGAAGAAACATAAAGATCAATATCTGCATACGTTATGCCAATTATTCCATCTACTTTATTTTGTTTTACGAGCTTAATATATTCACGCTCTTTTTCCGGATTATTATTAGAGTTACACAAAAATAATTTGTATCCTGTTTTTTCTAAAGTTGCCTCTACATAGTAAGCAAATTCTGAATAAAAAGGATGCCAAATTGTTGGTAAAATCAAAGCAATCGTTTTTGTTTTATCGATTTTTAGCCCTCGTGCATACTGATTTGGTTCAAAATTCAACGCCGCAATTGCATTCTCTACTTTAATTCTAGTTCCTTCTTTTAACATACCTCCGTTAAAATAACGTGAAACGGTTCCTAAAGCAACGCCTGCTTTTTCTGCAACATCTTTCATTGTAGCCTTCATTTCATCACTCCTCATCATTATTGTATAGTGAAACACATTAAAAATCTACTTTTTTGTAACGTTTCAAAAAAATTTCGCATATTTTCGATTTTGTTATCCTCTTATAATACTCGTGCTATCAAAACTTATCCCAATGGTGTAGTATTACGTTGCAGGAATCAAGAAAGAAAGTAGGCAACTAGCATGGAAAACAAACCAACTTTAATCAAACAATTTTCCCATACCGACTTAGACGGCGTGGGGTCCGCTTTATTATTACAAGCCATTTTACAAGAACAAAAAGGTTACGTGGCAGAAAATTATTTGCCCGTGGGTTACTCTGAACCTGGTGCTGACGGGACGATTGATAAACACGTGTTAAACTTTATCCAAACAAATGAAGACCCCGTAACAGAGCTTTACATTACCGATATTTGTCCATCTGACGATGTGATCGCGCAATTAGCGGCCTATTGTGCTGAAAATAAAATTAGCTGGCATATTTTCGATCACCACATCACTTCTGTCCACGTTAATGAAAACTATCCTAAAAATGCTTCTATTATCGTGGCAGACGAGGCGACAAATTTAAAACATTCTGCGACTAGTGTGTTATTTAAAGTCTTAGTTGGCAAAATGCCCACCGAACTATTTCAAGATGAAGTATGGCAGCGTTTGGCAAATGTTGCTGATATTATTCGCTGCTATGACTGCTGGGATTGGCAGTTAAATCCCAATGCCGCTTACAAAGAATCTGCTGCTGAATTTAACAATCTTTTTTACTTCTACAGTTGGGACAAACGCATTGAACTAATGGGCAGTGTGATGTCCGCAGGTCTTAACTTGCTTTTTGATTACAGCGAAATCATCGCAGCTCTAAAGGAAAAAGAAGCTGATTATGTCCGCAGCAAATCACTAAAAGCGCAATTTGGCGTCCTAGACGGCAAAACTTTTGCCTACACTTTTGGAGAACAATACACTTCTGTTTTAGGCAATGCCTTGGCTCGGCTAGAACATCCGGAAACAAAAAAAGAAGTTGATTTTAGTTTGGTCCTAAACGGTAAAGGTGTCTCTTTACGTACCAATAACGACGATATCGACTTATCTGCCCTTGCTGCACGTTATTTTAACGGCGGCGGCCACAAGCGTGCTTCCGGCGGTGCCTTTGCCGAAATTCAATATTTTATTTCCGATAGTGAAAATCCTGCCGCTCCATTGAACTTATTTTTGGATGTAAGACGTTAATTTAATCCGTCAAAAAAGACGCCCTTTCAAACTATAGCGCTCGAAAAAGTTAGACTTTTTGCGGTCGCTATCAGAAAGGAGCGTCTTTTTTTAGACGTTGTAGTGCTTTTAAGGTTAGGTTAGCTTTACTAACTAAATTTTTTTCGCAAATTATCGGGAAATATTTTTGTTACAGCTATTTTGTGCACTTATAAATTAAAAACGCTAAAGTTCTACTGCAAAAATAGTGCCTACTTCCGCGTATCCTTGCTTTTCATAATAGGAATTGACATCACTCATGACATAGACTGCCATTTGTGGATAATCCCGCTTGATCTGCTGCATCAAAGCGCGCCCATAGCTTTTCCCGCGATAATTTTTGTCCACCAGTAAATCATAAATATAAATGCCAAACCCATCATCATTACGACAGCGACAATACCCGCATAACTCTTCTTCATATAATACGTAGGTGATGGAATGTGCCAGTGCTTTTTGATACTGTTCTTTTTTAGTATCATAATATTCTGCCCATTCGACACCTTCTTGTTCAATTAGTGCAAAGAGAGCCTTTTCATCTGCTTGTGTGTATTTTTTTATTATCATTAAATGCTCCTTTAAACGTATTATCCTGCCATTTTTTATTCCACCACAATCTGCCAGCCGTTATATAAATTGATTAAGAGTACCACTACAAGGAAGCCACACTTTTTGCCAATACATAAAGATCGCTTTCGAAAATTTTGAGGTTCCAAGAAGCTCAACCAGATAACAGTGATCTCCATTGCTTTCTAAAGGCTCATGAATGATTTTCGACTTTAATTCAAAACTATATTTCGTCATAAAATACCGACCGCCAAAGGTTAGTTTGCTAGTTTAACTTCTGGGGATCGGTACATATTTAACTATGCTTTCTTAATTTTCCCAATAAAATACATCCAAAGGAAACTAAGAAAAATATCCCTATTAAAATCAAGCTCCAACTACTTGTACTGCCAGTTGCCGGCATACGCTTGGTAGTAGTTGTGTTTCTAGTAGTATTTAAATTCGTCGAAATTTCATTATTTTCATTTGTGCCATGTGTCTTCGACAATGGAATTCTTGTATTTTCTTTGCTGATTTCTTTTTGACTAGGTTGACTATTTTTTACTGAAAATCTGATTGGCGTTTCATCAATCTGGTATCCTGCTGGTGCTTTCGTCTCGATTAGCTTATAGCTACCGTCTCCAAGACCTTTGATAAAGATTGTTCCATCTTCACGAGTGACAATTTTTTCATAACCTACAACTGGATTATCATCAACAGTCAATAATTTGAACTCGGCATTTGCTAAAGTTTTCCCAGTTTTACTATCGACCTTCTTCAATAAAATCTCACCTTTATTAACTGTTTTTGGTGGTGTATAGGAGTTTTTGAAAGATAGATTGTCAACGCTTTGACCATTTACTGAATAATTAGCATTCACCACTAGTTTTCCAGCTTTCTCTTCCACATTAACAGTTACTTTAAATTCAGTGTCATCATAGGTAATATTTGGATCTTTTACTTCTGGAATTGCTTCTGTGATTGTATATTCGTACGTACCTGCTTTGTCATATTTGATTTCATCAAATAAAATCTTGCCATCTTCATCATTTTTCTTGGTTTCATTTACGTTCCCATCACCTTTTAAGGTAAAGCTGAATTCTTCTGCTTTTAATGGGCGACCGCTTAATTCTTTCTTCGCTTCTAGTTGTACACTACCTGGTAAGGCTTTGTACGTATTTTTGAAGACAGGGACTTCTTCTGCTTTTACGTTTTCATATACTACGTCTGCTTCTAGCTTCCCAGATTTTTCTGTTACCGTTACGGTAACTTTGTATTGCGTACTATCGTACGTAACCCCTAGTTCTGGTGTGCTTGGAATTGCTTCTGTGATTGTATATTCGTACGTACCTGCTTTGTCATATTTGATTTCATCAAATAAAATCTTACCATCTTCGTCATTTTTCTTGGTCTCATTTACGTTTCCATCACCTTTTAGGGTAAAGCTGAATTCTTCTGCTTTTAATGGGCGACCGCTTAATTCTTTCTTCGCTTCTAGTTGTACACTACCTGGTAAGGCTTTGTACGTATTTTTGAAGACAGGGACTTCTTCTGCTTTTACGTTTTCATATACTACGTCTGCTTCTAGCTTCCCAGCTTTTTCTGTTACCGTTACGGTAACTTTGTATTGCGTACTATCGTACGTAACCCCTAGTTCTGGTGTGCTTGGAATTGCTTCTGTGATTGTATATTCGTACGTACCTGCTTTGTCATATTTGATTTCATCAAATAAAATCTTACCATCTTCATCATTTTTCTTGGTTTCATTTACGTTTCCATCACCTTTTAGGGTAAAGCTGAATTCTTCTGCTTTTAAGGGACGACCGCTTAATTCTTTCTTCGCTTCTAGTTGTACACTGCCTGGTATGGCTTTGTACGTATTTTTGAAGACAGGGACTTCTTCTGCTTTGACGTTTTCATATACTACGGTTGCTTCTAGCTTCCCAGATTTTTCTGTTACCGTTACGGTAACTTTGTATTGCGTACTATCGTACGTAATCCCTAGTTCTGGTGTGCTTGGTGTTGCTTCTGTGATTGTATATTCGTACGTACCCGCTTTGTCATATTTGATTTCATCAAATAAAATCTTACCATCTTCATCATTTTTCTTGGTTTCATTTACGTTTCCATCACCCTTTAGGGTAAAGCTGAATTCTTCTGCTTTTAAGGGACGACCGCTTAATTCTTTCTTCGCTTCTAGTTGTACACTGCCTGGTATGGCTTTGTACGTATTTTTGAAGACGGGAATTTCTTCTGCTTTGACGTTTTCATATACTACATCTGCTTCTAGCTTCCCAGATTTTTCTGTTACCGTTACGGTAACTTTGTATTGCGTACTATCGTACGTAATCCCTAGTTCTGGTGTGCTTGGTGTTGCTTCTGTGATTGTATATTCGTACGTACCTGCTTTGTCATATTTGATTTCATCAAATAAAATCTTACCGTCTTCATCATTTTTCTTGGTTTCATTTACGTTTCCATCACCTTTTAGGGTAAAGCTGAATTCTTCTGCTTTTAATGGGCGTCCGCTTAATTCTTTCTTCGCTTCTAGTTGTACACTGCCTGGTATGGCTTTGTACGTATTTTTGAAGACAGGGACTTCTTCTGCTTTTACGTTTTCATATACTACGGTTGCTTCTAGCTTCCCAGATTTTTCTGTTACCGTTACGGTAACTTTGTATTGCGTACTATCGTACGTAATCCCTAGTTCTGGTGTGCTTGGTGTTGCTTCTGTGATTGTATATTCGTACGTACCTGCTTTGTCATATTTGATTTCATCAAATAAAATCTTACCATCTTCGTCATTTTTCTTGGTTTCATTTACGTTCCCATCACCTTTTAGGGTAAAGCTGAATTCTTCTGCTTTTAATGGGCGACCGCTTAATTCTTTCTTCGCTTCTAGTTGTACACTGCCTGGTAAAATTTGGCGTTGATTAACTAAACTAAACGTATAATGTACTTGATCTTTCGAGATAACAAATTCAGATTTCTGATCGTTTTTCACGTAACCATTTGGTGCGGTGTTTTCCACGATAACATAAGTTCCATAACGTAGATTTGAAATTTGATTAACTTCTATACCATCTTCAATAATCTTATCCCCTTTAACCTCAATATCAGAGAACAAGAGTGCCAAATTTCCGTCATTATCTTTGCGATAAAGATCAAAGAAAGCAGAGTCGCTAGTAATCAAATTATTATCTTTATCTAGTTTTTCAATCGTTAGGGATCCGTTTTTACCACTTGAGGTACCTTCTCCATCTGTCGATTTTACTACAACTTCCTTACTAGTATTTTGAATACTAATATCTTTTCCAAAAAGAGTCGCACTATTGCTGATTTTTTCATTATTTTTAATTCCAGGATCAAGCAATGTTTGATACTCAACAATATATGGTGAACTAATTGATTCGCCTAAGGCAATCGTCAATGTTTGTGTTCCATTTACTGCATCAACGGACACATAAGGTTTATCATCTTCAGCGAAGATGAGTGCGTCACCATCTTTTACAAAACCGTTTTTACCATCGGATTTAGCTTTATAAACTTTTACTACGACATTTTTGTCGTCATCGTAGATAAATGATTGGTCGTTCACACTGATTGTGTCCTGAATATATGGCTCAACAATCTTATGGGCATCTTTATTTAATACAACCGACCAATTAATTTTACGATAATCGTCACCTGTGCCTTGCACGCCACTTTTATCAATCCACGCATCCTTATCGCTTTTTTCAGCCATTCCTTCTACCTTTAACGGATCTTTCATACCTGGAATAGTCATAGTTGCCACGTTTTTATATTTATAAACTTCTTCAGCGGCATCCGCAGCGACAAAAATTGCAAAAGGATTATTCTTCTCTTTCAATAACGTAATTACCGATTTGCCATCTTTTTCTTCGATTTTATAATCCGTATCTTCAACCCACTTTGTTCCAAGACTCGCGACAATTACTGCACTTGGATTTATATTGACATCATAGATCACGATATCTCTAGCTGTTTGGCCCTCACCTAATGCTTCTTCAATTGTCGTATCTTTGGGCAGCTCTCTTTTCCAAGTATTGAACAATGCTGTCCAATAAACACTGTCTTTTTCGGCAATGGTTTCTGAAAAAGGATTTTCATGAGTATACGCACTTGCAACTTCGCCGCCTTTTGGAACGTATTTCCCAAATTTCAAACCATTATAACTTAGATCTTTATGCAACCATACGGCACACTCATCACCATCTGTGTGCGGACGGCCATCTTCACCTGTGTAGGTAACCAGAACACTATTATCAAATTTAATTCGGGCAGGACCATTGGTCTCACTATTTTGTTCATCAATCGAATATTTTGTTTTATATTTCATAATGATTAAATCAGTTGTTGCGGCGTAATTATTTATTAACTTAACGGTAAACCCTGTTTTGTAATCTGGATCTCCTGCTAATTTTTCTAAAGTATAATCAGTACCTTTTACTAATTTCTTCGTTGTTCCATTTTCTGCAGTAATTTCTAAAGAATCTTCAATTAGCTGCATCGCGCTTACATTCGTACCGTTTAATGATGTGAATTTATCTGCAATAACCGCATCTTTCATTAGAATTCGGTTTTTATTCACGCGTACTTGCCAATCAAACGTATGATTTGCAAAATCCTTAGTATTAATTCCCTTATCAACGCCCAACGTACCATCGACAGCAACCTTTTCTCCGCCGGTAACATCTTCTGAGTCATCACCATCAATAATCGTTGCAGTATTATAAATTTCAGTCTGAATCGGTACAGGTACTACAAATGACTGTGTTGTATACTTGATTTTATAGACACCCTTATCAGCAAATTTCAGTGTAAAATGAACAATTTTATCATCTTTTGTTTTTGAATCATCCGGCTCTTCCGAATAAGTCCAATTGGTCACCAAATCATTATTTTCATCATAAACTTCAATTGTATCTTTTAGTAAGTAGTGATTGGCGGTACTAGGATCTTGATACTTTTGATACATCCAATCTTTAAAAATTCCACCATCTTGCGAGTAGGTAGTCTTTGCTTCCCAGTTAAAGATACCCGTGTTTACATTATAATCTGTACACATTTTGTAATTTTCTTTATTGTTAAAAGAAACACTAGCTTCTGCAGCATTTTCTAAAAAATTATCCCCAGTAATTGTCGCCTTGTTTAAAAACTCTAATTTTTCTTTATCGGTAACTTTCATATTAACAACAATTTTTACTGGTTTATTCATAATGTCTTTTGATAATTTATAGACGTATTGCCTTTTTTCCGAAACTTCCCAGCCTTGAATAAAACCATCTGGCGACTTCTCCCATACCCCTGCATCATTCATCACGAAATAACTGTGGTATAAAAGCTTCATTCCTTCTGGAAAATGTTCTGTCACAATTGGATTTCTCAATTCTTTACGATCTTCATTCACGATGATGGTCCAAGATACCGTATTGTCGGCATTGATCATGCCCGTTTTATTAATATCACCTTTAACAACTGGAATAGTGATGTTAATTTCTTCACCATCGTCATCTTTGATGTCAGTGACAATTTCAACTTCTTCATTTTCAGTGACAAGTTTTAACTCTGTTTGTAAATCAATTGTCCCTTCGCGATCACTTAGATTCACTCCAACCTCGTTGAAGGTAACCACTAACTTCCCAGATTGATCAAGGGTAAACTTACCTAAAGTTTTCCCCGCATCATTTTTCAAATCGCCGTTTACAGAATTATGAATTGAAAAATAATCAGGTAGTTGATACTCATAAAAATCACCTGCTTGAAGATCTACACTGTTGTCTAAACTCCAATCAAAGTGAATTTTGATATTCGCATCTTTGACTGCTGGATTTGATTCCGAAAACTCATTGCCATCAAGATCAGTGATTTTCATATTATTAAATAAGTTAATGCCGCGTTCTTTCAAATTATGATTTAACTCTTTTTGTATACCCCTTTTTTGAGGCGTCACTTTTTCTACTAGGGGATCTGCGGAAGGATCAAGTTGTTTATTATAGTAAAGTGTCTGACTAATATTTTTACCAAAAGACACTTTCTCAGTTTCAAGATTTTGTGCAATCGTTGTCGCAGTTAATGTCAACATTCCCGCGTAAAGCTTGACACTGGAAAAATCAGGTGTCTTCTCATCAACAGATAACTTGTAGTTTTGATTGAAAGTGAGGAGTAGCTGGTTACCTCGTAATTGGAAACTCCCCATATCAGCTAACTGGCCAGATTGGTCTGGATAGTTTAAATTGTTTGGCAATTCAATGATTTGCGAGGTTCCTTTTTCAATCAAGGTTGGTTGATTAAGGGACCAACCAAGTTGAATCTTGACAGCATCCCCTTGATTCAAACGATTTTCTTTGGTAATGGATTCATCCATTGCATTTGTTATTTTAGCTTTTGTAATCTCAACTTTTGTTACTTCTGTTGTCTCTGCGAAAACAGAAAGTGGTATCATTCCAATGACCATTCCAAAAATTGCTGTTAATGACCACAGTTTTTTCAAGCGGTTCATTTATTTTCATCTCCTTTTAAAATGTAATATATTCTTGCCAATTATTTGACTGTTGTTTGGTACCATATAGAATCGTTCCTGACATACTTGCTAACATACGTGCCAGTTCAGATGCATTATTTTTGTTAGTATGTGGTTCAACGAAGGGTAAGTCACTGATTCTTCGTTCAATCATTTCTAACGCATCGTGATTTTTCTTTTTATTTAGCGATAATTGTGTTTGCCTGCCTGTGCGTGGAATTTCACCTTCTCTTTCCAAAAATGCCCCATCTAATAGATCATTTTTATCTGCCTTTTCATCTATCCAATCATCTATAAGTGAATCTGCTCTCGTTTGATTAGTTACTTGGCCTAGCTCAACTTGCTGATACGTCTCTTCTATCACGGGTTCTTCTAGCCGATCATTGGAAATAACCAATGTATTCCCCGTTTCGCTCAAATCAAAGGTCAGCATTTCTTGTTCTTCTTGCGTAATTAACTTATCGTTACTGTATAAAAACGGATTACTGGATTGATAGAACATTATAGAAGGAAGAGCAAGGGCAACCAACAGATTTCTATGCATAGGCATCTCCTTTAACTTTTATCAATAGGTGGCCAAATTCCGCCCAATCATCTGGTGTCGGTGGTCGTTTCCAAATCATTTGTAAGCAGGGAAGGTTGTCAATCAAAAAATCGGACAAATAAATCTGAGTTTTTGTACTTAGCTTATTTTCATAACAGATATTCATACTTTGCAGTGAACGTAACATCATTTGAATATATGCGTTATAACTACTACCATGAGAAAAATCGATACAAATAAAAACTGGCTCCTCCAATTCTTCCACTGAAATTTGAGTTATTAAAAAGAATAAATAATCATAGTACAATTTGTTTCGCTCTTGATGCGAATGAAAAAGGCCACGTTGTCCAATTTTTTCAATGAAGGCTTGAATCAAGTCATCTAGCTTAGGATTGATTTCTTGAAAGTAGCGACGTTGAACTTTGGTGACAAATGTTGACTCTCTTAAATGATAAATTAGCCAATGTCGATTAATTCTTAGTAATCCATCAACTAATTGCTTATTTTTTTTTAAATAAGAAAGCTCAAAACGAGAATTGACTGCAAGAAATTCTAAAAATTCAGCAACGATTCTCTCAGCTTCTTCATTTTCATTTTGCGAGGTAAAAACCAGTTCCTGTTGCAAATCGATTTCCATCATTTGACAAAATAGCAGTAATGCAGCAATTTCTTGCCGTTTTCCTACTGATGTCAACATAAAATGTTTTCCCAACCATTTTTCTAAATAGTCTGTTACGGCGCTTTTCTCATAGACAATATATTCTTGGTCAAGCAAATGTTCTTTCCTTAAACGAATCAAAGAAATACTTATAAAAAATAGTAATTTGTGTTCTTTCGTTTTAGGTAATGAGAGGTTTAAATAATGTTCTAAATGATGAAAAATTTCCTTTGCTTCTTTTTGAATTTCTTTTTCAAAGGGACTGGCTATCCCATTAAAAATCTCATAATATAATCCAAATAAAAAACTGCGGATTGCAAATTCATTCCCAATCAACTGATTTTTCTTTAACTCAAAACCTTCATCATGCAGTAATTCTTTTAATCGTTTGTACAATCGATAGGTGCTAGAACGACTAACATGCAACAGTGCAATTTGCTTATCTAAGCTGGTTTCTTTTGTCACATAACAATGAAAAATTTGATATATCAAACTTCGCTCAAGTAAAATAAGTCGCATTTTTTTTACAATTGAATGTGTTAGTTGTTTCACCTCAATCTCACCAGTTTCAAGCAGTTCAATTGAAGCAAGATAGTTATTTTCCCGTAACTCATCACAAAGTTCTTGTAAATACTTTTCCAACTTATAACGAGAAACCTCCAAAATATCTCCAAGCTGGTCAATAGTGCAATGGGCATTTTTATTTAATTCTAAATATTGGAGCAAATACCATTTGTATCGGTCATCGTCCATCAATAGATCATTTGCTTGCATTTCTCGCTCCTTTCCTACAGAACAATCTTGTATAGTTATTAAACAAAGTTTTTATTTTAGTAGTTTATTTTGTTGATAATTTAAATTAGGCATGTTTAAAAATGGGAAAACGATTAGTTTATTCTAGACTATTTAATTATATTATTTGGACAAATATATTTTAATTAGTAAAATGATGTTTTTGTCCTTATATTTTCAAATTTTCTCAAAAAAAAAGAGACTTATCACTTATAAATCTCTTTTTCAATATTATAATATTAGCACAACATTAATATTATGAAAATACAATTTGAAAATTAGTTTTATTTTCAAATAAAAAATAATTGTTATATTTTTTGTGTAGCCGAACAAATTCTTCCTATCAGTTATAACTTAATCTTAAAAAGATTATTCCACCACAATCTGCCAGCCGTTATATAAATTGATTAAGAGTACCACTACAATCAAGCTTTGAAAAACGAGAGTAACTTTTTTGGCAGAAAGGATATTACTTAATTGACTCCCTAAAACTCCCCCTAAAATAGCAGCAGGAATCACATAAAAAAGCATACTCAAATCAAAGCGCCCAAAACCAGTGGCAAAAGCAATCGTGACAAGTTTTGCCAATTGGGAAAAGAAGATTGTCGTAATCGAGTATAGGGTTGCTTGTTTGATTGGCATGGAAAATAGCAGCATCAGTAACGACACATTGATTGGGCCGCCGCCAATTCCTAATAAACTAGCCAAAAAACCCAGCACTAAACCAGCTATGACATACCATTTTCCTTCTTTTAAACGGTAATGTTTCCAGTCAAAACAAGAGTACAATAAAGCAAAAATCAGCGTGACAAGCGTCAGCGCAATTTGAATTAATTTAACAGAAGACTCCTCTGCAAAAAGTGCGAGTAACAACTCAAAAGCCAAGTTGCCTAAAATCCCCCCTACGATGGAACCTGCTGCCACATAGCCCGCTAGATGAAAATTTATCTCACTTCCTTTTTTCACCTGCCGCCAAGTAGAGACAAAGCTCATAACAAAAATTGCCACTGTTGCATAAAAAGAAATTGTTGCCACCGAATGGGCCCCAATTAAATCTAAAATCGGTTTGATCAAAACGCCGCCGCCCATACCAGAAACCGCGCCAATCGTATTGGCTAAAACAATCACCACAAAATAAATAATCCCAATCAGCATAAAAAAATCCTTTCTTTAAACCTAGCTCGTGCGTCAAACAAAATGTGTGAAACTACACGTTTAATACATAATATAATTTTAAAAACGCCTCACTAAAATTGTACAAAAGAATGGGAAAAATGACTATGTAAATGCTAAAGCCAACTAGAGATATTTTTTATTGCACTGTAAACTTGTAAAACTTTCTTATTGCTTTGCGTTCCTTTTTATCCAAAAAAAAGCTTTAAGACAAAATTTACGTTTGCTTTTGTCTTAAAGCTTTCCTAAACATATCGTGTTAAGAATAAACAGCTTGTTCTAACTGTTTATTCTTAAAAAAATCTCTTACTTGTGCCACAAAATAAAGAGAACCTGTAATAAACAAAGTATCTGCTGGAGTCATTTTTGTTATTATTTCTTGTATTGCGCGTTGCCAATCTGGATAATAAGTTATCTGCTTATCTCCGTGGTTAAAACTACTACCCATCTTTAATGCATTGGGATACGCAAAGGTCGTCAATGCCAGCTCTGCCTGTGAGATAGATTGAATCTCATTTAGCATCTCCTTAATATTTTTTGTTGTAAGTGCCGAAAACAAAATGTATTTTTTTCCGTACTGGAACTCTTCGTTAACCGTTTTGACAAATTGCTTTACAGCGTGGGGATTATGGGCCCCATCAATAATGATATTCGGCGTTGTACTAATTCGTTCCATCCGCCCCGGCCATAACGCGTGATCTAGCCCTTTTATAATCGTTTTTTTATTTACAAATCTTCCTTGTTGCTGACAATATAACAAGAATAGTTGAATTGCAACAGCGGCATTTTCCACCTGATATTTTCCTAATAACGGAACTCTCAAGTTAGTAAAATAGTAATCTTCATTTTGAAAATGAAAGTTTTCGCCGTGTAAGTTATCACTTGAAACATACTGAACTTGATAAGACTTTCCTTGTCTAAATAAATCAGCTTTTTGTCTAAGAGAAGTTTGGTAGATTACTTGCAGGGGACCAGAAGCAATATTTCCCGTTACAATGGGGACACCTCGTTTTATAATACCCGCTTTTTGCTTGGCAATCGCTTCTTCTGTCTCCCCTAAAATATCAGTATGATCTAAGCCGATTGTAGTAATGGCCGTCAAAATTGGCGTAAAAACATTTGTACTATCCATTAAACCCCCAATGCCCACTTCAAAAATTGCGACATCCACACGCTCTTTGAAGTAATCAAAAGCCATCGCCGTCAAAATTTCAAATTCTGTTATTCCCTGGTAAGAAGGACAGCCATCCATCTGTTTTATATACGGTCGGAATTTATTGGCTAACTTAACAAAATCATCCGCTGATATTGCTTGTCCATTAATTGAAATTCTTTCGTAAAAGCTTTCAATATACGGTGACGTGAAAGTCCCGACTTTAATGTCTTGCGTTTCTAATAGACAGCGTAAATACGTAACCGTAGAACCTTTCCCATTTGTTCCAGCAATGTGAATTCCTATGACATTTTTTTCAGGATTGCCACTTAAATTCAGCAATTTCTTAATTCGTATCAGTCCTGGGCGTGAACCAAATTTTTTACGAGAATGAATCCATTCTATCGCTTCTTCTCCAGTTTCAAACATTAAAAATCATCTCCACATCTGATAAACAACCTTAAAATTGCGCTTATACCATACTTTTTGCGAAACGTTTAAAAGGAAGTGCATTTCCAAAAAATACAATTAATCCCGTTTGGACAGGTAGCATAATAACTGCTTTAAGCAAACGTATCCCCCAAAGTTTAGCATCCGTTAAAGGTATACCATACATCATAGATAACCAAATCGGTGTTAAGCACAAGCTAATTAATAATGTATTGCACAACACACATAAAAAAGCATTTTTAACTGTAATGGGCTTTTTATAAAAAAAGTAACCATATATTAAACCCGCAATAAAAGAATTCAAGGTAAAACCAATAAAAAAAGGGGCCTTTCCTAGTATCGTATTACCAATAATATCTGCAATTGAAGCACCTACAGCTGTCCAAAAAGGACCAAATAAACTTGCCATGACAACTTCAGGAATAAAATCAAAGGTAATTTTTAACAGTTGTGTTTCAAAACCGAGTATTTGCGACAATACTACCATTAGACCAATTAATAACCCCATTGTTGCAATAAAATGTGCATCTATTTTCTTCTTTATCATTTTCCGTGCATCTCCTTAAATAGAGCTGCTACATAATTTATTCATGCAGCGAATGCGAAGATAGAATCGTGAATACGCTTCTTCGTCCAAAAGGCAACATCCCATCCTTTTGACACTTAACGCTCTATCTCCTACTCTGTTTTTTTCTTTTTTATCTGCGTCAAAATAGCCGTCTTTTCTACCATTAAAGACTTTTTTTGCGCTATTATTTGTATCTGCTCAAACTGTTCTTGCCTGATAAGAAGTGTTTCACCTTTTTGTAATAAAATTTCTTGCTTTTTGCTCCGAGCAATCAGTCTCACCTTAATATCTTGGAGAGCAGATAAAATATTTTCTCCCTCGATAATCAAATCCTGCGCTGCACCATTTTGCAATAGCGTTACCCAAACATGATTATTCTTCTTAAAAATCACATTAAAATCTTGGCATTTACCTAGACTCTTCATCGCGACATCTCCGTCAAAGCGATAAGGTACAAAAGGTGCAAGTTCTATAACGTTATTTTTTTGCTGCAACGAAATAGGTTCGTCTAAAGACAGAATAATTCGTTCATACCCGGTAAAATTTGAAAAATTAGATGGTGAGTCCGTAACAGTCGCTGTTGAAATGCGATAATCAAAATCTCGTTGTGCCAAGCTACTTGCTGCCGGCGCAATTAAAATTTCGGTAGTAACGCCCCCTGCCCATTTCGTCGTAAAATAATCTTTTTTTAACTTCTTTTCTAACACTTTAAGACTACCTCCAACAGCTTACACAATGTCCAATTCTTCAAACTGACTAAGAATTTTAATATCTTGGGCCACACTGACAAATGCCCGGTTATCTACTTCTTTCATAATCTGATCCAAAATTTCCATTTCATAAGTCGTAATAACTAAAATCAAAATTGTTTGTGTTTCTTGATTATAGGCGCCTAATGCATGAGGGATGATGGTAATCCCACGGCTGAGTTTCTTTTGCAAGGCTGGAATTACTTCATTTGGTTTTTGCGTGATAATTGTCACTTGGACTTTTTTATGCTTCACATAAACTAAATCTGTCACTTTCCCGCTTACAAAAATTGATAGTACACTATAAAAAGCATACGGCCAGCCAAATAAGTAGCCAGCAATTAAAACGATAATGCCATTTATAATAATAGAAATAACACCAATGCTGCGACCGGTTATTTGCCGAATGGTAATAATAAGTGCATCCATACCACCCGTTGAAAGCCCATATTTTAAAGCCAACCCTAATGAAAAACCATTAATAGCGCCACCAAATATTGCACAAATAATAGGATCTGTTGTCAATGTCGTGCTTGGAACAATGTGAATTGCAAAGGAAGCCACCGTTACACAAATAATCGTATACAACACAAATTTTCGATTGATTTTAAACCAAGCAAGAATAAACATGGGGACATTCAATAAATAGTAGATAATAGAAATAGGCAAAGCAATGTGACGGCTCGAAAATATAGTTGCTAGAATTTGAGCAATCCCAGTTAGCCCGCCTGCATAAATATTCCCTGGCTGCCAAAAAATATTTAGCGCCAAGGAATATAAGAAGGCATAAATAAGGATAACTGTTAATTTTGTCACCATTTCTTGCCAGACTTCTTTTCTTTTGAAATGTGTCATGACTTATTTAACATCCTTTTTTATGAGGTGAACGATCTTATCACTGATGCAATATTGCAAATCAATTTAGAAAAACTGATTTAATTAAACTGCAAATCTAATACAACATTTTTTTCAACTTCTTTTAAGAAATCTCCAGCCTCTAAAACGGTTGTTGCTTTATTCAATTCATCATACATTTCAATATCTTTATCATGTTCGATAAAAGATACATTACGTCTAAAAGCATCATAGGCTACTTGGGTTCCTTTACCCAATCCATGCTGATAACCTTTAATATCCAACGCTTGGCAAGCTGCCATAATCTCAGTCGCTACCACACGACGTGAGTTTTTCACTATTTCTAATGCTGTTCGTGCAGCTGTTGTCCCCATGCTGACAAAGTCTTCTTGATTTTCACAAGACGGAATTGAGTCTACACTTGCCGGATGCGCCAATATTTTATTTTCAGAAACTAATGAAGCACATGCATATTGTGTAATCATAAAGCCAGAATTTAAACCTGGATATTTTACTAGAAAAGATGGTAATTTACTTAACTGTCGATTGACTAGCCGCTCAACCCGTCTTTCTGAAACATTTCCAATTTCAGCTGCTGCAATTCCTAAGAAATCAAATGGTTGTGCTAGTGGCTCCCCATGGAAATTCCCACCTGAAATTACTTCACCACTACGCGTAATAATTGGATTGTCGGTCACAGAATTAATTTCAATTTCTACTTTTTCTTTCACATAGGCAATCGAGTCTTTACTAGCACCGTGAATTTGTGGCATGCAACGCAAAGTATATGGATCTTGCACATGATCTGGTGTTGCCTCTGTGATATATTGACTATCTTCAATCAAACGGCGAATATTACGGGCCGTCGCTAGTTGTCCGCTTTGAGGACGAATTGTATGCAAATCTTCTTCAAATGGACTAGAAATCCCATCATGAACCTCTAAAGAAAGTGCGCCGGCAATATCTGAGAGTTTCAATAATTCAATAGCATCATAAGTTGCTAAAGCACCGACTGCATTCAACACGGTCGTACCGTTAATAAACGCTAGGCCTTCTTTAGCACTTAGTTGAATAATTTGTAAACCTGCTTTTTCCATTGCTTCTTTACCAGGGTATAAAACTCCTTCGTAGTATGCTTTTCCCAGACCTAATAATGGTAAAACCATATGAGCCAATGGTGCCAAATCGCCAGAAGCTCCCAATGAACCTTTTTCTGGGATGTGCGGATGTACTCCGGCATTTAACATAGCCAGCAGACTTTCAACTGTACTTAAGCGAATGCCAGAATAACCTTTGATTAAGGAGTTAACCCGAATTAACATGATGGCGCGTACAATATCTTCAGAAAATGGTTCACCATAACCAGAAGAGTGAGTCCGAATCAAATTTTCTTGTAGCTGCACTGTATCTTCTTTAGAGATGCTGACATTACATAATGACCCAAAGCCTGTATTGACCCCATAGACAACTCGTCTTTCTTCTACTATTTTGTCAACGATTTTACGGGATGCAATAACCGCTTCTTTGGCACTTTCTGCGATTTCACAACGCACGTGGTGACGGGCTACTGCTACAACATCTTCTAAGGTTAAACTAGCTCCATCCAAAATAATTACAGCTGATCTATCAAAATCTTGTTTTTGATCTTTAACTAAGGTTTTCATAATTTTCCCTCACTTTTTAATCTCTCTCATTCGCAATACAGCTTATAAGAGACAAACTTAATTCGCTTGTTTCATTTTATTTTTGTTCAAAATGACATATAAAATACTTGCCACAATTACACCGATAACACCGGCAACCAAGTTGATTGGATTTGCAGCTGCTACCATCCAAATACTAACAATAATCGAAATAATTGGTATGACTGGGCCAAATGGTAACTTGAAGGCTGGGACATTTTCCATATCTTTTTTTCTTAACCAAATAACTGCCAATGCAGTGGGAATGTATTGGAAGAATCGAAAAACAACTGATAATTCTGCTAGCTGTTCAAAAGATCCACTCAATAAAAAGGCAATTGTTAACAATCCAGAAAAGATAATGGCAATAATCGGCGCATTCTTTTTATTTTTTTTCGCAATAACTTTTGGTAAAAGACCTTCATCTGCAATGGAAGCACCATAACGAGGTATCATCAACGAATCCCCCATATTTAACCCTGCTATGGAAATTAAAGCTCCAATAGAGATGATCCACTTACCCGCAGGACCAATCATTTTAACAAAGGCATCTTGAACGGGTGCATTACTTTGTAAAATACCTGTTCCAAGCATGGCAATGGTGCCAGCGATAATCATGAAATAAAGTAGTGACACGATACTAATGGAACCAATAATAGCTTTGGGTACATTCTTTTTAGCATTTCGCATTTCACCAGCAACGACTGGTAAGGCTTCAAACCCGATAAAAGCATAAAAGACTGTAAGTGATGTCGAAGCCATCGCTTTTGATAACGTTAAGTCTGGGTTTAGTTGTAAAAATGGTGTAAAGTTGCCCCCATTAATACCGCTTTTAATAAAGAAAATTGCAATCAGTGTAAAGGCAATAATCGGAATCAATTTTGCGATGGTAATTACAATTGTAAAAATTTTTGAAGTTTTAATACCCATGCTGTTAATAATGGATAAGAAAATAACCAAACAAATACTAATTAGTGTATTTTGCCCCTCTAAAGCAGGAAAAGTTTGAATCAATAACTTAGCAAAACCCGCTGCCATGGCAGCCCAAGCGATAATTGTAACAAACCAACCTAAAACTCCTACGTTAAACCCGATAAAATCACCAAAGGCGGTTTTTGAATACTGAAAGGCGCCGCCGTTTTTATTAAAATAACCAGCAACTTCGGCAAAGCAAACCGCTAACATCAAAACTAAAACAGCATCTAACAGCATGGCCACTAAAGAAGCCGGGCCTAAATCTTGATAGATCGTTCGGGGTAATAGGAAAATTCCTGAACCAATAACAGCATTAATGCCGTATAAGGTTGCGCCTCCCAAACTAAATTTGGCGTTCTCGTTTTCTGCCAGTTCTGCTGAATCAATGTCTTTGACATCTGATACCTCTGGGATTTCCACATCTTTTTGCATAATATTCACCTCTTATTTTGTATTTTTTAAAGCGCTTTCAATATTTTGGAAATTGAACTACTTTCTAAAAGATAATTTGATATAGGGAGATTTTTTATCTCCCTATATCTTTTTAATCCATTAAAATAGACCGGTAATATTCCCTTTTTCATCAACATCAATTCGTTCAGCCGCAGGAGATTTTGGTAACCCTGGCATTGTCATAACCGCACCCGTAAGCGCGACGATGAAACCCGCGCCGGCAGATACTTTTAAATTTCGGATTGTTACTGTAAAGTCTGTTGGCGCTCCCAACAACGTTGCATCATCAGAAAATGAGTACTGTGTCTTTGCCATACAAATGGGATAATTCCCAAAACCAAGACGTTCTAACTCTTTTAGTTCTTTTTTTGCGCTTGGTGTTAAGTCTACCTTCTTACCACCATAAACTTTCTGAACAATTTTATTTAATTTTTCTTCAATTGAATCGTCTAAATCATAAACATAGCTAAAGTTGTTGGGTTCTTCGGCCAAAGCAACAACTTTTTCAGCCAACGCCTTACCACCAGCACTCCCTTTGCCCCATACATCAGATAAAACGACTGCAACACCTAATTTTTCACATGCTTCTTCAACCGCCGCGACTTCTTCTAATGTATCTGTTGGAAATTTATTAATCGCTACAACTGTTGGCATGCCATAAACTTCTGTAATATTTTCTAAATGCTTAGCCAAATTCGGGATACCTGCAATAACCGCCGCGACATTTTCTGTTCCCAATTCACTTTTTTTAACGCCGCCGTGCATTTTCAAAGCACGAATTGTGGCTACCAATACGACTGCATCTGGCTTTAAGTTGGCCAAGCGACATTTAATGTCAATGAATTTTTCTGCTCCAAGATCAGCTCCAAAACCCGCCTCTGTTACAGCGTAATCAGCATATTTTAGTGCTAATTTTGTCGCCAATACGCTATTACAGCCATGAGCGATATTGGCAAAGGGGCCGCCATGGATGAAAGCTGGTGCGTGTTCCAAAGTTTGAACAATATTCGGTTGAATCGCATCTTTTAATAATGCGGTCAATGCGCCCTCTGCTTTTAAATCTCCGGCTGTAATCGGCTCACCTTCAAAATTATAAGCAACAATAATATTGCGTAGTTTATTTTTCAAATCAGTTATATCATTGGCTAAGCATAAAATTGCCATAATTTCAGAAGCCACTGTAATATCATAACCATCTTCCCGTGGAACACCGTTGACACGTCCTTGCAGACCATTAACGATGTGCCGTAATTGCCTGTCATTCATATCGACAACTCGTTTCCACGTAATCTTACGGGAATCAATCTGCAAGACATTGCCTTGATGAATATGATTATCTAATAACGCCGCTAATAAATTATTTGCCGCACCAATAGCATGAAAATCTCCTGTAAAATGTAAGTTAATATCCTCCATTGGGACAACTTGTGCATAGCCACCACCAGCTGCACCACCTTTTACGCCAAAAACTGGCCCTAATGAAGGCTCACGTAGCGCAATGACAGCTTTTTTCCCAATTGCTGTGAGGGCATCTACTAAGCCAACTGACGTCGTAGTTTTACCTTCTCCAGCCGGTGTTGGTGTAATAGCCGTGACCAAAATCAATTTCCCGTTATCTTTACCGTCTAAATCTTTAATATTATTAATTTTGGCTTTATATTTGCCATACAAAGATAAATCTTCTTTGTTAATTCCAATAGATTCTGCAATCTCTTCGATTGGTTTCATTGTGACTGAATTTGCAATCTCGATATCTGATAAGACCATGTAGCAAACTTCCTTTCTTCAAACAAAATTTAAACCGTTAAATGATTTCAATAATTTTTTGATAAATGTCATCAGCGATTTTATTTCCTTGTTTTACTAGTTTTTCCCCATTTTTTCGGTATTTTAAGACAAAAGCATCATCTTCAATGCTTGAAAGATTAATCAAAACATTTAACCAAGCCCCTTGGAGTGCTGCTTTCAAATTTAGTGCAGCAACGCCTAGATCACTTGCAGCATTGCTATTGGATTTACCAATAGCTCCTTGTGTAAGTTCTAAGGCTGTAACAATTTTTTCCATCAGATTAAACGGTGTAACTGCGGCTCCTTGCAAGGCTTTTTGGAGTGCTCTGCGACGCTCTTTTTTTTCTTCTTCACTACTTTTTGGCATTTCAAAAACGGCTGAAACTTGATTGAAGGCCGCAGTATCTTCATCAATAGCGACGAGTAATTCCGCTTGCAAATCAGTTGCTTTTTGTTGTAAATTTTTCATTTCAGTTTCAAAATCAGCATATTTCTTCTTACCAATCGTCAGTTCTGCCACCATTTTTGTTAGTGCAATTCCTTGGGCAGCCGCTAAAGCAGAAGCAGAGCCACCTCCGGGAGCTGGTGCATCAGAACCAAGGACGTTAACAAATTCTTTTAACTGCATATCAACGAGTTTCATAATAATCCTCCTAATTCAACAAATGGTTCTCTAAAACTTGTTTGTCATAATCAAATTCTTCAATTTGCAAATAGTACTCCGCACAGTCGATCAACGCTTTTGCTGGTGTCAAACCAATAACTTCACTTCCGATAATCGAAACGCCGTAACGTTTGGCCTCAAACCGAATCGTTTCAAAAGCACGGTATAACGGTGTTCCTTCAAAGTTCACCATATTCATAGAAACTTGCGCAATATTGCGTCCTTCCAGCATAACTCCGATTCCTTTACAATATTTCCAACCACCAGAAGAACCGCGCACAATTTTTGCAATCTTATTGGCAATTTCAATATTATCGGTGTCTAGGTTAACGTTAAAAGCAACCAGCGGCATTCTTGCCCCTACGGCAGTAACTCCAGCAGTAGGATGGATTTTACGTTCTCCAAAATCAGGTGCCCATTGCTCTTCTAATAATTTTTCTGGCATCTTTTCAAATTGTCCTTTACGAACCTTAGCCAAATTTTTTCGTTCTGGAGTTGTCGCAGAATCTTCATACAAGAAAATAGGAATTTGCAATTCATCATTAATTCGTTTGGCAACATTTTTTGAAATAGCAATACATTCAGCCATGGTGACATCTTTAATTGGGACAAAAGGTACAACATCAGTTGCTCCCATCCGTGGATGTTCGCCATGGTGTTTTGTCATATCAATATTTTCACTGGCATATTTTACCAATTGAAAAGCAACTTCTTGAATCCCGTCTTCATCGCCAACTAAAGTAAAGACGCTTCGGTTATGAGAAGAGTCAGAAGAATAATCCAATAACGTAACCCCTTTTACATTTTTAGCGATCTTAACTAAGCCCTCAATTATAGTTTGGTTTCTCCCTTCACTAAAGTTTGGAATACACTCGATTAATTTTGCCATCGTAAAACACTCCTTCTTAAATTTGAACTTGGTTTCGTTCAGTTTTTATTTTGTTACTTTACTCTTTCATGCATTTTTTTACACATGTTATTTTTCTTAGCAGATATTCTTAACATGCGCTCATTTGTTACCGCTTCCATCAGCCAAAATCAGCTTATCATTCTTTCAAAACGGTTGCAAATGCCGTTAAAATCAGCTTTTTATAATTTTTTCATAAAACCTACAACTGTTTTTTTAAGTAAAAATCGATAATCAATCTATTGATTTTATTTGTCATTTTTTTCATTTGACCTTTTTTTGACTATATTTTTTAAAATAAAATTACCTTGTTAAAAAACCTGTACCAAAACAGATAGAAAACAAGATAATATTTTGGATTATAGCTAATGATTTCTGCGTTTTAAAAAATCGTTCTTTATAAACCAAGAGGACATTATGCCAATGGGTTAAATCCTCTTTAAAAAAATGATGGGAAATAAAAATTGAATATTTAAATAAGAAATCATTTTTGACGTTTAATAGTCGAAGTGTTTCGTTTTTTATAAATAAAGATTAAAAAAAACTAATTATTCTCCTGAAATTTTTTCTATTTATAACAGAATTTATCAAAAAAAGAGGTGCTAAATTTGCAAAAACTTGCTTTATTAATTGACTTTGGGAGTACTTACACAAAACTAACACTAGTTAATCCGATTGAGGCAGTAATTGTAGCGACACTAAAACTGCCTACTAGTAGCCAAGAAGGGCTTTATCTGTGCTATAAAAAAGGGAAGGAAAAGTTACTTAATAAAATAGGGGAAAAAAATCAACTACCTGTAGAAGAATACTTTTGTTCATCTGCTTGGGGAGGATTCAAAATGGTGGCGATTGGTTTAACAGAAAGCCTAACTACCGAAGCAGCCAAAAGAGCCGCATTAGGTGCAGGTAGCCGGATTTTAAAAACATATTGTTACCGTCTGACTTTAGATCAAATCACTGAAATTTATCAGCTAAAGCCCGATGTTATCTTGCTAACTGGGGGATGCAACGGGGGTAATCTGGAAATCATCTGTTATAATGCGTGCTTACTTGCACAATTACCTTCAGATATTGCAATTATCGTAGCCGGAAATGAAGCTGCCACTGCTCAACTTAGTGCTACTTTCAAAAACAGGGCAAATGTCTTCTATACTGAAAACGTTATGCCCCAAATAAATATGTTAAATCCTGACCCTGTACGTAAAATTGTACAAAAGGTTTTTTTGAAAAAAATTATTCATTCAAAAGGGCTGAACCAGGTTGCTCCTTATAGTAATAAACCTGTTATTCCAACACCGACAGCCGTTTTAACTGCTGCAAAACTATTGAAGGAAGGAACAAAAACCTGTTCAGGACTAGGAGATTTAATAATCGTAGATATTGGTGGTGCAACAACAGATGTCCATTCAGTCGGTTCTGGTCTCTTTCAATCTGACGATGTATTTTTTGAAGGCTTAGCTGAACCATATTTAAAAAGAACTGTCGAAGGTGATCTTGGTATGCGCTCTTCAGCTGAAAGTTTGTTGGAACAGCTTTTAAGCAGCTCTGAAATAAAAGAAGATTTGCTGCCTGAAAATATATCTGCTTTAAGATCGGCTTGCCACTATCGCTGTACTCATCCAACCTTTGTTCCAAAAACAAAAATAGAAATTGATTTTGATCAATTTCTTGCTGAGGCTAGTATGACATTTGCCTTAAAGCGGCACGCGGGTGTGAAAAGAGCAGTTCAAACACCAACGCGGACGCTGTATTATCAAAAAGGAAAAAATCTTCAACATTTCAACACCATTATTGCCACTGGTGGTGTTGTCGTTCACAGTCAACACCCTGAAGAAATCGTAAAAAATGAGCTTTTGCCAGTAGATGATGCATTGCTACCGATCAATCCAAAAAGGTATGTTGACCAAGATTATCTTTTATCGGCAATGGGGCTTTTAAGTCAAAAATATCCGGAAGCGGCGCTGACTATCTTAAAAAAAAGTTTACGCCGCCTTTGATCCTGCCTGATAAAGTAAAAAGCCGCGCAATATTGCGTGGCTTTTTACTTAGTTCATCTTCAAATGAAAAGTTTCGTTTAATACTTGTAACTCATACCGATCACGATATTGACTGAGATTTTCTACAGCTTTAGTCACATAATAGGATAGATCCTCGGTTACTAAATCACCTAATTGCGAATTTTCAATCTGATTTGCCAAACATTTTTCTTTAATCAGTGCTTTGCTAAAATAGACAAGCCCACTATCGCGAGGATTGGCTAATTGATTTTGATAGCTAATGGTTTTTTTTATATAAAAAGCTACCTTTTCATAATCTTGCTTAAATAAATAAATCAGTGACAAATAAGCATTTAGCTGGACACGTTTCCAAAGAGATGCGGTAACTTCAAATAATTCATTTGCTTTTAAAAAATAGGTTTCCGCTTGGTCGTAGTCTTTTTTTGCATAAAGGGTGATTCCCATATCCACATAAAAAATAGCTAAGCTTGTCATAAGATTATTATCTTTGCAAAGATTGATGGCTTTTTGTTGTAGTTTAATTGATTGCTGGTAATTTGACCGTAAGCGCTGAATCTCTGCTAAATAATCGTAGGCTGCAGCAATATTGCTGTTGTATTTTTCATCAAAGCGATTGGCTATATTAAAAATCGTAATGGACTCTTGAAACAGCGATTCTGCTTGATCCAAATCTCCAATCATCAAATGATATAATCCCTTCAAGCGTAATAAAATCCCGATAGATTCATTGTTGTTCGCACTGATTGCAACGTCCATTGCCAAATCAATATAATGCGCCATGTCCGTAGCATTGTCTGTTTGAATATAGTAATAAATCATCTGACGATACCCGCGCAATAGGTAAGTTGTAAGATGAAAATCTTTGGCTTTCACGATAACACGCTGAATATTTTCCAAGCCCTGGTTGTAATCACCGCAATTAATCAAGTAACGTCCTTCTAAATAGAGAAATTTTACTAACAACAATTGATAGGTACTATCTTCTGCATATTGTCCTTCAATTTCTTTTAATCTCGTTCCAATTTCTTTAAACTTTTCCAATTCGCTTGGTTCTGCTTTTCTAACTGTCTCTTGCGATGACAGATGTTCCTGATGATAAATCGGAAATAGTTCATGCTGGATTCTTAAAAAGGCTTGATGATGCGACAACTCATAATCTAAAGATTTTAGCTCTTGATGGGCATGGCGATAATGATACCCGATCGCCGCTAGTAGTTCACTATCCTCTGTAACCTCATTTAATTTTTGTTCCAATAAAATTGCGATTTTTTCATGAATAACTCGTAATTTCATTGCGGACTGCTGCGCATAAATATATTGTTTCATTTTTTTATGATTGAAGCTAAAACATACTTCATCAAGATAAACATTTTCTTTGACCAATCCCTGCTTGTTTAAATTATCCAAGGCGGTATATATCTCAATTTTTTTGGCATCAGCTAGTTGCGTTAAAAGGCTCATTGGCGCAACTTTTTGAAAAAATGAAATAAAGTCGACCAATTCAGATTCCAGTGCAGTCAAATTTACAAATTGTAAGCTTAACTCATCATTCATTTTTGGTGTCAATACTTCTAACGTGTTGCTTTCTTGTAATTGTTTCAAGTATTCATTGATATATAAAGGAATTCCTTCTGACTCTCTTGCAATAAAATCTAGCGTTGTCGTTTGAAACGAATAATCAGGAAGTTGTTTTTCACAAAAAGCCCGTACTTCAAAGTCTTTAAATGGTGATAAGTCTAAGGTAATGATCTTTTCGTAATGCCGGACACTGGCAATAAAATCGTATATTTCTTTGCGGTAGCCCGTCTGCAAGGTCATAATAAAAATAATATCAGAATGAGGATTGTGCAGAAGTACACTCGTCAATAATTTGATGCTCCCTTGATCCATCCATTGGAGATTTTCAATAAATATAATAAGGGGTCTTTTTTTCCCTAGCTGTTGCAAGGCTTCTGAAATGCTTTGTGCCAAAAAATTAAGTTCAGCTGGGGCGACGTTTTCTGACATAGATTGTGCTTTTAACTCTTTAAAAAAAGGAAATTGTCGACTAAATGTTTGTTCCCATTGATCGATCTCAGCCAAATTATCTTTTTGCAATAAAAGCATCAGTTGCTGTAATAATTCTCGCCAAGGACGTAAAAAATGTTTTTGCTCTGCTTTATAACAAGTCACTTTGAGACATTCGTATGAATATTGAATATTTTCTAAAACTAGCTGACATAAAGCTGATTTGCCAACGCCTAAATCACCTTTAACCAAAACGGATTGAAATGGTTTCTTTTGTTTTAAATTTGCTAAGTTTAACTCCAAGCGTTCAACCTCGTTGGCACGATCATAAAAATGATACGCTCTTTTTTTTCGTAAATCACCATGTTTCTGGTTGGCAATTTTCAATGTTTCTTGATATAGCTGCTTTGTTTCTTCTCCTGGTTCAATCCCCAATTCAACTTTTAAAATTTCCGCTAATTCGTAATATGTTTCAATTGCTTTACCATTTCGATGGTTCTCGATATAAAAACGCATCAGCAATTGATAATTACGTTCATCAAATTCATCAATCGCAATTAATTTACGAATATTCTTTTCCACATCGGCTACAGCATGAAACGAAATATCTTCTGCTACTTTTTGATAACAACATTCAATAAATTGGTGTTCATACAAGTTACGCATTTTTGCTAACCAAGCATCAAACAAATCCGAGTCTTTCAAATAGAAGCCCTTTAAAAATTCATCACGATATTCTTCTAGATGCGTATAAGCATCTTCTTCAAAACGATAAGTATCACTTTCAACTGTCACATCACAATTAAAGGTCAAAATTGTTTTATTTGGCGAAACAATAAATTCGCCGCCCATCGCACGATTGGCTTGATAAATTGTATTGCGTAAATTTTTTTTTGCACTTTTTTCATCTTTACTAGGCCATAAAATACCCGCAATCTCATCCCGACTAATTCGCTTATTAATGACCATGTAATAAAGTAATGCATTGATCTTCGAAAATGAAAAAATTTTTGTTTCCCCATCTACTTTAATAGATGGCGTACCTAATAATTCAAAAGATAATATATGTGGCATCGTTGTACCTTCTTTCAACCATTATTGCCGCCAATTCTTCATCCTTATTCTAAAGGAAGCATCCAAATAAAGATACCGCTTTCAAAAGCAAAAAGTACAGACTAGTAAAAAACTCTCAAATTCTATAGCTAGAATTTGAGAGGATAAGAAACAAAATGCTTTTTACTGGTTATTTTATCATAATGCACTGATTAAATTTCCAGCTTTATATACATCTGTCACTAAATTTGTGGCAAAAAAGTATAATGGATAATCAATATTTTGTGCATCAAAAATAGCAATATCAGCTGCTTTTCCCTTATCAAAGCTCCCAATAGTTTCTGCTCGACAAATAGAATACGCTGCATTAATTGTTACGGCATTAAATACTTGAATGGGTGTTAACTTCTGCATAAAACAGCCCAATTGCATAATAAATTGTAAATTTGCGGTGGGACAACTGCCTGGATTACTATCTGTTGTCAAAGTAATCGCCATCCCATTTTCAATCATTTTTTTTGCTGGTGCATACGTATCTTCCATAAGACTAAATGTTGTCGCTGGTAATAAATTACCGATAACGTGGGCTTCACTTAATTTTTTAATGCCTTCATCTGTGATCATCATCAGATGTTCCGCACTAACCGCACCTAATTGTGCTGCTACGTCTACCCCGCCAATGGAAGCAATCTCGTCAGCATGTATGCGTAATTTAAAACCCATTTCTTTTGCTGCGTGTAATAATTTATAGGACTCTGCTGCTGTAAATACCCCTTTTTCACAAAAAATATCACAAAACTCGGCTAAATTTTCTGATTTTACTTTTGGCAACATTTCTGTAATCACGAAATCAATAAATTCACCTGAACGGTTTTTATATTCTTCGGGAATAGCATGCGCCCCCATAAATGTCGAAACTACATCGACAACATGATTCTTATTCAACTCTTTTGCGACTTTTAGTTGCTTTTCTTCTGTCTCCCAATTTAAGCCATAACCACTTTTCGCTTCTACTGTTGTCACACCATGAGCTAACATTTTATCAAGTAGAGCAGATGACTTATCGTAAAGCTCATTAAAAGAAGATTTTCTTGTTGCTCTCACCGTGCTCAGAATTCCACCGCCCTGCGCTAAAATATCCAAATAAGGGACGCCATTTAATTTTTGTGAAAATTCATGTTCACGACTACCGCCATAAACCAAATGCGTATGACAATCAATTAAGCCTGGTGTAGCTAATTTACCTGTATAATCAACAATCTCGGTATCATAATTAATTAGATCACTATCTGGCTCTCCTTGATCAACAGCTAAAATTTTGCCATCTTTAATCGCAATATAACCATCTTCAATGATTACCGCCTTACTCATTTCCTCGCCTCGCAAAGGAACTCCGTTATCAATAGGACAAAAAATTTGACTAAAATTTTTAAGAATTTTATCTGCTTTCATAATTTTACTCCTTCATATCATTTTCGTACCTCTAGTATAAAAAAATATAGTCAAATAGGAGTCAAACCAGACTTCCCTTTTGTCAAAAAAATTTTTTAAAAAATTTTTTAAGCGATAGACGCTTCGTTGACACCGCTTACATATACTAAAAGGCGTAAAAGCTTTGAAATCATTTCATTCATTCACAAACAATTAGAAACATGAAGGAGGAAATACCAATGATTGACTTAAAAGACATCGAACAAGCGATGACGGTAAAATTAGATGACTTTTTACCAGAGAAAACTATTTTTCAAGAGGGAATTCGGCGAGCACCCGACCGCGGGTTTCGCTTAACGAAGGAACAAACTGAGCTTGCATTGAAAAATGCCCTGCGTTATGTCCATCCAAAATACCATGAAGTTGTGATTCCTGAATTTCTGGAAGAATTAAAAACACGGGGACGGATTTATGGTTATCGTTGGTACCCCAAAGAACGGATTTACGGAAAGCCTATTGATGAATACCAAGGAAATTGCACGGCTGCAAAAGCAATGCAAGTTATGATTGATAACAATTTGGACTTTTCAGTTGCTCTTTATCCTTATGAATTAGTCACATATGGCGAAACTGGACAAGTTTGTTCCAACTGGATGCAATATAATCTAATAAAAAAGTACCTTGAAATTATGACAGACGAACAAACTTTAGTAGTGGAATCTGGACACCCACTAGGTCTTTTCAAATCTAAAAAGGATGCGCCTCGCGTAATTATCACAAATGGTTTGTTGGTAGGAGAATATGATAATATCGACGATTGGGAAATCGCCGAAGAAATGGGTGTAACCAACTATGGACAAATGACAGCAGGCGGTTGGATGTATATTGGACCACAAGGGATTGTACACGGCACTTTTAATACACTTTTAAATGCTGGGCGCTTAAAACTGGGAATTGCCGACGATGGTGATCTAGCAGGAAAATTATTTATTTCTTCTGGTCTTGGGGGCATGTCCGGTGCACAAGGGAAGGCCGGAGAAATTGCCAATGCGGTGGCAATCATTGCAGAGGTTGACCGTTCACGTATTGATACTCGTTTAGAACAGGGTTGGATTTCTAATCTTGCTACTACGCCGGCAGAAGCTGTAAAAATTGCGTCAGAGTATCTTGCCAGAAAAGAAAAAACATCAATTGCTTATCATGGAAATATCGTGGACTTGTTAGAATATATTGCGCAACATGATATCCATGTTGATTTATTATCTGACCAAACTTCTTGCCATAATGTCTATAATGGCGGTTATTGTCCCGCCGGAATTACATTTGAAGAAAGAACAGAACTACTCGCAAAAGACAGCTCGAAATTCCATCAACTCGTAGATGAAACGCTAAAACGCCACTATCATGTCATTGAATCACTTGTTGCCAAAGGAACTTATTTCTTTGACTATGGCAATTCATTTATGAAGGCTATTTATGATTCCGGTATTAAAGAGATTTCTAAAAACGGCGTGGATGATAAAGACGGTTTTATTTGGCCTTCTTATGTAGAAGATATCATGGGCCCGATGTTGTTTGATTATGGCTATGGCCCCTTCCGTTGGGTTTGCTTGAGTGGCAACCATGAAGACTTAGTGGCAACCGATCATGCCGCGATGGAAGTTATTGATCCTAATCGTCGCTATCAAGATCGCGATAACTACAACTGGATTCGTGATGCGGAAAAAAATCAACTTGTTGTTGGCACGCAAGCACGCATTTTATATCAAGATTGCATGGGTAGAGTAAATATCGCACTAAAATTCAATGAATTGGTTCGAGAAGGAAAAATTGGCCCAGTTATGCTTGGGCGTGATCACCACGACGTTTCCGGAACAGATTCACCATTCCGAGAAACATCCAATATAAAAGATGGCAGCAATGTTTGTGCCGATATGGCAACACAGTGTTATGCAGGCAACGCTGCTCGTGGAATGTCATTAATTGCGCTTCATAACGGCGGTGGTGTTGGCATCGGAAAATCAATCAACGGCGGGTTTGGCCTTGTATTAGACGGTTCAAAATTAGTAGATGATATTATTAAATCTGCTATCGCTTGGGATACAATGGGCGGTGTAGCACGTCGTAGTTGGGCACGAAATGATCACGCCATTGAAACATCGATTGAATATAACAAAATGAATAAAGGTACTGATCATATCACAATTCCTTACCTAGCTAATCAAAGTATGATTGACACTGCAATCAATACGCTTTTTAAATAATAAAATGTAAGACTTTTGCTTTAGGAGATGTTGGTGAGGTCACCAACATCTTTTTTTAAAGCACAGATTGAAAGGATGTAAATTCATGTATGTACCAGAGGAAATCATGGAAATTGCTATTCAAATTGGGATAAAAAAAATCCATAAAACTGTACAGGCAAAGTGCATTTTAGGCTTTATTGGTGGGGCAATGATTTCTTTAGGCTATCTTGCCTATATTAGAATATCAGCCCCTATTCCCACAGAGTTTACTGGACTGGGAACCCTTTTAGGCGCATCTGTTTTTCCGATTGGTTTAATTGTCATTTTACTCGCTGGAGGAGAACTAATTACTGGTAATATGATGGCTGTATCCATTGCTTTTTACGATAAAAAAATTTCACTCCAAAATCTTTTATCCAACTGGCTTGTCATTACTTTTTGGAACATTATCGGTGGACTTTTTGTTGCTTACTTTTTTGGACATTTTATTGGGTTAACCAGCAACGGTATTTACCAAGAACATGTACGAACGATTGCACAACACAAGATTCATGCTACTTTTATGCAATCATTAGTTTCTGGTATTGGTTGCAACTGGTTTGTAGGCATAGCACTGTGGTTATGCTATGGGGCAAAAGACGCAGCAGGAAAAATAGTTGCAATCTGGTTTCCCGTTATGATCTTTGTTGCCATCGGTTTTCAACATAGCGTGGCAAATTGTTTTATTATTCCAGCTGCTATTTTTGAAGGCGGTGCAACTTGGAAAGATTTTATCCTGAACTTTTTGCCGGTCTATTTAGGTAACATTTTGGGCGGCGCGCTGTTTGTTTCAGGATTTTACTACCTTAGCTATCGGGGAAAAAAATAAATTTTTCGTCTAAGAAAAAAAGCTCTGTCTCACATAAAGTGAAACAGAGCTTTTACTTTCTACCTTAAATTTGTGCCCAAACACTTTCTAAAATATTGGTTTGGTTACGGTCTGGTCCGACAGAGAATGTTGAGATGCGGACGCCGACTAATTCAGAAATACGGCGCACATAATTGCGGGCATTTTCTGGTAATTCGCTTAAATCTTTGCAGGCTGTAATATCTTCTGACCAACCTGGTAATTCTTCATAAACAGGTTTACAACGATTTAATTCTTTTAAGCTGGCTGGATAGTGGTAAATTAATTCGCCGTCTAATTCGTAGGCCGTACAAATTTTAACCGTTTCAAGACCACTTAAAACATCAATGGAGTTTAGTGATAGATTGGTAATCCCTGAAACCCGTTTGCTGTGGCGCATCACGACAGAGTCAAACCAGCCAACCCGTCTCGGACGTCCTGTTGTTGTACCATATTCACGACCAACTTCGCGAATTTGTTCACCAGTTTCATCAAATAATTCAGTTGGAAACGGGCCGTCTCCCACACGAGAAGTGTAGGCTTTGCAGACACCGACAACTTTATTAATTTTTGAAGGACCAACGCCAGAACCAATTGTCACACCGCCGGCAACTGGATTTGATGAAGTTACAAATGGGTATGTGCCTTGATCGATATCCAACATAACCCCTTGTGCCCCTTCAAATAAAACGCGTTTTCCTGCATCTAGAGCATCGTTTAAAATAACTGAAGTATCTGTCACATATTTTTTAATTTCTTGACCATAGGCGTAATATTCTTCAAAAATATCATCAAAGTTCATTGCGTCACTGTCAAACATTTTGGTAAATTGACGATTTTTATCTTCTAAATTGATACGTAAACGCTCTTCAAAGATTTCTTTATCAAGTAAATCAGCAATTCGAATCCCAACCCGCGCTGCTTTATCCATGTAAGCTGGGCCGATTCCTTTAATGGTCGTGCCGATTTTGTTATCCCCTTTTGCATCTTCTTGCAATTGATCTAATTTAATATGGTAAGGCAAAATAACATGGGCGCGATCTGAAATACGTAAATTATCAGTAGCAACACCGTGTTCTTTTAAATAAGCCAGTTCTTGCACCAATGATTTCGGGTTCACTACGACGCCGTTACCGATCACGCTGATTTTTTCCCGGTAAAAAATACCTGAGGGAATTAAATGTAATTTATATGTCACACCATCAAATTTGATCGTGTGTCCCGCATTATCGCCGCCTTGGTAACGTGCGATAACTTCTGCATTTTCACTTAAAAAGTCAGTGATCTTTCCTTTTCCTTCGTCGCCCCATTGTGTCCCCACAACTACTACTGATGACATACGAACACCTCATTTTCTTTTATTCAATCCTGAACTATTGTATCAGGTTAACTGGAATTATTCAACTTATTCTCGAATAATGATTTTAATTTATTCTTCAAACGAGCCAAAACACGAACATTAAACAACGTAGTCAAAATTTCAGCACTTTTATTTTGCTCCACTTGCACACGAGTTTTTTGATTTATTTTAAGACAGCTGACAAGAGCATAGCCCAGCTGACGAATTTTTGTAATGTAACGTTTAGAAAATAATACCCAATTTTTAGCAGCAAAAAATCGCTTTAAGTCATAGAAAAATTTCAGCTGCCAAAGACTCCATTCTTCTTTTGTATAAATTTCTGCAAGTTCGCGGGCAAAACAAGCAGCGGGAAATTCGGGCGTTTGTGCAAGGTATTCCCGTATTTGAAAACATTTCAACAACTGTAAGTAAATCCTTTCATCAAATTCTTCCCCTTGATAGTAGGTTTTGATGCGTTTGGTTAGAGTTTTTGCTGTTAAGCCAAAGACTTGTTTGGCTGAAAATGGGCAATACATCGCATTGCTCCTTTCTTTTTTGAATATTATTTGCGACCTACAGTTGGACTTGCAATCAGCTTTTTGAACTTGGGATAAAAGTGTTCAGCTTCAAAAAAAGCTAAAATTTTGTGAACATCGTTCCTCAAATTTTTGTGAAATTTCGACTTATTTATAAAAACGCTCCTTGTGTCACAACCTTTATCCGTGAATAGCAACTGAGTTAAATGAATATCCCGCTCCTATTCATCTAGGCTCCAGCTGCCAAACACAGCAAAAAAATTTTGCCTTTCACTTTAACAACGAAAAAAAGCAGCCCCTTGTCAAAAGAAAATCAGACTTGCGACTGATTTTTGTGAAATTAAGTTTTTTTACTTCATCTGTCGTAGTAAACATGCTATTATTATTACGACAGATGAAGTAATTATAAAAGGCGGTGACACTATGATTTCAAGCGATGGGATTCGCGGTTACAACGATGCGATTATTTTAACCATTTTGGCAGAAGGTGATTCTTACGGTTATGCGATTTCAAAAGAAATTAGAGAACGCACCGACGAAATCTATGTCATCAAAGAAACCACGCTTTACTCCGCATTTACGCGTTTGGGGAAACTTGGCTTTATTACTTCTTATCCCGGTGAGGTGACCCACGGGAAAAAACGTACCTACTATGCCATCACCGCTGCCGGTAAAAGTGCTTTGACAGAAAAGATCGCCGAATGGGAGCAGACAAAAAAAGTCGTAGATCGTTTTTTAATTGGCTCCTAAATAATTGCTGCACATATTTTTAAACCCGTACAAAAATAAATCGTCATTACGCTACTTCAATTTTAGCTGGAAAATAAAAAGGTCTTTTAACTTCACACTTAAAAATACTTAAAAAAGACAGCTTTAATTTGAAATATGGACTGCGTTGTTAGTCTGATAACAAAATCTAACAGCGATCAAACTAGGAGGAATAAAAATGAAAATTATCGCAGAGTATTTAGATAGTTTGTTTTTAAATGTCCCCATCACGCCGGAAACAAAAAAAGCAAAAGAAGATTTACTGGCCTTGATGGAAGACCATTACAACGAATTAATTGCTGAGGGAAAAAATGAACATGAAGCAATCGGCGCTGTTATTACCGAATTTGGTTCAATCGATGAATTACTAGAAGAGTTAGACTTAAAGCGGGAAATACCCCAAGCCCCACCAGCAAGCAAAACGATCCAAAAAGCCAATGAAAAAACACAAAATAGTTTGGATGATGACTTTAATTTCGACGAAGAAGACTTTTCCAAAGCTGCTTGGCGAGCCAACCACGAAGAGTTTGCAGAAGAAGATCCAAATCAAAAAGATGCTGCAGATGAAGATTACAGCTACAATTTAGCCAATCCTATTACCTTAAGTGAAGCAGAAGATTACTGGAGTATGATCCGTCAATTTGCGCTTTTCATTGCCAGCGGCGTCCTACTTTGCGTTGTTGCCATTGCTTTCCTTGTTTTTCAAGGTGGGGGGGGTTCTGATGCTCTTGGCTTGGCGGGCTTCTTTTTACTCGTAGCGGTCGCCGTGACCATGTTTATTACCGCAGGAATGAAATTTTCTGGTGCCCACAAAGTATTGGATGATCGTCCAATTAAAGAAGATGTGCGCCAAACAGGTAAAATGTACGCCCAGCAATATCACCGTAGTTTTAGTTTTTCACTGGTTGCGGGTATTTTTATGTGTATCGTTTCTTTTATGCCTATTTTTATTTTCCAATACAGTGAGCATTTAGGTATTACGCTGTTTTTAATTATCGCCGGTCTGGGTGCCTTTTTAATTATTTACGGCAGTATTGTGCAAGCTTATTACAAACGATTTGATAATGGTCCTATTTTTATCTCAGATGAAGATGAGCCTGGTCCAAATGCCCGTCAGCATATTTATGGCAAAAACGCACCCCTTGTGGGCATGTTTTCTACGGTTTATTGGCCGGCTGTCGTTGTAATCTACCTTATCTGGTCCTTTATTTTTGGCGGTTGGGGTTATTCTTGGCTGATTTTTGTTATCGCCGGAATTTTCCAAGACAGCATTTTAAAATATTTCAAAAATAAACAGTAATGCTACCCAAAACCTGCCAATTTTTAACAATAAAAAAGTAAAGTCAGTTTCAGCAACTGTACCGATCCCAAAGGCTAGAATTTTGCTCTAACTTCTGGGGGCCGTACACACTACAAACTGACTTTACTTTTTTTGCTTGGATTTTCTTCGTGGCATCATTTTTGGATTGAATATTCAAAATGTACGTCTTCAAAAACATTATCTTCCTGAATATCCTCTTTGGTTTTAAATATTTTTATATCAATTTCATGATTTCCTATTTTCAAGAAATCACTATGCGCATCTTCGGTCAAATAAAAGCCCCACTCCCGTTTGGTAGCGCGTGTTGCTTGTTGCACCTGTTTGCCATCTAAAAAGATACCCGAATAATAAGACATCGGCAGATAATCAAAAATAAAAAGAATTTCTCCGGAATCTAAATTATCCAGACTTATGTTTCTTCCCAAATCTTCTTTATTTCCATCCACAATTTTGAACTTGACTGAATCATTGTCGACTTTTGTTGAAGAACTATCATTTTTTGTCTGCACTGAATTGTCTTTCATTTCGGAGTTAATCAATAAAATTCCTCCTAGTGTTATGGCTATTCCTAAAATTGCAACAATTACTTTTTTCATGAAGGTTTCCTTTACATTTTTCTATTATTGGTTTTACTACGGAGTAAATTTTACAGCATTTGCCCGGGCTGTAAGTGAATAGCTTTTTTGATTACTTCAGATGTAATCAGTACTGCCGGATTTTCAGCACTGTCTTTCGTATCTTCAATTTTCGTTATTGATCCGTTAATTGTGTTCTCTTTTAACTAAGCTTATGAATATGTATTCTCCACTACTTTTTTACCTTGCTGGCGCTTGCACATCAGTTTTACATGCTGCTAAACGGCCTCCGGCTATCATCATTGAAGTTGCTAGTACAGCTTTTGCTTTCACCATTTTTGAAACCCTTTTCTTGTTGGTTGGATTAATCTTATCACATTTAATTGTGTTTCCAAATCAAAAATTCGTTATTTTAATTAATCATATCAGTTATTTTTATTTTGTTTAGGGACAGTAAGGCCAAGGGAATGGTAAAATGAAACAAATATAATGTAGCAGGAGGAATAGTCCTTGCATAAGGATAAAAAAATTTTTTTCATTGTGACACTCATTCAGTCTATCATTTATGGAATTTCTCTTGTATGGGCCTTTTTAGCTAGGGGAATGACACAAAACTGGCCTTTTTATCTCTTGTTGGTAGGGATATTAATTGGAAATTTTATTCCAATGAAATACCGTAGCAACTTCTTTTCGACTGAGCCTGGTTTATTATTTCAAACAAAGACACGAAAATTTGAAAACATGCTGTATATGACAACTACTTGTATTATTATTTTCCTTGTTATACTCTTAGATATCTCATAATTTACAAATTAAAAAAATACCGCAGAAAACAGCTACTGGTTTCCGCGGTATTTTTATTTGCCTAATTTTTTGATTTTTTAATAAAACAATCTTAACTGTTTTGTCATACATAGAATTTTCTAGTCAGCTTAGTTAGCAGTTTTCAAACTGTCACCTGACAGCTTTTTACTACATAACATTATTGTTTTGGATCACTTCTTGAATGGCACAAAGGTATTTTTTAGTATTTTGCACTTGGGCAGCTTCTTGGGCTTTGATTTCTTCTAAGCACTGGTCGGTTTCTTCTAATTTCACCAACACTTGCTGCAATAAGGTTGTGATTTGTTCTGTATTCATTTTTTTGCCTCCTGTAAGGTTTAATCTTCTTCTACGACAAGATTTTCTTTCTTTTCACTCGTTTTTACCCGATAAAAAATGCCATATAAAATTGCACAAATTACAGGTAAAAAGCCTGCTACTAAATAGATTCCTTGGAAAGATAAAACACTGCGTAATTCCCCTAAAACAAAAGGCCCAATGCCAAGACCTAAATCAAGACCGATAAAATAAGTGGACAGTGCAATCCCAATGCGGTGATCTTCGCTGACTTTCAAACAAATCGCTTGGCCATTTGACATAAAGGTTCCATAACCTAAACCGATTAAGGCACCGGCTAAAAGCAACATCCAGCTAGCGTTGGTGATACTCAATAAAAAGAGCCCGCCAGTTAAGAAGAGATAGCTGGGATACATCACATAATTTTCACCCCGTAAATCGAAGATACGCCCAGACATTGGTCGTGTAAAAGTGATGACCAGTGCATAAACAACAAAGAACAATGAACTTGCCTCTACTAAATCAATTGCTTTGGCGTATGAAGAAAGAAAAGCCAAGACACTTGAGTAAGCTAGCCCCATCAAAAAGCCGATAAAGGAAATAAAGGCAACTTTCTTTTCTACAAAACTATCAAAGGTCCATTTTGACAATTGTTCTCGGTGTTCTTTGGTTAAAACAATATTTTTGACTGGAAAGGCAAAACAAGCAATTGTCGTGATGAAGATCAAAACAATGGAAAAAATAATAATAAAATAAAAATTCGTCGTATTTAGTAATACCATCCCGATTAACGGTCCAATTGCGGCAGCTAAACTTGTAGATAAGCCGTAGTAATTAATGCCCTCACCGTATTTTGCTTTGGGGATATAGGCGGTCACAATCGCATTGGTTGCTGTTGAAACCGTTCCGTAGGCAAAGCCATTTAAAAATCTGATCAAATACATCATCCCAATTGTCGGCATATACAAGTAAGCTATCATGGTCACTAAGTAAAATAGCGCCCCGTAGCGCAAGACGGCTTTTCGTCCCCACAGCTCTAATGTTTTTCCGATAATTAAGCGGGCTAATAAAGTTCCTAAAATATAAATGCCGGTTGCAAGTCCCGCTTGTCCTAATGTCGCGTGAAGATTATCCTGCGCAATGACCGCCATAATGACAACTAACAAATAATACACTAAATACACAACAAAATTAATGAGGGTGATACTAATAAAGCCTTTATTAAATAATTTTTCTGCTTGGTGTTCCAATCTTTTTCCTCCTAGAATTTTTGATTTCCGTCTCTTTTTTTAAACATTTCGTAAACTAAATGATATTTAACCTGACGAAAATTTTTAAAAATTTTTTTGCAGCCTATCCTTAAGCAAAAGATTCCGCTAAATTGGCAACAAATTCTGTTTCAGGAATATTTCCTGTTTTCAAATGTTCCAATTTTGCTTCTACTTCCCGGTAATTTGAAGGATAACGATCTACTAAAAGACCAATAAATAAATCCCGTACTTCCATAAATTCCGCCATAAATGCCGTAAAGTCAGTTTTCTCACTACCATTTACTTGCATTTTCCAGAATAAGACATCTTGATAGGCATCATTTAAAAAAATTAGCGCTTGATCTTTTTCAAATCGTGCTTTATACGCCGCGTCCAATCGCTCTAAAATCATTTCTTTCCATTCTTTCATGAAAATTTCCTTCTTTCTTTTCGTTGTGTGCCTTAGTATAGCGATACAAAGCAGAGAAAAAATGCGATTTTGTGCATAAAAAAAGTTAAAAAGATTTCGCAAAAACAAAAAACATTAACATTTGTTATTGTTTTTCTAGCTTTTATCAGTTTAAATAGTGCTAACTGTATTTTTCTGAAAAAAAATGAAAGTTACTTAAAAAAGGCTAAGGAGCGGTTACTTGAATGGATAATCGAGTGTTGGAGGACTATTTACAAGCTCATGATTTTCCGGTAGTGGTTAAGGAGAAGAAAAAGTATTTAACTTATGAGGGATTGCAAGACTCAAATGTTTACATTTTAAAAAGCGGTACGATTAAAACAAGCGTCATCTCCCGCGATGGACGAGAATTTAATTTGCGCTATATCAACAGCTTGGAAATTGTTTCACTATTAAAAGATGAATATTCCCAATTTATTGATGCACCCTTTAATATTCGCGTGGAATCCTGTAAAGCAGAATTGTATCAAATCGATCGGGTACAGTTTTGGAAAGACATCAATCAAAACTTGGATTTACAGCTTTTTGTAAAAGATTATTACCGCGTGCGTTTGCTGCATTCCATGAAACGCATGCAACAAATGTTGATGAATGGCAAATTTGGTGCCGTCTGCACGCAAATTTATGAACTTTACGATACCTTTGGCGTAAAAACACCCGAAGGCTTATTAATCGATTTTGTCGTTACCAACGAAGAAATTGCGCATTTTTGCGGCATCGCTTCTGCCAGTAGCGTCAACCGCATGATGCAACAACTAAAAGATATGGGCGCCATCACCATGAAAAGGCGAAAAATTATAATTTTAGACCTTGAGATTATTAAGGATAATATTATTTTTTAATGAAGTTGGGTAAAAATTTATCCTTCCGCCGGTAAAAAAAACATGAACCAGCAATTTTTGAAGGACTTTATGCCTCTTTTTGCTGGTTCATGTTTTTTTACTTACTCAATTTTATCACTGTCCACTATCTGTTCAGCTTTCGTCCCATCATTTTTTGCTGCTGTGCTTTCTGCGGAGCGCAATGCTTCCAGATGTTCCAGTTTGCTGTGTAGTTCGGCAATCTTGTCTGACAGCTCTTGGTGCATATCTTCATGCCGGCGTTGCATTTTATCCATTTTTGATCGTACCGCCACGCCATTGCCAGCCGCAATGGAAGCCCCCAGTGCGCTCAATACATTCGTGTAATTGCCCAAGACTAATTGGACATTATTATCCGGCGCCCACGAATTTAAAGCTGGAATTAATTTGGTTAAAAAGGCAAAGATGACCAAATAAAAAAATAGAAATAGGTAAATAAAAATAGAAAGCTTGCTGGCTAATAAAGCCGGAATCTTCTTCAATATCTTTTCCATCACAATCCCACTTTCGTCATTTTGAAACTACTTTTAGTTTAGCAGAAAATTGTAAATTGGCGTTGTGATTACTATTGAAATAACTTACTCTGGCTGTACCAATTACAGTAAAAGCACAAAAAAATATGATCGTTTCGCAAAAATACCTACATATTAGCAAAAAAAGAGTAAGAATGATGAAAAAGACTTCGTTTCTTACTCTTTTTTGCGTAATATAAAAGAAAGAATTGATTCTAAAGACGTAAACCAAGAAAAGAGGTCTCCCATGGCGAAAATTGAATTAAAAAAAGTAACGCCGCCTACTAAAGACAACGAAGCAAAAATTTATCATCTGACCGATGAAACAATGGCGTTACGAAAAGAAAAAGTGTTAGCTGCAATGCAAAAAGAGAACATCGACAGCATCATTATATATTGCGATTTAGAACACGGCAGTAATTTTTCTTATTTAACGGGTTTTATGACCCGCTTTGAAGAAAGTCTGCTGGTTTTACATCAAGACGGGACCGCTTTTTTCATCTCCGGAAATGAAAATTTGAAGATGAATCAACACAGCCGCCTACCTGCGACGCTGCTGCATTATCCGCAATTTTCACTGCCCGACCAGCCAATGAACGGTGAAAAATCTTTGACAGCTGTTTTACAAGCAGCAAAAATCTCAAACGAACAGCAAAATATTGGCGTTATCGGTTGGAAAATGTTTACCAGCGCTCAAGAAGACAATCGCAAGCTTTTTGATGTCCCGCATTTTATCCTTGCAGCATTAGAGGCCGCCGCGCCAAAAAGTCAGATTGAAAATCGCAGTGACATCTTTATTCATCCAGCTTATGGCGTGCGTGCAACAAATAACGCCAACGAAATCGCCTATTATGAATTTGGCTCCAGTCTGGCTTCTGACTGCGTATTAAGCGCCCTTGATGCCGTAAACCTCGGCAAAACGGAAATGGAGGTCGCTAGTCACCTCGTGCGCTATGGGCAAACACCAAATGTTATGCCGATTGCAGCTTGTGGCGAGCGCTTTTTGAACGCCTTTATCTCCCCAACTGACAAAAAAATTCAATTAGGAGATAAAATGTCTTTAACGACTGGCTTTAAAGGTGGTTTAGCTAGTCGCAGTGGCTATGTTATTCACACTGCAAAAGAATTACCGAAAGGACAAGAAAATTATTTGTCCAAAGTTGCGCAACCTTACTTTAACGCTGTGACAACGTGGTTAGAGCAAATTGAAATCGGAATGACAGGCGGGCAATTGTATCAAATAATTGAAGATGTCCTGCCCCAAAATACGTATCATTGGCATTTAAATCCTGGTCACTTAACCGCTGATGAAGAGTGGATGTCTTCGCCCGTGAAGGAAAATTCGTCCGTTAAACTCACTTCAGGAATGTTGCTGCAAATTGACATCATTCCTGCGGTCGCAGGCTTTGCTGGCGTCAGCTGCGAAAACGGCGTCGCTTTGTCCGACGCTAACCTCCGCCAAGAGTTAGCCGCAAATTACCCAGCAGTTTGGCAACGCATTAAAACCCGACAAGAATACATTCGCCAAACACTTAATATCACTTTACCTGACCACGTCTTGCCACTATCAAGCGGTGTCGCCTTTTACACTCCCTTCTTCTTAGCAAAAGACTTAGCTTTTGTGAAGGGATAAAGAGGAGGCTACTAATATATTAAAAAAAATAAAGTCGCGCTAAAAACATACATTTTCAGCGCGACTTTTAATTGGATTCAATTATTTCACATCTGCACTATTTATCAGCTGTTAAAAATACCATTTCAGCCAGTCCAGTTTGCGTTAAAAACAGCCTATCAAACACTTTTGTTTCTTCTGGTTCATTATCTCGCCAACCAATAGTATAGTCGTGGGGCAGTAGGCCATATTCAGATTTAAAATTGTCAAATGAATATGTTAACCCTTCTTTAACCATGTCCATATAACTCAAAACTAGCTCACGATCAGAATCTGGAGTCTTAGGATATTCTACCAATGCTTGATATCCTTCAATCAGAATTGCAGTAAACCAATTGAACCCATCATAGTATTTCAAATTATCCTCCTTATCAACAAGGAATGCTTTATGTGTTGCATGTGCACAAGCAATGGCATCTTGCAAATAATTATCATCGTTAGTAATCTCATGAAGCAAGATATCTGCTAATATCATACTGCCTGAATTATAAGCATAGAGGTCTTTATTAATGGCACCAGAATGTTTCTTCGCATCCTCAACGATAGTATGAACACCATTGTAATAGACTTTTGTTACCGGATCTTGCATTCTTTTACAAAATTTGTAAAATTTTTTGGCCCAATTCAAATAGGACTCTTCTCCTGTGATTTGATAAAGTAGACTGTTTACAATGATACAACAAGCATTGGCTGAAAGCCCTCTTTCAAGATCTTGCTCACTACCTTTTGGAGTTAAACCAAGCTCATTCCATACTAGACCGCCTAATTCTTCATCCCAGCCTTTATAAATATAACGAGTGATTCTCTGGGCCTCCAGCAAATATTCTTTTTTTCCAAAAATTTCATACGCAAAGAGATTATTTCTCGCTACCCAAATATTATCATCAAAAAAACAGGTAGCATGACCACCATTATAGTTTTCTCCGCGTTCAGAATGATACTTGATACTATCATCATCATATGGCATTGATCTATAATAGTTCAAACCATCCAATGCACTTTTATACTGCTTTTTTACCTCTAAACCAGATTTGACAGCAAAATATAACATTCCTGTCAATCCAAATTGAGAGAATAAATACGCATAAGGAATATCTTCTGTCTTTGGTGGTGCATATTCTTTATAAATTCCTTTTTCTTCATCGATGGCATAGCTATTAATGATTGCTTCTAAAAATTCTATCCGTTCATTACCATTCATAATATTCCTCCGGCTTTTAAGCTTACTCAAACGTATAGAACTGTAATACGCCTTCGTTCATTGCTTCAAGTTGTTCAAACGAATCTGCAACATCTTTTTTATCACTAATTTCCATCTCGTAGTGGAATTGATAAAAACCACCTAAACTTGCTTTAAAGTTAGTTTCCCAAAAATTATTCATAACCCAAGAATAAACTTCTGCTGTATTGGAAACATCATCACCCATTAGACGAATATTATGTGCATCTAATGTTCCCATTGAAATTAGTGGTGTATCTTGGCAACTCAATAGAATCTGCGATTTATCATTTTCAAAAACTAAACCATTTTGTATTGAATAAAAATCAACACAAGTTCCTGGAAGTTGGTCAATACGAGGTCTAACAATCGATGCACATTTATCAATATACGTAGTTTTACTAATAAAAGGTAATGATAAATAGACATTCTCTGGTTCCCATACACTGTCCTTGTGTAATCGTAAATCGATATCCATTTTAGGAGTTAAGTGATATGTTGTAAGGATTACAGCGCAATCCCCCGTACCTTGAAGATCATATTTTAGTTCAACTCGGGAGTAGAGATCTCCATTTTCTAATATCTTAACATCACATAGTTTACCTACACTACGCTCTGTTCGAAATGCCTTTCGATTTCGCCCCAAGTTCCGTCGAACAAACAGGTAGTCTTCTCCCATTTCTCGTGGTGTCACTTCATATATCGGCGTAAACATACCATATGGTTTATCATTATCACGATATTCAATGTCACGCACTTTATCATAAATAGAGTAAATCCCTGAAGTCTTATTAAAATCAATCTTCAAATAATTATTTTCAATGCCTTCGATACTTGCTGTTCCACCAGTCATAAGTTCTTCTGCTCTTCTCCAAGCAAGATCATCAACACCTTCGATTCCGGTTAATGCTTTTAGACCAGGTGAGTTCAGGCGTTTTTCTTTCTCCTTTAATACAAAAACTTTTTCTTCTTTTTCTTTCATATCTAGCCATATACACATTTCGGGACCACGAGAATAGCGACTAATTTGAAATGGTACAAATTCTCCAGTTTCTTTGTCAACAACATCGAAATTTTCATGACCATAAAAATGTTCAAGGTCAATTGTCAACATCTCTTTAACTGGACGATTATGTGGATTCACCGCTTTAAATTGAAGTTCTTTACGCAATGAGAGTGCAGTTTCGCCCAAATTTTGTTGAACTTTTTCTAGCATAATCGTCGTTGTCTCACTCGCTTTAAGCGCATACAGACGCTTCCATTGATCTAGATTATTCACCTGAGGATGATATGGTTCAGTAATTGACGATGAATATCCCCAGGTATGTTCCCCATAAAACATTAAGTCATGACGAGCAGATTTGAACATTTCATCTGAAATCAATTGACGTTCTGAATCCATCTTTTCCACAATGTTATAGTTTCTAGCAGCTCTACGATATTGAATGATATCTGCCGGTGTAGATCCGATACCATCTGCCCACCAGTCCGTCCAATCACCTTTATACGTCGGAATTTCAATCCGATCTTGTGCTTGTAGTAAGTCAAAAAAGTCATCTAATGTACACATCTCTAACTCAATATCACAATCTAATTGGTTAAATTCTTCAATAAAATCTGGAATCTTAGTTGATGCCGGAGAATTATCCGTCATATTTCCACTCAAACTAATCGGAACAAATGGATACTCATAGCCTTGTTCTTTGATTGTTTCAACATACGTTTTAATTCGTAAAACAGATTTATCAAATTGATTTAAATCCGAGAAGGTTAAACCATCTTGTATGGTATATTCAAATGAGGAAGCCTGAGCAAAACCTAACTCATTTCCTAAATTATAGTGATCTCCATTCCAAACCAAAACTTTCTTTCCTTTTGGAGATTCCCACCAAAAAGGCATTTGCTTTTTCATCATAGGGTGATAACCATGATGTGTATGAATGCAAGACATCAGGTTTGTAATATTTTGTTCCGCTAAGATATCTGCAAATCCCCAACTATATCCATTTATATCTGCAGTTAACGCACTTTTAGCTTCAATACCTAGTAAATCACGTTGCTTTTTACAGTCACTCATAATTTCACGATAGACACCTTCTGGAACAAGTTCTGTCAAGTTAAGGTAACTACCTGATAATCCAATTCTTCCATTTTTAACTGCAGCAATAAAACGAGTTACATCCTTTTGACTTGCTTCTTTTAAGAAACATTCAACTACCCAATAAGTTTCACAATTCCATTTAAAGTCTTCTCGTTCATCAATAATATCTAGCACTTCTTTAATAAAGGCAACGTGATGTGCCTTCATTTTTTCTTGTGTGTCCGTGTACCCTACATCTGTATGAGAAAAGTGTAAAACATAGATTTTAAATTTATTATTTTTTGTACTCATTATATATCCCCTTAATCTGTTAAATTATTCTTTTGATCCTGAAAAAGCTATGCCTCTGATAAAATATTTTTGGGCGCAAATAAATATAATAATTACAGGAATTGTGGCACATACCGCAGCAGCCATCATTGGACCATAGTCAACATTGTTATTTGTTGTGAAGGATTGCAGTCCTTGTGATAAGACTTTAAAGTCACCACTTCGTAAGATGATATTAGGCCACATAAAGGAATTCCAGCCTGCTTGAAAGCAAAAGACTGCTAACGTTGCTAATGCGGGCTTAGCTTGGGGCAAGTAAACATGATAAAAAATCTGTAATTCACTTGCACCATCTAATCGAGCCGCTTCTCCTAATTCATCTGGCATGGAAATAAATGAGGCGCGCATAAACATAATATTAAAAACACTGATTGCAGTAGGTAAAACGACACCTAGTAAATTACCTGAAAAACCACTACCACCTTGACCCATCAAATTATTCCCGCCAGCTAAAGGAAATCGTGCAAGAACTAAAAATTGAGGAATCATTAATACTGCACCTGGAATCATCACGCTAAACAGCAGTAATCTATAAATAAATTTTCTAAATTTAAAATCAATTTTTGCAAAAGCATATCCTGCTAATGAACAAAATATTAAATTTGTTGCAATTATAATTACCGTAATCAGCAACGTATTTTTGGTATACTCCATAAAAGGAATAACATTAAACGCTTTCACAAAATGTTCGAAAGTTGGATTAGTAGTAAACAATTTAAGCCCCGAAGAAAAGATTTCACTGTTGGGACGAATTGCGGTTAAAACCGTCCAGTAAAAAGGTAACGTAAACACAATCCCAAAAAATATTAACATTACCATATTTAGTCCATTTGAAATCTGGGAGTTTCTTTTTCTTTTATTCATGCAATTATTCCCCTTTCACTAAATCAGCGATTCCTTGTTATATTTTCTTTGAATCAATGTGATTGCCATGATAAGAAGGAATAAGATCATTGCTTGCGAACAAGCATAGCCAACCTGTGCTTCTTTGAAGGCGTTTGTGTATATTAGATACAGCGGCACCGTTGTTGAATTTGCTGGTCCCCCAGAAGTTAAAACATAAACTTGGTCGAATACTTGAAAAGCCCCTATTAATGCCATCGTGATTACAAAATAGGTTGTTGGTGCAACCAATGGAAATGTAATAGACACTAATCTACGAATGGGACCTGCTCCATCTAACTCTGCAGATTCGTACACGCTATCCGGAACATTTTGAAGTGCCGATAAATAAATCATAATATTACTAGCCAACGCGGACCAGACACAAATAATTACAATCGAAATCATCGCAGTCTTACTATTATTGAGCCAAGACGATGTTGGGATGTGTAGCAGTCTAAATATTTGATTTAACAAACCTTCAGAAGGGTTCATTAGCCATTTCCAAACCATAGATGATGCAACTGCTGATGTTAAACACGGTAGGTAAAAAAGAATCCTAAAAATTTTAATACCTTTCATTTTGTTGTTGAGTAACACCGCTAACAAAAACGATAAAATCACCACTATTGGAACGAAAAGAGCCACATAAATCCCTACATTCTTTAAAGAATTAAGAAAAATAGGATCTTGAAAAGACCTGATATAATTATCTAACCCAATAAATTTACTCGGTGTAAAGCCGTTATAAGATGTAAAGCTTAAATAAATAGCCATGATGGCAGGAAATAGTAAGAAAATAACAAAACAGATCATGGCTGGTGCGATAAAGCCCCATCCTATCAAATTAGTCTTTCGCTTCACTAGTTCCCCTCTTCTCTATATTTTTTAAGCAGTTCATTGCCTTGTTTATCCATTGCTTGAATCGTTTTTTGTGGGGTCTGTGATCCTTCAAACATTTTTTCGATTTCTGGGATGAAGCAAGTTTGCTCTAAATTAATAAATCCAGGAACATCTGAACGCACTTTACAATTATTTAGTTCAGATAAGACATTTTTCAAGTACGGATCATTTGCAAACTTTTCATCATTTTGAATAGATTTTAATGTTGAAAAACCGCCAATAATATCAGACCAAATTAAACTATTTTTTTCATCATGAAGTGCATACTTTATAAATTTTGTTGCCAATTCTTTATTGGAAGCTTTTTGTGGCACTACTAAACTAAAACTCGTCTGAATGCCCCCTGCTTTGGCACCTTCCGCTTCACCGGCAGGAATTGGTACAAATGTAAAATTCATTTTATCTCCATATTTTTTATATGTTCTTAACATAGAAGTTGGCCAGAACGTCATTGCTTCTTCTCCTGTTAAAAAGCCGTCTGAACCCTTTGAAGCGGAGTAATCAGTGGAATATACTTTGTCATCAAGTAACTTTTTATAAAATTCCAAAGTCTGAAGAGCATTTTCATTCAAATTTAATTTTTTACCATCGGCAGTTAACGCTGAGCCATTATTTGCAACGAGAAATGAATTAAATAACCCTGGTGCATTTTTCATATTTAACCCTGTTTTAACACCTGCTACGTCCATACTTGCAACAGCAGCAGCTTCAAGCTCTTCCCAATTTTTAGGTACTTCCTTAATGCCCGCTTTATTTAAAATATCTAAGTTACAATAAACACCCCAAATATCGATATTAATAGGGATCCCGTAAACCTCTTTATCGTGGGTAAGTTCATCAATCGCTTGATCATTATAATCTGCTAGCGGGACATCAAGTTTTTCCATATACGAATCTAGTGGTTCTAATTGATTCATTTTGGCATAGCGACGTACTTCTGTTCCATCCCACAACATAACGTCTGGCACATCACCTGAGATAGATGATGCTTGAAATGTATTCATCATATCAGCTTGGCTAACGTACTTCACATTCGCATCGTTTTCTTTATTAAACCCGTCAACAATTACTTGAATTTGCTCTTGTGTTTCTCCATCCCAAGGTCCCCAAAATGTTAAATCTTTAGAATTCTCTTCCCCGGTATTGCCGGATGCCTTACCACTACTTCCACACCCAGTCACTAGCAACAAAGTACTTAATCCAATTAGCAGGGTCATAACGATTTTTTTCAAAATACTCACTCCTTATTTTTATTCATATTTCAGATATACTTACTTTTATATTTAACTTATACGCACTTTGAGCAACAAATATTCTTTTAAAAATTAGGCTATACTTCTGAACTATTTATGACCTGTTTTTTGCTTAAGCGCATTAGACCACGAATTGTTGAGTATGAAGTATCTTTAGATACACCAATGTGATCTATCTTTAAATCCCCTACTCCTTTATTGAACCCTTCTTCCATAAATTTGAAACTTTTACTTATTTGTCCTCCAAAAATAACTGCCGAAGGAGAAAAATTCTCTAAAAATGGTCTTAACGCTAAGCCAATATTTTCACCAAACTGGAAAAATATATCAGTAGCATCTTTATTCCCTGTTTCTGCTTTAGAAGCAATTTTCTCAATGTTTACTCGATAACCATACTTTTCAGAAATAATATCTTCCAATCCTCTAGCGGAAATGTAATCATCAATTACACTATTATTAAATCTTTCATTATAAATCATCCCTGATTCTGGAATACCGTATTCATTTTTCACAAATTCTCCTCTATCGATAAATGTTGAGCCGCAACCTGTCCCCAGTGTGAAATATGCACCTTTATAATTCTTAGGTTGGTTACTACAAAATTCCTCATATGCAAAAGCAACTGCATCGTTGTAAAAATGAATTGGAATATCTGAGTCCTTAAATTTCGAATCCTGATTCAATCGTTCTTTTATTTCACTACCAACATTTACTTTATATAGTGAATTGTATTTATTTAGTCCTTGTATTAAACAAATCCCCCTTTCATAATCAAATGGACCAGGAAATGCCATAGTGATTGACGATAAAATATATTCATCAGGGATTTGACTCAATAAATCCTTTATAATTAAGTAAAAATTTTCAATGATTTTATTTTTAGATTCATCTGACTTTGAAGGATAATAACTAATGCCTTCAATTTTTTCGGTTCGTAATTCATCAAAAACCATGCCCTTAATAAAAGTGCCGCCGATGTCCAAACAAATATTTAATTTCTCCGCCACGAGATACATCCCTCCTTAATTGATATGAGCTTTCAGTGTTTTACATTCTTCTTGGTTAGTTGGTGATATGTTATACGCCTTAACACTTGCTGGAACAATAAATGTTTCTCCATAATTAATCGTCATAGGAGAAAATTCAGCAGTAGGGCTCGTTACAATAACCTTTGAACCTGAAACTAAATTAATCATGTTAACTTCGCCATTTGTTTTATGGTGGACAGTATTTGTAAATGTATGCCTAATCGTTGTAATCGGCTCTTTCGGATGCAGCCCTGTTTTTTCTTCGATAATTCCATTTTCTTCACTTAAGATTTCAAAATGGTTCACAAGTTCTGAATAAACTTTTTTTGATGTCATTTTAAAATCAATGACTTTTTTGCCGTGATTCACATGAATTGGCCTTGGTTTCCCATCAAAATCTACACGATCCCAATCCCAAAGCTTAAATGTAAAACGATTGGGTGTTGTACTTATTTCCAAGACTACACAATCTTTACCACTACAGTGAATCGTTCCAGCTGGTATTAAAAAATGATCATGAGGTTTGACTGGAATTTTATTAATATATTTATCAGCATCAAATTCGCCAGTAATTTGACTGCTTTCTAAAGCAGCAATCAATTCTTTTTCGTTTACTCCGTCTTTGAGGCCCAAATATACAAAAGCATTTTCTTTGCAGTCCATAATGTAATAACTTTCATCTTGTGTATATTTCAATCCAAATTTTCTATAGGCATAATCTAACGTGGGATGGACTTGTAGGCTGAGATTTTGACCATCCATAGTATCCAGATAGTCAAATCGAATTGGAAAATCACTGCCAAAACGTCCGAATGTCTTTGGGCCCATTAAAGATTCTGGATAAAAGAGCACAAGATCATTTGCTGGAAATTCCATTTCTGCGTTATCAAATTTTAAAATAATACTATTTTCTTCCGGTACTCCATCAAAGCTCCAAGCAAGATTAGTTTTGTCAGTGTCCACTTCAAACTTATCTTGCATCCATGAACCGCCCCAAACCCCAGGATCAAAATATGGAACTAATCGAAAGGGCTGTTTTGGAATTTCAGCTAAAATCTGTAAATAATCATCTTTTGCTAACATTTGAGGAATATCTATATTATTAAAATCAATAATGAACTTCGAATGAGGAAGTACTTGTTTTTTTAATTCATCCGCAGCAGGCCATTCAAAGTAATACCCTCGTTTAACTTTTTGAAGAAATTCTGAATCTTTATTATTTGCTTGCCAGTTTGACATTCCTTTTCTATAACGTGTTTGAATCTCCCAACGCGAAATATTAGCATAGATTAAGCTACCTTCAGCCAAAATCTGAGATGCCCCAACACCAATTAAAATTACAGGGTGCTCTTTTTCTTGAAGTGTTAATTGGAAATTGGTTACTTTACTTGGAATCGAAAAATCCATAAAAGCGTCATGACAAAATCTTCCGAAAACACGATCCTCTGTTAATGTTTCTTTTAATCGTCCTTCCATTTCATCTGGCGATAAAAAAAATTCACTTGTAGTTTTTATCTCAATTTTTGGATCCATCGCCTTAATCTGCGCTTCTAATTTTGTTGTATCTACACCTGGATAACATTCCAGTCTTACAATTTTAGAATCATCCGCATAGACTTCATTAATAACTTTACTTGCTGTTTTTTCCAATCCAGAAAGAGTCTCTATCTTTCTTTTTATCTCAATCTTTGGTTTTGCATCGTACACCATAAACCACCCTTTGTTTTTTTGTTATAACAATAGTATAATCAATTTGTTAGCGATTTCAATAACGTTTTGTGGCTATAATTGCTTCAAACAGCACAAGTGTTTCTAGTTATTGTATTATGTTTATAACAATGAAAGGTGAGATAATTTATGTATAATGGTTTACCAATTTATTTACAGGTAGCGGATGAATTAAGAAAAAATATTCAAATTGAGAAATGGAAGGAAGGCGAAAAAATTCCTACTGAGATGGAACTATGTGAAATTTACCATACTAGTAGAATAACAATACGCAATGCTATAGAAGAACTTGTGAAGGAGAATTTATTAGTAAAGAGAAGACCCAAAGGAACATATGTAAAATCTTTTACAGAAGAAAAAGCTGACCATTTCACCCATTTTCGTGGATTTACTGAAGAAATGAAAGAAATCGGAATTGATATTACCACACTTCAAGTCAATGTTCTGACTTCCTTTGCAGATAAAAAACTCAGTAAATACTTAGATATCCCTATTGGAGAAAAAATAATTATTTTGAAACGATTAAGAGGGCTTGATAACAAAGGTTTTGCTTATTTTATTACTTATTTCAAATTTGAATCTTTCTTTCCTCTCGATAAAAAGTACTATTACGCTTCTTTTTATGAATTACTTCGTACATTAGATATTCGAGTTACAAATAATGAAGAAATTATCGAAGCTGTTTTGCCTACCAAAGAGGTTGCACATATACTTAAAATTTCACAGAATACGCCTGTTTTAAAAAGAACTAGATTCACTAGTGACCAAAGAAACTTATTCAAAGAGTATACAGAATGTTATTATATCGGGAGTGAATATAAGTACTATCTGAGCTTTAAGTGAATTTAAAAATCTTAATTTATAAACTTCAATATTCTTTATTTCCTACTCCCAAATCATCACTAATAGACTCTGAGATGAAGATACTATAAATAAGAATTTCACCTCAGAATCTATTTCAAAGGATATAAACAATTTTCAAAAAAATAAATTTCACGCATAAAAGAAACGACGCTTTATTTTAATCATTATACTGTTTCCTCATAAATCCCCGCAAAGCGCTTCAAAACTAGCTCAATCGCTCCCTCCCAATAATCCCAATTGTGATCGCCGGGACTTTCTTGGTATTCAAAATTACGCAAAGTTTTTTTTGCTATTTGTAAAAAGCGTTGATTATCGGCGTAAACAAAATCTTCTGTCCCACACATTTGGAAAAAATGCGTCTCGCAAGATTTTTCTACTAGCGCCGGATTTTTTAGTAAAGCAAATAAATCGTTACGGCTATCTGTAAGTAAATCCAAATCACCAAAAATGGCCGCAAGATGCTTTTTACGCTCTGGTTTTTGGCGCCATATATTTACAACGTCTAGTGCACCTGACAAGGAAGCTGCAGCGCAAAATTGTTCGGGATATGTTAGCGCCCATTTAAAAGCACCGTATCCTCCCATGGAAAGCCCAGCGACAAAAGTTTTCTTTTTTTGCGGCATAATTTGAAACCATTGCGCAATTTTTTGTGGTAATTCTTTCGTCAAAAAAGTGAAATAATCGCCTCCTGTAACCATATCCGTATAATAACTTAAACCTACTTGCGGCATCACAATGACAAAAGGGTATGCTTGCGCTTGTCGTATTAAATTTGTACTATCAAGCCACGCATTGCAATCATCTGACCACCCATGGAGCAAATAAAGTATTGGCGCCTCTGCTATCATTACCTCATTATCTGGTAAGTAGACATTGACACTGGTGCTCAAATCTAAAACCTGTGATTTAAAATTCATCCGACAAATTGTCATAAAAAAACTCCTTTGTATGTGAAATGTGAAAATTGATTCTTACTTTATAACACTTCTTTTACACCGTTACTTATAACATTCTGATAGCCTCTAACTTATTGCTTGATAAGAATTCAAATTTACCCACTGCTCTTCAAAGATTTTCACAAGAAAAATCACCTTACACCTTGGCAAAAAGAACTTTTTCTTTCAGTTAAATTAAAAAACTCCAGCCGCAATTTCCAAGTACAATTGAAGTCATACTTGGAAATTGCGGTAACTGGAGTTTTTTTAACTTAGTGAACTACCAGAGACAAAGGTGGTGTAGATAGCTTCGTCTTCGACTTTTTCACCTTGAATCAGGCGAATAATTTTTTCGGCAGCGACCATGCCCCATCGATGTTTAGAATAGGCGATTGTCGCCAATCGTGGTGTTAAAAATGAACTAATTTCAATATTATCAAAGCCGACAATCCGAATATCTTGTCCAATTTTTTCTGGCCGATCTGCGAAAAATTTGTAAATCCCAACGGCCATTTCATCGTTGAAGGAAAAAATATCAATTGGTGTTTCACTTTGTTTTTGATCGAGCCTCTCCGCGATTTTCTCAGCGGCGGCGTAGCCAGAAGGTTCTGTGAAATTTCCTTCAATTATTTCATAACTAATATTGAAACGCGTTAATTCTTTCGTGCTGGCTAACAAGCGTTGTTCATTATCATAACCCATTGAACCGGTTACCAGATAAACATGTTTCGTCTGTGCCGCAACTAATCGCTCAATCGCTAAGGTTGCACCACCTTTGTTATCTAATAAAACGCGGGAAATATTGTCGTTGGCAATCTCACGATCCAATACCACCATTTGATGACCACGATTTGCGAGCATTTCAATTTCTTTGGTTTGGAAAGTCCAATCCAAGATAATCGCCCCATCCACCATTCGTTCTGGAATAAATAAGTGTGATTTTTGCCCACTGCAAACAATCATTTCATAATCGTAAGCCGCTAGTCCCCGTTTGATCCCGTCTAATAATTCACCATAAAAGCTACCAGCATAATCGGCTAGGTAGACACCGATAATGTTTGTTTGTTGTCTTTTTAAAGTGCGGGCGGCCATGTTGGGGACATAGTTCAGCTCATTGGCGATTGCCATGATCTTCTGGCGGGTTTGTTCTGTTACTTTGGTGCTGCCGTTTAAAGCATATGAAACTGTTGAAATCGATACCCCTGCGGCTTTTGCTATATCTTTAATACCAACCATGTGCCTTACGCTCCTATTTCATTTTAATGTATTCATTTTTTTGAAAAAAATGAGTCTTATTTTCTCTTCGTATATCATTTCACATCAGCGAAAATCGCTGTGAGAAACTGACATCCTATTTCATTTTAATGTATTCATTTTTTAAAAAATGAGTTCTATTTTCTCTTCGTATATCATTTCACATCAGCGAAAATCGCTGTGAGAAACTGACATCCTATTTCATTTTAATGTATTCATTTTTTTGAAAAAAATGAGTCCTATTTTCTCTTCGTATATCATTTCACATCAGCAAAAATCGCTGTGAGAAACTGACATCCTATTTCATTTTAATGTATTCATTTTTTTGAAAAAAATGAGTTCTATTTTCTCTTCGTATATCATTTCACATCAGCGAAAACCGCTGTGAGAAACTGACATCCTATTTCATTTTAATGTATTCATTTTTTTGAAAAAAATGAGTCTTATTTTCTCTTCGTATATCATTTCACATCAGCGAAAACCGCTGTGAGAAACTGACATCCTATTTCATTTTAAGCAGATCTATTCTTTTCTAAAAAACAAGTCCAAACATGCGTCACGTTTAGCCTTAAAAACTGCTTTTTCTAAAACTCGCAGAAAGAATTCAATTGTCGTTTCACAATTGAATTTCTTTCTGCTACGTTTTTTCAAATACTTATACCTTCAAGGCTAGCAATAAACAGCAATTTGATTGCCGTCTTTCAAATATTCTTTGAAGTCTTTTTTGTCTATGACAAAGCCACCGGTACGATATGGGTTCGCTTCTATTTTTGTTTCCACCACTTTACCATTGATTACGACTTTGCGCTTTTTATCTGCTGCAGTATAAAAAGTGATCGCTACTGGTGCATCAGCTAGAGCATAATTTACTTTAAGTCCGTCAAGTTCTGCCGGTAAAACGGGATCTAAGACGATTGTTTTACTGTCTTCTCTTAGGCCTAAAACATTCGTTAACAGTTGATTTAAGTAAATTCCCGGGCCGCTAGAATAAATCCGCCAGCCGCCTTTGACGTCAACGCTTCCATCTCTTAGTTTACCAAAGTTTTCCTGTGCTTCATATCTTGTTTTGAAATCGCCATCAGAACTACTGAAATACACATTGGCTTGGCGTAATTTAGCATTTTTTACCCGCTCTTTTAAATTAATTGGGTTAATGGTTTGTAATGCCCGCCAAGTTTCCTCTGTTTTGCCTAATTTTGCCATTGCCTCGGTAAAACGAATGTGGGCGTGAACGTATTGCAAACCAATTTCCCGCCCAAAGTTAGCGGCTTGTTCGGCCCGTTTAAAGTTAGTGCTCACACCGCCGGCATAATGAGCAGGACGATTCATCAAGCGTACGCCATCTGGAAATTGCAAGTTTTCTTTGATCACAGCCAAATGAGCTTGTGCTTGTTTAGGTGTTAGTAATTCTGCAATCATACTGCGAGTCATTGGCAATAGACGGTATTGAATTCCGGTCTTTTTGTCAGTTGGATGAATCATTAATTCAGGCGTGCCATCTTCTTCCATATAAACAAAGCCAGGAATAACATCGGTGCCTAAAATATATTTTGTAAAGTCTGTTTTAATACCAGCTACAAGTTTTTCTAAATGTTGGCTGTAGGCGGCATCTTCTGTCGCTAAAACGTGACTTAACTTATTCATAACTTGGTATGTTAAAGCGACAGTCCAACTAGAGGCCATATGTTTTTTCAAACGGCTGTCATAAGGTTGCAAAGTATCGTCCCAATCGCCATCGCCATAGCAAGATAAATACGTTCCCGCTAAGAAATTATCTTCGATATATTGAACTTCTTTTTTCAAGTGGTCAAATAACGTGTAGCTTTCAGCCGTTTTATGGAAATCACTGCGTTTTGTATAAGGCAATTTTTCTTGCAAAATACTGTAATCCGCTGTTTTAGCTAAATAATCTGCAATAATTTTCATTGGCCAAACGATTACATCCCCATGGCTTTCATCAGCTTTTTGCGTTTCATAACGATCAAACATGAACCATTGCGGCCAGTTGCCGTCATCGTCAAACTGGTTGGCATACACCTTTTTAATAATATCTTTTACAACTTCTGGTCGGTTAATTGCAAAGAAAAATTCAGTTGGACCTTGGGAAACATCCCGCGTCCCCCAGGCAGCCCCGCCATATTGTTCTAAACCATGTGGGGATAAGTAGTGAACGAGCATATTGTGAACATACCAGCGGCTCAAATAATTCATACTGCTAACGTCTGCCGTTTCATGCTCCAATTTGAAATTGTGTAATAAGCTGTCAACAAAAGCTACATAGGCTGCATCTTCTGCAATCAAATCCGTTTTAGTTTCAACAAAATCTGCCCCTGTTAATGTGCCTTGGATAATACTTTCAAAACCTGAAACATCTTCTAAAACTACAACTTGCAAGTCAGAAGATTCTACTCCAAAGAGACTTTCATCTGTCACGCTAAATGCTGTATCCATGGTCATATAATAGATCAAATCAGGGTATTCACTGTTTACAGGTGAGCTTGCTGCCGGTTTAATCGTCATTTGATTGCCCGTTTGTGTCATTTGATACGTTGGTGTTTCTTGTGCCCCCATCAAAAGATGACTCGTTAAAGCAAAGGTATAATTTTTGCCAATGGCACTGTGGCAATTCAGACGAATTTCGCGGCCATTTGCAATCGTATAGGTCGTAATTGTCAGTAAATCATCGTCTAATTGGTAATACCAAGTTGCCGAATTTAAGCCCATTTCAAAAGCAGAAGGCATGGTTAGAACACGCCAGTTCTCGCCTTCTTTTACATACAGGCGTTGGCCAGAATGTTTTAAAACATTTAAGCTGTTACGGCTGTTACTCATTAATTTATTCATGGAAGTGTTGCCTAAAACCACTTGGGAGTTGAAAATTCCGTACATATAAGCTGTCGTTGCTAGAAGCGGTTTATCGACAGTTAAGTCCGTCCCACTTAGTAAAATGTGGCCGGTTGCCCGTTCCATCTGTTCTTCTTTTTCTTGTAAAACCACGTGATGATAATTTGGTGTAAAGAAAGACAATACGCTGCCATCAACTACTTCGACTTGGTTTTTTTCTGGGAATAAGGCATCAATTTCAGCGGCAGTTAATTTTTTCCCCGTTAAAGGCGCACCGATTTTTTTCTGACGCGTGTTTCCTTGTTCATTTTGTAAAACTACTGGTTTCTGGTAGGCTGCAGCAACTTGCTCTTTGGTAAAAAGAGCTTCTGTTATTTCTTTAGGATGATTATTTTTAAAGCCGCCGTAAAAAACTACTTCTGCTTCACCTTGTAAAGTCATTTTTTCAGATTGTAATACGGGATAAGCAAACTCGTATTGATAAACTTCATTTTCAAATTGATCAATCGCTAAAGCTTGCGGTGTCGCTGTAGTTTTATAGTTTGTTCCAAAGAATTGATAGCCATCGGTTAAAAAGCCGCGGTTTTTCGTTAAGCTACCATGTTCCACTACTGGAAATTCTCCACCTTGTGGTTGGTTTTGACGTGAAGTGATAATATAGCCGTTTTCTTGCTGTGTTACTTTGTGGTCAACATATTGGGACATGTATGCTTCGTTTGATTGCACAGCACCTTTGGCGGCGTTGCCTAAATCCTGCCCAAAGATGACATCCACAACTTGTCCTTCACCTTTTAACGTGATCGTCCAAAACCAGATATTTTTTTTACTTAAGGTAAAGTCCACTTGGTACCTAATTTCTTCAACGCTACCTTGCCACGTTACGCCATTTTCATTTTGTGAAAAAGTACTGTTAGTATTTGAACCAATTAAAGGTATCGCTGTGATTTTTTCATCAAAAATACGTAAATAAATTTGATTGACGCTACCATCTAAGGCGTTACCATCTAATTGATTAATCATAATTTCATTGCTGCACAACTCGTATAAATCCCCTGTGGGTAAAAATGCCGCTTGGACATCTCCGGCGTTCAAAATGATTTGCTTCATTGTTTTGGCTCCCTACTTCACTAAATTAAATGTTACCGCAGTTAAATCACGGCTGTTTGGTCCCACCATTGCCAAAAAGGCACCTGCATCACTAATCGTTCTTTGATCTTGATGGACATAGCGCAACATCTCTTCTGTAATGGCAAAAGAAACTTTGCGGCTTTCTTTACCGGCTAAAACAACTTGCTGGAAGGCCTTTAATTCTTTTATCGGACGTACAACTTGTCCCACTAAATCTTGAATGTACAACTGCACTGTTTCTTTGCCTGTTTGTTCACTTTCATTTGTGATTGTCACTGTGAGCAGAATTTGGTTTTCTGGCGTTAATTCTGTCTGGTCAATCACGACGTCTTGATAAGAAAATTGGCTATAACTTAAGCCAAAGCCAAAAGGATATTTCGCATAATTGGAGACATCCAAATATTTTGAAACATATTTTTCATTCGGTGCACTCTCATAAGGGCGGCCCGTGCTATCACAATTGTAAAAAATCGGTACTTGGCCAACGCTTTCAGGAAATGACATGGACAAGCGCGCCGTTGGATTAAAGGCCCCCCATAAAATATCGGCTAAGGCATTTCCAGCTTCTGTACCTGCAAACCATGCTTCCACAATGGCTTTGGCTTCATCGATGCCATTTAAATCCAAAGGACGACCATTGTATAAGGTCACAATAATATTGGGATTGACTGCTTTAACAGCTTCAAACAAGGCAATTTGCGCTTTTGGCAAAGTAATATCGCTACGACTTGCCGCTTCGCCGCTCATCCATTCTGCTTCGCCTAAAGCCAACACAACTTTATCGGCTTTTTGCGCCAATGAAACGGCTTCTGCCACAGCTTTTTGACTTGGGGTAAAGTAATCAAACTCTTCTTTGCCGACTAATAAATGTGAGCTATACGCTTGCGCCCCTTCTAAAAGTGAAACGGCTTCTTCCATTTTTCCTTGCCAAGACCATGCCCCTAAAACATCGCGACTGGCTGCCGCAGGTCCAATAATTGCGACGGTTTCTTCTGAATTTAAAGGTAAAATATCTGCTTCGTTTTTTAATAAGACGATTGATTTTTGCGCAATTTCACGGGCTGCTTGGCGATGCTCTGGTGATAAAATCACCTTTTCATCTTCAACACTGGCACCACGATAGGGATTTTCAAATAATCCCAAATCGTTTTTCAATTCTAAAATACGTAAAACGGCTTCATCTAATAACGCCTCATCTACACTGCCTTCTTCAATTAATTCTGCTAAATAATGGGTATAACAGGTTGTCATCATTTCAATATCGACACCCGCTTCAATGGCTAATTGCGCCGCTTGTTTCTCATCAGCGGCAACCCCATGAGGAATCAATTCTTTTACTGCGCCCCAATCTGAAATCACGACGCCGTCAAAATCGTATTCTTGACGTAAAACATCCCGGAATAACCACTTGTTCCCCGTGGCAGGAATGCCGTCAACGGTATTAAAGGAGGTCATAACTAATTTAGCACCGGCATCTAAGGCAGCTTTATACCCTGGTAAATAACTTTCCCGCAACTGTCTTTCTGACATATTGACAGTATTGTAATCCCGACCAGCTAAAGCTGCCCCATAAGCTGCAAAGTGTTTTACACAAGCGGCAACGCGCGTGAAGTCATTTTTTAAGTCATCCCCTTGATAACCTTTAACAAAGCTTTCAGCAAAGCGGGCATTTAAATATGGATCTTCTCCTGTAGATTCCATCACCCGGCCCCAACGTGGATCTCTTACCAAATCGACCATTGGTGAAAAGGTAACGTGTAAGCCAGAAACTGCTGCTTCTTTGGCAGAAATTTGCGCCATTTCTTCTGCGGCTGCTAGATCCCAACTGCTGCCAAGAGCCAATGGAATCGGAAAAATTGTGCGAAAGCCATGAATAATATCGGCCATTAATAGTGTAGGAATACCCAAGCGATTTTTTTCCATATACTCTTTTTGAATTCGCTTGGCTTCACTGGCTCCGGCTAAACCTAAAATAGTACCGGCATTTTGAATATTTTCATCTTTTAAGCCCATTTCTGTCATGGGACCAGTTTTTTCTTCTGCGGCCTGTGAATAAAAATCGGCAGCCAATTGTAAAAGCTGATCGACTTTTTCAGCCAATGTCATTTCTTGTACCAATGCAGTTAATTTTGCCTGTTCCATTGCTGCATCCTCCTTTAGCTGGTGCGTTTTTTTTATTTATTTCCTGAAACGTTATAGCCTTCCAAGATATATTTTTGTAAGAACATGAAGATGATTAAAATTGGCACGACCATAAAGGTTGAACCTGCCATCTGTAGGGAGTAATTATTCGCATATTGTCCTTTTAACAACTGCAAGCCAACAGATAAGGTGTAATATTTTTCGTCGTTTGCCATAATCAACGGCCATAAGAATGAATTCCAACCACCGATAAATGTCGCAATCCCTTGTACGGCCAACACCGGTTTGGAAATAGGCAAAACGATGCGGGTGAAGATATACCATTCACTTGCGCCATCCAAGCGAGCAGCTTCTAAAAGTTCATTGGAAATAGCGGAAGCAAATTGGCGGAATAAAAAGATCCCATATGCCCCCACTAAGCCGGGCAAAATAATCCCTGCCATAGTATTGGTTAATTTTAAAGAGTTCATAATCAAGTAAACAGGAATCATCGTTACCTGACCGGGAATCATCATTGTTGCTAAGACCAAGTAAAACAAAGGTTCACGGCCTTTAAAGTTGTATTTGGCAAAGCCAAAACCTGCCATAGCGTTAAAGAACATGCCTAAAAAGGAGAAGGCGACAACGATCAACGTATTTTTCAAATACACGATAAAATTGAAGGCACCGAATAACTCTTTGAAGTTATCCATAGAAAAATGTTCCGGTAAAATTTTCGGAGGAAATTGCATAATCTCCGCATCTGTTTTAAAAGAAGAAAGGATCATCCATACAAAAGGAATCATCCAAATAATCGCACCAATGGCTAAGGCAATCCCGATTGCAATTTTGGCACGACGGTTACTTTGCATTTCTTTTGTCATCTTTGATTACCTCACTTATAATTGATTTTCTGCATTTTTGCGTTGCATTCTAAATTGTAGCAATGTCACGATAATGATAGCAGCAAATAAAATGAACGATCCCGCTGCAGCATAGCCAAATTTACTTAATTGGAAACCATTGCGGTAGATAAACAACGCAACAGAAGTCGTAGAATCTAGCGGTCCACCATTAGTTAAAACAAATGGTTCTTCGAAGAATTGCAACCAGCCGATTAAAGTTGTGACGGTAACAAAGAACGTTGAAAAGCGTAAAGACGGAATGGTAATATACCAAGTTTGCTGCCGTTTTGAAGCACCATCTAGTGAAGCGGCTTCATATAATTCTTTTGGAATACCTTGAATGGCAGCCAAGAAAATCAACATATTGGCCCCGACTGCGCGCCATACCCCTAAAATAATTAAGGAAATTTTTGCCATGACCGGATTGGTTAACCATGGCACCGCATCGATGTGTAAAAGTGACAACAAATAATTTAAAAAGCCGAAACTTGGATTATATAAATAGGCAAAAACTACTGCCACGGCAACCACGTTTGTAATCGCCGGTGTGTAAAAAATCATTCGAAAAGCAGAAAAAATTCGATTTTTACCAAAATTAATCATTAACGCCAAACCCATTGATAAGGCAATAACAACCGGCACCCCAAATACCACATAAAAGAGCGTATTTTTAATACTCTTTAGAAAAACAGGGTCCAAAACAATATCTTGATAGTTTTTAAACGCAACAAATTTAATTTGTGACCAGTCGGCGAGCCCAACAAGACTCATATCAGTAAAACTAATAAAAAATGCAACAAAGATAGGAATAATTGAAAATAGCAAAAGTAAAATCAAGGCTGGAGCAATGAAAAGATATGGTGCTTTGGTGGTTTTGGCTTTTCGCAATGGAAGCGCCCCCTTCAAAATAATTTCGTGAATTGTAGGAATTGACAAAAGCAAGGAGTGGTTAAAAGTCCAAACAGGACTTTTGGACCACTCCTAAAAAATTTGTGGTGACGATTTAACACTTCTTAGCTGTTAAATTTTTATACCACGATTATTTGTTTAAAGTAGTTTCTGACTCTTGGTTGAAAGCGTCCATTTCTTTTTGAACGTTGGCGCCGCCAAGATAGATTTGTTCAAAGTGTTTCAAGTAGTTTTGTGCGATTTCTTCAAATTCAGGGATTAAAGGCATTGGTTCAGAGTTTTGTAATTGTTCGTTAAAGACGCTGTAAACAGGATCAGATTTCAAAGAATCATCTTCCCAAGCTTTTAAAGCAGTTGGAAGTGCGTCAGTTAATTTCATCCACTCTAATTGGTTTTCAGGACGGGCCATAAATTCGATGAATTTCGCTGCATCATCTTTTTTCTTAGAGTATTCAAAAATAGTTAAGTTTGAGCCACCCATTGAAGAAATGTTGTTTTCTTTTTTCGGCAATGTTGCAATCGCCCATTTGCCATCTACATCTTTTACTGTGTCTTTTACAGTTTTTGCCATCCAAGGACCACTGATAAACATTGGTACCATTGCATCGTCACCAGAGAAAGTTTGCGATACATCCAAACCTAAATCTTCTTTTGGTGAGTAACCTTTTTGGATAAAGTCATTCAAGTAAGAAACAGCGTCAACAAAAGGTTTTTTATTGAAGACAGGTTTGCCATCTTCTAATAATGGTGAACCATTTTGACGAGCAAACATAAAGCCTAGTGTTTGTTCTTTGCTGTCGATGTTGATACCGTATTTGTCATCGCCGCGAGCAGCTAATTTTTTAGCAGCATCTTCTAATTCTTCCCAAGTTTTTGGCGCTTCTTTATAGCCAACTTTTTCTAAAACATCAGTACGGTAAAATAGTACGCGTGTTTCAGCTGCCCACGGAATACCGTAATATTTGTCGTCAAATTTTGTCGTTTCAACAGAACCATGATAGAAGTTTTCAGCTTTTAAATTGTCGTATTTTTCAATGTACTTGCTCATGTCTGCTAAAGCACCAGCTTTTTGGAATTCAGGCATCCAAGTTGTCCCCATTTGCAATACGTCTGGGCCACTCTTAGAAGCAACAGCTGTTAATAATTTATCGTGGGCATTTGACCAAGGAATAGACTGGATTTTAACTTCGATCCCAGTTTCATCTGTGAATTTATCCGTCATTTTGGATAATTGTTTCACTTCTTCTCCCATACCCCAAATATTTAAGACCTTGTCATCTTTAGCAGAATCTCCGCCAGAACCTGACCCGCAACCTGCTAAAACACCCAGTGTCATCGCTGCTGTTACACCCAATAAACAAAGCTTTTTCGAAATCTTCATCTTTCTTCCTCCGTATTTCATTTTTGGTGAAACGTTTCTACGAACAGAGTATATAATGCCGCGATTTAATTTGCAACCGTTTTCTACGATTTTTTATAAAAAAACTTTTCACAATAAGTAAAATCAGCGTTAAATAAGCATTTATCAAAAATTAAATGACAATATTTTAATAAAACAACCATTTGAAAACAAATTCATGGTAAAATCTAGCTGCAAATATTTTACTAAATAGGAAAAACGTTTCACTAAAAGTTTATTTTTTTGAAAGGAGTTTTATTATGGCATCAAAATGGTGGCAACAAAGCGTTTTTTATCAAATTTATCCCCGGAGTTTCCAAGATAGCAACAATGACGGCATTGGCGATATTAAAGGAATTACCGCGCGTTTATCTTACTTAGAAAAATTGGGGATCGACGCCATTTGGCTCTCGCCAGTTTTTGCATCTCCTAATGTCGATAATGGCTATGATGTGAGTGATTATTGCGCTATTATGCCAGAATTTGGCACGATGGCAGATATGGAAGAATTAATTGCCACAGCAAAAAAAGCGGGCATAAAAATTATCATGGACTTAGTAGTCAATCATACCTCCAGTGAACATCCTTGGTTTAAAAAAGCCTTAGCAGGCGATCCACATTATAAGGATTATTACATTTTTCGTTCTGATAAAAATGGATTGCCAAATGACTTAAATTCATTTTTTGGCGGCTGTGCGTGGGAACACTTGCCCGCAACAAACGAATATTATTTCCATCTATTTGCCAAAGAACAACCCGATTTGAATTGGGAAAATCCTGCTGTCCGCAAAGAAGTATGGCAAATTATGAATTTCTGGCTGCAAAAAGGCGTCGGTGGTTTTCGCTTAGATGTGATCGAATTAATTGGTAAAATTCCCGATCAAAAAATTATTGGGGACGGCCCCGCCTTACATCCATATTTACAAGAAATGTATCGCGAAGTTTTAGCAGGACACGACGTTGTAACCATCGGCGAGACTGGCAGTGTCACGCCATTAACTGCTCCTTTGTATACAGATCCTAAGAGAAAAGAGCTGTCGATGGTCTTTCAATTTCAACATATGGCCTTAGATGAAGTTGCCAAAACTTCAAAATGGAATTTGAAGTCCTTAAATGTCTCCGAGTTAAAAACGGTGCTATCCCGCTGGCAAACAGACTTACCAAAAGAAGCTTGGAATAGTTTATTTTGGAGTAATCACGACCAACCACGAATTTTATCTCGTTGGGGCAATGTAGCTGATTACCCCACGAAAAGCAGTAAGATGTTGGCCATTTTACTCCATTTGATGCGGGGGACTCCTTTTATTTATCAAGGCGAAGAATTGGGCATGACCAACCAATACGTCGATAAAATTAGCCAATTAGATGATATTGAAAGTATTCATTACTATGAAGAAGAAAAAGCTAAAGGCAGCAGTGAGGCAACAATTTGGCAAGCCATTAATACTAAAGGACGTGACAACGCCCGTACGCCAATGCAGTGGTCTAATGTGCCTAATGCTGGCTTTACAGGAGAAAACGTAACTCCGTGGTACAATTTAAATCCCAACTACACAACTATCAATGCGCAAACCCGGCTGGATGATCCTGAATCCATTTTTTACACCTACCAAAAATTAATTCAGTTGCGAAAAAATTATCCGCTAATTGTCTGGGGAGATTATGACTTACTGGATACCGCTGAAAATATTTTTGCCTATACTCGCAGCTACGAAGGGGAAACTTGGCTTATTTGTGCGAATTTTTCTGACAGCAAACAAGCAGTCTCATTGCCTTATGCCGCCACAGAAACGATTATCACAAACTATCCCCATACGTATCACCATTTAAATCAGTTGAACTTACTGCCTTACGAAACATTTGTCGTAAAACTAGCATAAAAACTGCAAGTGCAGGCAAAGTCTCGTGACTTTACCTGCGCTTGCAGTTTTTTTAATTACAGACAGATTTTTAGTAGGTTTTGCCACCCATTAAAATGGCACCTACACTTTTACTGTCGGTTATATCATTTATATCATTCTGGGATTATACTTCTATCTGATTGCAAACATTCTAGTTATTTAACCAAAAGATAGACCACGATTGTAAATTGAATTCCTGTTTTTTTCAATCCGAATCATTTCAGCAAATTTATAACTTGTCACAAAATGACGACCTATTACTAATAAAATAAGCTGACTATGTCTATGCTTTTCTACCAAAAAAGAACGATACGACTGCCACTAAAATAACTGCACCAATAATAGAAGGGACAATTGCCATTCCAGCTAGAGTTGGACCCCAATGACCCAATAAAGACTGCCCAATCGCAGAACCAATTAGACCGGCAACGACATTTGCAATAATTCCCATTGAACCACCTTTATTTGTAATCGCACCTGCGATCGCACCAATGACACCACCAACGATTAAAGACCAAATTAAACCCATTTTCACTCACTTCTTTCTACCAATATTTATAATAATTTTCATTTTATTGCTTTTTTGGGTATCCATAGAATACCCTCTTCTTGCCTAAATTAAAAACAAAACGACTTATTTTTATCTTTTTTATGCAATATATTTTAATTTTTAGAAAATTTTAGGTGAATTTGTTTTGTGGGGTGCAAAATGACGTGTTCGAACTTTTTTTCAATCAAAAAAAACATAGACCAAGTCATTTACATAACTTAGCCTATGCCCCCAGCCTCTTTTTAAAGAAGCTGACAATGGTTTATCATAATTAGTGAGCGGATTCCTAGAAACAAAAGTGCTGATGCACTTTTTATATACCCAAGGCGATCCCTGGAGCCCCTTCCAGTTCTTAAAAAAGAAACGCTTTGCAGTTAGTGTTTCTTTTTTTATCTGTCGGAAATATTTTTTCAATCAAATTCTCTTAAACTAAAAAAATTTTCTAATTTTAGTTGGCTTTTTGCTTTGAACAAAAGACTAACTCTTTTTCATACCAATCGGCTTTATATTTCAATTTCAAAAGGAGACGATTCCAGTCACTTAAAGTAAATTTCTCTTCAATATTTTGCAAAACTGGGGTACTTTGATTATTTTTCTGCGTTTTAAGGGCTTTATTGCCCTTGTTTTTTGTTTCATCGTCTCCTGCTGCTGGCATTGTGACCACGATACAATCAAATTGGCGCACAAGAGCAATCGACAGTTGTTCTGTAAAGTCTTCTTTTTGCTTCATTTTGCGGATATATAATTGTTGGAGGCGCAATTTTTGTTTTTGATAATTTTTAGCTTGTTCCAACTTTACATTGCGTCGCTGTGCACTCTTAGCCCGGATGGCAAGGCGCCGCTGCGCTTTTTTTAGCTGCGCTAAAAGTTGCACTTGGCAAAGCGTCGGTATGCCGCGCACTGCCACACTTGGCTCAATTAGTGTTGTCCCATTGTAGGTAATTTCAATTTTGCTACCTGTTTTTGGCAAAGCAGTACTATCTTCTTCACATAATAAAGAAACATAAAATTCCTGCCGATTTTTAGCAGAGATAGTGGCCGAGCGAATTTTTCCCGTCACATTACGATGTTGATGCAACAAAACTTTACTTTTTAACTTTGGAAGCTTCAAGCCATCTTTTTCAAGATAAATAGTATGACCTTGATTATTTGTAGTATAAGACTGCCACGCACTTTTTTTGCTCTTTAGTTTCGGATAACTGGCATGGCCGCGGTAATAATTTTGAAAGGCTTTTTCCAAGTTACGTTGCGCATTAGCCAAAGCTAAACTATCCGTCGCCTTTAAAAAAGAATATTCCTTTTTTAATTTAGCTGGCGTTAACTTTTGCGTCTTTAACCGCCCTGAAGCTGGATTTGTAAAAGTTTCGCTATTATCTTGATAGTTTGTCTGCCGCAGTGTCAATAACGTGTTATAAGTAAAACGAACACAGCCAAAAGTTTGAATAAAAAATTGTTTTTGCGCTTCATCAGGATAAAGCGCAAATTTATAAGCTTTTAATATTTTAATTGGTACCTGCCTCCCCTCACTGATCATTACTTCAGTTGTGGTGGCTTTTGGTAGGGACGTTCCCCTTGTCCCACCTAACCTTACCTAACCTAACAAATTTTTTAAAAGAAAAGCTGATTGAACTTTCTCAGTCCGCAAAAAATAAGAGCGGAATTTTCGGAAATTGCTCCCAAAATTTTTGGAAATTTTGCCTTATTTCTTGGAGGACTAGTTCATAAAGCTAGACAACTAGAAAAGCTGAATGAACTTGGTCAACTCGCTAGCAATAAGGCGAAATCTTGATAAATTGTTCTTCAAATTTCTCAAGATTTTGACTTATTGTCGCCGAGAGTTAGTTCATGAAGCTAGACAACAAGAAAAGCTGATTGAATCGTTTAGCCCTGAGCCATAAGATCAAAATTTGCTAAAATGGCTTTTTCATTTTCGCGAATTTTGGCTTATGGCCGAAGGGCTGATTCATAGAGCTAGACAACTAGAAAAGCTGATTGAACTTGGTCAACTCGCTAGCAATAAGGCGAAATCTTGATAAATTGTTCTTCAAATTTCTCAAGATTTTGACTTATTGTCGCCGAGAGTTAGTTCATGAAGCTAGACAACTAGAAAAGCTTTATGAACTTTCTCAGTCCGCAAGAATCCAATTACAGTGCCACTTGGCTTTGCGTCGTTTTTTGCTGTAATTTTGCTTGGTACATGGTAATTTCATCTTCTGAACAATAAATATAATGTCCTTCTGCAATTTCATGCATTCCCCGCTGTTTGCCATCATCAGGTTGGGCCTGATATTTAATCCGCTTGCGGTTACGTTCATGATCTGGATCTGGTAATGGAATTGCCGACAGCAAACTTTCCGTATATGGATGAACACCGTGATTATAAATGGCATCACTGGTACCCACTTCCAGCAATTTGCCTAAGTGCATAACACCAATGCGATCACTGATATGTTTTACCATCGACAAATCATGGGCGATAAATAAATACGTCAAATTTTGCTGTTCTTGCAAGTCTTGCAATAAATTTACCACCTGGGCTTGAATGGAAACATCCAAAGCTGAAATTGGTTCATCACAAATAATAAATTTTGGTTTTACGGCTAGGGCGCGGGCAATACCGATCCGTTGCCGTTGTCCGCCGGAAAATTCATGGGGATAACGCGTTCCATGACTAGGATTTAACCCCACCGTTTCTAACAGTTCATCCACTTGGGCATTGCGGTCTTTTTCATTTTTTGCAAGACCATTAATATCAATGCCTTCTGCGATAATGTCCCGCACTTTCATGCGAGGATTTAAAGAGGCATACGGATCTTGAAAAATCATCTGCACATCGCGACGAAATGTTTTTAAGCCTTCTTTGCCTTTAATTTTCATCACATCTTGACCAGCAAAATCAATTTCTCCATCAGTTGGCGTATTTAAGCGGATAATCGTGCGCCCGGTGGTGGATTTGCCACTACCGGATTCTCCCACTAAGCCAAAAGTCTCGCCTTCGTAAATGTGAAAGCTAATATCATCCACTGCTTTGACTTCGTCTTTACGTCCGACATTGAAGTATTGTTTCAAGTGAGTTACGTTTAATAAAACTTTTTTCACGCGGCTACCTCCTTAGGCTTCTTGTTTTTCTTTGAAAATTTCCCAACGACGAACAATTTCGGCCGGTGGGGTTACTTTAGGGGCTTGTGGTGCTAAGAGCCACGTTGCCGCTTTGTGGGTTTTAGAGACGTCAAAATATGGTGGTGCTTGCTCGGTATCGATTTTTAAAGCAAATTCATTACGAGGATAAAAAGCGTCCCCTTTTGGTGGTTGCAGCAAATCTGGTGGCGAACCTGGAATAGCATATAGGCGTTCTTCGCCCCCTTCTAAAGTCGGCATTGAACCTAACAGCCCCCATGTATACGGATGTTGCGGGTTGTAAAAAATTTCTTCTGCCGTTCCAACTTCGATAATTCTGCCCCCATACATGACTGCCACCCGATCAGCCACGTTTGCCACAACACCTAAGTCATGGGTGATAAAAATAATCGACGTATTAATTTTTTTCTGAATATCTTTCATCAACTCTAAAATTTGGGCTTGAATTGTTACATCCAAAGCGGTCGTTGGTTCATCAGCAATCAGAACTTCCGGGTAGCAAATAAGCGCAATGGCAATTACGATCCGTTGCCGTTGTCCACCGGAAAATTGGTGGGGATAGTTTTTCAATCGTTTTTCGGCATTGGGAATACCAACTAAGTTTAATAATTCCAACGCGGAAGCTAAGGCCTCTTTTTTAGACACTTTGTTGTGAATAATCAAAGACTCCGCAACTTGTTTGCCAATTGGCATGGTTGGATCTAAAGAGGTCATGGGATCTTGGAAAATCATCGCAATTTCCTTACCTCGAATCTTCTGCATTTCTTTTTCCGATTTTTTGACAATATCGGAATTTTTAAAAATAATTTCACCCTTATCAATATTGGCGTTACTGGCTAAAAGTCCCATGATACTGCGAGTAGTTACCGATTTACCGGAACCTGACTCCCCTACAATCGCCAAAGTCTCTCCTTTATAAAGGTCAAAACTAACATTGCGGATTGCGCGGACTGTTCCCGCATAAGTATCAAAGGAGATTTCCAAATCTTTAACTTCTAATACTTTTTCTGGCATCATCATCACTCTTTCATTTTCGGATCAAAGGCATCACGAAGACCATCAGCTAGTAAGTTGAAGGCAATCATAATGACAGATAACGTAACTGCTGGTACCCACAATAGGTAAGGCAGATATTGGAAGGTTTTATACCCGTCACTTAACATTGTACCCAGTGAAGCATTCGGCGGTGTTAAACCTAAACCGATAAAACTCAAGAAGGCTTCAAAGAAAATCGCCGTTGGAATACTGAACATCATCTGGACAATAATCACGCTGGAGATGTTGGGCAAAATATGTTTAAAGGCTATTTTGAAATTACTTTCCCCTAAAGTTTGGGCAGCCAACACAAATTCTTGGTCTTTTAATTTCAGCGTCTGTGCCCGAACGATCCGAGCCATTGGAATCCAGTTAGTGATGGCCATGGCAGCAATAATCGATGGAATACCCGGTTCAAAAACGACCAACATTAAAATCATGACAACTAGGTTTGGAATACCAGAAAGAATTTCCAAAATACGTTGCATTAACGTATCCACTGTACCGCCTTTTAAACCAGAGATTAATCCGTAAGTAACACCAAAAATAATGTCGAACATCGCCGCGATAAAGGCGATCAATAAAGAGACCCGCGTTCCCATCAAAAGACGGCTCAAAACATCACGGCCCAATCCGTCAGTCCCAAAATAATAATTCAAATTATCCGGTACATTCGCTGCGGCATATTTATCGACTAATTGTCCGCCAACCATTGCTTTTCCGTTTAAGCCATTAATATCAATCCCAGGAATTCGTGGTGGCAAATTCATATAAGCAACATTTTGCTTCGTGGGATTATGGGGTGAAAAGAAAATTGAAATAATCGAAATCACAATAATTACGAGTAGTATCGCCATACATACGACCGCTGCTTTATTTTTTCGAAGGCGCCGCCAAGAATCTTGTAAGAAAGTCAAAGACGGAGCGGCAATCATTTCCCGTTCTTTAATGGTACTACCGTGGTACAGCTCAAATTCTGACGCTGGGATTTTGGCAATAGTATCATATTTTGGTTTTGCATTTTCCATTAGCCTTTGCTCCCTCCTGACACGCGGATTCGTGGATCAACGATGCCGTATAATAAGTCAACCACTAAAATGACAATAATCAACATTGCCGAGTACAAGACGGTTACCGCCATAATGGTTGGATAGTCGTTGGTGGTAATTGATTTTACAAATTGCTCCCCAATACCAGGGATCGCAAAAATATTTTCTACTACTAAAGAACCAGTCATTAAAGCAACTGCTAAAGGTCCGAGTAATGTCATCAAGGGAATCAAGCTATTACGCAAGCCGTGTTTAAAGGCGATTTCCCAACGGCTTAATCCTTTAGCTCGAGCTAGTTCCACGTAATCACTGTGCATAACTTCCACCATTTCTGTTCGAATAAAACGTGCCGAATCGGCTAAAGGCGACATTGCCAGCGCAATCGTTGGTAAAATCGTATAGGCAAAACCTTCCCACTTAGCAATCGGCAAAATGTGCAATTTAATCGCAAAAACATATTGCAGTAAAACGGCGAAGACAAAGTTTGGAATCGAACGACCCAAAATCGCAATTAAAGTCGCTAACGTATCCACCCATGTATTTTGTTTCATGGCTGAAATCGTCCCTAAAATAATCCCTACGAAAGTCCCCAGTAAAATCGCCTGCATCCCTAATTGTAAGGAAGGTCCCACGCGACCAGCCAGTAAGGCTGCAACTGGTTGGTTTTTAAACTGGAAGGAAATTCCAAAATCACCTTGAAGTAAGTTTTTCAGATACGTTCCATATTGCACGATAACCGGCTTATCCAAACCCATTTGCTTATTTAACAACGCAATTTGGTCTGGGCTTAAACGTTCTGCATTGGTATAAGGCGTTCCTGGTAACATTTTTGATAAAAAGAATGTAATCGTAGCAATCAGCCACAAGGTTACCAGCATAAAAAATAGCCGTTTTAGAAAATATTTGAGAAAGTCATTCAAATTATTTCTCCTCCTAAATAAAATTGAGAATATGCAACAAGAACAAAAAATGCATCAACTGCACATGAAGTGAAAATTTTTTGCAGGTGGGAAATCTTCTGTTTTTTAAAACAAGTTCCCTACCTTAAGAAGTAAATGGTGCTAAAAAAAACTCTTTTGACTTTGCCAAATGGATTCGATAAAGTAAAAGAAAAGCTTTTGAAACTTGGTTGGCGCTCAAAAAATAAGTACGGAATTTTCGAAAATTGTTCTTCAAATTTTTGAAAATTTTGTCTTATTTCTTAGAGTGCCAGTTTGAAAAGCTAGACATTGAAAAAGCTTTTGAAACTTGGTTAGCGCTCAAGCAATAAGACAAAAATTTGATAAATTGTTCTTCAAATTTCTCGAATTTTCTGCTTATTGTCGCCGAGAGTTAGTTTGAAAAGCTAGACATTGGAAAAGCTTTTGAAACTTGTTTAGCGCTAGTTTTTAGCTAAAAAACTTGCCCTGTATAAAAGCTACAAAAACCAACAAGGAGTCCATTATGAAAAAATATCCTCCCGCGTTTATTGCCGTCGTTATCTTCGTTATCGCTATTATCTGGGGTCTGATCAAAAAGAATTTAAGTCTGATCATGTTATCAGACACTCTGTTTATGTTGGGACTGCCTTTTTTGATTATTGGCATTTTGTTATGGGTTTTTTCCTCTGGCTTCTTCGATACTTTTCAACGATCCATGCATGAAGCTGTAGGAAGAAAGCAAAAGAAAAAAGCTAACTATACGCCTTTATCACAAGTTGGCCAGGGTGTGTATCTTTTTTGGCTAAAAATTGCCGGTATCATCTTGGTCTGCTCGCTCATTTTTTATGCCATTGGCAGCATTTAATAATTATTAATTTCTAAAGCATGACTACACCAATAGCAAAAATAGTTGCAAGAGGCTGGCAGTGCCAGCCTCTTTTTACTATTTAAATGACGTTTTGAGTAGCAACTTAAGTGTTACTTATTATTCGGTTACATATGTCCATTTGTAATCCCATGAAGCGCCGGCAGCGTGATGAACGATACCTTTTACTTTCGGATTAATCATGTGACCTTCTGCTTTTTGGAAAACGCCGATAACTCCAGCAGTTGAGCTGATAATTTTATCTGCTTCTTGCAAATTAGCCCAACGTTTCATCGGATCACCTGCATTGGTCGTATTAGATTCTTTCACAACTTTATCGTATTCTTCATTTGACCATTGCCCGCGGTTATATGAATTCCCTGTAACAAATAAATCTGTAAAGCTTGATGGGTCTGAGTAGTCAGCACCCCAACCACCTAATACCATGTCGAATTCACCGTTATTTGAACGATCTAACCGAACAGAAAATGGTACTGGCGTTGGTTTAATTTTGATACCAGACAATGTTTCTTCGAGTGTGCTTTGCAAATATTCTAAAACTTTTTTAGTTCCGTCATCGTCAGAAGCGACAATATCAAAGGTAAAGCTATCTTTTCCTAAAGCTTTTTTAGCCTTTTCCCAGTGGTCTTTTGCCTTTTTCGCATCAAAGCTGACCAAATCGCCCGCCTCTTTGGTGAAATCTTCGTTGGTTTCTGGATTTTTAGACATATCCGATGGAATCAAACCAGTAGAAGCAACCGAGCCATCGCCTAAAACAGAATTAACGATTGCATTGCGGTCAATTGCGTAAGAGATTGCCAAACGCAAATCTTCATTCATAAATGGTGAATCTTCTTTTCGTTGATTTAATTCTAGATAAGAAGTGCGGGCTTCTTTAACCGATTGGAAAGCTTCTTGATTGGCATTTTGTTGTGCCAATTCACCGGTTAAGATTGCATCGTCTGTTTGTCCGTCATTAAATAAGTTCAACCCTGTGGAGGATTCTTTCACTACGCTGACTTTGACAGCGTCTAATTTTACTGTATCTTTATCCCAGTAAGTATCGTTTTTCTTGTATTCCCACTCTGTATCAGTACCAGGACCGTCAAATCCGGCTAAAACAAATGGACCGTTGTAAACAGAATTTTCTGATTTTGTAGCAAATTTGTCGCCATTTTTTTCAACAACTTTTTGTGGTTGTGGGAAAAATGAAGGAAATGCGAATAAATAATCCATATAAGGCGTTGGACGCGTTAACGTAATTTCCAATTCGTAGTCGTTGACAGCCTTAATGCCTAACTCAGATTTATCTTTTTTGCCGGCAGTAATATCGGCTGCATTCACAACGGGTTCATATAAATAAGCATATTCAGATGCGGTTTTGGCATCGACTGTTCGTTGCCATGCAAAGACATAATCAGAAGCCTTAACGGGTGTTCCGTCAGACCATTTGGCATCTTCTCTTAATTTAATCGTATATTTCAAACCGTCTTCACTAACTTTGGCTTCTTCAGCGGCACCAGCTGGCACTGGCTTGCTATCTTTGTCCAAACGATAAATTCCTTCGTAGACATTGTTTAACGCAGTGAAACTAATGGTATCTGTCGCAAGTGATAAATCAGCACTCGGCATTTCTTGTAAGACAGAAACTCTAAATTCTTGTTTGTCCGCTTCTTTACCAGAACCGCCTGCAGCACTGCTGCCATCTGTTGTGCCACTACCGCTGCCACATGCTGATAACACAACACCGCAGACAGCAATAACGCCAAATAATGATGTCTTCTTCATTTTCATTCCCTTTACCCCTTGTCTTGTATTGAATTTTCAGAATATTAAACATTTTCTGAAGTTAACGAAAATTTTAATCAATAATTATTAAAAAAGCAATACTTTATTCATTAAAAAACAAATATATATAAATTTTCTGATAATTCAAAAAACAAGACGTGAAATTTACGTGAAGAAAATTACTTACAATCAAATTCTTGAAAAGTATTATAAAAACAGGTTTTCCTATTCCAAAAGCGGGAATAATTCTTCAAAATAATTCAGTAAAATAATTATTTGTGAAATATTTTGACGAATTCAAAAACCAACAAAAACTGTCAAAAATAACTAAATTATTTTTCCTCACCGGCTACTTTAACGATTTCAACGATGGTATCGCGGGCTTTTTCCATTGCTTCAAGGGTGATAAATTCATATGGTCCGTGAAAGTTTTCGCCTCCGGTAAATAAATTCGGGGTAGCAATTCCTTTATACGAAATTTTCGATCCGTCAGTACCACCACGAAATGGGGTGACAATCGGTTTTATCCCTAAATTTTTCAGCGCTAAAAGTGCATAGTCTACCGCCCGGGGTTCTTTATCTACGATTTCTTTCATATTGTAATATTGATCAAACAGGCGATACGTAATGCGCGGATAGGTGAAGGTGGCATTCAAGGCGTCAATAATCGCTACGATTTGATTTTTTCTGGCTATAAATTTGGCTTGATCATGATCCCGGATAATGTAATCCAACTGCGCTAAAGAAATATCCCCGCTAAATTTATTCAATAAATAAAAACCTTCATAATCTTGCGTTAATTCCGGTACTTCTGCTTGAGGGAGGCGACTGTCAATGGTCTCCCCAATCTTGATGGCGTTCACCAATTGCCCATACGCCGTACCAGGATGGACACTGGTCCCTTCAATTGTGATCTCAATTTTGGCAGCATTAAACGTTTCATATTCAAAATGTCCAACACGACCACTGTCAATTGTATAGGCAAAATCCACCGGAAAATCTGCAACCTCAAAATTATCTGCCCCACGACCAATTTCTTCATCTGGCCCAAAAGCGACCCAAACATCCCCACGCTTTTCTTTTGGAACTTCTTTTAAGTTTCGCAACGCGGCCATAATTTCAGCAATCCCGGCTTTATCATCGGCACCTAAAAGAGTCGTCCCATCTGTCGTAATTAGCGTTTGGCCTACATAGTCTTTTAAATTGGGAAACTGGCTAGGAGACAAAACAATATTTTGAGCTGCATTTAAAACCACCTCATTGCCATCGTAATTGTAATGAACTTGCGCTTGAATATTTTCTGCATTAAAATCCGCCGTATCCACATGGGCAATAAAACCAATTGCAGGTTTTGCGGCATTTCCTTTTAAAGCCCCAATCACAAAGCTATTTTTCTCAAAATAAGCAACATTACTTAATCCCAATTGTTCCAGTTGCTCTTTTAATTGCAGCGCCAGATCAATTTGACCTGGCGTAGTAGGAATGAAGGTGGATTTTTCATCTGAGCGGGTATTCACTTTGACATAACTTAAAAAATCTTCCAATAATTGACGCATACTTTCTCTCCTTACTTCACAGATGCTGTCCGTAAATTGAAATAATCACCATAGGCGTGAAAAACGATACCTTTTACTTTTTCATTGATTAAATAATTTGAAGCACTTTGATATAGCGGTACTTGCGCTGCATCATCTGCGAGCAATACTTTTTCTGCTTCTTGGTAATCTTTAAAAAATGCGTTAGGATCATTCGCATCTGTAGTGCGGGCTTTTTCGACTAAATCTGTGTAGGTTTTGTTAGCATACCCGCCGTAATTGTAAGAAGAACCCGTCTTATATAAATTGAAATAGGAATCCAGTTCACTAGAACCGGCGATCCAACCAGAAACCGACAATTCGTAATTTCCATCGGTACGGGATTGGTTCAAATTCACTTTTGGTTGTTTGTTAATAACAATTTTCAAGCCGGACAATGTTTCTTGTAACTGGCTTTGCAAATACTCACCAACTTTTTCACCGTTATCATCATCGGTTACCAATAATTTCAACGTTAAGCTATCGCCAATGACCGCTTTGGCTTTGGACCATTCACTTTTAGCTGCTTTTACATCATAGGTGTTGTAGTCGCCGCTAAATTTGCGGAAATCTTCTTTTGTTTGAGGATTTTTATAAAGACCCGTTGGAATCAAGCCATTTAAAGGCGTGGCGCCATCATTTAAAACATTTTTTGCCAGTTGTTCTTTATTAATTGCTTGGGCAATCGCTTTGCGAACATGTACATTTCCTAAGGCTTTGTTGGCTTTTTTGTTAAAATCTAAAAATTGATTGGCCACATCTTTTTCTGTCACTAACCGTGGATCATTTTTGAATTGTTCCACATATTGACCACTAATACGCTGTAAATCCAATTCTCCACTGTCCACTAACTGAATTCCGGTATTTTCTTCCTTGATCGTAGAACCGTGCACCTCTGACAATTTGACAGCTTTTTTATCGTAATAATCATCATTTTTCACCAAGGTCCACTCATCTCCGGTCTGTTTCCAATCTTTTAATGCAAAAGGTCCCGTATACAAAAGATCCTCACTGGTGCGGCCATACTCATCTTTTTTGTCGGTGACAAATTTTTCATTTTGCGGTGCCAACCAACCAATGGAAACCACAGATAAAAATGACGGCTGGGCTTGTGTTAGTTTCACTTCAAAAGTCTTTTCATCCGGTGCAGCTAAACCAATTTCATCAATTGCTTTTTTACCTTCACGAATTGCTTGACTGTTCACCACATTATCCAGTAAATACGCATTTGGCCCCATTGTTTTCGGATTTACTAGTCGTTTCCAGGCAAAAAGAAAATCATTGGCGGTTACTTTTTCCCCATTACTCCACTTCGCGTCTTCTCTTAAAGTGAAGGTATATGTTTTTCCATCTGGGCTAATGTCAACTTTTTCTGCTAAAGCAGGCACTGGTTGACTCTTATCATCAAAACGATATAGCCCTTCAAACAAATGCTGTACCACAGTAAATGTGATTTTATCGGTAGTTTGCGTTGTATCTAACGTACTTAACGGCGCCGGTAAACTGACACTGATTTCTTGTTTTATTGCTTGTTTTGCTGTTGAACTAGCACTTTCCTTAGCTGCCCCGCCAGTTTTACACCCGGCTAACGTCACCGCAGCCAAAATTCCTGTTACCACCAAAATACTCTTTTTCACTTTCATTTTTCCAACTCCTCCAAATTGATCTAAATCTATAAATCGTCAAAAAATTCCGTCAAATCGTGATGAGCTCTTATCAAAAGCAAAAAAAAAATCTCCATCCCTTTGTTTGTCAAACTATGACAAACAAAGGGACGAAGACTTTTCGCGTTACCACCCTTATTCATATTATCCTCACAAATAATATCTCAACGGTACCTGTTGATACCCGGCATTGATAACGATTGCTTTTCCGTCCAAATAGCGTAAACCATTTGAAATACTCAGAGCTCATCTTCACTAAATCGCGCAATGTCCTTTCCCACCAACCGGACTCTCTTGGATCACTCTTTTTAGCTACTCTTCTCTTCAACGTATTAATTCTTTAATTGATTGTTAGCTTACTTAACCTCTTGACAATTGTCAACAATTTTTTTGTAAAATTTTTAAAAGTCGGAATATTTCAAGGATAAAAATAACAGAAAAAAAGTTGGAACAAAGCCTAATAAACAGTCAGGTTCTACATTTTTTTGTCGCAAGATTCAAACAATGAAGGGTATACTATATTTACTAAGCATATCTATCAATTTTAATTTACTGCATCTAATGACTCTAGCAATTTGATTAAAGCTGGATAAATTCCAAAAATTTTTGGCTGAATACACGTACGAGAAATTATTTGCTACACATTCATTTTATCTCCTATAAAAATAACTAAACCCCAAATCCTCATTACAGCTATAGAAAGTTAGCCTCCCTATCTGTGTCTGTAACAATCTAATACTCTTAGGCGAAATATAGTTAACGACAAAGCGTGACTATCAACAAATATAAGAAAAAAACCTATCCACAAGTGATAGATTTTATATTGTTATTAGTCTGCACGTTTTACCATTGCGCTTTTAATGATGTTAGATACTTCAGTCTTTAGGTCGTCAAATTCTCCTTCGTAAATAGCAATATGAACGACCAACTTCGTTAGCTCTTGTTTATCCATAACAAAATCGTAGCCATTTAAATCTAAAAAAACAAGCAATGCAAAAGTCCCTGTTCGTTTGTTTGCGTTATGAAACGGATGCTTTTTGATAATGTTAATTGCAAGAATAGCACCCTTTTCTTCAATCGTCGAATATAACTCTTTTCCGAAAACGACTTGTTTTGGCTGATTGACCGCCATTTCAATAGCGTTAATATCTCTTATTCCAACTGTTTCGCCAGGAGAATATTCAGCTATTTGAAAAGCATTCATCATGCTAATCTGCTTGCCAGTTAAATACTTCATTTTGTCACCAAAGCTTTAAACGTTTCTTCATATTGCTTAGACATTTTAGCCATAGACATCTCCACTAGTAATTGATCTTCATCTTTTTCCACTTTTTTCACCATTGCTTCCTTTAGTTTCTCTTCATCAATGATGACAGTATCAGATTCAGACATACCCATACTATCTAAAAAATCTTTAGACAGCGTTACAACAGTTGAGTTCCCCACTTTGCGAAGCTTCCTTTCTGTTATCGCCATAGTTTTCACCCCTTTTTAATTTTGTATATCCTGTAGATACAGTATATACGCTACTAGAGAAGGATGCAAGAAAGAGCGAAAAGCACCTGCCACCTAGCGCTGACCACCTAATAATTGAAATGGTAACACGAGCAATTGGATTTGGTTTGGCTGATTTCAACATAACTTGACGATATGTATCACCGTGTTTTGCTTTATCCAATTCCCAACGAATTGCCATGGCCAAGTAATGCCCAATTTACTTTTCGATATTCTTTCTTTAATGGCATTGGAAAACGAACACAAGCGACTTCACCACTTACTACTTTTGTAAATGATGATGTGATGTGGTTCTGAATTTTTCCACGCGTTATGGTTTAATGTAATTTCTTCGCTATTTGATTCCAGTGAGGCGAAAACCTTCTCCAACTCAAATAAACGTCAAAAACCGTCTATCCCAAATTTTCTCGTAAAATTTGATTGTCTGTGTCGCGGTCATAAATTCATTGTCATAGGTGGTAGACATGTTTTTTTGCATCCGCAAATCATAACCTAGTCCGTGGGCAAACTTGATTGTTGCATCGATGCAATACTCCGTTTGTGCACCACAAATTTCTATTTGGTTAACGTTATTTTTAGTAAGTATTGTCTGCAAATTGGTCTGATAAAAAGAATTGGCATGGGTTTTATTAACAAAATAATCACCCTTATCCGTTTGTATTGCTGGCAAGATTTCCCAAGCAAAAGAATTTTTGCGCAGTTCGTTGTCATTGTGTTGTACAAAAATAATTGGTAATTTGGCCTGATTGTATAAAGCAATGCGCTTATTTACTGTTGCAACCAACTTTTCTAGCTGATGAATGGTCGTATTTTCTTGGTGACAAACACCATTTTGTAAATCAATGATTAATAATGCATCACTTACTTGTTCCACTGTCCCACCCCTTTTTTGATTATCCTACGCTGAATTGTATTTTTTGACAATTTTTCGCCCCCTTTTTTCCCTGTGAAAATTCATGCTGGGATCGGATTTAGACAATTTTCAAACCAGTGCGGACTATCATCTACGCGTTTGAAAACAACGTTATTTAAAATAATGAATTGTCCCATCACTCATAAACTATCTCACGAAATTTTTTGGGCGGTTACTAAAAATGATAAAGGAAAACCTTGTTTATCATAGACATCAGTCAAGCCAACATCGTAATCAAATTCTTCTAATTTTGTTATTTTCAAGTTGTTTTTTGCCAGGCTCGTTACAATTGCTGCCATGGTATGAGAGAAACTGATAAATTCTTTAGAGGAATAGTTTTCTGACATATAAGCCCATGCCCTCAGTCTCAATCCAAGGTTCTGCTCTAAAGTAAGAATAGCTCACCTGTTTTATCTCCTCATTAAAATCTTCTTCTCCTGGCAAAGCAAGCATGTTCATAAAGGGATGAAAATCGTGGATAAGCAGTACACCATCAGCTTTTAAACAAGCTGTGACTTTCTTAAAAAGGACTTCTAAATCTTCAAACCAAGTAATTGCCCCAATCGTAAAAAAGATGAAATCAAATTGTCCATGGTAAGCACGTGAGATGTCGAGAATATTCCCTGTTACAAACTCACAGTTTTTAATATTCGCTTTTTCAGCCGTGTTTTTTGCCTGAGCTAAAATATTATCAGCAATATCAAAGCCAACACCAGACTTTGCACCCAAAGACATTAAAGACAGCAATTCCCGCCCATTATTACAGCAGAATTGGGCAATCTTTTTTTCTTTAAAATTAATTTTTTTCAATTCATTGGCGACGTTCTCATCAAAAAATGGGAACTCTTCTTTCAATAAACGACGATAATTATCTTCGCCCCAATTTTCGTGGCGGTGTTCAAAAGCCTCTTCCCAGGCTTGCTTATTTTTCTCAAAATAATTCATTTTTAACTCCTTATTCACAACCTATCACGCTATCTTTCCAAAATAAAATTCATGGAAATTTTAGCGTATTCCCCAGGAGCAATAATCTTCATTTTCCCGGGATATTGTGTTTCAACTTCTTTTATTTTCGGTGTAACGGTCGGTGCCAGCATGATCATGCCAATTTTTTCTTCTGCCAAAATAGCGGCCAGTTCACTTGGTTTAGCTGCGCGCCATTCATACATGGGATACATTTGGCTAAGATTGGCAAGAAAGTTTCTAGTACCATAATCTTTTGCTTCTTTTCCCCATTGACTATCACCAGATGCGGTATAGCTACTAACAAGAAATACTGCTTTTTTCATGAGTGTTTCCTCCTCTTTGATTAATTCTGGCTCAGCTTTGATCAATTCATCAATTGTAATTTGGAAGAATTCAGACAGTCCCAACAAATACTCAATCGTTGGTTGGCTGATACCGCGTTCCCACTTGGAAATCGTTTGGCGGCTAATATGCAATTCATTTGCCAAATCATTTTGACTCAAATGATGCAGCTGGCGGTAGTGCCTAATATTTGATCCAACAGACGTCATCTCTGTGCCCTCCTTCTAATTTCACTGTAACCGGAATCAATTTTCCAAGTAAAGAACTTCTCATGATTTTACTGTAACTTATTCGTAGCAACCTATTGATATCGGGTTTTTTAAAGAGTGTTAAGTAAAAAAAATAATTTAAATTCTATACTTTAACACACTTCTACTCCTTATTTATTTTCTATTTAAACTGGAATGGTCCTAGTAAATCTGATAAAAATAAAGAGCAAAACTTTGGAACGGCACCCATTTTTCAGCCCGTCAAATTTTGTCTCGTTTTGAATAAACAATTGTTTCGTCAGAAAAATTATGTTTCACGCTTTTAAATTTTTCTATTGTAGTGGTTCCCAATTTTAGCGACATTAGGAAAACGTGAAATAATGAATTTGCTTTTCTCACGAAATTTAAGGGCAAAATTTTTGGCATAAACTTCTTAACTTTAATCAACTAATAGCTTAAAGCGTTAAATCCAGATAAGCTGTCAATTTTGTATAATCATATTCGGAAAACACTCCTTTGATGTTGTCATAAAACAAACCATCCACATAGAGTAAGAAATGTCCCTTCTCGCTAAGTAAACAACGTTTAGGCAACACTACTGTTTTTCCCCGGGTGTATTTCATTTTTTCGGCGTGGGAAATATGATATTGATCTAGAGCTGTAAATAATTTATGCCCAGTCATTTTATTTTTACCGCATTTGGTTTTACTTACGACCGCTTGAACAGTTGTGTCCGCCAATAAAGCAATACATGTTTGTCCGCATAGCCCTTCTAACGGTTGGTTCAAAATTTGTTCATTCAAACTAAAACACCTCCTAGTAATTTCTTTTCTCTTTTAGTAGCAAGCCTTCTGTCGATTTATTACTGCTGACAAGATTCAATGCTGATACGCAGCAAAGGGGAATGGCAATTTGTGCTTTTGAATCAACCAAACTGAGAGTATAAACTGCAAAAAGCTGATCAGCATAAAAATAAGCTGAATCGGGAAAACCGCTGCCATCAAAAGCCACTGCGCTATGATCCAAATTCCTGTGATAAATCCCATAAAAGCGGACAAATAAGCACCTATATTCCGTTTTTTACTAAGTAAAACGCCACTTATAAAATTCCCGCCAAAAATCACGAGCAACAAAAAAATTCCCGGGATCAAAAAAGTATCAAAGGGAGCATGAACCAATAAATCAGTACTTACCCCCATACTTTTTGCACCACCAGGTACTAAAGCGGCAACGGCACCAACGGCACCAAAAATCGCCATAGCAAAATCAAAAATCAGCAACTGTTTCATTTTTTCCCCTTTCTTTTCAAACCGTTACATCGGCTTTAAATTCTTATTTAGTCGGTTCACCATCCAGGTAAGGCGACTTTGTTGTCCTTTTGTTGTTTTTGCATCAAAGTAAGCACGCGCGTAAGTTTTTTTTACCGATGGCGACATCTTACAAAAATTTGTATAGGCTGGTTCATATTTAACGAGAGTTTCAGTAAGTTCTACTACCTGATCGGCTGTTATCCCTGTTGGCTGTTCAAGATCCCATTGCCCATTTTCTTTTGCTTCAGAAATTTTTTGGCGTCCAAAGTCTGTCATCAATGCTCGTTCTTCCAATCTTTGAACCAACTTTTTATTCTTTTCAGACCATTTGCTGTTTCTTCTACGTTGACTAAAATATTTTTTGTAGGTTGTTTCATTGATTTTTTGCATTTTCCCATCAATCCAGCCATAACAAAGTGCCTCTTTTAAAGCTTCTGCCGCTTTTAGTGTCTGAAGACCTCCTTTTTTGCCAAATAGTAGCCAAACACCCTCACTTGTTTCACAATTTTCTACCAACCACTGCCGAAAATCTTCACGCTTAGAAAACGTCAATTTTCTGTCCATATCGTCACCTTCATTCTCTTTTCACATAATAAACTAGAAATAAGCTCTACATAAATTATACCTGAGGAAGGCTGACAAACGTTAGTGAGATCCTACTTTGCCCCTAACTATTCGGCGCACGTCTTTATGCAACTTGTTAAGCAAAGTTCTCCATGTAAAAATAGCAAAAAAGCCGAATTCCTGTTTTTAGTACAAGTATATTAAACTAAAAAAACGACCTACAAAGAAAATCTCCTTGTTTGCCGTCTTTTATCGCCTAAACGCTATAATTGCTTCTTCAATGCTTTATAGCCGAGTTTTACAGTTATGCCCTGCTATAAACTACATTACTGCTTATCACAAAGTTACTATAAAAGTAACTCAGAGTGTAGATAAAGTATCTTTATCACATTTTCTTCATTCATTATATGAATTAATATGCAAAACCCCGGATCAATTTAATTGTCTGGGATTTTATTGCTTGGTCATTACATATGAATTTATAAACTACTTTTGTCATCAATCTCAGCCAATGCTTCCCTGACATCTTTGTGTACCAATGATTGCATACTCTCGGCATATATAGAAACATCTACTTTGTTTAGCGTTTTGATAATATCCTCTCTTAATTCAGGTTTATATTTGGCAAGGTTAGGTAGCGCCTTTATACATTGCCTTGCAATAACCGGTTTGATATCCTTTATATGCTTCAAATAATTATCAATTATTTCATCAATTTTGCAGTCTTCATCCCATTCTGCACTTGCTGAAATTAGCAGGAATCCCCTTGTTCTTATATAGGAATTGGTACTATTAAGCATTTATAAAAATTCATCAAAGTATTTATAGATTTCATTATTTTGTTTGCTAAGTGATTGCAATTCATGCAAGCATTTATAAGCATGTTTATTATTTTTATTAGTAAGTCCATTTACTAAATCTCTAATATCCCGCATAGCTTTACTCCTAAAATTTCTAATTTGCTAAGTTATATCATTGCTATACCAAAAAGAACAGTATTGAATAAACATAAGTTCATATTCAATGCTGTTCTTTAAAATGGATTTTGTCTACAAATTTATTTTTTCTTAACCGGCACCCAGATCTCTACTTCATCGCCTTGACCAAAAACTTCAATATCCGGACCGCCAGATACCATATCTCCCGTCATATAGCCCGTATTTAACAACGCATATTCCTCTGAGTTTGGTGCCCATTTCGTTACAATATTGTACTGTGTCTGGTGATTTGTCGCTCGTGTACAAGGAAAGACTGCCCAAATGTTAGCAGGAACTTCAATTTCTTCCATGCCTTCAGGTGTTTTTCCTGTTGTGGCTACACCGATATAATAGTCAAATCTTTTTGAATCTACTTCATCCACGTTGTAAAAACTTGCGCCAATCAAACCAAAAGGCTCACGATTGATTAATGGTAATAGTGATGCTTGACTATCGGATGACAAAATCTCATTCCAAAAAGCAGGCAAGTCTTTCATTCCTTGTTGATTCTCATTTGTCGATTCCTTTTTAAAGCCCACTAACTTATAATTATCTAATTCTACAATTCTATGTTCCATATATACTCCTCCTCATAAATTTATGATAGCAAACTTTTTTCATTTCCTTTTACCATTTCTTGAAGAAAAAAAGGTAAAGAAACTATAGGGAGTAGCATATGTGTCCCACAAAATGGGCCTCCTATTTATGACCTCAAACTAACGATTTACTCAAGAACATCCGATACTTAATTCTTGAAAATTCAATTTTTTATCGGAATCCAAATCTCAAGACAAGCATTTTTGCCCATTGCATTATAGGTTTCCAATTCTGGTCCTTCACATTTCTCATATTTCGTCTGGGGAAACCAAGTATTATATATTCTTCTATGTAGATCATCATAAATAGTCGGAACTTTTTCTAAATTATTGACGTCATACGCTTCACTTGAGAAAACGACATAGGTTTGTTCAGGAATCGTGAAAGATAAATCCTCGCTGGATTGACTGTTGCCATCTAGTACAAACCCTGTGAAATAGTTTAAATAATTTGAATTAGGTAGACTCGGATTAGCAACGGCGAAATAGGGTGCTCTGTTTACACCAAAGAAACCTTTTCTTATTACTTTGCTCTCTTCAAGTGTCTTCATTCTTGGATCCCCAAAAAAAGACATCCATTGTGTATATGTATTTTCTAGTAGTTTATCATCCAGCGAGACCTCTTTCATCTTTCCCACAATACGAAATTCTGGTAACTTCTCAATTCTATGAGGCATTACAGTTCCACCATCGATATTAAATTCGAAGCGAATTGGGGGAAAATAATTGATGGAAACACACGGATTATTAACCTGACTTGGCGTTATATTATGAAATTTGGAAAATGCTCTATTAAATGCGGAACGATTCGCATAACCACACATGTCGGCAACTTCATCAATGCTATACTCTGCTCGTAAAAGTTCTACCGCTTCTGATAAGCGCCGATTACGCACATAATTTGAAAAGGAATGGCCAGTCAGATAGGTAAAAAAGCGATGAAAAGTATACTCTGATAGCAAGGCTTGCTTTGCTAATAATTTAAGGGATATATCTTCAAAAAGATGGTTTTCGATAAAATCTAAGGTTGCCGAAAAGCGTTTAATATCTGTGGTCATATAAATCTCCATTTAATTCTAGATTTTTTAAAATTTGGACACATCAAATTAACTTTTTTGTTCAGCTTATCATCAGCAGTTATTTAAGTACTAACAAAAAAGAATTATCTATTACATAATATTAATTTTTCTTACTGTTTTCAATTGGCTATCATCTAATTTCATTTTATTTACTGCCTATCACTTGTAATATACAAAAAAGGAACAAGCCTTTAACAGCAAAAAAACACCTTTTAGCTTGTTCGTAAATAAAAACAAAGGCGTTTTCCCACTATTAATGACGTAAAATTCAATTTTTATTCATCGTTAAAAATTACAGGATATTCTCTTTGTGAGTTTTAAGGTAACGTTGCTTTTCCGCTAACATTTAGATCAAATAATAGCTTGAATCCAAGTACAAGTATCGCTATACCGCAAAAGATTACGGGAAATTGAATCTCCACCTTATCTGCTAGTGGTCCAAAAAAAGCCATTCCCAGCGGCATAAACCCATTGTACATAATGCCAAATAGACTAAAGACTCGTCCAAGTTTTTCCTCGGGCACATTTTCTTGCAACAATGTCGTGGCGGAAGACTGCACTACCGGAATAAAAAAACTAATCATAAACATTAAGGCAACAAATAGCCAAAATTTATCTACAAAACCCAACAGCACTGAAAATAGGCCATAACAAATTAAGCCTAGGGCCATTGTCTTTTGTCGCGTTTTAAAGCCGCCCCACATACCCAGTATCAGTCCGCCAACCACCATGCCGGCAAAGCCCGCCATTTCATTGACACTTAAATACATATAACTGTCACCAAAAATGCGTTCAATCATTAAAACAGAAAGAAACCCTGATGGTGTACAGAGAAAAATGAAGGTACCAAATGCTAACAGTGTCTTTCTCACTAAACTGTTCTTTGCCGCATAGCTCACGCCACTTTTCATATCGCTAAAGAAACTAACTTTTTCCTTTGATGGTTCCGGCTTTTGATAAGGAATAACGACAAACAACAAAATCAGTAGACCTATTATGGCTGTCAGTACATCTAGTAACAAAATCACATAGAAGGGCGCCAAAGATAAAATAGCGCCAGCTACGGCCGGTGCGGCAAACTGGACAATAGCTAGCATACTGCTATTAATTCCGTTATAGCGTATTAAATGTTCTTCCGGCACGATTTGTGGAATTACAGCACTGACCGCGGGTGTTTGAATACCTGATCCAAGCGAGCGCAGCATGGATACGACTAAAAGCCAAGGTAATAGATCAGCTGTTCGGCCAATTAAAATGACCATTGCTAGCATAAACGTAACGACCGCAATGAAACTATCGGCTAAAATAATTGGTTTTTTCCTAGCATAGCGGTCTGCCAAGACACCACCGAAGAAAGAAACAATCAACTGCGGCAAGGTTCCGCTTAAAGAGAGTAGCGTAATCCAGAGACCCGAGGATGTTTCCAGTGCAACTTGCCAAATAATCGCCATTTGAACAATGGAGGAACCAAACAGCGTAATTGCCTGACTACTAATAAATAGCACTGTATTTTTTTGCCACGCTGGATTTGTCAGCGTACTTGCTTGCTTTTTCATTAAATCCCCCCTTATTTTTCGTGTAACACTAGGTTAACATCAAAAAATAAGGTGGTGGTATACTGGAGGGTTGCTTTCTTTTTAGCGTAATTCACGTAAAATGACTAGCATTTTTTTCGTATCCGCTAATGCTAAAGTAAGCGACGTTAGGTAACGATCTGCAACTGAGATGATATCTTCATTGTCCTCAGGCGTATCAATGACGGCGCGCAAATTGATGTTCCCCTGCTCTAATTGTGTAAGCATGCGCCTAATAGCCATTTGCGAGTAGTTTGCATGGCGTAAAACAGCAATAATTTTCAAGCGATTCAACTCCATTGCACCATACATTCGCCGATTTCCTTTGCGGGGAATTTCAATTAAACCATTACGTTCCCAATCCCGCAGGACATCCATGCTCACGCCAATTTGGATCGCCGCTTCCCTTCTACTTATTGTATTGCCCTCAAAGACAGTATCTGCTTTATGTGGATCAGCTAGAATCGTTTCTGTTAAGGTTATCGCCTCCAGCGCTTTTTGAATTTCCTCTTTAATTTGTGTTTGATACTTCTCGGTTTTTTCGATAGCACGAGAAAAGTTACCATTAGCCGCTGTTTTTACAATATCAATGGCGCTTTTCCGCAAATTACTACTGAGAATTTCTGCCTGAAATGCAAGTCGAATCAACTTTGCTTGTAAGAGATGCGTCTCATCAAAAATACGATAACCATTTTTCAAGCGCGGAATTACTGGCAAAAGTCCTTGCTCTTCATAAAAACGAATCGTATTAGGATGTACACCAATTGCAGCCGCCACCTCGGCCGTTCGATAAGTTTTCATTGGCATAATATGCCTCCTTTCACAAAGACCATTAGTTATCAGCTTGATTTCCTTTGATCCTTTTTTAAATATTTGCTGCCTTAGCTTCTAGCAAATTTACTTAGTCGAAGACAAATAGCCAATTAATTAAATTTTGTTATCAGCTTATGTCTCTTTTAGTGCAAAAAATAAATCTAGCTCTGGTTTTTTACCACTACTTTTTCAGTAAGGTATTCATATTCCATATTCAATACTTGACACTTAAATTGAAAAAGCGATTGCGTGTAGAAATCTTTTTTTGTTTTTCCACTTGCGTATCCCCGGGGTAGCATTTACTGCCGTCAAATAGTAACCAGCTAGCAAAATAAAATCCTAAACAAAAACAAAGCACGCGTTTATTGCTGGCTTCATTGAAAAAGTTAAACATTCAAAAATACATTTAAAAAAGCAATGACCACAACAATGATAGGTAAAAATCGGGTTTGTGCTTCTACTGTTGCTTGCAGTTTGAAAATTTTAGCGACAAGTTTGAAACAACACCACCCGATTAGCGTTCCGATTGTATTTGCTAAAAGATCATTGATATCCGTTGCCCGATATAACGTGAAGATTTGGCTAATTTCGATAGCTAAAGAAATGCCCGCGCCAAGAAATACCGTCTTGTACACCTTTTGAAAACTGCGGCTAATAAAAGGCAGTAAAAAACCAATTGGCATAAAGACCATAATATTTGCGATAAAGCCACTAGATAGCCCTTCTGCTAGCAGACGCCATTCCCACCTGGGATGAAAAACACCTTCACCTAATCGCAGCATGCGCTGCAATTCCCCCACTGTGGTAATGCCAAAAATATGCGTTAAGCCAATTTGCAAATAGTAAAACAGCAATAGTGCCGGAAGCAAAATCGCAATTTTTCGCCGCCAAGACAATTTAAACGACAAAATATAAGCTGTAATCAAAATAACGCCGATTAAAGCTAAGGGATTTACAAAAAGAATTTCCCATAAATAATCAAAAATTGTGTAGTTATCCATGTTATTTCCTCCATTTGGAAAAATGTAGCTGCTAGTGTACTACACAAAACAGTACACTAGCAGCTATTGTGGCGTCAATTTGGCTTAAAATACTTAAGAGAAAACTAAAACAATCTCGGAGTGCTGTCTTTCAAATTTGGCTAATCACTTGACTACCTGGCTAAAAACGCCCCCATTCTCAGACTTCTATTTCAAAATGTTTCATGTGAAACAAATTTTTTTGCTTTTTCAATACCAGCAACTCCCCCATTACTTATCTTTTATTTCAGACAAGTGCATTGCAGCCTTATTTTTCCATCGCCTTTTTTATTTGACTGCGGACGCGCCGCAATTTTTTGCGGTAATAAGCCCGCACTTGGCGGGAAATTTTCTTTTGCGGCTTACTTTTGGGATATTTCAAAGGAAACTGTCTTGTAGCTGTTATATTATCCTGCAGCTGGTGACTGTCAATAAGTAACGAAGTAAAAGCCCGCTGTTCACTTTCACTTAGTTCTAGATAAATTTGCTGCAGCATTTCCGCTAATTCAATGTCTGCGATAAAATCAAAGGGCGCCTGAATTTGCTCGGCGTCTTCTTCTAGCAATGTTTCTGGTCGCTTTAAATATTTGCGACGACAGTCTTGGCAAAGCCACTGAAAACGGCGAAATAGATAACTGTTATTGTAATCTTCTTTGAAAATTTCCAAATCCCGATAATCATGCAGCAGCTCAATTAAATTAAACCGCATCTCTTGCAGACAGTCATCATACTCACTATTTTGCACAAAGATATTCTCTTTAGCCAAAACGCGACGAAACAAGGTATCGTAGTGCTCCAACGCTTCATTCATCAATTGTTCTTTCATCTAAATTTCCTCTTTTGCTTTATTCCGGCCGGTAACTATATTTTAGAAAAAGAAGACTTACTGCTACCTAAAAATAAACAGCAAAAGAACCCCATTTTAGCTGACAACCCTGCAAAAAAATAGCTATAGTTAATTAAAGTTCTTTTTGAAAGGAAGCGATTCAATGACCTATGTCCCAATTGACGAAAACTGTTTAAAGTTCCATTTACGCCCCGAAATCAGTCTAATTCGAGCTAAAATCTCCCCTTTCTTGCCGCAGCAACCTTTTATTTTGACCAAAGATTCTCGTCATCAGCTGGCTGATCAGCTTATTCCCCATGCCGAGCTTTCCCTTGGCAAAACATATTATGCTTTAATCCCCTACGAAAAACTAAAATGCCAGTATTCTCTTGTTTTTAGTGATGAGGGGTTGGCGCTAGTTTATGGTACGCCGACACAATTACTTAAAAAGCGCATCCTCCCTGCCTACCGCTGCCAAGACAGCGAACTTTATTTTGAAGCCGTCGCAAGCCTTTACCACTTCAAAAAAGCACCTTTTGCTACCCGCGATTTTTGCCTTTTACCCTTAACTGGTAGCAAGACCGCCCCGAAAAACACGGTCTGGATCAATCCGATTATTCTGGCTGATTTTTACTGCGCCAACCATCAGAATATTGTCAAAACTTTATTAGGTTTTGATTGTGTCATCCCCATTAAAAAAACTGCTCTGATTCACTGCATGAGTAAAGCCTTCATTTTGCATACCCAAATAAAAAAAGAAGAAAATTATGATCGTCTCACCCAAATCGATTCGGTCGCCAAATACTTAAACATCGATCCTACACCTTTGATTAACGCCGCTTGCAGTGAAATTGACAGCAGACAACGCCATTGGCCCAATCAGTTTTTCTACCCCCACTACGACACGCTGCGCCACCATAAAGCCGTTCAATCATTATGCGAAGATTACGAAACCTGGTATGACAACCAACACAAAATTACCGCTTTTCTTTAAAAAAACTTATATGCAGCCGTTTGTCGCAAACTTTGAGCGATCAGTTACAAAAACCCTTCTACAACTTTTTACTGAATTTTAGTTTTAAAAAGACACAGGGATCTTTTTTAACAACTACCCACAACAAAAAACTAAAAAAACGGTTGTGACAAAGGCAAACTTTCCTTTATCACAACCGCTTTTATTCATCTTACGTTACATGGCGTCCTCCCGCAGAGAAAGCGATGAAAACTTATTGTATTCTTTAATAAACATCAATTCCACCGTCCCTCTGGCACCAGAACGATTTTTTTCGATAATAACTTCGATAATATTATCGCGGGTGTCTTCTTGTTCATCTGGATCATCTGAATCCCGTTGATAATAATCATCCCGGTATAAAAAGGCAACGATATCGGCATCTTGCTCAATGGAACCAGATTCCCGAATATCAGACATCACGGGCCGTTTATCTTGCCGTTGTTCTACCCCACGGGAAAGCTGAGATAAGGCAATAACCGGCACTTTTAATTCTTTCGCCAATTTTTTCAACTGCCGAGAAATTTCAGAAACTTCTTGTTGGCGATTTTCCCGTCCAGTCCCTTCAATCAATTGCAAATAATCGATTAAAATCAAACCCAAATCTTTTTTTTCTTGGGCCAAGCGACGACAACGGGCGCGAATCTCAGAAACTTTAATCCCCGGGGTATCGTCGATAAAAATACTGGCACGGGATAAACTTCCCATTGCCACCACTAAATTGCCCCACTCTTCATCGGTTAATTGACCGGTCTTCAAATGCCCTGCGTCAATCAGACCTTCGGCACAAAGCATCCGCTTAACTAACGATTCCGCATCCATTTCCAGACTAAAAATCGCCACCGAAGCATCGGTTTTCGTCCCAATATTTTGGGCGATATTTAATGCAAAGGCCGTTTTCCCCACCGCGGGCCGGGCAGCTAAGATAATTAATTCCCCTTGCTGCAAACCAGCCGTCATTTTATCTAATGCCGGATAACCAGTTGGAATCCCCGTGATGGCTTCATCGTTTTGCGCTAATTGATCGATGTTGCGGAAGGTTTCTTGCAGCACGTCCTCAATGGCTTGGAAACCATTACTATTACGGCGCTCAGAAACCTCCAAAATTCCCCGTTCTGCATCTTCGACAATGGCCGAAACGTCTTCATCTTGTTCATACCCGGCGGCGACAATTTTATTTGCAGCCTGGATTAAATTGCGCAATAATGCTTTGTCCGCGACAATTTTCGCATAAAAGCCAATGCTGCCTGCATAAGGCGTCGCTTGGGATAATTCAACTAAATAGCCGACACTACCGACATCTTCTAAAGCATTGCCTCTTTCCAATTCTGCTTTTAACGTCACCACGTCAACGGCTTCATTACGATCAAATAAATTGATCATCGCTTGGTAAATCAGCTGATGGCGCCGCTGATAAAAATCTTTGGCACTCAAAACTTCCATCGCATTAATCAGCTCATCGGGAGCCAAAAAAATCGAACCTAAAACAGCCTGCTCCGCTTGAATATCTTGCGGCGGCATGCGGTCTTGCCACATATCTTCTACTGCCATAATTATAATCGCTCCTAAAAGTTTTCAGTCTACTAATTTTACATAACTTTCAGTAAAAGTACAATATATGGCAAGTGCCTCCCAAGAGAAAAAATGCGTCAAAAAAATGCTGTCCATCCCTTTAAAGCAAGCTTTAAAAAAGTGTTAAAAAGCTTTTTAGCTTGGGATTGGGCGGCTTTATTTTTTGATGTTAACTTTTTGTTGTGCGTTCTTTGAAGGTATAAATTAGACGTTAACTTCATATTACGATTATAAAAAAAATCCATGGCAAAAAAATTTGCCATGGAATCAGTGCAATTGCATTAGTCGCTCACAATATATTGTTTTTCTACTATTTTACCGTGACCTTTGAATGGGTAGGAAATTACCATCACACCTTCACATGTATCGCCTAAGCCTGAATATAGCTCACAAAAATCATCAGTGTGGTAAATCATCCCTGAAGGAAAACAACAATCTTGTAAAAAGGCTCGTTTAGCCGGTGCAGTTGGATAACAACTTCTTGTTGCAATGATTTGATAATCTGCTATTTCTAATGTAAGAGGGTTCAATACAAAAGAAACTATGGTATACACGCTTTGATCATCTTGGTTAAAAGATAAGTGACCAATCACACCAACTTTACCAGAATCGAGTAAAAATGCTTGATTGACGCCGCCCCATTCTAAATCGGCAAATAAATTAGGTAATATTTTCGCTTGATTAATTTTGTCAGCCGTCAACTCGTTTAAACTGTCGATAATCGTAAAACCAATTAATGCTTCACTACCATACGTTGCAATTAGCTCTTTATCCCGTGGCCGCGAAAAAACACCGATTCTGCCATCAGCAAGCGGGACAATACGAATGTCTTTCATATTTTTTGGACCCGTAGTGAAGTATTTTAAATTATCTAATTGTTTGCCATAGTAAAAATACCCATAATATGCGTCTAAAACATCTTCTTGTTTCACCTGAACATGGGTACCACCAAGGACAAAATCATCCGCTATTTTAGCAATATATGGATCTTCCAGTTGGTAAATCATCGCATCTTCAACTAAGGTCCAATGATTTTTTTCTACCCTAATAAATAATCTTACCCATGAACGCATCCATTCATCACGGCGTTCAACACGACCAAATAAATACCAGTTTTTTTCAATTTTGAAAGGTTGCGAACAATTGTATACATCGAATTCTTCAACACCTGAAAATGTCAAAATGTCAGCTTGAGGGTGATTTGAAACGTTGGCTTCAAATTCTCGTTTTCTTTGATCTGCCTTCATACTAATCTCCTTATAGTTCTGTCAGCATTTGATGAAAATCGCTTTTTAGCGCTTGCAATTTTGATTCTGTTACCTGTTTTGAAGAAGCGTTTACTGAATAGTAAATCTTAAATTTAGGTTCTGTGCCAGAGGGTCTGACACAAACCCACGACTCATCTGCCAAAATTAATTTTATAACATTGGATTGTGGCAGCGTTAGTTTGGTTACTTTCTGCGTTACTAAATTCTTTTGCGTACCTAAGCCATAATCTTCTTTAAACACAACTGCCTCACCTGCTAAGTGGGTCACTTCTTTTTGACGTAAGTTTTCAACTAATTGTGCCATTTCCGCAATACCATCTTTTCCTAGAAAAACTTTTGTTTCTAAGTCATCTTCAAAATAGCCATATTCTTGGTAAATTTCTTCTAGTCGATCTACTAGGCTACGATCTGACAGCTTACAAACCAATGCAACTTCTGCCAATAACGTGGCCGCTTGGATTGCATCTTTGTCGCGGACAAAAGGAGAAATTAAATAGCCAAAACTTTCTTCATAACCAAAGAGAAATTTTTTGTCTTGTTTTTGTTCCGATAATTTGATTTGTTCACCAATAAATTTAAAGCCTGTTAATGTATTACGTACTTGCAGTCCGTGTTTTGCTGCAATTTTTGCACCTAAATCAGAAGTAACAATTGTCTTTGCTAAAAAATAATTTTTCACATCCGCTGGTGATTTTTGTTGGATCAAATAGTCCAAGAGTAAAACACCAATTTGATTACCATTTAAATAAATCGGTTGGTCTTGTTTAAACACAACTACGCCTAAACGATCTGCGTCCGGATCAGTAGCAATTAATAGATCAGCTGGATTTTTCTTTGTTTCTTCTAATGCCAAAGCAAATGCTGCCTGATCTTCTGGGTTAGGAGAAGTCACAGTAGAAAAGCCTGGATCTGGATCTTCTTGCGCTGAAACAAGTCTTAAATTATCAAAGCCAAAGGCAGCAAAAGCCTTTTTGATTAAAACTTTTCCCGTACCATGTAGTGGTGTGTAAATAACCGCTAAGTTTTTACCTTCTTTTGCGACTAATTTTTGATTTTGTACAACATTTTTTAATTCTTCAATATACCACTGATCTGCTTCTTCAGAAAATACAGTAATCCGGTCATTTTTTTCATAGTAGGCACGAGATTTTGCGGTAATTTGAAGTTCATCTGTAATACTTTCTAATAACGTCATTAGGCGTTCAGCAGTTTCCAGCGTAATTTGACCACCATCTGAGCCATATACTTTAAAGCCGTTGTATTGTTTGGGATTGTGACTAGCCGTTATCATAACTCCTGCAAAAGCATGATAGTGACGAACTAGATAAGAAAGTTCTGGCGTCGGGCGTAATGTATCAGACAAAAAAACTTTAACACCGCAGGCTGCTAAAATGCGCGCCGTCCATGTGGCAAACTCTTCTGATTTATAGCGGTTATCATAAGAAATTACTACGCCACGCTCACAAGCGGAAGAACCATTTTCTTCAATATAGCGTGCCAGCCCTAGCGCAACGCGTTTAATCGTATAATTATTAATTCGATTCGTACCCGCCCCTAGTTCTCCGCGCATACCACCTGTGCCAAACTCAAGATAACGATAAAAACGATCTTCTAAATTTGCTTGGTCAGTCACTTGGTCTAATTCATTTTTCAAGTCTAAATCTAAAGTCGCAAAATCTTGCCACTCTTGTAATTTTTCTTGCCAATTCATTCCTGCTAGCCCTCTTTTGTTTGTCTAATAATTTCAGCAATGGAGAAGGTGCAACCTGCCATTGAAGTATCTGCGACACCGTAATACATGGTTAATTGATCTTCTTTTACTATCCCGCCAGATCCAAAGACAACATCGCTAAAGAAACCATTCTTTTCATATTCAGCATCTGGTTCCATAATTGGTTGGTTAGAGCGCGCCAAAACTTTAGTCGGATCTTCTAAATCTAGTAAGGCTGCTCCCATACAGTAACGATGTTCGGGTGTCGCGCCGTGGTAAAGAACGAGCCAGCCTTCTGCCGTTTTGATTGGCACTAAACCACCACCCACACGACCACTATCCCAAGAATCTGGGCGAATACCGATTAAATGTTGGTGATGTCCCCAACTTTCTAAATCTGGAGATGACGCAATCCAAATATCATAGTTTCCGATACTTTTAAGCGAAGGACGATGCAGTGCATAATACTTCCCATTAATTTTTTCTGGAAAAATTAAAACGTCCTTATTCTCTGGTGCAAAGATATTTCCCAAATCTTGATAGCTTTCAAAATCTTGCGTAGCAATCAATGAATCACACACACCTACAGGAGATACTGAGCTAAAATTAACGTAATACGTGTCACCAATTTTTGTACAACGCGCATCTTCAATCCCATAATTTTGGTATTCGTTAAATGGATATAAGAAGGCTTTATCATCAATGGTGAAGTTATGACCGTCTTGACTGCGGGCAATGCGAATATAAGAAATAGAGGTCAAATAAGCAAAACTATCAAGCTTATCTGTATGACGAATCATACGAGGATCTTCAAAATCATATTTGGGATCATTACGATTGAATTCAATAATAGTCATTTCTTTTTTTTGTGCATCATAAACTGGAGCTTTAATAATTTCTGGATCTTTAGAGATGGGTCTTTCTGCTACGCGTAGTAATAGCAATACTTCATCATTGTATTTGGCAACGCCGCCATTAAAGGCTCCAATCACTTCATAACCTTCATGAAGTGGCGTCACATCTTTAGGTGTAATTAACGGGTTCTCTGCAAAACGATCTATTTTCATGTCATAACCTCTATCTAAACGGATTTTCAATTTCTAATTTTTGAGCACCAGCATCACTGATCCCAGCATATATCACGGCTTTTTGATCTTTCATAACAATCCCGCCACTAAAAACAACATCAACTAAATCTGGCCGTTTAGCTGGTCCAGCTGCGAAATCTTTTCTTTCGGCAATAATCTTGGCATTTTTCATGGCGAAGTTGGCTAAGTCTAATTCAAAAGCCATTGCGTAATAATGACGATTATTTTCTTCATCAAAGTTCGCAATATGCCCTAAAACCCAAATAGATGTTTTAGTTTGATGAATTTCATTGGCTCCGCCCCACTGACTATCTGTAAACTGATTTGCTAGTAACGGTGCATCTTCAATAAGCGCAACGGACAAAGATGCTAAGTCGTCAATAATCACAGCTCCAATTTTGCCGCGTCCACCTTTTGTACCTTGTGGACGTGTTAACACAAGAATTTTCCCATCATTTAATTGTTTTAAACGTAAATCTTTCATTCCCCATGGACCGGCAAAAATTTGGACAGCATCTTGGCTGGTTTCTAAACGGTAAAAGACGGTACGCCATTTGGCTTGTCCTGACGAAAGAAAGCTTACTTCCACGCCGCCTAAAATGATGTCACCATCAATTTCGGTAAAGAAAGGATCTTGTAAAGAAAGACGAACGCTTTCTTTAATAGGCACCCACGTATTCTCTTCAGCTTCTGTAAACAAGACGATTTCTGAATGTTCATCATCTCTAGACTCAACTCTACCTGCAAGAACCACTTGTCCCTCTAGCAAAAATGGCGCCGTAATATTATAAACATCTTTGTCTGCTACATCTTTGAATGTTAAGACGGTTGCTTTAGAATAAAGTTGCTCTTCACGGTATTTTTTTAATAGCTCTTCCGCATAAATCATTTAATTTCTCTTTCCTATCCAACCTGCTCTTTCGGGCAAGTAAATTTTATTTTTTGCTAAATACGGCCCATTATGGGACCATAACGTCTGCCACGGCCTATCTTCCAATAGTTCAATCTGACGTGGTTTCTCGGAAAAGTTCAGTATCACGTGAATATCACCGCTCCAATAAGAAAGCAGGTCATTTTCTGCTTGAATTTTTTCTAAGGGTAAAAATGGACCTTCTTTATGCCGCAGTGCAATTAACGCTTTGTAGCCAGCCATAATTACTTTTTCTGACTCGTTCACTTTTGCTGAGCCAATCCACCCCTTTATATTAAAGGGCAACATTCCTCTTGAACGATCACGATTAACTAGGTTTGCTGCTGCTATCGCTCTTACTTCACCGTCAGAGGGCAATAATTCAAAATACTTATTTTTCGCTTGAATATCACGAATATCTGTCAAATTAGCAGCTAAGAAATCACCTAACCCTAATTCTTCTCCTTGAAATAAAAAAGTTATGCCATGGTTGATTGTTAATAAGACAATTAACAAGTAATAAACATCTACGTTTTTGTCTGCCAAACGCTCCCAAGACCGACTCATATCATGACTATTAAAAAAGAGCGTTGGCAATTTTTCAGCAGCAGTATTCATAGCTTCATACTGGCTTGCAAAATAATTTAAATTCAGTTTTTCTTGACTACCTAAATTGAAATTAAAAGCGGTATCAAATAACTCCGCCCCAACATACTGTTCAATACATTTAAGATCATCGGAGCTAATTTCGGCTACAGTAAACAGTTCTGGATTGCAGTTTTTAATATACGCATTGATTTCTTTTAAAATAGCGAGAACACCTGGTTGATTTACATCATTTTGGTGAATCTGTCGCCTGGTTTCATCAACTGGATTATCTTTAAAGTCCTGGCTGACAGTTAGGTTATTAATCACATCAAAACGAAAACCATCAATACCTTTTTTTATCCAAAAATCCAGTATTTGAAAGATTGCTTGCTTGACGGCAGGATTGTGCCAATTTAGATCAGCTTGTTCTTTGGCAAAACTGTGATAATAATATTGTTGGCTTTTTTCATCGTATTCCCACGCCGACCCACCGAAAAAACTTTCCCAATTATTCGGTCTATCTCGCCAGATATACCAATCTCGTTTTTTGTCCTCTGTACTTTGTAATGCTGATTGAAACCAAGGATGTTGCGTCGATGTGTGATTAAAAACAACATCGATAATGACGTGCATCCCACTTTTTTTTGCCACTTGAATTAGTTCTTCTAAATCTTGTAATGTGCCATATTGCCTGTCTACATCGCAGTAATCTGACACATCATATCCATTGTCAATTTTTGGTGATGGATAAAAAGGTGTCAGCCAAAGTGCATCTATCCCTAATTGCTTCAAGTAAGGCAATCTTTCTTTTATTCCGTTAAAATCCCCAATCCCATCGCCATTACTATCTGCAAAAGAAGGTAGATAAATTTCATAAAAAACAGCTTTTTCCCACCACATATTTGTTTGCTCCTACTTCAAAGTAAATTGCATGCCATCTTGGAATCGTTTAGAGAAGATTAAAAATAAAATAATCAAAGGTAATGTCAGCAATACCGAAGCAGCATACATTGGTCCAGGATACGTACCATAAGGGCCAAACATTTGAGAGATTAAAACATTCAACGTAACCGTACTATCACTTTTTGAAACAATCATATCCCACAATAAGTTGGTCCAACGATCCGTAAACAAGAATAAAAAGATGACTGTTGTAATAGATTTAGACATTGGTAAAACAACTTTAAAAAGTACTTGCAATTCAGAAGCGCCATCTAATTTTGCTGCTTCAATTAAGGCATCGGGAATTGCTTTAAAAAAGTTGGTATACATAAAAATTGCCCACAAGCTAATCGCCGTTGGAATAATCATACCTGCGTAAGAATCAAGTAATCCCACATTTGTAATCATTAAAAATTGTGGAATCAACAAAATAATGGCTGGGAAAAACATTTGGAATAAAATAAAATTATTAACAAATTTTTTGCCTTTAAATTCAATTTTTGCTAAGGCATATCCCACCATCAATGCAAATAACAACATTAAAAACGTCGCGATGGTAGCTACGATAACCGTATTAATAAATGCGCCCACCCAAGGAACATTAGCTGAAGTAGCCGATCCGCCAAATAACCACGTCCATGAACGCAAACTAAAATGACTCGGAATTAATTTGCGGTCCACTTGGTCCCATGATGCAAAAGAATGCATTACCAGATAAATAAACGGAAAAATCATAACTAACATTACTAATGTCGTAACAACATATAATAGAATGGTTTGTCCTTTCGTTCTTTTAAGTCCAACCATTTCTTTCACCCCATTTTTCTAAAAGCTTGCGAATGATTCCAATTGATGCAAAAGTGACCACAGAGGCTAATAAAGCTACAGCAGAAGCATAACCTGACTTCAAACCGACAAAGGCTTGATTGTAAATTTCCATTTGCCACGTATTAGTAGCAAAATTAGGACCCCCACCAGTCAATTGATAGACCTCCGTAAATATGCCGAAACTAACCCCCACAGCAAGTACAGCCACTGTGAAGAAAGCGGGATATAACATTGGAAATGTGATCTTCCAAAAACGATTCCACGGTGTGACACCATCAATAGCCGCAGCTTCATAAATTTCTTGATTAATATTGCTTAAACCCGAAATTAAAATCAGACCATAATAGCCAGACATTTTCCAGGCAATCATCAAGGACACAATAATGATGGCCGTATGTGGATTTCCTAGCCAATCAATATCCCAGCCCATTTTATTACGTAAAAATGTATTGAAAGGACCGTTATAAGATAGTAATCCCTTAACAATCAAGGAAGTTACAACACCACTGGAAAGATACGGTAGGAAAAAAGCTACCATATACAAACCTTTTAACTTCGGTAAACTATTAACTAAAAGTGCAATAATCATCGACATAATCATGGCCATTGGAACAAAAACAATCAAAAACTTATATGTAACAACAAAAGCCGCTTGAATCGCGGGACTTTTGACTGCATCGATAAAATTTTTGATTCCAACAAATTCAACATCTGGTGAGATCATGTTCCAACTTGTTAAGGCTAGCCAAAATGACCACAGTAATGGTAAAAGGAAAAATATAAATGTAAAAATAAGGTATGGGCTGGTAAATAACCAGCCCAATTTTGTATTTTTGTTCATTATTGAAGCGCCCCTTCAACGGCTTTCTTTGCATCTGTAACGGCTTTAGCCAGTGCTTTTTCACCTCGAACAACAGGTACCCATGCTTGTTCGCCAAACACTTGTTGAATATCGTTGTACTTTTCATTATCCATTGCTGGAACTGCATTTGGAACGTTAGCAGCATAAACTTCCATTACTGGATTTTTTTCGAAGTATTCTTTAAACGCAGCATTTTCTGTTGCATCATCACGTGCAGGAATCAAAGAAGTTGTTTCTAATAATTTCATATCATTATTTTCATCACCAAAAACAAATTCTAAAAATTTCATCGCAGCAGCTTGTTCTTTTTCCGTTGCTTGCGCGTACATCACAATTCCCTTAGCATCAGCATATGTGGAAACATTTTCTTCATTAGCTAATTCATCTGGGACAACGGGTGTTGTAACTGTGTAATTTTCACCAAATTTTAGCTCTGGATATTTTTCTGCCCAGTTCGGGAATGTCCAAGGGCCAATGTCGGTCATAACGCTATCGCCATTTTCAAATGGATCAGTCGCTTCACCAGTGCGCAAAACTTTATCTTTAGATAATGTGCTCATTAAATCAAAAACATTTTCCATTGCTTTTTCATCTGCAACAAATTTATTATTTTCAACAAAATTGGCACCTTTACTTGCTGCGTCATACAATGGGAAGAAGTCAAACCAACGCATCCAAGCAGTTGGATCGGCAATATCTTTTTTCGCCCACAAGGCTTTATCTGTACCTTTAATTTTTTCGACAACTTTTAATAATTCTGAGTATGTCTTAGGCGGTTCATTAAAACCTAGCTCTTTTAATGTATCTAAACGCCAACCAAACAAAATTGGATTTGAATAGACTGGTAAAACGTATTGACTGCCATCAGAAAATTTCCAGCTCTCGATTGTTTTACTCATATTTCTTTTTTCGACAACATTTTTAAAGTCACTTTCTTTATCTAATGGTAAAATTGCCTTACTAGCTGCTAACTGTGCCGCAAAACTACGATTAATATTTTCAGATAGTGTGGGTGCCGTTTTTGATGCAATTGCACTTTGAATAGTGGCTTCAGAAGATGGGCTTTCTTTCATTTGACTAACTTCAACATCGATATCTTTGTTTTGTTTCTCAAATTCAGTCGCCATTTCTTCCCAATACTTTACTTGGGTAGGATTTGGAGCGGCCCAAAAAGTAACTTTAGTTTTGCCATCACTTGAACCAGAATCTTTTGCGCCGGAATTGCCACAACCAGCCAAAGCAACAGTTCCTAACAATAAAGCAGAAATACCTACGATCAATTTGTTCATTTTCATCATCGTTCCTCCTAAATGGTAAACGTTTTCTTTACAACACGTATCTTACAATGTGTAATTCGTGTTGTCAATGTTTTGTAATGATATTTTTATAATTACATTTTACAATTACAAAACATTACATTTTTTAGTAATTTATGATATACTTAATACAAAGCTTAGAAAATCAGGTGATAAACATGAAAAAAGCGTCCATGCAAGATATTGCAGATGCACTGGGAATCTCAAAAAATTCAGTTTCACAAGCATTACGAAACAAACCAGGCGTCAGTCAAAAAACAAAAAACTTAGTATTACAAAAAGCCGATGAAATCGGCTACGAATACCAAACTACTCCTCTTACAAATAGAGAAAAACGCATCTTATTAGTAGCTACTGAATTTGCAATTTCACAAACAAGTTTCTTTGGGGAGATCATTAAAAGTATTGAAGATGCTCTTCGAAAAAAAGGGTGCCAGCTAGATATTCATCCATTGACTCAAAAAGAAATAAAGAATTTAACTTTACCGGCAAATATTTTAGATTATCATGGTGTAATTCTTTTATCGCATAGTGACAATAATTACATAAAGGAAGTTATCGCTACACAACTCCCGGTTGTGCTCGTTGACCATCATGATCCTTCTTTATTAGCTGATGCTATTCTTTCAAAAAATACAGATGGAACATTCCAAGCTGTTTCTCTATTGCTTGAAAATGACTTAAAGAGAATTGGCTTTATTGGTGACATTGAATTTTCACCAAGTTATTTAGAACGTTATCGGGGATATCATCGCGCACTGAGCGAGTATGGCTTGGCTTATGATAAAAAAATAGAAGTGACTCAGATTGAAGAAACACAAGGAGCACTTTTTAATAAGCTAAAAAATATTGAAAAAATGCCTGACGCTTGGTTTTGCGTCAACTCTGGTTTAGCATTTATGTTAAATAGTTACTTACAATCTGCTGGATATACTATTCCAGATGATATTAGTATTATTTGTTACGATGACACAGAATTTACGCGTATGGCTGTTCCGCCCATTACAAATATTGCAACTGACCTGCACTTTATGGGACAACTGGCTGTACAAGCTCTTATGCAAAGAATAGAAAATCCGGCTACGCCTTTTGTTCATCAACAAATTATTCCAAGTTTAAATATTCGCAGTTCAGTAAAACTTAAATAGTCATCCGAATTACAAATAAAAAAAGATTACAAACTACTTGTCATGTAGTTTGTAATCTTTTTTGTTAAACTAATGTAAAGTCGTTTTTATCCAAGACTCCCCCTTACGCCAACACTTGCCAACTTTTTTTCTGATCAAAATAAACCGCTTCTTTTTTAGCATTTGCAACTAATGTAGCAGGGTAGCCTAAAACGCCAAGTAACGCGATGGCGTTGCGGGATTTTGCTGCGCCTTGACGCAAGCGATAGTCAAATGTGATACCATTTTCAGCGGTGACTTGTTCTTCAAAATGGAGATTGTCACAACTGTTTTTCAAAATTTCGGTTAATTCGATGTCGTGAGTTGCGACAAAGGCCAAGCTAGCTTGTTGTGATAACCACTCTACTACACTGCTGGAGGCAGCAATTCGTTCGATCGTATTGGTACCTTTTAAAATTTCATCAATAAAGCAATAACAGCGTTCGTTGGTTGCAACTTTGTCCAATAAACGTTTAATTGATTTGATCTCAGCCACAAAATAGCTATCCCCTTCAAATAAATCATCTTCAACAGCCATCGAACTTAATACATGCCCTGGTTCTAATGTGAAGGATTCAGCAGTTGCGGTATTAATCGATTGCGCTAAAATGCAGTTGATTGCGATACTTTTGACATAAGTGGATTTTCCTGAAGCATTGGAGCCTGTTACGAGCGTATTTTTTTGCCAGTCGACTGGATTAGCCACGGCATGTTGAATTAAAGGATGATAAATCGCTTGTGCAACGACACCACCTTCTTTTACCACAGGCTGACACGTTAAGGGCATATACGTCCGAAAATTCAAAATCGCTAAGGCAACTTCTAAATCCCCCAAATTATCCCATAGTGAGATGGCCGCTTTATTGTACCGCGTAATTTTTCCTAATACATAATTATAAGAAATCAACGGCAATAAAAAGATCATATTAACCAGTTCAAATAAAATTTCGGCTTCTGAATTTCCTTTGACGCGAAAAGAAAAAGCAAATTTTTCAATGCCATTAAATGGTTTTACCTTTTCTTTTATGTCGGCTTGTAACGGGGTTGCAACTTTGCTTAATTTTTTAGCCAAAACCAGCGTTTGCACCAGATAACGCATGATTGTCAGTTCTCTTTCCAAACGAAATTTTTGGGTGAAATAGAGGATTACATTGAAAAAGAAGCTTAATAAAATAACAATTAAAAACAAAGCTGGTTGCAACGGTAATGCTAAAATCGCCAAAATTGGTATACATCCTAAAATAACATATAGCCATGTGTTTGGTAATTTATTTTTACCACCTTCTGCCAGATATTGCTTGGAAAAATTATTGTCTTGTTTCCCTAAATTTGCAAAAAGATATTGCACTTTTTCTCTTGTCGCTGAGTTTTCAGCAAAAAATTTGATTAAGGCTTCATAGCGTTTTTGATCGTTAAAGTTGTAATTGCGCAAACGCTTGTAAAGAGCTTCTGAACCTACGCTGGAGTAAGTATTGTTCAACAAGGCAAAAATACTAGCCATATCTAAATCATACCAAGTCAAATCATCGACTTCTGCTTCATAGTGATGATATTTTTTTTCTTCCAGCCAGGCTTCTTTCAAGCTTTCCTCTTGATCAAGCCGGCTTTGATATGGCTGTGTCCCCCATTTTTGTCGGATACTTTGTTTTAACTTCATCCTAGACCGGTAATTCAGCGCAACTAACACCACCGGTACAAAGACTGCGAGCGTTATGACTAAAATCATTTCTTGTGACATTTTTACACCTCATCAATTTTAGTTATTTCATTTTTTCGAACCTATTTTTAGTCCCACAACTAAAAACACGCATAAATTTTGCAATGGCTTCTTTTATAAAAAGTAAAAATAGCGATCCACTTGCAACGTGTCCTTATTATACCGGATATAATCTTTTATTTTTAAGCTTTTTTATTTCTGAGTTGTTCTGGCAACTGTAACGGATACGCTTTTATGCTAAAATTAAAATATCATTATAAAAAGCAGGCCTTTTTTCTATCTTTTAGTCAGGATTAAAATGACTTAACGGCCTAACTAAAAAGGAGACAGCTATGGAAATTGGCGATACACTGACTTTTGATCGTTTTACTTGGCGGATATTAGCAAAAGAGGAGCGGCGCCTCTTATTGATAACAGAAGATATTATCCAGCAGCGTCCCTATCATCACAAAAAAGGAGATGTCACTTGGGAAACCAGTGGAGTGAGAGCCTATTTAAACGACACCTTCTACCAATCATTTGCACCTCAAAATAGGGAAAAAATTTTAACTACTGAAATTTTGACAGCTGATAATCCCTGGTACAACGTTACTGGCGGCAATAAGACCTACGATCACATTTTCCTGCTAAGCTTAGAAGAAGTGGTCTGCCACTATTTTGGTGACAGCAGCAAAAACCTTATGCAAAAAAGCCCGAAACAACGGTATTGGTTCCAAAAGAAAGATCCAAATAATGATCAACGCCGCGCCTTTTATGATCAGCATATTTGGTGGTGGTGGCTGCGTACTCCTGGACGCGATTTGCAGCGGGCAATTTATATACACGGTGACGGCAACGTCGGAATTCAGGGTAATAAAACAGATCACTACAGTAGCACCACCATTCACCCTCTAACAGGTGATAATAGTGGTGGTTTGCGCCCAGCATTATGGCTTTCCCTTGATTCTCTCCACTGATTTTTAAATTTCCTAAGTTTACTGATACAAAAAAACAGTCTGATTTAGGATGCTTTTCTGATTGCAATATAAAGACAAAAACACCAACTTCTTCTGACGAAAAAATACGTTACGTCAAACAGAAATTGGTGTTTTTTAGTCTTATTTTTTATTTCAGAGAAATGGTTGACCTATATTCTCCACTTTACCAAATGCGCTCCTTGAAAAGCCGTTGTAGGCAATTAATTTTAGTAAACTGCACCGAGAAACAGTTTTAGTCTTCAAACATATTGTCTAGCTTGTGTTCTACTTTTTCCCATTCATCTTCATGTTTTGTGTCGCTAAAATCATCAGAATCAAAACGAATTACGCGGTACCAAGCATCTTGATGGCCACCAGAAATTGCCTGTAAATCGCCACCGGATACGATAAACGCTGCCGCAATAGACACAAAACCTATGCCAATACAAACTACGCCAAGTTTTACGATACGTTTAAAATCCATAAGCAGTCACCTGGCCTTTCATTTTGCCAATGATAAATTTGGTCAAATTAAAGGTGATCTTCAAAAGACTACCGCCAATTTTCCAAGTAATCACACCACAAATTAAACCTAATCCTAAAAGCAATGCACCACTGCCAAATTGAAGCAAACCAATTCCCAGACCATCACCAAAAGCAAAAAAAGAAGTCAGCATTGCAAAGGGTCCTCCGATAACGCCAGCTAAGGTGAAACTGCCGGTAATAATTAAGGGCACCCATAAAATGATGTAGGCACTAATAAATAAACAAAACGCGGCTAGCGCTAAACTGCCCCACAAAGGAAAGCCGAGAATTAATAAAATAATTACCCAAGGTGCAACTTTTTTCACCGCAGTTTGAGGTGTATTTCGCAAAAAATCTCCTTTGAAAAATTCAGATTGTGCCACGATTTCAGCCGGATCACCTACCATCGCAACAGCTTCTGCTTCAGTATAGCCATCTGCAATAAAATCTCGGATAACTTCATCATAATAATCAATAAATTCTGAGGCTTCTAATTGATCGACGCCTGCCGGCAACGCTGCCATCAAATTCGCTAAAAACTGTCTTCTATCCATTTTGCGTCAAACTCCTTCCAATGTACTCATAAATTGAGACAACTTGTTTTTTACCCTTATAAAAAATCTTCAAATTCTGCTGCCCTTTTGCTGTGATACGATAATATTTCCGTAATCGACCGTTAAATTCTTCTTTATACGTCTCAACTAACTGCTGTTTTTCCAATCGTTTCAAAATCGGATACAACGTGGACTCACTGATGTGAATGATAGGCGAGATATTTTTAACAATTTCATAGCCATAAGAATCTTGCTGCAATAAAAACGCCAATACACAGTATTCCAATAGGCCTCTTTTTAATTGACTATCCAAGTTATCACCGCCTTTATTATTACCTTACACCTGATACTATACATGACATAGTATTAGTGAGCAATTATTTTCTGTTACGAAGAATAAAAATCAGCCTTTGGTCTGAGAAGGAAAGCTTAAAGAGCTTGTGTGTCATGCTGGAAACCTAATTTTCTCAGCAAATCGTATCAGTCTTGATAAAAAAACAAACTTCCAAACATTCGATTTTTAATCTACAGTTGGAAGTTTGTTTGCCTGTTTTATTTTTAAATTCCGCGGTAATTTCGGCTTGTTGCCGTAGATCTACTTCAAGAAAGCGTTATTGGTTAAAATTTATTCTTCTCCAACATGAACTTTCAACGTTGCGACGACATCAGGATGCAACTTAGCCGGCACATTGGTGAAGCCAAGGGAGCGAATTGGATTTTCCAACTCGATTTTGCGTTTGTCAATTTTGACATTGTATTGTTTTTCCAAAGCAGTGGCGATTTGTTTTGAAGGAATTGACCCAAATAGACGGCCGTCCTCGCCAGCTTTGGCTTTTAATTCAATCACTGTTTCTTCTTTTTCTAATGTTTCTTTTAATGCTTTTGCTTCGGCCAAAATTTCAGCATCGTGCTTGTCTTGCGCTTTCTTTTTGGCTGCTAATTCAGCGACATTTCCTTTATTGGCTTCTTGTGCCAATTTATTTTTAATTAAATAGTTTTGTGCGTAACCAGTGGGTACTTCTTTGATTTCGCCTTTTTTACCTTTACCTTTTACATCAGCTAAAAAAATAACTTTCATGTTAATTTCCTCCTTGTAAAGCTGTTTATTCGACCTTGTTTACAGACATCTGCCAGTCAGGCTAAAAATTTTCTGACATTATGCATTTTGTGAAAGGTCAAATCAAGTCCTAAATTTTTATAATCCCGCTGTTTTAAACTGTTTTTTTCTTGCTGTTACTGTAAAACAATTTCAGACAGCAGCAATTATTCTTGTTTTAGACTATGTTGTATCTCATTATAAAGCATTGTTTTCACTTCGTTAAGGGATTTCTCTTTGATTTGTGTGGCCGCATTGGTAAAATGACCGCCACCGCCCAAATCTTCCATAATAGATTGGACATTGATTTTGCCATTACTTCGCGCCGAAATACCAACTAATCCATCTTGGCGCTTCGTGATTACAAAAGAAGCCTGAACATCATTCATAGAAAGTAAGGTATCGGCTGTTTTGGCAGTCGTTACACTATCGTAAATCTTATCTTCACTAGCGCAAGCCACCACAATATCTTGATCGATAAATTCACTTTTTGAAACCAATTCACTAATCTCTAAAAATGAAGTTAAATCCGAACTTAGGATGTATTGCACCAATTCACCATTGGCTTCTTTTGATTTTAAATAACTTGCAATGTCAAAAGTTCTAGAACTGGTACGGACAGAAAAATTCTTCGTATCGACAAAAATTCCGGCTAATAATAACGTCGCAGTCATTTTATCCATTTGTTTTTTGGTGCTACTTTGATATTGAATTAACTCTCCTACTAATTCCGAAGCAGAAGAAGCGGAAGATTCAATATAGGTCAACAGGGGTTGTGTCGGGAATTCTTCGCCCCGGCGATGATGATCGATAATCACTACCTTGTCAAATTTCTCATAAAGCTCCTGAGAGATCGATAGCGACGGTTTGTGGTAATCCACCATCACAAGTAGGCTATTTTGCTTAATCTGTCCTAGAGCCTGTTTAACCGAGATTAAATGGCCTTCTAGTTCTTCGTCTTTATGGATCTCTTGTAAACAGCGTTCCACATCAGGAATCAATTCATTTTCATTGATGACCACATAACTAGTTTTCCCTTGAAAATCGGCTAAGGTCGCCACACCATAGGCTGAACCAATCGCATCCATATCCGGATAACGATGCCCCATGATATAAATATCTTCAGCAGCAGCTAAAATTTTATTCAGCGCAGTTCCCATTGCTCGCGAACGAACGCGTGTTCTCTTTGTAACGCTGGCAGTCTTTCCGCCATAAAATTTCGGCTTCGCTTCATCGTTGGCTTCTTTAACTACAACTTGATCGCCCCCGCGTACCAAAGCAATATCTAAACAAGTTTGAGAAACTTCCCCAATTTTTTCACCGGTTTGATCGCCATAACTAATTCCCATACTAATTGTTAAAGGAATAGATTGCTCTTCGGCTGCTGTCCGGATCTTATCCAATAAAGAAAACTGTTCTTGTGCCATTTTCTTAATATCAGAGGCGTGGGCCACAAAATAAAAACGTTCCGCGTTCAGTCGTTTCAAATAAATACCGTATTCATCTGACCAATCGGAGATGAAGGTCGTCACAAACGAGTTTAAGTACGAAGTCTCTTTGGCATCCATTTTATCTACAACGTCATCGTAATTATCAACTGAGATAATGCCAATTGCGGTTTGTTGATTGGCTTGATAATTTTGCGCAGCGACTTCTGTCGTTTTATCTAGTAAAAAGACAATATTTTTTTGCCGGTCAATGATATATTCAAAACTTTTATCAGAAACTCGCAACGTACCCTCGTCTTTACTACCGACTAAAAGCGGCTTCAACGTCTTATCCCACAGCAAATCTTGCCCTACTTGTTCGTTCAAATCTAATGCCCGATGATTCATCCAATCCAAACGAAACGTTTTTGGCTGATAAATAAAGATAATCGAAGGGGAAACACTAGACAAAAACTTAGAGTTATCAATAGCAATTTGTGCCGATTTTCGAATTCGTTGATCATCTGTCAAAGCTTGTAAATTTTGCAACGTATAATAAACATAATAGACAAAGACATTTATCGCAGCAAAAAGAACCAGGTTCACCCATAAATTGGGATTAAACACCAAACAGATGAATTCTACAATGAAAACTAGCACCATCACTTTTAGAAAAGGGTATTTTTTCATAGTTTACTCCTCATTTTAACGTCATTTCATCCTATCTTATTGCTTTTAAGTAAGACGGTTACCTCACGTAAACAATTTGACTGACGTAAAAATATTCTCTAACAAAACCAGCAAACATTTCATTTTGCTACCCTTCATTTTATCATAAATCCTATAATAGCGCGATTTTTAGTCTTTTTATGCGCAGCAATCAAATGTTTCACGTGAAACATTGCGACTGAACTACATTTCCCCTTTTAAAATGTTTCACATGAAACATTTTTAAAATTACAAACAGGCCGTAAGACCGTAGCTGACTGTCAAGAGTTACACTATGACTAGTTACACTATCATTTGATTATCTTCTGGGAGTAACGTATTACCTCCTTGCAATAGTTCAGCATTTTTTCACTTTAGCTACTCCTTACTTATAATTTAGCGCAAAGAATAGTCATTACCGATATTTTTTAACAAAATTCGTATTAATAGTAATCGGCTATGCAATCTTTTTAAATAACATTTTAAAATTACATGCATAAGTATTCAACTGCTGTATAATCAGCTTGCGCTACTTTACACAAACTTATTTTTCTCGTTATTAGCAAATAGAATAGTTTTCCACAGTGTGGATAAGTTTTTTGGTATTTTGTGTTTATCTTGCGGGTTTTTAGCGATCTAACACTGGATTGTGCTATTTTTAAAATTGTGGATAAATAGGTGAATTTGAGCTTTTTTTCTATTGCCTGACTTTCAATTTTTTTAAATTGGACAGATTATTTTCTTTTACAAATTTTGAATTATCTATTTCAAGTAACTGAATCTCTAACTATAAAAAAACAAAGTTTGCAAATGGAGCAGCCTGAAAGTAAGGAATAAGCTTAAAAATTTCCTCTTCAAGTATTAAATAAAGCAAATTAAAAGGACTAATTTTATAAGCTATTTTATTTGTCACGTAGTAAAATTTCCAGTACTTTAACTTCTAATATTCCTTTTCTAGGCTTATAGGAGAAGCTAAATTATTTGGGCTAGCATGAAAAGCTGTGCAACGTTGCTTACACGCCAAAATAATATTGAATTTCAATAAAAATTCCTCAAATTTCTCAATCTTTTGATTGATTGCTACCCAAAAGGTTATGTATGGAGCTAGACAGCAGGCGACAGTCAAATCAATATTTTTCTCATGAAATTTCATATTTTCTTGCTAGACAAAAAAAGAGGTTGAAAGAATCGTCAAAATGACTTTTCTTTCAACCTCTTAAAATAATTTTTAGTCTTCGCTTACGAAAGGTAGTAAGCCCATAATCCGTGCGCGTTTGATTGCTACGGTTAATTTACGTTGGTTTTTCGCGCCAGTACCAGTTACACGACGTGGTAAAATTTTACCGCGTTCTGAAATGAATCGTTTTAACAATTCGATATCTTTGTAATCGATGTGTTCGATGTGGTTAGCTGCGATATAGTCTACTTTGCGACGTTTACGTCCGCCTCTTCTTTGTTGTGCCATCCTATTTCCCTCCTATCAATTGCTTAGAATGGTAAATCATCGTCTGAAATGTCGATGGTTGATGCGTCAGACCCGAATGGATCAGAAGTGTCGCGATCAAAACTCGGCATTCCGTTGTTTTGAGAAGGTTGGTTTTGATTAAAATTGTTTTGTTGGCTGGCACCACCATAATTATTGTTGAAACCACCGCCACCATTCGTGGTAGTACTACCGCCACTTTGTTGACGCTGTTCATTGGCAGAACGTGATTCTAATAATTGGAAGTTTTCAGCAACCACTTCAGTCACGTAAACACGTTGACCTTGTTGGTTTTCATAATTCCGAGTTTGAATGCGGCCAGTAACTCCTAGCAGCGTTCCTTTGCGGGCATAATTTGCTAAAGTTTCGGCTGGTTTACGCCAGATTACACAATTGATAAAATCTGCTTCGCGATCACCGCTTTGGTTCGTGAAATTACGATTTACTGCTAGAGTAAAAGTCGCAACTGCAGCACCATTGCCTGTGTAGCGCAAATCAGGATCTTTTGTTAATCTACCGACTAAAACGACATTGTTAATCAAACCGGTTCATCTCCTCGTCATAGATTTGTTTCACGTGAAACAATATTAAGCTTCTTCCTTAACGATCATGTGACGCAAAATTCCGTCGTTGATCTTTGCTAAACGGTCAAATTCATTGATCGCTGCAGCATCTGATGGAGAAGTAACTTTGACGATATGATAGATACCTTCACGGAATCCGTTCATTTCATACGCTAGACGGCGTTTTTCCCAATCTTTTGATTCAACAACTTCAGCGCCGTTGTCTTTTAAGATTGCATCAAAACGTTCGATCAAAGCAGTTTTTGCTTCTTCATCAATGTTTGGACGAATGATGTACATGATTTCATACTTCGTGTTTTCCATTGATTTTTCACCTCCCTATGGACTTTAGGCCCTTAGCTTCCTAAGAGCAGAGAGAGTATCATTGAGACTACTCACAAAGTAGAATTATACAGGAAAAAGGCCATTTGCGCAAGAGTTTTTTATTGGCAGCTTAAGCTTGTTTCAACGTCTCCATCATTATCTACGCTATTTTTGTTCAATTTCATCTAGACAAAAAATTCAGCAGATTTTTTCGCTTAACCCATTACCCTGCTATAAGACTACAACCAATCGCACCAGTATCAGTCTTTACTAAAAACGATTCAAAATTTTAAATACAAATGAAATAAAAAAATCAGTTTTCCACAGTGGATAACTTTTAAAAAATGCGTTCAAAAATTTTTTCCACAATTTGCATTTTCTTAATCGCATTTAATTATAGAAAAGCTGAATGCACTCGCTCAACTCACCAGTAATAAGCCGAGCCTTCCATACACCGCTCTTCAAATTTCCTTAAAATTTGATCTCTTCCTTCTCGTTAATTGTAAAAAAACCCCCCTCGCAAAACTTTCTCTTTTGCGAGGGGTGTTGCAATGAATTTTTTTATTCAGCGGAATCTTCATCGCCTGCATCATTTGTTGCTGGGCTATTTGTATCTGCCTTAGCATCAATTGTTTCATCTGACGTTTCCGTCGTTTCAACTGACTCTGTTTCTGGTTCTGCTGGTTCTGCTTCCACAGCAGCCATCGTGACTACTTTCGCATCGTTTTCTAGTTTCATTAAGCGGACACCTAATGTTGCGCGACCGGTTTGTGAAACAGAAGCAACGTTAAAGCGGATAATAACACCCTTATTGGTTACAAGCATAATATCTTCGTCACCACCAACTGTCGTTAAACCAGCTAATGGACCATTTTTAGGGGTGATATTGGCAGTTTTAATCCCTTTACCCCCACGACCTTTGACAGGGTACTCAGCGCCTGCTGTGCGCTTGCCATAACCGTTTTCTGTAATCACCAATACTTCTTTGTCGTCTGTGATAACTGAAACGCCAACGACAAAATCATTTTCTCTTAAGCGAATCCCCCGAACACCTGAAGCCGTTCGTCCCATATCGCGGACAGCTTCTTCTTTAAAGGTAACCGAATAACCAGCATGGGTACCAATAATCATGGTGTCGTCGCCGCTTGTTTCTAAAACATCGACTAATTCATCGTTTTCTTTTAAATTAATGGCAATTAAACCGTTACTGCGAATATTGCTAAAGGCATCCACAGAAGTTCGTTTTACTACCCCTAATAAGGTCGTAAAGAACAAATATTTATTATCGCTTTGACCACTAACCGCAATAATTGTCTGAATTTTTTCGGCAGAATCAATACCTAATAAGTTGATAACTGGAATTCCTTTTGCAGTCCTGCCGTATTCTGGAATTTCATATCCTTTGGCTTTGTAAACTTTACCGGCATTGGTGAAAAATAGCAATGTATCATGAGTTGAACAAGAAACTAAAGTTTTCACGAAGTCTTCATCGTGAACACCCATTCCCTGAACGCCACGGCCACCACGACGTTGCGCGCGAAATTCGCTGTTGGCTAGTCGTTTGATATAGCCGTTGTTAGTCAATGTAATCACAACTTCTTCTTCTTCGATTAAGTCTTCATCTTCTAAACTTAGCACTTCACCGACTAAAAGTTCTGTCCGGCGTTTGTCTCCAAAGCGTTGGGTTAATTCACCTAATTCAGTTTGAATGATTTCATTTACGCGTTCTGGACGCGCTAAAATGTCAGCTAAATCTTTAATTAGAGCCAATAGTTCTTGGTATTCTTTTTCGATTTTGTCCCGTTCCAAACCGGTTAAACGACGTAAGCGCATATCTAAAATCGCTTGCGCTTGGCGGTCGGACAATTCGAATTTTGCCATTAAAGTATTTTTAGCTTCATCATCGGTATTGGATCTACGAATGATCGCAATAATTTCATCAATGTGATCTAAGGCGATCCGCAAGCCCTCTAAAATATGAGCACGGGCTTCTGCTTTAGCTTTATCAAAGGCTGTTCTGCGAGTCACCACTTCTTGTTGGTGCTCCACATAGTTTTCCAAAATGCGTTTTAAGCTTAAAATCTTTGGTACGCCTTTTTCAATAGCCAACATGTTAAAGCCAAAAGAAGATTGCAGCGCTGTTAATTTGTAAAGGTTATTCAAAATAACAGAAGCTGAAACATCCCGGCGCACGTCAATGACAATCCGCATCCCTTCACGGCTTGATTCATCCCGTAAATCCGTGATGCCTTCAATTCGTTTATCTCGATGTAACTCGGAGATACGTTCAATCAATTTCGCTTTATTGACCATGTAAGGCAATTCTGTCACTAAAATTCGTTCTTTGCCGTTTGGCATGTCCATAACTTCAACGCGACCGCGCACGGTAATGGAACCTTTCCCTGTTTCATAGGCACGGCGAATACCGGATTTACCCATGACTAAACCACCGGTTGGGAAATCTGGTCCGGGTAAAACTTCCATCAGTTCATTGGTTGTCACGTCCGGATTTTCCATTAATAAATTAATCGCTGCGGTTACTTCGTTTAAATTATGAGGTGGAATATTGGTTGCCATCCCAACAGCAATCCCAGTAGTTCCGTTAACTAACAGATTAGGAAATCTTGCGGGTAAAACTTCTGGTTCACGTTCGGTATCATCGTAGTTGCTGGTGAAATCAACCGTATCTTTATTGATGTCTCGCAACATTTCCAAAGCTAATTTACTCATTCTAGCTTCGGTATACCGCATAGCAGCGGCCCCGTCACCATCGACAGAACCAAAGTTACCATGCCCGTCTACTAACATATAACGATAGCTAAATGGTTGCGCCATCCGTACCATGGACTCATAAATCGCAGAGTCGCCGTGGGGGTGATATTTACCCATAACATCCCCGACGATTCTGGCTGATTTTTTATGGGGTTTGTCTGGTGTTACACCTAATTCATTCATCCCATATAAAATCCGGCGGTGAACCGGTTTTAAACCATCCCGAACGTCTGGCAATGCCCGCGCTACAATAACACTCATGGCGTAATCGATAAATGAGTTTTTCATTTCACTACTCAAATTGACGTCATGAATATGGGCTTTATTATCTTCCAAGTGTTTCACTCCTAACTGAGATGTTTAAACAACACCAGCGGTCTTTGACTGCCTTTAGCAGCGCTAAAATAAAAATGCTGTTGTTGTTTAAACTCGACTTTTCTAGCAAAAATAATTGATTGGCTTTAACCTTTGGCAAAATCAAATGGATCATGACGACCTCATTTTAGATTGCAAAAAAGGTAAAGCCTCATCATAATTTCAAAAGAATTTCAAAAAACAAGCTTAAATATCCAAGTTTTGTACATAGTGGGCGTTTTCTTCAATGAAGGCGCGGCGTGGTTCCACGCGATCACCCATTAACATTTCAAAAACTTGGTCTGCTTCGATCGCATCGTCCACTGAAACCCGCAACATCAAACGATTATCTGGGTCCATCGTGGTTTCCCATAATTGATGGTCATCCATTTCCCCCAAACCTTTGTACCGTTGAATGGTTGGTTTTGGTGTTTTTGGCAATTCGTTCATAATTTGTTGCAAACGTTCATCGGCATCTTTACCTGGCTGTACATAGGTGATATTTTTTCCTTGTTTGACACCATACAACGGTGGTTGTGCGATATATACGTATCCTGCTTCCACAATCGGACGCATGTAACGATAAAACAGGGTCAATAGCAACGTCCGAATGTGGGCACCATCGACATCGGCATCAGTCATGATAACTAATTTGTGGTAACGAGCTTTTGATACGTCAAAATCAGCACCAAAACCAGTACCCATTGCTGTAAAGAGTGAACGAATTTCTTCGTTAGCCAAAATTTTATCCATGGAAGCTTTTTCCACGTTCAAGATTTTACCGCGAATTGGTAAAATCGCTTGAAATTCCCGGTTACGACCTTGTTTTGCTGAACCGCCGGCAGAGTCTCCTTCGACGATAAATAATTCGCAACGTTCCGGATCATTAGAAGAACAGTCCGCTAATTTACCTGGCAGGTTACTAATTTCTAAAGCACCTTTGCGTCGTGTCATTTCTCTGGCGCGTTTAGCTGCTTGACGTGCTCTTGAAGCGAGCATCCCTTTGTCGACGATTTGACGGCCGACCGTTGGATTTTCCATCAAGAATTTCATAAAGTGTTCTGAAAATAGACGATCAACAATCGTTCTAACTTCAGAGTTACCTAATTTCGTTTTGGTTTGTCCTTCAAATTGTGGATCTGGATGCTTAATCGAGATAACTGCTGTCAAACCTTCCCGCACATCTTCACCGGAAAGATTGTCATCGTTGTCTTTCATAATTTTTTGCTTGCGGGCATAATCATTAATAACCCGGGTTAAAGCTGTTTTAAAACCTGATTCATGGGTTCCGCCTTCATACGTATGAATGTTGTTGGCAAAACTTAAAATATTCATGTGATAGCCATCTGTATATTGCAAAGAAACCTCAACGGCAATATCTTGCTGTTGGTCTTCCAAATAAATTGGGTCTGGGAACAAGACTGTTTTATTTTTGTCTAAATGCTCCACATAGCTTTTAATCCCGCCTTCGTAATGATATTCCTTTAAGACCGGTTTTTCTTCTCTACGATCTTCAATGGAGATTCTCAAGCCGCGATTTAAAAAGGCCAATTCCCGCACACGGGTCGCCAATTTATCAAAGTTAAAGACTGTCGTTTCAGTAAAAATTTCTGGATCTGGCCAAAAGCGAACTTCTGTCCCGTGCTTATCTGTTTCATCAATGACTTTCAAATCATCCACAACAGCACCGCGACGATATTCTTGGAAATAAACTTTGCCTTCTTTGTAAACTTTAACTCTCAATTTTGTGGAAAGGGCGTTAACAACAGAAGCCCCCACACCGTGAAGACCACCGGAAACTTTGTAGCCGCCACCGCCAAATTTACCGCCGGCATGTAAAATCGTATAAACAGTTTCTACTGCGGGACGACCAGTTTTAGCTTGAATATCAACCGGAATTCCGCGACCATCATCGGTTACGGTAATGGAATTGTCCTCTTCAATGATAACTTGAATTTTAGTAGCAAAACCCGCTAAGGCTTCATCGATGGAATTATCGACGATTTCCCAGACAAGGTGGTGTAAACCTTCTGAACTAGTAGAGCCGATATACATCCCAGGACGTTTGCGTACCGCTTCTAAACCTTCTAAGACCTGAATCTGACTGGCGTCATATTCCTTGGCACGCTCAATTAAGCTTTTTTCTTCTTCTGTCATCTATGGGGATCCTCATTTCTTTTATAATCTATTTCGTAGTGCTTAAGTGACCTTTTTCCACATAAAAAATGGTTGGCGTCACGGTCATTTTATTTTTGACATGATCAAGTGTCGTGGTGGTGAGAAAAGTCTGAACTTTGCCTTCAATTGTCTCTAAAAGATGCAGCTGTCGGGAATCATCTAATTCACTCATTACATCATCTAGTAACAAGATCGGGTATTCACCGGTTTCTTCTTGCATCAAATCAATTTCTGCCAATTTAACACTTAAGGCTGTTGTGCGCTGCTGTCCTTGTGAGCCATAAATCTGCACATCAATTTCATTAATCGCAAAACTCAAATCGTCACGATGGGGTCCTGACAGCGTCGTCAAGCGCTGCAATTCTCTTGCTTGGTTTTTCTCCAAGACAGACTTAAAACGCGTCTTAACCACTTCTAAATCATCTTCTAAACTAAAATCAATCGTAGAGACATAACTTAGCGTCAAATTCTCTTTTTCATGACTGATTTTTTGATGCAACAAATTAGCCCAATATTCTAGCCGTTTGACAAACTTGGCGCGGGCTAACAAAACTTTGCTGCCAAAATCCACCAGCTGATCGTCTAACACGCTCAAATAAAGCATGTCGACTTTTTTTTGCTGTTTTAAATATTGATTGCGTTGCTTTAAAACGTTTTGGTACTGGACGAGGTCATATAAATAAATCGGATCAATCTGGCCAATTTCCATATCGAGGAACTTTCGCCGTAAAGCAGGACTACCTTTGACCAAAGCCAAATCTTCTGGGGCAAACAAAATCACATTTAATTGACCCACATAACTACTCAACTTTTTTTGCTCAATGTGATTGATGCGGGTCTTACGGCCTTTTTTGGTTAACAAAAGTTCTAACGGCACTTTACTGTGATTTTTTTGCACCTCACCTTTGACGCTGGCAAAATCTGATCCCCATTCGATCAGCTCTTGTTCATTATTGGTCCGGTGGCTTCGCGTCATGGCTAAAACATAAATACTCTCCAAAATATTCGTCTTTCCCTGCGCATTTTCTCCTAGAAAAATCGTTAAATTTTGCGGAAAATGAAGCGCAAGCTCAGAATAATTGCGAAAGTGCTGCAAAGAAAGATTATTCAGGCGCATTATCTTTTTCCTGTGCTTGCGCCATAAAAAAAGTCCCCTCGTCGGGAATTTCTACCATCATCCCTGGATAAAGCTTACGGCCACGGCGATTTTCAATCTCTCCGTCAACTAAAACGGTATTCTCAGCCAGATACCATTTGGCTTGTCCGCCACTGGAAATCACATTAACTTCTTTTAGCACTTGTCCTAAGGTCATGTAGTCTCCTGTGATTGCGATTTTTGCTTTCATTTTCATCCCTCGTTTCTCCAGTCACAGTTAGGTTTATTATACCGTTTTTTAAGGAAGAAAACAAATTTTCCCCAGTTTTTTTCACTTCTAAGAAGTTTTAATCTTTTTAGATAATTTTTATCCGAAAAGATAAAAAACCCGCAAAAACGATTTTATGCCCTTTTAAGAAGATTTCGCAGTTTCTGAAAGTAATACAGTTGTTTTTCATTTTATTGCAAAAAGAAAAGCTGAAAGAGTTGGTGCTTGAAGCTGGATCTAAAGAAAAGTTATAGGAACTCGTTTAGCTCGCAAGCAATAAAATGAAATCTTGCTAAATTGTTTTCCAAATTTCGCAAGATTTTGGTTTATTGTCGCCGCGAGTTAGTTCCTATAACTAGATCAAAGAAAAGCTTTGCGAACTCGTTTTACTCGTCAGCAATAAGGCAGAATTTCAATAAATTGTTTTCCAAATTTCTTGAAATTTTGACTTATTGTCGCAGCGAGTTAGTTCGCAATGCTAGATCCAAAGAAAAGCGAAACAAACTTGTTCAGTACGCTAAAAATAAGCGCAGAATTTTCAGAAATTGTCTCTTCAAATTTTTGGAAATTTTGACTTATTTCTTAGCGGGCTAGTTTGTGCAGCTGGATCTAAAGAAAAGCTGAAAGCGCTGGGTAACTCTTTGGAAAAATGTCGGAAATTTGGATGCTGATGCTCTTTATCAGAATCAAATTTTTGAATTTTTCCCGAAGAGTTGGTGCTTGAAGCTGGATCTAAAGAAAAGTTATCGGAACTCGTTTAGCTTGCAAGCAATAAAATAAAATATTGCTAAATTGTTCTTCAAATTTCGCAAGATTTTGGTTTATTGTCGCCGCGAGTTAGTTCCTATAACTGGATCAAAGAAAAGCTAAAAGCGGCGGTAATACAAAAATACAAAAAAAGCATCCATTCCGATAAAGTTCAGGAATGGATGCTTTCTGGTTGTCTGCATTACAATTTTTTAGACTAAATCGGCACCATTTGTGGCAATGACTTTTTTGTACCAGTCAAAAGATTTCTTCTCGTAACGATTGAAAGTTCCTTGACCCTCATCGTCTTTGTCCACGTAAATAAAGCCGTAGCGTTTGCTCATTTCGCCTGTTGAGGCACTGACTAAATCAATACAGCCCCACGGTGTGTAGCCCATTAAATCGACACCGTCTGCCACGGCTTGGCCCATTGCTTTAATATGTTTGCGCAAGTAATCGATGCGGTAATCATCAGCAACGTAGAAATTCTCATCTACTTCATCATATGCGCCTAAGCCGTTTTCAACGATGAAAAGTGGTTTTTCGTAACGGTTGTACAATTCATTTAACGCAATACGCAAACCATCTGGATCAATTTGCCAGCCCCAGTCGCTAGCTTTTAAGAATGGATTTTTCACGCCGCCTAGAATATTCCCTTGTACTTTTTCAGCGGTCGTCGTTTCGTTAATCGCCGTTGACATATAGTAACTAAAGCCAATGTAGTCGACTGTATGGGCGGCAATTAAAGCTAGATCATCTGCTTTCATTTCTAGCGGCTGCACGTTGTATTTTTCAAACATCCGTTTTACATAAGCCGGGTATTGCCCTCTAACTTGAACATCCGCGCAAAAATAGTTGAACTCTTGATTTTGGATCATGGTTGCCACTTGATTGATGGGATTAGCATCATAACTATAGCTTGTCCCATAAATAATCATACAGCCGATTTGCAAATGAGGATCTAAGTCATGCCCAATTTTAACTGCTTTAGCACTAGCTACAAATTGATGATGCCACGCTTGGAAAATATTTTGCCAATCACCACCGCCATTACTTTTGACCATCCCCATACTTAAAGCAGGTAGTTCAAAAGGAGAGTTGATTTCGTTAAAGGTCATCCAATATTTTACTTTTTGGTAGTAGCGGTTTAAAACCACCGTCGCAAAATTTTCGTAAAAAGCGATTAATTCACGATTTTTCCAACCACCATACTTTTTAGCCAAGTGCAGTGGCATTTCATAATGAGAAATTGTCACGACAGGTTCAATATCATATTTTAAGCACTCGTCAATTAATTCATCGTAAAAACGCAGGCCGGCTTCATTTGGTGCAGTTTCATCACCATTTGGAAAAATGCGGGACCACGCAATCGAAAAGCGATAGCATTTGAAACCCATTTTGGCAAAAAGAGCGATATCTTCTTTGAAGCGATGGTAATGATCAATCCCTGTATGATTGGGATAAATATAGTTATTTTCATCAATTTCCCAGTCAAATTCTGCACCGGCTAAAATAGACCAGCGTTGTTTTCCACCAGGCATCGCATCGGCTACTGATAAGCCTTTGCCATCAGCTTGATAAGCTCCTTCTAATTGATTGGCCGCTGTTGCACCACCCCATAAGAAACCTTCTTTGAATACTGATTTTGTCATGATTTTCCTCCTTGTTTGTTGAATGATTTGTTATTTTTATTTTACCACAGTTAAAAAATCTTCCCCGTGAATGACTTCTTTTTGATCCATATCCAAAACGTCCATAAAGCTATTCGTATTGGTGATCACAATCGGTGTGATCGTAGATAAACCAGCCGCTTTAATTGCAGCTAAATCAAATTCTACTAATAAATCTCCTTTTTTGACTTGATCGTCTTGTTGTACTTTAATCGTAAATCCTTTGCCATCTAATTCGACAGTATCCATGCCAATATGCATTAAAACTTCAGCACCTTCATCTGTGGTAATTCCTACTGCGTGCCCAGTTGGAAATAGTGTTGTGACAGTTCCGTCGGCTGGCGCATACAACTTTCCTTCCGTTGGTTCAATGGCAACACCTTTTCCAAGTGCACCAGAAGAAAAAACTTGATCTTTTACTTGGGTCAAAGGTAAAACCTCACCATTCAAAGGACTTGCTAACATAATCGTATGACCACTTGCTAATTCTTGTGCCACTGGAGTGACTGTATCTGCTTTATCAGCCGCAGCTAGTTGTTTTACTTCCACTTGATCGTCAAAACGCAAGACAAATGTTAAAACAAAGCCTAAAACAAAGGCAATCCCAGTACCAATAGCTGCCATCATTAAACCTGTGATAGCTTTCGTGTCTTGGGGAATAAAACCTGGCAAACTAAGCAAACTAATTAAACCAAAAACGTAATTTTTGACTTGGAAAAAGCCGATAAATGCTCCCCCAACAGCCCCACTGATACAAGCTGCAATAAAAGGTTTTTTAAGCGGTAAGTTAACCCCGTAAACAGTTGGTTCTGTAATACCGAAAAATGATGTGATAGTAGAAGATAATGCCAATCCTTTTAACTTCACATTTTTGGTCATAAAGAAAACTGCTAAGGCTGCACCACCTTGTGCTAAAACAGCTGGTAATAGCATCGGTGTCATCGTGTCAAAACCTACTTGATTTAAATTCAGCATCATAATCGGTACAAAGCCCCAATGCATCCCGAACATTACAAAGACTTGCCACAAACCACCCATCACAGCACCGGCGATAATTGGACTAAAACTGTAAATCGCGTCATAACCGCTACCTAATGCGTTCCCTAAAATCGTACCCAAAGGACCCACTGCAATAAAAGTTAAAGGTGCCATCACTAAAAAGATAGCCAGTGGCACAACAATGGTTTGTAAGAAACTCGGAATAACTTTTTTAAAGAATCTTTCAACATAACTTTGTAAAAAGACAGCTAAAATAATTGGAATAACAGAAGAAGTATAAGCACTTGCTCCAATAATAACCGGCAGGCCTAGAAAACTTAACGTTTGCCCTGCTAAAGCAGTAATGGAAGGATGCACCAATGCCATTGCTAGTGCCGCTGCCAAAAATTCATTGGTACGGAATTTTTTAGCCGCCGTAAAAGCCAACATCACTGGCAAGTACGTAAATAAACCATCAGCAATCGCCCATAAAACGACGTAAACACCAGAAGTATCGCTCACCCAATTTAAAGTCAAAGCCAAAGTCAAAAAGCCTTTTAATACCCCAGCTCCAGCCATTGCTCCTAAAAATGGGGTGAAAATAGAAGAAATAATATCAATTAAACGGTCAAAAATATTGCCACCTTTTTCCTGTGCGGCCTCTTTTTCATTATTAAAATCAGCGATACCGTTTAATTCTCGGTAAACATCACCAACGTGACTGCCGATAACGACTTGATATTGCCCACCCTTTTGTACCACTTGAATAACATCGTCATCTTGACTTAAACGCTGCGTGTCCGCAACGCCTTCATCTTTTAATTTAAAGCGCAAGCGGGTGGCACAATGTACCACACTATTCACATTTTCCTTGCCCCCAACAGCTTCTAAGACGCGTTTTGCAATTTCTTCATTACTACTCATTTTTTTCTCTCCTTATCATTTTCAATTTGTTTTAAAAAAAATAAAAAACCCAGATAGAAAAAACATGATCCCAAATAAAATAAATCATCTGGTATCTTTGTCTTTTCAATCTGGGTTTTGCCTGCCGTACAGTAACAATCCGTTATTGATTGAATGTTTATTCCTCTGAAACCACCCGCTGAATGTGAATCGTCAAATAAATCATCTCAGATTCTCCCAGGGGTTTTTGATACGTTTTAACTAAATAATCATTGATACGCTGCACCGTTTGAAAAGCTTTCGGGTATTTAGACTGAATTAAAGCAAAAAGAAATTCATCGGGCTCTTCTTTTAATTCATCTTTTAAATAGCGCTGGGCAAAATATTGTAAATGAGTGACGATCCGCTGATAACTTAGGGAATCTTGGCGGAAAACCACACCATAAAAACGACTGATAATCTGCAATATATCCCGCACAATTTCTGTTGCCTGCATCGTTTGTTGCATCGAGCCGTCGGCATTCAGCTGTTCACTATTGACGATGTGAAAAGCGATAAAACCCGCCTCTGACTCCGGCAGAGTCACGTGCAGTTTTTCGTTAATTAAAGTGATCGCATCTTGGGCTAAGGCAAATTCTTTAGGATAAAATTTGCGGGTTTCAAATAAAAGCGGATTGGGAATTTCAATTCCTTCTTTGCAACGCTCCAATGCGTAGTGAATATGATCGGTTAGCGTCAGATAAATATTTGACGACAATTCTTGCTGCAATTTTTCCTCTGCATTGTCGACGATCTGCTTGACTAAATCTACTTCCTCTAATGGAATATCAGCAAACAATTGTTGAAATTGACCAGAAGTTAGCGAATCTTTCAAAATAAATTCTTTTTCAATCACACCAGCGTCAATCACATCCCCGACTTTTCTACCAAAAGCCAGACCGCGTCCCATATAAATGACCTCTTCACCAGCTTCATTGCGGGACATGACGATGTTGTTATTTAGAATTTTTTCAATTACCACGCTTCCCACTCCCTGCGTCTGCTTCATTTCCAGACAAAATAAAAAAACCTAGAATTTCCCCCTTGATACTTGCGGTAAATTCCGGTTTTGCCTGCCAAACAGTAACAATCCTTAGACATAATCTAGCACAGTAAAAAATAATTTGCAAGCCTTTTCAGACAGAAAAGTTATCGGAACTCGTTTAGCTCGCAAGCAATAAAATGAAATCTTGCTAAATTGTTTTCCAAATTTAGCAAAGATTTTGGTTTATTGTCGCCGCGAGTTAGTTCCTATAACTGGATCAAAGAAAAGCGAAACAAACTTGCGTAGCTCGCTAAAAATAAGCGCAGAATTTTCAGAAATTGTTTCTTCAAATTTTTGGAAATTTTGACTTATTTCTTAGCGGGATAGTTTGTGCAGCTGGATCAAAGAAAAGCTTTGCGAACTCGTTTTACTCGTCAGCAATAAGCGCAAAATTTTCAGAAATTGTTTCTCAAATTTTTCCATAACAAAAAAACTGCCAAATAAATTTCACCTTCTTAGCAAAAATAAACTTTATTTTTACTAAGGAGGGTACTTTTTGGCAGTTTATCGTTTCAAAATTTAATTTTTAGCAATTAATTGGTTCGCACTGGGGTAATCAATTGGATAAAGTTGGCTTGGCCAGCTGTAGGTTCCAATGTGAAAGGACGAATAGCTGAAATAAAGCGAATGGTAATACTCATATCACCAAAAGCTCGCAATGCCGCTTTCATGTAGTCAGGATTGAAGGAAATTTCCAACGGATCGCCACTAACTTTTTCATAATTTAATGCTTCTTCTACTTTTCCGACTTCAGGAGAATTACCGTAAAGCATCACGGCATCTTCTTTAATTGAAAGGCGCACAATATTGTTCCGACCTTCATGAGAAAGCAAAGAGGCCCGTTCAATTGCTGCTAAGAAATTCGGCACGCTAAATTCGATTTCAGTATTGAATTGACTTGGAATTAACCGATTGGTATCAGGGTAATTTCCTTCCAGTAAGCGAGAATAAAACAGCATATTTTCAGTTTGGAACAAGACTTGATTTTCCATAATGCTAATCGCAATTTCTTCTTCATCATCTGCTAAAGAACGAGATAATTCAATCAAGCTCTTGCCGGGAACAACGATATTGAAATCCTCTGCTTCTTGTTCCAAGGGTATAACCCGTTGGCTCAAGCGGTGTGAGTCGGTTGCGACTGCCAATAGTTGCTTGTTTTCTAACACAAAGTGAACCCCAGTTAAAATTGGGCGACTTTCATGGGCAGAAACAGCAAAAACAGTTTCACTAATTAATTGATTTAAGGTTTGTGCAGATAATTTTAATTGATCGCGACTTTCTACCACTGGCAAATGTGGGTAGTTATCTGCATCCAAGCCATTTACCATAAAGTTAGCTTTTCCAGAAGTGATGGCAACTTGTTCATTTTCCACAACTTCCATCGTGAAAGTATCTTCTGGCAAGCGGCGGATAATTTCGCTAAAAAAGCGTGCCTGTAACACGATAGAACCAGCTGATTCCACCAGCATTTGCGCTTTTTCATTGTCAACGGCTAAAAATGTCTCGATGGAAATATCGGCATTGCTCCCAGTTAAGGTTAAACCGCGTTCTGTTAAAACAATTTTTACCCCCGTTAAAATTGGGATAGTAGTTTTAGAAGAAATCGCCCGTTGGACAGTTTGTAATTCCTGCATAAAGGCAGAACGATTCATTGTGACTTTCATAGATGGCACTCCAATCTTTTTAATGTGTAACAATTTTTTATCAGGTGGAAAATAGGTTTAAACACCACAAACTGCAAAACTTAAATATTTTGCTTTTTACAAATAATTGCAATTAGAAAAATGTAGCTGATGTTGTTTTACTTTTTTTAATAATTTTCCCTAGCTTACTACGGCTAAAAACTAAAAATGACTCATGCTGATTATAGCATTTTTTTCAAAGTTAAAAGAAGGCGGATGCCTTTATATTTAAGAGTAAAAAGATAGTAGTAGTAGTAGGGCCTGTTGAAGCAGTGGATAAGTGTCAAAACCTAAGACGCAGGAAGAGTTTTCCACTGTGTATAACTTGTGGATAAAAAATGGAAAACGTCAAAATTTATCCACATGCTTATTTTAATAATAAATTTTTAATTTCTGAAACTTCAGTTTGGGTTGTCAGATCATTGTCTAATAATTGCTGAATTTTTTCGTGGGCGTGGATGACGGTCGTGTGATCTTTGCCGCCAAATTCAGCGCCGATTTTTGGTAAAGAGTTATCAGTCAGCTCCCGGGATAAATACATGGCGATTTGCCGCGGAACGACGATACTTTTTACCCGTTTTTTTCCTTTTAAGTCTTTAATTGAAATGTGATAGTATTTTGCAACTTCTTCTTGGATCTGCAAAATGGAAATTTGGGCAACGCCGCCATTGCTCTTTAAAGATTTCAATGCTTCGGCAGCTAGACTGGTGCTGATTTCCGCATTATTCATCGTCGCATAGGCCTGCACCCGCAAAAGTGCACCCTCTAATTCGCGAATGTTGGAGTCGATTTGACCGGCGATATAACTTAGGGTATCATCTGGGATTTCCAAACGCTCTGCTTCCGCTTTTTTTCGCAAAATCGCAATTCGCGTCTCCAAATCTGGCGGTGTAATATCGACAGATAAGCCCCAGGCAAAGCGGGAAACCAAACGTTCCGGCAAAGTCGGGATCTCACTTGGCAAGCGGTCACTGGTTAAGACGATTTGTTTGTTATTTTTGTAAAGCTCTTCAAAGGTATAGAAAAATTCGTTTTGCGTTTCAACTTTATTTTCCAAAAATTGGATATCGTCGACTAACAATAAATCGACACTGCGGTATTCGTGGCGAAATTCTTCACTGGTACGATTTTTAATCGAGGTAATAAAGTCATTGGTGAAGTTTTCACTACTAACGTATTTAATTTTGGCATTGGGGCGATATTTTAACAATTCGTGCCCAATTGCGTGCATCAAGTGGGTTTTCCCTAAACCAACACCGCCGTAAAAGAAAAGCGGGTTGTAAATTGAACCGGGTTCTTCCGCGACAACTTGAGCGGCAGCGTGAGCCATCTGGTTGCCTTGCCCAATAACAAAAGTGTCAAAGGTGTATTTTGGGTTTAACATAATGGAACGATCTACTTTTTCTTCCACTTTTTCCTCTTTTGCTTGAGGCATTTCTTCTTGCACTTCATCTTCTGTGATAAAAGCCGGCATAATTTCTCTGCCATAAAGGCGATAGCTGTTTTCTAACACCCGTGGTGCTAAATTTTTCTCCCAATAATCACGGTGAACTTTAGTTGGGACTTTGATCAAAAGTTCATCGTTTTTTAGTGAAAGAGGACTAGCACTTTCTGCCCAAACTTGAAAGCTGGCAGGGCTGAGGTCATTTTTTAAGCTGTTTAACACCTCTTGCCACAAGGCTTCATATGATGACAT